>NC_007908.1:0-2400000 GCF_000013605.1 Rhodoferax ferrireducens T118
AACAATATGACAGAGGGACAATACGCCAACCATCCCGACTTCAAGGGCACTGGCGATGGACAAAGCCTGTGGCAAACGTGTGTTGATCAACTGGCGCAGGAACTCCCGGAACAGCAGTTCAACACCTGGATCAAACCACTATCGGCGCAGGTCACAGACGACCTTGCCCAAATCACCATCTTTGTTGCCAACCGGTTCAAGCTGGATTGGATCAGAGCCCAATACAGCAAACGTATCACCAGCCTGCTGGAAATGTTTTCGGGCCAAACCATACATTTGGAGTTAGCGCTTGCTCCCCGCGAGATTTTTGTCAGGAGCCAACTTACTCATCGTTCGATGGAACCCATTCCGATGGACGGCGTGGCCGAATTGGGAGAGGACCGAAACCCGAGCAGTCTTAAAAACCGGCTCAACACGGCCCTGACCTTCGACACCCTGATTGAAGGGACCGCTAACCGCATGGCACGTGCAGCGGCGATGCACGTCGCGGGCATGCCGGGACACCTGTACAACCCGCTTTTCATCTACGGCGGTGTTGGCTTGGGCAAGACTCATTTGATGCACGCCGTCGGCAATCGGCTGCTGGCTGATCAGCCAAATGCCAAAGTTCTCTACATCCATGCCGAGCAATTTGTATCTGATGTGGTTAAGGCTTATCAGCGCAAGACTTTTGATGAATTTAAAGAGCGTTACCACTCACTGGATTTGTTGCTGATTGATGACGTCCAGTTTTTTGCCAATAAAGAACGTACGCAAGAAGAATTTTTCAACGCCTTCGAGGCTTTGCTGGCCAAAAAGTCGCACATCGTGATGACCAGCGACACTTATCCGAAAGGCCTGACGGACATCCATGAACGCCTGGTGTCACGCTTTGATTCCGGACTGACGGTGGCGATCGAACCCCCCGAGCTGGAAATGCGGGTCGCTATTTTGATCAACAAGGCACGGGTTGAGGGCATTGTGATGCCGGAAGAGGTGGCTTTTTTCGTGGCCAAGAATGTGCGCTCCAATGTGCGCGAACTCGAAGGCGCGTTACGCAAAATTCTGGCCTACTCCCGGTTCAACCAGAAAGATATCTCGATCTTGCTGGCACGCGAGGCGTTGCGCGACCTGCTCTCGATCCAGAATCGCCAGATTTCAGTCGAAAACATCCAGAAAACTGTGGCTGACTACTACAAGATAAAAATTGCGGATATGTACTCCAAGAAACGGCCGGCCAGCATCGCCCGGCCGCGCCAGATTGCCATGTACCTGGCCAAGGAACTGACACAAAAAAGTCTTCCCGAAATTGGCGAATTGTTTGGTGGACGCGACCACACCACTGTCTTGCATGCGGTCCGAAAGATCGGCGGTGAGCGCCAGCAAATGACCGAGTTGAACCAGCAGCTTCATGTGCTGGAGCAGACGCTCAAAGGCTGACTACGGGAATAAAAATGGGAAAATGGCAAAGTTAAAAATTTTTGCCCCCCCTATTTGTTAATGATTTGAATTGCAGATATTAAAAAGAGGTTGACATGATCGTTCTGAAGGCAACACAAGACAAGGTTTTATCGGTTTTGCAATCGGTAGCGGGCATCGTTGAACGTCGGCACACGCTGCCTATCCTGGCCAATGTGCTGATCCGCAAAACAGGCACTTCGCTGCAACTGACCACCAGCGATCTCGAAATTCAGATTCGCACCACGGCAGAGCTCGATGGTGACACAGGCGATTTCACCACCGTGGGGGCGCGCAAGTTGATTGATATTTTGCGCACCATGCCCGCGGATCAAACCGTGTCACTGGAGTCAAGTGCCGCCAAGCTCATCCTCAAGGGTGGCAAGAGTCGGTTCACGCTGCAAACCATGGCCGCCGAGGACTTTCCGCTGGTGCAGGAAGCGGCCAGCTTCGGCCCGGTGTTCAGTGTGCCGCAAAAAACGTTGAAAGACCTGCTGAGCCAGGTCTCATTTGCCATGGCGGTGCATGACATCCGCTACTATTTGAACGGCATTCTGTTCGTCGCCGAAGGTAGCCAACTCAGTCTGGTGGCCACCGACGGTCACCGCCTGGCCTTCGCTTCGGCCACGCTGGATGTGGAAGTGCCCAAGCAGGAAGTGATTCTGCCGCGCAAAACCGTCATTGAACTGCAGCGTTTGCTCTCTGACACCCAGGGCGCCATTGAGATGCAGTTTGCCAACAACCAAGCCAAGTTCAGCTTCGATGGCATGGAGTTTGTTACCAAGCTGGTCGAAGGTAAGTTCCCGGACTACAACCGGGTTATTCCCAAAAACCACCAGAACAGCATCACACTGGGCCGCAGCGCTTTGCTGGCAACATTGCAGCGCACCGCCATCCTGACCAGTGAAAAATTCAAAGGGGTGCGCCTGAACATTGACCCCGGCACGCTGCGGGTGGCGTCCAACAACGCCGAGCAGGAAGAGGCGGTAGATGAGCTCGATATTGATTATGGCGGCGACAGCATCGAGATCGGTTTCAATGTGACCTATCTGATTGATGCGCTGGCCAATATGAGCCAGGACATGGTGCGGCTGGAACTGTCTGACGGAAACAGTTCAGCCTTGTTCACCATTCCCGACAACGCCACCTTCAAATACGTGGTGATGCCGATGCGAATTTGACGCTGCAAAGTTTGTAGCAGCACAACATCCAAACCCGCAGTGGAGAAGAAGTCCAGTGCAGGTTGGGTCATTCAAAAATTTGAGAAATCGTTGAAAAGTTAGCCATGACCGAAGAAAACAAGCCAGTTCAGCCCCCCGAGAACGAGGTCAACGGCGAAGATGCCGTTCATACAGGTGAAGGCGCCAGCGACAGCTCCAACTTTCAGCCCACCATTGATGCACACCAGATCGGTGCCTCCGAGGCCTATGGAGAAGGCTCGATTCAAATTCTGGAAGGGCTGGAGGCGGTGCGCAAGCGCCCCGGCATGTACATCGGCGACACCTCGGATGGCACCGGCTTGCACCACTTGGTGTTCGAGGTGGTGGACAACTCGATTGACGAGTCATTGGCCGGGCACTGTGACGACATTCTGGTCACCATCCACTCCGACAACTCAGTCAGCGTGGTCGACAACGGGCGCGGTATTCCAACCGGCGTCAAAATGGACGACAAGCACGAGCCCAAGCGCAGTGCGGCTGAGATTGCCCTGACCGAATTGCATGCAGGCGGCAAGTTCAATCAAAACAGCTACAAAGTCTCCGGTGGCCTGCACGGCGTCGGTGTGAGCTGCGTCAACGCCCTGTCCAAAATGTTGCGCCTGACCATCCGCCGCGATGGCAAGGTACATGTGATGGAGTTCAGCAGAGGGTTTGTGCAGAACCGCGTCACCGAGGTGGTGAACGGCGTGGAAGTTTCGCCCATGAAGGTGATTGGCACAACCGAAAAGCGCGGCACCGAGGTGCACTTTCTGCCGGACTCTGAAATCTTCCAGCAAAACAGTGATTTTCACTACGAAATCCTGAGCAAACGCCTGCGTGAGCTGAGCTTCCTCAACAACGGCGTGCGTATCCGGCTCAAAGACGAGCGCAGCGGCAAGGAAGACGACTTTTCGGGTGCCGGGGGCGTGCGTGGTTTTGTCAACTTCATCAACAAAGGCAAAACCGTCCTCAACCCCAACATTTTCCATGCGCTGGGGGACCGCCAAAGCGACCAGGACACCAACATCGGCGTTGAAGTGGCCATGCAGTGGAACAGCGGCTACAACGAACAGGTTCTGTGTTTCACCAACAACATCCCGCAGCGCGACGGCGGCACCCACCTGACCGGCCTGCGTGCTGCCATGACGCGCGTCATCAACAAGTACATTGACGACAGTGAGCTGGCCAAGAAGGCCAAGGTCGAGGTCACCGGCGATGACATGCGCGAAGGCCTGACCTGCGTCCTCTCGGTCAAGGTGCCCGAGCCCAAGTTCAGCAGCCAGACCAAGGACAAGCTGGTCAGCAGCGAAGTACGCGGCCCGGTGGAAGACATTGTCAGCAAGCTGCTCTACGACTACCTGCAGGAGCGTCCGGCCGATGCCAAAATCATCGTCGGCAAGATCATTGAAGCGGCGCGTGCGCGCGAAGCCGCCCGCAAAGCGCGCGACATGACACGCCGCAAGGGTGTACTCGACGGCATGGGCTTGCCCGGCAAGCTGGCCGACTGCCAGGAGAAAGACCCGGCGCTGTGCGAAATCTACATTGTCGAAGGGGACTCCGCCGGCGGCTCCGCCAAACAGGGGCGCGACCGCAAGTTTCAGGCGATTCTGCCGCTGCGCGGAAAAATTTTGAACGTAGAAAAGGCCCGCTACGAAAAGCTGCTGACCAGCAATGAAATTCTGACGCTCATTACCGCCCTGGGCACCGGCATCGGCAATGCCGGCGGCAGCACCGGCAGCGACGACTTCAACGTTGCCAAGCTGCGCTACCACCGCATCATCATCATGACCGATGCCGACGTCGACGGCGCCCATATCTGCACGCTGCTGCTCACCTTCTTTTACCGCCAGATGCCCGAGCTGGTGGAACGTGGCCACATTTACATTGCCCAGCCGCCCTTGTACAAGGTGAAAGCCGGAAAAGAAGAGTTGTACCTGAAGGACGGTGACGAGCTCGACCGCTTCCTCCTGCGCATTGCCTTGGTGAACGCCTCTGTCTTTACGGGTGGCGAAAACGGCACCACCCTCAAAGGGGAGACTTTGGCCGAACTGGCGCGCAAGCACCAGACAACCCAGGCCGTCATTGCACGCCTGCGTAACTTCCTGGACGCTGAAGCGCTGCGCTCGGTGGCCGACGGCGTCGCTCTGAACCTGGACACGGTGGCGGACGCTGAAATTTCGGCCGCGGCGCTGCAAGCGCGCTTGCCCGATGCCGAAGTGGCCGGTGAATTCGACGTCGCCTCCGACAAGCCGATTCTGCGCATCAGTCGCCGCCATCACGGCAACATCAAGAGCAGCGTGCTGACACAAGACTTTGTGCATGGCGCCGATTACGCCGTTCTGGCCGATGCCGCCAGCACGTTCAAGGACTTGCTCAGCCCGGGAGCCATCGTGATGCGGGGCGAAGGTGAGCGTCAAAAAGAGGAAAAAGTGAGCGACTTCCGGCAAGCCATGACCTGGCTGCTGGCCCAGGCCGAACACGCCACTTCACGTCAACGCTACAAAGGACTGGGCGAAATGAACCCGGCGCAACTGTGGGAAACCACCATGGACCCGACCGTGCGCCGCCTGCTCCGGGTGCAAATTGATGACGCCATTGAAACCGACCGCGTATTCACCATGCTGATGGGCGATGAGGTGGAGCCACGCCGTGAATTCATCGAAGCCAACGCGCTGCGCGCTGGCAATATTGACGTCTGATACAGCGCTGCGGGACAGGTCGAGGCCGCACGAAGTCGGCCACGGCACCGTGCCCAGCTGACTAACTGTTGATGTAGCTCGTTAACTGAGAAATGGTTTGTTCCTGATCGGCGATGATGTCGTCCATCAGGTCACGGATCGAGATCAGGCCAACGACCTCAGCGCCATCCAGCACGGGCAAGTGGCGGATTTTCTTCTGGCTCATCAACGCCATGCAGGCATGGGTCCCGGTGTTGGGTGTGACCGTAATGACATCACGGGTCATGATGTCGGCCACCGTGGTTTCTTTGGAGTTTTTTCCCATCAACGCAACTTTACGGGTGTAGTCGCGTTCGGACACAATCCCCGCCAGTTTGCCATTCTCCATGACCGTCAGGGCGCCCACCCCATAGTTGGCCAATAGCTTGAGCGCCTCAAAGACAGTGACTGAAGGACTCACCTGAAAAACCGTTGAATTACGATTTTTTAACAATTCCAAAACGGGTTTCATCAAAACTCCAGTTAATTTTTTACATGAGAGATGCAGTGTAAACAAACTAGGGTGCAACGCAATAGGAGCCAACTTCCAGTAACAATGTGCGGACTCGCCGCGTCAACCCCAGCAGCCTCTATTGACAAGGCCCATGACTCATTGAGGCCAGTGCGGGTAGGCGCAAGTGCAAATTGGGGTCAGCGATGTTTGCTATTATAATTATAGCTATTTAGCCAATAGATACGGGGGCTAACGCGCGAAAACACCACAAACAAATACTGAATTCTGCAGCCCAGAGGAGAACGCGGGGCAAGCTGGCTGTTGGATCCGGCATCTTCGCGGCATCCTTGCCCGGGGCCCGTTTCCGGAATCCTGGCGTTCAAACGGCGTGCGCTACGGATCGTCAAATTAACATGAAAGCCGCCAGGATTCATGGTTACATTTAGGTCTTGTCCCCGCTGACCTTATCGATGAAGCTATTTTTTATAGCGAAAATCACTCATGATCGCCAAGAAGCCTTTTGAAATTGCCCGTGAAACGCTCAGGCAACTCACCGCACGCAAGTTGGCTCCAACGCCGATCAATTACCAGGCTATTTACAACGAGGTTGCGGGGGTGGCCACCGACCCCCCTTTTCCGACCGACCGCTTGCGCGATATCGCCCAGGCCCTGCCGACAAAAACACCCGGGCAGCAAAAGCAGCGTGCTTTGTTGGATTCCGCCATCGGGCAACTCAACTGGGACGGCGTAAAGAGCGCCCTCATGGCTTACGGCGGCTTCAGCCCACCGGCAGCGGACCCGGCCACGGCCACGCCATCGACCGGGCTGCCGATGCCGGGCGCCAGCGCCCCGGGCGACGTGAGCGCACCCGCGCTGACCTTTGATTTTTTGCAGCAAATGGCACGGTTGATTGAGTTCACACTGCCCGCACTCGGTTCCGATGATGCCCGCTTCAACGAGCAGACCCAGACCCTGCTCAAAGCCATGCGCCAACCTGGGGCTGACGTGGTGGCGCTCAAATTGATGCTGGGCAGCTTTAGCGACCGTCTTTCCTTTGCCGCGGAAGATCAGGCCGAGATCAAGGTCACGCTACTCAAGCTGCTGCACCTGATCATCGAAAACATCGGTGAGCTCAGTCTGGATGATCGTTGGCTCAAGGGCCAGATTGAGGCCCTGATGACGGCGTCGACGCCTCCGCTCACCTTGCGCCGTCTCGACGACGTGGAGCGGCGCCTGAAGGACGTGATCTTCAAACAGACCGAGGCCAAGGGTCGGGCCCTGGAGGCGCAGGAAGAGATGCGCCAGATGCTCGCCACCTTCATCGAGCGGCTGTCGCAAATGACCGAGTCCACCAGCGCCTACCGCGGCAAGCTCGATGACAACGCACGCCTGATCGAGCAAGCCAGGACCCTGGCTGAAATTGCGCCGGTCTTGAAAGAAGTGGTCGGCGCGACCCGCACCATGGCCCACGACAGCCTGACGGCACGTGATGAACTGCGTGGCATGCGCGAAAAGGCGCAAAGCACCGAGGCCGAGCTCGTCAAGCTGCACCAGGAGCTTGACCGCGTCAGCTCCCAGGCGCGGCATGACCCGCTGACCGGGGCACTTAATCGCAAGGGGCTGGAGGAGGCCGTCAACCGGGAGGTGTCCAATGTGCGACGCAAAGAGACGCCGCTGTGTGTGGCCCTGCTGGACATTGACAACTTCAAGAAGCTCAATGACGCCCTGGGTCACGCGAGCGGGGATGTCGCGTTGGCGCATCTGGCCACGGTAACGCGTGAGGTCATGCGCCCGCATGACACGCTGGCGCGCTACGGCGGTGAAGAGTTCGTGATTCTGATGCCCGACACCGCCCTGGATAATGGCATTGAAGCCATGACCCGGTTGCAGCGCGAGCTGACCACACGTTTCTTTCTGGCAGGCACCGAGAAGGTGCTGATTACCTTCAGCGCCGGTGTGGCGCAACTGGCCACTGACGAGACCGGTCAGAGCGCCATCAAGCGCGCCGACCAGGCCATGTACCTGGCCAAACGCGCGGGCAAGAATCGCGTGTTGGGCGCTTAACCGCACTGAGGCTCTTATGACCTATCTCATTCTCGGACTCATTGTTTTCCTGGGTGTGCACTCGGTGCGTATCGTGGCCGATGACTGGCGCACCCAAACCAGAGCGCGCATCGGCCCGCTGGCCTGGAAGGGCTTGTACTCGGTTCTCTCCCTGCTTGGTTTCGCGCTGATCGTATGGGGCTTTGGCCTGGCGCGCCAGCAGCCGGTGCAGTTGTGGAGTCCACCGGTAGCGCTGCGGCACCTGGCCTCACTTTTGACCCTGCTTTCGTTCGTGCTGCTGGCGGCGGCCTACGTGCCAGGCAACATCATCAAGGAACGCATTCACCATCCCATGGTGCTCGGTGTCAAGCTGTGGGCGCTGGCGCATTTGCTGGCCAATGGCAACCTCGGCCATGTGGTGTTGTTTGGCTCATTCCTGGCCTGGGCAATCGTCGATTTCACCGCGTCACGGCGGCGCGACCGCACACTCGGCACGCGCTACCCCGGCGGCACCGCGGGTGCCACCGGCATCACGGTGGCACTGGGCGTGGGCGCATGGATTGCGTTTGCGCTCTGGCTGCATGGCCTGCTGATCGGTGTGCGACCACTGGGCTGAAACACAAGGAGGGTCAAATCATGAGTATCCGCAACCTCGACTCACTGTTTGCCCCCGCCTCGATCGCGGTGTTTGGCGCCTCCCTGCGTGTCGGCAGTGTCGGTGCCACGGTGTGGCACAACCTGAGTTCAGGCCACTACCAGGGCGCGCTTTACGCCGTCAACCCCAAGCACCACAAGCTTGGGAACCATCCGGTGGTGGCCAAAGCCTCTGATCTACCTGAAGTACCCGCCCTGGCCGTGATCTGCACGCCACCTGCCAGCGTGCCGGGCTTGATTGAAACTCTGGGCCGCCTGGGCACGCGCGCCGCCGTGGTGATGACCGCCGGCATGAACGACCAGCAAAAGCAAGCCATGCTGGACGCGGCAGGCGCGCACTTGTTGCGTATTTTGGGGCCCAACTGCATCGGGCTGCTGGCACCGCATCAAGGCCTGAATGCCAGTTTTTCCCACATTGACGCGCAACCCGGTGAGGTGGCTTTTGTGTCGCAGTCCGGCGCCTTGGTCACGGCCATGCTGGACTGGGCGCAAGGACGCGGCATCGGCTTCTCCTATTTTGTATCCCTGGGTGAACACGCCGACGTGGACTTTGGCGACATGCTCGACTATCTGGCCAGCGACGCCAAAACACGGGCGATTCTGCTGTATGCCGAATCGATCGAATCACCGCGCAAATTCATGTCGGCGGCGCGCGCGGCGGCGCGCAACAAGCCGGTGATTGTGGTCAAGGCAGGGCGCTCGGCGCTGGGCCAACTGGCGGCCGCGTCGCACACAGGCGCACTGGCCGGCTCCGACATGGTGTTTGAAGCCGCGATTGCCCGCGCCGGCATGTTGCGGGTCAATACATTGCAAGAGCTGTTTCTGGCGGCCGAGACCCTGTCGCGCTTTCGCACCAACACCAGCGAAACCATCACCATCCTGACCAATGGCGGCGGGGCCGGCGTGATGGCGGCTGACGCAGCCGCCTTTGCCGAGGTCGAGCTGACACAACTCAGCGGCAGCACACGACAAAAGCTCGATGCCGTGTTGCCCGCCAACTGGTCGCACGGCAACCCGGTGGACATCATCGGTGACGCGCCGGTGTCGCGCTATGAGCAAGCCTTGCAAGTGCTCAAGGACGATCCCGGCAGCGGGGCCGTGTTGTTTATTCACGCGCCCACGGCCATTGTGCCCAGTGCCGACATTGCTCGGGCACTGGTGCCGCTAGCCCAGCATCAACCCGGCATGCCGCCCCGGCTCATGAGCTGCTGGCTGGGCGACAAGGCGGTCCAGCAGGCACGCCAGCTATTCCAGGACGCGGACATTGCCAGCTTTGACACGCCAGAGCAGGCCATCAGCGCGTTCTCCATGCTGCAGCGCTACAGGCGCAACCAGGCCGAGCTGATGGAGGCGCCACCGGCCTTGCTGGCGGAGTTACGTCCCGACACCGCGACCATCCGGGCGCTGGTGCTGGACGCGTTGGCGAGTGGCCGCGAGATGCTGACCGAGCCCGAGGCCAAGGCGGTGCTGGATGCCTGCCACATTCCGGTGGTGCCGACGCGGCGGATCCGCGCCACCGCAGCGGCGGCCGTCAAGGCCGCGTTGACCATTGGTTTTCCGGTGGTACTGAAAATCTTGTCGGATGACATTTCACACAAGTCAGACGTCGGTGGAGTGGCCCTCAATTTGCAGGACGAAAACGATGTGCGTGCGGCCGCCCGAACCATGCTCGCCCGCGTCAAGCGCCAACAGCCCAACGCGCGTATTCAGGGCTTCACGGTGCAGGCCATGGTGCGGCGCCCGCATGCCCAGGAACTGATTGTGGGCAGCACCATTGACCCCGTGTTTGGCCCGGTGATTCTGTTTGGCCAGGGCGGCACTGCCGTCGAGGTCACGGCCGACCGCGCAATAGCCTTGCCGCCCCTGAATGAGCCGCTGGCCAGGGCGCTGGTGTCGCGAACCCGGGTGGCGCGCCTGCTGGCCGGTTGGCGCGACACGCCCGCGGTGGACGAGGCGGCGCTGCATCGGGTGCTGGTGGCGGTTTCGCAGTTGCTGGCGGAAATTCCGGAGATTGCCGAGCTCGATATCAACCCGCTGATCGTCAACTTTGAAGGCGCGATGGCGCTTGATGCGCGCATCCGCCTCAGTGCAGCGGCCCCGGCCGGGGCGAGCAACTTCGCCATCCGGCCGTATCCCGCCCAGTTGGAGGAAACCGTCCAGTGGCAGGGGCGTGACTTGTTTTTGCGCCCGATTCGGCCTGAGGACGAGGCTTTGCACATGGCGTTTTTGCAGCAACTGGACCCGGAAGACGTTCGTATGCGGGTTTTCTACACCCGGCGCAACATCGAACGCTCCGAGCTCGCGCGTCTGGTGCAAATCGACTATGCGCGTGAAATGGCCTTTGTGGCGCAAGCCACCGGGCCGGATGGTCAGTTGCAGACCTTGGGCGTGGCGCGCGCCATGGCCGACCCCGACAACGTGGACGCCGAGTTTGGTGTGATCGTGCGTTCAGACCTCAAAGGCACGGGTCTGGGGCGCTTGCTGATGGAAAAGCTGGTTGCCTACCTGCGTGCCCAGGGCACCCAGCGGCTGGTGGCCACCGTGCTGGATTACAACGAGCGCATGCTCAAATTGGCCAGGGACATGGGCTTCCAGGAAGACCCGACGAGCAAAAATGGCGAAGGCACGAAAGGCATTTTTCTGCCGCTCACTTGATACCGATCGCCCACTGGATCAGGTACTTCGCCACAAAACCGGTCATGCCGAAGGCCAGGCCCAGAAATATGACAAAAGTACCGAATTTGCCCGCTTTGGATTCCCAAGCCAGATGGCCGATGATGAACAGCATGTAGAGCATGAAGCCGCCCACGCCAAAGCTCAAGCCGAAAGCGGCAATTTGTTCTTCCGAATAGCCGAACATCAACTGGCCTCCTGGTCCGGTGCGTCGCGTGGCGGCAGGCCAGAGGCGTCCACCAGATCGCGGTAAGCGTGCCAGCTCGCATGACCCAGCAGCGGCATCACCAGCACCAGCCCCATCAGAGCAGTCGCCATGCCCAGCAAGGTCAAAGCCATGATCAGCGCGCCCCAGAAAGCCATCGGCAAGGGATTAGCCAGCACGGCCCGCCAACTGGTCAGCACCGCCTGCAGAAGGCCAAGCCGCCGATCCAGCAGCAGGGGGATGGTAATGACTGTCGAGGCAAAAATAGGTCCGGCCAGCACGCCGCCCAGCACCAGCCACAACTCAAACAGAAAACCACGGTCGGCCAACATCACATGCTGGACAAAGTCGACCGGGTTATTGATGGGCAGCGGCGCCAACAAGGTGATGAGAGCCGCCGAGGTCAGCACCCAACCGGTGCCCGCCAGGGCCAGCAGGGCGCCGAACTGCACCAGGCACCAGTAGTCGTTGCCCCATTTGTTGAAATGGTTGTTTTGCCAGTTCAGCCAGGTTTTTAACACCACGCGGGCATCGGCTGTTTCGCCGCGCTCCAGCGCGCGGCTCAAGGCGTACAGGCTGGTCGCCAGCACCGGTGCCACCACCAGGAAACCCGAGATCGCCCCGGCCAGCAGCCAAAAACGGTTGTACGTGATGGCCACGATGACAGCCCCCGCCAGGGCCAGCGCCAAACCGTGGGCCAGGCTGGTCCAGCCACAGCGGACCAGGTCGCGCCAGGCGAGCCGCAGCCAGTGCAGCGGCCGGGTCAGGGGTATGCAGCGCACGGCGGGCATTGCGCTGACGGGGGAAGCCGCCGGTAAAGTTGATAGGTGCATGGGTTCTGGCAGTTTATGGCGTGCGCGCGGTCGGTGCCGACGGTGGAGATGGACCAAGCATAATGCCAGGTTTGCTGCTCCAGGAGATTGCCATGCCGCGCCCGATACTTGCCGAATCCAACATTCACCCCGCCATTCGGGAGAAGATTGCCACGCACGAGCAAGGCATTGTGCGTGAGGTGCAGGCGGCGGTGGCCAAGCACGCCGTTGTGGTGGTGGGCATGGGCCTGAACCCGTTTCCCAAAAAAGCGCGCAAGGCGCTGGACGCCGCCGGCGTCGCCCATCACTACCTTGAATACGGCAATTATTTCAGCAACTGGCGCCAACGCAACGCGCTCAAGCTGTGGACGGGTTGGCCGACCCTGCCGATGGTGTTCGTCAAAGGGGTGCTGGTAGGCGGTGCCGACGATCTGATCAAACTGATTGACAACGGCGAATTGACGAAGCTGTTGGCCTGACGCAAAAAAGCCGGCGTCTGCGGCACGCAGACGCCGGCCCGGGCTCTCTACACCTGGGTTTTTGCCGGCTTACTGTTTGGGTGCGGGCACACCCATGTGGCCCATGTGACCACCCTTGCGCCCGACTGAGCCAAAGTGTCGCGCGGTGCCGGCGTCAAACACTTTCTGCTGCTCGGGCGTCAGTACGGCATAAAAGGCCTTGGTGGCTTCGCCGCGCTGCTCCATGGCAGCAGTCATGTCGGCCATGCGCTGGGTATGCAAGGCCTTCATCTTGTCGATGCGCTCAGGGGTGGGCAGCTTGATGAGTTCGGCGTAATCCGGACGATTCGCCATCATGGCCGCCGGCGGCTTCATGGCAGCGGTAAAGGTTGTCCACGCGGTCTCCTGCGCCGGAGTGAGCTTGAGTTGCGCCTTGAGGGCGGCACTGCGCTGGTCCATCCGGGCCTGCATTTTGGCAGGGTCAAATTTACCCATGCGCTCGTGGTGCATGCCGCCATACATGGCGCCCTGGCCCATCATGCAGTCCTGGCCGGCGGCCGGAACTTGTGAGAAAGCGGCAAATCCAGCCGTGGCCAACAGGCTGGCGATCAGAACAGGTTTGAAAAATGATTTCATGGTGTTTCCTTAAAGGTAAGTCTGACAGGCAGAACTTGCACATCAGCTTGGACCAAGTTTCTACCCCCGGTGTATCGGCTGCATGATGCTGGACAGAGGTTTTGTAAAGTTAAGTTACACAGTTGATACGTCATTTGATGGGATGATCAACGCCTTAGGAACTGAATTTTTTTGGAAAGAGTGCAAGTGTTCAAGAACATCATCGTGTATCGAATTGGGGCCGGTTGGTCGGCAACCGTGGCGCAAATGGAGGAGGGCCTTGAAGCCGACCGTTTTGTCGAGTGTGGCGCGTCCCAGGAAAAATCCGTCGGATGGGTTGAGCCCCGCGGCGAGGCGCATGGTCTGCTGGTGGAGGCTGTGGGCGGTCAATTAATTCTCAAATTGATGGTGGAGTCCCGCGCCCTGCCGGGCTCGGTGGTGACGCGCAAAGTCAAGGAACGGGTGGCGCAGATCGAGGCCAGCACCGGGCGCAAACCGGGCAAGAAGGAAATACGCGATCTCAAGGATGACATCCGGCTGGAACTCTTGCCGATGGCATTTACCAAGCAGGCCGCGGTTCTGATCTGGATTGACCCACAAGCACGCTGGCTGGTGATCGACGCGTCCAGCCAGGCACGGGCCGATGAAGTGGTGACGCTATTGGTGAAGTCGCTCACCGGGCTGGCGGTGACGCTGCTCAACACCCAGGTCTCGCCCACGGCCGCCATGTCCGAGTGGTTGATCAGCCAGGAGCCGCCTGCGGGCTTCACGGTTGACCGCGAGTGCGAACTCAAGGCCGCAGATGAATCCAAGGCCGTGGTGCGTTATGCGCGCCACCCGCTGGACAACGAGGAGGTCAAGCAGCACGTCGTGGGCGGCAAACTGCCGACCCGCTTGGCGCTGACCTGGGATAGTCGCGTGTCGTTTGTCTTGACCGAAGGCTTGCAACTCAAGAAGCTGACATTTCTGGAGGTTGTGTTTGAAGGCGCCGCGGCTGGCAAGGACGATGGCTTTGACGCCGATACGGCCATCGCCACCGGTGAACTGCGCAAACTCCTGCCCGATCTGCTGCAGGCGCTGGGCGGCGAGGTGGCGCTGGCCTGAGCGGACAGGTTCTGAAACGGCACCCCGACACGCGTCAGGGTTTTACAACGCTGTTGGCCCAAACTTTGTATCGCAACACTTTGAGAAGCCATTTGCCAGCACATTCGCTATCAACCACGGAGCGGGTGCTGGGCGTGATGGCAGAGCCTCGGCGTTCGCGTCCAATTCTTCGCAAGAGAAAGCGGTCGTTCACACGTAACTACGTCGTTAGATTGGCGTCTTGCCCGATGCTTGAGCGCTTCAATACCATTGAGAACGTGTACCGCTCTGCTGGATGAACGGATATGGTTGTTTCGATGGTTTCGCCCACGCGGTCGATGTAGCGCCGCACGATACGTAACGCCGGCGACCCCGGTTCAACCTGTAACTCTTCAGCCAGAAGAGGGGAAATGGTGACAGCTGAAATGGTCTGATGCACCTCGGCGCTGCGCCGACCATAGTGTTTTTCGATCAATTCGCTGATCAAGGGAGTCGGATCCTGGCGCACAAGCTGGCTCAAATCCGAGTAGGCGGTATTGACATAGGTATCGGTCCAGCAAACCGGCGGAGCGCTCTTATCGCTGTCTTGGCGGATGCTGGCGATATGCAGCCAGCGTGACCCAGGCGCACAACCAATAGCCTTTGCCAGTTCGCGGTCAGCCACAACCTCATTGGTCCGCTTCACAACGCGAGGGTTTGTCATCGCAAGTTGCACCAGGTCGTCCAGCGATCCCAAGGAATGATCGTAGCCCTGCGCTTTCGTCCGCGCCTCGACTCGGGTACCAACACCTTTGCGGCGCGACACCAACCCAAGATCCATCAACTCCCGCAGCGCTGCGCGAACGGTTTGTCGGCTGGCCTGGTACTGATTGCATAAGTCAAATTCGGATGACAGCAAGGAGCCCTCAGGAAACTTTCCTGAAGCGATGCCCTGTGCGAGCTCACGAGCGATCTGGGCATAGAGAGGTTCACGCATTTTTGAAAATTTGAAACATGGATCGACTTTGCTCTAGGACAAACACCATGTTAACCAACCTAGCATTCTGCTTGCATTACTTGTACGTACATGTTAGCATGTACGTACAAGCTGAAGCAGATGAGCTGGGGCGCCTCCATCCATCCAGGCTTCAACAACACTTTTGTTAACTACCTACTGGAGATTTATATGGCATCCACTGTTTTTGACTCAATCCTGTTTCGCGACGCCTTCGGCACACCGGCCATGCGGGCCGTGTTCGACGACAACGAATTGATCCGTAAATATGTACAGGTCGAGATTGCGCTCGCCAAGGCTGAGGCTCGCTGCGGCGTCATCCCGGTGGCGGCGGCAGAGGAGATCGCCGCCTGCTGCAACGGCGACACCCTCGACTTTGACCTGTTGCGCCACGAGACCGAGATCGTGGGCTACCCGATCCTGCCGCTAGTGCATCAAATCTCGAAGCAAGCCGGTGAGTCCGGTGGCTACGTGCATTGGGGCGCCACGACCCAGGACATCATGGACACTGCCGTGGTGCTGCAACTGCGTGACGCGTTCGATTTGGTCGAGGCCGACATTAAAACCTTGCGTCACACGCTGGCAGGTCTGGCCAAGCGTTACCGCGATACGCCGATGGCGGGCCGGACCCACTTGCAGCAGGCCTTGCCGATAACCTTTGGCTACAAGGTGGCAATCTGGCTCGACATGTTTGATCGCCACGCTGAGCGTGTCGCGCAGGCTCGCCCGCGGATCATGGTTGGTGAATTCGCAGGTGCTGCAGGTACGCTGGCCTCGCTGGGCGACAAGGGTTTGGCGGTACAGAAAGCCATGATGGAGGAACTTGGTTTGGGTGTGCCAGTGTCCACCTGGCACGTTGCCCGTGACGGGTTTGCCGAGGCTGTGAACCTGCTGGGATTGATCACCGGCTCGCTGGGCAAGATCGCTTATGACGTGATGATCATGGCATCCAACGAATTTGGCGAACTCTATGAGCCCTTCGTCAAGGGTCGGGGTGCCAGCAGCACCATGCCACAAAAGCGCAACCCGATTTCCAGCGAGCTGATGTTGGCCTGCGCCAAAGGCGTGCGTCAGAACGCCGGGCTGATGCTTGACGCGATGGTCCAGGATCTGGAACGTGCAACCGGCCCGTGGCATGCCGAGTGGATTGCGATCCCGGAAGCCTTTATCCTCGCCGCTGGTGCACTCAACCAGGCGAAGTTCATGCTGGGTGGCTTGATCGTTGACGAAAAAGCGATGTTGAAAAACCTTGGCATGACCAACGGCTTGATCGTCGCGGAGGCCGTGATGATGGGTCTGGCACCGCACATCGGGCGCCAGGACGCGCACGACGTCGTATATGACGCCTGCCGCGTCGTCAATGAGCAAGGCGGCCGCCTCGCCGACGCGCTCAACGCGATACCCAGCGTCGCCAGCCGCCTCCAACCAGAGCTGATCGAGCGTCTGACCGATCCGGCGAACTACCTCGGAAGCGCCTCGCAAATGGTTGACCAGGTATTGGCAAGTTCGGCCAGGTTGGGCTGATCGCAAACCCACATCACTTAACCCGATAGGAGTCGATATGTCGTCCAACGGAACAACGTCCAACAGGAAGCAAGTCATCGCTGCCGCCGTCCCCATTATCTTGGGCCTGGCGATCTGGTTCACGCCAGCGCCACAGGGCTTGTCACTGCAGGCATGGCACATGTTCGCCATCTTCGCTGCCACGATCGCAGGGATCCTGACACAGCCACTCCCGTCGGGTGCGGTCATGCTGATCGCCATCTGTGTCACGATCTTTACCAAGACGCTGACCGAGGCAAAGGCTTTGTCCGGCTTTGCCAGCGGCACCGTCTGGCTGATCTTTTGTGCCTATATCCTGTCGCTTGGATTCGTCACGTCGGGACTGGGCAAGCGGATCGCCTACAAGATGCTGTCCAAATTCGGTGGCAGCAGCCTGGGGATTGCGTATTCGCTCGGCGTGTCGGATCTGATCATGGCGCCTGCCATGCCCTCTGTGACGGCGCGTTCGGGGGGTATTATTTTTCCGATCGTGCGCTCTATCAATGAAGTGCTGGGCTCAGGCCCTGGGCCGAGCGGCAAAAAGATCGGTGACTTCCTGACCATGGTCTGCTTCCAGTTCACACCGATTACCGGTGCCATGTTTCTAACCGGCATGGCGGCCAACCCTTTGGTTGGCAACCTGGCCAAGAGCGCGCTGGGCGTTGAGGTGACCTGGGTCGGCTGGTTCACGGCTGCCGTTGTTCCTGGACTCGTGTGCTTCTTCCTGATGCCGCTGCTGGTTTACAAGATCCTGAATCCAGATCTGAAACGCACACCGGAGGCCAAGGAAATGGGACGTCGCTCTTTGAGCGAACTCGGCCCGATGACCCGCACAGAAAAGAAGGTGGCCTTCGGGTTCGCACTCGCTTTGATCGGCTGGGGTACCAGCCTGATGACTGGCCTTGGCGCCACCACGGTTGGGTTGGGACTGGCGGCCTACCTTTTTGCCACGAATGCGGTGTCCTGGAAAGATCTCTTGAAAGACCATGCCGCCTGGGACACGGTGATCTGGTTCGGCGCCATCATCAGCCTGGCCGGCGGACTGTCGGATTTGGGCTTCATCAAGTGGATGACCGGTGCCCTGGGTAGCTCATTGACGGGTATGGGCGCCATGGAAACCTTCGTCATTCTGGGTCTGCTCTACATCTATGTTCACTACCTGTTTGCAACTGCCTCCGGTCACGTTGCTGCGTTGTATGCACCGTTTGCGGCAACCGCCATCGCAGCCGGCGCACCACCCATGATGGTGGCCATCTGCTTCGGTATTTTCAGCAACCTGATGTGGGGCAACACCGAATATGGCGGTGGGCCGGGCCCGATCTACTTTGCCCAGGGCTATTTCGAGCGACCAAGGTTCTACACGATCAATTTCTTCGTGGTCACGTTCAACGTCATCCTGACCTTCATGGTCGGGGGGGTATGGTGGAAAGTGCTCGGCTATTACTAAACAGGCGTCTGTCATCCGGCACAGTGAGGCCGGATGACAGTTCTGATTAAACGCTCTAATCCTGAGGCCGTTTCATGGCACGCTGTTGCTGAACGCATGGGATTGACTTAGGGTCAAACAAAAAATTGCCATTTACGAACGTGAATTGCGCGCGAGATCCAGCGTTTCGAGTCTCTTGATGCCTACTCCATTGGTAAATAAAGAATTGGACTTGTTGCAATCGCGGGTTGATCTTGATCGTCCAACGTCAGCAATGGAGTACACGCCACCATCGTTGGCTCTTGGTCGGCTGCGGGCGCCCACCCCAGCAGCCGTGGAACCCCACCTTGACTGAGGCGGCTTCAACTGAAGAACGCAAGTCGCTAGACGACCGGTCTACTTGTGGCATAATCATGCCATGCTTATTGATCAATCCGGCGCCAAACACCACATCCTCGATTGCGGCGAGCGCCTGGTCGCGAGCAAAGGGTTTGTCGGCGTCGGGCTGGCCGAGATCCTGAGCGTCGCCGGCGTGCCCAAAGGTTCTTTCTATCATTATTTCGGTTCGAAAGAACGCTTTGGCGAAGAGTTGCTGGTTCGCTACCTGGGCCAGTACCTGAGCCGCCTTGACACCTTGCTCCAGGCAGATGGAACACCGGCGCGGGCGCGTTTGATGCGTTATTGGTCTTACTGGAACATCACGCAATGCGGCACTGCAGCGGACGGCTGCAGCGAGCCCCAAGCGGGCGCCAAGTGCCTGATTGTCAAGCTCAGCGCCGAGGTGGCCGACATCTCGGAGACCATGCGCCTGACCTTGCGCGACGGCACCGACCGGGTCGTGCAGCGCATTGCCCAGTGCCTGGAAGAGGCCCGCTTTGATGGCTCCGTGCCGCCCACCCTGGTGGCCGACGCGACCGCCCTGACGTTATACGAGCTTTGGCTCGGTGCCAGCCTGCTGGCCAAGCTGCGCCGCGATGGCAGCCCGTTTGAGCACGCCCTGCGCAGCACCGAATTGCTGCTCGGTTCACCCCGCATTTGAGAACACAGCTCAACCAGATCTTTTCTTCCAATTGACTAGCCGACCGGTCTACTCCTACTGCTTGTTGACCTCAAGCCCACACCCCCCACGACAAGGATTGCCATGCTGAATTTTGATTTCTACAACCCGACCCAGATTGTTTTCGGCAAAGACCGAATCGCCGATCTCGCCAAACTGGTGCCCGCCGAAGCCAGGGTTCTGATTCTGGTCGGTGGCGCCAGCGCGGAAAAAACCGGCACACTGGCCGAGGTGCGCCAGGCCCTGGGCACTCGCCAGCACGAAACCTTCAGCGGCATTGAGCCCAATCCCGGCTTTGACACCTCGATGCAGGCCGTGCAAAAAGTGCGGGAGGGTGGCTTTGACTTTTTGCTGGCCGTGGGCGGCGGCTCGGTGATTGATGCCGCCAAATTCATCGCGGCGGCCGTGCCGTTTGAGGGCGATGCGTGGGACATCCTGCTTCAGGGCGGGCGCAACATCAAGGCCGCCCTGCCGTTTGGCGCGGTGCTGACCCTGCCCGCCACCGGCTCGGAGATGAACAACGGGTCCGTGATCACGCGCCGTGACATCGGCGCCAAGTTGCCGTTTCGCAGCCGCCTCCTGTTCCCCCAGTTCTCGGTACTGGACCCGACCAAGACCTACACCCTGCCGCCACAGCAGCTGGCCAACGGCGTTGTCGATGCCTTTGTGCATACGGTGGAGCAATACCTGACTTACCCGGTGAATGCGCCGCTGCAAGACCGGTTTGCCGAGAGCCTGCTGCAAACGCTGGTTGACATCGGGCCCCGCCTGCTGGCGGCGCCCGAGCCCGATTACGACGACCGTGCCAGCCTGATGTGGGCGGCCACTCTCGCGCTGAACGGCTTGATTGGCGCCGGTGTGCCGCAGGACTGGGCCACCCACATGATGGGTCACGAGCTGACCGCGCTGCACAACATCGACCACGCCCGCACGTTGGCAATCGTTTTGCCGGCCATGCTGAACGAGCGCCGCGTGCAAAAACGCGCCAAGCTGTTGCAGTATGGCGAGCGCGTTTGGGGCATTCGCAGTGGCAACGATGAGGAGCGCATCACGGCCGCCATCGATCAAACCCGCGACTTCTTCGAGCGCATGGGCATTCCCACCCGGCTGGGCGCCTATGGGCTTGGCACCGAGGCCATTGACGCGGTGATCCGCCAACTCGAAGCGCACGGCATGACCCAGCTCGGTGAACACCGTGACGTGACACCGGCGGTCAGCCGGCGCGTGCTGGAAGCTGCACTCTGACCCTTTCGTGACCTTCCATTTTTTTGAAAGCCAATCCCATGACACAAACCACCACTTTGAATCGCCAGGTCCAACTGGCCGCGCGCCCGGTCGGTACGCCCACCGCCGCCGACTTTCACCTTGCGACCACGGCCGTGCCCGTCGCCGGACCGGGCCAGCTGCTGCTGCGCACCGTGTATCTGTCGCTGGACCCCTATATGCGGGGCCGCATGAGCGACGCCGCCAGCTACGCCGCCTCGGTTGCCATCGGCGCCACCATGGTGGGTGCCACCGTGTGCCGCGTACAAAGCAGCCAGCACGCCGGTTTCGCCGTCGGCGACTGGGTGCTGGCCTATACCGGCTGGCAGGACTACGCGCTGTCCGATGGCACCGGCCTGACCAAGCTGGACCCAGGCCTGGCACGCCCGTCCTACGCCCTGGGCGTGCTGGGCATGCCCGGTTTCACCGCCTACATGGGGCTGCTGGACATTGGCGCGCCCAAGGCCGGTGAAACGGTGGTGGTGGCCGCGGCCACCGGCGCGGTCGGCTCCGTGGTCGGGCAGATCGCCAAGCTCAAGGGCTGCCGCGTGGTGGGTATTGCCGGCGGTGCCGACAAGTGCCGCTCGGCCGTGCAAGAACTGGGCTTTGACGCCTGCATTGACCATCACAACCCCGATCTGGCGGCGCTGCTGGCAGCCGCCTGCCCCAAGGGCATTGACGTGTATTTTGAAAACGTCGGCGGCAAGGTGTTCGACGCCGTGCTGCCGCTGCTCAACACCGCAGCCCGTGTGCCGGTGTGCGGCCTGATTGCGCAGTACAACGCCACCGCGCTGCCCGAAGGCCCGGACCGCAGCCCGCTGCTGATGCGCACCCTGCTGACCAAGCGCATCCGCATGCAGGGTTTCATCATTTTTGACGACTACGGCCATCGCTACCCCGAGTTCGCCAAAGACATGAGCCAGTGGCTCGCCAACGGGCAGATCAAGTTCCGCGAAGACATCGTCAACGGCCTGGAGAACGCGCCGCAGGCCTTCATCGGCCTGCTCGAAGGCAAGAACTTCGGCAAGCTGATCGTGCGCGTCGCCAACGACTAACCCGCGCCCTCCTTGATTCAACAAACTACTCACCCCAACATTGAAGGAAGTGAAATGAAGAAGATTCTCATGGTCTTGACCTCGCACAGCCAACTCGGCCACACCGGTGCCAAAACCGGCTTCTGGCTGGAGGAGTTCGCCGCGCCTTATTACGTATTCAAGGACGCGGGCGCCGCCATCACACTGGCATCTCCGCTGGGTGGCCAGCCGCCGCTCGACCCCAAGAGTGACGAAGCGGCCTCGCAAACAGATGCCACGCGCCGCTTCAAGGCAGACCCCGCCGCCCAGGCACTGCTGGCCAGCACGCATCCGCTGCGCGAGTTGTCGGCGGCTGATTTCGACGCCGTGTTTTACCCCGGCGGTCATGGTCCACTGTGGGATCTGGCCGAAAACTACTACTCCATCGCGCTCATCGAAGCCACGCTGGCGGCCGGCAAACCGGTCGCCGCCGTCTGCCACGCCAGCGCCGCGTTGCGACACCCCAAGGCGGCTGACGGCCTGCCGGTGGTGCACGGCAAGTCCGTGACGGGCTTTACCAACACCGAGGAAGCGGCTGTCGGGCTGACCCAGGTGGTGCCGTTTCTGGTGGAAGACATGCTCAAGGCAAACGGGGGCCGCTATTCGAAAGGGGCCGACTGGCAAGCCTTCGTCGTCACCGACGGCCTGCTGATCACCGGGCAAAACCCGGCATCGTCCGAACCCGCTGCCAAGGCATTGCTGGAAAAGCTCAGTCAAGTTTCCAGTTAAGGGCACAAGCAACAGCCAGCGTGAGGCTGCTACGATGGCTGTCGCCGCTCCCGGCGTGCTCCCGAGATAGCCCATGAACCCCTCTGACAATCCCGTGTCTGCCTCGTTCAAAAACCAGGCGCTTTTGCCGTTGATGGTTGCCGTCTCCATCGCGCTGGGGTGGATCTTGCTGCCGTTCTACGGCACCATCATGTGGGGCGCCATCATCGCGCTGCTGTTCACGCCGGTGTACCGGCGGCTGTTGGCGCGGCTCAAATGGCGGCGCACGCCAGCCGCGCTGCTGACACTCCTGCTCGTGCTGCTGCTCCTTGTTCTGCCGTTTGCGCTGCTGACCGCCGCGCTGGCGCGCGAAGCCGCCCAGGTCTATCAGCAGCTGCAGTCGGGTGAGCTCAATCCATCGCTTTACTTCCAGGGTCTGTTCGACGCCCTGCCGGACTGGCTGACGGCACTGTTGGACAGTTTCGGACTGGTCAACTTCGCCGCCCTGCAACGTCGCCTGATCGCCGCGCTGGCGCAAGGCAGCCAGTTCCTCGCCACGCAGGCGATGGGCATCGGCCAGATCACGTTTGAATTCGTGACCAGCCTTTTCATCACCTTGTACCTGGCGTTCTTTCTGATCCGGGACGGCGACAGCGTGGCACGCGCCCTGCGCCACGCGGTCCCGCTGGCACCCGAGCATAAAAAGGAATTGATCGGCAAATTCACCACCGTGATCCGGGCCACGGTCAAAGGCAATTTGCTGGTGGCCGTCATTCAGGGCGCACTCGGCGGCATCGCGTTCTGGTTTCTGGGCGTCGGCGGCGCCTTGTTATGGGCTGTGCTGATGGCGTTTCTGTCGCTGCTACCGGCCGTTGGCGCCGGACTGGTGTGGTTGCCCGTGGCGATCTACTTCTTCCTCACCGGTGCCACCTGGCAAGGCATTGCGCTGTGCGCCTGGGGCGTGCTGGTGATCGGACTGATCGACAACCTGCTGCGGCCCATTCTGGTCGGCAAGGACACGCGCATGCCGGACTATGTAGTGATGATCACCACGCTGGGCGGCATGGTGGTGTTTGGCATCAACGGTTTTGTCATCGGCCCGGCGATTGCGGCGATGTTTATGGCAGTCTGGGAGATTTACGTGACGACACGGATCGATCCCGCGCCCTGATGGCTTCGGCACCGGGCACAGCGTCCGGCCCGGCCCGGTGACCCCAACGTCAGCTGTTGCTTTTCATCGGGCAGGAATTGATGCCCAAGAGGGTGTACAGCGGACACCAGCCGATCAGACCGGTGGCCAGTGGCACCACGCCGATCCAGCCCCAGGCGCCAATGGTGCCGGTCAATGTCAGGCCCATCAACACCAAACCCGCGACGATGCGCAAGATGCGGTCAATGCCGCCTTCGTTTGTTTTCATGAGGAACTCCTGTCAGGTTTGAGAAGGCTGGATTAGGCACGTGACCAGCGCCTGTGTCTGTGACAAAAGTCACGCAGCCTGCCGATAGACGACGTTCAGTTGCCCAGCGCACGCAGGGCCGCGCCATCGACGATCTGTATCTGCTCGCGCCCCAGTGTCACCCAGCCCTCGCGCTCAAAGCGACGCAGCAAGCGGGTCACGATCTCGCGCACGGTGCCCAGTTCATCGGCCAGCATCTGGTGCGTGACCTTGCGCTGCTGGCCGTGGCCCAGCAGCGCGGCGGCGAGGCGCCGGTCAAGCTTGTGAAACGCCACCGCGTCAATCAAACTGGTGAGGTCCGCCATGCGCTCGGCAAACAGGCCCAGCACTTCGTTGCGAAAAGCCGGGGTTTCGAGCCAGCGCCGGAAAATGTCGGGCGCAATCAGCATCAGGGTGCTGGCTTGGGTGGTGATGCCGTGCGCCGACAGGGGTTGTGAGCGAAACAGGCAGCTCGACGACACCAGGCACAACTCGCCCGCCACGACCCGGTACAGTTCCAGCGCGCGGCCGTCACCCGAACTGCGCGAGACCTTGATCTCGCCGCCCAGCACCAGCGGGAAGCCCTGGCAGGGCGTGTTTTCACTGAATAAAACGGTGCCAGCCGGCACGCTCATGGGCGCCGCGCCCGGACCCAGCTCGGCCAGGGACGGCTGCACTTGCGCCAGCGCGGGATAGAGTTCGGTCGGTCGCAGGGCGGTGGCCATCATCACGTTTGCGGCTGCGCGGGCTTGCGGCTGACAGAGCATATGTTCATGATAAAAAGTGGCCTTAGCCCCCGTGAAATATGGACAGTATGCTATATAAATATTAGCAACAAGTCCCCGCCAGATCGTCCAGTATCGGACAATCGGGTCGCTCATCACCCTGGCAGTGGTCCAGCAGGGCGGTCAGGGTTCGCTGCATGGCCTGCATGGCTTCGATGCGGTGCGCCAGCTCGTTCACATGCTTCTGGGCAATGCGCTTGACGCTGGCGCTGGCGCGTTGGCGATTACGCCACAGGCTCACCAGTTCGGCAATTTCGGCCATCGAAAACCCCAAATCGCGCCCGCGCTTGATGAACTGCAGGGTACGCACGTCGGCCGCGTTGTATTGCCGGTAACCGCTGTCGGTACGCGTCACCGGCGCCAGCAAGCCGAGCGATTCATAGTGCCGCACCATCTTGGCCGACACATTGGACAGACGCGCCGCGACGCCAATGGCGACCGGCCAAAGCGTGCCCTCCAGCGTGGCGGCCTCCATCGGCGCCGGCAGGGTCATCTTCATGCGGCGACGGTGTAGCCTTCTTCGGCAATGGCTTGGGCCAGCAACTCGCGCGGCTGTTCTGACTGCACGTCGACCTTGTTGGCTGCGCGGTCGATGCTGACCTCGGCTTGCGGGTCGGCCTGTTTCACGGCGCGGGTGACGGCTTTTTCGCAGTGGCCGCAGGTCATGCCGGTAACTGTAAATGTTTGCTTCATGGAAGAACTCCTTTAAATGGTCAAGAGCATATCCTGAACCTTGCCACCGTGGGAAGGTCAAATGATCCATTTCAGGACTTGACCTTGCCATGATGGGAAGGATTACGCTCTAATTTATGAATACTGCTGCAGCCCCCGCGATCTCCCCTGGTTCATTGGACATAGGCATTGGTGGCATGACCTGCGCCTCCTGCGTGGGCCGGGTCGAGCGCGCCCTGAAAAAAGTGCCGGGCGTGCAAAGTGTGGCGGTTAATCTGGCCACCGAGTCGGCCCGTATTGCCTACGCGCCGACCGAGCAAATGGAGGCGCGCCTGCGCCGGGCGGTGCGCGATGCGGGTTACGAGCCGCTGGCCGCAGACGCCACCATCGACGCGCCCGATGCCTCGCCCTGGGCGGGTTTCATGCCGGTGGCGATTGGCCTGGCGCTGTCGGCGCCGCTGGTGCTGCCGATGCTGGGCAACCTGGCGGGCTGGCACTGGATGCTGCCGGCCTGGCTGCAGTTTGCGCTGGCCACACCGGTGCAATTCATTCTCGGCGCGCGCTTTTACAAGGCCGGCTGGCACGCGCTGAAAAATCTGGCTGGCAATATGGACTTGCTGGTGGCCCTGGGCACCACGGCAGGCTGGCTGCTGTCGATGTGGCTGTGGCTGAACGCCGCGCCGGGTGTCATGGCGCACCTGTATTTTGAAGGCTCGGCCGTGGTGATCACCATGGTGCTGCTGGGCAAATGGTTAGAGGCCCGCGCCAAGCGGCAAACCACCTCGGCGATTCGGGCGCTGCATGGCCTGCGCCCGGCCACCGCGCATTTGATCAGCATTGATGGTGAGGTCGATGTGCCGGTGGCCGAGGTGCTGGTGGGCGACCGGCTGGTGGTCAAACCCGGCGAGCGTTTGCCGGTGGACGGCCTGCTGCAGGAGGGTCAAACCCAGGTTGATGAATCGATGCTGACCGGCGAGCCGCTGCCCATCGTCAAAGACCCCGGCGCGGCGCTCACCGGCGGCTCCATCAACGGTGACGGCCGCATCGTGATGCAGGTCAAGGCGGTCGGCAGCGAGACGGTGCTGGCCCACATCATCCGCCTAGTCGAAGACGCGCAGGCGGCCAAAGCGCCGATTCAGCGCCTGGTCGATCAGGTCAGTGCGGTGTTTGTGCCGGTGGTGCTGGGTATTGCCCTGATCACCCTGCTGGGCTGGTGGCTGAGCGGCCACCCGTTTGAAGTGGCCGTGATCAACGCCGTGACGGTGCTGGTGATTGCCTGCCCCTGCGCGCTCGGGCTGGCCACGCCGGCCGCGATCATGGCCGGTACCGGTGTCGCGGCCAAGTACGGCATTTTGATCAAGGACGCGCAGGCGCTGGAGCTGGCGCACAAGGTGGACGTGGTGGTGTTTGACAAGACCGGCACCCTGACCGTGGGCCAGCCGCGTTTGACGGCATTTCAAGCCGTGGCGGGTGGCGATGAGGTGACGCTGCTGGCCGCCGCGGCCAGCTTGCAAAGCGGCAGCGAACACCCGCTGGCACGCGCCGTGGTGGCGGTGGCCAGCGAACGCGGCCTGGCCATCCATCCGCCCATAACTGTGCGGGCCGTGCCGGGGCGCGGCACCGAGGGCGAACTGCGCGCCACCGATGGCAACGAGGCAGCGCAACCGAGCTACCTGATCGGCAGCCTGCGCTGGATGGACGAGCTGGGGGTGGACTGGCGCGCGCTGGCAGCGCCCGCCGCCACGCTGCAGGGCAGCGGCGCCACCGTGTCGCTGCTGGCGCGGCGCTGGGTGGCCACAGCCGCGCAAGCCGAACGCATTGAGATCCTGGCGCTGCTGGCGTTTGCCGATGAACCCAAACCCGGCGCCCAGGCCGCCGTGGCCGCTTTGCGCGCGCGCTCGATCAAGACCGTGATGATTTCCGGCGACAACCAGGGCGCCGCTAGAGCCATGGCGCGGCGTCTGGGCTTTCGCCCTGAGAGTGACGAAGTGCGCGCCGAGGTGCTGCCCGGCGACAAGGCCGCGCAGGTGCTGGCGCTCAAGAACGGGGGCCATACCGTAGCCATGGTCGGTGACGGCGTCAACGACGCGCCCGCCTTGACCGCCGCCGACGTCGGCATGGCGATGGCCAACGCGGGCGGCGGCGGCTCGGATGTGGCGATGCATGCCGCGGGCATCACGCTGATGCGCGGCGACCCAGGCTTGGTGGCGGCCGCGCTGGACATCTCCGACCGCACCGTGGCCAAAATCCGGCAAAACCTGTTCTGGGCCTTTGCCTACAACGTGGCCGGCATTCCGCTGGCGGCGCTGGGCTTTTTGAATCCGGTCGTGGCCGGGGCGGCGATGGCGATGAGCTCGGTCAGTGTGATGAGCAATGCGCTGTTGCTGAAGCGCTGGAAGCCGAGGAAATAAAAAATTTTGAGACCAACGAAGCTGGTTCCGGTGACATCCCTGGCAATCAGCCGATGGTGGCTCAGTTCATATTTTGGACAGGGTCGCAAGTTGTTGAATTTTGGCTTCCAGGTCGGGAAGGCGGCTTTGGTTCATGACATCACCCGGCAAATGACCCGGCAAGGCGTCCAAAAAGCGGCGATCAGCCAGCAATGCTGAAAACTGCTCGGCAAGATAGCCTCGCAACTCTTCGGGCATCTGCTCGCATTCACCAAGCAAGCTGTCGCGCCCATCCACCACGCTGATGATGTCGCCCAGATCGTGGCTGAATAAATAATCGCCCCCACCGCGCCCATGGAATGCCTCCAACTTGGTGCCGATAAAGACCGGCGCTTGAACGACACGGATGGCAACACCGCTGGGCAACTCCAGCGACTCGGCGGTCGACACGCACAGTGGATACCAGCGGTTGGCAAAACCAAGAATCTCCTCCAGCGTGGGCATGACGTCTACCGTGACACCCTCCACCTGCCAGCGGCAGATCGGCGCGTCGGCGCTCATGTCCTGGGTAAAGCCGCGTTCGCGCAGCGCCTTCTCGATGCCGTGGTAACCCGACAGGGCCAGCACTTCGGCCACGATGTCCACATCTTCCGTTGACCGGATGGGTGGATTGGCCGGATCGGTAATCAGCAAACCTGCAATCGAGCCACCCACAAAGGCAAACCGGCTACACAAATCAGCACCCAGCCGCCGCGCAACCAGCTCCAGCATCACCACATTGGGGTCGTTCGGATTGAGCGGGCGCGTCATGCCGACCACCGTTTGTCCAGCTCGGCAATCGCCAAAGCGCGCTCTCGCAAGCTGCCCCCGCGTATGGCATCTACCAGCACCAGAAGCTCGTAGAGCGCGGGGTTGGCCAGAGCAGCGTCGGGCACGGTAGGGTACAGCGGATAGAAAGCTGCACCGCGCACGGTGCCCGCCTTGTGGGGCCAAACCGGCGGTGCCTCATTGGGTTGCACGATGAGCGCGAGCATGGGCGGTGCCGCGTAGCTGGTGGGAACACCACGCGTCATTTCGCCACGCGTTGCAGGAAAGCAATAACGCACACCATGCAGCACAAACAGGCGCAATGGCTCCAGCAATACAGCCGGTTTGCCTGCGGCATCTTTACGCAGCAATTGCGCCGCCATGGCACGCTCTACCCCCGCATGAATCTCGGATGCTGTGAGTTTGAGTTCCTCGGCCAAAGCGGCATACGTGGGCGCGGGCCCGCGCTGGAGTGACAAACGCAACAGCACCACCACATCCTGCGGGCGCAGCACGATTTGCGGGTTGGATTTGGAACGGTACATAGGCGGAGTTTAGAGCATCATTCGCTATTTGCGAATAGCGAATAACAAACAAAATCAATCGAGAGCTGGCCATGTCACCAGCTATTCAAACCCCGTCAGCGCGTCTGGCTCGCGGGAAAATGCCCACTCTAGCAACAACACCAGCACTTCCGCAGTGGTGCGCACGATGCAGCCCGCCGGTATGTACCCGCCCGGCACCTGGCCGGTGGACGTGGACAGCGCCATGTGCAAATGCGAACTGCTCTTGACGCCATCAAACGCTACAGTGCCAGACAGGCTGAGGATCTGAATATCGCCCGTCAGGCGCTCTGGCTGATCCGCCCCGGCAAAGCGAAGGCCTGCGGTAGATAGGCTGCCGATGCCGGAGAGCACAAAGGCTGCATGGCAGTTTTGGCTATGGATGACGGCCTCCAGGGCAGAGGGGGCAAGTCTTGGCCAGGGGTTAGGGGAAGGGGGAAGGGATTTCATGATGATTCCATATTAAATCAGCCTCTAGCCCTCGTGGAATATGTGCAAACAGCTATTAAAACGATATCGTTTTACAGGCTTGCCGGTCAGAGTTCAGCACGCTGGGGCGGGCCAAGCGTTCGTTGGCACGCAAACCCCAGTGTGAACCAGACATTTTCACTTTGTCCAAGCGTCTGACAGCCGCTCCGCTTGCTCCAACACCAGCCGGATGGCTTCTTCCTGCATATCGGGCGGGTACTTGTAGCGGCGCAGGGTGATACGCACCAGGTTACGCAGGCGGGCGCGCACGCTCTCGCGCTTTTGCCAGTCCACCGAGGTGCTGTTGCGCAGCTTCTCGGTGATCTCCACCGCGATCTTCTTTAGCACCTCATCATCCATCTCGCGCACGGCGCTTTCGTTGTCTGTCAGCGCATCGTAAAAAGCCAGTTCCGACGTGTTGAGGCCCAGCTTATTACCGCGCAGCGCGGCTTCGCGGAACTCCTTGGCCATGGCAATCAATTCTTCAATCACCTGCGCACTCTCCACGGCGCGGCTCAGGTAGCGGTTCAGCGCAGCCTGCAGGCGCTCGCTGAACTTGCGCTCCATCACCACGTTGGTCCGCATGCGCGACTTCACCTGGTCATTCAGCAACTTTTGCAGCAACTCCACCGCAAAGTTGCGTTGCGGTAGCTGGCGCACTTCTTCCAAAAAAGCATCGGACAGGATGCCAATGTCGGGCCGCTCCAGCCCGGCGAGCTTGAAGATGTCTTCCACCCCCTCGGCCACCACCGCGTTGTCCAGAATCTGCTTGAGCACCGCGTTGCGGCCTTCTTCCGACAGCTTGGCGTCCGACGTGGTGGCCTTGGCAATCACCGCCTTGATAGCCTGGAAGAACGCAATCTCCTCGCGCAGCAGCGCCGCATCGTCCAGCGTGCCGCACAGCGAAAACGCCTTGGTGATGGCCAGCACCACATCGGCCCAGCGCTTCTTGCCGTCGTCCAGTCCCAGCACAAAGTTGGCGGCAGGCAGCAGCAGCGTGGTGGCCTGGGTGCGGTAGGCGCTGAAATCAAAACCGTGCAGCAGGTGGCGCGCCACCTCCATCAGCTCTTGCAACTTGGCAAGTGCCTCGGTGGCATCCAGCGTGGGCTGGCCCTTGCCCTTGCTCTCGGTGTAGGTGCGTAGCGCCTTGCGCAGCTCGGCGGCAATGCCGATGTAGTCCACCACCAGGCCGCCCTCTTTGTCGCGAAACACGCGGTTCACGCGGGCAATGGCCTGCATTAGGTTGTGGTCGCGCATCGGCTTGTCGATGTACATGGTGTGCAGGCAGGGCACGTCAAAACCGGTGAGCCACATGTCGCGCACGATCACCAGCTTCAGCGGGTCCGTTGCGTCTTTGAAGCGGCGCTCCAGCAGCTTCTTGGCAGCGCTGTTGTAGATGTGCGGCTGCAACAGCGTAGCGTCTGCTGCAGAGCCGGTCATCACCACCTTGATAGCCCCCTGTGCGGGGTCGTCGCTGTGCCAGTCGGGGCGCAGCTTGATGATGGCTGCGTAAAGTCGAGCGCAAATCTCGCGGCTCATGGCCACCACCATGCCCTTGCCCGCCACCGCCGTATTGCGCGCCTCAAAGTGCTGCACGATGTCTGCCGCCACCAGGTCCACGCGCTCCTTGGCACCCACCAGTTTTTCCAACGCCGCCCAACGGGTTTTCTCGGCCTCTATCAGCGCTGCGTCTTCTTCGTCTTCAAAGACATCTTCCACATCTGCGTTCAGCTTCTCCATCTCCACCTGGTTCAAGTTCAGCTTGGCCAGGCGGCTCTCGTAGAAGATCGGCACTGTGGCGCCATCGTCCACCGCGTCTTGAATGTCATAAATGCTGACGTACTCGCCAAACACGGCGCGGGTGTCGTGGTCGCCCGCCTCAATGGGCGTGCCGGTAAAGCCGACGAAGGTGGCGTTCTTGAGCGCATCACGCAGGTGCTTGGCAAAGCCGTATTTGTATTTGCCGGTCTTCTTGTCCAGCACCGCGCGAAAGCCGTATTGCGAGCGGTGCGCTTCGTCGGCCATCACCACGATATTGTTGCGTTCACTCAGCAGCGGGAACACTTCTTCCCCAGCATCGGGCGTGAACTTCTGCACCGTGGTGAAGATGATGCCGCCCGATGGCCGCCCGGCCAGCAACGCGCGCAGTTCGTCGCGGCTGCCCGCTTGCTGCGGCTGCTCGCGCAGCAGGCTGCGTGCACCCACAAAGGTCTGGAACAACTGGCCGTCCAGATCGTTGCGGTCCGTCACCACCACCAGCGTGGGGTTGTGCATTTCTGGCTGTTGCATCAGCTTGGCGGCAAAGCACACCATGGAAATGCTTTTGCCCGAGCCCTGCGTGTGCCACACAATGCCACCCATGCGCGAGCCGGGCTTCACCCGCTCGGCATAGCTGGCCCATTGCTCTTGCGCCGCGTTGGTGGCGGGTGGCGTGGCGGCAATCACCGCCGCCTTGACCGCCGCACGCACCGCGTGAAACTGGTGATAGGCAGCAATCTTTTTCACTACCTGGCCGTCGGCCATCTCAAACAGCACGAAGTAGCGCAGGTAGTCCAGTAAGAGCGCGGGCGCAAAGAAGCCGCGCACCACTTTTTCCAGCTCAAACTCCAGCAGCGGGCGGTCGTTCTCGTTCTTGACCGTGCGCCAGGGCAAAAAGCGCTCAAAGCTGGCGGTGAGCGAGCCTATGCGCGCATGCAAACCGTCGGAAGCCACCAAGGCCTCGTTGGTTACAAACAGGTCGGCCAGCTCGTCTTTGTAGGTCTGCAACTGGTGGAAGGCATCTTGCACACCCACCTGCTCCGCAGCCAAATTTTTCAGCTCTATCACCGCAATGGGCAGGCCGTTGATGAAACACACCAGGTCGGGCCGGCGCGGCTGCTTGCTGCCTTGCACGGTGAACTGGTTCACCACCAAGAAGCGGTTGCGCTCGGGCGTGTCAAAGTCCACCAACACCACGCGGTCGCCCCGGCGCTCGCCGTTCACTTCCACCTCTACCGGTACACCGCCCACAAGCGCTTCGTGGAACGCACGGTTGCTTTGGATGAGCGAAGGGTGGTCTGGCTTGCTCAACTGGTGCGCCACATCGTCCAGCACAGCGGCGGGGACTTGCGGGTTCAGCCTTGAGAGCGCCTCGCGCAGCTCGCCTTGCAGCAGCATTTGGCGGTAGTCGCTGCGCTGGGGGCTGTCGCTGTCAGGTGCAATGTCGGGGCCAGCGCGGTAGTCCCAGCCGGTGTCCTGAAACCAAGTGAGGGCGAGTTGCTCGAGGTCGGATTCAACCATGTCGTATGCTCCTCAGCCCTTGAAGACAAACCGTTTTTCGGCAACATCGGCGACCAAGTCGATGACGTTCTCGACCATTTGGTGTTCGCCATTCGGATACCAAATAGGTTGAATGTTGAGGTCCAACAGGCGAGTCTCTTTCTGCTGTTTGACTTTCACATCTACAGGTGCTTCAACGATGGCGTAGTGGTTTGGCACTTGATAGCCATCACTATCCCTCGCCGCTTTAAACAGCTCCATCGTCCAATCTTGCTCAAGACCGCAGCCCAAGAACAAGAGCGACTGGGAGATGTAAATCTGGCGCAACGCTTTAGGCAGCGACTTCTGGAAATCGAAGGGCTGTCCATAGGCGAGCTCATATTGCTCCGCCGTCAAGATGTGGGTCGCTTCACTCTCCGCATCACCATGCAATTTCAGCAGGCATCGATCACCGCGCACCAAACGAGAGAAGAACTTGTTTTCTTGAGTGCCGTGCATATAGGCATCGAACACAAGTTGCTTACCTTGATGAGTTGCCCCTTCGTAGGTTTTTTCGATGGCATCGTCAAAATTGGTAGTAACGATGCAGCCTCTAGCAAATCGCGGCAAGTGCTGTAACGGCCCCGCCTTAAGTTTCAACTGGCTTGCTCTATAGGTGGTTTTCACAAAGTGCGAAGTCTGAACCTTGTCATACGCTGCCAGTTCTTGCGCAGCCTCAAGATACTGGCCAGATGCGATCAAAGCCTGGATTTTGGGAGCATCAGCACCAGGCAACCGCCCCAGCAACTGGGTAAGAGCGTCTCCCCACAAGGGCATTCCCAGTGGTTTAGATAGGCCAGCTCCCACAAAAGGAACCACACGTCCGCGCTCGACCGCCAGCAACATGTCTTCAACAAGGCCGACGACCCCATTGGAGCGAATCAACTCAAGCGCTTTTTCGTGTTTGGCGTCGCTCTCGCTGCGCTGCCAGTTTTCCTTCTCTACTTCATAGGCCTCCGGGTCTACCCAGAACAATACGGAACTACGCAAATATTCAGATTCACCGATGACTACAGGCTCTTCTGCATCAATGTGCTCGTTGAACTCACCATTTTCTTGGTATTGATCCGTCAGTATTGCAATGGCTGTTTCCAGCATCCGCCGGTCGTTTTGATCAATCTCGCTCAAGATGCCTCCTCCTCAGCTGCAACCATCACTTCTCCTGAAAGAAGTTTTGGCAATAGGGAATCTCTTTGTGCCACCAGAAGCTGCTTCTCCTGCTCATTGGAGACGATCCGCTTGTAGAGTGGCCCCACGTACTGGTCGAATTTTTCAAACAGCGCATCTGTGGGGCGCACGACAGGAATAGGTCGGAAGTTCGCCTTGCTGATTTCCAAAAAAGTTGATCCATTTGCCCGGCTCACGATTTCGTCATGCGCCCACTCAGCCCAATACAACAAAAAATATTTGGATACGCCCGAATTAGGGGTCATCGCAATAAAACCCTGATTCACCGCCACCGGGACTTCATTGATGACGCGATACCCAATGGGTGCGCGAGAAGACAGCAAGACGGCACCAGGCTTCAACAACCCAGAGCCAATCTGAGCAAGCCCGTCATCAGAAACCTTGCGTTCAGTCTCCAGCAAGACTGGGGATGACAAGCGCGAAAGATCTTTTGGAGTAGCCCAGCAATGGACACCGTCATCCCAATACTTGGGCTCTTTGGTGTTGGGCGTACTTCCACCCGTCACATTTGCCAAAGTGCCAATGGATCCGATCATCCAGCCAGACGGAATCTCCCCAAGCTCCGAGTCTTCAAAGCTATCGGGAAACAGCGCGAGGAGTTTGGGGGTGAGGCCGAGGCGTTGGCAGATGGAATCGGCGCTCTCGCCGCTGGCCTTGGCGCGCACGGGGTCGAAATCGACGAACCAGGACTGGAAGATGGCGCGGGCCATGGCTTCCAGCGTTTCGTTCATGCGACGGTTGAGTTCGATCTTGTCGTCGAGGGTGCCGAGTTGCCGAGCAATGTCCTTCTGAACATCAACCGACTTCGGAAGGACGACAGGCGTATCTCGCAAGATTCCAAGATTGGTGTGAGGCACGCCAACTTGTATCGAGTTCTGGCGAATGTACTCCTGTTGAATCGGTGAACTAAACAGGTAATAGAGGAACAGGGAATCGGCCTTCTCCGGGTCAACGGTCAGCTTCATCTGGCTCTGTGACACAACATATGTCTCGTATGGACTGTCGGGAACTAACGCCACTTGCCCCAATGTGCCACGCTGTGTAAAGACGATATCGCCCGGCCGAGCCGTATTTGCAGACAGTGCTGCCGCTTTCTCAGTGGACACACACGCAAAATCGCCAGCTACCCAACGTCCGCCCATGTTTTGCCCACGAATAACGGGCACACCTTGATCAACATAGTCTTTAGACACGAGATTGGAGCCAAATGGGCCGCCGACTAGAGCGTTGCGTGAACTTGCTGCAATTTCGCCAACTGTGGTTTCGATCCACTCACTCATCCCCGCCCCCCAATTCTTCCACCGCCTTGTGTAAGAAGGCCGCCATCTCGGCCTTGCCCGGCAGTTGCACCTGATAGCGCGACACAAAGAGCTGGTTGCTCATGTCGGCCAGGGCGTATTGCACGAGCTCGGCGTTTTTGCGCGTGCACAGCAAGATGCCGATGGGAGGCTGATCGCCCTCGGTCATGTGGTGCTGCTTGTAGTAGCTGACATAGCTGTTGAGCTGGCCCAGGTTTTCGTGTTTGAAGGCGTCGTTCTTTAGCTCAATAAGCACATGGCACTTGAGCACGCGGTGGTAAAAAACCAGGTCCACAAAGAAGTGCTCGCCACCAATGAGCAGGCGCTTTTGCCGCGCCTCAAAGCAAAAGCCGTGGCCCAGCTCCAGCAAAAAGGTTTGCAGTTTGTCGAGCAAGGCATCTTCCAAATGCCCTTCGCTCATTACCTCTTGGGGTTTGAGGCCCAAAAATTCAAACACATAGGGGTCGCGGATGATCTGGCTGCTCTTGGCCTGCTCGGCGGTGCCATGTGCCAATGCGGCAATGGCTGCCTTGTCTGTTGACAGGCCGGTGCGCTGGTAATACTGGGTGGCGATTTGGCGTTTGAGTTCGCGCACCGACCAGTTGCCGCGCAGGGCCTCCCCTTCGTAAAAGGCGCGCTGTAGTGGGTCGCCCAGCTCCACCAGTTTTTCCATATGGCTATAAGACAGGCGAGCGATCAGCGTTTCCGGGTCTGTGCCTGCAATGCTGGAGGATGGTGCGGACAGTGTCCGCACTTTTTGCTCCAGCAGCGGGTGAGGCACCACCTGGGCAGATAGTGCGGACGCTGTCCGCACTATCTGCGGGTAGGCCCGGTAAAAGGCCAAATAGCCATAGAGTTGGCGTCGGCCACTATTGCTGATGGCCTGGCCGCGTAAGGCCTTGGCCAGTTCGGTCAGCAGCTTGTCGCCGTAGTTGGCACGGTCTGCGCCTTGTAGCTCGAATTCGGCAATGTAGTAGCCAATGAACCAGTTGCGCAGGGTCAGGCTGATGTTGACAGCACGGCTGGCCTGCTCGGCCAGGGCGGTGTCAGCCTGCCGGATGGACTCCACCAGGCTGGAGAAGTTGAAGGCGGTATCTGTGTTCATGGCATCAATCCAGAGCCGAGGTTGTGCAATGGGTCATTGCACAAGTGCGCGCATCAAACTTCATAACCCAGCCCCGCCAGGTTTTTTCGAATGGCTGCCTCCAGGCGAGCGCTTTCCTTAAACTGGTCGCCTAAGGCAGCGGTCAAGCGGGCCATCTTGTCCTCAAAGGGTTCGGCGTCCGCTTCTTGTGCGGCGGCACCCACATAACGGCCGGGTGTGAGCACGTAGTCCGCCTTGCCGATGTCCGCCAGTGTGGCGGCCTTGCAAAACCCTGCTTCGTCGGCATAGCCCACGCCGCGCTGCCAGGCGTGGAAGGTGTCGGCGACTTTGGCCAAGTCTTCGGGTTTGAAGTCGCGCAGCACGCGGTCTTTCATGTAGCCCAGTTGGCGGGCATCGATGAACAGCACTTCGCCATGGCGGCTGCGTTTGGCTTTGCGCTCGGCCTTGCTACGCGTAAGGAACCAGATGCAGGCGGGGATTTGCGTGTTGGTGAATAGCTGTCCGGGCAGCGCCACCATGCATTCCACGAGGTCAGCCTCGATTAAGGCTTTGCGAATCTCGCCCTCGTTATTGGTGTTACTGCTCATGGAGCCATTGGCCAGCAGCAGGGCCATGCTGCCGTGGGGGGCCAGGTGGTGGATCATGTGCTGCATCCACGCAAAGTTGGCGTTGCCGTCGGGCGGCACGCCATACTTCCAGCGCGGATCGTCGTCTTTCACGCCTTCTTTCCAGGCCTTCATGTTGAAGGGCGGGTTGGCCATGATGAAGTCGGCGCGCAGATCGGGGTGCTGGGGGCGGGTGTAGGTGCTGGCGGGCTCTTTGCCAAAGTCAAAGTCCAGCCCGCGAATGGCCATGTTCATGCTGGCCAGGCGCCAGGTGGTGGGGTTGAACTCTTGGCCGTAGATGCTGAGCTGGCCGATCTTGCCTCCGTGCTCCAGCACAAAACGCTCGCTTTGCACAAAGAAGCCGCCCGAGCCACAGCACGGATCGTAGACGCGACCTTCAAACGGCTCCAGCATTTCCACAATGACGCTGACGATGCTTTTGGGGGTGTAGAACTCGCCGCCGCGTTTGCCTGCGGCAATGGAGAACTCACCCAAAAAGTATTCGTAGATGTGGCCCAAGATGTCCTTGGCCTTGAGCGCGCCGTGGTTGAACGGGATTTTGGAAAACTCGTCAATCAGGCCGGGCAAGGCTTCGTCCACGCGCCAGCGGGCATAGCTTTTGTCGAGCACGCCTTTGAGCTTGGGGTTGTCCTTTTCCACCGCCTCCAACGCGTCGTCCAGCAGGCGGCCGATGCCTTTGAACTTGTATTCAAAGGTTTTGCCGTTTTTGACGGTGAGCACGGTGTCGATGGCGACCTTGGCGTTGTCTTTGAGAAAGTCCCAGCGGGCCAGGGCGGGCACCCAGAAGACGTTGGTCTCGGTGTAGTAATCGCGCGCTTCCAGCTCTTGCGCAATTAGCTCATCCGCATCAGTGCCCAGGTAATAGTCGTTGGCGGGGTCTTGGAAGGCGGCTTGCAGCTCAAGGCGGCGTTCCTTGAAGGCGTCGGAGATGTACTTGAGGAACACCAACCCCAAGACGACGTGCATGTATTCGCTGGGGTTGACGGCGGCACGCAGGCGGTCGGCGGCGGCCCAGAGTTGCTTGTCAAGGTTGTTGAGATATTGTTGTTCTTCGTCGTTCATATTTTTGATGTGACTGGCGTTTTGATCTCGGCCTGCTGGCTATTTGGCTGCTACCAGCGGCTTTGTCGTCGATGTAGAGCAGGTAGTCGGCAAAGCCGTAGCCGGTGTTGAGCGGGAATTCGCGCAGGGCCACACCACGGGCGGCGTGGATGTTGGCGTCCGCCATGTGGCAGACGTGCCAGCCTGCTTGCTGCAGCAGCGCGTCAATACTGACCCTGGCTTTTTGCTCTGGCGACATGCCGTCTCCCTTTGGCAACCATTCTAGGGCCTGTGCCAAATCACCAGAAATATTGACAAAATCGGGCTGTAGCCCCCGTCTACTAGGCTTTAGTAGCTATCAATTCTGTATTAATTTCGCTTCGGATCAGTGCGACCCGTAGAGCAGAAAGTTGCCGCGCACCGCCTTCCAATCGCGTGTGCGCCAGGCATGACAGGCGGCGATGACGGCGTAGCGGCGCTTGGGCTGGTTAACGCGAGTCGGGCAGCTCGATTTTGACTTCGAGCACCTCCAGGTCGTCCTGGCGCTCCACGTTGACCTTGATGTCTTCCAGATTGATCTTGACGTATTTGCTGATGACCGCCATCAACTCGCGTTGCAAAGCGGGCAGGTAGTCGGGCTCGGCGGCGTTGCGGCCGCTGCGCTCATGCGCCAGGATGATCTGCAGCCGTTCCTTGGCGACGCTGGCGGATTTTTTCTTCTCGCCAACAAAAAATGAGAAAAAAGACATGATGCTATTTCCCCCCAAAGAGCCGCTTTAGAAACCCTTGTTTGGGTGCGTCGGTAAAGCGCATGGGTCTTTCTTCACCCAAAAAGCGGTCAATCACGTCCTTGTAGGCTTCTGACACATCGCTGCCCTTCATGTGTACCGCCGGCACGCCCTGGTTGGACGCCTGCAGCACGGCTTCACTTTCGGGAATGACACCAATCAGTTTGATGCGCAAAATGTCCTGGATGTCCTCCAGCGACAGCATCTGGCCCTGGTCGACGCGGGCCGGGTTGTAGCGGGTGATGAGCAAATGCTCCTTGACGGGCTCCAGGCCCTCCATGCCGCGCCGGGTCTTGCTCGACAGCATGCCCAGAATGCGGTCCGAGTCGCGCACCGAAGACACTTCGGGGTTGGTCACCACCAGAGCTTCGTCGGCAAAGTGCATCGCCATCAAAGCGCCGGTTTCAATACCCGCCGGTGAATCACAGACGATGAATTCAAAGTCCATGGCAGTCAGATCGCTCAGCACCTTTTCGACGCCGTCTTGCGTCAGGGCGTCTTTGTCGCGGGTTTGCGAGGCGGCCAGCACATACAGGTGGTCGCACTGTTTGTCTTTGATCAGCGCCTGGTTCAAGTTGGCTTCACCGTGGATGACGTTGATCAGGTCATACACCACGCGGCGCTCGCAACCCATGATCAAGTCCAGGTTACGCAGGCCGACGTCGAAGTCGATCACGGCCGTCTTGTGTCCGCGCAAGGCCAGACCGGTTGCAAAGCTGGCGCTGGTGGTGGTCTTGCCCACGCCGCCCTTGCCGGAGGTCACTACGATTATTTTTGCCATGGGAAAGCTGTCTTTCACGAAAATTCAAATTAAAACATTGTCAGCGCTGCTTGCGTGATGGCACGCGCGTGACGCTCAGGTGTTTAGTGCTTCAAACAGTAACTTGTCCTGCCCGTCGTTGCTCAAACGCACTTGCGCCGGCTTGCCGTGGATGTCAGGTGCCAGCGGATTCTCACTGGTGCGGTAGACCCCGGCAATCGAGATCAGCTCGGGCTCAAGGCACAAAGAAAATATGCGGGCCTGGGTGTTGCCACTGGCGCCCGCCATGGCCTTGCCACGCAAGGGCGCATAAACATGGATATTGCCGTCGGCCACCACCTCGGCCCCTTGGTTGACCATGGCCAGCACCACCAGGTCACCCCCGCGGGCATAAACTTTTTGGCCGGATCGCAGCGGTTTGTCGATCACCAGTGTGGCCGGGCCGGGGACTTTACGCGCCGCCTCGCGTACCGGCTCTACAGCGGCCGCCTGCCGCACGGGCTCGGCACGCGCCGGGCGCACACGCGGCAAATCAAGCGGCGCCTCCACCAAACCCAGCGCCAGCGCTGCTTGCATCCACACGGCGCCGGCGCCACGCGCCGCCACTGCCAGCAGGCGACAAGCCCGCAAGGTCTGCAGCAGGGGTTTGAGGTCCTGCACGGGGCTGTCTGGCGGCAGAGATGAGAAATCAAGCACCAGGGGGTCGTTGTCAAAAAAATCGGGACTTTCGCCCTGTGGGCCAAATTGCTTCAACAGATCAGAAGCCAGCAGGTCCCAGTCAGGGGTCTTGAGCAGCAGTGCTACCAGCGGTAATTGGGCACTTTTGATTTCAAAAGACGCCGGTACGGAGCTGGGTGGATTGGCTGCGGAAGAAACAGACATGAAAGGCAATGGCTAAGGAAAACTTTTTATCAGTTGAGGACGATTCGAAGAGCGGCAGTGCCGACACGATCCGAGATTGAGAAACAGCATGTGGCGAGCCTGAATTTTACTTGATTGACTGGTTCGGCCCGTGCGTTACGCCAAGCGGAACAAAAGTTGGAGTGCTTGCGTCCGGGTTGGATCAGGAGGCACAGAATATTTTCTTCACTCTTATCTTCTATCTTTCTACTGTTTATAAATAGTAGTAGTAGATAGGGATTGGGTCGACATGGGGATAAGCGAATTTTATGTAAGTAAATCAAATACTTGGATGTGGTCGACCCATGTGGGTGACTGTGCTTTTGTTTTGTACCCGGGATCTGGATAACTTCTGGATGTGAATATTGATGTGGATAAGTCGGTAATTGTGCCAACACTATGCACAGCTTTATCCTTTGACAGAAGTTGATAAATGACAGTGGATGTGCGTGACCAGCTTGTCTGCGCCGAGCATGCTGCGCTGGTGCCGGAGCGCAGTGAGGGGACAAGGGGGCTGAAACGCAACCATGGACGTGCTGCGGCAGCGGTGCGCAAGTCACGAGCCCCTGGGGTTGGTGGCCGCGCAAAAAAAGTGTCGTGGGGGATGCCGATGGAAAGGCGTCAGACGCTTTGACGTCCTACATCGGCCTGGTGGCCGGCAAAGACCCGTGCGATCCAGTGTGTGGATGAGGGTCCGGCCGCAAGGTGAGGCGCTCGCCTCCTGCATTTTGAACGTCAAGAGCGCCGAAAATTTATAGAAAACTGGCCGCTAGCCTCCGTATTTATTTGGGAAGCAACTATCTAATTTATAGCAATTAGGGTTTGGCCAGCAAGCCCAGCCCGCCTTTGGCTCGTGCATCGGCGATTTCAGCCTGTACCTGTGTCGCGTCACTGGAACCGGGCGGCAGTACGCTTAACACTTTTTCCCAGTGGGCCACGGCTTGGGCATAGTCAGCACGCCGGTAAGCGGCGGTACCGGCCATCATCAAAGCCGTCGGGTGCTTGGGGTTCAAGGCCAGTGCCTTGTTCACCAGGGCCAGTGGACGGCCTTCAATCTTGTTGTCGGCGCGTGTGGCCAGTACATCGGCATATTGGGTCAACAAGTCGGGATCACTGTCCACCAGTTTGCTGGCCTTGGCATAGGCTTGTTCTGCATCTGCCAGTCGGCCCTGCACCTTGTAGGCATGTGCGAGCCGGACCCAACCCGGCAGGTCATCCGGATTGGCTTTCTGGCGCGCAGCCAGGCGATCCACCATTTGATTGATCATTTCCGGGGTCATGGCCGCCGCCGCCGCGGGATCGACCGGCGGCAGCTTGCCCGCTTCAGCGCCGGGCCCAGCCGCAGGGGTCACCGGTGGTGCAGTTACTTTTTGTGCCGCTGGCAGGCCGGCTTTGGCGCGCGCATCGGCAATGTCGGTTTCCACTTGCTGCGCATCGGGTGACCCGGGCTCAAGCAGCGTCAGCAATGTTTCCCAGCGATTCACGGCGCCCTTGAAGTCGGAGCGGCGATAGGCCGCCACACCGGCCATCATCAGACCCATGGGATGCTGTGGGTCTATGCTCAAAGCCTTATTCACCAGCTCCAGCGACTTGCCTTCGATGTTGTTGTTGGCGCGTACAGCCAACAGGTCGGCGTAGTCCACCATCAGGTCCGGATTGGTATTGACCAAGTCACCGGCCTTCTTGAAGGCCTGTTCGGCCTCGTCAAAGCGGCCCATCACTTTGTAGGAACGCGCCAACATGGCCCAACCCTGGGGGTTGTCGGGGTTGGCCTGCAAGCGAGCGGCCAGGCTGTTAACCATTTTCATGGCCTGATCTTCGTTGGCTTTTTGTGACGCTGCCGGATCTATGGCCGCAGGCGTGCCCAGCAGCCAGTACATGCCTGCAGAGCCGAGCGGCATCAGCACAACAATCAGCGCGGCGGTCAATCGCCCGGTCCAGATGCTGGTGCCGCTGGTGTGCTGAATTGGCGCCGGTTCCTCGGTGTCGTCGAGCAGACGCAGCTGCAATTCGTCCCGGGTGGCTTCACAGTCCGCCGGACTGATGACGCCGCGCGCCAGATCGCGCTCCAGCGTATCGAGTTGATCGCGATAAATGGAAGCGTTCAGGCGCTCGCTGGAGACGCCCGCCGCCGGCGCCGGGCGCAGCAAGGGACGCACGATCCAGGCCATTACCAACAGTGTCAAAAGCACTGCGATTGCAATAAAGACGGTCATGAGGGAGTTTCCGAATCTTTGAGAAGAGACTGTGCTTTTTTGCGCTGGGCGGCGTCGAGCACCGGCGATTCAGCGCTGCGCTGATTGCGGCGCACCATGCGCACCAGCATCACGATGGCACCGATCAGGAGCAAGAAAGGACCAAACCACAGCAGCCAGGTAATCGGTTTGACGGCCGGGCGGTAACGCACGAAGTCGCCGTAGCGGCTGACCATGTATTCCATGATTTCGGCATCGGTCTTGTTGGCCTTGATCAATTCGCGCAACTCGCGGCGCAAGTCCTGCGCCAGATCGGCGCGGGAGCCGGCCAGCGACTCGTTCTGGCAGACCAGGCAGCGCAGTTCTTCGGAAATGGCGATCATGCGTTGCTCCACCACCGGGTCTTCGGCCAACGGCGTGGCTTCTCCCGCATAGGATGAAAGTGCACATTGCAGCGCCAGGACAAGCGCCAACCAGTATTTCATTTTTGTAGCTCCCGTATCAGCGGCACGATCTTGTCCCGCAAGGCTTCTTCGGTGACCGGGCCGATCTGCTTATAGCGAATCACACCGGCCTTGTCGATCAGAAAGCTTTCGGGTACGCCGTAGACGCCAAAGTCAATGCCAATGCGTCCATCTTTGTCGGTAATGGCGTGGTCGTAAGGGTTGCCAAAGCGGGCCAGCCATTTCAGGCCCTCCGGGTTCTGGTCTTTGTAGTCCAGGCCGACGATAGGTAGCGTTTTGGTCTTGGCAAATTCCATCAAGATGGGGTGTTCCTGCCGGCAGGCGACGCACCAGGACGCCCAGGTATTGAGCAGCCAGACCTGGCCCAGCATGTCTTTGGCAGAAAACTGCTGCTCGGGCGTCTGCAGTAGCGGGGCGTTGAACATCGGCGCCGCCTTGCCGATCAGCGGTGATGGAATCTCGTGCGGGTCCCGCGTCAGGCCAATCGCCAGAAACACGACCAAAACAGCAAAGATCCCCAGCGGAATCAGCTTCTTCTTCATGCTGCAACGCCCTTGATTTTTGGATTGACGGCGCCCGCGCTGGCGGTCACTTTGCGGCGATAACGGCGGTCCAACGCGGCCATGCCGCCGCCCAAGGCCATCATCAGGCTGCCGAGCCAGATCCAGACGATAAAGGGCTTGTGGTAGACCCGCATCGCCCAGGCCGGTTTGTCGCCGCCTTCAAGACGCTCACCCAGCGATACATAGACATCGCGCAGCAAATTGCTGTCAATCGCGGTCTCCGTCATCGGCATGGTGGATGAGAAATAAGTGCGCTTCTCGGGATGCAGGGTTTTGAGCAGCTTGCCGCCACGGAGCACTTCCACATCACCCTGGTCGGCGGTGTAATTGGGACCCGGCACCTCACGAATACCCGTCAGGCGGAAGGTGTAATCAGCCACTTCCACCGTGTCGCCCACCACCATGCGCACGTCTTTTTCGTTCTCATAAGCCTTGACCATGGTGACACCGACCACAAAAACGGCAATGCCAATGTGCGCCACATGCATGCCCCAGAACGATATCGGGGTGGATCTCCAGTTGACGGTGTCCTTGAGCTGACGGTAAATTTGTTGTATCGATGCCAGCACAATCCAGAACACCAGCGTCAAACTGAGCGCCACCAAAGGCGACCACTCGCCGGCAAGAAACGGGGCGCTGCAGCCCAGGAGCACCGAGAGAATGGCCACCGGGCGCAGCTTTTTCGTGAGTTCCGCCACGCTGTCATTTTTCCAGCGCGCAAACGAACCCAGCACCATAAAAAACAATACCGGCAGCATGATGGGTGCAAACACCGAGTTGAAGTACGGTGGCCCGACCGACAGCTTGCCCAGGTTGAGCGCGTCCACAATCAGCGGATACAAGGTTCCCAGCAACACCGCTGCCGCGGCGGTGGTGAGCAAGACGTTGTTAACCAGCAGAAAAGTCTCGCGCGACACCAGTGCAAAAGCGCCGCCAGCGCGGACTTTGCTGGCGCGCATGGCAAACAAGGTGAGTGAACCACCGACCACAACGGACAAGAAGAGCAGGATGAACACGCCGCGCTTGGGGTCGGTCGCAAAGGCGTGGACTGAGGTCAACACACCGGAGCGGACCAGGAACGTTCCCAGCAGGCTGAGGGAGAACGCCGTGATGGCCAGGATGATGGTCCAGTTGCGAAAAAGTCCACGCTTTTCTGTCACGGCCAAGGAATGGATCAGCGCGGTGCCGACCAGCCAGGGCAGGAAGGATGCGTTTTCGACCGGGTCCCAAAACCACCAGCCACCCCAGCCCAGTTCGTAATACGCCCACCAGGAACCCATCGCAATGCCGATCGTCAGGCAAATCCAGGCCGCAGTGGCCCAGGGCCGCGACCAGCGCGCCCAAGCGGCGTCAAGCCGGCCGTTGAGCAGTGCGGCGATGGCAAAAGCAAACGGTACCGACATACCGACGTAACCCATGTACAGCATGGGCGGGTGAAACACCAGGCCCGGGTCTTGCAGCAGCGGATTCAAATCGCGCCCATCGGCCGGAATGTCGCTCAGGCGCAGAAACGGATTGGAGGTGATCAACATGAACAGCAGGAAACCAACCGCCACCAGAGCCAAAACACCCAGCACTCTCGATACCATCACCTCGGGCAACTGGCGGGAAAAAAGCGACACCGCCATCATCCAGGTGCACAACATCATCAGCCACAGCAGCAGCGAGCCCTCGTGCCCACCCCAAACGCCGGCAATGCGGTAGATATCGGGCAGTTTGGTGTTGGAATGCTGCGCGACGTAAGAGACGGAAAAGTCATTGGTAAAAAAAGCATAGGTCAGACAGCCAAAGGAGAGTGCCGTCAGCAACCACAGCGCTTGTGCACCGGGGCGTGCCATTGCCATCCAGTCGGCGCGCCCCTGCTGTCCACCCACGACGCTTAAAGTACCCAGGGCCAGCGCCACAAAAAGGGCAAGAATGAGCGAAAAATGACCAATTTCAGGAATCATGATGTGTTTCCTACTTGAGTGACTTGATGGTTTTCTGGATTTGAGCCTGATCCAGCGCCGCCTTGGCCTCGGGCGGCATGTAGTTTTCATCGTGCTTGGCCAGCACCTCGGTGGCCGTAAAGTGGCCGTTCTCGTCCAGCTTGCCTTGTGCCACCACGCCTTTGCCCTCCTTGAACAGGTCCGGCAGGATGCCGGTGTAGGAGACTGGCACCTCCTTGGCGGTATCGGTCACCACAAAGGCCACCGTCAGGTTGTCACGCTTGACCGTACCCTCCTTGACCAGGCCACCAATGCGAAACGCCCTATTTTTGGGCGCCTCGCCGGCAAAAACCTGTGTTGGCGAGAAGAAAAAGACCAGGTTGCTTTGGAAGGCATTCAGGACCAGGTAGGCCGCGATGCCCAAAGCAGCCAAGCCACCCGCAATGATGGCCGCGCGTTTGTGACGAGGTTTCATGAAGATGCTCCTTCGGAAAGTAATTCGTTGCGAAGATTGCGCAGAAGTTCCTGGCGCTGGCGGCGAATGACCAGTGTCTCAATGCCCATCACCGCGGCTGTTACCCCAAAGCTGCCCCAGACATAGAAGGCGTAGCCACCCATGGCAAAAAATTCGGAAACACTATTCCACTGCATTTTTGACCCACTCCGTATGACGTTCACGATCGAGAATGATGTTGCGCACGCGTGCCAGCGTCGTCGCTATGGTGTACATCCAGAACGCGACGACCATGATCAGCATGCCGGCCAGCATGGTGCTGGCCATGGTTGGGGAACGGGTCAAGGACACCGACGCTCCCTGGTGCAGGGTGTTCCACCACTTGACTGAAAAATAGATGATGGGCACGTTCACCACGCCCACCAGCGCCAGCACGGCACAGGCCTTGTCGGCGCGGCGCGGGTCGTCGATGCTTGATTGCAGCGCCAAAAAGCCCAGGTACAAAAACAACAGGATCAGCTCGGACGTGAGGCGTGCATCCCAGACCCACCAGGCGCCCCACATCGGCTTGCCCCACAGGGAGCCGGTGATCAGCGAGAGAAACGCAAACAGGGCGCCAGTGGGCGCCAGCGCCGAGGCCATCATGCCCGAGAGCCGGGTATTAAAAGCCAGGCCAAAGCCGGCCCAGGCGGCCATCACCAGGTAAATGAACATCGACATTTGCGACGCCGGCACATGCACAAAGATAATGCGGTAGCCCTCGCCTTGCTGCGCGTCGGTCGGGGCGACAAAGAACGAAATCCACAAGCCGACGGCCATCAGCACGATGGCCAGGGCGGTAAACCAGGGTTGCATGCGCCCGGCCAGCACATAAAAGTTTTGCGGCGAGGCAAATTTGAACCAGTGAATCACGCGGGTATTCATTCCAGGGAAATCCTCAAGGCGGTGGTGGTGGCCAAAGGCGCAAAAAATATCGACAGCACCAGCAATGCCGCCAGCAGTGACAGGTGGCCGCCCATGCCGAGACCGGCGGCATCGGCCTCTACCGCGCCGGCGCCAAAGATCAGCACCGGAATATAGAGCGGCAAGATTAACAGCGACAGTAATACCCCTGCACCACGCACGCCCAAGGTCAGGGCCGCGCCGATGCTGCCAATCAGGCTCAAGGTGGGGGTACCCAGTAGCAGGGTCAGCATCAAGATGCCCAGCGCCCGACCATCCAGACCGAACTGCAGGCCGAGCACGGGTGCCATCAGCACCAGGGGCAGGCCTGACAGCAAAAAATGGGACAGCGCCTTGGCCAGCACCAGCAGACCGAGTGGTGTGCTGGACAGCGCCATCTGCTCCAGCGAACCGTCGGCGTAATCGGTGGCAAACAGGCGTTGCAGCGACAGCATGGCTGCGAGCAAGGCACTGACCCACAGCACCCCGGGCGCCATGCGCAACAAGAGTGCTGATTCTGGCCCCACGCCCAGCGGAAACAGGCTGGCAATGACGACAAAAAATACCAGCGGCGTCAATACCTCGCCTTTTTGCCGCAATGCCAGGGAGACCTCGCGCCGCAGCACGGCCAGCAGGACCGAGCCTAATCCCAGCTTCTTCATGCGCGCAGCTCCAGCAGTTGGGCCGGTATGGCGCCGATGTCCACCTGTTGGTGGCTGGTCAGTACCGCCAAGCCGCCTTGGGTCAAATGCGCTGCGATCAGGTCGGCCAACATGCGCACCCCGGCCTCGTCCATGGCGACAAAAGGCTCATCCAGCACCCACAAACGGGCCTGGCTCAAAGCAAGTCGGGACAGGGCGACGCGCCGCTTTTGACCTTGCGACAGATGGCGCACCAACTGGCGGTCGCGACCGGCAACGCCAAAATGCGCCAGAACCGACTGCGTTTGCGCCATGTCTGGGGCCATGCCGCCCAGCGCCGCAGTGAACGCCAGGTTCTCGTGCACGGTCATGGATTCCTGCAGGGCATTGAGGTGACCCAGGTAGCACAGGTCTTGCCGGTAGGCATCGGCCTGGGCATGAATGGGGGTGCCATTCCAGAAAATTTCACCGGATTCGATCGGCGCCAGACCGCACACCATGCGCAGCAGGCTGGTTTTGCCGACACCGTTGGCCCCGGCCACATAAAGCCAGTGCCCGGATTCCAGGACGCAGTCAATATTCTGAAAGAGTTGCCGACCGCCCCGGCTGCAGCCGAGCTTGGAAAAGGACAGGGTCGGAACAGTTTTCAATTCGTGGTGCCGTGAATTCGATTGCGGGAATTTTACGGTATGGTCACGCGCCGGCGGGTGAGCCGCGGATTGGCAACAGCCCCCCCGTGGATGGCCGACGCTCTCAGAGACAAAACGCCCCTAAACGGGCGTTTCTTATGAACATTCTTAACAATTCTTTACGCGGCGCCTTAAGGTGGCAAGAGTAAAGTCTTTGCAAAGTTGGCAGGTCATTGGAGTCGAATGGTATTCGGCAGCGATTTCCAATTTTTATATTCAACCACCTCTTCAAACTAAAAAGGAAGCACAGCATGAAATTTAAAGTTCTGGGAATCCTGGCTTGCGCCACGATGGCCTTGCCCGCACTCGCCGCGGACGTTACCTATCGGGCTGACGTTCAACCCATTCTCAAAGCCCAGTGTGATGACTGTCACGGGGCTGAAGCGCCGACGCTCAAGGAATTCGATTTGGCCAAGGAAAAATACACCAAGGAAAAGTCCGGCCCGCGTCTGAGCACGTATGAAACACTGCTGCAGCTGATTGCCTATCCGGATTCGGGGGCCTTCATGCGCCGCCTTGACGATGGCAGCGGCAGTGCCGACAAGAAGCCGGGCAATATGTACAAACATCTGGGTGAAACCGATGGACAGCGCGCCGCCAATCTGAAGGTTATCAAGGCCTGGGTGGGCGAAGGCGGCTGGAACCCCAATCGCTGGACGGCACGGGGCGATGTTCCTGCCATCACCAAAGAGCAACTCGACAAGCTCCAATTGAAGTATTGAGTTAGCCCATGGTCGCCCGGGCAGACCGGGCGCTGCAAAAAAGCCGCTGCAAGCCAGCGGCTTTTTTACGCCCGCCCCGACGCGATGGAGGTGTTGGCGCCAGCTATTTGAGCAAGCCTTCGGCACGCAGGGCGGCCTGCACGGCGGGGCGTTCACCAACGCGGCTCATGAAGGCGCCCAGGTTAGCCAGGGCGGAGATATCGATGCCGACATGTTTAGTCCAGCCCGCCACCACGAACAGATAGCCGTCGGCGACCGTGAACGTGTCACCCATCAAATAAGGCGTCTTGGCCAGCTCGCCGTCGACCCATTGCAGGCGCGAGTTCAGACGGGTCTTGGCGATGGTTTTGGCCTCCTCGGGCATGCCGGGGGTGAACAGCGGCGAAAAGCCTTTGTGCAGTTCGGTGCCAATGAAGTTGAGCCATTCCTGCAGTTTGTAGCGCGCAAACGTGCCGTTGGCTGGCGCCAGTTGTTTGGCCGGAACCTGGTCGGCGATGTACTGCACGATGGCGGGGCCTTCACGCAGCTGGGTGCCGTCATCGAGTGCCAGCAGCGGCACGTAACCGAGTGGGTTGATGGTGTAGTAGTCGGTTCCGTCAGCCAGCTGGTGGGTTTTGGTTGGCGCGCGAATGGCTTCAAAAGCCAGGCCGGCCTCCTGCAGTGCAATGTGGGGCGATAGCGAGCAGGCGCCCGGGGAGTAGTAGAGTTTCATGCCAGGTCTTGGTGGATGTTCGGGTGAACGGGTTGAAAAAAATGGGTGCAGCGCCGATGCTGGCCGCCGTTGCGTGGGCCGGAGTGTATGAGACTTTGGGCTGGAAGGCGCTGCGGATGCCATTGCCGATCGCTATCAGGTTGGCGTGCTATAAAAAACGTAGCTAAATGTCAACGCAGGACAAGGGCTAGCGGGTCAGGAAGTCCAGGTAGCGGGTGGCGAATTTGCCATAGGGCGGCCACAGGAACTTGATGGCGCTGAACGGTGCCTGGTAGAACACCGGGCGCATTTTGGAGAAGGTGACGAAACCGTCGTGACCGTGGTAGTGGCCCATGCCGCTGTCGCCCACGCCGCCAAAAGGGAGATCGTGCTGGCCGACATGGAATAGCCCATCGTTCACGCTGACACCGCCCGATATGACGTGGCGCAACAGGTGCTCCACCAAGGGCTTGTCGTTGCTGAAAGGGTACAGAGCCAGTGGACGGGGTCCGGCATTGATGGCCTGAATGGGTTCTTCCATGGACGTGTAGGCAATGATCGGCAGCACCGGGCCAAAGATTTCCCGGGTGCGCAAGGCGCAGTCTGGGGGTGCGTTGAGCACGATATGAGGGGCAATCTTGCGGCTGGCACTGTCCCACTGTTTGCCCGGGATGAGTTGCACCAGGGTGGCGCCGCGTTCTTGCGCTTCTTCGAGGGCGGCAACCACGCGGTTGAACGAGCGTTCATCGATCATGGAGGTGTAGTCAGGGGTGTCCAATGTGGGGTAGCGCATGCTCACAATTTCTTTGGCCATGGCCGCAAATTCGTTCACCTTGGCAGTGGGGATGTACGCGTGGTCGACGGTGGTGCAAATTTGTCCCGCGTTGAAGCACTTCACAAACAGCAGGCGTTCAGCCGCCTTGCGCAAGGGGTAGTCGTCGCAGATGATGGCGGGAGATTTGCCACCCATTTCCAGTGTCACCGGGCACAGATTGGGGGCTGCTGCTGCCATGACGGCGCGGCCCGTCAGCCCGGAGCCGGTAAACAGCAGGTGGTCGAACTTGAGCTTGGAAAACTCGATGCCGACGCCGCCGGTTTCGTCGAAGAAGGCGAGCTTTTCCCGGGGGAAATAGGCCGGGCATTTTTCAATCAGCAGTTTTGCCAAGTGGCGGGAATTCTCCGACATTTTCACCATGGAGCGGTTGCCGGCGGCGAAGGTGGCAATCAGGCCGCTGAAGCTGAGATTGATCGGGAAATTCCAGGGCACGATGGCACCCACAATGCCCAGGGGTTGTGGTATGACGCGGTTGCTGGCGCCAAAGAAATTCTTCCAGTCGACGCCCCGGCGCTGCGGTTTCATCCACTGTTTCAGGTGTTTGAGGGTGTGATCCACCCCGTCCATCACACTGAAAATCTCGGCGAAAAGGGTTTCATGGCGCGAGCGGTTGCCATAGTCCGCGCTGATGGCCGCCACGATGGCGTCGCGGTTGTCACGGATGAGGGCTTTCAGTTGGAGCAGGTCAGCTTTGCGCTCTGAAAAGCTGGGGTAGGGATGCGCAAAGTAGGCAGCACGCTGGAGCTTGAGCGTGGCTTCAAGTCCGTTGTCGAGTGGGTTGAGATCGGTGGGCGGCGCGGCGCGGTACAAGGGATTGGTGTTCATCTTCTGACTTCCTCAATAGTGCCAAATATCATTATCAAGCCTATTCATCGGGGTGAATAGGGAACTCGTTCCAACCGACCGGCCAGGCCTTATTCAGGGCGCACTGCCAGACTTTTGGCTGCCCGGTAAAATCACACGCTGCAGTTCATCGGGCGCCAGGGCGTGCGCCTTCTCATTTCGCCCCCATTTTCGAGTCATAGCTATGCTTTATCCCCAACATTTCGACGTGATCGTCGTCGGCGGCGGCCATGCCGGCACCGAGGCCGCCCTGGCCGCCGCCCGCATGGGCTGCAAGACGCTGCTGCTGAGTCACAACATTGAGACGCTGGGGCAGATGAGTTGCAACCCATCCATCGGTGGCATTGGCAAAGGCCATCTGGTCAAGGAGGTGGACGCTTTGGGGGGGGCCATGGCGGCCGCCACCGATGAAGGCGGGATCCAGTTCCGGATTCTCAACTCCAGCAAGGGACCGGCCGTGCGCGCCACCCGTGCGCAGGCGGACCGGCTGCTGTACAAGGCGGCCATCCGCCGCCGGCTCGAAAACCAGCCCAATCTGTGGCTGTTCCAGCAGGCGGTGGATGACCTGATGGTGGAGGGCGACCGGGTGGTGGGGGCGGTGACACAGGCCGGTATCAAGTTTCGCGCCAAAACGGTGGTGTTGACGGCCGGCACATTTCTGGACGGCAAGATCCATGTGGGCTTGAACAACTACGCCGCCGGCCGGGCCGGCGACCCGCCCGCAGTGCGTCTGTCGGCGCGCCTGAAGGAGTTGAAGCTGCCGCAAGGGCGCTTGAAAACCGGAACGCCGCCGCGCCTGGATGGCCGCTCGATTGACTTCAGTAAATGTGGCGAGCAACCGGGTGACGGCATGCCGGGGGGCATGAGCCCGGTCATGCCGGTGTTCAGTTTCATGGGCCGGGTCGAGCAACACCCGCCCCAGATGTCGTGCTGGACCACTCACACCAACGAGCGCACGCACGAGATCATTCGCAGTGGCTTTGACCGCAGCCCCATGTTCACCGGCAAGATCGAGGGCGTGGGGCCGCGCTATTGCCCGAGTGTGGAAGACAAGATCAATCGCTTTGCCGACAAGGACAGTCACCAGATCTTTCTGGAGCCCGAAGGCCTGACGACGAACGAGTATTACCCCAACGGCATCTCGACAAGTTTGCCGTTTGACATTCAGTACGCCCTGGTGCGCTCCATGGCGGGCCTGGAAAATGCCCACATCCTGCGCCCCGGTTACGCCATTGAATATGACTACTTTGACCCGCAGCAACTCAAGAGCAGCTTCGAGACCAGGGCGATTGGCGGCCTGTTCTTTGCCGGCCAGATCAATGGCACCACGGGTTATGAAGAGGCCGCGGCGCAAGGCCTGTTTGCCGGTGTCAATGCGGCGCTGCAGGCCGGCGCCCAGACCAGCTGGCAGCAAGAGACCTGGGTGCCGGGCCGCGACGAGGCCTATCTGGGGGTGCTGGTGGACGACCTGATCACCAAGGGTGTGACCGAGCCTTACCGCATGTTCACCAGTCGAGCCGAGTTCCGCTTGCAGCTGCGTGAAGACAATGCCGACATGCGTTTGACCGAGACTGGGCGCCGGCTGGGTCTGGTCGATGACGCGCGCTGGGAGGCTTTCAGTCGCAAGCGCGAGGCTGTTTCACGTGAAACAGAGCGCCTGCGCTCGCTCTGGGTCAGCCCCAAGAATCTGACGGCGACCGAGTCGGAGCGGGTACTCGGCAAGTCGATTGAGCACGAATACAGTCTGGCGGATTTGTTGCGGCGCCCGGATGTGAATTACGCCAACCTGATGTCGCTGGAGGGTGGCAAATATGCCAGCGCAGAATTGAATATCCCTGTTTCACGTGAAACACCGGCCGTGCCATTGCCGGAGGCTGTGTTTGCCGCTGTCGTGATTGAGCAGGTGGAGATCGTGGCCAAGTACGCGGGCTACATTGATCGGCAAATAGAAGAGGTCGGGCGCGCTGCGCACTACGAAAATCTCAAATTGCCGCTGGAACTGGATTATTTGCAGGTATCGGCCTTGAGTTTTGAAGCCCGGCAGAAGTTGTCCAAACATCGGCCAGAAACCCTGGGCCAAGCCTCGCGCCTGTCGGGCATTACCCCGGCCGCCATTTCTCTCTTGCTGGTGCATTTGAAGAAAAGCAACTTCAAAGGCTTTGCGGCTGCAGGCAAAGTGACTGCGCCCAGTGAGTCGGGGGATGTTCAGCAGGGGGTCATCTGATGCGCGAGCTGGAACAGGCTTTGCGAGGTGGCTTGGCGGACCTTGCACTGGTGCTGGAAGACAGGCAAATTGCCCTGCTACTCGACTACCTGGCCCTGATTCAAAAATGGACCCAGGTCTATAACTTGACGGCGGTCCGTGAGCCGGCTGAGATGTTGACGCACCACTTGCTGGACAGTCTGGCGGTGATCCAGCCCCTGCGCAGGCAGCTGGCCGGGCTGCGTGACCAGACGCCGGACACGGATACCGCCAACGTGCGACTGCTGGATGTTGGCTCCGGCGCCGGCTTGCCGGGGGTCGTGATCGCGATTTGTTGCCCCGAGATCACTGTTGACTGTGTTGATACCGTGGCCAAAAAAGTGGCGTTTATTCGACAGGTGGCGGCGACCTTGAAGCTGGCCAATCTGCACGGCCTGCATGCGCGGGTGGAAAGCTTGACCGGCCCGTACCGCGTCATCTGTTCGCGCGCCTTTGCCTCGCTGGCGGATTTCACTCGGCTGTCCTCGGCCGCGCTGGCGCCGCAGGGGCTCTGGCTGGCCATGAAGGCCAAGGACCCTGCGGAAGAGGTGGCGGCCCTGCCTGCAACGGTTAAGGTGTTCCACGTGGAACACCTGGTGGTGCCCGGGCTGGGTGCTGATCGGTGCATTGTCTGGATGCGTCAATCGGCGGTTTGAGGGCGTGTCGCAGGAACTTTTTGGCGGCGGAAAAAGTATTCTGCCAATAAGCTAACGTAAACTCGGACCTTTCCAACCAGAGCGCTCCTATGTCCGACATGGCTGATTGCGGCGTCTGTACAGGTGCCATCATCGTCTTGTTGCGGCGTCCCGGCCGAAGCCATCTGGATTGAAGCCCGCTGTTTCACGTGAAACACCTCAAGTGCCACCGCAATAATGTCCACCAACTCACTCCAACTTCAGCACGCACTCCATGGCTAAAATTTTCTGTGTTGCCAATCAAAAAGGTGGCGTCGGCAAGACCACCACGACGGTCAATCTGGCCGCCGGTCTGGCCAAGGTGGGGCAGCGTGTGTTGATGGTGGATCTGGACCCGCAGGGCAATGCCACCATGGGCTCCGGCGTTGACAAGCGCCAGCTTGAACTCACGATCTATGACGTCTTGCTCGAAGCGGCCTCGGTGGCAGAGGCCCGGGTCAAAAGCGACCGTTTGATCGAGGCCGGCTGTGGTTACGATATTCTGGGCGCCAACCGTGAGCTGACGGGTGCCGAGGTCGAGATGGTGGCCATGGAGCGACGCGAGAGGCGACTGAAAGAAGCTTTGACCGAGGTGGAGAAAGATTACGATTTCATCCTGATCGATTGCCCGCCCAGTTTGTCGATGCTGACGCTCAACGGCCTGTGCTGCGCCCACGGTGTGATCGTGCCGATGCAGTGTGAGTACTTTGCGTTGGAGGGCTTGACGGACCTGGTCAACACCATCAAGCAGGTGCACGCCAACCTGAACAAAGACCTGGCCATCATCGGCCTGTTGCGTGTCATGTTTGACCCGCGCATCACGCTGCAGCAGCAAGTCAGCGAGCAGCTGAAGGCGCATTTTGCCGACAAGGTGTTCAACACCGTGATTCCCCGCAATGTGCGGCTGGCAGAAGCGCCCAGCTACGGCGTGCCAGGCGTTGTGTTTGACCCCTTGGCCAAAGGCGCGCAAGCGTATGTTGCATTTGCCCAGGAGATGGTGGCGCGCATTGAAACCCTGTAATCGCCGTCTTTTATATGTCGAATTGGCCTCTAGCCCCCGTCATCACTGCGTAGATAGCTATTTAAATAGTAGCAAATGATGACCCATGACCTGCCGACTCCGCAAGTTTTGCTGCTCCCCGGCTGGCAAAATGCGGGCCCCGCACACTGGCTGAGCCGGTGGCAGGCGGCGCACGGCTATCGGCGCGTGGAACAGCACGACTGGTTGCGCCCGTTGCGCGGCGACTGGTTGATGCAGCTTGAAGAAGCGGTGCTGCGGTCAAAGTCGGCGCCAGGGCCGGGTTTGACGCTGGTCGCCCACGGCCTGGGCTGCCTGCTGGTGGCGGCGTGGGCCACGCACTCGCGCCACACCCACCTGGTGAAAGCGGCGCTGCTGGTGGCGCCGACCGATGTCGAGCGCGAAGCCTTGCGGGCGCTGCTGGCGAGTTGGTCACCGATCCCCTGGCAGCCCCTGCCGTTCAGCAGCATGCTGCTTGGCAGCCGTGACGATCCTGATTGCAGTTTCGAGCGCGCGCAGGCGTTCGCTCACGCCTGGGGGGCTGAGTTCATCGACGGCGGTCCGCACGGGCAGATCAACGCTGAGTCGGGTCTGGGCGATTGGCCGCAAGGGCATGCTTTGTTGCAGTTGGTAGAGGGCAGAACGCAAGGTCTGTCCCAGGTGAAAACAGGCGAGTCAAGTGCCGGGCTGACGGTCTGCGCCGCCCACTATTAAAAAAGGAAAGAGAACACCATGGTTACCAAGAAACCCAAAGGCCTGGGGCGCGGACTCGATGCCCTGCTGGGACCCAAAGTGGCTGAGTCAGCTGCGCTGGACGGCTCGGTTCCCGGCGCTGGCAATGCCGGCTTGCCGACCACCTTGCTGCTCATCGACCTGGTGCCGGGCCAGTACCAACCCCGCACCCGCATGGACGAGGGGGCCCTGTACGAACTGGCCGAATCCATCAAGGCGCAGGGCATCATGCAGCCGATTCTGGTGCGCCAACTCCTGGACGGCGTCAGCCAGGGCAAGTACGAGATCATTGCCGGTGAGCGCCGCTTTCGCGCCGCCAAACTGGCGGGGCTCGACAGCGTGCCGGTGCTGGTGCGTGACGTGGCCAATGAAGACGCCGCTGCCATGGCGCTGATTGAGAACATTCAGCGCGAAGACCTGAACCCGCTGGAAGAAGCGCAGGGCCTGCAGCGGCTGGTCAAGGAGTTTGGCCACACGCATGAGCAGGCGGCGCAGGCCGTGGGGCGCTCGCGCAGCGCCGCCAGCAACCTGCTGCGCCTCCTGAACCTGGCCGATCCGGTGCAAACCATGCTGATGGCGGGCGACCTCGATATGGGCCACGCGCGGGCGCTGCTGGTGCTGGACCGGGCGACCCAGATCACGGCGGCGACCCAGATCAGCGCGCGCAGCCTGTCGGTGCGCGAGGCCGAGCGCCTGGCCAAAAAATTGAGTGCTGATTTTTCGCTGACCTCGGTCAGGCCGAAACCGGAAAAGTCGCGCGACATGAAGCGGGTCGAAGAGGAGTTGTCCGACCTGCTCACCGCCGCCGTTGAAGTGCGGGTGAAAAAGCGCGTCAAGCGGGCCGGGCGGCTGGAGGAAATGGGCGAATTGAGCATCCAGTTCGGCTCACTCGACGAGCTTAACGGCTTGATCGACAAACTCAGGCGCGCGGCGACGCGCTAACGCCGGCATCCGGTTCGCAGCACGTCTGCGCCCCCGCGTGCTTTGAGCGCCATCGGTCTACCCGTCCACTGTCCACCGTCCTCACATGCTGGTCCACCTGCGTTGGCCGCTGCCGGCCCTGCTGACTTGGGGCGCGGCCTGGGCCTCATTTTGGGGGCTGCAGCGGCTGGGGCTGTCCGCCTGGGTGGCGCTGGCTGTTGCCGCCGCGCTGGGCGTGGTGCTCAGTGGCTGGGCCGCCAGCTGGTGGCGCCGCGCCATCATCGGCCTGGGCTTTCCCGTCTCGTTGGCGCTCTCGGGGTCGGCGAGCCTGCCCGCCTGGGCCTGGCTGCTGCCGCTGGCGTTGCTGCTGCTGATCTATCCCCTGAATGCCTGGCGCGACGCACCGCTGTTTCCGACCCCTGAGCACGCCTTGCGCGACCTGGCCGGGCAAGCGCCGCTGCCTGCGGGCGCCCTGGTGCTCGATGCCGGTTGCGGCCTGGGTGCCGGCCTGCGGGCGCTGCGCGAAGCCTATCCGGCGGCGCAGCTGCATGGACTGGAATGGAGCTGGCCCTTGCGTGCCTTGTGTGCCCTGCGTTGCCCGTGGGCACGCGTGCGTCAGGGCGATATCTGGCGCGCCGACTGGGCGCCTTACACCTTGGTCTATTTGTTTCAGCGCCCGGAAAGCATGGCGCGCGCGGTGGCCAAGGCGCGCGCGCAGCTCAAGCCCGGCGCCTGGTTGGTGAGCCTGGAATTCGAGGCGTCTGCGCTCGTGCCGCAGGCCGTCTTGTCTGCCCCGGACGGCCGCCCGGTCTGGCTGTACCGCATGCCGCTGCAGGCGCGCCAGCCCTAGACGCGTTGGCCGATGCTGAAATCACCGCAACAGCCCGGTCGTCGCCTAAACTGGCACTGTAAAGAACTCTTGCCGTCAAGTTTGAAAAGGTAAACCCTGCCATGACCCGACCCGACCCCAGCCCGCCGCCCGCCGCTGATCCCATGTATGCCGCCATGGCGGTAGCGGCTTTCGCTATCGTCACACTGGCCGGAACGCGCAGCTCGGACACCGGCCAGCACATTTTGCGGGTGCAACAGTACGTCCAGGCACTGGTGCAGCGTCTGAAGGAACATCCGCGCTTTGCTGCGGCCTTGACCGAGTCCTATTGCCGGGTTCTGTTTCAGTCGGCGCTGTTGCACGATATGGGCACGATTGGCATTCCGGACCGGATTTTGCTCAAGCCCGCCGCCCTCACACCCGCTGAGTACGAGATCATCAAATCCCACACTACCCTGGCGCGTGACGCGATTGAACAGGCCGAGTTGACCCTGGGCTACCAGGCGCCCCTGCTTCAGACGGTCAAGGAACTGGCTTATTCCCATCATGAAAAATGGGACGGCAGCGGTTATCCACAGGGTTTGTCGGAGGAGAATATCCCGCTGTCGGCGCGCCTCATGGCGATTGCCGATGTCTACGATGCCCTGATCTCGGAGCGCGTGTACCGGGCCGGTCTGCCCCATGATCAGGCGGTGGGCATTATCTTTCAGGGCCGCGCCAGTCATTTTGACCCCGACATGGTGGATGTTTTCATCGAAATTCAGGATGAATTCCGGGCCATCGCGCTGCGCTTTGCCGATACCGGGCAGGATATGCAAAGGAAGATGGCTTATATGGCCAATGCCATTGCGGAAGAAGTCCAGTTGTAAGTCGCCCTGCTGGCGCCCACGTGCAGGTTCCTCACGACAGAATAAAAAGAATCGGTGCGCCAGCGAACAGACGCCAGGCAGGGCGCCCAGCATCATTGGTATCAGGTCTTGCGCCGAATCAGAGTCAGCGCGATTCCCTGTACTGACTTATCTATTTCTTAAAGAGGCATTCCATGAAATTATCCCGAAATTCGAAGCTGGCCCTGGGTGGTGTTTTGGTGGCGGGCCTCGCGGCCTGCGGCGGTGGTGGCGGCAGCGCCAGCACCGACAACGGCAGCTTGCGCCTGGCACTGACCGACGCCCCGGCTTGCGGCTATGACGCCGTCAATGTGACCATCCAGAAAGTCCGTGTCCACCAGAGTGGCAGCGCCAGTGACACCGACAGCGGCTGGTCTGAAATTGTGATGAACCCGGCGCTCCGCGTGGATTTGCTCAAGCTGCAAAACGGCGATCTGGCAGAACTCGGTGAAGTCACACTGCCCGCCGGCAGCTACAACCAGATGCGGCTGGTGCTGGCCGAAAATTCCACCAATCCCACGGCTGTGCTGGCCAATTCCGTCGTCCTCACCAGCGACCCGACCAAGACCGAGCTTGCCCTCAAGACACCAAGTGGCCAGCAATCCGGTGTCAAGGCCAAGCAGTTCAACATCACTATAGCCCCCAACCAGTTGGCCAATTTCGTGATCGACTTTGACGCCTGCAAATCGGTCGTGGTCGCGGGCAACTCGGGCCAATACCTGCTCAAACCGCAGCTCAGCGTGCTTGCACGCTTCATCTCTGGTGTCACCGGCTTCGTCGACACAGCGACTTTGGCCAATGGCAACACCAGCGTGTCCCTGCAGCAGGGCGGTGTGGTCATCAAGGCGACGGCACCGGACAACTTCGGCAAGTTCATGCTGCAGCCGGTCGCGCCGGGCAATTACTCGCTGGTCTTGACAGCGCCCGGGCGCACCACGGCTGTCGTTACCAACGTGGCCGTGGCCGCAGACACGGTGACTTCGGTCAACACTTCCGGCACCGCCCTGAACCCGGCGGTCTCCACCAGCGCAACCGTGACCGGCACCGCCCCGGTGGACACCTTGGTGCGCGTGCTGCAGCCTCTGCCGTCGACGCTCGCGGGTGGCGCCGTCACGACGGTAGAGATTGCCGGCCGCTTCGTTGACGGTGCCACGGGGCTCTACACCTACCCGCTGGTGGTTAACGCGCCACTGGTAGCGCCTTATGTGGCGGCACCGGGCGCACTGGTGTTCACTGCCGACCTCGCTGCGGCCGGCAAGTACACACTCAACGCCAGCTTGACGGGCTTTGCGGACAAGACGACGGTACTCCCGACTTTGGCCTCTGGTGCTACAGTCACGACCAACTTCACGTTCCCTTAATTCATCAAAAGGTTTATGGTGAAAATCACACAAGTCACAACGGGCCGTGCTCCGGCCTTCCTGCTCGCGGGTCTGCTGGTCACGGCTGGGGCCATGGCCGCCAAGCCGGACTGGGTGGCCGGTGGCAAGCCCGGCAAGTCTGGCCAGCACCAGCAGACCCAGGTGCAGGAACGCCAGGACAGCCCATCGCAGGGCAGGCCGGACCGGGCTGCTGGGCATTTTGGCGATGACCAGCGCGCGGTGATACGCAATTACTACAGCGAGCAATACCGCGTGGGTCGCTGCCCGCCGGGCCTGGCCAAGAAAAACAATGGTTGTATGCCGCCGGGGCAGGCCCGAAAGTGGGCCCTCGGCCAGCCTTTGCCGCGTGATGTGGTGGTCTACAGCTTGCCGCCAGCCATCGTCGTCCAACTGGGCGTGGCTCCGGCCGGACACCGCTATGTGCGCGTCGCCTCCGACATCCTGCTGATTGCCATTGGCACTGGCTTGGTCGTCGACGCCATTCAGGACTTGGGCCGGTAGTCGCGCTTTTTTCTTTCTGGACCAGGCCTGGCGGCAGCGGCATTTGCCGCCATCACTTGGGCCGGAGCAGGCCGAGTTGGCTTTGGACGACTACGGACCACTGTTGCAAACGGTCAAGGCGTGCCCAGCTTCGCCAGCACCGGGGCCAATTTTTCCTGGTTGCCGGGATCGATGCGAATGGCCTCGTCCAAAGCGGCCAGTGATAAGTCATTTTGACCGGTGTGAAGATACGCGAATCCCAAGCCCAGCCAGGCTCTGGCATTGTTTGCATCGAGCCCGATTGCTCGCTGGTAGGTCTCGATGCAGGCCTTGAATTCCTGGCGGGAAAGCTGCAAACCAGCCAGCTTCATATGCGCGTCGACCGAGCGGGGCTCTGCTTTGACTGCGTGTTCAAAGGTCTTCTGCGCCAGTTCAAGTTGCCCCGCGGCCCATTGTTGATCGCCTAGCGCGATCAGGGTATTTGGCGCAGCCCCTTGCGCTGACCAAATCACAAACCCGGTGATCAGCGCGGCACAGCCGAGCAGCGTACGCTGCCGAATTGTTGAATACATGGTTTTCCCATCCTTTGTGGCCGGATAGAAAACGGCCCCTCTTATGCAGAAGAGCCGTTCAGCGACCCGTTGTGACAGACTTATTTCAAGGCGCCTTTGCCATAGCGCTCGTCATAGCCCTTGCGCACTTTTTCAATCGCATCCTTGCCCATGCCGTTGAAGAACCAGTCATGGCCGGCAATCGGTTTGAAATGCTTGTCCAGCAGTGCATTGGCGAAATCTTCGTTGCCGTCTTTCTGGCGAACCACCTCTTTCAGTTCGGGAATCCACTTGAAATAGGTGTGTTGACTGACTTCGTAAATGCCATGCCACCAGGTGTAGTCCGGCCCGTTCATGGCAGCACCGTGACGGGCGCGGCGGCCTTCGTGATGCCAGATCTCGAACCAGGTCCACTTGATTTTTGCGTCCATGGGTTGGTGCGTCAGGTAGCCCTTGTCTTCGAGTTCCTTCATGACAGCCGCAATCGGCTTGGCATATTTGTCGTTGTAAAGCTCGACCAGGTCATCAAACTGCTTGTATTGGCCCGCCACCGTATTGGCGCTGTGGCAGGCGACGCAGACGTCCTTCATCTTGTCCCGGCGTTGCGTCCAGGTCAGGATTTCGGTCACTTTGGCGCCTTTGACCTCGTCACCCACTTTGGGCAAGGGCTGGCCCTCTGGTTGATCGAATTCATCGCCGGTGCTCAGGCGAATCATGTTGAGTTTGGTGGAGATGGCAGGCCGCAGGGTCCAGGAAATACGCTCACCCACGTCGTGCGTGACCTTCTGCTCGCGGGTGGCGCTCATGTGGCAGGTGGCACAAGTCGGCGCCGCTGTGTAGTCAGCGCCCACCACCCATTTCTTGGAATCCAGGTTCATTTCCTTGATCTTGGCGCGGTAGAGAATGCCATGTTTGGACTCGTTATAGATTTCGAGTTGCGGATGATCCGGCCCCAAATGACATTTGCCACAGGTGTCGGGGGTGCGCGCCTGCGCCGACGAGAAACTATGGCGGGCGTGGCAGGCCGAACAAGATCCCAATGAGCCGTCCGGATTGATGCGGCCAATGCCGGTATTGGGCCAGGTTTGCGGCGTCGGACGCCCCTTGTCGTCGAGAACCACGGTGCTGCCATGACATTGCAGACAGCCGGCATTGACGGCGGCCGGTCCACCAATCACCTCGCCCAGCAGATTGTCCAGCGAGGCCAGAATATTGCCGGCCTTGGCGTGGTGCGAACGCTGCTGCTGCGCCACCTCGGCGGCATGGCAATTGGCGCAGGTGTTGGGGGTGACGATCACCTGAATAGAGGCGCCATGGTGCGCGAAGGCGGCTTTCTCGCCTTGCTTGGCCTTGTGGCAGTCGTAACAGTCCACATTCTTGGCGGCGTGGCTACTCTTCTTCCACTCGCCGTAGATGCCCGGATCGTCCTCGGCGCCGTGGCAACTGATGCATTTTTTCCCGATCGCCGCATCGGCTGGCGACTTTTTGATCATCTGATCGGCGCCGACTTTTTTGGCGGCCGTTTGATTAACAGCGAATGCCGGGACGGCAAGGGACAGCGACAGCAGACAGGCAATTGCCCATCCCATTGGGGCTGCAAATCGACCGATTCGACGCATGACGTTCTCCTTAAATGAATGTGAAGAACTGTAAACCGGTCCGGTTGGTATTAACTTAATATGACTTAAGAATGGGCACGATCAGTTGATCGCCGACCCTTGAAGCGTTCACTTGGGGCGCCCAAGCGTGTCAATGTGACTCGAAATTGGCGAGTCGGTGCACGTCCAGAATCCGGATCTCGCGCTTGTCGATCTGAATCAGCCCTTGGGTTTCGAGCTCGTGCAGTACACGAGAAAAATATTCGGGCGTCAGTGACAGGCGGGAGGCAATTGTTGCCTTGCTGGCGGGCAAATGAACGCTGACGCTGACGTTGCCACTACCATGGCCAACTGCCGCCTCCACATCGCGCAGCAAGTAGCCAATCAGTCTTTGCATGCCACTTTGCAAGGCATAGCCCTCGACGTCATGAATCAAGCTGTGAAGGCGACGGGAAATGCCAGCCAGCATGTGCAGCGAGAAGCGCGGGTCCCGCTCCACTTCAGCCAGCACGGCGGCCTTGGCAACACTGACCAGCAAGGTGTCCGTCAGTGACTGCGCATTCACGATGTGAGGCTGCCCGAGAAACACCAGGGCCTCCGCAAAGCTTCGGCCCGGGCCGATGATTTCGATCACCTTCTCCTGGCCGGCAGGTGATGACACGTAAAGCTTGATCTGCCCGGACACCACGACGTGGAACGCCTCACACGCTTCGCCGACCCGAAAAAACATCTCGCCACGGGCCAGACGCACCAAGCGGCATCCTCGGGCGATACGTTCTCGCTCCAACTGGGACAGATCACTGAAGAGCGGCAGCGCCGACAACAGACGCTGTATGTCAAAAGGTTCTGGGTTCACGTGTTCAAGCGTTGATTCTGCCGAAGGTTGGCGACCTGTCGGAGGTTTAACGCGGCGGCAGCACCGCCATCGTGATGCGCGACACGCAGGTCAGCTCACCGGCGTCGTTTTGCAGGTCGATCTGCCAGACCTGGGTGGTGCGGCCGATGTGCACCGGGCGGGCGGTGCCGGTGACCCAGCCGCTGGTGACACCCTTGAGGTGGTTGGCGTTGATGTCCAGCCCGACGGCGAGTTGCCCGGCCGGGCTGGCGTAGGCGGCGCCACATGACCCCAGGGTTTCGGCCAGCACCACGCTCACGCCGCCGTGCAGCAAACCGTAGGGCTGCTGGGTGCGGTGATCCACCGGCACGCGCGCCCGGATGAAGTCCTCACCCACCTCCAGAAATTCCATTCCCAGGTGGTCAACCGCCGTGTTGACGCTGATCGCGGTGAGTTCAGCCACCGAGATCGGTCGTTTCCAGATAAGCATCCAGGCTCCAAATAGACAAAGGATCGTCACTATAAACAAAAACAGACGCCAGCCCCTGTCAAACGGGCGTCATACGCTACTACTTTTATAGTAATTTGGCGCCTCAATCGGGCATCTTGTACTGCCCCTGCATCTTGCTCACATGCTCGCTCCAGACCCTGGCGTAGCGCACGTCGTCGGTCACCGGTTTCCTGATCATCTTCAGGCACTGCGCCATCTGGCCTTCGGTGCTGCTGGGTTTGGAGTACATCTGCAGCGCGAACTTGGAGAAGTCGCGCACCATGAAGTCGAATACTTGATCAAGTAATTCGGGCTCAATCTTGTAAATCCTGGCATTCTCCAGAACCAACTGGCCATACACCACCAGCGTGAACATCTCGCCCACGGTCAGCAGGAAGTCGATGTCTTTGGCCTGCGCTGGCGTGGGCGGCGCCAGCATCGCCATTTGTTTGAAGGTCTCAATCTGCGCCTTGAAAACGCTCAGGTTAGGGGAATCGACGCTGTCATAGGCGATGTGATAGTCGTGAAACTTGATTTTGCCCAGGCCCTTGGTCGGGCCCTGGTCAAACAGGAAGCTGTCGTTGCTGCCCTCATCGCGGCGCGGCACTTCTGGATACTCGGCTGGCGCGAAGAAGTAGTTGGCCATGAACTTGATGATGAGCGCCATGTTGACATGCACCGTGCCCTCCAACTTGGGCAAGCCGCGAATCTCGACGGCGGCCATCGCAAAATACATGTCTTTCTCGAAACCCTTGGCGGCAATCACATCCCACAGCAGGTTGATGACCTCTTCACCTTGCGTGGTGACCTTCATTTTTTGGATCGGGTTGAACAACAGATAGCGCCGGTCCTCGTTGGAGGCTGCCTTCATGTAGTCAGCCGCGCGCAGTGCGAACAGTTTCATCGCCACCAGGCGCGCGTAGGCATCGGTAAAGAGCTGGCGCACATGTGGAAAATCCGTCACCGTCAGCTTGTACAGATGCCGGTTGGCGGCGTGATCGAAAGCCTCATAAAAGGCGTGGGTGCAAATGCCGATGGAGGCCCAGCCGAGGTTGTATTTGCCGACGTTGACGGTATTGAGTGCGGCGTTCCAGGCATCGTCACCGTGGTGCAGGATGTCTTCTTCAGTCAAAGGGTAATCATGCAAACGGAACTCGGCGACGTAGTTCTGGCTGTAGACCACGTTTTTCACCAGTTCGTACTTGGGATGCTGCGAGTCGGCGACAAAGTAAATGTATTCCCCGGTATCGGCCATCTTGCCGAAGGTGGACACCATGCGCGCCTGGTTGGCGTTGCCAATGTAGTACTTGCCGCCGCAGGCCCGGTAACTGCCGTCTTCCAGCTGGGTGACGATCATGTCGGACGAGTAGATGTCGGCGCCATGCTCTTTCTCGGACAGGCCGAAGGCAAAAATGCCGCCTTCGTCAAGCAGGCGTTTCGCCTTCGCCTGCGCCTTCTTGTTCTTGCTCATCCAGATGGGGCCGATGCCCAGCACCGAGACCTGGTAGGCGTACCAGTAGGGGAGTCCATAGAAGCCCAGAATCTCGGCAAAACCACAAACGCGCCAGGTGTCCCAGACCGCGTGTTCGCCTTCCTTGCCGTGCTCGGCGGGCGTCATCATGGAGGCAAAAATGCCTTCTTCCTTGCAGAAGTTGAGGAAATCCTCATACCAGACCGCGCCATGAAAATCCGCTTTGAGCTTGGTCAGGCCGGTTTTCTCGAAGAAGGCAACCGTTTTCTCCATGATCTCGCGTGAGCGTTGATCGGGATAGTTGCGAACCAGATGGCGTGGATTGAGCAGCAGCATGAGAAACACCTCGGGTGGGTAGAAAGGCCGCTGGCAACTATAGCGGCGACCTCGGCGACCCCGAGGCGGGAAGTTAGAGGGACGAGACTTGTTCGGCGCGAGTTTGCGCTAAGTCAAACTCGCCGTAGGTGGCCACGGGAGAGGCAGTTTGTTTTGATCTAAATGAGATACACTCTCATTTAGACGCTTGCTTTCAGGCGCGTTTTACCCATTTTCCATAGGCTGTTCCATGCTCTTATCTCAACTTTCCAACGGTGCGCACGCTGTTGTTCAGCGGGTGCTGCCGTCCAGCGCCGACGTCGGTGCGGCGACGCTGCGACGTTTGGGTGAACTGGGTTTTATCGCCGGTGAGCCGGTGCAGGTGTTGCGCCGTGGCCCGGGCGGGCGCGAGCCGCTGGCGGTGCAGGTCGGCGAGACGCTCTTTGCCCTGCGCCTGCTTGAAGCCCAATGTATTGAAGTGCAGGCGATGGATGTCTGCGTTAACTGAGGTTCTTATGTCCCAATCTCTTGGCGTCGAGCCGACACTCCCGATCCGCTGCATTGCGCTGGTGGGCAACCCCAATTGCGGCAAAACGGCGCTCTTCAACCTGCTCACCGGGGCGCGCCAAAAGGTGGCCAATTACGCGGGTGTCACGGTCGAGCGCAAGGTCGGTCTGGTCCATTTGCACAACGGCCAAACGGTGTCGGTGGTGGATTTGCCGGGGGCCTACAGCCTGACCGCCGCCACGCCGGACGAGCAGGTGACGCTGGAGGTGATCGAGGGCCGCCGCGCTGGCGAAGATACGCCCGATGCGATTGTGGCCGTGGTGGATGCCACCAACCTGCGCATGAACTTGCGCCTGGTGCTCGAGCTCAAGCGGCTGGGGCGGCCGCTGCTGGTGGCCGTCAACATGGCGGATGTGGCGCGCGCCCAAGGGCTCAAGATTGACCTGGCACGTCTGGCGATCGAGTTGGGGCTGCCGGTGGTGGAAACCGTGGCCATCAAACACAACGGCCACGCCCAGCTGCTGGCCCAACTGGAACAACACCTGGCGCAGCCCTGGCCCAGCGCGCCCGCCAGCACGGCCTCCGCCAGTTCGGCCGACTTGCAGCGCGAAGTGCGCCGCATCCTGGCCCTGGTGGCGCCGCTTGCCCCGACGCTGGGGCGGTTCCAGTACCGGCTCGATGCCGTCGTCATGCACCCGGTGTGGGGGTTGGTGGTGCTGGCGGCGGTGTTGTTCCTGATTTTTCAGGCTGTTTTTTCCTGGGCCAATTGGCCGATGGACGCGATCAAGGGCGCAATGGCCGCCGTGGGCGACTGGATTCTGGCGCATATGGCGAGCGGACCCTTGCGCAGCCTGCTGGTGGACGGTGTGGTGGCCGGCGTCGGCGGTGTGCTGGTGTTCATGCCGCAGATCCTGATTCTGTTCTTCTTCATCCTGCTGCTCGAGGACTCGGGCTACCTGCCGCGCGCGGCCTTCCTGCTCGACAACCTGATGGGCAAAGTGGGCTTGTCCGGGCGCGCCTTCATTCCGCTCTTGTCCAGCTTTGCCTGTGCCATTCCCGGCATCATGGCCACGCGCACCATTGCCAACTGGAAAGACCGCCTGGCCACCATCATGGTGGCGCCACTGATGACCTGCTCGGCCCGCTTGCCGGTCTATGCCTTGCTGATTGGCGCTTTTGTGCCGGAGCGCCGCCTCGGCGGGCTCAGTTTACGCGGCCTGACCTTGTTTGGCCTGTACGTGGCCGGCGTCGTCTCGGCCATGGGCGTGGCCTGGGTCTTCAAGCGGGTCTGGATGAAAGACGGCTACCAGCCGCTGATGCTGGAATTGCCGCCGTACCGCCGGCCCAGCCTGCGCAATCTGGCGCAGGGCCTGTGGGAGCGCGCCCACATTTTCCTGCGCCGGGTCGGCGGCATCATCTTTGCGCTGATGGTGGTGCTGTGGTTTCTGTCCACCTATCCGGCACCACCAGCCGGCTGGGATGCAGCCCAGGGCCCGGCCATCCAGTACAGCTTTGCCGGCATGATGGGCCATGCGCTGCAGTGGATCTTCGCGCCGATTGGCTTCAATTGGCAAATCTCGATTGCGCTGGTGCCCGGCATGGCCGCGCGTGAAGTGGTGGTGGGCGCCTTGGGGACCGTGTATGCCCTGTCGGGCGTCGACGCCTCGGTGGCCGATGCTTTGTCGCCGGTCATTGCGCAGGGCTGGTCCCTGGCCACCGCCTACGCGCTGCTGGCTTGGTTTGTGTTTGCGCCGCAGTGCCTGTCCACGCTGGCGGTGGTGCGGCGTGAGACCAACTCCTGGCGTTATCCCTTGTTCATGGCTGCGTACCTGTTTGTGCTGGCCTATGCGGCGGCGTTTGCGACTTATCGCATCACTTTGTGGTTGGGGGGCTAGGGCGATGTGGCTGCAATCCTTGCTGGTGTTGCTGCTGGTCGCTGGCAGTTCTATCTATGCGGCCTGGGCCCTGTTGCCGCAAGCCGCGCGCCGCAGCTTGGCGCAGGGTCTGCTGCGCTGGCCCTTGCCGCGCTCACTCGCCGGTTACCTGCAGCAGGCGGCACGGGCGCCAGCCGGCTGTCACTGCAGCGGCTGTGATCGAGCGCCAGCCAACGTCAAGCAGGGCAACAAGCGTGGCCCGACAGACGGACTGCTGGCCAAACCCCTGGTTTTTCACCCCCGCAAGCGGGACTAGACCTCGGGCGCCGGTCGACCCACTCGCACCGTAGCTCTCGGGAAAATGGAAGGTCAATTGAACTCATCGGTCGGTGCGTGATTGCGTCGCAACAAATTTGGACACGCGCGGACCCAAGACCAGCACCATCAGAAAGCGCGCGAGTTGCATCGCCATCACGAAGCCGGCGTCGACGGCACTGGTGGCGGCGATGATGGCCACGGAATCGGCACCGCCAGGACTGCTGGCCAGATAGGCCGTCAGCGGGTCATGACCGGCCCATTGGGTCAGCCCCACGGCGATGACAAGGCCCACCCCCATCAGCGCAAAGATCGACCCCAGCACCGCGGGCAGGGCACGCAAGGCGTGCCGCAGGATGGCACGGGTGAAACGCAGGCCGATGCTCCAGCCGATCACGGCATAGGAAACGGCCAGCAGCGCGGGTGGCAGTTCAATCACCAGCCAGCCCATGGCCTGCAATGCCGCCCCCAGAACCAGCGGAACCACCATCGGACCTCCGGGAATATGCAGCCAGCCCGCGATGCTTGAAACGGCAAAGGCGAGCAGCAGCGTCCAGCCCAGGTCGCCTGGGTTGATCACCGCAAACCAATGCACTTCAGGTGTCATGGGCGCGGCCCGTGTGGTCCAGAAATGCGCGACCAGCGCGGCCACCGCCGTCACCACGGCCACGCGCAAATACTGCATGAAGGCGACCAGCCGCACATCGGCCCCGTACGCCTCGGCCATCAGCACCATGGCCGAGGCCGCACCCGGTGCCAGGCCCCATACCGCCGTCGTTCCCGGGAACACCTGGCGGTGCATCAGGAGCCAGCCCAAGGCCGCGCTGGCAGCAACGATCGAGAACGTGGCGCCCAGAAAAATGGGCCAGTCACTGGCCACCTTGGCCAGCGTGGAGGGCTGCAGGCTTTTGGCCATCAGGCAGCCAACCACCCCTTGCGCCAGCGCAAACAGGGTGGTGGGGATGCCAAGCCGAATCTCCTGGGACGACAGCACAATGCCCGCCAGCATGCAACCCAGTAGCACGCCTGCCGGTAAATGGAGTGCGGTCAGCGCCCAGCCCAAGACCGCGCTGATCAAAAGAAGGACGCTCCACCAAAGGGCAGTCATCGCGCGAAAAGGGCTGGCAAACATCGGTGCCTAATGTGCCATATATTTAAATTGCGTCTATTGGCGGTCAAGGTATCGCAAAATAGGCGCAACATCTTCTGTGATCATCACCTCATGACCCCTGCCGCCCTGCCGTCGCCCGCCGCCGTCCTCGTTGTTTGCCTGTGCGCCGAGTGGTGTGGCGTGTGCCGCGACTATCGCCAGCGCTTCGCCCAGGTGCAGACGCAATTCCCCGGCGTGCGGTTTCTGTGGATTGACGTCGAAGACGAGGCCGAGCTGCTGGACCCGCTGGACGTGGAAGACTTTCCGACCCTGCTGCTGGCCGTGGGCGACAGGCCGCATTTTTTCGGGCCCTTGACGCCGCAGACGGACACGCTGGCGCGCCTGGTCCGATCGCTGATCGAAGACAGCAGCTCGCCCGCCTTGGCCGATCCGTCGTTGACAGCGCTGGTGGCCAGGCTACGTGCCGCCCATCCCTTTTTGTAGTCCCCTCTCATCAACTCCCGGAGAAAAATCATGAGCACTCGAAACAGCCTCAAGCAACTGCTGGCGATCGGACTGCTGGCACTGGTCAGCGTGCTGCCCAGTTGGGCGGCAGAAGTCGGCGGCGTCAAAATTGACGAGGCGGTCACGGTCGAGGGCCAGCCGCTCAAGCTCAACGGCGCGGGCGTGCGCACCAAGTTCGTTTTCAAGGTTTATGCCATGGGGCTGTACCTGACGGACCACAAGACAACACCCAGTGACATCCAGGCGCTGGCCGGTCCGAAGCGCGTCACGATTGTCATGCTGCGCGAAGTCGCCAGCGACGAATTGGCCAAGACCTTTGTTGCGGGTTTGAACAACAATTCAAACGCGGCAGAAAAAGCCAAAGTCAGCGATCAAACGCAGAAGTTTGAAAAAATGTTCACCACCGTCCCAGTGGTCAAGAAGGGCGACGTGATCACGCTGGACTGGCTGCCCGCCACCGGCACGGTGAGCCAATTGAACGGCAAGCCCTTGGGCGAGGCCTTGCCGGATGCCGCGTTCTACAACGCCGTCTTGCGAATCTGGCTGGGCGAGAAGCCGGTTGACGACGCACTCAAGTCCGCGCTGCTGGGCGCCAAGTGAGGCCTGGCAGGCGCTGGGTTGGCGAGCGCCAACCCAGTCCGTCTATTGCTATTAGATTAATAGCTGCTTAAGCATATTTCACGGGAGCTAGAGCCCGATTTTGTATAAGACTTTAGCGCTTGCGATTCAACAGCGCGTACAGAAAGATGGCGCCAAAGGTGGCGGTGCCGATGCCACCGAGGGCAAAACCGCCAAACTTGAGCGTGAAGTCGCCGGTGCCCAGAATCAGCGTGATCGCAGCGACCAGCAGGTTTTTGTTGTCGGCAAAGTCCACCTTGTTTTGCACCCAGATACGGGCGCCGGCCACGGCAATCAGGCCAAACACCACAATACTCACGCCGCCCATCACGGGCAGTGGAATGGCCGCGATGATCGCACCGAACTTGGGGCTAAAGCCCAGCACCACCGCCAGCAGAGCCGCCACCAGAAACAGCGCGGTGGAGTAGATTTTGGTGGCGGCCATGACGCCGATGTTTTCGGCATAGGTGGTCACGCCGGTGCCGCCCGCGCTGGCACTGACCATGGTGGCGATGCCGTCGCCGATGAAGGCGCGGCCCATGTAAGGGTCCATGTTTTTGCCGGTCATGGCGGACACGGCCTTGAGGTGGCCCAGGTTCTCGGCCACCAGAATAATGGCCACCGGGACGATCATCAACATCGCCTTGGGCTCGAACACGGGGGCGGCAAAGCCGGGGGCGCCGATCCAGGCCGCGTTCAGCAGGGTCGACACATCGAGCGCCTTGCCCAAGCCCAGCCCGTTGGTCAACACGGCGTACACCGCGGTGGCCACGATCAGGCCGACCAGAATCAGCAAACGCTGCACCATGCCGCGCGTGAACACGGCCACCAGTGCCACGCAGACAAAGGTGACGGCCTGCATCCAGCTGTCAAAGTTGCTGGCCGCCATGTTCTTGATCGGCACGCTGGCCAGGTTCAGCCCGATGACGGCCACCACGGCGCCGGTGACCACCGGCGGCATCAGCTTTTCAATCCAGTTCGTGCCCACCACCTGCACCAGCAGGCCGATGGCCGTGTAGGCGGCGCCGCAGGCAATGATGCCGCCCAGCGCCACGCCGATATTCGGATTCAGTCCTTTGCCCGCATAGCCGGTGGCGGCAATGACCACGCCGATAAAGGCAAAACTGGAGCCCAGGTAACTGGGCACTTTGCCGCCGGTGACAACAAAGAAAATCAGCGTGCCGATGCCGCTCATCAAAATCGCCAGATTGGGGTCAAAGCCCATCAGGATCGGGGCCAGCACGGTGGCGCCAAACATGGCGATCACGTGTTGCATGCCCATGACGGCGGTTTGCGGCCACGGCAGCCGCTCATCGGGGGCAATGACGCCGCCCTGCTGCAAAACGCTGGCGCTTTTGACGGTCCAGTTGAATAAAGGCATGGTGTTTTCAATTCAAAAAGTGGGTGGATGCGTGACGCCTCAACCAGCACCTGCATGCGGTTCAGGCCGGGGTGAATCTTAACGTCGCAGGGAAGTGGACTTGCGCTGACGCAGTCGTCCCCTCATGCCGGCCTGCAGCCAACCGGGTTAACGCTTGGATCGACTGGATGGATTGAATTGATTTATGGTCCAGGCACCGCCGCTGGCGGGGCTTGGCTCCAGACCTGGTCCGCATGGCGCAGGCGGTCAAAAAAAAGCCAGCGGCAGGTTTTTCAACCTGCCGCTGGCTGGCGCTGTAGCCTGATGTTTACTTGGTCACTTCGTGACCGATCACGCCGCCCACTGCCGCGCCAGCCGCGGTGCCCAAAACGCCGCCGCCGGAGGCGCTACCGACGACGCCACCGATGACGGCACCGGCGGCGGTGCCCTTTTCCTGGTGGGTCATGCCGGCACAACCGCTGAGAACGACAAGTGCTGCTGCCAGCACGCCGACTGAATATTTTTGGATGATTTTCATCGTGTTTCCTTCATGTTGAAAAACTGGTTTAAAGGGAATCAGCACCCGTTTGAATGCAACTTCACGGCTTGCTTGAGCGCGCCGTTGCATCCTTGACGCAATTGCCCTTGGCGTCCCCTGCCAAGGCATCACATTTTTCTTTCGCGACGGTGTAGGCGGCCGTGCTCTTTTCTTTGACGGCATCGGTGCGCGCCGCAGTACTTATGTCATCAGCCTTGGCCTGCGCCTGCGCCGCCTTTTCGTCCGCCACGCCTTGCGCCTTGCGGGTCTTGTCGTAGGCGGCATCGTGCGCAACGGCGGTCCGCATATGCGCCTTGGCATTGGCCTTGGCCGTCACCGCCTTCGCCTTGGCCTCCCTGACGCAGACATCCTTGGCATGGCCAGCCAGGTCATCGCATTTCTCCCGGGCCAAGGTGTATTGAGCATCGGCGCGGGTCAGGCGTACCTTGTAGCTGGCCTGTTCTGACGGTGCCAATCTGGCATTGAGTTCCGCCGTCGCGACTTTCTCTTTGCCACTGGCCTCGGCCAGGCACAGGTCCTTGGCATGGGCGGAGAAAGAGTCGCAGGCGGCCCTGGCCAGCTTGAGCTCCGCGCTCACACCCGTCCTGGCGGTTTCGTACTGGACTTTTGTCATGCCTTGCGCCATGGCGCCGACACTCAAAGCCAGACCGATCGCCAAGACGATCGCATGGGCCGCTGGTGTTTTCAAAGCTTGCCTCCCGCGTCAATCAATAGCGGCGCGCGACGCCGTTGTCGATCCGCACGCGGTCCCCGACGCGAATATCGTCGATGCTGGTTTGCGTCACGGTCTGGTAGGAACCATCACGCATGCGGATGGTGAATTTGTAGGCATCGGCCTGCGGCTGGTTGCGTTTTTCAATTTCGTGGCCGGCATAGGCGCCGCCGGCCGCGCCGAGTACGGTCGCGGCGGTGTTGCCCTGGCCGCTACCCACCTGATGGCCGAGGATGCCGCCCACAACACCGCCCACGATGGCGCCGCCGATGCCGGTGCTGCCGCCCTGGCGGACCAGGTCAATCGACTGCACCACGCCATAACCGGTGTAGGCGCCTGCGCCGGAGCTGGACTGCGGGTAAGCCGTCCCGCTGTCGTAGGTATTGGGGGGGGTCATGTTTTGGCAACCGCCGAGCGCCAGCAGCGCTGCCAGGGCGAGAACTGATCCGGCTTTATTCATGGTTTTCATAAAAATCTCCTTAGACGTGACTGTTTAACGGGTTTACTTTTTGATACTCATTTCATTGCTGACATGGCTCACGCCGGCAATGCCGCTGACCACCGCGATGGCGCGATCAATCTGGCTCTGGTTGTTGACAAAGCCACTGAGTTGAACGTCACCTTGACGCGTGATGACGGCAATGTCGAGGCTCTTGATGCTCTCGTCGGCCAGCAAAGCCGTCTTGACCTTGGCCGTGATCAAGGTGTCATCCACCTTGCCGCCAACCGTCGGCGCTACGCTGCGCAGGCTGACATTATTCTGGACGCTCTTGACCCCTGTCACTGCGCCAGCGACCGTGACGGCGATGTCGATTTGTGTCTGTTTGTCAACAAAGCCGCTGAGCTGGACTTCGCCCTTGCGGGTGACCACCTTGAAGTCAAAACCCTTGAGGTCCGGGTCGGCCAGCAGCGCCGCCTTGACGCTGGCGGTCACGATGCTGTCGTCAATCACGGTGCCGACCGTCGTGCTCGGCGTCGACGCGCCTGACGCCGATGCGCCGGTCGCCTCCGGCGCTTTGCTGCAGCCGACAGACAGCGCCGTCAAGGCCGCCAGCGCGGTGCTCAAAGCCAATAATTCAAATCTGGTTCGCATGTGAAAAGTCTCCATCAATAGGGGCTGGCCGGCGGGGTGAATTTCTGCTTTGTCGACCCGCTGACCATGAGCTCAAGTTCTTTGAATTGTTGCCACTTCGCCGACGGCGATCTGTGCGTCTGCGCACATACGAGGTATTTCTTTTTGTTTGGCCTGCACTCGTTTCCAGTGCCCGTGGTGGCTGGTATCCGCTACCATGAAGCTGGCGCAGTGCATTAACGAGTCGTTTCACATTTTTAGGAGCTAGAACCCATGAACCCCACCAAAATGATAGGCATCATCCTGATCGCCGCCGGTTGCCTCGGCCTGGCCTTTGGCGGCTTCAGTTACACCAAGGAAACGACCGGCATGAAGCTGGGCCCGCTGGAACTCAAGGTGCAAGAAAAGCAAACCGTCAACGTGCCCTTGATCGTCAGTGCCGGCGGCATTATTCTGGGTGTGTTCCTGTTGGTGGTTGGCCGCAAGTAACGCAAGCGGCGGCTTGTCGGTCCGGATGGCGCCACTGCCGCACGTCTTTTTTTCCCCGCTTCCAGCACGGGCTGGCGCTGTCGGGGTCTGACCGGGGAATGCCGTCAAAGTTGATCCGTGCGACGCGGGTATTTTTGAGTGTCAATGACGCTGCAAATCGTTTTCTGAGTTAAGGTCATGATCACCATGACCGAACCCACCATCATCTGCCCCAACTGCAGAACAGAAATCAAACTGACCGAGTCGCTGGCAGCGCCGCTGCTGGCCGCCACCCGCCAGCAATTCGAAGCGCAACTGGCCCGCAAAGACCACGACATCGCCCAGCGCGAAAGCGCCATGCGCGAAAAAGAAAAAGCGCTGACGGATGCGAAACGTGATCTGGACGAGCAGGTGGCCGACCAGGTCGCCAGCCAGCTCAAAACCGAACGGTCCCGCGTTGCCGCAGAAGAGGCGAAAAAGGCCAGGGCGGCAGCGGCCAACGAGCTGGAAGCCAAAGCCCGTGAACTGGCGGAACTGCGAGGCGTGCTCACGGTGCAAGACGCCAAGCTGGCTGAGGCCCAGCAGGCGCAAGCCGAGGTCATCAAGCAGCAACGCGAACTCGACGACGCCAAGCGCGAGCTGGACCTGACCGTTGAAAAGCGCGTGCAGACCAGCTTGAGCGAAGTGCGCACGCTGGCCAAACGTGAAGCCGAAGACGGCATGAAGCTGCGCGTGGCCGAAAAAGACCAGACCATCGCCTCCATGCAGCAAAAGATTGAAGAACTCAAGCAAAAAGCCGAGCAGGGCTCGCAGCAACTGCAAGGCGAAGTGCAAGAGCTGGAGCTGGAAAACCTGCTGCGTGCCAAATTTCCGTTTGACCTGATTGAGCCGGTGCCCAAGGGCGAGTTTGGCGGCGACGCCCTGCACCGCGTCAACAGCCAGAGCGGCGTTCTCTGCGGCAGCATCCTGTGGGAATCCAAACGTACCCGCAACTGGAGCGACGGCTGGCTGCCCAAGCTGCGTGAAGACCAGCGCTGCGCCAAGGCCGAAGTCTGCGTGCTGGTCAGCCAGGTGTTGCCCAAAGGCGTGGAAACGTTTGACCTGGTGGACGGTGTCTGGATCACGTCCCCACGCGTGGCAATACCCGTGGCCATCATGCTGCGCCAGGCCTTGCTGCAAATCAGCCAGACCCGCGCCCTGTCTGACGGCATGCAAACCAAGACCGAGATGGTTTACCAGTACCTCACCGGCCCGCGCTTCAGGCAGCGCGTGGAAGCGATTGTGGAGGCCTTCTCATCCATGCAGGACGACCTGGACAAAGAGCGCAAAGTCATCATGAAGCAATGGGCCAAGCGCCAGGAGCAGATTGAGCGCGTGATGGGCGCGACCGTGGGCATGTATGGCGACTTGCAGGGGATTGCGGGGAAATCGCTGCAGGAGATTGAGGGGCTGGAGTTGTCGGCGCTGGAAATGAAGCGGTGACAAAAAACGAGTCAGCCCAGCAACTCCACCAGCCTGGTGAAGGTATGCCGCACGGTAGCGGCGCGCACTTGAGCCCGATCGCCGTCAAAGTGGCGCTTTTCGGTGATGACCTGGCCCGGCACGGCGAAGCCGAACCAGACCGTGCCGACCGGTTTGGCCGGGCTGCCGCCGGTGGGGCCGGCCACGCCGGTCACGGCGACCGCCACTTGCGCGTGCGCGTGCGCCAAGGCCCCGCGCACCATGGCCCGCGCCACGGCTTCGCTGACCGCACCCTCGCTGAGCAGCAGTTGCGCCTGGACGTCCAGCAACTCGGTCTTGGCCTCGTTGGAGTAGGTGACAAAGCCGCGCTCGAACCAGTCACTGGAGCCGGCCAGATCGGTGCAGGCGGCCGCAATCATGCCGCCGGTACAGCTTTCAGCCGTCACCAGCTTCAGTCTATTTCTTAGCATCAAATCGGCCACTAGCCCGCATAGATACTGCGTGGATAGCTCTGATTTTGATAGTTTTTGAGTCATTGGAAATAACGCCAGCCAGCGATCACCAGCAGGGCACAGGCCGCCGCCACCAGGTCATCGAGCATGATTCCGAAACCGGCCTTGCGCCAGGCGGCCGGGTCGCTGGTGACGTTGACGCCATGAAACAGTTGGTCGGCCCAGCGCACCGGGCCGGGCTTGGCGGCATCAAAGAAGCGGAACAGGCCGAAGGCCACCAGCTGGCCCCAAAAACCGGCCGGGGTGACCAGCCACAGCACCAGCCAGAAGGCCGCAATCTCGTCCCACACAATGCTGCTGGGGTCGAGCACCCGCATGTGTTTCGCCGTGACGCTGCAGGCCCACCAACCCAGCGGCAGTGACAGGGCAATCAGCAGCGCCCAGCGCGCATCATTCATCCCGGGTTGCAGCAGCACAAACGTCAGCCAGGCCCACAAGGTGCCGGCGGTGCCGGGCGCCAGGGGGCTCAGGCCGGACCCAAAGCCCAGCGCCATCAAGTGCGCCGGATGCGTGTACAGGAAGCGGGCGCTGGGGAGCACCGGCTCCGGCGTGATCGGGCGTGCCGCTATCGGTGGGTCAAAGAAAGGTTCGTCAACAGGCATGGCGCGATTATCGGTGCGCGGCGCTGGCGTGCCGGGCCTTAAAGCAGCCGCTCCCAGACCCGCGCCAGCCACTCCTTGATCCGGAACTGCAGCGGGCGATGTTGCCAGCCTTGCAGATCGATCGCTTGGGACGCCTGCAGGTCGCTGGCAAACATGGCTTCCATTTTCTGGGCAAATTCTTGCCCCAGCACCACGGCGTCGATCTCGTTGTTGTCCAGGAAGCTGCGCCAGTCCAGGTTGCTGGAGCCCACCGTCGACCAGACGCCGTCGATGACGGCGGTTTTGGCATGCAGCAGCCCGCCGACGCGCTCATACAGCTTGACGCCACCCTGGAGCAGCTCGGTGTAATGAGCCCGTCCGGCATGAAAGACGAGCCCGGAGTCGGAGTGGCTCGGCAGGATCAGCTTGACATCGACGCCGCGACCGGCGGCAGCCACCAAAGCTTGCAGCAACTGCGGGTCGGGCACGAAGTAGGCCTGGGTCAGGTGCACTTGTTTTTCCGCATTGCCAATCGCCGATATCAGCGTCAGGTACATCAGGCTGAACGGATCGTCGGGCGTGCTGCCAATGGTGCGCACGATGTCTTTACCCTGCACCTTGAGCGCCGGAAAATAATTCTTGGTCGCCAGTGGACGTCCGCGCTGCTTTTCCCAGGTCTGCAGGAACAATTTCTGAAATTCGCTGACCACCGGACCTTCAATCTGCAGGTCGGTATCGCGCCATTCGTCCGTGTTGGCGGCCGCCTTGTGGGAGCGACTTGGGATGGACCCGGAGCCATAGACGCTGCTGATGTTGATGCCGCCGATGAAGGCGATACGGCCGTCCACCAGCAGCAGCTTGCGATGGTCGCGGTGATTGATCATCCACGGCCCCTTGGCCGTTAGCGGGTTGATCGGGTTGAACTCGAGCACCTCAATGCCGCCTTGCTTCAGGCGCTCAAAAAAGGCCTTGGGCGTATTGAGGGCGCCCACGCTGTCATAGATGACGTTGACCTGAACACCACGCGCCTGCTGCGCCAGCAGCAGGTCGGAGAACTGGCGCCCGACCTCGTCGTTTTCGATGATGTAGGACTCCAGGTTGATATGGTCGCGCGCGCTGCGGATGGCGGCAAACATCGCCGGATAGGTCGCGGCCCCGTCCTGCAACAGCGTGACTTTGTTGCCCAGGACCAGCGGGCTGTCGTTGACGGCCTGCTCCAGCGCGATTTGTTTGTCCAGAATATCGATGTCGCCCGATTGGCTTTTGAGCTGCGCCAGAATGGCGGCGCTTTTCTGCGCCGGGAGCGCACCGCGGGCCGTCTCAAACCGGGCCGCCTGTCCCGCGTGGCGCTGGATCAGCTCGTCGGTGTCAGGCAGTGTGGCGCACGCGGCGAACGCGAGCGCGCCGACAGCCGTCGCCGCGCTGCGAAGCAGGGTGTGCAGGGTCATTTCTTTTGACTCTTTGGGTGCGGTAGCGCCCGCGCATCGCGCACCAGTTGCCCGCAATCGCTGTCCTGGCCCGGACCGGCATCGATCAAGGGCAGCAGCGTCAGGAATGGATTGACGACGCCCAGTGCCAGCGCACCCAAGGCGCGCACCGCGACACGCGTCTTGTCGACGCCCAGCTCGGGCTTGGCAAAACTGCCGCGCACATAGATCGGGCTGCGCAAGGCCAGGGGACTGGTGGCCTTGGTCTTCTGGTTGAACGTCAGGTCCAGCCGCTCCTGCGCCAGATCGACGTTGCCGCTGCCAAGCAGGGTGGTGACCTGGGTGTCCAGCACCAGTGCGTCGGTTTGCATTTTGCCGTTCTTGACCTCAAAGTCGGCCACCGCGCAACGCAATTTGATGAGCCGGTCGCCGCTCAGGCTCAGTTGCAGTATTTCCCACAAATGCAGACCGGCTTTTTCCATCATCAACTTGCTGATCTCGCCGCCGGAGACGACCAGTCCGACCTTGCCATTGGAACCTGCCAGCATTCGACCCACCGAGTTGCCTTGCCCGGCCAGGTCGAACTCGCCGTTGATTTGGCCGATGCTGGCCTGGTTCAGCTCAGCGGTCGGAAACAGCTTGGCCAGCAATATCTTTCGGGCCCGCACCTTGGCGTGCGCCGTGATCGGATCGGTGCGCCCATCGAGTGTGACCACGCTGTTGAGCTGGCCGCCAGCCAGGCCAAAATTGAGCGGATCGAGCGTCAACAGGCCATCCTGCAGGCTCAAATGGGCCACCAGGTCTTCCAGTGGCAGCTCCTTCTCGCGCTTGAGGGCCTTGGCCCGCAAGCTCACCTCGGCGTCCACGCTGCGCCAGCGCTCGGTGTTGAACGACTGGTCAGGCAGCACACGGGCTTGCGCAGGTGTGACTGCGGCGGTCTGAGGCGGTTCGGTGGGCAATTGCCGGGCCGCCTGTTTGGCGGCTTGCACGCTGCCGGGGCGCGAGCCGATCAGCGGTCCCAGGTCTGCCAGATCAAGCACACTGGAGGTCAGCTCTGCTGTCAACGCCGGGCGCTGGCCACCGGTTTTGACCTGGAGCGAGCCGGCGATGTCACTGGTGCCGATGCGGCCCGAGAACTTCTCGTAGCGCCAACTGTTGCCGCTGTGCAGCAGGTGGCCGGCCGTCACGTAGCTGCGGGTGGCCGGGAAGGTGATGCCGAGCAAGGGATAGAGCTGCGCCAGGTTGTCGCCGCTGAGTGCCAGCGCCAGATCCACAGCGGTAAATTTGAGCAGGCTGGTGACGCTGCCCTCTGCGCGCACGCGGGTGTGGCCCACGCTGGCGTCAATTGTCAAAGGGTAGGGTGTGCTCTCGTCGCGCAAGGCCAGCACCGGCCCGCCGTTGCCCTGCGCCGTGAGCGCCTGGCCCTTGTAGCGCCCGTGGGCGCTGAAAGTCAAGCCGGTGTCGGCCGTGCTTCCTGCGGGCGGCGTCAAGCTGGCGAGCTCTGCCCGAATACTGGTTTTTTGGACCGCATCGTCATAGCCGAGCGTACCCTGATCCAGCGTCAGGCGGTCGATCTGGATGCGTGCGCCCGGGTCCTGTTGCTGCTGGTCCAGCAACCAGCTCTTGCGCCCCTCGGTGCCCTGCTCCAGAAACACCACCGGTCGCTCCAGCCGCAGTTCCGGGAACACGAGCTTGCGTCCCAACAACTGAGACAGGTCGAGCGTGATCTCCACCGCGTCGGCGGCGAGCATTTGCTTTTCCTGGGTCCAGAGCGGATTGGCGAATGTCACCGCGTTGGCCCGCAGGCGCGGCCGGGGCCAGCCCAGGGTCACGCGCAGATCGCCGTTGATGGCCAGCACCCGACCGGTTTTTTCCAGCGCCATGCGTTCAATCGGCGCGCGCAGCCAGTTCCAGCCGAAAATTGCGATGAATAGAAGCGCCAGCACGACGGGCGCGATGACAGCGCCAGCAATCCATTTAAGCGAACGAGGCAGAGTCATGGCGTGGTAGGAGGGCGATAGGGGCATTTTTTTCAAGGCCACGGAACGAAAAAATCCAGTGAACTGAAGAATTATCTGCTCCCGAGCCAGTGAGCAGCGTGCGCGAGCGCACCTACAAAGCGGGTTTTCTCATCATCTTTGCGGGACAAACCGTAGCGGCAGCGTCGCCCTTGCGGGCACGGCCGGCGGGGCGGACCTGCAGGTAGCAGGCAGTGTCCGCCCTGGCCCTCTTTACTGAGCCGGCACAATCACGACGGTGCCAGCGGGCACGCTGCCTGTGGCACCGGTCCGGCCAGTGGCTCCAGTGCTGCCAGTCGCGCCGGTGTAGCCAGTCGCGCCGGTATCGCCAGTTGCGCCAGCGCCGCCGGTTGCGCCGGTATAGCCAGTGGCACCGGTTGCACCCGTGCCGCCGGTGCGACCCGTGGCGCCCGTGTAGCCCGTGTCACCGGTTGCGCCCGTTGCGCCTTGGGGGCCGGCCGGGCCTGCGGGAAGGGAAAAACATCCAGCCAATGCCAACGATGCCGCCGTGGCGAGCAATAGATTCGAGTACTTCATGATGATTCCTTTGATTTGAACCAGGACAACTGCACACGTTCTCGTGATTAGCGACCCAGCCTGATCGGTTTCTGAAAAAATTAACGCTGGCAGATCAGACCAGCGCTAGTGCAGCGTCGCATTCGCAGCCGCTTGGTAGGCCCAGCCCTTGGCTTGAACCCCGACCGTCGCGTGACGACTGATGGCAAGATTACGCAGACCTCAGCATTCATTCCGTGCGCTAGCGCACATGACAAAAAATATTTATGCCCTGGGCCTTATGTGAACCAGCGCACGGATCGTGCGGGCACAAGCTGTCATCATTGGGCTGTCAATGAACAAAGGAAAAATCATGAAACCAAGCAATAAAGTCCGGCATCTCGTGCTGTCCGTGTTGGTGGCGGCCAGTGCCGTTGCCGTGCCTGCATTTGCGCAAGTCAGCGTCAACATCAACCTGGCGCCGCCGGCACCGCTGTATGAAGTCAGGCCTGTCATCGCGCCGGGCTACGCCTGGGCGCCGGGTTACTGGGTGCTGATGGGTGATCGTCACGTCTGGGTGCGCGGACGCACCATCGTTCAGCGCGAGGGCTATCGCTGGGCGCCGGATCACTGGGAGCAGCGTAACAACATCTATGTGCGCCAACCCGGCTATTGGCAGCGCGATGACAACTACAAGAGCATCAAGATGGAAAAACAGAAGAAACCCAAGCACTGGGATAAGGGCCAGGGCCAGGGCGGCAAGCACGGCAACAAGGGCAAGCGCAACGATTGATACCGTCAGGCGTTCCGAAATGGGCGCTTGCGCTGTTCTGGCGTTGCGATAACACCAGAACGGCTCGTCAATTCAGCACGGCCGGACTGCAAGTTCGGCGGCTAATGCGCGACGCGAAAGCGCGTGCCGCGGAAGCTGAACACCGAGCTGCGCGCCTGAATTTCCTCCAGTTTCACCTCGGGCGCCGCCAGAGCGCCTTGGGCCAGCACCAGGTTGTTGACCAGGAGCAGGCGCTGTGCCGGATTCTCCGAGTACACGGCGCCGGTGATGGTCAACGCGGGGACTTGGCGCCGCAGGTCTTCGGGCAGATCACTGAGCAGCGGCACCGCCGTCAAGGCTGCGGTGGCTGGCGCAGCAGCCGGGGGGATGGGCCCAGGTTTGACCTCGGCCTTGGGCGGCGCTGGTGTGGCAACGGCAGGCGCGGCACGCGTGGGCTCCGGTCTTGGTTTGACGGTGGTGGGCATGACAGGCAAGGCGGCCACCTGAGTGGGTGGCGCCGCCACGGTCGGCGGCAGTGTCGCTGTGGCCGCGGGTGTTGCTGTCGGTGCCGGTGTTGACTTTGGCGCCACGGCTGCGACCGGCGCCGGTGCGTTCACCGGGGGCTGAACGACGACCGGTTTCAGAACCACCGGGCGCGGGGTGTCGGCCGGTGTTAGCCAGAGCCACAGGCCGACGCCGATGCCGCCCAGCGCCACGGCAGCGGCGACGGCCAGCCAGAGCGAGCTGCGCGCACCGGGCACGGTTGGGCCGGTCGGGGTCGCCAGTTGGCGCGTGTGCAAGCCGGGCACGTTGCCGCGTTCGCGTTCGGTATCGGCCCGCTTGAGGGCGTCGAGGATATAGGACATGGTTTTAGAGCGGGTCGGTTTGCAGGCTGGGCGCTTGCCCGCCAATGGCGCGTTCAAGCTGCATGAAGGTCATGGGGCCGGGCTGGCCATCGGGTTTGAGACCCTGGGCGCGCTGAAAGGCCCGCACCCGGGCCCGCAAGGCGGGGTCCAGTTGTTGTGGAACTGCACCAGCAACCGGTGCTGGTGCACCATCGATCTGAGCCAGTTGGGTCGTCAGCCGGTCGATGACCGGGCCGCTGCTGCCATCGGGCAGATCGGCGCTGTAACCCGGCGGCGCGCGCCAATAGGTGGCAAAGTCGCCGCGCCAGAGTCGACCCAGCGCAACCAGCCTGACACGGTGCAGGGTGGGCCCCACCTGCAGCGTGGCGGTCTGCTCGCTCAGGCCCACCAGCAGGGCATACACCGGTGGTGCGCTGTTATCGGCCTGCAGTGTCAGGATGCCGGGGCGCCCCAGCTGGCGCAGCAGCGGCAGGCTGAGCTGGCTGGTGCGGTAGCACAGGAGCTCTTGCGCGGCGGCCGCCAGGCAAGGATCGCCGTCGCCAGCGCCGGCTTGGGCCGGCAGCTTCCAGCGGCTGGCCAGCGCACGCCAGGCGGTGTTGATGTCGCGCGGCAGTTGTTCCAGCAGGGGCTCAATCTCTTCGGGCTTGCCTGGCAGCAGCGCTGCCGCCGCGCGCGGTGCCGGCGCGGCAACGGGTGCGGCTGACACGCGGGCCGGGGCTGGCGGCTGCGCCGGTTGCTGAGGTCGCCACAGCAGCCAGCCGGCCAGCGCGACACCGATCGCCAGGCTCAGGCCGCCCAGAGCGTAGGCGGTGCGCTGCGGGCTGCGGCCGGGCGAGGCGTGCGCGCTGTCGGGCCCGCAATACCTCGGCCGCCGCTTTGTCCACCACGCGCCGGTCCACACGCTGCAGGCCACTGGCCCAGGCCCCCAGCAGGGCGCGTCCGCACAGCAGGTTGATGCGCCGTGGCACGCCCTGCGCGAGGTGGTGGATGCGCTGCAGGGACGGCCGGTCAAACGGCAGCGCGCCGGTGTGCCCGGCCACCGCCAGGCGATGCCCGATGTACTGGCTGCTCTCGGCCGCGGTCAGGGCGTCCAGGTGAAAACGCGCAATCACGCGCTGGGCGAGTTGTTCGAGTTCAGGGCGCGCCAGCATGGTGCGCAGTTCGGGCTGGCCAATCAGCACGATCTGCAGCAGCTTGCGCTCATTGGTTTCCAGGTTGGTCAGCAGGCGCAACTGCTCCAGCACCTCGGCTTCAAGGTTCTGCGCCTCGTCGATGATGAGCACGCTGCTTTGTCCGGCGGCGTGACGCTGGAGCAAAAAGGCATTGAGCGCGTCGGTGTAGTCCTTGCCGGTGGCGGGGCGCAGGGCGGCCGGTGCCACCGTGATGTGGAACTCCTCGCAGATCGACTGCAGCAGCTCGGTCACGCTGAGTTTGGGGTTGAAGATGTAGGCCACCTGGCAGCCGGTGGGAATCTGCTCCAGGAAGCAGCGGCAAATCGTGGTTTTGCCGGTGCCGATGTCGCCGGTGAGCAGCACGAAGCCACCACCGGTGCCGCTGCTGCCGCCCGCAGCGCCGCCCGAGCCGACCACGCCGTACAGCAGATGCGCCAGCGCCTCCCGGTGGCGCTCGCTCATGAACAGGTAGCGCGGGTCGGGCGCGATGGAAAAAGGGTCTTGCGTCAAGCCGAAGTGTTGCGAGTACATAAGGGCGAAGGATAACCCTGAGTCGCAGCGGGGTCTGCCGCATGCCCTCCGAACGGCCTCGGGTTCTACAATCCGCCCTTCGCCCTGTTGTCCATTGGAATTTTAAAGACCTGTTATGAGTGCCTTTTTGGAAGAAACCGTTTTAAGTGTTCACCACTGGACTGACCGTCTGTTCAGCTTTACCACCACGCGGGATCCGACCCTGCGCTTTTCCAATGGTCATTTCACGATGATTGGCCTGCGCCTTGAAACCGGCAAGCCGCTCTTACGCGCCTACAGCATTGTCAGCGCCAACTATGAGGACCATCTGGAGTTCCTGAGCATCAAGGTGCAGGACGGTCCCCTGACCTCACGCCTGCAGCACATCAAGGTTGGCGACAAGATTGTGGTCGGGCGCAAACCCACCGGCACCTTGCTGATCGACTATTTGCTGTCCGGTAAAAATCTGTACCTGATTGGCACCGGCACCGGTCTGGCGCCGTTTTTGAGCATTGTGCGTGACCCCGAAACCTATGAGCGGTTTGAAAAAGTCATTCTGGTGCACGGCGTGCGCGAGGTGGCCGAACTGGCCTATCACGACTACCTGACGTACGAGCTGCCCGAACATGAGTTCCTGGGCGACATGGTGACGCAGCAGCTGCTGTACTACCCGACCGTGACGCGCGAAGCCTTTGTTCACCAGGGTCGCGTCACCACGCTGCTGGAAAGCGGCCAGCTGCAGACCGATCTGGGCTTGTCCAAATTTGACCCGGCGCATGACCGTGTCATGCTGTGTGGCAGCCCCGACATGCTGCGCGACCTGAAACACCTGCTGGAAAAGCGCGACTTCATGGAAGGCAACACCACCAAGCAAGGTGACTTCGTGATTGAGCGCGCTTTTGTCGAGCAGTAAGCTCAAACGCCCTGCAGCGCACACCGCATTGAGCGCCGACCCCCTTGTCCCTTGTGCCGCCACCTGCTGAGGACCTTTCGATAGCTGCCATGCTGCTGGCGGCCGGCCGCGGCGAGCGTATGCGGCCCCTGACCGATACCACGCCGAAACCTTTGCTGCCCGTGCGCGGCAAGCCGCTGATGCAGTGGCAGCTGGAGGCGCTGGCGCGCGCGGGTGTGGGCCGGGTGGTGGTCAACACGGCTTGGCTGGGGCCGCAGATTGCCGCTCAATTTAATGATGTTTTCAGGCTCCAGCCCGCGTCAAATAAGCATGAGCAGCTATCAATTCAGGATAGTCTGCAGATTCGATATTCCCATGAGGGCCAGGATTTTGGCGCCGCACTGGAAACCGCCGGGGGCATTGCCCGCGCCTTGCCGTTGCTGTGCCCGCCCACCGGCGCCGGGGCCCGCGCTGAGGTGTTCTGGGTGCTCGCCGGTGACGTGTATGTGCCTGACTTTGTCTTCAGTCCGGCGGCGGTGGCGCGCTTTTTAGCTGGTGACAAGCTGGCGCACCTGTGGCTGGTGCCCAACCCGGCGCACAACCTGCGCGGCGACTTTGGACTGGGCACCGTTGACACGGGTGGGCCAACGCCGGTCGGCCTGGCGCTTAATCTGCCCGCCGCTGATCCACGCCCGCGTTACACCTATTCCACCATCGGACTCTATCGCCGCGCCTTGTTTGAATCACCCTGGTGTGACATCGCCGCCGGCAATCCGCTGGGCATCAAAGCCCCTTTGGCGCCGCTGTTGCGCGCGGCCATGGACAATGGATTCGTGTCTGCCGAACTGTACGGCGGCCGCTGGACCGACGTTGGCACACCCGAGCGCCTGCGCGCCTTGAATTTGAACCCGCCCTCTGCCCAACCTTGACGTCTTTTGGAGCCCACCCATGACCGCAACACCTCTGGCGAAAACTGCCGACACGGGCTACGCCCAGCGTCGCGCGCAAGTGGCCAAACTCATCGGCCCGCACGGCATCGCCATCATCCCGACTGCGCCCGAGCAGCAGCGCAACCGCGACAACGATTTTTTGTTCCGCCCCGACAGTTACTTTTACTACCTGACCGGTTTCACCGAACCCAAGGCCTGGCTGGTCATCACCGGCGACGGCAAGACGAGCTTGTTTTGCCAGGCTAAAGACCAGGAGCGCGAAATCTGGGACGGTTACCGGCTCGGGCCGCAGGCCGCACCGGCAGCGCTCGGGGTCGACGCGGCATTTGCCGTTGCGGACCTGGACGCCCAACTGCCCGGCCTGCTCGATGGCCGTGATGCCGTCTGGTACCCGTTTGCCACCCACAAGGGGCTGGAAACGCGCATTGACGGCTGGCTCGGCAGCGTGCGGGCCCGCGTGCGTTACGGCACGTTGTGCCCCGAGCAGCAGCGTGACCTGTGTGGTTTGCTCGATGAAATGCGCCTGGTGAAAGACGCGCACGAGCAGGCCACCATGCGCCGCGCCGCTCAAATCAGCGCGGGCGCCCACATTCGCGCCATGCAGCTCAGTGCCCGCATGCTGCGGGGTGGGCAGGAGGTGCGTGAATACCACCTGGACGCCGAACTGCTGCACGAGTTTCGCCGCCATGGCTCGCAGTCCCCGGCGTACGGCTCCATCGTGGCCGCCGGCGCCAATGCCTGTGTATTGCACTACCGCGCCGACGCGGGACAAGTGCGCGCTGGTGAATTGGTGCTGATCGACGCCGCCTGCGAGCTCGACGGCTACGCCAGTGACATCACCCGCACCTTCCCGGCCAACGGCAAGTTCAGCGGGCCGCAGCGCGCGCTGTATGAACTGGTGCTGGCAGCGCAAGAGGCAGCCGTTGCCGCCACCCGCGCCGGTGCCCGCTTCACCGATCCGCACGAGGCCAGCGTCAAGGTACTCGCGCAAGGGATGCTGGACCTGGGGCTGCTCGAGCGCAACAAGGTCGGCAGCCTGGAGGATGTGATCGATAAGCGCGCCTACTTTCAGTTCTATATGCACCGCACCGGGCATTGGATCGGCATGGATGTGCACGATTGCGGCGCCTATACCGAGCCCTCGGAAATTGGCCAGGTCAGCACGCGCAAGGACGCACTCACCGGTGACCTCATCAAAGACCGGCCAGCCCGCATCCTGCAGCCCGGCATGGTGCTGACGATCGAGCCCGGCATTTATGTGCGTCCGGCAGCGGGTGTGCCCGCGCAGTTTCACAACATCGGCATCCGCATTGAAGACGACGCCATCGTCACCGCCAGCGGCTGCGAGCTGATCAGCCGCGGTGTGCCGGTGCAAGCCGATGACATTGAGGCGCTGATGCGGGGCTGACTCGTTAAGCCTGACCGCTGGGTGACTGCTAAACTTTGATCATGAAAACAGTTTTCTCGCTGATATTGTTGTGCCTGGTGGCGACAACCAACCTGGCTGCTGCAAAGACTCCCGGTGAAGTGGAAGTCGGTAGCGTTCTGCGCGAGGCGACGATGCTGGGGCTGTCCGGACCGTCGCGTCAGCTGTCGCAGTACCGCGGCAAGCCGCTGATCATCAATGTGTGGGCCAGTTGGTGCGGCCCGTGCCAACAGGAAATGGGCTCACTGGAGCGCCTGGCCCGCAGCAAGACCGGGCAGCAGGTGACGCTGATCGGTATTTCGACCGACGACTATCCGGAGGCGGCACGCGCCTTTTTGAAACGCTACCCAACCAGCTTCAGCCACTACATTGACCAGCAGTTGTTGCTGGAAAACATGTTGGGAGCGGCGCAATTGCCGCTCACCCTGCTGGTTGATGCGCAGGGCCGTGTGCTGGCCAAACACGTCGGCGCCCAGCAATGGGACAGCCCCCAGGCGCTGCAATTCATCGGCAAGACCTTGCGCCTCAAGCCGTAACGGGCCTAATTGGTGACCCGCCGGCTCAATCCGGATTGAGCCACCGCGCCGCTGGCCTTAGACCGGTTCCCGATACTGGTCTTCCAGCAGCTTGGCCTGAGCCGCCGCCAGGCGCGCGATCGGCACGCGCGGTCCCGAGCACGACACGTAGTTGAGCTTGATGTGATGGCAAAAACGGATGGAGCCGGGGTGCCCGCCATGTTCGCCACAGATGCCCACTTTCAGGTCCGGGTTGGTGACGCGGCCGTTTTGCACCGCCATTTTCATCAATTGCCCCACGCCCTTGATGTCCAACACCTCGAACGGGTTGTCTTCCAGAATGCCGGTCTCGTTGTAGAAGGGCAGGAATTTGTTTTCTGCGTCCTCACGGCTGAAGGAGAACGTGGCCTGGCTCAGGTCGTTGGTGCCGAACGAGAAAAACTCGGCAATCTCGGCCATGCGCCCGGAGCGCATGCAGGCACGCACCACTTCGAGCATGGAGCCAAACTTGAACTGCACGTCGATGCCATGGGTGGCGCGCACTTCCTGCCGGATGCGCTGCACATAGCTGTGAATGCGCTTGAGCTCTTCCACCGTGGCCACCTGCGGCACCATGATTTCGGGATAGATCTCAATGCCTTGCTTGCCACACAGGGCAGCCGCTTCCAGAATCGCGCGGATCTGCATCGAGTAGATCTCGGGGTAGGTGATGCCCAGACGCACACCACGATGGCCCAGCATCGGGTTGACTTCGGCCAGCGCGCGCACTTTTTTCAGGATTTTTTCCTTTTTGGCGATGACTTCGTCCTCCATGTGCGACTTCTTGAAAGTGCCCAAAGCACCCATCAAGGGGGTCAGGCCGTCCGCATATTGCTGGTACAGCTTGGGGTTGAGCATCTTGAGGGTTTCGGGCAGGTCTTCCAGGGCCTTGATGGTGTCGCGTAATTGGTGCAGATGGGCAATTTCGAGCTCAAGCTGCGCCGCAGTGGGTAAGAACTCGTGCATCGGCGGGTCCAGCAACCGCACGGTGACGGGCAAGCCCTTCATCGCCTTGAAGATGCCCTTGAAGTCAGCGCGCTGAATCGGCAGCAGCCGGTCCAGTGCCGCTTGCCGCTCTTCCAGCGTTTCGGCCAGGATCATTTCCTGCACGATCGGCAAGCGGTCGGTGGCGTTGAACATGCGCTCGGTGCGGCACAGGCCGATTCCCATGGCGCCAAACTCACGCGCGCGCAGCGCGTCGACCGGTGAATCGGCATTGGCCATGACCTTGAGCGCCGCCACTTCGTCGGCCCAGCCCAGCAGGGTGTTCATTTCCTCGGAAAATTCGGCTTCGACGGTCGGTATTTCGCCCGCGTAGACATGGCCGGTACCGCCGTCAATGGTGATGACGTCGCCTTCCCTTAGAACAGTGTCGCCAACCTTGGCGCTGCGCAACTGGTCGTTGATGACGATCTGCTCGCAGCCTGATACGCAAGGCTTGCCCATGCCGCGCGCCACCACCGCAGCATGCGAGGTCTTGCCGCCCCGGCTGGTCAAGATACCCTGCGCCTGGAAAAAGCCGTGAATGTCTTCCGGTTTGGTTTCTTCCCGCACCAGGATGATTTTTTCACCGGCACGCCCGCGCGTCTCGGCGGTGTCGGCGTCGAACACAATCTTGCCGGACGCCGCGCCGGGCGAGGCCGACAGCCCTTGCGCCAGCGACTTGGCGTGAAAATTGGGGGCCAGTTGCGGCACCAGGAGTTGCTCCAGCACGGCGGGCTCGGTGCGCAACAGCGCGCGCTCCTTGGTGATGAGGCCCTGGTGAAACATTTCGACCGAGGTGCGCACCATGGCGCGCGCGTTCATCTTGCCGTTGCGGGTTTGCAGGCAGTACAGAATGCCTTTCTCGATGGTGAATTCAAAGTCTTGCACCTCATGGTAGTGCGACTCCAGCCGACTGCGCAGCTGAATCAACTGGCGGTGAATTTCCGGCATTTCCTGTTCCATTTCGGCGATCGCCTTGGGCGTGCGAATGCCCGCCACCACGTCCTCGCCCTGGGCGTTGACCAGATATTCGCCGTAAATCACGTTTTCACCGGTGCCCGGGTTGCGCGTAAAGCCCACGCCGGTGCCGGAGTCGTTGCCCATGTTGCCAAACACCATGGTGCAGATGCTCACCGCCGTACCGTTGGCCTGTGCTTTGGTGATCCTGAATTGTTTGCGGTAGTCCACCGCGCGTTTGCCCATCCAGGAGCGAAACACCGCGCCCACGGCAATTTCGAGCTGCACAAACGGGTCCTGCGGAAAGGCTTGGCCGGTCTGGCGTTGCACGATGGCCAGGAATTCGCCCGCCAGCTCCTTCAGGTGCTCGGTGTTCAGGTCCACATCCTGCGGCGCGCCGTATTTGCGCTTGATGGCCACCATGCGCTCGTCAAAATGTTCGTCGCTGATGTTGAGCGCGATCTTGCCGAACAGCTGGATAAAACGGCGATAGGCGTCATACGCGAAGCGCTCGTTGCCGGTTTGTGTGATCAGCCCTTTCAGCGAAACCTCATTGAGGCCGAGGTTCAGGATGGTATCCATCATGCCCGGCATCGACATCGCCGCACCGGAGCGCACCGAGATCAGCAGCGGGTTTTTGGCGTCGCCGAAGCCTTTGCCGGTTTTCTTCTCCAGGGCGGCCATGTGGGTTCGGATTTCATCCATCAGGCCGGGTGGCAACTGGTTTTTTTCCAGATAGGCGTTGCAGGCATCGGTGCTGGCGGTGAAGCCGGGCGGCACGTTCAAACCAATCTGCGTCATCTCGCACAGATTGGCCCCCTTGCCGCCAAGCAGCATTTTGTTTTTGCCATCGCCCTCTTCAAAGGCGTACACATATTTCTTGCTGCTTGTCATGACGGCTCCAATTCAAAAAAGTGGGTGGGTTAAGGATGGGGTTTGGTGATGCTGCCAAGTTCTTGTGCGCTGCGCGGCGGCTTGAAGGGCCTGCACTACAAGGTGCCGTCGCGCTTGAACTGATTGGTCGCGGCGATCAGTGCGCTGGCAATGCCCGGCTCAAAAGCGGCGTGGCCGGCATCTTCAATCATCTGAAAAGAGGCCTCGGGCCAGGCTTCGTGCAGCCGCCACGCCGACACCGGCGGACACACCACGTCGTAGCGGCCCTGAATGATGACGGCTGGCAGGTGGCGGATGCGGTCCACGTTGCGCACCAACTGATCCTCGCTCAAAAAGGCGTCGTGCAGGAAGTAGTGCGCCTCCAGCCGGCCCAGCCCCAGGCCAACGGCGGCTGAGCCAAACGTCTCGGCCACCTCCGGATGCGGCAGCAGGTGCAGGCAACTGCCTTCGTAGCGGCTCCAGGTGCGCGCCGCCCGCATGTTTTCAGCCGGGTTGCCGCTGAACAGGCGGCGGGCGTAGGCTTGCAGCAGATTGCCGCGCTCGGTCTCGGGAATGTCGGCCACAAAGCGGGCATGTTCTTGCGGGAAAAATAGCCGGATACCGTTCAGGAACCAGTCGATCTCGCTGCGCGTGCACAAGAAAATACCGCGCAGCACAAAGCCGGTGCAGCGCTCGGGGTGCGCCTCACCGTAAGCCAGCGCCAGGGTCGAGCCCCAGGAGCCGCCAAACACCAGCCACTGTGCGATGCCCAACTGCTCGCGCAGGCGCTCAATGTCGTGGATCAACAGGTCGGTGGTGTTTTCCAGCGCCTCCCCCAGCGGCGTGGATTGGCCGGCACCGCGTTGGTCAAACAGCACGATGCGGTAATACGCCGGGTCAAAGAATTGCCGGTGTTGGGGTGACAGGCCCGCCCCCGGCCCGCCATGCAAAAACAGCGCCGGCACCCCGTCGGGGTTGCCGCACTCTTCCCAATACAGGGTGTGGATGTCATCGACCGGCAGTTGGCCCGTGCGGTAAGGCGCAATGGCCGGATACAAAGGATTGAGGGCGTCGGCGGACATGGGCGGGGGTTCTTTCTTGGGCTTCGAGTTTGGCATTGTGCACCGACACGGAAGCCGCAAACGGCCAGCCAGCCAGCACCGTGGGCGAACCCGCCCTGACGCGTTAGTGAGGTACTCAACACGATAGCTGCTATCAATTGATTAGTTAAAGTCAATTGGCAATTAGTATTCACAAAGACTATCATTACATCCATGTTGATTGCATCCTTCTATCGACTGACCCTTTAACCCACAGGAGCTCCCCATGACCGCCAAGCAACGCCCCGAGATCAAAACCATGGCCAACCTGGAATCCGCCTTTGCGGGCGAATCCATGGCGCACATCAAATACCGCTATTTCGCCAAACTGGCGCGTGAAATGGGTGACGAAGACACCGCTCGTGTCTTTGAAGCCACCGCCGACCAGGAGGTGATGCACGCCTTTGGTCACCTGGATCTGCTTTACCCCAAGGCCACGATGACAGCGGCCAAGGCCCTGCAAATTGCGATTGACGGCGAAACCTACGAGTACACCGAGATGTACCCCGGTTTTCGCGCCACCGCTGAAGCCGAGGGCCATGCCGCCGCCGTAGCCGAGATGGATGAGCAAATTGGAGAATCCAAAGAGCACGCCGCCCAATTCAGGGCGACGCTGGAAAAAGCGCAAAAACGCTTTGCCGCGCTGGCCAAGGTAGAGGAGCGCCACGCCAACCATTACAAGGCGCAACTGGCCAAGGCCCAGGCCTGATCGGCGATACCGCCGGTCGCAGTGACGCGCTGGCAATCATCTTTTGGTTGCTATACTAAACATAGCTACTTGCGCAATATTCACGGGGGCTAGAGCCCTATTTGACTCATATTGATTGGAATACTCATGAAAACCTACCTTTGCATCGTTTGCGGCTTCATCTATGACGAGGCCGCGGGTCGTCCGGAAGATGGCATCGCCCCCGGCACACGCTGGGCGGATGTGCCCGACACCTGGGCCTGCCCGGACTGTGGCGTCGCCAAGGCCGACTTTGAGCCGGTAGAGATCTAAAACCGAAGGTCCGACATGGCACCTCCGATCATCATCATTGGCGCCGGGCTGGCCGGCTGGACCACCGTGCGCGAGCTGCGCAAGCTTGACCAGCGTACGCCGGTGCTGCTGATCACGGCCGACAGCGGAGATTTCTACGCCAAGCCGGCGCTGTCCAACGCGTTGCAGCAACAGCGCACACCGGCGCAACTGGTCACCACGCCGGCGGCCCAGATGGCAGCGACGCACAAGGTGCGTCTGCTGGCGCATACCCGGGTGCTGGTCATTGATGCGCTAACACGCACGCTGCGCAGCACCCGGGGCGAGTTCAGCTATCGCCACTTGGTGTTGGCCACCGGCGCACAGCCGATTCGACTGCCGCTGGCGGGGGATGCGGCGGATCAGGTGCAGTCGATCAATTCACTGGATGACTTCTCCCGGTTCCACCAGCGTCTGACGCGTGCCGCCGGGTGTGGCGACAAGGGGGTGGGCGGGGGCTCGCCGCTGAACCTGCAGTCGGCCAGTGAACACAGCCGGCGCCATGCCCTGATCATGGGGGCCGGCCTGATTGGTTGCGAGTTTGCCAACGACCTTGCCGCAGCGGGTTACCGGGTGACGGTGGTTGACCCGTCGACCGGGCCGATGACGGCCTTGTTGCCGGCATCAGCCAGCGCACAGTTGCAGCAGGCGCTGGCAGGCTTGGGCGTGCGCTGGCACTTTGGCGCGACCGTCAAGTCGGTCAACTGGGCAAAAACGGGGGGGTCCATCGCGGTGGCCGAGAGCGCCCGTGTCCATCAGGTCGAGTCCGTCCTCCAGGTTGAGCTGTCAAATGGGTCGCTAGCCCCCGTGGATATTGTGTTGAGTGCTATTGGTTTGAAATCGGACACGGCGCTGGCGCAGGCCGCCGGGCTGGTCTGCGAGCGCGGCATCGTGGTGGACGCCACATTGCAGACCAGTAGCCCGCATATCTACGCCCTGGGTGACGCCGCGCAATACGCGACCGGGCGATGGGGCGTGGCGGCTGATGCTGCGGCAACATCGGTGGCGGGCGCCCGGACCATGCCCTATGTGATGCCCATCATGAGCGCCGCACGCGCTTTGGCAGCCACGCTGGCGGGCACGCCGACCGCTGTCGCTTTTGCGCTGATGCCGGTCGCCATCAAGACCCCGGCGCTGCCAATTGTGGTGGCCGCACCGGCACCCGGCACAGCGGGAGAGTGGCGCAGTGAAGCGTCAGGACAGTGGCAATTCATGGACGGGCAGCATCAAGTGCGCGGCTTTGCGCTGACAGGGACGCAAACTGCCCGGCGCGCAGAGCAAGCCAAGCTGGTGTTGGCTTGAGGGTGATGCACCCGGCACGGTCTACAATTTCACTCCCGTAGCGACGCCCTGAGGCTGGCCTCTTGGTCATACGGTTTGCAACAGGAGAGACCCCATGCCCCATACAACGGCCACCGCCGCAGACAAACGCGCTGAATTGCGCCGCGCCACACTCGAGTACCACGAATTTCCCACCCCCGGCAAAATTTCCATTGCGCCGACCAAGCAGTTGATCAACCAGCATGATCTGGGGCTGGCCTACACGCCGGGCGTGGCCATTCCGTGCGAGGAAATCGTCAAAGACCCGAATAACGCCTACAAGTACACCAGCCGGGGCAATCTGGTGGCGGTCGTCACCAACGGCACCGCCGTGCTCGGACTGGGCGACATTGGCCCATTGGCGGGTAAACCGGTGATGGAAGGCAAGGCCGTGCTGTTCAAGAAGTTCGCCGGTATTGATGTGTTCGACATCGAAATCAACGAAAAGCACGATCTTGACAAGCTGGTGGACATCATCGCTTCGCTGGAGCCGACCTTTGGCGGCATCAACCTGGAAGACATCAAGGCACCCGACTGCTTTTATGTCGAGCGCAAGTTGCGCGAACGCATGAAGATTCCGGTCTTTCATGATGACCAGCACGGTACCGCCATCACGGTCGGTGCGGCCATTCTCAACGGCCTGAAAGTGGCCGGCAAGGACCCGAAAGACGTGAAACTGGTGACCTCCGGCGCCGGTGCCGCAGCGCTGGCTTGCGTCGGGCTGCTGGTCAAACTGGGCATTCCCCGTGAAAACGTGTGGGTGACCGATCTGGCCGGTGTCGTGTACGAGGGCCGCACCGAGCTGATGGACCCGGACAAGATCATTTACAGCCAGAAGACATCGGCGCGCACCCTGGGTGAAGTCATTGAAGGTGCTGACGTGTTTCTGGGCTTGTCAGCGGGCGGTGTGCTCAAGGGCGAAATGGTCAAAAGGATGGCGCCCAGGCCGATCATTTTTGCGCTCGCCAACCCGACGCCCGAGATCACGCCCGAAGAAGTGAAGGCCGTGCGCAGCGACGCCATCATCGGCACCGGCCGCTCGGATTACCCGAACCAGATCAACAACATCTTGTGTTTCCCCTACATTTTCAGGGGCGCACTGGACGCGGGCGCCTCCACCATCACGGTGGAGATGGAAATGGCGGCGGTGCATGCGATTGCCGACCTGGCGCAGGCCGAGCAAAGCGAAGTGGTTGCTGCCGCCTATGTTGGCGAGCCGCTGGCCTTTGGGCCGGAGTACCTGATCCCCAAGCCCTTTGATCCGCGTTTGATGATCAAAGTGGCGCCAGCGGTGGCCCAGGCCGCGTTTGACAGCGGCGTGGCCTTGCGCCCGATTGCGGACATGGATGCCTACCGCGAGAAGTTGCAAAGCTTCGTCTACGCCTCGGGCACCGTGATGAAACCGATTTTCGCCGCCGCGAAAAGTGCGCTTAAAAAGCGGATCGCCTATGCCGAGGGTGAAGATGAACGTGTGCTGCGCGCGGCCCAGATTGTGGTGGACGAAGGCTTGGCCCTGCCCACGCTGATTGGCCGTCCGCTGGTGATTGCCGAGCGCATCAATAAGTTTGGCTTACGCCTGGAAGAGGGGCAGGACTACAGCGTCGTCAATGTGGAGCAGGATCATCGCTACCGCGATTTCTGGCAAACCTACCACCGCATGACCGAGCGCAAGGGCATGACGGCCCAGGTTGCCAAGATCGAGATGCGCCGACGCCTGACCCTGATTGGCAGTATGTTGTTACAAAAGGGTGATGTGGATGGGCTGATTTGCGGCACCTGGGGCACCACGGCGATGCACCTGCAATATCTGGATCAGGTGATTGGAAAACGCACTGGCGTCAACACCTATGCCTGCATGAATTGCCTGATGTTGCCCGAGCGCCAGCTATTTATAGTGGACACCCACGTCAACTACGATCCCACTGCCGAGCAACTGGCCGAGATCACAATTCTGGCGGCAGAGGAAATGGTGCGCTTCGGCATTCGGCCCAAAGCCGCCTTGCTGTCGCACTCCAACTTTGGCAGCAGCAACCAACCCAGCGCCGTGAAGATGCGCGAGGCTTTGGACTTGCTGCGGGTCAAGGCGCCGTGGCTGGAGGTGGACGGCGAAATGCATGGCGACGTGGCGCTCGATGGCGCAGCCCGCGCAGCCCTCATGCCCAACAGCACACTGGCGGGGGACGCCAATCTTCTGGTGTTACCCAATATCGATGCCGCTAATATTGCCTACAACCTGCTCAAGACAGCAGCCGGTGGCAATATCGCCGTTGGTCCGGTGCTGCTGGGCGCGGCCAAACCGGTGCATATCTTGACCGCCAGTGCCACGGTGCGTCGAATTGTGAATATGACGGCCCTCACTGTGGCCGACGCAAACGCCAGCCGCTGAGCTCTAAAGCCTAAGCTAGCACTAACTTAGTAAGCTGTTTGATGCTTTGTGTCTGCCTATTTTTTAGGCAGACGCTTGCATTATTTTCGTAAATACGCGACACTACACACCTTGAAATTACGGGTTAACCCGGAGTCTTGCGAGAGGTGTCTTGTTCATGTTGCGTCTGAAAAGCTCTAAGTTAGTACTTACCAGCTTTTTTCTTGCTGCGATTTTCGCCTGTGCAGGGGTGCTGGCCAAAGGGCCTGCCCCGGCAGACGCTGCCACTGCCATCGCGGTGACCGCTTTACCCAAGCAAGGCGTGCAGACCTACGACCTGATTCATCAAGGCGGTCCGTTTGCGCATGAAAAAGATGGTGTGGTGTTTGGCAACCGTGAGCGTTTGCTGCCACTCCAAAAGCGTGGTTACTACCGTGAATATACCGTCGCAACACCGAATTTACATGCCCGGGGAGCCCGGCGCATTGTGTGCGGAGGGGCTGCCAGAGCGCCTGACGCTTGTTATTACACCGCCGATCACTATGCGAGCTTCCGCCGGATCGTGCCGTGAAACCGGTTTATTACTTACGAAAAGTGAAGCGAGAATGAATATGTCATTGAGCCAAGAAACCGCCGCTTTGCAGCGCGCTGCAACGGACGTGCCGCTACGCGGCGTGCGGCCAAATATTGTCCAGTCGATTAGGGCTTTTCGTGTGCCGGAGTTGCAGGGTGCGGCCCAATCCTTGGGCCAGCATTTTCTGTACGCCAATCTGGCCAACGCCCAGACCAAGCAGGACGTACTGGATCTCATTGCTCAGCAATTCATGTTGTCGGTGCATGTCGGCAAGAATTTTGACGCACTGTATGACAGCATGACCGACCCGCTACACAAGTCCGGCCCACAGCCTGGCTTTATTGTGGTGCTGGAGCACATTCCGGCCCATGCCAAGTTTGACAAGGAGGCGCGCGAGCAGTTGCTCGATATCTTCCGCGACGCGGCTGACTACTGGGCCGATCGAAAGATACCGTTCCGATGTTTCTATTCTTTTCTGTAGCCCGTTCTGCACACACCAGCCAAGCAGAACGGGCGAACGAGGCAAAAGGCAACGGCGTCGGCAGCCAAACCTTGTCAGGCATCGAACTCACCACCGAGTCCGGGGAGAAAATGCCAACTGACAAACTGTTGGACATATCGCCACTGGCGCTGCGCATGAGCAGCCCCTTCAATTCCGGGTATTGGTTAACGGCCGCCTGATCGCAGCGCCGCTTCCCCGCTCCAGAAGGCCCATCGAAAGAGAGGGCCTTTTTTCTGGCTGGGGCGCCAAGGTGCTGGCTGAAAGTTGACCGCCAGCCGGTCAGTGACTGGCGGCTTGGCTGTGTGTGGCCAATTTCAACGCCAAGGCCAGGTATTCAGCCACCGGGACTTCTTCCGCCCGGCGCTGCACGTCGAATTCATCCGCGTAGCCTTTCTGTTGCAGCCACTGGCCCAGCGTGTGGCGTAACAGCTTGCGACGCTGGCTGAAAGCCACCTGGACCAGTTCGCTCAAGAGATGCCCATCCACCGCGGCCGGGTTGACATGCGGCACCATGCGAACCACCGCGCTGTTGACGCGAGGCGGCGGCTCGAAGCTCTCGGGCGGAACCAGCAAGACGTTTTCCATCGCGTAACGCCACTGCAACATGACACTCAGACGGCCGTAGGCAGCGGTGCAGGGGCCTGCCACCATGCGGTCAATCACTTCTTTTTGCAGCATGAAATGCTGGTCTTCGATGACGTCAATGAAGTTCAGCAAGTGAAACAGGATCGGCGTCGAGATGTTGTACGGCAGGTTGCCAACAACTCTCAATTTTGTAGTGGTCAGCGCTTGCGCCACTTGGGCAAAGTCCACCTTTAACACATCAGACTCAATCACCACGAGCTGAGGATGCGCCCGCAGGCGCGCGGCCAGGTCACGATCGAGCTCAATCACGGTGAGCTGACCCAGACGTTCCACGAGCGGTTGGGTCAACGCCGCCAGACCGGGTCCGATCTCCACCATCGCCTGCCCCGGCCTGGGGCCAATGGCGTCGACGATGGCTTCAATCATGGCGCCGTCGGTCAGAAAATGCTGGCCGAAGCGTTTGCGGGCAATGTGTTTCATTCCACGAGCGTAGGACTGTATCGGTTTTACTGCGGCGGCTCGCGCAATTCCACATAGGCGCGGCCGCGCACGTCTTGCGCCCAGCTGATATACGCTTCATCGAGCTTCTTTTCGTGCAACATGGCGCGCACGGCCTCGCGCTGCTCCTGCGGGCTGAGGGTGGCCTGGCGACGCTCCATCAGCTGAATCAAATGAACGCCAAAGCGGGACACCAAGGGTTCACTGATCTGCCCCGGCGTCAGGCTGTTCATGACCGCCTCGAACTCCGGCACAAACATGCCCGGATTGGCCCACCCCAGGTCGCCGCCCTGCGCGGCACTGCCATCCTGCGAATGGTCGCGGGCCAGCGCGGCAAAATCAGCTTGCCCTGCGGCAACCCTTTTTTTGAATTCATTGAGCTTGTCACGGGCTGCGCTCTCGGTGAGCTGCGGGCTGACCCGCAACAAGATATGGCGGGCCCGGCTCTGCGTGACCGTCATGGCGGGCAGTGCCGCACTTTTCTTTTCCAGTACTTTGAGGATGTGAAAGCCCGCGCCTGAACGTACCAGCGCCGAGATTTCACCGACAGCCAGGTTGTGTGTCGCCTCAAGGAAAAGCGGCGGATAGCGATCTGCCGTGCGCAGGCCGAGCTCGCCGCCATTGGCGAGGCTGGCCTTGTCTGAGGCGTCGGAGAACTCTCGCACCAGGGTCACAAAGTCTTCACCCGCGCGTGCGCGTGCCAGCGCACGTTGCGCCCGGGCCTGCAAGGCGGTCACTTGCACCGGGGTGGCGGTATCAGGGACCGACACCAGGACTTGAGCCAGATTGATTTGCTGCACCGCAGGGGTGCTGCTTTGTTGCTCGCGCAGGAATTGATCGATCTCCAGCTCCGACACCCGCGCGCGCGGTTCGACCTCACGCTCACGCAGGCGGGTCAGCAGGATCTGATCGCGCAGCTGGTTACGGAACTGGCCGGGCACGCCGCCTTCCTGTGTCAGGCGTCGGCGCAACTCGGCTACCGTGAGCTGATTTTGCCGGGCGATGTTCTGCTCGGCCTGGTCAATGGCTGCTTCGTCCGCCGCAATACCGGACTCCCGGGCCAGTTGCAGCTGGGCTTTTTCGTTGATGAGGCGCTCCAGTACCTGGCGCACCAAGGTTTTGCTATCGACTTGTGGGTTGCCCTGCTGGGCCAACTGCTGCAGCACGCGTTGCAGGGCGGCGCGCACCTCGTTGTTGGTAATGGGCTCGGAGTTGACCACCGCCACGATGTAGTCGGCCGCCAGCCCGGTAGCAGCGGGTACCCTCGCGGGCGCAAGAACACCGGCGCCGACAGTTGCCGAGGATGGCCGCAAGCCCTGCGCCGGTACAGTCAAGGGAGCAAGAAGGGCAAGGCTGGCCACACTAAGGGCCACAAGGCGATGGTTCATGATGGATTAATCGTAGTTGCTGAAACGACTGGGAGGGCTGGTTTGCTCTCGCAGATACTGGTAACCGGGAATATTGTCTTTCAAGGACTTCAATGGGTTCACGCCCAAGCGGGTCAAGCCGACAAACTCAAGCTGGAACATGATGCGCTGATTGGCCGATGCGGTACTGGTTTGCAGTTGCTCCAACACAATACGACCCAGCCAACAACCCGCATCGTACTCAAAACCGAGCACGGCATCGACCAGCTTGCGTTCTTGCATACTGTAGTTGAGGCGCCCGACGCTGTACCAGCGCCCCTCGCCTTGACCCCGGCCAGCGCCCAACTCCTGCCCGCGCTCGCCCCACAAGTCATTGATCGGCCACTGCCAGCCGATGTCGAGTTGTTCGCTGGACTCGCGCTGGTAGCGGTAAGCCGCGCTCACGGTTCGGTAGTGGCCCGCGCTGTAGCGCGCGCCGATGGTGGAACGTACCGACTGCTTGGTGGTGGGGTTGAATTGCACGGTCGAGTCGAAAGCCCATTTCGGATCCCAGTTGACCGCTGCTCCCAGCAGCAAATCGCTGATCCGGTCGGTCACTGGCGCGTCAGTCGGTAATAAGGTGACGTTCTGGTCTCTAAAGCGCAAGCGTTGTGCGACACCAAAACGTGCAACCTGCGCTCCGGTGGCTGGATCCAGCAGGCGTGTGCTCACGCCCAGCGTCAGTAAATCGCTGTCAGAAATGCGGTCGTTGCCGACAAAGGCGTTGTCGGTGTAGATGGTGGCAAAGTTGAAATCGACAGCGCCCGAGTCATAGTTGGGCAACAGGCGCTGGTCGCGAAACGGTGTGTTGACGTAAAACGCACGGGGCTCCAGGGTCTGGCGAAAATTCATGCCGAAATAGCGGGCATCGCGTTCAAACACCAGGCCACTGTCCACACTGAGGGTCGGCACGACGCGGCTCGCCGCCCTAGCCCCGTTACTCAGTGGCGTGTCAAATTGATAGTTGCTGACGTTCAGCTGCAGCTTGGGGGTGATGAAGCCGGCGGCAGTCACCCAAGGTCGGCTGAGCTGCAACACGGAGAAGACGCGTTGGGCATTGGGCTGCAGGGTGAGACTGCGTTCAGACTGAAACCGGGTGTAATCCGCATCCACTGAATAATCAAATCCGCCGACATTGCTGCGGGCATAACGCGTGGCCAACTGCGGCAAACGGTCATAGGGTGGCGTGATGGGGGCGCTCACGTCCTGCAGGGTTTGCCATTTGAGCGTGCGCACCGTGTTGGAAAAATTGCCCTCGGTCCAGGACAGGCTGGCGTCGTTGGTGAGCAGACGCTGGGTCAGCGATCCGGTTGAGGCGCGGGTGAAGTCACGCCAGTAATTGTCGTCACTGACCCGGTTCAGGTTGAGGTTCAAGGCCACACCGCCGGCGGTGAACGGCCGCGTCCAACTGTTCTGCAATGTGGCCTGATGCGTGTAAGTCAAACCCCAGCGAGTGCTGTCACGCAACTGGTCAGACGGCATCAAGTCCAGCTGCACTTGACCCGCATAGTCCGCCTCAAGATAGCGCAGCTCGCTGCTCAGATTGACGCCACGCTTGCTCATGAGCGTCGGCGTGAAAGTGGCATCCCGGTTCGGCGCGATGTTCCAGTAGTAGGGCACGCTCACTTCGGCCCCATTGACATTGTCCAGCCCCAGGATCGGTGGCAGGACGCCTGACTTGCGTTTGTCACTCAGCGGAAAACTGAGGTAGGGAATCGGCAGCAGCGGCACCCCTTTGAAGCTCAGCAAGGCGCCCTTTGCCGTGCCCACGTCTTCCTCGTTGTCCAGGCTGATGCTGGCGGCCCGCAAAATCCAGTCCGGCAGCCAGCTCGGGCCCGGCAAGCGCCGGCAGGTGGTGAAGGTGGCGTTGTGGATGACGGCCCGTTGGTCATCAATGAAGTCGACACGATCGGCTTGGCCATGCGCGTCATTCTTGAGAAAATAATAACGCGGCTGGTTGAAAAAACCCTCGAACGTATCGAGCTTGAGTTCCAGCAGCGGCCCTTCATACACGTTGCCGGCGCGGTTAATCAGGACATTGCCACTGGCTGTGGCCAGGTCGCTCGGTTGGTCATATTCCAGCCGGTCGGCCTTGATCACGAGGTCGCCGCGGCGCAACTCGGCGCGGCCCTCCAGCACGGTTTCCAGGTCCGGACGCCCGAAGATGTGCTCAGCCGAGATGAAGGTTGGCAGGCTGCTGCGCAGCGCGGGGGCCACCTGCTCTTGCAGCAAAGGGCTTGTCTTTAGCGGCAGTGGCGGCTCGTCGGGCGCGACCTGGGCCACCTGTGCATTGACGCTTGTTCCCTGCAGCAAAGCCCAAGCCAGCAGGGCAAGCGGGCGCTGGGCAAAACGGGCCAAGTGTGGCCTGAGGTCAAGTTCGTGCATCAAGAAGCGTATCAGGCAGGGGCAGTAACGGGGGTGAAAACAGGTTGGAAACGAAGCGGGAGCATTCGACTTTGTAGAATGGATTATCCATGAGCACAGCCTTCCCACCCGAAACCACCCCGGCCACCGCACCCATCTGGCCTGACGCGCAGCGCGCAGCCGATTTCAGCGTCTGGCTGGCCGGACTGGCGCCCGCGCACGGCCTGGTCATTGATTCCTTGCGCACGGCCTCCGCCGACGCCAGCTTCCGGCGCTACTTGCGCGTGGATGGCACTCAGGGCAGCTACATCATCATGGACGCGCCGCCCGACAAGGAGGACTGCCAGCCTTTTGTCAAAGTCGCCCAGTTGCTGCACCAGGCGCAGGTGCATGCGCCCGAGGTGCTGGCGTGGGACGCAGCCCACGGTTTTATGCTGCTGACCGATCTGGGAGCCCAGACCATGATGCAGGTGATCAAGCGGGACGACCCGCAGGCCAATCAGGGCCTGTACCTGCAGGCGGTTGACGCACTGATTGCCTGGCAAAGCGCCTCCAAGCCGGGCGTTTTGCCGCCCTACGATGAAGCGCTGCTGCGCCGTGAGCTGGAACTGTTCCCTGACTGGTATCTGGCCCGCCACCGCGGTGTAGCGGTCGAAGGCGAGGTGCGGCGCACGCTGGACCAGGCGTTTGCGCAAATCATGGCGCACAACCTGGCTTGGCCCAGCGTTTATGTGCACCGCGACTTCATGCCGAGAAATTTGATGGTGGCCCCCGCGGGTGCGGGTCAGCGGATGGGCGTGCTGGACTTCCAGGATGCGGTTTATGGCCCCATCACCTATGACATTGCCAGCTTGATGCGTGATGCCTTCCTGAGCTGGGAGGAAGATTTCTGCCTCGACATCACCATCCGTTACTGGGAGAAAGCGCGCAAGGCCGGGCTTGCGGTGGGTGACGACTTTGGCGAGTTTTACCGGGGGGTGGAATGGATGGGCTTGCAACGCCACCTGAAAGTCGCCGGCATCTTTGCCCGCCTGACGCTGCGCGATGGCAAACCCCAGTACTTGGCCGACACGCCTCGCTTCATCAGTTACATTCGCGCCACCTGCGCGCGCTACCGCGAGCTCAAGCCCTTGCTGCGCTTGATTGAGCGCATCGAGGGTCTGGTCGTGGCCGACGGCTATGCCTTTGGCAGGATTTAAGAAAAATAAGGCCCTAGCCCCCGTCGAATATGCCTAAGCAGCTATGCTTTTTGAAGTGAATATGGACTCGGCACATAGTTGAAGCGGCTCGGTAAATCAGCGTGGAGCACATCCTGTGGCTGCCACAGGCCCTGCAGCACGGCGTCCGCCACGTAGTCCATGTCCATGCTGTGCACCAGGCCAAAGCCGGTCGAAGTGTCAAGGTAGACATGCCCCAACTCGTCCAGCAGGCAGTGCTGCACTGAGGCTGCTCTGCCGCAATGATCTTGAATTGACAGGTCATGGTTGACGCGCCAGATCAGCGGCGTGGCTTCTAGTTCGACGTAGACGCGCTGCGGTCCGTTCTGGAAAAACCACTGCCCTTCTGTAGTGGGCTGGTAATTGCGCTGGATGAACTCGATCAGTTTGTCGTGTTTCAGCTCTGAGCCCTTGCCGGCCGCGCTGCCGCCTGCAAACGGTCCCTGCGCCTGGGCGCGTTCGTCGCGCATGAACCAGTTGCCGCGCGCATCCAGGCCGAGCCAGCCGTAGCAGTCGGGCACGTTGGGCCATTTGAGCAAGGCTTGTTTGACAATGTCATCCATGGAGAAAGTCCCTGCGTCAGGTGGTGTGAATTTGTGTCGGCATGGCCAAGTTGCACATGGCGGTTTTGGACTGGAAGCTCAGTTGTCAGTGAAACACGGGCGGTATCTCACTGCCGTCTTGCGCTTCCTGTTGCGACCCCGGACTGGCATGGTGGGCCACCATGCGCCAGCCCTGCGCCGTTCGGTGGTAGACGTTGGTGGCAATGACAAAGGCCTGCACCAGGCCGTCCTCGGTCAGGACCTCAATGCGCTCGCGCACGTTGTGCACCACGCTGGCCAGCGACTCAATCTTGCGTACCGCTTGTGGCTGCACCCGGATACTGCCATTGTTGAAAATGGCATCAAAAGCAGCCCGGATGGCGCCCAGGCCCACCAGTCGTGGCCCACCTGGATGGACGCACACAATTTCATCCTCATCGGCCCAGCAGGCCATGAGCTTATCGATGTCGGCGGTTTGCAGTGCCTCGTAAAAACTGGCCTCGATTTCGTCGGCGCTACCGCCCACGGAGGCGGCTTGTTTTTTGGCTTTGGACATGATGGATTTCTGTGGCGGTGGGGGATGATTTTGCCGTGCTTTCGCCGCGTATTGACGGCGTGAGCATTTGCCTGGCTCAGCATGCACAGTCAGGGCCAGATTGCAATGCGTGTTTATGCTAAGGTTGCGTTCTTCACGCTGGAGATTTATATGACACGCTGGCTCCTGATTCTGTTGACTGCCCTGTCCCTGACCGGCTGTGGCTATAACGATTTTCAACGCCTGGACGAACAGACCAAGTCGGCCTGGAGCGAGGTGCTCAATCAATACCAGCGCCGCGCTGACCTGGTGCCCAACATTGTGGCAACCGTCAAAGGCGAGGCCGCGTTTGAGCAGGAGACGCTGACCAAGGTGATTGAGGCGCGCGCCAAGGCGACCTCGATCCAGGTGACGCCAGAAACCTTGAACAACCCGGAAGCCTTCAACAAGTTTCAGGCGGCACAAGGCGAGCTGGGCTCGGCCTTGAGCCGCTTGATGGCGGTGTCCGAACAGTACCCCAGTCTCAAAGCCAACCAGGGCTTTTCGGATTTGCGGGTGCAGCTCGAAGGCACCGAAAACCGCGTCACGGTGGCGCGCAACCGGTATATCCAGGCCGTCCAGGCGTACAACGTGCTGGTGCGAAGTTTCCCCAGCAACCTGACGGCGATGGTCTTTAGCTACCAGCCAAAACCCAGCTTTACCGTGCAAAATGAAGCGGCGATCACAACGCCGCCGGTGGTCGACTTCAACAAGAAGTAGGCCGGCGTCTGTCACACCGATGAGACCCCTGTTTCTGCTGCAACGCTGGCCGGCACAACTGCGCCGCCTCGGCCGCTGGCTGGCCGTAGCAAGCGTGGGCCTGCTGCTTTTGCTGTCACAGGCGCAGGCGCAATTGGCGGTGCCGACGCTGGTTGCCCATGTCATGGACGCCACCGGCACGCTGAACGCCGTGCAAGTGCAGCAGCTGGAGGCCAAACTCACCGCCTTTGAGCAGAGCCGGGGCACGCAAATGGTGCTGCTGCTGGTGCCAACGACGCAGCCCGAGGACATCGCCAGTTACAGCAACCGGGTCGCCAACAGCTGGAAAATAGGCCGCAAGGAGATCGGCGACGGACTCTTGCTGGTGGTGGCCAAAGACGACCGGCGGGTCCGCATTGAAGTTGCCAAGACGCTGGAGGGCGCCATTCCCGACCTGGCGGCCAAGCGCGTCATTGACCAGGCCATCACCCCGCGTTTCAAGCAGGGGGACTTCGCCGGTGGACTCGACGCGGCGGTGGATCAACTGATGGCGCTCATCAAGGGTGAGGCCCTGCCCGTGCCCGTGGCGGCTGTCCGCGGCGTGAAAAACGGTTTTCAATGGACGGACCTTGCCATCTTCATGTTCTTTGCCGTCCCGGTGGTGGGCGCCGTGGCGCGCAGCATTTTCGGTACCAAGCTGGGGTCTCTGGCAACCGGTGGGCTCGTCGGGGGCATTGCCCTGCTCGTCACCGCCAGCCTGGCAATCGCAGCACTGGCGGCGCTGGTCGGGTTTGTGTTCGCTCTTTTCTCGGGTTTGATGCCCGGCGGCGGACGCGGCGTTGGTCGCCATGGGGGCTGGGGTGCTGGCGGTGGCGGGTTTGGGGGTGGTTTTGGCGGCGGAGGCTTTGGCTCCGGCGGCGGTGGTGACTTTGGTGGCGGTGGTGCCTCGGGACGCTGGTGATGTTGAACCGAATCAAGCGCATTTTCAGACATCGCTGGGTCGATGAGTCGGCCACGCAGCACGCCAGTGCGCCCGACATGCTGCAGCGGCTGCAGCAGCGGGTGGCTGCGAGCGAGCAACGCCATTCAGGCGAAGTCAGGATTTATATCGAAGCGGGGCTGCCACTGAGCTACCTGTGGACCAATGCACCAACGCGGCAAATCGCCCGCCAGCGCGCCCTGGACCTTTTTAGCCAACTCGGCGTCTGGGATACCGCCGCCAACAATGGCGTGCTGATCTACCTGTTGCTGGCCGAGCACGCGATTGAGGTTGTGGCGGATCGCGGAGTCAACGGGCGTGTTCATCCATCGGTTTGGCCCGCCTTGGTGACGCGCATGAGCGCCGCTTTCAAACAAGCGCAGTTTGAAGATGGCCTGACGAACGCCTTGGCCGAAGTGTCCGCGCTGCTGGTGCAGCACTTTCCGTTAGGCGCCAACGAGGTCAATCCGAACGAACTGCCGGATGCGCCGATATTGAATTGATTCGGCCCCAAAAGCAGAAAAGCCCGGGTCTTTTCAGATCCGGGCCTCTCACGTCGCCTGAATGAGCCAAGCGCCTGGTGGTTGTCGAATTCCAGCTATTTTTTCTGACGGTACTTGCGTAACGCCGCAATCTGCGCTGCCATCACCGCCAGTTCGGAGGTTGCCCGTGCCAGATCAATATCGGTCTTGGCATTTTTCATGGCTTCTTCAGCGGCCAGTTTGGCAGCGTTGGCCTTTTCCTCGTCCAGATCCTTGCCGCGAATGGCGGTGTCTGACAAGACCGTCACACAGTTGGGCTGCACTTCGAGCAGACCGCCGGCAACAAAGACAAACTCTTCGCTCCCATCGGCTTTTTCAATGCGCACCGAGCCCGCCTTGATGCGCGATATCAACGGGGTGTGGCGCGGGTAGATGCCGAGCTCGCCGACTTCCCCCGGCAAGGCGACAAAGCGCGCCTCACCGGAGAAGATGGACTCTTCGGCACTGACCACATCAACGTGGATGGTGTTCATATCAGATCTTCTTGGCTTTTTCGAACGCTTCGTCGATGGTACCGACCATGTAGAAGGCTTGTTCCGGCAGATGATCGCACTCGCCCGCCACAATCATTTTGAAACCGCGAATGGTTTCCGCCAGGCTGACGTACTTGCCGGGCGAACCGGTGAACACTTCAGCCACGTGGAACGGTTGCGACAGGAAGCGCTGGATTTTGCGGGCACGGGCCACCGTCAGCTTGTCTTCCGGGGCCAGCTCGTCCATGCCGAGAATGGCAATGATGTCACGCAACTCTTTGTAGCGCTGCAAGGTGCCCTGCACGGCGCGTGCGGTTTCGTAATGGTCCTGGCCGACCACATTGGGGTCGAGCTGGCGGCTGGTGGAGTCCAGCGGATCCACAGCCGGGTAAATACCCAGCGAAGCAATGTCACGACTCAGCACCACGGTGGAATCCAGGTGGGCAAAGGTGGTGGCGGGGGACGGGTCGGTCAAGTCATCGGCGGGCACGTAAACGGCCTGGATGGAGGTGATGGAACCCACCTTGGTGGAGGTAATGCGTTCCTGCAAACGGCCCATTTCTTCGGCCAGCGTTGGCTGGTAACCCACGGCGGAAGGCATCCGGCCCAGCAGGGCCGACACTTCGGTACCGGCCAGTGTGAAGCGGTAAATGTTGTCGACGAAGAACAGCACGTCCTTGCCTTCATCGCGGAAGGACTCGGCGATGGTCAGACCGGTCAGCGCCACGCGCAGACGATTGCCCGGCGGCTCATTCATCTGGCCGTACACCATGGCCACTTTCGACTCGCCTAGGTTCTCCAGGTTCACGACGCCGGAATCGGCCATTTCGTGATAAAAGTCATTGCCTTCGCGGGTACGTTCACCGACACCGGCAAATACCGACAAGCCGGAGTGTGCCTTGGCGATGTTGTTGATGAGTTCCATCATGTTCACGGTCTTGCCCACGCCAGCGCCGCCGAACAAACCGACCTTGCCGCCTTTGGCAAACGGACACACCAGGTCAATCACCTTGATACCGGTTTCCAGCAGTTCCTGTGACGGGCTGAGTTCGTCATAGGTTGGCGCCTTGCGGTGAATCGAGGCATATTTTTCAGTGCTCACCGGGCCACGCTCGTCAATCGGCGTGCCCAGCACGTCCATGATGCGACCCAGTGTGGCGGTACCGACCGGCACCATGATCGGGTTGGCGGTGTTGGACACCATCAGCCCGCGGCGCAGGCCGTCGGAGGAACCCAGCGCAATGGTGCGCACAATGCCGTCGCCGAGCTGCTGCTGGACTTCCAGGGTCAATGCCGAGCCTTCAAGCTTGAGGGCGTCATAGATCTTGGGCATCTGATCGCGTGGAAATTCCACGTCAACCACCGCGCCAATACATTGGACAATTTTTCCCTGAACTGCTGTGTTCGTTTGTGTATCTTGAGCCATTTGGCTTTGCTCCAATCAGTTTGAATCTTGCTATCGGACTGCGTTGCGGGCCTAGGCCCCGATCGCGGCAGCCCCGGAGACGATCTCGGACAATTCCTTGGTGATCGCGGCTTGCCGGGTCTTGTTGTAGACCAGTTTCAACTCGCCAATCACGTTGCCCGCGTTATCGGTCGCTGCCTTCATGGCGACCATGCGGGCAGCATGTTCCGAGGCCATGTTCTCGGCGACGGACTGGTAAACCAGCGCTTCGACATAACGCACCAGCAGGTCATCAATGACCGACTGTGCATCAGGTTCGTAGATATAGTCCCAGCCATGCTTGGCACCAGAGGCGGTCTCACTGGCCTCGGTTTCAGCCTGCATCCGGGCTGCCGACAAGGGCAACAATTGCTCCAGCACCACTTCCTGTTTCATGGTGTTGATGAACTTGGTGTAGGACAGATAGACCGCGCTGATCTCACCCCGGGCGTAGGCATCGAGCAGCACCTTGACCGGGCCGATCAGGCGCTCCAGATGCGGCTTGTCGCCCAACTGGGTCACATGTGACACCACCTTGGCGCCAATGCGGTTGAGGAAACCAAAGCCCTTGTTGCCGATGGCGACCGTCTGCGCCGACATGCCCGCTGACTGCAGATCACGCAGCTTGTTGGTCACGCTGCGCAGCACGTTGGTATTCAGGCCGCCGCACAAACCCTTGTCGGTCGTGACCACAATCATGCCAACGACGGGGGCTTCGTTGGTCTTCATGAAGGCATGAATGTACTCGGGGTTGGCCTGGCCCAAATTGGCAGCGATGTTGCGCACCTTGTCCGCATACGGCCGGGCCGCGCGCATGCGCTCCTGAGCCTTACGCATCTTGGACACGGAGATCATTTCCATGGCCTTGGTGATCTTCTTCGTGCTCTCGAAGTTCTTGATCTTGCCGCGTATTTCCTTGCCTGTTGCCATAAAGACTCCTTCGCTTGTTACAGGGGGTCTTAAGCGAAGGACTTCTTGAAGGCTGCTGTCGCGGCGTTCAGTTCGGCTTCGGCGTCTTTGTCCATGGCCTTGTCGGCTTCCAGCTTGGCCAGCAGCGCAGCGTGTTTGTCTTTCAGGTAGCCATGCAGGCCGTGCTCAAACGACAGCAGCTTGTTGACTGCGATATCGTCCAGGTAGCCCTTGTTCACGGCAAACAGCGTGGCGCCCATCAAGGAAATCGGCAGCGGACTGTATTGGGCTTGCTTGAGCAATTCAGTCACGCGGGCACCGCGCTCCAGCTGCTTGCGGGTGGCTTCGTCCAGATCAGAGGCGAACTGCGCGAACGCCGCCAACTCACGGTACTGGGCCAAGTCGGTACGGATGCCGCCCGACAGGTTCTTGATCAGCTTGGTCTGGGCGGCACCACCGACGCGCGACACCGAGATACCGGCGTTGATGGCGGGGCGGATACCGGCGTTGAACAGTGAGGTTTCCAAAAAGATCTGGCCGTCGGTGATCGAGATCACGTTGGTCGGCACGAAAGCCGACACGTCGCCGGCTTGCGTTTCAATGATCGGCAAGGCGGTCAGAGAACCGGTCTTGCCCTTGACGGCGCCTTTGGTGAAGTCTTCAACGTATTTCTCGTTCACGCGAGCGGCACGTTCCAGCAGACGGCTGTGCAGGTAGAACACGTCGCCGGGGTAGGCTTCACGGCCTGGCGGGCGACGCAACAGCAAGGAGACCTGACGGTAAGCCACGGCTTGTTTGGACAGATCGTCATACACAATCAGCGCGTCTTCGCCGCGATCGCGGAAATACTCACCCATGGTGCAGCCAGAGTAGGCGGCTACATACTGCATGGCGGCCGACTCGGACGCGGTGGCTGCCACCACAATGGTGTATTCCATGGCACCCGCTTGCTCCAGCGAGCGCACCACGTTCTTGACGCTGGAGGCCTTCTGGCCAATCGCGACATAAACGCAGGTCATGTTCTGACCCTTTTGGTTGATGATGGCGTCAATCGCGACCGCGGTCTTGCCGGTCTGACGGTCACCAATGATCAGTTCGCGCTGGCCACGGCCGACCGGCACCATGGAGTCAATGGACTTCAAGCCGGTTTGCATCGGCTGGCTCACGGATTGACGGGCGATCACGCCCGGCGCCACTTTTTCAATCACGTCGGTCATCTTGGCGTCGATCGGGCCTTTGCCATCAATCGGTTGCCCCAGGGCGTTGACGACGCGGCCTTTGAGCTCGGGGCCCACCGGCACTTCCAGGATACGGCCCGTGCACTTGACGGTATTACCTTCCGAGATGTGCTCGTAAGCGCCCAAAATCACGGCGCCGACCGAATCACGCTCCAGGTTCAGCGCCAGACCGTAGCTGGGCTGACCCTCGGCGTCGGCCGGGAATTCGAGCATTTCGCCCTGCATCACGTCCGACAGTCCATGAATGCGGACAATGCCGTCGGTCACCGACACGACGGTGCCCTGATTGCGAATGTTCGCACCGGCTGTCAGGCCTTCAATACGGCTCTTGATCAGTTCAGAAATTTCTGCGGGATTGAGTTGCATGACTCTTTCCTTCTTTCGTTAATTAGGCCCGACAACGAGAGGCGTGTGCCTCAAGCGGTCAATGCCATTTTCATTTGTTCCAGACGGGCCTTGACAGAAGAGTCAAGAACCTCATCCCCCACCACCACGCGAATGCCGCCGATCAATTCAGGCTGCAATTGAACCGACACATTGAGCTTGCGCGCGAAGCGCTGTTCCAGCGTTGCTGCCAGTTCGGCCAGGGCCGTGCTGTCAATGGCAAACGCGCTGTACACCACAGCGTCCGATGAACCACTTTGGGCGTTCTTCATGACACGAAACTGTGCCGCAATTTCGGGCAAAGCACTCAAGCGTCCGTTTTCAATCACGGTGCGCAGAAAGTTTTGCGCCATCGCTGGCAAAGCCCCTTGGGCGATGCCGGCAATCAATTCATACACCTGGGCCGCTGTGACGTTCGGGTTGTCGGCAAACTGGAGCAATTGCGGATTTTTGGCAATTGTTTCCAGTTCTTCTACCCAAACCGCCGCACCATTGAGGTCGGATAACGAAGCCTTGAACAAGGCTTCGGCGTAGGGGCGGGCAATAGTGGCGAGTTCAGCCATGGTTGCCCTCTTACAGTTCCAACTTCAAACGGCCAAGCAAATCAGCATGGACACTGGCATTGACTTCCTTGCGCAGAATCTGCTCGGCGCCCTTGACCGCCAGCGCCGCCACCTGCTCACGCAAAACTTCGCGCGCCTTGTTGCTTTGCTGCTCGGCTTCAACCTTGGCAGCCGCAATGATCTTGTTGGCTTCTTCGGTTGCTTTTGATTTGGCTTCTTCGACGATGCTCTGACCGCGACGGTCCGCATCGGCTAGGCGCGCGGTGGTCTCGGTGCGTGACAATGCCAACTCGGCTTCCACACGCTTGTTGGCCGAAGAAAGCTCGGACTTGGCTTTGTCGGCGGCCGCGAGGCCATCGGCTATTTTCTGTGCCCGCTCGTCCAATGCTTTTGTGATCGGCGGCCACACGAATTTCATCGTGAACCACACCAGGATCGCAAAAACGATGGCCTGCAGGAACAGGGTTGAATTGATATTCACTGCTTATTCCCTTTCAAGCGTGAAAGTTGAAGCAAGATTAGATGGCGAAAGGCTTGGCAAAGGCAAACAGCAGGGCAATCGCCACACCGATCAGGAAGGCGGCATCGATCAGACCAGCCAAAATGAACATCTTGGTTTGCAACTCATTCATGAGTTCAGGCTGACGTGCTGAGGACTCGAGAAATTTGCCGCCCATCAGCGCGATGCCGATAGAGGCGCCCAATGCGCCCAGACCAACGATGATGCCGCAAGCCAGTGCGACGAGGCCGAGAATGTTTTCCATGATTGCTCCTAAAGTACAGAAAAGAAAAAAAGAAAGAAAAGAAAGCGTTAAAACGATCAGTGTGAGCTGTGGGCCTGTCCCACATAAATCAGCGTCAACATCATGAAGATGAAGGCTTGCAGCGTGATCACCAGAATGTGGAAAATGCTCCAGGCAGTTCCCGCAATCACATGCCCAAATCCCAGCCAGAACCAACCCGACAAGGGGTTGAACTGCCAGGCCCATGTGCCGCCCATCAAGGCGATCAACATGAAAATCAGCTCACCGGCAAACATGTTGCCAAAAAGTCGCATACCGTGCGACACGGTCTTGGCGGCAAATTCGATCAATTGCATGAGCAGATTAACCGGATACAAGAAGAATTTATCACCGAACGGTGCCGACAACAACTCGTGAATCCAGCCGCCCAGGCCCTTGATCTTGACGTTGTAGACCAGGCAGACCAACAGCACACTGACTGACATGCCCAAGGTGGTCGAGAGGTCGGCGGTGGGCACAACGCGCATGTAATTCATGTAGCCCATGGCCGGACCTGCCGTATGCCAAAGGGCCGGAATGGCGTCCACCGGCAACATGTCCATCGCGTTCATCAGGAAAATCCAGACAAACACGGTCAGCGCCAGCGGCGCGACCAGCTTGCGGCTGGTGGCGTTATGAATCACACCCTTGGCCTGGGTGTCCACCATCTCGGAAAGAATCTCGACCGCAGCCTGGAAACGCCCCGGTACACCGGAGGTTGCCTTGCTTGCCGCGCGCCACAGAAAGTAACAGGCCATTGCACCCAGCAGGATCGAATAGATCAGCGAGTCGAAGTTGAAGACACTGAAATCGACAATGCTGTGCTGCTCAACATTTTCAAAAGAAAAGTTCTTTTGCAGATGATGCAGGTGGTGCTGGATGTACTCTCCAGCCGTTTGGGCGTGTACTTCAGCGTGTTCAGCAGCCATATTTCACCAGTATGTCAATTCTTATTAAGTGACTGTCGAGACACCGGGCGCAGCCACACGGCCACCCAGTACACCTTCATCGTCACCACAAAACCAGCCAGCAGCGCCAGCCAGTTCAACCCCAAAATCAGCCTTGGCGCAACGATCAACATCGCCACTGTCAAGGCAATCTTGACCATTTCCCACACAAAAAAACCAGTCAGCGCCGAGCCCGCATTGGCGGCTCTCCGCTGCCGCGACAGACCCCGTGCAAACAGTGCAGCAGGGAGTATCACCGCCATCGCACCGTAAGCCGCAGATGCACCAGCCACCAGGTTCTGCGTCAGACCCCAGGTCCCCAACGCCACCAGCAAACCCACTGCCGCCTGCCAGACTACAACCCGCCAGGGTGACAGTGATGGGTGGCGTTCACGCAAGGCCTGCGCCTCTTCGGCATTCAACTGCTTGAACCCCGGTTCGTCCGAGGCATCTGTGTCAAATTCGAAGAGCGGCATGATTATTGAGCTCTCAAATTACACGCAGGTTACACGCGACGTTCGCCACAAAGCTTTAGATTATAAGTAGAAACCAGAGGATTTTCGGCGCCTGCGCGCCTGCCTTGCTTGCGGAGGACAGAATTTCGTCAATATTCAGTCTGACAACGAGACCCGCCGATTCGAACAGGTGGCAATGGCAAAAGCGGCTCCAACCGTGATCGGGCAAGTTCTCCGGCGGTTTTCTTGTCACGCATTGACCCGACCGGCGCGCGGGCTACGTGATTCACGGCATCATCACGGGCTGGCGCAGAGGACCAGCGCAAAAGCCAGGTCTTCGCGTGTGGCCCGGCCTGTCGCCAATACCCTCGTTCAATGGGGCCATGCTGATGTTGAGAGTCATGAAAAAGAGCAATACCGTTCGGCCTGAACTGGCCGTCGCCCGGGCCTGTCCATGGCAACCTACGCTGGGCCGGCGCCAAGGAGGATGGTGTGCCTGACCAGGACTTTGTCATCCGCGTGCTGGACTCGCCGCTGAAGGTTGACGCCGTCGCCTGGAACACACTGCTCGCCGCGCAGGATCTGGCTGACGAACCCAGCCCCTTCATGCGCCACGAGTACCTCGCGGCCATGCTGGAGAGTGGCAGCGCCACGCCGGCAACCGGCTGGACCGCGCGTTTTGTCACGCTGTGGCAACACGGCCAGTTGGTTGGCGCGTGCGCGCTGTACCTGAAAGACCAATCCTACGGCGAATATGTGTTCGACCACGCCTGGGCCAACGCCTACCAGCAGCTCGGCCTGGCCTACTATCCAAAGGCCGTCGTCGCCTCGCCTTTCACGCCGGTGCCCGGCGCGCGCCTGCTGGCGCGGGACGCCGACACCCGCACGCTGCTGGTCAAAGCCCTGCTGGCCTGGTGTGGTGAGCAAGGACTGTCTTCACTGCACCTGCTGTTTGCCAGCGACGCCGATGTCCGCGCCTGCGAAGCGGCCGGCTTGATGCTGCGGCACAACGTGCAGTTTCATTGGACGAACAGGGCTCCCACCGTGGCGCCAGCGCCAGCCATGAGCGTGGCTGGCACTGGCGGTTACCTTGACTTCGACGATTTCCTGCGGTCGCTGAGCCGGGAAAAACGCAAGAAGATAGGCCAGGAGCGCCGCAAGGTGCGTGATGCCGGCGTCAGCTTTCGTTGGTCGCAGGGCACAGCGATCGCCAGCGTCGACTGGGATTTTTTCTACCGTTGTTACGAACATACCTATGACGAACACGGCAACGCGCCCTACCTCAGTCGCGACTTCTTCCAGCGCATGGCTGACACCATGGCAGAGCACTGGCTGCTTTTTGTGGCCGAGCGCAATGGCCGTCCTATTGCTTCTAGTTTGATAGCACTAAGTGGCGTAATTAAAGGGGTTAACGGCGACTTTGGTAAAAAAACGCGGGCGAAAATTGCCTATGGCCGTTACTGGGGGGCGCTGGAGCAGGTCGATTGCCTGCACTTTGAGGCCTGCTACTACCAGCCGCTGGCTTGGTGCATAGAACACGGCTACCAGCGTTTCGAAGGCGGCGCGCAGGGTGAGCACAAAATGGCGCGGGCCCTGATGCCGGTGAAAACCAACAGCGCCCACTGGCTGGCGCATCCGGCCTTTGCGGCCGCAGTCGGGCGTTTCCTGGCGCGTGAAGACGAAGGCATCCACGGCTACTTGGAGGAACTGGCGCGGCGCAATCCGTTCAGGCGCGATGGATCTGCCGAAAACCTTTGAGCAAATGCGACGGTAGTCCTGGTTAACTACGCCCGGAAATGAAGGGTGGCATCGCAAGCCTCAGTCGCCCGGCTGATTCGCCGCGATCTGGCGCAGCGCCTGCTCGAACACCGCTACCGGCTGACCACCGGAGATCAGATGCCGATCGTTGATGATGACCGTCGGCACCGAGTGGATGCCCTGGCTGGTGTAGAACGCTTCGCGCTCGCGCACCTCGGGGGCGAATTCGTCGCTGGCCAGAATGGCGCGTGCGCGCGCCACGTCCAGACCCGCCTGCGCCACCGCAGCCAGCAAAACCTCGTGCGACTCCATATTTTGGCCCTGGCTATGGCAGGCCACCAGCAGCGCTTTCTTCAGCGCGGGTTGCCGGCTCGGTGTTTCGAGTCCGGCCCAGTGCAGCAAGCGGTGCGCGTCAAAGGTGTTGTAGATGCGGCCGCGCCCGGCGGGGTTGAAACTGAAACCGACCTCGGCCCCGCGCTGGCGAATGGTGTCGCGAATCTGCGTCTGCTGCTCGGGCGTGGAGCCGTACTTCTGCGCCAGATGCTCGCCGATGTCTTGACCACCGGCGGGCATTTGGGGGTTGAGTTCGAACGGCTGGAAATGCAGTTCAGCGGCAACCTCGTTCTGCAGCCGGTCCAGCGCCTGCTCCAGTGCCGACAAACCGATGGCGCACCACGGGCAGGAAATGTCGGAGACGAAATCGATTTTCAGGGGACGGGACATGATGCGAGCCTGGTGTGTTGTCGTTGAAAGTCGCATTGTCCTGACAAGCTGAAAACCTTGCTGTCCGTGTTGGCCCGTCCGCGGAAACTGAAGCAGCGGGCCACAGCCAACCGACGAGAAGCTATATATTCCATAGTTGTCAACACTTGTCTGGCGGGGGCTGGCAGCCGATTTGGCTCATCAAACAAATCGCTGGTTTCGCTCGGTCGCCTGTTGGGAACATCCAGCCCCAGCCTGCCGCATCAAAATAGAACTTGAACTCGATTCCGTTTGATAAATAACATGAAGTGACAGCGAACTGACCAGATAATTTGATCGTCCCTGTGACCATCGATGAAATCCTCGCGCAATCCTAACAAGTCCCTGTGGCTGGTGTTGCTGGCCCTGATGTTGGCGTTCGTGTTTGAAACGGCGGCGTGGTGGTGGGCCAGCCAGACACCGCGCGCCTCGTCGCTGCAGGGGCCGATCTGGCTCGGACTGGGCGCAGCACTGTGTGGGCTGGCAGCCGCCGTCTTGCTGTGGCGCCAACTACGGACCGCGACGCGTGCAACTCGACGAGCCCGCCAATTGCTGGCCTCCAGCCTGGACACGCTGGACGTGGGCCTGGAGATTTGGGACGAGCACGACCGACTGGTGCTCTACAACAAAAAAATCAACCTGATCTACAAGGGCTTCCACACGCCAGCAGACATCGGTCAGACCTTTGAAGCCCTGATGCGCGCCAAGCTGAAACGACAGGCGATCCCGGCGGCCATCGGCTGCGAGCAAGAGTGGCTGGCCCAGCGTCTGGCGTCGCGTGGGACGCACAAGGCGCACACCTTGAAAGAACTCACGCGCAACCAGTGGGTCAATTTCTACGAAACCCGAACATCCGAGGGCTATCTGGTGGCTGCCTGGGTCGACGTCACGGAACTGGTCCTCAAAGGCAAGGTGCTGGAGGCCAACAACCAGCGCCTGGCCCAACAAACCGCCATGGACGGCTTGACCGGTCTGGCCAACCGCAGGCGTTTTGACGAAGCCCTGACCGTCGAATGGCAGCGTGCCGCTCGCGGCCGCACGCCTTTGAGCCTCTTGATGGTGGATATTGATCACTTCAAGAATTACAACGACAACTATGGGCATCTGGCCGGCGACCAGTGCCTGCGGCGGGTGTCCAGCGTGCTCAGCCGTTGCGTGCGCCGGGCTGGCGAACTGGTCGCGCGCTACGGCGGTGAGGAATTTGTGCTGTTACTGCCCGGCGCCGACATGGCCCATGCTTGCGAGATCGCCCAAATGTGCCTGGACCTGATGCAGCAGGAGTGTGTGGCGCACGCCGCCTCACCCACCTCGGTGTATGTCACGTTGAGCATAGGCGTGGCGTGTGCGCTGCCTGACGCCATGCTGGACGACCCCGCTTCCCTGGTCAATGCGGCCGACGCCGCCATGTACCGTGCCAAGTCCAGCGGGCGAGCGCACTACGAAGTGGCTGACCAGGCCGACTGGGAGATCGACGACAACACACCTCGAACCCAGCCGTCCTCCTTGTCCTGAAAGCGACTTGAGCTCTCAAACCCAAAGTGGTCGCCTCCAGTCCCCGAAGCACCGCTGGCCGCGCCGCCCGTAGACGAGGAGTCGGGGCCAGGACAGTTCGAATGCAACGGGTGCCAGCCCCCCCTGCTCCACTCTGGCGGTGACCGATCAGAAGCTTTAGCGCAGTCCGAAAAACGACATGATGACGAGAACGACGACGACCAGTCCGACGATGTAGATGATGCTGTTCATAAAAATTCCCCTTTCTTGAGGGCTGACGGAGTGAAAGAAACGATTCGCGTGCCTGAAGGTAATCCACTGCACACGCGTAAGTGTTGTACCGTCCCCGGCCGGAGCTGTCGGTATGCCAGCGCACACACGGGCCGACAAATTTGGGCGTAGCATAGCGATCGGAATCTTGATGCCTGAATCAGACGCCAATCGTCAGCCGGTGGTTCTTTGAGACTCTTTCCCCAGCCGCACCGTCAAAGAGGCTTCAGTCCGGCGTGACCGTGAAACCTGTGTTGCGGCCCCGGAACTTGGCGTGGCGCCGACCACGAAGGACTGTCCCATGTCAGATTTATCGAAACCCAGCGACGCTGCGGCGGACTCGACGGGTTCTTGGCCCGTCATCAAGAAGACCGCCGGTCGACTGCTGGACTGGTTCGTGATCCAACCGGTGATCGTCAAGTTGACTGTGCTGGTCCTGGCCGTCCTGATTCCGGCCACCGCCATCTATTCGTTCACCCTCATCCAGAAGCAGGCCGCCATGGCCGAGCAGGTCAAGACCATGACTGTTGCCGGGCAGGCGGGCGAGGGGGTGTGGGAACTCAATGACAAGCTACCCGTGGTCTTCGGCAGCGGCTCGCTGCCGAGCTTCCTGGAAAGCAAGCCGGTCGAGCGCATCACGGTGGTCTACGAGCCGCTGCTGTGGAACGCATCGGAGCGCATCATCCTGATCGAATCGCAGGGCCGGCAGTACGCCTATTACCCCAGCGACATGGAGACCCGAATCTTCACCGACAAGGCCGTCACCGCGCCGTGGGGCGCCAAGCTGGCCTTTATTCCGCGCAGCGAGCTCAAGCCCGGCGGTGTTGCATTGTTCGAACGTCTGGACCAGCGCTTTGCCGGCGCCCGCCCACAGGCTGGCAAGGACAGCTGGAAAGCAGGTGTCAGCGGCGTCTTGTCGGCCACGCTGATGCTCGGCGTGCTGGCCTTCCTGTATCTCCAGCTCAAGGGTCAGTTCAAGTCGCTCAAGTTCATCGAGCCGGCGCAGGTGCACGGCTCCATCGACGACCTGGTGGGCATGGATGACATCAAGGCCGAGGTGGCCCAGATCAAGGACCAGTATGAGCGCGGCGCGGCGTATGCCGAGTACGGGATCAGCAAGCCTTTCAATGTGATGTTCAGCGGCCCGGCCGGTACCGGCAAGACCAAGCTGGCCAGCTACCTGGCCAAGGAGCTGCGCCTGCCCATCCTGTTTCATTCCGCCGCCAACCTGGAAACGGGCTTCGTGGCCGGTGGCTCGAACACGCTCAGCCGCATCATGGCCATGGCCAAGCGGCGCAAGCACTGCATCGTTTTCCTGGACGAGGCGCAGGACCTTTTCATGAAGCGCGGCGGTCGCCGCAAATTCGACGATGACACCGCCAACACGCTGCTGTCCGTGCTCGATGGCGTGCGCAGCAAGAACGACGCCGAGATCATCTGGATCGTGGCCAGCAACTTCAACAGCGAAACCATGGAGATGGACGAGGCCATGCTGCGGCGCTTCCAGATGAAGGTCGACTTTCGCATGCCCAACCGGGAAGAGCGGCTGGCGATCATCGGTCACTACCTGAGCCAGCGCGCCGGCAAGGTGCTGCCCGACCTTGACCTGCGTCACCTGGTGGACGTGACCGAGGGCCGCAGCCCGGCCGACCTGGAAACCATCGTCAATCAGGCTGGCATCGCGGCCGTGCAGGCGGGCGAGATGATCGACGCCGCGACCCTGATGCAGGCCGCGGAACGCGTGCTGGTGGGCAACGTCAACACCAACACCACCCAGGAACGCGCGCGCGATCGCCGCATCATTGCCGTGCACGAATGGGGCCACTTCCTGGTCGACCTGGAGCACGAGCGCCAGCTGCCCAACAGCAACTGGGAGCAGATCCTGGCCGACATGAAAACCATCAAGATTTCCCTCAAGGCCAACCCACGCACCAACGCCTTGGGCTTCGTCTTTCACAAGCAGGGGTCCAACCTGCTCAAGACCAAGAGCGACATCGAACACGACGTGCGCGTGCTGCTGGGCGGCATGGCCAACGAGGAACTGTTCTTTGGCGAAGAAGGCACGACCAACGGCGCACACAACGACATCACCCGCGTGACGCAGTTGCTGCACCACGCCGTGGGTGAGATGGGCATGTACCGCAAGACCCGCCTGAATTTCGGCTCGCTCGCCAAGGATAGCCGTCGCAGCGGGGAGGTGGACGAGGAGACACGCAGCATCATGGAAGCCCAGAGCGAGCGCCTGTACGGCGAAACCAAGGCCGTGCTGGCACGGCTCAAGCCGCTGACCGAGCATCTGGTCGGCAAGCTCCTGGAAGCGGGTGAGATGAGCCTGAGTGAGGCGCTGTATCAGATTCGCAGCTTCGAGGCGAAGGTGGTTTGACTAAAAATGCGAGAGCGGCAAGCCCGCCCTGGTTTGCTCGTAGCGATCCAGTTCACGCTGCGCATGAAAGCAGTGTTGCAGGTTGAGGTCGCGAAGCATGTCGGTGCTCATCTCGCGCACTGGCAGGCGCCGGCCTTCGACTGCGGGCCGGCCCAGGCGCAGGTTCCAAAACGTGGCCAGGTAGCGCCCGCTGGTACGTGCGGTGCGCCGCAGGAGCCGGGCCAGCCAGGGGTCTTCGGCTGGCGCCAAGGGCAGCGTTGTGCAGGAGCTGGATAGGTTCATGTTGGACTCCTCGTTGAATGTCAGGTAAGCATAGCTACCCAGCAACCGCAATAAAAGCGATAAATTGTGGTGAATATGGTTAGATATACTTACCAGCATGCCTCGTATCCCACTTCAAACCTTGCCCACGTTCCGGGCTGTTGCCCGGCTGTCCAATCTGCGCGCGGCGGCCGAGCAGTTGCATTTGACACACAGCGCCATCAGTCAACAGATGCGTGTGCTGGAGCAGCAGCTCGGGTTTGCCCTGTTTGACCGGCGTGGCCGCCGCGTGGTGCTCAATGCCGCCGGGGCGGCGCTGCTGGGCGCGGTGGAGCCGGCGCTGGAACAAATCGATGCGGGCGTGCGCGCGGCCGCGCTGGCGGCCAGTGGCACGGAACAAAGCTTGCGCCTCACCACCTTGCCGTCCTTCGCGCAGCACTGGCTGTTGCCGCGCATGGCGCGCTGGCGTGAGCAGCATCCCGGCATCGCGATCGATTTGCACACCTCGCTCCAGGTGATCGATCTTCAGCGCGAGGGTTATCACGCCGCTTTGCGGCAGGGCAAAGGCCCCTGGCAGGGGCTGACGGCTACCTGCCTGATCGACTCGCCGCTGATCGTGGTGGCGTCCCCCGAGGTGGCGCGGCGCCTGGCGGGTGGCGACCCGGCGGCCTTGGTGCATGAGCCTTTGCTGGGCGAGGCCCAGCGGTGGAACCGCTGGTTCGCCCTGGCCGGGCAGCGCTGCCGCATCAAGCCGGTGGCGGTGTTCAACGACATGGGCATGCTGCTGCTGGCGGCCGAGCAGGGTTTGGGGGTGGCGCTGGGCCGCCAACTGTTGGCCGCCGATGCCTTGCGCGACGGGCGGCTGGTGCAGCTGTCGCCGATTGCGCTGGCGGACCAGGGTGCAGACACCTTTTGGTTGCTGCATCCACCCGAGCTCCAGGATTGGCCGCCGCTGGTCGCCTTGCGCGACTGGCTGCAGCAGGAGCTGCTGAGTTCAGCCTCGCAGCTGGAACAGCCCCCGGTCGGGTCAGCAAGTCTATAGGTCAAATAGACCTCTAGCCCCCGTCGAATAAACGCAAGCAGCTATGTTATTAATAGCAAATGACATTGATGCCGAAGCCCAAAACACTCACACGGCGCGGCCGTGATTCCCTGCCCGCCGGGGCCAGGAAAACACAGCGGGTCAACCCAGGCGGAACACCTGCACCGAGCGCGCCAGCGTGACGGCGCTGTCACTGAGTCCGTTGGCCGAGGCCGCCGATTCTTCCACCAGCGCTGCATTTTGCTGGGTCACCGCATCGAGCTGTATGACCGCTTCGTTGACCTGCGAAATGCCCAAGGATTGCTCCTGCGTGGTGTTGCTGATCTGCTGGATGAGTTCACCCACCTGCCGGACCGATTGCACCACCTCATCAATGGTGTCGCCGGCGCCGGTCATCTGCTGGGTAACCTGTGAAATCTGGTCGACCGATTGGGCGATCAGGGTCCGGATCTCCTTGGCTGCCACGGCGCTGCGCGTGGCCAGCGCCCGCACCTCGGCGGCCACCACGGCAAAACCTCGCCCTTGCTCGCCGGCACGGGCGGCCTCCACCGCGGCATTGAGTGCCAGGATATTGGTTTGAAAGGCAATGCCCTCAATCACGTCAACAATTTCGCGCACCTCGGTCGACGAGGACTCAATGGCCTGCATGGCCAGTCCGACCTGGTGCATGGCTTCACCGCCTCGCGTGGCCACACGGGTGCTGATGGCGCTTTGTGCCGAAACTTGCGCGGCCGTGTCCGCCGTCTGCCTGACGGTACTGGAGATTTCCTCCATGGAGGCAGCGGTCTGCTGCAGGCTGCTGGCCTGCGACTCGGTGCGCGCCGAGAGATTGAGGCTGCCGGCCGCAATTTCTGCCGCCGACCGGGTGAAGCTCGCAATCTCGCCCCGCACGTCGCCCACCACGGCTTGCAGGTTGGCCTGGATTTGGCGCAAGCTGCGGATCAGGGAATCCAGGGGCGGCGGAAAGTGGGTGGCAACGGACGTGGTCAGATTGCAGCCCGCCAGATCGTCGGCAAAACGCCCGGCTTCGCCCATCGCGGTGTCAAAGTTTTTGTGGAACCAGAGCAGCACCAGCGCGGCGCCGGCCAGCAAACTGCCCAACTTCAGGCCCAGGCCCGACATGCCCTGAAGGTCCAGCCATTGCGGCAGCATGCCCAGTGCGATCATGAAGCCCAGCGCCAGGCCCAGGCGGCTGGTCAGCGTCATGCGCCGGATGCGCCCGGCCATGCCCCGCACGCCCTTGTAGTGCACCTGGCCGCCCTGCAGGTGGAACGGCAGCTTGCCCGATTCTTGGGCGGCATTCATCTGCGCATACAGACCCTCGGCGGCCTTGATTTCCTGGCGTGAGGGCTTGATCCGCACCGACATGTAGCCTCGGGGCTTGCCGTTTTCCATGATCGGCGTGACGTTGGCCTGCACCCAGTAATGGTCGCCATCCGCGCGACGGTTTTTGACCATGCCGGTCCAGGGCCGGCCCCGCCCGACGCTGCTCCACAAGTCTTTGAAAGCTGCTGCGGGCATGTCGGGGTGGCGTATCAAATTGTGGTTTTGCCCGATCAACTCATCGTAGGTATAGCCGCTGACGGCGACGAACGCGCGGTTGCAGTGCGTGATGAAACCCTTGCTATCTGTCGTGGAGACAAGCATGTGTTCAGCAGGGTAATCAAATTCCCGCTGGGTGACTGGGAGGTTCATGCGCATGCGCGGTTCCTTTCGAGCGTATGTGGCAGCTCAAATGGGAAAGCGGGGCGGCGAATCTGGCATGGTTCGCGCCGACTTTCGGCGGCCGCCATCGGCGTTACAGTATTTCTATTTCATATTGAGAACATTCCCATGAAAACAAGAGCTGCGGTCGCCTGGAAAGCCGGCGCCCCCCTGAGCATTGAAACCGTGGACCTGCAGGGGCCCAAATTCGGCGAAGTGCTGGTCGAAATCAAAGCCACCGGCATTTGCCACACCGACTACTACACGCTCTCGGGCGCCGATCCGGAAGGCATCTTCCCGGCGATCCTGGGCCACGAGGGCGCGGGCATCGTGGTCGATGTGGGGCCGGGCGTCACCTCGCTGCAAAAGGGTGACCACGTCATTCCGCTTTACACGCCCGAGTGCCGCCGGTGCAAGTACTGCCTGAGCCGCAAGACCAATTTGTGCCAGCTGATTCGCGGCACCCAGGGCCAAGGGCTGATGCCCGATGCCAGCAGCCGTTTCAGCCTGGACGGCAAACCCATCTTTCACTACATGGGCACCTCCACCTTCAGCAACTACACCGTTGTCCCTGAAATTGCGCTGGCCAAGATCCGCAAGGACGCGCCGTTCGACAAGGTCTGCTACATCGGCTGCGGCGTCACCACCGGCATTGGTGCCGTGTTGTTCACCGCCAAGGTGGAAGTCGGTGCCAATGTGGTGGTGTTTGGCCTGGGCGGCATCGGCCTGAACGTGATTCAGGGCGCGAAGATGGTGGGCGCCGACAAGATCATCGGCGTCGACATCAACCCGGCCCGCCAGGAGATGGCGCGCAAGTTCGGCATGACGCACTTCATCAACCCGAAGGAAGTCGACAACGTGGTTGAGACAATAGTGCAGCTCACCGACGGCGGCGCCGACTACAGCTTTGAATGCATCGGCAATACCAAGGTCATGCGCCAGGCGCTGGAGTGCACGCACAAGGGCTGGGGCCGCAGCATCATCATTGGCGTGGCCGAAGCCGGTGCCGAGATCAGCACCCGGCCATTCCAGCTGGTGACCGGCCGCAAATGGGAAGGCTCGGCCTTTGGCGGCGCGCGCGGGCGCACCGACGTGCCGAAGATTGTGGACTGGTACATGGAAGGCAAGATCAACATCGACGACCTGATCACCCACACCATGCCGCTGGAAGACATCAACAAAGGCTTTGACTTGATGAAGAGCGGCGAATCGATCCGCGGCGTGGTGCTGTTCTGATGGCAGCGCTGGAACTGTTGAGCGAGCACGCCTGCTTTGGCGGCGTGCAGCGTTTTTACCGGCACGTCTCCACGGTGATTGGCTTGCCCATGCGCTTCTCGGTCTACCTGCCGCCGCAAGCCCGCAGCCAAACCGTGCCCGCGGTCATGTATTTGGCCGGGCTGACCTGCACCGAAGAAACCTTCATGGCCAAGGCCGGTGCGCAGCGCGTGGCCGCTGAGCTGGGCCTGGCGCTGATTGCGCCGGACACCAGCCCGCGCGGCGCCGGTGTGCCCGGCGAGGCCGAGAGTTGGGACTTCGGCGTGGGTGCCGGGTTTTATCTGGATGCCACGCAAGCGCCCTGGTCCCGGCACTACCGCATGGAGACTTGCCTCATCTCGGAGCTGCTGCCGCTGCTGGCGCCAGCGTTGCCGGTGGACGCCCAGCGCCTGGGCATTTCGGGTCACTCCATGGGTGGCCATGGTGCCTTGACCCTGGCCCTCCGGCACCCTGGCCTGTTCAAGTCGGTATCCGCCTTTGCGCCGATCTGCGCGCCCACCCAGTGCCCTTGGGGGCACAAGGCGTTTGCGGCTTACCTGGGTGCCGACACGACCCAATGGGCGGCACACGATGCCAGCGCACTGATGAGCGAGTGCAGCACTGCGCCTTACCCGGCGGGCATCCTGATCGACCAGGGGCTGGCCGACAAGTTCTTGCCCACGCAATTGAATCCGCATCTGTTTGAAGCCGCCTGCGCCAAGGCGGGGCAACCCTTGACGCTGCGCCGCCATGCCGGTTACGACCACGGTTATTACTTCATCTCGACCTTCATGGCCGATCATCTGGCGCATCACGCGCAGACTTTGCTGGCGCCGCGCTCGAGCTGACTCGAAGACTTTGGTGCGGCGATCTATTGCTACCTATTTGGTAGCTACATTTCGATATTTCACGGGGGCTAGAGGCCAATTTGGTTCATAAGCCCACATCAGGCTAAAGCCGGTACAGGCGTTTCTGACGGATGCGATCAAAGACGACGGCAATAATCAGCAGCACGCCGAGCACGACAATTTGCAGGTACGAGCCGATTTGCGCCAAATTCATTCCGTTTTGCACCAGGCCAATAAATATCGCACCCAACACGACGTTTTCCAGCCGACCAATGCCGCCCCGCAGTGAAACCCCACCGATGACACAGGCGGCAATGGATTCAAGTGCCATCGAACCACCCAGGTTGGCATCGCCGGACGCCGTTCTTGCCGTTAGCAGCAAACCTGATACGCCGGCGATCAAGGCACACAAAACATAAGCGCTGATGAGGACTGGCTTGACCCGAATGCCGGACAGCAAAGCTGCTTTTGGATTGCTACCCACGGCATACAGATGCCTGCCCCACGCAGAGTAATTCAGCAGAACAAACATCAAGGCCAGAATCAGCAGCATCATCAAGATTGGCACAGGAACCCCAAGCAGCACGCCAAAGCCGAAAACATCTCCCAGGGTATCCGGCAGGTTCGAGACAGGAACACCGGCCGTCAAAAACAAGGCGATGCCAAAACCAATGGACTGCATGCCAAGTGTCATGATGAAAGGCGAGACGCCGAACACCGCCACGCCTGCGCCGTTGACCATTCCAATCAACATGGCTGCCCCCAAGCCTGCCAGACACCCCAAAGTGATCACCAGCCAGATGGCGTCAGGAAAACTGAGGGCCAAAGCGCCCATGGTCAAAGCGGATACGACGGATGAAACGGCAACAATGGTGCCGACAGACAGGTCAAACCCGCCCGAAATCAGCGCCAGCATTTGACCCAGGGAAACCAATACAAGATACACCGATTGGCGAAACAAATTGATCAAATTGTCGGTCGTCAGAAAACGGGACGACATCAGACTGAAGGTGACGACTGCTATCACGAGCAGGAAGGGCATGACACCCCAGTGCAAGAATATCTTCATGATCCAGTCACGAGCTGAGGACTTGTGCGCTGAACTCGGATTGTTCTCGGGAACGATTGAACTCATTCTGAATGACCTTAATTGACGTGGCCGGCTAAAAAAAATGCTGCAGCACTGCCGCTTCGGTAAGACAACTGCGATCGATTTCAGCTGCTATACGACCGGAGCGCATGACGTAGGCGCGGTGCGACAGGTGCAAAATTTCAGGTAAATCAGATGAAATCAGGATCACCGCGGCGCCCTTTTCGCACAACTCTTTGATCAGGTAATAAATTGCGCTGCGCGTACCCACATCAACACCCACGGTTGGCTCATCAAAAATGTACAGTTTGATGGACCGTGTCAAACCCCGGCCGAACAAGACTTTCTGTTGATTTCCGCCGGATAGAAGCGCGGTGGCACGGGGCATATTTGACGGATGAATGTCTACCCGCCGGCCGATGTCGCGCGTTACCGTTCTCTCCGCGGAAAGTGATAAAAACCCGGACCGGAAATGGATCGGTTGCTGCGTCAATGCGTTGAGCGAGATGTTGTCGGCCGTGCTGGCCGACAGCATCAAGCCCTCTTCCCGACGGTCCGGTGGAAGATAAAAAACACCGGCGTCGAGCATGCGCCGTGGCGTCGGCTTCTTGATGGTCTGACCATCGAGTTTGACGACGCCAGACTTCATCGGCTCAATACCAAAAGCCATGCGCAGCAATTCTGATTTCCCGCAACCGACCAAGCCGGCAACGCCAACGACTTCACCTTCGCGTGCAACGAAGTGGTCCACGTCAATGCCGACGCCGCCACGCATTTGCGAAAGTTCCAGAATAGTGCGTCCCGGATTTGCCGCAATGGAGGGATAAATCTTCTCGACGGTGCGTCCAGCCATCATTTCAATGAGTTTGGCTTCAGTGGTCGTCGCAGCATCGACGACACCAATGTGTTTCCCGTCACGCAGTACGGTGACGCGATCAGCCAGGCGTTTGATCTCCTGAATTCGATGGGTGATGTAGATAATGCCTACGCCTTGTTGCTTCAAACTTCGCACCGTTGCAAACAACTGCTCACTTTCTCTTTCTGTCAGCGATGCCGTTGGCTCGTCGAGGATCAACACGGACAGTTTTGCGCGCAAAGCCTTGGCGATTTCGACCATTTGCTGCTCTGCGCGCGACAGAGTGGCAACGACTCTCTGAGGATCAATATCAAAATTCAGTCGCTGCAGGAGCGCGCTTGCATGACGCGACATGGCTGACAACTGCAGCAGGCCGAAGCGTTGATGAAGTCGCTCTTCCCCCAGACACAAATTTTCTTCAACCGTCAGATGAGGCGCCAAAGAGAACTCTTGAAAAACGGCGCTGATGCCATGTCGCCTGGCATCAGCGACGGAGGAAAATCGAAGTTCCTCGCCGTGCATCCGAATGATTCCACTGCCTTGCGGCTGTGCTCCGGCAATAATGGAAATCAGGGTGGACTTGCCAGCACCGTTCTCACCAAATATGGCATGAACCTCGCCTGCAAGCAACTCAAAATCCACCCCGTCCAGCGCGCGCACACCTGGAAACTTCTTGGACAGTCCTTCAATGGATAATAAAACATCGCTCATCTCACGTTAACCTGCTGCTTGAACAAAGTCATTTTTGATGTCACCGGAAACGTGAACTCAACAAGCACCTTGCCCACACGGCAGGTTTCCACTATTTGACTTCAAACAATGGCTTGAACGATGCCGGTGGCAAGACATCATCACGGCGAATCTGCTTCAAGTTGGCTTTGTCGATCGTGACAATCTTGGGCCCCACGTGCTTGATCAGGTCCTTGCCTTCCAGGGCACGCACCGCTTGATCGATCGCTATGCGCCCTTGAATCACCATGGCGTCAGCGGGAGACGCCATGATCGTGCCCTTTTCAATGCCGGCGTAGACGTCGGGGGTCAAATAAAACGAAATCACTTGCACTTTGTCTTTCAGGTTGCGCGCGCGCACGATGCCTTGGCTCACTTCGGCGGTGACTGCTGTGCCTGCGATATAGCGGATGGCGGGGTTCGACTGCAAGGCGTCCTCAACCAACTTGGCTTGGACTTCCTTGCCTGTATCACCATAGATCGGGGCCATCACTTCCAGGGAACTGCCCTTGACAGCCTCAGCGAAACCTTTGTTGGCGGCTTCCACCCAACCAGCGCCAGCGGGTCCAGGAAACCACGCGACGACAGCCTTGGCGCTTCCGGCGGGATGCTTTTTGGCCAAATAGGCGCCCGCCTCTTGTCCCATCGTGTAGAAGGACACAAGCGACTTTGCGGTCAGGTCGGGAGAATTGATGCCGTTGATGACATCGACGGTTGGGATGTTTTTGGCTTTGAGTGACTTGACCAGATTGACCAGGCCGTCCGCAGAAATACCGCCAATAACCACGGCCTGACCGCCGCCGGCGACGCAATCCTCAATTTGCGAAATTTGCTTGTTCAAGTTGGTATAACCACCGGCTTCGAGTACCTGAGCCGACACACCAAGACGCTTGGCTTCCTCAACCACACCGTAGTCAACACCCAGCCAGTAGGCATCTTTCATGTGGGGAAATGAAACGCAGAGCTTCCATTTTTTTGATGCTTTGGGCAGCGGGCTGTAGTCGATCGGTTTTTTCACACCTGTGTCAGAGAACGCGGGCTCTGTCTGCTCTGCCGCATAGGGGTACCAATTCGCCGCTGGGGCCGCGAAGGAGGCCGTCAACAAGACACCGGCGAACAGGGTGGGTGCGGATATTTTTTTCATGAAGTCTCCAATAAGTAAAAGCCAAGGTTGAAAAAACTTCGCACCAGTGCGAAGGCGGGGAAGACAAGTAAGGTCATCACTTGCCGGAACATGTCAAAGAACCCAATTCAATTCAATAGAGCCTGTCGCAAATCAGCCAGGCGCTGATTGCGTTTGGCGCGCGCACTCAAGGCCTGCGCCATGTCAACCGCGACAAATTGGGTTTGAAAATTTGGCTGCAGCTGCGCTACAACATCCATATCCGCACTGATGACCGTGCCAATCATGGCGTAGCCACCGCCGGACACGGCATCGCGATGCAAAACGATGGGCTCCAGACCGCCAGGTACTTGAATCGAGCCAATGGGATACCCCGCATCGACGATGTTGGAGGGGTCGGAACCAGCCCCAAAGGGGCGTTCGCGGGGTTCAAATTCCAGCGGACGGCCATGCTTGAATCGATAGCCGATGCGGTCCGCTTCGGGGCCCACCTGCCATGTATCTTCAAAAAACGACTTTCCAGAGGCCTGCGTCAACCAGTGAAAATACAAGCCGGGAAGAACGCGAACCTGCACCTGCTTGGGCAAGGCTTGCTTCAAATGATCTGGCAGCTTTTTGCCTACGTGCGATGGCCCCTGAAAAGCCCCCACGGGCAACACATCACCGGCTTGGAGTTTTCTTCCACAAAAACCACCGATGGCCCCCAAGGTGTAAGTTGAACGGCTGCCAAGCACCTCCGGCACATCAATGCCACCGGCCACGGCGAGGTAGGCGCGCACGCCGTCTTTCAGAAAATCAAAACTAAGCACGCTGCCCGCCTTGACCGCGACAACTTGGTTGTTGGGTATGGGAACGCCGTCAAGCTTGGCCGGCAAGTTCGCACCAGTCAGTGCGATGGCGGCATCATGCATGAACTCCAGCTTGGGGCCGAGCATCGTTATCTCGAGTGTGGCGGCATCTTCCGAATTTCCGACCAGGAGATTGGCAGCACGAAACGAGTACTGATCAAGCGCGCCTGAAAGCGGAATGCCCAAGTGGTAATAACCAATTCGACCGGCATCCTGTACGGTGGTTGCAAGTCCAGGTTGTAGTACCTTAATTGCCATACAAAGTCTCCGTCAATTGTTGGTTGTAAGCGCTCGGATCTTTAACAAAGTCCTGCAGTGAAAACTTCACCTCACGGATGCGCAAGTCGAAGCTTCCGTCCTGCACTTTTGTCAGTGCAGCGTCGTACTCAGACCGGTTGATGGGCTTGAATTTGACAATGTCTCCAGGGCGGAAAAACACCATGAAGTCTTTGACATACGGCAGGCTTTGCTGCGGATCAAAAATGGGCGCCGGGGTGATGCCAAACATTTGATAGCCCCCCGCACCGCGCACAGAATAGATACAGCCAAAGCAGCCGCCGTGCCCAATCGTGAGTTTGGGTGTGTCGGTGCGTGGTCTGAGATATTTGGGAACCTGAATCTGCTTGGTACGTTCAACCATCTGAAACATGAATGGCAGCCCCGCCACAAAGCCAACCATGGAGACAAACCAGGGCGATGCCGCATGCGCCGCGATGAACGCGTCTACATTCGCGTAGCCATTGACGCGTGCGCCATATTCGAGGTCGGTTGAAGTGGGGTCCTGATGCCTTTCACGAAAACGCTGTTGCGTTTCGTTGGTCCAGGGGTCGTTGTAAAAGACGGGAATCTCGATGATGCGGGTATTGAGTTCCAGCGCACCGTCGCCCAACTCGATTTCAATTGATTTCAAAATCTCCATCAACTTGTCAGGTGCCATCAGATCGGGGTCAAAACGGACCTGATAGGAAGCATTGGCCGGACAAATTTCAGTCACGCCGGCAATCTTTCGCTGCGCAATGGCATTGGTGATTGACATGCCTTTGAAGAACGCTTCCAGCGACATCTCGTGGTTGAGTTCCACGAAAATGTGTTCGTCGCCGCCAAATGAATATCGTGCAGGAGGGAGTGACATTGATGTTCCTTAGGTAAAGGCTCGAAGGTGGGTTAAACAGTCAATCCAGCTGTCGGCTCGGACGTCAGTGCCAGGGCTTTTTCGGCCGCACGCCGGGCCATCCACTGCTCAAGGTAGCCGGTGTGAAATTGCCCATTCTGGACCGCCGGATCTGCCAGCAATTGCTGGTGGAGTGCAATGGTGTTGTGGACACCCTCGATGCTTGTTTCAGCCAGGGCTCGTTGCATGCGTTGCAGGGCGGCAGGCCTGTCCTCGTCCCAGACGGCCAGTTTTGCCAACAGAGAATCGTAAAACGGCGGGATGGTGTACATGGGTATCTACCCGCACACCTGGTCCGCCTGGCCAGCGCAGCGCGCTCAGCCTTCCCGGGCTGGGCATGAAGTTGCGCTCTGGATCTTCCGCGTTCAGGCGGCATTCGATCGCAGCCCCTTTGAGGACGATCTGTTCCTGTTTGAACCTGAGCGGCTCTCCCATCGCAATTCGCAGCATTTCACGCACCAAATCAACCCCGGTCACCAATTCGCTGACCGGATGTTCAACTTGAATACGGGTATTCATTTCAATAAAGAAGAACTCACCACTGTCGTCGTCATATAGAAATTCCAACGTCCCCGCGCCGCTATAGCCCACCGCGATCGCCAGGCGAACAGCTGATTCACACAGGGCGTCGCGTGTCATCTGCGACAGTGCCGGAGACGGCGCTTCTTCGACAATTTTTTGTCGTCTTCTTTGAAGTGAGCATTCGCGCTCATAGCAATGCACAACCCGATTTCCATCGCCCAGGACCTGAACCTCGATATGCCGGGCCCTGGCGATGAAGCGTTCCAGATAAACGGCGTCGTCTCCAAAGGCCGCACGCGCCTCGCTCCGCGCCAGGGGCAGCTGATGACGAAGTTCAGGCTCACTGTGCGCCACACGAATGCCACGGCCACCGCCTCCCGCTGACGCTTTGATCATCACGGAGTAACCCACCTCGGCTGCAACTTTGGCCGCCATTTCCGCATCATCGACCGTGCCGGCGCTTCCGGGAACTGTGGGTACCCCGGCTCTTTGAGCCGTCTCACGTGCCACGGATTTGTTGCCCATGCACTCGATGGTTTCTGCGCTGGGTCCAACAAAAATGAGTCCGGCTTGAGTGACTTGGCGCGCAAACGCGGCGTTTTCCGACAGGAAACCATAGCCGGGATGCACCATGGTGGCGCCGGTCGACTGTGCTGCCTGCAAAATGGCATCGGCATTCAAATAACTTTTGGCGGGATGCGCAGGGCCAATGTTGACCACCTGATCGGCCATCTGTGCGACCAGACTGGTGGTGTCGGCGTCACTCACTACCGCAACGGTCTGCAGTCCAAGTTCCTGTGCCGCCCGCGCAATGCGAACGGCGATTTCACCGCGATTGGCTATCAGTACTTTGTGCGTCGTTGTCATCAAATGGACTTTGCGATGAGTTGTGGGCAGGCCCAATTTCGATCCGCTATTCAATGATCATCAAGACTTGTCCGGCTTCAACCGGGTCTTCGTTGTCAATCGTGTAGCGCACCACCTTGCCGCTGACTTCAGCGCGAACTTCGTTGAACATCTTCATCACCTCAACCAAGCCGATCACCTCATCGATTGCAACGCTGTCTCCGACTTGTTTGTAGTTGGGTGCATCCGGGGCGGGTCGCCTATAGAACGTGCCGGGGAGAGGGGAAATAATTTCAGCCATGCTGTGCGCTCCTAAGTTGTGCTGTGCAGTTCAAACAAATCAGATGGTGGTCAATAGGCCTTTGAGTGCCGGCTCATTCAGCGTGGCACAACTTCTGACAACGACGCAATCTTTATGCCGTTGCTGGTCAATGCATTTTTTGTGGCCTTGATCAGGGCCAGCGCACCTGGTGTGTCACTGTGAATGCAGATGGAGTCAAAATCTATGGCGATGTCTTCGCCTTCAACCGTTCGAACTACCCCGTGGGTGCAGGCGCGCAGCGCCCTGGCGGCGACGGTGGCCGGGTCAAGTTGTCCAACCTGACGCGTGAACACAATGGAGCCGGTTTTGTCGTAGTTACGGTCGCCATAGAACTCGCGCACAACCGGGTGCCCCATTCTTTTGGCCACTTGGTAAGTGACCGAGGCTTCCATGCAGTACAGATACAAGCTGGGTTCAATCTCTTGCAGGGCTTTGATCAGGGCAATTGAAAACTCTTCATCGACTGCTGCGCGCATGTAGAGTGCGCCATGCAATTTGACGTGCTGCAAGCGCACGCCTTGCCAGTGCGCAAATTCGCGCAATGCGCCCGTTTGGTAAATGACGTCGTTGAGCAGTTCGCTGCTGGATGCCTTTATGTCGCGCCGGCCAAATCCAACCAAATCACGAAAACCTGGGTGTGCACCAATACCCACCCCATATTGTTTGGCATAGGACACCATTCGCTGCATGATGTTCGGGTCGCCAGCGTGAAAACCGGTTGCGATGTTGGCGGAACTGATCTGACTCATGATGGCTTCGTCTGCACCCTCTCCGATACTCCATGGGCCAAAGCCCTCCCCCATGTCCGAATTCAAATCCATCACTCTTTTCATTGTTTCGCCCATCTTTGTTCGTGTACTTGGCTTGAATTGCCGCTTGTTCATGACAAGCCCTTGTTCAGGTACGCAAAGTTACGAGTTTGTGACAAGAAAAGATAATTTTATTTTTTAAGGTGCTAGTATTAGTTTTTTATATATCATGCTTGTTCCTCTCCCTACAACGTTACGGTTGATTTGAGATGCGTTTTTCACTGCGACAAATCAAATACTTTGCGGCAACGGCTGAGCTGGGGCAAATCTCCCGTGCTGCCGTTGAGTTGTCGGTGTCGCAATCGGCCGTCACCATCTCAATACGCGACCTGGAGGAAGGCTTGGGGTACAAGCTTTTTATTCGTCAATCTCACGGCATGGAGCTGACCGACAACGGCAGGCATTTTTTGACCCGCGCCTACGCCATTTTGGCGGCCGTGGACGATGCGCGAAACATGCCGCAGGAAATTGCGCCCGTCAGTGGGGAACTGACACTTGCCGCCACCTACACCGTGATGGGTTACTTTTTGCCGGATCATCTGCAGCGTTTGTCGTTGCTGTATCCGGCGCTGCGCATTCGCATGCTCGAGCTTGACCGGGACACGATTGAATCTGGTTTGCTGGCGCAAAACTACGACATGGCGATGCTGCTCACGTCCAATGTACGCAACCCAGCCATTCAGACCGAGACTTTGTTCAGCTCACAGCGCCGCTTGTGGGTTTCGCCGCAGCATCGTTTTGCTGCAAAACGACAGGTCAGCTTTGCCGACATTGCGCAAGAGCCCTTCATCATGCTGACGGTGGATGAGGCTGCCGACTCGGCTCTTCGCTATTGGCATCTGCATGGCTTTGAGCCCAACGTCGCCTTGAACACCAAGTCGATAGAAGCCGTGCGTAGCCTGGTTGCCAACGATCTGGGGGTGGCAATTTTGTCCGACATGGTCTATCGCCCCTGGTCCCTGGAAGGCAAGCGGATCGAGACGATCAAGCCGGTCGAGAGCATTCCCAGTATGAATGTGGGCTTGGCGTGGCGCGCCGACGCAAGCATGAGTCCTGCCATGAATACCGTTCGGCAGTACTTCAAGCAACGCTACCTGGATCCGCAAAATCCGCACGGCTCATCGCATCGTTGAATCAGGACCCCACCCACAGCGGGCCTGTGCCAGAGCCCAATTTGATTCACAGTCCCAGCGTCTGCCAAACCTGCTCCACCCTGGCCGTGACGTCGGCACTCATGGTCAATGGCCGGCCCCATTCCCGGCTGGTCTCGCCCGGCCATTTGTTGGTGGCATCCAGCCCCATCTTGCTGCCCAGGCCGCTCACCGGTGAGGCAAAGTCCAGGTAGTCAATCGGTGTGCTGTCGGCCAGGAGCGTGTCGCGTGTCGGGTCGACCCGGGTGGTGATGGCCCAGATCACGTCCTTCCAGTCACGGATGTTGACGTCGTCATCGACCACCACGATGAACTTGGTGTACATGAACTGGCGCAGAAAGCTCCAGATGCCAAACATGACACGGCGCGCGTGGCCGGGGTAGGACTTCTTGATCTGCACCACGGCCAGGCGGTAACTGCAGCCCTCGGGCGGCAGATAGAAGTCGGTGATCTCGGGGTATTGGCGTTGCAGCAACGGCACAAACAGCTCGTTCAAAGCCAGCGCCAGCATGGCGGGCTCATCGGGCGGTTTGCCGGTGTAAGTCGAGTGGTAAATGGGGTCGCGACGCTGCGTGATGCGGTCGATGGTGAAGACCGGAAACCAGTCCTGTTCGTTGTAATAACCGGTGTGGTCGCCAAACGGGCCTTCCAGCGCGTGCTCGAAACCGCTGGCGTGCGTGGCGTCCGGGTAGATGTGGCCTTCGAGCACGATTTCGGCAAAGGCGGGTACGCGCAGCTCGCTGCCCAGGGCTTTGACCAGCTCGGTGCGGCTGCCACGCAGCAACCCGGCAAACTGGTATTCGCTCAAAGAGTCGGGCACCGGCGTGACCGCTCCCAGAATCGTGGCCGGGTCGGCACCCAGGGCCACGCAGACCGGGTAGGGCTGGCCGGGGTTCAGGGCCGCGTGCTCTTTGAAATCCAGCGCGCCACCGCGCTGGGCCAACCAGCGCATGATGACCTTGTTGCGGGCCAGTACCTGTTGGCGGTAAATGCCCAGGTTTTGTCGTGCCTTGTGCGGGCCTTGGGTGATCACCAGGCCCCAGGTGATCAGCGGGGCTACATCGCCGGGCCAGCAATGTTGAATCGGCAGCCTTGCCAAATCGACGTCCGCCCCTTCCCAGATAATTTCCTGGCACGGTGCGCTACGCAGTTCTTTGGGAGCCATGGCCCACAGGGTTTTGACCAGGCTGCCCAGGCCCATCAGCTCCTTGAAACCTTTGGGGGCTTCGGGCTCCTTGAGACTGGCCAGCACGTGGCCAAACTGGCGCAGCTCACTCACGTCGTTTACGCCCATGCCCAAAGCGACGCGGCGTGTCGTGCCAAACAGGTTGCCCAGCACCGGCGTGTTGTGGCCGGTGGGGTTTTCAAACAGCAAGGCCGGGCCGCCCGCGCGCAAGGTGCGGTCGCACAGGGCGGTCATCTCCAGATAAGGCGAAACCTCGGCCTGGACGCGCTTGAGTTCGCCCAGGTGTTCCAGTTGGGTGATGAAGTCTCTGAGGTCGCGGTAGGCCATGGTGTTGAGGGCGGTGAAACGGAGCGGAGGAATTGTCGGTCTACGAGGCCAGGCCCGTCCAGCGCGTCGCGTCGGGTTGCGGCAGACCCAGCAAATCAATGACCCGGCTCACGCTGTGATCCACCATCTCGTTGATTGACTGTGGGCGGTGATAGAAGCCGGGCACGGGTGGGAAGATGATGCCGCCCATCTCGGTCACGCTGGTCATGTTGCGCAGGTGCGCCAGGTTCAGGGGGGTTTCACGCACCATCAAAATCAAACGGCGCCGTTCTTTGAGCATCACGTCAGCCGCGCGCGTGATCAGGTTGTCGGACAGGCCGAGCGCCACGGCGGCCAGCGTGCGCATGGCGCAGGGCGCCACCACCATGCCGTCACATTGAAACGAGCCGCTGGCAATCGCTGCACCCACGTTTTGCACCGGGTAAACCACGTCGGCCAGGGCCTCCACCTCGGCGCGCGCCATGTCCAGCTCCTGTTGCACGTTGAGCCAACCGGCCTCGGACACCGTCAAGTGGGTTTGCACGCCCTGCATGCCACGCAACATCTGCAACAAGCGCACACCATAAACGGCGCCGCTGGCACCCGAGATGGCGACGATGACGCGCTTCAATGGGATTGCCGTAGCGTCCAGCGGGCGCGCAGTCGTGCCAGCACCTGTGCCGGCTTGAAGGGCTCCAGATTCACCATCGGCAGCTCGATGGCATCAATGGTGTTTTTGACCAGCAGGCCCAGCTCGGTATCGCCTTCCATGGCCAGGCGGCGGCTGAAAAACAGCGTGTCGGGGTCTTCCTGGCGCCGGGCCAGCAGCACGAAGTCATGCGCGCTGGCGCTGATGGTGAGATCGGCCTCGCCCACGTTCTGGCACGCCGCAAAGTGCTTGTTGCGCCACTCAAAGTCAAAGGCCCAATGCGCGTCGGTCACGCGCAGGCGCAGTTTTTTGCCCAGCAACATCTGCGTGACGTCAGGGGCCAATTGTTTGCTCAGCGCCAGATTGAGCCCGGTCACAAAGAACAGGGAGCCGGGGTAGGCTGGCAAGCGCCCCAACATGGCCCCCAGCGGGGTGGGAATCAGCAACGGTTTTGCGCTCATCTTGAATTCCTTGAATAGCTAGGACACCTGTTCCGGGCTTGCAGCGACCTGCTCCAGCCCCGGCTGGCCGTACCAGTAGCCATTGCAGGCTTTTTCCGGCATCAGCGCGGCCAGTTCAGTGCTGGCCGCAGTCACGCCCATCCGGCCCTGGATCACCGCTTGGAACAGCTCGACAATGCGCACCGTATGCCGCGACTGCGGGCTGATACGCACCACATCCACGCCCATGTCCCGCATGGCCGGCAACTCCGCCAGCAGGTTGTGGACGCGGGCCGATTGGGTCTGGATGCCGTTGAGCACCAGAAACTCTTCGCTCTCGCGCGTGCGCATCACCAAACCATCCGGGTGCTCAATACATTTGAACTGGCAATCGTCCTTGGGCAAATTGCAGTGGCGCGCGGTGAAACAGCGGGCAGAAAAGGCCAGCGGCATGCGGCCATAGGCAAACACCTCGGTTTGCACACCCGGCGGGCAACCGGCCAGCAGCAGCGCCAGATCATCGCGCCCCATCTCCAGCGGCATCACCCAGCGCTTGATGCCCAGAGCCGCCATCCATTGCAGCGTCGGCACGTTGTAGATGTTCAGGTGCGGCCCGGCGACAAAAGGCACTTTGCCTTCCAGGCAGTGCACTGCACCCATGTCGTTGGCCTCGACCATGAATTGACCGTTGGCAGCAATTTTGTGCAACACCGTCACATCGGCGCCGGACTCGATCAGCACCTGGGTCGACAGCACCACTTCTTTACCCGCATCGCGCAAAGCGGCGGCAATGTCCAGCCAGTCATTGAGCCGCACCTCGTGGCGGCGCGAACACACCGCTTCACCCAGGTAGACGATGTCCACCGGCGACTGCGCCACGGCGTCATAAAAAGCCAGCACCTCGTCGCGCGGCCAGTAGTACAGGATCGGACCTAAAGCTAATTTCATCTTGAAGTTCAATATGTTGAGGACGTACGCAACGCCGTCCCAGCCAGGCGCGCTGCCGCAGACAGTACGGAACGTACGACAAGACAGCGCAACGACGCTGGGGTGGCTTTTCGTGCGTCCTTCATTTCCATGGCCGGTGGTAGGCGCCTAGCGTGTGCTGTTGGCCTTCGGCCACTTTGTCCAGGCTGCTCATCCAGGCGGGTTTGGCGGCATAAAGCTGTGGGTTGGTGCGGCAACTGTCAATCGCCTCGCGCCACACTTTGGTGACTTGCGCCACGTAGGCGGGACTGCGCTGGCGGCCCTCGATCTTGATGGCACGCACGCCGATACGCATCAGCTCGGGCAACAAGGACAGGGTGTTCAAGCTCGTGGGCTCTTCAATGGCGTAATAGTTTTTTTCATCACCGACATCAAAACGGCCTTTGCACAGCGTGGGGTAACCGGCGTTTTCGCCCGTGGCGTAGCGGTCAATCAGGACGCCGTTCAGGCGCGACTCGCGGCCCTGCGGCGTTTCCACCCAACGCACCGCTTTGGGCGGTGAGCACACACCATTGGTATTGGGGGCTTCGCCGGTCACGTAGCTTGAGAGCGCACAGCGCCCCTCCACCATCACGCACAGACTGCCGAAGCCAAAAACCTCGATCTCGACCGAGGTTTTTTCAAGCACCTGCTCGACTTGCGTGAGCGAGAGCACGCGCGGCAGCACGGCGCGCGCAATACCAAAGTGCTGGTAATAAAAATCAAGCGCCTCGTAGTTGGTGGCCGAGCCCTGCACCGACAAATGCAGGCGCAGTTGCGGCTGGTGTTTGACAGCGTAAGCCATCATGCCGGGGTCGGCCAAGATCACGGCATCGACCCCGCTGTGCGCGGCGCGGTCGACCGCGCGTTGCCAGAGCTCGGCTTTGGCGGCCTGTGGGTAGGTGTTAAGCGCCACAAACACCTTGCGGCCCCGGTCATGGGCGTAGCGAATGCCGGTCTCAATGGCGGCTTCGTCAAAGTTCAGACCGGCAAAATTGCGCGCGTTGGTGGCATCGCGAAAGCCGAGGTAAACACAGTCTGCGCCGTTGTCAACCGCCGCTTTGAGCGCGGGTAGGCTGCCAGCCGGGCAGACCAGCTCCATCGACGCGGCGACAGGCACAGCCAGCGGGGGAACAAGGGAGTTGTCCAAAATGGTATTCATCATGGTTGTGGGATTGTGGACCACCTTTGACCGGTGCATCGCTGTCCGCCCCAAAAGGCCGACAAATCTAAAGACACAAGGGTATCAGACCTTGCTGCCAAGTCCAATGATGTAGGTCAATTGGGTGGGCCTTAGGCCGACTGCACTGGGTATGAGGCGCCTTGTGGGGCTCAGCCGCAGCAGGCGCCACCAGAGCAGCAGCTGTCGGACGCGCCGGACGCAGCGCTGGCGGCATTCTTGCCGATTTGAACCCGCCACACTTGCGGACCTTTTTCAAGGTAGCTCCAGCTAAAAACACCTGGGGAACGCATCTGAAACTGCTCATTCAGGGGCTGCGGGTCGTGGTCGTTGATCAGTTCCAGTGACTGGCCCGGCAGCAAATCTGAAAAGCTGCTGAATATCAGCGAATGTCGCGCGGGCGGCGCGACCCGGCGCAGGTCAATGGTGGTAGCGAAGCATGCAGACATGGTTTGTCCTTTAAAGAAGTATTAATTATGCCTCTTTAATGTAATCGGGAACACCCAAAAATGCAATAAGTTAAATGAATCTTTGACCTTCTTCCGAGCCCGGCACCGGTGCCCGGGTTCTCGGGGCACTATCTCAAGGCGCGTATTTCGCCAGGAAACACCGCATGTCCTTGAAATCGGGCATGCGCTCGGTCAGCGTGTCGTGGTCCCAGTCCCACCAGGCGGTGGCTTCCAGGGCTTGGGCAATGGCGCGGGGGAAACGCTGGCGGATCACCGTGGCCGGCGCACCGGCGACGATGGCATATGACGCCACATCCCTGGTCACCACCGAGTTGCTGCCGACCACGGCCCCGTTGCCAATGTGCACCCCCGGCATGATCACCGCACCGTGGCCGATCCAGGTGTCGTGGCCGATGACCACCCGTTGGCGCAAACGCCAGGCAAAGAAGTCGGCATCGTCCTGCGTGTCCATGCCGTACATCGTGGGCCGGTAGGTGAAGTGGTGCAGCGTGGGCCGCTCCATCGGGTGAAAGCCGGGGTTGATGCGCACCATGTTCGCAATGTTGGCGAACTTTCCTATATCGGTCGACATCAGGTCGCAGTTGTGCTGAACGTAGGCGTAATCGTCGAGCAAGCAGTCTCCCATGCGCGTCTGTTCGCCGACCTGCGTGTAGCGGCCGAAACGGCAGTCGCGCACGATGGCGCTGGCCGACAGGGTCGGCGCCAGCCCCAAGCTGGCAGGGGGTGGCAGGTTATGGGCGGCTATGTGGGTGTAGTGCATGGTGAATACCTTTGATCAGTTGAGGACAGAGCTGGCTCACAACGCGCGAGCTGCGGTCTGTCCCGCAAGGTTTCAGAAAGCCCGTTTGCCAGCCAGCCAGGCTTCCAGCACGACAGGCATGCCGACGCGGTTCATGCGCACGCGCAGCAGGTCGGCACGCTGGCCCGGCGCCACGTCGCCACGGTCTTGCAGGCGAATCGCCCGCGCCGGATTGACCGTGACGGTGCGCACCGCCTTGGGCAGCGTCCAGCCCTCCAGCTGCCCGAGCATGAAAGTGCCCAGCAGCAGGCTGCTGGGCACGTAGTCGGACGAAAAAATGTCCAGCAAATCGAGCTGCGCCAGCTCGGCGGCCGACACGTTGCCCGAGTGCGAGCCGCCCTTGACCATATTGGGCCCGCCCATGATGATGGCCATGCCCGCCGCACGCGCCGCCTGCGCCGCCGCCACCGTGGTCGGGAACTCCGACATCGCCACGCCTTCTGCAACGGCTTGGGCAATGTCGCTGAGCAAGGTGTCGTCGTGGCTGGCCAAAGGCAGGCCGCGGGCCTGGCACTCACGCACAATTTCCACCCGGTGTGGCAGCGAGAAGGCCTGCTGGTCCGCCTTGCGCTGCGCAATCATGGCCGCGAACTCGGCGTCGTTGTAGCTGCCATTGCGCTCGGTGTAGCGGCGGTAGCTTTTCAGGTCGCGCCACTGGCGCTGGCCCGGCGTGTGGTCCATCATGCTGACCAGTGCCAGCAGCGAGTCGTCGGCGTATTCGTGAAACACCTCCAGCATGTCGGGCGCGGAGAGTTCGCAGCGCAGGTGCAGCAGGTGCTCGACCCGCATCAGGCCTTCTTCATGGCATTGGTGCAGCGCGGCGATGGACGTGTGCTGCGTCTGGCTGCGCGTGCCGTCGTCGTCCAGGTCGCCGATCACCACCGAGTCCAGCACGGTGGTGATGCCCGCCGCCGCGCACTGTGCATCGTGCACCGTCATGGCCGAGTGGGCGTTCCACAACACGCCGGGGCGGGGTGACAGATGCTTCTCCAGGTTGTCGGTGTGCACCTCCACCAGGCCGGGCAGCAGCCAGTCGCCAGCCCAGTCTTGGGCGCCGGGTACGGACGTGTTGCCGCTGTCCATGCTGCGGATGATGCCGTCTTCAACCACCAAGCAACCGGTAAATTCGTTGTCGGGGGTGACGATGCGGGCGTTGCGGAAAATGCGTTGCTTCATAAAATGTGTTCCTTGAATATCAAACCGGGTTTCGGTGTTGCTCGACGTCAAAGCAGCGCGTGGCCACGGCCGCGCGGACTTCGTCGTCGTGAAAGATGCCAACGATGGCACTGCCCTGTGCGCGGGCGGCATGAATCAGTTCCACCACCACGTGCCGGTTGTCGGCGTCCAGCGAGGCGGTGGGCTCATCGAGCAGCAGCACCGGCGGGGCGGTGATCATGCCGTGGGCGATGTTGACGCGCTGCTGCTCGCCGCCGGAAAAGGTGGCCGGTGGCAGATGCCACAAATGCTCGTGCAGGTTCAGGCGTTTGAGCCATTGTGCGGCCTGTGCGCGGGCCTCCTCGGCACCGACGCCGAGCCGACGCAGCGGGTCGGCCACGATGTCGAGCGTCGAGACGCGCGGAATGACGCGCAGGAACTGCGAGACATAACCCAGCGTGCGGCGACGCACCTCAAACACCTCACGCGGCGCGGCGCTGGACAGGCTGACCCAATCGCCTGAATGGCGAATGCGCACCTCGCCACTGCTGGCGCCGTAGTTGCCGTACAGGCAGCGCAGCAAGGAGCTTTTGCCGCTGCCGGAGTGGCCGGTCAGGGCCAGGCATTCGCCGGGGTGCACGCTCAAATCAATGCCGGCAAATACCGGCAGTTGCAGCCCGCCGCGCCCGTGCAGCGTGAAGGTTTTGGACAGGCAAAGAGTTTCTATGAGAGCGGTCATGGCGTCAGTACCGAGGAAACAAGCAATTGGGTATAGGGATGCTGGGGGTCGTCCAGCACGCGATCGGTCAGGCCTTGTTCCACCACGCAACCGTCTTTCATGACCAGCATGCGCTGCGCCAGCAAGCGCGCCACCGCCAGGTCGTGCGTGACCACCACGGCGGCCAGCTGCAACTCGTCCACCAGCTCACGCAGCAGGTCCAGCAGGCGGGCTTGCACGGAGACGTCCAGACCCGTGGTGGGCTCGTCCATGAACACCAGGCGCGGATGCGTCACCAGGTTGCGGGCAATCTGCAGGCGCTGCTGCATGCCGCCCGAGTAGGTGGCGGGCAGGTCGTCCATGCGGCCGGCGTCGAGTTCCACGCGTTGCATCCACGAGCTCGCCTCGCTGCGCAGATGGCCGTAGTGCCTGGCCCCCAGGGCCATCAGGCGCTCTCCCACATTGGCGCCACCCGAGACGTTCATACGCAGGCCGTCGCGCGCATGCTGCTCGACAAAACCCCAATCGGTGCGGGCCAGCCAGCGCAGGCGTGCTTCCGATAGTTCGGCCAGATCCACCAGGCCCGTGGACTCGCTCCCGGATTCGTTGGGGGACTCGGCCCGCACGTCGTAATGCACCGATCCTTCGTCGCAAGCCAGGCGCGCCGCCAGCAGGCGCAGCAGCGTGCTTTTGCCCGAACCGGACTCTCCCACCACCGCCAGCACCTCGCCGGGGTAGAGATCAAAACTCACGCCACGGCAGGCCCAGCGCGGCTGGCCCTGGTGCACAAAGGCCTTGCCGACCTGGCGCGCCGACAACAACACCGGCGGGATCACTGGCGTACCTTCGTGCTGCGCACTGCGGTGCGAGCTTGCTTGGGGACGGCCCGGCGCGGCGCTCATGCGGCCTCCTGTTCACTTGGCGTCACCGCCTCAGAGGGCGTGGCCAAGGCATCATGCAAAGTCACGGCCTGCTGGGTGCCCACCTGCCCGGCATCGCGCCGCTCCTCGCAGTAGTCGCTGTCCGAACATACAAACAGGCGGCTGCCGGCGTCGTCCACGATCATCTCGTCCAGGTAGCTCTCGCTGGCGCCGCACAGGGCGCAGGCATGGTCCCAGCGCTGCACCTCAAACGGGTGGTCCTCAAAGTCCAGGCTGCGCACCGGCGTGTAGGGCGGGATGGCGTAGAGGCGTTTTTCGCGACCGGCGCCAAAGAGTTGCAGGGCCGGGTTCATGTGCATCTTGGGGTTATCGAATTTGGGGATGGGTGAGGGCGACATCAGGTAGCGCTCGTTCACCATGACGGGATAGTCATAGGCGTGCGAGATGGCACCGAGCTGCGCAATGTCCTCGTACAGGCGCACATGCATCAGGCCGTATTCGCTTAAAGCGTGCATCTTGATGGTCTCACGCCGACGGGGTTCCAGCTTGGACAGTGGCTCGGGCATGGGCACTTGGTAGACAAGCGTTTGCGACTCGGTGAGCGGCGCCTCCGGGATGCGGTGGCGCGTCTGGATCAACGTGGCCTCCCGCGTTTTCTCGGTTGTCGTCACGCCGGTGGTGCGGGCAAAGAAGCGCCGGATGTTGACCGCGTTGGTGGTGTCGTCCGAGCCCTGGTCGATCACCTTGAGCACGTCGCTGCTCCCGATGATGCTGGCCGTGATCTGCACGCCACCGGTTCCCCAGCCATAGGCAAAAGGCATCTCGCGCGAACCGAAGGGCACCTGGTAGCCCGGCACCGCCACCGCCTTGAGCAGGGCGCGGCGAATGTGCTTCTTGGTGCGCTCGTCCAGAAAGGCAAAGTTGTAGTGTTGATCCATCATGCCGCCTCTTGCTGGGTGGGGTTGAAAGCGCTGGCGCTGTCACGTGCCGGCGCGGCATGGGCGGCGCGCAGCTTGCGCACCAGCTCCAGTTCGGCCTGAAAGTCCACGTAGTGTGGCAATTTGAGGTGCTGCACAAAACCGGATGCCTCGACGTTGTCGGCGTGTGACAGCACAAACTCCTCGTCCTGCGCCGGGGCCACGCGCGGCTCGCCCAGTTCGTCGGCGCGCAGGGCCCGGTCCACCAGCGCCATGGCCATGGCCTTGCGCTCGGCACCGCCAAAAGCCAGGCCGTAACCCTGGGTGAACTGCGGCGGCACCTCGCGGCTGCCGCTGAACTGGTTGATCATCTGGCACTCGGTGATCTCTAGCTCACCAATGTCGAGGGCAAAACCCAGCTCATCCGGCACCAGTTCCACACTGACAAAGCCACGCCGGATTTCGCCGGCAAACGGGTGTGAGTTGGCGTAGCCGCGCTGGGTCGAGTAGCCCATGGCCAGCAGCCAGCCTTCGTCACCACGCGCCAGCGCCTGCAGGCGCAGGGCGCGGTCGGCGGGGAACATCAAGGGATCACGGGTCAGGTCGCCCGGTGGGGCGGCGTCAAACGGTTGCGGTGTTTCCAGCAGGCCCTCGCGCGCCAGCAGCTCGTTGATGCGGGGCACGGTGGCCGATGGCGTCTCAATGGCGAGGTACTTTTCCAACGGGTCTGTGAACGCCTTGGCAAGGCAGTCCGGCGCGGTGTCGCTGGCAGCGGGCGAGTGGCCGGTGTTTTCGCCTTCGGCCAGCAAGGCAAAGTCCAGCAGGCGCTGGGTGTAGTCGTAGGTCGGCCCCAGCAGCTGGCCGCCCGGCACCTCCTTGAACGTGGCCGAGATGCGCCGCACCAGCGCAATGCGCGCGGTGTCCAGCGGCTCGCTGTAACCCAGGCGCGGCAAGGTGGTGCGGTAGGCGCGCAGCAGGAAGATCGCTTCCATCAGGTCGCCGCTGGCCTGCTTGATGGCCAGCGCCGCCAGTTCGGGGTCGTACAGCGAGCCTTCGCTCATGACCCGGTCCACCGCCAGCGAGAGCTGCGCGCGGATCTGCGCCACCGACAACTCGGCAATGGCGGTGTCGCCCCGGCGCTGGGCCTCCAGCAGGCGCCAGGAACTTTCAATCGCGGCGGCGCCGCCTTTTACTGCAACATACATATCAGGCTCCCGCCGGGCCGCCCCAAGGGAAGCCTGCGCCCCCTCGGGGGGCAGTGAATACACGAAGTGATGAGCGTGGGGGTTTCATCCTAGACTCCTTCCAATCGACGCACCCGCGTCGTGCGGGGCAGGCCCAGCGCGTCTTCGCCGCAGGTAAAAACAATGTCAACACCCCGCGGGAAAGCCGCGTGGTTGGCTTGCCACTGCGCCCAGAAGTCATCGGGCAAGCCTTGCAGACCAACGCACTGCACGTCCCGAATGCCGGGGCCGCGCCATTCCAGCGCCGGGCCATCGGCCAGGCCAGGCAGTTCGATCAGCAGGGTGCTGGAAAACTCGGGCGCCGCCGCTGTGCCGGATGCAAAGTCGCTCAGCGCGAACCCCTGATGGATGCCGGTGAACACCGCAAAACTGGCCGCCTCCGGCCGCTCGGCGAGCCCCGCACCGGTGTGAAAGCGCAGCCAGTGCTGCAGGCCCGCATCGGCGCGCTGCCACCACACGGGCGTTTCGTCGTCGCTCAGGCTCAGCAGCAAGCGGGCCATGGCCCCACCCAGCGCCACATCGGGCAGAGCGGGACCGATGCGGCGGACTTGCCCCGGTCGGGCCAGCGCGTCCAGCACCGCCCGAAAGGCCTGCTGGCTGTCATGCACGCCATCAAGCAGACCGGGCGCCAGGGTCTGTGCGCCGTTCATGCCTCACCTCGCACGAAGGTGAAAAACTCGACTTTGGAGCCGGCCCCGTCGCGCTGCTTTTGTGCCCGGGCCTGGGCCTGCCCCAAGGCCAGTGGCGCAATGAGGTCGCGCTGCAAGTCGTCGTGATGCTGCGGGTCTTGCAGCAGGGCGTCAAACAGCGCCGCCAGTTCAGCGCGGCGCTTGTCGCGGCCCAGCGCATAGGACACGCCCAGCGGGCCGTTCCCCAGGCGCACGGCGCAGCGCACCACGCTGGCCTCGCCCAGGTTGAAGGGGTTGCCGGTGCCACCCACGCGGCCACGCAGCATCACCATGCCGATTTCCGGCGCTCGCACGGGCTTGAGCTCAGGCAGCTCGCCCGCTGCAGGCAGCATGTCTTCGAGTTGAGTCAGGGTGGCGCGCGCCAGCACCGCCAGCCATGCCAGTCGCGTCGGGTAGTCGCTTGTTAGGATGTTGCTTGTCATACAGATGTCTAGAGCAGTCAGTCAAGTTGGGAGCCGGGGCACATGGGCTTGAATACGATGTGCAACCCAGGTAGTTGACTTCGTCAACATGAAAGATTTATGACAGTCAAACTACGAATGCTGACTTGCCACTGGCGCTCAATCTGCTATATATTCAGTAGCTACTTATGCATGATTGACGGCGGCTAGAGCCTGTTTTTTTATATATTTTCTTGCGACGACCGCGTTTGTCATACAGATGTCTAAATCAGTCACTAAAGTGGGGAATCAGCGCAGGCCCATCGCAGCAGGATGACCCTGCAAGTAGTTCACTTCATGGACAAAGAAGACGTATGACATTCGAACAACTCACCACCAGCAGCCCCGGGCGGCGCAGCGGCGTGGCCGTGTGGCGACAGATTGCGGACACCCTGACGACCGAAATTCGTGACCGTGCCTATGCGGGCACCGGCCGCCTGCCCGGCGAGGTCGAGCTGTCTGCCCGCTTTGCCGTCAACCGCCACACGCTGCGCCAGGCCGTGGCCGCGCTGCAAAGCGAAGGCCTGCTGCGTATCGAGCCGGGGCGGGGTATGTTTGTGCAGCACGAGTTGATGGACTATGCGCTCTCAAGGCGCACCCGCTTCAGTGAAAACCTGCTGCGCCAGGGCCTGTTGCCCAGCAAACAGTTGCTGACCGCGCGCGAGATGCCGGCGCCCGAGCGTGCAGCGCGAGAACTCAAGCTGGACAAGGGGGCCAAAGTTCTGATGGTGGAGATGCTCGACGAGGCCAACGACGCGCCCATCGGCCTGGCCACCGCCTACTACCCGGCATTGCGCTTTGCGGGCTTGCTGGAGATGCTGGCCGAGGGCACCCGCACCACTGACATCCTCAAACATTTTGGCGTGCAGGACTATGTGCGCGAGCAAAGCCGCATCACCACGCAGATGCCCAACGACGAGACGGCGCGCCTGCTCAGGCAGCCCGGCACCCGGCCGCTGCTGTGTGTGGAATGCCTTGACGTGGACATGGACGGCACGCCGATCAAATATGGCGAGACGGTTTTTTGTGGTGATCGGGTGCAACTGGTGGTGAACGCGGGAGGCACCGCATGAAGCCGCGCTACGCCGTTTATTTCGCGCCGGAACAGGGCTCGCCGTGGTGGGAGTTCGGCAGCCGCTGGTTGGGCCGCGACGAGTGCGAGGATGTCAACAAAGTCCAGCATGCACTGGCCGAGATCGGGCCGGTCGAGCTGCGGGAGATCACCGCGCAGCCACGCCGCTATGGCTTTCATGCCACCTTGAAGGCGCCGTTCAGCTTGAGCGGCAGCCACAACGCAGCCGACTTGACAGCGCGTCTGCGTGCGCTGGCGGCCACGCGCAAGCCGGTGCTGCTGGGGCCGATGCAGGCGGTCATGCTGGGCGACTTTGTGGCACTGGTGCCCGCCCTGGGGTCTGACGAACTGATGGCGCTGGCCGCAGCCTGTGTCACCACGCTCGATGACTTGCGCAGACCCTTGTCCGAGGCTGATCTGGCGCGCCGCCGGGTCGAACAGCTCGACGCGCGTGAACAGGAACTGCTGCAGCAGTACGGCTACCCCTACGTGCTGGAATGTTTCCGATTTCACTTGACCCTGAGCGGACCCCTGGCACGGCCCACGGCGCAACGGGTGTTGCAGGCGGTGGCCGCCCCCGTGGCACAGCTCAATGCGACGGCTCCCTTGGTGCTGGACCGCTTGTGCCTGTTTGTGGAACCGGCGCCGGGCCAGCCGTTCCAGCGAATGGCCGATGTGGCTTTAAGCGCATGAGCGGCCTGTGGGTGTTTGTGTGCGGCCCCTCGGGTGCCGGCAAGGACAGCGTGATGGGCTGGGCCGCAACGCAGCTGGCCGCGCGGCAGGACATTGTTTTTGCCCGGCGCATGGTCACCCGCCCCGCACTGCCAGGCTCGGACCATGACCCGGTGACCGTGCGGCAATTTGAGCATTCGATGGCTGCCGGTGGCCTGGTCTGGCGCTGGGAGGCGCATGGATTCCACTACGGCATTGAGGCGCGTTATGCCGCGCAGGTCGCCGCCGGGAAGATTGTGGTGGTCAACGGCTCGCGCGCGCATGCGAGCGGTCTGGACGCAACCGCGCAGGTGCGGGTGGTGCAAATCGTCGCCGACGCCGCACAGCTGGCGAGCCGGCTGGAACAGCGCGGGCGCGATGCGCCCCATGAGGTCAGCCGGCGGCTGGCGCGCAATGCGCTTTTCAAAGACCTGCGCGCCGACCACACCATTCTCAACCAGGGCGCGCTGGCGGATGCCGGCCGCCAGCTGGTGGACTACCTGGTGGCTGGCGCCTTGTCGTCTGCCTGGCGCTGACGATGTCGTACGTCAGCTGCAGTTCGTGGTGATCGGCAGCTAAGTTGGCAATGTAGCAAGTCAGCTCGTTTGCGTCCCATCCGCCGCCAGCGTCTCCCCCTTGCGCTGCGTAATCAACCCATAAGCCTGCGGTTGCCGGTGCAGGTCGAAGTTGAAGGTGGTGCGTTTGTAGATGGCGCAAAAGTCCAGGTCGCAGCGGGCAATCGCCATCTCGTCGCCCTTGGTCAGGCAGCGCGCCACCACCTCGCCGGACGGGGCGATGATGCAGCTGCCGCCGATGCTGTCCACGCCTTCTTCCATGCCAGCCTTGGCCACACCCACCACCCAGGTGCCGTTCTGGTAGACACTGGCTTGCATGGAGAGCTGGTTGTGAAACAGTGACAGGTCGTCATGCTCTGGCGCCGGGGCGTTGTGCACCGGGGTGTTGTAGCCGATCAGCACCATCTCCACGCCTTGCAGGCCCATCACGCGGAAGGTTTCGGCCCAGAGGCTGTCGTTGCAGATGGCCCACTGATACCGAGGGCAGCTTGGGTTATCACGGTCAATCATGGGCGAGTTCAAATTGCCCCAGCGCCTGAGTGGTTCCGTTGATGACGACATCCACCTGGTGCACGCCTGGGTAGTGTTTTCGCGTTGTCATCACTACCAAGGAAATCGTTTTGCTCAGCCGTACGGTGGTCTGCTGCTGGAGGTCAAGCACCTTCAACTTGAATACCTTGGGACTGCTCTTGCCGTTGGCCTTGACGAAGTGAACGCGCAAGTCCACCAGCGCCCGCTGCGGACGTGATTCTGTGTTGCACACGTCAAAGGCAATGGTCACTGCTCCCCCCATCACCACGCGCTGGGGGGCGATGCGTGCCCCGCTGACCGACACCATCGCGCTAACCCCGAAGCCCAGCACGCCAAGCGCACCAGCCTCGCCACGTTTCACGGCCGAGCGCAGCGCATGCTGCACCAGCCAGCGCCGTTCATCCGGCGCATCCACCAGCCAGCGGCGTGCCGTCTCCACCAGCAACAAGGGATGGTCTTTGCCGATGTCGTTCAAGCTGTTGGCAACAGAACGACGCACATAGAGTTCAGGATCGTCTTTCAACAGCTCCAGCAGCGCCAGCACGGGCTGCGGGTCTTGCTGAAAGGCGCGCAGGCGGAGTGCCCACGGCAAGCGAGGGCGCGTGCCCTCCGACACCAGGCGGCGCACATGCGGGCTCGGGTCGCTGGCCCAGTCCTTCAAGCGCGACAGGGTGGCCTGCGGATGCCGCTCCAGAAACGGGCGAATGCTGAACTCGGCAGTGAAGCGCTGCGTCAACTCGTACTGGGCGCGCATCGAAACCTCAAAGTGATCCAGCCCAAAGGCCGCCACAAAACAGGTGTGCGGGAGGTAGAAAAAAGAGGCCATCCCAAAGTCTTCCGTGCCGTCCAGCTTTGGCCCGATGGAGTCCATCAAGACCGCAAGCGCGACCTCATAGTCCTGCGGCAGATGCCGATGCAGCGCCTGCGCAATCCAGCGCCCGCGCGGCATCAGCTCAAGCGATGTGTATCCGTCCAGCGCATCCTTGAGGAACGCATCCTGGTCGAAGGCGTGCCATGCGCGCGAGATCATTGCGGCGATCCGCACGGGGACCTCCGTGCCGAATTGGGTTTTGAGTGGTTCAGCCATGCTTGTGCTTGCATCAGTCCTTGTCGGGCACGCCCAGGACGGTCTCGAAATAGTGCGTGATGTTCACATCGGGCCTGGGCGGGAACCTCTCATCCAGGCACGCGACCGCATCAAAGCGGTCGAAGCGGAAGTTGCGGTAGTCGCTTCTGGTCTCGCACCACGCCAGCAGCGTCCAACGCCCCGTCCAGCCGATGATGCCCAAGGGCCACAGGACGCGCTCGGTCCTCTGCTGTTGTTCGTCGCAATAGACAGCGCGCACCTTCTTGCGTCCCTCGCAGGCCAGGCGCAAGGTACGGTGCACCTCTCTGAGCCCGTCATCGCTGTCGAGTATGGGTATGCGGTAGGGCTGGCGCTCGGCGTTCAACTTCAGCGAATCGGTCAGGATGGAGCGGATTTTTTGCTCGGACTGGCGTGCCGAGCGCGCCAGGTCAGGATCGGTAAAGGCCTGCACCATGCGCGCGCCCACCATCAGCGCGAGCAGTTCCTCAGGCGTAAACATGAGCGGCGGCAGATCAAAGCCCGGGCGCAGCAGATAACCAACGCCCGCCTCTCCATCGATGGGAGCGCCGGATTGCGAGAGCGCCTGCACATCCCGGTACACCGTGCGAACGCTTACCTCCAGGACGGCCGCAATGGCTTCCGCCGTCATGGCGGTACGCCGCGAACGCAGCAATGCATAGAGGTGAAACAGGCGCTCGGCTTTGCTCATGACAGTGTGGCTAAATTGCGAGGTGAAGTTCGCCGTGTGACATCTTGTTCGAATCGGGGTCAATCATGCTCATGCACTCGCAGTCACTGAGTTCGGTCATGAACTTCTCGCCGGCTTGCTTGGCTTCAGCAGCCGACTTCCAGTGAGCGATATCCAGCCAACTGTCATCTTCCAACTGCGACAGCTCTCGTTTCAGGAATCCGGGCTGTTTTTTCAACCACTCGTTGACTTTCCCATTCGCAGCCACAAAGGCGGACGGGACAGTGCCAACCGCGAGCTTGTAGGTGAATGCTTCAACAGTCTTGATCATAGGTAACTCCATTTTTTTTAGATTGTTTGTGCGACATGCACAAGCGCAAGCGTAAGGAGCGCCACTGTCAGTTCCTGTCAGGAGTGTGCGAGAGCCAAGCGCCGCACCGTGTTCCAGTTGCGCGTGGTGGCCGGCAGGCCGAGCTGCTTTTCCAGCAAGGCATTCGGGCTCCCGGCGGTGTTGCCGATCTTGCGGCTCAGGCTCAAGGCCTCGGTGCCGGTGAAGCGGAACACCTCCACGTCCCCGCGTCGAGAACGCAACGACAGCGTGGCCGGCACTTCCGCAGCGGGGTGCAGAAAGGTCACGCAGTACTCGTACACGGACGCATCGACCACGGTGGCGAACGGGTCGGCCGCCACCAGCCCAGCCAGGTACGGCACCGAACGCAAAAAACCTGGCTCAACCAGGCCGCAGACGGAGTTGAGAAGTTTGCTGGCCTTGGCGAGCACGCGATCCGGACTGCGTCTTGCACCCACGGAAAACACCAGCGTGCCGTTGGTCAGGAACGAGGCCGCTTCCTGCGCGCCTGCGTCAAGGAAGGCTTGTTCCAACTGGACCTTGGTTGGCGCGTTGGGGCGGCCGAGGTTCAGGTTGCGGAAGAAGGCGGCGTAGTGCATGGTGGCTGGAGGCGTCCTCAATGGATGAATGGAGCTGAGTCAACCTCAACAAGCAGCACCTCGTCAGGGTAATGATCGACAGCAACAAAATGCCACCCCGAAAGGGTTATGCGTATTGCCTGGTGCATCCACGTAGTTTATTCGGCCTCCCGGCGTGCTGGCTCGTGGACATGCAAGAACTTGGTGTACAAATCACGCGGTGGCGCGACCGAGATGCCTTTGAGTATTTGGCCAACGTTGCCGCGATGGTAAGACCCGTGGGTGAGCACATGGAACAGCATTTCCTCTCGCGTCATGCTTCCCGAGTCACCATCCGTGAACTGAAATGAAAGACTCTCCGCCAGTGCTTGGCCAGTGATCTTGGAGGCATAGTCTTCGAACCAGAGGTCGGTTTCGGCGACAGCGATATGAAGCTCACCAAGTGCGGGTGTCTCTGGCGTATTCGTCGCCGTGTACGGGTGCTTCTCGCCAGCCAAGTGGGCGCGAAAGATTCGATCGACAACGTAGATGTGGTTGAGCGTCCTGATCGCCGTGTGCAACGAAGCCGCTTGATCCGTGGACGTCATCGAGGCCAATACGTCAAACAGTTCGCGATTGGCCCAAGACTTCTGAGCGAAAAGGGATGAGAGAATTTTCTGAGACATGGATGTGTTGCGATGGAAGTTGGCAGGTCGAAGACGAGATGTAGATCGTCAGGTATTCAGGCTGATCCAGTTTATTCGACCAAATAAATTCAACTCCGCAACAGCTTACAAACGGGGTTCCACCCACACCGCCGCTCGGCTGGTGGATTGGGTGTCCGTTCGGCGGCCCCATTCGCGGTGACCGCAACGCTGGCATACCGGCAACCGCGTTGACGCCAGCCCCACCACAGCGGGATCATTCAAACAAAATCAGCCTCTAGCCCCCGTCGATACTTCGCAAGCAGCTACACAATCAATAGCACCTTCAAACCCCGGACGAGGCAGCCCACAACGTCCCATCCGCCGCCAACGTCTCTCCCTTGCGCTCGGTGATCAGCCCATAGGCCTGCGGCTGCCGGTGCAGGTCGAAGTTGAAGGTGCTGCGTTTGTAGACAGCGCAGAAGTCCAGGTCGCAGCGGGCAATGGCTACTTCGTCGCCCTTGCTCAGGCAGCGCGCCACTACCTCGCCGGACTGGGCGATGATGCAGCTGCCGGCTATGCTGTCCACGCCCTCTTCCACACCAGCCTTGGCCACGCCCACGACCCAGGTGCCGTTCTGGTAGGCACCGGCTTGCATGGAGAGCTGGTTGTGGAACAGCGACAGGTCGTCATGCTCCGGCGCGGGGGCGTTGTGCACCGGGGTGTTGTAGCCGATCAGCACCATCTCCACACCTTGCAGGCCCATCACGCGGTAGGTCTCGGCCCAGCGGCGGTCGTTGCAGATGGCCATGCCCAGGATGCCGCCGAATGCCTGAGCCTGACCCCTTTCCCCACAGCTTTCGACTGTTCGGTGCATGCGTGGGTTAACCGGTATCAAAATGGTCAGGCTTGATGTCTTCGGGTATTGTGGTTCTGAAGTGTTGAGCATCAATTCCTTGGTGCCAGTCGGAGCGTGCAGTTGCAACGAGAGTCCAGGGGAAAAGGTAGGCATCAACTACTTCGTGGCCCTTGACCATTAGTACGCGCAAGTCAAAAGAGCAGTCCTGATCGACATATCTCGTAGCGATATCTCTTCGTATGACCATCGGATCGACATCAAACGGATCTGAGCCTTTCAAATACACCCGCACGCACGTGTGGAAGGGAAGCTTCTGGCCAATAAGAGGCAATCCATGTAGCGTCACAAGTTCATCCAACTCGTGGCGCAATATCTTTTCCCGAAACTCATCGAGTTGCCAAGTACCGTCAACATACCTGAGAACACTCATGATGGTAACTGTGAGCTTCCTGAGCTGAGTAGCACTAATGTCGATGGCCGACCCTATGATGCCCTTCCTCGAACTGGACACTCGAACCGCACCGTCTGTTGCAGTGAAGTGTCTGTCATGAATGATCGTTCCGCGAAGCGGTTCGAGGGTGCTGTAAAGGCCTGTGAGGCGTTCCTTCAGCCAAGGGCGGGATTCAATGAATTGCGGGAAGATGAGTGAACTCTTGAGGTTTTGCAGTTTCTGCTGAAAGCGAAACGTTGGAGGTATCCCATTTTCTTCAAGGATCCACTCGATGAGCATGTCGAGAAGCTTGAAGGTCGAAACGAAGACAAGAGGCGCGCCTGCGTTCAAAAAACCGGACCGCCAATCACCCAAGATAATGTTGCCGCGTAGATACGCAAGGAACTGAGCCTTCGACTTGTCTACGGGGTACACCACCGCATCAGGCCAGGTTGGAAACAGTTCCTGCTCGACCAGTGTGTACACAGCCTCGAGAAACCATGTTTCGTATTCCGTGCGTTCAGCGAGTCTGCTTAGCGCACTTGAGTCAAAGGGTGGAAGCAAGTTCATGACATGTGACAGGCTTTGCCGACTAACGTGACCGGCTGATATCCTGGTCAACCCAGTTTATCCGACCAAATAAATTCAACTCCGCAACAGCTTACAAGCGGGGTTCCACCCACACCGCCACTCGGCTGGTGGATTGGGTGTCCGTTCGGCGGCCCCATTCGCGGTGGCCGCAACGCTGGCACACCTGCAACCGCGTTGACACCAGCACGCTGGCATACCCAGAGCGCCCGCCCGCGAGCGTGGGCCAGAGAACGGATACCCGATCCGCCAGCCCCACCACAGCGGGATCATTCAAACAAAATAAGTCTCTAGCCCCCGTCAACACTGCGCAAGCAGCTACACAATCAATAGCACCCTCAAACCCCAGACGGTGCAGCCCACACCGTCCCATCCGCCCCCAACGTCTCCCCCTTGCGCTGCGTGATTAGCCCATAGGCCTGCGGCTGGCGGTGCAGGTCGAAGTTGAAGGTGGTGCGTTTGTAGATGGCGCAAAAGTCCAGGTCGCAGCGGGCAATCGCCATCTCGTCGCCCTTGGTCAGGCAGCGCGCCACCACCTCGCCGGATGGGGCGATGATGCAGCTGCCGCCGATGCTGTCCACGCCTTCTTCCACACCGGCCTTGGCCACGCCCACGACCCAGGTGCCGTTCTGGTAGGCACCGGCCTGCATGGAGAGCTGGTTGTGGAACAGTGACAGGTCGTCATGCTCTGGCGCCGGGGCGTTGTGCACCGGGGTGTTGTAGCCGATCAGCACCATCTCCACGCCTTGCAGGCCCATCACGCGGTAGGTCTCGGCCCAGCGCCGGTCGTTGCAGATGGCCATGCCCACGACGCCGCCAAAGGCCTGCGTTACCTCCCAGCCGTCTCCGGCAGTGAAGTAGCGCTTCTCCAGATGCTGGAAGCGCCGCCAGGGCTCGTGTTCCTTGTGGCCGGGCAAGTGCACCTTGCGGTACTTGGCCACGATCTGGCCGCTGCGGTCCACCAGGATGGAGGTGTTGTAGCGCACCGCGCCCGTGGCCTCTTGCGCCAGCTCGGCGTAGCCCAGGTAGAAGCCTACGCCCAGCGCTTTGGATAAATCAAACAGCGGCTGCGTGGCGGCGTTGGGCATGGATTGCTCAAAGAAGCTGTTGATCTCGGCTTCGTCTTCGATGTACCAGCGCGGAAAGAAGGTGGTGAGCGCCAGCTCGGGGAAGACGATGAGTTGTGCACCCACGGCGTGGGCCTGGCGCATCAGCTCACACAGGCGCGCCACCACCTGGGTGCGGGAGTCGGCACGTTGGATGGGGCCGAGTTGGCCAAGGGCGACGTTAAGGTAGCGGGGCATAGAAGTTCAAGGGTAGAAGTTGGGAAGGTCGGTTGGCCAGCGCCAGCACCACTTGCAGCAGCACTTGCGCGCCGCGTTGCAGGTCGGCGGGTGCTGTGTGCTCGCGCACGTTGTGGCTGAGGCCGCCCACGCTGGGCACAAAGACCATGGCGCTGGGGCAGACGCGGGCCAGCATTTGCGCGTCGTGCCCGGCGCCGCTGGGCATACGCTGGTAAGTGCAGCCCAGGGCTTGGGTTTGCTGCTCCACCAGATTGACCACCATGGGGTCAAAGGCCACGGGCTCAAAGCGGGCCAGCGTGCGGCTGGTGATGCGCACACCCTCGGCCTGCGCGGCTTGCTGGGCGTAGGCGTGTAAATCGCTTTCGGCTTGGGCCAGCGCGGCGCTGTCGGTGTTGCGCAGGTCCACGGTGAACACGGCCTTTTGCGCGATGACGTTGACCAGGTTCGGACTGAGCCGCACCGCACCCACGGTGGCCAGTTGGCGGCCACCCAGGCGTGCGCTCAGTGCGCGCATAAACACCGCCACCTGTGCGGCCACCAGCGCGGCATCGTGGCGCAGCGCCATGGGCGTGGTGCCAGCGTGGTTGGACTGGCCCTCCACGGTGAACTCGGTCCATGAGATACCTTGCACACCTTCGACCACACCGATCTGCAAGCCCAGTTGTTCCAGCACCGGACCTTGCTCGATGTGCAACTCCACATAGCTATCCACCAGCGGTGCGCCAACCGGGGCTGTGCCCTGGTAGCCGATGCGTTGCAGCTCGGCCTGCACCGACACACCGTCGGCATCGCAGGTGGCTAGCGCGTCTGGTAGGGGCAGGCCGCCGACATAGACCAGGCTGCCCATCATGTCGGGCTGGAAGCGTGCGCCTTCTTCGTTGGTGAACACGGCCACGGCCAGCGGGCGGCGGGGCTGGACGCCCGCCTCGCGCAGCGCGGTCACCACTTCCAGGCCAGACAGCACGCCGTAGTTGCCGTCATACAGGCCGCCGGTGCGCACGGTGTCGATATGCGAGCCCACCATCACCGGGGGCAGGTCTTCGGTGCCGGGGAAGGTGCCGACGATGTTGCCGATGGCGTCGATGTCGACGCGCATGCTCAGCTCACGCATGCGTGCCACGGTCCAGTCGCGCCCCTCGCGGTCGGCATCACTCAGGGCCAGGCGGTTGACACCGCCGCCGGGCAGCGCACCGATCTGGCCCAGCGCGTGCAGGCTGGCTAGTAGGCGCCCTGCGTTGATCTGTGGTGATGTCATACAGAGGCCCCATCCTGCAGCACCTGGGCTGCACTGCGGCCCACCAGTTGCTGGTACAGGGCGGGGTCGGTATCGCCCTCGCTGCCAAACAGCAGCACGCGGCTCTCTACCCCCAGGCCGAGTGACGCGCGGGCAGTGCTGTCGTGCGCGGCGAGCAGGGCCGCGGCCAGGCCCGCCACGGCGGACTCACCGGCGACGATGACCGGGTCACCGCCCTGCGGGCTGGCCAGCAGGCGCATGGTGTCCACGGCGGCGGCATCGGGGATGGTGCAAAAGGCGTTGGCACCGGTGGCCAGAATGTCCCAAGCCAGCAGCGAGACTTCGCCGCAGGCCAGGCCGGCCATCAGTGTGTCCAGGTCGCCCTTGACAGCGACCACGGCACCGGCGCGCGCGCTTTGTAGCAGGCAGTCGGCCCGCTCGGGCTCCACCACCACGAACACCGGGCGCTGCTCGGCGCTGCGTTCCCAGAAATAGGCGCAGACCGCCGCCGCAAAACCGCCGACGCCGGCTTGCACAAACACGTGCGTAGGCCACTGCGGCAGGGCGCTCACCGCCTCGTGCACCATCAACTGGTAGCCCTGCATCACGTCGCGGGGAATGTCCATGTAACCGGGGTAGGAGGTGTCAGAGATCACAAACCAGCCATTGGTTTTTGCGTCGCGGTCGGCCTGCTGCACCGAGTCGTCGTAATTGCCCGCGGTGCGCACCACCTGCGCGCCGTAGCGGGCAATCGCGTCCTTGCGCCCCTCGCTCACGGTGGCGTGGATGTAGATGACGCAGCGGCAGCCCAGCATCTGCGCGCCCCAGGCCACCGAGCGGCCATGGTTGCCGTCGGTGGCGCAGGTGACGGTGATGTCGCCGCAGGCCTGGCGCAGCGCGGGGTCACTCTGCAGATCGGCATGGCTCACCGGGCGGCCCAGGCGCTGGCCCAGCTCACGGCACAGCAGGCGCGCCACGGCATAGGCCCCGCCCAGCCCTTTGAAGCTGCCCAGGCCAAAGCGGGTAGCTTCGTCCTTGTAGTGGATGCTGGCCACGCCTGCCGTGCGGGCAAGCACAGGCAGCGAGCACAGGCGGGTCACGGTGTAACCCGGCCATGAAGTGATGACGGTCTGCGCTTGCGCCAGGGCGCTTGCGCTGAGTAGGGTGCTGCGATGTGCGCCATAGGGCTCGGCTTGCTGGAAGCGAGCATTGGGCAGCAGAGTGAACGGGTGTTTTGCAAGTTGTGGCATGGGCGTGCTTTGGTTTAAAGAGAGGGTTCCAGGTCGTCCAGTTGGGCATGGACTTGTTCGATGGCGGCCATGCGGGCGCGGGCTTTTTGGGGCAGGTGGGCCAGCGTGGCGGTGGCCAGGTAGTTGATGAGGCTGATGACTCCCACATAGGAGTCAAAAATGGCCTCACCCTGCGGCGGGCAGATGAACAGGGCCTGGGCGCGTGCCGCCAGCGTGGAGACACGCGCATCGCTGACCAGCACCAGCGCGGCACCGGCATCACAGGCAATGCCCACCACCTGGCTTAGACGGCGGGTGCGCCGGCGAAAGTCCATGGCCAGCAGCACGTCGCCGCGCTGGATTTCGGCCAGCAGCTCGGCATCTTCACCAGCGCCTTCGTTGAGCAGGTGGACTTCGGCGCGCACCTGCGACAGCAGCGCCCGCGCATAGGACGCGGTCATGTAGCCGTTGCGGTAACCGACCACCCAGACGCGACGCGCACCCGCCAGCAACTTGGCCGCCTGCTGCACGCTTTGATCGGTTACGGCGTCGGCCAGCGCCTGTAACTGCTGTGCATCCTGCGCAACGTGCTGCTGCAAGGGGTTGGCGCGCAGGCCTTGCTGCGCCACGCGACCCAAAGGCGAGGGCTGAGGAGCGCTCTTGCGCTGATGCTGGCGAAACGCCAGAAAGTCGGCAAAGCCCAGGCGCTTGAAGAAGCGCGCCGTGCTGGCCTTGGAGACACCGGCCAGCGCCGCCAGCTCGGTGGCGCTGTAGGCCAGCAGGTCTTTTTCATGGACCAGCACCACGTCGGCCAGCTTGCGGTCCACCAGGGACAGCGCCTCGTAGTGGGCCTGGATGCGCTCGCGCAGGGTGATGATCTGGGTCATGACAAGGCGACCGGTTGGTTTTGGTGCTGACTTCCCCAAAACGGGGCGTTTGCACCAAGTAGAAACACATTTTTCATGAATTAATGCTTGAGAAACAGATATTTCATATTGTCCACCATCTGTTTGCAAGGGCAATGCCAGGCCAAACAGGTGGCACACATCTTGCGCAAGGCTTGGCATGTCCCATTTATCCACTTATCTTGAACAGGAACCTTCCATGAAATTCAAACTGCTTTCTACATTGGCTGGTGTGTTTGCCAGCGCCGTTTTGTCTTTGGCCACACCGGCCCATGCGGCGGATGATTCGCTGAGTTCGATCCTGGCCAAGAAGTCCATCGCGCTGGGCGTGGCCTCCGACTTTCCGCCCTATGGCTACATGGGCCCGGACTTCAAACTCACCGGCGTGGACGTGGCCACGGCGCAGTTGATTGCCGACAAGCTGGGCGTGAAGGCCGAACTTGTGCCGGTGAGCACGCCCAACCGCATTCCCTACCTGCAGACCAAGAAGATCGACTTGATCGTCTCGGCCCTGGGCAAGAACCCCGAGCGCGAGAAGGTGATCGACTTCACCGTGGCCTACGCACCGTTCTTCCAGGCCGTGTTTGGCCCCAAGGCATTGAGCATCAAGAGCTTTGACGATCTGGCGGGCAAAAGCATTGCCGTGACCCGCGGCACCATTCAGGACGACGTGCTGCAAAAGGTGGCCCCGCCCACGCTCAAGATCCAGCGCTTTGAAGACGATGCCACCACCGTGGCCGCCTTCATCTCGCAACAAACCCAGTTGCTGGCCACCGGCGCGGCCGTGGCTGCCGCTGCCGTGCAGAAGAACCCGCAGGTGCAGGCCGAATACAAGCTGCTGCTGAAAGACTCGCCCAACTTCATCGGCGTGCGCAAGGGCGAAACCGCGCTGATGACCAAGGTGAACGAAATCCTGCTGGCGGCCAAGGCCGACGGTACGCTGGAGAAATACTCACAAAAATGGCTGGGCCGCGGTACCGGCGTGTTGCCTGAGTAAGTCGCAACAGCACGCGCACCACACTTTTGAGTCGCCATGATTGAATTCAACTTTGGCACCGTGCTGGCACAGTGGCCCATGCTCTTGCGCGGGTTGGGCCTGACGGTGACGCTGACCGCCTTCTCGGCGCTGCTGGGCACGCTGGCGGGCACGGCCTGTGCCTGGGCGCGTCTGCATGGCGGCCCGATGCTGAAACGGGTGGTGGGTGCCTACGTGGAACTGGTGCGCAACACGCCGTTCATCATCCAGCTGTTCTTCATCTTCTTTGGCCTGCCTTCGCTGGGGCTGCGGCTGTCGGTGGAAATGGCGAGCGTGCTGGCCATGGTGTTGAACCTGGGGGCCTATGCGTGCGAGATCGTGCGCGCCGGTTTGCAGACCACCCCCAGGGGCCAGTTGGAAGCGGCCATGAGCCTGGCGCTGACCCCGTGGCAAACCTTCTCGCGCGTGGTGTTGCCGCCAGCATTGGCGCGTATCTGGCCGGCGCTGGTGAGCCAGATCATCATCGTCATGTTGGGCTCGGCGGTGTGCGGGCAAATCTCGGCGGAAGAACTCTCGCAGGCGGCGAACCTGATTTCCAGCCGCACTTTCCGCAGTTTTGAGTCCTACATCATCGTGACCGGCATCTATCTGCTGCTGGCCATTGCGCTGCGGCAGTTGCTGTACTGGGTCGGTCCGCGCTTCATCTTTTCCAGCCGTTAACGGGGGCCACATGGTTCAGTTTTCTCTCTGGGACATCTTCACCTTTTTGCTGGGGGCGCTGCGCTGGACGGCGGCGCTCTCGCTGATTGCCTTCATTGGCGGTGGCCTGGTTGGCCTGGGCCTGCTCATGCTGCGCTTTGCCAAGCTGCGCGGCGCGGCCACGGCGGTAGCCTGGTATGTGCAAATCTTTCAGGGCACGCCGCTCTTGATGCAGCTCTTTCTGGTCTACTTTGGTCTAGCCCTGCTGGGCATGGACACCTCGCCATTGGTGGCGGCGGCGATTTGCCTCACCTTGTATGCCAGTGCCTACCTGACCGAAATCTGGCGCGGTTGCGTCAACGCCATTCCAAAAGGCCAGTGGGAAGCCTCCACCAGCCTGGCGCTGAACTTTACCCAGCAGATGCGCCATGTGATCCTGCCGCAGGCGCTGCACGTGGCGATTGCACCCACGGTGGGCTTTCTGGTGCAGATCATCAAGGGCACGGCGCTGGCCTCGGTGATCGGCTTTGTGGAGCTGACCAAGGCCGGGCAGATGATCTCCAACGCCACCTACCAACCGTTTCTGGCCTACATCTTTGTGGGTCTTCTGTACTTTGCCCTGTGCTACCCGCTGTCGTGGTGGAGCCAGCGGCTGGAAAACCGCCGTTTGGCCTGAGCTATGACTACATCACCGAATTCCCCGTTTGCGCTGGTTGACATTCGTGGCCTGCACAAGAGTTTTGGCGCCACCGAAGTGCTCAAGGGCATTGACCTGCAGGTGGGCCGCAAGGAAGTGGTCAGCATCATCGGCAAGAGCGGCTCGGGCAAGAGCACGCTATTGCGTTGTATCAACGGCCTGGAGACCTTTGAGCGTGGCACGCTGACCGTGGACGGCCAGGCCTTGCAACACGGCGATGCCAACGCCATGCGCGAGCTGCGCCAGCAGGTGGGCATGATTTTTCAGAGCTTCAACCTGTTCCCGCACCTGAGCGCCGGGCGCAACGTGATGCTGGCCCCGACCCTGGTCAAGGACTTGCCCAAGGAGGAGGCCAAAGCCCGCGCCCAAGCGCTGCTGGAGCGCGTGGGATTGGGCAGCCTGTTTGACCGCATGCCCGATCAACTCTCGGGCGGGCAGCAGCAGCGCGTGGCCATTGCCCGTGCGCTGGCCATGGCACCCACCGTGCTGCTGTGCGATGAAATTACGTCGGCGCTGGATCCGGAACTGGTGGGCGAAGTGCTGCAGGTGGTGGAGATGCTGGCCGTTGATGGCATGACCCTGATTCTGGTCACCCATGAGATGGCCTTTGCCCGCAAGGTCAGCGACCGCGTGGTGTTCATGCACCAGGGGCTGATCCACGAAGCGGGCACGCCGGACGAGATTTTTAACCGGCCGCAGACACCCGAGCTGCGGCAGTTTCTGTCGGCTTTACGCGACTGATCCCGAGAAGTGTCGGCTGCGACCGTGGATGCCAATCGAAAATTCATGCCATGGCAACTCCACCTTTGACTTTGGACCAACTTAACGCAGCCTCGCTGGACGACGCCCGCGCCATGGTCGCCGGCCTGTACGAGCACTCCCCCTGGATTGCCCGCGCGGCCCTGCAGCAGCGTCCCTTCCGGTCGCTGGCGCAGTTCAAATATGCGCTCTGCCAGGTGGCGACGAATGCCGGCAAGGACGCACAACTCGCACTTCTGCGCGCCCACCCTGAGCTGGCGGGCAGGGCCTTGGCGGACAAGAGCCTCACCGTCGAATCCACCCATGAGCCGAACAAGGCAGGTCTCACGCACTGCACGCCCGCTGAATTTGAAAAGATCCAGCAGCTCAACAGTGACTACAACGCCAGGTTTGGTTTTCCCTTTATTCTCGCGCTGCGTGGGCCGCGCGGTCTGGGGTTGCAAAAAGCCGAGATCATGGCCACCTTTGAGCGGCGACTGCAGAGTCACCCTGACCATGAGTTTCAGGAAGGCTTGCGAAATGTGCACCGCATGGCCGAGATTCGCCTCAACGACAGGTTCGGTAGGTCGATTGAGCGTGGCAATTTGGTATGGGACTGGCAGGAAGCCCTGGCGCAGTACAGCGACCCCGGCTACGCCGAACTGGGCCAGCTCACCGTCACCTACCTCACCGACGCCCACCGCGCCTGCGCACAGCGCATCAGCAACAACATGCGTGAGGCCGGATGCGACAAAGTGCATATCGACGCTGTAGGGAATGTGGTGGGGCGCTACAAGGGCACGGGCGCAAGCCCCAAGGCCCTGATGACCGGCAGTCACTATGACACCGTGCGCAATGGAGGTAAGTATGACGGACGCCTGGGTATCTTTGTGCCGCTGGCTTGCGTGCAAGGGCTTAAAAGAGCCAACAAGCGCCTGCCCTTCGATCTGGAAATCATTGCCTTTGCTGAAGAAGAGGGCCAGCGCTACAAAGCCACTTTTCTCGGCTCCGGCGCGCTCACCGGTGACTTCAAGCCCGATTGGCTCGATCAGGTGGATGCCGATGGCATCAGCATGCGCCAGGCCATGAAACAGGCGGGGCTCTGCATTGACGACATCCCCAAGCTCAAGCGCATTGCCTCTGACTACATGGGCTTTGTGGAAGTGCATATCGAGCAAGGGCCGGTGCTGAGCGAGTTGAACTTGCCGCTGGGCATCGTCACCTCTATCAACGCCAGCGTGCGCCATACCGGCGAAATGCTGGGCATGACCAGCCATGCTGGAACCACGCCAATGGACCGCCGCCGCGATGCGGCTGCAGGTGTCGCCGAGCTGATGCTCTACGTCGAAAGCCGTGCCGCTGCCGACAGCGATTCGGTGGGCACCGTAGGTATCCTGAATGTGCCTGGCGGCTCCATCAACGTGGTGCCCGGGCGCTGCCAGTTCTCGCTGGACTTGCGCGCACCCACCGATGCGCAACGCGATGCCATGGCCAGCGATGTGCTGGCAAGAATTGAGCAAATAGCCAAGGCACGCGGCCTGCATTACCACCTGACCGAGACCCTGCGTGCCAGCGCCGCCCCCAGCGCTCCCGCCTGGCAGCAACGCTGGGAAGCTGCGGTCGCAGCGCTGGGCCTGCCGCTGCACCGCATGCCCAGCGGCGCGGGCCATGACGCCATGAAGCTGCACGACCTTCTGCCCCAGGCCATGCTGTTTGTACGCGGTGAGAACGCAGGCATCAGCCACAACCCGCTGGAGTCCACCAGCAGCGACGACATGCAGCTTGCCGTGCAAGCGTTTGAACACCTTCTCAACTCTCTGGCGCAAGAGCTAAGCTGAGGCCTGTGCCTTCAGCCCTTTGCTTTTGACTGGAACACCCATGAACCACCACGAACAACTCGACGCCTGGATTGACACGCACTTTGACGAGCAGGTGAAGTTCCTGCAGCAACTCATTCAGGTTCCCACCGATACCCCTCCAGGCAACAACACACCACACGCCGAGCGCGCTGCCGACTTGCTGGACGCCATGGGACTGACAACCGAGCGCCACGCCGTTCCCCACGAGTTGGTCAAGGCCGCCGGTCTGCAAACCATTACCAATCTGGTCGTGCGCCGCCAATACGGCGTAGGTCGCACCATTGCGCTCAACGCCCACGGCGATGTAGTGCCTCCCGGTGAAGGCTGGGTGCACGGCCCCTACGGGGGTGAGATTGAAAACGGAAAAATTTACGGCCGCGCGGCGGCGGTGAGCAAGTGCGACTTCTCCACTTACGCCTTTGCCGTGCGTGCGCTGGAATCGCTGGGCATTGCCCTGCATGGCAATGTGGAGCTGCTGTTTACCTACGACGAAGAGTTTGGTGGTGAAGTGGGCCCGGCCTGGTTGCTGCAAAACAAGCTCACAAAGCCCGACCTGATGATTGCCGCGGGTTTCAGCTACCAAGTGGTGACTGCACACAACGGTTGCCTCCAAATGCAAGTCACGGTACACGGCAAGATGGCGCACGCGGCCATTCCCGAAACCGGCATTGACGCGCTGCAAGGTGCCAACAAGATCCTGACCGCGCTGTATGCGCAAAACACGCTGTATGAGCAGATCACTTCAAACGTGGCAGGTATCAAGCACCCCTACCTGAACGTCGGCAGCATTGAAGGCGGCACGAACACCAATGTGGTGCCCGCACGTGTGACTCTCAAGCTCGACCGCCGCATGATCCCCGAGGAAACCCCGGCAGAAGTGGAAGCCAATATTCGCCAGGTAATTGCCGATGCCGCAGCGCTAACCCCAGGCATTACCGTGGAGGTAAAGCGCATTCTGCTGGCCAATGCATTGAAGCCGCTGCCGGGAAACAAGCCGCTGGTGCAAGTCCTGCAAAAGCATGCCAGCGAGGTGTTTGGCGAAACCATCCCCGTGCTGGGCACGCCGCTCTATACCGATGTGCGGATCTTCTGCGAGGCTGGCATTCCCGGCGTCATTTATGGCGCCGGCCCGCGCACGGTGCTGGAATCCAACGCCAAGCGTGCCGATGAAAACCTCGATTTGCAGGACCTGCGCCGCGCCACCAAGGTCATCGCACGCAGCCTGCTGGATTTGCTGAGCTAAGCGCTTGAAGACCCCTCTTATGAGAAATGATCGACCCCTCCACTCCCAAACGCAGCCAAAATACCGCAGACCAGGATGCCTGTGATGTTTTAATTGCGAATCTGCCTTCTTGTTTCGATTGGCTGACAATCCTTGCCTATGCTGCGCTATCTGACCGTCCCCGTGACGCCCTATCAACAAAACTGCTCGCTGCTGTGGTGCGACCAGACGATGAAGACCGCCGTACTTGATCCCGGTGGGGATCTGGAACGGGTGTTGGCACAAGTCGCGCGCGCAGGCCTGGTTCTTGACCAGATCTGGCTGACGCATGGGCACATCGACCATGCAGGAGGAGCCGCGGAGCTGGCGCTCAGGTTTGGCCTGCCCATCATCGGGCCGCATCAAGCGGATCAGTTCTTGATCGATGGCTTGGCGCTACAGGGAAAAATGTTCGGCTTTGCGCATGTTCAGACTTTCACGCCAACTCGTTGGCTCAACGATGGTGATACGGTCAAGCTGGGTCATAGCACCCTGACGGTGCGGCATTGTCCGGGCCACACGCCGGGGCATGTGGTGTTCTATTCGAGTGAAGCCAATCGCGCCTTTGTCGGGGATGTATTGTTTGCGGGCTCGATCGGCCGTACGGACTTGCCCCAAGGCGACCATGACACCCTGATCGCCAGTATCACGCAGCGTCTGTGGCCCATGGGTAATGACACTGTATTTGTTCCAGGCCATGGACCCGAGAGCACCTTCGGGATTGAGCGGCGCAGCAACCCCTACGTGCGGGACACATAAGCCTGCGTTCCTCCTTTTGGCAAGGGAATTTCAACGTCGAGTTGGCAGAGGGAGCCGTCGTTCAGCTTCGCGTTGCCAAGTCACACCTTTGTCTAAAGAGATAATGCCCACATGAAAAATCGTACCTCTTTGCATCAACTTCCTCAGCAAAATATCTTTCACAAGGATGATGTGTTCGTGCTGTTCGGCGAACTTTTTGGACGTGGTTACGCTAACGGCCTCGTCAATGAAGCGCGCAAGGCGGGAATGCAGATCGTCGGCATCACGGTTGGACGGCGCGACGCAGACAATGTGCTGCGCCCCCTCAACGATCAGGAACTCGCGGCTGCAGAGGCCGGACTGGGCGGAAAAATCATCAACGTTCCCTTGATGGCCGGCTTCGATCTCGATGCACCGGCGGGCGAGCCTACGCCGACCGATCTGCTCGGCAGCATGACGCTCAAGACCTGGATGGACGACAAGCTCGACTGGGCGCATATCGAAAAATGCCGGGAAGTCGGCATCAGGCGTTTCAGGGATTCGGTGGCCGAAGTGATGACCCTTCTTAATGGCATGGTCCCTGATGGTCGCAATGTCTTTTTTGCCCACACGATGGCGGGTGGCATTCCCAAGGCCAAGGTGTTCCTGGCCATTGCCAATCGCGTCTACAAAGGGCGCGGGGACCGCTTCATGTCGTCCCAGGTCCTGCTGGAGAGCGATCTGGGCAAGCTGATTCTGAAGAACTTCGATGAAGTGTCGGCCAACACCTTCCAGCACCTCATTGACGCAAGTCAGACGATCCGCGCGCGGGTAGAAACTTCGGGCGGCCAGGTTCGCTACTCGGCCTATGGTTACCACGGGACGGAAGTCCTCATCGACGATTCTTACGAGTGGCAGACCTACACCAACTACACCCAGGGTCGGGCCAAGATGCGACTTGAGTGCATTGCGCAGGCGGCGTGGAGCCACAACATCAAGGCAACGGTCTACAACTGCCCGGAAATCCGAACCAACTCATCCGATATCTTCGCCGGCGTCGAGCTGCCACTGATCTTGCTCCTCAACGCGCTGAAGAAAGAAGGGGGCGGTGCCTGGGCCGAAGCGCAGTGGCAGGCCTGCCGTGAACTCCTGCTTGAGGGGGTCACGCTGGAAGATGTTTTGCAGAAGGTTGCGGATTTTCAGGGCAGTGAAGTGATGCAGGGCTTCCGTGACTTTGCCGCCTGGCCCATGCCCAATAGCCCGGCCCAGGCTGACTTGACAATCGGCACATCCGACGAAATTCTGAAGATGCACAAAGACAACAAAGCCCTGATCACCGATCTGCTGAGCAGCTTCGTGATCGAAGCCACCGGACCCCTGATTTTCCGCGAGTCTTCTGCGCCTGCTGGTCCGGTGTTGTGGCTCAATCATGACATCATTGCCCGGCAACTGAATCAGCTTCACGCCTGAGATCGCTGCACCCGCCGCGCTCGACCAAGTCGTTCGCGAGAGTACAGGTGAAGGTCAGGTCTACAGACAGACCCGGTCCTTCAAGCGGCCGGATCATTTCTCGGTCAAGACATCGACAAGGTCTTGCTTCATTTCTTTCTACGTTCAAAGTCTCAACGCCTCCCGGCACCAATTGTTGAACCATGGCGTGCGAATCCTTCCAGGGTCGTATCCAAGATCAGCGGCACTCGCGTCTCTGCCATCAGTCTTGCACGCGCACGTGATGCTCCACGCGGACTTTGATTTTTGACAGCTTGGCGGGACATTCGTGGGAGGATAATTTTCATGGGCCTGAAATCTCGGGCCGGCCGAGGAGTCGTTAACAAAAAGGCGGGTTCAAACGCCTACCGTGAGCTGAACACGAGAAGTCAGCGCAATGACCGAGCTTAAGGTGCTGATCCTGAGGTATGCCAATGAAAACGAATTTGAAGACCGCCATCACTTCCGCCTTGTTGCTGGCTGCGGCAGCGGCGGCCCTGCTGGGATGGGGCCCCTGGCGTGAACAGGGTTTGGGGGAGGGTTTTGTCAGCGGCAACGGGCGCATCGAAGCCACCGAGATCGCAATCGCCACCAAGCTGGCCGGACGCGTGGAAAGAATCCTGGTGGCCGAGGGGGAATTTGTCAAAGCCGGTCAGCCCCTCGCCCAGATGCAGATTGAGAGCCTGCAGGCCCAGCGCGAAGAGGCACTGGCCCGACTGCAGCAGGCGCAACAAGCCGTCAGCGGTGCCGAAGTTCAGGTGGCCCAGCAAGAGGCCAATTACCAGGCGACGCTGGCTGTGGTGGCCCAGCGTGAAAGCGACCTCGACACCGCGCAGCGCCGACTGCCGCGCTCGGAAAAACTGGCTCAGGAAGGCTTCTTTTCCAGCCAACTCCTGGACGATGACCGTGCCAAAGTGCGCAGTTTGCAGGCCAGCGTATCAGCTGCCAAGTCGCAAGCCAAAGCAGCGCAGGTCGGCATCTCTGCGGCACGCAACCAGATCTCTGGCGCGCAAGCCAATGTGCGGGCACTTGAGGCCACGCTGGCCCGTATTGACGTGGAACTGGCCGACAGTGAGCTCAAGTCGCCGCGAGACGGTCGCGTGCAGTTCCTGGTGGCACAACCCGGCGAGGTGCTGGGCGGCGGCGGGCGTGTGCTGAATCTGGTTGACCTGTCCGATGTTTACATGACTTTTTTCTTGCCTGAAACCGTGGCTGGACGTGTCGCCCTGGGCAGCGATGTGCGTATTGTGTTGGACGCGGCTCCGCAATTTGTGATTCCGGCCAAAGTGTCTTTTGTGGCCAGTACCGCCCAATTCACACCCAAGACGGTGGAAACCGCCAGCGAGCGGCAAAAGCTCATGTTCCGGGTGCGGGCGCAGATCGATCCGGGCTTGCTGCAACGGCATCTGGAGCAAGTCAAGACCGGTTTGCCCGGGGTGGCGTGGCTCAAGCTTGACTCCAAGGCTCAGTGGCCATCCCACCTGACCGTCAAAGCTGAACCGTGACTCTGGCGCCAGCGTCTCCCCCGGTGGCACGCCTTCAGGGGGTGACCCTGCGCTATAAAAAGAACACAGCGCTGAATGACGTAACGCTGGATATTCCCGCCGGATGCATGGTGGGCCTGATCGGCCCGGACGGTGTCGGCAAATCGAGCCTGTTGGCGCTGGTGGCAGGCGCCCGTGCGGTTCAGCTAGGACGTGTCGAGGTACTGGGGGGCGACATGGCGAGGCGCCTGCACAGGCAAGCGGTGTGTCCGAACATCGCCTTCATGCCGCAGGGCCTGGGCAAGAACCTTTACCCCACGCTGTCGGTGGAAGAAAACCTGCAATTTTTTGCGCGCCTGTTCGGTCACGATGTCAGTGAGCGGCGGCGCCGTATTGATGGACTCACACGCAGTACCGGACTGCACCCATTTCTGGCGCGACCGGTGGGCAAACTCTCCGGCGGCATGAAGCAAAAGCTGGGGCTGTGCTGCGCACTGATTCACGACCCGGACCTGCTGATCCTGGACGAACCGACGACCGGTGTTGATCCACTCGCCCGCGCCCAGTTCTGGGAACTGATTACACGCATCCGCGGCCAGCACCCCGGCATGAGTGTGGTGGTGGCCACGGCTTACATGGAAGAGGCACAGCGCTTTGATTGGCTGGTGGCCATGGACGATGGCCGCGTGCTGGACACCGGTACGCCGACCGAACTGCTGGCACGCACCGGGCACAGCACGTTGGAGTCAGCCTTCATCGCCATGCTGCCAGAGGAAAAGCGGCGCGGTCATCAGCGCGTGGAGATCGTACCCTTGACGCTGGACGACCAAGCTGAAGTCGCGATAGAAGCGCGGGATTTGACCATGCGTTTCGGCGACTTCGTGGCCGTGGACCATGTGAGTTTTCGCATCCAGCGCGGCGAGATTTTCGGCTTCATCGGCTCCAACGGATGCGGCAAGTCCACCACCATGAAGATGCTGACCGGCCTGCTGCCCGCCAGCGAGGGCCAGGCCTGGCTGTTCGGCAAGCTGGTGGACTCACGCGACATGGCCACGCGCAGCCGCGTGGGTTACATGTCGCAGTCGTTCTCGCTCTATGGCGAGCTGACCGTGCAACAGAACCTGGCGCTGCACGCGCGTTTGTTCCACGTGCCCGATGCCGACTTGCTGAGCAGGGTCGCTGAATCGCTTGCACGCTTCGGGCTGCGGGAGGTGCAGGACGCGTTGCCGGAGCAATTGCCCTTGGGCATGCGCCAGCGCTTGTCCCTGGCCGTGGCCACGGTGCACAAGCCCGAGCTGCTGATTCTGGACGAGCCGACCTCGGGTGTGGACCCGATTGCGCGTGACAACTTTTGGCGCCTGATGATCGAGCTGGCCCGTCGCGACAAGGTGACCATCTTCATTTCGACCCACTTCATGAATGAGGCTGAGCGCTGCGACCGGATCTCGCTGATGCATGCCGGGCAGGTGTTGGAGAGCGCGTCGCCAGCACAGATCATGGCCAAGCGTGGCGCAGCCACGTTGGAAGATGCCTTTATTGGCTATTTAAAGGATGCGGACGGGGATGCCGTTGATGACACGACGGGTGCGCCACTGAGCACCGAGACACCGGCCGTTGTGCCTGCGCCAGACCCTGTGGGTGCAGCGCTTGGGCAGACCCCAGCCAAAGGGCTTGCGGCCAGGCTGCGCCGCAGTCTGGCACGTATTTACAGCTACCAATGGCGCGAATCGCTCGAATTACAACGCGACCCCGTGCGCGGCGCGCTCGCCTTGCTCGGTTCGCTGTTGCTGATGTTCGTGATGGGCTACGGCATCAGCATGGATGTGGGGAACCTGCGTTTTGCGGTGCTGGACCGCGATCAGACCACGCTGAGTCGCGATTACACCCTGAACCTGGCCGGCTCACGCTATTTCGTTGAACGCCCGCCCATCACCGACTATGCGGAGCTGGACCGGCGCATGCGCAGCGGCGAGCTGTCCCTGGCGCTGGAGATTCCGCCGGGGTTTGCACGCGACGTGGCGCGCGGCCAGTCGGTGCAGATCGGTGCCTGGATTGACGGCGCCATGCCGCAGCGCGCCGAAACGGTGATCGGCTACGCCCAGGGCATGCACCAGCAGTGGTACGCACAACAGGTTCGCGATCAGACCGGCATCACACCATCAAGCCTGATCAGCGTGGAGACACGCTACCGCTACAACCCGGACGTGCGCAGCTTGCCCGCCATGGTGCCGGCCGTGATCCCGCTGTTGTTGCTGATGTTGCCCGCCATGCTGACCGCGCTGGCGGTGGTGCGCGAGAAGGAGTTGGGCTCCATCATCAACCTGTACGTCACACCCGTCACCCGCACTGAATTCCTGATTGGCAAGCAACTGCCCTATTTGATGTTGGCGATGTTCAATTACGGCCTCATGTGCCTGGCGGCTGTCACGGTGTTTGGCGTGCCCATGACCGGCAGCTTTGCCACCCTGACGCTGGCGGCGCTGATCTTCAGCGTGTGCTCGACCGGCATGGGGCTGCTGGCCTCCACCGTCACGCGCAGCCAGATTGCGGCGATGTTTTTCGCCATGGTGGGCACCATGCTCCCGGCCGTGCAGTTTGCCGGCCTGATCAATCCGGTTTCGTCCCTGGAGGGCAGCGGGCGCTGGATTGGCGAAATCTACCCTGCCAGCCACATGCTCACCATCAGCCGGGGGGTGTTCAGCAAGGCACTGGGCTTTGCCGACCTGCAGGCCTCGTTCTGGCCCATGCTGGTCGCCGTGCCGGTGATCATGGGCCTGGCCATCGTTTTGCTCAAGAAGCAGGAGGCTTGAGATGCGGCACCATCTGGCCAACATCTACCGCTTGGGTATCAAGGAACTGTGGAGCCTGTGGCGCGATCCGATGATGCTGTTTCTCATCGTTTACACCTTCACGGTGGCCATCTACACGGCAGGCACGGCCATGCCGGAGACCATGCACCGCGCGCCGATTGCGGTGGTGGACGAAGACGACTCGGTCCTGTCCGCACGCATCACGGCAGCGTTTTATCCGCCGCAATTTACCCCGCCAACGCGCATCACATTGTCCGAGGTTGATCCGGGTCTGGACTCGGGCCGCTATACCTTTGTGCTCAACATACCGCCCAACTTCCAGCGTGACGTGCTGGGGGGCCACGCGCCGCAACTGCAACTCAACATTGACGCCACGCGCATGAGCCAGGCATTTGCGGGCAACGGCGCCATCCAGCAGATCGTGATGGGCGAAGTCAACGAATTCGTGCAGGGCTACCGGGGCACGACCCCGATGCCGGTCGAGCTGGCTACGCGTGCACGCTTCAATCCGGCGCTGCAGCCATCCTGGTTTGGCTCCCTGATGGAAGTGATCAACAACATCACCATGCTGTCCATCATCCTGACCGGTGCCGCGCTGATCCGCGAGCGCGAGCACGGCACCGTCGAGCATTTGCTGGTGATGCCGGTGACACCCCTTGAGATCATGCTGGCCAAGGTGTGGTCCATGGCCCTGGTGGTGTTGCTGGCCGCGGTGGTGTCACTCACTGTGGTGATTCAGGGTGTGCTGAAGGTGCCCATTGAGGGTTCGATCGCGCTGTTCCTGATCGGGGCCACCTTGCACCTGTTTGCGACCACGTCCATGGGCATCTTCATGGCCACGTTGGCGCGCAGTATGCCGCAGTTTGGCCTGCTGATGATGCTGACCATGATGCCGCTGCAAATGCTGTCGGGGGGCATGACCCCGCGCGAGAGCATGCCGGTGTGGGTGCAGCAGGTGATGTCGCTGGCGCCCACAACGCACTTTACCGAGCTGAGTCAGGCCATTCTCTACCGGGGCGCAGGGCTGGCTGTGGTGTGGACTTCATTTGCAGCGCTGCTTCTGATCGGCTCAGCGTTGTTTGCGCTGTCCCTGGCGCGCTTTCGCAAGACGATTTCGCAGATGGCCTGAAGCCATCGCAGACTGCGCAAGCACCCGTCAGCAGCAAGCATTGATTTTTGGCAAGGCAATGGCGAAGCCTGCTTGCCACAATCCCACGCAGTACACGCAGAATAGGCTGTGCAGTACGCCGGATTCGCGGCGCAGTTTCACGGCCGCGAGAAACGCAAAGGTGATGACAATGGCAAGGCTTTTAATGTTGGCGCTCAAGCCGCCCTTCGAGCGCGTGGCGGCCAGACACCGCGGGCTCCTTTACGGCGCTGCCTTCGTGTCGGCCCTGTTGCTGGCCGGCTGTGCCGTGGAAGTGGAGAACAGGCAGGCGGCCCAGGAGGTCGCCCGGCTCTCCAAGCCACCGGGCTCTGTCTATATCGGCTGGCGCGTCTTCCAGGGCCGGTGCGCGCTCTGCCATGGCTTTGTGGCGACCGGTACCGCGGGCGCTCCCGATCTGTTGCCCATCGTTCGTGAAATGGGCGCGCACCAATTCGTGAGCCTCGTGCTCAAGCGCTATGACTGGAATCTTCCGGCGGCGCAGGCCGGCAGCGAGGGCGCTGCGCGGGAAGCCTTGGTCGAAGATATCGTGCAGCGCAAGGAGCAATACATGCTCACGATGCCGGCATGGCAAGGCGAACCCGTCGCGAGCGCCCATATCATGGATCTCTATGCCTATCTCTCGGCGCGCGCCCAGGGCACGCAGGGCCCGGGTCGTCCGGCGCAGTAGGTCCGCGCCGCACGCCTTCTTGGCCAGATTTGATTAAACGCAAGCATGTGGACTGCGTTTCCCTCTTCAATGCGGTGATTGGTCCCATCGCGCATGCTGGCGCATGTCGCCTGCGCGTGTGACCCGTCAACGCATTACCCGTAGGAGGACATCATGGCGGATATCGACAATCTGTTTGGCAAGGCGATCAGTGAAATTGAGCGCATGCTCAACACCAAGACCGTCGTCGGCGAACCGATCACCGTGGAAGGCAACACACTCATCCCGCTGATCAGCGTTGGGTTTGGCTTCGGCGTTGGCGCCGGCGAAGGAACGGACCCCAAGAAGGGCGGTGGCACCGGCACCGGCGGTGGCGCGGCTGGCGGTGGCGGCGTCAAACCGGTCGCACTGATCATCATCAACAAGGACGGCGTGCGGGTTGAACCCGTGAAGGGCGGTGCCGCCTCGCTGCTGGACAAGATCGCGGACGTCGCTGGCAAATTCGCACCGAACAAGCCGACCGCCGCGTAGGCGCTACCTGCGATGGGCGCGGTGCCGGTCATCCTCGCCATCATTGTCGGGCTGCCGCTACTGTTGCTTGCCCTGCCCATTGACCTTGCGTTTCGGGTTGAAGGCATCGAGACCTTCAATGGGCAAATCGCGATCCGCTGGATGTTCGGCTTGGTGCGTTTTCGCGTTCGGATTCCCGGCGTCAACAAGTCATCACGGGCGCCGAAAGTCGCGCCGCAAGCCACCAAGGTGCGAGTGAAACCCGACAAACGAAGCGGCCGTCCTAACGTTCTTGCCGTGCTCCGGCAAGCGGCGTTTCGCCGCCGGGTCTACCGCCTGGCCACCGACCTTGTCCGTGCCGCCCATCTGCACCGACTTCATCTGCGCATGCGGCTGGGTCTGGGCGATCCGGCAGACACCGGTCGTCTGTGGGCGCTTGTGGGGCCACTGAATGCAGTGGCGCAGAACCTGCGCAACGCGGACGTGCAGATTGAGGCGGAGTACCTGGACCCGGTGTTCGAGTTCCAGGCTCGCGGCCGCTTGTTGCTGGTTCCACTGCAATTCCTGATCCTGGCCATCGGCTTCGCACTGTCGCCGGCGTCGATCCGGGCCTGGCGCACCCTGAAGGGCCGCCATGCTTGAGCGCACCCGCCACACCGAGACCGTGCGCGCGGGTACACCCGTCACCCATGGGGCTGTGATGCTGCTGCCCATCGAGCGTGTTGTGTTGCACTCGGGTCGAGGGGATGACAGGGGCAGCACGCGCGTGTGGTTCTCGGCCATCAAGGAGCCGTACGCGCTGATCGTGCGAGATGCGGGCGGCCTGTGGGCCATCGACACGGACGCCGCGGCGGTCTCGCTCGAAGCGCTTCGCCAGAGAGTCCCGGAACTCGACACCGTGCTGGCGGCCATGTGAGTTTCTCGGGTTTGAGGCGTCGTGACCGACCACTGGTCGAAGCCACTGGCACCCCCATGGTCAACATGCGCGTCTGGATTCACGACGTGCCCAAGGAAAGCTGGGGCATTGCTGGCGTTAGCGCGGAAAACCTTGGGCGTTGATTTTATTAAGGTAAATCTGGCTGTAGCCCCCGTCTTATCTGCATGAGTAGCTATTAAAAATGAAGTGACTGGCGATGGTGCCGATACCTCCAAGGAGGTGGCATCGAGCTGTCGCTTGGCCTGTTCGCGCTATTGCTTCGGGCGGGGCTCAAATGCCGCTGGCCAACGCGAAAATGGTCGGCATGGCAACTTCAAGGGCTGCTTGGGAGCGGGATGGGGACCCGCATTGCAGCGGGAGCTGCCGTTCACCGTCAATCATAAAGATGATATATACTTGATTACACAAGTATTATTCAACTTAATGAAATGACAAATTCCCAAACCGTTCATCTAATCTATGGCGCAACCGCCGCCGGGAAATCTACCTACGCGAAGGCCCTTGCTACTGAAAAAAACGCTGTTCGTTTTGCTATCGATGATTGGATGCATTCCTTGTACGGTCAAGATAAGCCCGAAGCGATGAGCATGGAGTGGGTTATGTCGCGCGTGGCTCGATGTCAGTCGAGAATTTGGACCACCTGCTTGCAAATTCTCGCCACAGGAACAGATGTGGTGCTGGAGTTAGGTCTGCTGCGGGAACAAGTCCGCGATCGTATGCAGGCCATGGTCGAAGAGGCTGGTCATCAAGCCTCGTTCAGTTTCGTCGATGCAGACCTTCAGGTTCGCAAGCAGCGCGTACTGCACAGAAATATGGAAAAAGGGGACACCTATTCTTTCAACGTAACGCCAGCCATGTTCGATGCCATGGAGAGGTATTTCGAGCGCCCATCGCAAGCAGAACTAGGTCGGTCACTCGTTATCGCCGAGGACATCAAACATGGGTAAGCCAACAAACGTCAAATTCACAACCAAGAATTCAAGTGAAAGTCTTGAATTTTGCTTGCGACTGACACGCGCCTATGCGACTCTGACACGCCGACTGGACAATGCGCTTTCCAACTTGCATGGACTGAGCTTTAGCGATTTCATGATTTTGTATTACCTCGACCGCGCACCGGATTCCAGACTGCGGCGAATTGACTTGGCGGAGCGTTTAGGTGTTACGGCGTCGGGTGTTACGCGAAGTCTATTGCCCATGGAAAAACTGGGGTTGGTATCACGACAACCTGACCCCAGAGATGCCAGGGTTGGTTATGCGTCATTGACGGATGCTGGTCAGCAACTTCTGAAATATGCGCTGGCGTCCATTGAACCAATCGCCAAAGAAGCAATTCAGAAGGTGCCTGCGGAGCAAATTGGCCCGTTCTTGTTGGTGCTGGGTGAGCTTGCTGGCATCAATCTCTCGAACAATTAGTGCCAATATTTCCGCAAAACTGAATGACAGCAATGTGTCTTAAACGGGCCTAGAAAAGCTGAATTCATTTTCCGTTTTTGAGGCCTTTAGCATCGCTTGACGAGAAATTTTCTCAGGCGCGACATCCATTGGGCAAGGGCCTTCACGCAATGTGAATGCACCAGGTACCGAAAGAGGTGCAAGACATGAGGGAGGGCATGAAGCATCCCTCTGCCTTTATCATGGTTTCATGCTTGCACTTTCTAAAGATAATGCTATCATCTTGCCGATGAACAGCAAGCACCGCAAAACCCTTGAAGCCCTACTGGCTGATCCCGTCAACGGCAATATCGAATGGGCACGTATTGAAGCGTTGCTGGTCGCGCTGGGGTGCCGCGTGATTGAAGGGCCGGGTTCAGCCGTGACGTTTGAACACAATGGCCGCAGAGCCAATTTTCACCGCCCGCACCCCGCAAAAGAGGCATTGAGGTATCGCGTCAAGGCGGCACGGGAATTCATAGAAAAAATTGGAGCGTCAACATGAACAAAATGACCTACAAGGGCTATACGGCTCAAATGGAGTTTGATACGGAAGACAAAATCATTGTGGGCCGTGTGATCGACATTGACGACATCATCACGTTTCATGGTGCATCGGTGGTTGAGTTTGAGAAGGCGATGCAAACGGCCATCGATGGCTACCTTTTCGCTTGTGAGCAACTGGGCCAAAGCGCAGAAAAGCCCGCCAGTGGTCGCTTGATGCTGCGCATTGACCCTGCCGTTCATGCGGCCGCAGCCAAAGCCAGCGCACGCAGCGGCCAAAGCCTGAACAAGTGGGCTGAAAAAGCTTTAAACCAGGCCGCGCACGCGGGATAGGCCTCGTCGACGATGGCTGCGATGCAGCTTCCATTCACCATCTGGGCCCTGCCGAACTGAACCCCCCGCGCGCCATCACGGCAAACTAAGCACCCGGCCCGCAATCCATACAACGCTCTATCACCGGCGGGCCGATACGCAGCTTGTGGTTGAGATCCCGCAGGGCGGTGCGCAAGCCTTCTTCAATCACCGGGTGATAGAAGGGCATCTCCAGCATGCCTGACACGGTCATGCGCTGTTGCGCCGCCCAGGCCAGCAGATGCCCGGTGTGCTCGGCGGCGGGGCCGAACATTTCCGCCCCCAGGAACAAGCCGCTGCCATGCTCGCCGTAGACTTTCAGAATCCCCTTGTTGCGCAGCATGACCCGACTGCGCCCCTGGTCCTCAAAGGACACAAGTCCCTCTGCGAAGCGATCCTTGAATTGCTGGTTGAGCTGTTTCAGGTTGAAACCCACCGACGCGATTTGAGGATCGGTGAAGACCACCGCCAGGGGCGTGCGGCGCAAGCCGGGTTGGATATCGGGATAACGCCCGGCATTCTCGCCCGCGATGCGACCCTGGTCGGCGGCTTCGTGCAGCAGGGGGATGTCGTTGCTGGCGTCGCCGGCAATAAAGATCGCGCTGCTGCCGCACTGCTGGGTGAAACGGTCAAATACCGGCACGCCGCGCTCGTTCAGCTGCAAGCCGGTGTTTTCCAGCACCAGCCCGGCGAGATTGGGCGTCCGACCCGCCGCCGCCAGCACATACTCAAACGGCTCGGTTTGCCAGGCCCCGTCCCGATGAAGGTAATGGACTTCGACCCCGCCAGCCCATTCTTTGACTGACTTCACCTGAGCCGACGCATCCAGATAGAACTCTTCGTTAAGAACCTTGTTGGCGTAGTCCCGAATGGCCGGGTCTCGAATGCCGGCAATACCGCCGCCGACGCCGAACACCTTGACCTTCACGCCCAGGCGGCTCATGGCCTGGGCCAGTTCCATCCCCAGTATGCCGGGGCCGAACACCGCCAGACTGGTTGGCAAGGTGGGCAAGTCAAAGACGCTTTCATTGGTGAGCAGGTGCGCGCTCAGTCCTTTGAGCACCGGCGGCAGCATGGGAATGCTGCCGGTGGCGATGACGACGCGCTGGGCGTGAATCAACTGGCCGTGTTCGGTCACCAGGGTATTGGCATCCTGAAAGCTGACCTTTGCTTTTAGGCGGTCACACGGCGGAATGGCTTCAACCGTCTCCAGCACGAATCCGACAAAACGGTTGCGTTCGCGCTGCACGCGCGCCATGACGGCCGCGCCGTCAATGGTGATGTCTTTCACCTGCACCCCGAACGCTTCGGTATGCCGAGCCTGATGAGCCGCCTCTGCGGCGGCAATCAGCAGTTTGCTGGGCATGCAGCCCACACGGGCGCAAGTCGTCCCGTAGACGTCGCCTTCAATCAGCAAGACGGAATCCGTATGGGCGCGGGCGGCCCGGTAGGCGCCCATGCCGGCGGTACCGGCACCTATAACGGCGACATTGACGTGAATGGGTTTCATGTCGTTCAGCATGGTTTCCCCCGGGGTTCGTGTTGCGGTTCTTGAACTGCTGCAATGTAGGCCTCCCGGTGTGATGAGTCTGTTCGCTAGCGAACAAAGTTCAAAGTCAGCCAGCCACAGTTGAGGTTTTGGCTTGCAGGCTGCCTCTACTTCCAGTAATGTGAGAACTCATCGGAAAACGCTTTTGCTTATCCACTGCAAGGAGATCACCATGAAACACAGTCCAAACCCGCGTGACAAACAGGCACCGCATACCGGCAAGGTCGAAAACGACAGCAACAAGCAGGGTGAGCAAGCGCCCACGCAGTTGAATCAGGGCCAGCGCACGCCGGACAGCCGCAGCGACCGCGAGTCGCACGTGGGCGGCAGCAATCAGTCGCAGTCGCGGCGCGGGCCGGTGGGAACGCCCAAGCGCTGACCCCCGCAATATTTCAGATTAACGATTTGCGAATCCGCGCGGAGATCACATCAATCACCGTCACCGTCACGATGATGATGATCATCACGGCGCAGGTTTCGGCGTATTGAAAGCCGCGAATGATTTCCCACAGAATGACACCAATGCCGCCGGCACCGACCATGCCCACCACCGAGGCGGAGCGCACATTCGATTCAAACCGGTACAGCGAATAGGAAATCCACAAGGGCAGCACCTGCGGGATGATGCCGTAGACAATTTCTTCCAGCGCATGGGCACCGGTTGCCCGGATGCCCTCCACCGGCTGGGCGTCAATCGATTCCACCGCTTCGGAAAACAGTTTGGCCAGAATGCCGGTGGTGTGGACAAACAGGGCCAGCACACCGGCAAAAGGTCCGAGGCCCACGGCCACGATGAACAGCATGGCAAACACCATCTCGTTGATGGCGCGCGCCGCGTCCATCAGGCGGCGGATCGGCTGGTGAATCCACCACGGCGTGATATTGACGGATGACAGCAAGCCCAGCGGTACGGCAAACACCACGGCCAGCGCCGTGCCCCACAGCGCAATTTCCAGCGTGACGATCATTTCCTGCAGGTACAGCCGCCAGTCGCCAAATTTTGGCGGAAAGAAATCAAAGGCGTAGGTGGCCATGTTGCCCGCATCGCGCACCAGGTCGAACGGGCGCATATCGGCGCCCCGCCAGGAGCCGGCCAGCAAGGCCAGCAAAAGGCCCCACGCCAGCAAGCCCAGCAGGTTGGTACGGGGTGTTTGCACCTCAAGAAAATCAGGCCTTGGTTGAGGTGCGGCCCGCATTACTGCACCTTGCCCAGCGCAGCCAGTTGTTTGTCGATGTCGGCCAGCTTGCTCTGCTTGTCGGCAGCGGCCAGATTGGCATCGGCTTCAAACTTGTTGCGCGCCTTGAAGAGTTCAAGCTGGCGAATGGGAATGAGCTGGCCGTTGCTCGATGCCTTGAAGCCCGAGAGCTTGGACAGCTTGAAGAGGTTGTCTTTTTCCTGCTGGCCGCCTTGGCCATAGGTGTAGAAGAAATCACGCACTTTGGCCTTGGTGGCTTCGGGCAAATCCTTGCGGATCACCAGCGGGTCCAGCGGGATCAGCGGCGAGGTCCAGATGACGCGGATGTCGTTGAATTTTTCCGGCAGTTTTTCTTTCAGCTTGTCCAGGTTTTCGCTGTTGTTGGTGGCCACGTCCACCTGCTTGTTGGCCACTGCCAGTGCGTTGGACTCATGGTTGGCGCTGCGCGTGAGCTTGAAGAAAGTCTTGGGGTCAATCTTGTTTTGGGCAAAGACGTAATAGCTGGGCACCAGGAAGCCCGAGGTGGAGTTGGGGTCGCCGTTGCCGAAGGACAGGTTCTTGCCTTGCTTGAGCATGTCGTCCAGCGATTTGATCGGGCTGTCCTTGTGCACGATCAGATGCGAGTAGTAGCCCTGCGTGCCATCGGCGTTGACCATTTGCGCAAACACCTCACCACCGGCGCGGTCCACGGCTTCCATCGCCGACTTGTTGCCAAACCAGGCCACATGGACCTTGTTGAAGCGCATGCCTTCGATGATGCCGGCGTAATCCGGGGCAAAAAAGGCATTGACCTTCATGCCGGTCTTTTTGGCCATGCCGTCCAGCACCGGTTGCCAGTCCGATCGCAGGTTCTGGGACGATTCGGTCGAGATGATGCCGAAATTGATTTCCTTCAATTCCTGGGCCGACACGGGATGGATGGCAATGAGCGCGGCGCCAGCCAGGCTGGCGAGCAGTTTCTTGATCATGGGAATTTCCTTTTGAAGTGTGACAGAGAGAGAAATCGGATTCAGGCCGCGCTGGCGAGCGGGGCGCGCGCTGCCAGCGCAGCAGGCCAGACCAGGTGCGGCGCAACTGGCTTGTTGTCCTGCAGGCTGGTGATGTGGTCGCCGAGTGCCAGGATGTCATCGGCGTCGGCGCCATAGAGTTCACGCAGCAAGGTGGGCGTCAGCGCCACCGACGGACCGTCGTACACCACGCGCCCCTGGTGCAGGGCGACGGTGCGGGGGCAATACTTGATGGCGACGTTCACCTGGTGCAGCGACACCACCACCGTGCATTGGTCCTCCCGGTTGACGCGCGCCAGGATGTCCATGACCTTGCGTGAGGACTCGGGATCGAGCGAGGCAATGGGTTCGTCAGCCAGGATGACCCGGGCGCCCTGCACCATGGCGCGCGCAATGGCAGCGCGCTGCTGCTGGCCGCCCGACAGGGTCGAGGCGCGCTGGGCGCAACACTCGGCGATGCCGACCCGCCGCAAGGCCTCCACGCCGCGGGCCACCTCACTGGGCGTGAACCAGCGCAGCAGACTGCGCCACAAAGGCACGCGGTGCAGCGTGCCGGCCAGCACGTTGACGATGACGGGCAGCCGGTCCACCAAGTTGAACTGCTGAAAGACGAAGCCAACGCCCGCGCGGGTGCGCCGGATGTCGGCTGCGATTCTTCCGTTCTGCTGCACGGTCTGGCCGTGGATCTGGATCAGCCCCTGGCCCGCACCGTCCCCGGCCATGAGGCCGGCCATGTGGCGCAGCAGGGTTGACTTGCCGGAGCCGGAGGCGCCAATCAGCGCCACCATTTCACCGGCCTTGATATCCAAATGAATGTCGTGCAGCGCTTTGCGACCGCCGCGAAATGTCTTGTTCAGTGCATTGATGCTGATGGCTATGCCCATGGTGACTCCTGTTCGAAGCGCCTAACTTAACGGCGCAATATGACAAACACATGTCGGTTGGGTCGGTTATTTGTTCCAGCGCAGCAAGCGGCTTGAGGGTGCGCGCCTGCAATGCGGTGAAAATGCAGGTCTCTTTTTACGGCTCTACCCCCATGAACCGACACCTCTGGCTGCTGGCCATTTGCCAGGGACTTTTCCTGACCAACAACGTCACCTTCATCGCCATCAATGGTCTGGTGGGCCTGAGTCTGGCGCCGCTGGGCTGGATGGCAACCCTGCCCGTCATGGGCTACGTGGTCGGCGGTGCGCTGTCGACCGGCTTGGTGGCCAGGACGCAGCATCGCTTTGGGCGCAAAGTGTCGTTTCAGATGGGCCTGCTGGTGGCACTGGCCTCAAGCCTGCTGTGCGCCTATGCCGCCGTCAGCCGGAATTTCTGGTTGTTGTGCTCGGCGACGGTGGTGGCGGGCTACTACAACGCCAACGCCAACCTGTACCGCTTTGCGGCGGCTGAGCTCACGACCCTCGCCTGGCGCGAAGAGGCCGTGTCGCTGGTGATGGCCGGGGGACTGATTGGCGCCGTGCTGGGGCCCAACCTGGCGGCCCAGACCCGCACGCTCACGAGCGTACCGTTCGCTGGCGCCTACCTGGCGCTGGCCGGCGTGGCCCTGCTGGCGATGCTCGTGCTGGCCTTCATAAATTTCCCGCCGCCGCCGGTAAAAAAGTCAACCGGCAGCGGCCGTCCGCTGGGCGAGATCATGCGGCAGCCCGTCTTCATCGTGGCGGCGGCTGCGGGCGCTTTGAGCTTCGGTGTGATGAACCTGCTGATGGCGGCCACGCCGCTGGCCATGCAGCAGTGCAGTCTGCCGTTTTCCGACGTGGCGCTGGTGCTGGAATGGCATGTGATCGGCATGTTTGCGCCCGGGTTCTTCACCGGCCATCTGATCAAGCGCTTCGGCACGCTGACCATCATGGGGGTTGGCGTGGCGCTCAATGCGCTGTGTATCCTGGTGGCGCTGTCCGGCGTCGATCTGCAGCAGTTTTTGATCGCGCTGTTTTTACTCGGCGTGGGCTGGAATTTTCTGTTCACAGGCAGCACCACCCTGTCCTTGCAAACCTACTCGCCCGAGGAAAAAGACCGGGCCCAGGGCGCCCTGAATTTCTTTGTCTTCGCCACGCTGGCCGTGAGCTCGTTGGCCTCCGGCGTGCTGGTCACGACCCGCGGCTGGCAGCTGCTCAATGTCGGCTCCTTGCTGCCGGTGGCCTGCACGGCTGCGGCGCTGGTGTGGCTCTGGCTGCGGCAAGTGCGGGCGCGGGTGGCTTAGCCGCCGCGCCGCAGGGCCTCCTGCGCCTGGCACAAATCAACCCAGGCGCGGGCTTTGTGCTGCGGGCTGCGCAGCAGATAACTCGGCGGATAACTGACGATGACGGGAATACCCTGGTAGCGGTAGATTTGCCCACGCAGTTGGCCCAGCGGCGTGCCGGCCAAACCGGGCAGACTGCCCTGCAACAAGCCCTGCGCGGCAAACCGGCCCAAGGCCAGGATGACCTTGGGCTGCACCAGGGCCACTTCGCGGCGCAGGTAGTTTTCGCAGCTGGCGAGTTCGGCCTGGGTCGGGTTGCGCGTCTGCGCCGGGCGGCACTTGACGATCGGGGTGACGTAAGCCGCTGTCGTCGCTTGAGCCGCCGGGGCGGCAACGCCACTGCCGGCGTGGCGGCTCAGGCCCAGCGCCTTGAGCATGTTGTCGAGCAATTGGCCTGCGGCTCCGGCAAAAGGCGCTCCCGCCTGCTCGTCGGCGTCATCGGGCGGCTCGCCCACCAGCAGCCAATCGGCCAGGCGCGGTGCATCGGGCGCCGCTTGCACGGCGGTGCGGCGCCCAATGCACAGGGGGCACGCCTGGCACGTGGCGATGGCCTGCGTCAGCGCGGGCCAGTCCAGGCCGGCCACATCAGTGGCGGGTACGCCCGAGCCGGTAGCCGTTCCCCTGGTTTCGGGCGGTGCTGAAGTCTTTAAGATTTTTTGAGCTGTAGCCCCCGTCGTTGTTATGTTGGTAGCTACGTTTTCAATAGCGTTGCTGGGCGCTTCCGGCGCTGCCTGCACGGCGGCTGGCAGCGCCGGCGCCGCCAGATCAGCCGCAGCCGCAGGCAGCCAGACGCGCACCCCCATCTCCTGCAACATGGCGCGCTGGCGGGGATCAAGGGCTAGGCTCATAGGTGCATTTTCGCCCAGCTGGCGTGACGTTTCTTGTGCGTTCAAAGCCGCAAGCTCATCACGATCGCGTCTTCGCGCTGGCCGTCGTCACCGGGGTAGTAGTTTTTGCGTTGACCGACGCGGCAAAAACCGTGGGCCTCATAGACCTTGATGGCGCGCGCATTGCCCACGCGCACCTCCAGCCACAACCACTCGGCGCCTTGCCCCCTGGCCCAAAGCGTGAGCGCGTCCAGCAGCACCTGCGCCCAGCCCTGGCGCTGGTAATCGGGGGCCACGGTGATGTTGAGCAGGTGCACTTCGTCCACCCCTTTCATGGCCACAAAATAGCCCAGCAAGGTGTCCTGCGCCATCAAGAGCTGGATTTGATTGCCGGCTTTGAGCGAGTCCTCGAAGTTGCGCCGCCCCCAAGGGTGGGCATAGGCCTGCTGCTCCACGTGCAACACGGCGTCCAGCTGACCGGGCGTCAGGGGCTCGAAGCGGACCTCGACGGTTTTGGGAACGGCACTCACGGCGCCGCCTTCTCAGTGGCGCGCTCAAGCGTGGTTTTGGCGACTTTGTCGCGGATATAAAGCGGCAGCGCCTGTCCCGCGGCGACGGCACCGCCGGCGCTCAGCAGGGCGGGCGCCAGGCGCAGCAGCGCGCAGGCAGCGGGCAGGGCCTCGATGCGCGGCGCCACGCCGGGCAGACGCGCACCGTAGTTGGCAAACACATTGCCGGCCAGCGGACAGTCGTCATCCTGGGTCAAGTTTTCAGGTCGAATCAGGCTGTAGTCCTTGATCTGCTTCCACTTACCACTATTAAAAACGTAGCTGGCGGCATACATCTCGTCCATCCGGGCGTCCAGCAAGGCCAGCACCTGCCAGTGGGCCAAAGCGCTTGCCTGCTGAAAACGGGCTTCTTCCGCCACCGCCAGCAAGGTGTCGATCGGCAGCACCTTCAGGTTCGCGCCAAAAGCCAAGCCCTGCGCCACCGAGCAAGCGGTGCGCAGGCCGGTGAACGAGCCCGGTCCACGGCCAAAGACAATCGCGTCCAGATCAGCAAACTGCAGGCCGGCCTGCGCCATCAGGCGCTGGATGGTCGGAATCAGCTGCGCTGAGGTCTGCGCGCCGCCGGGGCCGCTGTGCTGCCAGACTGAGGGCTGCGCTGTGGCTGCGCCTGCTGCGTTGGCGCGCTGCACGGCGACTGACATGATGTCGGTGCTGGTGTCAAAGGCGAGCAGATTCATCGCCACCTCCGGGCAGAACGATGGGTTGAGCCGGTGGCGACAGCAGCGCCATGATCAATGGTGAACGGTCCAGATATTTTCATCAAATCAGCCTCTAGCCACCGTGCTACCTGCTTGAGCAGCTATTGTTTTAGTTGCAACAGGCAGCGCGACGCGAATCCCAAATAGAATCCCCAGCGTCACCAGGACCAGGCCCGCAGCCAGATTCCAGTACAGCGGTTCGCCCAACAGCAGCACCGCGCCCAGGGCCGACAAGCCCGGCACCAGCGCCGTGATCATGGTCGAGCGCACCGGGCCAAAGTGCTGGATCATCTTGGTAAACGTGATGCCCGACACCACCACCGAGCCCCAGCCCTGAAAGACAGCCTGGAACAGCACTTCGCGCAGCGGCGCGCTAAACACCTGCCCATGTACCCAGCCGCCGAGCAGCAGCACGGTGTAAACCGGCACATAAGTCACAAACGCAAACGCCGTGATGGCAATGGTGGCGCGCACCGCGTTCAGGTGATGGCGCCGCGCCAGCACGCTGTAACAGGCCCAAGTCAAAGCCGCCAGCATGAACAGCAGGTCGCCCTTCCAGACCTCGCCGCCGTCGAAGGCGCCGATCAGGCTCCTGCCCCCTACCAGCAGGTCGCCCAGCACGATCAGCCCCAGCCCCAGTGCGCGCACCGGCGTGATGTGATCATGCAGAATCAGCGCCGCCAGCAGCGCCGTCCAGAGCGGCAGACTGCCCGGCATCAGCACCGAGGCGTGCGCCGCCGGGGCAAATACAAAACCGTTGTAGGCCAGCAGCGCATACAGCAACCCGCCAAACAGACCCACCGTGGCGGTGACGCGCCAGGACAGTGGCGACACGCCCAGCAGCGACGACTGGTGGATGCCGCGATCGCGATCGCGGTACACCAGCAAAGCGCCCCACGGCAACAACACCAGACTGGCGCCGACGATGCGGCAAAAGGCCAGGTCGAAGGGGGTGAGCGTGCCGCCGCGCGCCGGGTCGCTGGATGCGCGGGCGATGAGGATGAACGAGGTCCAGACCAGCACCGTGACCACGGCGGCGGCGATGCCGATGGTGCGTGGTGAAAAAGCGTTTGAATTCGAGGGTGAGGCAGCGTGCATCACGCCATTATCCGTGGCGCGGCGGTGGCTGGATAATCGGTGCATGTCCTCCCCTATTCGCTTGCTGGCTATTCTGATTGGGGCCTTGACGCTGTGGCCCGCCCTGGCACAAAACCTGCCGCCCGAGGTGGATGCGGCGCTGGCGCGCGCCAGGGTGCCGCGTGATGCCGTGTCGCTGCTGGTGATGGACGCCGAGGGCAAATTGCCGCCGCGCCTGAGCCACCGCGCCACCGTGCCCATGAGCCCGGCCTCGGTGATGAAGCTGGTGACCACCTACGCGGCGCTGGACCTGCTGGGTCCGGCCTACAGCTGGCGCACGCCGGTCTATGTGGAAGGCTCGGTGAAGAACGGCACTTTGTTCGGCAATCTCTACATCAAGGGCCAGGGCGACCCCAAGCTGGTGGCCGAGCGCCTGTGGCTGCTGCTGCGCCGGGTGCAAGGCCTGGGGATCCAAAAAATCGCCGGTGACGTGGTGCTGGATCACAGCGCCTTCGAGCCGCTGGACGTGGACCCGGCCAGCTTTGACGGCGAGCCGCTGCGCCCCTACAACGTGGCGCCCGACGCGCTGCTGCTCAACTTCAAATCCGTCGTCATGACCTTCGTGCCGGACCTGGTCGCCAACAGCGCATCGGTGCAGTTCGAGCCGCCGCTGTATGGCGTGCAGATGCAGGCCAGCGTGCCGCTGGCCAATGGGACCAATGGCACAAAGGGGGCCCAGGGCACGAATGGCAGTTGCGGCGACTACCGGGCGGCGCTCAAGGCCGATTTCTCCGACCCGGCGCGCATTCGTTTTGCGGGCAGCTACCCGGCGAGCTGCCTGGAGAAAGCCTGGCCCGTCGCCTATGCCGACCCCGCCAGTTACAACGCGCGCGCCGTGCAAGGCCTGTGGCAACAAATGGGCGGCCAGCTCGGCGGCACGGTGCGCTTGGGTTCCGTGCCGCCGCAGGCACTGGGGCTGCCGCCCAAGTTTGAAGTCGCCTCGCCGCCGCTGGCCGAGGTGATCCGCGACATCAACAAGTACAGCAACAACGTGATGGCGCAACAGCTGTTTCTGACGCTCAGCCTGAACGCCCAGGGTCAGGGCACGCGTGCGGCTTCGCGCGACCTGGTGCAGCGTTGGTGGCAGCAACGCATCAGCGCCACGGACGTGCCGACGCTGGACAACGGCGCTGGCCTGTCGCGCGAGGCGCGCATCAGCGCCCAGGCCCTGGCGCGCCTGCTGCAGACGGCCTACGTGTCGCCCCTGATGCCCGAGCTGATGAGTTCACTGCCGATTGCCGGTGTCGACGGCACGCTCAAACGCAGCCAAGCGCAGTCGCAGGGCCGGGCGCATCTCAAAACCGGCAGCCTGCGCGACGTGGTGGCGGTGGCCGGCTATGTGCACGCGGCCAGCGGCCGGCGTTACGTGCTGGTCGCCCTCATCAATCACCCCAACGCCAATGCCGCCCGCCCGGCGCTGGAGGCGCTGCTGGACTGGACGGTGAGAGACAATGGCGCCCATGTCCCTGACTGAACTATTTGGCTACTGCGCCGCCGTCCTGACCACCATCAGCTTTGTGCCGCAAGCCTGGCATACCTTCAAGACACGCGACGTGCGCGGCATCTCGCTGGGCATGTACAGCGTCTTTACCTTTGGCGTCGCCTGCTGGCTGATTTATGGCCTGTTGCTGGGCGCCTGGCCGATCGTGATTGCCAACGTCGTCACGCTCGTCCTGGCCGGGGGTATTCTGGTGATGAAGCTGCGCTTTCGGTGAAGCGCTCCCCATTGGCCTGAGCCCCGACCTTTGGGTCGTCGCGTCAAAAATCGCCAAAACGGGTTTACCCCAATACCCGCCTTGGGGCTGGCACCCTATGATTCGGCTTGCAAATAGCACGACCGTTCTTTTTTATCTTATGGGAGTCAACAGATGAAGCAATTCAGAGTTCTAGCAACGGCCCTCGCCGCCGCGCTGCTGGTGGCCGCCTGCGGTGGTGGTGGCAATGGCGATCAGACGCCCCCAGTCAAGTATTCGGCAGTGGTGTCCTTTGGCGACAGTCTGAGTGATGCTGGCACTTACAACGTTGGCCCAATCAAGAACGCCGGCGGTGGCATGTTCACCGTGAACGGCATTGCTGGCGCTATTGGTGCCGATACCGTGCCGAGCGATAACTGGGCCCAACTGGTTTCCGCCTCGGCCGTCGGCAAAACCTCCTGCTCGGCACGGGTCGGTGGTTTCGGGGTGGCCGAAACTGCGGTCGCCGGATGTACCAATTACGCGCAAGGCGGCTCCCGTGTGACGGATCCGAACGGGATTGGCAACGCATCGGGGGGCGCGGTCGCGGCAGGAACCACAACAGCAGGTGCTCTGACGGAGCCGGTTGTGACGCAGATTGCCAATTACGTCAAGGACAGTGGCGGCTTCACGGGGAACGAACTGATCACGGTACTGGCCGGTCCCAATGACCTGTTTGCACAACTCACCAAGTTGACAGTCGATGCAACGGCTGCCGGCAACGCCGCTGGCAACACCGCTTTTGCGACCGCCGTCGTTGGCGCGCTGGCCGCTGATTCGACCAATCCCGCCACGGCGGCCACCGCCATCGGCACCGCCATGCCCCAGGCGCAGGCGGCCGCCGCGAAGGTGGCAGGTGCCACCACCACGACCATCATGCAGGCGGCAGTCACCGGTGCGGTGCAGGCGGCGGCACTGGCGGGCAATACCAAGGTCATGGACATGACCTATATCAATGGCGTTGTGACGACAGCCAAAGACTTTGCCACGGCTGCGGGCACGGCTGCAGGAAATCAGACATTTGCCGGGACCTTGATAGGTGCCCTGGCCGCTGATGCGACCACCCCTGCAACTGCCGGACCGATTATTCAGACCGCTTTTGTGACTGAAGCAGCTAAAGGTAGCGCCATGAACGTGGTCGTAGGGGCCGCAGCCGCTGCAGCCGCTGGACAGGGCAATACAAAAGTTGTGACTGACCCAACCTATGTGCCAACGCTGGTTGCCAACGCAACCACTGCAGCAAACGCAGCGGGTGCAGCAGCGGGTGCAACAGCTTTCGCGACCAAGCTCGCAGGCTTGCTTGCTGCCGATGCTACGGTGCCCGCCACCGCAGGTCCAGCCATTGGCGCTGCCATGGCTGCGGCAAAAGCGACCGCGTCTGCAGCCCCAGGTGCTACAGCCGACTCTGTTAACACGGCGGTAGTCACCGCGGCCGTGCAGGCAGCTGCAGCCGCGGGCAATACCAAGGTCATGAACATGACTTATATCAACGCCATTGCCGCCTCCGCCCAAGCGTCTGCGACCACCGCCGGCACGGCCGCTGGAAATCAATACGTTGCAACCACCGGCGCCGCCAATGCCGGCGTCGGCGTGGTCACGGCGGCCGCCACCTTGGCGGGCTATGTGAAAGACATGGTCAACAAGGGTGCCAAGCATGTGGTCGTGCTGAATCTGCCCGACATGAGCCTGACACCGAGTGCGCGCAGCACGATCATTTATAACGCGGACGGCAGCATCAAGGACAACTCCTCGCAGCGGCTCGTTCTGGCCTTGGTCAAAGCTTTTAATGCCGAGTTACAGAAGGACCTGGGAGTCACCCTGGGTGTCCCCGCCAATGGCGTGCTCTTGGTTGACTTCTTTACCAACATGCAGAACAACGTCAACGACCCGGGTCACTACGCTCTCACCAACACGAAGGACGTTGCATGCAACTTAACAGCACCCGCCAATGCACTGGCCACGGTGGGGCTCGATGACGGCAGTTCTCTGGTTTGCAATGGAAGCAACCTGATTGCTGGTGATACGTCGCATTACATGTTTGCCGACAAGGTCCACCCAACACCGTACAGTCACAAACTTTTGTCCCAAGTCGTCAACAAAATCATGATCCAGGCTGGCTGGCTCTAATCAACGAACTTCAAGGAGAACCCTTAATGAAACATCAAATGAAGTTCCTCGCCATTGCCGCCGCTGCCATGCTGGCAGCTGGCAGCGTTTGCGCCCAGACCGCCGGTACCTGGATGGTGCGCGCCGGCGCCACCAGGCTGGCGCCGGTTGGCCCGAGCGGCTGCATGACGGCCCCGGATTATGGTGATGGCAGCGGCTGTACCCGCAGCAATGTCAGCGCCAATACGCAGCTTGCCGGTGGTATCACCTACATGTACACCGACAACATTTCGGTCGATGTGCCCTTGGCATTGCCTTTCAAACACGACGTCATCGGTGCTGGTTCGATGGAAGGTGCGGGTAAGCTGGGCGAAGTGAAGGCGCTGCCCATGACTGTGTTCCTGCAATACCGTTTTCTGGAAGCCAACGCCAAGTTCCGTCCCTATGTTGGCCTGGGGGTGACGTATGCCTACTTCTTCGACGAACAAGGCAGTTACCACTTGACGCAAACCACCAATCCCGGGGGTCCGCCGACTTCCTTTACGGTCGATGCCAAGTTCATCCTGACACCACAAATCGGCGCCACGTTGGCTTTGAATGACAAGTGGTTCATCGACGTGTTCTACAGCAAGGCCAAGCTCAGCACGACGACACACTTCTCGTCAGGGCAAACCATGCCAGCTGACCTCGACCCGGCCGCCTACGGCATCGCCGTCGGCTACAAGTTCTAAACGACCAAGCCTAACGCCTGACATCCCCTGCGAGCCGAGAGACTCGCAGGGGATTTTTCATGGCTGTCGTCTATCTCGCCAGCTTGGGTTGCCAACTTGGCTGGCTGCCCGCTGCAAGCGGTCGCGCACGCCGTCCCACTCGGCACCCGCAGGTGGCGTCTCGATCCAGATCTGCTGCACGCCCTGGGCATCCAGGCGGCGCAGCACGGCAAATAATTCACGCGCAGCGGCAGTCGCGTCAGCGGGCATGTGTTGCGACAGCAGCCGGGACGACTGGTTTGGGTGGACGCTGCGGGCATAGACGGCAATCGTCGGCAGCGCTGGGGCCTGCGCCCGCGCCCTCGTGGCGACGGCAACGCCGGCTGCAGGGCCCATCGCAGCCTCATCAGCCACCCACCGAGCGAGCGCGGCCCGCAACGCAGCCGCATCCATCAGCCGTACCGTGGCCTTCGGTGCGTAATGCGACTCCAGGGTGCCAGAGGCCTTGGGCGCGGGCGCAGCATCTGTCGCCAGCTCGTCCTTCAACAGCACTTTCAAGCCACAAGCCGCTTGCACCTGCTCGCGCGTGATGGCGCCGGGCCGCAACAGCACCGGCTGGCCGCGCGTGCAGTCGATGATGGTGGACTCGATGCCAACCGTGCAGGCACCACCGTCCAGAATCAGCAAGTCAGGGCCAAACTCGCTTTGCACATGAGCGGCGGTGGTCGGGCTGACCCGGCCAAACTGATTCGCGCTGGGGGCGGCGATGCCCCAGACCCCATGGGGCTGAGATGCCAATTCTTTCGCTTGCGGCTTGGCGCTTTCAGAATGAGTGGGATTCTGACCCCCATTCTGGAGCAGCGCCTGGAGCAGCATTTGCGCCACCGGGTGCGACGGGCAGCGCAGGCCAATCGTGTCCTGCCCGCCGGCGGCCGCGCTAGCCACACCGGGGCGGCGCGGCAGGATCAGCGTCAGCGGCCCGGGCCAGAAGGCCTGCATGAGCCGGTCGGCGAAGTCCGGCACCTGGGCTGCAAAGTGCCCCACGCAGACTGCATCGCGCACATGCACGATCAGCGGGTGGTCAGCCGGGCGGCCCTTGGCCGTGAAGATCTGTGCCACGGCCGTGTCGTTTTCAGCGTCGGCGGCCAGGCCATACACCGTCTCAGTGGGCAAGCCCAACAAGCCGCCAGCCCTGATGCGTTGGGCACCAAGCGCGATGGAACTCGCAGCGAAACCATCCAGGATCATGTTGGCTGTTGCACTCAAAAGGCTTCAATGCCCAGCAGCCGGGCTGCCGCCAGCGCCGTGGCGCGCACTTCGGCCACGGTGGCGCCGGTGAAGGTCAGGTGCCCCATCTTGCGGCCCTTGCTGGCTTTGAGCTTGCCGTACAGGTGCAGATGCGCACCCGGCAGCGCCAGCACCTGATCCCACGGCGGCGACGCGCCATCGATCCACAAATCGCCCAGCAAATTGAGCATGATGGCCGGGCTGTGCTGGCGCGGCTGCAGCAGCGGCAAACCGGTGAGCGTGCGCACTTGCAGGTCAAACTGCGACAGGTCGCAGGCGTCCAGCGTGTAGTGGCCGCTGTTGTGCGGGCGCGGCGCCATCTCGTTCACGATCAAGCTGCCCAGCGTCTGCGCCGCTTTTGAGTCGTCTTGCAGCAAGAAAAACTCGACACACAGCACGCCCACGTACCGCAATTCATTTGCTATTGATTTGGTAGCTTCTACCGCTTGCTGCACGAGGGCGGAAGGCATATTTCCTTCATAAGCCTGGGTGACTGCCAGAATGCCGTCGCGGTGCAGGTTGAGTTGCGGCGCGAAGTTGACGCAGCTGCCGTCCCAGCCGCGCGCCACGATCACCGAACATTCGGCCTGCAAAGGCAGCATTTTTTCCAGCACGCAAGCCACGTTCTTCAGTTCATCCCAGGCCGCAGCCAGCTCGGCCCGGCTGCTGACGCGCAGCTGGCCCTTGCCGTCGTAGCCCAGGCGCGCAGTCTTGAGGATGCCGGGGAGCAAATCGTCGGCCACCGCCGCCAGTTGCGCGGCAGATTCAATCACCGCATAGGGTGCTACCGGCACGCCACAGCGCACAAAATGCGCTTTCTCCTTGATCCGGTCCTGTGCGATGCCGACCGCCTCGGCACCCGGCGCCACGGGACGATGCGCGCCCAGCGTGACCAGGGCCGGAGCGGGCACGTTCTCAAACTCGGTGGTGATCGCAGCGCAGCGCTGCATCAGTTGCGCCAGGCCTTGCTGGTCCAGGTAGTCGCTCTGAATATGGTAGTGACTCACCAGCCCGGCCGGGCTGATCACGTCCGGGTCGAGCACCGCGGTGAAGTAACCCATGGCTTGCGCCGCCTGCACAAACATGCGGCCCAATTGGCCGCCACCCATGACGCCAAGCGTCGTCTGCTGGCCGCTGCCGGCGGTTGCGGCCGTGCCTGTTGTGCCGGGCAGAATGGTCTTGCCGCTCATAGCCGTGGCGGCAGGGTCATGCCGCGGGCGGTTTCGGTTTGCGCGGCACGAAAGGCGTCAAGCTGGGTCCGCAGCGCGGTGTCGTGATTGGCCAGCATGGCCACCGCAAACAGCGCGGCGTTGGCCGCGCCGGCAGCGCCAATGGCGAAGGTCGCCACCGGCACACCCTTGGGCATCTGCACAATGCTGTGCAGCGAGTCCACGCCCGACAGATGCCTGGACGCCACCGGCACGCCCAGCACCGGCACGGTCGTCTTGGCGGCCAGCATGCCCGGCAAGTGCGCCGCGCCACCGGCCCCGGCGATGATGGCTTGCAGGCCGCGCGCGCGCGCCGTTTCGGCGTAAGCAAACATATCGTCGGGCATGCGGTGGGCCGAAACCACACGGGCCTCGTGTGTGATGCCAAACTGTTGGAGAATGTGGACTGCGTGTTGCATCGTGTCCCAGTCGGAGCTGGAGCCCATAACGACACCGATTTGAATTTTCATAGTGTTGAGGACAGTGCTTGCCGGTGCGCTACGCTTGGCCGGCTGCGGTCTGTCCCGCAAGTTGATTAAATTGAATTTTACTTACCCCCAACCCGAACTGCCCCCCATGATGAACGTAACGATTGCAAATTTTGACGCCGAGGTGGTTGCCGCCTCGATGACTGTTCCCGTGCTGGTCGACTTCTGGGCCCCTTGGTGTGGCCCGTGCAAAGTCATCGGCCCGCTGTTGGAAAAGCTGGAGACGGCGTACGCCGGGCGCTTCAAGCTGGTCAAGATCGACTCCGACCAGGAGCAGGAACTCAGCCAGGCCTTTGGCGTGCGCAGCATCCCCACCTGTGTGCTGATGTTCCAGGGTAAGCCGGTCGATGGCTTCATGGGCGCCCTGCCGGAGGGAGAAATCAAGGCGTTTCTGGACAAACACCTGCCCGCCGGTGAGGTGCTGGAAGCCGAGGTGACGGCCGAGACGGTGTCGGATGCACCCGATGAGAACGACCCGGACGCCATCCGCGAGGCGCTGCAGCAGGCTGTGCTGAAGAACCCGGACGACGAGGAGGCCCGCTTCAACTACGTCAAACGGCTGCTGCAAGAGGGGCGCACGGACGATGCCAAAGTCGCCTTCGCCCCGGTGATTGCCAAGACGGCCTTGGTGCGCCGCTTTGATTCGCTGCAGCGCTGGATGGATGCTATTGATTTTGTAGCTGATCGCGCAGATTTGACGGGGGCTATAAGTGGATTTGATGCAAAGATTGCGGCGAACAAGCGTGATTTCGATGCCCGCTTTGGCAAAGCCCAATCCTTGATCGCAGCGCAGGACTGGACCGACGCCATGGACGAACTGCTGGAAATTTTGATGCGCGACAAGAGCTGGGCCGACGACCTCGCGCGCAAGACCTATATCGCGATTCTGGACATCATTGAGCCGCCCAAGGTCAAGGTCGCCGACGGCCAGATTCCGCCGGTGGACCCGGTGGTGGCAAGCTACCGGCGCCGCCTGAGCAGCGTGGTGCTGAGCTGAATGGGCGACGGCGCTTGCATCAACACGCTCACGGTTTTCTGTCTTTCAACAGGTCCCGCAGGCGTTTCGGCGCCGGGATCAGTGGCGTGCGGCTGCGCGTCCAGGCGCCTTGTTCGGTCGGCGACAGGGCACGGCCCCGGCTCATGAACCACGATGCCAACTTGTACAGCCCCAGTCGGCTGTAAACCTGCGCCCAGACACTCCAGACGGCCGTGCCGGCAGTGGTGCGCGCGGCACCACTGCCGCGCAAGGTGGCCTCCATGCTGTCGGGCCGCGCCTGGGCCTCGTTGCGCAAGCGCACCAGAATGTCGGTGATCGGAATCTTGACCGGGCACACCTCGACGCAGGCACCACACAGGGTGGAGGCAAAAGCCAGCGGATAGGTGGCATCGAGCCCCAGCATGTGCGGCGAGATGATGGCGCCAATCGGGCCCGGGTAGGTGGTGCCATAGGCGTGGCCGCCAATGCGGGCATAGACCGGGCAGTGGTTCATGCAGGCGCCACAGCGAATGCATTTCAGGGTCTCGCGCAGTTCTTCATCGGCATAGGCCTGGGTGCGGCCGTTGTCGAGCAGGATCAGGTGCACTTCTTCGGGGCCATCCTTTTCACCCGGTTGGCGCGGGCCGCTGATCAGGTTGAAGTAAGTCGTGACCGCTTGCCCCGTGGCCGAGCGCGACAGCAGGCTGTAAAGCGGGGGCACGTGTTCGAGCTTTTCCACCACCTTCTCAATGCCGGTGATGGCAATGTGAACACGCGGCACGGTCGTGCACATGCGGCCATTGCCTTCGTTCTCGACCAGACACAAGGTGCCGGTCTCAGCGACGCAGAAGTTCACCCCCGAGAGCCCAATATCCGCGTCGGCAAACTTGTGCCGCAGCACTTTGCGCCCAATGCGAATTAAGGCATCTACATCTTCGGTGTAAGCCACGCCCGCAATCTCGTCGGCAAAAAGCTTGGCAATTTCCTGCTTGGTCTTGTGGATGGCCGGCATGATGATGTGCGACGGTGTTTCACCGGCGAGCTGCACGATGTATTCGCCCATGTCGGATTCGAATGCTTCAATGCCGGCCGCTTCCATGGCATGGTTGAAACCCACCTCTTCGCTCACCATCGATTTGCCCTTGATGATGCGTTTGGCCTTGACTCGCTGCGCAATGCCGAGCGCGATCGCATTGGCTTCGTCAGGGGTTTGTGCCCAATGCACCCGGACGCCGTTGGCGGTCAGCTTGGCCTCTAACTGTTCCAGCAGACGTGGCAGGTGGGCCAGGCTGTAGCGCCGGATCGCTGAGCCCAAATCACGCAAGCCCTGCAGTTCCTCCGGATCCGGAAACTGGGCGCGCCGTTTGGCCATCAAGAAATCCATGGCACCGCGGAAATTCTTGCGCTGGCCCGGATCGTTGAGAACGCCCCGGCTGCGCTCCTTGAAGTCTTCCATCGGGTGAATTTTGATGACCTGGCTCATGCCGCTGCTCCTTCTGCGTGGCGCAACAGCACCACCAGCTCCCGTGGACCATGTGCACCATAGGCCAGTGTTTGCTGAATGTCCGCCGTCTTGGACGGGCCGCAAATCAGCAGCGCGTTGGTCGGCAAGCCGTCTTTCCAGCCTTCTGTCGTGATCGCCGAATGAAAATCGGAATGAATGGTGGCCACATCCAGCAACACGAAGTGCACCGAGGGCACCAGGGACATCAAGCGCGGCTCCGAGGCGTTGGGCCAGAGAATCAGACTGCCAATTTCGGCAATGGCACTGCGGGCCAGCGTCAGCGAGGCATCAATGTCGTCGAACAAGACATCGCGCCAGGAGTCGATGGCATCGGCATAAGGCAGGAGTTTCAGATGCTCGGGCTGACGGGCTTGCAGCGCCGCACCATGCGCTGTGCCGGTGCCGATCAGCAAGTTGCGCAGACCCTTGCTTGCTGCGATGCGCAGCAGCGCCTCAATCCAGTCCGTGGCACTGACGTCATGCACTTCAGTCTTCACGGCCTGCAGTGCGGCGCGCAGACGGGTGACGCGCTGATCTGTATCTTCGTTGCGGCGGTGCGCATCAAACCAGGTCTTGACGTCGGGCAGCGGCAGCGTTTCTGCAATCGAGGTGGCGCGCAGGCGGGCGAGGATGCTGTCGCGAGCGCTCATGATGCGGCCTGTGTCGTGCGCCGCCACAAGAAGCTGGCCAGGTGTTCACCCGGCAAGGTGGGGTTTGTACGCCCGGCCACTTCATCCTGTTTGGCAGCCCGTCCGGTGATGTTGAGCAGGCAGCCGCAGTCGGCACTAACCACGCGCTCGGCCCCGGTGTCTTTGATGGCGGCTACTTTATCGGTCGCAATCGCCTCCGAGATGTCGGGGTAGCGCATGGCAAACGTGCCGCCAAAGCCGCAGCATTCTTCAATCCGCGCCTGCTCGACCACATTCACGTGCGCCAGGCTATCGAGCAGTGCCGCGCTGGTTTCATGCGAGCCCATTTCGCGCCGCGCATGGCAGGAGGTATGCAGCGCCACGGTGCAGGGTGTGCCCAGATCCGGCTGGCTGAAATTGACCACGTGCACCAAAAATTCACTCAGCTCATAAACACGCTCGGACAGATCCACCGCCTTGGCATGCAACACCGGATCGTTGGCAAACAAATGCGGATAGTGTTTGCGGATCATGCCGCCGCATGACCCGGATGGAATCACCACCGGCCAGGGCTCCACGAACAGATTCAACTGCTGCAAGGCAACCGCGCGCGCCTCGTCTGGAAAGCCGCTGCTGTGCGCCGGTTGGCCGCAGCAGGTTTGCTGCTCCAGGTAATGCACCTTGATGCCTTCGCGTTCCAGCAGTCGCACCGTGTCAAGACCCGCTTCGGGCGTGAACTGATCGATCAGGCAGGTGGCAAAAAGATAGACGTCGCGCGGCTTGGGCGGGTACTGGCGCGGGAATTGGGTAGTTGGCTCCATGCTGGCTCTTTTCTCGATAGTTCTTATTGATTGGTAAATTGGTAATACCAATAAATTGGACTGTAAAAAAACAAATGAACCCGAACAATAGGGGTTTACCCTGGTTGGTGATGGACCCTCCTTCCCGAGCCCCGTTGCCTGGCGGCGAGGTCAGACGCTGACGGGTGCCAAGGTTCCCAGACGTCTCATGGCGCTGAGGCGGCGCTCCTCTTGCCGGGCGCTGTCTTCCATGCTCTGGCGTACAAATTCGATGTGGCTGCGAGCGGCGCGGGCCGCTGCCTCGGGCCGGTGTTCGCGAACAGCTTGCCAGATCGCGCGGTGCTGCGACTGCAACTGTTCCCAGCGCTGAGGCTGCGCATGCAGATGCGCCAGGCTGCCGGAAATGTGACCATGGATCACCCGCATCAGACTGGCGCTCAGGTGCCCGATCAACACGTTATGGGCCGCCTCCGCGATCACTTGATGAAAGAGGACATCCTGATCAATACAGGCCTGCAGATCGTTGCTGGCAAAGGTGGTCTCCAGCGCTGCATAGACGGCGTCCAGGCGCTGGATGTCGACATCCAGCGCGCGCTCGGCGGCCAGGCAGGCGGCCTGGCTTTCCAGCATTTGGCGAAATTCGAGCAAGTCCTGGTGCAACAAGGGGTGGCCGTTGAGCATGTCCTGCCAGGGGTCAACAAAGTGCGCCTCCAGCCGGTCGGTGACATGGGTGCCGCTGCCGTGATGCGTGCTGAGCAAACCTTTGGCGACCAGCTTCTGGATGGCCTCGCGCAGCGAGGGGCGCGACACACCCAGCTCAACGGCGAGATCGCGCTCTGAGGGCAACAGATCGCCAGGTTTGAGCGAACCTTCCAGAATTCTTTTTTCAAGCTCGCCAGCGACGGTGTCGGCGAGGCGGGTGATGGCAGGGCGGCGTGCAGGCATGGCGTTTTAAATTGGTAAGACCAATTGAATGATAGCGCCACGGCCCCTACTGTCAACCGATCAGCCGCGTCAGCGCTTCCTGGTATTTGGCGGCGGTCTTGGCAATCACCTCGTCGGGCACGCGTGGCGCGGGCGGGGTTTTGTTCCAGGGCTTGCCATTGACCTGCACCTGCTCCAGCCAGTCACGCACAAATTGCTTGTCAAAACTGGGCGGGTTGATGCCTTCCTGGTAGCTCTCGGCGGGCCAGAAGCGCGATGAATCGGGCGTCAGCACCTCGTCCATCAGCGTCAGCGTACCGTCGGCGTCCAGTCCAAACTCGAACTTGGTGTCGGCAATGATGATGCCCTTGGCGCGTGCAATTTCCGACGCCGCCTTGTAGATGGCAATGCTGATGTCGCGAATGCGGGTGGCCAGGTCCAGGCCGATCATCTCGACCGTTTGCTCAAACGTGATGTTCTCGTCATGGTCGCCCGCCGCAGCCTTGGCCGCCGGGGTGTAGATCGGCTCGGGCAGCTTGGAGGCGTTCTGCAGTCCGGCTGGCAGTTTGACGCCGCACACGGCCCCGTTGTGCTGGTATTCCTTCCAGCCGCTGCCGGCCAGATAACCGCGTACCACGGCTTCCACCGGCAAGGGCTTCAGGCGCTTGACCAGCATCGAGCGGCCCGTCACCTGCGGCACTTCGGCGGCGGTGACCACGCTTTCGGGCGCGTCACCGGTGAGATGAATCGGGCACAGGTTCAGGCCTTTGGGACCGAGCTTGTCAAACCAGAACAGCGCCATCTGTGTCAGAAGCGCGCCTTTGCCCGGAATCGGCTCACCCATGATCACGTCAAAGGCGCTCAGGCGGTCAGAGGCCACCATCAGGATGCGATCAATGCCGACGGCGTAGTTATCGCGCACCTTGCCACGCGCCAGCAGCGGCAAAGAGGTGAGCATGGAAGTGTGCAGGGCGGGTTGTGAAGTGTTCATGGAGATGGGTGCCAGTCAAGAAAAAACCAGAAAGCGGTTGGTGTCCCGGACAGATTGGGTTGTGCGAGGTGTCACCGCATGAATTTTAAGCCCGCGCCTGCGCTGAAAAATGCATCAAATTCAATAGCTGACTAAGCTTATGCAACGGGGGCTGAAAGCAAATAGGGCACATCAGCAAGACGCCGCAGGGCGGCAGGCCCATGCAAGAAGCCACCCGCAGGTGGCTTCTTGAACGCTACCAAGACCCGCTAAAGATCACTTCACCACTTGCGCCAGCTCACCACGCGCATATTGCCCCGCCACCACGCTCAATGAGTGGCTCTTGATTTTTGAACCTTGACCTTCACAGCCAAACTCCAGGTAGCGCTGCTTGCACAGGGCCTTGGCGGCTTCACGGGCGGGCTTGAGCCAGTCGCGGGCATCGAATTTTTCGGGGTTTTCAAACATGTATTTGCGCACGGCACCGGTCATGGCCAGGCGAATGTCGGTGTCGATGTTGATCTTGCGCACGCCAAACTTGATCGCTTTCTGGATTTCTTCGACCGGCACACCGTAGGTTTCGCGCATCTTGCCGCCAAACTGGTTGATGATGGCCAGCGACTCCTGCGGCACGCTGCTGGAGCCATGCATCACCAAATGGGTGTTGGGAATACGCTTGTTGATGGCCATGACGCGGTCAATCGCCAAAATATCGCCGGTGGGCTTGCGGGTGAATTTGTAGGCGCCGTGGCTGGTGCCAATGGCAATGGCCAGCGCGTCAAGCTGGGTCCGCTTGACAAAATCTGCCGCTTGCTCGGGGTCGGTCAGCATCTGCTCACGCGTCATGGTGGCCTCGGTGCCGTGGCCGTCTTCCTTGTCACCTTTCATGGTTTCCAGCGAGCCCAGGCAGCCCAGCTCACCCTCCACCGTCACGCCCACGGCGTGCGCCATGGCGACCACTTTGCGCGTCACCTCGACGTTGTAGTCGTAACTGGCAATGGTCTTGCCGTCGCTCATCAGGGAGCCGTCCATCATGACCGAGCTAAAGCCCAGGTTGATGGCGCCCTGGCACACGTCGGGGCTCTGGCCGTGGTCCTGGTGCATGACCAGCGGGATGTGCGGATAGGCTTCGATGGCGGCCAGAATCAGATGTTTGATGAAGGGCTCACCGGCGTATTTTCGCGCGCCAGCGCTGGCTTGCAGAATGACCGGTGCGCCGACCTCATCGGCGGCCGACATGACGGCCTGCACCTGCTCCAGGTTGTTGACGTTGAAAGCCGGGATGCCGTAACCATTCAGGGCGGCATGGTCGAGCAGTTCGCGCATTGAAACAAGTGCCATGATGGTGTCCTTGGTAAGTTGGTAACTGGTTGGTAACTGGCCTGAATTTTAACGGAGCGGCGCGGTTGCGCGCTGCACTTTGACGCCGGCGCCCGACTTTAAGCGTGACTTGATGTTTCACCATCACCGTCCACGTCTTGTCACAACACGATGCCCGCCGTGAAACCCGCAGTCACCCGGTTCGCGAACCTGCTGCTTTTGTTGCCATGGCCCGGCGTGGTGCAGGTGCCAGGCGGCCCCATGGCCAAAGCGCCCGTCAAGACGCCCGCGGCTTATGCGGTCTGTGGCTTGGACGGCGAAGGCCGCTAGCGAACCCGGCAAATTTTCAGCATATTGGTGCCGCCGGGCGAGCCCATGGGCTCACCACAGGTGATGGCATAAATGTCGCCTGCCTGCACAATGCCTCGGGTTTTCAGATAGTTCTCCGCCTCGTTCAGCGCCGTGTCCCGGTCGGCACTGGTATCAATGAACAAGGGGCGCACATTGCGGTACAGCGTCATCTTGCGCTGCGTCGCCACTTTGGACGTGAGCGCGTAAATCGGCACCTGAATCAGGTGGCGGCTCATCCACAGCGCGGTGGAGCCGCTGTCGGTCATGGCCACAATCGCCTTGGCGCCGAGGTGATGCGCTGTGAACAAGGCGCCCATGGCAATTGACTGGTCAATGCGTTTGAAGGTCTTGCCCGTGAAGTCAGCTTCGAGTTTGAAATCTTCACCGCCCTCGGCCGCATGGCAAATCTTGGCCATCTCAACGACCGTCTCCAACGGGTATTTTCCCGCCGCCGTCTCGGCTGACAGCATGACAGCGTCGGTGCCGTCCAGCACCGCGTTGGCCACGTCGCTCACTTCGGCGCGGGTCGGTACCGGGTTGTTGATCATCGACTCCATCATCTGGGTGGCGGTAATCACCACCTTGTCGTGCTCGCGGGCCAGCTTGATCATGCGTTTTTGCAGCGCCGGCACCACCGCATTGCCAACCTCGACGGCCAGGTCGCCGCGCGCCACCATGATGCCGTCGCTGGCGAGCAATATTTCTTCAAGTTTGGGGATCGCCTCCGCACGCTCGATCTTGGCAATCAGGCCGGGCCGGTGGCCGTTTTCGGCTGCCACGTTGCACAACTGACGCGCCATCTCCATGTCGGTTGCGTTTTTGGGAAAGCTGACGGCCACATAGTCAGCGTGAAAGCTCATCGCCGTGCGGATGTCGTCCATGTCCTTGGCGGTGAGCGCGGGTGCGCTCAGGCCGCCACCTTGCTTGTTGATGCCCTTGTTGTTGCTCAACTCGCCACCCAGTTTGACGGTGGTGTGAATCGCCGCGCCCTGGACTGCATCGACCGTGATAACGATCAGGCCATCGTTGAGCAGCAGCACATCGCCCGCCTTGACCTCGTTCGGCAATGCCTTGTAGTCCAGCCCGACGGCGTCAATATCGCCGAGTTCGGTGCGCGCAGCGTCAAGCACGAACTTTTGCCCCGGCTCCAGCAACACCTTGCCGTCGGCAAACTTGCCAACCCGGATTTTGGGCCCCTGCAAGTCAGCCATGATGGCGATCTCGCGTCCGGCGCGCTTGGCCGCTTCACGCACCAGCCTTGCCCGGTCAATATGGTCTTGCGCCGTGCCGTGGCTGAAGTTCAGGCGCACCACGTTGACGCCGGAACGAATCATCTGCTCCAGCAACGCGGGGTCGCTCGAGGCGGGGCCGAGAGTGGCGACAATTTTGGTGGCGCGACGGGGCATGAAGCAGTCTCCTTGTAATCAAGTTTCCATTTTCACACGGAAACAGTTACATGCCAGCAACAGCCTGTACCCTGCTTTTGCGGCCTCCAAGCGTGCCGCAGAGAAGAAAGAACTACCGGGCGACCGAACGCTCGGCCAGGAATATCTCGATGCGGCGGTTCTGGGCGCGGCCTCGTTCCGTGTTGTTATCTGCAATGGGCTCGTGTGAGCCGCGGCCATTGATCTGGATGCGCCGCCCATCCACGCCGCGGGCAACCAGGTAGTCGCGCGCACTGGCGGCACGGTTGACCGACAGCGGGTCGTTGATGCTGTCCGAACCGGTGCTGTCGGTGTGACCGATGATGCGGATTTCGGTGTTGGGCTGGCTGCTCAAGCCTTGCGCAAACTGGTCCAGGATCGGCCGCATGTTGGGCTTGATGTCGAAGCGGTTGATGTCGAACGAAATGTCACTCGGAATATTGAGCTTGAGCTGGTTGTCAGCCGTCTGCATGACATCTACCCCGGTGCCTGCCGTGGCGCGTTCCATATCTGCCTTCTTCTTGGCCATCTGCGTCGACCAGATATAGCCGCCCAGTGCGCCGACGCCGGCACCGATCACGGTCGCCTCGCGGCTGTCGCCAATGGCGGCGCCTGCCAGGGCGCCCACACCGGCGCCGATGGCTGAACTGCGCTGGGTCTCGGTCATGTTGGCGCAACCGCTGACCAGCAGGGCAACAGCGCTCACGCCAAAAACTAAGGTGCGTGTCTTGGATGCGATGGTTTTCATATGGCGTCCTGGGAAGTTGTTCTGCCTTTTCTTATAACACCCGTATCTCAGCATTCTTTGAGAAACCGCATGTCCGACAAGGAAAATGGGTGGGCTCTTATCTGGGCGCAGGCCATACACCGTCGATTCGCCCGGCGTCGCCCATCATCGCTGGCGGTTTGATCTTGAACAGCGGGTACGACGGGGGACCCGTTTTAAGCCTGTGCGGGCATTTTGCCGGCCAGCCGCGAACTGTGTCGGTTACAGCAGCAAGGCGGCCAACGCGGCCAAGGCTGCCGTTTCGGCGCGCAGCACGCGTGCACCCAGTGTCACCGGCGCAAAGCCACAGGCCAGCGCGATATCTTCCTCGGCCGGGCTCAAACCGCCTTCAGGGCCGGACAAAAAGGTGATGGCTTCGGTATGGGCGCCGGCACTGGCAGGATCGGCGAAGGCCTTCACGGCGGCACGAACACTTTGCGCGCCCGGGCGCAACGACAACAACAAGCGCTGATCGCTTGCCTGCGCTGGTTGCGCCTTGATCCAAGCTGCCAAGGTCATGACTGCATGAATCACCGGCACCCGGTTGCCACCGCACTGCTCACAAGCGGCCACCGCCACACTTTGCCAGTGCGCTTGCTTTTTTCCGGCTCGCTCCGGGTTGAGCCGCAGCACGCTGCGCTCGGTCATCAGGGGCTGAATACTGGCCACGCCCAGTTCGGTGGCTTTTTCGACCAGCCAGTCCATGCGCTCGTTGGCCGGCATGCCCACGGCCAGATGCACCCGATGCGCTGCTTCGCGCTCTACCGCGTGATAGGCGCCGACCTTCACCTGCACATCGCTGCGGCCCATGCGCGTGACGCTGGCCTCAAACTCGCCGCCCTGGGTGTGCTCCGAGTCGCGTTCGTCCCAGCCGGGGCCGCCATTGAACAGCGTGATGCTGTCGCCTGGCTGCAGGCGCAGTACTTGTACGTGACGGGCAGCGCTGGCTGGCAGGTCAAGCAAGTCACCGCAGCGCAGCGAGGTTGGGCAGTAAAAACGGGGCATAGGGAATTTGAAAATAACTATATTGTGCTACTAAATAAGTAGCTATATATCTATATTACACGGGGGCTAGAGGCCAAAATACTATAAAAAAATGCCGACTGATAGTCGGCATCGTGGGTGTCGCGCGGACGGGTCTTACTTGGCGGCTGACGCCGCCTCAGCCGGGGCGGCAGCCGCTTGCGGCTCCGCGAACTTGCCGCCGGCGGCGTTCACCATATAAACCACGGCGCGACCGACTTCCAGGTCCTGAAATTCACCGCCGCCCTGGGCAACCATGGCATTTTTACCCTTGAGTGCCGAGTTCAGCAGTGCGTCATAGCCGGTCTGAATGCGCGGCGCCCAGGCCGCTGCATCGCCAAATTTGGGGGCACCGACGAGGCCAGCGGTGTGACAGGCCGTGCACTGGGCTTTAAACACCTCTTCACCGGTGCGCAGCGGCCGGTTGGCGTCACGAATTTCGATGCGGCCAATTTTCTGGATCCGTGCGGCCACCGCTTGTTCCGAGTTGGCTTCGGTGGCGGCGGGTTTGTTGCCCATGGTCACGTAGTAAACCAAACCAATGATGGCGAAGATCGGAACCACAAACGAGAAAGTGACGGCAAGCAGCATTTGCTTGGGGTTTTTAATGGGGCCGCTATGCGCCTCATCGTGAACAGTAGCGGGGCTGTTGTCGGTCATGGTGTCCTCTGGAAATCGGGGGGCTTGAAAAGCAGGTCGCGATTATAGCGGCCGCCCCCTCTGAAAGCACCTACAATGCACGCTCCAGCAAGCGGCTGTAGCTCAGTGGATAGAGTATTGGCCTCCGAAGCCAAGGGTCGTGGGTTCGATCCCCGCCAGCCGCACCAGCACCAGCTTTCCCAGCGATTGAGTGCTCACATCAAGAGACCGATATGGCCTGAGCCATGACTCAAACGCAGCAAACGCGTGAGTCTGGATTGATAGTCGGTTGACTTGATCTCGTTTTCTGTGGCCAACCCATGGCCCATTCATCGTCCATCGCTGATTCGAGGCGGGTTGTCTCTGCGCCCATGAAGGACTTCGACCAAACAACTGAGCTATCTGTTCGAGAGATTCGCCTTTCTTCCATCGTTTCCACATTAAAGCCTTCTGGCTTTGTGCAATAGATCCGTGGTTTTTGCTTCATTTGCAGCACTCCTTCTGCTTACGCAGTGTTCAGTGTGTTGCATCGACCGATTGAATCCAAGGTTAAGAGCTGTCATTCCCGGTCCAGTCCTTGACAAACGAAGCAGTTCGGATGTGGAGGAGGGGTGGCCTTCAGACGCCCAGGTAGGTCGACAGTGCCGGGTCGTTGGCCACATCCTCCGCCGTGCCTTGCAGCAGCACCTGCCCTTTTTGCAGCACCAGGGCCTGGTCGGCATGCGCCAGCACGCGGCGGTAGTCGCGGTCCACGATCAGCGTGGCGATGCCGCTCTTGCGAATTTCGCCAATCACGCGCCAGATGTCGGCCACGATCAGCGGTGCCAGGCCTTCGGTGGCCTCGTCCAGCACGATCAGCTCGGGGTGTGTCATCAGCGCCCGGCCAATCGACAGCATCTGTTGCTCGCCGCCGGAGAGCTGCGCGCCCAGATTCGTCAGCCGCTCCTTCAAGCGCGGAAAGGTGGCCATGACACGCTCGAACGACCAGTCGTTGCGGCCATCGACACCCCGGCGCGCCGCCATTACCAGATTCTCGCGCACTGTCAGGTTGGGGAACACGCCGCGCCCTTCGGGCACATAAGCCACACCCAGACGTGCGACTTTGTGCGGCTTGAAGCGCGAGGCATCCTTGCCAAACAGCGTGATGTGGCCGTCGCGCTGCGCCACATGGCCCAGCAGCGTGCGGATCAGCGTGCTCTTGCCCATGCCATTGCGCCCGAGCAGGCCCACGGTCTGGCCACGGGCAATCTGCAACTGGGCGCCGTGCAGCACATGGCTGGAGCCATACCAGGCGTGGATGCCACGGGCATCGACGATCAAGTCACGGTTCACTTCAATGTTCTCCCAGATAGGCAATGCGCACTTCGGGGCTGTTGCGCACGAAGTCGGGCGAGCCGCAGGCGATCACGGTGCCGTTGACCATCACCGTGATGCAGTCGGCGATGCGGAACACCGCGTCCATGTCGTGCTCCACCAGCAGGATGGCATGGCTGGCTTTCAGCTCGGCCAGCAGCGTCAGCATGCGCTCGGTCTCCTCGGCACCCATGCCGGCCAGCGGTTCGTCGAGCAGCAGCACCTGCGGTTTCGTCGCCAGGCACATGGCAATCTCCAGTTGGCGTTTCTGACCGTGCGACAGCAGCCCGGCCTGGCGGTCCAGCAAGTCGTCCAGCCCGGCGCGCGTGGCCGCTGCGCGGGCACTGTCCATGCTGGCACTGCAGCGCTGGGCATCGCTCCACCAGGCCCAGGGCTTTTGCACATTGGCCTGGGCCGCCAGGCGGCAGTTCTCCAGCACCGTGAAGCTGGGGTAAATGGTGTTGCGCTGGTAGCTGCGCCCCAGGCCCGCGCGGGCGCGCCGGGGTTGCGACCAGGTGGTCACGTCCTGGCCCAGCAGCTCGACTTTTCCGCTGGATGGCTGAATTTCACCGGACAGGATGTTGATCAGCGTGGACTTGCCCGCACCGTTGGTGCCGATCACGGCGTGCACGGTGCCGCGTTGCAGCGCCAGCGACACTTTGTTCAAGGCCAGCAAGCCACCCCAGCGGCGCGTGATCTCGTGGCCGCGCAACAGCATGTCAGACGGACTCATGGGACACTTCCACAACCGAATCATCACGCACCCTGCCCGAGCGGCCACGCAGGCGTGTGATCACTTGCTCGGGCACACCCACCAGCCCGCGCGGCAGCAGCGCCACGCAGGCGATGATGGACAGGCCCAGACCCAGATGCCAGTGCTTGGCAAACTCGCCAAAAATCGCCTCTGACTTGAAGAACTCCTGCAACAGCGCAAAGGCAAAGGCACCGATCAGCGCGCCACGCAAATGCCCCAGGCCGCCCAGGATGATCATGATCAGCACCTCGCCGGATAAATGCCAGCTGATCAGCTCGGGGTTGACAAAGCCATCCTTCACTGCAAACAAGAAACCCGCCAGCCCGGCCATGCCGCCCGAAATCACAAAGGCCGCGAGTTTGTACGGGTAGGTCGAAAAACCGGTGGCGCGCATGCGCTGCTCGTTGACGCGAATACCGGCCAGCGCGCGGCCAAAGCGCGAGCGCAGCAGCAGGGTCAGAAAGCCGAACACGGCGGTCAGACAGGCCAGCGTAAAGCCATAGAACGCCATCGGCTTGTCCAGGTCCAGCAGTGTGCCCAGCACCACCGGCTTGGCCATCAGGTAGATGCCGTCGGTCCCGCCGCCCAGCGGCGTGTCGTGCACCACGTAATAGGCCATCTGCGCAAAGGCCAGTGTGACCATGATGAAGTACACACCCTTGGTGCGCAGCGACAGCGCGCCGACCAGCAGCGCATACAAGGCCGCCGCCAGCACACAAGCAGGCAACAGCCACAGCAGTGACGGCGCGCCGTCCTGCGGTGTCAGCAGCACGGTGGCATAGGCACCAATGCCAAAGAAGGCCGCCTGGCCAAAACACACCAAGCCGGTGCTGCCCACCAGCAGTTCCAGGCTGAGTGCAAAGATGGCAAACACCATGATCTTGGTGACCAGGTCCACACCGTACTGGCCCGCCATCAGGGGCCACAACGCCAGCAGCACAAACGCGGCCGCGACGAAGAAAAATTTGGAGGACTTCATGGGGCTCACAGGGTTCAACCGGCCTTGAACAGACCGTCGGGCTTGACCAGCAGGATCAGCGCCATCAGCACGTAGACCAGCACGCCGGAGGCTTGGGGTAGCAGCACTTTGCCAAAGGTGTCCACCACGCCGATCAACAACGCCGCCAGGAGCGCGCCACGAATCGAGCCGATGCCGCCAATCACTACCACCACAAAGCAGATAATCAGCACCGTGTTGCCCATGCCCGGATACACCGATGACACGGGCGCGGCGATCATGCCGGCAAAGACGGCAATGGCCACGCCGGCGGCAAAGACCACGCGGTAGAGGAACTTGATGTCGATGCCCAGCGACTGCACCATCTCACGGTTCGCGCTACCGGCGCGGATCATCATGCCCAGCCGGGTGCGGGTGAACACAAAATACATGGCCAGCGCCAGCACCAGGCACACGCCGGAAATAAAGAGCCGGTAAACCGGGTAGGTCATTAGCTCGCCCAGGGGCAGCGTGCCGGCCAGAAAGTCGGGTGCCTGCACGCCGTGCACGTCGTCACCCACCAGCAGGCTGCGCAACTCCTCAAACACCAGAATCAGGCCGTAGGTCATCAGCACCTGCTGCAGGTGGTCGCGCTCGTACAGAAAGCTGAAGAACGCCCACTCCAGCACATAGCCCAGCAGCACCGCCAGCACCAGGCCAACGGCCAGCGTGGCAAAAAAGCCGCCGCTAAAGGTGCCGCCCACAATCGGAGCCAGCGCATAGGCCATGTAGGCCCCAATCATGTAGAAGCTGCCATGCGCCAGGTTGATGACACCCATGATGCCGAAGATCAGCGTCAGGCCGGATGCCACCAGGAACAGCAGCAGCCCATACTGCAGCGCGTTCAGGCACTGGATCAGGAAGGTGGTCAGGTCCATGAGCCGCTTGACTTACAGGCGGCAACCGCGGCCGGGGTCGGCCAGCGCCTTGCTGGCGATGCTTGCCAGCTTGTTTTCCTTGCCGCCGACCTGGCGCAGGTAGATGTCCTGCACCGGGTTGTGTGACCTGGACAGGGTGAAGGGGCCACGTGGGCTGTCGATCTTGGCTTTTTCGATCGCGGTAGTGAACTCGGCTTTTTTGCCGATGTCTCCCTTCACGGCGGCCAGGCCAACCGCCAGCATTTGCGCTGCGTCATACCCTTGCACGGCATACACGTCAGGTTGCAGTTTGTAGGCCTTGGCGTAGGACAGGCGGAAGGCGTTGTCGCGCGGCGTGTTCAGGCTGTCGGCGTAGTGCAGCGTGGTCAGCAGGTCGGCCGCATCGGCACCCTGGGCATCGAGCGTGCCATCGGTCAGGAAGCCCGCACCGTACAGTGGAATGGTCTTCTTCAGGCCGGCTGCGGCGTAGTCCTTGACAAACTTGACCGCGCCACCACCGGCGAAGAAGGTGTAGACGGCATCGGGCTTGGCGGCTGCTATCTCGGTCAGCAGCGCCTGGAACTCGACGTTGGGAAAGGGCAGGTTCAGCTCCTTGACGACCTTGCCGCCACCTTTCTCGAAGGACTCCTTGAAGCCACGGATCGACTCATCGCCGGCTGCGTACTTCCAGGTGATGGTCACGACCTTCTTGTGTCCTTTCTTGGCCACCACTTCACCCATGGCATAGCCGGGTTGCCAGTTCGAGAACGAGCTGCGAAAGATATTGCTGGCGCACATCGGGCCGGTCACCGCGTCCGCTCCGGCGTTGGGCACGATCAGCACGGTGCCGGTATCTTTCGCCACCTTGGCCATGGCCATGGCAACACCGGAATGCACCGAGCCAATCAGCACGTCCACGTTGTCGCGCTTGATGAGCTTGTTCACGTTGTCGGTGGCCTTGGACGGATCGGACTCGTCGTCCACCTTGACAAACTCGATCTCGCGCCCGCCGAGTTTCCCGCCTTGCTCGGCGATGTGCAGGCGAAAGCCGTTTTCGATGGCATTGCCGAGTGCGGCGTAAGTGCCGGTGTAGGGCAGCATCAGCCCAACTTTAAGCTTGGGCAGACCCTGGGCCAGGGTCGGGAGGGCGCTCAAGGCGGACAGGGCCAGCGTGGCAACAGCACGGCTGATCAGGGTTTTGTGGGATGAGCTCATGGTTTGTCTCCTGTTTGTTGTGTGATGAAAGCGCTGGCAGCAGCGATCAGGCGCTCGGCCTGATCGCGATGCGGGGAATGGCCACAGTCGCTCAATTCAAGCAACTCGGTCTGCGGCACCCGTCGGGCGATGCCATGAATCTGTTCCAGCGTGCCGTATTCGTCGTCCATGCCTTGTGCCGCCAGCAGTGGGCAGCGGATGGCTTCGATCTCGGCTTCGATGGACCATTCACGGAACGGCGGGTGCAGCCAGATGTTGTTCCAGCCCCAAAAGGCGGAATCGGGGTCGTCGTGGTACTTGGCCAGGCGTTGGCGCAGATCGGTTTCCAGGTAGGCCGTGCGTGCCGCCGCGATGCTGGTCAGCGACAGCTCTTCAACCAGAATGTGCGGTGCGACCACAATAGCCCCGGCAATCGCCTGCGCAAATTGGGCTGCATACAAGAGTGCAATCGAGGCGCCGTCGCTGTGACCCAACAGCCAGGGCGCTTGCGCCACCGGGTCGATGCCCACCGCGTGCAGGAAAGCTGGCAGCACAACATGCGCCTGCTGGTGCATGAAGTCCAGGCCCCAGGCCTCCTGTGCCGCGCGCGGCGTGGAGCGGCCATAGCCGGGGCGCGAGTACACCAGGCCACGGCAGAGCGCCGCATCACAAAGGCGCTGCGGAAAGTCCTTCCACATCGCCAGCGAGCCCAGTCCCTCGTGCAGAAACACGATCAGTGGTGCGGTGGTGCGCTCGGGGGCAATCCATCGGTGCTCAATGCACACCGTGCGCCCGGCCCAATCGACTTCGACGAAAGCAAAGGCTTCGCTCATGCGGCGTGGGCTTCCAGTTCACGCAGCTTGAAGCGCTGGATCTTGCCGGTGGCGGTTTTCGGCAGGTCGTCCACAAAGGCGATCTGGCGCGGGTATTTGTAGGGAGCCAGCTTGTCCTTGACAAAAGCCTGCAGCTCGGCCTCGGTGGCCTGCGCCCCGGCCTTGAGCACCACAAAGGCCTTGGTCTTGGTCAGACCCTGGGCATCGGGCACACCGATGACGGCGGCTTCCAGCACGGACGGATGCTGCACCAGTGTGGCCTCGACCTCAAACGGCGACACATAGATACCGCTGACCTTGAGCATGTCGTCGCTGCGGCCGCCATAGGTGTAGCTGCCATCGCTGTTGCGAACGTATTTGTCGCCGCTCTTGGTCCAGCCGCCCTGAAAGGTTTCGCGGGTCTTGGCGCGGTTGCCCCAGTACATCATGGCCGCCGAAGGGCCGTGGATGTAGAGGTCACCGGGCTCGCCGTCGGGCACGGCCGCGCCATCCTCACCACGCAGTTCAATGTCGTAGCCGGGCACCGGCCAACCGGTGGTGCCGTAACGCACCCTCTGTGGGGTGTTGGACAGGAAGATGTGCAGCATCTCGGTGGAGCCGATGCCATCGACGATGTCCACGCCAAAGTGGCGTTTGAAGCGCTCACCCAGCTCGGCTGGCAGGGCCTCTCCGGCGGACGACACCAGCGCCAAGGCCACGTCGCTGCGTGCGGGAAGATTCGGTGAGGCCAACATGCCGGCAAAGCCGGTGGGGGCGCCGTAGAACACGGTAGGTTTCACGCCACCCACTTGCCCCAGCCAGCGTTTGAAGGTGGCATCGGGCGTGGCGCGCTCGGCCATCAAAATCGTGGTGGCACCTACACTCATCGGGAAGCTCAGCGCATTGCCCAGGCCGTAGGCAAAAAACAGTTTGGCGGCTGAAAAACAGGTGTCGCGTTCGGTCAGGGACAGTACCGCTTTGCCGTAGAGCTCGGCCGTCCAGTAGGGGTTGCCGTGGGAATGCACCGCGCCTTTGGGGCGACCGGTGGAGCCGGACGAATAGAGCCAGAAGCCGGGGTCGTCGGGGCTGGTGGCGGCGGGCTTGAGCAGCGGCGATTGAGCCTGCACAAAGGTCTCGTACTCTACTTCAGCCGGATGCAAGGGAGCGACCGGGCGTGACACGATGACCTTGCCCACTTCGTGATCCGACTTGGTCATGGCGGCCGTCAAGGCGGGCAACAACGCACCCGACACCAGCACCGCCTGCGCGCGGGAATGCTCCAGCATGTAGGCGTAGTCATCGGCGGTCAGCAGCGTGTTCACAGCTACCGGCACGATACCGGCGTACATGGCACCGAGAAAACTCACCGGCCAATCATTGCAGTCGTGCATCAAGAGCAGCACACGTTCCTCGCGCTTGATGCCCAGTGAGCGCAGACCCGCCGCCACCCGGCGTACCCGTTCGTTCAACTGGCCATAGCTGAGTGCGCCCTGGTCGTCGATGAACGCGACTTTGCTGGCACGTTGGCTGTTGCAGCTCAGCAAGTGCTGGGCAAAGTTGAAGCTATCCCCAGGTGGCGTAACCGCTGGCATGTCTGTTGTGGTGCTTGCATTCATGGTGTGTCTCTCTCGTTATTTGCAGGAATCAGCTCGGGGTTCTCAGGTTCATGCGGCTTGTGGCGGTTGCAGTGTGGCCAGTACCGCTGTACTGGCCTGCACCGCGCTGCGTCGGTGGTAAAAGCCCAGCGCACGCAGACCACCCAGTTCTTCACCACCACCGGCCCGGCCCGGCCCGCCGTGCAGCGACTGCGGCATCACGTTGCCGTGGCCGGTGTGCAGTTGGCCCACATCGGGCGAGATCACATGCACACGGCCATGGCTGTCGGCCAGCTCCAGTGCGGTCGCCCCCAGGCTGGCGGAGTCACTGCCATAAAGGGAGGCCACCAGCGAGCCCTGACCGCGGCGTACCAAACTCAAGGCGTGGGTCGTGTCTCGGTAAGGCAGCAGGGTGGCGACGGGGCCAAAGACCTCGGTGTCATGCACGCGATCCGCGCCATCGACATCAGACACGCCCAGCAAGGCGGGGCCAACACAGCAGGCCATCGCCGGGTCGGCATCGACCAAGGCGTGGGTGGCACCGTCGTGCAGCATCTCAGCTTGTTGCTTCAGGTAGTCCAGGCCCTGGCGCACACTGGTCAATTGCGCGCGGTTCACCAACGCACCCATGCGTACCGCTTCATTGCGCGGATTGCCAACCGTGGTCTTGGCCAGCCGGGCGGCAATCGCTTGCGCCGCTGCGTCGTAGCTGGCCTCAGGCACAAAGATGCGGCGAATCGCCGTGCATTTTTGCCCCGACTTGACCGTCATCTCGCGCACCACTTCTTTCACCAGCAGGTCAAAGGCTTCGCTGCCGGGGGCGGCATCGGGCAAGAGCAACGCCGAGTTGACGCTGTCGGCCTCGATGTTGACGCGCACAAAACGCTGCGCCACGGCTGGGTGGGAGCGGATCACCGCTGCGGTTTCCGCCGAGCCGGTGAAGGACACCACGTCAAAGGCTTGCAGTGCATCCATCAAGCCTGCCGAGCCGCCGCAAATCACCGACAGCGCGCCACTCGGGAGAATGCCGGCATCCACCACGTCCTTGACCATGCGCTGGGTCAGCCAGGCGGTAGCAGTGGCCGGTTTGACAATCACCGGCACGCCCGACAGCAAGGCCGGTGCCGCTTTTTCCCACAGGCCCCAGGCCGGGAAGTTGAAGGCATTGATGAACAGTGCCACACCGCGCGTGGGCACCAGCACATGTTGTGACTGGAACAGCGGGTCTTTGCCCAAGCGGGTCGCTTCGCTGTCCAGCAGGTGGTGGCGTTCACCCAGGGTTTCACCCAGCTTGGCGTAGGTGCCCAGCGTGAAGATGGCGCCGTCGATGTCCACGGCAGAGTCGTTCTTGACCGTGCCGCTGTTGGCGGTGGCGATCTCGTAATAGGCATCCCGGTTGGCCTGCAACACCTTGACGGCGGCCGCCAGCATGGCGGCGCGCTCACGGTAGTTCAGTGCGCGCAGTGCCGCGCCACCTTGCTCGCGGGCGAAGGCAAAGCCTGCGGCCAGGTCCAGGCCGGTGGCATCCACGCGCACCAGTTCCGTGCCCAGCACAGGGTCCAGCAAAGGGGTGCCAGCAGCACTGCCGGTTTGCCATTGGCCAGCGAAAAAATTGGGAATCAGTTCAGTCATCTTGATCAGCGTGTGAAGGTGATGCTGCCTTCTGGCAGCAGGTAAAGGACCAGGGCGCGACCCCCGGTGACGGTTGGCCGGTGCGAACTGCCCGGTGGGCAAACCAGCCAACCGGCGGGGCGACCATCAAACTGGGCGCCCGCGTCCAGCGGCATGATCAGGTCGATCTCGCCATTCGGGTGGGTGTGGTGCGGCCCGGCGATGTCTTGCATGTCCACCACATCGACCGAGAAGCCATGCAGGTCCGGCGCGGGTTTGAAAATGCGGCCGTAGCGGATGCCGCCGCCTTCGCGGTCGCACAGCCAACCTTCTGAAACACCGGCTTGACAGCTTTGTTTCAGGTGTTCAAAGGTGGGGGTTTCAACGCCGTGCTTGGCATTCAGCCAGGCATCCAGGCTGGCATCAAGGGGACGACCGGCCAGTTGGGCGCTAAGTTCCGCGATCTGTTCACGGAATTGGGTAGATGGCATGAGGCAGACTCCGTTGTTACTATTTTGCTTGCGCAATTCAGCTCAATGAATTATTGTGCAGGTACGAACCATAAGACTCCCCTAACATCATGTCAAGCACTATATTGCATACATCCGGGTTTACACCTAGCATCTCCTCAGCGGATCAAGACAGTTCCCCGACATTTGTCAACCCCGCAGAAGGGGGGGGGGATGGTGAAAAAAACCCTTTTCTGGCCGCATTGGGCGAGAGAGTGCGGGCTTTGCGCGCACGTCGTGGCATGACGCGCAAAGCCCTGGCTATGGTGGCTGACGTGTCCGAGCGGCATCTGGCCAATCTTGAATACGGTGTGGGCAATGCCTCAATCCTGGTGCTGTTGCAGGTGGCGGGGGCCTTGCAGTGCTCTCTGGGGGAGTTGATTGGTGATGTGACCACCTCGTCACCCGAGTGGTTGATGATCCGCGAATTGCTGGAACAACGCGACGATGCCACCTTGCAACGCGTGCGCATTGCCATTGGTGAAATGCTGGGCACTGGTGGTGGCAATGCGGGCTTGAGCCCACGTATTGCGTTGATTGGCTTGCGCGGTGCCGGTAAGTCCACACTGGGGCAGATGCTGGCCGACGACCTGGGTTTTCCCTTTGTGGAGCTGAGTCGCGAGATCGAAAAGTTCGCCGGTTGCAGCGTGTCCGAAATCCAGGCGCTCTACGGGGTTAGTGCCTACCGGCGCTATGAGCGGCGCGCGCTGGAAGAGGCCATTCAGATCTACCCCGAGGCGGTGATCGCCACGCCGGGCGGCCTGGTGTCGGATGCCGCCACCTTCAATGAGCTGCTGGCGCATTGCACCACCGTGTGGCTGCAAGCCGACCCCGAAGACCACATGAAACGTGTCACGGCCCAGGGCGACCTGCGCCCCATGGCGGCCAGCAAGGAGGCCATGGAAGACCTCAAGGGCATCCTGCATGGCCGCGCCCCCTTCTATTCCAAGGCGCAATTCAAGCTCGATACCAGCGCCCAGCCGCTGGGCCCCACTTTTAATGCTTTACGCGACATGGTGCGCAAGGTTCTGCAACTTCCGGCCTGAATTTTTTCCAAAAAGATGCACAAAAGTGCTTTACTTCGATCACGTACATGCACTATGATGCGTGCACTGATGTCGATAAATGCATTTTTATGCTTCTAACCCGAGGAGAACAGAACGTGAGCACCCCCAGCCGTGTCGAATACCAAATCACCCCGTCCCAGTACAAACACTGGAAACTGGAGTTCAATGGCCCAGTGGCCACATTAAAAGCCGACTTTGACGAAAACGCCGGCCTGCGCCCCGGCTACAAACTCAAGCTCAACAGCTACGACCTGGGCGTGGACATTGAACTCAACGATGCCATCAGCCGCATCCGCTTTGAACACCCTGAAGTGCGCACCGTGGTGGTCACCTCGGCCCGCGACCGGGTGTTTTGCTCCGGTGCCAATATCTTCATGCTCGGCGTCAGCAGCCACGCCTGGAAGGTGAATTTCTGCAAATTCACCAACGAGACCCGCAACGGGCTGGAAGACTCTTCGGCCCACAGCGGCCTGAAGTTTCTTGCTGCCGTCAATGGTGCCTGTGCCGGAGGTGGCTACGAGCTGGCCCTGGCCTGCGACGAAATCATTTTGGTGGACGACCGCTCCAGCGCGGTGAGCCTGCCTGAGGTGCCTCTGCTGGGCGTGTTGCCCGGCACTGGTGGCCTGACCCGCATCACCGACAAACGCCATGTGCGCCATGACCTGGCTGACCTGTTCTGCACCAGCGCCGAAGGTGTGCGCGGCGACAAGGCCGTGGCCTGGCGTCTGGTGGATGCGGTGGCCAAACCCGCCGTGTTTGCCCAGAAAGTGCAAGAACGCGCCCTGGCACTGGCCGCCCAGAGCGACCGCCCGGCGGATGCCAAGGGCGTGGCCCTGACGCCGTTAGAGCGCAGCATCGAGGCCGATGCGCTGCGTTACACACATGTCACCGTCGAGATTGACCGTGCCAAGCGCACCGCCACCTTCACCGTCAAGGCACCGACTGGCGTGCAGCCAAGCGACATCGCCGGCATCGAAGCCGCTGGTGCCGCCTGGTACCCGCTGGCCATGGCGCGTGAGCTGGAAGACGCCATCCTGAATATGCGCACCAACGAAACCGAAATCGGCACCTGGCTGATCAAGACCGAAGGTGAAGCGAAAGCCGTGCTGGCAATGGATGCTACCTTGCTGGCGCACAAAAACCACTGGCTGGTGCGCGAAACCCTTGGCCTGCTGCGCCGCACCTTCAGTCGCCTGGACGTGTCCTCGCGCAGCCTGTTTGCGCTGATTGAAGCGGGCTCCTGCTTTGCCGGTACCCTGCTGGAGCTGGCCTTGGCCTGTGACCGCAGCTACCAGTTGGTGTTGCCCAATGACGAAGCCAGCACACCGCGCATCACGGTGACCGAGACCAACTTTGGCTTGTACCCCATGGCCACGACCCAGAGCCGCCTGGGCCGCCGTTTCTACGACGAGCAGTCCGCGCTGGACTCGGTACGCGCCAGGATCGGTGAAGCGCTGGATGCCGATGCCGCCTTCGCACTCGGTTTGGTGACCTCCAACCCCGACGACATCGACTGGGCCGACGAGGTGCGCATTGCCATTGAAGAGCGCGTGTCCATGTCGCCTGATTCGCTGACCGGCCTGGAAGCCAACCTGCGTTTCAACGGCCAGGAGAACATGAGCACCCGCATTTTTGGCCGCCTGACCGCCTGGCAGAACTGGATCTTCCAGCGCCCCAACGCCGTGGGAGAAAAAGGTGCGCTCAAGGTTTATGGCAAGGGTGACAAGGCGGCTTTTGACTGGAATCGGGTCTGATTCCCATCTAGCCCACGTATTCATTGTGCAAACAGCTATTATTTTTGTAGCATACATTCACTGGAGATCAGCATGAGTTCAATCACCTACAGCGACAAGATTCCCAACAACGTCAACCTGAGCGAAGACCGCACCCTGCAGCGCGCGCTGGAACAGTGGCAGCCCAACTACCTGAAATGGTGGGGTGACATGGGTCCCGATGATTCGCAGAATTTTGACGTCTACCTGCGCACTGCCGTCAGCGTCGATCCGCAGGGCTGGGCGCAGTTCGGCCATGTGAAGATGCCCGACTACCGCTGGGGCATCTTCCTGAACCCGGCCGAGAAGGACCGCAAGATCCACTTCGGTGACCACAAGGGTGAAGACGCCTGGCAAGACGTGCCGGGCGAGTACCGCGCCAACCTGCGCCGCATCATCGTCACGCAGGGCGACACCGAGCCCGCGTCCGTGGAGCAGCAACGCCACCTCGGCCTGACCGCGCCCAGCCAGTACGACCTGCGCAACCTGTTCCAGGTCAACGTGGAAGAAGGGCGCCACCTGTGGGCCATGGTCTACCTGCTGCACAAGTACTTCGGCCGCGATGGCCGTGAAGAAGGCGAAGCCCTGCTGGCGCGCCGCAGCGGCCAGGAGAACAACCCGCGCATTCTGCAGGCCTTCAACGAAGAAACGCCGGATTGGCTGAGCTTTTTCATGTTCACCTACTTCACCGACCGCGACGGCAAGTTCCAGCTCTGCGCCCTGGCTGAAAGCAGTTTTGATCCGCTGGCCCGCACCACCAAGTTCATGCTCACGGAAGAAGCTCACCACATGTTTGTGGGCGAAAGCGGCATCTCACGCATCATCCAGCGCACCTGCCAGGCCATGAACGAGATGAAGACCGACGACGTGAGCAAGCTGCGCGCCGCCGGTGTCATTGACCTGCCGACCATCCAGCGTTACCTGAACTTCCACTTCAGCGTCACCATCGACCTGTTTGGTGCCGACGAATCGAGCAACGCTGCCACCTTCTACAACACCGGCCTCAAGGGCCGCTTTGAAGAAGGCAAGCGCATGGATGACCACCAGCTCAAAGGCGGCACCTACAAGGTACTCAATGTGCAAGGCGGCCAGCTGGTCGAGAAGGAAGTGCCAATGCTCAACGCGCTCAATGAAGTGCTGCGCGACGACTACATCAAGGACTCCATCGGTGGGGTTGAGCGCTGGAACAAAGTCATTGAAAAGTCCGGCATTCCGTTCAAGCTGAAAGTGCCGCACAAGGCTTTCCACCGCAACATCGGCGCGCTGGCGCAAGTCAAGGTATCGCCAGAAGGCCGCGTGCTGAGCGATGCCGAGTGGAAAGCCAATGTGGACAACTGGCTGCCCAGTGAAACTGACCGCGCTTTTGTCGGCAGCCTGATGGGCCGTGTGGTGGAAGCCGGCAAGTTTGCCAACTGGATCGCGCCGCCGATGCTGGGCATCAACCGTCAGTCAGCGGACTTCGAGTACGTGCGCTTCAACTGACCCCGGAGACTGTCATGGATATGAGCGACTTGCAGGCCATCAAGCAGCACCTCATTGACCCCGAAATCTGCATCCGCTGCAACACCTGCGAGGCGATTTGCCCGGTAGCAGCGATCACGCACGACACGCGCAACTACGTGGTGGATGCCGATAAGTGCAACCTGTGTATGGACTGCATCTCGCCGTGCCCGACCGGCTCCATTGACAACTGGCGCAACATGCCACGTGTCGGGGCCTACAGCGTGGAAGAACAGTTGACGTGGGACGAGTTGCCACCGGAATTGACGGTGGAGCAACTGGCTGAGCTTGGCGTGGCCGCCGACACGCCGCCGGTTGAAGCGCCTGTCCCACAATCGGCGGCGGGCGTGCCGGACAGCTTCAACAGCGCCCAGTACGGTGCCACGCTGCCACCCTGGTCGGCGGCGCACGCCTACACCAACTTGTACGGCCCGAAGGCAGCGGAGAAGACCATCACCGCTACCGTGGCCGGCAATGTGCGCGTGACCGCCGTGGGGCATGAGTACGACACGCATCACGTCGTGCTGGACTTCGGCAGCCTGCCGCTCCCGGTGCTGGAAGGCCAGTCGATTGGCATCATCCCACGCGGTGTGGATGCCAGTGGCCGCCCGCACCATGCCCGGCAATACTCGGTTGCCAGCCCACGCAACGGCGAGCGCCCCGGCTACAACAACCTGTCGCTGACCATCAAACGCGTGCTGCAAGACCACCAGGGCAATGCCGTGCGTGGCGTGGGCTCCAACTACATGTGTGATTTGCAGGTGGGTGACAAGGTGCAGGTGATTGGCCCCTTTGGTGCCAGCTTCCTGATGCCCAACCAGCCGCGTTCCCACATCGTGATGATCTGCACCGGCACCGGCAGTGCACCCATGCGGGCCATGACCGAATGGCGGCGCAGGCTGCGCCAGTCAGGCAAATTTGAAGGTGGCAAGCTGATGCTGTTCTTTGGTGCCCGCACCAAGGAAGAGTTGCCCTACTTCGGCCCGCTGCAAAACCTGCCCAAGGATTTCATCGACATCAACTTCGCTTTCTCGCGCACACCTGAACAGCCCAAACGCTATGTGCAAGACCTGATGCGTGAGCGTGCCGCCGATCTGGCGGACTTGTTGGCCGACTCCAATACCTACTTCTATGTCTGTGGTCTCAAGAGCATGGAAGAAGGCGTGGTGCTGGCGCTGCGCGACGTGGCGCAGCAGGCCGGGCTGTCCTGGGAGACGATGGGTGCTGCTCTCAAGGCCGAAGGTCGCTTGCATCTGGAGACTTACTGATGCGTGTTTGGGAAACCTTGGTGCTGTCGCAACGCGCCCCGGGCGTTGCGCAGGTCACGATGGCGCGTCCGGCGGTGTTCAACGCTTTTGACGAGACCATGATCACCGAGTTGGGCGAGGTTTTCACCGAACTGGCCGATGATGCCAGCGTGCGCGTGGTGGTGCTGGCCGGTGATGGCAAGCACTTCAGCGCCGGAGCCGATCTGCAGTGGATGCAGCGTGCCAGCGCGGCCTCGACGCAGTGGAATTTGCAGGATGCGCGCCGCTTTGCCGCCATGCTGGCCGGTATTGAAAATTGCCCCAAGCCCACCGTGGCGCGCATCCAGGGCGCGGCGCTTGGCGGTGGGGTTGGTCTGACCTGCGCCTGCGACATCGCCATTGCAACTGAGAACGCCTACTTTGCCGTCAGTGAGGCCAAGTTTGGCATCCTGCCCGCCGTGATTGGCCCCTACCTTGTCAACGCGGTTGGCAAGCGCCAGGCCAAACGGCTGGCGCTGACCACCACCCGCATCACTGCCGCCCAAGCGCAGGTCATGGGCCTGGTGCAGCAAGTAGTTGCAGGTGACGCGCTGGATGTCGCCGTGGATGCCAGCGTCACCGAGCTACTGGCCGGCGGCCCGCAGGCACAAAGCGAGATCAAGCAGCTGTATGCGCAACTGGAGGTCGGCCCTGTCAGCGCCGAGGTGCGCGAGCTGACGGCACAAACCATCAGCCGGGTGCGTGGCACCGACGAAGCCCGCGAAGGCTTTGCCGCCTTTCTGGGCAAGCGAGCCGCCAACTGGATTCCAAAAGCATGACGAACAAACTCAAGGACGCGCCGATGTTGGTCGTCGGTGCAGGCATCATGGGTGTCGGCATTGCGCAGGTTGCAGCGCAAGCGGGACACACCGTGCTGCTGTTTGATGCCCGAGACGGTGCCGCCGAACAGGCCAGGGAGAAACTTGCCAAGACCTTCGAGGGCTTGGTGGCCAAGGGCAAACTCAGCGCTGACGATGCGGCACAAACCCTCTCACGCATTGAGCCCATCGCGTCGCTGGACGCGGCCGCGGGCGTGCGCCTGGTGGTGGAAGCCATCGTTGAAAAACTCGACGCCAAGCGCGGTCTGTTCCAGCAACTGGAAGCCATCATCGCGACTGACTGCGTGCTGGCCAGCAACACCTCGTCGATCTCGGTCACGGCCATTGCCAATGGCTTGCAGCATCCGCAGCGGCTGGTGGGCATGCATTTCTTCAACCCGGTGCCACTGATGAAGCTGGTGGAAGTGGTGTCGGGCTTGCAAACCGCAGCGGCAGTGGCCGCGGCCATTTTTGACTTGTCCAAAGACTGGGGCAAGGTGCCCGTGTCTGCGCGCTCCACGCCGGGCTTTATCGTCAACCGCATTGCCAGGCCTTACTACGCTGAGGCGCTGGCCTTGTTGCAAGAGCAGGCTGCTGCGCCCGCCGTGCTCGATGCCTGCTTGCGCGCAGCGGGTTTCCGCATGGGGCCGTGTGAGTTGATGGACCTGATCGGGCATGACACCAATTTCTCGGTGACGCAATCGGTGTTTGAGGCCAATTTTTATGACAAACGCTACGTGCCCTCACTGGTGCAGCGTGAGTTGGTCGATGGTGGCCTGCTGGGTCGCAAATCGGGACGCGGCTTTTACGACTACGCTGAAGGTGTGAGTGCCCCGGAACTCGAGACGGTGGAGCCCGTGTTGTTGCCCACAGCGCAGTTGTTGCGTGTGTATGGTCAAGGGCCGGTGGCGGATCGTTTGGCGGCATCGCTGGTGCAAGCCGGGCAAGCATTTTTGCGCGTACCCAGCAGCGATTGGGTGGGCCTGGGCGTGGAAGGTGCGCAGTTGCGCCTGACCGACGGACGCACCGCCACCCAGCTCGGCGTGGAAGTGGCGGTGTTTGACCTGCCCTTGAACGGGGCATCGGGTGCGGCGCTGGCCTGGGCACCGTCGCTGCGGGCCTCGTCCGCCTGGACACGTGCGGCCCCGCGCTGGCTCGCCACGCTGGGCTTTAAGCCGCAGCGTGTGGCCGATGCGCCGGCGCTGGTGGTGGCACGCACCTTGGCCATGCTGATCAACGAAGCTGCCGACGCGGTGCAGCAAGGTGTTTGCACCCAAGACGGTGCAGATGCCGCCATGAAGCTGGGCGTGAACTACCCCGCTGGCCCGTTCGAGTGGCTGGCGCAGTGGTCTACCCCCGCCGTGTTGGGCGTGCTGGACGCGCTGGATAACCACTACCGGGGTGAGCGTTACCGCGTCAGCCCCTGGCTGCGTCAGCGCCCGTGGATGGACTCCGAAGCATCATGAAGTTTGCGGATTTTTATGCGGGTCAGATCATCCAGGCCGGGCCGGTGGCGGTCAGCGAGGCAGAGGTGATTGGGTTCGCCAGCGCCTACGATCCCCAATGGTTTCACACCGATGCCGATGCGGCGCAACATGGGCGTTTTGGTGGCCTGATAGCCAGCGGTTGGCACACCTGTGGCTTGGCGATGCGGCTGGTGGCGGATGCGGCGTTACACGGCTCCGAGTCGTTTGCCTCACCCGGCCTGGCCTATGTGAAATGGCCGCACCCGGTGCGCCCCGGTGACCATTTGTCGCTGACGGCCACGGTGCTGGAGTCGCGCCGCTCAAGCGGCAAGTCGCATCTGGGCATCCTGCGCTGGCGCTGGCAGCTGTTCAATAACAAAGGCACCGAGGTGCTTGACCTGGAAGCCACCAGCCTGTTTGACCTTTCTACATCCACATCAATACCGCCATGACCCACGCTTTCATTTGTGATGCCATCCGCACCCCTTTTGGCCGCTACGGTGGCGCGCTCTCGGGCGTGCGTGCCGACGACCTGGGTGCCATCCCGTTGCGTGCCTTGATGGCCCGCAACCCCCAGGTCGATTGGGCTGCCCTGACCGACGTGTTGCTGGGCTGTGCCAACCAGGCCGGTGAAGACAACCGCAACGTGGCGCGTATGTCGGCGCTGTTGGCCGGACTGCCGCAAGAGGTGCCCGGTGCCACCATCAACCGCCTGTGTGGCTCCAGCCTGGACGCGGTCGGCGCGGCGGCGCGGGCCATCAAGAGTGGTGAAGCGCAACTGATGATTGCAGGGGGTGTGGAGAGCATGAGCCGCGCCCCGTTTGTCATGCCCAAAATGGATGCCGCCTTCAGCCGCAGCAATGCCGTTTATGACACCACAATTGGCTGGCGCTTTGTCAACAAGCTCATGAAAGCACAGTACGGCGTGGACTCCATGCCCGAGACGGCCGAAAACGTAGCCACTGATTTCCACATCGAACGCGAGGCGCAAGACTTGATGGCCTTGCGCTCGCAGCAAAACGCATTACGTGCCCAGCAGAGTGGTTTTTTTGATGTCGAAATCACCCCGGTGTCGATCTCGCAGAAAAAAGGCGACCCGCTGCTGGTGACGCAAGACGAACACCCGCGCGCCACCACACTGGAATCTCTGGCCAAGCTCAAGGGTGTGGTGCGACCCGATGGCACGGTCACCGCCGGCAATGCCTCAGGGGTCAACGATGGGGCCTGTGCCCTGCTGCTGGCCAACGAGGCAGCCGCTGCCCGCTATGGATTGAGCCCCCGCGCCCGCGTGGTGGGCATGGCCGCCGCTGGCGTGGCACCGCGCATCATGGGTTTTGGCCCGGCGCCGGCCACACGCAAGGTGCTGGAGCTCACCGGCCTGAGCCTGGCGCAGATGGATGTGATTGAACTCAATGAAGCCTTTGCCGCACAGGGCCTGGCGGTGCTGCGCGACCTGGGGCTGGCCGATGACGATGCACGTGTCAACCCCAATGGTGGTGCCATCGCCCTGGGTCATCCCTTGGGGGCCAGTGGTGCGCGGCTGGTGACCACTGCCGTTAACCAGTTACACCGCAGCGCTGGCCGCTACGCGCTGTGCACCATGTGTATTGGTGTGGGCCAGGGCATTGCGCTGGTGCTTGAGCGTGTCTGACTGTGTGCCTGGTTACGCCCCCAGGCCAATGGGGGCGGGCGCCTGCGACACAATGCGTGTGAACAAACGGTCATAGGCCGGGTCACGCGGGTATTTGCCGGTGAGCGGGTCGCAGTTGGTGGCAAACGCGGCGTCGAGTTCGTCCCAGTCGGCGGCGCTCAATACTTTTTGGGCTACCGGCAGAATCACCGTTTCTTCCAGCCGCATGTGTTCCAGGTAGAAGGCCAGATACACTTTGACGGCGGTTTCAAACGCGACCCGGCGGGAATCGCCAACCAACTCCCAAGCCAGCAGCAGGTGCTGCAACTCGCGCACGGCGGATTCGCCACGTGTATGGTCCTTGTCCAGCTGCTCGATAGCCTGCGCGGTCTCCGGTGCGAGGCGGACGACGCGGGGAAACAACAGCTCGGTTTCCTTGGTGTGGTGCAGCCGCTCGGGGAACTCGTCAATGTAGAACAGCATGGCCCGCAACACATCAAAAAAACTCTCGGGCTCGTTGCCGGGGCCGCGATCCACCATCATGCCAATGGAGCGCAGCATGGCCGACAAGGCGTCGTGTTCATCGTGAATGATTCGTAAACTTTCACGCGACATGGAGTGTCTCCCAGGTTGAAAAATAGTGACATATCATAACTAAAGAAGACCTGATCAGAGTGCCTGCTTCCCCGGGGAAAAATCCGGGGGAAACACGTTTGTACGCCAGTCAGGCCTGATTGCCAAATGCCACCGGCGCCGATCAGGAGTGCTCGATGCGCACGTACTCAAAGTCCTTGGGCTGGTTGTTGATGCCCACGCGCGGTGGTGCAATCCAGCTGGCGTATTGGCCAGGTTGCACGCAGGGTTTCATCAGGGAGTTGATGAATGTGTGGTCTTCGTCCGAGCACAGCCAGTCGCTCTTTCCGGCATGCCACGCTTGCGCGCTCAGCAGTTCACCGGCCGGGCTGACATGCGTCTCGGCAAACTCGCCTATCCTGCGGTTAAAACCCTTGTGCGGCTGGCTGAATCGGAAGGCAATGCCACACTTCTCGATCACCTTGTTCCAGCGGTCGATACCGCCCTGGCAATCGGCAATGTAGTCGTCCAGCAGACGGCTGTTGATAGCGCGCAGGGCGGGCACCTCTTCGGTCACCAACTGGCCGTCGATCACGCGCTGCACCGGGTAGGTGGCGTTTTCGAGCTGGTGGTCGTCATCAAGGGCGGTTTCATTGAAGCGGCCCTTGAGGCCGGTGCTGAACGCACTGGCCGCGTTGGATGAAATCTCGGAGCCGAACAAATCACGCGTCACCGACATGTGAAAGTTGGCCTTCTTTTGCAGCGTGGGCAGGTCGATCACGCCGAGCTTGCGGATGGCTTCCTTGGCATAGGGGTCGGTGATGCCGGCGGCCTTCATGGCCAGGCACGTGGCCTCTATGGTGCGGCCGACACCGGTTTCACCGACGAACAGATGGTGCGCCTCTTCGGTCAGCATGAAGCGGCAGCTGCGCGACAGCGGATCGAAGCCGGACTGCGCCAGTGCGGCCAGTTGCATCTTGCCGTCGCGGTCGGTGAAATAGGTGAACATGAAGAAGCTCAACCAGTCAGGTGTGCGCTCGTTGAAGGCGCCCAGAATGCGGGGGTTGTCCTGCTGGCCCGAGCGGCGCTCCAGCAGTGCCTGCGCCTCTTCGCGGCCATCACGGCCAAAGTACTTGACCAACAGGTAGACCATGGCCCACAGGTGGCGCCCCTCTTCGACGTTGACTTGGAACAGGTTGCGCATGTCGTACAACGAAGGCGCGGTGGCGCCCAGAAAGCGCTGTTGCTCCACCGAGGCCGGCTCGGTGTCGCCCTGCACCACGATCAGGCGGCGCAACAGCGAGCGGTATTCGCCGGGCACTTCCTGCCAGGCCGGTTCGCCCTTGTGGCGGCCGCAGGGGATGGTGCGCCCCTCTTCCTTGGGTGCCAGCAGAATGCCCCAGCGGTAGTCCGGCATCTTGACGTGGCCGAACTTGGCCCAGCCGCTGGGATCCACACCCACCGCCGTGCGCAGGTAGACATCGGCATTCTGAAAACCCTCGGGGCCCATGTCTTTCCACCAATCAATGTAGTTGGGCTGCCAGCCCTCAAGCGCCCGTTGCAATTGCTTGTCGGACGATAGATCGACGTTGTTGGGGATCAGGTCGTCGTAGCTGACGGCGACAAAGGCATCGTTCTGGATGGCTTCAACGGGTTCTATGATTTCAGTGGGTGTGGGTTCGCTCATGGTGTCTCCTGCTGTGGTGGAATGGATAGTCGATTTAATGCAGTATCATGCTTTTTTTAAAATCGACAAGTGCATTTTGATGCACTTTATCACCCATGAGTTTGATCTATCGCAAACAAATACAGCAATTCACAACGTTCCGCAGACAAATATATGCACTTTAGTGCCTGTTTGTTGCAAGGAGGATGCTGCAGGGTGTGTCATGTACGGCGGTACGTCGCAATGCAGATGCTTCCAGCGGTGGTGTGACTGGGCGGTACCGACGAGTGAATCCCGGCGCGCGTTGTACCCCAGCAGCGTTTCCAGGTAGCGGGTGTTGATCGTGTCTATGAAGGGAATCTGAGGCGTGGCGTCCATGGTTTTCAAGGGGGGGGCTGGCAAGCATAGCAAGTCGATTACGCGCGGGCCAAAGCGATCACGCGCGCCTCGGCATCGGTGTTGCACTGGCGCGGACGCCCTCTGATCGCTTTACATCGAGTACCGCCAATTCCACACCGCCTTGCAAATGTGCAGCACGAGCGCGCCATCCGGCAGTGCGACCAACGCCAAGCACAGCCATGATTTTGGCTTCCAGGATGCCTCGATCCAGGCCTCAATAAAAAGCCAGTGAATTTGCCCACACCACGTTTGCCTGAGTGGTTCCAGGGTTGGCGAAACGGTGCGCCAGGGAACTGCGGAAACGAAAGGAGTCTCCCTCATACAAAAGGACGATGCGGTCATCGACGGTGAGTTCCAGTGTGCCGGTGAGCACGAGGCCGCCTTCCTCGCCGCGGTGTGTGTAAGTCTCCGGTCCAGATTGTCCGCCCGGTCGGATCGACACGAGGTAAATCTGCATCTCGCCTCCCAGATCAGGCGAAAGGAGTTCCTTCGTCACGCCGTAAGTCCCAAGATCGAGACGCCGGCGTGAGCCTCGCCGGACAACCAGGCCCTTTTCAGCCGGGTTTTCCAACGGACCATTGTCAAAGAGCCAACTCAACGGGACCCCCAAAGCGGTGCAGATCTGCGTCATCGATTTCAAGGAGGGTGACGAGAGGCCACGCTCGATTTGGCTGAGCAAGCCAACTGACAGCCCCGACTGTTGCGACAGTTCAGTCAAGGTAAGGCCCTTGATACGTCGCCGCTGCCGCACCTGCATGCCCAGCCCCATTTTTTGGGCGTCCGCAGACGCTGTAGTTTGCTTCTTCATTTCAAATATTCCTTGCCATTTTCAAGTCAACAGACCACGGGTGAACCTCTATTGACATCAAAACATCCCGTCTGTAGTATGAAATAAATAACGCAAATTTTCAATATAAATGAAAATATAGCGGCCACATTTAACTTGGAGCCAGCATGTCCCAGCCAAACTGTTCGTCACTTTGGGCGAGTACCGCAGCACCTGACATTGAAGCAAGCGCGCTGCAGGGGACAGTGCCGGCCGACGTGGTTATTGTCGGCGCAGGGTTCACTGGTTGTGCCGCTGCGCTGGCAATGGCACAGCGCGGTGCCCGGGTCCGACTTCTCGAAGCGAACGTTGTCGGGTGGGGTGCCTCGGGCCGAACCGGCGGACAGGTGATACCGGGTTTGAAATTCGATCCGGACGAGATCGAGGCCATGTTTGGGCCCGACCTCGGTCCACGCATGGTGAATGCGGTCGGTAGCGTCGGAGACGAAGTTTTCGGCTTGATTGAACAGCACGCCATTTCGTGCGACGCACAACGCAAGGGCTGGCTGCAGCCGGCATTCTCAACACGTTCCCTGGATTTGGCCCTACGGCGTTGTGACAGTTGGCAGCGACGAGGTGCCGATGTGGCGCCGGTTGGTCGATCAGAAATGGCTCGATTGCTTGGCACCGACCATTACCTGGGTGGATGGGAAGACCGTCGCGCCGGTCATGTGCAGCCGATGTCCTATGTGCGCGGACTTGCTGGGGCCGCGCAGCGGGCCGGAGCCGTGATCCACATCGACTCACCGGCCCTCTCCCTCACTCGTCAGGGCGCGAAGTGGCGGGTGTCCACCCCCCAAGGGGCAGTCGACGCGGACCAGGTGCTGCTCGCGACCAACGGCTATACCGATGGACTTTGGCCGGGGCTTGCCAGAACGGTTGTGCCAATGATGAGCTTTCAAGCCGCCACCATCCCGATCTCAGAGGACTTGGGCAAGAGCATTTTGCCCGAAGGACATGCCGCTTCAGACACGCGTCGCTTGTTGTGGTACTTCCGTCGTGACGCTCACGGGCGGCTCACCATGGGCGGTCGCGCGCCCTACCGCGAAGATCTCGGTGCGGCTGATGCCGACTATGTCCGCAATGCCGTCAACCGCTTGTATCCGCAGTTCAAGAATACGCCCTTTGAGTTCCATTGGGCTGGCCGTGTGGCTATGACACAAGATCATATTCCGCATCTGAACCGACTTGACAACGGGCTTTGGGCGGCGCTCGGCTATAACGGCCGGGGCGTGGGCATGGCTACGCTCTTTGGGCGATATTTGGCCGATCTCGCCTCGGGCGTGCCGGCACAGGACATCCCCTTCCCGGTGACCTCGATGCGGCCCATTCAGGGCTACCCCTTTACTCGCCTGGTCGCCCGCGCCCTGGTGAGCTACTACCGTATTCGAGATCAGCTCGAAGCGGTCTAGATCCTGGCGACGATTCCCGCTACTCCCTGCTTCACCCCTGAAAGGAAACATCATGTCAAGACTTCTACGCCTGTTCACCTTGTGCCTTGTTTTCATTGGATCGCTCGCCAGTGCCCAAGCGCCTCTGCGCGTCGGCTCGACGCCATCCGGAATTCCGTTCACCTTCCTCGACACCAAAACGAACAAGATATCTGGCGTCATGGTCGATTTGATCAGTGAAATCGGCAAGGATCAGGGCTTTGCCGTCGAGATCAACGCGATGGCATGGGGCTCGCTCATCGCAGCTCTCCAGGGCAACAAGATTGACGTCATAGCCGCGGCCATGTACATCACGCCGCCGCGCCAGGAGGTGGTCGACTTCAGCGATCCGATCTACACCTACGGCGAGGGCCTGTTTGTGGCCGCGAGTGACGCCAAGGACTATAAAACCTATGAGGACCTGAAGGGCGAAGTCGTGGGAGTTCAGATTGGCACGGCCTACGTCAAACCCCTGCAGGCATCGGGCCTGTTCAAGGAGGTCAAGGTTTACGACTCGATCTCCGACATCATGCGCGACGTCAACCTGGGCCGGATCAAGGCCGGCTTCGGCGACTATCCGATCGTGGCTTATCAGCTGGGCCAAGGCGCCTTTCCTGAAACGCGTCTGGTCAAGGGCTACAAGTCGGTGTGGGTGGGCAGCGTTGGCATAGCAGTGCGCAAGGGCGACAAGGCAACGATCGACAAGATCAACGCCGCACTGCGCAAGTTCAAGGCTGACGGCACCATCGATCGTGTCCTGGCCCGCTGGAATCTGAAATAACCTATTTGAGCTAGAGGCAAATGGCTGCGTTCGCGTTAAAAGACCTGATTGAATTCGCGCCCATATTGGCGCAGGGCGCAGTTGTGACCGTCGAGGTCTTTGCCTGCGGTCTGATCGTGGCCACGTTGCTCGGATTGGTCTGGGCATTGATGCGGGTTTCAGGAGTCGCGGCTCTGGCCGTATTCTCGAAGGGATTGATCAACACCATTCGGGGCATCCCGATCCTGGTGCAGCTGTTTTTTATCTACTTCGTGCTTCCCGACGTCGGCATCCAGCTGAGCGCATTCCAGGCCGGTTTCATCGGACTGGGGTTCGCCTATTCCTGCTATATGGCTGAGGTTTTTCGCGGCGGGATCGAAGCGGTCGATCCCGGACAAGTCGAGGCCGCGAAATCGCTCGGTATGGGGCGGGCAATGACAATGTGGCGCGTGGTACTGCCGCAGGCATTCAAGGTTGCGCTGCCACCCTACGGCAACACCTGCATCATGCTCATCAAGGACACCTCGCAAGCCTCAATCATCACCGTGACTGAGTTGACCTTTCAAAGCAAGGTCATCGCCGCGTCGACGTTCAAGAATGCCGAAGTTTTTACCTTGGTCGCATTGTTCTACTTGCTACTGTGCATACCGCTGATCATGATTGTCGGTCGGCTTGAGAAGAGGTTTGGACGCTGATGATATCGATACGCAACATACGCAAGTCTTTCGGAAGCAATCTTGTGCTCGACGATATATCGCTGGATGTCAGTCAAGGCGAGGTGGTCTGTGTCATCGGGGCTTCGGGATCGGGAAAGTCAACACTGTTGCGGTGTGTCAACGGCCTGGAGACCTACGATGCAGGCGACATCACGGTCGACGGCCAGCGCGTCGATCATGTTGGCCGCCAGATGGTCGCCATTCGCGAGAAGGTTGCGATGGTCTTTCAGCGGTTCAACCTGTTTCCACACCGAACCGCTTTGGAAAACGTGATGGAAGGCCCGATCTACGTCAAACGCGAGTCGCGGGAGTCTGCCATGCGTAATGCACGCGCATTACTCGCACAAGTGGGACTGGCCGGCAAAGAAGACGCTTATCCGGCCAGCCTTTCAGGCGGTCAGCAACAGCGCGTCGCCATCGCCCGCGCATTGGCGATGCAGCCGCGCGCCATCCTCTTTGACGAGCCGACTTCGGCACTCGACCCAGAGCTCGTTGGTGAAGTATTGTCGGTCATGCGGGCGCTGGCCAATCAGGGTATGACCATGATGGTGGTGACCCATGAAATGGGCTTTGCACGCGAGGTTGCGGACCGCGTTATCTTCATCGATCGGGGCCACATTGTGGAGCAGGGACCAGCACGCGCTGTCCTGGCTGCGCCCCAGCACGAGCGAACACAGGATTTTCTGCGGCGCGTGACGCACCCGATGTAGAAAAAAACCAGCAGTGAGCCTACACCAGCGCCAGACCCGGAAATGACCAACGAGGCCCTCGAAGTGATGCCCTGGCGCGCTTCGCGCGGGCGCCGCCCCGATGGGACTATCTGCTCGTCACACGGGAGATCATTCTGGTGCGCCTGTCACGTGTAGGTGTAAACACCGATAGAGTGTCATTTTTTTCCAAATAGAATAAATTGCCATGATGATTTCTATTTTAGAAAATATTAATAACTGATTTTTTCCAATTGGACTCCTGTGCGTGAATTTATTGACCCCACCGATCGGCGCCTAGCCAAGCTGCTTTCCAGCGACGCGCAGGACAGCGTGAACCAACTGGCGGACAAATTGCAGCTGAGTCCGCCAACGGTCCGGACACGCTTGAGGTCTTTGATCGAGAAAAATGTTCTGAAGATCGTGGGCTTGCTAAACCTGTCGGAACGGCCCGAGTTGATCGCTGCCGTTGTGGGCATCAATGCCAATGCGCAGGGGCACATGGACGACCTCATGAAGAAGATCGCAGAACTGCCATTTGTAACTTCCGTGAGTCTCGTTACCGGTCGTTTCGACTTGATTGTGGAGGTACTGGTGGCCGGAGATGTGCAGGATCTTTACCGGGTCACGAGCGAACTTCTGCCCAAGGTTGCTGGCCCCGGGGTTGTCAGCCGCAGTGAAACGTTTGTGGTGATGAAGTCGCATAACAAATGGATCAACCTCCCGCGTGGATGCTGGGAGCAGGGTGGCAATGAGGAGCAGCTGACCACCTTATCGAAACCCAAAAAGCGATGAACGGTTTTATGAGTTCTCTCCTGGAGGATGGTCCTCTGTGGAGATTATTAAAGGAGTTAGCAAATGAAGATGTCGAATTTTTTGCCCGCGATACTGCTGGCGTGCGCAGGCTTTGCGGGCGTTGCGGCCACCGCCCATGCCTCTACCCTGGATGACATTCAAAAACGTGGCGAACTGAGAATTGCAGTTCAAACACAGGGGCCTCCGTTTTCAATGATCGACAAAAACGGAGAGCGTACCGGCAGTTCGGTGGAACTTGCCAAATTGATGGCCAAGGAGATGGGTGTCAAGGCGGTCTTTCTTGACCTCGACTGGGACGGGCTTTTGCCGGCCCTCATTTCTGGTAAAGCCGATTTGTTGGCTGCCGACATGACGCCCACACTGGCGCGCGCCACCAAGGTCGCTTTCACCAAGCCATTCATTTACATTGGACCTGTTGTTGCGGCAAAGGCAGGGAGTAAATTCACTTCCACGGCCGCCTGCAAGGCGCCCGGTACAAAAATCGCGGTTCTATTTGGCAGCACCGGCGAGAAGCTGGCAAAAACCGTTTTTGAAAAGGGTGAAATCAAGAGTTACAAGGGCGGCGGAACCTTGCTGCTCGACGCTGTGAAGAATGGACAGGCAGACTGCTTGCTCAATGACAGCTCGGCAGTGGCGGGCCAGGCGGCCGGCTATCCCGCGGGAACCTTCAAAGTCATGCCGGAACTGCTGGCCAAGGAACCTCTGGCCTATGCAACCCGTTACGACTCCCTTGACCTTTTGACTTGGATCAATTTGTTCATCGACCAGACCACGCTGGACGGTCGCCTTCAACAAAATCTTGATTACTGGGTCAACTCGGCGAAATGGAAAGAGGCGCACTAGGCGTCTGCTGTGAGCGTGGAATCGGCGTCGTGATCACCGCGCCGATTCCAATGCCCCAATTCCTTCAATCATTGGCTGTTGCATGTTATTGAATCTGAACTTTCGGGTCATCGGAGAAACCCTTCCAGAGTTCTGGGTGGGTTTCGTGTCCACCTTGTCAATTTCATTGACTGCTTTTGCCGGTGCGATTGCCATTGGCATCATCGCTTGTGCGATGAGCATCCAGCCCTCCCGGTTGGTTCGGGCACCAGCGGTCGCCTATGTGGATGTCATACGGGCCACCCCCTTGCTGGCGCAGCTCTATTTCCTGTATTTCGGCTTGCCAAGTTTCGGCGTGATCATGCCCGAAACCGTGATTGGCATCATCGCACTTTCGATCAACAGTGGCGCCTATGTCAGCGAAATCATCCGCTCCGGAATCATGTCGATTCCTCATGGGCAGGTTGAAGCGAGTGCCAGTTCGGGCATGAACTATTGGCAGCAAATGCGCCTCATCATTCTCCCGCAGGCGCTGCGCCCCATGGTGTCGCCTCTGATCGGGCAGGCGATCGTGCTGGTCAAGGACTCATCGTTGCTGTCGCTGATTTCAGTCTTGGAGTTGACACGTGCCGGGCAGACCTTGGCCAATGACCGGTTCATGCCGGTGGAAGGCTTGGCAACCACTGCGGTGGGCTACCTGATCATTTATTTTGGACTGAAATTGATGGCAGCCGCATGGATGCGCATCAATCATCCATCCGAGCGCCACTGAGGGTCACACCATGACTATGTTCTTGGAGCAAATACACGGCATCGCCCAGTACTATCCGGTGATATTGAAGGGCATTGGTGTGACCCTGGCGCTGTCGTTCATTGGCATTGTTGCGGGGACTCTCATCGGTTTCGTGCTGGGCATAGGCCGGGCCAGTTCCCACAAGTTGCTATCGCTTGTAGTCGGCGCCTACACCGATATTTTTCGCGGCACACCGGTGCTGGTCCAGGTCTTTGTCGTTTTTTTTATACTTCCTGAAGCGGGTATTGAGCTTGACTCATTCACTGCGGGTGCGCTGGCGCTGTCCAATATAGCGGCTTGCTTTATCTCTGAAATAGTGGCATCCGGGATCAGGGCGGTGCCCATCGGGCAGGTAGAGGCAGCCGCATCCGCCGGCCTCACCCGCTTGCAGCAACTCAGGCTGGTGGTGATGCCGCAAGCCACCAGAATGATTGTTCCTTCGCTGGTCGGGCAATTCGTTTTGCTGGTCAAGGACTCTTCGGTTGTCTCCGCGATCGGGCTTCTCGATCTGACGCGGTCCGGCTGGATCATCGTGCAGAGTGTCCCCAATGGAATGCTGGTTTTTTCTGTGGTGGGCATCGGGTATTTCCTGATCTGTTATCCGCTGCTTCATTTGTCTCGGCGAATGGAAAAGACCTGACCTGTCAGCATCCCTTCAAAACACATCAGACCCACTCATGGCGACAGCGAAGACGACGAGGAATATCCAGCATGATTAAGTTCAACGAGCTCAACAAATGGTACGGCGCGCATCACGTTCTGCAAAACATCAATCTTGAGGTTGCCAAAGGAGAAGTCGTGGTCGTTTGCGGGCCGAGCGGGTCTGGGAAAAGCACTCTCATCCGTTGTGTCAACGGCCTGGAGAAATTTCAAAGCGGCACTTTGATCGTCGATGGCCTGAGCGTCGCCAACGAGGCAAATCTGAGGCAGCTTCGGATGGAACTGGGCTTTGTCTTCCAGCAATTCAATTTATATCCCCACAAGACAGCACTTGAAAATGTGACACTTGCGCCGATACATGTTCGAAAGTTACCCAGGAAAGAAGCCATCAGCCGCGGGCGCGAGATATTGGAAAAAGTCGGTTTGGGCGACAAATTCGATGCTTACCCCCAGCAGTTGTCGGGGGGGCAACAACAACGGGTCGCCATCGCCCGCAGCCTGTGCATGCAACCCAAGGTCATGCTTTTTGACGAGCCGACCTCCGCGCTTGATCCCGAAATGATCAACGAGGTTCTGGATGTGATGGTGTCCCTGGCGAAAGACGGTATGACGATGATTGTTGTCACGCACGAAATGGGTTTTGCCCGCAAGGTGGCCGATCGCGTGGTGTTCATCGACAAGGGTGTCATTGTTGAAGTTGCCGAACCCGAGGCCTTTTTCACTGCGCCAAAGAATGAGCGAACGCGTGAATTCCTGGGGAAGATTCTTCAGCATTAGGTCTCACAGCCGTTCCAGAAAATTACAAGAACTTCAGAAAGATATTTGATGAGTCACACGGGTAACACTGGGACAGAGAGCAAACGTTCGATTGCCATCATCGGGGCCGGCGTTGTCGGTGCGGCGTCAGCCTTGGCTCTAGCGGCCGAGGGCTACTTGGTCACGGTCTTTGATCATGGCGAAATTGGCGCTGGCACGAGCTCCGGCAACGCCGGTGGCATCGTCACGGGAGCCGTGACGCCAACCGCCACACCGGGCGTTCTTCGATCAATTCCATCGTATATCCTTGACCCGCACGGTGCGGCTGTGTTGCGTCCATCGTACTTCTTTCAGGTGCTTCCTTGGCTGCTTCGCTTTATTGAAGCGGGTCGCCCGACACGCGTTTCGACGATCGCCAGGGCACTTGATCCGCTCGTCTCCAAGGCCATGCAATCGCACCTTGCATTGGCCGATGTGAGCGGTAGCCGTGATCTCATCCGGCCCGTGGGTTGGCTGAAAGTCTACGGATCAGATGCCGGGTTTTCAGAAACTGAACTTGAGCGCGAATTGATGACGCGACATGGCGTTAATTTTTCCGTCCTCACTGCCGACGAGGTCGCCGATCTTGAACCCAAGCTCAACAAAAATTCATACACACGTGGCCTGTTCCAACCCGATAGCGGCTTCGTCAACTACCCCATGGGTTTGACACAAGCCTACTTTGAAGGCGCGCGACAACGTCAGGCGCAATACATTCAGGAGTGCGTCCTGGAAGTCCGCCCCAGCGAGGGTGGTGGCATCTCTATCAAGACGGATAAAACCTCCCGACGGTTTGATTCCGTGGTCGTCGCTGCGGGAGCGTGGTCAAAGAAATTTGCGAAACAAATTGGTGACAGCGTCAGCCTCGACACGGAGCGTGGTTACCACATTTCGTTTGGCTCGACGGGTGACGAGTTGTTACGCCGCCCAGTCGGTTTCCCTGAAAAACATTGTGTTTTGTCACCGATGCATGATGGCATTTCCCTGGTCAGTGGGGATGAACTGGCGGGGTTGACCGCGCCGCCAGACTACCGACGCATACGCGCGCTGGCACCCTTTGCCCGTAGCGTGCTACCTGGCCTTGCCGAGCAGACGATTCAGCGTGAATGGATGGGCTATCGCCCGTCAACGCCGGATTCCTTGCCTGTGATTGGGCGCTCGCCAAGCTGCAGGAACGTGTTCTATGCTTTTGGTCACGGACACTTGGGACTCACCTTGGCAGCGATCACGGCCCAATTGATTGCCGGTATGGTCAGTGGCCGTCCAGATCCCTTTGACCTGTCACCCTATCGAATCGACAGGTTCTGAGCCGCCGCACGATGAAAAATGAACGCGCCTGCTGGAGTGAATCATGATCAATGAAACCGAGTCCGCAAAGATCGGCATCTTGTGCTGGGAAACAGGGCAGGTGCCCAGAGGCCTGCAGCAACTTGAATCCTTGCGTGGCAACAGCACCAATCCCGCGTCGTATGGTTACCCGGTCAGGCTCCATCCCGTGCGCGGTGCCAATGTCCACACGATACTTGAAAACCCGGATCAAACCGTGCTCGGCACGATGATCGCCGACGCCAGGACGATGGTATCGGAGGGTATCAAGGCCATCACCACGAGTTGTGGATTCAATGCCATCTTCCAGCGGGAACTGGTCGAATCCGTTGGTGTGCCGGTATTTACGTCGAGTCTCCTGCAAGTACCCTTGGCAAGGCGGATTTGCGGCCTGCAGAGCGAAATTTGTATCATCACTGCCAACGCGGGGGCTCTGCGCTCGGAGCACCTGACCTCGGTCGGTATTGCAGGCACGGATGGCTTGCATATCCTGGGTCTCGAACAATGTGCGGAGTGGAACAGGATGTTCGCCGAACCAGATGCCGAGATCGATCTCGACGTCATTGAACAAGAAGTTCTCGGCACGGCGCGTCGAGCGCTCGATGAGCATCCCGGCATTCGGGCCTTTGCTCTTGAATGCACGGATCTGCCACCTTATTCGGCGGCGATTCGAAGCCAGTCCGGCCTGCCGGTATTTGATTTCATCACCATGGTCAATTACCTGCATTCAACCCTCTGACTCTGCCGACCTCATAGTGGGCGCATCGGGTTGGCATGTGCTTGACGCTCTTGCCTGACAAAGCCCATGCGCAGGCCGGCGGCGCGATGCGGTTGACTCAGGTTCTGCGAGAATTCCCGGTTGCCGCGCTCATTGGCGCTTATGCGGAGGAACATGACAAACCTCATCGGAGATGGGCTGGCGAAAATTGAGGCATGCGCGCAAGCCTCGTTGGCGCTGCTGCAGCACAACCTCACACCGCACGGTATTCTCGCGGCCAGCCGGACCGAGGCCGCAATAGCACGAAGATACACGCGTATATTCGCGCGAGATGCAGCCATTTGCGTACTGGCAATGTGCGGCAGTGGAGACGAGTTGCTGGAGCAGGGCGCGGTGGACAGCCTGGACGTTTTGGCCACTCAGCAGGCGGGAAACGGGCAGATTCCAAAATATGTGGACCCCGAGGGCCAGGATGCCGATTTTTGGTACCTGGGGTGCATAGACTCCACGCTATGGTGGCTGATTGCGGTAGACCATGTCCACCGTCAGGGCGTCATCGATCCCGAGCGCTGGCAGGTCGAAGTTCAACGGGCGATCGCCTGGCTGCTGGCCCAGGAGCACCAGCACTTCAGGCTGTTGCAACAAAATGAGGCCAGCGACTGGGCCGACATCATGCCGCGCTCTGGCTACGTGCTGTACTCCAATGCCCTGTGGTACGAAGTAAAACGGCGCTACGGCCTGACCAGCATCCAGACGACGCATCACCACTTCAACCATCTATTCAATCCCTTCCAGCGCGATTTGCCCGAGTACCACCGGGCTCGCCTGTTGCAGCACTATGCCCGCCGCGGTCAGCGTGATCCGGGGCTGTACCTGAGTTTCGTCAACCTCTCTTTTGCTGGCAATGAGGGCGATGTCTTTGGAAATCTGCTGGCCATCCTGTGCGGCTTGGCCAGCGAATCAACCGGCCATCGCATTGTCAAGACCATCATCGCAGCGAACGCAAGTCAACCCTACCCGATTCGGGTGGTGCTTCATCCGCTGTCGCGCCAGCACGAGCTTTGGCGTCCGTACATGGCACGTCACCAGCAGAACCTGATGCACCAGTACCACAACGGAGGCATATGGCCGTTCGTGGGCGGCTTTTGGGTCATGGCGCTGGTTCGCCTTGGCCTGCGGGAACTGGCCTGGCAAGAGCTCACACGGCTCTCCAGTGTGAACGAGCTCGACGACTGGCGGTTTACCGAATGGTTTCACGGCCATTCGCTCCAGCCCATGGGAATGGCAGGACAGAGTTGGAATGCGGCTGCCTTTCTACTCGCGCGGCGCGCGGTTCTTGGGGTCTCTTCGTTTTCAGCGCCATAACGGTTGGCACACCAAGCCAGCACTGGCTGTTTGACGCGAATGGACTAGCCCATGCATCTTGTCGATGCAGCCCTCGGAGCGCGCGTCGTTCTTCACAGAGACTTGGGCAATTTCGCCGCGTCACTTCGCCACCAGCCCCAGTTTAAGCGGCACCGGCTTACCGACATCGGATTCGACCTTCTCAGGCGCCGCCGCGGCGGCGCGGGCGGGGTCGACGCCGGCTTCCTTGAGCGCTGCCAGAATCGCTTCGGTTCGCTGCGCACCCAGCTTGGCCAGGGCATCGGCGGCCAGCGGCTGGTTCTGGTTCAGGCGCTCCTGCAACTGGTTGTAGAAGGCACTGGCATCGGCCACCTGCGGTTCGCCCTGGATTATCTTGCCGACGCGCTGCCAGAGCGGCAATTTCGTCTGGGAGCACCAGCAGCGCGGCCACCATGGCAGGTGACCGGGAGCAGCAAGTGGGACAAGGCTATAGCCCCCGCCAAACTAGGTGGTGCACTCGAGAATAGTCCTATGGACTATGCTTCAGTATTTGTAGCGCCACCCTGTCAAGGACAGCCTAGTTATTTCGTATGACACTGGAGGCAGAGCGAACTTCCCGCCATGCCTACCTTCACCAGACCCTTGCTAGTTCCAGTGCTGCCTGCCACCGTATAAATGTTGTGGACATCGTGGCAGGAAGAGCACTCCACTTTACCGCCGGACAGCATCATCGTGGCGATGGTGCCGGACCTGCTGGCCGTGGAGCCAATAGTCACGGTCTTTGTTGACGGGTCATTCAGTCCCTTGTCTGCAGTCGCCAAGGCGGCGTCATAAGTGATCCCAATCGGATGGTCATTAGACAGATTGGTGCCGAGGACACCGCTGCATCCCAGAGGGTTGGTACAGCTGCTTGCTTCAGCAAGCGTCATACCGCCTGTAGCACCGCCGTAATCAAGGACCCCTACCGTGCCGTCGTGACAGGACAAACAGAGTTTGGAGACTGAACCCGGTTGGCCAGGCGTTGCATTCATCGTGGATGATGCGTACAACGTGTAACTGGTGTTGTTTGCCGCGCGGTTCCAAAGCGGGCCTTGCGTGTTTGTATTGTGCGGCGCGTGACACATGACGCATACCTGTTGCTCAAACCCAAAAGACCAAATGCCGGGATCATGTGCCGTGCCTTTGATCCCCGCGCCTGCAGTCTGGGCAGTAGCCACTCCCAAGATCAGAAACAGCATCGCCCCGACCAACATTCTTATTGGATCAATCAACTCAGTTCTCCCAAAAAATATCTCCACGCATAACCGTAACCAACATTTACTTTCGCAGGGCAAAAGCATTTTTCGCGCCACGATGTTGTGGTTCATCCAGAAAAGTGATTTGGGTCGAATAACTACGCGCCAGGCAGTTGTTAGCTGCGAAGCGGTTTACTAGAATTCTCAAAGCATGGAAAAACGGCTGACGACATTCCCGTTTCAAGGAAAACACTTTGCTGTAACGGGGTGCTGGCGCCAATTAAATCGCCCTGAGTGGATGAGCTTTGGCAGCATATTGCAGGTACGATCCACGACAAATGAAGGTTTCAAAAAGACCAATTGAAAGAAAGCCGAATGCGGCCCTTCATGTTGCCCAATTTTTATGCTTTTGCTGGCATGACACAAAGCAGACGATTCACCTTGCTCGGCGTAACCCAACATGCAAAAACTGAAACCTTTCACACCGTTCGAGGTATTCCAGACTCTGGAAGCGGTTTTGCAGCCGCTTCGAAAAATCAGGAAATGGGGAGCCTTGCAGACGAGGAAATTCGGTAAGGAGGTACAAAACAGGGCTAAGAATCGACGTCCGCTGACGACTGGCATCTTGCTGTTTTTGACAATTCGGTTTCTGGCCGGAGTCTTGACAACGGTGAGCATGGCAGGCTTTTCCCCGGCCGCACATTCACAAGAGAGTACTGAAAGTAGATCGGTTCAGGACAGCCGCAAGGTTGCTCTCCAGGTGTCGCAGGACTTAAGAACCCAACTGATCAGGGAAATGCAGTTGAGTGGCCCGCTACGCTCGCTCGTGGCGTGCAAATACACTTGCCCCGAGATTCTTTCCATGCAGTCGCGCAAGACCGGCTGGAGAGTGGCAGCGGTAAGCCTGAAGCCACGAAATTCGGCGCTGGGCATGGCCGATGCATGGGAGCAGAAAGTGATTGCCGACTTCGATCGCCGTGTAGCTAAAGGCGAAAAAGGGGAGACGCTTGAATTTGTCGAAATCGTGAGCGAGCCGCAGGGCAGGTATTTCCGCTACGCCAAGGCGATGATGGTGGAGCGTCTGTGCCTGCAATGCCACGGTTCGAGCGACCAGCGACCCGACTCGGTAAAGGCACAATTGGCCACCGACTATCCGTTTGACCAGGCCGTCGACTTCAGGATAGGCCAGGTATATGGCATCGTCTCAATCAAGCGAGGCGTTTGATCGAACGCCTCGTTTTAAAAGAGTGAACATGAGTCCATTTCAGCAGGGTCTTGCCCTGCCCAGACCAAAGTGAAGCTCACGCTGCGAGCCAAAGGCATCTTGGCTTTCATGGCATTGGTGGCTTACGTAGGAGCAGGTGATCTCATCCTGTCGCAAGAGCGCTCGAATCTGTTGCTCTACTTCTCAGAAATGGAGCGTATCTATACAACGGAAAGCGCGCTCGGAAAGACTACTTATGCCGTCTCCCATTCCATGCTCAAGTTAGAGGAAAGGTTCTTTTCCAATGACAGCCTGCCCCCAGCGTTTGAAGAGCATATTGCGCTCGATGTGGAACTGATCCAGGCGGGTCTGATGGGATTGCAGGACTATTACCCGTGGCTTAAAAAGAGGAATGATCGCCTGGACCAGGATATGGCCAGACTGCGTACCGAACCCTCGCATGGCAGCATGGTCTCGCTGCGAGAGCACGGAAAGGAACTAAGCAGTGAACTGGACCAGATTACCAGGGAATTGCGTGAGCGCAAGAGCCTGCTGTGGCAACGCTACCGCAACGAGTATGACATCATGTCGTTCACTGCGGCAGTTATGACTCTCGTAGGCGCGCTAATTTTCGGCGCACTGATTGCGCTGTTTCTCACGCGACTGGCATCCGATATCAGGAGGCTTGCAACGCGTGCGTTGGATATTGTGGTCGGCTATCGGGGACCCCCGGTAGAGGTCACGCGTGACGACGAGGTAGGCGATTTGATGAAGGCGATCAACCGCATGCAATCCGAATTACGACTGCGCGAGCGGCAGCTGGAAATTTCGCGCGAACAGCGCTTTCACAAGGAAAAGATGGCGGCCATCGGCTCGCTAGCCGCAGCCGTTGCGCACGAGATCAACAACCCGATTGCAGCGATAGCGGGAATCGCCCAATCGCTGAAAGACTCCGGCCGACACGCGTCGTGTGCAGAGTTCGGTATCGATCCATCCGACCTGATACTGGAACAGGCCAAACGCATCACTGCCATTTCGCGACAGATCGCCGAGCTCACCGCACCGCACTCACCAGAGCACGAGTTGCTCGATCTGAATTCGCTGGTGCGCAATACATGCAATTTCATTGCTTACGACAAGCGCTTTGACAAGATAGAAATGGCTCTTAATCTTGATTCCCAGATACCCGCAATCAACGCCATCGCCGATCATCTGACGCAAGTGCTGATGAACTTATTGATCAATGCGGCTGACGCGCTGGAGGATGTCCATCAGCGCAGTCCGACGATATGGGTGGCGACGTTGGCGACAAAAAGTGAGCTGCTATTGACGGTAAGCGACAACGGCAAGGGGATGGACAGTTCCGTGCTGGCGCACGCATTCGATGAAGCCTATACGACGAAGCCGCCCAACAAGGGCCGCGGCCTTGGCCTGTTTTTGTGCAAGTCCCTGCTCGAGAGCTGCGGCAATCGCATCGAGCTAGAATCGACGCTCGGGGTTGGCACTTCAGTGCGAGTCCGTCTCACGCTGGCGTCGCATCCCGGAGCCTAAGCAAGCATGCCATCTCTGAACGTTTTAGTTGTTGACGACGAACCGGCATTGCGCCAGATTCTTGCTGCCGCAGTGATCAAAGCTGGCTATTCGGTGGAACAGGCCAACGGCGTAAAACAGGCCGCGACGATGCTTTCCCGCGGGGACTTCGATGTGGCACTATGCGATATCAAGATGCCCGACGGCAACGGTATCGAACTGGTACGCAATTGCCGTGCCGCCGGTATCGAAACGACGTTTATCATGGTTACGGGATTTGCTTCGATCGAAACGGCTGTCGAAGCGCTGCAGGCCGGGGCGTCGGATTACATCACCAAGCCAGTACGCTATGAAGAGGTGGCGCACAGACTTTCTCAAATCGACGCGTTGCGCGGCTTGCGCGAAGAAAATAAGGCCTTGCGCAAGGTTGTAAGCGATAGCTCACCCAAATTGTACCGATTCACCTCGCCCGGAATGCTCGAAGTAGAGAGACTAGCGGGAAAAGTAGCGCCCACTGACTGCACGGTCCTGATCACCGGAGAAAGCGGCACCGGCAAGGGCGTGGTGGCGCGACTGATCAACGATCAGAGCAAGCGGCGCACTGGCCCGTTTTTGCAGGTCAATTGCAGCGCGGTGCCCGAACACCTGCTGGAGAGCGAGTTTTTCGGACATACCAAAGGCGCGTTTACCGGTGCCGATCATGCCCGCAAGGGGCTTTTTTTGCAGGCCAACGGTGGCACCTTGTTCCTTGACGAGATTGGCGAACTACCCTTGCACATGCAGACCAAACTGCTGCACATGGTCGAGGACAAGGAGGTCAGGGCGCTAGGAAGCGAGCAAGTGCGCCATGTCGATACGCGCATCATCGCGGCGACGAATGCCGATCTTGTGAACCTGGTGAAAGAGGGTAAATTTCGCGAAGACCTGTATTTTCGGCTCAGCATGTTCCAGATTCAGATACCACCATTGAACGAGCGGCAGACGGACATGCCCGGACTGATCCGTTTTTTGCTTCACAACCTGTGCCCGAGCGGATTGGGAACAATGGAAATTGATCCTTTGGCAGAAGAAATTCTGCTGGCTCATAGATGGCCAGGAAACGTGCGAGAACTTGAAAACGTAATCACCCGCGCGTGCATCCTGGCGGAAGACAACCGCATTTCGGTCGCTGACCTGCCCGCGACGATTATCCAGACAAACTTACCAAAGACATTGGCCGGTGCGGCGATAGGCTCCAATGGCTCCCTTCGCGATCAGATGCGAAAATTGGAACTTGAAATCCTGCAGCGTGCGATCGAAGGTGCGGGGGGCGATCGCAAGCTGGCCGCACAGAAATTAGGAATCGGCTTGTCTAGCCTGTACCGCAAGTTCGACGAGTTTCAGCCCGATGCATTGAGCAGCGGAGACGCTGCGCCAGTGCACCCATCCTAAGCCTGGCGAGCCAGAACTAAAAATGGACTTCAAACTGATACATGTATTGAAATGGGGGCTGCTTGCCCTGACTGCTATCGTTACTTTTGAGTCGCTGGCGGTAGGCTCAGACGCCAGCGTGACACTGGGCACGCGGGTGGTTGCGGGGAAAATAACCGAGTGGCAGGTGCCAGTGCCGAAATTTGCGCGTGATCCGGCTATCGGGCGCGACGGAAATGTTTATTTCGCAGTGCGCTCGGGTGACCAAATTGCCCGCTTCGACCCAAAGTTGAAGATCTTCCAAGATTGGAACGTACCTGTTGGAACGCAGCCGCTGGGCGTGGTTGTGGCGCGCGATGGCAAAGTACTCTTTGGCGGTTTCGGCAACGGCACCGTCGGCGAACTCGATCCATCCACCGGCAAGATAAAAATATACCTTATCCCGTCCGTTGACAGCAATCCTTATACGCTGGTATTGGATGGTGAGGACAACATTTGGTTCACGCTGCGAAAAGTCGGCAAAGTGGCGAGGCTTGAGCGCGCTAGCGGCAAAATCACAGAATACCCGATTGGCGACAAGCCATACTCAGTGGCATTGGATCAAAGCGGCAATGTTTGGGTCACACGCATGGCCGCCGACCGGATAGTGCGCTTGGAGCCAAAGACCGGCAAGGTCACTGAGTTGTTACTGGGTTCAGGATCGCATCCACGACGGACTGCGGTGGCGCCGGACGGTATGCTGTGGGTCTCTCTCTATGGCACGGGTAAGCTGGTAAAAATTGATCCCACCGTATGCCGAGTGATCAAAGAATATGCGCTTCCAGGCGGGCCGAATGCTGGCCCCTATGCCGTAAACGCAGACGCAAACGGACGCATTTGGGTCAGCGAGATCCAAACCGACAGCGTGATCATGCTCGATCCCCGCAGCGAGGATATTCAGATTTTCAAGCTACCGACAAAGAATACCGGGATACGCAATGCTGCCATTGATTCCGAGGGGCATTACTGGTATGTGGGCAGCCAGGCGGGTAAGCTGGGTGTCATTGAATAAAAAGCTGACGACTGAAGGCCGCGTAGGCGCTTCAGGACAAGAGTTTATTCAAGTCTTCCACGGCGAGCAGCAAGGTCTGCGGCGATTTACCAGCCGACACGGAGGCCTCCAGTTTGGCCACTTGATTGCGTATGGCAGTGAAACGAGTGCGTTCTTGCGCTCTCCAGGCCATGGCAAGCGCCAGCACTTCAGTTTGCGGGTGACTTGAAGGATCGCTTGAAAAATCGAGTTTGCGTGTCTTAGCGATCAGCTTTGTGAAATCTTTCAAGACCAGATTTTCGTGGCGGCTCCAAATTTTTTGAGCAACCATCAGCGCAGTCAGGTTGACCAGAGCGAACACGCCCAGCACCGCGAAACCTTCTGTCACGAGGCGCGTCAGAATGGGCTCCGTCTGCACGAGATGAACTCGATACAGGCTCTCCTCAAGCAAGTTGTTGAGGTGCCAGTATGTGACCCATGTCGACACGCACACCAGAGCTACCTCAAGAACCACCAGAGCGATCAGCAGTGACCGCTGGATGGATTTATCAACGTAATTTATTTGACGCCGGTAAGCGGGCCGAGAGGAGGTGCTGGCAGCGACAGGTATCATTTGGCGTGGCAGGCTAGACAGAGCGCCGAACGCTCATTGGAGACGACCAGCTTGCCATGTTCTTTCTTATAAGCCTCATGGCAGGAAATGCAGCTGATTCTTCCATCTGACAACAAAATTTTCTTTTGTGCCAACTGATTCTCCGGTTGGAAGCCGCCTCTCTTGCTCGCGTCACGGTAGCTGCGCCCGATTGGGTGAGGAGCCGCACCGCTGGCATGACGCAGGACGCCGCTGCTGCCGATGCTGACTGATCCGCCATCCGAATGACTGCCTGCGTGGCATCCCAGGCAATGCAAGGAATGCACATCGATGTCGATGGTGCTGCGCCCGCGACTCACATCCAAATGTCCCGAAATTACCATTGAAGTTCCTGCATCTTTCATGCTACGGAAAAATGCTTGATCATGACAGGTCAAGCAGAAATCCTTGCCATGTTTTTTGCCACGCAGCAGGCCAGGCTCCCTGCCGTGTGGCAAATGGCAGGTGCTGCAGGTCAGATCTCCTTTCCAATCGAGCGGATACTCAGCGGGCAGGCTTCTCTTTGGCGCAAAGCCGCTGGGGTGGCTGACCTCAATCGCCCGCGCGTGGCACCTTGCACAAAGTAGCTCTTGGGATGAGACCAGCTTCGACGCCTGGTCCTGGTCGACATTGGGTCCGGCAAGATGACAGACGCCACAGTCTGTTCTGGCTGGATGTCCGTTCCCGCGGCCTACATCCGCATGCAGCAACGCTGCCATGCCCAAAGCAGCGACGCCGAAACCGGCGATGAACCATTTATAAGTTGACAAGCTGTTCTGCTTTTTTCAGGCGGGCAATCCCCGTTGCTAACGCTGTTGAGTCTTCGGCTTCGCTAATGGGCGCCAATGCATTCTCGACCTCGCCGAGTGCTTGTTTCAGTTCTTCGTGTTGCGCGCGCAGAGCCGAAACGCTGGCTTCGAACTCTTCCCATTCCCGCTGCAGGCTGTCGGTATGTCGAATTGGCAGCGGTGCGACCAGTCCATGATTGATTAGAAGTTCCAGATTGCGTGATATCCGGTACAAGGGGCCGGCAATGCGAAAGCTGGCGTAGATAGAAAATAGCCATGCGGTGATACCTGCGAAACTGACCAGCGCGAAGCCGAAGACCAACATCGCCGGACCCAAACTCACCTTGCTCAGGGCAAAGGCACTGATGATTTGCCTATAGCCGCTCGCTTTGCCGTCACTAACCAAAATAAGCACTAGCAACAATCCCAGAAAGGATGCGACTGCCACGCGTAGACCGATTTTGGCGACCATCCTGACATCTGGCGCAACATGGACGTGGTGGCTCTTGCGCATATCTAATTATTTTTTACAGTTTTCGTGAAGCGTGGATTAATGTGGATCAGTACCGGGTACAGAGGCTAGGAGTCTCAAAGTAACTCCATGCGATCGAGCATCGTGTAGCTAAAGCAAATACCTTGCCAGCGCATGTGTCTACTCTGGTGCTGTACCAAAGCTGCATGTTGATTTTCCAGTTCTTGAGAGCGATTTTCCCGTATTTGAGAATGGCGACATCTCGGATGACGCCTCAATCCCACGGGCGTCACACCTGAAGCGGAACGCTCACGGCATCCAGAAACACGCGCTTGTATTGGCATATATCGTGCTTGAAACCATTTATTGTCATAGTCATGAGCAAGCAATGTCTTCTATTCTTCCTGCGTTCGGCCGAATCCACTGCTATTGCGTTCGTTCCGAAAATATGCTGGAGACGTCGCTATGAAGTGGTTGATGGCAATTGTCTACATGTTGCTGCTATCGCCAGCCCTATACGGTGGCAGCGTCATCGGTACGCGCCATGACCTGAGCACAGCAGGTACGCCGCAGGTGTGCGAGTTTTGTCACACGCCGCACGGCGCGAACACCAACCTTCAGGCCCCATTGTGGAACCGCGCCGAAACGACGCAGGTGTTTACGCTGTACGGTAGTCCGACAATGAATGTCGCTGTCGGGCAGCCCCGCGTGGCTTCGCGCTTGTGCCTGAGTTGCCATGACGGCGTGAATGCCAGCACCGTGGTTCATGGCAACAGCGTAAGCACGAAACACGACCTCGTGAAACCGCCAGGCCACCCCGCCCCCGATATGACTTCGGAACCCAACTGTGAACGGTGTCACTCGGATATGTACGGCGGCAAGAAGCGAACGCTGGTGCTTGGTACCGACCTGAGCAACGATCACCCAATCTCCATCGACTACCCCACTGCGGCTCAGGATTCCGCATTCAAAGCACCCACCGACGCCCAGAAAGGCTGGGGCGGAACATCGCCCAATGAAGTGAAGCTTTACGCCGGGGCGGTCGAGTGCGGCTCTTGCCACAATGTGCATAGCAACGACTTTGCGCCGTTCCTGCGCAAGTCCAATGCGGCAAGTGCTCTGTGCACCACCTGCCATGCCAAGTAAGCAGCGCGAGCCCGCTGCCACATGCGTTTCACTCAAGGAAGTTCAATGACCCCTACACGCGGTGCTTTTGCCGTTTTGTTCTCGTTCGCGTTGGCGGTTTCAACCGGCCTCTTCGCGCAAACCACTCAGCCCAAGTCAAGCGCGGCGAGTGCCGACGTGTTGGCCGAAAAAGCCGCTGCTGCGCCAGCGGGACGTGCGTCCGCACCCCGATCACTGGTGCCGCTGCCGGCCAAACCGGCACCGACTTCAAGCCACGCGCCGTTCGAGGCGGGCGACTGCAAGATCTGCCATCAGAACGCAGACCCCAAGCACCCTGGTCCAGTGTTTAAAAAGGGGCCGGCCCTGTGCCTGGATTGCCATGAGGAATTCAATGGCGTGATGAAGCGAGCGCACACGCATGCGCCGGCACGCACCGACTGTACTAGCTGTCATAACCCACACAATTCGGTGTTCTCCAAGCTGTTACATCTGGAGCCACGGGCTCTGTGCGTCAGTTGCCACGAGAAGATCGGAAAACTTCACGACAGTGCCAAAGTGCCGCATAAAGCGCTCACTACTGGTAAATACTGCAGCAATTGCCACAACCCGCATGGCAGCACGGTAGAGAAGCTACTGATTCAATTGCCTTTTGACCTGTGCGTTAACTGCCACAGCGTCGATACCATGGCTGATGCCAATGGCAAGAAGCTGCAAAACATCAAGGCTTGGCTGCTTGACAACCCGAAGCAGCACGGGCCGGTGGCTTCCAAGGACTGTAACGATTGTCACGAGCCCCACGGAGGTGATCTCTTCCGCCTGATCAACCAAGACTATCCGCCAGAGTTTTATGCCCCATACGACGCCAAAAATTACGGGTTGTGCTTTGGCTGTCACAGGGAAAAAGCGTTCTCTACCGCGCAGACGGCCACGCTCACCAGTTTTCGCAATGGCGCCACCAACCTGCATTACCTTCATCTGCAGCAATCTGGTCGTGGGCGTACCTGCCGTGCCTGCCATGAGGTGCACGCAGCCAAGCAGGATCACCTTATCCGCGACGGCGTGCCTTACGGATCGGGCGGCTGGATACTCAAGCTGAACTACAAGAAGACGGCAACCGGCGGCTCGTGCGAAAAGACCTGTCACGCGGAGAAAAGCTACGCCAATCGGACGGCGCCTTAGCAATGAATATCGCGGCCCTGCTGGTGCTGGTTGGGCTGGTGGCGGTCTTCCAACCGGCCAGTGCGGCGCATGCCGCGATCGGAACCCCGGTTGCGAGCACCGAGATGCCCACCCTGGAGGGTGGGAAAGCCCAGGTAATGGGAAACGTCGAGGCCAACGTGCTGGTGTTCTTTCGCCCGGATCAGCCGCGCTCGGCGGGCGCGCTGCGGGAGTTGGCGCGCTGCCAGAAGGATTTCGCTGGCAAGTCCGTGCGTTGGGTGGCGGTAGTCCCCAGTTCCGCATCGTTGCCAGGCGTGATGACATTGATGCGCGACACCAGCTTCGCAGCTCCGGTGCTGCTGGACAATGGGGATGCGCTTTACGGCAGTCTGGGCTTGGACCTGCATCCAGTGGTGGTTATTGTTGGTCGCGATCAAAAACTGGCTGCATTTGAGCCGTTTCGGGTATTGGACTATTGCACCGTCATCAGCGCGCGTATCCGCCATGTGCTGCGTGAAATCTCCGACGCTGAATTGGGTGCCGTGCTCGATCCACCCAAGGCTACGCAGGGCGGCAACGAACAGGTCGCACGGCGCTATCGCGCGTTTGCCGAGGTCCAGTTCAAGAACAAGGATTACGACAAAGCACTCGTCAGCGTGCGCAAGGGCCTCGCCAAAGACCCCCTGCTGGCACCCGCACATGCCCTGCTGGGCCAGATTCTGCTGGCTCAGGGCAACTGTGCCGACGCGGTCCCCGCATTCAATCAGGCGCTGCTGCTTGACGGCGCCAGCACAGTTGCCAGGGACGGCCTGGAACGCTGCAAGTCGGCGCGCTGACGCGCATGTTCCCGAAATCGGGAAAGCAGCTCACCATGTTTCCAAAACCTGGAAAAACGGGGGCTGGCACTAGCTGGCCTGTGCCATGGCAATCAGACTAGTTCCCGCGCTTGCACCTCCGATTCTTTGTAAGTTATTGATTTGCAAACAGTTGTCCCCCATCCCGAGAAGAAGTTGATATGGCTCAACCGATACGCGGGCTACTGGCATGGCTTATGCGTTGGAGACAGTGGATACCACGGAAATAGTCGAAACAACTTTTGATCAAAGGAAAAGGAACACAAAATGAAATCCCAATTGAGATGTTTGAAATGGGCCGGGCTGGCAGCCGCATCGCTGCTATTGACGCTTGGCGCGACATCGGCGCAGGCGGCCATCGGAACCATCGTTGGTTCAGTGCACGATTTCTCCACCACAGGCCCCAACGCGACCTACAAAGGCACAAGTACTCAGGTTTGCATCTATTGCCACGCGCCCCACAATACCGGTTCTACGCTATTGTGGAATCGTGCTACTAATGGTGCAACCTACTCTCTATATAGCTCCACAGTCAGTTCCACAATGAACGCCACAACGGGGCAACCGGGTGCCGTTTCCAAGCTCTGCCTGTCCTGCCATGACGGCACCGTTGCGATCGACAGTTTTGGCGGCGCCACCGGAAGCAAAATGGTCACGGGCGCACCTTTGCTCGGCACCGACCTCAGCAACGACCACCCAATCGGGTTCCCATATAACGCTGCACTCGTAACGGCTGACCCTGGTTTGCGCGCCGTTAGCACTGCCGCAACCATCGGCACCGGTAATGTGGGTACGATTGAAAGCAAGATGCTGTTCGGGGCCTCAGGGGCAGCCACCGTGGAGTGCGCTTCCTGCCATGATGTGCATAACAGCACCTCGGGAACCGCAGTGCAAGCCAAGCTGCTGAAAGTTACCACAGTGGGTAGCGCGCTCTGCACAACTTGCCACATCAAGTAGTAAACAGGCGGCTCGCGAAGCGTTTAGACCCGGCTCGCACGGCCAAGGCGGAACAAGCCGCTCAGGCCGTGCAGTTGGGTAGATATCAAAACCTTCTGTTGAGGGAGGCTAGCAACACGCTACCCAAGCGCTTGACAGTCCCCGCAAGAGAGGTTTTTTTGGGACTTCCTTAGTTGCCTTTTCCATACCCTTGACCTTGACTCCTCTGATGTTGCCTCCTTTGCATGCCCACGCTTTGTTCAGAATACACCGCCAATAAATCTGCTCATGCCCAACTCATCAACGACCATGTTCCTGCCTACTCGACTACGATTTTTCAGTGCACTGCTCGGCGCGCTTATGCTGCTGTCCGGCTGCGTCACGCAGCCTACCAAAGCACCGCTGCAAAAAGAGGCCGTGTTCTACCCGCGAGCGCCGGATGCGCCGCGCGTGCAGCATCTGGCCACTTTTGCCAGCGCGCGCGATCTGGAAACCGCCAAAGAAAGTGGTGGGCTCAAGGATTTTCTGCTCGGCGAAGAAAAAGTCGAGGACGCCTTGGTGCGTCCTTACGGCGTGGCGATGTCCGATAGCAAGATCTACGTCGCCGATAGTCGAGGCCCCGGCTTGGCGGTTTTTGACCTCAAAACCAGAAAATTTTCACTCATGTCGGGGTCGGGTGCTGGACGCATGCAGCGCCCCATCAATGTAGCCATCGACGCAGACGATACCAAGTACGTGACTGACACCGCGCGTAATCAGGTACTGGTCTATGACAAGGGCGACCGTTATCTTGCAGCCTATGGCGGCAAGGATGAGTTCAAGCCGGTCGATGTCGCGATTGCCGGCGATCGGCTGTATGTGGTGGACATCGAGCACCATGAAGTCCAGGTGCTGGACAAGCGATCGGGGAAACTACAGTTCAAATTTGGCAAGTCCGATGTTGATAAAGAGAAGTCATTGCATCAACCGACCAATCTTGCCGTTGGCCGCGACGGGGACATCTATGTTGTCGAAACCGGAAACTTCCGCGTTGCGCGTTTCACGCCCGAGGGTAAGTTCGTGCGCCATTACGGCGAAGCGGGTCAGGCGCCGGGGCAGTTTGCACGGCCCAAGGGGATCGCGATGGACCGCTCCGGTCGCATGTACGTCAGCGATGCGGCATTCCAGAATGTGCAGATCTTCGACGGTCAGGGGCGTGTGCTCATGGCTTTCGGGCAGCCAGGGGGGGATTTGCCCGGTCTCAACCTGCCAGCAGGTGTTGCCATCGATTACGACAACGTGGCGCTGTTTCGCAGCCTCGCAGACCCCAAATTTTCCATCGAGCACCTGATTCTGGTCGTGAGTCAATTTGGGCCCAACCAGGTTGACGTCTTCGGTTTCGGAAAAATGGCCGGTGTTGACTATCCCCAGGACGAGAAGCTCGAATCCAAACCGGTCCCGTGACGGCGCCTGCCACCTGAACCGCAGCCGCGCAATACGGGTCGCAAACGTGAATCAGTCTATGCCCAACCGGGCAGCCTGCCTCATTACCCGCCTGGCGATCGGCGTCGCCTTGTTACCCGTAGTGAGCAGTTGCTGGGCCCAGGCCAGCGCGCCTTTGCGGCTCAAAAGCGCATCGGAGATTGCGCCGTTTCGAATCATAGGGATAGACGGCTACGTCAAGGCGCGCTATTTGACCGATGACAGTAGCAGCGTTGGGGCAGCCGGCGGCACGCCGGTGCGCGCCACGCAGTCGAACCTGAGCGAGGAGATTTACCTCATGACGCACAGCTACATCTATCACCCCAGCCTGCTGCTGCTCGATCTGGGTGGTGGCCCGATCATTGACAAGAGCCAGGACGGCGGTGACGGGGTAGGAACGAGTGCAAGACGGCAAATGTTCAACCTCAATGGGCGTGCAACATTCCTGCGTGACAAGCCTTATACCGGAGCATTTTTTTACGACCGCAGTAACCAGACCCAGAGCATGGGTCCAGCACAGCAGATGTTCAACGAAAATACCAGGTATGGTGCAACCTTTTCGCTGCTCAGTCCGGTTACCCCGGTGCCAATGCAAGTGGAACTCACCCGCTCCACGAGCCAGGGAAAAGGAGCTGAACAGGTCATGGATGACCGTATCGATCAGTTACGAATCAAGATGGATGCCACCATAAGCAAGTTGGGTGGGTCAACGTTTCAATTCGTGGGTACGCGCCAGGACTCTGCCAGCGGCAGCTCCGGCCTGCCGATTCAGGCCAGCCGTTCCGCCAGCGACAGGGCGAACCTGGATACGCGCCTGAAGTTTGGGTCGACGAACGAATACGAGCTCAGCAATGCGGTCGCGCTGAATCGGAGCAGCTTTACGGGCGGCCAAGGCTCGCTGGCGAATCAGAAGGACGCCAGTTTCGGGCTCGACCTGCGCGGAAGGCACTCCGAGGAGTTGCAGACCTACGGGCGATACAACGTCAATGCCAGTCGGCAGGATGGTCAGTCGATGACCCTGAATGCGGCGAGCGCCGGGCTCAGCTATCGCGTCAATCCCGACCTGTCTGGCGCACTCGCAGTGCGCGGCGAGGTCAATAGAGCGAGCCAGCTAAGCTCGACCTTCTACGCGATTGACGGCTCCGCCCAATACCGGCAAACGCTGCCACTGGGCCAGGCGACTGCGGGCTACAACGTCTCCTATAGTCAACGCGACCAGCAGGCAACATCGCTGCAAACAAAGATGCTCGGCGAGCATGTGACCTTGGGCAGTACAAGCTTCGTTTCATTGAGCAAGCCGCAAATCATAGCCAGCACAGTGGTAGTCACCAATCTGACGCGTACACAGACCTTTGTCGAAGGCGGCGATTATTTGCTGTCCCAAATCGGCCTTGAGTTGCGCATTCAGCGGCTGATAGGCGGCAATATTCTCGATGGACAAGAGGTCTTGATCGACTATGACTATTCAAGTGGCGGCAGTTACGCGGCGAGCCAGCTTGACAACACGCTCAGCCTGAGCTGGTCGTACAAGAGTTACCTCAACTTCTTCGTGCGCCACCTTGCTTCGACACCGCGACTCGAGTCCGGCTCGCCGACTTCGCCGCTCAACTCGGTCAATAGCACGTTCTACGGTGCGCGCACCGACATTCCGCTATCGCTGCTAACGCAGGAATTCCTGCTGGGTGGCAGTGCCGAGCGCGAAGTTCGACGCGAAACCATCTCGTCCTACAGACGCGCCAATCTTGAGGCGTATGTTCAGACGGATTTGCCCCTGGTCAGAAGCGGCAATATCCACATAGGCGCTCGGCAAATGCAAGTGAACTACGAAGACAGCCCGTTGCAAGCGGTGAAGCTGACAGCCGTAGATATTCGTCTATGGGCGCGCATCGGCTATGGCATCGATCTATCCGCCGAAGCGAGTCGCCACCGTGATACCGGCGCGCCGGAGCTGCGGGAAGGCTCGGCGGCATCGGTCAGGGCACAGTGGCGCCAGCGCAAGCTGCTTTGGACACTCGACCTGACCCGTGTGCATGATGCCCAGGGCTTGGCCGAAAGAACGCGCACCTATGGACAGCTGTTATTAAGGAGAGACTTTTGATCATGACGCGCGCTTATCGCTTTGCCATGGCACTGGGACTGCTGCTTGCGCTAGGCGTGTTGGGCGCTTGCGCGCCGCTCCCGCCCAAGCCAGCGGATCAGGCGCCGTTGGCGTGGCCGGACCTTCCCAATCCACCGCGCATTACCTTCGTCAGGCAATTTTCCAAGCCGGATGATTTCAGCATTGGCAAGGGTTTTTTCCAACGTCTGGGAGATCTGCTCTTCGGTGCCCGTGGAGAGCGGCTGATCCGACCCTTGGCGGTGGTCACGAACAACGGTGTGGTGTTTGTCGCCGATCCTGGTGCCAATGGTGTGCACCGTTTCGATCAGACGAAGGCGCGCTACGATCTGATCGTCGGTGAAGGCGGCCAGGCCTTGCCTTCGCCTGTGGCCCTGGCACTGGGTAGTGCGGGCGAGGTGTACTTGACCGATTCCAACCGCGCCCAAGTGCTGGTGATTCAGCCCGGGGCCGCAATGGCGACGCCGCTGGCGCTGCCGGACATGGCTCAACCCACTGGAATCGCGTTTGACAAGAGCAATGGCAATCTCTATGTTGTCGATACTGGTGCACATCGCGTCAATGTGTTTAAGCCGGATGGCACCTTGGTCTTCAGTTTCGGTGCGCGCGGCGATGGTGCCGGGCAGTTCAATTACCCGACGATGATTTGGTTTGATCGCGGCGGACGCTTGTACGTGACTGATTCTCTCAATTTTCGCATTCAGATGTTCAGCCGTAACGGCAAGTACCTGAGTGGCTTTGGGCAAGTGGGTGACGGTTTGGGTGACAACATACGCCCGAAGAGTGTCGCCACCGACAGCCATGGGCACGTCTACGTCGTCGACGCGTTGCACAATGCGCTGCAAATTTTCGATGTGCTAGGCAGATACCTTCTCTCGGTCGGCTCAATAGGCAATGATCGCGGTGAGTTCTGGCTGCCTGCCGGAATTTTCATAGATGAAAACGACCTGATTTACATTGCCGACTCGTACAACCAGCGGGTCCAGGTATTTCGCTATATTGGAGGACCGTCGTGATCAAGCACCAGTTCGCAGCGCTTGCCGCTGCGGCAACAATGGTCCTGCTGCTCTGGGCGGGTGCACCCGCTCAATCGGCGAGCATAGTTGCCAACAAGCACAATCTGTCGGCTACGGGTCCGGGCACGATCAAGGCCACATCTGAAGGCGAAGTCTGTGTGTTTTGCCACGTGCCACACAATTCACGGGCCACCGGTCCGCTGTGGAACCGCGACCAGCCGGTCGGCTCCTACACGCCCTACACCAGCAGCACACGCAAAATCTCCGCCCCCGGCCAGCCGACTGGTGCTTCACTCTTGTGCCTGAGCTGCCATGACGGAACCATCGCGCTAGGCAAGGTCAGCAGCCGCACCGCCAACATCGCCATAGCTGGCGGCAAAAATAATTTCCTCCTCGGTGATCAAAGCTACATCGGCACTGACTTGTCAGACGACCATCCGGTGTCTTTTCTTTATTCGAGCGTGCTCAGCAATACAGAGCTGCGCACCCCGACCGGCGCCGTGAAGCTCGACGCCAGCGGGCAGATGCAGTGCACCTCCTGCCACAGTCCGCACGACAATGCCAACGGCAAGTTTCTGGTGGTGAGCAACATCAAGTCGGGACTGTGCACCAACTGCCACAACAAGAGCTACTGGGCGGCCAGCGATCACCAGACCTCGACCAAGACCTGGAATGGCGTGGGGACCAATCCCTGGCTGCACACAACGAATACGCCCCAAAACGTCACCAACAACGCCTGCGAGAGCTGCCACCGGCCGCACACGGCGCCGGGCAGACAGCAACTGCTGAACAGTGCAACGGAAGAAACGAATTGCCTGGTATGCCACAGCGGCACGGTGGCGACATCGGCCAAGAATATCCAGATTGAGTTGAATAAAACTTCCCAACACAGCGTGGGCGCCTATCTGAATGTGCACGATGCGGGCGAAGCCAACTTGATGACGACCGCTCACGTCGAATGCCAGGACTGCCATAACCCTCATTCTGCCAATAGCACAGCCGGCTCTGCACCTGGCACCACGCCGATTGCGTTGCCGGGCTCACTCAGCAACGTGCGCGGCATCACCATCAGCGGTGCGGCGGTTAGCCCAGTCACGGCCGAGTACCAGATTTGTTTGCGCTGCCATGGTGACAGCACCAGCAGGACGCCGGCATCGCGCACCGCGCGCGTGATCGTGCAAACCAACACGCGGCTGGAATTCGATACTGCCAATCCGTCCTACCATCCGATTGCCGGCGTTGGTAAGGCGACCGGGGTAACCGGCAAGACGGTCCCCAGCCTGATTGCGCCCTGGACGACAACGAGTGTGATGAATTGCAGCGACTGCCACAACAACAACGCGGGGCCAAACACCGGGGGCACTGGTCCCAACGGCCCGCACGGCTCCACCAATCCACTGTTGCTGGAGCGTTCCTACGTGGTGACCGATCCGGCGACAGAAAGCGCCGCTAACTATGCGCTTTGCTACAAATGCCACAGCCGGACCGCCATTATTGGCACTGGCGCGGGTAGCTTCAAGGAACACAACAAACACATTGTTGGCGAGACGACCTCTTGCAACGTCTGCCATGACCCGCACGGCATCAGCAGTACCCAGGGCACGGCTCTGAGCAACAGCCGATTAATCAATTTCCAAACTGGTGTTGTAACCAAGAGTGGCGCGCAGGCCATTCGCTGGGAGCGTGTGGGCACGACCGGCGGTCGCTGCTACCTGTCCTGTCATGGGAAAGACCACAACGGCTTGTCTTATTAAAGTGTGACAAAGCAGGAACATCCAACGTGAAGCAAGGGGCGCACAAAGGCATAGCGGGTAATTGAAGGATCACGAGTCGGAAAAATGAATGAAAAATACACCTAGTCTCAAGGCAAGCCTGGCATGGGCGTTGGCTCTGACCTTTACTTTCGCATTGCCGGTCCTGGCTCAGAACCGGGACAAGGACAAAGACAAAGACAAAGCATGCCTTGAGTGTCACGCCGCCGTCGCACAGAAGAAGGTGGTGCATGCGGCGGTTCATATGGGCTGCAACAGTTGCCATAATGAAGTCGAATTGAACACAGTGCCGCACAAGTCCAGAAGCAAGACCGCAAAAGAGCGCTCGGCCGAGAACGCCGCGATGTGCGCCAATTGCCATGACAAGAAGTTGTTTGAAGGAAAAGTAGTTCACGCTCCAATTGCGGCGGGCGAGTGCAATGACTGCCACGACCCCCATGCATCGGACAACCTTGGACTCCTGAAGAAAGAGCCTGCGACGCTGTGCCTGGACTGCCATCCCGACATCAAGAAGGGTCCCCACGTCGTCGCCGGATTTACGCGATCCGGGCATCCTCTGGGCGATGAAAAGAAAGAGGCGAAGGATCCGCTACGCTCGGGCAAGAAATTCTATTGCGGCAGTTGTCACGAGCCCCACAGCTCGGAACGTCCCAAGCTCAACCGCTTCGGCTTGGGCATGGTTGCCTGCCAGAAATGCCACGAGAAGTGATGCGCACGAATAGGCTCCGACGGAGCGTCTGATGAAAAGTGAGCGATGGCTGTGCAGGCCTCGGAGCGCGCGCCGCTTTTCACCAGAGACTTGGGAAAAGTTCACAGCGTTACTTCGCCACCAGCCCCAGTTTGAGCGGCACCGGCTTGCCAATGTCGGATTCGACCTTCTCAGGCGCCGCCGCGTCGGCGCGGGCGGGGTCGACGCCGGCTTCCTTGAGCGCTGCCAGAATCGCTTCGGCTCGCTGCGCACCCAGCTTGGCCAGGGCATCGGCGGCCAGCGGCTGGTTCTGGTTCAGGCGCTCCTGCAACTGGTTGTAGAAGGCACTGGCATCGGCCACCTGCGGTTCGCCCTGGATCATCTTGCCGACGCGCTGCCAGAGCGGCAATTTCGCCTGGGCCGCTGCGGTCTTGGTGTCCGGCATACTCGCCGCAGCAGCGGGAGCGCCGCCGCCTTCCGCTGCCTTTTTCTGCTTGTCGAGTTCCGCCTCGCCGAAGCGCTCGGCATACAGGTCGCGCATCGCGCCGCGCACCGCGCGATCGCTCAGGTTCAACGGACCGGGCTCTTCGCCTGCCTGGAGCTTGATGCCGGCACGGCGGGCGATCTCGACCCGCACTGCGCCCGCCCGCAAGGCGGCGCCATCGGCTGTTTCGCTGTACTGTGCGGGCACCGAGAGTTTCAGTTGCGCGCGCTTGCCCAGAATCTGAGCCACCTGCTTGAGCTTTTCGCGCTCCGGGGGCAGCAGCCTGTCGCTGCCGGCATCGAAGTCGATCGACTCCAGCTTCTCGCCGCTGACGCCCAGCAGGCTGCCCAACGCGCGGAACGGCGCGGTGACGATCCTGGTCAGCAGGTTCCCGATGGCCTTCCAGATGATGGCGCCGTAGCTGAACTGCGGGTCACTGAGGTTGCCCGAGATTGGCAGGCCGAGGTCGATGCGGCCCTCGCTGTCCTTGAGGATGGCGATTGCCAGTTGCAGCGGCAGCTTGAGCGCATCGGGGCTGTCGACCCGCTCGCCCAGGGTCAGTTTGTCGATGACGATCTGGTTGGCGCCTTCCAGCTGGCTGTCGCGTATTTTGTATTGCAGGTCCAGCGAAATCTTGCCCTCGGCGACCTTGTAGCCGGCGAACTTCATGCTGTAGGGTGAGGCCGGCACCATGTCGACATTCTTGAACACGACGTTGATGTCGGTGTTGTTGCGCGGCGCGAACGGGTTGAGCTCGCCGCGGATGCGCGCCAGGCCGAACTCGTCGACTCGGCCGTCAAGCTCGATCTGGCTGCGCGCCTCGCGGTTCGACGAGAGTCCGTTGATCACGCCGTTGAGCTCGTAGATCTTGGCGCTGAACTGCGGCCGCAAACTGAGATCGGTGAAGTCCAGCTTGGCGTTCTGCAGGCGCAGGCGCCGGATTCGAACCGGGAACGGGTCGTCGTCGGCCTTAGCCTTGGCCTGAGTCGGCACCTCGACTTTTGCGCCTGCATTGGGCTGCACCAGCAAGCGGGCCGCATTGAAGCTGCGATCGTCTTCGATGATCAGCGTGGCGTTGGGCTCGACGATACGCAATTCCGGGACGTCGAGCCGGTTGGGGTTGAGGCTGGCCGTGAACTTGTCGGCGCTGGCGTTCTTCCACGCGGCGAACAGGCCACCGTCCTCCTCGTTGAGCGTCAGCCCGGCAACGTTGAGCGCGCCGACGTAACGCAGGCTCGGGCTCTTGGCTGTGCCCGCGCCGGTGGTGAGCAGCCCTTGCGCGGAGACATTGCCGCGGGCGATTTTCAACTTCAGATAGTGGGCCAGGAGGGGCTGCAAGGGCGCCAGCGCGAGCTGCTTGAGACGCACATCGGCCTGCACTTCACCGTTGGCCGGGACCACGCTGCCTTGTGCCGTGAACTGCCCCCCTTCGCGCAGCTTCAGGTCGGTGTTGAACTTGACCGTCTGCTTGAGATCGCTGCTGGCGCCTTCGAGTTTCAGCGCAAGGTCGGTGACCTGAACCTTGACGCCGGCGCCCTCATCCGCAACATCGGCGCCGAACTTGCTTAATTCCACGGTCTTGGCCACGGCGACCCATGGCTTGCCGGCTGCCGCCGCAGCCTGCGGTCCGATCGCGCTGGATCGGGGCAATAACTCCATGAGATTGAGTTTTCCGTCCCGTGCGCGCACGAGCTGCAGTTGCCCGCCCTCGGCATAGAGGCGCCCGATGCTGGCCTGCCGGGCAGCGAGGTCAAGCATGCCGTCCGAGAAACCCAGCTGCGCCAGCTTGAACGGCGCTTGCGCCCCGCTGGCCAGCGTCAGGCCAGCGAGTGAAAGGGCAGCCTGCGAGAGCTTCAGCTGGAAGTTGGCGCCTGCCTGCTCGGCGGCAACTTGCAGCTGCAGCCGCACTTTGCCCGCGTTCAACTTCAGCGGTGGTTTGGCCGTTTCGTCCACCGCGCTGACCGCCATCTGATCGAATAGCACTTGCTTGACCGCCAGCTTCCAGTTGTTGACAGCCACCGCGGCAGCCGGCCCCGAGGCCGCCGGACCCGCGCTGGCGATCATGAGGTTCGTCAGATCGAGTTCGCCCTTGGCGTCGCGTTTGACACTGAGCTTGCCGCCGTCGGCGCGCACCTCGCCCACCGTCACCTGCCGGCGTGCCAGATCGGCGTTGACGTCGTTGATGTCCAGGCGCGTCAGCGCGGCGAAGGAATCGGTAACGCCTTCGCGCGCCAGCGCCAGATCGCGCAGCGACACCTTGGCGCCTTCCAGGCTGGCTTCAAACTTGCCGTCCGCGTAGGACAGGCTGTACGGCAAGGTGGCGGAAAGCTGCCCGGCTGCCACCCTTGCACGGGTGTACGACTTGAGATAAACCGCCAGCTCCGGCAGCGAGGCGTTTTCGAGGGTCACTTCGCCGCTGGCGCGGATCGGGTTCACCGACGCAGTGCCCTTCCAGCGCATCTTGCCGCCGCGCGCGGACTGGGCCGTGAAAGTATGGGCGTCGTTCTGCTCCGGCAAGGTGCTGAAATTGCTCAGCGAAAAATCGATCGGCGCAAAGGTGTTGTCGTAACCGGCCCGCCGGTCGTGCATGTCCACCGTGCCCTGTTCCAGCGCGAGTTGCTCGACGATCACGCGTGGCAGGCTGGCGTCGGTGGACGCTTCGTGCGGTCGACGCTCAAGCGTGGCCAGCAGCTCGGCGAGATTGAATTTGCCGTCGGGCGCGATCGCCAGGTTCGCGCTCGGTGCGGTGATGCGGATGTCGGAAAAACTCCAGGCACGCCGGATCAGGGATTTCCATTGCAGTGCCACGGCGAGTTTGCCGACCGCGAACAGCGGCGTGCCATCGGCCTCGGCCAGGCGCAAATCCTGCGCCTCCAGGCGCAAAGTGAAGGGATTGAAACGAACCTCGCCGATCGTCGCCTGGCGCGCCAGTTCGGTCTGCCCAAACTGGGGGACCTGATGCTTGATCAGCGGCGGAACCAGCCAAAACCCGGCCACCGTATAGGCAGCAAGCAGGCCCGCCGCGCCCGCCACCCACCGCTTCCACCGAATGTTTGTCCACTGCAAGCTCTGTCTGGCCATTGTTACCCCTTGATCGCCTCTTGTTCTGGAGGGCGGAAATCAGCGCCGCCGCTGTGAGTATGCCCCTTTGGCGGCTGAACTGGAAGCAGACGGAAGGACCAGAGCGCGAGTCAATCGCATGAGCGACAGGAAGACCCATCGACCCATCGCGGGTGCCCTGTGCCAATGCAGCGTCAAGCGAGAATGGATTTTTTTGCCGTGCTCAAGATGAGCCACCTCATTGCCGAGCCATCGCCTCTGCCTGGATGGCTGTGAGCGCGATCGTAAACACAATGTCATCGACCAATGCGCCGCGAGATAAATCATTCACCGGCTTGCGCAAGCCCTGCAGCATCGGACCGACCGACACGACTTTCGCTGAACGCTGAACCGCTTTGTAGGTGGTATTGCCCGTATTCAGATCGGGGAATATAAAAACCGTCGCCTGCCCCGCAACCGCGCTGCCCGGCGCCTTCTGCTCGCCGACTTCACGCACGGCGGCAGCGTCGTATTGCATCGGGCCGTCGAGCACCAACTCCGGCCAGCGGGCATGCGCCAGCGCGGTGGCCGTGCGGACCTTCTCGACATCGTCACCCGATCCGGATTCCCCGGTGCTGTAGCTGATCATCGCGACCTTGGGTTCGATGCCGAAGGCCAGTGCGCTGTCGGCGCTCTGCTTGGCGATATCGGCAAGCTCCTGGGCCGTCGGATTGGGGTTGATCGCGCAGTCGGCGTAAACCAGGACCTGCTCGGGCATCAACATGAAGAAGCAGGACGATACGATCGACGAACCCGGCGCCGTCTTGATCAACTGCAACGCAGGGCGCACCGTGCTGGCCGTCGTGTGCACCGCGCCGCTGACCAAGCCATCAACTTCGCCGACTGCCAGCATCATGGTGCCGAGTACGACGGTGTCTTCCAATGCAACCAGGGCTTGCCCGGGCGTCAGTCCTTTGCTCTTGCGCAGTTCCACCATGGGCGCCACATAGCGTTCGGCGATCTCACTGGGTTCCAGTATCTCAAGCCCTTTTGGCAGCTCGATCCCCAGCGCGTCAGCCACCGAATGGATCACTTTGCGCTTGCCCAGCAAAACGCAGCGCGCGATACCTTTCTCGGTGCAAATAACGGCTGCACGGATCGTGCGGGGTTCGTCGCCTTCTGGCAGCACGATGCGTTTGTTGGCGGCCCGAGCCTTCTGAATCAACTGGTGGCGGAAGGCCGGTGGCGACACGCGCGCCGGTGCGGCACGCTCCAGTCCGGCAAAAATCATATTGCCATCAAGCTGTTCGGCCACGCTTTCGATCACGTTATCCATCCGGGCCAGATCGTCCTGCGGTACCGCCAGGGGCAAGCGGCTGATACTGGCGGCGGTTTCATAGCTGTCGCCGTCGGTGCGCAACACCGGCAGGCCGCTGTGAAAGGCGAGTGAGGCAAAGCGTTCGATCCGCGGGCTGATGGCGCTGTGGTGGGTCAGCATCAGGCCGGCCAGCTCAACGCCGTTGCTGGCCGCCAGCGCAGTGGCCAGTATCACATCGTCGCGGTCGCCGGCAGTGACCACCAGTGTGCCGGGTTTGAGGCGCGGAATGACTTCGGCCACGGAGCGCCCGCAGAGGACTGTTTCAAGCATGCGCCGGGTCGCGATGTCGCCCTCAATCATGACTTCAGCGCCCAGATGGCGGGCCACGTCGATCATGCGCGGCGCCGACAGCGCCGGATTGTTTTTGACGACGCCCCAGATCGGCACGCCGTCCAATTGCATGGCGGCGGCGGCTTCATCGAAGTCCGCAGGAGCACGGTTGAAGATGACTCCCACCACGTTGCGACCGACATTGCGGATCTGGGCAATCAGGTAGTTGGTCTCGGCGATGCCCTGCGCGTCCGCGGCGCTGGCCACCAGGACCACATCGGCCTGCAGGCTTCGGGCGATCTGACCCGACAGGCGCGGAATGAATATCCTGCTCGGATCCGCATGAATACCTTCGACCAGCAGCACATCGGCCTCCTTGGTGCAGGACATGGCAAGGCTGACTATCTCTTCAAGCAGCTCATCCGTCTGGCCGCTGCTGACGCGTTGTGTCACCAGACTCATGGGCAAGGGGTCGGGCGTGTTCTGAAGATGACAGATGCTGCGTGCGAACAGGACCGAAGGTTCGGTGTCGGCCGTGCGCTTGGTGATCGGCTTGACAAACGCCACTTTCAGTCCGCGCCGCTGCAGCGCCCGCAAGAGACCGAGTGAAACCGAGGTCAGGCCGACGTTAGGTTGTGTCGGCGCCAGGAAATACGTACGCATAGGGGGAAACTCCGCTTTTGATCACCATCCCTCCCGGTTAAATAGAAAAGGATTTGTGCCATGCATCATAATTGCTTAAGGGATTTACCTTATTGACATGGAGCCAAATTACATTCAATTTTTGTAGGCGCAAATGATTTGGAAACGGAATGAGGGGCCTTATTTATTGGCCTAGCGGCGGGGAAAGCCGAAAAACGGGTGATTTGGCGTCAAGTTTAAGAGGTCAAACTCACAAGCCGTTCATGGCACAAGTCGTCTATTTGTAAATTTTTTTCAGTAACCGTATCAGGGTTTTCCGCTCGGCGGAACTTAAATTTGGGGTGCAGTCAAACTCCAGCTTGCTGGCTGTTTCTTCCGCTGCCTTGAGCAAGGTCTTTCCGTCTTCGGTCAGATGCAGGCCCATAGCCCGACCGTCGTGCGGATGAGGACAGCGGGTAATCAAGCCTCTTTTCTCAAGTGCCGTCACCATGCCCACCAAATTGGGTGCTAAAACACCCAGTGCATTGCACAATTGGCGCGAGGTGATCCCGGGGTTGTGGCTAACAAGTGACAACACGGAAAAATCAACTGGCCGCAATTCATACTTGGCCATGCGCTCCAAAAACACGCCAATGATTGCCAACGCCGCCCGGCGCGAGTTGTAGCCCATGAGGGTTTCAAGATAACTGGTGTCTACTTCTTCTACAAAAGATATCTTTGTAATCTCGTCCATGAATTTCAACGGCAAAAAACTGAAGAGGATACCGAACTATTCCATTCGCGCCTTGACTGGGCGCAGACGTGTCTCATATTCCAGATGTATCCAGTGACTGGCCAAGCATGCCGAACTAGGGGAGCCTGTCTGCGACTATCTGCACGCGCATGGCGAACCCCGGTAGGATCCAGAGTTGCAACGCTGCCGCGGGAAGCAACCAGCGTGCAGCATCGGAGCCCTGCACATCGGCTGGAACGGCCGGCCTGATTTGCGACCAGGCCCAAGCCAATAGAGTCATGGCCACGGCGTGCAAATAGTCATCGGCTACCCAATAAGGCAACTGCCGATCCAGCGCACTGGCCGCAACCAGCTGGCGCGTCAGATCGCACAGCACCGTGACCTGCGTCTGGAATGCCTTGTCTGCAACCTCAGAGCAAACCAGGTCGTCGGACAGTTGCTGCAGCAACGCGGTCAGCCCCGCTCCACCATCGGGCAACACCTTGCGCACCAGCAGGTCAATCGCCTGAATCTCGTTGGTACCTTCATAAATCATGGCCACGCGCGAATCCCGCACGATCTGCTCAATGCCCCATTCACGCACGTAGCCGTGGCCGCCAAACACCTGCAGGCAATCGCTCGCACCGTTGAACGCCTGTGCCGTCCAGGCCGCTTTGAGCACCGGTGTCACCAGGCTGCACCAGCGCTCGGCCTCGGCCTTGCGTTTACTGTTGGGGTGGTGTTTGATGACATCAAGCTCCAGCGCAGTTTTGTAGGCCAGCACGCGGCCTCCGTCGATCCAGGCGCGCTGGGTGTCCAGAATGCGCCGCATGGCGGGGTGCTCCACGATCAGGTCAGCCTCAGCGGCTGAGGTGCCACGCACTGGTGCGCGCATCTGGCGGCGTTCTTTGGCGTAGGCATCGGCCTTTTGCCAGGCGGCATCCAACAGCCCAATGCCTTGCAAGCCCACATGCAGCCGCGCGGCGTTCATCATGACAAACATGGCGTTCAAACCGCGCCCTGGCTCGCCCACGATCCAGCCGGTGGCCTCGTCAAAACGCATGACGCAGGTGGCGCTGCCGTGCAGGCCCATTTTCTCTTCGATGCGCTCGCAGTGCACCGGGTTGCGTGCGCCGTCTGGCATGAACTTCGGTGAAAGAAACAGTGACAGGCCCTTGGGGCCGGGCGGCGCATCGGGCAAGCGGGCCAGCACCAGGTGGACGATGTTGTCCGTCAGGTCATGTTCGCCGCCGGAAATGAAAATTTTGGTGCCGCTAAGTCGGCAGCTGCCGTCCGCCTGTGGCTGAGCCTTGGTTCGTACCAGGCCCAGGTCACTGCCCGCCTGTGGTTCGGTCAGGCACATGGTGGCCAACCATTCGCCGGTGGCAATTTTTCCCAGGTAACGCGTTTTAAGCTCGTCACTGGCGTGGTGTTTGACGCACTCGTAAGCGCCATGCAACAGGCCCGGTGCCATGGTCCAGCCGTGGTTGGCAGCACTGAGCATCTCGTACAACACGGCTTCCAGCAACCCGGGCAAGCCCTGGCCACCATCCTCCACAGCACAGGCCAGCGCGGGCCAGCCCGCCTGCCAGAAGGCCTGGTAGGCGGCCTTGAAGCCGGGCGGCGTGGTGACCTGACCGTTGGCAAACTGGCAGCCCACTTCGTCTCCGCTGCGGTTCAGGGGTGCGATGACTTCGCCGACAAATTTGCCGGCTTCGTCCAGCACCTGGTGCATCAGGTCGGCATCCACCTCGGCAAAGGTGGGCAGGGACTGCAGACAAGCAGGCGCGTTGAGCACCTCATGCAGAATAAATTGGATGTCTTGAAGAGGTGGCTCGTAGCGCATGGTCAGGAGTGAACTGTCTAGAACGCGTGGTTCATACCCAGCATCACGCCGGTTTGTGAATCACCCAAGGCGGGGTTGCTACCGGGTGCCCCACCGCTGACGGACACATTGGCCAAACTGTCATTGCTGATTCCACCCAGTTGAACGTACAAAGTGGTGCGTTTGGACATCTTGTAAAGCGACCTCACCACCAGCAGGGATGAGTCGAAATTGGCAATGTCCTTGTAGCTCAGTTTGGCGTAAGTTCCGTCAATCGTCCATGCAGGTGACAGCGGGTAAGACGCACCCACGTACCAGAGGTCACTCTTGGGCTTGGTGGCACTGCCGTCGTTGGTGCGGCGAATCACACCGCCTGCGAGCTTCACGTCAGAGAACTTCACATAGCCGTTCAGCATCAAGCGCGCATCGGATTTGGCGCTGCTGGTCAGGCCCGCTGGCAACACCACGTCAGTGCCGCTGGCCGGGGTGCGTCCGTTCAGGGAGTCGTAAGCCACAGCGGCACCCCAGCTCGCGGTGTCGTACTTCACCAGGGCAGACCATTCGCGGCACGCCTGTGTGTCTGCGCCACTCTCGCCCGCGCAATTGGTGCCCGCAGGTGAAGGACCCGCATTGACTGTGTCACGCCCCAGGCTGTAGGTGCCGCCCACCGTCACATTGCCAAACTTGCCTTTGTAGGCCAGCGAGTTGTCAATACGCGAGTTGGGGATGTAGCTGTCCAATGAGCCCAGTCCATAAACGGCGGGGCCGACGATGTCGGAGTCCAGAATTGACCAGAACAGCATCGTCCATTGGCGACCCAGTGTGACGGCACCCCAATCGCCGCTGAAGCCGACCGTGGACTGGCGACCAAACAGGCGACCGCCCTGCCCGGACGCGCCGGTGTCCGGGGCAAAGCCCATTTCCAGCGTGTAAACGGCGCTCAAGCCACCGCCCAGGTCTTCCTTGCCACGAAAGCCCAGGCGCGATGGAAGAATGCCCGTGGTAGAAGGCATGCGGGTGAGGGTGCCCGCGCCGGACACGTTGCTGACAGCCTCCACGCCCGTGTCGATCATGCCGTACAGGGTGGCGCTTTGGGTTTGCGCTTGCACCGCGCCCGTGGCGAGCAAGCCCGACAGGGTGATGAGTGATGAAATTTTCATAAGAGTCTCCAAGGTGGTTTTACTAAGTTATGGACAACCCCATTCGGGGAACCGTGCGGCCTGATGGGCAGCGAACCTTTCAGCGGGTTCGTCGATTCCTGGTGCGTGGTTGTCTGTTTGCTGCTGAAATCAGGGCCGGGTGGCCGTGTCTTTTTTGCGCGCCGCGCCCAGGTAGGTGTCGATCACCCGCGGGTCGGTGGCCAGGTCTTGGGCCGGGCCGTGCAGGGCAATTTCACCCATCTCCAGCACGTAGCCGTCATCAGCCGCCTCCAGCGCGGCGCGGGCGTTTTGCTCCACCAGCAGCGTGGTGACCCCGGTTTTGCGCAAGGTGTCGATGGTGCGAAAGATTTCCTTCACCACCAGCGGGGCCAGGCCCAGGCTGGGTTCGTCCAGCATCAACAGCGTCGGGCGTGACATCATGGCGCGGCCCACGGCCAGCATCTGGCGCTCGCCACCGGACAAGGTGCCTGCGGCCTGCGTGCGCCGCTCTTTCAGGCGCGGGAACAAGTCAAACACCACGTCCATCTGCTCACGCCACTTGGGGTTGCGCAGGCGCACCTGGCGAAACGCGCCCAGTACCAGGTTGTCTTCCACCGACATGCTGCCAAACAGCTCGCGCTTTTCCGGCACCAGGGCAATGCCCAGCATGACGCGCTCTTCCAGCGACAAGGTGTTGATCGGCTGGCCCTCAAACTCGATCTGGCCCTGAGCTGGCAGCACGCCCATCAAGGCGTTCAAAAAGGTGGACTTGCCGGCCCCGTTGGGGCCAATCACGGTGATCACGCTGCCCTGAAAAGCTTGCAAGTCAATGCCATGCAGCACCTCGGCGCGGCCATAACCGGCGCGCAGACCTTTGACGGTTAAAACAGGTGGTTTCATATCAATGCTCCACGCCAAGGTAGGCGGCACGTACTTTCGGGCTTTGCTGCACTTCTTCGGGCGTGCCCTGCATCAGCAGGGTGCCAAACTCCATCACCACGATGTGGTCGGTCACGTCCATCACCAGGTCCATGTCGTGCTCCACCAGCAAAATGCTCATGCCTTCACTGCGCAGCTGGCGCAACACCGCGGCCAGGGCTTGCTTTTCTTTGTGGCGCAGACCGGCGGCGGGTTCGTCCAGCAGCAGCAGGGCTGGGTCGCTGCACAGGGCGCGGGCAATTTCCAGCAGGCGCTGCGGGCCCATGGCCAGGTTGCCGGCCAGTTCGTGCATCGCATGGCCCATGCCGATGCGCTCCAGCTGACGTGCCGCTTCGCGCAGCAGGCTTTGTTCTTCGGCACGGTCCAGGCGCAACATGCTGGAAAGCGCGCCCTTGCTGCCCCGCAACTGTGCACCCAGTGCCACGTTTTCCAGCACCGTCATCTCCGGGATCATCTTGACGTGCTGGAAGGTGCGGCTCATGCCGCGCCGGGCAATCTCGCGCGAAGGCAGGCCGCTGATGGTTTGGCCGCGAAACTTCACCTCGCCCGAGCTCAGGCCCAGCACGCCGGTGATCAGGTTGAAGGTGGTGGACTTGCCAGCACCATTGGGGCCGATCAGGCCAACGATTTGCCCCGCCTGGATGGAAAACCCGATGTTGTTCACTGCGGTCAGCCCGCCAAACTGTTTGCGGATGTCTTTCACCTCCAGCACGGTGTCACCCAGCGCGGGTTTGGCGCGCTCAGGCAAGGCAGCAGCAGCGTGCCAGTCTTCGACCCGGTTGGGCTTGGGAAGAAAACGCCCCACCAGCGACCACACGCCATCGGGCAGGTACTTCAGCACCAGCACCAGCACAATGCCAAACACAATCACCTCGTAGCTGCCGCTGGTGCCCAGCAATTTGGGCAGGAGCACCTGCAGTTCGTCCTCCAGCAGCTTGGTCATCACCGCGCCGCTGATGGCACCCCACACATAACCGGCCCCACCGAGCACGGTCATGAACAGGTACTCAATACCCATCTTCAGGCCAAAGGGAGACGGGTTGACGGTGCGCTGAAAGTGCGCAAACAACCAGCCCGAGAGACTGGCAAACAGGGCCGCGATCAAAAAGATGCCGACCTTGTGGCGCAGCGTGTCCACCCCCATGGCCTCGGCCATCAGGGTGCTGGCGCGCATGGCTTTGATGGCGCGGCCGGTGCGTGAATCCATCAGGTTCAACAGTGCAAACGCAGCAAACAGCACCATGCCCCAGGCCAGCACAAAGAAGCTGCGGCCCTGGCTGATGTCCCAGCCCCACACGGTCAGCGCGGGCACACCCAGAATACCGTCGTACTTGCCCAGCGCATCCAGGTTGCCCATCAGGTAATACAGCGACAAGCCCCAGGCAATGGTGGCCAGCGGCAGGTAGTGGCCCGACATGCGCAGCGTGATCCAGCCCACCACCAGCGCGCTGATGCCGGTGATGAACAGCCCGGCAAACACGGTGAGCCAGGGTGACCAGCCCATGTGAACCGTCAGATACGCGCTGGTGTAAGCCCCGATGCCGACAAACGCGGCCTGCCCGAATGAAGTCAGCCCGCCGATGCCGGTGAGCAGCACCAGCCCCAGAATCACCAGACTGTAGAGTGCGATGTAGTTGAGCTGGGTGATCCAGAACTCGGGCACGGGGGACACGGCGTACAGCAGCATGCAGGCCACGACCACCACGCGCTGGATTTTGGCGTTGTGCGCCCAATGTTGAAGTTGTGTGGTGAAGCTCATCTCAATGCTCCTCCTCATTTCCGCCTGCGACCGAGCGCCAGAGCAGAATGGGCAGCACCAGGGTGAACACAATCACCTCTTTGAAGGCGCTGGCCCAGAACGAGCCAAAGGACTCGACCAGGCCGACAAACAGCGCCCCCAGCGCCGCCAGCGGGTAGCTGTGCAGACCACCCATCACCGCCGCCACAAAACCCTTGAGGCCAATCAGAAAGCCGGAGTCGTAAAACACCGTGGTGGTCGGGCCGATCAACAGCCCCGACAGCGCACCAATCAGCGCGGCCATGGCAAACGTGGCTTGCCCGGCGCCGTGGGTGGAGATGCCCATCAGCCGGGCGCCCAGGCGGTTCACCGCCGTGGCTTGCAAGGCTTTGCCGTATAAGGTGCGGTTGAAAAATTGCCACAGCAACACAATCATCGCCAGCGATGTCAGCACGATGATGATGGCCTGTCCGGTGATGGCCAGCGGCCCCAGGTTCAGGCGCTCGTCCCAGAACGAGGGGTTACGAAAGCCTTCTGCGCCAAAGAACAGCAAGCCCAGGCCGGTCATGGCAAAGTGCACACCCACCGACACAATCAGCAGCACCAGCGAGCTGGCATCGGCCAGCGACTGGTAGGCCAGCCGGTAGACCAGCGGGCCAAACGCGGTGACGATGGCCACCGTCAGCAGCGCCTGCACCAGCAAGGGCAATTGGTGCGGTGCGGCCCAGATCGACAAGAGGGATACCACCAACGGTGCCGCCAGGGCGCTCAAACCCGCCTTGAGCGCGCGCTTGGCATCACCGGTATGCTGCCAACTCAAACGCGCATCCATCAGCGCCGCCAGCACTGCCATGATCAGCAGCAACCAGACCGTGCCCGGCACCTTGCCGGTTTGAAAAATGGCCAGAGTCAACGCGCCGTAGGCGACAAATTCACCTTGCGGGATAAAGATCACCCGCGTTACGGAAAACACGAGCACCGTGGCCAAGCCCAGCAGGGCGTACACCGCCCCGTTGGTGATGCCATCGAGCAGCAAAATGCTGGCAATTGAAAAGTCCATGATGGGCCCAGAAAAAATAGAGATTGCCCCAAGGGCAGCCCCAGGCTGCCCTTGACCTCAGACCAACGGAGGTGTGAGCGAGAGGCCGCTTACTCGACCTTCCAGTCGCCGTTGACCACCTTGAGCATCACACCGGTTTCGTTGGTGAAGCCCCAGTGGTTGTCATGGGTCCAGTTCAGCACGCCATGCGACACCACGGTGCGGCCCATGGTTTCCATGGCGTCACGCAGGGCGGCGCGGAATTCCTTGGTGCCGGGTTTGCCTTTTTTCAGCGCCACGGGAACGACTTTTTCCAGTATCAGCACCGCGTCGTAACTGTGGCCGGCGAACTGGTTGCGTGACCCCGGGCCATAGGCCTTTTCGTATTGCTGCACGAAGTCGATGGCAACTTTCTTGGACGGGTGGCTGTCGGGCAACTGCTCGGCAATTACCGCCGGGCCGGACACCACATAAGCACCTTCCACGGCTTTGCCACCGACACGCATCAGGTCACGCGACGCTGCTGCATGGGTCTGGTAGATCTTGCCCTTGTAGCCACGATCCACCACCGCCATGTGGGGCATGGCAGCGCCGCTGCCCGAGGCCACAATCAACATGGCGTCCGGGTTGGCGGCCACCAGCTTGAGGGCCTGGGCGGTGACGCTGGTGTCAGAGCGGGCAAAACGCTCGGTGCCAATCAGCTTGATGCCGTTGGCATTGGCTTGAGCGGTGAACTCCTTGAGCCAGCTTTCGCCATAGGCATCGGTGTAGCCCAGAAAGCCCACGGTTTTGACACCTTGCTTTTTCATCAACGCCACCATGGCGTGGGCCATCACATCGTTCGATTGCGGCAGACGAAAGGTCCAGGCATCTTTGCCGGGGGGCAGTACGGCGGGGGAGAACGCTATCTGCACGGTTTCGGCTTCAGCGGCCACGGCGGCCATCGGGATGGCCACCGGTGTGGCGGCTGAGCCCATGATGATGTCGGCCTTGTCTTCGGTCACAAAACGTTTGGCGTTCTTGACGCCGTTGGTCGGATCGGTGGCATCGTCCAGCACGATGACCTTGAGTTTTTCTCCGGCGATGGATGTAGGCCAGAGCTTGATCTGGTTGCCCATCGGAATGCCCAGGCCTGATGCCGGGCCGCTCAAAGGCAGGCTGATGCCGATGGTGATGTCGGCCAGCGCCGAGCCAGTGACCAGAGCCGCAGCGGCGGTGGCGATGAGGGTTTTGAAAGCTTTCATGGTGTTGTCTCCAAGTGGTTTTATAAAAGGGCAAGCGCGGGAAAAAAGGGAAAACAATTAAACGGGGTCAACAGCACAAGGCCTTGATGTCAGCGGGCACGGGGATGGCCTTGATGCGGTCTGAGTCGGGCAAGCGCATGCAAAAGGCGCGCACCTCGGTGCCTTCGCACAGCAGCTCATCGCCGCGTTTGATCAGGTGGCGGTGCACAAACACCTTGTCGCGCCACTCCTCGATGCTGGTGTGAATCTGCAGCGTTTCGCCGTAGGTGGCCGGGCGCAGGAATTTGGTGTTGATCTCCAGCAGCGGCGTGCCGATGATGCCGGTGGTCTTGACCAGCTCACGCCAGGGCGGCACGCCGCTCTGAATGAAGAAGTTCAGTGACGAGGCATCCATCCACTTGGCAAAGTTCGGAAAGAACACGATGCCGGCCGGGTCGCAGTCGCCAAACATCACGTTCACTTCATAAACAACCGTTTTACTCATGGAGTGCCTTTAACGCGGAGCCATGCGCAGTGCGCCATCAAGGCGGATCACCTCGCCGTTGAGGTGACAGTTGCTGACAATGTGTGCGGCCAACTGCGCAAACTCCTCGGGCTTGCCCAGACGCTGCGGGAACGGAATGCTGGCTGCCAGCGACACCTGCACGGCTTCAGGCAAGGTCTTCATCAGCGGCGTGGCGAACAGGCCGGGCGCAATGGTGCAGACGCGAATGCCGTGCTGCGCCAGATCACGCGCCATGGGCAGCGTCATGCCGGCCACACCGGCCTTGGAGGCGCTGTAGGCCTGCTGGCCGACCTGGCCGTCAAACGCGGCCACGGAGGCGGTGAACACCATGGCACCGCGCTCGCCGTCTTCCATGGGTTCAAGCTTGGCGCAGGCGGCGGCGAACAGGCGCGCCACGTTGTAGGTGCCGATCAGGTTGACGTTGACCACGCGCACAAAGTCTTCCAGCGGGGCGGCGTTGCCGTCCTTGCCGACGACCCGCTTGGCGCTGCCGATGCCGGCAATCTGCATCAGGATGCGGGCTGGGCCATGGGCGGCGGTGGCGGTGTCGATGGCGGCTTGCACGCTGTCCGGGCTGGTCACGTCACACTGGCAGGCCACGCCGCCAATTTCGGCGGCCACCTTTTCGGCGTTGGCCAGGTTCACGTCCAGAATCGCCACCTTGGCACCCAGGCGGGCCAGTTCGCGGGCGGTGGCTTCGCCCAAGCCGGAGCCACCACCGGTGACCAGAGCTGCTTGTCCTTGAATGTTCATGTTGAATGCTTTTGTGGGTTAGAGTTGAATGCTATTAAATATATAGCTGCTTGCGCTTGTTTTATAAGGGCTAGAGGCCAGTTTCTTATATAAAGACGGGATCAGACCGTCAGCGGGTTTTCCAGCAGCAGGGCAATGCCCTGGCCACCGCCGATGCAGGCGCTGGACACGCCGTAGCGCACATGGCTGCGCTGCATCTCGCGTGCCAGTGTCAGCGTCAGGCGCACACCGGTGCAGGCCAGCGGATGGCCCAGCGCAATGGCGCCGCCGTTGACATTGAGTTTGGACAGGTCCAGGCCCAGTTCACGCCCCACCGACAGGGTTTGCGCGCCTTGGGCCTCATTGATTTCGAAGCGGCCGATCTGGTCCAGCGTCAGCCCGGCGCGCTCCAGCAGCAGGCGGATAGCGGGTGCCGGGCCAATGCCCATGATCTCGGGCGGCACACCCACCACGGCAGCGGCCACCACGCGGGCCAGCGGTTTCTTGCCTTCAGCGCGGACATAGCCGCCTGAGGCGACGACGACCGCCGCAGCAGCGTCGACCAGCGCGGCGCTGTTGCCACCGGTCTGCACGCCACCGGGGTAGACGCTGCGCAGCTTGGCCAAGACCTCGACCGGCGAGATGCGGGCATGGGTGTCAAGCGCCACTTCGCTGCTTTTGCCCTGTAACTTGATGGCGCGGGTGGCGTAGCCTTCAAGCGCGAAATTTTCACTGACCACGGGCACGATTTCACCGGCGTGAAAGCCGCTTTGTTGCGCAGCCACTGCCTTGGCAAAGGAGCTGGAGGCAAAGGCATCCACCTCCTCGCGGGTGATGCCGTATTGCTTGGCCAGGTTTTCGGCGGTCTGGATCATGTTGATGCCCGCTGCCGAGTCATTCAGCGCTTCCCACATGTAGTCCTTGAAGCCGACCGGTGCACCCAGCTTGAAGCCGGTGCGGTGCTCAAAGGCGGCAATCGGGTTGCGTGTCATCGACTCGGTGCCCACCACCAGCGTCACGTCAGCGCAGCTGCTTTCGATTTGTTCACCGGCCTGGCGAAACAGCTCAAATCCGGTGCCGCAGATGCGCTGCGCCATCAGCGCGGGCACGTCTTGTGGCACACCGGCGTACAGGCCGATGTGACGCGGCAACATGAATTGCTCAAAGTCGCCCGGGGCCATGTTGCCGGTCAGCACCGAATTGATGTGTGCTGCGGGCACAGCTGCGCGCTCCAGCGCCGCACGGGCTGCCTTGATGCCCAGGTCAGTCGGCGAGATGTGACCCAGCGCACCACAGTAGTCCACCAGGGGGGTGCGCATGCCATCCAACATCCAGATGTCATCAAACGCGTTGAAAAATCCTTTGCTTGCCATGGTGTTGTGTCTTTCAGAGCGACTGGGGTTTCAAAATCGAAGCCAGCGAGTCATCGTGCAGCGCCGCCACGGTCTCGGCGCGGTGGGTCAGCACCGCCCGCTGGTTGATCGAGCCCTTGTCGGTCACCTCGCCGCGGTCCAGTGTGGGCGGTTCGGCCAGCAGGCACATGCGGGCAATCCGGCTGGCACTGCCGGTGGCAATCTTGTTCAGCTCGTTCATCACCTTCTGGAACTGATCCAACACCGGCGCACGGGTCAGCACATCGGCCATCGGCGTGCTGGCAGGCAGGCCACTCAAGGCCCGTACCGCCTGGGTAGGGAACACCATGGCACCCACCTCCTTCAAGTTGATGCCGGTCAGCACCACGTCCTGAATGTAGGGGGCACCGGCGGCAATGATCTTGGCGCGCAGCGGCCCGACACTCACAAAGGTGCCAGTGGCCAGTTTGAAGTCTTCGGCAATACGACCATCAAATTTGAGGCCCTGGTGCACATCGGTCTCATCGATCCATTTCACCGCGTCACCTGAGCAGAAATAACCTTCTTCGTCAAAGTGTTTGGCGGTCTCATTGGGGGCGCGCCAGTAGCCGGGCGTGATGTTGGGGCCGCGGTAGCGGACCTCGGTCTTGCCATCCACATCAACCAGTTTCAGGTCCATGCCCGGTGTGGGCACGCCCAGATCGCCCGCCTTGACGTTGGGGTTGGTGACAAAAATCGCGAACGGACCGGACTCGGTCATGCCCAGGCCGGTGCTCATCACAATGCGCTCGCCGATTTCTCTTTCTTCGGATTCAAACAAGCTGTCCCAGATCGGCTGAGCCATGGCGGCACCAGCGTAGAAAAACATCTTGACGCGCGAGAGCAGGTTTTTGCGCAGTACGTCATCGGTCTGCATGGCGGCGGCAATCGCCTCAAAACCGGTGGGCACGTTGAAGTACACCGTGGGTGCGATCTCGCGCAGGTTGCGCAGGGTTTCCGCCATGAGGGCGGGGGTGGGTTTGCCGTCGTCGATGTAGAGCGTGCCACCGTGGTAAAGCACCATGCCAAAGTTGTGGTTGCCGCCGAAAGTGTGGTTCCAGGGCAGCCAATCCACCAGCACCAAGGGTTCCTGCGCCAGCACCGGCATGGATTGGGCCATCTGCTGCTGGTTGGCGCACCACATGCGCTGGGTGTTGATCACCGCCTTGGGCAGGCTGGTGGAACCGCTGGTGAACAAAAATTTGACGATGGTGTCTGGACCGGTCGCTTGCATGGCCGCATCAACCGCGGGTGTGACAGGCGTGTTCAGAAGGTCGGCAAAGGTCGTGTGGTCGCGGCCATCAATCTGGCCTTGGGTCAGCACGACTTCAATATCAGCAGGCAGGGCTGCGTTGATGGCCTTTGCGTATCGCGTGGCATCCGCCGCAAACACCAGGCCGGGCGTGACGGTTTTGATCACGTGACGCAGCTTGTCATAGTCAACGCTGACCAGCGAATAGGCGGGTGAAGTCGGCACAAATGGCACACCAGCCACCAGGCATCCCAGCGCCAACAGGGCGTGTTCCAAGTCGTTTTCAGACAGGATAACCACCGGGTTTTTGGTGCTCAAGCCGCGGTGAATCAGCGCCTGCGCAATACACCGTGCGTGGCGCCAGGCCTGGCCATAGGTGATGCACTTCCACTCGCCCTTGCTGCCATCCGGCAGTTTTTCACGTTGCGCGATGTAGATGCGGTCAGGCGCCGTGGCAGCCCAGTGTGCCAGCCGGTCGGTTATGCGCTCGGGGTAGTCTTGCAAGGCTTGCTCGGCTTTTAGGTAATGCACGCCGGGTGCGCCGTCGCGTAAGTCAACGCGGGTCACCCCAAAGGTCAACGGTCGAAATTTCGGCTCTGTCATCGTTTGTCTCCAACGGATGTATTTTTTTGCTTGGCTTGTCACGGCAATTCCAGCCCGTGCCGCCCCCTCCGGGGCAACTCTCTCAGGCTATTCGGACCTTGTCGGCCCGGCCTTCCAGAAAGGCGCGCACGCGCTCCTTGGCGGCCGGTGCGCTTTGGGCAATGGCGGCCATCATGGCTTCGGTCATGAAGCCCTGGTCAGCGGGTTGATCGGCAATGCGCGGCAGCACGTGGGTCAGCGCGTAGTTGGTCATGGGGGCGTTGCCGGCAATGCGCACCGCCAGTTCACAAGCCTTGTCAAAGGCCGTGCCAGCGGGTACCAGGTATTGCGCCAGGCCGATGCGTTCGCCATCTTGCGCATTGAACACGCGTCCGGTCAGCATCATGTCGGTCATGCGCGCGGTACCGATCAGGCGCGGGATGCGCACCGCACCACCGCCGCCGACAAAGATGCCGCGCGAGCCTTCGGGCAGGGCATAGAAGGTGGTGTCGTCGGCCACGCGGATGTGGCAGGCACTGGCCAGCTCCAGGCCACCACCCACCACCGCGCCGTGCAGCGCCGCAATGACGGGCACCGGGCCGTATTGCACGTGTTCCAGGGCGGCATGCCACATGCGGGAGTGGAACACGCCCTGGCTGGCATCACGCTCTTGCAGTTCGCTCAAATCAAGCCCGGCGCAGAAGTGTTCACCCTCGCCGTCGATGACAGCAGCACGCACGCTGGCGGGCATTTTTTCAAACAGACCGCGCAGGGCCAGAATCAGGCCGTCGTTCAAGGCGTTGCGCTTGCTGCCACGAGTCAGGCGGATGATGGCGACTTCCTGTTGCTCGCCGTAGAGTTCAAAGTGGATGTGTTTTTTGTCCATGATGGGTTCCTTCTGGGTCTAATTATGGTTATATTTAATAACTACAATCAAGCCCGAAGCCGGTCAATTTACTAAGTGTTTTCCCTAGCCAACCAAAATCACAGGAGACTTTCATGGACGTTAAAAACCTTGTCGCCATCGATATTCACACCCATGCGGAAGTGAGTTGCTGGAACCCGTTTGACAGTTATGGCGAGGAGTACGACCGCGCGGCCGACAAGTACTTTCGCAACAGCCGCAGGCCGACCATCGCGGAGACCATTGCCTACTACCGCGAGCGCAAGATTGGCCTGATCATGTTCACGGTGGACGCTGAAACCCAGATGGGGCGCAGGCGCATTCCCAATGAGGAAATTGCCGAGGCGGCCAAAGCCAATTCGGACATGATGATGGCCTTTGCCAGCATCGACCCGCACAAGGGCAAGATGGGTGCGCGCGAGGCCCGCAAGCTGATTGAGGAGTTCGGCATCAAGGGCTTCAAGTTCCACCCCACGGTGCAGGGCTACCACCCCTACGACAAGATGGCCTGGCCGATTTACGAGGTGATTGCCGAATACAAGATGCCCGCCATCTTCCACACCGGCCACAGCGGCATTGGCAGCGGCATGCGCTGCGGTGGCGGCCTGCGCCTGGCCTACAGCAACCCGATGCACCTGGACGACGTGGCGGTTGATTTCCCCGACATGCAGATTGTCATGGCGCATCCCAGTTTCCCGTGGCAGGACGAGGCGCTGAGCGTGGCTACGCACAAGCCCAATGTGTGGATCGACCTGAGCGGCTGGAGCCCCAAGTATTTCCCCAAGCAACTGGTGCAGTACGCCAACACCTTGCTCAAAGACCGCATTCTGTTTGGCAGCGACTACCCGCTGATCACGCCGGATCGCTGGATGAAAGACTTTGAAGAAGCCGGCTTCAAACCCGAGGTGATGCCCGGCATCTTGAAAGACAACGCGGTGCGCTTGCTGGGGCTTGGGTAGCCCATAAACTCAGGTTCTTTCCGAACCTGACTCCCTTATGAACCCAAGCACCATCCTCCCGCAGGCCGATGTCCTTGACCACGCCGGGCTGAACCGTCAGCACGTGTTTGACCTGGCGGCGCTGCCCCCGGATCTGGTGGCTCCGCTGGAACCGGTACCGCATGAACGGCAATTGATTCTGTTTGGGCATGCGGGTCGGCGCTTGTGGGAATGTGTGCAGGCCGAGGGCATTCACAGTGCGCATCCGATTGACGAGTACAGCGTGCGCACCGTCGAACGCTGGCTGGCTCAGGCCTTGCCACAAGTGCGCTCGCGTGTGGTGTTTCCGGGCGCGCAACGCATTGGTTTGCAACGGCTGGGGGCGATCGCAGGCTGGCATCGCGCCGCGCCTTTTATGGTGGGCATTGATTCGGTGTGGGGCAGCTGGTTTGCCTACCGGGTGGCGATCCTGACCGACACGGCCCTTCCCCCCTCGGCCCCGATTGACAACGGTTACCCCTGTGACAGCTGTGTGAACAAGCCCTGCATCTCGGCGTGCCCGGCCGGGGCGCTGGTCAGTGGCAGTTTCAATTTGCAAGCCTGCAACACGGGCCGACTGGCTGCCGACTCCGACTGTGCGCTGGGTTGTACGGCCCGCAGTGCCTGCCCGGTGGGTGCAGAGCACCGCTACGACGAGAGCCAGATTCGCCACAGTGCAGCAGGCTCGCTGGCGACGATCCGCAGCTACCCCGCTTGCCCTTGATGACTCGCCTTCGTCAGGAGCTTATAACGCAGCCAATGCAGCGGCGTTGGCGCTTAACCAGCCGGCAAATGGCTGCGGCGCAACTCCGGTGAGCTTCTGGAAGTCACCCGTGACCTCGGCCACGCGGCCTGCGGCGGTGTTGGTGTCGAACGAGGCAAACACTGCCGCCAGTGGCTCGGGGAAGCCCGCGCTCACCATGCCCTGAATCAGGCCCGCCAGCGGCACAGGCACCACTTGCAGCGGTTTGCCCGTGGCTTGCGACACCTGTTGGGCGATTTGCTCGGTGGTGAATGCCTCGGCGCCGCTCAGGGTGTAGGTGTTCTTGCCGGTGTCTTTGAGCAATGCGGCGGCAGCAGCACGTGCCAGGTCGTCGCGCGCGATGTGGGCCACCTTGCCTTGCTCGGCCGCGCTGTACCACTGGCCGCTGGCCAAGGCTGACGGCAGCCACATGAACAGGTTTTCAAAATACCAGTGGTTGCGCAGCAGCGTCCAGCCCTTGAGCGCGCTGCTGGCCAGCGCTTTCTCGGTGCCGGCGTGGTCAGGAGCAATCAACAGGGGCGAATTTTCAGGCAGCGGCATGGAGGTGTAGACCACATGCGCCACACCGGCTTGCTGCGCTGCAGCGACGGCGGCTTGCTGCTGCGCCAAGCGGCGGCCGGGGCGGTCCAGCGCGTCGGTGCTGATAAGCAGCAGGCGATCCGCCCCCGCAAAAGCACTGCGCAGCGAGGCTGCGTCGTCAAAGTCGGCGCCGCGCACGGTGATGCCCTTGGCAGCCAGGTCTTTGAGGGTTTCGGGCTTGCGGGTGGTGGCGATGATGCGTTGCGGGGCCACTTTCAGCGTCTCCAGCAGGTGATGAATCACGCGTTGGCCCAGGTGACCGGATGCGCCGGTGACGAGCAAGGTGGAAGTCATGTGGATGTCCTTTAAGTTGAAATGAAACGAAATTCGCAGCGGTGTGACTAGGTATTTATTCAATACTAATATTCACTTTGTTCGTTGCTAATGGTATGGTACGGACTGCGGACGAAAATACAAGAAGGGTTCTGAAAGTCACCAGGTTCCCTTGACGTAACCATCACCCTGTTGCAAAGGAAGAGCCATGGCAGTACACAAATCAAAAGTTGATTGGGCCGAGCGTTGCCCGATCCGGGACGTGCTGGAACGCATGGGTGACCGCTGGAGCATGCTGGTGCTGTTCACACTTGGCGACCACCAGAGCCTGCGCTTCAGTGTGCTCAAAACCACCATTGGCGATATTTCGCAGCGTATGTTGTCGCAGACCCTGCGTCGCCTGGAGCAGGACGGCCTGGTGCTGCGCACCGCCCATGCCACGGTGCCGCCCCGGGTGGACTATGAGTTGACCGCGTTGGGGCAATCATTCCTGCTGCCGATGCGCAATCTGCTGCATTGGGCCGAGCAGAACCACCAGCAGGTGCGTGATGCGCGCGTCGCCTACGTGCCGCCGCCCCGGCATGAAGCGTTGTGAGCCATGGATGGATTTTTAAGGGAAATTGACCTGTAGCCCAATAGATATCTGCACAAGAAGCTATTAAAACAATAGCAAATCTTCGGGATCAGAACACATGGCAACCCAGTGCAGGGGCAGGGCAGCCGCGCTTAATGACGGGCGGATGGCGGGTTTGCCCCTCACGCCGGTGTTCAATCCTGTTGTCTATAAAAAAAGCCCTTGGGGCAAAATCCCGCCATGACCCAAGCCACAAGCCAAGCACCTGCCTTCACGCTCTATGACGAGCCCGGCCACCTGATTCGCCGCGCCCAGCAAATTGCGGTGTCCAAGTTCCACGAAGTACATGGCCGCCAGGTCACGCCGATCCAGTACGCCATCCTGCGCACGCTGTTTGAATCGCCCGGTGTGGACCAGGTGACACTGGCGCAGCTGATTGCGCTGGACACCTCCAGCACCGCCGACATCGCCACCCGGTTGGAGGCCAAGGGCTGGATACTGCGCGAGGTGCTGCCGCGCCGCCAGCGCAGCCTGTCGCTCACCCCGGCGGGTGAAGCGGTCTTGCAGGGCATGCGCTCGGGCATCGAGCAGATGTACCTGGGCATGATGGACAGTCTGGACGCTGCCGAGCAGCGCGAATTCATGCGCCTGCTGCGCAAGTTTGTGCATTTGAACGACCAGCAGAACCAAGCCGACGAGCCCAAAACCAAGGGTTAATCCCGATCAAATCGGGCTGGCACTGCCCTCAGTCATTCCGTACAATGAATCACATTCAGCATACTGAATGAAAATTGCGCCAGCCACCCCTGCCCACCCCATCGCAGGACTTTTTTGAACCAACGAGGTCTCCATCATGTTCCCCAAAAACACCTGGTACGTTGCCGCCACCCCCAACGAAATCGACGAAAAACCGCTGGGCCGCACCATCTGCGGCGAGCGCATCGCCTTCTATCGCGGTGAAGAAAACAAGGTGGCCGCAGTTGAAGACTTCTGCCCGCACCGTGGCGCGCCCTTGTCGCTCGGTTACGTGTCCGAGGGTAAGCTGGTCTGCGGCTACCACGGCCTGGAAATGGGCTGCCAGGGCAAGACGATTGCCATGCCGGGCCAGCGCGTGCGCGGTTTTCCGGCCATCAAAGCCTACCCCGTCGTTGAGCGCTACGGCTTCATCTGGGTCTGGCCCGGCGACGCAGCGCAGGCGGATGAGGCCAAAATTCCGCACATGGCGTGGTATGACAACCCCGAGTGGGCCTATGGCGGTGGCCTGTACCACATCAATTGCGATTACCGCCTGATGATCGACAACCTGATGGACCTGACACACGAGACCTATGTGCACGCCAGCAGCATCGGCCAGAAAGAAATCGACGAGACCCCATGCAAGACCACGGTCGAGGGCGACACGGTGGTGACCAGCCGCTTTATGAGCGGTATCCAGCCCCCGCCATTCTGGCAAATGGCCTTGCGCGCCAACCACCTGGCCGACGACGTGCCGGTGGACCGCTGGCAAATTTGCCGCTTCACACCGCCCAGCCACGTGATGATTGAAGTCGGTGTGGCACACCAGGGCCATGGCGGCTATGACGCACCCAACGACAAAAAGGCCTACAGCGTGGTGGTGGACTTCATCACGCCCGAGACCGAGACCTCGATCCACTACTTCTGGGGCATGGCGCGCAAGTTCAACCCGGCCGACAAGGCGCTCACCGCCAGCATTCGCGAAGGCCAGGGCAAGATTTTTGGCGAAGACCTGGAGATGCTGGAGCGCCAGCAGCAAAACCTGCTGGCCCACCCCGAACGCGCCTTGCTGATGCTTAATATCGATGCCGGTGGTGTGCAGTCGCGCAGGATTCTGGAGCGTGTGATTGCGCAGGAAAAACAAGGCGCTGGCCCAGTCGGCACCAGCGTTTGAGGGGCACATCATGAGCAGCACATCGGCCCTGTCGGTTCGTGTGGCGCGCAAAGCCACCGTGGCCACCGACATCTGCACCCTGGAACTGGTAGCCGCACAAGACGGCACAGCGCTGCCAGGCTTCTCGGCGGGCTCGCATGTGGATGTGCACTTGCCCGGCGGCCTGACCCGTCCGTACTCGCTGTGCAACGACCCCAAGGAAACCCACCGCTACCTGATTGGTGTGCTGCGTGACCCGGCCTCACGCGGGGGCTCGCAGGCGGTGCATGAGCAGGTGCAGGAAGGCCAGGTGTTGCAAATCAGCGCGCCCAAGAACCACTTTCCGCTAGCGCACGATGCCAAGCACAGCTTGCTGCTGGGCGGCGGCATCGGCATCACACCCATCCTGTGCATGGCCGAGCGCCTGGCCAACACCGGTGCCGACTTCGAGCTGCATTACTGCACCCGCTCAATCGAGCGCACGGCGTTTCGGGAACGCATCGCCGCCTCCAGCTTTGCTGACCAGGTGCAGTTCCATTTCGACGACGGCGATGCGGCGCAAAAGCTCAATCTGGCAACGCTGCTGTGTGCGCCCAAAGCTGGCTGCCACCTCTACGTCTGCGGCCCCAAAGGCTTCATGGACGCGGTACTAAAAACAGCGCGCGACATTGGCTGGCCCGAGGGCCGGTTGCACTACGAATTTTTTGCCGCCGAGGTGCTCAAGTCCGAGGCTGATGCCAGCTTCGAGGTCAAGTTGGCCAGCTCAGGACGCATCATCACCGTGGCCAAAGACCAGACCGTCACCAAGGCGTTGTCAGACGCCGGCGTCGAGGTACAAACTGCGTGTGAACAGGGTGTGTGCGGCACCTGCCTGACACGCGTGCTTGAAGGTGTGCCGGATCACAAGGACCAGTACCTGACCCCCGAGGAGCAGGCGGCCAACGACCAGTTTCTGCCTTGTTGCTCGCGGGCAAAAACTGCGCGGCTGGTGCTGGATCTCTGAGGGTTGGCCAAAACGCCGTCACCGTCGGTTCCACGCAACTCCGTTGCCCCCCTTGGCCGTGACCACGCGGATCAAGAACTCCCTGCGCAGCGCGCAACGGCGCGGTAGCGTTGAGGGGTGGCTCGATGGGGTGGGATGCGCCTACGGTGCATGCGGCTTTTGCCGTCACCTGCCGCCTGTGACGGGCCCTACGCCCGAAACCGGCAGGCGATCAGCCAGCCTGGATGTGCTATTGAAATAATAGCCTCTTGCGAAGTATTGACGGGGGCTGCAGGTCAAAAACTGTCATTGGTGCAATCTAACAATAGTGATCACTGTTTTTCTGTTCCATCCGTTGACCTGGAGGCCTCAAACTCACGACTGGCCCGAATGATCGCTTCTGCAATTTCAGACGGCGTTTGACTTCCCATTTCTGGCAGGAGGAAAACGCCATGCACTTTGATGGCAAGAACGGCGATATCGCTCGGCGCAACTGGCGCTCGCCCACCGGGAAACGCAGCGCGATTCTTGACAATGAACGATGCAGCCTTCTTGATGGCATTGTGGATTTGCTGATCCTGACCAGTGGCATAGGAAAACTGCCACTCCTGCACGCGCTGGTTAATGGCAGCCTTGTCTGCACCTCCCGCATTGATTCCCGCTGCGGTGAATACCCGACAGTCGTAGTCACGACAAGTTTGGAGACGACTGCTGTAGATGGAGCAGTCACCGTTTTTGAGCAGCGCGCAAAAGCCGTTTGATGTAAATCCAATCAACTTGTAGCCTTGTGGCAGTCCAGGTGCAGCAGTTAGGAGACTTTTGGGTACAGCACCGATGGTCTTGAGGTCACTCGGGCGAACGTGAATGAAATAGGAAGATGTACAGCAACCACGGCAACTCCCACACGGAACGTCAGTTCCTGCGGAACCCCGAAATGAGGCCAGCACTTGCGTGAGCCAGACTCCAAAATCGCCCGCTTCAACCTCTGCTAATTTGTTCACTGGCACAGATGTATTCATATTGACAAAATTATCTTGTATTCGTCGCTACAGCCAGGTCAAGGTGGTCGTGACCGCGCAGCGCAGCCAGTCCAGATGGCCTTTGACGCGGATGCCGGTTTTATCGATATGCACGTGTCGGCCTTTTGCACGGACTGCCCGATGGCCGCCACCGTGGGCACAGGGCCTGGGCCGCTTCTTGGGGAGTGCTGGCGGGAGTTCAGCTGGCGGTTCGCTGGAAGCGATTTATTGCTTGCTTTCTTGAAAAGCATGATTAGAATTCTAACCATGAAAGGTCAAGCCCTCGAACTCATCTCTGAAATCCATCTGGACTGGAAGCGCCATGTCGCCCGGGCGCTCGCACCTCACGGGATCACTCCAAAGCAGATATTCCTGCTGCGCAAGCTGAAAGAGTCCGCAACACTGACACCCAGCGAAGTCGCGGTTCTGATTCATGGAGACCGACCAAGCACGACCTCGATGCTGGACACACTGGAGCGGTCGGGCTGGATTTGTCGGCAGCGCGATCCTTCCAACGGGAAACGGGTCATCATCACAATGACTGACGCTGGCATGGAGAAGCTCGCCTCAGTGCCCGAGCGCCTGTGGCGCAGCGGCAAGGTGCCATCGGATCCTGAATCCTGCCTGGAGCGCGATGAGCGAGAAGAACTCACGCGCCTTCTCCAGAAGATGCACCGCTGCATGAACGCCAATCCGCAAGAGAGGTGATGGAATGCTCGCCTGGCTCGCCTACCTGACCGCCTCCGTTGTGTGGGGCTCTACCTTCCTCGCCATTGCCTTTGCCATCGAGACTTTCACGCCATTTGGTCTTTCGGCCGTACGCTTCATTCCGGCGGGAATCCTCGCCCTCCTCATCGGGCAAATTAGAAAGGAGCGCTTTCCGTCATGGCGAGAGATTCCCCACATCGCCTTGGTGGGCATCACGTTGCTGGGCGTATGCATGGGCTTGATCGGCTGGGCCGAAGGTCGCGTCAGCAGTGGCGTCACTGCCGCGCTGGGAGCCACCGTCCCTTTGTTCCTGGCGTTGATGGATCCTCGCGGACTCGATCCAAAGGCATGGTGCGGGCTTGGTATGGGTTTTTTGGGTGTGCTGGTGCTCCTGTGGCCATCCGGACAAGGTCCGGCCCTTTCTGGCGCAGCGGCGCTTGTCCTTTCGGCTTCACTTTGGGCCTACGGAACCTTGTACGGCAAACGCCATGCCGATGAAAGCGGGCACTTTTCCCAGATCGGCGTCGAAATGCTGGTGGCAGGTGTACTTTCCCTGCTTGCGGCATCCCTCACCGGCGGCATTTCCCACGGCACGTGGAACCCCCGAAGCCTCCTCGCCGTGGGATACCTGATAACCTTCGGCTCGATCCTGGCTTACTCCGCCTATATCTATCTCTCGAAGGTTTGGCCCTGCGCCAAGGCGGGAACCTATGCCTATTGGAACCCGATAGTCGGTGTTCTTCTGGGCTGCTGGTTCCGAGGAGAGACCTTCCACGCACGCATGCTCCCTGGCCTTGCCTGCATTCTCCTCGGCGTGGCGCTGGTGCAGATTCCTTGGCCGAAAGCGCTCAGGTTCGGATCTGCGAACCAGGGCGCCAAGCAGATCTCCCGTTGAGAAGGGAAGGCGTGTGTCCCAATGGGTATGGAGATCGATCTTGTGATCCACGTGTTTTGGGGGCAGTTTGGAACCAGGACCGCGTACCGCGAAAGAGAGCAGTACATTGCCTTCTTTTTTATACCCAGAAAAGTGAAAGGGAGGTCGCGCGTGGAAGTAGTGGAACAAGGGGGAATGACCGTCGCGGGCGTGCTGGTGCAGGCACCCTGGCAGCGGCTATGGGACGAAGTGCCCAAGGCCTGGCAGCAGGTTTTCCAGCGCGCGCCAGAGTTGCAGGCGCTGCAACAGGGGCCATTCATGGACGTGTCTCTGGGCCTGGTCGATTCGGCGTATCTGCAACTGGTGGGGGTGCGGCTTAGGGAGGGCGCAGCCGTTCCGCGCGGGTTCACGGCGGTGCACATTCCGGCGCAGAAGCTGCTGCGCCACCGTCACGTCGGTCCGGCGGCCGGCATTGCCGACAGCTTTGGCGCCATGTACGCGTGGGCCAGGCGGCACGGCGTGGCCTTGGGCGACTTCAAGTTGGACTTCGGGTATCTGCCATCGGGTGACGAAACCGAGCACGAGCTGTTGGCCGGCTTGCTGCCGGAAGTCGCCTGGCGCTCCGCCCACGCAGGCTGAGGCTAGTCTCGGCTGGTGTTCGGGCCTTGACAGCGCCTTTTGCGCCAAACGTCACTGGCAACGCGAAACGCTGGCGTTCCATCGGCCCAATCCGAGCCCAGCCCCTTTTTCAGGTCAATTTCCGCTCACGGCATCCTGGTGCAACTGCCGCTGCCCGCGCACATCGACGTGACCGGGCAAAACGCGGTCATCGTCGGCGATGTGGACTTTGAAGGCGTGAAGAAAAAAGCCTCCTGGATCACCCCGGTGCCCTGCGGTGTCGGCCCCATGACCGTGACCATGCGGCTGCGCACGCGCGTCAGATCAAGGTGGCAATGGACAACACCTGGGCCACGGCACTGGGCTTTCGGGCGCTGGATGCGGGCGTGGACTATTGCGTGCAAGCCCTGACCAAATATGTGGGCGGTCATTCCGACTTGCTGATGGGCGCAGTCAGCACCCGCGATGTTGCCGCCTATCACGCCCTGCGCGACACCGCCGAACTGCTTGGCTACTATGTCGCCCCCGATGAATGCTTCTTGGCTCTGCGCGGTCTGCCCACCCTGGCGCTGCGACTGGAACGCCAGTACGCCTCGGCCCTGCGCATTGCAACCTTTCTGCAAAGCCATGCGGCAATAAGCCAGGTCAATTACCCACCACGGCCAGGCGACACCTACCATCATCTGTGGCAACGCGATTTCAAACTTGGCAATGGTTTGCTGTCTTTCACCCTCCGGCAAAACGACATGCAGGCCATAGAAAACTTCGTCGCAGCCCTGCAGCTTTTCACTCTCGGCAACAGCTGGGGCGGCGTGCACAGCCTGGTCGCCGTTGCGCCACAGCGCGCGACAAGCAGCGGGTGGCTGCTACGCCTGCATGTGGGGGTCGAACAGGCGGACGATTTGCTGGCCGATCTGGCGCAGGCACTGACGGTGCTTGAGGGGTGATGATGGCTGTGCATTTGGCAGGTATTCGTCCAGTCGCCTGATGCGCGAGCACTCCCGCATCGCCCAGCGCAACCTGCGTGAAGCCGTGCTGAGCCAGCGGCTTGACCAGATGCCTGGTGTGCGGCTGATTCGCAAGCGCAGCTGAGAATCTGTTCAGCGCTTCTGTGACCTCAGTCAAGTCAGCGGCTGATCCACGGCAAAGAGCTGTGCCCCTGGGCTATTGGGTTATCTCAAAGCGTTATAACAAACAGTCTGAAATCGCTATTGCGCGCGGTTCTTTTTGCCTGCACATTAAGCATAAAAAAGCGAACCCTTCCATCACCCTGGAGACGAACCATGAACAAACGGCAATTCATTCATGCCATAGCCCTTGCTGTATCTTTACTTGCTGCTAGTAATTCAATAGCGCAAGGCAATACTTTTAAAATTGGCCTGATTTTGCCCATGACCGGCCAACAGGCCAGCACCGGCCGCCAGATCGAGGCCGCCGCCAAGCTGTACATGGCGCAAAACGGCGACACGGTGGCGGGCAAGAAGGTGGGGCTGATCGTCAAGGACGACACCAGCATCCCCGACGTGACCAAACGCCTGGCGCAAGACCTGGTGGTGAATGACAAGGTGAACGTGCTGGCCGGCTTTGGCATCACGCCCTCGGCCCTGGCCACCGCGCCGATTGCCACGCAGTCCAAAACCCCCTTGGTGGTGATGGCCGCCGCCACCAGCAGCATCACGCAAGCCTCGCCCTATGTGGTGCGCACCAGTTTCACGCTGGCGCAGGCCGCCGTGGCCATGGGTGACTGGGCTCCGAAAAACGGTATCAAGAAAGTGGTGACCCTGGTCAGCGATTACGGCCCCGGCATCGACGCTGAAAAATATTTCAAGGAGCGCTTCCTGTTCAACGGCGGCCAGGTTCCGGAATCGCTGCGGGTGCCTTTGCGCAACCCCGACTTCGCGCCGTTTCTGCAAAAAGTGCGCGACCTGAAACCTGACGCGCTGTTTGTGTTTGTGCCATCAGGCGCAGGTGCTGCTGTGATGAAGCAGTTTCTGGAACGCGGCATGGACAAGGCCGGCATCAAGCTGATTGGCACCGGTGACGTGACCGATGACGATCAGCTCAACGGCATGGGCGATGGCGCTTTGGGCGTGGTGACCTCGCACCATTATTCGACCGCCCACCCGTCTGCCGTGAACAAGAAGTTTGTCGAAGCCTTTGGCAAAGCCAACCCCGGCCTGCGCCCCAACTTCATGGCGGTTGGCGGTTATGACGGCATGCGTGTGATTTACGAAGCGCTCAAGGCGACCAAAGGGCAGGGCGGTGGGGACGCCTTGCTGGCGGCCATGAAGGGCCAGATTTTCGAGAGCCCGCGCGGCCCGATGTTCATCGACGCGCAAACCCGCGACGTGGTGCACAACATCTACCTGCGCAAGGTCGAGAAGAAAGACGGCCAGCTCTACAACGTGGAATTTGACGTGATCAAGGATGTGAAAGACCCCGGCAAAGCCAAGTAATTTCACCGCACGTTGGCCTGACACACAGGCCGGACTGGCTCCGGTATGTGCATTACTCTGGATCGCTTATGCTGACCATTCTCTTTGACGGCATCGCCTACGGCATGCTGCTCTTCATTCTGGCGGTGGGCCTGGCCGTGACCATGGGGCTGATGAACTTCATCAACCTGGCGCACGGTGCCTTTGCCATGGTGGGTGGCTACATCACCGTGCTGCTGATGCAAAAATTTGGCGTGCCCTTTCTGCTGTGCCTGCCGCTGGCCTTTGTCGGCTCGGCCCTCTTGGGTGCGCTGCTGGAGCGCACGCTGTACCGCCCGCTGTACCACAAGCCGCACCTGGACCAGGTGCTGTTTTCCATCGGCCTGACCTTCATGGCCGTGGCCAGCGCCGACTACTTCATTGGTTCGGGCCAGCAAATTATCCAGCTGCCCGAATGGCTCAAGGGCCGCACCGAATTCGGTGACGGGGCCTGGATGCTGGGCATGGGGCACTACCGGCTGTTCATCATTGCCGTATGTGCGGCGCTCACCGTGGCGTTGCAGTACGTGCTGACCAAAACCCGCTTCGGCAGTCGCCTGCGCGCCTCGGTGGACGACCAGCGTGTGGCCGCCGGTATGGGCATCAACGTCAACCTGGTGTTTCTGACCACCTTTGCGGTCGGCTCCGGGCTGGCCGGTCTCGGTGGCGCACTGGGGGCAGAAGTGCTGGGGCTGGATCCGAGCTTTCCGCTGAAATTCATGATTTACTTTTTGATTGTGGTCGCCGTGGGCGGCACCTCCAGCATCACCGGCCCCCTGCTGGCCGCGCTGTTGCTGGGCATTGCCGATGTGGCGGGCAAGTACTACATCCCCAAACTGGGCGGCTTTATTGTGTACAGCCTGATGATTGCGATTTTGATCTGGCGACCGCAAGGCCTGTTTGTGCGCAAGGGCGGCAAATGATGAGCAACACACAAGACCTGCTTCGCCAGACTGGCCGCTGGAAGCGTTGGGAAGTCCCGCTGTGGCTGCTGGCGCTGGCCTCGCCGTTGCTGCTGAGTGGTCACGCGCTGATCATCAACGAGATAGCCATCGTGGCGCTGTTTGCGCTGTCGCTGGATTTGATTCTGGGCTTCACCGGCATCGTGTCGCTCGGTCATGCGGCCTTCTTTGGCATGGGGGCGTATTCGGCGGCCCTGTTTGCCAAGCTGGTGATGCCTGACCCGCTGGTCGGCCTGGCGGTAGGTATCGCCTGCGCCGCGCTGCTGGGTGCGCTGTGCAGCGCCACCATTTTGCGCGGCACCGACCTGACGCGGCTGATGGTCACGCTGGGTGTGGCCCTGATCCTGGGCGAGCTGGCCAACAAGCTGGACTGGCTCACCGGCGGCGCCGATGGCCTGCAGGGCGTGATGATGGGGCCGCTGTTGGGGCAGTTTGAGTTTGACCTGACCGGGCGCACGGCGGCCTGGTATTCACTGACGGTGCTGCTGGTGGTCTTTGTCATCACGCGTCGGTTTGTGAATTCACCGTTTGGTGCCACGCTCAAAGCCATTCGCGACAACCGCTTGCGCGCCATGGCCATTGGTATTGCCGTCAACAGTCGCATGGCGCTGGTCTACACGGTGGCAGCGGCCCTGGCCGGAGCGGCAGGGGCCTTGCTGGCGCAAACCACCGGGTTTGCCTCGCTGGACTTGTTCGAGTTTCACCGCTCGGCCGATGTGATGCTGATCCTGGTGATTGGGGGTGTCGGCTGGCTGTATGGCGGCATCACCGGCGCGATTGTGTTCAAGCTGATGCAGGACGCGATATCGAGCATCACGCCGCAGTACTGGACCTTCTGGATCGGCCTGTTCCTGGTGGTGCTGGTGCTGGTCGGGCGTGAGCGCCTGATCAGGCCCTGGACCTGGTTTGGGAAAGGCAAGACGGGGGGTGCGGCATGAGCGACACCGTGTTGTCGGCCCAAGGCCTGGTGATGAAGTTTGGCGGCATCACCGCCACCAACAATGTCACGCTGGACCTGAAACAAGGCGCGCGTCACGCGCTGATCGGCCCCAATGGCGCGGGCAAAACCACGCTGATTAATCTGCTCACCGGCGTGCTGCAACCCACCTCGGGCAAGATCGTGCTGGAGGGGCAAGACATCACCACGCTGGCACCTTACCAACGGGTGCGCCGCGGCATGGTGCGCACCTTCCAGATCAACCAGTTGTTCGACACCCTGACCCCGCTGGAAACGCTGGCCATGGTGGTGTCGCAGCAGCAAGGCCTGGGCAACAAATGGTGGCAGGCGCTGGGCGCAAATCAGCGCGTGACCGAGCGTTGCGAACAACTGCTGGAGCAGTTCCACCTGACGGCGGTGATGACGCAGCCCACCCGCGTGCTGGCCTACGGCAAGCGTCGCCTGCTGGAGATCGCCATTGCCCTGGCCTGTGAACCACGGGTGCTGCTGCTGGACGAACCGGTGGCCGGTGTGCCCGCCGGTGAGCGCGAAGAGCTGCTGCAAACCGTGGCGGCACTGCCCGCTGACGTGTCTATTTTGCTGATCGAACACGACATGGACCTGGTGTTCAGCTTTGCCAAGCGCATGACGGTGCTGGTGAACGGCACGGTGCTGACCGAGGGCGACCCGGACCAGATTGCCCATGACCCGCAGGTCAAGGCCGTGTACCTGGGCCATGGTGATGAAATCAACGATGCCATGGGCGGCATGATGGCCAGCGCAGGAGGCACACACCATGGGTGAATTGCTCAAGGTCGAGAATTTGAGCGCCGGCTACGGCGAGGCGGTGGTCTTGCACGGCGTGTCGCTGTCCATCGCCGAAGGCCAGACGCTGGCGCTGCTGGGGCGCAACGGCACCGGTAAAACCACGCTGATCAACACCCTGGCCGGGGCCACACGCCAGCATGGCGGCAGCATCAGCTTGGGGACTGGCGCAACGTCGGTCACACTGCACAAGCTGCCCTCCCACGAACGCGCCGCCGCCGGCATTGGCTGGGTGCCGCAAGAGCGCAACATCTTCAAGTCCCTCACAGTGCATGAGAACCTGACCGCGGTGGCCCGCCCGGCCCGCGCCGGACGGGCCTCACGCCCCTGGACTCCCGAGCGTGTCTACGAGCTGTTTCCCCGCCTGGCCGAGCGCAAGAGCAACCTGGGCACCCAGCTCTCGGGTGGCGAGCAGCAGATGCTGGCCCTGGGCCGTGCGCTGGTGCTCAACCCCACGCTGCTGCTGCTGGACGAACCCTGTGAAGGCCTGGCACCGATCATCGTGCAGGAGCTGCTGCGCGCCATCCGGCGCATCACCCGCGATGAGGGCTTGTCAGCCATCATCGTCGAGCAGCACCCGCAGGCGATTCTGGCCATCTCGGACACCGCCGCTGTGCTCGACCGTGGCACCGTGGTGCACACCGGCACCGCCCGCAGCCTGCAGGAGCAGCCCGCCCTGCTGGACAAGCTGCTGGGTGTGGCACGCTGACTATGATTGCTATATAAATAATAGCTATTTGTGCACGTTCTACCTGGGCTAGAGGCCTAAAACATGCTTGACACCTGATCTTCAACCTTCACCCAAAGAGCACACCATGGAACCCTCCAGCATTCACATCATTCGCGACGAACACGCCACCCTGGCGGCCATGCTGCGCTCGCTGGGCATGATGGTGGCGCGTGGCCCCGGTGCCCATCCGCAAAACTTCTTTGACGTGTTGCGTGCCATGCTGTTCTACATCGACGAGTTTCCCGAGCGCCTGCACCACCCGAAGGAAACCGAGTTGTTATTCCCGAAGGTGGCGGCCCGTTCACCCGAGACCGCGGCGCTGATCGCCCAACTGGACCGGGAGCACGAACTGGGTGAGTCCAACGTGCGCGAGTTGCAGCACCTGCTGCTGGCCTGGGAGCTGCTGGGCGAATCCCGGCGCGAGCCGTTTGACGTGGCTGCCAAACGTTACCTGAGCTTCTACCTGGAGCACATGCGCCTGGAAGAAACGGTGATCTTGCCTGCGGCCATGAAGGTGCTCAGCGCGGCTGACTGGAAGGATATCGATGCCGCGTTCGAGACCAATTGCGATCCGCTCACCGGCCAATACCCGCGTGACCCGCTGTACGACCAATTGTTCACCCGCATCGTGAACCACGCCCCGGCACCGATCGGGCTGGGCGAGGACTGATCGACCGGGGGGAGGGGCACGCCGCAGCCCCCCGGTTGCTTCCCGCTCTTCAGCTCACCTTTTCCAGCGCCAGCAAACCCGTAGCGGTGTTGGAAATCGGGATGTGGTAATTGCTGTGCACCTTGCGCACACCTGCGCCCTCACCCACCGTCAAGGCCGCACGCATGGCCAGCCAGGTCAGCAGCTCGATGCCCTGGGTGCCGGTTTTTTCCACCAGCTCGTGGATGCTGAACTGGGTCGCCCACTCGGGGTTGGTCAGCAGGCTTTCCATGAACTTCAGGTCAAAGTCCTTGTTGATGAAACCGGCGCGTGTGCCTTCAAGCTGATGACTCAAGCCGCCTGACGCAATGAAAGCCACCTTTTTGCTGCTGTCCCAAGCCGCCACGGCTTCACCCACGGCGCGGCCCAGCGTATACACCCGGTGGGCTTTGGGCAGCGGGAACTGCACCGTGTTGATACACACCGGCACCACCGTCACGGGGTAGTTACCCTCGGGGAAAAACAGCTTCAGCGGCAAGGAGCAGGCGTGATCCACCAGCAATTCCTGGCAGGTGGTGATATCGAACTCCTTGTCTACCAGATGGTTGATGATTTGCCAGGACAAGTCCACCTCCCCCTTGAGCGCTTCCAGCGAAGGAATGCCCCAGCCTTCGTCGGAATTGACGTATTGAGGAGCCGCACCGACCGCAAAAGTGGGCATCTTGTCCAGGAAAAAGTTCAGGCCGTGATCGTTGTAGAAGATCACCATCACATCGGGCTTTTGCGCTTTGAGCCATTCGTGAATGGGGGGAAAGCCGTCAAAAAAAGGCTTCCAGTACGGGTCTTGCTGCAAGCCTTTGTGGATTGCGCCGCCGATGGCGGGAATGTGGGAGGTGCCGAGGCCACCGATGATTTTTGCCATTGTTGTTCTCCTGATTTATTTGCCTGCGGCCACGAGCTTGGCCTTGAATTCTTCTTTGGTCATGCCGGTTTGCTGCGCACCAATGTCCTGCATATCCAGCCCAAAAATGCCGGCAAATTTGGCCAGGTAGTAGGCATTGCCCCCCGCGTCAAGCAGTTGCAGCACGTTCTTGGCACGGATGGCGGCGGCCTGTGGTTTGGTCAGACCGTATTTGCGCATGTAGGCTTCTTCGTCATTTTTGAACTCGGCGCGGTTCTCGGCCGAGTTGAACGAAAAACACATCTTGTTGAGTGCATAGCCTTTTTTGGCCAATTCGCCATCAAACGGGTTGGTGCCCGGAATTTGCGGCAAGGGGGTGCGTGAAACCACTGTGAATCTCCTGTTTCGACTTGTTGAGAGGACGGACAAAGCTGGAGTATTTGGCAACTATTAAATAAAATAAAGAGATGAATCATGATGAAACACATGAGCAGATTCGATGAATAAGCACAACGGACACCCATGAGCAAATTCAACTACACCGACCTTGACGGCCACCTGCTGCAGCTTCTGGTGGCGGTGGTGGAGGTGGGTTCCATCACCGGTGCCGCGCAGCGCCTGGGTGTGACCCAGTCGGCTGTGAGTCATTTGCTGGACAAACTGCGCGCCATCACGGGCGACGCGCTGTTTGTCAAATCCGGCCGGGGTATCGTGGCCACCGCACACGCCGAGCAGCTGGCGGGCAAAGCGCGCGAGCTGCTGATGGCCATGGAAGGTTTTGCCATGTCAGGCGCGTTTGACCCGGCGCGCTGGCGCTGCACCTTCACCATCGCCGCCAACGACTTTCAGCGTGACGTGTTGCTGCCGCCGCTGATGGCGCAATTGCGGCAAGAAGCGCCGGGTGTGACCCTGCGGGTGATTCCGTCCAACATCCCCAGCCTGGAGATGCTGCGCCAGGAGCACTGCCAGCTGGTCATCAGCCCGCGCCCGCCAGTGGGCGGCGACGTGATGCAAAAACGCCTGTTTGAAGACAGCTACCGCGTGTATTACGATCCCAATCAGCGGGACGCGCCGCAAACCCTGGCCGACTACCTGGCCGCAGAACACATCACCGTGGTGTACGAGCCCAAACGTGCGCTGGATCTGGACCAGTGGCTGGCCGGGCGTGGCGTGCAGCGCCAATTCAGGGTCATGGTGCCCGGCATGGCCGCGCTGCCCGCCTTCATGCGCGGCAGCCAGCTGCTGGCCACAGCCCCCGGCTTGCTACAGCAACATCTGTTCAAAGATCTGGCCAGCGCACCGGTGCCGCTGGACTGCCCCAAGATGCCGATGTACATGATCTGGCACCTTCGCTACCAAAACGATCCTGCGCATCAATGGTTGCGCGCGGGCTTGAGCCAGATTTCGCTCAAAGTGGCAAGCACTGAGCTGGCAGCACCGTCATGACCCTCGCTCAGTCCTGCCCGCCGTGCTCTGACCGGTAACGCTGCGGGCTCACGCCCATGCGGCGCTTGAAGAAGCGCGAGAAATACGCCGGGTCTTCAAACCCCAGCTCTGCCGCCAGCCGGGCCGCCGGGGCGGCAATGTAGATCAGCCGACGGCAGGCCTCGCGCGTCAGGCGCTCGTGCACCAGCTCCAGCGCGCTGACACCACGCTGCTCACGTACCAGTCGGTTCAGCCGTGGCGTGGACAGGCCCAGGCGTGAGGCATAACGCTCCAGCGGCCAGTGCTCCAGAAAGTGTTGTTCCACCAGCAGCAGAAAACGTGTGAAAAGTGCCTGGTGCCCATAAGCGCGTTTACCCTGCACCTGCTGCCCACGGGCACTGGCCTGGGCCAGCCGCCACACCAGTGAGCGGGCCAGCCACACCGGCACCGGCGAGCCGTCCGAGCCCGGCAGCAGGAACTCGGCCAGTAATTCCCGAAACAGCGCATTGAGCCGCACCGCCGTCACCTGCCCGGGCTCAAACGGCAGCAGGCCCGGTGCCGCAAACAGCGCACGAAACGCTTCACCGACGGCCTGGAACTCCCCGGCTTCCAGAAACTTGGCGCTCAGCGTCAGCACCAGGCCATCGGTGGCAGGTGCGAAACGAAAGCCATGCACCACCCCCGGCGGCACCACGATGGCGGTCGGCCCCCGCACCGCTTCGCGCCGCTCATCGAGCAGCACATCGGCCGTGCCCTGCTGCAGCCACAGCACCTGGTACAGGCCGTGGTGCACATGGGGCTCGATCTCCCATTGGTAGAGCTGGCTGCGCGACTGCACATCTTCAATGTGCAACATGTCCTGCGCCGAAGTGACGCTCTCGCCATACAGGGCAAAGGTCGGAATTGCCTGTGCCTTGCGCTTGGGAACACGGGTTTTATTGCTTATGGTCATGAACCAATTTTGAATGAAAAGTACCAGCACTGGCACACCTTTTTGCAGTGCGCAACCGCACCACTGCCCCTAAAGTTCGCCTTCGACAAATAACTACCGGAGACAAGCCATGTTCAGTTTTGACCCTTATGCACCTGCCGTGGACGCGAACCCGTTCCCGTTTTACAAAACCCTGCGCGACGAACACCCCTGCTTCTGGAGCCCTGAAGCCGACATGTGGATCCTGTCGCGCTACGCCGACATCGTCTCTGCCGGGCAGGACGCGCAGACCTATTCGTCCGCCAGCGGCAACCTGATGACCGAGTTGCCCGGCCGGGCCGGCGCCACGCTGGGCACCACCGACGCACCGCGCCATGACCGCCTGCGCGGCCTGATCCAGCACGCATTCATGAAACGCAATCTGGAATCCTTGAGCGAACCGATCCGTGACATCGCCCGTGAAGTGGCCGAATCCTTGCGCGGAAAAAAACAGTTCGACTTCATCAGCGAGTTCTCGTCCAAGTTCACGGTGCGCGTGCTGTTTGCGGCGCTGGGACTGCCCACCGGAGCCGAGGTCACAGTGCCGGAATCCACCGTGCGTGACAAGGCCGTCATGATGGTGCAGTCCGACCCGGTCACCCGCACCAAGGGCCCCGAGCACATCGCCGCCTACAACTGGATGCAGGACTACGCCGCCGGCGTCATTGCCGAGCGCCGCGCCAGCCCGCGCAACGACCTGATCTCGCACTTCAGCATGGCCGAAATTGATGGCGACAAACTCGACGAGCGCGAAGTGCTGCTGACCACCACCACGCTGATCATGGCCGGTATCGAATCGTTGGGCGGCTTCATGGCCATGTTTGCCCTCAACATGGCCGACTTCGCCGATGCACGCCGCCAGTGCGTGGCCAACCCGGCGCTGCTGGCGGACGCGGTGGAAGAGTCGCTACGCTTCAACACCTCGGCCCAGCGCTTTCGCCGCCGCCTGATGAAAGACGTGACCCTTCACGGCCAGACCATGAAGGCGGGTGACTTTGTCTGCCTGGCCTATGGCAGCGGCAACCGCGACGAGCGCCAGTACCCCAACCCCGATGCCTACGACATCACGCGCAAGCCGCGCGGCCACCTCGGCTTTGGTGGTGGTGTACATGCCTGTTTGGGCACCGCCATTGCGCGCCTGGCGGTGAAGATTGCGTTTGACGAGTTCCACAAAGTGGTGCCCGAGTACCACCGCGTGCAGGAGCAACTGCCCTGGATGCCGTCTTCCACCTTCCGCAGCCCGCTGGTGCTGGAATTGGCAGTGGTCTGACACCATGGCCAACATCACCTACATCGAAGCCTCGGGGCAAGCCACCACCCTCAAGCTGGCCGACGGCTGGAGCCTGATGCAGGGCGCCACGGCCAACGGCGTGGACGGCATTCTGGGCGAATGCGGCGGCTCCTGTGCCTGCGCCACCTGCCACTGCTATGTGGATGAAGCCCGCTTGGCGGACTTGCCACCCGCCAGCGACAACGAACTGGCCATGCTGGACAACGTGGCCGCCGAGCGCCGCCCGGGCAGCCGCCTGGCCTGCCAGATCAAGGCCAGCGCCGCGCTGGACGGCCTGATCATCCACCTGCCTGACATGCAGGAATAGAGCATGACGGCCCACATCGTCATCATCGGCGCCGGCCAGGCCGGTGTGCAAACCGCCGAGGCCCTGCGCGCCGGCGGCTTTGCCGGCGCCATCACCCTGCTGGGCGACGAGCCCCACGGCCCCTACCACCGCCCGCCGCTGTCCAAAGCCTGGCTGGCCGGTGACATCGGCGCTGAGCAACTGGTGATGCGTGCGCCCGAAGCGCTGGCGCGCAAAAACATCGCGCTGCGCACCCACACCCAGGTCAACGCCATCGACCGTGCGGCCCGGCAAGTCAAGCTGGCCGACGGCAGTGCCCTGTCCTACAGCGGCCTGGTGCTGGCCACCGGCTCCACTCCGCGCCGCCTGCCACTGCCAGGTGGCGATGCCAAGGGTGTGCTGGCCCTGCGTTCACGCATGGATGCCAGCGCCATCGCCGAACGCATGGCGATGTGCATCGAACAGCAGTTGCCGGTGGTGGTGATTGGCGGCGGTTTCATCGGCCTGGAAGTGGCGGCCACCGCGCGCAAGAAGGGCTTGCGCGTCACCGTGCTGGAAGCTGCGCCCCGACTGCTGGGGCGCGTGCTGGCCCCGCTGCTGTCCGACTGGTACGCCCAGTTGCACCGCAGCCATGGCGTCAACCTGGTGTTGGGAGCGCAGATCACGGCGCTGGAAGCCGACCGCCAAGGCACTGTGAGCGGCGTGCGCATGGCCGATGGCACGCTGCACCCCGCCGCCCTGGTGGTGGTGGGCATTGGCGTGAGCGCCAACGAGCAGCTCGCCCGCGACGCCGGCCTGGCATGCGAGCGCGGCATCGTGGTCGATGCCTGCGGCCGCACCAGTGATCCGGTCATCGTGGCGGCAGGCGACTGCGCCGCGCGCCGCCTGCCGGACGGCAGCCTGCTGCGCTTGGAGTCGGTGCAAAACGCCATCGAGCAGGGCAAGTCGGTCGCCGCCGCGCTGCTGGGACAAGAGCGCCCCTTCACTGCCACGCCCTGGTTCTGGAGCGACCAGTACGACAAGAAGCTGCAGATGGCGGGCCTCTCCGGCGGCGCTGACCAGTGGGCTGTGCGCGGCGACATGGACAGCGGCAGTTTCTCTGTGTATCACCTGCGCGCCGGGCAATTGCTGGCGGTGGACAGCGTCAACGCCAGCCGCGACCACCTGCAGGCGCGCAAGCTGCTCGACGCCGGCGTGTCACCCACGCCAGCCCAAGTCGGAGATGCCGCGTTTGACCTTGGCACCCTGCTGCTGAAGTGAACATCAACCGTGTGTGACGGATGCCGGATTCAAGCCCCAAGGACGCCCAAGATCACCGGTGACCGCGCCCAGAGCCGCGTGGCCCACCGCGCCCGCCCCGATCAAATGAATGATGGCCGCCCCATAACGGGAATCCAAAGCCGAAGTTCAAAGATACCGGTGGCGCTATGTACACAGGGTCATAGTAGTAAGGGGAATAGTACGGGTACGCACTGACGGGAGGCGTCGCGTAAACGGGTTGGCCATAAGCGTCCGTTGTGTACGTGTAGGGTCCAGGGGCGACAGGCCCGTAGACCGCGCATCCGCCCAAGGCAGACACGACAAACAGCGAAAAGGTAAGGCGTTTCGCCGCGCCTTTGATAGATGGCTTCATGAACATTGGAGACGTGGCGCGACCCACAGTTCAGTGGATATTCAGCTTGTTACATCCTTGCCGCGAACGGTCAGCATCACAAGGGGGATGTCGCTTTCTTTGCGGATGATGCGGCACAGCTCAGAGCCGTCCATCGCCGGCCCTATCATGTCCAGAATGGCCGGCGGCAGGTCTCAGCGGGGTTTCGATTTATTTCGTTTTGTATCAGCGCACGCCTAAAAGTCTTCGGTATCGACTTCGCTGTTGCCCTGCGCGTTGTAGCGGCTACCCACCACATTTTTCTGGTTGATCAACGCATCGAGCCGGGCCATGACCGCCGGGCTCAAACGCAGGTCCACCGCCGCCAGGTCTTCGGCCAGATGCGCCACGCTGGTGGTGCCGGGGATGGGGATGATGTGCTCGCCCCGGTGCAGCAGCCAGGCCAGCGCCAGCTGCGCCGGACTGCAGCCCACCTCTTGGGCCACTTGCTGGTAGGCCGGCAGCAGCTTGAGGTTGGCCGCGTAGGTATCGGGCGCGAAACGCGGCATGCTGCGCCGAATGTCCTTGGCATCCAGCGTGTTCACGTCTTGCAGCTGGCCGCACAAAAAGCCACGCGCCACCGGGCTGAAGGCGACAAAGGCCACCCCGAGTTCCTTGCAGGCATCCAGCACGGCGATCTCGGGGTTGCGCGTCCACAGCGAATACTCGGTTTGCACGGCGGCAATCGGGTGCACGGCATGCGCGCGGCGCAAGGTCGCGGCGGACACTTCAGACAGGCCAATGCTGCGGATATGGCCCTTGCGCACCAGGTCGCTCAAGGCGCCCACACTGTCTTCAACCGGCACCTTTTTATCCCAGCGGTGCAGGTAGTAGAGGTCGATCACATCGGTTTGCAGGCGGCGCAGACTGTCTTCGCAGGTCTTGCGAATGGTCTGCGGACGCCCGTCAATCACGCGCAGCAGTTTGCCGTCGCCATTCACGTCCACGCCCTGCATGCCGCACTTGCTGGCCAAGGTGAACTTTTGGCGGTGCGGTTTCAAGACCCGTCCGACCAGGATTTCATTGGCGCCAAAGCCGTAGAGGGCAGCGGTGTCAAACAGCGTGACGCCGGCGTCCAGCGCCGACAGCAGCACACGCTCGCCCTGTTCTGCCGATACCGGAGCGCCGTACGCGTGGCTGAGGTTCATGCAGCCCAGGCCAATCGCGGAGACTTGGAAGGGGCCTAGTTTGCGGAGGTGCATGGTGGCGGACGGTGTTGGTTGAGAGAAAAGCTTAGTTTAGGGGATTGGTCATTTTCAGCGAATGGTTCAATATAAATGTGGCGACATCCCTCGTGCAATATGCATATACAGCTATACATTTAATAGCTAGCAAGTGGCAAAATGTGGCCCGCATACTGGTACTGCCGCCATGCCTTGATCAGCCTGTTGCATGCTGGAATAAATTGTTGTATGATGCTCGTCATGCGAAATTCACCATCCAATATCCGAACCGCAGCCAAAGAAGCTTCGCACGAGCGCATCGTCGATGCCGCGGCACGCGCCATCCGTCGTAGCGGCTATGACGGCACGGGTGTTGCCGACATCATGAAAGAAGCCGGCCTGACGCATGGCGCCTTTTACGCCCATTTTGCGTCTCGCGAAGCCATGCTGGCCGAAGCGGCGGACCGTGCGGGTGCCGAAGCCAACGCCGCTGCGGCGAGTGTCATCGCGGCAGTGCCGCCCGAGCGGGCGCTGCAGGCCCTCATGCAGGTCTATCTTTCCAAGGAGCATCTGGAGAGCATTGAGACCGGTTGCCCGATTTCAGCCCTGGGTTCCGAGATGCCGCGCCAATCGCCCGAGGTGCGCCGCGCCGCCACGCGCCGTATCAAGGAGATGGTTGATCTCGTCGCCCGCCAGTTCCCGGACTGGGGGCAACCCGGCGCGCATGAGCGTGCGCTGGTGACCGTGGCCACGATGGTTGGCACTTTGATGCTGGCCCGCGCTGTCAATGATTCCGCATTGTCCGACGCGCTGCGTAGCGCGACATTGAAGAGCCTGAGTCTGGCTAAGCCTGCATCCACCGACTGAAGTTTTTTTTGCCAAAAAATATGACGATCATCATACGAAATTCCAAGATAGCCCAAACCATTGGGTTCCACCCCACCACTTTTTGACAAGAGGAAAACCATGAAAGCATTCACCATTGATCGCTATGGAAAAAAGAGCGCGTTGCGCTTGGCAGATGTGCCAACGCCGGAGCTGCGCGATGACGAGATCCTGGTCCAGGTGCATGCCGCTGGCGTGAACCTGGTGGACGCCAAAGTCCGCAACGGAGAGTTCAAACTCATCGTGCCCTACCGCCTGCCGCTCATCCTGGGTCACGACGTGGCGGGGGAGGTTGTCAAGGTTGGTAGGCGCGTGCGGCAGTTCAAGCCGGGCGATGCGGTCTATGCGCGGCCCGATGATTTACGAATAGGCACGTTCGCGGAATTCGTCCCCGTCAAGGAAGCGTCCCTGGCGCTCAAGCCCAAGGGCCTGACCATGGAAGAAGCCGCTTCCATTCCCCTGGTGGCCTTGACGGCCTGGCAGGCATTGGTCGAGAAGGCCAAGCTGAAGAAGGGGCAGAAGGTCTTCATACAGGCTGGCTCCGGCGGTGTAGGTACGTTTGCCATCCAGTTGGCCAAGCACCTGGGCGCCACCGTTGCCACCACCACGAGCTCAGGCAATGTCGCGCTCGTCAAGAGTCTGGGCGCGGATGTCGTCATCGACTACAAGACGCAAGACTTTGAGGATGTGCTGCGCGACTACGACGTGGTCCTGAACAGCCAGGACAACAAAACTCTGGTGAAGTCTCTGAGCGTGCTCAAACCCGGCGGAAAACTCATCTCCATCTCCGGGCCGCCTGATCCCGCATTCGGCAAGGAAATCAAAGCCCCCGGCTTCGTCAGACTGGTCATGCGGCTGCTGAGCGCGGGCGTCCGCCGCAAGGCCAAGCGCCTTGGGGTCGATTTCTCGTTCCTTTTCATGAAAGCCAACGGCAGCCAACTGCGCGAGATCACCCGCCTCTTGGACGCCGGTGTTATCCGCCCCGTGGTGGATAGGGTCTTCCCGTTTGCAGAAACCAATGCAGCCCTGGCCTACGTCGAGGCAGGCCGGGCAAAAGGCAAGGTCGTCGTCAAAGTCAAGTGAGTCTAGTTTCCCACCCCCTCTTTTGGAGTCCCCTATGAAAATCGAAAATGCTGTCGTCCTCGTCACCGGTGCCAACCGTGGAATCGGTTTGGCCTTTGCGCGTGAATTGCTCGCCCGTGGCGCCCGCAAAGTCTACGCCACAGCCCGAGATCCTGCAACGGTGACCTTGGCCGGTGTGCAGGCTTTGCAGCTGGATGTGACCAATGCCTGGCAGGTTGCCGCCGCTGCACACCAGGCGGCGGACGTAACGCTGGTGATCAACAACGCCGGCATTGCCCAACCCGGAGGGTTTCTCGCGCAGGACAGCGAAGCGGTTGCGCGTCGCATCTTCGAGACCAACTTCTTTGGCATGCTGAACATGAGCAAGGCCTTCGCGCCGGTGCTCAAGGCCAATGGCGGCGGCGCGCTGCTCAATGTGTTGTCGGTCGCGTCGTGGGTGAACGGTGGCGAGTTGGCAGCCTATTCGGCCAGCAAGTCAGCCGCGTGGTCGCTGACCAACGCTCTGCGCCACGAGCTGGCGGGTCAGAAGACCCAGGTACTGGGATTGCACATGGCCTATGTGGACACTGACCTCACACGCGGCTTCGAAGTACCGAAGAGCAGCGCTGAAGAAATCGTCCAACGCGCACTCGACGGGCTGGAGACAGGCGCAGAAGAAGTGCTGGCCGATGCACTGACACAACAGGTCCGGCAAGGGCTAACGGCGCCGCGCCCGGGCTACCTGCCCCAGGCGAACTGATCACAGCCCATCCCACACAACCCATCGGAAAACAACCATGTTATTTACACCGCTTAAGGCATCGTCCTTGCAATTGAGCAATCGTGTTGTCATGTCGCCGCTCACCCGCAGCCGTGCTTCACAAGACAACATACCCACTGCGCTGATGGCCGAGTACTACGGTCAACGCGCGACGGCGGGCTTGATCATCACTGAGGGCACCTCGCCATCGCCCAACGGGCTGGGCTATCCCCGCATGCCCGGCCTTTTCAATGCCGTTCAAGTCGCAGGCTGGAAGCAGGTGACCGATGCCGTGCATGCCAAAGGCGGGAAGATCGTCATTCAACTGATGCACACAGGCCGGGTAACGCACGTTGCCAATCTTCCGGCAGGGGCCGAGGTGGTGGGACCTTCAGCAGACCCGTGCCCTGGAGAGATGATCACAGACGCTCAAGGCATGCAGCCGCATTCAACGCCCTGGGCGATGACGCAGGCGGACATCACGACCGCCGTTGATGAATATGTGCAATCCGCCAAGCTGGCCATCGAAGCAGGCTTTGATGGCGTTGAGTTGCACGCTGCAAATGGCTACCTGATCGAGCAGTTCCTGAATGCGAACGTCAACAAGCGAACGGACGGCTATGGCAGCAGCATCGAAGGCCGGAACCGCTTTGCACTGGAAGTTGCACGCGCGACCGCTGCCGCTATTGGTGCGGACAAGGTGGGTATCCGCCTGTCCCCGCACGGTGTTTTGGGAGGCACAGGCACATTCCCTGAAGTGGATGCGCAATACCTTGCACTGACGGATGCCTTGTCTTCACTGGAGTTGGCCTATATCCACGTGCTAGACCATTCTGCCTTGGGCACACCACCCGTACCAGAAGCAACTAAAAAAGCCTTGCGTGCCGCGTTCAAAGGCACCTTCATTCTTGCCGGTGGATTTGACCGCGCCAGTGCCGAGGCTGCGCTTGCAGAAGGGCGTGCCGATCTGATTGCATTTGGCAGACCATTTATCGCCAATCCCGATTGGGTTGCCCGCATGCGAAACGGCGCGGCAGTCAGCGCTCTGGACATGTCAACGTTCTACACGCCCGGCCCAAAGGGCTACACCGACTATCCAAGCCTCGGAGCCTGAGCATGAAGACCAATGCAATGCAACATTTTTTGAAGGCCGCACTGGTCGGGCTCGCAATGGCTGCCACACTCCTGCCAGCGTCAGTGAGCGCAGCAGACGCGGTGTCCACCGGGATGCCCCAAGCTCTGCAGACATCTGGCCAAACGTTGGGAAACTCCTGGAAGAGTGTGGCCACGCAAACCATTACGGCAGGCGACATCAGCTTCGCGTACCGGGAATTGGGGAAGCAAAACGGCGGAACGCCCGTGGTGCTTCTTGCCCATCTGGCTGCCGTGCTGGACAACTGGGATCCCCGGATCATGGATGGCATTGCAGCGAAGCACCATGTAATTGCTTTCGACAACCGTGGCATCGGGGCATCCAGTGGCTCACCGTCGAATGCGATGGAACAGATGGCCGACGATGCCGTCACCTTCATCAAGGCCATGGGCTTCCAGCAGGTGGACCTGTTGGGCTTTTCGATGGGCGGCATGGTTGCCCAGGAAATCGTGCTGAAGGAGCCGCAACTCGTCCGAAAAATGATTCTCGCGGGGACCGGCCCTGCGGGTGGCGAGGGCATCAGTTCGGTGTCGGGGGTGACCTTTTACGACATGCTGCGGGGCTTCTTTACGGGCCAGGATGCAAAGCAGTACCTGTTCTTTACCCGCACACCCAATGGCATCGAAGCCGGCAAGGCGTTCCTGGAGCGGTTGAAGGAGCGATCTGAGAATCGGGACAAGGACATTTCCGTGAGCGCGTTTCTGGCCCAGTTGCAGGCCCTGCGCGCCTGGGGCCAAAAAGAACCCGCGGATCTCTCGGTCGTGAAGCAGCCGGTGCTCGTTGTCAACGGCGATGCAGACCGCATGGTCCCCACGCCAAACACGCACGACTTGGCGCGGCGGCTTCCGAACAGCACCTTGATCATTTATCCCGATGCGGGGCATGGCGGCATATTCCAGTTCCATGCCGAATTCGTGCCCAGCGCACTTGAGTTTCTTGCCCGATAGGACAGATTCAGGCATTTGCAGATCAATCATTCAATTTAATTGGAAAGCTAACAATGACAAATCCCAGCTCTAAGAAAGTCGCCCTTATCACCGGGGCTTCCTCCGGCATCGGAGCCGTCTATGCGGATCGCCTCGCTGCGCGTGGATACGATCTCATCCTGGTCGCACGACGCGCTGACCGACTGGAAGCGCTCTGCACGCAGATATCAAAGGCGCACGGTATCAAAGCCGAGCCAGTCGTGGCCGATCTGACCAAAGATCAGGATGTGGCGCGAATCGAGACGATTCTGGCCACCCATGGGGACGTGCACGTCCTGGTGAACAACGCCGGTGTTGCGCGCCTGGCACCTGCTGCCCAGACATCTGCGAACGACGCGCTGACCCAGATTGCCCTCAACATCACAGCACTAACGCGTCTGACGCAAGCTGTGATGCCCGCGTTCGTGGCGAGGAACCAGGGCCTGATCATCAACATCGCTTCCGCCCTGGCCGTCCACTCGCTGCCCATCAGCGCCATCTACAGCGGCACCAAAGCCTTCGTATTGCAATACAGCAGAGGCTTGCAGCAAGAACTGGCTGAAACCGGGGTGAAGGTTCAACTGGTTCTGCCAGCAGCGACGGCTACCGAGCTCTGGGATCTGTCGGGCGTTCCGCTGGCCGCCCTCAACAAGGAGACTTTGATGACGACCGAGCACATGGTTGATGCGGCGCTCGCGGGCCTGGACCAAGGCGAAATGATCACTTGGCCGTCAGTCGCCGATGCCAGTCTGTGGGACAAGTACGAGGCAGCCCGCACCGAACTGTTTGCCGGTACCCAGGCTGGAACGCCTGCTCCTCGCTACAAGATCGGTTGATTTCAGCTCAGCAATCGCAATAACAAACCATTTGAAAGAAAACGATGACATTCCAAGCACTACTTGCCAGCAAGACCGGTGACAAGATCACGACCAGCGTAGTCTCGCTGAGCGATGCAGACCTCATGCCCGGCGATGTCGTGGTCGACATCGATTACTCCACCGTGAACTACAAGGACGCGATAGCCATCACCGGCCGTGCGGAGGTCATTCGCCAGTTCCCCCTGATTCCCGGCATCGACTTCGCCGGCACGGTCAAGACTTCTTCCTACCCCGGCATCGCTGCTGGCGACCGCGTCGTCGCCAATGGCTGGGGCTTGAGCCAAACCCACCACGGCGGCTATGCGCAGCAGGCGCGCGTGAAAGGTGAGTGGCTGATCAAGCTTCCGGCCGCCTTGTCCACCAAGGATGCGATGGCCATCGGGACGGCGGGCTACACAGCGATGCTGTCGGTGATGGCGCTTGAGCATGGCGGGCTCACGCCCCAGCATGGGGACATCCTCGTGACGGGTGCCAATGGCGGTGTCGGCTCCGTCGCCATCGCCCTCCTGTCCGGCCTCGGTTACCGGGTTGTCGCCTCTACCGGGCGACTGGAGGAGAGCGAGTATCTGCGCAGCCTGGGGGCTGCCGACATCATCGATCGCCGGACGCTGTCGGAGCCGGGAGCGCCGATAGCCGGTGAAAAGTGGGCTGGTGCCGTCGACTCGGTCGGCAGCCACACGCTGGCCAATGTGCTGGCGCAAACAAAGTACCGGGGCGTGGTCACCGCTTGCGGTCTGGCCCAAGGCATGGACCTCCCTGCTTCTGTGCTGCCTTTCATCTTGCGTAATGTGACGCTTGCTGGCATTGATTCGGTCAATGCCCCCCAACAGGTGCGCATCGAGGCTTGGTCACGGCTGGCGCGGGACCTGGATTTGGCCAAGCTCGCACGCGCGACTCACGTGGTCGGCTTGGCCGAGGTGCCCACGGTTGCCGCCCAAATGCTCGAAGGAAGAGTCCAGGGCCGCGTGGTTGTTGATGTCAACGCATGAGTCTGTTGAGGCAAATATGAGTACAAACACCACCGTCAAGATGGCTAAGCGCGCACTGGTGACCGGCGCATCCAGCGGCATTGGCGCGGCCATCGCGCGTGAGTTGGCGGCGCTCGGCATTGATCTCGTGCTGACGGCGCGCCGCCGCGCCGCGCTTGAAGCGGTCGCCGCAAGCTGCAAGGGCGTGAAGGTCGAGATCGTCACCGCCGATCTCGGCAAGCCCGATGCCGCGCACGCACTGTGGGCCGCCGCCACTGCCAGTGGCCCTATCGACATCCTGATCAACAACGCCGGCTTCGGCTATTTTCGCCGCTTCGACGAGGTCGATTGGGCGCGTGACGCGGAGCTTGTCCAGCTCAACATGACTTCGCTCGTCGCGCTTGCGCGCTGCTTTGTGGATGCGCACAGGGCTGGCACCACACCTGCGCACATGCTGAACATCGCGTCGACCGGCGCGTACCAGTCCGTGCCGAATATGGCGCTGTATGCCGCGTCGAAAGCGTTCGTGCGCAACTTCAGCGAGGCTCTCCATGACGAGTACCGCGGCACACCACTGTCGGTGACCTGCATCTGCCCCGGCGGCACCGAAACCGCGTTCCACGCCGCGTCCGGCGGGGGCGACTACTCGTGGATCGCAAATGCTTCGACGAAAAGCGCTGAGTTCGTGGCACACGCTGCCGTCCGCGCAATGCTGGCTGGCAAGCGCACGGTGGTACCTGGCCTGTTTAACCAGTTATCCACGTTCGGCGTGCGCTTCTTGTCGCGGCGCGTTGCGTCAAAGGTGGCGACCCAGGTGCTGGGCAAGCCTCGACTGGCGCTGCCGGTGCGAAGCGCGACCTGAGATCGCAGCCAAAGCCCGTCCACAAAAGGATTTCAATATGAGCTACAACCACCTCACCGCCACCACCCGCTTTGTGGAAGTCGATGGCGACAAATTCGCCTATCGCCGCTGGGGCAATGCCACGTCAGACCAACCGCCCATGTTGTTGCTGCAACATTTTCGTGGCGGCATGGACCATTGGGACCCCTTGATGACCGACGGTCTTGCCGAAGGCCGTGAAGTCATTCTCTACAACGGCCGCGGCATAGCGTCGTCTGGCGGCAAACCGCGCACCCGAATTGAGGACATGGCCGACGATGCGGCCGCCTTCGTGCGCGCGCTGGGCCTGCAGCAGATCGACCTTCTGGGCTTTTCGCTGGGCGGCTTTCAGGCACTGGATCTGACCTGGCGTCATCCCACTCTGGTGCGCAAACTGATGTTGTTGGGTACCGGCCCGCGCGGCGGCAACCCCGACATGGAGCAGCGCGTGCTGACCACCGCCGTCAATCCCGTCCCCGATTTTGAAGACTTCCTGTACCTGTTCTTTGGTCGCTCGGCGCAGGCCGAGCAGGCCGCAAAGGCGTTCTGGGAACGGCGTCACCAGCGCAAGGATCAAGATCCGCCGTCCTCCCAGGAAGCCGGAATTGCACAGATCGAGGCCAACATACTCTATCTGCCAAGGCTGTCGGAGGACGATCCCTTCGCTTATTTGCGCGGCGTCCACCACCCCACGTTCATTCTCAATGGGGTGAACGACGTGATGGTCCCGACCATCAACTCGTTCTACATGGCTCGCAACATGCCGAATGCTCAGTTGTTCATCTACCCCGACGCTGGCCACGCCGCACAGTTCCAGTACCCGCAGCGCTTCCTGCGTCACGCAGTCCAGTTTCTGAGCGAGTGACGTGATGACAGTCATCGTCCGAGCGCGCTCTTCACTTCTAAAGGATGCCCGAAATGCTTAAATTTAAATTCCTGTTGTGGGCACTCGCCCAGATGCTGCAACGAAAGATCAAGCACAGCCCCGACTGCGCACAGTATGTCGGGGCCAAACGCCTGCTATTTCAGATTCGCACAGCTTCCGGTGCCGGTCGCCACTATGTCATCGAAAACGGTGCGATCCAGTCCTTTGCCGGTTTGTCGCCGAATGCCCAGTTCACACTCAGCTTTACCAATGCTGCCAAAGGTTTCTCTATTCTGTCAGCCAAGGACGCCCAGGCAGCCTTCATCAGAGGCGTGGGCAGCAAAGACTTGACCATCAGTGGCGACTTTCGCGAAGTGATGTGGTTCCAGGGGCTGACGGCATTCCTCCAGCCGCCGAAGATCGTTTCTCCCTATGACCGCACCGCGTTCTGAGGTCCCCATGAAAACAGACCTGCTGAATCAACCTTTGACCCTCCGCAACGGCACCGTGCTGCGCAACCGACTCGCCAAGGCGGCCATGAGTGAAACGCTGGCTACCTACGACAATCGCCCGACCCCGGACTTTGTACGACTGTACCGGCGCTGGGGTTCCTCGGGGCTGGGAATGATCTTGACGGGCAACGTGATGATCGACCGCCGCGCACTGGGCGAGCCGGGCAATGTGGCGATCGAGGACGAGACTGACTTGTCTGTCCTCAGGCAATGGGCGCAAGCGGCAACCGAGCAAGGGACGGCTATCTGGGTGCAGCTCAACCACCCGGGAAAACAATCAACCAAGGGGTTGAATGCGTACAACCTCGCACCCTCGGCTGTGCCTTTCCGGGAGGACATGGCGGCAATATTTGAGACCCCGCGCGAAGCCACCCCGTCCGAGATACAGGACATCATCGAGCGATTTGGCCGCAGCGCTGCCATCTGTAAAAAGGCCGGATTCAGTGGCGTGCAGATCCACGGGGCGCATGGCTACCTGGTCAGCCAGTTCCTCTCTCCGCACCATAACCGACGCAATGACGAATGGGGCGGCACTTCTGAGAAGCGGCGGCGCTTCGTGTTGGCCGTCTACGCGGAAATCCGCCGCCAGGTCGGGCCAGACTTCCCGGTGGCGATCAAGCTCAACTCGGCCGACTTCCAACGCGGCGGCTTTACCGAAGAAGAATCGCTCGAGACGATCCGGGCGCTGGCCGATGCGGGCATCGACCTGATCGAGATTTCAGGTGGCACCTACGAGATGCCCGCCATGGGTGGCGCGACGCAAGAGCCTCAAAAGGTGTCCACAGTGGCCCGCGAAGCCTATTTCATCGAATTTGCCGAGAAAGTGCGTGCCGCCGTGAAGGTGCCGCTGATGGTGACCGGAGGCTTCCGCACCGCGGCCGGCATGAACGCCGCCCTGCGTTCCGGTGCGCTGGATGTGGTGGGCCTGGCGCGGCTGCTGGCGATCGACCCCGACGCACCCGCCGCCTTGCTGCAAGGACGTGACAGCCCGCAGCAGGTCCGCCCGATCAAAACCGGCATCAAGGCAGTTGATCGCATGGGGATGATGGAGGTGTGGTGGTACGAGCGCCAACTCAAACGCATTGCAAGGGGCCAATCGCCGCGTCCCAATGAGAGCGGGCTGTCGGCTTTCTTGAAGTCTGCTGCAAGCAGCGGTTGGGGCACCTTTCGCACGCGCCGCATGCGGGCATAAAAATGCAACTTCGGCAGGAGTGGACTTCTCTGCCCATGAAAAACAACCTATTGAAAGAACGGCTCCATGTTTCACAGTGTGCGTCGTCCTGATTTGCTGATCATCGTTCTTGCTTCAGCAGGTATTCTCATGGTCACCATGGGTATCAGACAGTCATTCGGGCTCTTTGTGAGTCCTGTGAATACCTCGACGGGTCTGGGTGTTGTCACCATCAGCTTCGCTTTGGCTATCGGCCAATTCACCTGGGGGGCTGTTCAACCGGTGGCTGGAGCCATTGCTGATCACTACGGTCCGCGCCCTGTACTCATCGCGGGCCTGGTTATTTTGGCGCTAGGTTGCCTCATCACCCCCTTTGTTTCAAGTGGATTCGGTCTTGCCGCTTCACTTGGTCTATTGGCTTCGGTGGGGTCGGGAATGGGTAGTTTTTCCGTGCTGATTGGTGCGGCAGCTCGGCGTTTACCGGTAGAGTCAAGAGGTGCGGCCTCCGGGATCATCAATGCCGGCGGTTCCTTTGGGCAGTTCGTTTTCGCGCCCCTCCTGCAAAAGCTTATTCAGAGTATCGGCTGGATGGGGGCTATCGGCTCCATGGCAATCGTGGCCCTGGCCGCCATTCCTCTCGTCAGCCGGGTGACAGGCACACAGCCAGCACTTGACGCTCATGGCGTACACAACGGTGGGCTAAAGCGAGCGATTCTGGATGCACTCAAGAACCCCAGTTATCTCCTTTTGCATGCTGGTTTTTTTACCTGTGGTTTTCATATTGCCTTCTTGGTGACGCATTTACCAGGGGAGGTTGGTCTCTGCGGTCTGCCGCCTAATGTTGCCAGTTGGTCTTTGGCGCTTATTGGCATCGCCAATATATTGGGTAGTCTGATTGCAGGCTCATTCGTGGCAAAGTATCGGAGCAAATACATCCTGTCAGTGATGTATGGTTCAAGAACGCTACTCATCTTGGGGTATCTGATGATGCCCAAAGTCGAGTGGACTTACTACCTGTTCGCCATCGGGCTTGGTCTTACCTGGCTCGCCACCGTACCCCCGACCGCCGCCATCGTCGGCAAGCTGTTCGGTACCCGTTACCTTGCGACTTTGTTCGGATTGACATTGCTGTCGCACCAGATTGGAGGATTTCTAGGAGCCTGGCTGGGCGGTATCTCAATGAGTCAGTTCGGAGACTTCACTTGGATGTGGTACGCCGACATGGTCTTGGCCGCTTTGGCCGCCTTACTGAATCTGCCCATCCGCGAGGAACGTGTCAAAAGACTCGTCACCGCATAGTCTTGAACGACTCTCCATGTGATATGCCGCATCTACCACTGTTGTCGATGTCAAGATGTTTGAAGAAGGAATTGCAAATGAATGTTGATCAAGTTGTGGCCAATTGGATGGCAGAGGAAGAGGAAACATGTGCGCACCTGATCGCACCAGATATTGCTACGAAAGAGCAGCTCGCCGGTCTCTCTGGTATGGAATTCTTCGAGAGGATACGGACAGGCAAACTGCCGCCCGCCCCAATCGGGGAAACTCTTGATTTCGTTGCGATTCGCATTGAGCCTGGCTCCGTGGTTTTCCAAGGTCGACCGCACCGCAGGCATTACAACCCCTTGGGCACGGTACATGGCGGATGGTTTGCCACATTGCTCGACACGGCGGTAGGATGTGCAGTGCATTCGACCTTGCAGGCAGGCAAAGGCTTCACCACGCTGGAGTTGAAGGTCAATATGGTGCGCGCTTTGACCGATAGGGTTCCGTTAATCCGCGCGATAGGCAAATTGGTTCATGCTGGCCGTCAGGTTGCCACAGCAGAGGGGCGGATCGTCGGACCAGATGGCAAGCTATATGCGCATGCAACCACCACTTGTCTGATCTTCGATCATCCAAAAGTCAAAATGGGAAGTGGCACAGCGCCAAGTCGTTGAACGCTGGACAGTCGATGCTGTTGATAGTTGCAGTGACCACACGGCATCGCCAGCCATGACGGAAGCGGTAGGTCGTGCTGCGTGAGTCGCGGAAAATTCAATCTATCGAAACCAAGAACTGTGTTGCTAAGCCGCTTTCCTCCGCATTTTCAGTGGACAGTTGCTGATGCCCTGTCGTCAACGTGCGCGTCTGGATTCACGACGTGCCCAAGGAGGCGTGGATGAGTGCAAAGGATTGGGGACGCTGAGGGATGGTTATAAAGTAAATGGGTCTGTAGCTCTTGTAATTACTTTGTGAGTAGCTATTGAAAGTGAAGCATATCGTGATACTCGCGGTGCAGCCGAACAAGGTGACAGTGCCGCACCCCAAGAAAGATTTGCCACAGCCTACCCAGCGCAGCATCCTCAAGCAGGCTGGCCTGGCTGATCACTGATGACAGGGGTAACCCAAATGCTTTATCCCGTTTATGTGCATGTAGGCGACCCGGGCCACGCCCATGGTGTGACGTTTCCAGACTTTCTCTGCCGCCGATGAGTGGAGCGATCTGCCTGCCGCTATTCAGGAAGCGGTACAAGCACATTTTCGTGGAGAGCCCGAGGCGGTTCGGCCGCCCATCCCGCTGGAAGTGCTCACGGCTGACCTGCAGTACCAAGGCGGTGTGTGGTTGCTGATGGAACGTGCGACATCGCGTATTCGGCCAACGCTGTAATCGTCAGTGCCGGGTTGACACCAGGATTGGCTGGCATCGCGCTTCCATCGCAGACCAGCATGTTCTTGTAGCCGAATATGCGCAGCTGCTGATCAATCACGCCACTTGAGGCATCAGCGCCAATCACGGCTCCTCCCAGAACGTGCGCAGTGGTAGGGATATTCGCCAACGCCTCAACGATGTTGCTCTGGGCGATGCCCCCGGTGTGCCGCGCGAGCCACTGGGTTGCTTGGTTGGCAACGTCGATGTACGTTGGATTCGGCCGCTCTCGATTCTGCTCGGTGACAACGCGCCAGCCCCCGCCCAGCCAGCGCTTCCTGGGCTTCAAGGCGATCGCGTTGTCCAGGGTCTGCATCACCAGCAGGGTCACCATGTGCCGACTCCAGCCGAACGGCCACAGCGTCTTTAGCCATTGCACGGGATGGTGAGTAATCGCGCCGAGCCACTTGAGCGGTCGCGTGACGCGGTTTCCCCTTCCGACCAACAGTGTGTACATCATCCCCATGAGGTCGGCGCGCCGACCATAGGTCAGGAACTCGATCTGGGTCTCGTCATCCAGTCTCACGCAGCTGCTGGCGGTGACATCCTTCCAGGTCTCCATGTCGGTGGGCAGTCGCACGTTCAGGACCGACTCACTGTTGGTGCGCACCAGGTCACCGAGGCGGTCACTGATGCGTGGCAGCGAACCGCTCAGCTTGCAGTTCGCCAGCAGCTCGTTCGTCCCCAAGGTGCCGCCCGCCAACACGATGCCGCGAGCGGTGTGCACTTGGCGCCCCCTGCCAAACCAGGCACCAGGTCGCTGGGTGGTCACCTGGTAGCCTTCGCTGCCATCTGCTGCGCCGATCGGCCGCACATCGACGACTTCGCGTTCCGCCTTGATCTGCGCGCCAAGCTTCTCCGCGAACCACAAGTAGTTCTTGGTCAGCGTGTTCATCGCGCCAGTACGGCAGCCCACCATGCACGATCCGCACCGCATGCATCCGGTGCGATCAGGGCCCTGGCCGCCGAAGAACGGGTCTTTGACGGTCACCCCAGGATCGCCGAAGTAAACACCCGTCGGCGACAGGACGAAATCGTCCTCCCGGCCAAAGTGCCGAGCCATCGACAACGCCAGGCGCTGGTTGGTGGATGTGAAGGGCACGGTGCTTACCCCCAACATCCGCTCGGCCTGTTCGTAGTGCGGTCGCAGTTCGCGTGCCCAGTCGCCCAGCCCGCGCCACTGCGCATTCTCAAAGAACTTGTCACGCGCCCGGTAGAGAACGCCGCCATAGACCGTGCTGCCACCGCCAACCGCTGACTGGCTCGGGAAGAACACATGCCGGAAGACGCGCATGCGCATCACGCCTTTGAGGCCCAGGATCGGCGCCCAAACAAAGCGTCCGAGCTGCCATGCTGATTCGGCCAGGTCCTCGTCGCGGAACCGCCGACCGCGCTCCAGCACGCCGACGCTGTAGCCCTTCTCAGTAAGCCGTAGCGCTGAAACGCTGCCCCCGAAACCGGAGCCAATCACCAACCAGTCAAAATCGAATTTCATGCTGGCATACCGTCCCTATAGATAGTTGTCGCCGGTGCTGACGGCGGCTGACTTGGTCCCGTGTTCTTGAAGTCTCGATCGGTGTTCAACGAGGGGGCGGGTGTCAAAAGCGGTAGCCAATAGTCACGCCAAATATTTGCGGCGTATCCTTGATGTCCACACGCCGGGGGATCGGACCCAAGCCAGGCGTCTGCGTGACAACGGTCGCTGTGCTTTTGATTTGAAATGTCGAGTACTCAACGTTGACGATCCAGTTTTTATCGATCGGATACTCGACGCCAAGTCTCACATAGGGGCTCCACGAGTCCTCCAGCTTCATGGAGCTGCTGCTGCCCTGAAGGGCGGCTGTGTAACCGGTGGTCACCTCCTCGTCAGTGAAAAACGTGTAGGTTACGCCGACTCCAACGTAGGGTCGAACGGTTGGTACGCCGGTGAAGGTGTACCGGGCCAACACCGTCGGGAACCAGATGCGCGCCTTCGCCACGGTACCGACCGGTACTGCCGCGCCTGCGCCCACAGTCGTCAATGTCGGCGGAATACCTGCTTGGAACTGGACCCCCCAGTTCGGAGACAGACGTCGCTCGTAGCTCAGCGCCAGGATGTCAAGATCTTTGACATTGATGCGCAAACCAGGCGGTGTCGTTCCGGGCGGACCGGTCAAGTCGCTCGATTTGAGGTCGAATCCGACATGGGCATATCCGATGCGGAAGATGTTGTCGGGATCGTCGGCGTGGGCCGCCATGGGAAGTGAAGCAGCGATTGCAAGTGTTGCAGCGCATATTGGATTGAGTCGTTTGGTGTACATCGTGTCTCCTTTGTAGTTGTTAATGCGGATTTGGGGCTTGAGGCTCGCCAGCCTGCGATGTGTATGTGAGCGTTGTCTATGGATGGGGTGTGGTGCGCTCCTATGTTTGATGTGCAAGTTGCCGCACCACCCAACGGCTGATCGGGGCCGGTGAGACACTCGTTGCGATGGCCAGCAGCCTGGCCTGAAGGCCAACGGTCCAATGCGTTTTGGGGACTAGCGACTGGCTGGTTGCACAGGCCCAGACGGTGGCGGCAACATCGTCCGGCATCAGCCGAACACCCAGCGACTTGGCGCTGGCGATGCGCTCAAACTTCTTCGCCATGTCCGTCCGCACGAAGCTGGGCCACACATCTGAGACACGAATGCCGTGCCGATGCCACTCCAGTTCCAGCCCCTCTGTGAAGCCACGAACGGCGAACTTGGTCGCTGAGTAGGTCACCAGGTCAGGCTGTCCGTAAATCGCTGTAGCGGAGGCCATGTTGATCACCCGGGCGCCCGGCGTGCGACGCAGATAGTCGAAAGCACTGTGGCAACCATTGATCATTCCGAGCACGTTCACGTTCAGCATCCCCTGATGCCTCGCCAATTCGACGGTCTCGAAGGGGCCTGCGGTCAGCACCCCAGCATTGTTGAAAAGCACATCCAGTCGCTGACCGCTCTTCTCCCAGAACTGGGCCAGTGCGACCCGCCACGCATCAGGATCGGTCACGTCGAGTGCACCCGCCACCACACAGCCGTGCTCCAGGGTCGCAGCCACCTCTGCAGCGCCATCCGCGTCGATGTCGTAGAGGCCGACGAACCAGCCGTGCCGTGCAAACCGTTCGGCGCAGGCGCGCCCGATGCCTGTGGCCGCACCCGTGACGAAGATGGCCGGTCGACTTTGGTGTGCTGAGCCGGTCATGCTCATTGCCCCCGAACCTGCTCGCGCAGCACCGGCTTGGCGATCTTGCCTACTGCATTTTTTGGCAGGGATTCGATGATGTGAATGATCGCCGGCAGTTTGTGGCGGGCCAAGCGCGAGGCGCAGTGTGCGTTCAACGCATCGACCGTCACGGTGGCACCGGGGCGGCGCGATACGAAGGCGACCACGATTTCGCCAAGCCGCTCGTCCGGCGCGCCCACCACCGCCGCTTCCAGCACGCTGGGGTGCTCGACCAAAACATCTTCGATCTCTTTCGGGTAGATGTTTTCGCCCCCGCGAATGATCATCTCCTTTAGGCGGCCAACGATGGAGAGGTAACCGTCGTCGTCGATGCGGCCGATGTCACCGGTGTGCAACCAGCCATTGACGATGGTTTTTGCGGTGGCGTCGGGCTGGTTAAGGTAGCCACGCATGACATTAGGGCCGGCGACCAACACTTCACCGGTCGAACCGGGAGGCAGGTGCGCGCCCTTGCCGTCCGCAATCGCAATCTTCTGACCGGGCAACGGTAAACCAACCGTCCCTGCTTTGCGCACGCCGTCGACCGGGTTCAGCGTAGACCCACAGGTGCCCTCGGACAGCCCATAGGCCTCGACCAGTGGGAAGCCATACCGCGCCTCGAAGCCAGTGAGCAATTCCGCTGAGGCGGGCGCAGCGCCGCACACGCCGTAGCGCAGGCTGGACACGTCGGGGCGCACATCGGACGGCAGAGCCCCGAGCATCGTGTAGATGGTCGGAACGGCTGAGAAAAACGTGGGCCGCAGGCGTTCGATGTCGGCAAAAAAGGTGTCAATGTCGAAGCGGCGCCGGATCGTGACGTGCGCACCGCTGGCCAATGGCGTCAGAACGCTCACGACGATGCCGTTGACATGAAAGAGCGGCAAGATCAGCAGGCAGTGGTCGGCAGAAGTGATCTGCAGCCCCTCGCGGCCCATTTCCGTCATGGCTTCGATGTTGGCGTGGTCCAGCATCACACCCTTGGGCAGGCCGGTGGTGCCGCTGGTGTAGATCAGTAAGGCCAGGGCGGACGGGTCGTCCACCGGTTTGCCTTCATGCCTGGGGCCATCCTTCTGTGCCGTCGCGGGCAACGTGGTGACGCCTGCGACCACCGCCTCACCAGTGCTGTTGATGAGGAGCTTGGCGCGGGAGTCGACGATCTGGTGAGACGCTTCCTTCTGCGTCAGTGCAGGATTGATAGGCGTCATGGCGGCACCGAGGTGCCAGGCCGCGAACATCGCGACGACGAACTCGGCTTGGTTCGGCAGCATGAGCGCGACGACGTCGCCCGCCTTGATGCCATGGGTCTCGAAAACGCCAGCCGCGCGCAGGACGCACAAATGAAAGTCGCTGTTGGACAGGGCGGCGCTGGCATCGGCGATACACGGCGCATCGGGCGCCGCAGCCGCGCGGGAGCTTGGAAGATCAGAAAATCGCGTCATTTCTTGTTTGCTGGGTGACATACTTGTCTCTTTGTCGGCTATGGAATTCGGCATGTGCGCCCGTTTCAGCCATGGCTGGCACACAAGGCGACATGGGTGTGCGTATTTGTCAATAGCACTCCAGGGCGGTTGTTTGCAGGGGCGTTCTTACTCTTGACGCACCCAGGTCTGTGAGCGGCCTAACAGGGGTACGCCGATGTAACCACGCACTTCGAGCTTCTTACCGTCTTCAATGAGACGCAACTGGCTGCGGTAGGTCTTGCCGTTGTCGGGGTCCAGAATCTGGCCACCAGCGTATTGATCACCTTCTTTGGACATGCCGCTGAGTATCGTCAAGCCGATGACCGGCGCGTCCTTGAGCGTGCCCTCGCACTTTTTGCACGTTGGATTGAGATCTTCGTTGGGTGCAGGGAATAACTTTTCGATTTTTCCCTGCAGTGTTCCGTTCGATTCGGTAATGCGGATCATGCCGCGCGGCTTGCCGGTGGCGTCATCAATGTTTTTCCAAAGACCCGTTGGCGATGCCTCATTCGCCGACGCTGGCAAGGCCATGCAAGCGGCTGACAAAGTAACCAGTGCAAGTGTGTTGAGTTTCATGACGATGGGTTCTTTCAAATTAGTGAGAGATTGGATGGGGCGTTGTCGGCACAAGATGCTCGACCAGGAAGCGCGACTGATCCGAGACCAATTGCTCAAATACCGCGCCAAGGTAAAAGTCGAAGTGCCCGGCGTTGTAGCACTTGATGTCGCCTCGTGGTGCCCGGCGTGCGAGGACAAGGGTTCGCCCCGGTGGTGTGACCGTATCGGTTTCGCTAACACAGAACAAAATGGGGCACTTGATCTTGTGAGCAGAAAGTCCGGGGCGGTATCTCACGATCTCCGGGATCACGCGGGCGGCTACGTGGTTGACGAATTCGGAGCCCTTGGGCACCAACTTCAAGTAGCCATTCAGCGCATCATGCGTGCTCATCAACGCCAACTGGCCAGGGTCTCCAGCGATGGGGACCGTCACTGGCGCGCGCCCCTTGCGCCTGGCAGCAAAGTCACGCATTGCCAGAGGAAGAAGCCTCATTGAGCCCTTCATGCCCGCGATGAGCCCTTGTGCGGTGGCCGAAGCCAATCCGTCGGAGAACGGACATTGGGCAACCGCTGCGCGCAGCTCGGGATGGCGGCTGGCCATGGTGATGGAGTGCCCACCCCCGAAAGAGCTGCCCCATACTGCGAGCCTGCTGTCGTCGAGGTCTTGACGAGACTTGACGAAGTTCAGCGCTGCCTCCCAGTCTTCCAACTGGCGTGGGACGGACATGAGCTGCCGTGGCTGACCACCGCTGTCACCGAAATAGCGGTACGTAAAAGCCAAGGCGGCGATGCCTTGGGCGGCAAAACGTTCAGCAAAGGCATCCAGGCGCATCTCGCGGATGGCACCCAGCCCATGCCCGAGCACGACTACAGGGGGGCGCTCTACTCCCACTGGAAGAAAGAGCCAAGCCGAGCAGTAAGTTTCCCCTGAGTCAAAGCGCACGTCATGGCGCACCACCTGCATATGCTGTTTGGATGATCGATTCATTTATTGCTCCCTTTGCCCTGAACCGGCAGGGATCCGTGCTGGAGTGTTTCTTCGAGAATTTCGGGGTTATAGAACGGCACATCACCGTCTTGATCGGTTCGCCGCAGGTATTCGCTCATCAGGGTCTGCGCGGTCTCGCTGGGCGATATGTGGATGAATTCGGTGCGCTCCATGTGCAGCCCTTCCTCCAGCGTGGCGGACCCCCCGATGTACACGGCGCGCTTGATCGCCTGCCTGGCTTTTCTGGGACGGCAGCCCAGGTACCGTGCGCGGGCGATCGCTCGTTCAAGCAGCTCATCCGGCGGCACCACCTCATCGATGTAACCGATTTCCAATGCCTTCCGAGGCGGTACCGGGCGGCCTTCCAGCATCAACAACAGCGCGCGGTGATTGCCAACCAGGCGCGGCAACCGCTGCGTGCCGCCACCTCCGGGGTTGATGCCCAGCAGTACTTCCGGCTGCCCGATGAAGAAGTCGCCGTCGGCCATGAGACGTACATCGCAGGCTTGCGCGAACTCGCTGCCCAGCCCCAGCGCAGATCCGTTCAGGGCCGCAATAAAAATCACACCGCTACGGTTCATCCGAAAAAAGGTCTCGTGCAGCTTGTCGAGCTGCATGCCACCATCCAGTGGCGTTAGCCCGGCTATCGCCTCCAGACCCGGAACACCGCGCACTGCCTTCGAGGCCCGGGCGACCGCCGACGACGTACCCAACCCCAACCTCGGGATGCTCGCGCCGCCCTCCTGCAGCCAGCGCACGTCGGCGTGACCGATGAAGCGGCCCGGATGCATCCCTGTAAACACCACTGCGTCAACGGCGGCATTGGCCTCCACGCGATCCAGCAGCGCCGCCAGTTCTTCAGCCATGTTCAGCCCCATCAGGCCGAACGCGCCACCGTCCAAGTGTGCGACCCACACCGAATCCAGGCTTTCCACATTGATGCGCCCAGGCATCGGGGGGGTGTTGCTCATCGTCTGACCTCTTTCTCTTGGTGGCTTCGTGGTAATAGCCCACGAGTCCGGACTACCGGGAAAACCGCAAACCCAGGATCAGGCGCGGCTGGAATAACAGTGTTATGGTGTTAATATAACGTTGTTATTGAAACCCTGCAAGCAAATATTCTCATGGTTAACCCTGATCCCCGAAGTCGCCTACTGAAGGCGGCGATTCGTTTGCTGGCCACCCATGGCCCCACGGAAATCAAGGCGCGCTCGGTATCCAGTGAAGCCGGTCTTTCGACGATGGGGGTCTACACGCACTTCGGCGGCGTTTCAGAACTGCTCCAGGCGGTGGCAGAAGAAGGATTCCGGCAACAGGCAGACATCTTCAGGCAGGTCGCGAACACCCAAGACGCCATGACCGATTTGTGTGCCATTGCGCTGGCCTGCCGGGACTTCGCCATGCGCAACGCGCACCTGTATGACCTGATGTTTGGCTTGTCGATTCAGGGCAGATACGGTCCCGTGCGGGGAGAGTCGACCACTGCGCCAAAGGTAGGTGCGGACGCATTCATGGCGTCCTACTCACACCTGCGGGGAGGATGCGAGCGCCTGATCAAAGGCAACTGCGTGCGCCAGATGGAACCGGACCTTATGGCTGCACAGCTATGGAGCACATTGCACGGGTTCATATTGTTGGAACTCGGCGGCCATTTCGCGGCGACATTAAATCCGCCGATCGAAATACTGGTGCCCATGTGCATCAACCTCGTTGTCGGGCTTGGTGCTGATCGTGAGCGCGCAAAGGCGTCGGCTGCAATTGCTGTGGCCGATTGGGCGAGCCGCCAATGTGATACGAAATCCATGGCGCAGTTTTTGAACGCAGTCAACACGATCTGAATGACCGTGACATCATCGGCAGCGCGACGCGGCCCGGAATGAACCCTATCGACCCGCACGCGGCCACAAAGAACACCGCATGGCCCTGCGTAACACCCACATCACCGACCTATCCACGCACGACGCCCCAACGCAAGCAACGCTTCTTCACGCCATGTGCGCCGGTGTAAATCAAACTGGGATCCGACTGCTGCCACCGTTGCCGACCCTATCGATATCCCGATCATCCAAAGCAGGAGCATTCCAGCATGACCGATACACATTTCTTCACCATCAACATTGGCAAGCGCGCGCTGGTGACCGGCGCATCCAGCGGCATTGGTGCGGCCATCTACCACTGTTGTAGTTGTAATCACGTTCGAATAAGGAATTGAAAATGAATGTCGATCAAGTTGTTACCAATTGGATTGCAGAGGAAGAGAAGGCGTGGGCGCGTCTAATCAACTACGTGTGTAGTTGAATCCTTCGTCTCACGGAATAGAACTGGTTCGTAAATTCATTCGGACAGAAAAGTGATGTTTGATTTTTTTGCGCGTCCAAATCGGATGTTGTTGATATTCGGCACCCTCTGCTTGGGTGCGGTTATCGCGGCGGTTTCCGTCGGGTTGACATTCAGTTTAGAAGTCTGCTCAATGTGTTGGTTTCAGCGATTGGCGTTGATACTGGCAGCTATTGGTTTGCTACTGACGGCCACTGGGTCTGCAATTCGCCGCACAGCGCAACGCGCAGCGGAACTGAGTTTTGTTCTTGGCTGGGTCAGTTCATGTCGCCAAGTCTATTTGCTATTCCACCAAGAGGCAGCCATTGGGTCCTGCGGCAGGGGTCTGGTTTACTTCTTTAAAAATGGTAATTATTTTGGATTCTTCAGGTCCGGATTAGTCGGCGGCATGGAATGCGCAACGGATCAGGCAGCTTTTCTCGGACTACCGATCCCCGTTTTGAGTCTGATGGTCTTTACTGGGATAGGTTTGATGTACCTGTATTGGTTGATTTCTATGCCGGATCAGTAGCGAGCACTTGCAGCCTGAAAAACTGAGGCTTTAGAGCACGCCATGTGAAAACCAGGTACCGCACGCGTCTGCCAGGCGTGTGCCGAGACGCTTGATGTAAAGAATCTACATTAGCGCTATGAAACTACGCCACACTATTGCTTTCGCCATTTCCATTCCGTTCGCATCCGCCACCATCGCCCAGCAAATCGGCGAAGTGGACACCGCCTTCAAGCTCCTGGGCCCGGACCACAAGATTGTGGTGGAGGCCTTTGACGATCCCAAGGTGGCGGGCATCACGTGCTACGTGTCCCGCTCCAAGGCGGGTGGGTTGAAGGGGGCGCTGGGCGTGGCCACGGAGAAGTCGGAGTCTTCCATCGCCTGTAGGCAGGTGGGGCTCATCTCCTCCACGGTGCCGATACCCAAGAGCGAGGAAGTCTTTAGCGAAAGCCGCTCGTTGCTGTTCAAAAAGATGCGCGTCGTGCGGATGGTGGACCCGACGCGGCAGGTGCTGCTGTACCTGACCTACTCGGACAAGCTGGTTGACGGCTCGCCCAAGAACAGCCTGACCGCCGTGCCCTTGAACGGTGCCAAACTGCAGTTCAAGTAGGCGCAGTCACTGCAGACGCTGCAGCAAGTCCAGCGTCGGATAACCATCCGTCGGCAGGTCCAGGCTGCGCTGGTAGCGGCGAATGCCGCGCTGCGTGGCCGGGCCCATCTTGCCGTTGGGCGTACCGCTGTCGAAGCCGCGCGCATTCAGCGCCGTTTGCAGCGCCAGCATCTGGTCACTCGTCAGGGCGTGCAGGTCGCGCGGCCAGGCGGCCTGGATCGCGGGGCCACCGGCCAGCCGCTGCGCCAGCAGGTGGACACCGAGCGCGTAACTGGTGGAGTTGTTGTAGCGCAGGATGGTGCGGAAGTTGCTGCCGACCAGAAAGGCTGGCCCGCGCGCGCCAGCCGGAAGCAGGATGGAGCCGTCGGCAAAGCTTGGCAGCACTGTGCCGTCCATGGCCTGCACGCCCGCGCCTACCCATGCGGCGGTGGGCTGGCGCACATCGGCATCGGTGCGCGCGTAGTCGAATCCCGGCGGCAAGCGCACCTCGGCCCCCCAGGGCTGACCGGCCTGCCAACCGGAGCCGACCAAAAAGTTGGCGGTGGATGCCATCACATCGGGCACGCTGCCCCAGATGTCGCGTCGGCCATCGCCATCGGCATCGACCGCGTAGGCCAGGAAGACCGAGGGCAGGAATTGCGTCTGGCCCATGGCACCCGCCCATGAGCCCACCATCTGCACGCGGACTATGTCGTGGCTCTGCAAGATCTTCAAAGCAACCAGCAATTGGTTGCGCGCCCATGCCTCGCGTCGGCCTTCAAAGCCCAGCGTCGCCAGGGCGTCGATGGTGGGTAGGTCGCCCACAAAACTGCCGTAGCTGCTCTCCATGCCCCAGATCGCGAGCAGCACCTCGGTCGGCACGCCGTAGCGCACGGCGATAGGGTCGATTTGCTGCCGCAGTTGCAGCAGCTTGTCTTGCCCACGGGTGACGCGCAGCGCCGACACGGCGGTATCGAGGTAGTCCCACGGTGTGCGGGTGAACTCGGGCTGCGCACGGTCCGACTCGATGACGCGTGGCAGGAAGCGGGCGTTGTCGAACGCGATATGCAGCGTGGCCTCGTCAATGCCAGCCGTGCGCGCGGTGGCGCTGAATTCGGCCACCCAACGGGCAAACTTCTGGCTGTTTTCAACCGCGTCGAGTGTGGCAGGTGTCGCACCGGCTGGTGTAGGGTTAGCAGAGGTCGTCGATGGTGCCGCTGCCCCGGGCTCGACCGATGGTGTGGAGGCGCAACCCGCAAGCGCCAGGATGGCCAGCAAAGCCGGAACCAGCCCGTGGCCAGCGGGTGCGAAAAAATAGGGAGTTGTTGCCACGATCAGCCCATCAATGTCGCTAACTGCGCGCGCAGCTTGGCGTTCTCTGCTTCCAACTCAGTGACGCGGGCCTTCAGTGCCGCCACTGAGTCCTCCGCCGAATCCTGGGCCTCGTCAACCGGTGCGCGCTTCTTGCTCTCGCGCACGCGCTTGGCGGCCTGGCGCAGCAGTTCCTTGCCGCCTTGGGCTGCGGCCACTTGTTCCTGCTCGGGCAGGGTGGCCACCGCTGCGGCGGCGTTGAGCGAGATCGCGCCCGACTTGACCGCGGCCACCACCTCCGGCGCCGCCTGCTTTTGAATCTTTTCGATCAGCACGACCTGGCTGCTGCTCAGGCGTGCGGCCTTGGCGATGTCTTCGCGGCTTTTCAGCGGCTCGGTCGTGGCAGGGGCGGCGGGTGTTGACGCGTCTGTGGTCTCGAAAGCGGGTGCCGTGCTGCCAGGCCCCACCGGGGGCGCTGCCTTGAGGCGTCTGTCGTTCAGGATTTCGCGCTTGCGCAGCGCCAGCACGCCGCGCTGAAAGTCAGACACACTGCGCCGCCCCAGGTGCTGGTCGATCATCCACAGGTGGACGTCTTCCATGCTCGTGAACAGCGTGCTTTGCAGGGTCTGGAACGGAATGCCGTGCTTTTGGCAGATGCCATAGCGGTTGTGGCCGTCCACCAGCACATCACCCCAGAGCACCAGGGCATCGCGGCAGCCTTCAGCCAACAGGCTGCGTTCCAGGGCGTCGTGCTCGTCGGGGGTGAGGGGATCGATATAGGCTTTGAGGTCTTCGTTGACGACGATGTGCATGACGGGGGCTACGGGCAGGAAAAGGGCGTGATTGTAGTGGGCTCCTACCCGGCCCAAGCCCGCGTGGCCCCTGGCGATGCATGGGTGATCAGGACAGCAGTTGCTGCTCCAAATCGTGCAGTACCTGATAGCAAGGCAGCAGCTGGGCCACGCTGCTGTTGGGCGCGCGCCCTTCGCGGATGGCGGCGAAGAACTCGCGGTCCTGCAGCTCGATGCCGTTCATGGACACGTCAACCTGGCTGACGTCGATCTTTTCTTCCTTGGCCGTGAACAGGTCGTCGTAGCGTGCGATGTAGGTTGCCGTGTCGCCGATGTAGCGGAAGAAAGTGCCCAGCGGGCCGTCGTTGTTGAAGCTCAGACTCAGCGTGCAGATGGCGCCGTTGGCGGCCTTGAGCTGGATGCTCATGTCCATGGCAATGCCCAGCACCGGGTGGATCGGGCCTTGCACGGCGTTGGCTTTGACGATGGGGCTGCCGCACTGGTAGGCAAACAGGTCCACCGTGTGGGCCGCGTGGTGCCACAGCAGGTGATCGGTCCAGGACCTGGCCTGGCCCAGCGCGTTCATGTTGGTGCGACGAAAGAAATAGGTCTGCACATCCATCTGCTGGATGTTGAACTTGCCCGCCGCAATTTGCCGGTGCACATACTGGTGGCTGGGGTTGAAGCGGCGGGTGTGGCCACACATGGCCACCAGGCCGGTCTGCTCCTGCATGGCCGCCACTTCCAGGGCGCCATGGAGGGTGTCGGCCAAGGGGATTTCCACTTGCACATGCTTGCCGGCTTTCAGGCAGGCGATGCTTTGCGCGGCGTGCATTTGCGTCGGCGTGCACAGGATGACGGCATCCACTTCGGGCAAAGCCAGGCTGTCCGCCAGCTCGGTGGTGACGTGCTTGATGCCGTATCGGGCGGCGACTTCTTTTGTTTTTTCCAGATCGCGGCTGACCAGCGAGACAACTTCAACACCGTCGATGTTCTGGATGCCGTCCAGGTGTTTGATGCCAAAGGCACCGGCGCCGGCGAGGGCGACTTTGATGATTTTGCTCATTCAGATGTTCTCCAAAATCAGATGACCCACCGCCGTATTGGACGCGGGAACATGATAAAAACGGTGTCTAACCCGCACGCTACCTGCGTGTGTAGCTATGCTATTTGCAGCATTGCCCGCCACGTCGTCCATCGCACCACGGGCAATGAGCCACATCACCAGTTCAACGCCCTCGCTGCCAGCTTCACGCACGTAGTCTATGTGCGGCACGCTGGCCTGGCCTTGCGGGTCGGCAATCAGGCGGTCCAGAAACGCGTTGTCAAACTCTTTGTTGATCAGGCCGGCGCGCGGCCCCTGCAACTGGTGGCTCATGCCGCCGGTGCCCCAGATTTGCACTTTGAGGTCCTGGTCATAACTTTCAACCGCTTTGCGGATGGCTTTGCCGAGGTTGAAGCAGCGCTGGCCGCTGGGCACCGGGTACTGCACCACATTGACGGCAAACGGGATCACCGGGCAGGGCCAGGCATCGGGCTGGCCGCACATCAGGGACAGTGGCACGGTCAGGCCGTGGTCGACTTCCATCTTGTTGACGATGGTCAGGTCAAAGTCCTGCTGGATCACCGAGTGGGCGATGTGCGATGCCAGGTCCGGGTGGCCGATGACTTTGGGCACCGGGCGCGGGCCAAAACCCTCGTCTGCGGGAAGAAATTGCGCCGCCGTGCCGATGGCGAAGGTGGGAATCATGTCCAGGCTGAAGGCGGTGGCGTGGTCGTTGTAGACCAGAAAAATCACGTCGGGCTTGTTGTCCTTCATCCACTGTTTGGAGAACTCATAACCCTTGAACAGCGGCTGCCAGTACGGCTCTTGTGTCTTGCCCAGGTCAATGGCCGCGCCGATGGCGGGCACGTGGGAGGTGTAAACGGAGGCGGTAATTTTGGCCATGGTCAGACGCTCGCTTTGCGGCCGGCTTGGCCTTGGGGTTGATGTTGCGGCTGGGCATCGCCGTCTTCGCCCAGATGGCGGTTGCCCTCGATGGAGCGGCCACCGGCGAGCATCATGGCGCGGTACTCTTCCTCGCTCATGCCGGTCATGCTGCCCGCCATTTGCTGAAAGCTCTTGCCGTGGGTGGCGCCGATCTTGGCCAGAAAGTAGATGTTGCCACCCAAGGCCATGGCGCGGTTCAGGTCCATGTCGAGCACGGCCTGCTTTTGCTCTTCGCTCATCGGCCATTCGTCCAGATAAGCGCGCTGGTCGCGCTTGAAGCGCTCGCGGTTTTCGGCCTTCATCAGCGACATGCAAAACTGGTTGAGGTGGTAGCCTTTGCGGCTTTGGTCGGCGTCAAAAATGATGGTGCCGGGGATGTCTTTGTAGGGTTTGTCGAGTGCCATGCGTGTCTTAGCTCCAGTACAGGCGATTGGGATTGTCGACCAGCAGTTTGCGCTGCAGTTCGGGCGTGGGCGCAATGTGCGGGATGAAGTCCACCAGCAGGCCGTCGTCGGGCATGTGATCCTTCAAATTCGGGTGCGGCCAGTCGGTGCCCCACAACACGCGGTCTGAAAACTCTTCAACAATGGCTTTGGCAAACGGGATCACGTCGCGGTAGGCATTTTGCTCGCCGTTCAAGGCCTTGGGGCCGGTCAGACTCAGGCGCTCGGGGCAGCTCACCTTGCTCCACACATTGCCGTGCTCGCGCATGAACTTCTGGAACAACGCAAATTGCGGCCCGTCCACCGGCAGCGACACGTCCGGGCGGCCCATGTGGTCCACCACCACGGTGGTCGGCAGCGCGGTGAAAAAGTCCCACAGCTCGGGCAGGTCCACGGCTTCAAAGTAGATCACCACATGCCAGCCCCAGGCCTTGATGCGAGCGGCGATCTCCATCAGCTCGTCCTTAGGCGTGAAGTCCACCAGCCGTTTGACAAAATTGAAGCGCACGCCGCGCACACCGGCGTCGTGCATGGCTTGCAGCTCGGCATCACTCACGCTGCGCTTGACGGTGGCCACGCCGCGCGCCTTGCCCTTGCTGCTTCTGAGCGCATCGACCAGCGCACGGTTGTCGGCTCCATGGCAGGTGGCTTGCACGATGACGTTTTTCTCAAAACCCAGGTGGTCGCGCAGCGCAAACAGCTGGGCCTTGGACGCATCACACGGCGTGTATTTGCGCTCGGGTGCGTAGGGGAATTCAGCCCCCGGGCCAAACACGTGGCAATGCGCATCCACGCTACCTGCGGGCAACTGGAAGCGCGGCTTGGCCGGGCCGCTGTACCAGTCCAGCCAGCCGGGGGTCTTGGTGAAAGCTTCGCTTTGGGTGAAATCACCTGTGGTGGGTTTGCTCATGGGGTCACTCGTGCCAAGACAAAAGTTGTGTTGGCTGCATTGTCAGCAGCCGACTTAACCCTGACTACGTGCATAAGCGGCTAGCTGGTATGCCGCCATGAGATAACTGTAGGCAATCTCAGAAAATGGAAGAAATCGCACGGCAAAGAATGACCTGCTCATCAACACGGTTTTTGGGAGTCCATGCCGGGTCATGAATGTGTCACCTGCAATCAAGACATTTGGATACTCGAAAATGATTCTTGAAATTCTCAATCGCGTGCTCATTTCGATGCCGACAATGAAGACTGCAACAACCCCGGAGTGAAATCATGACCACCAACACAAACCACCTATCTGTGAGTGGAAAAAATGCCCCATCTTGATTCAATGGACTTGCACGCTTTGGTCAAGAATGTGTATGAGTCTGCTGGAATGAAGTTGTCTGATGCCGTTGTGCGCGAAATGGAAAGTGCGGATTACGGTGCCTGCCGTTTTGAAGTGGATGCAAAGCGTGTCGTCTTTCGTGTGGCCAAGACGACGCCAACCAAAGTTGGCCAGTTCGTGACACTATGGAAACGTCCGCAGCCAAGCGGTGTAATAGCGCCTATTGATGCCAACGATCCAGTCGATTTTGTTGTCGTGTACACATCGAATACAGAGAGCTGCGGGCAGTTCGTATTCGACAAAAGCATCTTGATCAAAATGGGCATTCTGTCGAGTCAAAAACATGCTGGAAAACGTGCCATTCGGGTCTATCCGCCGTGGAGTCATCCGGTCGCCAAACAGGCGGTTAAAACCCAAAGTTGGCAGCTCCCCTATTTCCTCGAATTGGCTGAGGATGGAAGCACCGATCTGGCACGTGCAAGAAAACTATTTGCGTGCGACCACGTGTGAGACAGATCATGTTGATCGGTTATGCCTGTGTTCCGACACCGGATCAGCACCTTGAGTTGGTGTCGGCGGCAGTTATTCGAGAATCTCGAATAGCTGAACCCACTTCTAGATATCCAGCATGGAAGTCGCACCCTTGAAACTTCATCAATTTGGCTCCACCCACGGCAAACTGGTCATCTATTTTCACGGTGCCCCCGGTGCCCCGGAAGAAGGGCAGCTCTTCGACCTGGAAGCAAAAAAGCACGGCTTGACGGTGCTTTGCCTTGACCGGTTTGCCATCCATCCTTCTATCACCGGAGAGGCGTATTACCGGCTTCTGGCCGAAGAAATTGCAAAAGAAGCTGGCGGTCAAGCCGTCGATTTCATTGGATTTTCCATCGGTGCGTTCATCGCCCTTCAGACTTGCCGGTACATGCCCAACGGGGTCACAAGTCTGCACTTGGTGTCTGCGGCAGCGCCTTTGGAGGCGGGGGAGTTTCTGCCAGCCATGGCGGGCCAACAGGTGTTTCAACTGGCCAAGGCTGCGCCTGTGCTGTTTCTGCTGTTGTCTTACTGGCAAAGTTTGCTCGCCTGGCTGGCCCCCAAAGCCTTGTTTCGCTTGCTGTTTGCCAGTGCCGAAGGTGCTGACAAGGCCCTGGCCGCCGACCCTGAGTTTCAGGCCCGCATCACCGCCATATTGCGCTCATGCTTTCTGGGCCGCGTGCGGGGCTATGCAAGAGACGTTGGGGCGTATGTGCAGCCGTGGAGCGCCACACTGGCCGACATTGCTGTGCCCACTCACCTCTGGCATGGTGATGCGGACAACTGGTCGCCGCCGCAGATGGCGCACTACCTGGCATCGGCAATTCCGGGCGCTGCCTCAGCCCAAAGCTTCAGCGGGCTGTCGCACTACTCGTGCTTGTACCGGGCGGTGCCAGAAATATGCCGGGTGTTGGGCCGGGCCTACACATAGACAACAACACCCCGCGCGCATTTCAGTAAATACCGCCATTCATTCCAACCCAAACCCTACCCCCTGGTTCAGTGCGATGTAGGCAACTGATTGCTTTGAATTGGAGTCGAGCAGTTTTCTCGGAAACAGTCAGCCAAGAATGAGTGGCAGCAATGGAGCGGAATGTAATTCGGCAGTGCAGCGGGAGCGGGTCTACGGAAATTCGAATTGCCCGGCTTATACCGGGCATTGGCTCCATGAGCCAAAATGTCAGCTGCGTGGCCGCGAATTCAACCAAGGAGGTACCCGGACTCGACCACAAGCGGACATTTCAACCAAAGGCGCAGACGCACAATGAAAGCTATAACGAGATCAAAAGGCGTTACCGACACAGAACGCGTACTAGCTAGACTGTGCGATCAAACGTTCCTGGATTTGTGGAGCTATCCGTCGCTCTACACCTCAGAGGGGAGAAAAGGCGACAAAGGTGTTGGCAAAGAGCTGTGCGATATGCTTGTTGTGTTCGGCTCAGACCTACTGATCTTCTCGGACAAAGACATTAGCTTCAACGCAGAGATTGACGTAACAATTGCCTGGCCTCGTTGGCGACGCAAATCAATCGATGAGTCCAAGAGTCAGCTCTACGGCGCTTACAAGTGGCTCAAGGAGCACCCCGGCAAACTCTACTTCGACCCTCAATGCCAAAAGCCTTTCCCGTTTATTGAACCCGGCACCGACTACCGTATCCACTTAATAGCAGTCACGAAGAACACGCAAAAGGCGGCGGCTGAATTGTTCGGGATGAACTCTAGCGGTTCATTCATTTTGTATAGCGTCGATGCGGATGAAATAGACGATCACCCATTCAGCGTCCTGGACGACCGCAGCAAGCCCTATGTTCACGTCTTTGATGAAGTCACGCTTGAACTTGTGCTGCGCGAACTGGACACCGCCCCTGATTTCATCAAATATTTGAAGGTGAAAGAAGACGCCATTCGTCGTGGACGTATTCGAGTTATCACGGGCGAAGAGGAATTGCTAGCTGTTTACATGAAGCAAGGAGGCCCGATGGTTGATAAGCCTTTCGCTGAATATGAGAAGGCCGCGCCCGCTGAGTTCGAGATCATTCAAATTCCTGAGGGCGAGTGGGCTGACTATGTGAATTCAGGCGCCCGCGCTCGACTGAAGCAACTTCACAAAGGAAGTTATTTTTGGGATGAGTTGATCTCGCGCTTCACCAAAGCGATCTTGACGGCCACGGCACCCAACCCGCTCAACGCATCAGTGAATATGCACGAGACAGCGGTTCGAATGCTGGCTTCAGAAACCAGGTTTACCCGTGGGCAACTGGCGAAAGAGTATCAAGCAAAAATCCGGGGCACGCCTAGTCATGTAAGAACGTCGAAGATTTTTCGCTCCCCTATCACCCCTCATGCCTGCATTATTTTGGTGATTATTCCCCAGGATGTTGGTCAAACGTCGGACGAGTATCGAGCAAGACGTCTCGACTTGCTTTATGCGTATGGGCTTGTTGCAAAGCTAAAAATGCCAGATCTAACGATATTCACAATGATTGGCACGGAGCCAGGTGGCAGTGAACTTCGGTCGGAAGATGTGCTCGCGTTGAAAATTGAGAAGCTTGGTCCTGAAGAGGTTGCGCAAGCCCAAACACTCATGAAGGACGGCAAGATTCTTAGCCACGTTTGGCATGAGAAGCCAGCTGGCAATGCTGTCATCAGCGCCTTTAAAGCGCCGAAAAAAAACACGACTTACAGGAACAAGATGTTCACGCCTGGCAGGAATGACCCGTGCCCATGCAACTCTGGATTGAAGTTCAAGAAATGTTGCTTTGGCCGAAATGAAGACATTGGTGTGCTTTACGGGCTAGCTAAGCCTCGCTGACGGTTGGTCAGCCAATGCAATGCGAGCCTTGTAAAGCGTCGGCCCCTTACGCCCTCGCGCCGCGAGGTGAACTGCCGCGTTCAGTGAGCGTGCCATGACCACTTTAGGCACGATGCAGAACGCCATGATCGACTTCTGACTGGAGTCAAACTGGGAAGCAGGTAAGCTGCCTGTCATGAGCGGCTCTTATGGGTCTTTCAGCGACAGTAAAGGGCGTGGTCCAGTTCGTCAGTTTGACTGTTCATGCCGCAGAATAAATTGATTTTCATCCATCGCTGGAACACCCAACCGGTAGGGTTTGAATCCGAACAGTGGCCGGAGCACAGAGGTATTCGGAGGTCAGGACGAGAGACGTGCAACCTGGCAGCACGGCAAATGCCACAGGCCTTTAGTCCGACTTCAAGCGGCTATGCGCCAGCATCCGATCCGCCTCCACCCGCCAGTCCGCGCTGCGGGCAAATTCGGGCGTGCCTTTTTCTCCAAACCAGCCCTGGTCGGCCCCGTCGGCCACCCAGGTTTGGCGCTCGGCGGTGCCGGTGGCGGACCAGGGGGTGAGGCCTGCATCAACCACGGTCTCGGCCACTTCGCGCACCTCTTCGCTGCGGCGGCGGCCATGTTCGATGACGCGCTGGAAGAAATAAGCGGCCTGCTTTTCCCAGTCGATGCCGGGAAAGGTTTCATAGAGTGAGGCCACCACCGCGTCTTCCACGCCGTAATGGCGGGCAGTGGTGAAGCTCTCGATCACCATCGCCTCCAGGCCCTTGATCATCACGCTGCGGCACATTTTGGTGGCGCTGGCCACACCCAATTTGTCGCTGGCCACCTTGGCCGCAAAACCCAGGCTGTTGATCAGTGGGGCCAGCTCGGTCGCAAAGACACCGCCCAGCAGCAGCGGCACCTTGATGCGGTAGGGCGGCACGCTGGTCATGACCGCGCCTTCCACATAACGGCCACCGGCAGCGTCTATCAGGCTGGCTGCGCGTTGCTTGGCACCGGGGGAGGCGGAGTTGAAGTCCAGAAAAAACGTGCCCGGCTGCACCGCTGGCGCACAGGCCTGCGCCACCCCCACGGTCTGGCTGGCCGTGACCGCGCTGACGATGAAGTCTGCTTGGGCGGCCAGCGCGGCGCTGTTCGTTGCCAGTTGCACACCGTGCTGTGCCGCGTGGGCTTGCAAGGGGGCGGCGGTGGCGGGTTGGTCGAGCTTGATGTCGTAGGCGCTGACGGCGACACCTTGGGCGCGCAGGTCTTCGGCCAGGATGCGGCCGACTTCGCCGTAGCCGACCAGGCCCACTTTCCAGTCTATTGGATTGTTCATGGTGTTTTGGTGCTGTAGCCCAGGTGGAACCTGGGCTGAGTGCTTCAATCTATATAGCGCAGCCCTGCTTTGGCCAGGCCTTCACGCATCTTGTAGTAGTCCAGCCCGAGCACGCCGGAGGCGAAGATGGCGCGTTTGTCGCCTTCGTTGGCTTCGCGGGCTTCTGCGGCATCGGCCACCTTTTGGGCGATGGCGGCGGGCACGACGACCACGCCGTCGATGTCGGCAATCACCACATCACCGGGGTTGACCTGGGCCCCTGCGCAGACCACGGGCACGTTGACCGAGCCCAGCGTGGCCTTGATGGTGCCCTTGGCGTGGATGGCTTTGGAAAACACCGGGAACTTCATCTCGGTCAGGTCTTTCACGTCGCGCACACCGCCGTCAATGATCAGGCCGACGGCGCCACGGGCCTGGAAGGAGGTGGCCAGCAGGTCGCCAAAAAAGCCGTCGGCGTTGTCGGTGGTGCAGGCGGCCACGGCCACGTCGCCGGGTTGCAATTGCTCGGCGGCCACGTGCATCATCCAGTTGTCGCCGGGTTGCAGCAGCACGGTGACTGCCGTGCCGCAGATGCGGGCCTCGTTGTAGATCGGGCGCATGTAGGGCTTCATCAAGCCGACGCGGCCCATGGCCTCGTGGATGGTGGCCACGCCAAAGCGTGAGAGTTTCTCGACGGCTGCTGGTTCAGCGCGGGTGATGTTGCGTTTGACGATGCCTAGTTGGTTCATGGGAGTCTCCTGAATGGGGTGGCACGAAATAATTGGGGTCAGGTCTGATTCGCTGCGCTCACGAACCCGACCCCAAATATTTCTTATTGGCTCTTGGCGGTTAGCAGTGCATCCAGCCGTGGGAACACGCGGCGGGCGTTGGCCTCAAAAATTTGCTGACGGTCCGCATCGCTCAAAATCTTGGAAGCCTCGATGTAGCGCTTGGTGTCGTCGTAGTAATTGCCGGTTTCGGGGTCGATGCCGCGCACCGCGCCGATCATCTCGCTGGCAAACAGCACGTTTTTCACCGGGATCACGGTGTTGAGCAGGTCAATGCCGGGCTGGTGGTAGACGCAGGTGTCGAAGAAGATGTTGTTGAGCAAATGGTCTTGCAGCAGCGGCTTTTTCAGCTCTTGCGCCAGGCCACGGAAGCGGCCCCAGTGGTAGGGCACCGCGCCGCCGCCGTGCGGAATCAGGAACTTGAGCGTGGGGAATTCCTTGAACAGGTCGCTGGTCAGGCACTGCATGAAGGCGGTGGTGTCGGCGTTCAGGTAATGCGCGCCAGTGGTGTGAAAACAGGCGTTGCAACTAGTGCTGACGTGAATCATGGCGGGCAGGTCGTATTCCACCATCTTCTCGTAGATCGGGTACCAGTGCTTGTCGCTCAGGGGGGGCGATGTCCAGTGGCCGCCGCTGGGGTCGGGGTTCAGGTTGATGCCAACCGCTCCATATTCCTTGACGCATTTTTCCAGCTCGGGGATGCAGGTGGCCGGGTCGACACCGGGGCTTTGTGGCAGCATGGCCACGGGCACAAAGTGGTCGGGAAAGAGTGTGCTTACGCGGTAACACAGCTCGTTGCAAATCGCCGCCCAGGTGCTGGACACGTTGAAGTCGCCAATGTGGTGCGCCATAAAGCTGGCGCGTGGGCTGAACAGGGTCAGGTCCGAGCCGCGCTCTTTCATCAGGCGCAGCTGGTTGGTCTCGATGGTTTCAATCAGCTCGTCGTCGCTGATTTTGAGGTCAGCTATTTTGGGCATGCTTGAGGGGTCTTTGATGCCGGCAATCTGCTGGTTGCGCCAGGTTTCCAGCGCCTTGGGGGCCGTGGTGTAGTGGCCGTGGCAGTCGATGATCATGTTTACTCCTTTTACAAGTGTTTTTGGCCTCTAGCCAAGGTAAAACCTTGGCGATTAGCTATTAAATAGATAGTATTCAGCGGGTCGGCTCGGCAAAGTCCAGCGGCAGGCCGACGTAGTTCTCGGCAATTGACAAGGAACCGGCGTGGGAGTGGATCAGGTAGTCCAGCTCGGCTTCCTGGAAACGGGCGGTGATGGGGCCGTCGTCCGGGAAGCGGTGCATCAGCGAGGTGAACCACCACGAGAAGCGCTCGGCCTTCCAGATGCGGCGCAGGCAGCGGGCGGAGTAGCTGTCGATGCCCTCCTCGCTGCGGTTTTGGTAGAAGTCCACCAGCGCGTTGCACAAGTATTTCACGTCGGTGGCGGCCAGGTTCAAGCCCTTGGCCCCGGTGGGCGGCACGATGTGGGCCGCATCCCCGGCCAAAAACAGGCGGCCAAAGCGCATCGGCTCGGTGACAAAGCTGCGCAGCGGGGCAATACTTTTTTCCAGCGACGGGCCGGTGACCAGCTGGGCGCGGGCATCGTCATCCAGCCGCAGGCGCAGCTCTTGCCAGAAGGCATCGTCGGTCCAGTCCTGCAGGCGGTCGGTCAGCGGCACTTGCAGGTAGTAGCGGCTGCGGGTTTTGCTGCGCTGCGAGCACAGGGCAAAGCCGCGCGGGCTGTTCACGTAGATCAACTCGTCATGCACCGGCGGCGTGTCCGAGAGCAGGCCCAGCCAGCCAAAGGGGTAGACCTTCTCGAATTCCTGAATCGACTTGCGCGGCACGCTGGCGCGGCACACGCCGTGAAAGCCGTCGCAGCCCGCGATGAAGTCGCAGCTCAAAGTCACCGCCTGGCCCTGGTGGGTGAAGGTGACGCGCGGGTGGGTGGTGTCAAAGTCAGCCACCTGCACGTCAGACGCTTCGTAGTAGGTGGGCAGGCCAGCAAAGGCGCGGGCATCCATCAAATCATGGGTGACTTCGGTCTGGCCGTAGACCATGACGTTTTTGCCTCCGGTGAGTCCGTTCATGTCGATGCGGTGGCGCTTGCCACCGTAGAGCATGTCAAAGCCGCCATGCACCAGGCCTTCGCGGTGCATACGCGTGCCGACACCGGCTTCATCGAGCAGGTCAATCGTCACCTGCTCCAGCACACCGGCGCGGATGCGGCCCAACACGTAGTCGCCCGAGACACGCTCGACGATCACCGCGTCAATACCCGCCTTGTGTAACAACTGGCCCAGCAGCAGGCCCGAAGGCCCGGCACCAATGATGGCGACTTGGGTGCGGATGGAAAGGCTCATGGTTGACTCCATTTATCAGTGTTTTAGGCCTCTAGCCAAGGTAAAACAAGGGAAAGCAGCTATTAAATTCATATCAAGCAGGCTCCATGCCCTGGCGCTGCTTGGCCTCTGCCGCCTCGGGTGAGGCCATGAAGTCCAGCAGCGCTTGCACCTCGGCCGGCCGCGTGCAACCGCTGGTCATGGCGGCAGAAAACGTGGTGGTGATCTGGATGGTGCTGGGCAGCGGGCCGACGATGCTGATGCCCTGCACATGGATGAGTTCGCTGAGCTGCTGAAAACCCAGCGCCACCTCACCCTTGGCCACCAGGCTGCCCACCGGCACGCCGGGCGGGGCGGTGACGATGCGATCTTTGATTCTCTCGGCAATGCCCCAGCGCTCAAACAGTCTGGCCAGCGCCACGCCGCTGGGGCCGGTGGAGTAACTCAGCGTGGGCGCGGCCAGCACCGCCTGGCGCAGCGCGTCTTCACTGCTGATGTCGGGGGCCGGGGTGCCGGCGCGCACGGCCACCGCCACACCGGAATGCACCAGCGGGGTCAGACTGTCAGCGCGCAGATGGCCTGCGGCCATCAGCTTGGCCATGGCATCGGACGCCAGAACCACCAGGTCAAAGACTTCGCCAGCCTGCACGCGCTTGGCCGCATCCACACCACCGACCGACTCGACGAGCACCGTCTGGCCACTGCGCTCGGCATAGGCAGTCGTCAATTCGGCCAGCAACTGGCGCGTGGCCATGGACGAGATGCCGGTGAGCGGCGCAACAGAGGGAGTGGCAGTGACTTGCATGGGTGCAATTCTGTGGTCTGGGCATGACTTTGGTAAGCGCAAGCCAGCACTAGCAGTTATTTCAAATTGGCATAATGGATGCTTCGTTATTCCCAATCATCGCCATGGATCTGAAGCAACTGGAATATTTTGTGCGCGTGGCCGAACTGGGCAGTTTCACCCGTGCCGCCATTGCGCTGGATGTGGCCCAACCTGCCTTGAGCCGCCAGGTGCGCCTGCTGGAGGTCGAGCTGCGGCAAAACCTGTTGACCCGCAATGGCCGCGGTGCGCTGCCCACCGAGGCGGGCAAGCTGCTGCTGGCGCATGGCCGCGGCATCCTGCACCAGGTGGAACGTGCCCGCGAAGAACTCGGCCGGGTGCGTGGCTCGTTGGCGGGGCGTGTGGCCGTGGGCTTGCCCACCAGCTTGGCCCGGGTGTTGACAGTGCCTTTGATTCGGGCCTTCCGCATCGAATTGCCGGATGCCACACTTGCCATCAGCGAAGGCTTGTCCGTGCCGATGCAAGAGTCGCTGATCGCCGGGCGGCTTGACATTGCGGTGCTTTACAACGCCCAACCGACCGCGGAAATAGAAATCACCCCGCTGCTGGAAGAAGACCTGCTGCTGGTGCAACGCCGCCCACCCGGCTTGCCGGAAGACCCGCCGCCCGGCCCCATCACGCTGCGGGAACTGGGGCAGCTGCCCCTGGTCATTCCCACCCGACCCAATGCGATCCGCATGCACGTGGAGTCTGAGTTGGCCAATATCGGCTGTCGGCTGAACATCGCGCTGGAAATTGACGGCGTGTCGGCCATCCTGGATCTGGTGGCGGACGGGGCCGGTTACGCCGTGTTGTCACGCAACGCGGTGTCCAGCTCCATCCGTCCTTCGGCATTTTCAGTGCGCACCATCACCGCCCCGGTACTACGCACCAAAGTCAGCATGGCCACCAGTTCATTACGCCCGACAACACTGACCCAGCAAACCACCCTGAAACTACTGCATAAAACTATTTGCAAAATTGTGGGCCCTATTTGAGTCGCTGCTATTGATGGCTTCGCAACAGCACACAGATAGGCTTAGCCTGCCTTTTTGTTCTTTGCGGGGGACTCGCGTTGATAGCTGCTCAGGCAAGCTGCCTAAGGGCTTGAGGCTATCTTTAACCAAACTAATTGAATGAAACAACAACCATGACCTACCACGCCAACCCCACCCGTTACGACGCCATGCCCTACCGCAGCTGCGGTCGCAGCGGCCTGAAACTACCTGCTGTTTCCCTGGGCCTGTGGCACAACTTTGGCGACGCCACGCCGATGGCCACGCAGCGCGCCATGCTGCGCACCGCCTTTGATCTGGGCATCACCCACTTCGACCTGGCCAACAACTACGGCCCGCCCTATGGCAGCGCCGAAACCAACTTTGGCGAGCACCTGCGGCGCGACTTCAAGCCCTACCGTGATGAACTCATCATCTCCAGCAAGGCCGGCTGGGACATGTGGCCCGGCCCTTATGGTCAGGGCGGAGGTTCACGCAAATACCTGCTGGCCAGTCTGGACCAGAGCTTGAAACGCATGGGCCTGGACTATGTGGACATTTTTTACTCGCACCGCTTCGACCCCGACACCCCGCTGGAGGAAACCTGTGGCGCCCTGGCCAGCGCCGTGCAGCAGGGCAAGGCCCTGTACGTCGGCATCAGCAGCTACTCGGCGGCCAAAACACGCGAAGCTGCGGCCATTTTGAAAAACATGGGCGTGGCGCCGCTGATCCACCAGCCGTCTTACAGCCTGTTGAACCGCTGGGTGGAAGAAGACCTGCTCGACGCGCTGGATGACACCGGCATGGGCTGCATCGCCTTCAGCGCACTGGCACAGGGCCTGCTGACCGACAAGTACCTGAACGGCGTCCCGGCTGATTCGCGTATCAACCGCCCGGGCGGCGGCTCGCTCAAGGCGGAGCACCTGAGCGAACAAAACCTCACACACGTGCGCGCCTTGAACCAGATTGCGCTCGAACGCGGGCAAAGCCTGGCGCAAATGGCAACCGCCTGGGTACTGCGCGACAAGCGGGTGACGTCCGCGCTGATCGGTGCCAGCCGCCCGGCGCAAATCATTGAGCTGGTGGAGGCGCTGCAAAACATGCAGTTTTCTGCTGCAGAGTTGGCCGCCATTGACCAGCACGCGGTGGAAGGTGGCATCAACCTGTGGCAACGTCCCGCCACCGACCAGCGGCCGACCTGAAAGACCGCCGCGCCGATAGTTCGGGGATTTGCGCTGCGCGCTGGCGATGCGGCTAAGCTCAAGCCCATGAAAGCCAATTTTTACGCGCTCGCCGCGATCTGCCTGTGGGCGTCTCTTGCCGCTCTGGGCGTCTTGCTCAAACACGTGCCACCGTTTTTGTTGACCGGTATTGCCTTGGGGCTCGGCAGCATCCTGGCGTGGCCGTTTGTGTTCAAAAACCCACGGCAATGGCGGGTCGCACCCAGTACCCTGTTTCTGGGTGTTTCGTCTCTGTTTGGTTATCACTTTTTTTTGTTCATTGCTTTGCGCATGGCGCCGGCGGTGGAGGTGAACCTGATCAACTACCTGTGGCCCTTGTTGATTGTGGTGCTGGCGCCGCTGTATGTGCCGGGCATCCGGCTGCGCGCCGTCCATTTCATGGCGGCGGCGCTGGGTTTTGCCGGCGCTGCGCTGGCCATTTGGGGCGGACGTGTCTCAACCGATGCCAGTGCCAACCTGACTTCATCCGCCACGGGATGGGGTTATTTGCTGGCGCTGGCCGCAGCGATTGTCTGGGCCAATTATTCGCTGCAAACCAAGCGCGTTGCGTTGAGCGGCAAGGGCTTTTCCACCACCGCGATTGGTTTGTTTGGCTTGTTGGCCGGTCTGCTTTCCCTGGCCTGCCATTGGGTGCTTGAGCCACCGGTGCAACTGACGGGGCATGATTGGCTGCTGTTGTTGGCCATGGGACTGGGGCCGCTGGGCGCTGCTTTTTTTCTGTGGGACAAGGCCTTGAAACTCGGCGACGTACGGCACGTTGGCATTCTGAGCTACCTGACGCCGCTGGCGTCCACCGTGCTCTTGATGCAGGTGACCGGGCGCGCCCTGAGTTGGAGCGTGGCGCTGGCAGCCGCCTTGATCATCGGCGCGGCCTTGCTGGGGACCCGGAAGAACTGAGTTTGGCTTCTAACAGACAATGCACGCATGATCCAGCTCAACGACATCCAAACCGCTGCCACCCGCCTGCAAGGCCAGTTGCTGCGCACGCCCTGCGTGGCCTCGCGCACCCTGTCTGACATCACCGGGGCCCAGGTATTCCTCAAATTCGAGAACCTGCAGTTCACCGCCTCCTTCAAGGAGCGCGGCGCCTGCAACAAACTGGCGCAACTCAGCGCTGAAGAACGCCAGCGCGGCGTCATTGCCATGAGCGCCGGCAACCACGCGCAAGGGGTGGCTTACCACGCGCAACGCCTGGGCCTGCGCGCCGTGATTGTGATGCCGCGCTTCACGCCGGGCGTCAAAGTGGAGCGCACGCGTGGTTTTGGCGCCGAGATCGTTCTGCATGGCGACACGCTGGACGAGGCTCGTGCCCACGCGCTGGCGCTGGCTGAGCAGCAACAGCTCATTTTTGTCCATCCCTATGACGATGCGGATATCGTGGCCGGCCAAGGCACGGTCGCTCTGGAAATGTTGCAGGATGTGCCGGACCTGGACGCGCTGGTGGTGTCAGTCGGCGGCGGTGGTCTGATCGCGGGCATGGCCACGGCGGCCAAGGCCATCAAGCCCGATATCGAGATCATCGGCGTGCAAACCGTGCGTTTCCCGGCCATGTTCAACGCCATCAAGGGCACACACCACCCGCAGGGCAGCAGCAGCATCGCCGAAGGCATTGCCGTCGGGACGCCCGGTCAAATTCCACTGGCCATCATCGCGCGGCTGGTCAATGACCTGGTGCTGGTGGACGAAGGCGACATCGAGCAGGCCATCGTCATGCTGCTGGAAGTGGAGAAAACACTGGTCGAAGGCGCCGGTGCAGCGGGCCTGGCGGCCTTGCTCAAATATCCGGAGCGCTTCAAGGGCAAAAAAGTCGGCCTGGTGCTGTCCGGCGGCAATATTGACCCCTTGTTGCTGGCCGCCATCATCGAGCGCGGCATGGTGCGCGCCGGGCGGCTGGCGCGTATTCGCGTCAGCGCCCGGGATATTCCCGGCACGCTGGCCAAAATCACCACCACGGTGGCCGAGGCCGGGGCCAACATCAATGAGGTGCACCACCAGCGCGCCTTTACCACGCTGGCGGCTCAAAATGTTGAAGTCGAGCTGGTGATCCAGACGCGCGGGCCGCAACACATTGCGGAGGTGCTGGCCCAGCTGCACCAAGCCGGGCTGGAGGCGCAGCTGATTTAGCTGCAGGGTCCGCGGGTGGACAACCGGCGCGACTTGGTCGGCGTGGGTAAAATTCAACGAATAGCCCAACCAAACACCCGAGGAATCACCATGTCCAGCCCTGCATCCCACGAGCAAGCTCCCGAAACTGACGCTGTGGAAGGGGTTTTGCCCTACATGCCCATTGTGTTGCCTCTGGCGGGCGCCGTATTGATATTTTTACTGGCCTTTATTGCCGTCTCCATGGCTTGAGCAGCGGGCGTGCGCGGGCCCTGTCCAACCGTTGCGGCCAGAGGGGCGACTTTGATTCGATCCATCATCTGACCGCGTTTCAGTGGCTTGTCGCGAGCAGCGCAAATTGGCACCTGTCAGTCTTCGCAAATTGAGGTACCTTCAGGCTCCACTATAAGGAGGGGTTCTGATGGGCCTGGGTCAATTTTCGTACGCCAACAACAGCAATCGTTTCCTCGCGGTGCCCGAGCTGGCTGCTCAGCCATTCGCGGTGGTCGGCGTTCCTTTTGATGGGGCTGTGACCCATCGACCCGGCGCCCGCTTTGGGCCGCAGGAGATCCGGCGCGCCAGCTTGATGCTGTGCGACGGTTCACATCCGTTTTTTGGCGTCTCACCGATCGGCCACCTTGGCGATGCCCTTGACATGCGCCTGCCCAATGCATCACCACTGGCCGACGTGCGCCAGCAGATCCAGGCGCAGGCAGCGGCGCTGATGGCCGGGCACCACTGCGTTTTCCTGGGCGGAGATCATTCGGTCACCTTGCCCCTGTTGCGCGCGGCCCGGGCGCAGCATGGTGAACTCGCCCTGGTGCACTTTGATGCGCACTGCGATACATGGACCGATCATTTCGGCGAGCCTTCGGGCCACGGCACCTGGGCCTACGAGGCGATGGCTGAGGGGCTGGTGAGCCCGCGGCATACGGTGCAAATCGGGCTGCGTTCCAGTGGCGAACGGGCAGCCCGCGAGTATGTGCAGGATCAAGGTGGTTTGATTTTCACCGCCCGGCAATTGCGCGGACTCGATGGGGCCGGGTTGCAACCGGTGATCGCGCAAATTCGGACCCGACTGGGCCAGCGCCCTTGTTATTTGACACTGGATATCGACTGTCTCGATCCGGCGTTTGCACCCGGCACCGGCACGCCGGAGCCGGGCGGCCTGAGCAGCTCGCAAGTGCTGACCTTGCTGGAAGAGTTGGCGCCGCTCAACATGATTGGCATGGATTGCGTGGAGGTGGCGCCGGCTTATGACCATGCTGAACTCACCAGCAGTGCGGCCGCCACGCTGGTTTGGACTTATCTGTGCGGCCAGGTGGCCAAAGTCCTGCTTTGAAAAGTGCCATTCATGTTGCTTGCGTCAGATACCCAACTGAACCAGAAAAGTTATTACGAAGCCAGCGTACAGCGCGCGCCGGTCGGCCCGCCTTTGCGTGGGGAGCTGAACGCCGACGTGTTGGTGGTAGGTGCCGGGTTTGCCGGACTGTCGGCGGCCATTGAACTGGCGCAACGCGGCTACCAGGTGGTGGTGCTGGAGGCCGACCGGGTTTGCAGCGGTGCATCCGGGCGCAACGGCGGCCAGGCGATTGTGGGGTTTTCCGGTGGACAAGCGCCATTTGACCAACAACTCGGCCAAGCCCATGCGCGACTGGCGTGGGATATGACGGTGGAAGGCCTGGCCATGATTGATGAGCGCGTCAAAGCGTTCCAGATTGATTGCGATCACGTCAAGGGTTATCTGTACCTGGCCGACTCCCGGCGCAAAGCGCGCGCGCTGGAAGCCGAATTGACGACCCTGGAGCGTGACTATGGTTTTGTGACGGAGTTGGTGAAAGGTGCCGATGTGCAGCGCCACATTCAGAGCCCACGCTACTGTGCGGCGGCGTTTGAGCGGCAGTCCGGCCACCTGCATCCGCTGAAGTACGGGCTCGGGCTGGCGCGTGCCGCCAAGGCGCTGGGGGTGCAGATCTTTGAACACTCGGCGGTGCTGGCCATCAAGCGCGGCAGCCGTTTGATGGCACGCACGGGCGCGGGGGTCGTGACTGCCAAGTTCGGCGTGCTGGCCGGCAACTGCACGCTGGCTGAATACGGTCCAGCGGTGGCGCCCGATATCACCCCGCGCATCATGCCGGTGGGCACCTACATCATCGGCACCGCGCCGCTGGCTCCCGGTTTGTGCCGGCGCCTGATCCCGAGCAACGCCAGCGCCTGCGACAACAATTTCATCCTCGATTACTTTCGCTTCAGCGCCGACCACCGCATGCTGTTTGGTGGCCGGGTCAGCTATACCACCCGAACACCGGCCCACCTGCAAGACACCTTGGCGCGGCGCATGGGCGAGGTGTTCCCGGCGCTGCGGCAGGTGCCGATTGACTTCGTCTGGGGCGGTTTTGTCGATATCAGCATGAACCGCGCACCCGACTTTGGCCGTTTGGGCGACAACCTGTATTACCTGCAGGGTTTTAGCGGCCACGGCGTGGCGTTGACCGGACTGGCCGGGCGCGTGGTGGCGCAAGCGGTGGCCGGGCAAGCCGAGCGCTTTGACGTGTTTGCGAAGCTGCAGCACCGCAAGTTTCCCGGTGGGCCACTGTTGCGCAGGCCCAGTCTGGTACTTGGCATGCTGTATCACCGGCTGCGCGACGCCCTATAGAGACTCAAGCTTGGGTGTCAAACATGCCAGTGCGCCAGCAATCGCCTTGGCGACCAGGGGGCCGTAATGCGCAATGTCAGTCAAGGTCGCATAGCCGTAACCAATGACCAGACCTTTGGCGTCGGTACGTCGCAGACAATACGCAGACAAGGCGCGCACGGTCAAACCAAGTTCCCCAAGGCGCTGCGCCAGGGCCTTGTCGTCGAGTGTAGGGGGCAGCCGCACACACAGGTGCAGGCCCTGCTCAGCGCCGGAGATGTGAGCGTATGGCCCAAGGCAGGGCTGCAGCGCGGCGAGCAGGCACTGCCTGCGTTCGGCGTAGCCCTGGCGGGCACGGCGCAGCGCGCTGGCGAAGTACCCCATTTCAATGAATTCGGCCAGTGCCGCTTGCAGCGGCATCTGGCCCGGCCGGTTCAGGTCGTAGTGCGCCTGCTTGAAAGGCGGCACGAGCGTCTTGGGTACGACCAGGTAGCCCAGTTTGAGGCCAGGATAAAGCACTTTCGAGAATGAACCCAGGTAAAGCACGCGCTGGTCAGTGTCGAGGCCGGCCAGTGACGAAATCGGTGGTCCGCTAAAACGGAATTCACTGTCATAGTCGTCTTCCAGAACCCAGGCTTTGTGGCGGCGGGCAATCGACAAAATCTGGTGCCGCCGCGCCAGCGACATCACGGCACCGGTCGGGTACTGGTGGGATGGCGTCACATAGATCAGGCGTGGCGGCACGGCTTCGTCCTCGGCTTGGGGTGCAATACCTTCCTGATCGACCGGCACTGAATGCAGGTTCAAACCGGTCGCCATAAAGGCTTTGATGGCACCCCAATAGGCCGGGTCCTCCAGCCAGACGGTATCAGAGTGGTCGGCGAGTAGCTGTGCGCACAGTTCCATCGACTGTTGGGTGCCGCTGGTAATGATGACTTGATCGACATCAAGCGGCACGCTGCGAAAGACGCGCAGATAGTCGGCAACGGCCCGGCGCAGCGGCCAGTAGCCGCCGGAAAAGTTGTAGTCCAGCATGTCGGGATAGGTCATGCGCCAGTGCTTGTTTTGCAGGCGCTGCCATAAAGCCACGGGAAAAGCGCTGAAGTCGGCGATACCGGGGGTAAACGGCTGAATCTCAAGTTGCGTGGCACAAAACGTCGTCGCCAGCGCCCGTCCACGTCGGGACAATGTTGCACCCTGCTTCTCGTGGGCTGTCCGGTGGCGGGGCGCAACCTTGGGGACGCTGTCATTGACAAAAGTGCCGCTGCCGATATGGCTGACCAGATAGCCCTCGACGGCCAACTGGTTGAGTGCCGCCACCACGGTATTGCGCGACAGGCCCAAATCCTGCGTCAATTCGCGACTGGACGGCAGGCGCTGACCTGCGCACAATTTGCCATCCAGCATGGCGCGGCGCAGCGCTTCATATAACTGTCGGTGCAGCGGCAGCTTGGTCTGCAAGCCCAGGCGTGCAATTTCTGTCAATAAATATTCGGAGAGCATAAAGTGGCACCATCAACTGGGTTAAACCGGCCCCTATTGTGAACCAATTGCGCGGGCACAATGGTGAAAAGAATACCGAGTCAGTTATGACAAAACCGCCTTCCGGGGTCCGGCGACCGACAACCCAGAGCGCCAAACGCAAACCCGTGGTGCTGATGTCCATGGGCGCACAGGAACGCCACGGCCATCCGTATCAAGTGATGACCGTCAAGTACATTCGGCCACTGATTGAGCACGCAGGCTGTGTGCCGGTGCTGGCGCCGACCTGTTTTGGCACCCAAGACATCGAACAATACCTGTCCATGGTCGATGGGGTTTACCTGACCGGCGCCGGTACAAATATTGATCCGGCACTGTACGGCCAGCCCAATCTGACGCCCGAAAAAGCGCAGGACAAAGATCGCGACCTGTTTGATTTGCCGACCATTCGCATGGCGCTGGCGATGGGCCTGCCGCTACTTGGTGTTTGCCGCGGGATGCAGGAAATGAACGTCGCGTTTGGTGGCGACATCCATCAGCAGCTTTACACGATTCCCAAGCTGAAGGATCACCGCGAGGACCCCGCCGCGCCGGTTTCTGAACAGTACGCTGCGAGCCACAAGGTGCGCCTGGTTCCTGGCACCTGGTTCGCCGGTTTGATGCAGCAGGATGAAATTGCGGTCAACTCCTTGCATGGTCAGTGCATCAAGACGCTGGGTCATGGCCTGCAAGCCCTGGCGCATGCGGAGGATGGCGTCATAGAAGCCATCCACCTTCCGGAGTTCGCGCAATTTACCCTGGGTGTGCAATGGCACCCGGAGTGGATGGCGGCGCAGAACCCGCACTCGATCCGCTTGTTCGAAGCCTTCGGTGCAGCCTGTCGCGCACGACAATGTGCACGATGGTCTGGTTCCGAGCATGTGCTGTAGAAAACACCAAGAGGAGTAACTGATGAACGACAAGAAAACCATGAACTTCAATGATTTGGAGCAATGGCTCAATGAGCGCCGCGTGACCGAGGTGGAGTGTCTGGTGCCCGACTTGACCGGTGTCGCGCGCGGAAAAATTCTTCCACGCGCCAAGTTCACTGAAGACCGGGGTATGCGCTTGCCGCAGGCGATCGTGGCGATGGGTGTGACGGGAGAGTTTCCTGAAAGTGGGCCGTACTACGACGTGATTGACCCCACCGACAAGGATATGCAGTTGCGCCCAGACCCCACGACGGTGCGCATCGTCCCGTGGGCCACCGACCCCACGGCCCAGGTGATTCACGACTGCTTCGACCACCAGGGCAACTTGGTGCCTTATGCGCCGCGCACTGTCTTGCGTCGGGTCTGCGATTTGTTCGCCGCGCAAGGCCTGCAACCCATTGTGGCACCCGAACTTGAGTTCTATCTCACGGCTCGCAACACCGACCCCAACACCTTGCTGCGGGCACCGGTTGGTCGAAGCGGACGCTCCGAAACCTCGCGCCAAGCCTACAGTATTGATGCGGTCAACGAGTTTGACCCCTTGTTTGAAGAAATTTACGATTTCTGCGACAAGATGGAACTCAATGTCGACACCTTGATCCATGAAGTCGGTGCCGGCCAGATGGAAATCAATTTTTTCCATGCCGAGCCTCTGGGGCTGGCGGACGAAGTGTTCTTTTTCAAGCGCACGGTTCGTGAGTCGGCGCTGCGCCATGACATGTATGCCACTTTCATGGCCAAACCGATTGCCGGCGAGCCGGGCAGTGCCATGCATGTGCACCAAAGTCTGCTGGATGTGGCGACCGGCAAAAATGTATTCAGCAACGAGGACGGCACGCCATCCGAGACTTTTATGCACTACATCGGCGGCTTGCAGCGCTACATTCCGGCGGCCATGGTGCTGGTGGCGCCTTACGTCAACAGCTACCGCCGGCTGTCGCGCAATTCGGCGGCACCGATCAACATTGAATGGGGCTATGACAACCGGACCGTGGGCATCCGCTCGCCGATATCGTCGCCGCAAGCGCGTCGGGTTGAAAACCGTGTGATCGGTGCCGATGCCAATCCCTATGTGGCCATGGCCATGACCCTGGCCTGTGGCTACCTGGGAATAAAAAACAAGATCAAGCCCAAGCCGGAGATGAAGGGCGACGCCTACCTGGCGCCCTATTCCCTGCCCCGCAGTCTGGGCGAGGCGCTGGACTGGTTGCGCCGCGAATCGGACCTGCATGAGGTGCTTGGCAAGGAATTCATCACGGTGTACTCCGAAATCAAGGAGCTTGAGTTTGATGAATTCATGAAGGTGATTTCGCCCTGGGAGCGCGAGCATCTGCTGTTGCATGTTTAACCCCTGTGTTTGAGTCTGCCCGCCAGCGCTGTCACGTCCGAACCCGTTTGAGGAGCCTCCCATGAACCCGTCGACCCTGATTCCACCGCCCGCATGGGTACGCCGCACCGAGCAATACGACACCCAGGCGTTGCAGGCGCTCGACAGTGCGCACTTCATTCATCCCTTCACCGATCACGGCGACCTGGCGACACGCGGTGCGCGCGTGATCACCCGGGCCGAGGGTGTTTACATCTGGGACTCGGAAGGCGAGAAACTGCTCGACGCCATGAGTGGTTTGTGGTGTGTCAACGTCGGATATGGACGCAAGGAGTTGGCCGATGCCGCCTACCAGCAAATGATGACGCTGCCGTTCTACAACAGTTTTTTCCAGACCACCAATGTGCCTGCCGTCAAACTGGCGGCGCGTCTGGCCTCCCTGGCACCCGAAGTGGACGGCCGCAGCTTTCAACATGTCTTTTATTCATCCAGTGGCAGTGAAAGCAATGACTCCAACGTGCGCATGGTGCGTCGTTATTGGGACCTGCTGGGCCAGCCGCAGCGCAAGGTCATCATCAGTCGGCTTAACGCCTACCATGGCAGCACCATGGCGGGCGCCTCGCTGGGCGGCATGAGTGGCATGCACGCACAAGGGGATTTGCCCATTCCCAAGATCACCCACATTGGCCAGCCTTATTTTTTTGAAAACGGCCTGCCCGGTGAAAGTGAGGCTGAGTTTGGACTGCGTGCGGCTGGCTGGCTGGAGGCGAAAATTGTCGAAGTCGGTGCCGATAAGGTGGCCGCGTTCATTGCCGAGCCCATTCAGGGCGCCGGTGGCGTCATCATTCCGCCTGCGACCTACTGGCCCGAGATCCAGCGCATCGTCGACAAGTACAACATCCTGCTCGTCAGTGATGAAGTGATCTGTGCGTTTGGACGTCTCGGACATTGGTTCGCCTATGAAAAATTTGGCTACAAACCCGATCTGGTGACCTTCGCCAAGGCCGTCACCAGTGGCTACATCCCGCTGGGCGGGGTCATGGTGGGAGACCGCGTTGCCAAGGTGCTGATTGAAAAAGGTGGCGAGTTCAACCACGGTTATACGTACAGTGGGCACCCAGTTGCATGCGCGGTAGGCTTGGCCAATCTGGCCATCATGGAGCGCGAGCAACTGCCGCAACGTGTGCGCGACGACATTGGTCCTTATCTGGCGCGTGGCTTTGAGAAAATCGCTGAACACGCGCTGGTCGGCGTGGCTGAAACCTGCGGTTTTACGGCAGGTCTGGTTCTGGTCAAGAACAAAAAACGGCGCGAGCGTTTTGCCGAGGCGCTGGGGGTCGGCATGATGTGCCGCGGACACTGCTTTCAAAACGGGCTGATCATGCGCGCCGTGGGTGACCGCATGATCATCGCGCCGCCATTGACCATGACGCACGACGATATTGACGAGATGCTGCGCCTGATTCGACAGGCGCTCGATTTAACGCAACAGGAATTGCACCAAAAAGGGCTGATCTGAGCGTTTATCCCAGTAGTTCTGTGGCGTGTTTTTTGCTAGCCTCACACTCGTATTACCTTTATTTTCTTTCTCACAAACGGAGTGTTCTTCATGATGAAAAAGTATCTATGGTCATTTGCGCTGTCTGCGCTGGTGTTGGCTGCTTGCGGAAAGAAAGAGGAGCCACCTGCGCCCGTGGCGGTACCCGCTACGGTGGTGAGCGCGCCCGCACCGGTGGCGCAGAACAGCGAAGAAAAAGTCCTCAACATCTACAACTGGCCTGACTACATCCCTGAGGGCATGATGGCTGCTTTCGAGAAAGAGAGCGGAATCAAGGTCAATTACGACACCTTCGAGACCAACGAAGCGCTGCATGCCAAGCTGGTGGCGGGCAACACCGGTTATGACATCGTGGTGCCCGGCTCGGTGTTTGCCAAACCACAGATCGAAGGCGGCATGTTCCAGCCCCTGGACAAGGCCAAGATCAAGAACCTGGGCAACCTGGACTCAAACATCATGGCCACGCTGGCTAAAAACACCGACCCCGGCAACAAGTACCTGGTCCCCTGGGCCTGGGGCTTTACCACCGTGGGCATCAACAAGACCAAGGTCGCCAAGGCGCTGGGCAAAACACCCATGCCTGAAAACGCCTGGGACCTGGTGTTCAAGCCCGAATACACCAGCAAGTTGAAATCCTGCGGTATTGCCTACCTGGATTCGCCTACCGAAATCATCCCGGCGGCGTTGCACTACATCGGCAAGGATGCGTATTCGAACGATCCGGCCGATTACAAGCTCGCGAATGAGATGTTGGCCAAGGTGCGCAAAGATGTGCGCATTTTCAGCTCGACCATGATCGACGACATTGCTGGCGGCAAAGCCTGCGTGGCCATTGGGTGGTCGGGCGACATCAACATCGCGGCAAATCGCGCCAAAGAAAACAAGTCCAAAGACGTCATCGAGTCGCTGTTGCCCAGCACCGGTGCACTGATTTTCTTTGACACCATGGCCATCACCAAAGATGCCAAGCACCCCAACAACGCGCTGGCCTTCATCGACTTCTATCTGCGTCCTGAAAACGCCGCTCGCATGGCCAACGAAATGAACTACCCGACGGCGAACAAGGCAGCGATGGACAAAATCAAGCCTGAAATTGCTGGCAACAAGACCATTTTTGTTGAGTCAGACTACTTTGCCAAGATGATTGCCCCGAGCAGCTTCACCAATGAAGCACGCGAGGCCATGGCCACGGTCTACAACAGCTTCAAAAAGGGCAAGTAAGCCTTTTTTGGCTTGCTTGGTCAAGGGCTGTTTGTACGCTGGGTATAAGCAGCCCTTTTTACGTGTTCGGTTGAATGTTCAAACCTGAGGTCTACGCATGGCTGACGCTGGCTCCAGAGACAATTACCTGGTGACCGAAAAACTGGTCAAACGCTTTGACGAGGCGGTGGCGGTTGATGAGGTGGATTTGTCGATCAAACAGGGCGAGATTTTTGCTCTGTTGGGCAGCTCAGGCTGTGGCAAGTCCACCCTGCTGCGGATGCTGGCCGGGTTTGAGACACCCACCTCCGGGCGGATTTTGCTCAGCGGGCAGGATGTGGCCAGGCTGGCGCCCTATGAGCGGCCCTTCAACATGATGTTTCAGTCGTATGCCTTGTTTCCGCATCTTGATATTTGGGAAAACATCGCCTTTGGCCTCAAGCGCGAGGGGCTACCCAAAAGCGACATTCAGCAGCGTGTCGGCGAAATGCTCGACCTGGTGCAGCTCACCCCGTATGCCAAACGCAAGCCGCACCAGCTGTCGGGTGGCCAGCAGCAACGCGTGGCGCTGGCGCGCAGTCTGGCGAAAAAGCCCAAGGTGCTGCTGCTGGACGAGCCGCTTGGGGCGCTGGACAAGAAGTTGCGCGAGCAGACCCAGTTTGAGCTGGTCAATATCATCGAAAAAGTCGGCGTGACTTGCGTCATGGTGACGCATGATCAGGAAGAAGCCATGACCATGGCCGGGCGTATTGCCGTCATGAGCAAGGGACGGGTGCTGCAGGTGGGTTCACCTGAAGAGGTTTATGAACATCCCTCCAGTCGTTTCGTGGCGGATTTCATTGGCAACGTGAATTTGTTTGACGGCAGGTTGAGCATTGATCAGCCAGACCATTGTGCGGTGGCCACCAGCATGGGTGAAATCCATGTCAGTCACGGTGTGAGTGGGGCGCTGAACATGCCGTCTGCGATTGCGGTGCGGCCAGAAAAAATTGAAATCAACAGAGAACGTCCGGCCGCAGATCACAACGTATTTGCCGGCAAAGTCAAAGAAATCGCTTACTTCGGCTCGTACAACACCTTTATCGTTCAGACGGAAGACGGCAAGCGGGTCAAGATAACCGAGGCCAATACCTCGCGCCACGAGCTGAGCCACATCACCTGGGAAGACGATGTGTTCTTTTGGTGGAGCGACGGCGCGGGCGTCGTGTTGCGCGACTAAGCGGGGTGCGCTATGGCCAAGTTGAACCTCACCCTACCCGGCAGGCGCTTTGTGATTGGTGTGCCCGCCGTCTGGCTCGTTCTGTTTTTCATGCTGCCGTTTTTGATTCTGCTCTACATCAGCTTTGTCGACATGGGCAACGACATCTCGCCCTTCAAGCCGATCTGGGACTCTGAAACCGGCCTGCTCAAGCTCAAGTACGAAAACTACTATTCCATTTTTCAGTCGAGTGACGGTAGCGGGCTGTTTCAGACCATTTACATCGAGGCCTACGTGCGCTCGATCTGGTACGCGCTCTGCACTGCGGTGCTGTGCCTGGTGATAGGCTACCCTTTTTCATACTTCATCGCTCGCTCGGCCCCCAATTTGCGGCCGGCCTTGCTGATGATGGTGATGCTGCCATTTTGGACCTCGTTTTTGCTACGGGTCTATGCTTGGAAGGGCATATTGGCGGATCAGGGCGTGTTGAATCAGATGCTCCTGGCTCTGGGGCTCATCACCGAACCGATGCAAATGCTCTACACCGATGTGTCGATGCTGGTGGGCATGACCTATGTCTATCTGCCGTTTATGGTGCTGCCGCTGTACGCCAATCTGGTCAAGATGGATATTCGCTTGTTGGAGGCCGCTTACGATCTGGGGGCCTCGCCCTTCAAGGCGTTTTGGCTTGTCACCGTGCCGCTGTCCAAGGCCGGCATCATTGCTGGCTTCATGCTGGTGTTTATTCCCTGTGTCGGCGAGTTCGTGATTCCGTCGCTGCTGGGCGGGCCGGAAAACATCATGATTGGCCGCGTGGTGTGGGACGAAATGTTCACCAGCAACAACTGGCCGCGCGCCTCTGCACTGGCGGTGGTGATGATTGGCTTGATTGTGGTGCCACTGGCTGTTTACTACCACTTCACCGGCGATGCGGCCGAAGTGCGTCGTTGAGGAGCGTTCATGAAAAAACTGTTGAATCGTTACTTTGGCAAAGCCTGGCTGGCGGTCACCTTCTTGTTTTTGTATTTGCCGCTGTTTTTCATGCTGGTGTTCTCGTTCAACAATACCCGCCAGGACGCGGTGTTCACCGGCTTCTCACTGCGCTGGTACGAGGCTTTGACGCGTGACACCAAGATTGTCGATGGCTTTTGGTTGTCCGTGCAGGTTGCCACGGCGGCTGGTGTGGCCTCGGCGGTGCTCGCCACTTTTGCGGCTTTTGTATTGGTGCGTTACCGCCGCTTTGCCGGGCGCACACTTTTTTCTGGCATGGTGAATGCGCCGCTGGTCATGCCCGAGGTGGTCATTGGCTTGTCGCTGCTGCTGTTGATGGTGGGCGTGCAAAACGCCCTGGGCTGGCCGCAACGCGGCATGCTGACCATTGTGCTGGGGCATATGTTGCTGGGCATGGCGTATGGCACGGTGGTGGTGCAGTCGCGCTTGCTGGAGATGGATCGCGCCATTGAAGAAGCCGCCATGGACTTGGGTGCGAAACCGTTTCAGGTGTTCTTTTTGGTCACCCTGCCAAATATTTTGCAGGCTGTCTTGGCTGCGTATTTGCTGGCGTTTACCTTGTCGTTTGACGATGTGGTGATCGCCGAGTTCTTGTCCGGCCCGGGGGTCAACACCTTGCCGCAGGTGATTTTTGGCTATGCCAGGCGCGGTATCAATCCGACCATTTACGCGGCTGCCACGCTGCTGATTGCGTCGGTGACGCTGGTGGTCATCACCTACAGTGTGTGGGTGGCGCGCCAGACACGCAAACGTGAGCGTGAAATTGCGGCCGCTACACGCGCTGAACTGCTTGCTTTGCAGGCGCAGTAGCAAGCCCATTTTTTTTACGCACGCACGCCCTGCATCTTCCATTTTTTCGTAGGAGGTCATGATGGCAAATCACCAATTCGATGGTCGCGCTTTGATCAATGGCCAGCGTGTCGATGCCCGCGACGGCGCGACGTTTGACTGTATTTCACCGGTGGATGGGCGCTTGTTGACGGTGGTTGCGTGCTGTGGGCAGGCCGATGTGGACGCGGCAGTTGCAGCCGCTCGCGCTGCGTTCGAAGACCGGCGCTGGCGTGGCATGGCCCCGGCGGCGCGCAAACGGGTGATGATCAAATTTGCTGACCAGCTGTTGGCGCACGCCGATGAACTGGCGCTGATGGAAACGCTCGACATGGGCAAGCCCATCCAATACGCGCGTGCGGTGGATGTCAACAGCGCCGCCAATTGCATTCGCTGGTATGGCGAAGCCGTGGACAAAATCTATGACGAAATCGCACCGACGGCCAGCACGGGGCTGGCCTTGATTCAGCGCGAGCCGGTCGGGGTGGTCGGTGTGATCGTGCCGTGGAATTACCCGATGATCATGGCCGCCTGGAAGATCGCCCCGGCGCTGGCGGCGGGCAATTCGGTGGTCCTCAAGCCCAGTGAAAAGTCCCCGTTGACGGCCTTGCGTTTGGGCGATCTGGCGCTGCAAGCCGGTATTCCGCCCGGCGTCTTCAATGTGGTGACCGGCTACGGGGCGCAGGCCGGCTCGCCCCTGGCCTTGCACACGGATGTCGATTGCATCGCGTTCACCGGCTCGACCCGGGTGGGCAAACAGATTCACATCATGGCCGCGCAGAGCAACCTCAAACGCGCCTGGACCGAGCTCGGAGGCAAGTCGCCCAACATCGTGTTTGCCGACTGCCCGAATCTGGACAAGGCGGTGGAGGCGGCGGTCGGCAGTATTTTCTTCAACCAGGGGGAGAGCTGCAACGCGCCCTCGCGCTTGTTTGTCGAGGCCGGCATCAAAGAGCAGTTTTTGGAAAAGGCGCTGGCACTGGTGCCAGGCTTTGCACCTGGCAATCCCTTGGACCCGGCGACTGTCATGGGTGCGATCGTGGACAAAACGCAAATGGACTCGGTCTTGCGCTACATCGAAGTTGGCCAGCGCGAGGGCGCGAAATTGCTGGCCGGTGGCGCGCAGGCACTCCAGGAGACCGGCGGCTGCTATGTGCAACCGACCATTTTTGATGGTGTCAAGAATGACATGACGATTGCGCGGGAAGAAATCTTTGGCCCGGTGTTGTCGGTACTTTCATTCACCGATGCCGCCGACGTGGTACGCCAGGCCAATCAAAGCGTCTATGGCCTGCAAGCCGCCGTCTGGACGCGTGATATCAACAAGGCACACGGCGTGGCGCGTGCTTTGCGCGCCGGCACGGTGCATGTGAACCAGTACGACGAAGACGACATCACCGTCCCCTTTGGTGGTTTCAAGCAAAGTGGCGTCGGGCGTGACAAGTCACTGCATGCCTTTGACAAATACACAGAGACCAAGACCACCTGGATCCGTATTGACAGCCCGGTTTGATGGGCCTGAAAAAATTTGTATAAAAACAGGCTGTAGCCCCCGTTGAATATGCGTAAATTGCTATTAAAACTGTAGCTATTGTAAAACGCTGGACTTGTCCACGGGCTGTGTGATGGTGACGCCAGCGCCTTTTGAATGATGAGCACCCACCCGAAAGTCCCGCCCTTGACCGAACCGATCGCCCAATGCATCGCGCAGCACCACATTCATGCGCTGGCATGTGTGATCCCCGACATGATCTGCAAGCCTGACCCAGTCATTTTGGTTGTCACTTCGGCGAGACCGGGCTTGTCTGAAGTGTGAGCTTGTGTTTACCATCCCGGTTCACAGCAGGAGATTGCCATGAAATGGATTACCCGTTCGCATGTACACGTTGACCGCGTGGCCTGTCCGTGGCTCATCAGCCGCTTTATTGACAGCACAGCGGAGTTTCTGTTTGTGCCCAAGAACCAGATTGACAAAGTTGCCCAAGAGACCGGCGCCATCCCGTTTGACGCGCCCGGCGTGGAACTCGGGCACCACGAGGGCCGATGTTCCTTTGAATCCATCATTTTGAAGTATGACTTGAAGGAGCCGGGTTTGTTGCGGCTGGCAAAAATCGTCCATGCGGCGGACGTCGGCGCGGACATCGACCAGGATCCGCTCGCGCGCGGACTGGAAGCAATTGCAAGCGGCTACAGCCTGCGCTTTCCGGATGATCTGGAAAACCTGCGGCACCAATTTGAGGTTTACGACGCGCTGTATGCGTGGTGCAGGCTGGATGTGGCCGGGGCATAACGCCAGATGGATTTGAAAATTCTCTTCACGACGCGAGTCGTCCGCCTTTTTTGCTACGGCTTCCTGTCTCTCCTCTTGGCGCTTTATCTTGCGCAAGTCGGGCTGACGGACCCGCAAATCGGTTTGCTGTTCTCGCTCACGCTGGCGGGCGACGCCGCCGTTTCACTTTGGCTGACCACGTCCGCGGACCGGTTCGGCAGGCGGCGCACGTTGCAGATAGGCGCGCTGCTGATGCTGGGCGCGGGACTTGTGTTCATTCTGACGGATAACATTGTCTTGCTGATGGCTGCGGCCATCGTCGGTGTCATCAGCCCGAGCGGGAACGAGATCGGGCCTTTTCTGCCGGTCGAACAGGCCGGGCTGAGCCAGATCGTCCCGAGCCAGAAGCGCACGCAGGTCTTCGCCTGGTACAACCTGGCGGGCTCCTTTGCGACCGCGATGGGTGCGCTCTGCGGGGGCTGGGTGGTGCAGATTTTGCAGGGCCGGGGCTGGCTCGCGCTGGACGCGTACAGAGTGGTGCTGGGCGCTTACGCCGCCGGTGGCCTGGTTTTGACGCTGCTTTTTCTGACCCTGTCGCCAGCCGTTGAAGTGCAGGAGAGAGCCCCGGTCGGGACCCGGCTTGTCTTGGGGTTACACCGCTCGCGCGCCGTGGTGCTGCGCTTGTCGGCCTTGTTCGCGCTTGATGCCTTCGCGGGCGGCCTGATCCTGCAAAGCATGATCGCCTATTGGTTCCACATCAAGTTTGGTGTGGACACCGGCCTGTTGGGAAGCCTCTTTTTTGGTGCCAATGTTCTGGCCGGAATCTCGGCTTTGCTGGCGGTGCCCCTGGCAAAGCGCTTTGGATTGATCAACACCATGGTTTTCACCCATGTTCCCTCCAACCTGTTGCTGATCCTGGTTCCCTTGATGCCGAACCTGCCCTTGGCCATCGGCCTGCTGCTGGCGCGTTTCAGCATTTCGCAGATGGATGTGCCGACCCGGCAGTCGTACACCATGGCCGTTGTTTCGGCCGATGAGCGCTCGGCGGCCGCGGGTGTGACGGGCATCGCGCGCTCGGTCGGCGCATCGCTTGCGCCCGTGTTGACAGGCATCTTCCTGACCAATCCCGCCCTGTTCAGCCTGCCCTTCTTTCTCTGCGGCGGCCTCAAGCTCGTGTATGACCTGGCGCTTTATCGAAGTTTTAAGGCGGTCAAACCGCCGGAAGAAACTCTGTCCCAAAGCGGGGCCAAGTTTCCTTGACTGTCCGTGGTGCACGGGCCGAATCCGTCGTGAACACGTTGAGACATCGCCAGAGACTCACCGGCCGCGACGGCGCCTAAGCCAGTTCAGCGCCCGGCGCAGGCCCACCCCTGCCACGGCGATCACCAGCGGTACGCCCCAGAAGATCAGGGGGTCATAGAAATACAGGGCCATCTGGTCGAGCATCGCCTGCAATCAAGTGACCTGGCGGCGCCAGAAGCGCGGGCAAAAGGCACCCACCCGGATCCGGTAGCTCAGGTAGTCGTCGCCAAAAATCTTGACCATCCGCCGTTCCTCATAGTAGCCGCCGAGCAGCATATAGCCGGTATACATGAGGGTGTAGACGAGGTTGTTCGCCGAGGGCCCACTGGTCAGCAGAAAGAGCAGTCCACCGGCCAGCATCGGGTGGCGTACCCAGGCATAGACGCCCGTCGTCACCAATCGTTGCGAGCCAAAGAGCGCAACGGGCGTCGGCTCAACGGCCCTGCCGGCGAGCACGCGCAGTCCGCGCCAGGCCTGCTTGAGGCCGAGGAATTCAAGGTAATCGCTCTGAAGGAAGGCTGCATACAGCAGACCGATGGATCCGAGATGCAGGATTGTGAGGGCCTGCCAGAGCCAGTCCGGATAGTCAACAAGCCAAACATTGTTGCCGCCATTGCGACCCCACAGCAGCGCTGACACACCGCCGTAGAGCGCGCCAAAGCTGAGGCTGCAATAGGCCACGCGCCAGAAATGGTCCACCCAAAATGGGCTGGTCCAGCGGGCCAGCGCGTGCTTCAAGGGCTCGTGCGCACCGACCGAGTGGAAAACCGCGAACAGGACGAAGGCGACCAGCGCGGCCCCGTAATTTTCAAACAGCAAAGTCAAGGGCCTGCTGATGGGGCGTTGCTCAGCTCTTGGGCTTGGCCTGAAAGGCCCCGACCGCCTTGCTCAGATCATCGAATTCGGAGCATCCTTTTGGGCATAGGCTCTGAAGCTTGGCAAGTTGCTCACGCGCCTTGTCCGGTTCGCCAAGGTCGAGATACAGCTCACCCAGATATTCGATCGCGCCGCGATGGTTTGGGTTGAGCGCCAGCGCCTTCTGGTAAGCGGCCAGGGACTGGTCGAAATGGCGCAACTGACGCTGGCTGAAGCCGAGGTAGTTCCAGGCGTCGGCGTTGCGCGGTTCAGCCCGTGTCACTTTCTCGAACAGGGGCAGGGCGCGCTCGAAATCGCGCGCCTGCACGGCCTTCACACCCAATTCGAAATCGCTCGGCTGGGCTGCTTGCCGGGTCGGCGCTGGCCGCGAAGACGTACTGGGTGAACCCGCCGCCATCACGGCGGGGGCCAGGACGGTGGCCAGAACGACAGTCCACAGAGATTCGTTTTTCATGCGACTCTCCTATGAAGTTGATCGGCTTGCCGCTCCAGGGACGTCCGCAAAACCGCAATGGCAACGGCAAAACACAATCTACGCTTGGGCGTTTGTGCTGTCAATAAGCGGCTGACCTGAATCCACCGGTTTTGGAAGCTGAGCGTGGGGCAGAGCGCTGGACGCGCTGAACCGATCCGGCAACCGGGCGGTCTAAGGCCGGGCCACGGCGGTCCCCGATGTCTGTGTGACCTGCGGTTCGCCAAAGCGCGCCAGCTTCTCCTTAAGCGCGGGCATGACCCGGGCCGCCGCCTTTTCTCCCTCCAGCACTGCGATGTGGCGGGTCGTGAAATCAAGCACTTCCAGCTGCGCGATGTTGGGGCGGATCACCACGTCGGCCAATGGCAACTCGTAGCGTGCGATGGTCTGGCCCATGATGGTGACCGATTGCATCAGGATGTCAAAGGTGCTGTTGAGTTTGCTATTGAGCGGCTTGTCGGAGATGTCAACCGCGATCACGAAGGTGGCGCCCATCTCGCGCGCAAAGCGCACCGGCACCGGGCTGGACAGGCCGCCATCTACATACTCGTGGCCGCGGATGCTGACCGGCTGAAAGACACCCGGCACGCTGCTTGACGCCCGCACCGCCGTGCCGGTGTCGCCGACGCGAAACACGACCGGCTCGCCGCTGGCCAGATCGGTGGCGACCACGCCGAATTTCCTGGGCAGCTTTTCCAGCGGGCGGTTGCCCACCGCTGTGTTGACGAATCGGGCCAGCGCCTCGCCCTTGATCATGCCGCGGTCAGGCAGCACCCAGTCGCTGACCTGAAACTCGTTGAGTGGGATGGCCAGCGCCTGCAACTCGAAGCCGCTTTTGCCGGCGGCATAAAGTGCGCCGATCAATGAACCGGCACTGGTGCCAATCACCAGATCGGGCTTGATGCCCTGCGCTTCGAGTGCCTTGATGACCCCGATGTGGGCAAAACCCTTGGCAGCGCCGCCGCCGAGCACCAGGCCGATGACCGGTTTTGCTTTGGCCGCCGGTGTTGCAACCGGCATCGGCGTCGGCGCCGCAAGTGGTGGCGCACTGCCGCAACCACCGAGCAGCAACATCAGTCCCAGCCACGCAGCTGGCAAGGTTCGCCAGGGCTTGCCCGACTGTCTCAAGGTTCGATCTGATGTCATTTTGCTACCAAATATATAGCTAAGTATGTATATTGTACGGGGGCTAGAGGTCAATTTTATCTATGAAGTACCTTGGCCACGGGATTGTGGCGCAGCCGGAAGGCGTCGGGCATGCCGGACCCCAGCAACGGGCGCAGGTACATGCGAAACGCATCGGTCACATCGGTGCCGCTGGCGGCGATAAATTCGTCTTCCATCACCCGTGTCTTGCCAGCCACCGCGTCAAGGGGCAGCAGCTCATAGTCGACCGAGTAAAAACCGGTGCGCTTGATCGCCACCGAGCCGTCGTGCCCGCCCCACATCGCAAACTGCACGGCTTTCTCGCCGACCTCACGGGCTTCGCGTTGATCGACATCGGACACGCAGCCGATGAACGATCGCTGCAGGTAGCCAAAGGTGTCGCCACGCACGCGTTTGATCTTGAGTCTGGCCTTGATCTCGTCACACAGCAAGTCGGCCAGCGCGCCGTTGCCCGAGAGCTGCACATTGCCGTGCGCGTCGTGCTCCATTTCCTTGGCCAACAGCGCGGCAATCGGCGTGCCTTGGGCGTCATGAATGCCTTCGGACACGGCGATGACGCAGCGACCATAGCGCTCGTAGGTGGTCTTGACATCGAGCAGAAATTGTTCCAGCACAAAGGTGCGCTCGGGCAGGTAGATCAAGTGCGGCCCGTCATCCGGGAACTTCTTGCCCAAGGCGGACGCCGCGGTCAAAAAACCGGCATGGCGCCCCATCACCACCCCTACGTAGACGCCGGGCAGTGCCGCATTGTCCAGGTTGGCCCCGGCAAAGGCTTGCGCCACAAAGCGCGCCGCCGAGGGGAAGCCCGGTGTGTGGTCGTTGCCCACCAGGTCGTTGTCGATGGTCTTGGGGATGTGAATGCTGCGCAAGGGGTAGCCGGCTTTTTGTGCTTCCTGGCTGACGATACGCACCGTGTCGCTGGAGTCGTTGCCGCCGATGTAGAAGAAGTGTTCGATCTGATGCGCCTGCAACACCCTGAAAATCTCCTGGCAATAGGCGATATCAGGCTTGTCGCGGGTCGAACCCAGGGCGCTTGAGGGCGTGTTGGCTACCAGTTCCAGGTTGTGGCTGGTCTCCTGGGTGAGATCCACAAACTCTTCATCAACGATGCCGCGCACGCCATGGCGCGCGCCATAGATGTGCGCCACCTGGCTAAAGCGGCGCGCCTCCAGCGCCACGCCGACCAGCGACTGATTGATCACTGCCGTGGGGCCGCCACCTTGGGCGACGAGTATTTTTCCGGATGCCATGGGGTGTCCTCGAGAGTTGGATGAATGCTTGGTTTCTATTGGGTGATTGTGCCCTTGAAACGGCAGCCGGTCGGTGGCGTGCTGATGGCGCTGCGTCAATCCTGCAAGCGCTTGACTTGGCTCAAGCGTGGCCACAGGCCCTTGTTGATAATGGGGGTCAGGCAGAAATCTTGCGCGCCAGCCCGCAGTTGTGCATCCACAAGCTCTGCCCCCAATTGATTAAATAGGATGTCAACCATGAGCGCCTTTCCCGAACCCTTCAGCTTTGTAACGCTGGATGCCTGTCACCAGCAAATGCAGATGCATCTGGCTGAGTTGGCAGCACTGGTGCGGCAGATGGAAACCTCAGGCGTGGATGCCAAAGCCCAGCACCAGGCCGGGGCCATCGAAGCCTTCTTCTCCAGCACCGCGCGCCAGCACCATGCCGAGGAGGAGAAGAACGTGTTTCCGCCACTGTTGCTCAGCGGTAATGCCGACCTGGTGGCGGCCGTGCATGCCCTGCACCAGGACCATGGCTGGATCGAAGAAAACTGGATCGAGCTGGGGCCGCAGCTGCGCGCCATTGCCCTGGGCAACAACTGGTTTGACGCCGACGAGTTCAAGCACGGTGCCGAGGTGTTCGTGGCGCTGTGCCAGGAACATATCGCACTGGAAGAAGCCCTGGTCTACCCCGAAGCCAAGGCACGCCTGGCACAGGCCATGGCCAGCCGATCCAAGCGAGCACCTTGATGACCGGCGGTGTTGGCCGTCAACGCGTCAACACTTGGCGAATGGTAGCGGCCAGCTCTTCGGCGACAAACTTGGCCACGTAAGCGTCGGCGCCCACGCTCTTGACATGGCCTTCGTTGGCGCTGCCGGTCAGAGACGAGTGAATCACGACCGGGATTGACCTGAAGCGCACATCCTGCTTGATGTTGCGCGTGAGCGTAAAGCCGTCCATCTCGGGCATCTCCAGGTCGGTCAGGACCAGGGCCACTTTGTCCTGTGCGGTCTTGCCTTCGGTCGCGGCTTGCACCGACAGGGCCTGCAATCGGTCCCACGCTTCCTGGCCCGTTTTGGCCATGATGTAAGGGACCTCCATGGCTGTGAGGCCCTGCTCGATCATCATGCGGGCGACCGCCGAATCATCGGCGGCCAAAATCACCGTGCCGGGCGGCAACTGCAATTTTGGCAGCATGGCGTCGTCGTTCAGTGCCTGAGGCGGTGGCGGAAACACGTCGCGCAGGATCTGCTCCACATCGAGCACCTGCGCCAGCCGGGTGTTCTCGGCGTTGCCGTCGAGCCGGGCGATGCTGGTCACCAGGCCACCCCCGTTGCCTTCGGCCGACAGCACGTGCTTCCACTCCAGCCGGACAATCTCATTGACTTCCTCCACCGCAAACGCCTGGGTGGTGCGGGCAAATTCGGTGACCAGCAAAATGCCCAGGCCCTGGGTCGGATTGCAGCCGGTCACGGCTGGCAGGTTGATGACCGGAATCATCTGACCCCGAATATTGGCCACCCCCATGACCGCAGGCGGCGCATTGACCATGACAGTGATCTCGGGCATCACCATGATCTCGCGCACCTTGAACACATTGATGCCAAACAACTCGCGCCGCTGCGAGCCCGGGGCCTGACCCAAACGAAACAAAAGCAACTCAAACATGCTGTTGCCGGTCAGATTGGTTCGCTCGTCAATATCGCGCATGGCTTGGTTCATAAATTCATTCGTTTTGGGCAATGGGGCGAAAAAATCCGCTGACGTCGATGGTAACTTGCGGGGGACCTACTTGGGCCACAGCACCCACAGGCGCAAGGGCTGCTTGAGACGACCGGCCAGTTCGGCGGCAACAGGGCCCCAGCCGGCAAAGTAGTCAGCGCGCACGCCGCCCACGATGGCGCTGCCAGTGTCTTGCGCCAGCACCAGCTTTTGCAGGTTGAGGCCAGGGCCATGGGAGGCCAGCCACACGGGCGTGCCATAGGGAATGCTGCCCGGGTCCACCGCAATCGAGCGACCGGGTGTCAGCGGCACGCCCTGAGCCCCTTTGGGCCCCCAGGCCGCATCGAGTTCCGACATGGCCTCTTCGCGGAAAAACACGGTGCGTGGATTGCTCCACAACAATTCATTCACGCGACCCGGGTTTTGTGCCAGCCAGGCCTTGATGGCGGGCCACGAGGCGTCACGCACCGCCCCTTGATCGAGCAACCAGCGGCCCACGCTTTTATACGGTTGCCCGTTGGAGCCCGCGTACGCCAGACGCGCCAGGGTTTGACTGCCGTCGGGTTGGCGGATGCGCACCCGCCCGGAGCCTTGTATCTGCAACACCAGGGCATCGATCGGGTCGCTTAGAAACACAATTTCACGCCCCTTGAGCGCCGCCTGCGCCCGCGCCGAGGTGTCAATCTGCTCGCGTGTGTACCAAGGCAGGTTTTGCGCCAGACCCGGCGGCGGCTGGTACAAAGGCACGCTGAAGTCAGCGCTGGCGCTGCGTGTGGCGTCCAGCACCGGTTCGAAATAAGCGGTCAGCAGGCCCTCTGCGTCACCCGCCAAAGTGTCGATTCGGTACGGCTGCAGCCGGGCCTGCAGCCAGGCCCGGCGCTGTGGCTCGTCGCCGATGCTCAAGCGCCGCACCTCGCTGCACAAGGGCGCAAACACCGGGCCCGGTCGCTCGCAGCTTTTGATCCAGGCGTTCCAGGCTTCAAACAAGGTGTCGTCCTCGAACCCAGGCAATTCTGCCCAACGCACCGCTGTCCAGCGGCTTTTGGCGCGCACGATGGGCTCGGGCAGGGGCCCGGCATCGTCAGGCCGGGCGCCGACGGGCGGCGCGGCCATTTCCGTGGGCGCAGCGGGTTGCTGAGGCGGTATCGGCACGCTGCTGCATGCGACGAGCATCCCTACAATCCAGGTATTTAAGACCGTACTTCGGAGTCGATTCATGAGTTTGCTCTTACTGGAGGCGCTGGGAGCCTTGCTGCTGCTGCTGCTGATTGTCTGGTGGACCATGTTTTCCGGGCGCCGCCGGGGTGAATTGCCAGCGGCGCCGACCACCCCCGATGACGCCGCCGCGCCAAAGTCAACATCGTCGGTTGAAAAGACCTGACGCCGCCTGGACACAAAGGACACCATAAGCCCATGATCGTCAGCGCGGCGCGACATTTGCGCCCCCGGTCTTGCGCTGCACTCGGTTGATTTGGGGGTCGGCCCAACTGCCGTCAATGTGAAACTCCTGGGTGGCGGCCTCAGTCAGCGGCTTGCGCAAGAACATTTGGGCCAAAAAAGTGCCAATTCCGATCGCCGGGTTGATGACCGTGGCAATCAGCGATGCCGTGCCGGCATTGATCTCCGGCACCACGATCACTTTGAGATCCTGGGTTTCCTTTTCAATGTCGGCGCGCCCCTCCATCAGGACCGCCGCATTGACACCCTTCATCTGCAAATTGTTGGTTTTGGCAATCCCCTGTTCGATGGTGACATCACCCCGCACAAAGTCAAAAGAAAAACCTTCGCTGAAGACGTCCCTGAAATCAAGCGTCAGGCGGCGCGGCAAAGCCTGCAGGCTCAAGACGCCCAGCAACTTGGCCATGCCCGGGTCGGCTTTCAAGAACTGACCCGACTCCATGTTGACGGTGAACGCACCCGTCATGGACGGGTAGTCAAGACTGATCGGCGAGCCCATCCAGGCCACTTGCCCTTCCATCTGGCCGCGGCCTTTTCGGACCACGCCCGGCATGCCGAATCGCGTCAACAATTCACCACCGTCAGCAACGGCCAGCTTGAAATTCATGACCGTGCGCCGACGCGCGTTCGCTTTCGGCGGGGTCAGCGCGCCCAGTGCCGCCCAGTTGCCGGTGGCTGTGAGCACCGCTTCCGGTGCAATGATGTTGAATTTGTTCAGCCGCCATTCGCGTGCCAGATTCCCTGGCGCCACCGCGCTGCTGCCCCGGTTGATTGCCTCCACCTCGACGCGTCCGAGGCGTTTGCCGCGCAACTCAAAGTCTTCCACCACAATATCAAGCGCCGGAATGCCTGCTGGTTGCTCTTCGAGCAGCGCCTCCATGTCGCGGGCGGTACTGGGGGCAATGGTCAGCCGGGCGAGTCGGGCATACAAGCGACCTTCCCCGAGGTCCGAGGGTTGGCGATATTCCAGGTAGCCGTTGAGTTCGGTCGCGGCCAGATTGGCCCGCCAAAGCATCCCCTCGCGCGAACCGCCGACCACGACGTTGTGCAGCGTGCGCCCGCCAAACGTCAAGGTCTGTGCCCGCACGGCCATGCTGGTGGGCAGATAGCTCAGGGCTGCGCTCGCTGCCCCGGCGGCACCCGGCGTTGCTTGCGGCGTTGCCGTGGCCAGTGCCGCGTCGGTCAGCGAGCTGCCCGCTGCACGTTCCAGCAGTGCGCCCCAAGCGTCCAGATCAACGGTGCTCAGGTTGATGTTGGCCACCACCCCCTCGTCGGGCAAGGTCGCTGACTCTTGCGGCGACAAGCCAACACCGATGCTGCCGCGCGTCACGCGTGGCTCCGGCCCCGAGAGATCGCGGATATAGCTGATGGAAGCGAGCGGCCCCAGATTCAGCGTCAGCTGGTCGCGCATGGGTGGTGCCGCGCCCCGCCCGGGCGGCAAAGCCTGCGCCAGCAGCGCGGTTTCCAGCCGAAACGGCAGCAGTGCCTGTGCACTCTTGTTCAAGGGTGCCGGCAGGCTCAGGCTCAGCCCCTGCAAATTGCTGCTGACCGTGAGCTCAGGCGCGCCGCCGCGAAAACCCAGCACGGCGGTGTAAGCCGTACTGCCACTGGCATGCTGGGCCATGCGCGCTGCAAAGCCGAGCTCTTGGGCCTGGCGCAAACCTTCGGCCGAGACCGTGCCGCTGGCGCGTATCAGCACGGAGGTCGCGGCGCGACTGGCCGTGGCGCCTGCCGGTGCCACCGAGCCCCCCTCCAGACGCGCCTCACCGCCCAGGAGACGTGCCTGGCCTCCAACAATCGAAAACCCGCTGTCAGAGAAATTCACGACACCCCGGGCCCCGGTCAACTTAGGCGTCTCGGGGGTGATCTGAAAGTCGTTATTACGCAGCGTGACGCTGCCCAGCACTGTTGATTTTTCCAGGGCTGCGATGGGCAGGCTCAGTTTCAACTTGTAATCAGCGCTGCCACTCGCCACGGCCCGGTCCAATGCGTTGCCGATCATGGACCCTAACGGGGAGCCCTTGACGATACCCAGCGCCTCGGCCAATGCGCCTTGAACTTCGGCCGTCACTGTCACCGTGGCGTTGCTCAACTCGGCGATCAAAGCGTCGACCTTGCTGACCTGCAAGTTGGACGCCGCCCCCATCCTGGCGTGCGCGCCTCTGACCTGCAACTGCGCCCGGTCAAACACCAGTTCGCCACTGAGCTGTGTCAAAGCCGGCCAAGGCAGGGCCTGCGCAGCCTGGATACTGCGCGGCACGTAGACCAGGGTGGCGTTCTTCACGTCGGCTGAAACCCGGAATTCCCCTTGTTTGGGGTCTCGAAAGGGCATGTTATTCAAATCACCCTTGACCCGGGCCTTGACGCCGCTGGCCGTCCCGGCCGTCACCGCATCACGCACATAGTCACGTACCGGCCGTCCGATCAGGCTGGGCAAATAGCGGTGCACGCGCGTTCCATCGGCACGACTCAGGGTAGCCTGCAGATCGAGTACGCCCGGAAACCGGGAGTGGCCACTGGACTTGGCTGGGTCACTGGTCTCCCACTTAATTTGCGCCTCGCCCTGGGCGTCGGCATTGCTGAACTTGAGGTTGGGCAGTTGCACGGCAATATGGTCGCCCTTGACCTGCCACTTGGCCTCGGTGGACAACTGTGTGACGGGAATCACCGGCTCATCAAAGATCCCGGGTACCACCACGGCGCCGTTGCTCAGGCTGATGCTGGCTTTGCCAGAGGATTGGTTGAAGTCAAAATCAATGCTGGCACCGCGAACGCCCGGTGAGTCCTGCGGCGGCAGTCCTTGGCCAGGCGCCATGTTGAGCGTGTTCGCGGCCAGCTCCAGCTGATTGACCAGGCCCTTGGCTGCATACTGGCTGAAGGCGCCCATCGGGCCCTGCCAACTGGCCTGGATCCGTTCCACCAGACCCTTGGGGGCGTAGGTCAGCAGCGCCGCGCGGGTCACCGGGTCAATCGGCAAGCGGTCGGCAATCTGCGACAGGGCTTGCAGGTCCAGCTTGTCGGCCTTGAGTTCGCCGCGTGCGGCAACCCGGCCCTCGGCAGCGGTGTAATCAACCGAGACATTACCACCTGGCCAGCGCAAGCCGTCACGGGTGTCAAATGCCAGCGCTTGGGTTGAAAGCTGAAAACCGTTCGCTGGCAGGCGCCCACTCAGACGCCCGCTGACTGACAGCAGTTCCAGCGCCTGCAATTGCGCGCCCAGGGTGACATTGACCTCCGACAAGGCCACGTCGGCTGTGCCGCCTGTCACCTGGCCCCGGCTGACATCGACCCAGGCGCGCAGCGCGCCCTTGCCCTGGCGCAGATCGACGCCGACATCGGCGTAGCGCTGCAGCTCGGACAGGTCCACCCGCGCAAAGGCGGCGTAGAGCTGGCCTTGCCAGTCTCGCCAATGGCCTCTATGGCGTGACAACAAGGGCTGCGTCATCAGTCCCCGCACGCTGAAGCGCTCGCCCCACAGCGGCGGCGGCGTGGCATCGAACCGAAGGTTGTGGCGGCGGCCCGCATTGCGCACCACCAGGTCTACCTGTTGCAGCGCCAGCGTCGGCGCGGCCCGCAATTCATCGGTCCACAAAATGCTGCCGTCGCGAATGACAAATTCGAGTTGCGAAAAGAACCAGTCGACTGCACTACTCCCGGTGTCACTGGTTTGGGAGAAATCGAGCCCTGCCACGCGAATTTTTCCGTCCAAGGCTCGCCGGATACTGAGCTGTGGCCGTTCCACATACAGTTGCTCAAAGCCCAGGCGCCAGACCGAGCGGGGCGACAGCGCGGCCAGAACCCGCGGCAAGCGCAAGGCTTCCCGGCCCTGCTCGTCAAACAACTCGACATCGGTCAGTTCGAACGACGGAATCATGCCGCTCGATTGGGCCGTAATGGCGCCAATGCGCACCGGCACCCCCAGTGCCCGCGCGGCGTAGGCTTCCAGCTGCGGGCGAAATTCGCCGATTCGCGGCACAATCAGCCAGTGCAATGCCCCCCAGGTCAGCCCGAAAACAAACCACGCAGCCAACACCAGTCCCAGCGACCAGCGGGCCACGATGGTCCAGGTTTTCAGCAGTGAGGATGGGACGGGTGTCAAGTCAATCATTGTGAGCTTGTAAATATGACAGGAATTATGACCGGCCCCGCTTTGTCAGCGCACTCGCGTTTTGGCCAGCGTATTCGTCGCCGATTTGAGAGCCAGCTGCATTTGTTACCCCCAGGTCTGCCAAGCCCGGCGTCGATGGCGCAGGCCTGTGACGCCTTGCGCGCGCTGGGCCTGGACAGCGCCAGCGCTTTGCGCACCACCCGCCAGCTGGTGCTGGAGCGCTTGCTGTGCCTGGACTGCGACCAGCAAGCGCCGTTGCAGCAGGTGACGCAGGCCATGACCGACCTGGCCGAGTTCGCGCTGAACACTGCCTGCGCCGAGGTGGAGCTGACACTGGACCAGACCCACGGCGCGCCCACGACCGCAGCGGGTGCGCGCGCGCAACTCTGGATCGTCGGCATGGGCAAGCTCGGTGCGCGTGAGCTCAACGTGTCGAGCGACATCGACCTGATCTACGTTTACGACGAAGACGGCGACACCGCCGGCGATAGCCAGGGGCGTGGCCGCATTTCAAATCAGGAATATTTTGCCAAGGCGGTGCGGGCTATTTACGCGCTGGTGGGCGACACCACGGAGCACGGCTTTGTGTTTCGGGTTGATCTGGCGCTGCGACCCAACGGCAATTCAGGGCCACCTGCCGTGTCGTTGGACGCGCTGGAACAATACCTGCATGTGCAGGGCCGGGAGTGGGAACGATTTGCCTGGCTCAAGAGCCGGGTCGTGGCCCCGCTGGGCTGTGTGGCGGACGGCTCGACCCTGGCGTTGCGTAACGTGGTGATGCCGTTTGTGTTCCGGCGCTATCTTGACTACAGCGTGTTTGATGCGTTGCGCGTGCTGCACCGGCAGATTCGCGAACATGCCAGCAAACGCAGCGCCGGGCACCCGGAGCGGGCCAACGACGTCAAGCTGTCGCGTGGCGGCATTCGTGAAATCGAGTTCATTGTTCAATTACTGCAGGTGGTGCGCGGTGGGCAATTTCCCGAGCTCAGAACGCGTGCCACGCTGAGAGCGCTGCCGCGGCTGGTCAAAGCGGGACTGATGCCGAAAAACACGGCGCAGGCACTGGCCGATGCCTATGTCTTTTTGCGCCAGGTCGAGCACCGGATTCAGTACCTGGACGACCAGCAAACCCATGTGTTGCCCACGCAGGACCAGGATCTGACCTGGATCGCCAGCACCCTGGGTTTTGCCACCGCGTGCCAGCTCTTGCACCAGCTCGACGCGCACCGCGAAGTGGTGGCCGAAGAATTTGACAAACTGCTCGGCGGCGGGGCGGATCAGAGCTGCAAGGGCTGCAACGGGGGCAATGGCGCCAAGTCGGCCGCCGCACCCGGCTTTGACGAAGTGCTTGAACAACTGGCTGATCAGTTCCGCCAGCGGGTGGCCAACTGGCGCGAGCACCCGCGGGTGCTGGCTTTGAAAGAAGAATCGCGCACCCGGCTGCTGCGTCTCATTGCGCGCACCGCCCAGTGGGTGCGCGAAGGCCGAGCAACCGAAGCCGCTGCCGTACGCCTGGTGGACTGGATGGAGCCGCTGTTACGGCGTGAAAGCTACCTGGCCCTGTTGCTGGAGCGACCCAACGTGCACGAGCGCTTGCTGCGCCTGCTCGATGCGGCGCGCTGGCCGGCGCGCTATTTGCTGCTGCACCCGGGTGTGATCGATGAGTTGGCCAGCGCCGACTTCCTGGATGAGCGCTTCTCTGCCAGCGATTTCGAGCATGAACTCGATCACCGACGTGCCGCGCTGGCGGGCACCGGCGAAGACGATGACGAAACCCTGCTCAATTTGCTGCGCCGCGCGCATCACGCCGAGGTGTTTCGTACCCTGGCGCGTGATGTGGAAGGCAAGTTGACGGTCGAGGCGGTCGCTGATGACTTGAGTTCACTCGCTGAGGCGGTCCTGCGCGTGACCACCCGCTGGTGCTGGAGTCGCCTGAAAAACAGGCACCGGGAAACACCACAATTTGCCATCATCGCCTACGGCAAGCTCGGCGGCAAGGAACTTGGCTATGGCAGCGATCTGGACCTTGTGTTCGTCTTTGACGACGATGATGAGCGCGCTCCGGAAGTCTATGCCAGCCTGGTGCGCAAATTGATCAACTGGCTGACGGTTAAAACCGGCGAGGGCGACCTGTACGAGATAGACACCGCGTTGCGCCCCAACGGCAACGCCGGGCTCTTGATCACCAGCTTTGACGCCTACGCCAACTACCAGCAGCAGCGTGGCTCTAACACTGCCTGGACCTGGGAGCACCAGGCCATGACGCGGGCCCGGTTTGTGCTGGGCGACGACACGCTGCGCCAGCGTTTTGATGTCATTCGCAAATCGGTCATCTCCGCGCCGCGCCAGGCAGAGGGCCTGAAAACAGAAATCAAGGCGATGCGGGAGCGGCTGCGCGACGCCCATGCTGGCAAAGAGGGGTATTTTGACGTCAAGTACAGCCCCGGCGGCATGATCGATGCGGAATTCGTCATGCAGTATCTGGTGTTGTCGCAGTCGGCGCAGCTACCCGAGTTGCTTGACAACTTGGGCAACATTGCCCTGCTTGAGCGCGCGGAAGTGATGGGCCTGTTGCCCGTCGGTGTCGGCCATGCGGCGGCCAGCGCCTACCGTACCCTGCGCCAGGTGCAGCACCGCGCACGCTTGAATGATGAGCCCTACCAGGTTCGTCTGCCGCAACTGCAGGCCGAGCGCGATGCGGTGCTGGCGCTGTGGCACGCGGTGTTCGGCGCCGCGCTCCCTTGAGTCCCGGCCTGGCTGGGTCCGGGTTTGCCCATTTGCTGATTTGGATCAACCGCAGACAGAAAGATTCTCTTGACAGGGTCAAATCTATCCAAACGCTACATTTAGTGGTTAATATCCTGTTCCACACTACCTATAGTGTTCAAAGGGAACAAGATGAGCGCAACAAAGCCACCCGTTTTCAGCCACATCATCAAACGCGACGGTGGCATCAAGCCGTTTGACGGCGCCAAAATAGCCCACGCCCTGGCACGCGCCGCCCAGGTCAGCGGTGAGTTTGACGATACCGAGGCGCAGCGACTGACCCACTACCTGGTGCTTCCAAAAATCAAGGTACACGGTCAAGTCACCCCGCACATTGAGCAGATTCAGGACGCGGTCGAATCTGCCCTGTTTGACGCCGGTTACCCCAAGACGCTGCGCGCCTACATCGTTTATCGCGAGCAGCACCACAAATTGCGCAGCGATCGCAAAACCCTGGTTGATGTCGAGTCGAGCATGAACGAGTACCTGCAGCAGTTGGACTGGCGCGTCAACGCCAATGCCAACCAGGGCTACTCGCTCGGTGGACTGATCCTCAACGTCTCGGGCAAGGTCATTGCCAATTACTGGCTCAATCACGTCTACCCGCCCGAAGTCGGCGCCGCGCACCGCAGTGCGGCGATCCACATTCACGACCTGGACATGCTCGCCGGTTATTGTGCGGGCTGGTCGCTGCGCACGCTGCTGCATGAAGGCCTGAATGGCGTGCCGGGCAAGGTCGAATCGGGGCCCCCGAAGCACCTGTCGAGCGCGGTCGGACAGATCGTCAACTTCCTGGGCACGCTGCAAAATGAGTGGGCCGGGGCGCAAGCCTTCAGTTCCTTCGACACCTACATGGCACCTTACGTCCGGCAGGACAAACTGAGCTACGACGAGGTCCGCCAGAGCCTGCAAGAGCTGATCTACAACCTCAATGTGCCCTCGCGCTGGGGCACGCAAACGCCTTTTACCAACCTGACCTTTGACTGGGTCTGTCCGCAAGACTTGCGCGAGCAAATTCCCGTGATTGCGGGAAAGGAGATGGCGTTCAGCTACGGTGAACTGCAGCCTGAGATGGACATGATCAACCGTGCCTACATTGAAATCATGATGGCCGGGGATGCCAAGGGGAGGGTGTTTACCTTCCCGATTCCGACCTACAACATCACCGAAGACTTTGACTGGTACAGCACCAATGCGGAGCTGCTGTTCGAAATGACCGCCAAATACGGTTTGCCCTACTTCCAGAATTTCATCAATTCGGAACTCAAGCCCAACATGATCCGCTCCATGTGCTGTCGCCTGCAGCTGGACCTGCGCGAGCTGCTCAAGCGCGGCAACGGCCTGTTCGGCTCGGCCGAGCAGACCGGCTCGCTCGGCGTGGTCACGATCAACTGCGCGCGCTTGGGGTATCTGCACCGCGGCGACGAAGCGGCCATGCTGGCGGCGCTTGACGCCCTGCTGGAACTCGGCCGCGACAGCCTGGAGATCAAGCGCAAGGTGATCCAGCGCCACATGGACAACGGCCTGTTCCCCTACACCAAGCGCTACCTGGGCACGCTGCGCAACCACTTCTCCACGCTGGGGGTGAACGGTATCAACGAGATGATCCGCAACTTCACGCAGGACAAGTACGACATCAGCGGCGAGTGGGGTCACGCTTTTGCGGTGCGCCTGCTCGACCATGTGCGCGCCCGCATGCTCGAATTCCAGGACCAGACCGGCCACATGTACAACCTGGAGGCGACACCGGCCGAAGGCACGACCTACCGCTTTGCCAAGGAAGACGCCAAACAGTTCCCGGACATCCTGCAGGCGGGCACCAAGGACATGCCCTACTACACCAACTCCAGCCAACTGCCGGTGGGCTTTACCGACGATCCGTTTGAGGCGCTGGAACTGCAGGACGATCTGCAGCGCAAGTACACCGGCGGCACCGTCTTGCACCTGTACATGACCGAGCCCCTGAGCAGCGCCGAGGCCTGCCGCCAACTGGTCAAGCGTTCGCTGTCGCGTTTTCACCTGCCCTACATCACCGTGACGCCCACCTTTTCGATCTGCCCGAAACATGGCTACCTGGGCGGACGGCATGACTTTTGCCCCAAATGCGACGCCGACCTCATTTCGCGCAAACAACTCGAAACCAATACCCAAGGAGACTGACATGACCGATCTAAGCGAACAACAATTGCTGACCCCCCAAGCTGTCGTACTGCGCGACGACGAACGCCAGCGCTGCGAGGTGTGGACCCGCGTGATGGGCTACCACCGCCCCATGTCGTCCTTCAACACCGGCAAAAAAGGCGAGTTCCATGAGCGCACTTACTTTGACGAGCGCTGCTGCAGCCCGAGTCAGCCCGACGCCTGATCGGGTCGATGCGTTGGCGGCCGGCGCGCCAGCGCTCACCCTCAAAGTAGGCGGCATCACACCGTTCAGCGCTACCGACTATCCCGGCAAACTCGCCGCCGTGGTATTTGTCCAAGGTTGCCCGTGGCGCTGCGGCTACTGCCACAACCCGCATCTGCAGCCACGCACCGGCAGCAGCCTGGTGTCATGGAGCGCCGTGCTTGCCTTATTGAAGCGGCGTGTCGGGCTGATTGATGCCGTCGTCTTCAGCGGTGGCGAGCCGACCATGGACCCCGGTCTGCTTGATGCCATGCGTGCGGTGCGCTCACTCGGTTTTGGCGTTGGCCTGCATAGCGCCGGCATGTACCCGCGGCGTTTGGCCGAGGTGCTGGAGTTGGTGGATTGGGTCGGCCTGGATGTCAAGTCATCATGGCCGGGCTACGACGCCATCACCGGCATCGCTGACAGCGCTCGCCAGGCCCGCGCTAGCGCACAGCTCGTGCTGGCCAGCGGCATCGCGCACGAATTTCGCACCACGGTGCATCCCGCGCTGCACACCGAAGCCGACATCCTGGCGCTGGCGAAAACCTTGCAGGCCATGGGCGTGCGCCACTATGTGCTGCAGGTATTTCGCGCGACCGGCTGTGGCGATGCCCGACTCAATGCCGGGTCCACCCTGGGTTACCCCGGCGCTGAGCTGCTGGCCCAGGTGGCGGCCCTGTTTGACAGCTTTACCTTGCGCCAAGTCTGACGGCATCAAGTAGTAACATTAGGCAATCAGGGTAAACCCTGATCACTTTTGTCCTTATTTGAAAGCCGGATCAATAACCATGAAACTTGCCATCTCTTATCCCATGTCACTTCGCCTGACCGCCGCTGCCGCGTTGGGCCTGACGACTGCCGTGGCCTTTGCCCAGGATGTCCAGATCGTCCGCATCGCCCACGCCGGCCCAACGTCTGGCGGCATTGCCCATATTGGCAAGGACACCGAAAACGGCGTACGCCTCGCCATCGACGAGCTGAATGCGCAGGCGCTTGTGATTGGCGGCAAGAAGATCAAGTTCGAACTGGCCGCCGAGGACGACGCGGGTGACCCGCGCCAGGCCACCACGGTGGCGCAGAAGCTGTGCGACTCCCATGTGGCGGGCGTGGTGGGCCACCTGCAGTCGGGCACCACCATCCCGGCTTCCATGGTCTACAACAAGTGCGGCCTGCCGCACATCACCGCAGCCGCCACCAACCCGGACGTGACCAAGCACGGCTACCCGACGACGTTTCGTCTGATCGCGAACGACAACGCGCTGGGCGCGGCGCTGGCGTATTTTGCCCATGACGCGCTCAAGCTCAAGACGGTCGCCGTCATCGACGACCGCACGGCTTATGGCCAAGGTCTGGCCGATGTGTTCAAGGCCACGGCCCAGCAAAAGGGCATGCGGATCGTGGCCGAGGAGTTCACCAACGACAAGGCGACCGACTTCATGGCCATCCTGACGGCCATCAAAAGCAAAAAACCCGACGCTATCTTCTACGGCGGCCTCGACGCCCAGGCCGGCCCGATGCTGCGCCAGATGGAACAGCTTGGCATGAGTAATGTCAGATATTTCGGCGGTGACGCCCTGTGCACCGAAAAACTGCCGGAGCTGTCAAGCAAGGCGGGCACATTGAAGAACGTGACCTGCGCCACCGGCGGAGCATCGGTGCAAAAGATGCAGGGCGGCGCTGCCTGGAAGAAGAAGTACGACGCCCGCTTCCCCGGCCAGTTCCAGATCTACAGCCCTTACGCCTACGATGCCACCTTCGTCCTGGCGGACGCCATGAAGCGTGCCAACTCGGTGGACCCCAAGGTCTATGTGCCTTTTATTGGCAAGACCCACTACAAGGGCGTGACAGCCAACATCGCGTTCACGTCCAAAGGCGAGCTGACGCAGCCGAGCGTCACGCTCTACACCTACAAGGACGACGTGCGCGCCGCGCTGAACTGACCGTCTGCGACCCTGCAGGCAATAAAAAAGGACTTGGCATTTCTGCCGAGTCCTTGATTGAAATTTAAGGGATGGTGGACCGAAGGAGGATCGAACTCCTGACCTCTGCATTGCGAACGCAGCGCTCTCCCATCTGAGCTACCGGCCCCACGATAAATCGTTTCAGGCGCACAGCTTAACCTATTTTTGACGGCGCGCGTCTGAGCGCCGCCGCACTAGCGATTGGTCGGAAAACTGAAGACCGCCCCCTCACGCACCCCCGCTGAGGGCCAACGCTGGGTGATGGTCTTGCGCTTGGTGTAGAAGCGCACGGCATCCGGCCCGTAAGCTGACAGGTCACCAAACAAGGAGCGCTTCCAGCCGCCAAACGAGTGATACGCCACCGGCACCGGCAGCGGCACGTTGACGCCGACCATGCCGACCAGAATGTGGTCACTGAAGTAGCGGGCCGCTTCGCCGTCGCGGGTAAAGATGCAGGTGCCGTTGCCGTATTCGTGGGCGTTGATCAGGTCCATGCCTTCCTGCAAGGTCTTGACGCGCACGACACCCAGTACCGGGCCAAAGATCTCCTCTTGGTAAATCTTCATGCCAGGCTTGACGTGGTCAAACAGGCAAGCGCCCATGAAGTAGCCGCTCTCATGGCCTGCTACCTGGACATTGCGGCCATCCACCACCAGCGTGGCGCCCTCCTGGACACCCTGGTCCACAAAACCCTTGACCTTGTCAAGGTGCGCTTTGGTGACCAGCGGGCCCATGTCATTGGCGCTATCGGTGCCGGGACCCACTTTCATTTTGGCGATCTCGGCTTTCAGGCCCGCCAGCACCGCGTCGGCGGTGGCATCGCCCACGGCGACGACCAGCGGAATCGCCATGCAGCGCTCGCCGCACGAGCCGTAAGCCGCGCCCATCAAGGCGTTCACGGCATTGGCGATGTCAGCGTCGGGCATCACCACCGCGTGGTTCTTGGCGCCGCCCAGGGCTTGCACGCGTTTGCCGTGGGCACAACCGGTGGCATAGATGTACTCGGCAATCGGGGTCGAGCCGACAAAGCTGATGGCCTGCACGCGCTTGTCGGTCAAGAGCGCATCCACAGCTTCCTTGTCGCCGTTGACCACATTGAGCACGCCCGGTGGCAGGCCGGCCTGCAGCGCCAGTTCGGCCACCAACAAGGCACTTGAGGGGTCGCGCTCGGACGGTTTGAGCACAAAGGTGTTGCCGCAGGCAATCGCCATCGGCCACATCCACAGCGGCACCATGACGGGAAAGTTGAACGGGGTGATGCCGGCGGTGACGCCCAGCGGCTGGAATTCGCTCCACGAGTCCATCGACGGACCCACATTCTTGCTGTGTTCGCCTTTGAGCAGCTCCGGCGCATAAGAGGCGTATTCGACGTTTTCAATGCCGCGTTGCAACTCGCCCATGGAGTCGCTCAGCACCTTGCCGTGCTCGGCGGTGAGCAGGGCGCAGAGTCGCTCGGCGTTGTCTTCCAGCAGTGTTTTGAGCTTGCTCATGACGCGGGCACGCTTGAGCGGCGGCGTCGCGCGCCAGGCCGGGTAAGCGGCGTGGGCACTGGCAATGGCTTGCTCGACCGTGTGTTTGTCGGCCAGCAGCACGCGTTTTTCAGCCTGACCGGTGGCGGGGTTGAAAACGTCAACCGAGCGAGTGCCACCCGCGACCAGCTGGCCGTCGATCAGGTGTTGGATTAGAGGAAGTTCATTCATAAGAGGCGGTTTCAAGCAGTTTGGTTGATGGTTTCGCCCAGCGCATTGACCAGGCTGTCAATCTGGGCTGGGGTCGAGATGAAAGGCGGGGCCAGTTGAATGGTGTCGCCGCCGTAGCGCACATAAAATCCCTTCTTCAGCATCGCCATGGCAATCTCGAACGGTCGCTTGGCGGGCTCGCCCGGCAAAGCATCGATGGTGAAGCCTGCGGCCAGCCCGTAGTTGCGGATGTCGGTGATGTGCCTGACACCTTTGAGGCTGTGCACCGCGTTCTCGAAATGGGGCGCCAATGCCTTGACCCGGTCGATCATGTTTTCTTTCACCAGAATATCCAGTGTTGCCAGCGCGGCTGCGCACGTCACCGGGTGCGCCGAGTAGGTGTAGCCGTGGGCAAACTCCAGCATGTAGTCGGGCCCGCCCGCCGCCATGAAGGTGTCGTAGATTTCCTTTTTGGCCAGCACCGCGCCGATCGGTTGCGCGCCGTTGCTGATCTGCTTGGCCAGATTCATGATGTCAGGCGTCACACCAAAGGCTTCGGCGCCGGTGTAAGCGCCAGCGCGGCCAAAGCCGGTGATCACTTCATCAAAAATCAGCAGAATGTTGTTGGCGGTGCAGATCTCGCGCAGGCGCTGCAAATAACCTTTGGGCGGAATGATGACGCCAGCCGAGCCCGAGAACGGTTCGACGATCACGGCGGCAATGTTGCTGGCGTCGTGCAGCGCGATCAGGTTCAGCAGGTCATCGGCCAATTCGGCGCCCTTGTCCGGCATGCCGCGTGAGAACGCATTGCCGGCCAACTGGGTGTGGGGCAGATGATCGGCTTCGATGCCCTGACCAAACATCTTGCGCACGCCACCGATGCCACCGACCGAAACGCCGCCGAAGTTGACACCGTGGTAGCCTTTTTCGCGCCCGATCAGGCGCGTCTTGGTGGCCTGACCTTTGGCACGCCAGTAGGCACGCGCCATTTTGAGCGAGGTGTCGGCCGACTCGGAGCCCGATCCGGTAAAAAACACATAGTCCAGCCCGGCCGGGGTCAACTCCTTGAGCTTGTTGGCGAGTGCAAACGACAGCGGATGACCAAACTGGAAGGCGGGTGAGTAGTCCATCGTCGCCATCTGTTGGGTCACCGCTTCGGTGATCTCGTTGCGCCCGTGTCCCAGGCCGCAGCACCACAGACCCGAGAGTCCGTCAAAAATCTGCTTGCCATGGCTGTCGGTGTAATAGCAGCCTTTGGCGCTGGCCATCATGCGCGGGTTGGCCTTGAATTCACGGTTGCCGCTAAAAGGCATCCAGTGGGCATCGAGCCAGGCCGCATCAAGGCGGGGGGTGGCCAGGGTTTGAACGTCGTTCATCTTCATGGTGTTTCCTGGTGAGCGGGACAGTGCTTGCGGCAGGGGCGCCAGAATCTGTCCCGCCAAGTTTTGGAAGAAGCGGTAGTTGGCGATTCTGAACCGCTCTGTTACTCTTGTAATTGTCTAAGTATCACTACCAAGTGGGTAATCTATGCAAGTAAAGAGCCGGGCCGCGCTGGGCCAGTTGAGTGATATGGACATTCGCCTGTTGCGCGTGTTCAAAAGTGTGGCCGAGTGCGGCGGCATGGCTGCGGCCGAGCTGGATCTCAACATCGGCGTCTCGACGGTGAGCCGCCATATCAAGGACCTGGAAACCCGCCTCGGGCTCACCCTGTGTCGGCGCGGCCGGGCCGGCTTTGCGCTGACTGCGGAGGGCGAACAAATCTATGCCGAGACGCTGCGTCTGCTGGCCGGGGTGGACGCTTTTCGCAGCCGCGTGGACGAAATCCACCAGCGCATGGGCGGCGAGCTGCATATTGCGGTATTTGACAAGACGGCCAGCAACCCCGCAGCGCATATCAGTTCAGCCATCGCGCGCTTTGCCGAGCAGGCGCCCGATGTAAGTCTGCACCTGCATGTGGCGCCGCTCAACACAATTGAGCGTGGCGTGCTCGATGGACAGTTCCAGGTCGGTGTTATTCCGGGGCACCGCAGCTCAGATACGCTGACGTATGACGAGCTGTTTACCGAGACCATGTTTTTGTACTGCGGCGCGCAACATGCCCTGTTCCCGGACGGTCAAGCCGTGCAGGAGCCCGCTGACTGGGACGCGCTGCGCAAGCATGCCTTTGCCGGTCTGGGCTACCACTCGCCCAACATGGAAATCAGCCAGCGGGTGCACCTGGTGCGCAAGGCCACCGGCTACGACCAGGAGTCCATCGCCACGCTCATTCTGTCCGGCAATTACCTGGGGTTTCTGCCGGATCATTACGCTGACGGCTTTGTGCGCAACGGGCAGATGCGCGCGGTCAAGCCCGCCTTGTTTCGCTACAGCTGCAGCTTTTTCAGCATCGTGCGCGCCTCACCGCAGCCGTCGCGCGTGAGTCGCGCGTTTCGGGACTGCTTGCTGGCGGCGCACCGGGGCGTCAGCGCTGGCGCGGGCTGACCAGGCCAGATGGAAAGCAAAATCTAGTATGCCGCCTGACGTCCAAGCAGCTTGCCGTGCGGCAGCGTCGCCAACCGCGTGAACATGCGCCGACAGTAGCCTTCGACACGCAGGCATTTGTTGATCTCATCGACCGGCAGCGGGCCGGAGACCACCACGATGTCGTTGGCGCTGTCAAGTGAGCCGGCGGCGCGCAGCCGCCGCCGCGCCGTGGTTGCCCAGGAATGAATTCGCGCCGGGTTGCCATGCTCGTGCAGCGCGCCAGTGCTGGCGTCAAATGCGATGGCCACGGTGTCTGTACTGAGTCGCAGCCGGTGCTCGCCGGTGACCTTGCTTGCCGGGCTGCTGAGGTCGTACAAGTGGTAGTTGCCCCCTTTGAGTTGGTACTGCAATGTCATCGGATCTCCTGGAATCTGGTGGTTTTTGGCGATTATGGGCCTGCCAGCGGGTCAGCCATCGCGGAAAAAGGGCCCTAAAGCAGGCTTGTTTGACGGCAGCAGCCCGTCATGTGCGCTCGGGCGGCTGTTTGTCGCCCAGTCTGACGCGGAATTGTTCCAGCTTGGCCTCGTAGTCTTGCGCCTCGCCGTAGGCCAGAAAGCGGGCATAGCGTGAATGGGCGCCCAGCATCTTGCGCGCGTGTTTGATCGGACAGAAATACTCTTCCGTGCGCCCGATGATCTCGCTGACATAGGCGATCAGGCCGTTGCCATAGGCGCAGTAGGTGCAATGAAACTTCTCAATGAAGTTGAGGTAGCCCAGCTGCTGGCGGTCGAACACGATGTAGTCGCTACGGCGGACCTTGGTGATGCCGTAGATCGGAAAACAGGTGGCTTGGTAAAAGCTCACACACAGGTCCAGCATGACTATCGGCACGATCATGCTGTAGATGATGGGCCCGGTGATCAGGTTTTGCGGCCGGTTTGTCACCAGCCAACGGAAAAAGCTGGTTTTGAGCTGGCGATGGGCCTGGCGGATGGCGGCCTCGAACTCGACCCGCTTGCCCTTGATCTGGTACAGGGCGCTGGCCTCCTGCGCCTGCACCTCACGCCGCAAATCGTCTTCAAGCGTGCTCATCTGGTCGAGTAACTGGCGGATTTTTTCGTTCATGGTCCAAGCATTGGAACATCAACGCAGCTTGGCCTCATGGACAATCCGGGTTTAACCTAATGAATGTACTGCGTATCGTGCTGCTCACTATGACGTTGACTCTCAACCCGCTTCATTCGCCTGACTGGGCTGGATCATGATGCTCGGCCACGGCGCGCCTGATTGGGGTGTGGTCGCGATCTTTGTCACGGTCTACCTCGGCATGATTCTGGGTGGCCTGCCGCGCCTGAAGCTCGACCGCTCGGGTGTGGCCTTGCTGGGGGCGATTGGCGTCATCGGCCTGGAGGTGATGACTACCGGGCAGGCCGCGCAAGCGGTGGACTGGCCGACCATTGTGCTGCTGTTTTCTTTTATGGTGCTGTCGGCGCAGATGCGCTTGGGCGGCTTTTACACGACGGTGACGCACCGGGTGGCCGCCCTGCCGCTCGGACGCGGTGGCCTGCTGGCCGCGCTGATTGCCGTGGCGGCGGCGCTGTCGGCCGTGTTTTCCAATGACATCGTGTGTTTGGCCATGACCCCGGTGGTGGCGCGCCTGTGCCTGCAGCGGCGTCTGGACCCGGTGCCGTTTTTGCTGGGCCTGGCCTGCGCCGCCAATATCGGCTCCGCCGCGACGCTGATCGGCAACCCCCAAAACATGTTGATCGGCTCGGTGCTGCAGCTGCCGTTCGGCGCCTACGTGCGCCAGGCCTTGCCGCCGGTCCTCATGAGCCTGGCGGTGCTGTGGGTCTGGTTGGTGTGGGGGCCGCAGGCGCGGGTGGCAAGTTTGCCCCGGCTGAAGCTGCCCCCGGACTTGGCCGCAGAACTGCGCGCAGGGGAACCGTTTGATGCGTGGCAATCCATCAAGGGCCTGGTTGTTGCCGCGGCGCTGCTGCTGGTTTTTCTGTTCACCGACTGGCCGCGTGAGGTCGCGGCTCTGGTCGGCGCCGGTGTGCTGCTGCTGAGTCGGCGCTTTCATTCCTCACGCGTCATGGGGCTGGTTGACTGGGATGTGCTGGTGCTGTTCATGGGCCTGTTCGTGGTCAACCATGCGTTCGAATCCACCGGTCTGGCGGCGCAAGCGGTCACCTGGCTGGGTGCGCAAGGCGTGCACCTGGCTGACCCCGGCCCCCTGGTCGTGGCCGGGGTGGGTTTGTCGAATCTGCTGTCGAATGTGCCGGCCGTCATGCTGTTGCTGCCCCACCTCAAGGGCGTGGAGGCTGGCGTCACCCTGGCGCTGGTGAGCACCCTGGCGGGCAATCTGCTGCTGGTCGGCTCGATTGCCAACCTGATCGTGGTCGACCTGGCGCAACGCAGTGGCGTCATCATCGACTGGAGGGCTCATGCCCGGGTTGGCATTCCGGTGACGCTGATGACGCTGGCGATTGTCTGGCTCTGGCTGTCGGGAATGTTGACCGTCGGATAGGTTTTTCAAGCAGTCCAGCGCGCCTTCGCGCATGGCAACTTGGATGCTATATTTATTATAGCTAATAACGCTTATTTGACGGTGGCTACAGACCAATTTGGCATAAATTTCCTGCTGACCTCAGCGCCAGTGCCGCCGACCGCCATAACCGCCGCGGTAGCCAAAATCAAACTCGATCCCCACCGGTGGGTAATAGGGCCGGGCGTAATACCCGGGATAGGCGGGTGGCATGAGCACCACATTGGCAGGCGGACCATAGGATGGCTGGACATAGCTGGTCGCATTGGCAGGTTCCTGCCATGGGGTGCCTGCGCCGACGGGTGTAATTTGCAGTTCAATGGTCGGCCCCGGGTCGTTCGGCATTTGGACAGAATACTGTTTACCGCCAAATTCATACACCACGTTGTAGGCCACTGGCCGGTTCTCAAAAAAGGTCTGCATTGCACAACGCTGCACGTTCTGAATTTCTGCTGCCGGCGCCCCTTCAATCCGGTCGCCCAGGACGGCGCCACCGACAATGCCGAGCATGGTGGCAGCTGCCTTGCCGCCGCCCCCACCCACGGCGTTCCCCATAGCGCCCCCGGCAATGGCGCCCATGACGGCGCCGGCGCCTGATTTGGCGGGCTGGACCGCCACCTGCTCGGTGCTGCACACCTGACGCGGGATGCCGACCTGTTGCATGACGGGTGTGGCGGAAATGACATGGCCCACCTCCTGCGCCAGACTCAGCCCACTGCTGACCATGGCTGCAGACAATAAAAGTAGTTTCTTCATGATGTTCGTTTTGTCGTTGTCTGATCAAGGTAAATCACAAACGATTGGAATGCATTTCCTGGTTGAAGTTCCATTGAGAGGCGGCAACGCCTGCTTGCCTTTGCCGGCGCGCCCTCTGGCCTCAGGATTCTGCTGTGAGCACGGGTCCCGTGCCGCTAAAACGATCCAGCGCGAGGTAGATCACCGGCGTGATAAAGAGCGTGATGGCTTGTGAGAACACCAGCCCGCCCACGACCGCCAGGCCCAGCGGCTGACGCAACTCGGCCCCGGCGCCAAGGCCCAGGGCAATCGGCAGCGCGCCCATCAGGGCCGCCATGGTGGTCATCATGATGGGGCGAAAACGCAGGATGCAGGCCTCCCGAATCGCCTGCGCCGCCGCCATACCCTGATGGCGCTGCGCGTCAAGGGCAAAGTCGATCATCATGATGGCGTTTTTCTTCACAATCCCCACCAGCATCACGATCCCTATGGTGGCAATCAAGGTCAGGTCTTGTCCAAACAGCATCAAGGTGACCAAGGCCCCGACGGCCGCCGAGGGCAAACCGGCAATGATCGTGATCGGATGGATATAACTCTCATAGAGCACCCCCAGCAACACGTAGATGACCAGCAAGGCGGCAATGATCAACACCAACTGGCTGCCTTGTGAGCTCTTGAAAACCGCGGCGTCGCCACCGTAGCTGGTGATGATGGACGAGGGCATCTGGATCGCCGCGCGGGCAGCATCAATTTTTGCCGTGGCAGCCCCCAGCGCCGCACCGGGCGCCAGATTGAAAGACACCGTGACGGCCTGCAACTGACCCACATGGTTGATGGCGGTCGGCCCCAAGGTGCGCTCGACCGTGGTGAAGTTGGAGATCGGCACCAAGGCGCCGGTGTTCGAGCGCACGTAAATGCCGCCCAGCGCACGCTCGTCTTCCTTGGCGTCGGCTTGCACCTCCATGATCACCTGGTAGCTGTCGGTGGGCAGGTAAATGGTGGAGACCTGGCGCTCCCCAAATGCGCTGTACAGCGCGGTGCGGATGCCATCGATTGAAACGCCGAGCTTGTTGGCGCTGTCGCGGTCAATCTTGAGCTGCGCCTGCAAGCCACGCAACTGCGCGTCGCTCGTCACATCGCGAAATAAGGGGTCAGCGCTCAGACTGTCTTGCAGCTTGCTGGCCCAGCTATTGAGTTCATCGGCCCGGACGCTCTGCAAAACGTATTGGTACTGCGCCTTGCTGGGGCGCCCCCCGAGTTGCAGGTTCTGAACCGGACGCATGAAGACGCTGATGCCGGCCAGCTCGCGCAGCTTGCGGCGCAAGCCTTCAACCACTTTTTTCATGGTCTGGCGTTGGTTGCTTGGTTTCAATGCGATAAACATGCGCCCCGTGTTCTGCGCACCAGAGCCGCCATTGAAGGAGCTCACAGCGGCCACGTTGGGGTCCAAGCGGATGATGGCTGCGGCTTGCTCCTGCAAACGCACCATCTCGGGGAACGAGGTGTCTTCAGACGCCTCGGTGGAAACCTGAATTTGCCCGATGTCTTCTTCCGGAAAGAAGCCCTTGGGAATGATGTTGGCGAGCCACACTGTGCCCACCAGTGTCGCCAGTGCCAGCAGCAGCACGAGGGTTCGGTGGCCCAGCGCGATGTCAAGCAGGCGGGTGTAGCCGGCCAGCAGACGATCAAAGCCACGCGCAAACGAGCGCACCACGGCACCGGGTGGCTTCTTGTGCGCCTCGCCGGTCAAAAAACGGCTGGCCAGCATCGGTACCAGGGTGAGCGACACAAAGGCCGAGACGATGATCGCCAATCCGACCACCACGGCAAATTCATGAAACAAAAGGCCGATCACGCCGGGCATGAAGAAGATAGGAATAAACACCGCGATCAGGGAGGTGGAGATTGAAATAATCGTGAACCCGACTTCACGCGCGCCCTTCAGCGCGGCTGGAAAGGGCGCCTCGCCGTTCTCGACGTGACGCATGATGTTTTCCAGCACCACAATCGCATCGTCCACCACCAGACCCACCGCCAGCGTCAGGCCCAGCAACGAGATGTTGTCGAGGCTATAAGAAAAGCCCCACAGCAGCGCCACCGCGCCCACCAACGACACCGGCAGCGACAGCATCGGGATCATGGTCGCCACAAAGCGGCGCAAAAAGAGAAAAATCACCAGCACCACCAGCGCAATCGTGCCCAGCAGCGTGAGGGACACGTCATGCAAGGCCTCGCGCACAGAAACCGAGCGATCCAAAAAGGGCACCAATTTGACCGATTGCGGCATCTGGCTCTGCAAATTTGGCAAGGCCTGCCGAATGGCGTCCACCACGCGCACCGTGTTGGCGCCGGGTTGGCGCTGTACCGCCAGCGTGATCGAGTTTTCTCCGTTGAAGGTGGCCCAGCTCTTGAGCGTTTCCAGAGAGTCTTCCACTTGCGCCACCTCTTTGAGTCGCACCGGATTGCCGCCCCGGTTACTGACAATCAGATCGGCAAAATCAGCCGCATTCTGGAGTTGCCGATTGGCCTGCAGCATCAATGTCTGGCGCGGGCCGTCGAGTGTGCCAACGGGGGTATTCACATTGGCGGCGCGCAAGGCGGTACTCAATTCATCGAGCCCGATGTTGCGCACTGCCAGCGCCTCGGGGTGCACGCTCACGCGCACGGCGTAGCGTTTGGAGCCAAAGACGTTGACCTGCGCGACACCATCGATGGTGGACAAGGTGGGTGAGATCAAATGCTCGGCAAAATCCTGCAGGTCGGACGGGGCCAGCGAGGGCGAGGTCATGGAAATCAACAGCACCGGCGCATCGGCCGGATTGACCTTGCGGTAGGACGGCGTTGCCGTCATGTCCTGCGGCAGCGAACGCTGCGCACGTAAGAGCGCGGCCTGCACATCAACCGCTGCCGCATCCACATTGCGGCCCTCGTCAAACTCCAGCGTCAGCGAGGTGCGCCCCAGCGTGCTGGTCGAACTGATGGTTTTGAGCCCCGGCACGGTCTGAAACTGCTTTTCCAGCGGCAACGCCACCGAGCTGGCCATGGTTTCGGGATTGGCCCCAGGCAAAGCCGCAAATACATTGATCACCGGCGTGTCGTAGCTGGGCAATGCCGCCACCGGGATGCTCCGGAAACCGATCACCCCGGCCAACACGATGGCCAGATTGAGCAGCACCGTCATCACCGGGCGGCGGATAAAAAGTTCGGAAAAATTCATGATGCAGTCGGGCGCTGTTGGCTCGCCGCCGCACCGCCCGCCGGCCCCGATGCGCCTCCCGCGGGCGCGCGCGCCTGCTCAAGCACCGGTGAGTTGGGGCGCAGATTCTGTTTGCCATCGAGCACAATCGACTCGCCCGCCTTGACCCCGGTGACGGCGGCGTCATCGCCTTGGGCCAGGACAACCCGTACCGGGCGCAGGACGGCCTTGCCAGCCTCCACCACATAAACCATCGTGCCACGAGCGTTCGGAATGATGGTCGCTTGCGGTATCACGATTGCGTCCTTGAGGGTGTTGACGGTCTGTGAGATGTCAACAAAAGCGCCCGGCCACAACTTGCCCTGCGGGTTGGCAAAAACAGCCTTCACTTTGACCGAGCCGGAACTGGAATCGATGGCGTTATCCACAAAATTCAGATGCCCTATGAAGCTGGCACCCCCATCCGCAATCGTCGCTTTCACCGCCGCACCCCCATTCTTCAGAGCCGACAGGGTATCTGCGAGCGTGCGCTGGGGCAGATTGAAGCCCACCGCAATCGGGTCAAGCTGGGTGATGGTGACCAGGCTGGTCAGGTTGGCTTGCACCACGCTGCCCTGGGAGACATTGACTGCGCCGGCCCGCCCCGCGTTGGGCGCGCTGATGCGGGCGTAGGAGACCGCCACTCGGGCCGCCTCGATGGCGGCCTGATCAGCCACCACTGACGCCGCCATGGAGTCCAGCTGCGCTTGTGCGGTATCGACAGCGCCTTGTGAAATAAAGTTTTGTGAATACAGCTGTTGGGCACGTGCCAGCTGGCGCTGGGCATCCGCGCGAAGCGCGCTGTCTTTGGCCAGCTGAGCGCGGGCTTTGGCCAGGTTTGCTTCATCGGTGCGCGAATCCAGTGTGAACAGCAGCTCTCCTGCTTTGACAAATTGCCCGTCCTGGATATGAATCTTGCTCACAACGCTGGTGACCTGGGATTTGATGTCCACGCTGGCCAAGGCCATGACGGTGCCGGTGGCGCTGTACAGCACTGGCAGATCCCGCTGTTGGGCGCGCACGGTGGTGATGGTGACCGCGGGCAAAGCGGCCGCCGAAGGCTTGGCTGGCGCACTGCTGGAGGCCGCCGGCGCTGGCGCGTCGGTCTTGGCAGTGCAGCCGCCCAAACCGAGTGCCAACAGGCCACCGGTCAGGGTCAAAAAAAAGTGTCTGGCGTTCATGCTGGTTATCACGGCTGGGCTTTGCTGAGGGGGTCGATTATCGGAGCGTCATGATAAGGCTTGCCAAACATCCTTCACTGGCTGGCCTCTTTTCAAGTCACTGGTGCGCGGTATGGTTGCTTGGTTTGAGAAAAAACAAGGCGTCAGGAGGCATCTTGCCTAGACTGGGGTCACGCGGGGTGGCTGGGCCGCCTGCGTGTCCGGACCCTGTCGGCAGGCAGGAAATCGGCCAAACTTGCTTTTGGAGTGACCCATGAAAATCACGCGAATATTTGCGGCACTGCCGGTGCTCCTGCTGGCTTTGGTCGCCTGTACCACCACCGGGTCTGGCGGCGGTCAGTTGGCGGGCCCCGGCGCGCAGGAGGAACCCGTTGCGTTCAGTTGGACCAGCACGGACGGCGGCATGTCGGGCGCAATGACCGCGGCGCTGCCCAACGCGAGCTACCAGGGCCGGTTCTTTCAAATCACCCAGCAGACGCGGGGTGAAGTGTTGACACCCTTGTGGACACACTGGAACCGCGGCTGGTACGACTGGCCGTACTGGAGCGGTCCGGAATTTCAGCCGTACCCGGCCACCCAGTTCATCACCTTTTACTCCGGCAAGGTGGTGGCGACCCTGGAGTCGCCGGGCAACCAGCGCATGCGTTGTCGCTTTCACCTGGTTGAGCCCGTCCGCGGCATGTCCGGTGGTGGCGAAGGACAGTGCCAGCTCTCTGATGGCCGGCTGGTGCGGGCGACTTTCCCGGGGAAATAGCGGTGACGCGCCCGCGACGGGCGCAAGCCAATGATGAGGCGATGAGAAAAGAATGAACACATTGACCAAGATGGCGCTCGGCCTGATCGGGCAACTCAAACCCCAGCCTGCCGACGGCGACGCGGCCAGCACCACCTACCTGCCGGCGGCCAACACCACGGGCGGATTGCCGCTGATGCAGGCGCTGGCGCAACGGCAGTCGCAACGCGAGTTCGACCCCGCACCGCTGCCGCTGCAAATGCTGTCCGATCTGCTGTGGGCGGCTGCCGGCATCAACCGTTCCGAGTTGGCGGGTCGCACCGCGCCCAGCGCCATGAATGCCCAGGAAGTGGATGTCTACGTGGCCTTGCCCGAAGGCCTGTACCGCTACGCCGCGCCGACCCAGACGCTGCATCTGGTGCGCGCCACCGATGTGCGCCGTGTCACCGGCTACCAGGATTTTGTCGACACGGCGCCGCTCGACCTGGTGCTGGTGGCCGACCACGCGCGCATGAAGCTGGTGCCCGCGGCGCAGCGCGAGGCCTTTGCCTTTGCCGCCGCCGGTGCCATGGCGCAAAACGTCTACCTGTATTGCGCCTCAGCCGGCCTGGCCACCGTCATTCGCGCCTGGCTGGATCGCGACGCGCTAGCGCAGGCGATGGGGCTGAATAACGACCAGCAGGTTTTGCTGTCGCAGACGGTGGGGCGCCCCAAGACCGTGGCCACAGCGTAGCTACTTCGCGTTTTCGTCGGCTTGAATAAGCCCAAAGAAAAGGCCGCCGGGTTCAGCACAAGTGGCATACCAGCCAACGCCCGGGATCGGCATCTTTGCTTCGACGATGCGCCCGCCATTTGCCTGCACCAGGGACGTCACGACATCCAGGTTCGGGACAGGCACGGTGACCTGGGTCAATGGATTCCCGCCGCTAAGCGGCGTGTCTTTGATGCGGCCGATCCCGCCGTCGATGCCGGGCTCGCCTTCAGGACCGGCCTGGATGCGGTAGTACTCATAGGGCATAGGGAAACGCTCGAAGCGCCAGCCCAGGACCTTCTCAAAAAATACCCGGGCCCGAGCGAGATCGCGGACCGTGAGATCGAAGTAGGTGGGTTTCATGGATGGGACTTCATTTCAGTCTGGCTTGCAGGTAGTTCACCACGTCATTGAGACAAACCAGCCCCGCGTAGTCTGATTCCGGGATGCTCACCCCGAAGCGTTCATGCAGGCTCAGCAGAAAGTTGAGCCAGTCCATCGAATCCAGATCCACCTGCTGGCGCAAGGGGCGCTCGGGCGTCAGTGTCCCGGGCTCCACTTCCGGCGCGATGGCGCGCAGCAGTGTCAGCACGGTTGCCATCAGTGCGGCTCGGTCGGTGCTCATGTCGTATCTCCCGGCTGGATTGGGTTTGGCTTGGTGGCGTCAGCCAGTGTCTGCGGCTGCTGCAACAGCTCACGCAGCTCCGCCAGAAACAAGGCGCCACGGTGCCCGTCCGAAGCGCGGTGATCGGCGGCCAGCGTCGCGCACAGCAGGGGCAGCGCGTGCACTTTGCCGCCCTCAACCCAGGGGCGAACGGCAATGCCGCCCAAGCCCACCAGGGCCACCTGCGGCGGGTAGATGACGCCGAACACCGATTGCACACTCTGCTCGCCCAGGTTGGTAATGGTGATGGTGGGGTCCATCATCTCGGAGCTGCGCAGCGAACCGGCGCGTGCACGTTTGACCAGATCCGCCAGCTCTCGCATCAACTGCGCCAGTGGCTTGGCGCCGACGTCATGCAGTGCCGGCGCCACCAGCCCGCCGCCGCGCAGCGAAATCGCCACGCCTGCATGCACGGCCACGCTGGGTTCAAACTGTCCATCGCGGTAAAAACCGTTGAGTTCCGGCGTGCGTTGCAGGGCCGCGGCCACCGCCTTGAGTAAGAGCGCAGCGGTGAGGATGCGTTCGGTCATCGGCAAGCCTTCATTGCGCTGGCGCAGCCAGTCCAGGGCCCGGGTCATCGGGATCGTCTCGGACAGGTAGTAGTGCGGAATCTCGCGCTTGGAGCGGCTCATGGCGGCTGCAATCGCCTTGCGCATGGCCTTCTGACGATCGCTTGCCAGCGCCGGGGAAGGGGCTGCGCCTGGCGCCGGTGCCGCGTGCGCCGCCGCCTCGATGTCAGCCAGCGTGACCGATCCCTGCGCACCGGTGCCGGGCACGGTGTCGGGGTCCATGCCAAGCTCCTTCGCACGCCGGCGCGCGGCAGGCGAAGCAGGATGGCGTGTGGTCGCCGGGAGCTGGTCGGGCTCCAGCGCGCGCTGCGTGGCAGGCGCCGGCCTGGCCACCGGCGCGGCGGCTGCGGCCGCCCGCGGTTCAGGTGCCGCAGCGCTGGCCGCAGCAGGTGCTGCCGCCACCTCCCCCGGTGCCAGCAGCGTCGCCAGCACCGTGTCCACCGGCACCTTCTCGCCGACCGCCACCCGCAACTCGTGCACCACACCGTCATGCCAGATTTCGACATCCACCGCCGCCTTGGAGGTGTCCACCACGGCCACCACCTGGCCGCGTTTGACCACATCGCCCGGCTTGATATGCCACTCCAGCAGTGTGCCTTCGTCCATGTCGGCGCCCAGTGAGGGCAGTTTGAATTCGATCATGCTGCGGCGCCCATCACCGCTTGCACCGCCGCCACGATTTTCGGCACCTGCGGCAGCGCCGCCTCTTCCAGGTGCCGGGCATACGGAATCGGCACCTCCTCGCTGCACACGCGCGCCGGCGGCGCGTCCAGGTCAAAAAAAGCCTGCTCGCTGATGCGTGCCATCACCTCGGCCGCCAGGCTGCCGGAGCGCCAGCCCTCATCCACCACGACTGCGCGGCGGCACCTGCGCACCGAAGCCATTACGGTGGCGTCATCAAGCGGGCGCAGCACCCGCAGGTCGATCACCTCGGCAGAAATCCCAAGACTGGCGAGTTCGTCAGCGGCCTGCAGGGCCTTGGGCAGACAGCCGCCATAAGTGATCAGGCTGATATCCGAACCCGTGCGGCGCACGCGGGCGCCGGCAATGTCCACCGCCGCCGACTCATCGTCGGGTAGTTCGCCCTCGCTGTTGTAGAGCTGCGCGTGCTCGAAGATCAGCACCGGGTCGGGGTCGGCCAGGGCGGCCTGCAGCATGCCGCGCGCATCCTCCACCGTGGCCGGCGCCAACACGCGCAGGCCCGGCACATGCGCGTACCAGCACTCAAAGCTGTTCGAGTGCTGGGCCGCCACCTGACGCCCGGCACCGGTGGCCATGCGGATCACCAGGGGCACCGAGAACTGTCCGCCCGACATGTGGTGCAACATGGCCGCGCTGTTGACGATGGGGTCGAGCGCCAGCAGGCTGAAGTTGACCGTCATGATTTCCACGATCGGGCGCATGCCGCCCAGTGCGGCGCCAATACCGGCGCCGACGAAGCCGAGTTCCGACAGTGGCGTGTCACGGATGCGCTCGGGGCCGAACTCCTCCAGCAGGCCCTTGGACACGGCATAGGTGCCGCCGTAGCAACCCACGTCCTCGCCCATCAGGAAAACGCGCGGGTCCGACTGCAGCGCCGCGCGCAGCGCCTCCCTCAGCGCGTCCCGGTAGCTGATGCGCCGCCCCATCACGCGGCTCCCGCAGGCGTATGCACGTCGCGCAACAAATCTTCCACCGGCTCCCAGTTGGAGCCTTCAGCAAAAGCCACGGCCGCCTCCACCTCGGCCTGCGCGCTAGCGTCGAGCGCCAGAAATTCGTCTTCCGAGAGAATCCCCTGCAATTTGAGGCGGGCGGTAAAGGTGTGGACCGGCCCGCGCGTCTTCCAGGCCTCAATCTCCTGCTTGGCGCGGTACAAGTCGGGGTCGAACATGGAGTGCGCGCGAAAGCGGTAAGTGCGCAACTCCACAAACATGGGTGCGCTGGCCTCACGCACCTTCTGCGCGGCAAAGCGCACCGCCTCATGCACGGCCACCACATCCATGCCATCGACCGTCATGACCTCCATGCCATAGGACGCGGCCTTCAAGCACAGATCGGTCTGGGACTCGGAGCGCGCCAGCGCCGTGCCCATGGCATAAAGGTTGTTTTCGCAGCAAAACAGCACCGGTAGCCGCCACAGGGCGGCCAGGTTCATGGCCTCGTGAAACGCACCCTCGGCCACCGCACCTTCACCAAAGAAGCAGGCCGTCAGTGCCCGGCGTTTTAACAATTTGTCCGCCAGCGCCAAACCGGTTGCCAGAGGCAGGCCACCGCCGACAATGGCCTGGCCGCCAAAGAAGTGATGGGCCCGGTCAAACAGGTGCATGGAGCCACCGCGCCCGCGAGAGCAACCGTCCTGTCTGCCAAACATCTCGGCCATGATGGTGTCCATCTTGAGGCCGTGTAAGAGCGCGTGGCCGTGTTCGCGGTATGTGGCCACCACCTTGTCATCAGCGCTCAAAGCACGCAGGGCGCCGGCGGCCACTGCTTCTTCCCCGATGTACAGATGTAAAAAGCCGCGTATCTTTTGCTGGCCGTACAGTTCGGCCGCACGCTCTTCCATGCGGCGGATGCGCAGCATGTCAGACAGCAAGGACAAGGCAAACGGCTTGTCCCATGGCACCGGGCCACTGGGCGGGGCCGGCACTTTCATTTTGTCCATGCGCCACCCTCCAGGGTCGAGGTGTCGCCCTCGGGCAGCCCGAGTTCACGCGCCTTGAGCAGGCGGCGCATGATCTTGCCGCTGCGCGTGCGCGGCAGCGTGGGCAAAAAGACGATCTCCTTGGGTGCCACGGCGGCACCGAGCCGTCGGCGCGCGTGGGCCGAGATGTCCAGGCGCAAGGTCTCGCCGGCCTGGTAGCCGTCCTTGAGCGAGACAAACGCCTTGACCACCTCACCGACCACCGGATCGGGCTTGCCGATGACGCCGGCCTCGGCCACCGCCGGGTGCTCCATCAGCACGCTCTCGACCTCGAACGGCCCGATCAGGTGCCCGGCTGACTTGATGACGTCATCGGCACGGCCGACGAACCAGTAATAGCCATCGGCATCGCGCTTGGCCAGATCGCCGGTCAGGTACAGCTCACCGGCGAAACACTTGCGGTAACGGGCCTCGTTGTTGAGGTAGGCACGAAACATGGACGGCCAGCCGCGTTTCAGCGCGAGTTCGCCTTCGACATTGGCCTCCTCAATGACGCGCACCCGCGCCGGCTCACCCTCGGCTTCCAGGTGCTCGACGATGCAGGCGTCAATGCCGGGCAAGGGGCGGCCCATGGAGCCGGGTTTGATGTCGAAGGCCGGGGTGTTGGCGATCATGATGCCGCCGGTCTCGGTCTGCCACCAGTTGTCGTGAATCGGCAAGCCCAGCGCCTCCTGGCCCCACCAGACCGCCTCCGGGTTCAGCGGTTCACCGACGCTGGCGATAAAGCGCAGGTCTGGATGGCTGTGGCGCTGCGCCAGCTCGGTGCCGGCTTTCATCAACATGCGAATCGCGGTCGGCGCGGTGTACCAGACGCTGATGCGCTCCTGTTCCAGCAGCGTGTACCAGCGCTCGGCATCAAATTCCTCGCGATCAATCAGCGAGGTGACGCCCTGCAGCAGGGGCGCGATGATGCCGTAGGAGGTGCCGGTGACCCAGCCGGGATCAGCCGTGCACCAGTAGCGATCCTGCGGGTGTAAATCAAGCGCGTAGCGACCGGTGGCAAAGTGGGTCACCACGGCCTCGTGCACATGCAGCGCGCCTTTGGGTGTGCCGGTGGTGCCACTGGTGAAATGCAACAGGGCAGGGTCGTCCGGCTGCGTCTCGACGGTGCTGAAGGTGTCAGAAGCCGACGCCATCAGCGTGCCAAGATCCAGTGTGTCCGGCTCATTGGTGATGCCACCGTCCTCGGCCACCAGCAGCACGTGCACAAGGGTGGGCGTTTGCGCCCGAATTTGCTTCACCTTGCGTTGGTAGAGTGCGTCGGTGGTCACCAGCACCCGGCCCGCGCCAAGCTGGATGCGGGCGGCGATTGGCTCCGGGCCAAAGGCGGAAAACAGCGGGGTCACCACGCTGCCATTCTTCAGCGCGCCCAGCACCGCAACGTACAGTTCGGGAATACGTCCGGCCAGCACAAACAGGTGATCGCCCTTGCCCACGCCCAGACTGCGCAAGACGTTGGCAAAGCGATTCGTTTGCTGGGCCAACTCAAAGTAGCGCAAGTCCAGTGGAGGTGCGTTGCGCGCGACAAAACGCAGTGCGACGTGATCGCGCAGGGCGCCCGCGGCCTGGCGGTCCACGGCCTCGAAGCCAAGGTTCAGGCCACCGCCGGGCAGGCCCTGCAAGGCGTGCCGGGCATCAGCCCACACGTCAACGCGCCGTCCAGCCTCGTAATCCACCCAATTGGGTGACAGGCGCAAGTCCGATGCAACCTTGTGAATGACGACGGGTCTTTCCATGCGCCTGCCTTGACTGAGCATGCCGGGGCGATCCGTTCCGGCTAGTCACGCTCGTTGATTTCCCGGTCACGGGCCCCGGCCAGTCCGGCGGCCAGATTCGCCAGCTCACGCGCCAGCAGCTCCAGCACGTCTTCCATCGTGACGATACCCACCAGGCGGCCTTTGTCGTCTGTGATCACCAGGCGGCGCAATCGATGCGTTTTCATCAGTTGCACGGCATCCATCGCGTCCATTTCGGGGGTGGCCAGCACCAGATCGACGGACATGATGTCGCCCGCCGTAAAAACCGCCGGGTCCAAGCCTTCGGCCATCAACTCAAGCACCAGGTCGCGATCAGTCACGATGCCGATTGGACGCGTCTTTTCATGGGTGTCGACCACAACCAAAGCGCCAATGTGGTGTTTGCGCATGAGTTGCGCCACCAGCAGCGTGGGGGTCTCAGGCTCCACGACGGCGACCATCGAGGTCGCGAAGTCCTTCAGTTGGCTGGCCATGGCGGCGCTAGGCCTCGATCGTCAACTGGTTGTTGACGCGGCTCACACCGGGCGCCGACCAGGTCGCGCCTTCGGCCGCATTGCGTTCGGCCCAAGAGTGGACGTGTCCACGCAGGGTCGCCACGCTGCCATCCATCGATATCTCGATCCGTTTGGCTTCACGCTGCGCTTGGCGGGTCAGGGCATCCTGAATCCGGGCGGACAAGTTGGCGGGAACGGGCAGGGCCTTGAGTCGAATGTTGTCAACGATGCCGACCACCCCTTTGAGCGGGCGTGTCATACGCTCCACCGCACGGCGTTGAAAATTCCAGTCCAGCTCGCCACTCAGGGTCACCCAGCCTTTTTCCACTGTCACCTTGACCCGGTCTTGTGGCACTGACGTGTTCCAGCTCAGCGCATGTTCCACGGCGGCGGCAATTTCAGTATCGCTGCGCTGGTGAATGCCGGCCGGGATGACGTCGAGTTCCACCGCAATCGCCTTGACACCGCTGACACGCTCAACCGCCCGTTTGGCCGCCACTTTTTCGGCATAGGTGTCGAGGTGCCCGGTCAAGGTCACCACGCCGTCAGTGACCGAAACACCCACGCGAGCTTCGGGAATGAGGGGGTCCCACAACATTTCTGCCAGCACGTCCTTTTTCAATTCCGAATCTGTTTTCATGGCATCTCCTGGTGAGTAATTCAACGAGACAAATAATCCTCGTATCAGAATAACCAGGGCCTGCCGCACCACGTTGAGAAAAATCAAGTACCCACTTGAGCAATCAAGCAGACTTCGCCGCGTTGGCTGCCGAAACATGCGCCCTAACTTTCTCAAGGCTTAACATGCCCGACATTGAGGCCAAGCTGAAGTTCTTGCGATCGCCTGCAAGCTACGGATCCTTGGGTCAGCAGGTCGAGCTCATCGAAACCCACATGTCATGGGTTTTCGTGCTGGAGCAACGGGTCTTCAAACTTAAAAAACCTGTTTGTTTCCCGTTTCTCGATTTCAGCACCCTGCAGGCGCGCGAGTTTTATTGTCGTGAAGAAGTTCGGCTGAACGCGCGTCTGGCGCCGGGGGTCTATCTCGGCGTGGTGGCCTTGCAATGGCAGGATGGCGCCTTCGCCCTGGTGCCCGAAGCGCAATGGCCGGCTCCCGGAGAAACCGTTGACTGGCTGGTTGTGATGCGGCGCCTGCCACGGCAGCGCATGCTGTCCGAACTGATTGCGCGCCACAGTGTCGCAAGAAGCGACATTGACGCGCTGCTTGCCTTGCTTGGCGCGTTCTACCGGGCGGCGCCGGCAGCTCCCGTGAGTGCGAACGACTATGTGTCGCGCTTGCGCCATGAGCAGGCCTTGAACCGGGAGGTGCTGCTGCGCCCCCAGTTTGTGCTCCAGGATGTGCGGCTGGCCATTGAACGCCTGGATGCGGCGCTGGCACAGTGCACCGACTTGTTGCGGGCTCGCGCCTCGCGCCGTCATGTGCTGGACGGGCACGGTGATCTACGACCTGATCATGTCTGCCTGCTCGATCCCCCGGTGGTGATTGACTGCCTGGAGTTCAACCCGCAATTGCGCCAGGTTGACCCCTTTGATGAAGTGGCCTACCTGGGCCTGGAGTGCGACTTGGCGGGTGCTCCCTGGATTGGTTCGCAGCTGGTCGCGGGCATCGCCGACGCGCTGGGCGATCATCCTGGGCCAAGCCTGATGCATTTTTATACCGCGTACCGTGCCATGTTGCGTGCACGCCTGGCGATGGCGCATCTGCTCGATCCGCGACCGCGCTCGCCTGAAAGGTGGCCAGCGCAGTCCGAGCGGTATATTGCGCATGCCCTGGTGGCGCTGGACGCCTTCAACCAGACCATGCACCTGCAGACGCCTTGATGGCCTGGGCAAACAGGGGTACCGCAGAGGCGATGGACAGCTTGCGCCGCGCCGCGCACGCCAGAGGCAGGCGAAATGGCGGAACGCTGTCGGTGATGATTATTCTTGCAATGCTGTCGTCGGTCAACACTTGCGCCGCCGAGCCGGTGAAGAGTCCGTGAGCAACACAGGCCAGCACCTCGCGCGCACCCGACTGTCTCAAGGCAAGCGCCGCGCGCCGCATGGTCTCTCCGCTGGCGATGAGGTCATCCAGCAGCAAGACCCTCATGCCATCGACCTCACCGGCCACCAGGTTCTCGCTGCTGACAACGCCGGCGCTGCGACGCTTGTCAACCATGGCAAAGCCAACCGGGCGCAGGAGTGTCGTTTCCAGTGATTCGCGCCAGAGTTGGGCCCGTTTGACGCCGCCGGGGTCGGGCGAGGCCACCGCCAGTCTGGCGTCCCCCGCCAACTCAAGAGCCATGGCGTTGAACGCCTGGTGTGCTTCCAGGTGCATGGTTGGACAACGAAAGGCGTTCTGGAATGCCGCCACGTTGTGGGCCTCCAGCACCATCAACTGCGTCGTACCGACGGCCTCAAACAACTGGGCGACGTAACGCAAGCTGACCGGATCGAATGGTTTGGTTTGCCGGTCTTTGCGGGCGTAGGCCAGGTAGGGCACGACCGCCGCCACCCGCGCCGCTCCATGCTCGCGCAAGGTCGCGATGAACATCAATAGCTGGCACAGCTTGTCGTGTGGGCTGTTCTGCGCATCACCATGCAGACTGTGAACGACGAAGGTATCGCTGCCGCGTGGGTCCAGCAGCGGCCTGAGCTTGTGCTCGCCGTCTTCAAAGCGGCGGTACTCATGGGGTGCAAGCTTGACGCCCAGACTGGCCGCCAAGCCTTGGGCAAACGTGTCATCCGAGTCCAGCGAGTAGAGCAACATGCCTTGGGCCAGTTCATGACGCGCCAACCATCTTCATGACACCGCATGGCAAGCGCAGCAATACAAAACTTCAATTTCAGGATAGCGGCGGCTTGCCGCGCCGCGTTGCGAATAATCAAGCCCTGATCTTGGCAGACAAGGAAACTCCAGCTTGACAGTTCAGACATTTTCCAATTTTCAGGAGATAAATCATGAAACAGTCGACGGTGTTTTTGGCCGGGTCCTTGGTGGCGCTGACCGTGGTGAGCAGCACTAGTTTTGCGCAGGGTAGTGTTGACTTTGGAAAAAACGAGTACATGGCCAGTTGCGCCAGCTGTCATGGCGCCTCTGCCAAAGGCGATGGTGCGATGCGCACCTACCTGACCAAGGCGCCGACAGATCTGACCATCATGGCCAAACGCAATGCTGGGGTGTTCCCGACCCAGTACGCGTGGGAAGTGATCGACGGCAGAACGTCGGCCGCGATTGGGTCCCACGGCGCGCGTGAGATGCCGGTCTGGGGTTATGTCTACCGCGCCGAGGACTCGCAACCCGCGGACCTGCACGCACGCACCCGTATTGGCTCGCTGCTTGATTACCTGGCGCGGATCCAGGTGAAATAGCCTGCGCGCGCCTGAACCATGTTTCGTGATCGCGATGAAGCGGCTGGTCGGCTGGCCGAGAAACTCAAGTCCTACCGGGGCAAGAATCCCCTGATCCTGGCAATCCCGCGCGGCGCGGTGCCGATGGCGAAAATCGTCGCCGACAAGCTGGGCGGTGAACTGGACGTGGTGCTGGTGCGCAAGCTGCGTGCGCCGCACCAGCCGGAACTGGCACTTGGCTCAGTCAATGAAAGCGGCTGGACTTATCTGGCTGATTTCGCCCAGCTCTATGGCGGCAGTTCGGACTACCTTGAGGGCGAGAAGCGGACCCAGATGGAGACCATTCGGCAGCGCCGCGCCCAGTACACGCCGATTCGCCCTCCCATTGATCCGGCCGGGCGCATCGTCATCGTGATTGACGATGGCTTGGCCACGGGTGCCACCATGATCTCTGCGCTACACGGTTTGCGGGCCATGAAGCCTGCCCAACTGATTTGCGCCATCCCCGTGTCGCCGCCGGACACACTGGCCAAAGTGGCTGATCTGGCGGACGAGGTGGTGTGTCTTGAAGCGCCGCCATTTTTCCAGGCGGTGGGGCAGTTCTACCAGCACTTCCCGCAGGTGGACGATGACGAGGTGATTGAGCTGTTGAAAGAGGCCTGAACCGGCCTGACCGGCTTCGGGGGCCACCGTCGTCAGTTCTTCAGGTACTGGTTGAACCACACGGCGGCCTGGCGCGCCACTTCTTCCAGCGTGCCCGCTTCCTCGAACAGATGGGTTGCGCCAGGGACGATGCTCAATTCCTTGGTGCAGGGCAGGCGGGCGTAGGCCTCGCGGTTGAGTTCAATCACGTCTTCATCGCGGCCACCCACCAGCAGCAAGGTGGGGGATTTGACCTGCTCCAGGCTCTGATTTCCCGCCAGGTCCGGACGCCCTCCACGCGACACGACCGCCTGGATGTTGTCGCCCAAAGCGGCGGCGGCCTGCAGCGCCGCCGCCGCCCCGGTGCTGGCGCCAAAATAGCCAATCGGCAGCTGTCGCGTGGCCGCTTCCAGTCTGACCCAGCGCGTTGCAACCAGCAGACGGTGCGTCAGCAAGGCAATGTCGAAACGGGTCTGGTAGTCCAGGTCTTCAGCGACGGTGAGCAAGTCCATCAGCAGCGTGCCAATGCCTTTTTCGTGCAGCACGCGCGCCACGTAGTTGTTGCGCGGGCTGTGACGGCTGCTGCCGCTGCCGTGGGCAAACAGCACAATGCCCAGGGGCCCGGGGGGCAATTCCAGCATGCCTTCGATGTGGACATCATCCACCGGAATATGGACCAGTTGTGCGTGTGTTGGTTTCATTGAAGCACCTCTGCGCCGTTCAGGCGCCTATGGCAATCGGGATGCGCTGGCGGCCGAAGTCGCCCGCTTGCGCGTCAAAGCGCCCGGCGACGGCAGCGCCGCAGTCCGGGCAGTGACCGTTGGTGTCGAGCCGGTATTGGTTGATCTGATACCAGTCGCGAACGATCAGCGGCGCGTGGCAGCTCGGGCAAAAGGTGGTGTCGCCTTCGGCGTGATGCACATTGCCGGTGTACACATAGTGCAAGCCCGCCTTGAGCGCGATGTTGCGGGCGCGTACCAGTGTGGCCGCAGGGGTGGCGGGCACGTCCGGCATTTTGTGGTCTGGATGAAAGGCCGAGAAGTGCAGCGGCACATCGGGCCCGAGTTCCTGCATGACCCAGCGGCTCATGGCCGTGATTTCCTCGTTCGAATCGTTGTGACCGGGGATCAAGAGGGTGGTGATTTCGAACCACACCCGGGTTTCGCGCTTGAGATAGACCAGCGTGTCGAGCACCGGCTGCAGGTGCGAGCCGGTCAGCTTGAAATAGAAGTCGTCGGTGAAGGCTTTCAGGTCGACATTGGCGGCGTCCATCTTGGCATAAAAATCACGCCGTGGCTGATCGTGCATGTAGCCGGCCGTCACGGCCACCGCCTGCACGCCGCGTGCGTGGCAGGAATCGGCCACATCCATCGCATATTCGGCAAAGATCACCGGGTCGTTGTAGGTGAAGGCGACACTCTTGCAGCCGTATTTGACGGCCTCCATGGCGATGGCCTCGGGCGAGGCCTGGTCCATCAGGCGGTCCATGTCGCGCGACTTGCTGATGTCCCAGTTCTGACAGAACTTGCAGGCCAGGTTGCACCCGGCCGTGCCAAACGACAGCACGCTGCTGCCGGGGTAAAAGTGGTTCAGCGGCTTCTTCTCGATCGGGTCGATGCAAAAGCCCGATGAGCGCCCGTAGGTGGTCAGAATCATCTGCCCACCCTGGCGCATGCGCACAAAGCAGGCGCCGCGCTGGCCCTCGTGCAAGCGGCAGTCGCGCGGACACAGGTCGCATTGCATGCGGCCGTCATCGAGCCAGTGCCAGTAACGGCCGGGGTAGCTGGATTCCTGCATTACAAGTTCTCCTGGTTCGGGGCCTTGGCGGTGGCGGGCCGAAGGTCGGTTTCCTTCCATTTGCTCACGCTGTAGCGCTGCAAGCGCACACCAGGGGCCCAGAAGCCGGGCGGCAGGCCGGCCTTGTGTTTCAGATGGGCCATGAACTCGGGCACGCTGGGCAGTTGCTCCCACACCTGTGGCAAAAACGTGCTGCGGTAGTGGGCAAATTCAAACACCACACCGTCAATGCCGGGCTGCAACTGGGCCAGCGCGTGGGCTTCGTTTTCAAACTGCATCGCCTGCATGGCCGACAGCAAAGAGACTTCAATCTCGGTGTGTTCAAGTTCTGCTGCGACCAGCGGCGAAAAACGCGGGTCGGCGAAGGCGGCTGCCAGCGCATTGGCCTTCACGTCAGCCAGCAGGGCGCGGCGCGCCTCCAGCGTGCCAATGCAGCCGCGCAGTTGGCCGCGCTGGGTCAAGGTGACAAAACAGGCGCCCGACTCTTGCAGCCAGAGCGCTTGTTCCGGTGCTTCAAGGGGGCGCCCCAAAGCCGTTGAAATGGTGGCGCGGGCAATCGGCAGCAAGGTGTGGCCCTTGGCCGCTGCGCCATGCGAATCAGGATGCGCCGCCGTGTGCGGCTTAGTGTGAGATTTGGACATCGCTCAACTCCTGCCTGAACGCCAGCGCCGCGTAGCCCACCACTCGGCTTTTGTCGCCCGCCGTGTCCCCCGAGTTGCACAGCCCAAGCAGCTCGGGTTGCAGGTGGTGCTGGCGGGCCGCCTGCAGCAGGCCGTTGACCGGCGTGCCGCCGCAGGCCTGGTGGTGCGTGATGCTGCTGTTGAGCTGCATCATGTTTTGCACCGTTTCGCTGTCGACCGCTTGCGCCGTGCCATAGGGCAAGAAGTGCGACAAGTCGGAGCTGATGACGATCAGCGTCTCGTCTCCCCCCCAGAGCGCCTCAATCACCTCGGCCACTTGTGCCGGCGTCGCATCGCCCACCGCCAGCGGCACCAGTTTGAAATCATCCAGTACAGCTTGCAGGAACGGCAATTGCACCTCCAGCGAATGCTCCTGGGCGTGGGCGGCGCGGCTGACCACCACTTGCGGCAAGTGCGCGATGGCGGCCACGGCGTCCTGGTCGACTTCGATGCGGCCCAGGGGCGTGGCAAAGGCGTCAACGCCCGGCAACGCCAGGCCCCTGACGGGCACCCGGTGTACCGGGCCCAGCAAAACAACGCGCTGGATACTGGCGCGCCCGCCAGCGAGCTCTGCATAGGCCCGCGCGGCGGTTGCACCCGAGTAGATGTAGCCGGCATGGGGCACGATTAGCGCCTTCGGGGCGGGTTCGCGCAAGTTTGCGCCGGGCCGGGCCTGAGTCAGCAGGGTAGTGACATCGTTCAACAAGACCGACGCCTGTCCAGGGTAAAAAGTGCCGGCAACAGCAGGGGGACGCACAAGGGACATGGCTACCTCCGTTTGGATAGAAGCTTAATCCTACGCAGATCGGGGCGGCTTGTGGATTGTCAAGTCTGAAGTAAGGGTTTCAGAAATCGCCATCGCCGCAGTCGTGAAATGTTTGTGATACGGCATTAGACTAACTGATATGAGTACTTTTGACCCGGATGCCTTGGAATGCCTCGCCGCCATCGTGGAAGAGGGGGGCTTTGAGCGCGCTGCCGTGCGCCTGTCGATCACCCAATCAGCCGTGTCGCAGCGCTTGCGCTCGCTTGAGGTCCAGGTGGGCACGGTCCTGATTGTGCGCAGTCGTCCGTTGAAACCCACATCGGCAGGTCGCCTGCTGCTCAAGCACGCCTTGCAGACGCGGCTGCTGCGGGCTGACCTGCAGCGTGATCTGAAAGACCTGGCGCCGGGTGCTGCGGGCAGTGGTGGGGATGTGGAGCGAATTTCCATCGCGATCAACGCCGACAGCATCGCCACCTGGGCCTTGGCCGCCTTGAGTGAGCTGGCCCGGCGCGGCCTCGGGCTCGAAATCATCACCGATGACCAGGACTTCACCATCGAGTGGCTGCGCGAGGGCCGGGTGCTGGGTTGCGTGACGACGCTCAAACAAGCCTTGCGCAGCTGCAAGATGGTGCCACTGGGAGCGATGCGCTACGTGGCGGTCGCAGAAACCGCCTATGCGGCGGCTCATTGCCCGGATGGCTTGTCACCGCACAATTTTCGCCATGTGCCGTTCATAGCGTTCAACCGCAAGGATGATTTGCAGGGCGAGTTCATCGCGCACGTTTTTCATCTTAAACATGTGGCGCTGAGCCAGTTGTATGTGCCCAGCTCGGAAGGCCAGGTCAGCGCGGTGTTGGCGGGCTGGGGGGTCAGCGTGCTGCCGGAGTTGCAGGTGCGCGAGCATCTGCGCAGTGGTCGTCTGGTCAATTTGGCGCCTGGGCATGTGCTGCCGGTCGACCTGTACTGGCATTGCTGGAATCTGGACTCGGTGGTGCTCGATGCGCTGACGGCAGCCTTGACCGAGGCCGCTGCCGTGGCCCTGCGGTGACGCGCCTGGATGAGTTCTGAGCATGAACCCCGACAACGCCGTCAGAACCTCGTTCAAGCAGCAAATGCTCCAGGCCCGCGAAGAGGCCATTATTCAAACCGCGAATCGGCTGCTGGCTGAAAAAGGCTTTGAAGCCATGACGGTCGATGAGGTGGCGCTCCAGGCGGGTATTGCCAAAGCCAGCCTTTACAAACACTTTGCCAGCAAGGAAGAGCTGGCGGCGGCGGCGACGGCGCGGGTGATGCGCCGGGCGCGGGATTTCATCCGTGCGCTGCCGGAGCAAGCGCCGCCGCTGGACAAGCTGCGTGCCGTGCTGCGATGGACGCTGGAAGTCAAATTGGCGGGCGATATGCCGTCCTTGCCCAGCCGGAACTCCACGTTGCGTACCGCGCTGATTGGCAACCAAGACTGCATGGAGGGTTGGATGGAAGTGAGTGACCGCCTGCGCGCATGGATCGAGGCCGCGCAAGCCGCCGGGGCACTCAACCCGGCGCTGCCTGCGGTTGCCGTTTTGTACACCTTCTTTGCCCGCGCCTGCGATCCGGCGCTGGAGTTTCTGAGGATCGGTGGCCGCTACCAGGATGAGCAAATCGTGACCCTGGTGCTCAGCACCTGCTTTGAGGGTCTAAATGCCCGCTAGCCCCCGTCCAATAAGCCAGTCTCGCTACTAAAATAATAGTGGTTCGAACCCCCCGGTGAGCGCTTCAGCGCACCAGCAGCACCGGTACCGTGCAATGTGCCAGCACCTCGGTCGCCACCGAGCCCATCACCAGGTTGACCAATGTGCCGTGGCCATGTGAACCCATGATGATCATGTCGAACTTGCCTTTGTCGGCGAACTGGGCAATGGTTTCACCGGCGTGGCCGATCTTCCAGTCGCTCTTGGCATCGATGCCATGGCGCAGCAAAAACTTGGCCACGGGTGCGAGCACCCGTTCGGCTTCGTCCATATAGTACTTGTCCATGACTTGCTTGCCCACGGCGGCGCGTGCACGCGCCGGTATTCCCGGCTGAACCGTGAGCACGAAGTACTCGTTGCCCGGGCTAAATAGCTCATCATGCGTGGTCAGGTAAGCCAGCATTTTCTTGGTGTAGGCACTGCCGTCGACGGCAAGAAGAATTTTCATGAGGGTGCTCCGTTGGTAAGTGGTCCAGTGTACTCAGGGCCGGGGGCGGGCATCTGTCGAATATCAAGAAGCCGTGCCGATCCGCAGGATGCAAAAGGACGCCATCGCCGCCCTTAAAACCGGGCATCCAGCCATTTCTTGAGTTCGGCAAAAACCGGCGCGGCGTCGAGCTCGTTGAAGATTTCGTGGTACAGCGCCTCGAAGCAATGGGCGCTGAGCACCGTCTTGGGTGCCGCCGCGGCAAAGGCCCGACTGCCGGCCGGGTTGACCAATCGGTCGGCCCCGGCATACAGCAACAGCGTGGGCACGGACCAACTGGCCGCCTGCGCCAGCGTGGCCGGTCCGCCATCGGCAATGAAGCGCGCCAGGCGAGCCGATACCCGGTCGTGCACCAGCTTGTCGGCCTGGTAAGCCGCGACCACGGTGGAATCGTGCGAAATGAGCGAGGCATCGAGTCCGTTGCCGATGCGCAAATCGGGCGCGATTTTGGGCAGCACGGCCAGCAGCAGTTTCTGAATCGCATTGAGGCCGGGGTCGAGTGCTGGCGAAGACAAAACCAGCGCCTGCACCGGACGCAGGCCCAGGGCCACGAAGCGTGCGGCCACCAGGCCGCCCATGCTGTGTCCGAGCAGGATCAGCGGCGTGTGCGGGTCCATGCGGGCGCGTGTGCTGTCCACGATGTCGCTCAGATCGTCGAGCAAACGGGTGTCGGTGGGCAGGCCCCCGCGCGGCCCGCCCGACTCGCCATGGCCATATTGGTCGTAGCCGCGCACCGCAAAGCCCCAGTCGTTGAGTCGACCGGCCAGGCGGTCATAGCGGCCGGCATGTTCGCCCAGGCCATGCACCAGCAAGACCACGCCGCGCAAGACCTGCTGCGATGCCAGGGGCCAGTCCTGCACCGCCAGGTTGTCGCCATCCAGAGCGACAAAAGTGGAAAGTGTGCTGTCGGTCATCACGGCACCTGGGCGATCACCTGCGCCACGGCGGCGGTCAACTTCTTGGCATAGGGCACATGCAGGAACTCATTGGGCCCGTGCGCGTTGCTCTTGGGGCCGAGTACGCCGCAGACCATCATCTGCGCCTTCGGAAAGCCGCTGGACAGCATGCTCATGAGCGGAATGGTGCCGCCCTGGCCGATGTAGCCGCAGGGGGCGCCAAAGTAGTCTTGCGAGGCCGCGTTCAAGGCCTGTTCAAACCACGGGGCGGTGCTGGGGGCGTTCCAGCCGCTGGCGTGGGAGTCGGGTACAAAACTCACCCGCGCTTGGTAAGGGGCGTTGTCTTCCAGCAGCGCCTTGAGCTGTTGCACGGCTTGGCCTGCCTCCACCAGCGGCGGCAGGCGCAGGCTGAGCTTGAAGGCGGTGAAGGGGCGCAGCACGTTGCCCGCGCTTTTCAGCTCGGGCAGACCTTCTGCGCCCGTGACGCTGAGCGTGGGGGTCCAGGTGCGACTCAGCAGCGCTTGCAGCGGGTCGGTGGTGGTGGGCAGCATGGTCTGGCTGGCGCCGCCGCAATCCGCGTGCGCCCAGGGGAAGCGCTTGTAGAGCTCCTCGCCCAAAATGGCGGCGGTGGCTTGGGCTTGGCGCAAGCGCTCAAAGGGCACCTCGCAGTGAAACGGCGCGGGCAGCAGGCGGCCGGTCGCGCTGTCTTCGAGCCGGTCCAGCAGGTGACGCAGAATCCGAAAGCTCGAGGGCACCAGGCCGCTGGCATCGCCCGAATGCACACCCTCGGTCAACACCTCAACCTTGAGCGTGCCGCTGGCCATGCCGCGCAGGCTGTTGGTCAGCCAGAGCTGGTCGTAATTGCCCGCGCCCGAGTCCAGACAGATCACCAGCGCCACGTCGCCCAGCCGCGCGCGCAGCGCGTCGATGTAGGGCGGCAAATCATAGGAGCCGCTTTCTTCGCAGGTTTCGATCAGGCCCACGATGCGCGGGTGCGCCACGTGCTGGCTCTTGAGTGCCTGGATGGCGGTGATGGCGGCATAGATGGCGTACCCATCGTCGGCACCGCCACGGCCATAGAGTTTGCCGTCTTCATATTTCGGCGTCCAGGGTCCGAGGTCACTGCGCCAGCCGGTGACCTCGGGCTGCTTGTCCAGGTGGCCGTACATCAACACCGTCTGGTTCGACACCGCGTGATTGGCGCTGCCGGTGGACGCCGCCACTTCAAAAAACAGCACCGGCGTGCGCCCGGGCAGGCGGATGATTTCCAGTGTCAAGCCGGCCACCTTCTGCGCCTCGACCCAGCTCGCGGCATTGCGCACCACGGTGTCGATAAAGCCGTGCTGTACCCAGTCGGCATCAAACATGGGCGACTTGGCAGGGATGGCGATGTAGTCGCTGAGCTGGGCCACGAGGTCGTCGTCCCAGGCACGACTGATCTGGTTCAGCGCCTGGGTGGTGTTCAAAGCCGGGGCCGGGATGCGTACATTCATACCAAATTCCTTGCGTGGTTTGTCAACAATGCCTGTGATCATGCCACGGCGCACCGCCATCTGAAGGTGCCCAGCACGCCTGGGGCAGCCAGCGGCGCAGCTTCATGGCCACATCGCATCCGGTAGCCTGGCAGTGGTTTCAAGCGCCTTTGAGCGTTGGGTAATCGGTATAGCCCTTGGCGCCGCCGCCGTAGAAGGTGCTGCTATCCCATTTGTTGAACGGGCCGCCGCGGCGCAGACGCGCCACCAGGTCCGGGTTGGCAATGAAGAGGCGGCCAAAGGCCACCAGGTCAGCACCGTCGGCAATGGCGGCTTGCGCCAGCTCTTTGTCCAGGCCGTTGTTGACCATCCAGGCGCCTTTGCCACCGGCGGCCCGGTAGGCCCGGCGCAAACCGGTGTAGTCGAACGGGCGCTCGGGCAGCTCGCGGGCGCCTGCGGTGGCGCCTTCAATGATGTGCACATAAGCCAGTTTGAACGTGGCCAGTTCGCGCACCACGTAGTCAAACAGAGGTTGCGGATCGGGGTCAAAGGCATCGTTGGCCGGGGTCACGGGCGACAGGCGAATGCCGACGCGACCGGCGCCCACGGCGGTGGTCACGGCCTGCATCACTTCGAGCAGCAGGCGGGCGCGGTTTTCGATGCTGCCACCGTAGTCGTCACGGCGCAGGTTGGAGCCCGCTTTTAGAAACTGGTCCAGCAAATAGCCGTTGGCGGCGTGAATCTCGACCCCGTCAAAGCCGGCGGTCTGCACCGCGTTGCGGGCGGCCGCCTGGTAGGTGTGCACGATGTCAGGCAATTCATAGGCCTGCAGCGCACGCGGCTCCGACGTGTCGACAAAGACCGGCACGCCGTCCTGCAACAACACGGTTTTGGTCTTGGCGGCGATGGCCGACGGCGCCACCGGCTGGCCGCCCTCGGGCTGCAGGCTGGTGTGCGAGACCCGGCCCACATGCCAGAGCTGCACCACGATCTTGCCGCCGGCGCCGTGCACGCCGTGGGTGACATGTTTCCAGCCCTCCAACTGCTCCGAGCCATACAAGCCGGGCACGTCGGCATAGCCCTGGCCCTGATGGCTGATGGCGGTGGCTTCAGAAATGATCAGGCCGGCGCTGGCGCGCTGGGTGTAGTACTGGGCCATCAGCGGCGTGGGAATGGCATCGGGCGCGCGGTTGCGCGTCAGCGGTGCCATCACGATGCGGTTGGCAAGTGTCAGGTCGCCGGCATGGACCGGGTCAAACAGGGTGGCAGTGCGGTGTGGCATATAAAGCAGTCATGGTTGGCGGGTTAAGTGAAATAGCCGGGAGCAAAGGCGCGACATCAAAGGAGCCCAAAAGCACACCCTTATCTCGACAGCTTGTAGACCGAGGTTCCGGCCAGCAGATTGGGCAGTCGGCGCACGACTTTGGCGTTCTGCAGCCCAAAGCTGTCGAGCACGGTCAAGCCATTGCGCCCGGCCAGAATGCCCAGATCGGCATGGGTGCCGACGCGAATATTGGGCGTGTCAAACCACTGGTAAGGCAAGCGGCGTGTCACCGGCATACGCCCGCTCAAAATGCTCAGGCGGTTCGGCCAGTGCGCAAAATTGGGGAAAGCCACAATGCCGACGCGCCCGACACGCACCGTCTCGCGCAACATCACCTCGGCATTGCGCAGGTGTTGCAAGGTGTCGATTTGCAGCACCACGTCAAACGAAGCGTCTTCAAACATCGACAGACCCTCATCCAGATTGAGCTGGATCACATTGACCCCGCGCTTGACGCAGGCCAGCACATTGGCATCGTTGATCTCGATGCCGTAGCCGCTACAGCCGCGGGTCTGCTGCAGGTGCGCCAGCATGGCGCCGTCACCGCAGCCCAGATCGAGCACGCGGGCGCCCTCCGGCACCAGCCGCGCCAGCGCATCCATGGTGTGGGGGTCGCTCATGCCGGCTCCTTAATACTATCAAAATAAGAGCGCAAAACGCCCATATAACGGGGGTCATCGAGCAAAAAGGCATCATGACCATGCGGCGCGTCGATCTCGGCATAACTCACGTCGCGCCGGTTGTGCAGCAGCGCCTTGACGATCTCGCGGCTGCGCTTGGGCGCAAAGCGCCAGTCGGTGGTAAAGCTCACCAGCAGGAATTTGCAGCTGGCGCGCGCCAGCGCGTGGCTCAGGTCGCCGCCATAGGTACGGGCCGGGTCAAAATAGTCCAGCGCACGCGTGATCAGCAGGTAGGTGTTGGCGTCAAAGTACTCGGCAAACTTGTCGCCCTGGTAACGCAGGTAGCTCTCGATCTGGAATTCAGCCTCCAGCGTGCTGAACAGGTAATCGTCCTGCGCACCGCCTTTGCCCGCCGCGATCAGCTGGCGGCCAAACTTCTCGTTCATGACGTCATCACTCAGGTAGGTGATGTGGCCAATCATGCGGGCAATGCGCAGACCGCGCTTGGGCACGGTGCCATGGGCGTAAAAGTGCCCGCCATGGAAGTCGGGGTCGGTCACGATGGCCCGGCGCGCCACTTCGTTGAAGGCGATGTTCTCGGCCGTCAGGTTGGGTGCGCTGGCAATCACCACCGCGTGCCGGACGCGCTCGGGGTACTGCAGCGCCCAGCTCAGTGCCTGCATGCCGCCCAGGCTGCCACCCATCACGGCGGCGAGCGTCTGGATGCCCAGGGCATCGAGCAAGCGGGCCTGCGCATTGACCCAGTCTTCGACCGTGACGACCGGAAAATCCGCGCCATAGACACGCCCGGTGTCGGGGTTGATGTGCATCGGGCCGGTGGAGCCAAAGCAGGAGCCCAGGTTGTTGACGCCGATGACAAAGAATTTGTCCGTGTCAAGCGGCTTGCCGGGGCCGATCATGTTGTCCCACCAGCCCTCGGATTTGTCCTGGCCCGCGTAGCTGCCTGCCACATGATGCGAGGCGTTCAGGGCGTGGCAGATCAGCACGGCGTTGGACTTGTCGGCGTTGAGCTCGCCATAGGTTTCAAAACTCAGCGCGTAGCCGCGCAGAGAGGCGCCACTTTGCAAGGGCAAGACAGTATCGAACTGCATGGACTGGGGGGTAGCGATCATTTTCATCAGTTGGGGGGAGGGCCAAGTATGCGTCGCATGACTTTAGGCCATGCCACATCTTAATCAGTTGGGGGCCGGCCTGGCTCAAGGTTGGCCAATTGCTGCCCCACCCATTGCCGCACCTCGGCATACGGGTGGTTTTCCAGCGCAGCGAAACCCGCCAGGCTGCGCGCCTTGAGTTGGGTCAAGAGCGGCGCGGCCACGCCGCACAAGAAGCGCGTCAGACTGTCGGCGCTCATCGGGCTGGGGCCAAGTGCCCGGTGGCGAGCCATCAAGTCGCCACACAAGGCCGGAAAGTTCTGCCCGGCCAGCGCTGCCCGTGGCGCGGGTGCTGGCAAGTGCGCCACCTGGCCGTGGCAGACCGAGCAATGCCCGCATTGCAGCGGCGCTGCGCTGTCGCCAAAATAAGCGGCGAGATGCTGGCTCAGGCACTGCTCGCCGGCAAAAAAAGCCAGCATGGCGTGGATGCGTGCAATTTCGCTGCGTTCCTTGGCCTGAAAATAGGCCAGCAGTTCCAGGCTTAACGTTTGCGCATCAAAACCCGGCGCCAGCACCGCATAGACCTCGGTCATTTGTTTGGCCTCAAGCTCGATCCAGCCCTGGGCCGCCAGGTAGTCCAGTGCCGTGACCACCCGGCTGTGTTCGGCCTGGCAGGTCTGGTACAGCGCCTCGAAGTCCAGCGTGCACCAGGTGCGGGCCGGTCTGGCGCAGCGCAGGATGGCCTGCACAAATTGCTGGCGTTCCCCCTTGAAGTGCGCCAGCAGGGCCTCGGGCTCCATCAGGTATTTGAACCGGTACTCGGCAAAATAGGCGTAACGCGAGGCAATGATGCCGCGCAGCTCCAGCTGCACCAGCAGGGTTTTCAGCGGCAACAGGCGAATGTTGCTTTGCTCTGACAGGGCATTGAGGCTCAGCTCCCAGGGCTTGGCCGGCGCCACGGCCAGAATCTCATCGAGTACGCAGCGGATGCCCCCGGCTTCGGGCGTGTCGCCATAGACAAAGTTCTCCAGCACCTGCAGGCTGTCGCGATTGGCCAGCGCCAGGCAGTCGGAGGGCAGGCCATCGCGGCCCGCGCGACCAATCTCCTGGCTGTAGCCCTCGATCGACTTGGGCAGGTCAAAATGCACCACGTTTCGGATGTCGCTTTTGTCAATGCCCATGCCAAAGGCGATGGCGGCGACGATGCAGTTGAGGCGGCCGGCCATGAATTGTTTCTGGATCGATTCGCGCTGCTCGTGCGGCATGCCCGCGTGGTAAGCGTGGGCGCCCAGGCCGTGCTGGCTCAGGTGCCGCGCTACCTGCTCGGCGGTTTTTTGCAGGGTCACATAGACAATGGTTGGCTGATTGGCGCGCATGGACAGCCACTCAAGCAGCCGCTGCAGTTTGTCCCGGCCGCTGACGGCCTCCACCAGCAAATGGAGGTTGGGCCGGTAAAAGCCGGTGGTCACCACATCATGGGCCGCAATGGCAAACCTGGTTTGCATGTCAGCCACCACCGGCGGCGTGGCGGTCGCGGTCAGCAACAGGGTCTGCGGGATGCCGAACTGGCGCTGGTAGTGCGGCAGCTTGAGGTAGTCCGGGCGAAAGTTATGACCCCACTCCGAGATGCAGTGCGCTTCATCGACCACCAGCAAGGAGATGGGCACTTGCGCGATGAAATTGCGAAAACGCTCGTTTTTGAGCCGCTCCACCGAGATCATCAAAATCTTGAGTTGGCCGGTGCGGGCTTGCGCCATCACACTTTGCGTCTGCTCGCGACTTTGCGCCGAATCGATGCTGGCGGCGGCGATGCCGTGGCGCGTCAGATAAGCCAACTGGTCTTGCATCAGCGCCAGCAAGGGCGACACCACCAGCGTCAGGTGCGGCAGCAGCAGCGCGGGCAACTGGTAACACAGCGATTTGCCCGAGCCGGTGGGGAAAATCGCCGCTGCGGATCGGCCCGCCAGTACCGCGCTGATCACCGCCTCCTGGCCGGGGCGAAACTGCGGATAGCCAAAAACGCTCTCTAAGGTTTGCTGCATGGCAGGAGTCAACGGTCGCATGGGTCAATTCAGATGTTCAGGGGCTGTGCGCGCATCTGTGAACCATAGCATTCATCGGCGCCGCAAACCGCCTGGCCTGCGGGGCGCACATCAGCGGCGTCGCAGAAATGGTTGTCAACTGAAATAGGCGGTGCTGGAGCGCGCTCGCTTGAGTCTTGTCAAACAAATATTCTTCATGGCGCGTAGTCTGAGCCGCATGGACATTACGGCAAACGGAGGAACATGATGAAACATAAAGTGCCAGTCACGGGTGCTGCCAGCGAACCAGCATTGGCGCAAGAAGGGCCGGACGCAGGCGGTGAGGATGAGCGGATCATGGCGCGACCGGATGGGTATTACTGGCTGGCCCTGGATGGAAAGCAGGAGTTTGGGCCGTTCGAGAGCATGGAGCTCGCGCAGGCCGATAGGGACGCTTCTGAGGGGCAGGATTCGGGGCCGGGCGAAACGCTGCAGGAGGCCGAGGAAGAGATTGGAATGTCCACCTGGATCGACCCTGAGACGGGAGAACCTGCCGAGGGGCAGTCGCCGCCACGATTGGAAGAAGAGTGACGCTGCCCATGCAATAAGCTATTAATATAGTAGCATATTACCTAGTGCAGACGAGGGCTTTGGCCCTATTTTGTACCCGCGTTGATGCGTCCATCCGCGCCTTTGCGGAACTCGTCTGGCGTCGTCCCCACCAGCCGCTTGAACATGGTGATGAAGGCCGATGCGCTGCCGTAGCCCAGGTCCAGAGCAATGGTCTCCACCGTCTGGCCGGCCTCCAGCAGCGGCATGGCTTTCACCACCCGCAGGCGTTGGCGCCACTCGACAAACGACATGCCCAGGTCGCGCCGGGCTCGGCGCATCAACGTGCGCTCGGTGGTGTGGACGGCATGGGCCAGTTCGGGTAATGACCGGTTGTCGCCGGGCTGCTCTTCCAGCATGCGCAGCACCGCCCCCAGCAGGGCGTCGTCGGAACTGGGCAGGTAGCTGCCGGCACAGGGTGCCAGCGCCAGCTGGTCCACCAGCACCCGCAGCAGGCGCTCGTCCTGCAGCGTGCCGGGCTGCTCGGGCGGCTGCTGGCGCAGGTGCTCCAGCAGGGCGCGCACCAGCGGGCTCACCGTCAGCGCACAGGCGGCGCGGGGCAGGTTGCCACAGCCCTGGGGCGCGATGTACAGCGAGCAGTGCACGGCCTCATAGCGGTTCAGGCCCACATGCTCCACATCGGGCGGCAGCCAGATGCCGTACTGCGGTGGTGCGAGGTAGTGGTGGTCGGCCAGCTTGACCTCCATGACGCCGCTGAACGAGTAAACAAACTCCCCCCACGCATGGCGGTGTTGCGGGTACATGCCTTCTGCGGGGACGTAGGCGCTGCGAAATACGATGGGCGCGGGCAGCGTGTCGCTAAACGGCGCAATCTGCAGGTTTTTGGCTTTGCTGGGCAGGCTGCGCATGGTGGATGTCGCGTGGGCGCTATGGGTTGTCGGTATTTCACTATATCAATTAAAGCCGTCAGCCGAATAATCGGGCTCACTCGTACCAGAAACAAGGAAGCCCATGGACACGCGCAAAGCGCTCGACGGACAAGCCATCGCCTTGATGCTGGTGCTCTGCATGGTGTGGGGCTTGCAGCAGGTCGTGCTCAAGGCGACGGCGGCCGACATTGCGCCCGTTTTTCAGATCGCCCTGCGCTCCGGTGCGGCCGCTGTGCTGGTGGGATTGTTGATGGCCGTGCGGGGCGAGCGCATGGCACTGGCCGACGGCATCTGGCGTCCCGGTTTGGTGGTGGGCCTGCTGTTTGGGCTGGAGTTCCTGTTGCTGGGCGAGGGCCTGCGCCACACCTGCGCCTCGCACATGGTGGTGTTTTTGTACACCGCGCCCATTTTTGCGGCGCTGGGCCTGCACTGGAAGCTGCCCACCGAGCGTTTGGGTGCCCTGCAGTGGCTGGGCATTGCGCTGGCTTTTGCGGGCATTGCGCTGGCCTTCCTTGGCCGTAGCCGGGGCGCAGTGGCAGAGCCCGCGCAGATGCTGTGGGGCGACTTTCTGGGCCTGCTGGCCGGTCTGGCCTGGGGTGCAACCACGGTCGTGGTGCGCTGCTCCAGTCTGGCCAAAGCGCCGGCCACGCAAACCTTGCTGTACCAGTTGCTGGGTGCCTTTGTGCTGCTGATGGCTGCGGCGTATGCCACCGGCCAGGCCCATTTCAGACCCACGCCCCAAGTCTGGGCCAGCCTGGTGTTCCACTCGCTGGTGGTGTCCTTCGCCAGCTTTCTGGCGTGGTTCTGGCTGCTGCGCAAGTACCTGGCGTCGCGCCTGGGTGTGTTCTCGTTCATGACGCCCCTGTTTGGCATTGCCTTCGGCGCGTGGCTGTTGCATGAGCCGATCGAGCCGGGCTTTTTGCTGGGGGCCGTGCCCGTGTTGGTGGGAATCGTGTTGGTGAGTGGGGGTGGCTGGGTGCTGCAGATGCTGAGTGGTCTGGGACTGCGGCGCAAGAATGTCTGAGCAACCGGCCCACGCCATCAATTGCATTTGCCCATCCGCACTCAAGCCTTGCGGGACAAGGCGACCAAGAGGTCGTGCCCAGCGTCGTGACAGCGGGCGCGCGCAAAGCCGGGAGCAAAGAGGCCACACGCCAAAGACAGGTGAAGCGCAATTTGCTCCTTAATTTATAGCATATTGCGCTTATTCTGCGGGGGCTGGAGCCCTATTTGGCATCAGGTATTTGGTCAAGAGCCGGTGCGACGAGGCTATTCCATCCCGCGCGTCAGGCGCCACTGCTTTACCAGAGCGTAAATGGCCGGAATCACCGCCAGCGTCAGCACCGTGCTGGAGATCATGCCGCCGACCATGGGCGCTGCGATGCGGCTCATCACTTCGGAGCCGGTGCCGGTTCCCCACATGATGGGCAGCAGGCCGGCCATGATGGCGACGACGGTCATCATCTTGGGCCGCACGCGCTCGACGGCGCCTTCCATCACGGCGCCGTACAGATCCGTCACCGTCGGCGCGCGGTTGGACTGGCGGCATTTATCCTTCACGTCTTCCCAAGCGTGGTCCAGGTAAATCAGCATGATGACGCCGGTCTCGGCCGCCACGCCCGCCAGCGCAATAAAGCCGACCGCCACCGCCACCGACAGGTTGTAGCCCAGCGCCCACATCAGCCAGATGCCGCCGACCAGGGCGAAGGGCACTGAGAGCATCACGATCAGCGTTTCGGTGATGCGCCTGAAGTTGAGGTACAGCAGCATGAAGATCGACAGCAGGGTGACCGGGATGACGATCTTCATCGTCTCAAGGGCGCGCTCCATATTTTCAAACTGGCCGCTCCAGGTGACGTAATAGCCGCTGGGGAAGCTTACTTGTTCTGCAACGGCCTTCTTCGCGTCACGCACATAGCTGCCGATGTCGCGGTCGCGAATGTCAACGTAGATATAGGCCGACAGCAACGCGTTTTCGGTGCGGATGCCGGGCGCCCCCTTGGCGACGATCACCTTGGCCAGTTGGCCCAGCGGGATCATGGCGCCCTCCATGGTGGGCACCAGCACTTGTGTGGCAATCTGTTGCGGGTCAGAGCGCAACTCGCGCGGATAGCGCACGGTCACGCCATAGCGCTCGCGTCCCTCAACCGTGGTGGTGACCATTTCGCCGCCGAGAGCCGTGCCGACCACATCAAGTAAATCGCCCACGCTCAGGCCATAACGCGCCAGTTGCTCGCGGTCGGGTTCAATATTGAGGTAGAAGCCCCCGGTGATGCGCTCGGCAAAGGCGCTGCTGGTGCCGGGAACGGTTTTCACCACAGCTTCAATTTGCCGCGCCAGTTTTTCCATCTCATCCAGATCTTTGCCGAAGACCTTGATGCCAATGGGCGTGCGGATGCCGGTGGACAGCATGTCAATGCGGGCCTTGATCGGCATGGTCCACGAGTTGGCCACACCGGGGAACTGCAAGGCTTTGTCCATTTCGGCAATCAGCTTGTCAATCGTTAAACCTGCACGCCACTCGGATTCGGGTTTGAGGTTGATCACGGTCTCGAACATCTCGGTGGGGGCCGGGTCGGTCGCGGTGTTGGCGCGTCCGGCCTTGCCGTAGACCGAGGTTACTTCGGGGAAGCTCTTGATGATCTTGTCTTGTGTTTGCAGCAGCTCGGCGGCCTTGGTGATCGACATGCCCGGCAGCGAGGCCGGCATGTAGAGCAAGCTGCCCTCGTTGAGCGTGGGCATGAACTCGGAGCCCAATTTGGAGGCCGGGTAGTAGGAGACAGCCAGGGCCACCAGCGCCAGAAATATCGTCAATTTCTTCCAGCGCATCACGCCCGCGATGATGGGGCGGTAGGCCCAAATCAATGCGCGGTTGACCGGGTTCCTGGCCTCCGGCATGACCTTGCCACGAATGAACAGCAGCATCAGCACCGGCACCAGGGTGATGGACAGCAGAGCGGCGCTGGCCATGGAGAAGGTCTTGGTGTAGGCCAGGGGTGAGAACAGGCGCCCTTCTTGCCCTTCCAGCGCAAACACGGGCAAAAACGACACCGTGATGATCAGCAGCGAGAAAAACAGCGCCGGGCCCACCTCTTTGCACGCTTCCAGCATGGCCTCAAAGCGCTGTAGCTTGGTGTGGTCCTCAGGCAGGCGCTCCAGGTGCTTGTGGGCGTTTTCGATCATCACGATGGCCGCGTCGATCATGGCGCCGATGGCAATCGCAATGCCGCCCAGGCTCATCAGATTGGAGCTCATGCCCAGCAATCGCATGGCGATGAAGGCCATCAAGATGCCCACCGGCAGCATCAGGATGGCGACCAGCGCACTGCGCACGTGCATCAGAAAAACGACGCACACAACAGCCACGATCAGCGACTCTTCCAGCAGCGTGCGTTTGAGCGTGTCGATGGCGCGGTTGATCAGCTCGGAGCGGTCATAGACGGTTTGCACCGTCACACCCGCGGGCAAGCCGGGGCCAATCTCGGCGATCTTGGCCTTCAGGTTGGAGATCACCTCCAGCGCGTTCTGCCCGTAGCGGGACATGGCGATACCCGAGACCACCTCACCTTCGCCGTTGAGCTCCGTCAAACCGCGCCGCTCGTCCGGTGTCAGCTCGACCCGTGCGATGTCGCGGATCAGCACCGGCGTGCCTTTGTCGCTTTTGACGACCAGCAGCTCGATGTCGCCCTTGCCCCTGAGGTAGCCTTTGCCGCGCACCATGTACTCGGTCTCGGCCATCTCGACGGCGCGCCCACCCACGTCGCGGTTCGAGTCGCGAATGACCTGCGCCACTTTCATCAGCGGGATGCCGTAGGCACGCAGCTTCACCGGGTCCACCGTCACCTGGTAGGTTTGCACAAAGCCACCGACCGAGGCCACTTCCGCCACACCGTGCGCCTTGGTCAACTGGTAGCGCACATACCAGTCCTGAATGCTGCGCAACTCGGCCAATGTCTTGTCCTTGGCCAGCAGTGCGTACTGATAGACCCAACCCACGCCCGTAGCATCAGGCCCGATCTGCGGCGTGATGCCTTTGGGCATGCGCCCGGAGGCGAAATTGAGGTACTCCAGCACCCGCGAGCGGGCCCAGTAGATGTCGGTTCCATCTTCAAAAATGATGTAGACGAAGGAGGCGCCGAAGAACGAGAAACCGCGGACCACCTTGGATTTGGGTACCGACAACATCGACGTGGTGAGCGGGTAGGTGACCTGGTCTTCCACCACCTGCGGCGCCTGGCCGGGGTACTCGGTGTAGACGATGACCTGCACGTCCGACAAGTCCGGCAGCGCATCGATGGGCGTGCGCAGCACGGCAAAGATGCCGCCAACGACGATGAACAGCGTGGCCAGCAGCACCAGAAAGCGGTTGCGGCCTGACCAGTCAATGATTCTGGAGAGCATGGTGAGTTCCCGTCACTGACCGGCGTGCGGGTCAGCCGGCTTGGCGCTGGTGATGACCCATTCGCCGGGTTGGCGCTCAATAAACTCGACCGTGACTTTGGCGCCGGGTTTGAGCGCTTGCAGCAGCGCGGCGTTGGCGGTCTTGAACTCCATCGTCATGGCGGGCCATTTGAGGCTGGCGATGGGGCCGTGGCTCAAGGAGACCGTGCCCGCCTTCAAATCAACGCCGTCCACCGTGCCTGTCGCCTGGTGGCCCACGGCCTTGGCGGGTGCTGCCGCCTGCGTGGCCGGCGCAGCCACTGCTGTGGCGCTGGCTGCTGTAGCCGGTGCTGGAGCAGCGCTGCCAAGGCCACCTAGCGCGGCCTTGAGGTTGCTCTCGGCATCAATCAAGAAGTTGGCAGCCACCACCACTTGCTCGCCTTCCTTGACGCCCTCACGCACTTCCACATGGGTGTCGCTGCGTGCACCCAGCTTGACTTCACGCGGTTCAAAACGACCGGGCGCTTGCTGGATCAAGACAATCTGGCGGGTGCCACTGTCAATCACAGCCGACACCGGCACCGTGATGACCTGGCCTTTGGCCGTTACCGGCAATTCAACCTGGGCAAACATGCCGGGTTTGAGCAACAGACCGGGGTTGGCGAGTTCCACGCGCACGGCCACCGTTCGCGTCTCGGCCTTGAGGGTGGGATAAACATAAGTGACCCGGCCCGCAAACGCCTTGTCCGGGTAGGCGTTGATGCTTACCGTGGCCTTGGCGCCGTTTTTGACCAGACCAATGTCCTGCTCAAACACGTCGGCAATGACCCACACCGTCGACAAGTCTGCGATCTGATAGAGCGCCTCGCCGGGCATGAAACGCATGCCTTGCACGGCCTTTTTTTCCATCACGATACCGCTGACGGGCGAGCGAAAGGTGAGCGTGCGGGTGGTCGCACCGGACTGCGTCAGCGCCTTGATCTGCGCTTCTGAAATATCCCAGTTGCGCAGCCGCTGCAAGCTGGCGCCGGCCAGTTGCTGCATGCCCGACTGCGCCTGGCCGCCCGCATCCTTGAGCGTGGCCACGCCCTGCGCCGCAATTGCATATTCGCGCTGGGCCGAGACCAGCTCCGGGCTATAGACCTCAAACAGCGGCTGGCCTTTGCCAACCGCCTGGCCCGTGACGTTGACATGCAAGCGCTCCACATAGCCCTCAAACTTGGGTGAGATGGCATACACACGCCGCTCGTCGGGCTCAATGCGGCCCGACGCTCGCACGGATTTGTCGAGCGCACGCAGTTGCGCGGCTTCCACGCGAACGCCGAGCTTTTGCACTTTCTCGGTGCTGATCCTGACCTGATTGGCAGCGGCTGGTTCTTCGTCCGCCCCACCGGCATAGACGGCGATGTAGTCCATGCCCATCGGGTCTTTTTTCGGCGTGGGAGAGGTGTCGGGCAAGCCCATGGGGTTGCGGTAGTACAGCAGTTTTCTCGAAGTGCTGCCAGCGCCGGTGTCAACGGCGGCGGCCGTCGCTGACACGGTTCCCTGAGCTTGGGACGCCGGGCCTTTGTGGCCTAGCCAGTAGCCAGCGCCCGCAGCAATCACCGCGGCCATGACGGCAACCGCGATCCCTGTGCCTTGTTTCATAAATCTTCTCCCAATAGTTTTTCGATTTCGGCCAAACGCATTTGCCCTTCAAACTGGGCTTTGATTCGGCTTTGCTTGGCCTGGCGGATCTGGCGCTGGGCGTCGAGCAGGGTGGCAAAGTCCAGCTTGCCGTTCTCGTAGCTGGCCATCGCGGAACTGAACGTCAGATCCGCCTGCGGCAGCAAGCTGCTGCTGGCCAGCAGTTCCGTGCGGCGTGCCGCTTCGATCGCGGCCAGGTTCTGCGCCAGTTCAGCCAGCACCTGGTTGGCAGCGGCTTCCTTGCGCGCGCGCGCGGCCGAGAGCATGGCTTCCGCTTCACGCTCCATGGCGCGCCGGGAGGACTGCTGCAGCGGAATGTTGACCTCCAGCATCAAGCCCCATTCCTTGACGTTCGTTTGAGTCTGGGTGGGCGAAATACTGAGCGTGAAATCGGGATAGCGGTTCTTGTAGGTCAAGTCCCGGCTCTTCTGGGCCGCCTGGATGCGGGCTTCCTCAACAAACAACTGCGGGTTGCGGTTGCGCACACGCTCTTCCAGCTTTGCCGCGTCCAGCAGTGACTGTGCAGGCAGGGGGCGCAGGCTCTCGGGTGCGGCCAGCGCTGCCATCGCAGGGCGCGCCAACAAGGCATTCAAGCGCGCATCAACCTGCAGGCTTTCGCTCTCGATCATCACCAACTCATTCCTCATGTTGGTTTGCTCCACCTGGGCCCGGATGACATCTTGTTGTGCAGCCAGACCACCGGCATAACGGCTTTGGGCGACCTGCTCCAGGCGCGCCATCAGGTCAAGAATTTCTTGCGTCAATTCCTTATTGCCGCGCAGGTAGTAGCGCTGCGCCTGCAAGGTCTTGACCCTGGCTGCCAGCTCAAGCCAGGTGCCCAGCGCCTTGCCCTGGCTGCCTTCAGCGTCAAAGTGAGCAATGTCGCGTTTCAAGTCACGTTTGCCAAACCACGGAATATCCTGCATCAGTGTGTATTTGGTGCTGCCGACATCACTGGGCCACAGCGTTGGGTTCTGCTCACCCATTTTCGTGATGTCCATCCACTCGATGCGAAATTTCGGGTCCATCAAAGCGCCCGCAGGCTTGACACGTTCAGCCGCGGCCTGCGCCTCGAAACGCATGCTGGTGTACTCCGGATTGCTCGCTTGGGCCAGTTCAAGCAGGGTTTGCAGACTGGCACCGGGCAGCGCTTCGCCGGCGAGCACGCCAGCAGGCACAGCCATGACCAGCACCGCAGCGATAGCGCCGGCGCGTAATACGTGTTGCATAGGTCTACTTTGTGTTGGTATTGACCAGCGCTTCGTCAACGAGTGTCTGCAATTGCTCAAAGCCAAAGCTGGGCAGCGGCTTGCCATTGACAAAGTATTCGGGCGTCATGGTGACGTTCATGGTTTTCGCGTCGGCCAGGTCTTGCGCAATCGTGCGGGCAATTTCCGGTGAATTCATGTCGCTTTTGACCCGCTCCATGTCCAAGCCCAGGGTGCCCAGCGGTGACCAGATCAAATCGACGTGCGCCGTATGGTTTTGCACCCACACCGTCTGGGACGCAAACAGCGCCTCCAGCGTTTGCTGGAACTGACCTTGCTTGCGCGCCGCCTCCATCACTTTCACCACCTGATCCGAGCCGGGATGAAAGGGTGCATAGCGCATCGTGAGCCGGATCTTGCCAGGATGGGCCGCCATCAGATTTTTCACCAGCGGGTAGAACTCGCGGCAGGTGCCGCAAGCGGGGTCGAAAAACTCGACGATGTGCACGGGCGCGTCGGCGTTGCCAAAACTGGGCGCATCAGCACGCACCAGTGCGGTCTGGTTTTTCGCCGCCAGTTGTGCCGCCTGTTCGGTTTTCTGGTTCTTGTAAAAGAATGCGCCAACGATGAACGCGGCAATGAGCAGCACCGCAGCCAGGGTGAAAATACTTTTCTGTTTCATTTGGGTGTTTTCAGGTAAGTGGTGATCAGCAACGCGTTAACCACCAGAAATGCGAAAAAAGAAAGCAACGGGATGGTGATAAACCCCAGCCATTGCACCTGCACGGTCGAACAGGGAATGCCTTGCCGGCAAGGGGCCAGATTTTCCGGGATGTAGCCCGCGACCAGCAGCAGGTGAAAGCCCGCCACCAACAAGCCGACGGCGGCCAACGGCAAGGCGTAACGCAGCACTTTCGGGTCGAACGGAAAGAGCCCTGCCGCGAGAATGAAAACCAGCGGGAACATGAAGATGCGCTGATACCAGCACAGCACGCAAGGCGCAAAGCCCATGATTTCGCTCATGAACAAGGCGCCCAGTGTCGCCATGGCGGCGATCAGCCAGGCGCCAAAAACAAGCGTCCAGGGGGAGGTTTTCATGCTGAAGGGTCAGCGCTGACGCAAGGTCTTACTTGGCCGGCTCAAAGCGCGACACGGTCATGCCGTCTGCCGGGTCGGTGGCAAAGCGAATCTTCTGCCCGACCGTCATTTTGTCGAGCCAGGCCGCGTCTTTGACCTTGTAGGCCATGGTCATGGGCGGCATGCCGTTGGGCAGCGCACCATGCGCCAAGGTGACGGTTCCTTTGGTTTTGTCGATTTTCTTCACCAGGCCTTCACCCAGGGCGGCCTCAGCGGTCTTTGCGGCGGGCATCGCCACTGGCATGCCATGCATGTTGTGGTCTGTTTGGGCGACGGCGGGCAGGGCGAAACCTGTGGTGGCAAGCGCCAGGAGCAAAACGGAATGAAATCGGGTTGTCATGAAGAGATCCTTTGGTGAATGGAATGAGCGCATTGTCGTCAACTGGCGCCGACAGCAAGCTGTCATCAACATTACATTTTTGTTATTTTCGCGCCTGCCATGGATCCGATGACGGCGTAGACGCTCCTTAAGGAGGCGTATCGCCGATTAACGCAACAATTCGGCCTTTTTTTGCCGCGATGAAAACCCGGTGATGAGTGTGACATCTGGGTGTTGGCAGGAATTCCATTAGTGCTGGCATCCATTCTGCGTCCACAAAATTTGCCTTCAATAACTGGTTCAAACCCGAAAGCTGTCGCACTTGTAATGTTCCGGTCATGAGTCCGACGGGCTCATGTTTTTACATTGGTGTCGGTGATGCAGCATTTGCGTCACCGGCACTTCGACAAAGGTCCGTCGTGCATCGCAAATCATTCACTGGGAGTTCTACCATGTCTATTCGCAAATCATTGATCGCCTTGAGTCTTGTTGCGACCGCGCTGTCGGCTGCCGCCGCTGGCGATAGTGACATCGTGCAGTCCGTTCAACTCAAGGACGGAACCACCATGCATCACTACAAAGATGGCAAGATGTCCATGGAGGGCAAAAACGGCAATATCGTTTTTATGAAAGAAGGCATGACCATGGAAACCACGGACGGCAAAACAATCACCATGTCCGGTAACGAAGTCGCACGGCTCTACATGCAAAAGAAACTGGAAAACAAGAAGTAGTGCCTTGCCTGACTAGCGGTTCTTCGACAATCAAACAGCCTGTGACGATGTCAGACTGCTAGCGGGGCGGTGCCGGGCAACCGGGTGAAGTGCCCGGTTGTTGCCCTTCACGTGGAGCGCTCAATGTCAGACGGCGTTGCAGGTGCCTTTGCCTTGCCGGGTTCAAGGAGGCCGCCCAACCTGGCGCGCTTCAAGCGCAGCGCGTTGCCAATCACCGAGACCGAGCTGAAGCTCATGGCCAGGGCCGCGATCAGTGGCGACAGCAGCCAGCCGGTCAGCGGGTACAGCACACCGGCAGCAATTGGAATACCCAACGCGTTATAGAGGAGGGCGAACAACAGGTTCTGTTTCATGTTGGCCACCGTCGCATTGGACAGCGCCCTTGCAATTGCGATGCCACGCAAATCGCCCTTGACCAGGGTGACCTGCGCGCTGTTCATCGCCACGTCCGTGCCGGTGCCCATGGCGATGCCGACATTGGCTTGGGCCAGCGCGGGCGCGTCGTTGATGCCGTCACCGGCCATCGCCACCACACGTCCTTCCTTTTGCAGGCGCTCGACCAGAATCAGCTTGTCCGCCGGTTTGACCTCGCCATACACCTCGTCAAGGCCCAGGCGTGCCGCCACGGCCCTGGCTGTGGTCAGACCATCGCCGGTGGCCATCACAATACGCAAGCCGGCGGCCTTGAGCGTCGCCAAGGCCTCGGGCGTGCTGGACTTGATCGGATCAGACACCGCCAGCAGGCCGGCCAGTTGACCATCGACCGCCAGATGCATCACGCTGGCGCCCTCGGCGCGCAGGGCCTCGGCCTGTGATACCAGGGGCGCGAGCGGGACGCCTGTTTGTTCCATCAGCGTGCTATTGCCCAGCGCCAATTGATGGCCTGCGACCCGTCCGCGCACGCCGATGCCGGAAACGGAGTCAAAGCCTTCCGGCTTGTCCAGCGTCATGCCGCGCTCGCGGGCGGCGCGTACGATCGTTTCGGCCAGCGGATGCTCACTGCCCTGGTCCAGGCTGGCAGCCAGGCGCAACACCTCGTCGGCCGCAAAGCCCGGCGCCGGCACCGCACGGTCAAAGGCCGGGTGGCCTTCGGTCAGGGTACCCGTCTTGTCAATGATGAGCGTGTCGATTTTGCGCAGGTTTTCTATGGCGGCGGCATCGCGAAACAACACGCCCTGTGTCGCGCCGCGACCGGTTGCCACCATGATGGACATCGGCGTGGCCAAGCCCAGGGCGCAGGGGCAGGCGATGATGAGCACCGCCACCGCGTTGATCAGGCCGAAAACCCAACTGGGCTCGGGGCCAAAAAATCCCCAGGCAAAGAAAGTCAGCGCGGCAATGGCCACGACAGTCATGACAAAGTAGCCCGCGACCAGGTCGGCCATGCGCTGCATCGGCGCTTTGGAGCGCTGGGCTTGCGCGACCATCTGCACGATCTGTGCGAGTACCGTGCTGGACCCGACCCGCTCTGATCGCATCACCAGCGCGCCACTGGTGTTGAGTGTCGCGCCTATCACTTTGTCCCCGACGCGCTTGCTTACCGGAAGGGGTTCACCGGTCAGCATGGATTCATCAACGGAACTGCTACCTTCGGTAACCGTACCGTCCACCGGCACTTTTTCCCCAGGACGGATGCGCAACACGTCGCCCACATGCACGTGGCTTAAGGGTACGTCTTCTTCGCTGCCATCGGCCCGGATGCGCCGCGCTGTCTTGGGGGCCAGGCCGAGCAGGGATTTGATCGCCGCCGACGTTTGGGAACGGGCTTTGAGCTCCAGCACCTGACCCAGCAAGGTGAGCGAGATAATCACGGCCGCCGCTTCAAAATAGACGGCGACGCGTCCCATCGAGATGAACGAGGCCGGAAACACCTGCGGCGCCACCGTCGCCACCACGCTGTAGACAAAAGCAGCGCCGGTGCCCAGCCCGATCAAGGTCCACATGTTCGGGCTGCGCTTCACCACCGACTGCCAGCCGCGAACGAAGAAGGGCCAACCGGCCCACAGGACGATGGGCGTGGCGATAAGCAGTTCAACCCAGCTCTGAACGGCCATGTCCATCCACTGCAGGCGGTGGCCCAACATGGCGAGCACAAAGACGATGGCCGTCAGCGGCAAGGTCCACCAGAAGCGGCGCTGAAAGTCGTGCAGCTCAGGGTTCTCGTCATCCTCAAGAGTGGGCAACTCCGGCTCCAGCGTCATGCCGCACTTGGGGCAGTTGCCAGGATGGTCCTGGCGCACCTCCGGATGCATCGGGCAGGTGTAAATCGTCGCGTCGGCCGGTGAAGGTGACCTCGACGCCAACAACTCCGGCGATGGCGATGCGGCCATGGGGGAAGCAGGTGACAGGTAGCGCAGCGGATCAGCAGCGAACTTGCCCTGGCACTTTGCGCTGCAGAAATAGAACATGCGCCCATCGTGCACCAACTGGTGCGGTGATTGCGCGGTCACCGTCATGCCACAGACCGGGTCCTTCAGTGGCGGCGCAGCACCCGCGCCTGGTCCGGATTCTGCAAGCGGATGCTCGGGCGAAGCGGCAGGGTGCACGGGGTGGTTCATGTTGCGCCTCGAATGCTGGATAAGGACTCCGGGCCACGGTTGTCAGGCGGACCGTCTGCGCCATGATGGCAAAAAGCGCGGCGTGTGCGCCGCGTAAGTTTCGAATTCCGCACCGAACTGCTTGCGCATCTGGGCCTCTTCCGTTATCGCCAGCCGCGCATACATGAGCAGCAGAATGGGGAACATGGCCAAGGTGAGCAGCGTTGGCCATTGCAGCAGGAAGCCCAGCATGATGAGCACGAAGGCGACATATTGAGGGTGGCGAATCCGCGCATAGGGGCCGGTCACGGCCAGGACGTTTTGACGCTGCGCCTCGTAAAGGACTTTCCATGCGCTGGACAGCAGATAAAAACCGAAGCCAAGAAAGACATAACTGGCGATGTGCAGAGGGCCAAAGTGCGGATCGCCCTTTTCACCCAGCAGCGTTGACCACAGGTGACCCGTGTTGTGGGAAAGCAGGTCCAAACCCGGATACCGGGTTTGCAGCCATCCCGAGAACAGATAGATGGTCAACGGAAAGCCGTACATCTCCACAAACAGCGCCACGATAAAGGCGGAAAATGCGCTAAAAGTTCGCCAGTCTCGTGCCGTTGCCGGTTTGAAAAAGCTGTAGGCAAACATGATGAAGATCGCCGAGTTAAAAACCACCAGCGACCACAGCCCGTAGGCTGCCGGGTCTTGGTTCATGATGGCTCTCCTGGCTTGGGCTGGACTGGCCCAGCTTCAGCGTTGTTGTCGCCAGGGCGAGAATCATGACCACCATGATTGCCATGACCATGGTGCATGAAGATATGCATCAACGGGCAGGCCAGCAGCAGCAGGTATGGCAAGGCACCAACGGTGTGCGCCAAGTGCTCTGTCAGCAGAAAGTAGCCCGCAACGGCTCCGAAGACGATCAATCCGATAGCGTAGCGGGAAGCCCAAAAACTGTGCGGGGCCTCATGTTCTTTATGTAGATGGTTCATGGCGATTGCTTCGGGTGATTGCTGAACATTTACACCACATCAAGCTGCCCCGTCAAGCTACTTGGCCATTGGCATGTCAGCAGACTGCCGATCCATCATCATTTGCATCATCATCTGCATCATCTCCATGCGTTTGGCCATCATCTTGTGGTGCGCACCCATGTCGCCAGTCATGCCCGGCATGCCTTTCATGTCGCCCATGCCAGCGCTGGACATGTCGCCCATCATGGCCATGCCGTCCTGCATGGCTTTCATGTGCTCGGCCATCAGCTTGCTGCGTTCTTGCGGCGTCTTGGCATTGATCATTCTGTCGTGCATGGCCTGCATGGTCTTCATCTGCGTGTCCATCCTGGCCATGTGGTCGGGGGTGGCCATGCTGCTGGCAGATGCGCCCATGGGCGTCGTCGGCGCTGTGTTGCAGGCCGCCAGCAAGACGGCGCTGGTGAGGACAGCGGCCAATGGGATAAATCGGAAATGGGTCATGACAGACTCCTGGTTAGGTTGATTGACACCGCGAATGGCGAGGGAGATTCGATACATAGGCAGTCCTGCAATGGCGTCACTTGCCGCCCCGCCTGACGACCCATACCACAAGCGCGACAATGACGACAAGCAGCAGGATTGGCATCCCTATGCCACCGTAGCCACCCATCCACCCGGTGCCCCACGTGCCACCATTCATCATGTTGCCGTTCTGCGCCAACGTGACACCGGTGGTGAACAGGGCCAGTGCACCAACTGCCAAAGCAAGCAAGGTCTTCATCAATCTTCTCCTGTAAAACATGGAGCGTTCAATCTAAGTTGGCATCCTGCAGATGTCTGTGCGGCAGCACACGCAACAGGGCGTCAACAAAGACGAGGGGGGTCTTCTCCAGCGCGTTTCACTTGTGGCAGTGTGCAAGCTCGTTCCCATCAGCGAGCTGACAGCCAGATTACATTCCTGTTATCTGACGCGCGCTGGCGCGCAGGCAGCGCAAAATGGCGACATGAAAATTCTCATCGTCGAAGACGAACCAAAAACGGGCGACTACCTCAAACAAGGTTTGGGCGAGGCTGGCTTTGTGGTGGATTTGCTGCGAGATGGCACCGACGGCCTGCATCACGCGCTCACAGAAGACTACGATCTGGCGATTCTCGATGTGATGCTGCCTGGCATGGACGGTTGGGCGGTTCTGGCCGGTATCCGCAAAGCGGGCAAGGACATGCCGGTGCTGTTTCTGAGCGCGCGCGACCATGTTGATGACCGCGTCAAGGGCCTGGAGCTGGGCGCGGACGACTACCTGGTCAAACCATTTGCCTTTTCTGAATTACTGGCCCGCGTGCGCACGCTCTTGCGCCGGGGCGGCAAAGGTTCGTCCACGGAGTTTTTGCGCGCTGCCGACCTGGAGCTTGACTTGCTGCGCCGCCGGGTCACCCGCGCCGGCAAACGCATTGATCTGACTTCCAAAGAATTTGCCCTGCTGGAGTTGTTGCTGCGCCGCCAGGACGAAGTGCTGCCTCGCTCACTGATCGCGTCCCAGGTGTGGGACATGAATTTCGATTCCGACACCAATGTGATCGAGGTTGCCATGCGACGCCTGCGCGCCAAGGTGGACGACAATTTTGAACCCAAACTGATTCGTACCGTGCGCGGCATGGGCTACGTGCTGGAGAGTCCCGCTTGCGCTTGATTGGCAGAACATCCATCACCCGACGTCTGGCGCTGCTGTTTGTGACCGCTTCGTCGGCGGTCTTGCTGGCGCTGGGCTTTGTCATCGCCACCTCGGTGGAGAAACACTTCGAGCAACAGGACATGGAAGTTCTGAGCGGCAAGATGGAGTTGGCCCGCCATGCACTCAAGACATTCAAGTCGCAGGACGACCTGGATCGCATTTCGCAATTGCTGGACAACTCGCTGGTGGGACACCATGGGCTTGAACTCATCGTCTTCGGCCCCAATCACGCGCTGCTTTACGCCACACCAAACGCCAATTTCCCGTTCGACATGATGGCCGCCCGTGCGGCCCAGAGTCCGCATCGCCCCATGACCTGGCTACTGGGCGACCAGACTTATCGCGGTATCGCTGCTGAATTGCCAACCGGCATCAGCGAACGCTCGCGGGTCGTCGTGGCGGTCGCCCTCGACATCGCCCATCATCAGGCATTCATGCGCTCTTTCCAGCAGACACTGTGGTTTTTTGTCGCCGGCGCTGCGCTTCTGACGGGCCTGCTGGGCTGGCTAATTGCCCGGCGCGGCCTGGCGCCACTGCGCGCCATGCGCGAACAGGCACAAGTGGTCACAGCCCAACAACTCAGTCATCGATTGCAGGTGGAGACCGTGCCGGTTGAGCTGGCCGAACTGGCACAGTCCTTGAACGATATGCTGGCGCGGCTGGAGGATGCCTTCCATCGGATTTCCGATTTTTCTTCGGACATTGCGCACGAGTTGCGCACCCCGGTGAGCAACCTGATGACGCAAACCCAGGTTGTCTTGTCACGGGCACGCGACGCAGACGAGTACCGCAGCATTCTTGAATCCAACGCCGAGGAGTTTGAGCGCATGGCCCGCATGATCTCGGACATGCTGCTGCTGGCCAAGGCCGACAACGGTCTGGTGGTGCCCAGCCGGGAAACACTCCATGTGGCCGCAGAGGTCTTGGCATTGTTTGACTATTACGATGCGGGGGCCGAAGAAAGGGGGCTGGGGCTCTCGGTCGAAGGCGATGGCGAGGTGAGCGCAGACCGGTTGATGTTGCGCCGCGCACTGGGCAACCTGCTGTCCAACGCAGTGCGGCATTCGACCGCCCACACCACGGTGCGCGTTCGTGTTCATACCGATCAGGACGCGGTCTCGATTGGCATGGAAAACACGGGCGACGGCATTGCGCAAGAGCATCTGGAGCGTGTTTTCGACCGCTTCTTCCGGGTCGATCCCTCGCGACAGCGCAGCACTGAAGGCACCGGCCTGGGCCTGGCCATCACCAAGTCAATCGTCGTCGCCCATGGCGGCACGATCACTGTCGCCTCCATCGGCAAAGTGACCACGTTCACGATCAGACTGCCGCGCGTACCCTGAGACGAATTGCTGACCAGTTTGTAATTTGCCGGTCATCTCCCTGTCGGGGTCCACTTTCTATAGTTCACTCATATCGCGATGTGGCGATAGAAGGTGGACAAGACGGTACACGATGACGACCGACCTGCCCGGAGATGTTTAACAAGCTTTGAAAGGAATCATCATGAAAACCAAATTTGCAGCCATCACCCTGGTCCTCGCCTCCGGCCTGATCGCTGGCACCCCGGCCCTCGCCGATGTCACTCGCGCACAAGTGAAAACCGAGTTGGCCGAAGCCATTCGCACCGGCGACATGCTGGCCCCCGGTAATCGTGGCTTGAAGCTGAATGAGTTGTACCCGAGTCGTTATCCCGCCAAACAGGTGCAGGCGAGCCTCACGCGTGAACAAGTGAAAGCCGAGCTGGCCCAAGCCATTCGCACCGGGGATATGCTTGCTAGTGGAGAGCAAAGCCGAAAGCTTAATGAGCTGTACCCGAGTCGTTATCCCGCCAAACAGGTACAGGCGACCCTCAGTCGCGAACAGGTGAAAGCCGAGCTGGCTGAAGCCATTCGCACCGGTAACTTCATGATCTCGGACAATGGTCAAAAGTGCAACGAGGCACACCCCAGCATGCATCCGTCTGTGTGAATTTGGATGGGTGCCACGCTGAACACGCGGCAATACGCCAGCTAAGCTATGCAGTCAACCGCGATGGCTTGTTGTGACCAACCTGAAATCCCGCCCTGGTGGCGGGATTTTCTACTTTAACGAGTGACTATCCATTAGTGTCGATGGTCCAACAGGCAATCGACGATATATCCACCAAAAAACAAAGCCTGGAACAAATAGCCACTGCGCGACAGGCGCCAAACCGATGCCCAATAGACGCGGCATCGCCGCAGAGTAGGCCCAACTTTGTGTGACCGTCGTGTTGTGCCATTCGCTGTAAACGGTATAGCCCAGGCCAAGCTGAATAGTGATCAACGCAATTGTCTTGAATCGACTGTCTGGCCACTCCTGCCTTCCCGCCATGAGCAAGGAAAAGACCAGACTACACACAGCAATCAGCACATCACCCGCCGTGCAATGCAGCAAGGCGAAAACAATATCGCGATGACTGCCCGTGGACCAGATCGTGTAAAGAGGCAACTGCAAAATTTCCCAGCCAAGATTGAGCAGCGTGACCAAAACCACGTAAGTCCTCAGCGTACCAAGCCATGCTGGCGAATTTATGGCAGACATTTCCAGTTCAGTCTTTGGCGATGTTGGCAGAGATTTTTCGCCCCTGTGATTGGTGTCAGAAAACAGGGTCTGTCATTCTATAAATCCATCTTGCCCGATCCATGGATCTTCTCAGCCGTTTCATTATGCAATCCTCCGGCTGTGCGCCAGCGCACGGACGGCGGCAAGATGAGGCCGTAAATTGTTGACCATGAAATATTTCTTCAGCTCGCGACGAACACGGTACACCGCTGCCGTGATGTTGTTCGTCTGGCTGATGTCATTGGGAATAGGTGTTGCGAATGCTTGTCTTGTGCAGCACAACCCTGCAAAGGACGAGTTTTTAGGCCACACCCGTTCCGGGTATATGTCCAAGGCGACTATCGAGCGCGAGCGGGCGTTGGACAACTTTGCCAAGGCTCACGTTCAAGCTGGCGAGAACGACAAGTTGCCCGAAAAATTGGCGTGCCTGAATTTCTGCGCGGCAGAACAAGACACCCTGGTCAAGGACCACGCAGACACGCTTGTCGCCCAGGATATCGTCCCAGTGCTGTTTTTGACCTGGTTGCTGATGCCGGCGCTAGATCCAATCCCTCAGCCGGAGGCATTCGGTAGTCTGACCTGGTCGGAGCCCCCCGTCTCCATCCGCTATTTGCGGTTCACTATTTGACCCCCTCTTAAGCAGGCCCTCTGCTGCGCGGATTGATCCGTTTGGCAGTGTGCCTGCATCTTCTTTCGGATGGCCGTTTTGGGCCACACCGGAACGCTTCTTTCTTGTTGCCTTAACTTTCGCAATTGGAGTTCACCATGTCTCACCTTCGTCACGCCGCACTGGCCATCGCGCCCACGATGATCGATTGCATGGCACCGCCAGCTGCCCTGTGAAGAAGTCGACTGTGAATATTACTATTTTGCGTAGAACTGTCAGGAGGATCGCATGGCTGCACTGATCGACGTGAAGAAATGCAAGGTGTTGCGAGCAGCACCGCGGCTGATGCAAATCATGCGCGTGTTCGCCCGGCACAAGTTTCTGGGAGCCCTGTTCGGCAGGGGACACTAGCCGACGCCGAAGGAGCTACGGGAAACCTTCGAGGAGCTCGGGCTGGTCTTTCTCAAATTCGGACAGGTGCTCGCGTTGCGGCGTGACCTGCTGCCGACGGCCTACATTGAAGAGTTGGAGTTGCTGCACGACCAGTTGCCGGCGATGGATATTGACATGGTGCGCGCGACGGTCGAGGCCGAACTGGGCGCCCCGTTGACCAAGTTTTTCTCCGCGTTCGGAGAGACGCCGCTTGCCGCTGCCACCATCGCCCAGGTGCATGTGGCGACGCTACTGAAGTGCTCATTCGCGCCGCGCTGGCAGATGTCCCCGATCTCTGGATACCGGATGTCATCGCTTCGTGCTCGGGAGAAACCGTGCTGACGATGGAGTACTCGCCCGGCGAACGGGTCGATCTCTACGCCAAGTCCCACCCGCAAGCGTTGCCGCGGGTAGTCAACACCCTGGTCAAGCTGATGCTGCATTCGATCTTCGAAGAGGGGCTGTTTCACGCCGACCCCCATCCCGGCAATGTCTTCGTTCTGCCGGACGGGCGGCTCTCCCTGCTCGACTTCGGGAATACCGGCGATCTTGACGAGCCGATGCGCGAGTCGCTGACACTTCTTCTCGAAGCCGTCGTCAAAGGCGACGCGCGGGCCGCCACCGAGGCTTATCTGGAAATGGCACCGGCGAGCGAAAAAGTCAATCATGTGGCGCTGCTGGTGGACATCAAGGCCGTGCTTTATGAAATCCGCAGGACCAATCTGGAGGATGTTTCAATCGGGAGTGCGTTCGAAGCACTGCTGCGTGCCGGTAGCCGCAACGGAGTCCACAAGCCCGGCGAGTTTGTCCTGCTGACGCGTGCGTTCGCCATCCTGGAGTCGATGATCGGCCTGCTCGCCCCGGGCTACAACCACATGGAATCGTTTCGCGAGGAGATCTCGCGCCTGACTGCGCAGCACTTCTCGCCGGAGCGGATAAAGGATAAGACCACGAAGCTGGCACGCGAAATGGAGCGCCTGGTCACCGAGGCACCTGGCGACACGCGACGCGTCCTGCGGCGCTTCGCCGAAGGCAATCTGGGCCGGCTGCCAGGTTTGGAGGCCGTGGGACGTCGCTTCAACCGCAATCTCGAGCGGCTCACGGGTGCCATCGCTTTCGCGGCGCTCGTGATCGGCGGCTCCATGCTGTTGATGACTCCGATGGGCGGCTGGCATGACACGCTGGGCAACACGCTGATCATCAGCGGGTTTGTCGGCATTGTCATCATCTATCTTCGTGCCTTGCGTCGCGATCTTGACCAACGCTAACGCTCGTTTGAATTGAGCGATAGCCTCTGCGTTTTTGATAAGACGCAAATGCGTCGCGCCGACACGTGCGACGATGAGCCAGGTTCGCACCTGTATCGCTCAGGAACGCCCATGGAATGTGAAGCTACACTGTACGAGATATTGGAAGTCAGTCCACACGCCAGCGCCCAGGTCATCAGGGCCGCTTACCGTTGCTTGGCCCAATGCAATCACCCTGATAAAAACCCGGGCAGCGCGGCCGCCAGCGAACGCCAGGCGCAGATCAACTTCGCCTATGGCGTCTTGTCGGACCCGGGCAAGCGTCGGCGCGATGACCAGCGCATGGGGGCGCAGCAGGAGTCAGACATTGAGCGTCGCGGCAGCGACCAGGCGATGCCGGCACACCCGAAGGCCATGAACGACACACCGCCGGTGTCGCGGGCCTTTGTCTTTCGGCCGTTCAAATAAGACTCGGGCAAACGCTTGCTGTTTCGGCTCAACTGGATCCGTTGAGCCGGTTGAAGCTACTCAGCAAATGCGGCACGAACGCTGTCTTGTAGCCCAGGTTGCCCGCCATGGTGTACACATTGTGGACGGTGTCGCCGATGAGCGACACGGCTTGGGCCTCTCCGGTCATCTGGGCGTAGTAGTGCATGTCTTTGTGCGCGTTGGCCAGCGAGAAGCGGAACAGCTGATCGTTGCCCTCCAGCACGTAAGGGCGAAAACGCTGGAACGCCGTGCTGTTGGCGCCGCCGGAGGCGATCACATCGCACAGCACCTCCAGATTGACGCCGGTCTTGCTGGCGCAGGAAAAAGCCTCGGCCAAAATGGCGGCGTTGCCCAGCACCACGAACTGGTGCAGCAGCTTGGTGGTATGCCCGGCGCTGACGGCCCCGCAGTAAAAGATGTTCTCTGCAAACAAGGCAAACACCGGGCGAACGCTCGTCAGCACCTCCGGGTCGCCCCCCACCAGCAGGTTGAGCTTGCCTTCATCGGCATGCTTGGGCGTACCGGTCATGGCCGCATCCAGGAATTGGCCCCCTTTGGCCGCAATGGCCTGGGCCACGCGCCGGGTGGAGTCGGGCAGCGAGGTCGAGCAGTCCACCACCACGCAGCCGGGCTTGAGGGTCTGCAGGATGCCGGTGTCGCCAAATACCACCTCTTCAACCTGCGGCGAACCGGTGACACAGATGATGATGACATCGGCTGTTGCCGCGACCTCGGCGGCGGTTTTGAGCGGCTGTGCGCCGTGCGTCAGCAGGTCGGCGCAGCGCTCCTCATCCGCCTTCTTGCGGATCAGCAAGGCCACCGGATGGCCCTTGGCCAGCACATGTTTGGCCATGCCGCAGCCCATCATGCCGACGCCGATAAAGCCGACCTTCAGGCTGGATGTCGAATCGTTCATCATTTCTTTCTTTGTGTTGACTTGACTGGTATTTTGGGTGGACTGGCGAAAATTTCACATGGGTCGCAACGCAAGCTCGTCACAGGTAGGGCTTGAGCCAGCCCAGTCCAGCCGATGCGCCGCCGGCTTCATGCCGACCTGCGGCGGGTACTCACAACCGACCCAGCCGGCGCAGTTTAATCCGTCCAGGACCTGCTTTGACAAAGGTTCGACCCGGGCCAAGGCTCTGGCGACCACATGGCCGATGGTCGCTTCCTGGGAGGTGTCATGCAAGGGGGTCACCCGCCAGTGCGGAATGCCCGGTTTGGATGAACGCCAACACCTGTCGATGGGTCGTCAGCGAGCGGCTTATCCCAAGCCGCCCTATCAGCGACACCTCCGTCGGCAACTTGTCCCCCGCCACCAGCCGCCCGTCCCGGATATCGTCCTTGCGCACATCCGCCACTTCATCTGAGAAGCAAGGACAGGGTGCGATGGACTTGAAGAGGTCTCGCATAAAAGTGAAGAATTCGTCATACAAATCAATCGCATGCTTGTGCCGTTATTGACGAACATTCTATTGAATTCAACTAAAATTTGACTGTTCGTCGTACTAGATGAACTATATAAGCCCGTCCAGCCGCATTCCCAGCGCGTTTATGGATGGCCTTTCGACAGCAAAGGAATTCCCCATGACAGTTTTTGCCCAATATCCCAGCCTGACTGACCGGACCGTGCTCATTACAGGAGGTGCCACCAGCATTGGTGCCTGCCTTGTCGAGCAATTCACCGCCCAAGGCGCGAAGGTCGGCTTTATCGATATCGACACCGCGGCAGGATCGACGCTGGCGAGCGCACTGGCCGGAGCGCGGCACGCCCCGCTATTTGTTCATGCTGACCTGACAGACATCGCTGCGTTGGAGAGTGCCATCGAAAAGGTGCGCCAGCACTTTGGTCCCATCAACGCACTGCTGAACAACGCTGCCAACGATCGCCGCCACACCATTGAGGAGACCACCTCGGAGACGTGGGATGCAGGCATCGCCGTGAACCTGAAGCACCAGTTCTTTGCTGCTCGCAACGTCGCACCAGACATGCGCAAGGCCGGTGGCGGCAGCATCGTGAATTTCGGTTCCCTTAGCTGGATGCTCAAGCAGGGGGGCATGCCAGTCTACACAACATCCAAATCTGCCGTGCAGGGACTGACGCGCAGCCTCGCGCGCGATTTCGGTCCATTCAACATCCGGGTCAACACACTGGTACCGGGTTGGGTGATGACCGAAAAACAGCTGCGCCTCTGGGTTGATGACGCAGCTCGCGCTGATATCGCGCGTGGCCAGTGCATCAACCAGCCGGTATTGGCAGAGCACATTGCCAGGATGGCGCTTTTTCTGGCGGCAGACGACAGCGCCATGTGTACGGCACAGAATTTTGTGGTCGATGGCGGCTGGGTGTGACCGAGCAAAGCCTCGCTGCCGCAAACGTTGAATCGAGCAAGGGCCGCTATTCGCTTGGCTCGGCGCGCGACGCGGAGAACGTTGGTTGCGAGTACAGGCCTCGGCCCGACGCGGCCACCTCAGCCGTGCTGTCTTGGTTCCTGTCCTACCGGAACTGAGCGACTGGCTTTATCGTCTGTGCTGGTTCCGAGTTCACCCATGATAGGCAAAACGCGGCGTGCAAGTACGGCGAGGGCCGCCGCAAACAAGGCGACAAGGCACAGCGCCACCGGCAAGGTGGCGACCTGCGCCACTGCACCGATGATGGGGGGGCCCGACAGAAAGCCAAGATAGCCCAAACTGGCGACGCCGGAGATGCCGTGTGCGGGCGAGATACCGGGCACCCGTGAGGCACATGAAAAAAGCACCGGCACAACGTTCGAGATGCCAAGGCCCACCAGCGCGAAACCCGCCAGCGCCGCCACAGGATGGCCGATTAGCAAAACCGCCAGCATTGCGCTTGCAGCCAGCGTGCCACCGACACTCAGCAGGGTTAAGGCACCCAATCGCGCACGAGCACGGTCACCCGCGAAGCGGCCGATGGCCATCGCCACCGAGAACGACGCATAGGCCAGTGCCGCCAAGGCTTGCGGCGACGCCAGGCTCTCGCGCAGGTAGAGCACACTCCAGTCGTACATAGCGCCCTCGGCGACCAAGCCTAGGGCGGCCATGGCGCCTAGCAGGACGATGACACCGCGTGGGCGCATGAAACTGTAGCCCGTTTCGTCGCTTGTCTGCGCGCGGTCCGGCAGCATCGCGGGAACGACGGCAATGGTCAAGGCGGCCGCACCGATGGCCACCCATAGAGTGTGCGTGGTTGCTGCGACGCCTGCGACCGCGAGCAAGCTCGCCAGCGCCGCGCCGCCGAGTCCACCCAAGCTGAAAAAACCATGACAGCTCGACATAATCGGCCGCCCATAGGCGGCCTCGACCTCTACCGCATGCGCATTCATGGCGACATCGAACAGACTGTTCGCCACACCAAACACGAACAGACCCATGACGCCCGTCCAGTAGCTGGGCAGCTGCAGCAGTGCGCCGACCGCTGCGGCGGTCATGAGACCGGAAACAGCGCAGACGGCTCGGGCGCCGAAGCGGCCGACGAGCGCACCGGCCCAAAGAACGGCGACGAGTGCGCCCACCCCGGCCGCAAGCATCGCCAGCGCCACTTCGGCCTCGCTCAGGCCGTGCAGGTGCTTGAATGTCGGTACATGCACGCCCCAGGTCGCAAACGCCAGCCCGTTCAGGAAAAAGTGGACATTGGTTGCCAGCCGGGCTGATCGGGGAAGCGAGAGCACGGGCTGGATTACGTGGCCGCCCCGAAGGCCGACGTGTATTCGCACATGCGACTGCCCACTAGCGTCGTTCCCCCCATCTGCCGGGCTTGCGCTCACTGAAAGCGGCAACCGGTCATTTGACGTGACTGCGCCAGTTGTACTGTTGCTTGAAGCCCAGCAAGCGCTTGATCTTTTCATTGCTCAGCAGGGTCTCGAACTCGCCGAGGGTTTTCTTGACCGGTACCGTCGGATAGAAGCGCTTGAGCAGTTCGGCCGTCGGCAGGTCGGACGAAACATCGTCGGCCGCAACGTTCATCACCTGGAAGCCCAGGCCGTCCTTGTCAACACCCAAGCGCGCTGCGGTGGCCAGGTCGCGGGCGTCGATGTAGCTCCAGGTGATGCGGCGGCGGAAGCCCGGATCCTTGAAATACTCGGGAAACTTCGCGTAGTCCACCGGGTCGATCACATTGCCGATGCGCAGGCAGTAGATATCCGACCCGGTTCGGGCATGGAATGCCTTGGCCGTGGCCTCGTTGATCACCTTGGACATCGCGTAGCTGTCCATCGGATCAACAGGGTATTCTTCATCTAGCGGCAGGTACTCGGGCATGCGGTAGGTGTCGGCGAAGACAATGCCGTACGTCGTTTCGCTGGAGGCGATGATGACTTTCTTGATCCCGTACTTCGACGCCGCATCCAGTACGTTGTAGGTGCTCATGACGTTGATGCGAAAAACCTCGTTGTCCGGGTGCGTCATGATCCGCGGAATTGCCGCGAAGTGAATGATCGCATCGATGGGCGCCGGTTTGATGGATTCGCTGAATTCGTGCCGTACCGTTGTACTGCAGAGCGCGTTGAAGACCTGGCCGGCATCGGTCAGATCGGTAATCATGGTTCGGGCCGCGGAGTTGGGCAGAACAGTGCGGTCCAGGTTCATGACCTGGTGCCCATGGTCGAGCAGGTCCTTGACAACCCATTTGCCGGCCATGCCGCTGCCGCCGGTGACGATGATGTTCTTTTTCATTGCATTTCCTTTGATGGTGAGTGTGTTTGTTATGTGAATTGAATTTATTCTGCAGCCGTCTCAGTGCCGACTGGCCAAGGCGTCACGCACTGCCTCGACGCCGCTTTGCGGCGAGGACAGGACGGGCACCTTCATGTCGGTGAGTGAGGGGACCAGTCGTGCCATCGACACCTGTGCCAGTACGATGACATCAACTTTGCCGGCCAGGGACTGAATCGTGCGCTTGACGATCTCGTCATGCAACTCGGACTTACCGTCCAGTAGCGCCTGGAAGCCCCCTTCGGCCAATGCCTCCGTAACCGCGACGGATTTCCCCGCAGCCTCGGCCTTCGCCTTGATCAAGCGAACCGTCGGTTCGAGCGTCGTCTTGACGGTCGCGACGACGCCAATCCTCGGCCCCGACGCGACGGCGCGCTCGGCCATGGTATCGTCGATTTTGATGATGGGGATCGAGATGGCCGCACGGGCAGCGCTGGCCGCCTCGCCCACCGACGAGCAGGCATTGAGCAGCGCGACGGCGCCCATTTGCTGCCCCAGTTGCATATAGGAGAAGATGCGCCCTGTAACAGCCTCGGTGAGATGGCCTGCCGCCATGACATCGTTGAGTAGGCTGTCATCCATGATATTGATGACGCGCACGTCGGGCAATATCTGCTGAAACTGCTGCTTGATCGGCTGTATGGTGGCGGGTCCGGTGTGAACGACGACGACGGTTCTCATTGAAAAATCCTTGTAAATGAAATAAAAAAATCAAGCGGCCGCGGCTTCCATGACCACGTGCTGGGTGGCTTGTTGCCGCGACAGCTTGGCAGTGATGGCGCCCTCGCGCAAGACGATCACGCGGTCGCTGATCGCGAGGACTTCCGGCAAGTCTGACGACACCACGATGACGGCCATACCGCGTGACGCCAGCTCCTGCAGGAGCCGGTGCACATCGGCTTTTGCCGCAATATCGATGCCGCGCGTGGGCTCGTCCACAATAAGCACCTTCGGCGAGCGTGCTACCCATTTGGCAATGACGACTTTCTGCTGGTTGCCGCCGCTGAGGTTGCCAACCGTCTGCTCAACCGACGGCGTCTTGATGCCTAGGCGCAATACGAATTTCTGGCATCCGAAGGTCTCTGCCAGGCGGCTGATGAAGCTCAGCGTAGAGTAGGTGTCCAGGTGCGTCAGGCTGAAATTCTCACGGATGTTCATTCCCAGCACCAGCCCACCGGACTTGCGGTCCTCGGTGACGAAGCCGAGTCCGTGGTCGATGGCCGCTCGCGGGCTGTGGATGGCGACCGGCTGGCCGCCAAGCTCGATGGTGCCATGGTACGGCCGCAGTCCGAAGACCATCTCCATGAGTTCGGTCCGTCCCGCACCGACCAAGCCGAAGAAGCCGAGGATTTCACCTTCATGAACCCGAAAACTGCAGTCACGCACAGATACTGTGTGCGCCGTCCTGTGTTTGAGCGTCAGGCCCTTGGCCTCCAGCGCGACCTTTTGCGTCGCATGGCACTGATAGTCGCCATAGAGATCACTTTGTTCACGGTCTACCATCATTTTGACCAGCCGCGCGCGGTCAAGCTGCTCGACCGGCAAGGTGGCGACGCAGGCGCCGTCGCGCAGGACCGTGACACGGTCGGCGAGATCGAAGATCTCCTCGAGCCGGTGTGTGATGTAGATAATGCCGATGCCTTCGGACCTGAGCTTGCGGATGATCTCTTTCAGCACCATAGCCTCGTGATGGCTGAGGGACGCCGTCGGCTCGTCCATGATGACAATCTTCGACTGATTCGAAATCGCTTTGGCGATTTCGACCATCTGCTTTTGACCGATGCTGAGATCACCGACGCGCGTGCCGGCGTCGAGTTGCATGTCGAGCGAATCCAGCAGCTGCCGCGTGGCGGCATGCATGGCTCGCCTGTCGAGGAACCCCAGCCGGTTCGATATCTCCTTGCTGAGGAAGATGTTCTCGGCGATGGTCAGGTTGTCGACGACCGAAAGTTCCTGGTAAATGATGCACACGCCGAGTTGCCGCGCGTGGGCCGTGCCCGTCAAGTGCGGCACTAGGACGCCGTTAATCCATATCTCTCCTCCCGGGTCGGGCTGGTAGACACCCGTCATGATTTTCATGAGAGTGCTCTTTCCGGCGCCGTTTTCCCCCGCAATGGCGAGCACCTCGCCGCTGGCAACGTGCAGGCTTACCCGATTCAATGCCTTCACACCAGCGAAGGTTTTTGAGATGTTCTTGACTTGCAGATAAGGCACCACACGCGGCTCCGTAAGAGGCGGGCCCGATCACAGGCCCGGTTCAAATTGTGTTACTTGGTATAGGAGCCGAGGTTTTGGCTGGTGACCACGTTCACCCCCGTATCGACGTCCTTCGGTGCTGGCTCTTTGCCGGTGATCTGATCGACCAGGTGCTCGACAGCAAGCTTGCCCATCGTGACGGGGCGCTGAACCATGATCCCCTGGATGTAGCCTTCCTTCACACCCTTGACCGTGTCAGGCAGGTCGTCGAATGCAAAGACTTTCACAGCACCTTTCTTGCTGCCAAACTCTTTGGTAGCCATGACCTTGGACACTGCGGGTCCGCCGACCTGGCTCACACCGAAGATGCCCTTGAGTGCTGGATGTCCGCGGAAGAGGGATTCGGTCGTTGAAACCGCCTTGGCCAAATCATCCTCCGTGCCCTCGGTCGCCACGACCTTGATCTTCGGGTACTTGGACAGCGACTTCTTGATGCCGGTGATACGCTCGTTGAGGTTCGCAGCGCCAAGCTGACCGGTGAGAATGGCCACCTCACCTTCGCCATCGATGGCCTTGGCCATCGACTCGCCCATCGTCTCGCCTGCGGCCGAATTGATGGTGCCGATGTACATCGAACGACCGCTGTTGGCCGAATCCGAGTCGAACGTCACGACCTTGATGCCGCTGGCGACAGCCTTCTTGATCGCAGCCTCGACCGACTTCGGTTCGTTGACCGAGATGGCGATGCCATCCACCTTCTTGGAGATCAGGTCTTCGAGGATGCGAACTTGAGTTGAACCCTGCGTATTCTGTGGCACAACCCATTGATACTGCACGCCGAGCTTATCGGCAGCGGCCTTGGCGCCATTGTTGCAGTCGTCGAAGAATGGCACAGCAACCTTCGGGATGACCGCGATCCTCAGATCTTTGACGTCCTTCGCAGTGGCGTTCATTTGAACGGCCAGGGTCAGGGGTATTGCCAACAGCGCAAACTGGAACAGTGGTGGTAGCTTTTTCATGATGTCTCTTTTCGTATGCAAGTTAAAGATAAATGCTTTTTGAAGCATGAATTCACGTTCGCTTGGGCGAGGTTTCGGTTCGTTTTGCCGAATTACCGCTCCTTTCTGGCGTTACGCCACACGTCGATACTTACGGCAATCAGGATGACGGCACCCGTGATGGCCTGCTGTGCATAGGTATTAATGTTCATAAGGACCACGCCGTTGGCGATGATTCCAGTGAGCGCTGCACCGAGGATGGCGCCCATCACGCTGCCCACACCACCCGCCAGGCTCGCGCCGCCGATAGCTGCTGCGGCGATAACGTCGAGTTCCACGCCAAACCCGGACGCGGGCTCGGCCGATAGATAGCGTGAGAAGGCCACAATGCCGGCCAGTGCGGAGATCGTGCCTGACAGCGTGTAAACCGTGAGCTTGATGCGCGAGGTGTTGACGCCGCTCAGCCACGCAGCCTGCTCGTTGCCGCCGGTCGCATAAACATGGCGGCCAAAGGTGGTGAATGTCATGATCACCGAAAAGATCAGCGCGAGCACCAGCATGATGATCACTGGCGCTGGCACGCTGCCGATATACCCCTGGCCGATCACGCTAAAGGCCTCGGGCGTCTCGGGGGTTGCCGGAACGCCCTTGGTCACGATGTACATCAGCCCCCGACCAATGCTCAACGTGCCTAGCGTCGCGATGAACGGGGGTAGCCGCCCTGCGGTCACAAGCAAACCGTTCGTCAAGCCAAAAAGGAAACCGACGCCCAGCCCGCACGACACACTAACCACGGTTGAAAACCCATTCTGAAAGGCCAGGGCGGTGACGAGCCCGGACAATCCCATCACGGAGCCGACGGAGAGGTCAATGCCGCCGGTGATAATCACCATGACCATTCCGATGGACATGATGGCCGTCAGCGAGAACGAACGGAAGACGCCCATCAGATTGTCCGTTGTCAGGAAGTAGGGCGTCACCATGGCGATGCCGCCACCCACCAAAATGACAGCAAGAAGTACGCTCATCTCCTTGGCCCGGAATAAGTCGAGCAAGGTTCGCCCCAGCGAGGGCGCCGTCCTTCGGTTCGGCTGAGTTAATCCAACGTCCACTTTGTCTCCTAATGGTTTGTGCAAGGCATTAGATTTTTCGCAATGTAGCGTTCTCGTGAACGGCAACGCACACTCGAAAAGTCAAAGGACTTCTGCCCTGAGTTCAACAACAGTTTTTGATCGCATTTCTTGATCGACTCAATTTATTGAGTGCCAGATCTGTTCTTAAAGTAATATTGTCATCATACAAATGCGGTGTAAACCAAACATAGGTGTTTACCCGGAAATTGTTCCATTGAGTACGCATGGCCGCTGCGAACTGGAGCGACGCTCAGGCCGCGATGCGGGCACAGACGGCCTGCGTCACTTCGGCCGTCGTGGCACTGCCGCCCAGGTCGCGCGTGTGCAGTGCAGGGTCAGCGGTCACTTGTTCAATGACAGCCATCAGCTGTGCCGCTGCAGCCTCCTCACCCAGATGCTCCAGCAGCATCACGCAGCTCCAGAACGTGCCTACAGGATTCGCCAGGCCTTTGCCCATGATGTCGAAGGCCGAGCCATGGATCGGTTCAAACATGCTGGGATAGCGGCGCTCGGGGTCGATGTTGCCGGTCGGTGCGATGCCCAAGCTACCCGCCAGCGCAGCTGCCAAGTCGCTCAGGATGTCGGCATGCAAATTGGTCGCAACCAGGGTGTCAAGCGTCGCCGGGCGGTTGACCATGCGCGCTGTGGCGGCGTCCACCAGCTCTTTATCCCATTTCACATCAGGGAACTCTTTCGAAATTTGCGCCGCGATCTCGTCCCACATCACCATCGCATGGCGTTGGGCGTTGGACTTGGTCACCACCGTCAGCAGCTTGCGCGGACGGGACTGAGCCAGCTTGAAGGCGTAGCGCATGATGCGCTCGACACCGGCGCGGGTCATCACCGACAAGTCGGTGGCCACTTCAAGCGGGTGTCCCTGGTGGACGCGGCCGCCGACGCCAGCATATTCGCCCTCGGAGTTCTCGCGCACGATGACCCAGTTCAGGTCTTCAGGCGTGCAGCGCTTGAGCGGCGCGTCGATGCCGGGCAAGATGCGGGTTGGGCGCACGTTGGCGTACTGGTCAAATCCCTGGCAAATTTTGAGGCGCAGGCCCCAGAGTGTGATGTGATCGAGGATGTCCGGGTCACCCGCGGAACCAAACAGAATTGCATCTTTGTTGCGCAGGGCGTCCAGGCCGTTCGCCGGCATCATCTCGCCGTGCCTGCGGTACCAGTCGCCGCCCCAGCCGAAGTTCTCAAACTCAAACTTGAACGTGTTGCGGCTGGCGGCCAGTGCCGCCAGCACGGTCTGGCCGGCGGGCACGATTTCTTTTCCGATTCCGTCGCCCGGGATGCAAGCTATTTCGTAAGTCTTCATCAGGTTTCTTTGAATGACTGCAATTGAGGCGGACTTTACCTATTGCAGGATTCAATAGATGGCCTTAAAGTTAAACCATTGTTTACTTTGATTTGACAATGCCCACACCCGCATCCGCACCTTCTGAAATGGCCTTCTTCAGCCTGTTGGTGCGCAGCGGCAGCTTCTCTGCCGCTGCGCGCGAGCTGGATATCACAACCCCGGCGGTGAGCAAGCGGCTGGCCCAGATGGAGGCCCGACTGGGTGTGCAGTTGCTGAATCGCACGACGCGTCGTATTGGTCTCACGCCCGAAGGTGAGGTTTACCTGGAGCACGCGCGGCGCATCCTCGCCGATATTGGGGACATGGAGCAGCTGGTATCCAACTCGGTTGCCGCCCCCAAAGGCTTGTTACGTGTGAACGCCACCTTGGGCTTTGGCCGCAGCCATATCGCGCCGCTGATTTCTGATTTTGCCAAACGCTATCCAGAAGTGCAGATCCAACTGCAGCTCACTGTCAATCCGCCGTCGCTGACAGAGGATGCCTTTGATGTCTGCATCCGCTTTGGTGAGCCACCCGATGCACGAATGATCGCGCGGCGCATAGCTTCTAACCGGCGCCTGATCTGCGCAGCACCCGCCTACCTGACCCGGCAGGGTACACCCCAGGTACCGAACGACCTGGCGCAGCACAACTGCATTTGCATTCGTCAAGGTGAGGAAGCCTATGGCATCTGGCACCTGAGGTCAGGCCAGCGCTCCGAGACGGTCAAAGTGCGTGGAACGTTGAGCACCAACGATGGCGAAATTGCGGTCAACTGGGCGCTTGCAGGTCATGGCCTCATCATGCGGGCGGAATGGGATATAGCAAAATATTTGGCCAGTGGGCGGCTCCGCCAGGTGCTGGCGAACTGGCAGACGCCGGGAGCCGATATTCACGCTGTCTACCCGCAAAGCCTGCAGACTGCGGCGCGAGTGCGCGCCTTCGTGGACTTCGTGGTAAACGCTTTTTCTGCCTCGAACCCACTGGGACAGGTTCTTCAAGAAGAGATTTCCTCCTGAAGTCAGACTAATTTCACCGTCAGAGGTAATCCAATCAAGCGCTCGATCAGCACTCGAATGATTTATTCAAGCGACGGGCTCCGGGTAGTATTCATGGGTTGGGCATCATTGATACCCTGATCTTCCCGCTCGGCGGGGTGCCCGCAACTTCTTTTTTGCAGCTCAATGGATTTGATTCAGATCGGTGCTGGAATTCTGCAAGTGGCTCTACGAAAAATGGTCCGGAACGACGGTGGCAGTGCAGCCGGCGCCCCTTCCGGCGTCTCAACAAGGAGAAATTGACAATGACCCATGCTGCCCTCACTTCCGGATCCGTTGCCGTCATCACTGGCGGCGCTGCCGGTATCGGCCTCGCCGCTGCCAAGCGGATGGCGCAGCTCGGACTTCGCGTCTGCATCGCCGACCTCGGCACGGACCGACTCATCCGCGCTGCCCAAGAGGTCGTCCTCCTGGCGGCGGGCGGAACGGACGACGTGATGACTTTGGAGACGGACGTTAGCCGCGTCGAAGACCTGCGCCGACTGGAGGAGGTTGTTCGCGATCGCTTTGGCGGCACGGATATCCTGATGAACAACGCTGGCATTCAGCCCGGCAGCGCCATGTTCGGGCCGGCCGGCAACTGGGAGCGGGTGCTCGACGTCAACCTGTGGGGCGTCATTCACAGCACGCAGATCTTCGTGCCCGCCATGATCAAGCGCGGACGCCCCGGTCTTGTCATCAACACAGGGTCTAAGCAAGGGATCACCACTCCTCCTGGCGACCCGGCCTATAACGTGTCCAAGGCTGGCTTGAAGGCTTTCACCGAAGCGCTGCAGCACGAGCTTCGCAACACGCCGAACTGTCGGATCAACGCCCATTTGCTGATTCCAGGTTTCGTTTTCACGGACCTTACCGCCCAGGGCCGCACAGAAAAGCCGGCCGGCGCCTGGACGCCGGAGCAGACCGTCGACTTCATGATGGAGCGGTTGGAGGCCGGCGACTTCTACATTCTCTGCCCCGATAACGACGTGCCTCGTTCGCTCGACGAGCGGCGCATCCTCTGGGCTGCGGGCGATGTCGTCGAGAACCGGCCACCGCTTTCGCGATGGCATCCAGATTACGCGAAGGCGTTCGAAGCCTTCAGTCAGAAAAAGAGCTGAACGCGGGCGTCACAGATAGGGCTTGAGCCAGCCCAGTCCAGCCGACGTGCCGCCGGGCTTCATGCCGGCCTGCGGCCGGTACTCACAGCCGACCCAGCCGGTGTAGCCCAATTCGTCCAGTACCGAGAACAGGTAGGGGTAGTTCAGCTCGCCCAGATCGGGCTCATGGCGCTGCGGCACGCCCGCAATCTGGACATGGCCGACGTTGCCGCTCGGCAGGTACTGGCGCATTTTCATCGCCAGGTCGCCTTCCACAATCTGGCAGTGGTAGAGATCCATCTGTACCTTGAGGTTGGGCTCGCCCACCTCGGCCAGCAGCGCGTGCGCGTCGTCCTGGCGGTTCAGGTAGAAGCCGGGAATGTCGCGCGTGTTGATCGGCTCGATCAGCACATCCACCCCTTGCTTGGCCGCCTCCAGCGCGGCCCAGCGCAATTGGCTGACGTAGGTGGGGCGCAGCGTCGCACGCTCGCTGCCCGCGGGCAACAGCCCGGCCATGACATGAACGCGTGGGCAGTCCAGTGCGGCTGCGTAGTCGAGGGCTTTGCCGATACCGGCACGGAACTCGGCTTCGCGCCCGGGCAGGCACGCCAGGCCGCGCTCGCCGGCATCCCAATCGCCGGGCGGCGCGTTGAACAGCACCTGCTGCAGGCCATGGGCCCTGAGGCGGGCCGCGATTTCGCGGCTCTTATAGGCATAGGGAAAAAGATATTCGACCGCCTTGAAGCCGTCTTGGGCGGCGGCCGCAAAACGGTCCAGAAAATCGAGCTCGGGGTAGAGCATGGAAAGGTTGGCTGCAAATTTAGGCATAAGGTTCACCAGCGGGCGCCGAAGGTTTGGCGCAGTTCGTCAATTTGGGATTCGGTCAGGGGCTCGGGTGCCAAGGCACTCAGGCTTCCCAGCCGGGCGGTTTCTTCAAGTTCTTCCAGCGTAGCCATGGCAGCGGCGGGCGAGTCGTGCCAGACATTGGGGCCCAGGCGCTCCAGCATGACGGCGCGGATCGGTGTGCCGGCTTGGCCATAACGCGAAATAGCCTGCGCCACCAGCTGCGCCGCCTCGGGCGCCCCGGGGCGGTGGTAGGCAATCACGGGCACGTGCCCTACCTTCATCACAAAGTAGGGCGTCACGGCGGGCAACAGCTCCTTGTTGCCGGGCTGCAGCGTCAGCGCCACGCAGTGTGTGCTGTGGGTGTGGATCACACACCGGGTATTTGGATCAAATTGGGCTGTAGCCCTGTAGATATGGGAATGTAACGCTATTGTTTTGCTAGCTTTGTCGCCGCTCAGCTGCTGCGCCTGCGCGTCCAGCCGCGCCAGCCGCGCCGGGTCGAGAAAACCCAGGCAGGCATCGGTTGGCGTGATCAGGAAGCCACCCCCTTCTGATTCATCCAGCCGCACGCTGATGTTGCCGGCGGTGGCATGCACATAGCCGCGCTCGAACAGGCTGCGCCCGACACGGCAGATTTCCTCGCGGGCTTCGTTCTCGTTCATGCCAGCAACGCAAAAGCTTTGCTGAAGAAGTCATCGGCGCCAAAGTTGCCGGACTTCAGCGTCAGGTGCAGGCCCGCCCCAGGTGCGGCGTCGGCTTGGGCATGGCACCAGGGCACACCGGGGTCGATTTGCGGGCCGATCTTCATTTGCGTGATGTTCAAAGCCTGCACGCAGGCGCCCGAGGTTTCGCCACCGGCCACGACCAGCTGGCGCACGCCAAGCGCCACCAAACCGAGCGCGATGGCGGCCAGGGTTCGCTCTACCATGGCGCCGGCTTCTTCCACGCCGAGCTGCGCTTGCACCGCCTTGACCGCATTGGCATCGGCGGTCGAATAAATCAGCACGGGACCCTGGCTCAGCAGTGGCGCGGCCCAAGCCAGCGCCTGCGTCGTCACATCGACCCCGGCGGCGATCTGCAAGGCGTCGATACCCAACGCCGGCCGGCCCGCCTGGATAAAGGCCAGCACCTGCCGATTGGTCGCCAGCGAGCAACTGCCCGACACGACCGCCTGCAAGCCGGTGGCTCGGGGTAGCGCGCTGGCAGTGCTGGAGGGTGCAATCCCGAAATTGGCGGGCAGGCCAATGGCGACGCCCGAGCCGCCCGTTACCAGCGGCATGTCGCTGAGCGCCGCCCCCAGGCGCAGCAGGTCATCGTTGGAGATGGCGTCCACGACAGCCAGGCCGACCCCCTGCGCACGCAGCTGGTCGATGCGCGTGCGAATCGCGGCCTCGCCCTGCGCCACCACCTTGTAGTCGATCAGACCCACCGGGCGGCGGCATTGCCCCTGCAGCACGCGCACCAGGTTGGCGTCCGTCATGGGGGTGAGCGGGTGGTTTTGCATGCCGCTCTCGTTGAGCAGCACGTCGCCGACAAACAGATGGCCCTTGAACACGGTGCGCTGGTTGTCCGGGAAGGCTGGCGTGGCGATGGTGAAGTCGGTCCCGAGCGCGTCCATCAGCGCCTCCGCCACCGGGCCGATATTGCCTTGCGCCGTGCTGTCAAAGGTGGAGCAGTACTTGAAGTAGATTTGCTGCGCGCCCTGCGCCTGCAGCCAGCGCAGCGCCGCCAGCGACTGCGCAATGGCTTCATCCACAGGCAAGGTGCGTGACTTGAGCGCCACCACCACGGCGTCGGCATCGGCGTCGAGCGGCTGCGCCGGCACGCCCATTGCCTGCACGACGCGCAGACCGGCGCGCACCAGGTTGTTGGCCAGATCGGTGGCGCCGGTGAAGTCGTCGGCAATGCAGCCAAGCAAGATTTTCTTCATGATTTTTTGGGCAGTTCAATGCCGGGAAATATCTTGATGACCGCGCTGTCGTCCTCGCGCGCGAAGCCCGCCGTGGACGCTTGCATGAACATCTGGTGCGCCGTGCTGGACAGCGGCAGCGGGAACTTGCTGGCGCGCGCCACATCCAGTACCAACCCCAGGTCCTTGACAAAAATATCCACCGCCGACAGCGGCGTGTAGTCGCCGCTGAGCACATGGGCCATGCGGTTCTCGAACATCCAGCTGTTGCCCGCGCTGTGGGTGATCACCTCGTACAGCGCCTTGGCGTCCACACCCTCGCGCAAGCCCAGTGCCATGGCCTCGGCCGCTGCGGCGATGTGCACGCCAGCCAGCAGCTGGTTGATGATTTTGACCTTGCTGCCGGCGCCGGCCTGCTCACCGAGCCGGTACACCTTGGCCGCCATGGCGTCGAGCAGTGGCCCGACCGCGGCATAGGCCTCGGGTTTGCCCGCGGTCATCATCGTCATCTCGCCACTGGCGGCCTTGGCGGCGCCACCGGAAATGGGGGCGTCGATGTAGAAAATTCCCAGCGCAGCCAGGCGCGCCTCCAGCGCAATCGACCAGTTGGGGTCCACGGTGGAGCACATCACAAACACGCTGCCGCGCTTCATGGCCGCAGCGCAGCCGCCCTCGCCAAACAGCACGCTTTCGGTCTGCGCGGCGTTGACCACCACCGACACAATGACGCTGCACTGCGCCGCCAGTTCGGCCGCTGACGCGCACGCCACGCCGCCGTCGGCGGCAAAGGCTTGCGCCGCCTCGGCACGCACGTCAAACACATGTACCTGGCTGCCGCGGCGGCGCAGCGAGCGCGCCATGCCACTGCCCATGGCCCCCAGGCCGATCACACCTACATTGGTTGTCATTGGTTCTTTCCTTCCATTCGAAGTCGGTTCGATATCATCGCTGTTTCAACCATAATTTATAAGGTTATCATACAAATTCAAGAAGCCCTCCACATCCGGGTTTACCCCAAACTGCCGGCCCGTCAGCTTCGCGGCGGCAGGCCGAAGACCAGAGGCCGTGCCAGTTGCACCCCCGCCTGCTGCCAAAACGCCGGGTCAGCCTGCTCAATGCGCAGGATGGCGTTGTCCATGTGCCGCGCCGCGGCCTTGCGCGCCGCGGCCGCGTCGCCGGCTTCAATGGCGCGCAAAATCTTGTCATGCTCGGCACTCACCTGGCGTGCGAAGTCGGCCCGGCGCGCCTCATTGGCCCGCGTGACGCGGGTGGCCCCGCGCAGGAACTGGCCCAGGTATTCCAGCGTGCCGATCAGAAAAGGGTTGCGCGCGGCCTCCGCAATGGCGCGGTGGTATTGCACGTCTTCGTCCACGCCGTCGCCACCGGCTTGCACTGCCTTGTCCAGTAGCGCAATGGATTTGCCGATGCGCTTGATATCGGCCTGGGTGCGCCGTTGCGCCGCCAAGCCGGCCACCTCGGCCTCCAGCGCGCGGCGCACCTCCACCATCTGGATCACCGCCTGCCGGGAGACGGTCGACTTGGCATCAAAGTTGAGCGGCGAAAAGCCCACTTCCTTGACATACACACCACTGCCTTGCCGTGAATCGACCAGGCCCAGCGACTTGAGCCGCGAGACCGCTTCCCGCACCACCGTGCGGCTGACCGCAAATTGCTCTACCAGCGCCGCCTCGGTCGGCAGCTTGGCCCCCACGGCCAGCCGTCCGGCCCGGATCTCAGCGGCAAGCGCATCAGCCACCTGATCGGAAAGATAGGCGCCGGGCGTGATGGGTTTGAACTGAGCGGTCATGGGAGGAGTTAAATTCATCGTGCAACTCTATCACCCGGCAGGCGAACGCCTGCCGGGTTTGGGTTCACGCTATCTGGCGTAAACCAGATCGCGCAGCCCGAGCGAAAGTGCCGGCACGTAGGAGATGACCATCAGGCAGGCCAGCACCACCAGCACGAACGGGATCAGGTCCTTGATCATGCGATCCAGTGAGATGCGCGCCACCGTGCAGGCGGCAAACAGATTGACGCCGAACGGCGGCGTGATCATGCCCAGGGCCAGGTTCACCACCATGACCAGGCCAAAGTGCACCGGGTCGATGCCAAAGTGGATGGCCACCGGTGCCAGGATCGGGGCCAGCACAATGATGGCGGCTCCGGTCTCGATGAACATGCCAATGACGAACAGCGCAGCGTTGACGCCCAACAGGAAGTAAGCCGGAGTTTTCAAGACATCCTGCAACCAGAGGCCAATCGCCTCCGGCACGCCAGCACGCGTGATCAGGAACGCAAACAGCCCGGCGTTGGCAATGATGAACATGATCACCGCCGACGACAGCACCGACTTGCGCAGGATGTTGTAGAGGTCAGGGAACTTGATCTCGCGGTAGATCACCAGACCCACCATCAGCGCGTAAAACACCGCCACCGCCGACGCCTCGGTCGGGGTGAAGATGCCGCCGTAAATACCGCCCAGAATAATGACCGGCATCAGCAGCGCCCAACCGGCCTTCCAGGTGGCCTTGCCGACCGACAGACGGCCGTCGCCATCGTTCTTGCCCCAGCCCTTGTACTTGCAGTAACCCCAGACAAACAGCATCAGCGCGCCACTGATGAAAAAGCCCGGACCAAAGCCGGCGATGAACAGCTCGCCAATGGAGACTTCAGCGCTGACGCCATACAGAATCATCGGAATCGATGGCGGGATGATGACGCCGAGCTCGGCGCTGGTGGCCTGCAAGGCCGCCGCCCAGGTGGTGGGGTAGCCGTGTTTGATGAGCGCCGGAATCAGGATGGTGCCAATGGCGAAGGTGGTGGCCACCGATGAGCCGGACACCGATGCGAAGATCATGCAGGTCAGCACGCAGGTCATCGGCAGGCCGCCCTGCACGCCGCCCACCAGGCTCTTGGCAAAGTCCACCAGGCGGCGCGAAATGCCGCCGGTTTCCATGATGTTGCCGGCCAGGATAAAAAACGGGATGGCGGCCAAGGGGAACTTGTTGATGGCGTTGAACATCTCCTTGACGGAGATCAACATGTGGGCGTTGGACGCCTGGATGCCCAGGATCGAGGCCAGTCCGATCGACACGGCCACGGAAATAGTGAGGGCGAAGCACAGCACCATGGTGCTTAACATGACGGCGGTCATACTGCGGTCTCCAATTCAAGACGCTGGGTGTCCAGCAGATTACCGAAGATGCCGATCAGGCTGAACACGCCCCCCACCGGCATGGCGAGGTAGGCCCAGAACATCGACAGGCTTTCCAGTCCGGCCATGGATTGCACCCTGCCACGCACGGCATAGTCCCAGCCCCACCAGATGATGATGCAAATCAACCCGGCAGCGGCGAGGCACACGATCCAGTCGAGCAAACGGCGTATGCGTGGCGGGCTCCAGCGGTAAAGCACGTCCACACTGACCATGGCACCCTGGCGAAACGCCGTTGGAATACCCAGAAACACCATCCAGATCAGGCTGAAACGAATCAGCACTTCTGTCCATTCAGCGGGTATTTCAAGCACGAAGCGGGTGACGATCTGGAACATGGCCAGACTGGCCGCCAGCATCAGCATGGCACAGGCGGTGTACAACGACAGTCCGCTGGTCCACCGCTCCAGTCGGAGAAAATTTTCTTTCATTGCAATTTCAACCTGAAATGGGAAGTTGTAAAAAAACACCCGAAAGCTTGCGCGCTTCGGGTGTCAGCAGCTACAGAATCAGCAGCAATTACTTGTAGTTGCGGATCTTGTCCATATTGGCTTTGCCGAACTGCTTTTCGAAGTCAGCGTACACCGGTGCAAGCTTGGCGACGAATTTGGATTTGTCCAGGCTCTCTGTCACCTCCATACCCTTGCCGCGCAGGTAAGTCACGCCCATGGCATCGTCGGCGTCAACCCGGGCCCGGTTGGCCTTGACGGCCACCTTGGCAGCTTCCAGAAACACCTTCTGGTCAGCCGGGCTGAGCTTGTCGAACGCTGCCTTGTTCATCAAAAAGATGGCGGGTGAATAGACGTGGCCGGTCAGTGACACGTACTTTTGCACCTGGTCCAATTTGGCTGCCATGATCACGGACAAGGGGTTTTCCTGGCCGTCTACCGTGCCCTGCTGCAGCGCAGTGAATACCTCGGCCATGGCCATCGGCGTCGTCACAATGCCCAAGCCTTTGTAGGCGGCCACGTGCACCGGGTTTTCCATGGTGCGAATCTTCAGGCCCTTGAGGTCATCCGGGGTCTTGATGGTGTGCTTGCTGTTGGTCATGTTGCGCATGCCGTTCTCGCCCCAGGCCAAAGCCTTGAAGCCCTTGGAGTCGAACTTGGCCAGCATGTCCTGGCCGATCGGGCCGTCCAGCACGGCACGGGCATGCGCCTTGTCACGAAACAAAAAGGGAACGTCCAGAATCTTGGCTTCCGGCACAAAGTTGGGCACCGGGCCGGTGGATGTGAAAGTCAGCTCCTGCGTGCCCAGTTGAACGGCTTCGATCGATTCACGCTCACTGCCGAGTGAAGCGTTGTAAAAAGTCTCGATCTTGTAGCGACCGTTGGTTTGGGTCCCAACTTCCTTGGCGAAGGTGTCGATGGCAATGCCCTGGTGCGAATTTTGCGCGATGGCAATGTTGATCTTCATGACGGTCTGGGCTGCGGCGGTGGCCGCCAAACCCAGGGCCAAAGACAGGCCAATAACCAGTTTTCTCAATTTCATCAAAAGTCTCCTCAGTTGGGAAGGGTGGCAAAAGTTATCATACAACTTGCCGTATTGTTATCTGACTGGCAGCTTGATGGCATAGGTATTTTCCCTGATGTACTCGCGAATAATGTCGTCAAAGCTATCTTCGGGCAACAGACCAAGACCGCTGGCGCGCACTGCGTGGATGCGGGCCGGCCAGGTCTTGACGATGTTGCAGATGGCCGGGTCCGGCGTCCAGTCGATCAAAGCGGTAGCCGCCGTGCCAGCCACGCGCTCCAGCGCCGCCGCCATCTCGCCGGGGGTGGTGGTCAGGGCCGGCAAAGTCAGGGCCGTTCGGGGGCCCCAGGCCTGGTCAGAGGCTTCGGCCGCACGGATCAGGCCCTGGATGGTGCGCGCTGGGGACGACAGCGCGACGGGCGTGTCGGCTGGCACCGGGCAGGTTGCTCGGACCCCGGCCAGGGGCTCACGCAGCATGCCGCTCAAAAAGCTCGATGCGGCGCCGTTGGGTGTGCCCGGGCGAACGCTGACGGTCATCAAACGCACGCTGCGGCCCTGAACAAAGCCTTTGCGCGTGTAGTCGGCCACCAGTTGTTCACCAATGAATTTCTGGATGCCATAGCTGCTCTGAGGTGTCGGCAGGGTGTTGTCTTCAATGGCGCTTGGCAGCGGCTGTTCCGGGGTGTCGCCAAACACGGCCAGCGAACTGGCAAACACCAGGATGGGCTTGGTCTGCAAGGCGCGACAGGCGCCCAGCAAGGCCAGCGTGGCCGCAAAATTGCTTCGCATGCCGAGATCAAAATTGGCCTCGCATTCACCGCTGACGGCCGCCGCAAGATGAAAAACGATAGCGGTATCCTTGGCAACGACGGGGGCTGCAGCGCTTTTATCTTCAAGAAGTTCATTCAGGTCCCCGGTCAGCGCAGACACGCGGGCGTCGGCCATCAAATCGTTCGGTGGCGCGGCGCGGTCCACCAGGGTGATGCGGGCGATCTCCACGGGCGCAGCACCCGCGAGCGACAGCTGCCCCTGGGCCAGCAGCGTGCGTGCGAGACGCACGCCCAAAAACCCGGCACCGCCGGTGATCACGATATGACAGGGCCCAGTAGCCTGAGCGGATGGCTTCAACATGGTAGTTTCCTTGGTAATGAATAGTTCAGCTGGCAATATAGGTTGTTTTCACGGTGGTAAAAAACTCTTGCGCATAACGGCCCTGCTCACGCGAGCCGTAGCTCGAGCCCTTGCGGCCGCCAAAGGGCACGTGGTAGTCGACACCGGCGGTCGGCAGGTTCACCATCACCATGCCGGCCTGGCTGTGGCGCTTGAAGTGGCTCGCGTATTTGAGCGAGGTGGTGGCAATGCCGCTTGAGAGGCCATAGGGTGTGTTGTTGGCCTCTCGCAGTGCTTCCTCGTAACCCTTGACCCGGATGATGCTGGCCACCGGGCCGAACACTTCCTCCCGGTTGATGCGCATGGCCGCCGTGGTGTCGGTCAGAAGCGCAGGCGCCAGGTAGAAGCCCTCGGCGCTGAGCTTCAGGCGTTCGCCACCGGCCACCAGCAAGCCGCCTTCGGCCTTGCCGATCTCCACGTAGCTCAGGTCTTGCTCTAGTTGGGCTCGGGAAGACACCGGTCCAATGTCGATGCCGGCGCCCAGGGCGTCACCGATCTTGAGGCCCGCCATGCGTTGTTTCATGGCTCCAAGGAACTTGGGGTAAATGCCGTCGGTGACGATGAGCCGGCTCGCTGCCGTGCAGCGCTGGCCGGTCGAGAAGAACGCGCTTTGCACGCTGAGCTCGACCGCCTGCGCCAGGTCAGCGTCGTCCAGGATGACCTGCGGGTTCTTGCCCCCCATCTCCAGCTGCACCTTCTTGAGGTTGGCGGCGCATTGCTGGGCAATGCGATTGCCCACGCCCTGCGAGCCGGTGAAGCTGATGGCGTTGATGCCGGGGTGGTTGACCAAGGGGTCTCCGATGACGCTGCCGCGGCCCATCACGAGGTTGAACACGCCCGCCGGGATGCCGCTGCGGCTGATGATCTCGGCCAGGGCCCAGGCACAGCCGGGCACCAGGTCCGCCGGTTTGAGCACCACGCAGTTGCCATAGGCCAGCGCCGGGGCGGTCTTCCAGGCCGGAATGGCGATAGGGAAGTTCCAGGGGGTGATCAGGCCGATCACGCCCACCGGTTCGCGGGTGATCTCGACGCTGACGCCGGAGCGTACCGAGGGCACGATTTCACCGCTCAGGCGCAGGCATTCACCGGCGAAGAACTTGAAGATATTGCCGGCACGGCTGACCTCGCCAATACCTTCGGGCAAGGTCTTGCCTTCTTCACGGGCCAGCAGGGTGCCGAGTTCTTCACGCCGGGCCAGGATCTCGGTGCCGATCTTGTCCAGCGCATCGGCTCTGGCCTGGATGTTGCCGGTGGACCAGGCGGGGAGGGCGGCTTGGGCTGCCTTGACCGCTGCATCGAGTTGCGCTGCATCGGCCTGGGTGTAGTCACCGATGACGTCGGCAATATTGGACGGATTGATGTTGGGGGCGTAGTGGGCACCCACGACCCATTGGCCGTTGATCAGGTTGTCGTGTTTTTGAATTGCCATGGCCGTGTGCTCTCGTTCTTGTGGATTTATTTGCCCCAGCGCAGCACCATCGGATTCAGGCGCTGTGCGGTCTCGATCAGGCCCGCGCGAACCGCGGGGTGCATGGAGGGCCAGGGATGGCGCGGTGCTTCGCAGGCAATGACGCCGCCTTCCTTCATCAGCGCCTTGGCGCTCAGGATGCCGCCCTGGCGGTTTTCATAGTTGATCAGGGGCAGCCATTGCTGGTAATGGGCGATGGCTTCTTCACGCCGACCGGCGCAATAGGCGTCCACAATCAGGCGAATGCCGTCGGGGTAAGCGCCGCCGGTCATCGCCCCGGTCGCGCCCGCGTCCAGATCGGGTAGCAGGGTGATGGCTTCTTCGCCATCCCATGGGCCCTCGATGGCAGCCCCGCCCAGGCGGATCAGTTCGCGCAGCTTGGAGGCGGCACCGGCGGTTTCGATCTTGAAATAGGCCACCTGCTTGATCTCCGTGGCCATGCGGGCCAGAAAGGCGGCCGACAGAACAGTGCCACTGGCGGGCGCGTCCTGGATCATGATGGGAATGTCAATCGCATCCGACAGCCCGGCATAAAACTCGTAAATTCTCTCTTCGGAGACGCGAAAGGTGGCGCCGTGGTAGGGCGGCATCACCATCACCATGGCAGCGCCCAAATCCTCGGCGCGCCGGCTGCGCTGAGCGCAGACCTGGGTGCTGAAGTGGGTGGTGGTCACAATCACCGGCACTCGACCGGCCACATGCTCCAGCATGGTTCGGGTCAGCACGTCTCGCTCGTCATCCGAGAGCAAAAACTGCTCCGAGAAGTTGGCCAGCAGGCACAGGCCGTTGGAGCCGGCATCGATCATGAAATCGACGCAACGCTTCTGGCTGGCAAGATCGAGCTCGCCATTCTCAAAAAACGTGGTCGGGACTACCGGGAAGACGCCCTTGAAGCGGGCCTGGTTTGTTTGGGTCATGTCAATGCCTTTGGCTTTAAATGGGGCCGCGGGCTTTGGCCATGGTCATCGCGGCGTCTTCAATCATGTCTTCCTGGCCACCGACCATGCCGCGACGGCCCAGTTCAATCAGGATTTCACGCGCCGAAACACCATACTTTTTCTCGGCGCGTTTGGCGAACAGCAAGAACGATGAATAAACGCCGGCGTAGCCCAGGATCAGGGCGTCGCGGTCAATGCGGATCGGGTGATCCATCATCGGCACCACGATGTCCTCGGCCACGTCCTGCATCTTGAACAGGTCCACGCCGGTCGCTATACCCATGCGGTTGCACACGGCAATGAAGACTTCCATCGGCGTATTGCCGGCGCCCGCGCCCAGGCCTGCCGCGGCCGCGTCGATGCGCGTCGCACCACTCTCGACGGCGACCACCGAGTTGGCCACCCCCATGGCGAGGTTGTGGTGGCCATGAAAGCCAAGTTCGGTCTCCGGTCTCAAAGCCGCACGCACGGCGCTGGTTTTTTCCTTCACCTCAGCGGGCAGCATGTACCCGGCCGAATCGGTGATGTAGATGCAATTGGCACCGTAACTTTCCATCAGGCGGGCCTGGCTGATCAGGCGCTGCGAATCCGCCTTGTGCGCCATCATCAGAAAACCGACCGTGTCCATCTCCAGCTGGCGCGCCAGGCTGATGTGCTGTTCGGAGACGTCGGCCTCGGTGCAGTGGGTGGCGACGCGGATGGTGTGTACGCCCAGGTCTTTCGCCATCCGGAGGTGGTCCACAGTGCCGATGCCGGGGATCAACAGGGCCGACACCTTGGCCAGCTTGAGCAGAGGAATCACGGTGCCCAAATATTCCTCGTCGGTGTGGGCCGGGAAGCCATAGTTCACCGAGGCGCCACCCAGGCCGTCGCCGTGGGTGACTTCGATCAGCGGCACGCCGGCGGCGTCGAGCCCGGTCGCCACCGCCTTCATCTGGTCCAGCGTCATCTGGTGGCGCTTGGGGTGCATGCCGTCGCGCAGGGTCATGTCGTGGACGGTGATTCTTTTACCTTTGACAGTCATGGGGTGCTCCTGGCTCAGGCGACCGTGGCCATGGGTTGAAGATTGATCCTGCCAGCGAGAATCTCCTCGGCAAACATCTCGGCGGTGCGGGCGGCGGCGGCGGTCATGATGTCGAGGTTGCCGGAGTACTTGGGCAGGAAGTCGCCCAGGCCTTCCACTTCCAGAAACACCGAGACGCGTTTATCGTCAAATACCGGGCCATTGACCAGTTTGTAGCCGGGCACGTATTTCTGCACTTCCTTGATCATGGCGTGAATCGACGCGGTGATCTTCGCCTGATCAGGTTCGGTCTCGGTCAGGCAATGCACGGTGTCACGCATCACCAGCGGCGGCTCAGCCGGGTTGATGATGATGATCGCCTTGCCCTTGGCAGCACCGCCCACCTGCTCGATGGCGCGGGAGGTGGTGCGGGTAAATTCGTCGATGTTCTTGCGCGTGCCCGGGCCTGCCGACTTGGAGGAAATCGTGGCCACAATCTCGCCGTACCGGACCGGCTGCACCCGGGAGATGGCGGCGATCATCGGAATCGTCGCCTGGCCGCCGCAGGTCACCATGTTGACGTTCATGACCCGCCGGCCCACAAGCGCCAGCAGGTTGACCGGCGGTACACAAAACGGGCCGATGGCCGCCGGTGTCAGGTCGATCACCAGGACGCCGAGTTCGGTCAACCTGCGCGAGTTCTCGGCATGGACATAGGCCGAGGTCGCATCAAAAGCAATCTGCACACCATCCGCCAGCACATGCGGCAGCAGGCCGTCAACACCCTGTTCGGTGGTTTTCAACCCCAGCTCGCGGGCGCGCTTCAAGCCCTCGGAAGTTGGGTCAACACCGACCATCCAGACCGGGTCCAGCACCGGGCTGCGCCTCAGTTTGTAGAGCAGATCGGTGCCGATGTTGCCCGGACCGATCAGCGCACATTTGATTTTTTTGCTCATCACGGGTCTTTCAGAATCGCGCAAGGCGCGGGCTCAGTGCGAATGTCTGGGCACCTCGGCGCCGCGACAGCCGACCAGAAAATCGAAATCGCAGCCTTCGTCGGCCTGCAGCACCCGGTCGATGTACAACTGCTGGTAGCCGCCCTTGGCCGGCGCTGCGGGCTTGGCCTGCAGCTCGGCCTGGCGCTGCGCGATCTCAGCCTCACTGATCTCCAGGTCCAGCTTGCCCGCGTAACTGTCGAGTGCGATCCAGTCGCCATCGCGCACGATCGCCAGCGGCCCGCCGGCAGCCGCTTCCGGCGCCACATGCAACACCACGGTACCGTAGGCCGTGCCGCTCATGCGGGCATCCGAGATGCGAACCATGTCGGTGATGCCTTGCGCCAGCAGCTTGGGCGGCAGGCCCATGTTCCCCACTTCGGCCATGCCGGGGTAGCCCTTGGGGCCGCAGTTCTTGAGCACCATCACCGAATCGGCATCGATCTCCAGGTCCGGGTCGCCGATGCGGGCCTTGTAGTGGTCAATATCCTCGAAGACGACTGCCTTGCCGCGGTGTTTCATCAGCGCGGGCGTGGCCGCTGACGGCTTCAGCACGGCGCCGCGCGGCGCCAGATTGCCGCGCAGCACGCAGATGCTGCCATCCGCGACCAGCGGCTTGTCGAGCGGCCGGATCACTTCCGGGTTGTGGATCGGGGCGTCCAGCACGTTTTCCCAGATGGACTTGCCGTTGACCGTCAGCGCATCCTTGTGCGGCAACAGGCCGCCCTCGCCCATGCGGCGCAACACAGCGGGGAGGCCGCCCGCGTAATAGAAATCTTCCATCAGGAAACGGCCTGACGGCTGCAGGTCCACCAGCGTCGGTGTGCCCTTGCCCACGGTGGTCCAGTCGTCGAGTTCCAGCGGCACGCCGATGCGAGCGGCAATGGCCTTGAGGTGAATGGCCGCGTTGGTGGAGCCGCCCACGGCTGCATTGACACGAATGGCGTTTTCAAACGCTTCGCGCGTCAGGATTTTGGACAACTTCAGGTCCTCCCACACCATGTCCACAATGCGCATGCCCGACATGTGGGCCAGCACGTAGCGGCGCGCATCCACGGCCGGAATGGCGGCGTTGTGCGGTAGCGAGGTGCCCAGCGCCTCGGCCATGCAGGCCATGGTGGAGGCGGTGCCCATGGTGTTGCAGGTGCCGGCCGAGCGCGACATGCCGGCTTCGGCCGACATGAACTCATTGAGCGAGATTTTCCCCGCCTTGACCGCTTCGTGCAGCTGCCAGACCACCGTGCCGGAGCCGATGTCACGGCCTTCATGCTTGCCGTTCAGCATCGGGCCGCCGGTCACGACGATGGTCGGGATGTCGCAGCTGGCAGCGCCCATCAGCAGCGCGGGTGTGGTCTTGTCGCAGCCCACCAGCAGCACCACGGCATCCATCGGGTTGCCGCGAATGGATTCCTCGACATCCATGCTGGCCAGGTTGCGCGTCAGCATGGCGGTGGGGCGCAAATTGGACTCACCGTTGGAGAACACCGGGAATTCGACCGGGAAGCCGCCGGCCTCGGAGATGCCGCGCTTCACGTGCTCGGCAATCTTGCGAAAGTGCGCGTTGCAGGGTGTCAGTTCAGACCAGGTGTTGCAGATGCCAATGATCGGCTTGCCCTGAAACTCATGATCCGGAATGCCCTGGTTCTTCATCCAACTGCGGTACATGAAGCCATTTTTGTCGGCTGCTCCGAACCAGGCGGCGGACCGCAATACACGTTTGGGCGGGGTGGACATCCGAGTCTCCTTCAATCTTTTGGGTTGCAATCGACGCCATCTTAGGTGCGGTCGAAATACAAAACAAATGAATTAATATGCGAAACCGATATTATTTTTTATATCAATCAAACGACAATCCGGATGAGCGCTGAGTACCCCGCCACTGACACCTCCAGACCCATGAATGACCATGACCCTGACGCCGCGCGGCGGACGCGGACCAAGCTCAAAACACGCCAGATGTTTCTGTTGCTCGCGCTGGACGAGGCACGTAATCTTCATCAAGCGGCCAAAGAAACCAATATGAGCCAGCCCGCCGCGTCGAAGATGCTCAAAGACATTGAGGAACTCTTTGGCGTGCCGTTTTTTGACCGGCTGCCGCGCGGCGTGCGGCCAACGCTGTATGGCGAAACCATGATCCGCCATGTCCGGATGGCACTCACCAATCTGTCACAAGGTCAGGATTCGATTGCCACGTTGCAAGCCGGCCTGTCAGGCCAGGTTGACATCGGCGTGATCATCACACCCTCCACGACACTGGTACCGCAGGCGATCGCGCGCACCAAGCAGGAGGCCCCGCGCCTGTGTATCGGCGTTGAGGTCGGTACCAGCAATGAGCTGGTGGAACGCCTGAAGCGCGGTCAACTCGATTTCCTGATCGCCCGCATTCGGGAGCAGGAAGATGATCTGGACCTTTTGTATGAGGACTTATCGGAGGAAACCGAGTGCGCCGTCGCGCGCGTTGGGCATCCCTTGCTGGCGCGCAGCGATCTCGGTTTGAACGATCTGGCCGCTGCCGGCTGGATACTGTCGCCGCGCGGCAGCATTCTGCGCCACCGGTTCGACATGATGTTTCGTCGTATTGAGCTGGAGACGCCCGCCAACGTGGTGGAGGCCACGGCCATTTCAGTGATCACCAGCCTGCTGCAGCAAACCGATTTCCTGCATGTGATGCCACTGGAGGTTGCCCGCTATTACGTCCGATGCAGCGAGCTGGCCATTCTGCCCATTGAGCTTCCCTGCAAGATGGACAGTTTTGGCGTCATCGCGCGGCGCGATCAATTGTTGTCACCCGGGGCCAAGCTGCTGTTGCAACACCTGCGCACCATCGCGGCAGAGATTTATTGAGAGGCCGCTTCTTCGCGCCCATGCCCTTGATGCCTGGCCCAACTGAGCTCGGAAAGTCAATCAGCCATGATTGAAAAATGGAAAGACACGCAAACCGTCAGCTGATGCTATTACGCACGAACGCTTCGAATTGATCTTTAGGTAGCGGCTTGCTGACGTAATAACCCTGCACCTCATCACATCCCTGCAAGCGCAAAAAGGCCAGTTGACTGGCCGTTTCCACCCCCTCGGCAATGGTGTGCATGCCCAAACTGCTGGCCAGATTGATGATCGCGGTGACGATCGCCTTGTCATCCGGATCATCGCTGATGTCGCGTACAAAAGACTGATCGATCTTGAGCTTGTTGACCTTGAATTTCTTCAGGTAGCTCAGGCTCGAGTAGCCGGTGCCAAAGTCGTCAATCGACATGCGGATGCCGTGTTCGTCGAGCTTGTTCATGATCGCGATGGCGGCCGGCGGATCGTCCATCGCGGCGGCCTCCGTCAGCTCCAGCTCCAGAAATTCGGGGGGCAGCGCGGCCTCGTCGAGGATGCGCGTCACCAGGGCCATCAGGTTCGGATGGCGAAACTGCACCGCTGACAGGTTGACCGCGATCACCATGGGCCGCAGCCCGGCATCCAGCCACTGCTTCAATTGCCTGACGGCGGTGCGCAGCACCCACTCGCCAATCGCCAGGATCTGCCCACTGTCTTCGGCAATCGGGATGAACTCCGCCGGCGAGATCATGCCGAGCTCGGGATGGCGCCAGCGCAGCAGGGCTTCGGCGCCCACAATATGACCATCCTGCAAGGCGACCTGCGGCTGAAAATGCAGCTCAAATTCATGCCGGGGCAGGGCATGGCGCAGGGCGTTGACCAATTGCAGGGTGCGCGCCGAATGGGTCTGCATCTCCTGCGTGAAAAAGCGGAAATCGTTGCGCGAGGCTTGCTTGACGCGATACATGGCGGCGTCGGCGTTTTTTGACAGGGTTTCAAAATCCTGTCCGTCATTGGGATAAAGGGCGATACCAATCGACACCGTGCTCACCAATTCATTCTGTTCAATCTGGCACGGCTGCGCTACGGCGGCAAGCAACTTCGTCGCGACTTGACTGGCCTGCGCTTCATCAGTGCCCGGTAGCAACAGAATAAATTCATCGCCCCCCAGCCGCGACAAGCTGTCTTCTTCCCGCAGCGCGGCCTTGAGTCGGCGCGAGACGTCCACCAGCAGTTGATCACCAACGCTATGCCCCAAGGTGTCGTTGATATTCTTGAAGTGGTCCAAGTCGAGAAACATGATGGCCAACTGGTCGCCGTGGCGCTGCGCCAGGCTGAGCGCGTACCGGAAGCGATCATGGAGTTGACTGCGGTTGGGCAGGCCGGTCAGTTGATCAAAATGGGCCAACTGTTGAATCTGCGCCTCGGCCAGCTTCTTCTCGGTGATGTCGCGCGTGATGGAGAGAATGCAGTCAACGTCTTTGAAGCGGACTTTTTCCGCTGACATCAAGCCGTGAAAGATGTCGCCATTTTTCTTGACGAAAGTGGCCTCAAGATTGTTGCAACGTCCTTCGGACTGCAATGCGTCAACCAGCCGCATCCGGTCTGCCGGGTTGCCCCAGAGATTGAGTTCGGTGGCGGTTTTGCCCACCACCTCGTCGTGCCGCCAGCCGGTGATGCGCTCAAAACCCGTGTTCACATCGACGTAGAGACCATCCACCAGCCGGGTGATATTGACCGCATCCGGACTGGTCTGGAACGCTTTGCGATAGCGCTCCTCGCTGTCGCGTAAATCGTCCTGCATGATCTTGCGCTCACGTTCGTCGGCAAAGCGGTCCAGCGCAAAGCTGATGTCAAGCGCCATTTCAAGCAACAGGTTTTGCGCTGCTTCGTCAAAGGCACACGCTTCACCCGCATACAGTGTGAAGGCGCCGATCACCCGGTCTTTCAGGTGCAAGGGCAGCGACGCCGAGGCGCCCCAGCCGAAGCGCTCGCCGCGTTCATGCCAAGCTGCGGTGGCGTCATCGTGCTGGAAGTCCTGGCACCAAAACGGCCGGTCTTCACGAATTGATGTGCCGGTGGGGCCGCGACCCTTGTCGCCGCTCAGATCAACTGAAATTTCTATCCCCTCCAGGTACTCGACACCGCTGCCGAATGAGGCCGCCGGTTTGATCAACTGGTCAGCCTCATCGAGCATGCCGATCCAGGCCATTTTCATGCCGCCAAAATTAACGGCATCCCGGCAAATGATCGGGAACAATTCACTGGCATCGCTGCAGCGGACGATGGCCTGGTTGCATTGGCTCAGGGCCGCATAAAGCTTGGTCAGGCGCTCAATTTTGATTTCAGCCTTCTTGCGCTCGGTGATGTCGCGCGACAGCACAATGAAAGTCGGCGCATCACCTGGCAGGCCGGGCTTGCGTGAAGCGGAGAGCTCGAACCAATGCGCGCCGTCCGGCAGGGCTAGCTGGATCTGCTTGCCGTGCGAGTAGCCGACTGCATTGGCTTCATGCACCGCCGCCAGGCAAATATCTGCCACCGCAACCGGCAACACCCGATGCAGCGTCTTGCCCAGCAGCTCAGAGCGCGGCGAATGGTAGGCCAGATAGCGACCGTCCATGTCCGTTTCAAAGAGTAGATCGGGCAGTGCGTCGAGCGTGCTCTGCAACCGCTGGTTGAGCGCCACGAGTTCTACTGCCTGCGCATTGACGTCGACTTGAAGTTCGTTCGCGCGGACTCTGGCGGCACCCGCCTGCTTCGCACTGTAAGCCAGCAGCACACTGAACAGCGCCGCCAGCGCGACTTTCAGGCTCAGGCCCTGCGGGTCTGCCCAACCCGTCGTGGGCGCCACGCTGAGGGTCCACTTGGCGTTGGGAACTTTCAATTCAAAATCAACGGCGTCAAGCGGGACTTTGGCTGACTGGGCGATGATCTGGCGCTGTTGGCTGGCCGGATCGATGCGCCACAGCACATAGTCATAGCCGCGTGCCACCACCTGCTCGAATTGCGCCGGACCCAAGGCTTGCTGCAGATTTTGTTGCAAGGACTGCGCATGGTCGGCGGCCATGGCCAGCGCACGGGACTGCGCCAGCTGCCGGCGGTGCTGCTCCGAGCGATAGACCAGGCCACCAGCCACCAGGCCCGCGAGCAGGAAGACGACGATGCCAACCAGGGCTGGGCGCATGGGCTTAGCGAGAATTGGCATCACAAACCTTCCCTGTTGAAATGGTTGCATTGCACACACCCGCCAATAACGCACACCTTGGCGCCGTGCTTGCGGTCAAATTGTAGAGGTGAGCGCAGTCAGGTTCGGTCACCTGTGTCGCTCACACGCTCACCATCACGCGCAGCACCTCTTCACCATAAGCCTCCAGCTTTTTCGCGCCAATGCCGCTGATGCCTTGCAGATCATCGAGCGACAGCGGCGCGCGCTCGGCGATGGCCGCCAGCGTGGCATCGTGAAAAATCACATAGGCCGGCAGGTTGTGTTCTTTGGCCACTTCGCCGCGCCAGGCTTTCAGGGCGGTGTAGCGGGTCTGCGCCGCGGCATCCAGCGCGATGGGCGTTTTGCCGACGCTGCCGGCGTGGACCGCGCTGCTGCGTTTGGCCTTGCGCTCGGCCGGGCTCGATACCGAGGCGCGCAACTGCACCGGCACCTCGCCCCTGAGCACGGCGCGTGAGGCATCGGTGAGTTGCAGGGTATTGAAGGCCTGGGCATCGACCGCCACGGCGCCGATGGCAATCAGCTGGCGCAGCACGCCGCGCAGTTGCACTTCGCTCAAGTCCGCGCCAATGCCAAAGGTACTCAGGGTTTCATGGCCGCGCTGCGTCACCTTCTCGGTGCTTTTGCCGCGCAAAATATCCATGATGTGCACCGCGCCATAACTGCCGCCCATCTGCTGCACGCGGTAGATGGTGCTGAGCAGCTTGCGCGCCGCGTCGGTGCCGTCCCACACGGCGGGTGGGTGCAGGCAGTTGTCGCAATTGCCGCAGGCTTTGCTCTCTTCGTCAAAGTAGTGCAGCAGGCGCACACGGCGGCAATCGGTGGCCTCGGCCAGACCCAGCAGCGCATCGAGTTTGCCGCGCAGGCCCTGTTTGAATTCTTCGCCGGCCGGGCTCTCGTCGATCATGCGGCGCTGGTTGACCACGTCTTGCAGGCCGTAGCACATCCAGGCTTGCGCGGCTTGGCCATCGCGCCCGGCGCGGCCGGTTTCCTGGTAATAGCCCTCGATGTTTTTCGGCATGTCCAGGTGCGCGACAAAACGCACATCGGGCTTGTCGATGCCCATGCCGAAGGCGATGGTCGCCACCATCACAATGCCCTCGCTGCGCAGAAACTGGTCCTGGTTCGCTTGGCGCACCTTGGCTTCCAGTCCGGCGTGGTAGGGCAGCGCGGCAATGCCTTCGTCGCACAACAGATTGGCAATGTCTTCCACCCGTTTACGCGACTGACAATAAACGATACCAGCATCGCCCATGTGCTCACTGGTGATGAAACGCAGCAACTGCTGCGTGGCATCTCGCTTCTCGACGATGGTGTAACTGATGTTGGGGCGGTCAAAGCTGCTGATAAACAGGCGCGCGTCCTGCAACTGCAGCCGCTCCACAATGTCGGCGCGGGTCAGTGCGTCGGCCGTGGCCGTCAGCGCGATGCGCGGCACGCTGCCATAACGCTCATGCAACACGGTCAAAGCGCGGTATTCAGGCCGGAAGTCGTGGCCCCACTGGCTCACGCAGTGCGCCTCGTCGATGGCAAACAGGCTCAGTTTGCCGCGCTCGTACAGCGAATCAAGCTGCGCCAGAAAACGCGGTGTCGTGACGCGCTCGGGCGCCGCGTAGAGCAGGGTGATGTCGCCGCGCAGCAACCGTCGCTCCACCTGCGTCGCCTGCTCGCCCGACAAGGTGGAGTTGAGAAACTCGGCTTTGATGCCGGCCTCATGCAACGCACCGACCTGGTCGTGCATCAGCGCGATCAGCGGCGAGATCACGACCGTGATGCCCTGGCCGGCTTGTTCGCGCGCGATCGCCGGAATCTGGTAACACAGCGATTTGCCGCCGCCGGTGGGCATCAGCACCAAGGCGTCGCCGCCCGCCACCACGTGCTCGATGATGGCTTGCTGGGGGCCACGGAACGCGTCGTAGCCAAAGACTTCTTGCAGGATCAGGTGAATGGACAAAATCAAATGCTACTGAATAAATAGCTGCTTACGTATATCGGATGTGGGTTAGAGGCCAATTTGGCATATATTTCTCGGTGAAGCCCGAAAATCACCGGCCCCTGTTGCGGCCATTGTCCCATCCCGCACAGCCCAGCCCCCGGCTTTCTACAATACGCAGCTATGAAAGCACTCCACTACACCCGCGGACAAAAGCTGCCCGAGATTCTGCAACACCGCATCATGGTGCTCGACGGCGCCATGGGCACCATGATCCAGCGCTTCAAGCTGGGTGAAGCCCAGTACCGGGGCGAGCGCTTCAAGGACTTCCACAAAGACGTCAAGGGCAACAACGAGCTGCTGAGCCTGACGCGCCCGGACGTCATCACCGACATCCATGAGCGCTATCTGGCCGCCGGCGCCGACATGATCGAGACCAACACCTTTGGCGCCACCCGGGTGGCCCAGGCCGACTACGACATGGCCGACCTGGCGTTTGAGATGAACCTGGCCTCGGCCAAGCTGGCCAGAGCCGCCTGCGACAAATTTTCAACCCCCGACAAACCGCGTTTTGTGCTCGGTGCCCTGGGCCCGACACCCAAGACCGCCAGCATCAGCCCGGACGTGAACGATCCCGGCGCCCGCAATGTGACTTTTGAGCAACTGCGCGCCGCCTATTACGAACAGGTTGAAGCGCTGGTGCAGGGCGGCGCCGATGCGCTGCTGGTGGAAACCATTTTTGACACCCTCAACGCCAAGGCGGCGCTGTTCGCCATCGATGAATTTTTTGAGGCCAGTGGGCAGCAGCTGCCCATCATCATCAGCGGCACGGTGACGGATGCGTCCGGGCGCATTTTGAGCGGCCAGACCGTCACCGCGTTCTGGCACAGCGTGCGTCACGCGCAGCCCTTGGCCGTGGGTCTGAACTGCGCCCTGGGGGCCGCGCTGATGCGCCCCTACATCCAGGAGTTGGCCAAGGCCGCGCCCGACACCTTCATCAGCTGCTACCCCAATGCCGGCCTGCCCAACCCGATGAGCGACACCGGCTTTGACGAAACCCCGGCCGACACCAGCCGCCTGATTGGCGAGTTTGCCGCCGAGGGCCTGGTCAACATCGTGGGTGGCTGCTGCGGCACCACGCCGGAGCACATTGGGGCCATTCACGACAAAGTGGCTCCGCTGGCGGGGCGCGTGCTGCAGAGGAATGTGTTTTACCCAGAGGCGGCTTGACGGGTTACCAAGGAGTTGACCGATGCCAGCACCCGATCTTTCCAAAGGCGTCGCCTTTGTACGTGGGCAGTACGTCCCCATTGGTGAAGCAAGCATTCCGATAACTGACTGGGGTTTCCTGCGCTCTGACGCCACCTATGACGTGGTGACGGTGTGGGATGGTTCCTTTTTTCGCCTGGACGCCCATCTGGAGCGCTTCATGCGCAGCTGCCAACGCTGGCGGCTTGACCCGGGGCTGACGCCCGGGCAAATCACCGGCGTGTTGTCGCAATGCGTGCGCCTGAGCGGGCTTCGCGCCTCTTATGTCGAGATGATCTGCACCCGGGGCCAGCCGCCTTGGGGATCGCGCGACCCACGCCTGGCCGTCAATCAGTTCTATGCCTTTGCGGTGCCCTATGTCTGGCTTGCCAATGCCCAGCAGCGTGAAGCGGGACTGCACCTGATGATCAGCGACGTGCAACGTATTCCTGCGACCTCCGTGGACCCTTCGGCCAAGAACTACCACTGGAACGACTTGACGATGGGACTGCTGGGGGCGCTGGACGCCGGGGCCGACAGTGTTGTGCTGGTCGACTCAGTCGGGAACGTGGTCGAGGGACCCGGGTTCAACGTGTTTTGTGTCAGCCACGGCGCGCTTGTGACGCCCAGCGAGGGCATGCTTGAAGGGGTGTCGCGTCGCACCGTCATCGAGATGGCGCGCGCTCTGGGGCTGGAGACACAACTGCGTGCCTTGCCCGCCGATGAGTTGCGTGGAGCCGAGGAGGTGTTCATCTCCACCTCGGGCGGTGGTGTACTGCCCGTGAGCCGGGTGGACAAACGTCCGGTTGGTGATGGCCGTCCGGGGCCGATCACGCAGCGCCTGGTACAGACCTACTGGGCCTGGCATGCCGATCCGGTGTACAGCCAGCCGATAGATTATTCGCTTTGATGTACTGCCGCAATGGCCCAGCATGGCGGCCTTCGGGTGGGCAACAGAAAATCGCGGGGCCTCAACGGAAATAGATCACCGCATAAAGCACGGCCAAAGAAGCGATCGCCAAGGCCAACACAACCCACGCGGCCGGATCCGTTTTCTTGATGCTACCGCTGAAATGCTCAAAGCTTTTTGGAAAATGCAGGGTTGACATAAAGACTCCTACTGAAGCGTGGGTAGGCCAACCGGTTCAGGCATTGGCTGTAAGTCAGCACATCCCACACCTCAACCTACGCTTAAAAATGCGCAGTTGCAAGCAGTTTTTGCTATGGGTGTTGCGAAATATCAAAGGTCTTTGTTGACAGCCGTCCTTCAGTTCGGCGCCGGGCTCCGGCGGGTTGGTACAGGCCCCGGTGCTTATAGATGCAAACAGGTCAGCTTATTCTCAATCATTCTCTTAATTGTTAGAATGTACGAATGAATCAAAGAACGCTAAAAGACTTGCTCTACGAACAAGTCGCACGCATCGGCAAGGCGGTTTCCAGCCCGAAACGGCTGGAGTTGCTGGAGTTGCTGGCGCAGGGGGAAAAAACGGTTGACGTCATGGCGACCGAGTTGTCGGCCGACATCAAGCTCATCAGCGCGCACCTGAAGGCCTTGCGGGATGCTCGCTTGGTCACCTCTCGTCGCGACGGCAAGTATGTGGTCTACCGGCTGACGGGTGGTGACGTGGCTGGCTTGCTGGTGACATTGCGGGAGGTCGCCGAGGAGCACTTGCTGGAACTGAGGTTGGCGTTGGATCAGATGGTGGCCGATCCGGCCAGGCTCGCCTCAGTCGGCCGAGAAGCACTGCTGGAACAGGCCAGGCGGGGCGATGTCGTTGTCATCGACGTTCGGCCGCTAGCCGAGTACGAGGCGGCGCACCTGCCTTTTGCCCGCTCGATGCCGATGGCCGAGATCGAAAAACGGCTCGCGGAACTGCCCTTCGACAAGGACATCGTGGCCTATTGCCGCGGACCCTTCTGTTTGCTGTCCGACGAAGCTGTCGTTCTGCTTGCAGCCAAGGGCTATCGGGTACGCAAGATACTTGACGGCGTCAGCGAGTGGCAGGCTGCCGGACTCCCGGTCCAGGCCTCTGCAGGGGAGCCAAGCCAGCCAAGAACCGGCATCACCCCTCAGGAGCCGGTCCGCAAAAACTTCAACCCTTTGCAGTCGACCATCAAACCAGGAGGCCAATGACATGGTCAAGTATCTTTTCATTCTTAACGATCCGCCCTACGGCACCGAACGAAGCTACAACGGCCTGCGTCTGGCGCGTTCCCTGCTGAAGGCGGGCGACGCCGAAGTCAAGCTGTTCCTGATCGGAGATGCCGCCGCCTGCGCCAAGGCCGGGCAGAAGGTGCCCCAGGGCTACTACAACCTTGGCGACATGCTGGGCATGATTGAGCGCGCCGGCGGCGCGATTGGTGTCTGCGGCAGTTGCATTGACGCGCGCGGCATCAGTGAAACTGACTTGGTCAAGGGCGCTTCCCGCAGCTCGATGGACGAGCTTGCCGCATGGACGCAGTGGAGTGACAAGGTCCTGGTTTTTTAAGGAGCACCCCGTGACACGAACCGCGTTGATTCCGGGGGCTGGTCAAATGAACCAGCTAATCTACCTCGACTACAACGCCACAACGCCGGTCGCGCCGGAAGTGCTTGAGGCCACGCTGCCGTTTCTGCGCGTGCATTTCGGTAATCCTTCGTCCGCGCGCCCCTTCGGTCGAATCTCCGCGTAGCTGGCGCAGGCTGCAATCCCAAGCCTCACTCCATTGCTGCAACAAACTGCCTGTTGCAGCGTCAGATAGCACCACGTTGGCAGGCACGAGGAAGGTCGATCGACTTGCTCCAATGGCCGCTTTCGCTTAGGGTTGTACGACGCCCACCCTTTGACGGTGATCGGGTCGCCTATCGCACGCCGCCACGGGCGGGCATCCGACAACCCTTCGTATTTCTGCGCCCCATACGGCTTGCATCCTGTCGAGAAAATTTACACCCGCTTGTAGACTGACAACAAAACGAGGAAATAAGTAACAAATATCAACAGGTTACGAATGATGGCAAGAATTATGCTTGTTGATGAAAATGCACCTGCGACACGCGACAGCGGTCTGCATTGCTAAATGAATAGCAGATGTGCTGTTGTTCTTCATTTTCTCTGGAGAAATATCATGAAGCTGAATTTCGCAAGGTGCACCTTCGCGCACAGTATGAAGACAATGGGCTGTGTTGCGGCGCTATTCCTGGGCTTGCTGGGTGTCGCCCCTTCAAGTTCGGCCACTGTGCTGACGGCGACAGATGCATCTTGGAAAGTCACGGCAGGCGACCTCGGACCAAGCGGCTGGAATGGCAATGCAATCTTCAACGATTCTGGGTGGGCATCCGCGACTGAACTTTCCCCTTGGCCAGGTTACGTGGCGAAAGTCATTTGGAGTGGGGGCGGGCAATTTTCCCAGAGCGAGACCCAGATTTGGGCCAGAGGTATCTTTAATCTCAGCGCCCTTCCTTTGTCTGCAGTCCTCAACAATGGCTTTGACGACGACGGAGATATCTATGTGAACGGCAACCTTGTGGTTAGTGATCACAACGGATTTGCCAATAACTCATTTGCTGACATCACCTCGCACCTGGTCATTGGCGACAATCTCATTGCGTTCACCGCCATAGATAACTATCTACAGTGGGGCTACAACCACGGTGCCGCCGTGCAGGTTGACGCCACATTCGCGCAGGTTCCCGAACCGATGTCACTTGCGCTGCTGGGCCTGGGGCTCGCTGGCCTGGCTTTTGTACGCCGCCGCGCCAAAATATAAAACCATGTAGGGCGCGTTATGACGCGCAGGCTGGGCTGTCGAAGGATGGCCCGGTCCCGCGCCTCCATGCAACGTGGGCGTTTGGCTTCGTGAGCTTGGCCCAAGTACCCAAATCCTGTCATTGGCCGTCAATTTTTCATCAACTCCAATGACTGCTGTGACGGCTTTCATGAGTCCGTTGACATTGCGCGGGCGGCTGAGCAGCGTGACGACAAACCCCTGCTGCAATATCCGGACTGCTTAGCCCTTAAAATTCATTTCTTCCAAGGAGCGTTGCAGTCGGCCACATGGCCGGTCAGGCTTGGATGACCCCAACGACGCTCACCTGATCCATTTAGCTACAGGTGAGTTGCATGTCCGAAATTATTGCCCCCTCCATGAAGTTGTCCGGCCTGGAGCCGTTGACGATTGGCCTTGCGCTGTCAGCCGATGCACCCTCCCCATCAGCCGGGGACAGAGCAGAAGATCTGTCCCCCATCGCTTCGTTTGTCAACATCGGCGAGCGCACCAATGTGACTGGCTCCAAGGCCTTTGCCCGCATGATTTTGAACGGCGAGTTTGACCAGGCCCTGAGCGTGGCGCGCCAGCAGGTCGAGAACGGCGCCCAGATCATCGACATCAACATGGACGAGGCCATGCTCGACAGCCAGGCGGCCATGGTGAAATTCTTGAATTTGATAGCGTCAGAGCCCGATATTTCAAGGGTTCCGGTCATGATTGACTCCAGCAAATGGAGTGTCATCGAGGCCGGCCTGCGCTGCGTGCAGGGCAAACCGGTGGTCAACTCCATCAGCATGAAAGAAGGCGTGGACGCTTTCAAACATCAGGCCAAGCTGCTGCGCCGCTACGGAGCCGCTGCCGTGGTGATGGCGTTTGACGAGCAGGGCCAAGCCGACACTTACGAGCGCAAGATCGGCATTTGCGAGCGCGCCTACCGCATCCTGGTCGATGAGGTGGGTTTTCCGCCGGAAGACATCATCTTCGATCCCAACATCTTCGCCATCGCCACCGGCATTGAAGAGCACAACAACTACGCGGTCGATTTCATCAACGCCACGCGCTGGATCAAGCAGCATCTGCCCGGTGCCAAGGTGTCTGGCGGTGTCAGCAACGTGTCTTTCAGCTTCCGGGGCAACGACCCGGTGCGCGAAGCGATTCACACCGTGTTTCTGTACCACGCCATCAAGGCCGGCATGGACATGGGCATCGTCAACGCCGGCATGGTCGGCGTCTACGATGACCTGGAGCCGGAGCTGCGCGAGCGCGTGGAAGACGTGGTGCTGAACCGCAGGCCAGATGCGGGTGAGCGCCTGGTCGAGATTGCCGAAACGGCCAAGAGCGGGGCCAAGGACGAGAGCAAAAAGCTCGAATGGCGCGGCACGCCGGAGCACCCGGTGAGCGTGGAGCAGCGCCTCTCCCACGCGATGGTGCACGGCATCACCGATTTCATCGTCCCTGACACCGAAGAAGCCTACCAAGCCATCCTCGCCAAGGGCGGGCGGCCGCTGCATGTGATTGAAGGCCCGCTGATGGCGGGCATGAGCATCGTCGGCGACCTGTTTGGCCAGGGCAAGATGTTCTTGCCGCAGGTGGTGAAAAGCGCACGCGTGATGAAGCAAGCCGTGGCGCATTTGATTCCCTACATTGAAGAAGAAAAGCGGCTCGATGAAGCGGCCGGTCGCGACGTCGCGACCAAAGGCAAGATCATCATCGCCACCGTCAAGGGCGACGTGCATGACATTGGGAAAAACATCGTCACCGTGGTCTTGCAGTGCAACAACTTTGACGTGGTCAACATGGGTGTGATGGTGCCCTGTCACGAGATTCTGGCGCGCGCCAAGGTAGAGGGCGCGGACATCATTGGCCTGTCGGGACTGATCACGCCCAGCCTGGAAGAGATGGCCTATGTGGCCGGCGAGATGCAGAAGGACGACTACTTTCGCATCAAAAAAATCCCGCTGCTGATTGGTGGTGCCACCACCAGCCGGGTCCACACTGCCGTCAAGGTGGCGCCCCACTACGCGGGCCCCGTGGTCTATGTGCCCGATGCCTCGCGCAGCGTGGGCGTGGTGCAAAACCTGTTGGGCGATGCCGCCAGCGGCTTTGTGGCCGAGCTCAACACCGATTACGAGCGCGTGCGCCAGCAGCACGCCAACAAGAAGCAAATCCCGCTGTGGCCGCTGGCCAAGGCGCGCGCCAACAAGACGCCAGTGGACTGGTCCGCTTACCAGCCAACCACGCCGAAGTTCATTGGCCGACGTGTCTTCAAGAACTTTGACCTGGGCGAGTTGGCGGGCTTTATCGACTGGGGCCCGTTCTTCCAGACCTGGGACCTGGCCGGACCATTCCCGGCGATTCTGGACGATGAGGTCGTGGGCGTTGAGGCCAAAAAAATCTATGCCGATGGCCAGGCGATGCTGAAAAAAATCATCGAAGGCCGCTGGCTCACCGCCAACGGCGTGCTGGGCCTGTACCCCGCCAACACCGTCAACGACGACGACATCGAGCTCTACACGGATGAGACCCGCAGCACCGTGGCCATGACCTGGTACGGCCTGCGCCAGCAGGCGGCCAAGGAAGAAATTGACGGTGTGATGCGCCCGAGCCGCTGCCTGGCTGATTTTGTGGCACCCAAAATTGCTACTGAAAATATAGCTTCTGATGCAATGAAGACGGGGGCTACAGGCCAAAAAGGCTTAAATAAGCCAGGGAATGCCGAGACCGTGATTCCCGCGCAGGCGAGCATCCGGGACTACATCGGCGTCTTCGCTGTGACCGCGGGTATCGGCATCGAGAAGAAAGAAGCGCAGTTTCTGGCCGCGCACGACGACTACAGCGCCATCCTGCTCAAGTCCCTGGCCGACCGGCTGGCCGAAGCCTTTGCCGAGTGTCTGCACAAAAAAGTGCGCACCGACCTGTGGGGTTATGCGCCTGATGAAGCCCTGCCTGCCAAAGATTTGATCGCGGAAAAGTACCAAGGCATCCGCCCGGCGCCGGGCTACCCGGCCTGTCCGGACCACAGCGTGAAGAAAGACATGTTCGAGCTGCTGCAGTGCGGCGACATTGGCATGGGTGTGACCGAGAGTTTGGCCATGACGCCAGCCGCCAGCGTCAGTGGCTTCTACATCGGCCACCCGGACAGCACCTATTTCAGCGTCGGCAAGATTGGCGACGACCAGCTCAAAGACTTGGCGATGCGCCGTGGCATGGATGAAAAAGCGCTGCAGCGGCTGCTGGCGCCCAATCTGTGATTCTTAGCGCGAGCGCAGCGCCAACTGCTGCGCCAGCATCAAGGCGCCCACCCCCAGCACGCTGAGCGCGAGCAACAACCACAGGCCGTGGGTGTAGCCCGCCTGCGCCGTCCACAACAAACCCAGCAGCAAAGGCGCTGCCGCGCGCGCCAGCGCCAGCGGCAGGCCCAGCGCGCCATTGAGCGTGGCCACATGGTCACGGTTCACGTACTGCGCGATGGCCGTCCCTTTCACAATCGTGAGCATGCCGTTGCCCAGACCGTAGAGCAGCACAAACAGCAGCACGGCCCCCACTTGCCCGTCAGCGGACAGGGGCGCCGCCAGCAAGGCCAGCAGCCCGAGCGGAATCAGGCACGGAATCAGCCGGTTCGCCAGATGCGGGTCGACGTGGTGCTCAAAAAAGTAGAGCAGCAGCCGGCCCAGGACCTGAATGACACCGATGCCGGCCGGAATGGCGATGACCCAGACCTCGCGCAAGCCGTTCTCGCGCAGCAGACTCACCATGTGCGCAGGCAGCGCCACCGTCACCGCCATCAGCAGCACGACAAACACCCCAATCAGCAAAAACGGGGCACTGAAAATGAAATCGGTCACGCCTTTGACCGTCTGCGGGTCAGCGGCGGCCACGCGGGGGCTCGGACGCGGCGCCCCGCGCAGCGCCAGCGCGTGCAGCGGCGCACACACCAGCAGATGCAACGCCGCCAGGGCGATGAACGCGTGGCGCCAGCCCCACAGGGCCATCAGCCAGGCGGTGAGCGGGATGAACACGGTGCTGGCCAGGCCACCCAAAAAAGTCATGAGGATGATGGCGCGGCGAAAATCAAGGGGGAAGCGGCGCGTCACCACGGCAAAGGCGGGCGCATACAAAACGGCTGCCATCGCCGCACCCAGCCCGGCCCAGACCGCATAAAACCCGACCATGCCGGTGACGCTGCCCTGCAGCAGCAGGCAAACACCGGCCAGCACCGAGCCACCCGTCATGACGATGCGCTCATGGCCGCGGTCAATCCAGCGGCCCACCGGGTACGCCAGCAGGCCCTCGACCAGCAAGGCCAGGCTGAACGCCAGCGACGACTCGGCCCGGCTCAGACCCAGGTCACGCTCCACCGGCGCCATGACCAGTGCGAAGGTGTAGAAGATGCTGCCCCAGCTGATCAACTGCGCCAGCGACAGCCAGCCGACCAGGCGCAGGTTAATGGGGGGCGGCGCTTGCATGGGTTGATCAGATATATATGCCAAATTCGGCTCTAGCCAGCATCGAATAAGCCTATGCAGCAATGAATTCAGGACTTGCCAATGGATGGGGTGAGTTGTGGCGGCCAGGTGCGAGTTAGAGCAGGGCGTCGTGCAAGGCCACAAATTCCAGCGTGAGCTTGTGGTTGGGCTCCAGAAAGATCATCGGTGAAGACTGCTCGTGCGACTCCCGAATCTTGACCGACGAGCTCAGGTAGGGCTGCAACACCGGCAGGCCTTCGTCGATCAACTCCTGCACCAGGCGCTGCGGCAAGTTGGCGCGTGGCTGAAACTGGTTCACGATGATGCCCTCGACCTGCAGGTCGGCATTGTGGTCGGCCTTGATCTCGGCCACGTTTTCCAGCAGCGTGTAAAGCGCCCGGCGCGAGAAATCATCGCAATCAAACGGAATCAGGCAACCCTGCGCCGCCATCAGGGCCGAGCGGGTGTAGAAGTTCAGCGCCGGTGGCGTGTCGATGTAGATCTGGTCGTAATCGTCGGCCAACTGCAGCAGCGCATCGCGCAGCTTGTAAATCTTGTGGCGTGATTCCAGCTTGCCATGTAATTCATCGAGCAGCGGGTTGGATGCCATCAGGTCCAGCCCCTCCCAGGGGCTATTGACGATGAAATCGCCCGGCGGCTTGTCGCGAATAGTGAACTTCAAACTCTGATCAAAGAACTCCGCCACATTGGGCAGCTCGTCTGGCGCGTCGGCGCCCAGCAGGTAGCGGGTGGAGTTGCCCTGCGCGTCCAGGTCGATCACCAGGGTGCGCAAGCCCTGCCAGGCACTGATGGCGGCCAGATTGCAGGTGATGGTGGACTTGCCCACGCCACCTTTTTGGTTGAACACGACATGCTGCATGAGGGACCACCATTTTTGAATTGGGATGGCATGGAGTTTAAGGCGCCAACCGGGGCCACCGGCCTGCCGCAGTTCATTGAAGGCAGAGTGGACCGGGCATAAGAATTGCATGAGGCACTTGTCCCGACTCAAGAATAGCTAAAACCATGTGTGACCATTCCTTGTCGTACTGTCCCGATACCCTGGCCGCGCATGACCCGGACCCGAGCCGGGAACTGGGGCCGGCGCTGGTGCAGGCCAATTTGCCCGATACCGCTGAAAAACTGGGCTTGTTCGGCCGCTGGTGGTGCGAGCCACAGACCGGCCAATGGGTGTTGTCGACCGGGGCGGCGAGCCTGCTGGATGTCGGCGCCGGGCTTCATCCCACGGGGCACAGCTGTTTTGAGCAGGTGGTACCCGACGATGTCCTGCGCCTGATGGCCGGCCTGCGCGAGCCGGGTCAGGCCATCGCGTGCGAGTTTCGCATCATTAACGAGTTTGACGGCTTGCGCTGGTTGCGCATGGTCTCGGAGCCCCACCTTGCGCCCGGGCAAGCGCTGCAGACCGGCGTCGTGGTCGATGTCACCTCGTCCCGGCTGGCCGCGATGCGGGAGCGCTTTTGTTTTGAATCGACCCAGTTTCTGATCGGCACCCCCACGCTGGGGGAGGCCGTGACCAAGGTGATTCAACTGGTCTGCGACAACCTGGGCTGGGAGTGCGGCGCCTACTGGTCGCTGGAGCAGTCGCAGATGGGTGAGCATCGGCTGGCTTGCCAGCATGAGTGGCATCAACCGGACTGTCCACTGGCATCGTTCATCGCGGACACGGCCGCCATTCGCCTGGCGCCGGGCGAAGACCTGGTCGGCAACGTCTGGCGCACGATGCAGCCGGCCTGGGTGGAGGACATGGTCAACGACCAGGACTTTGTGCGGCGCAAAAGTGCCCATGCGTGTGGTTTGCAGTCTGGCTACGCCTTTGCGGTTTCTTATGTCACGGTGGGCGGACGCCGTCACAGCCATGGCGTGCTGGAGTTCTACAGCAGCCTGTCGCGCCAGCGCGAGGCTCAATTGCCGGGCCTGGCCGCGACCATCGGCGAACTGATTGCGCAGACGGTGCAGCGCCTGGAGCAGCAGGAACTCATCCGGCAGCTGGCGCAGGTCGACGACCTGACCGGACTGGCCAACCGCAAACACTTCCATCATCTGCTGGATGCGGCGTGCCTGAGCGCCACCGCATCGAGCACCTCGTTTGCCGTCCTGAATATCGACCTCGACCGCTTCAAGCAAATCAACGATGCCTTCGGCCACGAAGCCGGCAATCTGGTCCTGCATGAATTCGCACAGCGCTTGCAGCGACTTGGACCGGCCGGGTCTGCGCTGGGCCGGCTGGGAGGCGACGAGTTTGCCCTTCTGGTGACACCCGCCGGCTCGGCCGCGCAACTGCAGGCCCTGGGTGAGCGGGTGCTGCTGGCCGCGCGCCAGCCGTTTCTGTTCGAGCGGCAGGAATTGACGATGTCGGCCAGCGTGGGGATCAGCATTTTCCCCGACGACGGCTGGACCGGCTCGGAACTCATGCGCTGCGCCGACGCCGCCATGTACCGGCGCAAACACGGCGGCCGCAACGGCTTGAGTTTTTTCTCCAGCGGCACGTCCGGTACCCTGGCTGAGCAGCGCTCTGCGCTGGCCAGGCAACTGACGATGGAAGCCGAGTTGCAGCGTGCGCTGGTGAACCATGAATTCTTTCTGGCGTACCAGCCGGTTTTTGGCCGTGACGCCGAGCACATGGTCGCGGTCGAGGCACTGATTCGCTGGCGCCGGCCCGGCGGCGACGTGGTGCCGCCCGATCTCTTCATTCCGGTGGCGGAGCAGAGCGGCCTGATCGTGCAGATCGGCCGCTGGGTGGTCAAGCAGGCCTGCCATGATCTGGCGCAGTTGCATCGCGCTGGCTTCACCGACTTGCAGGTCAACGTCAACATGGCGGCGCCCGAGTTTGTCAATCCCAATTTGCCCGGCGAATTGATGGCCGTGCTGCAGGCGTGCGGGGTGGCGCCGCGCCACCTCTGCCTGGAGCTGACCGAGGGCCTGGTGATGAAGCAGCCCGACAAGGTCATTCCCGTCATGGTGGCCTTGCGGCAACTGGGCTGCAAGGTCAGCCTGGACGATTTCGGGATGGGGCATTCATCGCTGTCGCGCATGAAGATGTTGCCGATCTCCTCTTTGAAAATTGACCGCTCCTTTGTCAGCGGCCTGCCCGATGACCGTGGCGATGCCGCGATCGTGCGCACCATTCTGGACCTGGGGCGCCACATGAAGCTGCAGGTCATCGCCGAAGGGGTCGAGACCGACGCGCAGCTCCTGTTCTTGCGCCAATTCGGATGCACCCTGATTCAGGGTTTTCTATTGGGCCGACCCAAAACAGTACCCGAGCTGATGGCAGCTCATCCACAAACCACCCGCGACTAGGCTAAAAAAACATGACCCATACGGCTGCCCCACTTCAAATTGACACCTATCTGCCCTACATGCGCGACGTGATCCGCTGCGAACAATCGCTGCACGAGCTGAACCTGATGTGGCGCATGATTGAATCCTCCGCCAAGATGAACTGCCCGGTCGAGGCGAAGACCATTTTGCCGACCATGGCGGCCACGCGCGAAGGCTTCAACCGCCTGGAGCAGGAGCTGGTCGCCAGTCTGGTGAACGAAAAAATTGCCACGGTGCTCGATGAGATCGGCACCAAGGCCCAGTATGTGATCGATATCGTGGTGCGCAATCTGTACGAGCGCACCGCCGATGTGGGTTTTCTGGCCACCGACAACGAGTTGTGCGCCTTTGTCGCCGGCCTGACCGACCAGCAGAGCGCCATTCGCCAGCGGCTGCGGGCCTACCGCAACAAATACACGGTGTACGACGAAATCATGTTGCTCGATACCGCCGGCAATGTGCTGGTGCAGATTGACGAGTCCACGCCGCTGGAAGGCAGCGTTGATCCGCTGCTGGCCCAGACACTGGCCAGCAACACGTATGTTGAAACATTTCGCGCCACGGATTTGCGTCCGGCCAAAAAGCAGGCGCTGATTTATTCGCGCCGCATGCTGCATCCCGACACCGGCGTGGTCGTCGGCGTGTTGTGTCTGTGTTTCAACTTCGAGCAGGAAATGGCGGGCATCTTTCAGTCGCATCGCGATCCGGCCGGGCGCTCCAACATGATGCTGCTCGACGGTAGCAATCGCGTGATTGAAAGTGCGGATGCCTTGTGGATTCCACCCGGTGCCGTGGTGCCGGTCAACACCGCCTCAAACCCGGCACTGATGATGTTTGCCGGTCGTGAATACCTGGTGCGAACCTACCCTGCCGGGGGTTACCAAGGCTACCCCGGGCCGCCGGGCTGGCAAGGCCAGGTCATGATTCCGGTTGACGTGGCTTTCACCGGCGGCGCCAGAAGCACCCTGACCACGCTTGATCCCGGTGTTGCGGCCGGCTTGCTGTCGCACGCCCAATCCTTCTCGCCCCCGCTCTACGAGATCATGGCCGCCGCTGAAAACATCCAGCGCGTGGTGTGGAACGGGCAGGTGATGACAACCGGCCAGCGCGGCGAACAGATGAAACTCAAGACGATCCTGGACCAGATCAGTGAAACCGGCGCGCGCAGCAACGAGCTGTTTTCAAAATCGATCGCCGATCTGTATGAAACGGTGCTGGCGTCCAGCCTGCGCGATTCGGAATTCGTGTCGCACTTGCTGGTCGATCTGCTGGACCGCAACCTGTACGAGCGCTCGGACGACTGTCGCTGGTGGGCCTTGACGCCGGAGCTGCAGGCGGCGCTGGCGGCGCCGGCGGCGCCGCAGCGCGATGGCGAGATGGTCGAGCGCATCACCGGCATTCTGGAATACATCAACCGCCTGTACACGGTCTACACCTGCATCTTCGTCTATGACGCCAGCGGCTGCATTGTCGCCAGCACCCAGCCCGACCAGGATGGCGGGACGGTGCTGGGGACCTTCATCGAAGCCGACACGCTGGCGCAGGTGCGTGCGCTGCGCAGTGAACAGGATTACTGCGTGACGCCGTTTGCACCCAGCCCACTGTACGGTGGCCGACCCACCTATGTGTACCACGCGGCCATCCGCGACCCCAATGACGATGCGAGCGTGGTCGGCGGTATCGGCATCGTGTTCGACTCAAAGCCTGAACTCGATGCCATGCTGCGCAGTGGCCTGGGCCACAAGGCGGGGATGAACGCCCTGTTTGTGGATCGACGGGGCTGCGTCATCGCCAGCACGGACCCGACACGCCCGGTCGGAACGAGATTGGAAATGGATCAGACTTTGCTGGCGCTGCCCAACGGCAGCAGCGCGTCGCGCATCGTGATCCACGACGGTCATTACGCGATCATGGGTTGCACCGTCTCCAGCGGCTACCGCGAATTCAAGGTGTCCGATGGCTACCGTGAAGATGTGTTGGCCCTTGTGTTTGATTCCTTCGGTGAAGTGCGTGAGCGCCCGGGCGTTGGCCACCAGGGCCACACGGTGTTGCAATCGGATTTGACCGCCATCGGGGGGTTTGAATTCGCCACGTTCTTTGTCGATGGCGCCCTGTTCGCCTTGCCCGCCGAGCATGTTCTGGAGGCGCTGCCCGCGGCAAAAATATCGACCGTGTCCAGGGGCGAGCGCAAAGCCTGCATCGGCCTGCTGGGGCTGCAGCATGAAGCGGTGAACCATGGCTCGGTCTGGGTTTTTGACCTGGGCTATCTGCTGCACGGCCAACCCTCCGTCATCGACAAAAGCAGCCAGGTCATCATCGTGCGCTACGGCGGGCAAACGATTGGTCTGCTGGTCGATGCGCTGCACGACGTACCGGCGTTCAATCAGTCCCAAATCATGCACTCGCCCTTTACCGGGCAGGCCGACGGCGCGCTGGTGAAACATTTCATCAAGGCCAATGGCGGCCAATTGCTGATTCAGACGGTGGATGTCAGCAGCCTTTTTGCGGTCCTGATGAATCGCAAGGCGATGGCCTAGGCGCGCAGCGCACGCCGGTATTGCATCGCCTCGGCCACGTGTGTCACCTGGGTGCTGCTTGCCCCGGCCAGGTCGGCGATGGTGCGGGCCACTTTAAGGGCCCGGTGTGTGCTGCGGGCCGACCAGCCCAGGCGCGCGGCCGCCAGGTTGAGAAACTTGGCGGCGGCATCGTCAAGCAACAAATAGTGGTCTATTTCCTGTCCCTGCAGCGCCTGGTTCGCCTTGCCCTGGCGTGCCATGGCGCGCTCGCGCGCGGCCGTGCAACGCGCGCGGATGACGGCGGTGGCTTCACCGGCTGCTGCCTGCAGCAAGTCCGCCGCCGGCAAGGCCGGCACTTCCACATGCAGGTCAATACGATCCACCAGCGGGCCGCTCAGCTTGCTCTGGTAACGCGCCACCTGGTCGGGTGTGCAGCGGCAGACCTTTTGCTTTGATCCCAGATAGCCGCAAGGGCAGGGGTTCATGGCGCCAATCAGCTGAAAGCGGGCCGGAAATTCGGCGCGCCTTGCCGCGCGCGAAATCGTGATCACCCCCGACTCCAGCGGTTCGCGCAGCGCCTCCAGCGCGGCACGGGGGAATTCTGGCAATTCGTCCAGGAACAGCACGCCATGGTGCGCCAGTGAAATTTCGCCGGGCCGCGGGGGTGAACCGCCGCCCACCAGTGCCACGGCGCTGGCGGTGTGGTGCGGGCTGCAAGTGGGCCGCTGCGCCCACTTGTCCAGCGAAAAGCGCCCGCCCAGGCTGGCCACGGCAGCGCTTTGCAGCGCCTCAAGGGTCGTCATGGTGGGCAGCAGGCCGGCAAAGCGTTGCGCCAGCATCGACTTGCCCGAGCCGGGCGGCCCCATCAGCAACAGACTGTGGCCGCCAGCAGCGGCAATCTCCAGGGCGCGTTTGGCGCCCAGTTGACCTTTGACATCGGCCAGATCCAGATACCGTACCAGCTCGGGCTGGGGCGCGGCCGTGACCCGCGACCAGCCCGCCGCGGGCTCCGCTGGCGGCGCGTTGTCGTCCTGCGGCAAAAAATGCTGCACCACATCAAGCAGATGGCGGGCGCTATAGACCTGGGCGTCGGGCACCAGCGCGGCTTCTTCGGCGCTGCCGGGCGGCAACACCAGTTGCGTCACCACCCGGCTGGCGTGCAAAGCCAGGCTCATGGCCAGCGCGCCGCGCACCGGGCGCAGCTCGCCCGACAGCGACAACTCGCCGGCGAATTCATAGCCCGCCAGACGGGCCGCATCGATCTGGCCACTGGCGGCCAGAATGCCCAACGCAATCGGCAAGTCAAAGCGGCCCGAATCCTTGGGCAGGTCGGCGGGCGCCAGATTGACCGTGATGCGCTTGTTGTGGGGAAACTCCAGCCCGGAATTTTGAATCGCAGAGCGCACCCGCTCGCGCGCCTCCTTCACCTCAACGTCGGCCAAGCCGACCAGCGTGAAGCTGGGCAGGCCATTGGCCAGGTGAACCTCCACCGTGACCGCCGACGCGTCCAGGCCCAGCAGCGCACGGCTTTGCACCAAAGACAGGCTCATCAGGATTCCTCTTCAAAAAAGGGCTGGCGCGAATTGGTGCTGCGCCCTGGTTTATGCACCAAGTATGTGCGTACTGTTTATTTATACATGAATATTAGCGCAAACCCAAGGCGACCGCCATCGCTAATCACCACCCGCTGTCGCAAAAATAGTGGCATGAACCATGCTTAAGACTCTTGTGTACCCACTTTATCGGAGAAGCTGATGAAACTGAATTCACGGAGCACCCTTCACTTATTCCATGCCAAGGAGAAATCATGAAACTCGTCACCGCCATCATCAAACCCTTCAAGCTTGACGAAGTGCGCGAAGCACTCTCGGCCATCGGCGTGCAGGGCATCACCGTGACCGAAGTCAAAGGCTTCGGTCGTCAAAAAGGTCACACCGAACTCTACCGCGGCGCCGAGTACGTGGTCGACTTTCTACCCAAGGTCAAGATCGAAGCCGCCGTCGCCGATGAACTGGTCGAGCGGGTGATTGAAACCATTGAGGGCGCCGCCCGCACCGGCAAGATTGGCGACGGCAAGATTTTTGTTTATGACGTTGAACAAGTCGTGCGCATCCGCACCGGCGAGACCGGCAAGGAGGCGCTGTAAGCGCCTCGCCCCCACCTTGATGAGAAAACTTACCATGAAAAAATTATTGCTTTCCTTTGCCCTGGGTTTGAGTCTGCTCGCTGGTGGCTCGGCCGCCTTGGCGCAAGCCCCGGCCGCCACGGCGGAGCCCGCAGCGGCGTCCGCCAGCGCTGCCCCGGCAGAGGCCAAACCCGCTGAAGCGGCGGCGCCGGCTGCGTCAGTCGCACCCGCTGCCGCAGCCACCCCGGCCGCCGCAGCCGCCGCGCCGGCACCGGTGCCGAACAAGGGCGACACCGCCTGGATGATGGTGTCGACCCTGCTGGTGATCCTGATGACGGTGCCTGGCCTGGCGCTGTTTTACGGTGGCCTGGTGCGCTCCAAAAACATGCTGTCGGTGTTGATGCAGGTGATGGTCACCTTCTCGCTGATCGTCGTGCTGTGGTTCATTTACGGCTACAGCCTGGCGTTCACCGAGGGCAACGCCTTCATTGGCGGCTTCGACCGGCTGTTCATGAAAGGCATCTGGGACAACGTGGCGGGCACGTTCGCCAACGGCGCCACCTTCAGCAAGGGCGTGGTGATTCCCGAAATTGTGTTTGCCGCCTTCCAGGCCACCTTTGCCGGCATCACGTGCACCCTGATCGTCGGCGCTTTCGCCGAGCGCATGAAGTTCTCGGCCGTGCTGATGTTCATGGCGCTGTGGTTTACCTTCAGCTACGCCCCGATCGCCCACATGGTGTGGTTCTGGATGGGGCCAGACGCCTACGGCGCCAAAGACGTGGTCGATGCCATGAACGCCAAAGCCGGCTACCTGTGGCAATCGGGCGCGCTCGACTTTGCCGGCGGCACCGTGGTGCACATCAATGCGGCGGTGGCCGGTCTGGTCGGCGCCTACATGGTGGGCAAGCGCATCGGCTACGGCCGGGAATCCATGGCCCCGCACAGCCTGACGCTGACCATGGTGGGAGCTTCCTTGCTGTGGGTCGGCTGGTTCGGCTTCAATGCCGGCTCGGCGCTCGAAGCCAACGGCTTTGCCGCGCTGGCCTTCATCAACACCTTTGGCGCCACGGCGGCGGCGGTGTTGGCCTGGTCTGTCGGTGAAGCGCTGATGCGCGGCAAGGCTTCGATCCTGGGTGCGGCCTCCGGTGCGGTGGCGGGCCTGGTTGCCATCACGCCAGCTGCGGGCAATGTGGGTGTCGGCGGTGCCCTGGTGATTGGCACGGTGGCCGGCTTTGCCTGCCTGTGGGGTGTCAATGGGCTCAAGAAGCTGATCGGTGCCGATGACTCGCTCGACGTGTTTGGCGTGCACGGCGTCGGCGGCATCGTCGGTGCGCTGCTGACCGGCGTCTTCAACTCGCCCGCACTGGGCGGCCCCGGCTATGTGGCCGACTGGGTGACTGCCACCATGGTGACCAGCGCCGACTACTCGATTGCATCGCAAGTCTGGATTCAGGCCAAAGCGGTGTTGACCACCATTGTCTGGTCGGGCGTCGTGTCCTTCGTTGCCTACAAGATTGTCGACCTGACCATCGGTCTGCGTGTCAGTGAAGAAGACGAGCGCGAAGGTCTCGACATCACGTCACACGGCGAAACCGCTTACAGCAACTAAACCGGATCACGCTGCAAGCCCACCCGAGTCTGTGGCTCGGGTGGGCTTTTTTTTCGGGTCAAGGTTTTGCAACCCGTGCCCGGATACACCTTTGCAGATGTGGTGCGGCTCCGCAAGAAAGCCGAGGTCAGTCAAAACCTCTTTGGCCGGTGCCTGAATATCAGCCCACTCGACAGTGATCAACGCTGGACTTCGTGGGCTCGGGAAGCTACCGCTAAATGTTCGATGGATGATTTTTTCTCCATCCAACCCGTCAGCGGTAGGTTGCGACCGCAAAAGACACTAAGCGGGTGCAGCAATTTTCGATTTGCCTCCTCTAAACCTGCCGTTCGGCTATGCCTTGGAAAGTCGGCAAAGTGGCCCGGACTTCGTCGAAACCTATTTCCGGATTGGCCATCAACGGTCTCCCAGCGAATTCTCGGCAATAACCTTCACCGGTCCGTCAAACTGCACTCATTGTTGCTATGCGGTCCCGCACAAATTCAATAAACCGCTGAGTTTTCGCCGGTAACAGTCGCGTCTCTGTTAACGCGTAGACAGGCTGTGGCTTTCCATGCCACCCTGGCAATACATGCCGCAGGCGACCCAATTGAATATCTTCGGCAACTACCGCACGGGGTAACAGAATCAGCCCCTGATCCAACGTGGCCAAGCGTCGAAACATGCCCACGTTGTTGAGCACATAGCGCCCGCTGACCGGAACCTGTTCCGTATGGACGCCGCTTTGAAGCACCCAATGCTCGACTTTGGGGAAACCCAGGCATTCATGCTTTGACAAATCCGAAGGGATTTGAGGTTCGCCTGCCTTGGCGAGATACCCAGGTGACGCGAACACCTCTGCTTTGATGCTGGCGAGTTGCCGTGCAATGAGCGTGGAGTCGGGCAAATCTCCCACCCGAATTGCCACGTCAAAGGGCTCCGTGATCAGGTCTACCCGGCGGGGCGTTAGGTCGAACTCAAAACGGATGCCGGGATAGTGCTGCGCAAATTCCGTGATGATGGGGGCCAGGTAGATGGATGCAAAATCGACGGGCAAAGAGGCCCTCAACACACCGCTGGGTTGGGCCAACATCTCGCCCAACTGCTCATGCGCGATCCGGGCTTCATCGACGATGCGTCGACAGCGTTCGTAGTAAATGCGCCCAGCCTCGGTCAACTCCACGCGTCGCGTGGTTCGGTGCAATAGTCGAAGTCCGATGGCCTTCTCCAGCAACGCAATGCGTCTGGACACCGTGGAATTGGGAACCCCGGTGGCATCAGCGGCGCCACGAAAACCCTTGGCGTTGACGACCTCTACAAAAAGCGCCATGTCGTTCAATAACTCCATCCTATTGCCCCGTAAATAGATCAATGATTCCCATGAAACCATCTTTATCTTACTGGTAAGTTAATTCAAAATTCAACCCGTCGAAACAAGGAACAACTCTTATGAAAAAAGATCCATCGCTGCAACTGTCAGCATCACGATTCAACCCGAGTGAAGTGGCTGGCAAAAAGGTCGCCATCATTGGGGGCACCGGTGGCATTGGCAGAGCGCTGGCACGCGAGATGGCCACACATGGCGCACACGTCACAGTGGTCGGTCAAACTTTTCGCGATGCCGGAGTGCCAAACATCGAATTCGTCCAAGCCGACCTCAGCTTGATGCATGAGGCACGACGGGTGGCCAGTAGTCTGCCAGCAGAGACTTTGGATCTGGTGATCTTCACCACCGGAATTTTTGCTGCACGCAAGCGGCAGGAGACATTAGAGGGATTGGAGCGCGATATGGCCGTGAGCTTCTTGAGCCGACAGGTCATCCTGCAAGGTATTGCGCATCGACTAGGCGTGCAACTGTCCAAAGGACATCGGAAGTCCCGAGTGTTCATCATGGGCTACCCCGGCACCGGGCAGGCTGGCACGCTGGGAGACCTCAATTCCGAGAGTGCGTATAGCGCAATGAGTGCCCACATGAACACGGTCGCCGGTAATGAAATGCTGGTGCTCGATAGTGCCCAGCGCTATCCCAATATCAACACCTATGGACTCAATCCAGGGCTGATCAAGACCGACATTCGCATCAATCTTCTCGGCGGCAACAAATTCCTGTTTGCACTGCTGGAGGGGCTTATCGGCGTTTTCACGCCCACTGCGGAGACGTATGCGCGGCGCATTGTCCCGCTCATGTTGAATTCACAGATCAATGGTTTCACAGGTACCTTGTTTAATAACAAAGGCCAGGCCATCCATCCTTCGGCCGGTCTTACCGGCGCCCACATCAGGGCTTTCCTGACGGAGTCACGCACGCTTGTCGAACGTGCTGTCGATTCACAAGTCGCGTGACCCAACTTGCCTACTCTACATAACCAAACGAGAAAATTATGACTTCACTATTCAACACCATTCAGCTTGGCCGCGTTACCTTGAGCAACCGGTTGGCCATGGCACCCATGACCCGCTCACGTGCGCAGTTTGACGGCACTCCCGGAGCGTCCGCTGCAACATACTACGCGCAGCGCGCAAGCGTTGGCCTGATCATCACCGAGGGCACGCAGCCCTCAGAGGACGGGCAGGGGTACATGTTGACACCCGGCATCTACACCGATGCCCACGTCGCGGGCTGGCGGACCGTTAGCGATGCGGTTCATGACCGAGGGGGCCGCTTATTCATTCAACTCATGCATGCCGGTCGCTTGTCGCACCCTGACAACACGCCACACCATCGCCAGAGTGTGGCCCCCTCAGCGATTGAGTCCGGCGCGCAAATGTTTACTCCCACGGGTTTGCAGCCAGCACCGGCGCCGCGGGCGCTGAGTCTGAACGAGATTCGCCAGACCACCACCGATTTCCGTTTCGCAGCCAAGCGAGCGATAGAAGCAGGTGCAGACGGGGTAGAGATTCATGGTGCAAATGCCTATCTGGTTCAGCAGTTTTTGGCCCCCAGCTCAAATTCACGAACAGATGCGTATGGTGGTCCCATCGAGAACCGTGCACGTTTTGCGATTGAAGTGGCGCAAGCTATCGCTGAGGAAATCGGTGCCGACCGCACTGCAATCCGGTTGTCACCCGGAACCACCTTGTGGGGAATTGACGAAGGACCCGAGGGACCGGCTCTCTATCGCTACTTGGTGGCAGAACTGAACAGGCTGGGCCCTGCCTATTTGCACATCATGCACCAAGGTGACGTGCCCTTGCTGGCCGATATACGCAGACTTTGGACAGGAACTTTGATGGTGAACCACCCCGGTCGCGCTCGCGAGCAGATCGGATCAGACCTAAACGGGGGCTTGGCTGACCTGGAGTCTTACGGTCAGATGGTGCTGGCCAACCCGGACTTTGTGGAGCGATTGAAGGTTGACGCACCAATGAATATTGCTGACCGCAATAGCTTTTTTGGCGGCAACGACGCTGGCTACATCGACTACCGCACGATTGGAGGAAAATAGGTTGAGGGCAGTGACATCAGCTTGTGGACTCGTTGCAATGATCTGCAACGGCCGTTGTATGTAACGCGGACCGTCAATTCGCGATCGCGGCCCCAAACTCTGGATGTCAACATGGGCAAGTTGCCGAAGTCCGCGACGGTCGGCTGGTCGGCACCTCAAATCGTGAATTTGTACTTCCGGCTACCGGGCATTGGTGGCTGTCAACTAACGCTGCTTCCCGGCCAATCAAATTTCAAACGCCCATGTTGGCAATGGGAACTCAGCGACCGATCAATCAGCGCTAGTGCTCGTTCGTCAGACGGGCCAGCGCGAGCGCATAGGCGCGGTATTTCTGGTTGACCGGGTTCATTTCGCGCACCCGGCCGAGCAGCTCTCTGGTTTCAAGAACCAGGTCCTCGGTCTTGCCTTTTTGTTGCATCAGGCCAATCAGCAAGCCGCACAGGTTCACGCTGATCACTTCGTTATGGGGCAGCTGCTGCGCGGCAGTTCGCAATAGTTTGACCGCTTGCTGGAAGTCGCCTTGCTTGGCCAGCGTGACGCCCTGGTTGTTGATGTCGATGACTTCATTGCGCGAGGCCTTGATGAGGGTCTGGCCCTCTTCCGCCATGTTTTCGCCCTCAAAGACGGCGCCGATCTGCCTGGAGAGTTCGCCGTCTTCATGGTTGTTTTTGACCAGGTCCCGGAGCAAGCCGCATGCCTTGTCCTTTTTTCCCAGTTTGAACAGCGCTTTGGCCACCTCCATCGTCATCTCGGGGCTCACCTTGTCGGCCAGTTGTTCCATCAGTCGCTCGGCATCCAGCATGGCCGCTTCGGCTTTCTGCACCTGCCCCATTTTTTGATAGACCAGGCTTTCGGCCGCCGCCGTTTGCAGGGCGGCGGCCGGGTTGTATCGGAAGTCGGCTTTGCTGCGTTTGAGGATGTTCAGCGCTTCTTCAGGGGAGTCCTGGTCCGAGAAGACCCGCGCCAGCCGGGCGTACACCGCCGGGTTCTTGTGCGGCGAAAATTCGCTGATCTTGATGGTCTTCTCGAACGCCGCCTGCGCCACATCGAGCGCGCCATTGCGGTAGGCCGTGTCGCCGAGGGTCTTTTGGCGGATCGGCGAGTTGGGCGACAGTTGCACCGCGTCCTCCAGTACTTGCTGGGCCTGCGCGCTGTCCCCCATCGCGTCGAGGGTCTTGGCCAGCCAGTCGGCCGCCTCCATGTACATCCGGTTTTCCTGCAGCACCTGCTGAAACAATTGCACCGCACCGGCATAGTCCTGGCCGTAAAACAAGACCTTGCCCAGGCCGGTCTTGGCCCACGCCACACTGCGCAATGCCAGCACCGACTCGAACAGTGTCCGCGCGGCCGGGTAGTCGCCCAGGGTCAGCAGCAAGTCGCTCTTGATGCGCAAAACTTCCTGCGGATTGACCGCGCGCGCATTCAGCTGCTGATCGCACAGAGCGATGGCAGCGCTGTAGTCCTGCGTCCGGATGGCAGCCTCGATCGCACCGAGCGACTGCTTGCGCGTGATCAATTTTTCCAGACGGCTTTGCAGCAGCACCTGGTTGATCGGTTTGAGCAGATAGTCGTCGGGCTTGACCTCCGCCGCCCCCATCACCATGTCGGTTGTTTTTTCGGCCGTGACCATGACCCAGATGGTGGACACGCCGACAAAATTGCGCAGCTTGGCCTCCTCCAGCACCTGCTGCCCGTTGGCGCCAGGCCCGAGGTTGTAATCACAAATAACAATGTCATATTTGTTGGCGCTGAGCTGGTTGATGGCCTCATGGCCATTGCTGGCGGTGTCGATTCGGGTGACGCCCATGAGCCGGACGAAGTCCCGCAGCATGGTGCGCATGCCCTGGAAATCGTCAATGATCAAGGTGTTGGCTTGCGGGAGTGAAAAAGTCATGGTCAGGGTCTCGTCAAGGTGGGCTAGGGCAGGCGCACGACAAAACAACCGCCGCCATAGGCGCCGCCGTTCTCTATCGTGAGCGAACCCTGTCGAGCGCCGTTTTTGTGCATCTGGGCCACGCGGGAAGAAAAATAAAACCCCAGGCCGGTGCTGCCGCTTGAAAAATTGACCCCCTTGTTGGCGGCCATACCGTCGCTTTGCAGCATGGTGTCGGGGTAACCCCGGCCGTTGTCTTCGACCCGCAGCTCAAGGAATCCGCCTTCAATGCGGGCGGCGATGCGAATCTTGTCGGTGGTGTAGCTGTAGGCGTTGTTCAGGGCGTTGAGCAAGATGCCGGTCACCAGGTCGCGGTCAAAATACCAGTAGCAGCCCTCGTCGCAATCCACGTCCATCGTGATGCCCTTGAACTCCATCACCGAGCGGTTGTGCAGCAGGGTTTCTGCGATCACATCGGCGACTGACTGTTCGGCAATGTCCACCGGGTAAATCGATTTGCCGAGCTTGTAGAGGCTGAGCAGCTGGATCAGGTTGGCGTTCATGCGGTGCGCCTGATGGATGATGGGCCCCAGTGCCGCCAGGGTGTCGTCATCAAAGCGCGCCCGACAGGCATCGGCGATGGTTTCCAGGCCATTGACCTGAACATTCAGCGAATTCTTCATGTCGTGAATCGATGAGGCGATGAAATCAGTGAAGCTGATATCTTCAGTTGTCATAGCGGTGGAACCCCTGTTTTTGCGCCAAATGCGCTGTACGATTTTAGGAGCAAACAAATCCTGCCTGATCCCGGCGCGACCCCGGCTTGGGTCCGGACGCGCAAGGTGATGGCCGCTTGGTCGCCACGCTGCGAGCGGCCGGCGCAACAAGGCACAATGGTCACCCGCAAAACCCACCACGACACTCCTGGACTATGAGCTGGCAAACCGTCACCCCGCAACCCTGCCTCCTGGGCGAATCGCCGTTTTGGCACCCGCACGAACAACGGCTGTATTGGGTCGATATTGCGGGCCGGAAAATCCTGCGCACCCAGCCCGGCCTGAGCCCGGTTGAGGCCTGGGCCATGCCCAGTGAGCCCGGCTGCATCGCGCCCGCGGCCGGTGGCGGCCTGGTGATTGCGCTGCGCCATGGCGTGTTTCGAGCCCGCGAGTGGGGTGGGCCGCTGCAACACATCGCCACGCTCGACTACGACCCGCAGCACCTGCGCGCCAATGACGGCAAGTGTGACGCGCTGGGGCGCTTCTGGATTGGCACGCTGGACGAGACCCGGGTGGCGCGTAATGCCGCGCTCTATTGCCTGGACTGCCGCGCCGGCATCCCGCCGCAGATTGAGCGCCAGCTCGATCAAACCGTGCTGCCCGCCACCACCGCCAACGGCCTGGCCTGGAGTCCGGATGACCGCACCCTGTACTGGGCCGACACCCCCAGCCATGCCATCCAGGCCTGGGATTACGACCTGGCGCGCAACTGCCTGACCGGGCAGCGCACCTTTGCCCAGTTCGCGCCCAAGCCGCCGGGCTGGCAGTCTGACGGCGCGGCGAACAACGGTGGCTACCAGGGCCGCCCGGATGGCGCTGCCGTTGACGTGCTTGGCAATTACTGGGTGGCCATGTACGAGGGCCGCCGCGTCTGCCAACTGGCACCCGACGGCAGCTTGCTGGCCGAGTTCGCCGTGCCCGCGCAATGCCCGACCATGCCCTGCTTTGGTGGCGAGGACCTGCAGACGCTGTTTGTCACTTCGGCGCGCCATGGCCGCGGTGCGGCCGAGTTGACCCGCTTTCCCGAGTCGGGCTGCGTGTTTGCCATGCGCGTCAGCGTCCCCGGCCTGCCGGTCAACTTCTTTGTCGACTAACCCTTACCATTGGCACTACCTCCCAACGCGCCATCTCCGGCCTGCACCCTATGGACCCACTGCATCAGATCACCGAGCGTATTCGCGCCGCCGCTGCCCACCGCACCCCGTTGCGTATTCGTGCCGGCGGCAGCAAAGACTTCTATGGCCAGTCGCTGCAAGGCGAGGTGCTCGACCTCACCGGCTTGAGCGGCATCATCAGCTACGAGCCCAGCGAGCTGGTAGTCACGGTGCGCGCGGGCACGCCTTTGAGCGAGCTGGAAGCCGTGCTGGCTGAAAAAGGCCAGTGCCTGGCCTTCGAGCCGCCCCACTTTGCGCTGCCAGGCGTCGGTCCAAGCGGTGCCACCGTCGGCGGCATGGTGGCCGCTGGCCTGAGCGGCCCGGCCCGTGCCAGCGTCGGTGGCGTGCGCGACTATGTGCTGGGCGTCAAGCTGCTCAACGGCCGCGCCGAGTTGCTCACGTTTGGCGGCCAGGTGATCAAAAACGTGGCGGGCTATGATGTCTCGCGCCTGATGGTGGGCGCCCTGGGCACGCTCGGCGTGCTGACCGAGATGTCGCTCAAAGTGCTGCCGCTGGCCCCCTTTGAGGCCACTTTGATGGCGGCTGGCATCGCGCAGCAAGCCGCCCTTGACTTGCTGCAGCGCTGGGGCGGCCAGCCGCTGCCCTTGAACGCCAGTTGCTGGGTGCGTGACGACAGCGTCAGCCCGGCGCGTGACACCTTGTTTGTGCGCTTGCGTGGCGCCAGTGCGGCGGTCGCAGCGGCCTGCCCGCGCCTGCTGGCCGACCTGCAAGCCGCAGGCGGTGATTGCGCGCGCCTGGACAACGCGCAAGCCGGCCCCGACTGGGCCGCCTGCCGCGACCAAACCCTGCCGTTCTTCCAGCCGCCCGCGCCCGACCTGGGCTTGTGGCGCCTGTCCTTGCCGCCCACTGCGCCCGCGCTGGCCTTGCCCTACGCGCCCCTGATCGAGTGGCACGGCGGCCTGCGCTGGCTCTGGGCGCCGCTGACGGCACAAGCGCAACTGCGTCAGGCGGCGACCGATGCGGGCGGGAATGCTATGCTTTTTAGAGCGCCTGACGCAGATAAAACGGGGGCTACAGCTCGTTTTCATCCATTAACGCCGGTGCTGGCTCAGATTCACCAGCGCCTCAAGGCCGAGTTTGACCCGGCCGGTATCTTCAACCGTGGCCGGATGTACCCCGATGCAAACTCAACTCGCCCCTGAATACCAGGCCACGGCCGACGGTCTGGCTGCCGAAGCCATCCTGCGCAAGTGCGTGCACTGCGGTTTTTGCACCGCCACCTGCCCGACCTACCAGTTGCTCGGTGACGAGCTGGACGGCCCGCGTGGGCGCATCTACCTGATGAAACAGGTGCTTGAAGGCGCCACGCCGACGCGCAAGACGCAACTTCATCTGGACCGTTGCCTGACCTGCCGTTCGTGCGAAAGCACCTGCCCCAGCGGCGTGCAGTACGGCCATCTGCTCGACATCGGGCGCAAGCTGGTCGATGCCAAAGTGCCCCGCCCGGCCGGTGAGCGTGCCCTGCGCTGGGTGCTCAAAGAGGGCCTGCCGTCACCGCTGTTCGCCCCCGCCATGGCACTGGGCCAGATGGTGCGGCCCTTGCTGCCTGCCGCCCTGCAGGCCAAGGTGCCGGCCAAGCAAAGCGCGGGTGCTTGGCCCACGCGCGGCCACGCGCGCCAGGTGCTGCTGCTGGCGGGCTGTGTGCAACCGGCCATGGCGCCCAACATCAACCACGCCACGGCGCGGGTGTTTGACGCGGCCGGTGTCCAGTGCGTGATCGCGCCGAAAGCCGGTTGCTGTGGTGCGGTGAAATTTCACCTGAACGACCAGGATGGCGGCATGATGGAAATGCGCGCCAACATCGATGCCTGGTGGCCCTATCTGCAAGGCCACAACGGCCACGCCGGGGTCGAAGCCATCCTCATGAACGCCTCGGGCTGTGGCGTCACGGTCAAGGAATACGGCCACATCCTGCGGGATGATCCGGTCTATGCGGAAAAGGCCGCCCGCATCAGCGCCCTGACGCAGGACGTGAGCGAATGGCTGCCCGAGCTGAGTGAAAAATTGCGCAGCCGGGTCTCGCCGCAGGTGTCAAAACAGGCCGGCGCCATGGTCTTTCACCCGCCGTGCAGCCTGCAACACGGCCAGCAATTGCGCGGCGGCGTCGAGCGTTACCTGGGCGAGTTGGGTTTCAACATCAAAGTGACCGGTTTCGAGGCGCACCTGTGCTGCGGCTCGGCCGGCACTTATTCCGTGCTGAATCCGGATTTGTCCCATCAACTGCTGGCGCGCAAGCTCGGCCACCTGAACACCACCTTTGGCGCGGCGCCCCCCGATGTCATCGTCTCGGCCAACATTGGCTGCATCACGCACCTGCAAAGCGGCACCGACACCCCGGTGCGCCACTGGATCGAAGTGCTGGACGAGGCGCTGCAAGAATCACCATAAGAACGCTATTAAATATATAGCTACTTACGCAGTTACAACGGGGGCTAGAGCCCGATTTCTTATAAATTTGATGGAACAGGCGCTGCCATGACTTTCCCCTCGGCCTTTGAAAACCTGAACGTGCTGTCCCAGCACACCTTGCTCTCGCCGGCCCAGTTGCACGACGATGTGCCCGCCAGCGTGCGCGCCACCCAGACGGTCACCACGGCACGCCAGGCGGTGGCCAGTATTCTGAGCGGACGCGACCCGCGTTTGCTGGTGGTGGTGGGGCCCTGCTCGATCCACGACATTGCCGCGGCAAAGGATTACGCGCAGCGCCTCAAAGCGCTGGCCGATGAGCTGGCCGACCAACTGTTCATCGTGATGCGCGTGTACTTTGAAAAACCGCGCACCACGGTCGGCTGGAAGGGCTTGATCAACGACCCGCACATGGACGACTCGTTTGACATCGAAGAAGGCCTGCACATCGCGCGGCGCCTGCTGGTGGAGCTCAATGACATGGGCCTGCCCTGCGGCACCGAGGCGCTGGACCCGATCACGCCGCAGTACCTGGGCGACCTGATCGCCTGGAGCGCAATCGGCGCGCGCACCACCGAGAGCCAGACGCACCGTGAAATGGCCAGCGGCCTGTCGAGCCCGGTCGGCTTCAAGAACGGCACCGACGGTGACCTGGACGTTGCCTTGAACGGTATGTTGTCGGCAGCGCAGCCGCATGCGTTTCTGGGTATCAATGGTGACGGTCAGGTGGCGCTGACGCAGACGCGCGGCAATGCGTTTGGCCATTTGATCCTGCGCGGCGGTGCCGTGCCCAACTACGACTCGGTGGCGGTGGCGCAAGCCGAGGCCGCGCTTAGGGCGGCCAAGTTGCCGGTCAACATCGTGGTCGATTGCAGCCATGCCAACTCGCGCAAAAACCATGCGCTGCAAACGCTGGTGCTCAAAGACGTGGTCGGGCAAATCCTGGACGGCAACCGTTCGATCAAGGGCGTGATGCTCGAATCCAACCTGTTCGAAGGTAACCAAAAGCTGGCGCGCCCGCAAGACTTGCGCTACGGCGTCTCCATCACCGACGCCTGCCTGGGCTGGGACAGCACCGCCGCCAGCCTGCGCGAGGCCGCGGAACGCCTGCGCACGATGCCGCGTTGAGTTTTCGCAAGCGGCGCAGCACAAGAAGTGCTGACACTGCGCCGTATGCACGCCTTGGTCCGATGCCGCCGTCCGCTGTTGATCGCCCTTTTGGGTCTCGCCCTTGCCTTGCCGGTGCTGGCCCAAAACAGCACCCCGGATGCCCGCGCTATCGACTTGCGCCAGCAGGCCATCGCCTACGAGAACGGTGAAGGTGTGCCGCGCAACCCAGCGCTGGCGATTTCCCTGTACTGCCAGGCCGCTGCTCTGGGCGACGCCCAAGCCCACTACAGCCTGGGCTGGATCTACGCCAACGGGCGCGGCGTGCCACGCGACGACGCTATGGCGGCCTACTTTTTCCAGGCCGCTGCCGCGCAGGGGCTGGAAGCCGCCCAACGGATGCTGAAAATCGTGGGGGAACCGACCCCCGACGTGCCCGAGTGCCTGCGTCCGCCGGCGCCGCCGCCAGCGTCGGCGACCGACCTGGTGCCGGAGCCGGGTGTGGACTACCAAGCGATTGCGCCGCGCAAGATTTTTGAGCTGGTGATGAAAATGGCGCCCCAGTACCAGGTGCAGCCGCAACTGGCGCTGGCCATCATCGCCGCCGAATCGAATTTCGACAGCCAGGCGCTGTCGCCCATGAACGCCCAGGGCCTGATGCAGCTGATCCCCGAGACCAGCCAGCGCTTTCAGGTGCGCAACCCGTTTGACGCGGCGCAGAACATCCGCGGTGGCCTGGCCTACCTGCGCTGGTTGCTGGCCTATTTTGAGGGCGACATTGTCTTGGTGGCCGCCGCCTACAACGCGGGCGAGGGCAAGGTGGAGCGTTACCGTGGCGTGCCGCCGTACCAGGAAACCCGCGCCTACGTGCAGCGCATCGTGCGCGCGGTGGGCACGCTGGCGCACCCGTTTGACGCCCGCGTGACCCCGCCCTCGCCCGCGCTGGCCCTGATCCGGCTTAACTGAGTTGGCTCAGGCCGCCAGCGCCGTTTCAATATCTTTCGCCAGGCTCGCGGGTGTGGCGGTGGGTGCATAGCGCTTGAGGACTTGGCCGTCCTTGCCGACCAGGAACTTGGTGAAATTCCATTTGATCGCCTTGCTGCCGAGCAGGCCGGGCGCCTCCTGGGTCAACCACTGGTACAGCGGGTGTGCCTGCGCGCCGTTGACGTCGATCTTGGCCATCATGGGAAAGCTCACGCCGTAGTTCAGCTGGCAGAACTCGGCGATTTCGTTGTTGCTGCCGGCGTCTTGCGCGCCAAACTGATTGCACGGGAAGCCCAGCACCACCAGCCCCTTGTTGCCATAGGTTTCGTGCAATTCTTCCAGACCGGCAAATTGCGGCGTAAAGCCACAGGCACTGGCCGTGTTGACGATCAGCATGACCCGGCCCTTGAATTGGCTCAGGGAAACCGGCTGGCCGTTGATTTGCAAAGCTTCAAAATCGTACACAGGGCTCATGGCTGTTCCAGATGCTTGAATGGGGCTGCCAGTGTCGCACTTCTGATTAAGTTGCGTGATGGAAGCCTTGGGCGTCCCTGGCCGATTCGTCCAGGCCACGACGGGCGTTACTGCGGCCTGGACGCAACCCCTTCAATGATGTCGGTATTTTGCGAATCAATGATGAACCACTTGCCGTCTTGTTGACGCAGTACGTTCAGCAGGACGCCCTGGCGCTCTGGCAGGGGTATTCCTTGCGGCGTCACGTGGCCCACAAGACGCCAGCGGCATCGCGCAATCGCAATTTGTGGCGTTGGAAATCGTGTCGACAATTCGACCAGCGTCAAGCGGCTGTTTTTGAAGAGGGTTTGGTGTGTGAATTCGTGGGCCGCCTTAATCTCTGCCCGTCCCTTCCACCACAAGCCAACAACATTGACGAACTCTGCATCAGGCGCGAACAACTCGGCAAAGGCGTTCATGTCGTGTCTGTTCCAGCATTCGGCAAAGGCCTCGACGATGCGTGTGACTGCTGCGCTATCGGCTGACATCCTTGAACCTCCTGCAGTAGAAGACCCGACGTTGAAGAATAAGCGTCCCAACACAACGAATTCGGCAAACCAGATGGTCGACTCTGGCGGCCTCGGCCAAATCCAGGCCTTCAGCCCCCTTGAAGCTGCTACCGGCATGGGGTTCGCGTGCGATGACTATAAGTTAATCCAGGAGAAAATCAAATCTCAACCCCCTGAAACCTTGCGGGACAGACTAAGAAGGTTGGCGAAACGACAGCACTGACAGCAGCGATGCCAACAGAATCAAAGCGCCGCCGATCAGGGTGCGCGCCGACAGCGTCCCGGCCCCCAGCAGCACCGAAGAGCCGCTGGCAAAAATCACTTCTGACAGCATGATGAGCGAGGTCGCGCTGGCGCTCAGATGGGCAGCCCCGTACTGCAGCGCCAGGTTGCCGGCCAGGAACGCCAGGCTGATCAGCAGCGCCCAGGCAACCCAGGCCAGCTTGGGCGCCGGCAGCGGCGTCACCACGTCCAGCCCCACACCCAGCACGGCCGCAGCGCCGGCCAGCAGCGCGCCGCCCACAAACATGGCCAGCATGCGCGACTCGCCCGGCGTGTGGTTGAGACGGCGCAGCAGGATATTGGTCAGGGCAAAACAAAAGCCGGCCATCAGGGCCAGCCAGTCGGCCAGACTCTCGGGCACCGGCCAGGGCGACGCCGGGGTCTTGAGCACAATCACCACGCCCGCCAGCGCCAATGCCAGGCGCACCAATGAGCCGGTGCTTGGTTTTTCGCCCAGCAGGGGCCAGGCCAGCAGCACGACCCAAGCCGGCATCAGGTAGAACAGCAAGACGACGCGCACCACGTCGCCCACCGTCACCGCCCAATTGAAGCCGACATTGGTCAGCCCGGCCGCCAGCAGCAGCCACCACAACTCGGGGTGGCGCAAGAAGCCGCGCCAGGCGCGCGGCTGAACCAGCGCCAGACACAGCAGGCCAAAGGTATAAATCAGGGCGGTGGTCCACAGCGGGTGCAAGCCCAGGCTTTGCAAGCTGCGAAACGGCCACCACGAAACCCCCCAGACGAAGGCGTTGAGCGTCAGTGCCGCCGCGGCCAGCGCCGTTTTGCTCAAGGGCGGACGGCGACAAATCGCTTCAATGGCCTCAAACCTCGAATTTGTCGTTGCGTGCAATGCTCAGCAGGTGCTCGATTTCGACCTGATGCACCACGCAATTGCGCGCGTGCCAGCGCCGGATCAGCCACATGAAGCCGGCGATCACCAGACCAAAACCGGTAATGGCGGTGAAGGTCGGCAGTCCCAGGCCGGTGGACAGGCTGTAGGCCGCGCCGAGTCCCAGAATGCAGGCCTGCTCGTTGAAGTTTTGCACGGCAATGGAGCGTCCCGACCCCATCAAATTGTGGCCGCGATGCTGCAGCAGCGCGTTCATCGGCACCACCAGGAAGCCGCCCAGCGCCCCCAGCAAAATCAGAAACGGCGCCGCCACCCAGACGTTGGTGATAAAGATCAGCAGGATGATCAGGATGCCCATGACGATACCCAGCGTGATGACACGGGGGCCGTCTTCCAGGCGCATGCGCATCGACGCCACGACCGCGCCAGCCGCCATGCCAATCGCCACCACGCCTTGCAGGGCCGAGGCTTGCGTCACCGAGTAACCCAGTGCCGCCGCCGCCCAGGCCAGCACAATAAAGCGCAAATTGCCCGCCACACCCCAAATCAGCGTGGTGGCGGCGAGCGAAATCTGGCCCAGTTTGTCGCGCCACAAACGGACGTTACAGGCCCAAAAATCAGGCAACAGAGAGGTGACGCGTCGCGACATCGGCCGCATTTCCACCCCGGTCAGGGGAATATGGGTGTTGAACCAGGCCGCCAGCAAATAGACAAAAATCAGCACGCAAATGGCGGCCTCGGGCGCGTTGTTCACGCCGGTGTCTACCAAGGGGAAATCAAATGCCAGGAGCCAGGGCGCTATCACCGGCCCCACCAGTTGTCCGCCCAGCAGCACGCCCAAAATGATGGAGGCAATGGTCAGGCCTTCAATCCAGCCGTTGGCCTTGACCAGCTGCGAGGCCGGCAACAATTCCGTCAGGATGCCGTATTTGGCCGGCGAATAGGCCGCCGCACCCAGCCCCACAATGGCGTAAGCCAGCAAGGGATGCGAGCCAAACAGCATGAACAGGCAACCCAGCACCTTGATGAAGTTGCTGAGCAACATCACCTTGCCCTTGGGCATGGAGTCGGCAAAAGCCCCGACAAACGGCGCCAGTACTACGTAAAACAGCGCGAACATCGGCACCAAAGCGGCTTGCTGCCACTCGGGAGCGTGGCTGCTTCGGAGCAATTGCACGGCGGTCACAAACAAGGCGTTGTCGGCCAGCGAGCTGAAAAACTGCGCCGACATGATGGTAAAAAAGCCGCGTTTCATTGTCTACAGGCGCGCATCAGTGGCTGATGCAATTGTTGTGGTGTGTCTCCGAACGATGCGGGTTTATAGCACGCCAGCGAAGTGTCAAAATCCGGACTCCAAGCTTTAACCTCAGAGTGCCCATGCCCCGCCCGATCCAAGCCACCATTCACACCGCTGCCCTGCGCCACAATCTGGCGCGCGCCCGTCTGGCCGCGCCAGATGCAAAAGTCTGGGCCATCGTCAAGGCCAATGCCTACGGCCATGGCATTGAGCGCGTGTTTGAAGGCCTGCGCGCGGCCGACGGCTTTGCCCTGCTGGACCTGGACGAAGCGCAGCGCGTGCGGGCGCTGGGCTGGCGTGGACCGATCCTTTTGTTGGAGGGTGTGTTCGAGTTGCGCGACCTGGAGCTGTGCTCGCGCCTGGACCTGTGGCACACCGTGCACTGCGACGAGCAGATCGACATGCTGGCCAGCCACAAGACCAAGGTGGCGCAACGGGTGTTCCTGAAAATGAATTCCGGCATGAACCGGCTCGGCTTTACGCCGCAACGCTACCGCGCCGCCTGGACGCGTCTGAATGCCCTGCCGCAGGTTGATGAAATTTCCCTGATCACGCATTTCAGCGACGCCGATGGCGCGCGCGGCATCACCGAGCAGATGGCGGTGTTTGCCGAAGTCACGCGCGACCTGCCGGGCGAGCGCACCTTGAGCAACAGCGCGGCCACCCTGCTTCACACGCCCGCCAGGCAGCCGGGCGACGGCTTCGTCGCCTCCGACTGGGTGCGCCCCGGCATAGCCATTTATGGCAGCGCGCCGGACTTTCCCCAGCACAGCGCCACTGACTGGGGGCTGCAGCCCAGCATGACACTTACTGCAAAAATAATAGCTACTCAAACAGTGGATACGGGGGCTAGCGTCGGATATGGCTCAACATTTGTGGCCGACAAGCCGATCCAGGTCGGTGTCGTCGCCTGCGGCTATGCCGACGGCTACCCGCGCCTGTGCCCCACGGGCACGCCGGTGCTGGTGAACGGGATTCGCACGCGCACCGTGGGCCGCGTGAGCATGGACATGCTCGCCGTCGACCTGAGTGCCGTGACGGCAGCCGGTGGCCAGGTTGGGATCGGCAGCGAGGTCACCCTGTGGGGGCGTGCCGCCAATGGCCTGGTGCTGGGGATCGACGAGGTGGCGCAGCCGGCCGGGACGGTGGGCTACGAACTGATGTGCGCACTGGCGCCGCGAGTCCCCGTGCTGGTCGCAGACTGATGGACTACGTGATGCTTCCCGTGGCCCGGCTCAAGCTCGGCAACACGCTCCCGATTGATGTGTGGGCCCCGGACGGGCGCCTGCTGCTGCGCCGGGGGCAGGCGATCCTGTCAGAGCAGCAGCGCGAGATGCTGCATGCCCACCAGGCCTGCATGACCGCCAGCGATGCCCGCGCCTGGCAAAAAAGCTATGAGCGGCTGATCAACACCCTGCTCCAGCGGGGCGCCGATCTCGACGCCATCATGCGGGCGGAACTGCCCAGTGAGCTCGTGGAGACCGACTACCTGTCGGGCGCCCAGGTTCTGGGGGGCTGGCTCGATCTGCAGGAGATTCTGCGCGGGCTGCTGTACCAGGGCGAGGCCGCCATCAACCCCTTGCCCCGGCTGGCGGGCACTGAGAGCCGGGCGCTGGAGCTGCTTCGCGCCGATCCGGATGAATGCCTGTTCATCCTGTTTCAGGCGCTGGCCGACATCAGCTTGGGCTACTGCGCGACCCATGCCCTGCTGTCGGCGGTGGTTTGTGCGTTGACCGCGGAAAAACTGGACATGGCGGCGGCTGCCGGCGGCAGCCTGTTTCGTGCCGCCCTGGTCATGAACATCGGCATGGCGCGGGAGCAGGACAAGCTGGCCATGCAGAGTTCGCTGCCAACCGAGGCGCAGCGCGTGCTGGTGCGGGAACACCCCTGCAAAAGTGTCGAGCTGCTGCGGCTCATGGGGGTGAGCGACGAAGACCAACTGGACATCGTGCGCTGGCACCATGAGGTTAATGAGTCACACGGGCTGGCGCACAACGTGATGGCTCGGCGCCTGCTGCGCCTGGCGGATGGTTTTGTCGCCAAGATGGCGGCGCGCAAGACGCGACTCGCCATGTCGCCCTTGGGCGCGGCGAAGTCGGTATTTTTGGGCGCGACGCCAGACACCGCCAGCATCGGTTCGGCCATGGCGACGGCGCTCGGGTTCTATCCGCCGGGCACTTATGTTCAGCTGTTCAACGGAGAAAAAGCGGTCGTCGTGGCGCGCGGCCTGCGCGCCAACCAGCCCCAGGTTGTGAGTATTGTCAATGCGGGCGGCATGCCCGTGAGCAAATATCTCTACCGCGAGACCAGCAACCCGCGGTTTGCCATTCGCACGCCCATCAATGCGGAGCGGATCAAGGTCAAGGTCAGCCTGGAGAAGGTGCAAAAAGCGCGCAAGGAACACACTGACTGACGTTGATGGACGCGGCCCCTGAGCGGGATGACAATCAATCCCGGCGTCAGCGCCGGGCTTGTGCTGGTGAGCCGTATTTATGGCCGGGAGGATGCAAGTGGAATTCAAGGACTATTACCAGATCATGGGTCTGCAGCGCAGCGCGACGCAGGACGAGATCAAGCGCGCGCACCGCACCCTGGCCCGCAAATACCATCCCGACGTCAGCAAGGAGCCCAACGCGGAGGCCCGTTTCAAGGAAATTGGCGAGGCCTATGAGGTTCTGAAAGACCCTGAAAAGCGCGCCGCCTATGACCAACTGGGTGCCAACTGGAAAGGTGGGCAGGAGTTTCGACCGCCGCCGGACTGGAACGCCGGGTTCGAAACCGGCGGTGCGGGATTTGGCGCAGGCGAGGCCGGCGACTACAGCGACTTTTTCGAGTCACTGTTCAGTCGCGGCTTTGGTGCGCAGCGCGGTGGTCGGCGCGGGGGTGCCGCCTTTCATGCGCCGGGACAGGACCGGCACGCCAAAATCCAGATTGACCTGGAGGACGCCTACCAAGGCGCCAAGCGCCGGGTCACGCTGCAGGTGCCCACGCTGGACGCCCAGGGCCATGTGGCCACGCGCGAACACACCATCGAATTCAGCATTCCCAAAGGGGTGCGCGCCGGGCAGCAGATTCGCCTGGCCGGCCAAGGTGACCCCGGCATGGGGCAGGGCGCGCCGGGTGACCTGTACCTTGAAATCGAGTTTCGTGCGCATGCGCACTACCGTATCGACAAGCATGATGTTTACCTGGATTTGCCGGTAGCGCCCTGGGAAGCGGCGCTGGGTGCACAGATTGAAGTGCCAACCCCGAGCGGCTTCGTTGAACTGAAGATCCCGGCCGGTTCGGTCGAAGGCCGCAAGCTGCGCCTGAAGGGCCGTGGCATTCCGGCGCGCACGCCCGGGGACTTCTACTTTGTGCTGAAAATTGCCTTGCCCCCGGCCGACAGCGAAGCGGCCCAGGCGTTTTACCGCAGCATGGCCACACAGTTCAAATCCTTCAAGCCACGCGCCAGACTGGGAGCCGCCGCATGAGTACCACGCCAAAGCGCGTCGCCACCCGCGCCGCGACCGCAGAACCGGCCACCGAGTTGACCCTGCTGGACATCAGCCGCACTTGCGCCGTGCAGACTGATTTCATCCTCGAGTTGATTGAGGAGGGGGTTTTGGCCCCGCTGGCGGGCAGTGCCCCCGGGAGCTGGCGCTTTACCACCGTACAGACCCGCCAGGTCACGGTGGCGGCGCGTCTGCAACGCGACCTGGGCGTGAACCCGGCCGGTGCCGCGCTGGCGCTGCAGTTGCTCGATGAACTGGAGACGCTGCGGGCGCAGCTTGCGGCCAGCGCATCGGACGATGACTCCGGTCCATCCAGCACGCGATCAGATTGACGCAGCTTTTGCCGTCTGGCGCTGACCGAGTTTGACCGCCTCAAACCAGAACATGCTGGCCAAACCCAAGCCCAGCGCAGCCCCCAAATAGAGCAGGGGCAGCGGCTCAAACACAAACAGACGCGCCAGCCACGGCAGATACAGCGCCAGCGCCATCAGGGCGAGCGCCGCGCTCGCCACGATCCACAGCGTGCGGTTGGGCACCCACAAACTGGCCCACAGCGAGCCGGCACGGCTGCGATTGGAGAAAATCAGGGCTAGGTTGGTGCAGACCAGCGTGGCAAAAGCGAAGGCCCGCGCCCCGCCTTCAGGCAACTGGTCCGCGCCCCACATGGCGGCACCCATCGCCACTGCCAATGCGCCCAGGCCTTGCAAGAGCGCCAGCAGCAGCGTCAGCCCGCCAAACAGGGGCGTGTTGACGTTGCGCGGAGGGCGCCGCATCACATCCGACTCGGACGGCTCGTTCTCGAACACCATGGAGCACGCCGGGTCGATCACCAACTCCAGAAACGCAATGTGCAGCGGGAACAGCATGGTGGGCCAGCCCAGCAGCACCGGCAGCAGCGCCATGCCGGCAATCGGCACATGCACCGCCAGGATGTAGGACATGGATTTGCGCAGGTTGTCAAAAATGCGCCGCCCCAGCCGCACCGCGCGCACGATCGAGGCAAAGTTGTCGTCCAGCAGCACCAGCGAAGCGGCCTCGCGCGCCACGTCGGTGCCGCGCCCACCCATGGCGACGCCGACGTGGGCCGCTTTCAGCGCCGGGGCGTCGTTGACGCCGTCGCCGGTCATGGCGACGACCTCGCCATTGGCTTTGAGCGCCTGCACGATGCGCAGCTTTTGCTCGGGTGCAATGCGGGCACAGATGCTGACGCTTTGCATGCGTGCCTGCAGTTCGGCGTCGCTCATGGCGGCCATGGCGTCGCCGGTCAGCAGCGGGTCGGCAGCGGCGGTGTCCAGGGTTGACTGCAACTGCGCCTGGCGTGCAATGGCGCTGGCGGTGGCGGGATAGTCGCCGGTGATCATCACCACGCGAATACCGGCGCTGCGGCACTCGGCCACCGCGTCTGGAATCTCGCCGCGCAGCGGGTCGGCCAGCCCCAGCAAGCCGATGAACTCAAACTCAAAATCATGCTCGATGGCAGGCCAGTGCTCGCCCTCAAAACGCGCCTGGGCGACGCCCAGCACGCGCAGTCCCTTGGCCGCCATGGCATCCACCGCTGCCGCAATGCGGGCTTGTGCGGCGCCGTCCAGGTGGCACAGGTCGACGATGGCTTCCGGCGCACCCTTGGCCGCCACCACATGCTGTTGATCTTGCCGTGCTTTCCAGACGTGGGACATGGCGCGCAGTTCGGGCGTCAAACCATATTGCTGCATCAAGGTCCAGTCGTGGTGCAGGTGCTCCGTGTCTTGCAGGAAATGCTGGCCGAGACGGTGAAAGGCTTTTTCCATTGGGTCAAACGGGGCGGCCACGCTGGCCAGAATGGAGAACTCCACCAGCGTATGAAAGGACTCGGGCAATTCCGACGTGACGGCGTAGTCAATCAGCAGCTTGTGCCCTTGCACATACAGCTCAGCCACGGTCATGCGGTTTTCGGTCAGCGTGCCGGTCTTGTCCACGCACAACACCGAGGTCGCCCCCAGCGTTTCGATGGCGGCGATGCGCCGGGTCAGCACGTCTTGCTTTGACAAACGCCAAGCGCCCAAGGCCGGAATCACCGTGAGCACCACGGTGAACTCCTGCGGCAGCAAGGCCATCGCCAGCGCAATGCCGGCCAGCAGCGCCGCCAGCCAGTCGCCGCGCAGCAGGCCAAATGTTGCGACCAGAAACAGGCTGGCGGCCAAGGCAATCAGCGCCAACACCTTGACCAGACTGGCGGTTTGTTTTTTGAGCGGCGAGGGCTCGCTGCTCAGGCTCACCAGCGCCGTGCCAATGCGCCCGATTTCGCTGCGCGCGCCGGTGGCGGTGACGCGTGCGCTGCCGTGGCCCTTGACCAGCAGCGTGCCGGAAAACAAATACGCCTGGCCGTCGCCCCCGGGCCGCGGTGCTGCCGCTTGCACCGCCATGACATCGGCCACCTTGCTCACCGGCACGGGCTCGCCAGTCAGCAGCGATTCGTCGACCTGCACTTCGGTGCCGCTCAGCAGTACCGCATCGGCGGGAATGCGGTCGCCCTCGGCCAGAATCAGGATGTCGCCCAGCACCACGTCAGACCCGGCAATGCGCAGCGGTTGGCCGTCGCGCAGCACCAGCGCGCGCGGGCTGGAGAGGTCGCGCAGCGATTCAAGCGCGCGCTCGGTCTTGCCCTCCTGGTACAGGGTAAGCGCCAGCACCACCAGCACCAGGCCCAACAAAATCAGGCCTTCCTGCAAGTCACCCAGTAGCAGATACAACAAGCTCGCTGCCAGCAGCAGCAGGAACATCGGCTCGCGCAGGGTTTCGCGGGCGATGCCCAGCAGCGTGCGGCGCTGGTCGCCGGGCAGCGCATTGGGGCCGTCCTCCGCCAGGCGCTGGGCGGCCTGCGCTGTGGTCAGGCCCGCGTCGCTCGCCGGTAAAACCATTGCTTGCCCCCTTCAACCATCAATAAATACGCGACCACCAACGCCCCCAGCAAGCCAAAGTAAGACAGCGGCAGGGGCGTAAACCCCAAATAGGGCGCCAATGGCGTGAACGGCAACAGCATCGCCGTGACCACGACCCCCAAAGACGTCAGCACCAGCCACCGATTCGGGTGGCTGCGCAAGGGGTTGCGCCGGGTACGGATGACAAAAATAACCAGCACCTGGGTGGCGATGGACTCCACAAACCAGCCGGTGCGAAACAGGGACTCGTGCGCATTGAACAGACTGAGCAGCAGGTAGAAGGTCAAGAAATCAAACAGTGAGCTGATGGGACCGATGGTCAGCATGAAATTGCGGATGAAGGTCATGTCCCAGCGTTTGGGTTGGGCCAGGTTCTCCTCGTCCACGTTGTCCATGGGCAGCGTAATTTCGGACACGTCATACATCAGGTTGTTGAGCAAGATCTGCATCGGCAACATCGGCAGGAACGGCAGAAACAAGGTGGCGGCGGCCATGCTGAACATGTTGCCAAAGTTGGAGCTGGTGGCCATCATGATGTACTTCATCACATTGCCAAAGGTGCGCCGGCCTTCCAGAATACCCTGGTGCAGCACCATCAGGTCGCGCTCCAGCAGAATCATGGCCGCCGCCTGCTTGGCCACGTCCACCGCGCCCTCGACCGAGATGCCGACGTCGGCCGTGTGCAGGGAAGGCGCGTCGTTGATGCCGTCACCCAGATAACCCACCACATGGCCGCGGCCTTTGAGTGCCAGGAGGATGCGGTTTTTTTGCGCCGGGTTGACGCGGCAAAACAGGTTGGCACCCTCCACCCGGGCCCGCAGCGCGTCGTCGTTCAGGGCTGCCAGTTCGGTGCCGGTCAGTACGCCCTCGATGGCCACACCCAGCTGGGTGCAGACATGGCGCGTCACCCGCTCGTTGTCACCGGTCACGATCTTCACGGCCACACCGCTGGCCGCCAGCGCTTTCAGCGCCTCGCCGGCGCTGGCTTTGGGCGGGTCCAGAAAGGCGGCAAAACCCGCGAACACCAGCTCACTTTCGTCCGACACCATGGCGTGCGGGTGGTCGCCGGGCACATCGCGCGAGGCGATGCCAAGTACCCGGAAACCCTCCTCACTCAGACTGTCAAACAGTTGGGTGATGCGCACACGCGCCGCCGCGTCGAGCGCCACCGTGGCGTCTGCACTGTCCTGGTAGTGCGTGCACAAGCGAACAATATCTTCGGGTGCGCCTTTGACCACCAGCCGGCGCGCACCGGCGCGCTGCACCAGCACCGAGACGCGGCGGCGCTCGAAGTCAAACGGCACCTCGTCGATCTTGGTCCAGGCGGATACATCGATCTCTCCATGCGCCAGGATGGCATCGTCCAGCGGGCTTTTCAGGCCGCTCTCAAAATAGCTGTTGAGGTAGGCCAGCTCCAGAACGTGCGGATCGTCCTGGCCCCCTGCGTCCACGTGGCGCTCCAGTCGAATTTTGGCTTCGGTCAGGGTGCCGGTCTTGTCGGTGCACAACACGTCCATGGCGCCCATGTCCTGAATCGCCGATGGTCGCTTCACGATCACTTTCAAGGCCGCCATGCGCAGGGCGCCGCGCGTGAGCGTCACCGACACCACCATGGGCAACAATTCAGGCGTGAGGCCGACGGCCAGCGCCACCGCGAACAAAAAAGATTCGAGCAGCGGTCGGTGCAAGGCCACATTGACCAGCAAGGTGAACAGCACCAGCAGAAACGTCAGGCGCATGATCAGCATGCCGAAATGCCGGGTGCCGATCTCGAAGGCGGTGGGTGGCGCCTTATCAGCCAGGCTGACTGCAATTTGGCCCAGCGCGCTGGTGCTGCCGGTGCGTCCGATCAGCACGCTCGCCGAGCCGCTGACCACGGAGCTGCCCATGAAGACCGCGTCCGCCGCGTCCAGCGCCCAGGCCTGGGACGAGGCTTGTTCAGCGTCGGCTTGGTCCGGCAACGAGGCCCGCTTTTCCACCGGATAAGGCTCGCCCGTGAGTTGTGCCTGGTTGACGAAGAAGTCATCCGCTTCCAGCAGCCGCGCATCGGCTGGCACCAGATTGCCGGCCGACAGCAGCACCACGTCACCAGGCACCAGCTCGGTCACCGGCAGTTCGCGTCGCTGGCCGTCCCGCAGCACGGTGGCGGTGATGGCCACCTGCAGCGCCAGTTGTTCGGCCGCACGCCCGGCCCGGTAGGACTGCACAAAGTCCAGCGTCACACTCATCAGCACGATCACCCCGATGATGAGGGCGCCCGTCACGTCACCCGTCAAGGCGGAGAGGCCGCTGGCCGCCAGCAGCACCAGGACCAAGGGGTTTTTGAAGTGCGCCAGAAACTGCAGCAGCAGCGCCCGTTGTCTGGCGGGCTGAAGCCGATTGGGGCCGTATTGCCTGAGCCGGGCGGCGGCGACAAGACTGGTCAGGCCGTTCATGGTCTATCCTCAACGCGCGGCTGCCACTGCGATGAATCCTGCAGTGGATCAAGAGAGGCCGCGAGGAAGAGAACAGGGGTCATGTTGAGAACGGATGGGGCCGGTCATTGTGGTGGCGCCAGCTTGCGCAGCTATTGACGGTACTCAAGCCGATGGCAGCATTCTGCGCTGCCGCGCGGATGAGGCCGGGTCCTTGAGATTTCGCAAGCCGGAACCTGTGGCCTTTGCCTACGCTTGGGCGGGGATTGGAAAAACCGAGGGAAAACCCGCAGGACGCGGTTCCTCACTACAGGAGAATTCACATGGCTGGCTGGTATGAATTGAGCAAGAGTAGCGATGGACAATTCCGCTTCGTCCTCAAGGACGGCACGGGTGACACGCTGCTGACGAGTGAACTCTACAAAGCAAGGAGTTCGGCCGAGCAGGGCGTGGCATCGGTTCAGGCCAACAGTCTGCTGGACGAGCGCTATGAGCGCAAGACCGCGTCCAATGGAAAAGCATTCTTCAACCTGAAGGCGGCCAATCATCAGGTCATCGGCACCAGTCAGATGTATGCCACCGAGGCCGCGCGTGAAGCCGACATCGCCCGTGTCAAGGCGGAAGGTGCGTCCAAGACGGTCAAAGAGAAAACCTGAGCTTTCTGCCGGTCAGCGCTGGCGCCTTGACTACACACCTTGCTGAACGTTAATGAGCCATATCTGGCTCTAGCCCGCGTCGAATATGCCCAGGTAGCTGCTATCTTGATAGCAATATTCAATAACCACTGTTCGCAGCGGCGGCTGCCGCCGACAGCTTGAACTTCTCCAGCAGCGCTGTCGCTGCCGCCGACAGCAGCATGGTCTCGACGCCCACCGCCACGAACAAGGCCCCGGCAGTCAACCATTGGCGGGCCTGGTCTTCGTTGCCGGCCAGGATGCCGGGCGGCCTGGGCCGCCGTGTCCACCATGGGCACCAGAATGGTCTGCACACCCAGGTCGAGGTACTGTTTGATCAGCGCAGTCTCGCCCACGGATACGCGAACCACGGGGTGCGAACCAGGGCCCGCCAGCGCACTGGTGGCGCTGGCAATGGCTTGCAGTTGCCCGAGAACCGAGCGCAGATCGTTGGGCGCGTGCTCGCCGTCGATCACCAGCCAGTCATAGCCGGTGCCGGCCAGAATTTCAGCGCAATAGGGGTCAGCCAGACCCAGCCACAGGCCGATCTGGGCTTGCTGGTTTTGCAGGGCTTGCTTGAAGATGTTGACAGGTGTTTTCATGTTTGTTGCCTTTTCATCGGGTCTGCGCGCCTTGGTTGCGCTCGTCGCTCCAATGGTGATAGCCAGCGTCAAGCCGGTCAATCGCTTTGTTGTGGCACAGGCCCTCAGGCTGCCCAATGTTGCCCTAAGGCGCCCTTAAGACTAGAGCGCGAAGATGGCGATATTGATTCACTTCGCCCCAGAGGCTCTCCATGGATTCATCCCTTCGCTTATTCATCCATCAATTCGGCGGCGTCGTGCTGGCGGCACTGGTACCCGTGATCCTGATCGCTTTCATGTCGATTCCGTTCACTCTGGGTGGCCACCCCGGTGACGTTCGATCTGCTGCAGCGCCGGTCGCACGGCACATGACTTGAGGCCTTCGTTACCATTGACGCGTTAGCATCAAAATTCAACAAAAACTTCCCATGAAATTCACCGAACTTGCCGATGACCCCGAGGACACAGACCACAGCCCGGCCGAGCGCATCGCCGCTGCTTCGCGCAGCACCTGGGTCAGCGTGGTTGTCAACCTTGTCCTGACCATCACCCAGATCGCGATCGGTGTCGTGGCCAAGTCGCAAGGCCTGATTGCCGACGGCATTCATTCGCTGTCGGACCTGGTGGCGGACTTTGTCGTGCTGTTCGCCAGCCACCACAGTAAAAAAGACGCTGACGCTGACCACCCCTACGGCCACCAGCGTTTTGAGACCGCAGCCTCACTGGTGCTGGGCACGCTGTTGCTGGCCGTCGGCCTGGGCATGTTGTGGTCGGCCGCGCGCAAGCTGGAAGCGCCCGAGACCGTGCAGACCGTCCACATCATGGCCCTGTGGGTGGCCGGCGGCGCGCTGATCGCCAAGGAGCTGTTGTTCCGCTACATGCTGTCGGTGGCCAAGCGCGTCAAGTCGAGCATGCTGGTGGCCAACGCCTGGCATGCGCGCTCGGATGCGGCGTCCTCGCTGGTGGTGGGCATCGGCATCGTCGGCAATCTGGCAGGCTACCCGATCCTGGATCCGATCGCCGCGCTCATCGTCGGCTTCATGGTCACCAAGATGGGCTGGGGCTTCAGCTGGGACGCGCTGCACGACCTGATGGACCGCGCGGTGGACGAGCAGGAGGTGCAGGCCATCCGCCTGACGCTGATCGAAACTCCGGGCGTGAGCGGCGTGCACGACGTGCGCACGCGCAAGATGGGCGACATGATCGTGGTGGACGCGCACATCGAAGTCGATGCCGCGATCAGCGTCGAGGCCGGCCATGACATTGCCGTCGAGGCCAGGCAGCGTGTGCTGCAGCGCCATCGGGTGCTGAACCTGATGACGCATGTGGACCCTTGGCGCCGGCCTGATCTGGACCACCCGACGCCTGCAGCAGCGCCACGCTGACGGGCGGGGCGTCTGTGCGGGTTTGACAAAGATCAAGCTCGCGTGGAAGGACCTTCCTAGAATGAACGCGACAGCGTCAGACTGCGGCTGCGACCAGCCGCGATGTTCAATTCATCAGTAAGAGTTATCCGTGACCGCCCCATTGCTTCTTGCCTACATCTGTGCGGCACTGCTGTTTCAGCTTGCGCTCGGGATCGGCGTCATGGTGTGGCGGCGACGCGGTGTTGCGGCCAAGACGCCGGTCGCTGAGAGCGTCGAAACCCGGCCTGTTTCATCGGGGGCCTGGCCCGGCTGGCGCGAGTTCCGCGTGCTGCGCCGCGAATTCGAGGACGACACCCACACGCAGTGCTCTTTTTATCTCGTGCCGGTCGACGGCGCCGCGCTGCCGCCGTTCAGGCCGGGCCAGTTCCTCACCTTCACGCTGCAGGTTGCCGACGCAGGCGAGCCAGGCGGGCAACGCACGATCACGCGCTGCTACTCGTTGTCCGATCGGCCGGAGCCGACGTGCTATCGCATCACCATCAAGCGCATCCCGACCCCGGACGATCGGCCGCTGGTTCCGCCCGGCGCGTCCTCGAGTCACTTTCATGACCGGATCCGCGCGGGTGATGTGCTCCAGGTCAAGGCGCCGTCGGGTCACTTCTTCATCGATCCAGACCCGCAGGTGCCGGCCGTGCTCATCGCGGGCGGCATCGGCGTCACGCCGATGATGAGCATGCTGCGCTGGTGTCTGGCCGAGCAGCCCGGGCGCACGCTTCACCTCTACTACGGGGTGCGCCAAGGCGGCGAACATGCGTTCAAGCTGCAGCTCGAACAGTTGGCCAACTCGCATCCCAACTTTCACCTGAGCGTGGTCTACAGCCGCCCCGGCCCGAACGACGCGCCGGAGCGCGACTACCAGCAGGCCGGGCACGTGGACATCGATCTGCTGCGGCGGACCTTGCCACACGGCCGGCATCAGTTCTATGTCTGCGGCCCGGCGGCCATGATGGAGAGCCTGGTGCCGGCGCTGGCCCGCTGGGGCGTGCCGCAACCAGACATCCACTTCGAAGCGTTCGGCCCGGCATCGGTGCGTTTGCCGGGTGCCACACCCCAGGCGCAAGCTGCGGGTCTGGCCGCCCCACTTGCCATACATTTCCGCCGCTCTGGCCGCACGCTGACGTGGGACGGCAAGGACGACACCCTGCTTGACTTTGCCGAGCGCCACGACGTGGCCGTGGCTTCAGGTTGCCGCTCGGGCGGCTGCGGAACGTGCGAAACGAAACTGATTTCCGGCCGCGTGCGCTACGCCAACCCGCCCGAGCATGACGTCGCACCAAGGCATTGCCTGCTCTGCGTCGGCAGGCCGGAATCGGCCTTGGAAATCGAGGCCTGACGAGCATGAAAGCCAGACTGATCCGGCGCGAAGTCCTGCCTTTTCTGCTGTCTTTGGGCACGCTGGCGCTGGCCACCGTGCTGATCGACGCCTTGTTGCACTTGGCCAACATCGCCTGGATCGGCCGCTATCTGGGGATCCCAGGAACGCTGCTGATTCTGGGTTCGTTCGGCTATTCGCTGCGCAAACGCCGGCTGATCCAAGCGGGGCGCCCGCTGCAGCTGCTGCGCTGGCATGAGCGCATGGCCTGGCTCGGCTCCTTGCTGGTGCTGGTGCACGCAGGCATTCATTTCAATTCGATTCTGGCCTGGCTGGCGGTCGTGGCCATGCTGATCAACGTCGCCAGCGGGCTGACCGGCAAATTTCTGCTCGACCGTTCGCGCCGGCGACTGGAAGAAGCACGGCAGAGGATGCGCCAGCACGGCCTGGCTGCCGATGAACTCGACGAGCACCTGTACTGGGACAGCCTGACGTTTGACGCGGTCAAGCAGTGGCGCTCGGTTCACTTTCCGATCACGCTGGCGTTTGCCGTGCTCGCCCTGGCACACATCATGGCCGTCTTTTTATTCTGGGGCTGGAGATGAAGCGCGGCTGGCTCATGGCCCTGATAGCGGCCAACCTGCTGGTGCTGGTCGTCCTGATCTTTATCTACCCGCACCTGATGGTGAGCCCGGGTCCGGTGGTGGCGGCCCACGCCGAAATTGCCACCGACTGCTTCGCCTGCCATGCGCCCTGGCGCGGCGCGTCAGCGGCGCGTTGCGTCAGCTGCCATGTCCTGCCCGACATCGGATTGCGCACCAGCAAGGGCGTGGCCATTGTTCAACACACGCGCAAGACCTCGTTCCACCAGGCGCTGATCGAGCAGGACTGCATGGCCTGCCACAGCGATCACGCCGCCCCCAAACTCACCCAGCGCAGTCGCAAGCCGTTCTCGCATTTATTGCTCAAAACAGCGGTGCGTGAGCAATGCCAGGGTTGCCACCAGGCGCCGACCGACAAGCTGCACGGTCAGATCACAGGCAACTGCAATCAATGCCACAGCCAGCAAGCCTGGAAGCCCGCCACGTTTGAACATGACAAATTGTTTTTGCTCGACAGGGACCACGCCGCCTCGTGCGAGACCTGTCACAGCAACAACGACTACCGCCGCTACACCTGCTACGGTTGCCATGAGCACAGCCTGGACAAAATACGCTCGGAGCACAGGGAAGAAGGCATCCAGAACTTCGAGAATTGCGTTGAATGTCATCGCAGCGCCAAGGGGGAGCCAGAGAACAAAGGGTCGGGCAAGCGCAAAGACAAGGAAGACGACGACTGAGCCTGAATGTTTTAGAGATAAAACTGACGATAGCCCCCGTCATTGCTATGTAATATGCTATTAATAATATAGCAAATACAAGCGGCCAAGTCGATCCTTCCGACATCTGTTTTTCCATACAGTAACATCGCCCGCATGGCCAAAGAAAAAACCGTTTACGTTTGCTCCGATTGTGGCGGCACCAGCCCCAAATGGCAGGGCAAATGCCCCAGTTGCAACGCCTGGAATACGCTGATTGAATCGGTGCCAGAGAGCTTGTCCCCCACCAAAAACCGTTTCGCCTCCCTGGCCAAGACGGCAGAAATCGCCATTCTGGGCGACATTGACGCGGTGGACATGGCGCGCACCCCCACCGGCCACGAGGAGCTTGACCGTGTGCTGGGCGGCGGCATGGTCGAAGGCGGCGTGGTACTGATCGGCGGCGACCCCGGCATTGGCAAGTCCACCCTGCTGCTGCAGGCGCTCGACTCGCTGCAATGCAGCGGCCAGAACACCTTGTACGTGACGGGCGAAGAAAGCGGCGCGCAAGTCGCGCTGCGCTCGCGCCGCCTCGGGCTGGGCCACTCGCAGGTGCGGGTGCTGGCCGAGATCCAGCTGGAAAAAATCCTGTCCGTTTTGGCGGCCACCCAGCCTGACATCGCCGTCATCGACTCGATCCAGACGGTCTACTCGGATCAGCTCACGTCGGCCCCCGGTTCGGTGGCGCAAGTGCGCGAATGCGCAGCGCACCTGACGCGTGCGGCCAAGGCCAGCGGTGTCTGCATCGTGCTGGTCGGTCATGTCACCAAGGAAGGCGCCCTGGCGGGCCCGCGTGTGCTGGAGCACATGGTGGACACGGTGCTCTACTTTGAAGGCGACACGCATTCAAGTTTCAGGCTGGTGCGCGCCATCAAGAACCGCTTTGGCGCGGTGAACGAAATTGGCGTCTTTGCCATGACCGAAAAGGGTCTCAAAGGGGTGAGCAACCCGAGCGCCATTTTCCTGAGCCAGCACGCCGAGCCGGTGCCCGGCAGTTGCGTGATGGTGACGCTGGAGGGCACACGGCCGATGCTGGTGGAAATTCAAGCGCTGGTCGACAGCGGTGGGCCCTCGCCCCGGCGTTTGAGCGTGGGCCTGGACAAAGACCGCCTCGCCATGCTGCTGGCCGTGCTGCACCGCCACGCGGGCGTGGCTTGCATGGACCAGGACGTGTTTGTGAACGCGGTCGGCGGTGTGCGCATCAGCGAGCCCGCTGCCGATCTGGCGGTGCTGCTGGCGATCACGTCGAGCCTGCGCGGCAAGCCGCTGCCGAAGGGATTCTTTGCCTTTGGCGAGGTTGGCCTGGCCGGTGAAGTGCGGCCCGCGCCGCGCGGTCAGGAACGGCTGAAGGAAGCCGCCAAGCTGGGCTTTAGCGTGGCGCTGGTGCCCAAGGCCAACGCGCCGAAAAAACCGATTGAAGGCTTGACCATCCATGCGGTGGAGCGCGTCGAGCAGGCGATGGAGGTGGTGCGGGGGCTGTAATCTTGCCCGGTTACCGGGGTGTCATTGCGGGCTTCTATCCGCCAATTCACTGGCGCACGATGCTGTTGCCGGAGTTCCTGACCGCATCGCCAGTTTTGAAGCCGGGGTCCTGTTCGAAGCTGAAGCTGTGTTTGCGGCCGTCCTGGTACTGCACGTGAACCGTCCACACCTTGTGCGTCTTGACCTTTTCTTCAATCTTTTTGCCCGCATACGCACCGCCCGCTGCACCGGCGACCGTGGCCAGGTCTTTGCCCAAACCGCCTCCCACCTGATGGCCCAATATGGCGCCAGTGACGCCGCCAGCAATCAGGCCAACGGCACTGCCTTCGCCTTTTTTGTCGCTCACGTTGACGGCGATCACCCGGGCGCAATCAGGGCAGGCCGCCGTGGCATTCTGGTGTGACGTGGCAGCTGGCGTCTGGGCTGCCAGTTGCGCCCTGGCCGCCGCGATGGCTTTGTCGTACTCGCTCTTGGCGTCGCGGCGGCATTGCAGGCGCGCCGTGGACGAGGCTTCGTCATTGCAGAGTTTTTTATCGGCGGCGTAGCGCTCCTGCGCCTGCCGGCTGTCGGCCGTGTACTGGGCCTTTGGCAACATGGGTGTTTGGGCCAGCGCGGTCGCAGCCAGGCTCGAAAAAATAAGACCGCAAGTCATTGTCCACACAGTTTTCTTCATGATGGGCTCCTGGAGTATGAGAGAAAAGTTATCACCCCGATGGGGATGCAACATGCAAGCATAGCGCTTGCGTGTGTCCACGCAAGCGCCAGCGCCTTAAGACTTGCTTAATCTGCGGCTTCTACCATCGCCGCTTCTTGGAGATGGGATGCAAATTTTTGACACGGCGAAAGAAAAAAGCCAAATCCTGGTGTGGGATGCGCCGGTGCGGGTGTTCCACTGGCTGCTGGCGCTGAGCTTTGCCGGGGCTTATGTGAGCGCAGAAAGTGATCGCTGGCTGGCGCTGCATGTCACGCTGGGCTACACCATGGCCGGGCTGGTGGCGTTTCGGATTTTGTGGGGCCTGCTGGGCACACGCTACGCCCGTTTTGGCAGCTTTGTGCGTGGCCCGCTAACGCTCGTGCGCTACGGGCGTGCCATGCTGGCGGGCCGGCCAGAGCATCATGTCGGGCACAACCCGGCGGGTGCGGTGGCGATTGTGCTGTTGCTGTCGCTGAGCATGGCTATCGTGGCGACCGGCTGGTTGTTCTACAACGTGCCGGGGGCCAGGTGGCTCAAAGAGGTGCACGAAGGGGCGGCGGGCTTCATGCTGGCAGTGGTTGCCTTGCACATAGGCGGCGCCGTGCTGACCAGCCTCATGCACCGTGAAAACCTGGTGCGCGCCATGATCAACGGCAAGAAAGAAGGCGCTCCCAACCAGGGTATTCGCCGGGCCTGGCGGCCTTTGGCGCTGCTGATGGTGGCCGCGGTTCTGGGCTTTTGGTACTTGCAATGGCAGAGTCCAGCCACGCCGGGCTTGAGCGGCAAGGGCTTGGCGTCACAAGACGCAAAATACCGTTCGCACACGCATGATGATGATTGATACGGTGTGCTGCGCCGGCTGGCGCTGCTGCTTGGCAAGGCACGCGGACCTTGGATTTTTTGGGAGTTGATGGATGAGAATTTTGCTGGCAGAAGACGACTCGATGTTGGGCGATGGGCTGCGCGCGGGCTTGCGCCAGCTGGGGTTTCAGGTGGACTGGGTGCGCGATGGCCTGGCGGCCGAGCGCGAGCTGGCCTGCGGCGACTACGCGGCCGCGGTGCTGGACCTCGGCTTGCCCTTGAAAGACGGCATCGATGTGCTGCAAGCTGTGCGGGCAAGCAAGATCACCACCCCGGTGCTGGTGCTGACGGCCCGCGACGCCGTGCCGGATCGGATCCGCGGCCTGGACCTGGGGGCTGATGACTATGTGGTCAAGCCGGTCGATTTGCATGAACTGGGTGCGCGCCTGCGCTCGCTGGTGCGCCGCGCCCATGGGCAGATGCAGGATGTCTTGCGTTGCGGTGCGGTGCTGCTGGAACCTTCGGCCCGGCGCGTCAGTCTGAACGACGAGCCGGTGGCGCTGTCCACCCGTGAATTCGATTTGTTGCACGTGCTGATGCTCAACGCCGACCGCGTGTTGTCGCGGGAGCAACTGGAACAGCAGCTCTACAGCTGGGGCTATGAAGTGGAAAGCAATGCAATCGAGGTCCACATCCACCATCTGCGCCGCAAATTGCAGCCCGACTTGATCCAGACCGTACGCGGCATTGGGTACACCGTGCAACGCGGGTCAGCACCGGCATCGGCGTCCACATGAGGACCGCTCGCCGCCTGAAGTCCTTGCAGGCCCGCTTGCTGGCACCCTTGCTGGGGCTGCTGACCGTGGTCTGGCTGGGCGCGGCTGTCATGATCTGGTTTGATGCCAGCCACGAACTCGATGAATTGCTGGACGGCCATCTGGCGCAGGCCGCCGCCTTGCTGATCATGCAGCAGGCCCACGCGCATGAGGCGGACAGCGTGGAAGACGCGCCCTCACTGCACAAGTACGCACCCAAGGTGGTGTTTCAGGTGTTTCACGAAGGGCGGCTGGTGTTGAGCTCGGCCAATGCCGGCACCGCGCCGATTGCCGGCAACGCGCAGGGCTTTTCAACTGTGCGTTTGGCCGATGACGCCCAGTGGCGGGTGTTTGCGACCCGCGGCGCCGAGCACGATGTGCAGGTCTATGTCGGCGAGCAGACCGAGTCGCGCGATTCCATTCTGTTGGCCGTGCTGCAAGGGGTGCTGTTGCCGCTGGTTATTGCGCTGCCGCTGTTGGCGCTGGTTGGTTGGTGGGCCGTCCGTCAGGGCCTGGCGCCCCTGCGCCACCTCAGTCGGGTGCTGGCACAGCGCCGCCCGCAGGCCATGGAACCGTTGCTGGTCCCTGACTTGAGCACAGAAATGGTGCCCGTGGTGCAGGCCCTGAACGGCCTGTTTGAACGCATCGAGCAGATGCTGGTGTCGGAGCGGCGCTTCACGGCCGACGCGGCGCACGAGCTGCGCACCCCGATTGCCGCCATCCGCGCCCAGGCGCAGGTGGCGCTGGGTGCCGGTCATGATGCCGCGCAGCGCGACCATGCCCTGCAGTTCACCCTGGCCGGCTGTGATCGGGCCACCCACTTGGTCGAGCAATTGCTCACGCTGGCGCGGCTGGAGGCGGCCCCCGCCAGCGCTGCCGATGCGGTGGCCAGGGTGGATTTGAGCGCGCTGGCACGCCGTGTGGCGGCCGATCTGGCGCCCACCGCGCTGGCGCGCGGGCAAACCCTGCAGCTCGAAGCGCCCACCGCCTGTCAGGTGGCAGGTGATGAAGCGCTGATCGGGGTGCTGGTGCGCAACCTGGTTGACAACGCCCTGCGCTACAGCCCGAACCAGGCGCAGGTTTGGGTCAGCGTGGCGATGGAGTCCGGGCAAGCCGTGCTGCGCGTGCAAGACAGCGGCGCGGGCATGACCGAGCCCGAGATAGCACGCCTGGGCGAGCGGTTTTACCGCGTGCTGGGTAGCGACCAGCCGGGCAGCGGCCTGGGTTGGTCGATTGTCAAGAGAATTGCGACTGTATTTGGCGCCCAGGTGCAGGTCAGTCGCTCTGAACGCCTGGGCGGCCTGGCGGTGACGGTGCGCTGGCGGCGCTGACGGCTCAACCCAAATGGCTCAAAGGAACGAGGAAAGATGACGCAAAATGGCGCCTCCCATTGCAAAGCAAGAACGAGGCACCATGAGCAAACTGTCGTTACTGGATCTCGGGTTTTTTATTGCCGAGACGCAGGCCAGTCCCAAGCACGTGGCGGGCCTGCTGATTTGCAGGCGGCCGCCCAAATCGACGCTTGCCTTTGCCAAAAATCTGTACCGCGAACTGCTGACGTTTACCGATGTCAAGGCACCGTTCAATCGCGTGATCAAGTTTTCATTGAAGGCCATGCCGCACTGGCAGTACAGCAAGGCGGTCGATCTGAAGCAGCACATTTTTTATCACAAGCTCGCCGGCGGCTGCAATGACCGGCAAGCGTTGTATGACTTTGTATCGAAGCTGCACCAGCCCATGCTGGATCGTTCGCGCCCCTTGTGGGAAGTGCACGTGATTGACGGTCTGGAGATCGACCGGAAAAAAGGCTACTTCGCGCTGTATCAAAAAATGCACCATGCGTGCGCCGACGGCGTCACGATGTCGCGCTGGACCTCGGAGAGCATGGCGCAGACGCCCGATGATCTCGAGCTGACGCCGGTGTGGACCAGAAAGCACGGCGGCCATGGCGATCGGCACAAACAAGCCATGCAGGACTTGATGCATTCCTTGTGGAAAGATGTCGGCGGCACCACGCTGCGTTTTTTAGGCATCGCCCGCCTGGCCACCATGCTGCTGCTGGAGAGTGTCAAGCTCACCAAGAACGCCATCGCCTTGCCCTTTGTCTCCACTGCCAAGACGCCTTTGACCGGGCAGGTGACGGCCGGCCGTCAGTTCACCACCGCCGGCGTTTCACTGGCGCGGGTCAACCAGGTTCGGGAACGGACCCGCTCCACCATCAATCATGTGGCGCTGACCTGTCTGGATGGCGCCTTGCGGCGTTACCTCAAGGATCAGGGGGTTGAGCTCCAGCGCCCGATCACGATTCAGATGCCGGTCAACCTGCGCAAAGAGGGCGAGAAGACAGCGGGCAACAAGATTGGGATTATTCAGGTGGAACTGTCGGCGCCCACCGACGACCCCTATGTGCGGCTGCGCAACATCGGGTTTTCGCTGCGCAGTGTACGCACGATGATCGACAGCGTGGCGCCCGAGGCGATCGAGTCCTACACCATCATCACCGGGCTGGTGGCGCAGATTGCAGAATTGCTCCAGCTCAGCAACACGCTGCCCCCCATGGGCAACACCCTGGTCTCCAACGTGCCGGGGCCCAAAGAGTATTTGTACATCAAAGGCGCCAAGATGGAAGAGATGCACCCCATCAGTACCCTGCCGCCCAGCAATCTGCTCAACATTACCCTGTTCAGCTACGCCGGGGAGCTTTTCTTTGGCCTGATCGCGACCGACGAGCTGCCCAATTTGCAGCGTTTGGGTGACTATGTGCAGGAGGCGTTTACCGAGCTGGAAAGCTCGGTCCGCGATGCCCGTGCGGCCTGAACGCAGGGCACCTGTCGCGGCCTCGTAAAATCAATTTTTTTGCAATATTTGCAAGTCCCATACCCGAGGAACTACTTATGAGCCCTGTAACCCCTTCCATGTCCGACCGCGACGGCAAAATCTGGATGGATGGCCAGATGGTCGACTGGCGCGACGCCAAGATCCATGTGCTGACGCATACCCTGCATTACGGCTGCGGCGTTTTTGAAGGTGTGCGCGCTTACAACGCCGTCGGCGGCACCGCAATTTTCCGGCTCGAAGATCACACCGAACGCCTTTTCAACAGCGCCAAGATCCTGCGCATGAAGATCCCGTTCAGCATGGACGAGGTGCTGGCGGCGCAAAAGGCGGTGGTGCGCGAGAACAAGCTGGAGGGCGGCTACATCCGTCCCTTGAGCTGGATTGGCGACGAGAAATTGGGTGTGAGCCCCAAAGGCAACACCATTCACCTGATGGTGGCGGCCTGGCCCTGGGGTGCGTATCTCGGCGAAGAAGGCATGAAACGTGGCATTCGGGTCAAGACCAGCAGTTTTACCCGCCACCACGTCAACATCACCATGACGCAGGCAAAGGCGGTGAGCAACTACAGCAACTCGATCCTGGCCAACCTGGAAGTCACCGACGAAGGTTACGACGAGGCCCTGCTGCTCGACTGCTCGGGCTTTGTGTCGGAAGGCCCGGGTGAAAATATTTTCGTCGTCAAAGACGGCGTGGTTTACACGCCGGATCTGTCGTCCGGCGCACTCAACGGCATCACCCGCAACACCATCTTCCACATTGCCAAGGACCTGGGGCTGGAACTGATTCAAAAACGTATCACCCGTGATGAGGTTTATATCTGTGATGAAGCCTTCTTTACCGGCACGGCGGCTGAAGTCACCCCGATTCGCGAACTTGACCGCATCGAACTGGGCAAGGGTGACTATGTCGGCAGCCGCGGCCCGATCACCGAAAAAATCCAGAGCGCCTACTTTGACATCGTCAATGGCCGCAACCCGAAATATGCCCATTGGCTGAGTAAAGTCTGAAAGAAAAATACCGTGAACAAATCTACTGTCGAACTCCTGGCCGCAGACCTCAACCACCAAGGTGGCGTGTTCTGCCCCAACCCCAAGGCCGATATGAAACTCTGGGACAGCCACCCCAAGGTCTATCTGGACGTGGCCCATAGCGGGGAGGCCAAGTGCCCTTACTGCGGCACGGTTTACAAACTCAAGGCGGGTGAGCACTTCGCCGGGCACTAAAGAATCGGGGTCTCTCCCCCATTCTTTTCGTTCTTTGATCATCGCGCCCCAGTGGATCGGGGATGCGGTGATGACCGAGCCGCTGATGCGCCGCCTGCAGGCGCGCGGCGAGCGCCTCACGGTCGGTGCGCTGCCGTGGGTGGCGCCCGTGTACCGGCTCATGCCACAGGTGGCGGAGGTGATTGAATTGCCCTTCGCCCACGGTGGCCTGCAGCTCAAGGCCCGGCGCAGCTTGGCCCGGCAACTAAGCGGCCGGTTTGACGTGGCTTATGTTTGCCCCAACTCCCTGAAAAGCGCCTTGTTGCCGTTGCTGGCGGGTATTCCGAAGCGGGTAGGGTACCTGGGCGAGGCACGGGTGGGCTTGCTGACGCACCGTTTGAAAAACCCGCCCAAGGCCCAGCGCCCGCCCATGGTCGCGTTTTACTCGGCGCTCAGTGGTGCGGCTGACTCAGGCAATGACCGGCCGCAACTGCAGCTGAATCCGGTTGAGGTTGACATCGCCCTGGCGGCGCTGGGGTTGCAGCGCGGTGCTTATGACGTGTTTGCCCCTGGGGCTGAATACGGCCCGGCCAAGCGCTGGCCGACCCGTCATTTTGCCGAGTTGGCCCGTCGTCTTGAGTTGCCGGTTGTGTTACTGGGTTCCGCCAAGGAACGTGACTTGTGTCGTGAGATTGCCGACCTGGTCAACGCCGACCAGCCGGGCAAATGCCGCAATCTTGCCGGCGAAACTTCGCTCGCCCAGGCATTCAGTGTCATCGGCGCTGCAAAATGCCTGGTCAGCAACGATTCCGGCCTGATGCATGTGGGAGCCGCCTTGGGTGTGCGTCAGGTGGCCCTGTTCGGCTCCAGCAGCCCGCTGCACACGCCGCCCCTCAATGATAGGGCGGCCGTGCTGTGGCTCAAGAACGATGCAAGTTACCAGCCGCCGCTTGATTGCGCGCCCTGTTTTGAGCGCGAATGTCCGCTTGGGCACACACGCTGCCTGGTGGATATCACGGCTGACCGTGTGTTACTAAATATGTAGCTATACAAGCAATGACAACGGGGGCTAGAGGCTTGTTTTATACAAAAAAAACCACCCGAAGGTGGTTGTAAAAAAGTCCCCGAAGGAACCTCGTTGGATTCTTTGCAGGTCTGAGCGCCCGTCTATGACTGACTGGACTCCAACGCTTGAGCACTGTGACAGCAGTTGGGGACACTTTACCGAGCATTCGTGTAATGTGCCATCCCCCATTTGGGGGATATGGCGCGGTTTTTGGGTAGAAAAATGTCGCTTTTTGCGACTTTTATACTTTGTCGACCGGCGAAAGCGGCAGCCGGACGACAAAGCAGGCGCCGCCATCGGGGCGATTCTCGCAAGACACCGTGCCACCATGGCGCAGGGCGATCGATTTCACCAGGGCCAGCCCCAGGCCGACGCCGCCATCGCGCTCGGTGGCGCCTGGCAAGCGGTAAAAGGGCTCAAATATCCGCTCTCGCAGCTCGGGTGGAACGCCTGGGCCGCGGTCACAGACACTGATGACGGCCTGCCTGTCGGTCTTGCGCAGTGTCACCGTGATCTCGCCCGCCGCATGGCGCCTGGCGTTCTCCAGCAGGTTGCGCATCGCGCGGCGCAGCAACTTGGTGACACCTTGCACCGGCAAGTCGGACGGTCCTGCCGGCTCGGTCGGTGTGGCTGATGAGTCGCTGGCCAGTTGCACATCGAGCTCTGCGTTGACCCGAGCGCACTCCTCCGCTGCCAGACCAATCAGGTCAACCGACTCGATCGTGCCCATGTCGGCTTCGCGGGCATCCAGGCGGCTGGCCAGCAAAATCTCCTCAATCAACTGGTCTAACTCGCTGATGTTGCGGGAGATCTCGTTCTTGAACGCCGGTGACGCTGACGAACCCATCAACTCCAGCCCCATGCGAATGCGGGTCAGAGGCGAGCGCAGCTCATGCGAGGCGTTGGCCAGCAATGATTTCTGCGATGCCAGCAGCGATTCATGCGACTTCACCAGGGTCTCGATGCGCTCGGCCGCATGGTTGAAGCGCGCCGCCAGAAAGGTCACCTCGTCGGCGCCGGCCTCCGGCACCCGGATCGAAAGGTCGCCTTCGCCCCACTTCTCCACCCCGTTTTGCAGCAATTCCAGACGGCGCGTGAGCTTGCGAATGATCGGATAGGTGGCCAGCGCCACCGCGATGCCGACCAGGGACAGGGTCCAGAAAAAACCGAAGGGCGGGCGACTCCAGGGTGACTGTGGCGGGCGCGGGAATTGCAGATGCACCATTTGCCCATCGTTCATCACCACCACGAACTCCGGGTCGTTGCCATACTGGCTGTAGGGGCCGAGCCAGCGATCCTGCGCATCTGGCGCCCGGTCGCTGTTCTCCCCAAAACCGACGTCCGGTGGCCGGCGCATGCGGGAGTGCCCATTGCCAATGATTCTCCCGACATGGTCACGGATGACCACGTTGCGCAGGGGTGGCTCGGCCGTGAGCCGCCAGGCCCAACCGACCAGCAAGGTCAGAACCGCCACCGCCAGCACCACGGCCAGCCAGATCCGCACATACAGTTTCTTGAAGAACATGCTCAGTCTTGCTGGCGGGCGAATACATAGCCGACGCCGCGCACCGTGAGGATGCGCTTGGGATCCTTGGCATCGAGTTCAATGGCTGCGCGGATGCGTCCCATGTGCACGTCGATCGAGCGGTCAAAGGCGTCGAGTTCACGTCCGCGCACGGCTTCCATGATCTGGTCACGCGTGAGCACCCGCCCGGCGCGCTCGGCCAGCGCCACCAGCAGATCAAACTGGTAAGAGGTCAAGTCGCAGAGTTGGCCCGCCACACTGACGGAGCGGGCGTCGCGGTCGATTTCCAGTGTGCCAAAACGCAGCTGTGTTTGAACGGGGTGCGCGCCCTCCACATGGCGGCGTAACACAGCGCGAATGCGGGCCAGCAGCTCGCGTGGCTCAAACGGCTTGGGCAGGTAGTCATCGGCGCCGATCTCCAGCCCGATGATGCGGTCCATCGGGTCGCCCTTGGCGGTCAACATCAGCACCGGTATTTGCGCCAGGGCGCCGGGCAGTGAGCGGATGCGCCGACACACCTCCAGCCCGTCCATGTCAGGCAGCATCAGATCCAGGATGACCAGGTCAGGTGGGTCGGACTGCAGGTCGGTCAGCCCGGTTTGGCCGTCGCCGGCATGGCCCACCACAAACCCTGATTGCGCCAGGTACTCACTCACCATCTGGGCCAGGCGCGTGTCATCTTCGATCATCAATAGGTGTTGAGTCATGGAAATAGTCTAGGGCCGGGCAGATAAAAGCGCATGGGGCGACTGTAAAGTTTCGGTAAATGGAGCTGTCACCGCAGGGGCGCCACGCCCCAGATATCGGTGGCATATTCGCGAATCGTGCGGTCGGAAGAAAAAGGTCCCATGCCGGCAACATTCAGAATCGCGCTGCGCGTCCATGCGCCGGGGCGCCGATAGAGATCGTCCACCTTGTCCTGGCAGGCACAATAGTCGCCGTAATCGGCCAACAACTGGTAGTAGTCAGACTCCAGCAGCACATTGACCACATCGCGGTAGCGACCGGGCTCCTCGGGCGAAAACCCACCTTGAGCCAGGCGGTCAATGGCAAACTTCAGATCAAAATTGCCCTCGTAGTAGCTGCGCGGCAGATAGCCGTAACCCCGCAGCTCAGCCACTTTTTCGGCGCGGTTGCCAAACACGAAAATATTGTCCGGGCCTACCTTCTCGGCAATTTCAATGTTGGCACCATCCCAGGTGCCAATCGTGAGAGCGCCATTGAGGGCGAATTTCATGTTGCCGGTGCCTGAAGCTTCGGTGCCGGCGGTTGAAATCTGCTCCGACAAATTGGCCGCTGGAATGATGATTTCTGCCAGCGACACCCGGTAATTGGGGATGAACACAACGCGCAGCAGCGAACCGATCAGGGGGTCGTTGTTGATCACGCGCGCCACGTCGTTGATCAGCCGGATGACGAGTTTGGCCATGTAGTAGGCGGAGGCGGCCTTGCCGGCAAAGATCACGGTGCGTGGCACCCAGTTGGCATGCGGTTGGGCCAGTATGCGGTGGTAGCGCGTGATGACATGCAGCACATTGAGCAGTTGGCGCTTGTATTCGTGCATGCGCTTGACCTGGACGTCGAACAGACTGTGCGGATCCACGATGACGCCCGGGCAGCGCGCCATCAGGTCCGTCAGACGGCGCTTGTTTTGCTGCTTGGCCAGCCGGAAGGCATTTTGAAACTCCGGCTCGTCGGCCAGATCGCGCAACTGGGCCAACTGATCCAGATCTTGCCGCCAGTCGGGGCCGATGCGGCTGTCGATCAAGGTCGATAGCGAAGGGTTGGCCAGCGACAGCCAGCGGCGCGGGGTAATGCCGTTGGTTTTATTGCAGAAGCGCTCCGGATACATCCGCACAAAATCGGAAAAGATCGTGTCCACCATCAATTGACTGTGCAGGGCCGAGACACCATTGACCTTGTGACTGGACAACACCGACAGATGGGCCATGCGCACCCGGCGCACGCCGCGCTCTTCGATCAGTGAAATACGCCGCAACAAGGCATGGTCATCCGGGAATCGGGTATGAACTTCAGCCAGAAAACGGGCATTGATGTCGAAGATCAGACCCATGTGCCGGGGCAACACGCGGCCCAGCAGTTCCACCGGCCAGGTCTCCAGGGCCTCTTCCATCAGGGTGTGATTGGTGTACGAGAAGATGCGCGTGCACAGGCCCCAGGCGGCTTCCCAGTCAAGTTGGTGCTCGTCCATCAGGAGTCGCATCAACTCGGGCACCGCCAGCGCCGGATGGGTGTCGTTGAGGTGAATAGCCACCTTGTCGGCAAGTTGTTCAAAGCCGCTGTGGTTTTTGAGGTGACGCCGCAAAATATCCTGCAGCGAGGCACTGACAAAAAAGTACTCCTGGCGCAGGCGCAATTCATGCCCGTGCTCGGTGCGATCATCCGGGTAGAGTACCCGCGAGACGTTTTCTGATTGGTTTTTGGCCTCCACTGCCTGGATGTAATCGCCCCGGTTAAAGGCGTCCAGGTTGACGCCGCCGCTGGCACGTGCCGACCAGAGCCGCATGGTGACCACGCTGCGCATCTGATGGCCAGGCACGCCGCTGTCGTAGGCGGTGGCAATCACATCTTCGGTATCGAGCCAGAGCGATTGGCCGTTCTGCGGTACCAGGCGTCCGCCATAACGGATGGTGTAGCTGAGTTCGGGGCGCATGAACTCCCACGGATAGCCGTTGACCAGCCAGTAGTCGGGCTCTTCCACTTGCTGTCCATGTTCGATACGCTGGGCAAACATGCCGAATTCGTAGCGGATGCCATAACCCATGCCGGGCAGGCCCAAGGTGGCCATCGAGTCCAGAAAGCAGGCTGCCAGGCGACCCAGACCGCCGTTGCCCAGGCCGGCATCGGGCTCCAGGTCAATCAGGGCATCAAAGTCGGCACCCAGCAGGGCGCAGGCCTGTTTGACGGGTTCATAAATGTCAGTCGCCAACATCGCATTGGTCAGTGCCCGTCCGGTGAGAAATTCCAGCGACAGGTAATACACGCGCTTGGCATCCTGGTCTTCGGCCTGGGTCAACGACTCGCGCCAGCCGTCCATGATGCGGTCGCGCACGGCATGAAACACGGCAAACAGCCAGTCGCGCTGGGTGGCGGAGTGCAGGTCTTTGCCGACCTGGTAAACCAGCCTGTTCGAGATTGACCGGCGCAGCGCTTCGACGCTGTTGGTGGGTTTGTCAAATTGAAAAATAGCGGTGGCGGGCATGGTCAATGGCTCCGGAAAATACACAGATGAATTATTTTGCACCCGGCCGCAATGTTTGGTACATGGCCAGGTAGTGCTGCGCAGAAGCGAGCCAGTCAAAGCGCAGCCCCATGCCCCGTTGTTGCACTGCCAACCATTCGTCGGGGCGTCGAAACAAGACAAAGGCCCGCCGCACGGCGCTGAGCAATCCGGCGGGGCTCAATTCGTCGAACACAAAACCAGTCGCACTGCCTTCGTCCAGATTTTCCAGCGTGCAATCGACCACCGTGTCGGCCAGACCGCCGACCCGGCGTACCAAAGGCAAGGTGCCGTAGCGCAAGCCATAGAGCTGCGTCAGGCCGCAAGGCTCAAATTCAGAGGGAACCAGGATGACATCGGCACCGGCAATGACCGCGTGGGCGGTGACCTCGTCGTAGCCAATGCGCACACCGACCTGGCCGGGGTAGCGGATGGCCGCATCCACAAAGGCCCGTTCCAGCGCTACGTCACCCTGGCCCAGCAAGGCCAGTTGACCACCACGCTGAACCATGTCCGCCAACACCTGGGGCAGCAGGTGCAGCCCTTTTTGCTCCGTCAAGCGGCTGACGGCACCAAATACCAGGGCATTGGCACGCGGCTCCAGTCCAAATTTGGTTTGAAGTGCGCGCTTGGCGAGAGTTTTGCCCTGCAGCTTGTGCTCATCGTAGGGGGCAGGCAGCAAGGCATCGGTGGCCGGGTTCCATATCAGGTCATCCACCCCATTGAGAATTCCCGAGAGTGAGTTGGCGCGCTCGCGCAGCAGGCCATCGAGTCCGCAGCCTTGCGCTTCGGAGCTTATTTCACGGGCATAGGTCGGGCTGACCGTGGTAATGCGGTCAGCATACCGAAGCGCCGCCTTCATGAAGGAGACCTTCCCAAAAAACTCAAAGCCATCGATATCAAACCACGACTTGGGAAGACCCAGCCGGGTGACTTCTGCGGCTGCAAACAAGCCCTGATATGCCAGGTTGTGAATGGTGAAAACTGTCGCTGGTGTGGCTTGTTTGGCTGCGGCAAAGGCCCGCACATAGGTCGGGGTCAGGCCGCTATGCCAGTCGTGGCAGTGAATGACATCGGGTCGCCAGTGCGGGTCAAGCCCCTGCCCCAGGGTCGCTCCAGCCCATCCCAGCGCCGCGAAGCGAATCGCGTTGTCGCTCCAGTCCTTGCCGTCCGGCCCGAGGTAGGGGTTGCCGGGACGGTCATACAAGGCCGGGGCTTGAACCAGATAAACCGGCAGTTCCAGCCCGGGCAGAGTGGCCAGCGTCAGGCTGGCAGGGGGCAGGACCGGGGCCGGGCCCCAGGGCATGGGCCCTGCCGGCAAACTGGCAATAGGCCGCGTTGAAAGGGCCTGGTTGGCAATGGCTGGGAAGGCCGGCAGCAGCAAGCGCACCTCGCAGCCCACAGCCTGCAGTGCCGGGGCCAGACCGGCGCTGACATCGGCCAGCCCCCCGGTCTTGAGAAATGGAAACAGTTCGGTGCAAACATACAAAACCTTCATGCCTGACTCACCCGCAACGCCTCCAGCATGGCCACCGTGACCAGCACCACACCGTCGGCACTGACATGGAAACGCCGCGCGTCGTCCTCAGCGTCAAAGCCGATCGTCATGCCCGCAGGAATACGGCAGCCTTCGTCAACCACCACCTTGCGTAACCGGCAGTGCCGTCCGACATCAGCCTCCGGCAGAAGGACCGACTCTTCCACGCTGCTGTAAGAGTGAAGGTGAACCCCGGTGAACAGCACGGATCGCCGCACCAGCGCACCCGACACAATGCAGCCCCCGGATACCAGCGAGTCGACCGCCATACCGCGGCGCCCCTCATCATCAAAGACAAACTTGGCCGGTGGCGAGGTTGGCTGGTAAGTCCAGATCGGCCAATCCTTGTCATAGAGATCGAGCTGGGGAATGGTGGCGGTCAAGTCGATATTGGCGGCCCAGTAGGCATCGACCGTGCCGACATCGCGCCAGTAAGAAGGGCTCTCCGGGCTGGATTTGACGCAAGACAGGTCAAACGGATGGGCCATGGCTTCGCCGCGTGACACGATGGCCGGGATCAAATCCTTGCCAAAGTCGTGGTGGGAGGCGGCATCTTCAATGTCGGTCTGCAACGCGGCAAACAGATAGTCGGCGTCAAATACATACACCCCCATGCTCACCAGCGCCTGTTCCGGCTGGTCCAGCATCGGTTGCGGGTGCGCCGGCTTTTCATCAAACCGGGTAATGTGGCGCATGGCATCCACCGTCATGACACCGAAGGCGCTGGCTTCTGCCAGCGGCACTTCAATGCAGGCGACCGTGCAGGGCGCACCCAGGGCCACGTGGTCTTCGATCAGGCTGGCGTAATTCATCTTGTACACATGGTCGCCCGCCAATACCAAAATATATTTGGGATCGTGCTCGCGCAGGATATCGATATTTTGATAAACCGCATCGGCCGTGCCCCGGTACCACGATGCCTCGTCAACGCGCTGCTGGGCTGGCAGCAAATCGATGAACTCATTGACTTCGTTGCGCAAGAAAGACCAGCCATGCTGCAAATGGCGCAGCAGGCTGTGCGACTTGTACTGTGTCAACACGCCGATGCGGTGCAGCCCCGAGTTCACACAATTGGATAGCACAAAATCAATGATCCGGAACTTGCCGCCAAAGTGGACGGCTGGTTTGGCACAATTTTCCGTCAGGTCCTGCAGCCGGGAACCGCGGCCTCCCGCCAGGACCAGGGAGATGGTTCGACGGACCGGGCGGTGATGAGCACCATCTTTCATGAGAAACCTCCTGGAAAAAATATCAATAATCAGGCTAGCGAAGCAGATTGCGGCCATGGGCGTGAGCCATGTCTTTCAGGCGCCGGGCCGGTGTATCGCCGACCTGGCGCCAGGCAAAACGCCATTGCCAGCAACCCTGCGCCACACCGGGCGTGTTCATGCGATGCAAGCCGTCCAGTCCCAGTACATCCTGGAGCGGAAATATGACCGTGTTCGCTTTTGACTGCGAGAGCGATTGCATCATGGCCCAGTGAATCTCGAAGTCCGCCAGAGGGCCGAGATAGGCGCGGGCGACGTGCCGTTGCCCGGCGCCCGCCGTCTGCCACCAGCCCAATGTGGTGTCGTTGTCATGCGTGCCGGTGTAGGCTACCGTTTGGACGTCAAAGTTGTGCGGTAGGTAAGGATTGGCAGGGGTGTCGCCAAATGCAAACTGCATCACGCGCATGCCGGGAAAGCCGCAGTTCTGGCGTAAATCGGTGACGGCCTGGGTGATGATGCCGAGGTCTTCCGCAATGATCGGCAGCAAGCCGCTCGCCCCTTGCTGTAGCCGGGCTTGGGCCAATGCGTCAAACAAGGCTTGGCCGGGCCCCTGACGCCAGCAACCCGCGACTGCCGTGGGTTCGGTGGCCGGAATTTCCCAATACGACTCGAAACCGCGAAAGTGATCCAGCCGGATCACATCCACCAGCTCAAGCAGGTGACTGAGCCGGTCCTTCCACCAGGCAAAACCCTGCTCCGCCATCACGTCCCAGCGGTACAGGGGGTTGCCCCAGCGCTGACCGGTCACACTGAAATAGTCGGGTGGTACACCGGCTACGACCGTTGCTTCGCCCAACGGATCCAGCAGGAACAAGTCGGTGTTGAGCCACACATCGGCACTGTGATGCGCAACAAAAATAGGAGCGTCGCCCACAATCGCGATGCCACGTGCGTGAGCGTAGTCACGCAAACGCTGCCACTGCACCATAAAGCGCCACTGGATGAAGCTGAAGAACCCGAGCTCGTCTGCCATCGACTCGCCCACTGCGGCCAGCGCTGCCAGGTCGGCCTGTGCCAGCCCCGTGGGCCATTGGGTCCAGGGTTTGCCGTGGTGCGTCTCCAGTGCCATGAAAAAGGCGTAACCCTCCAGCCAGTGCGCTTGCTGCAGCCGAAAGCGTTCAAACTCGGTCCAGTCACTGGCTTGCGTGTGTTCCAGGAAACCCTGCCATGCTTCACGCAAACGTTGCAAGCGGTACGGCGCCACGCGCTCAAAGTCACAGCGCCCCACTTCAAACACCGGCGGCTCCTGCGCTGACAGCCAGCCGTTTTTCACCAGTTCATCCAGGTCCACCAGCAGTGGATTGCCGGCAAAAGTGGAGGGGCTGTGGTAGGGCGAGTTGCCTGGCCCCACCGGCGAGAGTGGCAGTATTTGCCAGAGTCGCTGTCCGGCCGACACCAGCCAGTCCACAAAATGGTAGGCCTCAGCCCCGAGGTCGCCCGAGCCATGGGGGCCTGGCAGAGAGGTCAGGTGCAGCAGCACGCCGCTGCAGCGTTGCGAAAAAATGGCCGCCGTGGCCGCTTGCGCCGGGCTCATGCTTGAGCCTCAAGTGGCAACACGGGATTCGTCACGTGCTGGACGAGTCCGAGCATCGTGCGTGGTGCGGCAGTGATCGCCTGCGTGCAGGCGGGCGCAGAGTTCCATTGGGCATCCGGCAACACCCAGCTGGCGGCACTGTCCAACACGGTGTGCCAACGCCCCGGGGGCAGCGCAAAAATCTGGGGCTCATCGCCCGCATGGACCAGCAGCAACCAGCGCAGCGGCATGGCGTCACTCGCTTCGGCCGTGTCGGTGACTTCGATCAGGCCGGCAAAACTGCGCGATTGAGCATCGTCCCAGTCGGGTGCAGCCATGGCCGCGCCGTCCGGCCTGCGCCAGGCGATGTCTGCTGCCGTGACCCCGGCCCCGGCCGTGGCGCGACCGGTGAACCAGCGCGCATGGCGCAGCGCCGCGTGGGTTTGACGCAGGTGGACAAGGCCCCCGACAAAATTGGTCAATTCAGGGTCTGCACCTGGCCAATCGAGCCAGCTGGTCTCGTTGTCCTGGCAGTAGGCGTTGTTGTTTCCCTGTTGGGAATGGCCCAGTTCGTCACCTGCCAGCAGCTGTGGCAGTCCCTGCGAACAAAACAGCGTGGCCAGCAAGGCGCGCCGCCATTGCGCGCGCACGGACTGCACCGTAACATCGTCCGTGGGGCCCTCCACCCCGGCGTTGGCGCTGAGGTTGTGGTGCTGTCCATCGCGGTTGCCTTCGCCATTGGCCAGGTTGTGCTTGTGGCGGTATGAGGTCAAATCCGCCAGCGTCATGCCGTCATGGGCGCTCAGCAGGTTGATACAGGCCAGGGGAGAGCGGCCGTCATGGTCAAAGTAATCGCTGGAACCCGTGAGCCGGCGCGCCAGCCCGCCCCGCGTGCTGTGGTGGCCCAACCAGAAGGCGCGGCTGGTATCGCGAAAACGGTCATTCCATTCATGCCAGCGAGCGGGAAATCGTCCGAGTTGGTAGCCATTCGGCCCAAGGTCCCACGGCTCGGCAATCAGCTTGATACCGGCCAAGACCGGGTCTTGTGCCAGGGCCGTCAGCAGGCCGGACATCGGGTGAAAATCGTGATGAAGAATCGGGTCGCGCCCCAGTGCAGTGGCGAGGTCAAAGCGAAACCCATCCACACCAAACGCCTGCACCCACCAGCGCAGGCTGTCCATGACCAGCTGTACGGCGCAGGGCTGCGCCAGATTGAAGCTGTTGCCGCAACCGCTGAAGTTAAGGTACTGGCCCGCCGTGTCCAGTGCGTACCAACTGGCGTTGTCCAGACCGCGCCAGCTCAAGGTGGGGCCAAAAGTGTCACTCTCGGCGCTGTGGTTGAACACCACATCCAGCACCACCTCCAGTCCGTGCTGGTGCAACTGGTCCACCATGTGCCTGAATTCGGTACGGTCATCGGTAAACTGGCCGCTGGCGTAAGCCGGCTCAGGGACGAAATAAGCCAGGGTGTTGTAGCCCCAGTAGTTGCGCAAGCCCTTTTGCAGCAGATGTGCTTCGGTCACAAACAGTTGCACCGGCAACAAACACAAGGTGGTGATGCCCAGGTGCCGGTAATGCGCCAGCATGGGTGGGCTGGCCAAGCCGGCATAGGTGCCGCGCAAGGCGACCGGCACGTCGGGGTGGCGCTGCGTCAGCCCTTTGACATGCGCTTCGTACAGCACGGTGCGGGCCAGCGGCACCCCGGGCTTGCGGGTGATGGCCGCTCCCCCCTGCAACTCGGCCGCCAGGTCCAGCACCTGGGCTTTGGGCATGCGTGGCGCGTTGTCGTGCGGGTCGGGCGCGGCATTTAGCACGGTTGCATCGGCAGCCGCTTGCCCCAGGTAGTCGCGCTCCAGCGACAGGTGCTGCGTGGACCCTTTGAGCGCGCGCGCAAAGGGATCAAGCAGCAATTTGGCCGGGTTGAAACGCTGGCCGTGCGCGGGCTGATACGGTCCATGCGCACGCAGCCCATACAACTGACCGGCCTTCAAACCGCGCACAAAACCGTGCCAGACACCGTCGCTGTGCGCGGGCAAGCGGATGCGAGCAGTCTCCTGCGCACCATGTTCGTCAAACAGACACAGCTCAATCGCCTCGGCGTGGCGGGAATAGACAGCGAAGTTGATGCCGCTCTGGCCGTCAAGCGTCATGCAGGTGGCGCCCAGCGGCCAGGACTGCCCGGTTTTACACGGCAAGCCGGGCCTGTTGGCAAGGGCATCTGCATCGCTGGTCAACATGAAGTCAAGGCGTGGTTGATAGAAATAGGGTTGCCAATTTACGCCTGTCGGGCCCGGGACGCCAGCCAGACCAGCAACAACACGGGCAGGCCCAGCAGGGACGTCCCAATGAAGAAATTCTGGTAACCAAACGCATCCACATACCGGCCCGAATAGCCAGCCAGAAACTTGGGGGCGAGCAGCATCATAGAACTGAACAACGCGTACTGGGTGGCCGAGTAGTTGATATTTGTCAGACTGGACAGGTAGGCAATGAAGGCCGCCGAGGCTATGCCGCTGGCCAGGTTGTCAGCCGAGATGACAAAAATAAGTGCCGTTAGATCATGGCCCCGTGTACTCAAGGCCGCAAACAGCAAATTGGTGGCGGCACTCAACACCGCGCCCAGCATCAGCACCCGCATCACACCGAACCGCATCGACAGCACACCGCCCACAAAAGCGCCGACCAGCGTCATGATGACGCCGAAAATCTTGGTCACTGCCGCCACCTCGTCCTTGGTGTAGCCCATGTCCACATAAAACGGATTGGCCATGATGCCCATGACCACGTCGCTGATGCGGTAAATGGCAATCAGCGCCAGGATCAGCAGCGCCTGCTTGCCGTAGCGATGCAAAAAGTCGGCAAACGGTTCAATCAAGGCGCCGCGCAGCCATTCGCGCGCATTTTTGGCCGATGGCATGGCCCGGCGCAGCGGTTCGGGCGACAGCAGCACCGTCAACACCCCCAGCAACATGCTGGCCGCCATCACCAGGTAAGCGGTTTGCCAGGCACCATGCTGATAGCCGGCCACCCCGGCCACTTCGGCTCGCGCCGCCACCCACAACACCCCGGCCCCGGCCCAGATCATGGCCAGACGGTAGCCGGTCTGGTAAGCCGCTGCCAGCGCCGCCTGGCGATTGATATTGGCCGATTCGATGCGAAAGGCATCCAGTGCAATATCTTGCGTCGCCGAGCCAAAGGCCACCGCCAGGGCACCCCACACCACGGGCTGCAGCGCGACCCGCGGGTCGTTGAATGACATGGCCACCAAACCGGCCATCACGGCCAGCTGGGCCAGCAAGAGCCAACTGCGCCTGCGGCCCATCCAGCGTGTCAGCAGCGGAATGGGCATCCGGTCCACCAGCGGCGCCCACACCCACTTGAAAGCGTAGGCCAGGCCGACCCAGCTCAAATAACCAATGGTGGTGCGGTCAAGGCCGGCCTCGCGCAGCCAAAAACTCAAGGTGCCCAGCACCAGCAGCAAGGGCAGGCCGGCCGAAAACCCCAGTAGCAGCATGCGCAGCGTGGGTGGCTCCAGATAAACTTTGAAAGTGTCGATCCAGGCGGGCTTGATTTGGGGGGTGTTAGAGGCACTTGATGTCATGCGGGAATAATACGCGGAGCCCCGTCGTTGCCTGAACCCACTGATGAATACACCATACCACTGCCCCTTGTGTCTGACGCGCCGCCTGGCGCTGCAAGGCATGGCCCTGACGCTGGTTCTGCCGGGCGCCACATGGCCGATCGCGCTGGCACGTGAGGGCGTCGATGTCGGCGGCAATTCGGTCTTCAGCAATCTGGTGCCGGCCGAAACGGTGGAGCGCTCGGCCGGCCAGCAATACGCCCAGCTGTTGCAACAGGCGGCGGCCCAGCACGCGCTGGGCAGCAAAGACCATCCCCAGGTGCGGCGTCTGCGCGCCATTGCCAACAAGATCATTCCGTTTGCCAGCACTTGGAATCCGCGGGCCAGCAACTGGCGCTGGGAAGTCAGCCTGATCGGCAGCAAGCAGATCAACGCGTTTTGTATGCCGGGCGGAAAAATTGCTTTCTACAGCGGCATCCTGGAACAACTCAAACTCACCGATGCTGAAATCGCCACCGTCATGGGGCACGAGATGGCCCATGCCCTGCGGGAGCACGCCCGCGCTCGCCTGGGCAAGAATGCCGCCACCGGCATCGGCGCCAGCCTGTTGGGACAGGTGCTTGGCTTGGGTAATTTGGGCCAAACCGTCACCAACTACGGTGCGCAGTTACTGACGCTGCAGTTCAGCCGCAGCGACGAATCGGATGCTGACCTGGTGGGTATGGAGTTGGCGGCTCGTGCCGGCTTTGACCCGCGCGCCGGTGTCACGTTGTGGCAAAAAATGGCCGCCGCCAGTCGGGGCGCGCCGCCGCAGTGGCTGTCCACCCACCCCTCGGGCAGCACCCGCATCAGCGATATTGAACGCAACCTGCCCAAAGTGACGCCGCTGTATGAGCGGGCCAAGCAGTAGTTGTGCCAGGTTGTCAGTTCCGGTGAAATAATCGCCTTCTTCCTGTACTGAACAAGACCCACCCCATGAACCTCACCGAATCCCTGCTGCACGCCCTCAAGGCGCATGGCGCACGGCAAATCTTTGGCATCCCCGGCGACTTCGCGCTGCCGTACTTTCGTATTATTGAGAAGTCCGCCATCCTGCCGCTGTACACCTTGTCACACGAGCCGGGCGTGGGTTTTGCCGCTGACGCCTGTGGCCGTATCAGCGGTGGCCTGGGTGTGGCGGCTGTGACCTATGGCGCCGGCGCCTTCAACATGGTCAATGCGGTGGCGTCGGCCTACGCCGAGAAATCACCGCTGGTGGTGCTGTCGGGCGGTCCCGGCAAGGGCGAATCTCAATCCGGACTCTTGTTGCACCACCAGGCCAAGACATTGGATTCGCAGTTCCAGATTTACAAGGAAATTACCTGCGATCAGGTTCGGCTGGATGATGCCGAGCGCGCCCCGGCCGACATCGCCCGGGCGCTGGCCAATTGCCTGCGCCATTCGCAACCGGTGTACATCGAGATTCCGCGCGACATGGTGGCCGAACCCTGCTTGCCGGTGACGGCGCAGGCCGCTTTGGCGGTTGACCCGGATGCGCTGGACGCCTGCGTGACAGACATTTTGCAGCGCCTGGCGCAAGCCAGCGCGCCCGTCCTGATGGCGGGCGTTGAAGTGCGGCGTTTCGGGCTGGAGGCCAAGGTCGCCGAATTGTCAAGTCGGCTGGCGCTGCCGGTGGTCACCAGTTTCATGGGTGTTGGCTTGCTGGCGCAAACCGAGGCACCCCTGGTCGGCACCTACCTCGGCGTGGCGGGCTTGCCCGAGGTGACGCAACTGGTGGAAAACTCCGACGGTTTGTTTCTGCTCGGCGTGATTGTGTCGGACACCAATTTCGCCGTGTCGGAGAAGAAGATCGATCTGCGCAAAACCATACGGGCTCTGGCGGGCCAGGTCACGATGGGTTACCACACCTATTCCCATATACCGCTGGCGGCGCTGGTGGACCACCTGCTGCTGCGGGTGCCGGCCACCGACAAGAAGTTTTCGGTCAAACACCAGAGCTATCCGCACGGCCTGGTGGCGGACGCCGCGTCCATCACACCCACTGACATCGCCACCGCCGTCAATGACCTGATGGCCAGGCACGGAAAACTGCCGATTGCCTCCGACATGGGTGACTGCCTGTTTACCGCGCTGGACATTGAACACACCGCCCTGATCGCGCCCGGCTACTACGCCACCATGGGTTTTGGTGTGCCCGCCGGCCTGGGTCTGCAGGCCGCGACCGGTGAGCGCCCGCTGATCCTGGTCGGTGACGGCGCGTTCCAGATGACCGGCTGGGAGCTGGGCAATTGCCGACGCTATGGCTGGGACCCGATCGTGCTGCTGTTCAACAACGCCAGCTGGGAAATGCTGCGCACCTTCCAGCCCGAGTCTGGCTTCAATGACCTCGACCACTGGGGTTTTGCCGAAATGGCAGCCGGCATGGGGGGAGATGGAGTGCGGGTCAACACCCGCGCCGAGCTCAAGGCCGCGCTGGACAAGGCGATTGCAACCCGCGGGCGTTTTCAGTTGATTGACATCACGATCCCGCGTGGTGTGCTGTCAGAAACGCTTTCGCGCTTTGTGGCCGGGGTCAAGCGGCTCAGCACGCCGCAATAGACGGCGCCCGGTCCGCACGCTGTGACAGGTCCGGGGGTAGGCTGGGAAATATATAAGAAACAGGCCTCTAGCCCCCGCTGTACAGGCGCAACACGCTATTTAAATAGTAGCAATATTGCGCTCCCTGCTTCGCCCTGAAAGGCTTCACCAGTTGACCTCGCGCTCGGCCGTGGCGCTGATCATGTGAATGGACAGGTCGGCGCCGTTGTATTCTTCCTCCTGGCTCAGGCGCAAGCCCATGACGGCTTTGAGTCCGCCATAAACCAGCAGACCACCCGCCACGGCCCAGGCCACACCCATGGCGGTGCCGATCAGTTGGGCGCCCAGATTCACGCCCCCCAGGCCGCCGAGCGCTTGGCTGCCAAAAATACCGGCGGCAATGCCGCCCCAGGTGCCGCACAGGCCATGTAGTGGCCACACGCCCAGCACGTCGTCAATCTTCCATCTGTTTTGCGTCAGGGTGAACATGCGCACAAACAGAGCACCGGCCACCACACCCACCACCAGTGCACCTAATGGGTGCATCAGATCGGAGCCAGCGCACACGGCGACCAGCCCTGCCAGGGGTCCGTTGTGCACAAAGCCAGGGTCATTCTTGCCTGCCACCAGCGCCGCCAGCGTGCCGCCCACCATCGCCATCAGCGAGTTGACCGCCACCAGCCCCGAGATCTTGTCCAGCGTTTGTGCGCTCATCACGTTAAAGCCAAACCAGCCGACCGTCAGCACCCAGGCACCCAGCGCCAGAAACGGAATGCTCGATGGTGGATGGGCCGAAATGCCGCCGTCCTTGCGGTAGCGGTTGGCGCGCGCGCCCAACAAGATCACGGCGGGCAGCGCAACCCAGCCGCCCACCGCGTGCACCACCACGCTGCCGGCAAAGTCATGAAACTCGGCGCCGGTCAGGCTTTTGATCCAGCCCTGCACGCCAAAATGCTGGTTCCAGGCAATGCCCTCAAAAAATGGGTAGACAAAGCCGACGATGACCGCCGTGGCGATCAGTTGCGGCCAGAAGCGGGCGCGCTCGGCAATGCCGCCCGAAATAATGGCCGGAATGGCGGCGGCAAACGTCAGCAAGAAAAAGAACCTGACCAGCTCGAAACCGTTCTTGGCGGCCAACTGCTCGGCGCCGACAAAAAAATGAGTGCCATAGGCGACGCCATAACCCACCAGAAAGTACGCGATGGTCGAGACCGAAAAGTCCACCAGGATCTTGACCAGCGCATTGACCTGATTCTTGCGGCGGACCGTGCCGAGCTCCAGAAATGCAAAACCTGCATGCATGGCCAGCACCATGACGGCGCCGAGCAAGATGAACAAGGTGTCGGCGCCCTGTTTGAGTGCTTCCATGAAAACCTTTTGAGAAAAAATGAATTGAATTGGTGCATCCGGCAGCTGATTGCCGACTGCGCACCAAACTAAAGCAAAAAACGCGCCAAAACGGTCCCCCATGAGTACGGACTACGTGCGTCCGGGCCGCCGTGTCTCCAAGCGGTGCAGGCAGGACGACAAGCAGGGAGGGTCACCGGCACAGGTGCTCGTCCGTTACCATCGCCCGCTATGGACGCATTTTTAGTTTCAACCGGTATCGTGGCCTTGGCCGAAATGGGTGACAAAACCCAACTACTCGCACTTCTGCTGGCGGTGCGCTTTCGCCGGCCCTGGCCGATTGTGCTGGGCATCTTTGTCGCCACCCTAGCCAACCACGCCCTGGCAGGGGCTGTGGGGGCCTGGGTGACCACCGTGCTGGGACCGGATGTGCTGCGCTGGGTGCTGGGCGGCTCGTTCATCGCCATGGCGGTCTGGATGCTGATTCCCGACAAGATGGACGACGACGAAACGGGCGCGGCGCCCCGGTTTGGTGTCTTTGGCACCACCGTCATCGCCTTTTTCCTGGCCGAGATGGGGGATAAAACCCAAGTTGCCACCGTCATGCTGGCGGCGCAATACCACGCTTATTTTTCAGTCATAGCCGGTACCACGCTGGGCATGATGCTGGCCAATGCGCCGGTGGTCTGGCTGGGTGAACGCATGACACGACTGCTGCCGCTGCGCGCGGTGCACATCGTGTCTGCCTTGATCTTCCTGGGGCTGGGGCTGGCGGCCTTGCTGGGGTGGATTTAAACCCTGGCGCTCAGGCGGCAAGCACCGGCGCAACGTGCGATGACGGCGCCGGTTTGTGAAGGGCGATTAACCGCCTTTTTTGCAGCGCTTGCCGGGGTTTTTCTTGTTGTTGGTGGCGGTGCCGCGTTCCAGGCTGCGCATTTGGCCGTGACCGGCGGTGTAGCACACGCCTTTGGGGGCGACAGGACGGGGGCTGGCTTTGCGCTCAGCTTCAGTACGGAATTCTTTGGCCATGAAATACTCCAGATAGTTTTAAAAACAGGCGATTATCCCCGCACTTGGGATTGGGCAGCGGGCCCGGCTTGCTCGGGTCAGTCGCGGTCGGCCTGATCAGACGGCTCAGCACCGGCCGCGCGGGCCGCGCGATGGCCGGGCTTGGCCAATAGTTCCAGGTAAAACTCAGCGCCCCCGTCCTTGGCCAGCGCATCAATCAAACTCGTGATGGTGGCGAAATGGACCACCGCGGCGTTGGCTTCATTGCTGCCAAATTTGCAGTCAAAATCCCAATAGTCCACGCCCTCGGGCAGCGGCACCCGCCGTTGGCGCTTGACGTACTTGCGGATCTCGTGTTTGGTGGCTTCCAGCACCCGGTCACGGTTTTTGCCTTCAATGTCTAATTTAAACGTTTTTTTCACGCTGGCCTTCTGAGAATTAATGCGGCACATCCCCACATGGGGATGTGATTCGCGAACGTTCGATTATGCGTTGACGGCTTTGACTGGGCGCATGCCAGTGGCAGGCGCTTCAGGCCCGTGCGATCCTGGGTGTCGCGCGCGCGATGATGGCGCCGGCATCAACACCGCGCGGCAGTGTGCCGTAGTTGTGCTGACCGACCTGCCCCAGGCGTGACTCGCAGAACGCATCACTCACGAACGCCGGGGCGTGGCGCACCAGCAGGGAGGCCTGCAGAGCCAGCGCCATGCGGTCGACCACATCACGCGCGCGGTATTCAAAATCAGCCAAGTCCTTGAGATCGGTCGCCAGCGCGGCAATATGCCGGTCCAGCAAGGCCTGGGCGCCGCGCGCCTGGTTGACTTCTGCAAAAAAAGCATCCACCACGGCGGGTGTTTTTGACAGCGCGCGCAGCACGTCCAGGCACTGCACATTGCCGCTGCCCTCCCAGATGGTGTTCACGGGCGCCTCCCGGTACAGGCGCGGCATCATGCTGTCTTCCATCACGCCGCTGCCACCAATACACTCCATGGCTTCGTAGGCATGGTTCGGCGTGCGCTTGCAAATCCAGTACTTGCCCACTGCCGTGACCAGGCGCACCAGCAGGTCTTCCTGTTCCTCAAAGCGGTTGTCCATGGCGCGCGCCATGCGCATCGTCAACGTGGTGGCGGCTTCACTCTCCAGCGCCAGGTCGGCCAACACGTTTTGCATCAGCGGCTGCTGGTTCAGTACCTGCCCAAACGCCGAGCGCACTGAGCAATGGTGCAGTGCCTGCGACGCCGCCATGCGCATGCCCGCGCTGGAGCCGATCATGCAGTCAAAGCGGGTCATGCTGACCATCTCGATGATGTTGCGCACGCCGCGCCCCTCTTCGCCGACCATCCATGCCAGCGCGCCGCGCAGCTCGGTCTCAGACGATGCGTTGGACGCATTGCCCATTTTTTTCTTCAGCCGCAGCACCTGCATCGGGTTTTTGCTGCCGTCCGGGCGCCAGCGCGGCAGCAGGAAGCACGACAGGCCGCCGGGCGCTTGCGCCAATACCAGGAACGCATCGCACATGGGGGCCGACACAAAATACTTGTGCCCCACCAGTTCGTAGGCTTGGCCCGGCCCACCCGTGCCCACCGGGTAGGCGCGCGTGCTGTTGGTGCGCACATCCGAGCCGCCTTGCTTCTCGGTCATCGCCATGCCGATGGTCACGCCCTGTTTCTGTTCTACCGGCACGTTGCGCGGGTCATACACGCGCGCCGTGACCTTGGGCTCCCACACGCTGGCCAGGTCGCTCTGCAGGCGCAGCGCGGGCACGGCGGCGAAGGTCATGGTGATCGGGCAGCCGTGGCCCGCCTCCACCTGGCCATGCAGAAAACTCTTGGCAGCGCGGGCGACGTGTGCGCCCGCGCGCGGCGCGGTCCAGGGTGAGGCGTGCAGCCCGTGCTCGATGGATGTTTTCATCAACTGGTGGTAGCTTGGGTGAAATTTCACCAGATCGATGCGATTGCCAAAGCGGTCATGGGTATCAAACTCGGGCTGGAACTTATTGGCCAGATTCCCCAACTCAAGATAATCGGCCGAGCCTGTCATCTGACCAAACTCGCTGAGTTCGCCCTCAGCCCACTGCCCGCCCTCGCGTTGCACTGCCTCGCGCAAGGCGGCGTCTTGGGTGTACATGTTGTAGTCGCACAGCTCGGTGGACAAGTTGCTCAGCTCATGGGTGTCGGCCAGGTAGAGCGAGTTGGGTGCGGGGTTCATACGGCTATTCATTAATCGTCTCCAGTTCGGCGGGTTGAGGGGTGAGATGAAGAGCGGGTGGGGTGTCCGCGACGGATGCAAAAAAACGGTTCCAGATGGCACGACCCGCTTCGTCAAAATGGTGCACGGCCTGGATGAACGCGTGGCGCTCTCGGGTGTCGACAAACGGCTCCGGTAGCAGCGGATCAAAGACCAATTGATGAATGGCTTTGCCGCCCAGAAGGAACGATTCGCGCGCCGCTGCATCCAGCGGAAGTTGGTTCGCGCGGGCCAGCCACGCCTCCAGCTCGGCGCGCAACTGCCGGTAGGTTCGCGTCAGCGCCTGGCCGTTCCACAGCTGGTGCACGACGGCCTCACGCGCCGGGTCGAGGCCACTGGCCCGAAAAACAGCCGCATTGTGGTCCAGTCCAAGTTTGAAGAGACGTTGGCGCACCTCGTCAAGATCCGACTCAATGTTGTCGGGACGAATATACAGACCACGCTCCAACAGCCGCAAGCCCATCATCTGCAGGGCGCGTTCACGCCGCTGCGGGGCGGCGCGGTCGCTGCGCCCCAGCGCGCCGCAATGGACGACGATATGGCTGCCTTGCCACGCCCGTAGCCGGGATTCCATCGTGCGCCAGGTGGCCACCTCGCCGGCCAAATCGGTGGCCGCGGGCCCAAGGCGGTAAGCGCCGCGCTCTGCCGCCTCAATCAGACCCGCCGCCGACAGGCGCGCCAGGGTGACGCGCAGGCTGTTTTCGCTGATATTGAAAAGGGCGCCCGCCAGGATCGCATCGCGGGCGGCCATCGGCTTGTCGCCGGTCGCCAGCATGAGATCGAGGACGAGATTTTTCGGATTGACCTTCATGAGCCTGGTGGAGCGCCTGCTTGTGAAACCGCTACATTACTTGATTTGTAAGCATTTACATTTTTTCGTAATGTAGCAGGTTTCAGCCCATGGGCAAACCCCGCGGCGGGAATGTGCCCGCGTGCCAGGCGCCGTGCGGGGCTACCAGTCCACCAGGCTCAAGCCGATGCTCAGCACGGTGCGACGGCGGTTGTAGTCGACCAGCGAATCACCATAGCCGCTGAACAATTGGGTGTGAAAACGCAAGGCGTCCTGGCTGCCGGGCAGGCCACTGCTGGTGAGCTGCCTGAGCCATTCCAGCCGCACCGAGCCGTTGGCGTCGGCGCGCAGCGAGTGGCGCAGGGTCACGCCCAGGGTGTTGTCCTGGTTGGGGGTCCAAAAAGCCGCCACTTCGGCGCGTCCAATTTTGTTGCTGATGTCGGGGTTGTCGTCATTGGCCAGGTTTTCATTCACGCGCTTCCATAGCTTGGCATCGACCCGGAACTGGTTGCCTTTTTCCATGCCGGCCATCAGCACATTGCGGTTCCAGCTGCGCGACAGCGGCAGCGGCTGGCCGTTGGACTGGTGCACCAGGCTCAAGCCGCTGTAGCGCAGCCGCCAGCCCAAGGGCAACGGCACGTCAGTCGGGTAGATGTAAGTGAGTTCCGGCTCATGGTCGGTGGTGCGAAACGGGCGCGACAGATCGCCGCTGAAGATTTGCCAGTTGGACTGCTGGCTGTAGCCAAACCAGAGCGAGTCGCGCTTGAGCTCTTGCTGCCCGGTCAGCAGGCCCTGGGCGATCTTGGTGCGCACCGAGAGCTGGATCCGGACCTCGTTGTTGCCGTAGCCCAAAGCCTCGGCCGCCGTGTGGTCGGGCGCCGGCGAACTGGGTTGGGTGTTGACGCTGTCAGAACCGATCCACGACAGGCTGATGGGGTGAAAACCGCGAATGCCAAACGTGCCGCAGTCACTGCCGGCTTCCAGCTCCCAAAACCGCGACAGCTCGGAAAACAGCTTGTTCTTGCAGTTGTGGGCGGCCGGCGCTTCCATGGTGATCGTCACCGGCGCGGGAGCAACGGGTGCTAGAGCGGGCGTGGCCGGCGTCTGCGCCAGCGCCGATGCGCCTGGCGACGGCGCACGGCTTGCCGCGGCGCCGGCCTGCTGCGCCGCCCAGCGGTCAAAGCAGATCAGCCGCGCTTCGCTGTCCCCGGTCAGATTCGCGCACGTTTGCCAGGCCGCCGGCCCGGCAGAAACATTTATATTATTCTGGCCCCTAGCCCCCGTCGTTACTGCGCAAGTAGCTATTAAAATAGTAGTGCATAACGGATTCATGATTGGCTTGCTCGGAGGGACAACGTGGGTCATTGTTTCAGGTTTCAAACTGGCCGCGACCTTAGAGCGGACGCGCCGGCACTTGTATGGCCTGCGCATCCTGCGCTTTTTGCGCAAACTCCGCGCGCAACGCGCGCAGCTTGGCCCGCGGGTCTTCCTTGGTGGTGGCCTGGTCCAGTGCCATCTCGGCAATGAAGCGGCTGGGCAGGGCGGCCACCATCTCGCGGCCTTTTTTGCGCTTGCGCGTCCAGCTCACCGCCAGGCTGCGCTGGGCGCGGGTGATGCCCACGTACATCAGGCGGCGCTCTTCCTGCAGGTGCACGGCGGTGGCCTCGACGGCCGCCTCATGCGCACGCTCGGACCCACCGACCGAGGCGGCCGCGGAGTCGCCGCTGCCCTTCAGCTTGAACGGCAGCATGCCCTCGGTCACACCCACCAGCATCACATGCGGCCACTCCAGGCCCTTGGCGGCGTGCAGCGTTGACAGCGTCACCACGTTTTGCTCGGTTTCGCGCTCGCTGATGGTCGACAGCAGCGACACCGTTTGCGCCACCTCCAGCAGCGACTTGGGCTCAACCGTGCTGGAGACCCCGGCTGCGTCGTCGAGTTGCCCGCCGCAGCGCGCGGACATCCAGTCGCAAAAATCGAGCACATTGGTCCAGCGCGCCGCGGCCAATTTTTCGCTGTCCTCGCCGTCATACAGATGTTTTTCATAGCCGATGTCCTTGAGCCACTCCAGCAAGAAGGCCTTGGCTGATTCGGCACCCAGCGTGCGCCGGGCGCGAAACTCGAGGTCGTTCACATAGCGGCCAAATTCGTGCAGGCTGCCGACGGCCTTGCTGCTCAGCACGCTGCCCAAAGAAGACGAAAACAGGGCCTCGAACAGGCTGATCTTGTATTGGCCGGCAAAAACGCCCAAAGCGCTGAGCGTCTGGTGGCCGATGCCGCGCTTGGGGACCGTCACCGCGCGCAAGAACGCCGGGTCATCGTTGTTGTTGATCCAGAGCCGGAACCAGCCACACAAGTCCTTGATTTCGGCGCGGTCAAAAAAGCTGGTGCCGCCCGACACCTTGTACGGGATTTGCGCCTTGCGCAGCGCTTTTTCGAAGGTCTTGGCCTGGTGGTTGGCGCGGTACAGCACGGCAAAGTCGCGCAATTCCTTGAATTGGGGCCCGCCGTGCGGCAGGCCACTGGCGCGCAGGCTCTGGATGCGCGCCACGGTGCGTTCGGCCTCGTGTTCTTCACTGTCGGCGTCGACCACCCGCACCGGTTCGCCTTCGCCCAGGTCGCTCCATAAATTCTTGGGGAACAGCTTCGGATTGGGGCCGATCACGTTGTTGGCGGCGCGCAGGATGGCACTGGTGGAACGGTAGTTCTGCTCCAGCTTGATGACTTTGAGCGTCGGGAAATCAACCGGCAGGCGCTTCAGGTTGTCCAGCGTGGCGCCGCGCCAGCCGTAAATCGACTGGTCATCGTCGCCGACGGCGGTGAACCGCGCTTGCGTTGCCGGATTGCCGCCCACCAGCAGCTTCAACAATTCATACTGCGTGGCATTCGTGTCCTGGTACTCATCCACAAGGATATGGCCCGCCAGCCCTTGCCATTTCTGCCTGACATGCTCATGATTTTGTAGCAACTTGAGCGGCAGGCTGATCAGGTCGTCAAAGTCAACGCTCTGGTAGGCGGCCAGCCGCTCCTCGTAGTGCGCCATGACGCGGGCCACGATGCGATCGCTGTCATTGGCGGCCAGCGCCGCTGCCTGCTGGGCGTTGAGCCCCTGGTTTTTCCACAGGCTGATGGTCCACTGCCAGCTGCGCGCCGTGCTCGCAGCCTCCGGCGCCTCGTTCGCTCAGTCCAGCGTGACGCTTTATGGCATTGCTGATGTTTACTTGGGCAACACGAAATTGACCGGGCACGATGGCGTCAGCACAACGACCAATTCCCTTGGCAGCGGTGGTGTCAGCACCGATCGTTGGGGTTTTAAAGGGTCTGAAGATTTGGGCGGTGGCCTGAAAGCCAATTTCTTGCTGGAGCAAGGTTTTAACATTGACACGGGCGCAGCCAAGGGCACGGGCAACAATGCGGCTGGTTTGCCCGTAGCCGGTGCGCAAGGCTTTGCCCGCCAGTCCTACGTTGGTTTCTCGGGTGGCTTCGGTGAAGTCAAATTGGGCAAGATGTGGACTGCTTTTGATGATGTCAATGGTGCCACTGATGCGGTTTTTGACTCGGCCCTGTCGCCGATGTACTACGTCTTTACCAGCACCAACTACAACGCCAACCCCGGCAACTCTGTTTACTACACAACCCCGACCTTCAGCGGCTTTAGCGGCACAGTCAGCTATGGCTTGGGCGAAAACAAGACGGCTGCTCAAAATGCTGGTTCCAACGCAGCCTTCAATGTGCAGTACACAGGCGGTCCGGTGTACGTGGCTTTGGGCTATCAATCCGAGAAAGACAATGGCAATGTGAGCTCGCGTGACTTTACCCGCGTCAATGCTTCTTATGATTTGGGCGTTGTCAAGCTCATGGGCAACCTTGGCCGCACCAAAGCGAACGACAAGTCCACCAACGAATGGCAACTGGGCGTTGATTACCCTGTGGGCAGCGCTTTGACGCTGTCTGCCAGCTACGCAGCTTCCAAAGGTGGGGTCCTGACTACTTTTGCGCCGACTGCAGCAGGTACAGCTGATGTCAAGCGCACGGGCTTTGGCATCGGTGCTTCTTACTCCCTGTCCAAGCGTACGTCCTTGTATGGTGGTTACATGGCTGCCAAGGAAGAAGCCAACGCCAACTTTGTCGGCACTGCTGATGCCGAAACCAAGCTGTTTGCTGTTGGTCTTCGCCACGCATTCTGATCCCGGCGGTTTGCCGGCCTGCCTGGCAAACCGCAGCTGACTCAGATAAAACCGCCTTTCGGGGCGGTTTTTTTTGGCTGACCGTTCCCGACCCCAACTAAAGCGTTGTATCTGACCCACATAAACCGGCTATATTTAGCCGCTTGCCCCCAAAATCTTTGCGCTGGTCAGCTCGCTCTGGTCAAATGGAACTCAACTTCTACTCAAGAAGTGATGCGAAGCACAACAAGTGCTTCACCAATATTAACTTTGGAGTATTTGAATGAAAAAATCCCTAATCGCCTTGGCAGTGCTCGCTGCTTCCGGCGCCGCTATGGCCCAGTCTTCCGTCACGCTGTACGGTGTTGCAGACGTCGGTTTTGCCCATGAAGACAACGGTAGCACCAGCGTCAACCGTATGGATTCTGGCAATTTGAACGGCAGTCGTTGGGGCCTGAAAGGCTCTGAAGATCTGGGCGGCGGCTTGAAAGCGATTTTCACCCTCGAAGCCGGTTTTAGCCTTGACACAGGCGCACAGGCAGATGCAGCAAGTTTCTTTAACCGCCAATCTTTTGTTGGTGTGTCTAGCAACTTTGGTACCGTCAAGCTTGGTCGTCAAATGAACCCCGTCTATGCCACCGCATCCACCTGGGATTCGTTTGGTGACGCACTGGCCGGTGACTCCTCGCATTTGTTTAGCTACAACGGCAGCCGCACCAACAACATGATCTCCTACAACTACAGTGCCAATGGCTTCTACGGCGAGTTGCAGTATGGTCTGGGTGAAGTTGCAGGTAACAACTCGATTACCGGTGACAACTCTGCTGGTCGCAGTGCTGCCATGTTTGTGGGCTACATGAGAGGCCCCTTCGATGTCGTGCTGACGCATCAAAATATCCATAACAGCGGCCCTTACACGACTGCCACCAAAATGACATTGCTGGGCGGCAATTATGATTTCGGCGTGGTTAAGCTGTTTGCGGCCTATGCAGTTGAAAAGACCCTGGGTGTTGGCGCCAAGGACCAAAAAGACGCTCACCTCGGTCTGACGGCACCCGTTGGCACCGCTGGCACGGTCGAACTGTCCTATCTCCGCAAGAAGGATGATCTGGTCTCCAATGCCAATGCCCATCAAGTGGCCGTTGGCTACGTTCACACGCTGTCCAAGCGCACTGCGTTGTACACCAGCTACGCTCAGATGAGCAACGAGAGTGCAGCGGCTTATAGCGCTGGCAAGCTCGTTGTCCCCGCTGGCAATAGCGACAAGGTGTTCGACATTGGCGTGCGCCACTCGTTCTAATCTGACGCTGACGCAAGTCAGTTAAAGCTTGAATCCAAAAACCCCGCTGTGGCAACACAGCGGGGTTTTTTGTTGAGTGGTGACGCACCGAGGTGCTGGAAATCAATCTTTAAGACGCGGTTGCTGACATGTTGGTTTGGTTTCTCGCTTCAGGCAAAGTGGTCGAACGAGGCGTAGCGGTCGGGCACGGGCTGCCTTTGGGCATCCATCAAGCGCAGGCCGCGCTCGGCCTCAATTTGCCCGATGCGGGTGACGGGTGTCAAGCTGGCCGCCGCTGCGGCGGCGACGGCCTCGCGGCGGGCCACCGGGGCGGTGAACAGCAGCTCGTAATCGTCGCCCCCAGAGAGCGCCCAGCGGCGCCATTGCTCTGGCGCAATATTCGTATCAAATTGACCTGTAGCCCCCGTGTAATAGGCGTGAGCTGCTATTAAGGAAGTAGCAACATCGGCGTCCACCGTGGCGCCCACGCCCGACTGCTGCAGGATGTGGCCAAGGTCGCCAAGCAGGCCGTCGCTGACATCAATGGCCGCATTGGCAACGCCGCGCAGTGCCAGGCCCAGCGCCACGCGCGGGGTCGGGGTTTCGAGGCGCACGCGGGCCGCGGTGAACACCGCCTCGGGGACCGACACGGTGCCCCGAAATACCTCCAGCGCCAGCCGGGCGTCACCCAGGTTGCCACTGATATACAGGTCATCGCCCGCTTGCGCGCCCGAGCGCAGCAGCGCTTGCGATCGCCCCGCCATCACCGGTACCTCGCCAAACACCGTGATGCAGATGTTGAGCGGCCCCTGCGTGGTGTCGCCGCCGATCAGTTCGCAGCTGTGCGCGTCGGCCAGCGCCAGCAAGCCCTGCGCGAACGGCGCCAGCCAGGACTCGTCGGCGCGCGGCAGCGCCAGCGCCAGGCTGAACGCCAGCGGGCGGGCGCCACAGGCGGCGAGGTCGCTCAAATTGACGGCCAGCGCCTTGTGCCCGAGCTTGAAGGGATCCAGCGTGGAGACAAAGTGTCGTCCTTCGACCAGCATGTCGCAGGAAATGGCCAACTGCGTGCCGGGCGCCGGCTGCAGCAGCGCGCAGTCGTCGCCAATCCCCAAGGCTACGCGTGCGGCGTGGCGCTCAGGGCGTTTGAAATAGCGTTCGATCAGTTCAAATTCACCCATGGCTAGTCAACCTTATCGTTTGCTGGCGGCGTGGGGATTGTTTCCTTTGCCGGCAAAAAGAAGCTCAGCGGCGCATGGCGCCAGCGCGCGCGAATGGCGGTGCGAATACGGGAGCGGTCGATGCCACCGATGTTGTGGGCGCGCAAAGCAAGCCGGAACGCAAAGTAAAAACTGACCCCCACGTTGAGCACAGCGGTGACCACAATGCCGACCACGCACCACCAGAAAGCCGATTGCTGGAGTACCGCCAGGCCGAGGCTAGCGGCTGCCGCGGCCAGTTGGCCGGTGGACAGTGTCACGTGCCGCACTTCCAGCCCCAGTCCGAAGAACGCGGCAAAAGCCGGGACCAAACCCAGCATCAACCCGAGCGACACATTGGCCGCCAGACCTGAGATGTTGTCGCGCATGAACTGCGCCCAACGCCCGGCACGCGCAATTCCCAGAGCTGCAGTGATCTTGGGGTTGTAGCGCAGCGCCGAGTCCAGCCGGTGCAGCACAAACCAGTTCTCGACCCAACCTGCGATGATGCTCGACGCAAACAGCAGCACACCCGTCAGCGCGGCAAACAGCGCTGTCGGGCCGAACACGTGGAGCGTGTGCAGCACGTGCTCGGCCTCCTTCACGTCAATCATCGGCTTTCCCAGAGTGAACCAGAGCGCCGCGCTGATCAGCACGACACACGGCGCCACCAACGCCAGGTTGCCCACCACGGCTGCTACCTGCGAGCGCACCAGATGGGTGACTTCATCGACAAACAGGTCAATCGCCCCGGGTTCGTCGAGGTCCTTGAGTTTGGCGGCCATGGCTGGGGCCGTCATGGCTGGCTGTTTGGTGGCGACGGTCCAGTGCAGCAACTGGATCAGCACAAAACTCAGGGCATAGTTCAGGCCGGCATAAAACCCGCTCCAGAAAGCCGACAAGCCGAGCGACAGCACCATGAACTTGAACAGCGTGGTGAGCGACATCACGGCGCCGCCACCCGCTGCATCGCGCAGCATGGCGCCGTATTCGGCCCGGGTGCGGGTAATGTAGTGCTCGCCGGTCTCGGAGCTGCGCTCGGCCACTTTGGCGGCCAGCATCGATGAGTTGGAGGCAATCAGGGCGCGCAGACTGCGCCGCGCTTGCCCCACCAGGACCAGATGCGCCAGCAGACGCGCGGTGCTGGCCTGCGGGTTGGCCGCCAGCAGGCAATCGAGCAGGGCGCGAACGCGCAGCACCCGTTCACGCAGTTGACGCAACTGGAACACCAGGTTGACGGAAATGCCGTTGGCATCCAGATGGGTGTAAACCGACGCAGCCGCCTGACGGCAAGCCTCCAGGCGGCTCAGGTACCGCTGCAGCGCGTCCTGGCGTTCGGCGGAGTTGACGTGCGGGCTGGCCAGAAAGGCGACTTGCAGCGCCATGATGTCGCCGTCCAGGGCGTGAAAGGGGGCCGTTTCCAGCGCCGGGGCACTCATGCGCAAACGCAGTTCCGGTGAAAAACCGGTGGCGCGAATCTGGCTGGTGCAAAAGGTCAGCGCCTCAAGCAGTGTCGCCTGCCAGGGCGAGACGCTGCCTTGCTTGACCTGGGGCACCCAGGCACAGTTGTCGTTGCCGGCATCCAGACACGAGAGTTGCAGTAACTCAGACAGCCGCATCAAGGTGGCGTCGTCCAGGGCGCTGATCCATTGGGCATCAAACGCATCACACAACACCAGTGAAAACAGGGCCGAGGCATCGACAGTTTCGGGGGTTCCTGGCAACCATTTGAGGCGCAGGCGCTCGGCCAGCTCGCTGGCAAAAGCGCTGCGGGACGAAAACCCGTAGTCGGCCAGCAAGGCCGTCGCATCCACGGTGGAAAGCAGCACCCGCCACCAGGCCTGCAGCTTGGCACGCGCATCCGGGCGCTGTTGCAGCGTGTCGAGCAGCAGCGTCATACGTGCCACCGCGTGCGGCACTGAATCGCGGCCACCACGGACCCAGCGCAGCAAGTCAATCAGCCACAGGTGGCGGTGCGCCAGATGGGCTTGCGGGTCCAGGGCATCGAGCAGTTCAGCCAGGTCAAGTTTTTGGGTCATCGATTCGGGTTTCAGTGCAGTGTGCGCGCGCCGCCGCTGGGGCTCAGGCCATCGAGCACAAACATCGGCACATCGACATCGAACTTTTCGCCGTCTTCGGCGACGCAAAAAAAGCTGCCATGCATGGTGCCCGTGGGGGTGCGCAGGCGGGTGCCGCTGGTGTATTCAAACGCTTCACCGGGTTTGAGCAGAGGCTGCTGCCCGACCACACCCAGGCCCTTCACGCGCTCGGTGTGGCCGTTGGCGTCGTTCACGTTCCAGGTGCGTGAGATCAACTGGGCACTGACCTGCCCCACATTGATGATGGTGATGGTGTAAGCGAACACATACAGGTCTTGCTGTGGTGCTGACTGGTCGGCAAGATAGCGAGACTCGACTTCAACGCGAAACTGGTACTGGGACATGGCGCAATGCTATCCTGAAAATTTGAGGGCCAGATCGCAGCTCGCGCGTCGTTGGCAGGCGCCGTCCCCAAGCGGGCATGAATTCAAAGGCAACTATTTATACTTCACCCATGACTTACCGCATTGCCCCTTCCATTCTCTCCGCCGACTTTGCCCGCCTGGGTGAGGAACTCAGCCACGTCATTGCCGCCGGTTGCGACTGGATTCACTTTGACGTGATGGACAACCACTACGTGCCCAATCTCACCTTCGGCCCGATGATCTGCGGTGCTTTGAAGCCGCATGCCAAGACCGCTGGCGGCGTGGCCGTGCCGATTGATGTGCACCTGATGGTGCAACCGGTCGATGCGTTGGCCAGTGCCTTTGCCGATGCGGGGGCGGATTTGATCAGTTTTCACCCGGATGCATCCGGCCATGTGCATCGCAGCATCCAGGCCATCAAGGCCAAGGGATGCAAGGCCGGCCTGGTGTTCAACCCGGCTGAACCCCTTGACGTGCTGGACTGGGTCATTGACGACATTGATCTGATCCTGATCATGAGCGTCAACCCCGGCTTTGGCGGCCAGAGTTTTATTGATTCAGCCTTGCGCAAGATCGAGGATGTGCGTCGGCGCATCACGGCCTGCGGCAAAGACATTCGGCTGGAAGTCGATGGTGGCGTCAAGGTGGACAACATCCGGCGCGTCGCCGACGCCGGGGCCGACACTTTTGTGGCCGGCAGCGCCATTTTTGGCCAACCGGATTACAAGTCAGTGGTGGATGCCATGCGGCTGGCGCTGGGAACAGCCGCCTGATCCTCGCGCCAGCTCATTCTTCTGTTGGCGCTTTCGCCGGTGCGGGCCGGGTTGGCGCTTGAGTTTGGGCTTGAGTCAATTTTGGCAACTCCAGCGTGACCGATACCGGTGCATCCAGGCTGATGGCCAGGGATGCGCTGCGCGGCGCCACCGAGTGCAGCACCAACTCGTCATTCACATGGGCACCGACCCGGTACGGCTTGGCCGGTTTTCCATCGACGGAAATCAGGGCGTAACTATCGCTGGCCCGGTTGGCAAGCACGCCGCTCAATTTGAAGTGACTGGCGGCGCTGTCCACCAGCTTGGCGCTCACGCTGGTCTGTCCACCACCCAGCAGGCGAGCCACGACTTGCGGGTCCGCTGCCGGTGGGGCGGTATAAACCACAGCAGCCGTCAGGCTTGCCGGCACGGTGGCCTGCCACTTCAGGACCCAATAGGTGGCGCTGGCCGCGGCCAGGGCAGCCAGCAAAAAAGTGGCGATGCGTAGCCACCAGAGGGAAAGCAATGCGGTCTTCATGGCTGGATTATCATTGAAGCGAACCCGATATTAGAAAGTGACTTAACCCGATGAAATCAATTTCTCAAAGCATGCGTCGTCGCCTCCAGGCCGGCTTCACCCTGATCGAGCTGATGGTGGTGTTGCTGATCATCGGGGTGCTGGCCGCCCTGATCGTGCCGAACGTGCTGGACCGCGCTGATGACGCGCGGGTCACGGCGGCCAAGACAGACGTCAATAACCTGATGCAGGCCCTCAAGCTCTACCGGCTGGACAACCAGCGCTACCCCACGGCCGAGCAGGGTTTGCAAGCCTTGCTGACCAAACCCACGACCGCGCCGGTGCCTCCCAACTGGAAGTCCTACCTTGACCTGCTGCCCAATGATCCCTGGGGCAAGCCCTATGTTTACCTCAACCCCGGCATCAAGGGCGAGGTCGATGTGATGTCCCTTGGTGCCGATGGCCAGGCCGGGGGCGAGGGTAAAAATGCTGATATTGGCAGCTGGCAACCATAGAGTGGGTTGGAATGGCTAAAAAGTCTTGAATTCGTCTTCGCTTGCGATGACAAAAACCAGTACGAATCGGGGCTTTACGCTGCTGGAGTTGCTGGTAGTCGTTGCCGTCATCGCCATGGCCTCCGCCGGTGTCGGCTTTGCGATGCGCGACACGTCACAGGTGCAGCTGGAGCGCGACGCCGAGCGCCTGGCGGCGTTGCTGGAGTCGGCGCGCGCACGTTCCCGGGTCAGCGGCGTGCCGGTGCGTTGGCGCGCCACGCCAACCGGGTTCCGTTTTGAGGGTTTGGCGCCCTCGGCGCAACCGGATTCCGATTTGCCGGAGCAATGGCTGGATCCGGATACGCGCGTGGCCGACGGCCCAGCCACCGCACCGGCTCTTACGCTGTTGTTGGGCCCGGATCCCATCATCGAGCCGCAACAGGTGGAGTTGACGTCTCGCACCCAGCCGGGTAAAAGCGTGCGCTTGGCCACCGACGGCGTGCGCCCCTTTGCAGTGCTGGCGGGCGTGCCGTGAACAGCGCTCGCCAGCCGCAGCGCCACGGTGCGCGCGGCTTTACCCTGGTTGAAGTGCTGGTGGCGCTTGGTATTGTGGCCATTGCCCTGCTGGCTGGCTTGCAGGCCACCGCCGCCTTGACCCGCAACGCCCAGCGCCAGTCCGACGTCTTGCTGGCCCAGACCTGTGCCGAGAATGAGCTGGTCAAGGTGCGCCTGGCCAGGCAATTGCCCGACGTCGGCGACAGCAGCATCGCCTGCGAGCAGGCTGGGGAGGTCTTCACGGTGGCGCTGGCGGTGCGGCCCACGCCCAACTTCAATTTCCGACGGGTCGATGCGCAGGTGTTCAAGGGCGACGACGCCGTGCTGCGCTTGTCCACCGTGGCGGGGCGCTACTGATGACGCACCCGGGCTTGCCGCGGCTTCGAGTCAAAGGCTTCACGCTGATTGAGCTGCTGGTGGCGATCAGCCTGATGGCGCTGATGGCGGCCCTGAGCTGGCGCGGGCTCGACGGCATGACGCGAGCGCAGACGCAAATGCGCCGGCATTCAGACGATGTGCTCACCTTGCAGGCGGGCCTGGCGCAGTGGGGCGCTGACCTGGACGCGCTGGCCACTCAACCCAATACCCCGAGCCTGGACTGGGACGGGCGCGCCCTGCGCCTCCTGCGCGCCAGCACCGCGATGCCCGGCGAGGGGCTGCGGGTGGTGGCTTGGTCCCGGCGCACGATCGACGGGGCCGGTCAGTGGCTGCGCTGGCAGTCGCCGCCCTTGACCACGCGCGCTCAATTGCAACTGGCCTGGCAGCAGGCCGCCTTGTGGGGGCAGAACCCGAGCGACGAAGCCAGAACCCGAGAGGTGCGGGTGGCGGCGCTCGATCAGTGGCAAATCTTTTATTTTCGGGACAACGCGTGGAGCAACCCGCTGTCCAGCGCCGGTGCCTCCGGCGCGGCCCAGGCGGCAACGGCGGCATTGATCCCCGATGGCGTGCGGCTGGAGCTGACGCTGTCGGCCGGCCAAGCCATCAGTGGCCGCGTGACGCGCGATTGGGTCCGTCCCACGCTGGGGAGCGGCAAATGAAGTCGCAGCGCGGCGCCGCCATTCTGACCGCCATGTTGACCGTGGTGCTGGTGGCCTCACTGGCCTCGGCCACGCTCTGGCAGCAATGGCGCGGGGTCGAGGTGGAGGCCGCCGAGCGCAGCCGCATGCAGTCGGCCTGGATACTGAGCGGCGCGCTGGATTGGGCGCGGCTGATCCTGCGCGAGGATGGCCGCAAAGGCGGCGCCGACCATCTGGCCGAGCCGTGGGCCGTGCCGCTGGAGCAGGCGCGGCTGTCAAGCTTTCTGGCGGCCGACCGCAGCGACACGCAAGCGGCCGATGCCGCGCAAGAAGCCTTTCTGTCGGGCCAGATCACTGATTTGCAGTCGCGCCTGAACGTGGCCAACCTGGTGCAAAACGGCGCTATCGACGTTGACAGCGAGCGGGCTTTCACCCGGCTGTTTGAGGTGCTGGATCTGCCGGAGACCGAGTTGGTCCTGCTGCTGGACAAGCTGCGACTGGCGCAGGGCGCACCCGCCGGTGCTGCCGTGGCGGCGGCGCCTCTGGATGCACCCGATGCGGCCAGCATCACGCTGTGGCCACAAACGATCGATCAGCTGGCCTGGTTTGGCTTGTCGGCGCACAGCATTGCCGTGTTGCGCCCGTTCATCACGATTTTGCCGGTGCGCACACCGGTGAACCTCAACACCGCTGCGGCAGAAGTGATTTATGCCTGTGTCGAGGGTTTTGACCTGGCCGACGCCCATCGTTTGGTGCGCGAGCGCAACGCCATCCACCTGGCCACTTTGAGTGATGCGAGCAAAATCAGCGGCAAGACCTCGGTGCAGTTCAATGCCGCGCTGCACAGTGTGTCGTCGCGCTTCTTTGAAGTGCGCGGTGATCTGCGGATCGACCAGGCGACGGTGCAAGAGGTGTCTGTGGTGCAGCGCGACGGGCTGGAGGTCAAAACACTGTCACGGCAGCGCGTGGCGAGCAGCTCCCCCACTCTACAATGACCGCCGACACGCACCAACCAGCACCCATGACCACCCTGATCGTTACCCTACCTGCCGAGCCGCTTGACGCGGCTGCCTTGTACGACTACGTGCTGACCCGTGATGGCAGCACGGTGGCCGAGCAGTCGCGCGCTCCGCTGGCGCTGTTGCCCCTGGTGGGCAAAGCCGACTGCGAGGTGGTGGCCCTGGTGAGCGCGCAGCGTCTGTCCTGGCACCAGGTGCAGTTGCCCAAGGGCACGTTGGGGCGGCGATTGTTTCAGGACGGTGGCGCCTTGCGCGTACGCGCGGTGCTTGATGGCCTGCTCGAAGACCGCCTGCTCGACGACACCGAGCAACTGCATTTTGCGCTGGAGCCCCAGCCGCCCACCGATGCGCCGGTGTGGGTGGCGGTGTGCGAGCGAGCCTGGTTGCGCGCGGCTTTGCAGGTGCTGGAGCAATCCGGGCGGGCGGTCAGTCGCATCGTGCCCGAGTTCACGCCGCAGGCGCTCACGAACACGCTTTACGTGACGGGTGAGGCCGACGCGGCCTATTTGGTGGGCGCCGCCGAAGGCAGCGTCGCCGTGTTGCCCCTGTCCCGGGAGGCGATGGCGCTGCTCGCTGGATCGGAAGAAAAAAATGTGGTGGCCGAGCCCGCCGTGGTGGCATCGGCTGAAGCGCTGTTCCAGCGCCCGGTCACGCTGCAACAAAGTGCCCTGCGCCAGTTGCAGGCCGCGCAGTCGGCCTGGGATCTGGCCCAGTTTGACCTGGTGACGTCCCAGAGCGCCAGAACCTGGAAGCGTTGGGCTGGTGCCGCGCGCGGCCTGCTCAGCGCGCCGCGCTGGCGTGCCGCCCGGCTGGCCGTGCTGGCGCTATTGATCATTAATCTGGCGGGCCTGAACGCCTGGGCCTGGAAGGAAAAGTCCTTGCTCAACAGCCAGCGCCAGGCCATTCAGGCCGTGCTGACCACCACATTTCCCCAGGTGCGCGTGGTGGTCGATGCGCCGACCCAGATGGCGCGTGAGGTGGCGACCCTGCAACAGGCCAGCGGCGCCCCATCGGGCCGCGACCTGGAAAGCATGTTGGGGGCTTTTGGGGCTGTAGCCCCCGTCAATGCTGTGCCGGAAGCTATAGAATATGTAGCAGGAGAAGCCCGGCTGAAGGGCTTGAAGCTGACCGCGGAGCAGCTCACGGCGATCGCGTCCCAACTCAAACCGCAAGGTTATGCCGTCAACGTCGAGGCTGACAATGTGGTGATCAAACAGGTGGCTGCCTTATGAAACTACTGTCCGAGCTGCAAGCGCGCTGGCGCCTGCTGGCGCGCCGCGAGCAACGCCTGCTGCTGGCCGCGCTGGCATTGGTGTTGCTGACCCTGCTGTGGAGCCTGGCCCTGGCGCCCGCGCTGGCGACCTTGAAGGCGGCTCAGCAGCAGCGTCTGGTGCTGGACGCCCAGTGGCAACAGATGCAGCGCCTGCAGGCGCAGGCCAAAGTGTTGCAAGCCCAGCCGCCGTTGAGCTTTGCCGACGCCCGGCGCTTGCTGGAGGCCTCGATCAAACCGCTGGGCGCCACGGCGCAACTGGTGGTCGCGGGCGAACGTGTGACGCTCAGCTTCAAAGGGATCTCCGCCGACGCGTTGGCGCAATGGTTGGCGCAGGTGCGCCTGACAGCGCGCGCCGTGCCGAGTGAGGCGCGGCTGGTGCGCGGTGCCGCGGTGGTGGGCGGTGCGCCGGGCGGCTGGAACGGCACGCTGGTGTTGAGCTTGAGCGCGCGCTGAGACGCCCAACCCAGGTCAACCGTCCAGATCACACTCGCCCGACCCGCCGACCTCATGTTCCGCCGCCCAACCATCTTGAGAACGCCAGCCCGAAGCCGACCTCGAACCAGCGCACCCAGCGCACTGCCACTCACGGCACCCTGGTCCTGGGCCTGGTCCGGGGCGCTGCTGGGGCTGGCAGTGGCGCTGTTGCTCAATGCACCGGCACGCTGGCTGACGGTCGCGGTGCAACAGGGCTTGCAGGAACGGGTGCTGCTGAGTGATGCGCGTGGCACGGTCTGGAATGGCTCGGCCCGGCTCACGCTCACGGGCGGCGCCGGCAGCATCGATGCGGCCACCCTGCCCGGGCGCCTGACGTGGCAGCTACGCCCCAACTGGCTTGGGCTGGCGGCTGAACTGAGCGCTGATTGTTGTATGCAGCAGCCGTGGCGCTTAAGCCTGCAACCCCGCTGGGGCGGGGCCAGGCTGGCGCTGGCCGACAGCCAGTCGCAGTGGCCGGCGCAGTGGCTGACCGGACTCGGAACCCCCTGGAATACGGTACAGCCCGAAGGTCTGTTGAGCTTGTCGACGCACGGACTCGCAGCCGAATGGGCGGCGGGGCGCTTGTTGCTCAGTGGGCGCGCCCAGCTCGATGCCCTGCACATGTCGTCGCGCCTGTCCACGCTCAAACCGATGGGCAGCTACCGCGTCACTTTGAGCGGGGGTGCGACGTCGACCTTGGGTTTGAGCACCCTCGAGGGGGCTCTACAATTGTCAGGCACCGGCCAATGGGTGGGCGCCAGACTGCGGTTTGACGGCATCGCCAGCGCCACGCCGGAGCGGCTGGACGCGCTGTCTAATCTTCTTAATATCATCGGTCGGCGCGACGGCGCCCGCGCCATCATCAAAGTAGGTTGAATCGGTATGAAACTTCGCGCCCCCATTAAACCTAAAAATGCTATCTATTCAATAGCTGTTTGCGCAATATTGACGGGGGTTACAGCCCTATTTCCTATAAACCTACTGGCACAGGCCAGCGCCGTGTCGAAGCCGGGCGAAGCCGTTACCCTGAACTTCAGCAACGCCGATATCGAGGCCGTTGCGCGCACCATGGCGACCATCACGGGCACCAATGTGGTGGTGGATCCGCGCGTCAAGGGCACCTTGACACTGGTCACTGACAAGCCGGTCAGCCGCCGCGCCGCCATGAACCAGTTCCAGGCGGCACTGCGCTTGCAGGGCTTCACCATGGTGGAGTCGGCCGGCCTGTACAAGGTCGTGCCCGAGGCCGATGCCAAGCTGCAAAGTGGCGCAGTGACGGTCAGCGACGAGGCGATCGGTGGTGCGCTGGGCAACCAGATCACGACGCAGATCTTCAAGCTCAACTTCGAGTCGGCCAACAACCTGGTGGCGGTGTTGCGCCCGCTGATCAGCCCGAACAACACCATCAACGTCAACCCTGGCACCAATTCGCTCGTCATCACCGACTACGCCGACAACCTGCGCCGCATGGCGCGCATCATTGCCGCTGTCGACGTGTCCAATGCCACCGACGTCGAGATTTTGCCGCTCAAGCACGCCATTGCGACTGACCTGGCACCGCTGGTGCTGCGGCTGGTGGAGTCCTCGGCGGCCGGCACGGCGCCGGGCCAGGCGGATACCTCTTTCAAGACCATTCTGGTGGCCGAGCCGCGCTCCAACGCGCTGATCTTGCGCGCCGCCAACCCGGCCCGCGTGGCGCTGGTGAAGTCGCTGGTGGACAAGCTTGACCAGCCGGCAGCGCCTGGTCTCAATGGCGAGGCGGGCAATATTCATGTGGTCTACCTCAAGAATGCCGACGCCACCAAACTGGCCGCCACCTTGCGCGCGGCCATGACGGGGCAGGCCCCGGCGGCGGCGGCGCCCGGCGTGGCGGCTGCGGCGACGGTGGCGGTTGTGGCGGCCACCCAGTCCACCACCGGCGGACAAATCCAGGCCGATGTGGCGACCAATTCGCTCATCATCACGGCGCCCGAGCCGCAGTACCGGCAGTTGCGTGCGGTCATTGACCGGCTCGATGGACGACGTGCCCAGGTGCTGGTGGAGAGCCTGATTGTGGAGGTGAACGCCGACCGGGCGGCCGAATTTGGCATTCAGTGGCAGGGCCCGTTGGGCAAGGCCGGCGACGGCGTCATTGGCCTGCTGGGCACCAACTTTGGCGCTGCCGGCAAGAACATCATCAACCTGGCAACCGGTGCCGGCGCCGTGGCGCCGGGGGCAGGCCTCAATTTTGGCGCTGTTCAGCGCACCAACGGGGTCTACGTGCTCGGCTTCCTGGCGAATTTTCTGGAGACCAGCGGCAGCGGCAATGTGCTGTCCACGCCCAATTTGCTGACACTGGACAACGAGGAGGCCAAGATCGTGATCGGTGAAAACGTGCCCTTTGTCACCGGCTCCTACACCAGCAACAATACCAGTGGCGCTTCGGTCAACCCGTTCACCACTGTGGAGCGCAAGGACGTCGGGCTAACGCTCAAGGTCAAGCCGCAAATCAACGAGGACGGTACCGTCAAGATGGTGATCTACCAGGAGACCTCGGCGGTCAAGGCCGGCACTGAAAAGGATGCCAACGGACCGACGACATCCAAGCGCACGATCGAGTCCACCGTGCTGGTCGACGATGGCAGCATCGTGGTGCTGGGCGGTCTGCTGCAGGACAAGTATTCCGGCAACCAGGACAAGGTGCCCGGCTTGGGTGATGTGCCCTTGTTCGGCAATCTATTCAAAAGCGAGGCACGCACCCGCAACAAAACCAACCTGATGGTGTTCTTGCGCCCGGTGGTGGTTCGCGACGCACACGCCAGCGACCAGTTGTCGATGGATCGCTACGACTTGATGCGCTCCGGCATGAACGCTGCGCAACCGGTGGCTAGCCAGTTGGTGCCGATCAACGAGGCGCCGCAACTGCCCGCGCTGCCGGGTTCCCAGCCGGCCGTCCAGCGGCTACAGCCGCCTGAGCCACTGGGCGCAACGCCCGCCAAACCCCAACTTTGAGCCGGAGGCTCAACGCCATGCGCTACCCGCTGCCCTATGCCTTTGCCCGCACCCACCAGCTCCTGCTCGAAGACGAGGCGGGGGACTTGACGCTGTGCGTGCACCCGGACTCGGGGGGCAGTGCGGTGAGCGAAGTGATGCGCAAGTTCCCGGTGCGGCATCTGCAGTCGCTCGGTGCGCAGGCGCTGATTCAGCGCATCAGCGCCGCCTATGCCCAGGGCGAATCGAGTGCCGCGGCGGTGGTCAGCGAGGTCGAGAGCGACGCTGACCTTACGCGCATGATGCAGGACCTGCCCGCGATTGAAGACTTGCTGGAGACCTCGGACGATGCGCCCATCATTCGCATGCTCAATGCGCTCTTGACACAGGCCGCGCGCGACGGCGCCAGTGACATTCATATCGAGCCCTATGAGCGCCATTCGAGCGTGCGCTTTCGGGTCGATGGCACGCTGCGCGAGGTGGTGCAACCCAACCGGGCGCTGCACGCGGCATTGATCTCGCGCCTGAAGATCATGGCCGAGCTCGATATTGCCGAACGCCGCCTGCCGCAAGACGGCCGTATCTCGCTGCGTATTGGCACGCGCGCTGTTGATGTGCGTGTCAGCACCCTGCCCAGCGCCCATGGCGAGCGCGCCGTGTTGCGACTGCTCGACAAGTCGGAGGGGCGCCTCAGTCTGGAAGCGCTCGGCATGCAGGGCGAGGTGCTCAAGCGCTTTGAGCATCTGGTGACGCAACCGCACGGCATCGTGCTGGTCACCGGTCCCACCGGCTCGGGCAAGACCACCACGCTGTACGCCGCCTTGAGCCGGTTAGACGCCAGCCGCAGCAACATCATGACGGTGGAAGACCCGATTGAGTACGAGTTGGCCGGTGTCGGCCAGACCCAGGTCAACGCCAAGATTGAACTCACCTTTGCCAAGGCTTTGCGTGCCATTTTGCGGCAAGACCCGGACATCATCATGATCGGTGAAATCCGCGATTTCGAGACGGCCCAGATTGCAATTCAAGCCTCGCTCACCGGTCATTTGGTGCTCGCCACGCTGCACACCAATGACGCCACCAGCGCCGTCACCCGTTTGACCGACATGGGGGTCGAGCCGTTCTTGCTCAGCTCCAGCTTGCTGGGCGTGTTGGCCCAGCGCCTGCTGCGCAAGCTGTGCCTGACCTGCCATGGTGCCGGCTGCAGCGCCTGTGGCCAAACCGGCTACGCCGGGCGCTCGGGCGTGTTCGAACTGCTGGTCACCGACGATGCCATTCGCGCCCAGATCCACGGCCGCGCGGCGGAAGCCGACATCCGCGCCGCTGCCCTGGCCAGTGGCATGACGCTGATGCGTGATGACGGCGAACGGCTGGTTCGCCTGGGGCTGACCTCGCGCGAAGAGTTGGTGCGCGTGACGCGCGACTAGCTTGCATCACTGCCATGCCCGTTTATTCTTTTGAAGCTCTGACCGCCGACGGCGAAACCCGCAAGGGTGTGATCGAGGCCGACTCGGCCAAGGGCGCGCGCAGCCTGCTGCGCGGCCAGGCCATGGTGCCGATCAAGGTGGAGTCGGTCGGGGCGCAGGCGGCGGGGCAGGACGGGGCCGGTGGCGCCGGCGCAGGCCGCAGTCTGAGGCGGCGGGTTTTCAGCGCCACGGGACTGGCCATCTGGACGCGCCAACTGGCCGGCCTGGTGTCCTCGGGCCTGCCGCTGGAGCGGGCGCTGACCTCGCTGTCGGATGAGGCCGAGCGCGACAATGAGCACCACCTGGTGGCGCTGTTGCGCGCTGAAGTCAACGGCGGCGCGACCTTTGCCAAGGCCTTGTCGCAGCATCCGCGTGAGTTCACCCCCATTTTTATTGCCGTTATCGGCGCCGGTGAGCAAAGCGGCAACCTCGGCCTGGTGCTGGAGCGCCTGGCCGACGACCTGGAAGAGCAGCAGGCGCTCAAGGCGAAGCTGATAGGCGCGGCGCTGTACCCGGCCATCGTGTCGCTGGTGGCGGTTGTCATTGTGCTGTTCTTGGTGACCTATGTGGTGCCGCAGGTGGCCCATGTGTTTGCGGGCAGCAAGCGCGCCCTGCCGCTGCTGACGGTGATCATGATCGGCACCAGCGCCTTTGTGCGCAGTTATGGCTGGCTGATGCTGGTTGCTATTATTTTCGGAGTTATCGGCGCACGCCTGGCGCTGGCTAACGCCTTGTTTCGTGAAAAATTTGACGCCGCCTGGTTGAATCTGCCGATTCTGGGCAAGCTCTCACGCAGTTACAACACCGCGCGCTTTGCCAGCACGCTGGCGATGCTGGCCGCCGCCGGGGTGCCGATTCTCAAAGCCCTGCAGGCGGCCGCTGAAACGCTCTCCAACCGCGCCATGCGCACCGACGCGCTCGATGCCTTGGTGCTGGTGCGCGAAGGTGCGCCGCTGGCCTCGGCGCTGGCGCAAAAAAAGCGTTTTCCGGGGCTGCTGGCCATGTTCGCCCGCCTGGGTGAGCAAACCGGCCAGTTGCCCACCATGCTGCAGCGCGCGGCCAAGCAACTCAGTGTCGAGGTGCAGCGCCGCGCCATGCAACTGGCCACCATTCTGGAGCCGCTGCTGATTGTGGTCATGGGCGTGGTGGTGATGTTGATCGTGCTGGCGGTGCTGATGCCGATCATTCAACTCAATCAACTGGTGAAATGAGCGGCTACGCGGGGCGGTGCCGCTGTTGCCCTTCCTATTTGCCGACGCGCAACTCACGCCGAAGTATCTTGCCGACATTCGATTTGGGCAGTTCGTCACGGAATTCAATGTACTTAGGGTGTTTATAGCCGGTCAGATTCTGCTGGCAATAGCGCGCCACGTCGTCCTCGGCCAGCAGCGGGTTGTCCCTGACGACAAAGACCTTGATGGCTTCGCCTTGCTTCTCGTCGGGCACCCCGATGACGGCGCACTCCAGCACGCCATCGCACAGTGAAATCACATTTTCGAGTTCACTCGGGAAGACGTTGAAGCCGCTGACCAGGATCATGTCTTTCTTGCGGTCCACAATTTTGGTGTAACCGCGCTCGTCCATGATGCCGACATCACCGGTGCGCAGGAAGCCGTCGGTGGTGAAGGCGCGCCGGTTCTCTTCGGGCTGGCGGTAGTAGCCGGTCATGACATTCGGGCCCCGGATGCAGATTTCACCGGGCGACCCTTGAGCCAGAGACTGGCCCTCGTCATCCTTGATGGCGATGTCAATGCCGGGCAGCGGCAGGCCGATGGTGCCCGAAAACTCCCGAGCCAGCACCGGGTTGTTGGTGCCAATGGCGCAGGTCTCGCTCATGCCCCAGCCTTCGACCATCGGGCAACCGGTGGTCTCCAGCCAGCGCTGGGCGGTGCCCTCTGAAGCCGCCATGCCGCCCGCTTGCGTCGCGCAGAGACTGGAAAAATCCACCGTCTTGAATTGCGGCTGCGCCAGCAGGGCGTTGAACAAGGTGTTGACACCCGGCAACAAATGGAACGGGCGCTTTTTGAGCGTCTCGATGAAGCCGCCAAAATCGCGCGGGTTCGGAATCAGGGTCAGCTGCGCCCCCCAGCGGATGGCCAGCAGCGACAGCGTCAGCGCAAAGATGTGGTACAGCGGCAGCGCGGCAATGCTGTTGACGTGGCGGACGTCGCCGATACGCGAGAGCGCCGGGTTGAACCAGGCCTCGGCCTGCAAGACCGCCGCCACGATGTTGCGGTGCGTCAGCACGGCGCCTTTGCTCAGGCCCGTGGTGCCGCCGGTGTACTGCAAGAATGCGATGGAATCGAGCGTGCTCGGCGCCGACCTGAAGGGCAGGGCGGCGCCCTTGGCGATGGCCTGCTTGAACGAGGTGGCGGTGCGGCCCTCGGTCAGCGTCAGTTTGTAAGGGGGTACCATTTTGGCGAGGTGGCGCACGGCAAACGTGATCCACTGGCCGTACCAAAAGCCCAGCAAGTCGCCCATGGAAGCCACCACCACATGCTGGATCGGGGTCTGGTCAATCACTTCGGCCAGGGTGGCGACAAAGTTCTCCAGCACCACAATCACGCTCGCGCCGGAGTCGTTCAACTGGTGCTGCAACTCGCGCGCGGTGTACAGCGGGTTCACGTTGACACAGGTGTAGCCGCCGCGCAAGACGCCGGCCATCGTCACCGGAAACTGCGGGATATTGGGCAGCATGATGGCAACCCGCGCGTCCGGCGCCAGGCCCAGGCTGTGCAGCCAGGCGCCCAGCGCGCTTGAGAGCTGATCAAGCTGGCCATAGGTCATCCAGCTCTCCATGCACACGGCGAAGCGGCTGCTGGCGTTCTTGCGGAAGGATTCTTCCAGCAGCTGTGTCAATGATTGGTATTGTTCCGGGTTGACGTCATGCGGGACACCGGGGGGGTAGCTCTTGAGCCAGATTTTTTCCATGCGGTTTCTCCTTGGCTCTGATTTTGAGCCAGAGTGGCCGCCCGCCTTACAGGGCTTGCCCCAGTATCCGGGTGATTTCGGTCTCGCACGCGACAGCACTGGCCTGAAACAGCCGCTCGATCAGGCCGGCTTCGCGCTGGCGGACGGTGTCGAGAAAATAGGACGCACCCTCGCCCTTGCGCCCCATGGCGGCGAAGGTGTCAAAGCCTGATTCCAGAAATTGTTGCAGCGCACTGAGTCCCATCATGCGCGCCGGGCCGCGCATCATTTTCAGCATCATGCGCAGGCCAGGGGTGCGCGTCAGGCGGTCGAGTTCCTGGCCAACCTCCAACACCGTTGCCAGTTGAATGTCGCGGTCCGCACGACGGCCAACGCTGCGCCAGGCGGCCACGTAGCGCGCGACCTCGCCCAGTTCGCCATGGTTCAGCCAGCACAGGGCCATGGCCAGATCGAGCTCTTCCGTCAGATGATGCAGGCGCGCCATCGAAACGGCGGTCTGCACCACCTGCTGCGGGAACAGCCGCTCCAGGCCGCTGGCAATGCGCGCAAATTGCGCATCGCGCAAGGTGTAATCTTTCTCGCTGTACAGCTCCTCCAGAAAGAACAGGGCGGCTGGCTGGTACTGTTCGGTGCGCAGCAGATCGACATAAGTACCGGCAAAGCGTCGGGCCTGCAGTCGCTTGACCTCGCTGATGGCCTGCGCCAGCTCGGGCTTGTCGGTGGCACTTTGACGCAGTGCGGTGACGCGGCTGACGGCGTCGCGGATGATGTTGGTGGCTTCCATATAAACCCTGAGTCTACCTAGGTGCCAGGCTCTAGAAATAGTGCGCTTTTGCATGCGATATTCCCTTGATGCAAAGAAGAACCTGGCTCAAATTGGGTGCCGTATCGGCCACGGTGCTGATTTTGGCGGGGGGTGCGACCGCCTTGTTGCAACCCGGCTTGAGGCAAGGGCGCTTGACGCCGGGTGCGCAGGACGTGTTCACCAGCGTGGCGCGCGCCATTCTTGATAGCACCCTGCCCACAGAACCGGCGCAAGCCCAGGCGGCGCTGACGGGCCTGGTGCCGCGCATTGATGCGCTGGTGCAGGCCTTGCCGCCCCATGCGCAAGCCGAGCTGTCGCAACTGCTCGGGCTCCTGGGCACCGGGCTCGGAAGGCGCACGCTGGCGGGGCTGGCGCCCGATTGGCGCAGTGCCAGCGTCGCCGAGGTGCAGCAAGCCTTGCAGTCGATGCGCAGCTCGCGCTTGGGCTTGCGCCTGCAAAGCTACCAGGCCTTGCATGACATCGTTGGTGCGGCCTATTTTTCGGATGCCAGCACCTGGCCCACGCTGGGTTATCCCGGCCCTTTGACAATTTGAATCAACCCCCTTACCGAGGCGCCACTTAGTCATGAGCAGTTTGCAGGATCCGATCCGCGACGGATTAAAGCGTGGCTGGAAGGTGCTGGGCGGCGCGCACGGCGCACGGCCCGAAAAAATGGTCTGCGATGTGGCCATCATCGGCTCGGGCGCCGGCGCCGGTATTAGCGCCGAGCTGCTGGCGCGCGCGGGTTTGCGGGTCGTGATCATTGAAGAGGGGCCGCTCAAGAGCAGCAGCGACTTCAACCAGAAGGAGGCAGAAGCCTACCCCGCGCTGTACCAGGAGAGTGCCGGCCGCAAAACCTCTGATAAGGGCGTCACGATTTTGCAGGGGCGCTGCGTGGGTGGCTCCACCACCGTCAACTGGACCAGCTCATTTCGAACGCCGCTGGATACCTTGAGTTATTGGCAGCAGAAGTTTGCGCTGCCTGACTACACCAACGATGCCCTGGCGCCCTATTTCCAGCAGGCCGAGACCCGGCTCAACATGGGTCCATGGCTGGTCGCGCCGAATGAAAACAACGACTTGTTGCGCCGCGGTGCGGCCAGGCTCGGCATCCCGGCGGCGGCGATTGCCCGTAACGTCAAGGGCTGCTGGAACCTGGGCTCCTGCGGCATGGGCTGCCCGACCAATGCCAAGCAGTCGATGCTGGTGACCACGATTCCCGCTGCGCTGGACTTGGGCGCCACGCTGCTGGTGGAAACCCGGGCCGAACAGTTCGAACTGGTCAATGGGCGCCTGCGGTCGGTCCGTTGCATTGCAGTTAAACCCAATGGTGCCCCCGTCGAATCAGGTGTTAACGCTACAACAATAGTAGCGAAGCATTTTGTACTGGCGGCTGGCGCGATCAACTCGGCGGCCTTGCTGCTGCGCTCCAACGCGCCCGATCCGCACGGGCGCCTGGGTCGGCGCACCTTCTTGCATCCGGTGGTGATGTCGGCGGCGATCATGAGTCAGAAGGTGCAGGCTTGGGCCGGCGCACCGCAAACCATCTATACCGACCATTTTCTCGGCACCCAGCCGATTGACGGTCCGATTGGCTTCAAGCTCGAAGCGCCGCCGCTGCACCCGGTCATCTTTGCCTCCACGGTGTTCGGTTGTGGCCAGGAGCAGGCCGCGATGCTGGCGCAGTTTCCCCACACCCATGTCCTGCTGGCGCTGCTGCGCGACGGATTCCATGAAGAAGCGGCGGGCGGCCAGGTCAAGCTGCGGGGCGACGGGTCGCCCGAGCTGGACTACCCGCTGACTGACTTTGTCATGGCCGGGGCGCGGCGTGCCCTGCTGGCCATGATGGAAATCCAGTTTGCCGCCGGTGCCCGGCAGGTGTTGCCGATGCACGAGTCGGCCCGGCCCTGCAACAACTGGACCGAGGGCCGGCAGGCGGTAGCGGCACTGTCCATGCAGCCGCTGCTGACCAAGGTGGTGAGTGCCCATGTGATGGGCGGCTGCGGCCTGGCCGGCACGGAGGCCCTGGGCGTGACGCGCCCGGACGGCGTGCATTGGCAGTTGGACAATCTGTCCATTCATGACGGGTCGATCTTCCCGACCAGCATTGGCGCCAACCCCCAATTGTCCATTTATGGCATCGTCAATCGTTTGGCGCAAGGGCTGGTCAAACGGCTCACGGGGCAGGATCTGAGCCTGGCGTGAGGAGGCCGGTGTTCGTGCTGATTTGCTATTGAATTAATAGCTTATTACTCAGTATTCACGGGGGCTAGAGGCTGATTTTACTTAAATCCTTCGTTTGACGGCGGGTGCTTCAAAATAAGCGTCACACCTGCATGTTCATGATGTCGGTATAGGCCTGCACCATGCGGTTGCGCACATGCAGCGTGGCCTGAAAGCCGATTTGCGCTTTTTGGATCGCCACCATGGTTTCTTCCAGGCTGACATTGGGGTTTTCCATTTGCACTTCGCGCTGCAAGCGGGTGGCGTCGTTTTGCGCCGCGCTGACCGAACTGAGGGCGCTTTTGAGTGCGCCGGAGAAGCCGCCGTCGGCGCCGCCCGTCACCTGGCTGGATGACAGGCGTGGTGCCAGCGTGGGGCGCACCGTCGTCGGCATGGTGGTGGGGGAGAGTCGGAGTTCCATGGGGCCGTCTTGCCTGATAAATTGAGAGTTGAGTGATGCTAGGGCGGGGCTGGCAAAACATTAATTTGAAGTAAGGGGTAAAAACGCGGCTTATCGAGCTAATGTTTTCGCAGCCGGGTCGAATAATCGTCAGCATCGGTGGTGCAAAATTGCCCCACACTGACCTGGAAACCCTTGGAAACCCTATGTCTGCCGCCCCCGCCATCGCTATCAACCCCACGCTGTCACAGCGTTTTTCCGGTCTGGACCAAGGTCAGCGGCTGCGCATGGGCTTGGGGCTGGTCGTGTTTGTTGCCATTGGCATCATCGGGCTGATGATGGGGCGCCAGGCCGAGTGGCGCGTCTTGTATGCCAATCTGGCTGACAAAGACGGCGGCGCCATCGTGGCCCAGTTGACAACCATGAACGTTCCGTACAAGTATGCCGATGGCGGGGGCGCGATCCTGGTGCCGGCCGACAAGGTTTATGACACGCGTTTGCGACTTGCCTCGCAGGGCTTGCCCAAGGGGGCGGTCGCCGGCTTCGAGACGATGGATGCCAACCGTTTTGGCATGACGCAATTTCAGGAGCGGCTGGCGTTTCAGCGCGGCCTGGAGGGTGAGCTGACGCGCTCGATCCAGGCGCTGTCCTCGGTGCAGAGCGCCCGCGTTCATTTGGCCTTGCCGAATCAAAACGGATTCTTTCGTGAGCAGCAAAAGCCGTCGGCCTCGGTGCTGGTCAGTCTGAACGCCGGGCGCACGCTGGACCGGGCGCAGTTGGCGGGCATCGTGCATCTGGTGTCGTCCAGTGTGCCCGAGATGAACGCCAGCGCTGTGAGCGTGCTCGACGATTCCGGCAAGTTGCTGTCGACCCCGCCCGAGGGCGCGGACGGCGCCGGTGGTGGCGACGCACAGCAGTTGCAGTATGTGCAGCAACTCGAGCAGCTCTACAGTCGCCGTATTCTGGACATTCTGGAGCCGGTCGTGGGCCGGGGCAACGCGCGAGCGCAGGTGACGGCCGAGCTTGATTTCTCACAGACTGAATCCACCTCGGAGTCGCACAAGCCCAATCAGACGCCCGATTCAAGCGCGATTCGCAGCCAGCAGGTATCCGAGAGCAGCAACGGCAGTGGCATCAGTGGGCCTCCTTCGGGGGTACCGGGTGCGACCAGCAACAAGCCGCCCGGACCGTCTTCGGCGCCCATCAACGGTGCACCACAAACCTTGACCGCGGCGGGTGCCGGCGCCAGTGCCGGTGCCGGGGGTCGACGTGAATCCATCATCAACTACGAGGTGGACAAGACGGTCAAGGTCGTGCGCGGCGGCACCGGCATCGTCAAGCGCATCAGTGCCGCCGTGGTGGTCAACCACCAGTCGGTGACCGATGCCAAAGGCAAAACCACCACCACGCCTTTGAGCGCGCAGCAGATCGAGCAAATGACGGCCTTGGTACGCGAAACCGTCGGCTTCAACAAAGAGCGGGGCGATTCGGTGAACCTGATGAATGCGCCGTTCACCACGGAAAGAGTGGTGCCTGTGGACTTGCCATTCTGGAAGCAGTCCGAAATTCAGGATTTGGCGCGCAGCTTGGCCTGGCCACTGGGCACTTTGTTGTTCGGCGCTTTGGTGCTGCTCGGGGTGATTCGCCCGGCGCTCAAGACCTTGGCACAGTCGCAGCCGAGAATCTCGGCTTCATCCCACCAGTTGAATGCGATTGAGTCCGAGGCGCCAGAGCGGGCGCAGTTGGCGGCCCCCGCCAGAAGCAGTGAGCTTGCCGGCCCCACCAGCGGTGAACTGGCCTTGGATGATGCCCGCAAGTTGACGCGCGACAACCCGGCGGCGGTGGCCAATATCGTCAAGACCTGGATCAATGGTGAGGCGCCGGCCTGATGGGGCCCGGTTGGGATCACAAGATGAATCAAACAGACGGACTACAAGACGCGGCCATCCTCATGATGTCGCTGGGCGAGGCGGAGGCCTCGGAGGTGTTCAAGCATCTGTCGCCCAAAGAAGTGCAAAAATTGGGTGAGGCGATTGCCAAAACCAAGGCCATCACGCGCGAGCGGGTGGATGAGGTGGTGGACCGTTTTACCGGCGTGGCCGCCGCCCAGAGCCTGCTGGTGTCAAATTCAGGCGACTATGTTCGTTCGGTCCTGAAGCGCGCGCTCGGGGACGATAAGGCGGCCTTGCTGATTGACCGCATTTTGCAGGGCGGTGATGTCTCCGGCATCGAGAGTCTGAAATGGATGGACCCTTCGTCCGTGGCTGAGCTCTTGCGCAATGAGCATCCGCAAATTGTGGCGGCCATTCTGGTTCATCTGGACTTTGACCAGGCCGCCGATGTATTGAAGTTTTTTGCCGAGCGCCAGCGCAACGAGGTGATGCTGCGTGTGGCCACCATGGAGGGCATTCAGCCGTCTGCCTTGAAGGATTTGAACGAGGTGCTGTTCCAGGTGCTAGCCGGTGGCGACAAGGTGCGCAAGTCGTCGCTGGGCGGCGTCAAGACGGCGGCTGAAATGATCAACCTGATGGGCACGGCGATCGAAGGCACGGTGATTGAATCGATCCGCAACCATGACCCGGACCTGGCGCAGAAGATCATGGACAAGATGTTTGTCTTTGACGATGTCATGAAGCTCGACGACAAGGCGATCCAGACGGTGCTGAAGGAAGTGTCTTCCGACGTGCTGATCGTCGCCCTGAAAGGTGCCCAGCCCGAGCTGAAAGAGAAGTTTCTGGCCAATATGTCGACTCGCGCGGCCGAGGCGCTGCGCGAAGACCTGGAGTCGCGCGGCCCCATGCGCCTGTCCGAGGTGGAGGCCCAGCAGAAAGAAATCCTGAAGACGGTGCGCCGTCTGGCCGATGAAGGCACCATCGTGATTGGTGGCGGCGCAGATGACTTGATGGTTTGACGATGCGCAACTATTCCCGTTTTATCCCCGGCGAAGAGATTGATGCGGTTGAGCAGTGGAATTTTGCCGCGGTGGACACCGCGTCCTTGTTGCTGGCAGCGCAGGTCAAGGTGCGCGATGAAGCCGCCGAAGAGTCCAAACAGGAGGCGTGCAGGCAGGCGGGTTATGCCGAGGGCTTTGCACAAGGGCGAGCCCAGGCGACCATGGAGGCGCAGCGCCAGATGGCCGACTTTATCGCCCATCAGGGCAGCGATGCGGCACGCCAGTTCGCACAACTTTTTGCCACGGTGCAAGCGCAGTTGGCCGAGGCGGAGCAGGTGATGGCCCAGGGCACGCTGGAGCTCGCGTGCGAGCTGGCGCGTCAGGTGCTGCGCCGTGAATTGTCGGTGGACCCGAAGGCCGTGCAGCCTGTGATTCGCGAGGCCTTGGGCCTGCTGGCGGCCGACACCAAGAGTGCCGTGGTGCGCTTGCACCCGCTGGATTTGAACGTGCTCGAAGAGGTCGTTCGCACCGAGTTTTCTTCTTTGTCCTTGACTTTGCTGGCGGATCCGACCTTGACCCGAGGCGGCTGTCTGATCGAGTCAGCCGGCACCGTGGTGGATGGCACCCTTGAAAAGCGGTGGATGCGGGCGGTCGCCAGTCTGGGGCTTGATTCGTCCTGGGAGGAGCCCGCTGATGAACAGTGACGCCTCGGTCAAGTGGCAGCTCTTTATGGACAGTGCCCGCAAGCGCGTCAGCACCGGCAGCACGCTGGCGCTGCGCGGCACCCTGACGCGGCTGACCGGCCTGGTGCTTGAAGCAAGCGGCATTCGCGTGCCGGTGGGTTCGCAGTGCCTGGTGACGATGAAGGCGCAAACACCGGTGCTGGCCGAGGTGGTCGGGTTTTCAAACGACCGTGCTTTCCTGATGCCAGCAGGCGATGTGCATGGCTTGTCCAGCGGCGCCAGTGTGGAACCGGCGGCGGCGTATGTGGCGGTGCCGCGTTTGGGCGAGCGCCGCCAGACCGAGCGCATTTCGGGTTACGCCACATTGCGCCTGCCCCTGGGGGACGGCTTGTTGGGGCGCGTCGTGGACGCGCAGGGGGCGCCAATGGATCGCCGCGGTCCGATTGAGGACGTCACGGCGGTGCCGCTGGATCGGCAACCCATCAATGCGATGGACCGGGCGCCGGTGCGTGAAACGCTTGACACCGGGGTGCGCGCCATTAATGCGCTCCTGACGATTGGCCGGGGGCAGCGTATTGGGCTGTTTGCCGGCTCCGGCGTGGGCAAGAGCGTCCTGCTGGGCATGATGGCACGCTACACAAAGGCAGATGTGATTGTGGTGGGCCTGATCGGAGAGCGCGGGCGTGAAGTCAAGGAGTTTATTGAAGATATTCTGGGCGACGATGGACGCGCCCGCTCGGTGGTGGTGGCGGCCCCAGGCGACGCGCCGCCGCTCTTACGCATGCAGGGGGCAGCCTACGCCACGGCCATTGCGGAGAGTTTCCGGGACAAGGGCAAGCACGTGTTGTTGCTGATGGATTCGCTCACACGCTACGCCATGGCGCAGCGTGAAATTGCGCTGGCGATCGGCGAACCGCCCGCGACCAAGGGTTATCCGCCGTCCTGTTTTGCCAAATTGCCCCAGCTGGTGGAGCGCAGCGGCAATGGCTTGCATGGGGTGGGCTCGATCACCGCTTTTTATACCGTGTTGTCTGAGGGTGACGACCAGCAGGATCCGATTGCCGATGCGGCGCGGGCGATTCTGGACGGGCACATTGTGCTGTCGCGTGCGCTGGCGGAGTCGGGGCATTTCCCCGCCATTGACATCGAGCAGTCGGCATCGCGCGTGATGCACAACGTGGTGCCACAACAGCATTTTGAGATGGCGCGGCGATTTCGGGCGATTAACTCGCGCTATGAAAAAGGCCGCGATCTGGTGCAGATTGGCGCCTACGTCGGCGGCTCCGATCCGGCGCTGGACGAGGCGATCCAATTGCACGATGACATGGCCAGGTTTTTACAGCAGGATATGTTGGAGGCGTCCACCTTGGATGCCAGCGTGTGCGCCATGGCGAAGGCCTTGGATCATGAAGAGGCCGTGGCATGAGTGCCGTCAAGAGTTTTTTGCTGGCGATTGATCTGAGCACGCGCAAGCGTGATGAGGCGGCGCAGGATTTGATGCGGGTCCAAAGTGCCCACGTGTTTGCGCAGGACCAGATGAACCAGCTGGAAGTCTACGCAGCAGAGACGGCGTCCAGGTGGACGGCCTGCGCCCAGGTTGGCACCACCCCGGAGTTGATGCGTCATCACTACCAGTTTCTGGATCGTCTGCAGCATGCCATTGGGCTGCAACAAGGGGTGCTTGCAAATGAGAGCCGTAAAGTGGCGCAGGCCAAGCGACTGGTGCTGGAGGCGGAATTTCGGCTGGTCAGTTTGAAGCAGGTCCTGAAAAAGAAGCAGGCCGGTCTGGCGCTGGTTCAAACCCGTCGCGAACAAAAGCAAATGGATGAGTTTGCCGCCTTGCAGACCCGTCGCACAAGCGCCGGGCATTTCAGTGGAAATCAATTATGAGCGTTGAATCAAGCAGCACGGCCAGCAGTCCCAAAATACTGGGGGCAGTAGAAAGCAGCAGCGCCAAGGACAAAGGCAAAGTGAAGTCAGGGGAGAAACCTGATGATGTTCCGGGTGGTTTTCTGGCGCTGATAACGGCTCTCGATTCGGATACCGATGTGAGCGCGGAGGTGAGCGTGGCGACGACAGCCCCGGATGCCGATCCTGCCCTGTTATTGGCGCAAGCTGGTGCAACTGGTGCCGTTCGTGCCGTTGGTGCCGGTGGTGCAACTGGTACCGTTGGTGTTGGTGCGGTAGGAGCGAAGGCGGGTGTTGCCAATGAACCGCTTGCACAAACAACGTTACCAACGAGTGGGCGGGCTTCATCCGCAGCCTCTCTTTTGAACCTGGAGCCAGGCAACCCCAAGCAGGCAGTTGATGCGATGCTGGAGCAGGCGGCGCAGACCTCGCCCGCCTGGTCCACCAAGGGCAAGGGTGCCGGGTTTCAGTCGGCTGTCAGCGCCACCGTAGCGGACGCGCGGGCAGTGCAGCAGGCCGGGCGCGCGGACTCGGCTGCGAGCGAGCCCGCGTTGTCGGGGACGCTGCTGAGCGGCGAGGGTGCACTGCTCAGCAGCGAAATAGGTGACGCCTTGCTCAAGCCAGTGCAGCGCTCTGCCAACAAGTTTTCGGGGCTGTCGGCCAACGCTGGCATGGAGGGGGCATGGGGGCATCAAGCCCTGCTGGCGGGAAACCGTGTCAATACGTCTGTTGCGCTGGCCAGTCCGTCGATGCAGTCGCTTGGGCCGGCGGTGGCAGATACGGTGAGCTATTGGGTGACGCAAGGGGTTCAAAACGCCGAGTTGAAGCTTGATGGCTTGGGTGGTGAAAGCGTTGAGGTGAAAATATCGCTCAAGGGCGATCAGGCGCACATTGGTTTTCGCACGGACCAGCCCGAGATTCGTCAGATGCTCGAAGGGGCGCTTGCCCACCTGAGGGACGCCTTGAAGAGCGAAGGTCTGGTGCTGTCTGGGGTTTCGGTAGGCGCATCCGGCCAGGATGGCTCGGGAGCGCAGGAGCAGCGCAATCCCCCCGGCATCCGTCAAGCCGGCCAGGCCAACCTGATAACGACGGAGCAGCTACCGACGCCAGGCCAGCAGCGAGTTAATCTGACGGTGGGTCGGGCGCTGGATCTTTTTGTGTGAAGATGCCAACTGAAAAAACTGCTGTAAGCCATGCTTTCTGATGGTTTATTCGGCGCTTGTGGCCGTGAATGTGCTCAATAATGCTCTTCAACTCAATTTGTTCAAGGAAATCCAGTGGCGACCAAACCTGACGCAGCCAAGCCCGACGCCGTCAAACTTGACGCGGACGAGCCAGGCAAAAAGCCAGTCTGGCGCAAAAAAATGCTGATCATCGTCATTGCCGGGGTGATGGTCCTGGTTTCAGCGGGTGGAGGTGCGTTTTTCTTCATCAGCAAGAAGCGTGCTGCTGCTGCCGTGGAGGGCACAGGCGGCGCGTCAGCAGTTGCTGTAGAAGCAGCACCAAAAGGGCCGCCGGTTTACTTGCCACTGGACAATATGGTGGTGAATCTGGCTGACCCGGGGGGTGAGAAGGTGGCGCAGGTGGGTATTACCCTGCAAGTGGTCGATGCTCACGCTTCGGAGTCAGTCAAAGCCTATTTGCCGTCTATCCGCAGTGGTGTTCTGATGCTGATTTCGCAGCGAACGGCCGCAGAGCTTTTGACGCAAGAGGGCAAGCAAAAGCTGGCCAAGGATATTTGGCGTGAAACCCTGATTCCGTTTGGCGGTGGCGAAGCAGGTGCGGCCCCGGCTGGCGTCAAGAAGAAAGCTGCCAAGGCGGCTCAAGCTGAACTGCCGGTGGTGGGCGTGTTGTTTTCCAGCTTCATTGTTCAGTAGCGGCGTAACCGGGACTGGTTTATGAGTGAATCCTTTCTCTCCCAAGAAGAAGTTGATGCCCTGTTGGAGGGGGTCACGGGCGAAAGCCAGAAGCTTGTTGAGGAAGTGCACGAGAAGGGTGAGGTTCGCTCTTACAACATATCGAGTCAGGAGCGTATTGTTCGTGGGCGCATGCCAACGATGGAAATCGTTAATGAGCGATTTGCGCGCAACCTGCGGGTGGGGCTTTTTAACTTTATCCGGCGCAGCCCCGAAATTTCGGTGGGACCGGTGACGGTGCAACGCTACAGCGCTTTTTTGCGTGAACTGGCAGTACCCACCAACTTCAATATTGTGGCGATCCGGCCCTTGCGCGGCAGTGGCATGATTGTTTGTGAACCATCGCTTGTTTTTGGCGTCATTGATACGCTTTACGGGGGTATCGGCAAGTTTCAGGCCCGGATCGAGGGGCGTGATTTTTCCGCCACGGAGCAACGGGTCATCAACCGCTTGGTTGATGTGATTACGGAGGAATACAAGAAAGCCTGGAAAGGTGTCTATCCGCTGGAGCTTGAATATCAACGCTCTGAAATGCAGCCGCAGTTTGCCAATATTGCCACGCCCAGCGAGATTGTGATTTCGACTTCGTTCCAGCTTGAAATTGGTGAGATTGCGGGTTCGATTCATTTTTGTATGCCCTACGCGACGCTGGAGCCGATTCGCGACATACTGTATTCATCGACCCAGGGCGATTCCATTGAGGTGGATAAGCGCTGGGTGAATGTCTTGACACAGGAGATTCAGGCGGCTGAAATAACGTTGGTGGCTGAACTGGCCCGTGCCGACGCGACCGTTGAACAGTTGCTGGCCATGAAGACCGGGGACTTTATTGAACTTGATCGTCCCTCACGCATTGAGGTGACGGTGGAGGGCGTACCGGTGTTTGAGTGCCAGTATGGGACGCACAACGCAAAATATGCAATTCGCATTGACAAAAGTTTGAGGGGTAATGACCTCAACTGGAAGGGATAACGTTATGGCAATTGATGAGAAACCAGCAGAAGATGACGGCATGGCCGATTGGGCTGAGGCCCTGCTGGAGCAAAAAAGTTCGGAGCCCACCGCAGAACCAGGGGGTGTCCTGGCAGGGGACACGTCCCATTCTTTTTCCTCATCGGATGCGCCGATCAGCGATATCAATCGGGTCCTTGACATTCCGGTTCAGCTGTCGGTTGAGTTGGGTCGAACCAAGGTGCCGATCAAGCATATTCTTCAGTTAGGGCAAGGCTCGGTGGTGGAGTTGGATGCCTTGGCCGGTGAGCCGATGGATGTGTTGGTGAACGGCTATTTGATTGCGCAGGGCGAGGTCGTCGTGGTGAATGACAAGTTCGGCATTCGCCTGACCGATGTCGTGACGCCGTCCGAGCGGCTGCGTCGTGTCAGCAAGGGTGGTTGATGCAGCCGATGACGCAAGCACTGCTGTCGGTTGGCCTGTTCGTCCTTCTATTGGCACTGGTGCCGATCGGACTCAAGTGGCTGCAAGCCCGCTCGGCGGCCGGGGCCGGGGGGGTCCTGGTGGCCTCCAGAGTTATTTCTGCGGTGGCGGTGGGGCCGCACCAGCGCGTGGTCACAGTTGAAGTCGGACCCGAGGGCGCGCGTGTCTGGCTGACGCTCGGCGTGACGGCGCAAGCCATTACCTGCCTGCACAGCGCAGCGCTTGACCCCCATGGGCAAGCAAGCCTGGCGCAAGCGACTCAAACTCCGCCTGCGCAGCTGTGACGGAGAGTATGTGGTGAGCGATCAATTTGTTTATTCGGCGCTTGGCAAGGGACCGCTGTCCAAGGTGGCGGTGGTGTTGCTGGCGATCCTGACGCAGTCGGCGGCACTGGCCCAGAGCGCAGGGCAGTTGCCTTTGCTGATGGGGTCGGGGCCCTCGGGAGTGAGTTTTTCGGTGCCGATCCAGACACTGCTGTTTTTTACTGCCCTGTCCTTTTTGCCGGCCGTCTTGCTCATGATGACGGGCTTCACGCGCATTGTGATCGTGTTGTCACTGATGCGCCAAGCCTTGGGTACACAGTCGGCGCCACCGAATCAGGTGATTGTCGGGTTGTCGCTTTTCCTGACATTTCTGGTGATGGGGCCAACGCTGGACAAGGTCTACAGCGAGGCTTATCTGCCCTATACCAATAGCGGGATGCCATTTGAGCAGGCGCTGGCCAAAGCGGAGGACCCGTTGCGCCAGTTTATGAGCAAACAAACGCGGCAGTCGGATCTGGCGCTGTTTGCCAAGCTGGCCAAATTGGAACCGGGCGCAACAGCCCAGACCGTGCCGATGCGGGTGCTGGTGCCGGCGTTCGTCACGAGCGAGCTTAAATCGGCGTTCCAGATTGGGTTCATGATCTTTATTCCTTTTCTGGTGATCGACATTGTGGTCGCCAGTGTGCTGATGTCGCTGGGGATGATGATGTTGTCGCCGGTGTTGGTGGCCTTGCCGTTCAAACTGATGTTGTTTGTGCTGGCCGATGGCTGGAATCTGCTGATTGGCTCTTTGGCCGCCAGTTTTGTGACCTGAGGGAAGCTCGTGAACGCACAAATGGTTTTGACAATGGGCCAGGAGGCATTGATCATGTTGCTGATGGTGTCTGCGCCGGTGCTGGGGGTCGTGTTGGTGGTGGGTTTGCTGGTTAGCCTGTTTCAGGCGGTGACCCAGATCAATGAGGCCACACTGGCTTTCGTGCCCAAGCTGGTGGCGGCGATGGCGGTCTTTGCGCTGGCCGGACCGTGGATGCTCAGTATCCTGGTTGACTATATTCGTCGGACTTTCGAAGCGATCCCGTCGGCCGTGATGTGAGTCGGGGGACGCGTTCGTGATCGCATTCACCGAAGCCCAGTTGGTGACGTGGCTGTCACCCATGATCTGGCCATTTTTGCGGGTGTTGGCCGTATTTACCGCCGCCCCCCTCTTTTCTTCGAAGGCATTTCCGCTACGCGCCAGGATTGGGCTGGCCTTCTTCATTGCCTTTGCCGCGCAGCCCAGTCTGCAAGGTCAACCGATCATCAGTATTTCCGGGCCTGAGGCCATGGGCGCGGTTGCACAGCAGGTGGGAATCGGCCTGGCGATAGGGTTCACGGTGCGGCTGGTCTTTGCGGCGGTGGAACTGGCGGGCGAGGTGGTGGGTTTTCAGATGGGGCTGGGCTTTGCCTCGTTTTTCAATCCAGCCCTGAATACCCAGTCCAGCGCCGTCGCGCGTTTTTTTGGACAAATGGCCACTTTTTTGTTCGTCGTGATGAATGGTCATTTGATGGTCTTGATGGCCGTGATCAAAAGTTTTGATAAATTTCCAGTGAACCAGAATTTTCTTGAAGCCATCGGGCAAATGAAGATTTATGATTTTGGGACGGACTTGTTCGCCAGCGGGCTGTGGATTGCCTTGCCGATGGTTGGCATGTTGCTGTTTGCCAACCTGGCACTGGGCATCGTCTCCAGGGTGGCGCCACAAATGAATATTTTTGCCATCGGTTTCCCCGTCACATTGACTGTCGGCATGGTGGGTATTGCCGCGACCTTGCCCATGCTGGATCAACCTTTTATGACGCTCATGGAGCGGGCGATTGACATCTTTGCCGGCAAATGACAGTTTGACCTGTTGCGCTTCGGATGGCGTCGCCTGGGCCGGGTGTCAGACCAACTCGTTGCGAATGGCGTAGACCGTGAGTTCGGCGTTGTTGGAGAGTTTGAGTTTTTCCAGCACCCTGGCGCGGTACACGCTGACGGTTTTGGGGCTGAGCATGAGTTCTTCGGCGATGTCCGCCAGGCGCTTGCCAGAGGCAATTTTCAGCAAGGTCTGCAGTTCCCGCTCTGACAATGCGGCATGCAGGGTCTGGTTTTCGGGGATGCTCAGGCTTTCGACCAGCATGTGGGCAACTGCGGGTGTGACGTACTTGCCTCCCTGGGCAACAGTCCGGACCGCGCTGATCAGGTCGGCCGGGTCGCCGGCCTTGTTCAGGTAGCCTTGCGCGCCAGCCCGCAGACACCGAATCGCATACTGGTCTTCCGGGAACATGGAGACGATCAACACCTTGATGGGTGAGTGGGCTTCTTTCAGGCTGGACAAAACCTCCATACCGCCTCGGCCCGGCAGATTGAGGTCGAGGACCAGCACGTCACAGGTCGCGTTGCGCATGGCCTCGCGAACTTCAGCATAGCTACCGGCTTCGGCGGTGACTTGAATATCAACCGCCTCCGCCAGCGTGTCGCGGATGCCGCGTCGTGTCATGGCGTGGTCGTCGCAAAGAATAACGTGAATCATCTGGGTTGGCTTTCGGGTCGGTGCCTGAATCGGATTACGCCAAGGGCACGGACAGAATGATTGAAGTTCCGCTGCCCAGGTGGGTGCTGACGTCTAGCCAGCCGCCCACGGTCTTGGCTCGTTCGTGGAGACCCCGGACGCCAAACGCTTGCGGCTTGCTAAGCTCGATGGGCGAGATGCCTTTGCCGTTATCCTTGATTTCAAGCGTCAAGACGTTCTCTGCATCGGACAAGTCGATGGTGACCTGGCTGCAGTCCGCGTGTTTGGCAATATTGGTCAGGGCTTCCTGTGCCGTGCGGTAGGCCACCAACTGCACGGCCTTGGACAGCGTGCCCGCTTCTGGTGCCGCATGCACGGTAGTTTTTATGCCCGTGCGCTTTGCAAAACCTCCGGCAAGCCATTGAACGGCAGCGACCAGACCTTGATCCAGAATGGCGGGACGCAAATTCATCATGATGCGCTGACTTGCCCCAATCGCCTGCTGCAGCATCTCGGTGGCCGCTGTGATGTGCTGCTGGGTCACGGGGTCGGCTGTGTGTCGGCCGATCCAGGAAAGATCAAAGCGGACGGCGGCCAGCGCGCCGCCAATGTCATCATGAATTTCGCGGGCAATTGCAGCACGCTCTTGTTCTATGGTCATCTGTAAATGCTCGGCGAAATCCGCCAGCCTTTTCTCGGACCTGGCCAACTCGCTGTCGGCCATTTCTTTGGCCCGTCGAATGTCGTGGACCTCAAGCGCGCGGCGGATGACCTGCGCCAGTCGGCCCAGGTCGTCTTTGGCCAGGTAGTCGCTGATGCCCGTTTTGATGGCCGCAACGGCGGCCGGCTCGCCAATGGCACCGGACAGCAAGACGAAGGGCGGTTGTCGTGTCTGTTGTTGCAGGATATGCCAGGCGTCCAGTGCCGTAAAGCCGGGCAGTCGATAGTCCGCCAGAATGACATCAAATTCGAACTCTTTGACCCGCCGTCCAAACTCGTTAAGGGTTTCTACCCGCTCAAGCTCGCAGGGCTGGTGCGACTTGAGTAACGCCCGTTTGACGAGTTCATGGTCAAGGGCGGAATCTTCCAAGTGCAAAATTCGTAGCGGACGGGGATGAGGATGTGTTTGCGCCATGGTGAACGGTATCATTGTCGGCGATGCCCGTAAATGAAGGTGACCAGCATCAGTGCAGCAGTGGGGTCTCATGGCCTCTTATATTGGTCTAACAGTGCCTGAAATTGCATTAGTATCGGAGCTTCCTGCTAACCTGGCCCTGCATAAATTTTAGTGCGCCTGAAAAGTCATGACCCAAATCGTGGCTCATGCGATGCTTGGTGAAGAGATTGGATACAAGAATGCAAGCAAATCAGACAAGCTATTCAGTGCCCGCCGTGCAGTTGCCCGTCATGTTGGTGGCGGAGGTGCAGGATTCGTTGCTGGTTGTGGTTCATGATTTAAACCGTCTTGACGGGCTGTTGGTGCACACGATGGAGAACCTGATGGAACGGTTCACCTGTGCCAGTGCCAATCTGGCTGACCCCATGCTGGTCGACTCCGCTGCACTTGATGCTGTTCGTAGCGCCCTGCGGGCGGCGGTGACCGAGTTACAGTTTCAGGATATTGCCTCGCAGCTGATCGTTCATACTTCCAAGATCCTTCAGGGTTGCGCCTACCGGCTGGCGTCCGAGTCCATGGGGCTCGAAGATGGCGAGGCGGTGCCGTTTGTTGAAGAGGTGCCGGAGCGCCCCAACCCGGTCACCCAGGATGCCATGGACGCTGGTTCCATTGAGCTTTTTTAAACGCCCCCATTTACCCCCTAACTGAAATAGTCGGAGCCTTACATGTCTTTAATACTCGCTGTTGACGACTCGCCGTCCATGCGCAAGATGGTGTCGTTTACTTTAACCGGGGCTGGCTACCAGGTGGTGGAAGCGGTTGATGGTGTAGATGCCTACGAAAAAGCGCAGGCGCAATCATTTGATCTGGTTCTGACAGATCAGAATATGCCCCGGCTTGATGGACTCGGGTTGACCCGTAAGCTCAGGGATCATCCGCAGTTCAAAACCGTTCCAATCCTGGTGTTGACTACGGAGTCGAGTGATTTGATGAAGCAGGCCGGGCGGGCCGCTGGTGCCACCGGTTGGTTGGTCAAGCCGTTTGACCCGGCTCGATTGCTTGAGGTCATTAAAAAAGTGATCAAGTAACGCGTTCAGAGATAGTTGGGTTGTCACAAGGAACACAGGAGATTGATATGGCGGAAGCGCACCAGGAAAGTAGCAGTACGGCGGCGGATTTTGATCTCAGCCAGTTTTATCAAATATTTTTTGAAGAGGCCGCAGAGAATCTCGATCTGATGGAGCAGATGCTGCTCAGCTTGAATCTTGAGACTGCAGACGATGAAGAGTTGAATGGGATTTTTCGTTGCGCCCATTCCGTCAAAGGCGGCGCGGCCACCTTCGGCTTTTCGGATGTGGCCGAGTTAACGCATCAAATGGAATCGCTGCTGGATCGTTTGCGTCGCCATGAATTGCAGCCCAACTCCGCCATGGTCGATGTGCTGCTTGAGTCAGCAGATGCCTCGCGCGGCTTATTGGCGCGTCATCAGGCCGGGGGAGAAGGCGATGCCCCCCCCACCGCGGATTTGGTGCGCCGCATCAAGGCCCTGGTTGCAGGGGAAGTGGCGCAGGCGCTACCGAGCGTAGCGCCCCCGCAGCCGCTGCCGACACCTGTGGTTGCGCCTGCGATTGTGGCAGTGCAGTCCAAGGCCGTGCTGGCGCCGACCCCTCAGCCATCGAACACAACACGCTCGCTTGAAATTCGAATCGGGCCTTTGGATCACCCGGCGCAAGCTGATGCGATCAAGGAATTGTTTCGTGATATTGAAGGTTTGGGTGACATCACGGTAGTGGCTTGCAATCAGGCTGACACACGGGTCTTCGCCGTTGAAACCTCGTCCACGGATGCAGATTTATTGGATTTATTCGCATTTCATGTTTCAAGGGAACAGGTGTCCATCAAGGAGGTTGACAACGTCGCCGTCATGCCTGAGACCGGTTTAGGATTTTTCGATGGCGCTGCGGGTTCGCACGAAACATCGCTCTATGATGATCCTCCACCGGGAGCACCCTTGGCCCCGGCGCCAGGTTTTGGTTTTTTTGATGGTGCGCCTGGCGCCCCTGTTCCTGTCGCCGCTGCCACCGGCGTGGCCGGCGGGCTCAGCGGGTCAACCGCTTCTGCGCGGGGGGGGGGCAAGGCGACAAGCCCAGTGGTCCAGCCAGAGGCCGCAACGATCCGGGTGGCTATCAGCAAGGTGGATCAACTGATCAATCTGGTGGGCGAGTTGGTCATTACACAAGCCATGCTGGCGCAAAACAGCAGGGCGCTTGACCCGGCGCTGTACCAGCAACTGCTGACGGGCCTGACTGATCTGGACCGCAACACGCGCGATTTGCAGGAATCCGTGATGTCGATCCGGATGATCCCAATGTCGATCGTGTTCAGCCGCTTTCCGCGCATGCTGCGTGATCTGGCGGGCAAGCTCGGCAAAAAAGTTGATTTCGTCACGCAGGGTGAGGCCACTGAACTGGACAAAGGCCTGGTCGAAAAGATAACCGATCCGTTAACGCACCTGGTGCGCAACAGTTGTGACCACGGTATTGAAATGCCCGCTGATCGCATACGCGCCGGCAAGTCTGAAACTGGCACGATCACGCTGTCAGCAGCCCATCAGGGCGGCTCCATTGTGATCGAGGTGCGCGACGATGGTCACGGCATGTCACGTGAAAAGATTTTGACCAAAGCACGGGAGCGTGGCATGGACGTGTCGGATCAGATGCCGGACTCTGAAGTCTGGATGCTGATTTTTGCGCCCGGTTTTTCCACCGCCGAGGTGGTGACCGATGTGTCAGGGCGAGGCGTTGGCATGGATGTGGTCAAGCGCAATATTGCCGCCTTGAACGGCACGGTGGAGATTGATTCGGTTGAGGGTTATGGCATGAAGGTGTCGATCCGGCTGCCGCTGACACTGGCCATCATGGATGGCATGTCGGTCGGCGTTGGCGACGAGGTTTACATCTTGCCGCTGTCCTCCGTGGTGGAGTCATTCCAGGTGAAGTCGGATGCCGTGAGCACGGTCGGGCAGGGCGCCCAACTGGTGAAAGTGCGCGACGAATACATGCCGGTGATCGAACTGGAAAAAGTCTTTCAGGTGCCACGCTTTGATTTTGACAAGTCAAGCGACATCATGGTGGTGATCGAGGCCGATGGCAGTCGGGTCGCCTTGCTGGTGGACGAATTGCTGGGTCAGCAACAGGTGGTGGTAAAAAACCTGGAGTCCAATTACCGAAAAGTGCCCAACATATCGGGCGCCACGATTCTGGGTGACGGCAAGGTGGCGCTCATTCTTGATACCGGCGCGCTGGTGCGCCGCTCGCGCCACTAAGGCAGCAATTAGCAGGAGAAAAACATGGGTGCGATGGAAAGAATTGGCGAAATGACCTCGGCTGGTGCACGTGAGTACTTGACGTTCCGGCTTGATCAGGAAGAGTATGGCATTGACATTCTGAAGGTGCAGGAAATTCGAGGCTATGAGCCACCCACGCGCATCGCCAATGCGCCTAATTTCATCAAAGGGGTGGTTAATCTGCGTGGCACGATTGTGCCGATCGTGGACATGCGGCTGAAGTTCAATTGTTCCAAGGCTGAATACGATTCCTTCACGGTGGTCATCATTCTCAATCTGCACAGCCGAATCGTCGGCATTGTGGTGGATTCGGTCAGCGATGTGATGGAACTTCCGCCCGAGAGCCTGAAGGCAGCGCCGGATGTCGACAGTGTGATCGACGGCGATGCCGTCCTGGGGCTTGGCTCGCTGGGTGACCGCATGTTGATATTGCTCGACATCGAAAAGCTGATGTCAGGTGTCGACATGGCATTGGCACCTGATGTCGTTTGAAAACCTCTCAGCCTGTGTTTTGACGTGGTCGATAGCATGGCGCTAGTCAGGACGGATGTTCGTCCCAATGCCGCAGTGCGTATGCCAGTGGGCGGCGTATCGGACGCGGGTGGCGCGGACATGCAGGGTCGTGAATTTGCCTGGACCGATGCTGATTTTGACCGGGTTCAGGCCTTGATCTATCAACGCGCCGGCATCAGTCTGCACGACGGCAAACATGCCATGGTGTACAGCCGCCTGTCGCGGCGCCTGCGCGATACCGGGTACCAGAGCTTCAAGGACTATCTGGGTTGGCTTGAGACGCATGACGGCCCCGAATGGCAGGAATTTGTCAACGCCCTGACCACCAACCTGACTTCTTTTTTCCGAGAGCAACACCATTTCGAGATTTTCGCCAGCCACTTGAAATCCAGGCCCGCGGGCACGGCCTGGCGGGTCTGGTGCAATGCCGCGTCGACCGGTGAGGAACCCTATTCAATCATCATGACCGCCCTGGAGGCGCTGGGTCCCCAGGCGAATTTGACGCTGACGGCCAGCGACATTGACTCCAAGGTACTGGCTTCTGCCGCGCAAGGCGTTTACCGGCTTGAAGGACTCAAGGGTGTTAACGAGGAGCGCATCCAACGTTTCTTCCTGCGCGGCAAAGGGGGCAACGCGGGCATGGCCCGCGTGAAGCCAGAACTGCAGCGCATGATTGAATTCATCAGTGTCAATCTGATCCGCGATGACTGGCCGTTTCGCCAGCCCTTTGATGTGGTGTTCTGTCGCAACGTCATGATTTATTTTGATGCGCCCACCCAGCGCAAAGTGCTTGAACGGATCCATCGCGTGATGGTCCCCGGGGGCTTGCTGTTTGTGGGGCACGCTGAAAATTTCAGCGAGTCGCGCGACTTGTTTGTTCTAAAAGGCAAAACCGTCTATGAACGTCGTTGAGTATTTGTGCGTGCACAACGGCGTCCCGGCTTGCGACCGCTCCCGTTGATGGTAAGGCACCCATGAACATGTTCGCATCTGGGACGGCCGCTTTGCCGCTTCGCGCTTCGGGCGTGGTTGTTGCGCCCACGGTATTGGCGGGTGGGGCTTTGTCGCGCGTTGATCAGTTGAAGGCGCAAATCCGCAACCCTGGCGAAGCTTCTTTTTTTTACCGTGACCATCATTTTCAATATGACGCGGTCAAGGTGCTGCCGGGCGAGTACTTTGTGTCCGCCGAAGATCTGGTCATCATGACCGTCTTGGGCTCGTGCATTTCGGCCTGCATCTGGGATGGCAGGGTCCGGGCCGGGGGCATGAACCATTTTATGCTGCCCGATGGCGACAGCGTTGATGGTTTTGGTCGCTATGGTTCGTATGCCATGGAGTTGCTGATCAACGAATTGCTGAAAAAGGGCGCACGGCGCGAGTCGATGCAGGCCAAGGTGTTTGGCGGCGCGGCGGTCATGGCGGGTTTTACCACCATGAACGTGGGTGAACGCAACACCAAATTTGTCTTGGACTACTTGGCGACGGAGCGAATCCCGGTGGTGTCGCAGGATGTGCTGGATATTCACCCGCGCAAGGTTTGTTTTTTCCCGGTGACCGGCAAGGTGCTGGTCAAGCGGCTGGCCCATTCGCATCCGGAAACGCTGGCCGTGGAAGAGCGCAAAGGCAATGCCGCGACCGTAGCCAAAGCGACGTCTGGTGGCTCGGTGGATTTGTTTTGAGGATATTGAATTGAAAAAAATTCGCGTGGTGGTGGTCGATGATTCTGCCTTGGTGCGCAGTCTGTTGGCGGAAATCATCAATCGGCAAAAGGACATGGAATGTGTGGGAACTGCCAATGACCCCCTGATCGCACGGGAAATGATCCGTGAACTCAATCCTGACGTCCTGACCCTTGATATTGAGATGCCACGGATGGATGGCATCGATTTTTTGGGTCGGCTCATGCGTTTGCGGCCGATGCCGGTGGTGATGGTCTCGACCCTGACCGAGCGTGGTGCCGAAATTACGATGAAGGCGCTGGAACTTGGTGCCATTGATTTTGTGGCCAAGCCCAGAATTGGTGTCGCTAGCGGCCTGACCGAGTTGTCGGACCAAATCGTGGAGAAGGTTCGCATCGCCGCGACGGCACATGTTAGACGCGCCCCGGCTGTGCCTGCTGCTGCCACCCCGGCCGTGGGGGGGGCAGTGGGTGGTCACGCCCCGGTGGCGTCTATCGGCCGCGTGTCGACCGAGAAGCTGATATGTATTGGCGCCTCGACCGGTGGTACCGAGGCCATCAAGGAAATACTGACGCGTCTTCCCGCCGACTCACCTGGCATCGTGATCACCCAGCACATGCCACCGGGCTTTACCACCAGCTTTGCCGCGCGACTGAACAGCTTGTGCCAGATTGCAGTGCAAGAGGCGGTCAACGGTGAGCGCATCCTGCCGGGACACGCCTATATCGCACCGGGCGGCAAACAATTCCGGGTCAGCCGCAGTGGTGCCAATTATGTGGCGCTGGTGGAAGATGGCGAGTTGGTTAATCGGCACAAACCGTCGGTTGAAGTGCTGTTTAAATCGGTCGCCAGCGTGGTGGGTCGCAATGCGTATGGTGTCATGTTGACCGGCATGGGCAACGATGGCGCCAAGGCGATGCGCGAAATGAAGGATGCCGGCAGCTACAACTTTGTGCAGGATGAGGCGTCCTGCATCGTCTTTGGGATGCCGCGTGAAGCGATTTTGCATGGTGCCGCCGACGAAGTGTTGCCGCTGACGGCCATCGCGCCCGCGCTGATCGCCAAGCTGAGCAGCGCCACAGACCGTTACCGGGTGTGATCAAAGCACTTGCGCCGCTTTGATCATGTCGGCCGCCTTCTCGGCAATCATGATCACCGGTGCGTTCGTGTTGCCGCTGACCACGCTGGGCATGATGGAGGCATCCACCACGCGCAGGCCTTCCAGCCCGCGCACCCGCAACTGCGCATCCACCACGTCCAGGGGGCCATTACCCATGCGGCAACTGCCCACCGGGTGGTAAATCGTGTCGGCGTGGTCGCGAATGAACTGTTCGATCTGGGCGTCACTTTGGGCGTGGATCGACGCTTCCAGTTCCCGTCCGCCCAGGGCTGCCAGGGCCGGTTGGGCCAGAATCCGGCGTGCCAGCTTGAAGCCGCGCACCATGCGGTCCATGTCATCGCGGTCGCCCAGAAAATTGGGGTCGATCAGGGGCGTGGCAAGCGGGTCTTTGCTGGCCAGTTTGACGCTGCCCCGGCTGCGCGGGCGTAGCAGGCACACGTGACAAGAAAAGCCATGGCCAAAGACGACAGTGCGGCCGTGGTTGATCAGCTTGCCAATCACAAAGTGCAGCTGGAGGTCGGGTGTTGCCTCAATCGGCTGACTCTTGATGAAGCCACCCGCTTCGGCAAAATTTGTGGTGAGGATACCGCTGCGGTGCTGGCGCCAATCCACAATGCCTTTGATGAGGTGCCGCATGCCCGTCAGGGAGATGCCAAAAAGATCTTTGGCGCCTGGTGCATTCACGACCAACACCACGTCAACGTGGTCGTGCAAGTGCTGGCCGACGCCAGGCAGGTTGTGTTGCGTGGCGATGCCCATTCCGACCAGGTGGGCATGTTCGCCGATGCCTGAGAGCATCAGAATCTGGGGTGAATGCAGCGCACCCGCACACAGCAGCACTTCGCGACTGGCTTTGAGTTGCTTGACTTGGCCCTCGTGCTGAAACTCCACGCCGACGGCGCGTTTGTGCTCCAGCAGAATGCGCGTGGTGTGGGCGCCGGTAAATACCTGCAGGTTGGGGCGTGCGAGGTTGGGCGTCAGATAGGCTTTGGCGGCGCTGAAACGCTCACCGTTCTTGTGTGTCACCTGGTACATGCCCACGCCTTCCTGGGTGGCGGCGTTGAAGTCAGTGTTGTGCGCATAGCCCGCTTGTTGACCGGCCTGTACAAACGCCGGGCTATACCGGTTGGGGCAGCGCAGATCCATCACGTTGAGCGGGCCATCACTGCCATGAAAAGCGTCCCCGCCCCGCTCGTTGTGTTCAGCCCGTTTGAAGTAGGGCAGCACATCGTCATAAGCCCAACCGGCGTTACCTTCGGCCGCCCAAAGGTCGTAATCCTGTCGCTGACCGCGGATGTAAATCATGGCGTTGATTGAGCTGGAACCGCCCAGCACCTTGCCTAGCGGCGAATAGCCTTGGCGGCCATTGAGGCCGGGTTGCGCCACCGACGCCACCTTCCAGTTGGCCTGGCCCGTTTGTGCCATCAGGGCGAGCCCGGCGGGACAGTGGATCAGCACGCTGCTGTCGACGGGGCCCGCCTCAAGAAGGGCCACCGTGATCTCCGGGTTTTCGCTCAGCCGTGCGGCCAGCACGCAACCAGCCGAGCCACCGCCAACAATGATGTAGTCAAACATGGGTTTCTCCGCGGCACTTTGTGAATCAGGGTCGTGTGCCTCTCGTGGACCATAGCTCATACTGGCGCCGGCAATTAGAGGTGGATCCCAAGGTGGTCCCTCTGGCGCTGCGGCGTCAAAGGGCATGACAATTAAATTGTCAACAATTGAATTGTGTGCTACATTTGATTTATGCTCTCTCAAAACTCAAATCCCCAGCGCGACCCCGAGCTGCTACTGGACAACCAGCTGTGCTTTGCGCTGTATTCCACTTCGCTGGCGATGACCAAGATTTACCAGCCCTTGCTGGCGGCGCTGGGGCTGACTTATCCCCAGTACCTGGTGATGCTGGTGCTGTGGGAGCAGGATGATGTGAGTGTGTCGGCTTTGGGAGAGCGACTGTTTCTGGACTCTGGCACGCTCACGCCGCTGCTCAAACGCATGGAAGCGGCGGGTTTTCTGCGGCGAACCCGTTCCAGCCTGGACGAGCGGCGGGTGCAGATCGCCCTTACCGATAGCGGGCGTGAGCTCAAGGCGCAGGCCGCCAAGGTGCCCGCTTGTGTGGTCAGCGCCGCGCATTGTCCGGTGGCCGAGCTGATGGCATTGACAAAAAAGGTTCAGGCCCTGCGCCGCCAGCTGACGGCCTGATCGCGCGCTGGCTTCCAGAGATTTCCATTTTTTCAACCCGCTTCGACGCAAGAAGCTATTTTTTCAGGAAACACCATGGTCACCAAAGTCGAAAAAGTTGTCTACCAGGCCCACGCCACGTCCACGGGCGGGCGCGACGGCAGCACCAGAACATCAGACGGTCTGCTTGACATCAAGCTTGCAGTACCGAAAGAAATGGGCGGCGCCGGCGGTGGCGTCAACCCCGAGCAGTTGTTTGCAGCCGGCTACAGCGCCTGCTTCATTGGTGCCATGAAGTTTGTGGCCGGTACTCAAAAACTGGCCATGCCAGCCAATGCTTCGATTGACGCCACCGTGGGCATTGGCCAGATTCCAGCGGGATTCGGCATTGAGGTGCAAATGGTGGTGCATCTGCCGGGCATGGACCGCGCGGTGGCGCAGGCCCTGATTGACAAGGCGCATCAAGTGTGCCCTTACTCCAACGCCACACGCGGCAACATTGAGGTGACCCTGACGCTGGCGTGATTCTTGTGACAGGCAGGCATGATTGGCAGACCAGGCGGCCGTCACTGTCCTGTCACCTGGGTGGCCGGTTCCGATTGCAGGAGCAGGCTGCATCGTTTATGGTTGCCCCATGACCACACTTGATTTTCTGGTTCGCAAGGACCAACTCGCCAAAACGGAACTGCGCGGCGCACCAGAGTTGCCGCTGAGCGACGGCGAAGTCCGCGTGCGCATTGACAAATTCGCGCTGACCTCCAACAACATCACCTACGCCGCATTTGGTGAGGCGATGAACTATTGGTCCTTCTTCCCGGTTGTTGCCTCGCAGGACCCAGGCTGGGGCCGCATCCCGGTGTGGGGCTTTTCCACCGTGGTGCAGTCATTGCATCCCGCTGTGGCGGTGGGGGAAAGGTTCTACGGCTACTACCCCATGTCCAGCAGCGTGGTCTTGCAACCCACGCGTCTGTCATCGGCCGGGTTCGCCGATGGCGCTGCGCATCGCGCCGCGCTGCACCCGGTGTACAACCAGTACTCGCGCTGCAGCGTCGACCCGTTTTATACCGGCGACAGCGAAGACACGCAGGCCTTGCTGCGCCCGCTGTTCATGACCTCGTGGCTGATCGATGATTTTCTGGCCGACAACGACTTTTTTGGCGCCCTGGGCGCGCACGGCCAGCGTGGGGTCATGCTGCTCTCCAGCGCGTCCAGCAAAACGGCTTACGGCACGGCGTTCCAACTGGCCCAGCGACCGGGACTTGACGTGGTGGGGTTGACGTCGGCGGCGAATGTCGGGTTTTGCGACAGTCTGGGCTGCTACCAGCGCGTGCTGAGCTACGAACAACTCGACCAGATTGAGGCGGCCACACCGTGTGTCTACATCGACTTTGCCGGCAATGCCGACCTGCGCCGGGTCATTCACACCCGATTCAAAAACCTGAGGTACAGCAGTTCCATCGGTGGCACGCATGTTGAACAACTGGGTGGCGCCAAGGACTTGCCCGGCCCTCGCGCCACCTTGTTTTTTGCCCCGGCGCAGATCAAAAAACGCAACACAGACTGGGGCGCTGATCAACTGGGCCGACGTCTGCTGCAAGCCTGGCAGGCTTTTGTCGCCAAAGTCACTGACCCGGCTGAGCCCTGGCTGGTGGTGGAGCGACATCAGGGCCCTGTGGCGGTGGAGGCGGCGTATCGGCAGGTGCTGGCGGGGCGCGGTGACCCGCGTCGGGCTCACATGTTGTCGCTGAACCCGCACGCCTAGGCGCCCGTCGGGGCCATCCGTCCCGCCGTCATGGCCGAAAACCCAGCATTGCGACGTGCCGCGCCAGACGCGACAATGGCACCATGTTTGCACCCTCGCCCTCTTCTGTTGTCCCGCATGCCTATCAAGCGCTCACGCCCGACGTGGTGATGGACGCGCTGGCGAGCGTCGGCCTGTATGGCGACGGTCGTCTGCTGGCATTGAGTTCTTACGAAAACCGGGTTTATCAGTTGCACCTGGAGGACGGGTCTGTGGTGGTTGCCAAGTTTTACCGGCCCGGCCGCTGGAGCGAGGCGCAAATTCTGGAGGAACACGCGTTTTCCGCCGAATTGATGGAGGCGGAAATTCCGGTGGTCGGGCCGCTGCAGCTGAACGGCAACACGCTCCATCATTTTGGCGGTTTTGCCTTCAGCGTAGCTCCAAGCCGGGGCGGGCGACCACCCGAGCTTGACGACCCGGAGGTGCTGGAGTGGATTGGCCGCTTTCTGGCGCGTATTCACACAGTGGGCGCCGCCAAGCCTTTTGCCAGCCGCCCCGCATTGGACCTGCAAAGCTTTGGCATCGATTCGCGCGAGTGGCTGCTGGGCCATGACCAGGTGCCGCTTGATGTGCAGTCGGCGTGGGCCAAGGCGTCGCAGGATGCTATTAATGTTATAGCTACTCATGATTGTTTGACGGGGGCTACAAGCCAAAATGATCCTTATTTTGAGCCCATCAGGCAACTCCGTCTGCACGGCGACTGCCACCCCGGCAACATCCTCTGGACGCCACTGGATTTGCCGACAAGCGCCGGGCCGGGCCCGCATTTTGTTGATCTGGATGACGCTCGCAGCGGCCCGGCTGTGCAAGACCTGTGGATGCTGCTCAGTGGCGACCGCCAGCAGCGCACGCGTCAACTCGGCTGCCTGGTGGATGGCTACGAGCAATTCCGCGAATTTGACCGGCGCGAACTGGCCCTGATCGAGCCGCTGCGCACCTTGCGCCTGATCCACTACAGTGCCTGGCTGGCGCGGCGCTGGAGCGATCCGACTTTCCCCATCAACTTCCCGTGGTTTGGCTCCAGCGACTACTGGCAGGGCCAGGTGCAGATGCTGCAGGAGCAGTTGGAAGCGATGGAGGAAGCGCCTTTGACAGTCTGACGCGGCTGGCCGGAAAGATAATCTTGAATACCGAGCCTTTGCCCGGTGTGCTGTCAATTTTCAACTCGGCACCGTGGCGCTGCGCCACATGCTTGACGATGGCAAGCCCGAGGCCGGTGCCGCCAGTGTCGCGTGAGCGGCTGCGGTCGACCCGGTAAAAACGCTCGGTCAGGCGCGGGATGTGTTCCGGGGCGATGCCGGGGCCGGTGTCCGACACTGAAAACTCAGCCCGGTCGTCGGCCAACAGTCGCGCCCGCACCTGAATCTGCCCGCCGCTGGGCGTGTAGCGAATGGCGTTGCTCACCAGGTTGCCCAGCGCACTGAGCAATTCGTTGGGCGCGCCCATGATGTCACCCGCGAGCGAACTGTCGAATGTCAGGTGCTGCAAGGGCTCGGAGGCCGGGTTCATGACGGCTGACAAGGCGCGACCGTCCTGCTCCAGTTGGTGCATCAGGGCTGGCACGGCGATGCCCTCGCTGTCACTCGGCAGCGGGCTGCCCTCCAGCCGCGAGAGGACCAGCAGATCATTGACCAGGGTTTGCATGCGCCCGGCCTGCTGCGCCATCAAGGCCAGGTAGCGGGCACGTTCCTCGTCGTTGAGGGGCAAGGTTTGCAGCGTTTCGACAAAACCGGCCAGCACGGTCAGCGGGGTACGGATTTCGTGCGAGACGTTGGCGACAAAATCACGCCGCATGGCCTCGGCCTGCTCGACGGCCGTGATGTCGCTGGAAAGCAGCAGCAGACGCCCTTCGCCATAGGGATGCAGGTGAACGGACAGTCTGACCGGCCGCGCCGGTGTGCTTTCGCGCCCGGGCATGATGAGCTCATGGCGGTAATCCCGACTGGCAAAGTAGCTCGCAAATGCGGGATCGCGCACCAGGTTGCCCAGGTGCTGCAACAGGTCGCGCTGCGCATCCAGACCAAAATGCGAGGCTGCGGTCTGGTTCAGCCACTCGATTTGTCCCTGCGCATCCAGCAGCAGCACGCCATTGGGCGAGGCCTGCAAGGCCGAGAGGAAATCCTGCAGTCGGCGCTGGCTCTCCAGCGTCATTTGCTCGCGGGCGCGAATCAGGCGCCGGGCCCGGTCCGACACCTCACCCCACAAGCCCGAGCGCATGGCCACCTCGGACGCATCACCGACGCGCAGCCAGCGCAACAAGCGCGCGCCGCGCGAGGTATCCAGCAAAAACCAGACCACGCCGCCCAACACCACACCGGCCAGGGTGCTCACCAGCTCGCTGGTCGGCGCATGAGACGATGAGGTCGCGTACCAACCGACCAGGCCACCCAGGAGTTGGCACGCGATGAAGGAAAAAAAGCGCCAGAACATGATGAGGCTGCTGTTACTGCCAAACAGCGCGCAAGCTGCGTTGGATCACGCGCTGGCCTGCACCGGCGCGGCTTGAATCGATTGCGCCGTCAGCCGGTAGCCCGCGCCGCGCACGGTCTCCACCATCTGGCCGGCCTGGGCGCCCAGGGCCTCGCGCAAACGCTTGACGTGTACATCGACCGTGCGCTCTTCAATGAAGACGTGGTCGCCCCAGACCTTGTCGAGCAATTGCCCGCGGCTATGCACGCGCTCGGCGTGGCTCATCAGGTACTGCAGCAACTTGAATTCAGTCGGCCCGAGCTTGAGCGGCTGACCAGCAAACGTCACGCGGTAGGTGGCGGTATCAAGCGACAGGGCGCCAACGCTGACCACGCCACCGACTTGTTCGGGGGCCCGTCGGCGCAGCACGGCACGCATGCGGGCCAGCAGTTCCTTGGTGGAAAACGGCTTGGCGATGTAGTCATCGGCGCCGGCGTCAAGGCCCGCGACCCGATCGGTCTCGTCGCCACGGGCCGTCAGCATGATGATCGGTATCGCCTTGGTGCGCGGGTGGGCGCGCCAGCGTTTGGCCAGTGCCAGGCCGCTCTCGCCGGGCAGCATCCAGTCCAGCAGAATCACATCGGGCAATACCGCATCGAGTTCGCGCTGGGCACTGGCGCTGTCCATCGCCCAGGTTGGTCGAAAACCGTTATGGCGCAGGTTGACGGCAATCAGTTCGGCGATGGCCGGCTCATCTTCCACAATCAAGACGCCGGGCTGCTGTCTCATTTCAAAACCGATTCAATCTGTTCCATCGAGGTGTGGCGCACGTCCGCGCCCTTGACCACGTAGATGATGAACTCGGCGATATTTTTGGCGTGGTCGCCAATGCGCTCCAGTGCTTTGGCCAGAAACAGCAGGTCCAGGCTGGGTGAAATCATGCGCGGATCTTCCATCATGTAGGTGATGAGCTTGCGCACGAAGCCGTTGAACTCATCGTCGATCAGATCGTCTTCCTTCAGAATGGCCACTGCGGCTGTGGTGTCGAGGCGGGCAAAGGCATCCAGCGCCTTGCGCAGCAAACCCGAGGCCATATCGCCTGCCACCCGCAGTTCATTGGCCGGCAGTGAACGCGGCCCACCGCTTTCAATGATGGAGCGCACCATGCGCGCAATCTTGGCAGCCTCATCGCCGACGCGTTCCAGATTGGCGGTGGTTTTGGAGATGGCAATCAGCAAGCGCAGGTCCCGCGCGGTCGGCTGGCGCCGGGCGATGATGCTGGAGAGCTCGCGGTCAATGTCCACTTCCATCGTGTTCACGCGTGGCTCGGTCGCCGAGACCTGGTTGGCCACTTCGACGCTGAACTGGGACAGGGCAAAGATGGCCTGGTGGATCTGGGACTCCACCAGCCCACCCATTTCCATGACACGGGTCGAGACCGCGCTGAGTTCGCTGTCAAATTGGGTGGAGAGATGTTTTTCTGGCATGGTGGTTCCTTATCCAAATCGTCCGGTGATGTAATCTTCAGTTTCCTTGCGCGTGGGCTTGAAAAATATCTGCTCGGTGGCACCAAACTCCATCAGATCGCCCAGGTACATGTAGGCCGTGTAATCACTGCAGCGCGCCGCCTGCTGCATGTTGTGGGTCACGATGACGACGGTGTAGTCGCTCTTGAGTTCGGTGATCAGTTCCTCGATCTTCCCGGTCGAGATCGGGTCCAGTGCCGAGCAAGGCTCGTCGAGCAGCAGCACCTCGGGCTTGATGGCGATGCCGCGCGCAATGCACAGCCGCTGCTGCTGTCCGCCCGAGAGACTGGAGCCGCTCTGGGTCAACTTGTCTTTAACCTCACCCCACAAGGCCGCCTTGCGCAAGGCCCACTCAACGCGCTCCTCCAGGTCGGTGGTGTTGAGCGATTCAAACAGCTTCACGCCGAAAGCAATATTGTCAAAAATCGACATCGGAAACGGCGTTGGCTTTTGGAACACCATGCCGACCTTGGCCCGTAACAGCGCTACATCCTTTTTGCTGGTCAGCAGATTTTCGCCATCGAGCAAAATTTCACCTTCAGCGCGCTGCTCCGGATACAGCTCGAACATCCGATTGAAAACACGCAGCAGGGTCGATTTGCCACAGCCGGACGGGCCAATGAAGGCGGTCACTTTGTGCTCGGGAATTTCCAGGCTGATATCTCTGAGCGCGTGGAACTTGCCATAAAAGAAGTTCAAGTTCTTGACGGCAATCTTGGGCGCTGCATTCGTGACGACGGCAGTGTTCATGTTCAATTTTTCTCAGGTCTTGCTGCGGGTTAACACCCGGGCCAAAATATTGAGCCCGAGCACCGCCATGGTGATGATGAAGACACCGGCCCAGGCCAGCTTTTGCCAGTTCTCATACGGACTCATGGCGAACTTGAAAATGGTGACCGGCAGACTCGCCATCGGCCCACTCAGGCTGGAGGTCCAGAACTGATTGGACAGGGCCGTGAACAGCAGCGGTGCGGTTTCACCGGCGATGCGCGCTACCGCCAGCAAAATGCCGGTCAATACACCCGCGCTGGAAGCCCGCAAGGTGATGCTGATGATGACTTTCCATTTGGGCGCTCCGAGCGCATAAGCGGCCTCGCGCAGCCCGGCAGGCACCAGTTGCAGCATGTTTTCGGTGGTGCGGATGACCACCGGAATCACGATCAACGCCAGCGCCAGGACGCCGGCGTAGCCCGAGAACGACTTGAAACGCGTCACCACCACGGCATAGACAAACAGGCCAATCACAATCGACGGTGCCGACAGCAGGATGTCGTTGACAAAGCGTGTGGTGCTGGCCAGCCAGCCTTTGGGCTCGAACTCGGCCAGGTAGATGCCGGCCATGATGCCGATCGGCGTGCCGACAAACGTGGCGAGCAAGACCATCAGGAACGAGCCATAGATGGCATTGGCCAAGCCGCCCACGTCATTGGGCGGCGGCGTCATCTGGGTCAGGGTGGCGAGGTTGAGCCCGCTCACGCCCAGCCGAATGGTCTCAAACAAAATCCAGGCCAGCCAGAACAAGCCAAAGGCCATGGCCAGCAAGGACAGCGTGAGCGCCACCCGATTGACGAGCTTGCGCTGGGCATAGCGGGCCAGCCGTGTCTGCTCCAAGGCCTGCGCCTGCAGCAGCAATTCGCTGGTGCTCATGTCCTGGCCCCTTCATTCTTCTTCAGCTGTGCCAGCAGGATTTTGGACAGGGAGAGCACCACAAAAGTGATGAAAAACAGCACCAGACCCAGGTACATCAGCGACGCCTGGTGCAGGCCTTCACCCGCTTCAGCAAACTCATTGGCCAGGGCTGAGGTGATGCTGTTGGCGGCCTGAAACAGGCTGAGTGAATCGAGCTGGTTGAAATTGCCGATGACAAAGGTGACGGCCATGGTCTCGCCGATGGCGCGTCCCAGGCCCAGCATGATGCCGCCGATGACGCCGGCCTTGGTGTAGGGCAGCACCACGGTGGAGACCACTTCCCAGGTGGTTGCCCCCAGCCCGTAGGCTGACTCCTTGAGCAGTGTCGGTGTGATCTCAAATACGTCGCGCATCACCGCCGCGATGAAGGGAATGATCATGATGGCCAGAATAATGCCGGCTGACAAAATGCCAATGCCCACGGGCGGTCCGGAAAAAAAGGCGCCCATATAAGGTACGCCCGAAAACATGGCTTGCAAGGGTTGCTGCACGTATGTCGCCAGCACCGGGCTGAACACCAGCAAGCCCCACATGCCATACACAATGGACGGAATCGCGGCCAGCAATTCAATGGCGGTACCGAGCGGGCGCTTGAGCCAGGCCGGCGCGAGTTCGGTCAGGAACAGGGCGATGCCAAAACTGACCGGTACGGCGATCAGCAGCGCGATGAACGAGGTCATCAAGGTGCCGTAAATCATCACCAGGCCACCGAACTCCTCCTTGACCGGGTCCCAGGTGGTGCTGGTCAGAAAGTCCAGGCCATACCGGTCGATGGCAGGCCAGGCGCTGATGGTCAGCGACACCAGAATGGCAATCAGCATGCCTAAAGTGAATAAAGCCGCCGCTTTGGCCAGCCAGCCAAAGATGCGGTCCGCCATGGGGCCCGAGCGGGCCATTTTTGGCGCAGGAGGAAGGCTCATGACACGTCCGGCGGTTGGTTCAAACTGATGAAGAGAGATTTCACTTGCCGGAAGTGTAGATGACATGTTCCAGTCCCCAAAAGTGCCAGGGTACGTGTCAGCGCTGTTTTACTTGAACGCGACCGCTTTGCCAGATGCGTCCTTGATCTCACCCCAGGCTTTTTCAATATTGCCTACAACCGACTTGGGCATGGGCACATAGTCCAGATCAAGCGCTTGCTTGTCGCCGTTTTTGTAGGCCCAGGCGAAGAACTTCAGCGTTTCGGTCGCATTGGCGGGTTTGTCCTGCAGCTTGTGCATCAGGATGAAAGTCGCACCCGAGATGGGCCAGGCATCTTTGCCAGGCTGGTTGGTCAGAATTTGATAGAAGCTCTTGGCCCAGTCGGCGCCTGCGGCAGCCGCCTTGAAAGTGGCATCATCGGGCGCCACAAAATTGCCGCCTGCGTTTTGCATCAGGGTGTAGGTCATCTTGTTTTGCTTGGCATAAGAGTACTCCACGTAGCCAATCGAATTGGGCAGACGGCCCACAAAAGCGGAAACACCTTCGTTGCCCTTGCCGCCCGCACCGACCGGCCAGTTCACTGCCGTGCCTTCACCCACTTTGCTCTTCCATTCTGCATTCACCTTGCTCAGGTAGTTGGTGAAGATGAACGTTGTGCCAGAACCGTCGGCCCGGCGTACCTGTGCGATGGCTGCATCGGGCAAAGCCAGCGTCGGGTTGAGGGCCTTGATCGCGGCGTCGTTCCATTTGCTGATTTTGCCCAGGTAGATGTCACCCAGCACTTGGCCATTGAGTTTGAGTTGGCCGGGATTGATGCCCTTGACGTTGATCACCGGCACCACGCCGCCCATCACGGTCGGGAACTGTATCTGGCCTTTCTGGGCCAGTACCTCATCGGACAGCGGCATGTCAGAAGCACCAAAATCAACCGTCTTAGCGTCGATCTGCTTGATGCCGGCACCGGAGCCGACCGACTGGTAATTGATCTTGACACCCGTGGCCTTGTTGTAGTCGGCCGCCCATTTGGCGTACAAGGGTGCCGGGAACGAGGCGCCAGCGCCAGTGATTTCCTGCGCGCCGGCCACCGTGGCGTACGACAGGCTGGCGAGGCTGGCCACGCTTAGCAAAGCAATTTTGAAACTGGTTTTCATCGGGATACCTTTTGAGTGGAGTAAAAGTAAATCTCTGGACACTCGATGACTGTATGAAGATTGTGTGACAGTGATGTGACAACTCTCAATCGCCAAGCCGTTTGCCTGCGTTTTCGCACTGTCGACCCGCGTGCCCACTTCGAACCTGCGCCAGCTACCGGGCTGGGGCCTGAACTGGCGCCCGGCAGGGAACAGCGGCGATATAGCGGGCGTGTACTACAAAATTAATAGCATGCAGCGTAGTAACGACGGGGGCTGCAGCCGTTATTTCTCAAAGAAACTCACCCGACCAGGCATCAATGTGAACGCTGGCGCAACGATTCCGACGGACTCTGCCCAAACAACTTTCGGTAATCGCTGGAGAACTGGCTGAAATGCCAGAAGCCCCAGTCTGCCGCCACGTCCTGCACCGTCAGGGATTTGGATGAGGCTTGCCGCAAATGGCGGCGTGCACCGTTGAGGCGGATCAGGCGCAGGTACTGCATCGGGCTCATGCCCAGCACATCTTCAAAACAATACTGCAAGGTGCGCCGACTGACAAACAACTGTTCACACAGCCGCGGCACGGTGATGGCCTGGTCATGGTGCGCCAGCACCAGATCACGCGCCTTGGCCACGATGCGTTGACGGCGCTGAAAGCTGCCGCTGACCGCGCTGTCCACCGCGCGGGTATCCAGCAGGGCGAGCAGGGCGTTGACCAGGACTTGCTGACGCAAATCACGGTCGGTGCAGCCACCGCCGTCTTGCAGCAAGCCGGACAGCGTCTGCAGCAAGGACGCACGTGAGCTGCTGTCGACGTGCATCACCTCAGTGCCGGTCAGTTGCGCCCAGTCGATCCGGCAGCCGCTCAGCTCCGCCGCCTGCCACAGGGCTTCCCGGCGGATCACGATGCCGTAGATGGCGTAGTCGGGTGGGGTCACCAGCTCGAACTCGCACGCCCCTGGACGCACCATGATGGCGTGTTCACCCGCCAGCCGCCCGTTGATGCGGGTCTGGTCTGACTGTTCGGGCAGGCCGAACCAGAAGGCATCTGGCCAGACGCAGCAAGACTGGCGCACCGCCTGGCTGGTGCGCTCACGAAACACCTGCATCTGGGGCAAGTGCAACTCGGCCAGCGCGCCATGGAAATGGCCACGCGTGATCTGGTCGTAACTTTGTTCCCAATCGGTCAGGTTGTGCGCGTGCTCGTCGGCGTCAAACGCTTCGATCGTGCGAATCTGGTGCGTGTTGCCCACAATTGGCGCATCAAAGGCCATGGAATCGGTGTGGCAAGAAGAGGCAGGTGCCATGGTGTGCGTCCTCATGATTCGGGTTGCGTGGATTGGAGCCCTTGCGTATCGAAGGCGGCAACGGGGTTAACCCTTGTCAAAAAAACTTTGCCGAAATTCGATAACGCAAAAAAGCTGCCCTGGATAGAGTTCAAAGCAAGCAACTCCCATGCCCAAACTTTTTCGTTAATCCTGCAACCCTCTGCACCTGATTGGAGTTATCAAATGAATCCGTTGGACCCTTCTCACCACAGCGGCACGCACGTGCTCAAACCGGTGCTCAGCACCCTGCAACTCTGGGGCATCGCCGTTGGCCTGGTGATCTCTGGTGAATACTTCGGCTGGAGCTTTGGCTGGGCCTCGGCCGGCACCCTGGGCTTCACCATCACCTCGATTTTTATTGCCGCGATGTATGCCACCTTCATCTTCAGCTTCACCGAACTGACCACCTCCATTCCCCACGCCGGTGGACCGTTCGCCTACAGCAAGCGCGCCTTCGGCCCGGTGGGTGGCTACCTGGCCGGTGCGGCGACCTTGATCGAGTTTGTGTTTGCACCGCCGGCCATCGCGCTGGCCATTGGCGCTTACCTGAACGTGCAGTTTCCGGCGCTGGACCCCAAGCTGGCCGCGCTCGGGGCTTACCTGGTGTTCATGACGCTCAACATTGTGGGCGTGCAGATCGCCGCCACCTTTGAGCTGGCCGTGACGGTGCTGGCCATTTTTGAATTGCTGGTGTTCATGGGTGTGGTGTCGCCGGGTTTCTCCATGGCCCACTTCACCAAGGGGGGCTGGTCCGGGGAGGACAGCTTCAGCCTGGCGGCGATTCCCGGCATGTTCGCGGCGATTCCGTTTGCCATCTGGTTCTTCCTGGCGATCGAAGGCGTGGCCATGGCCGCCGAAGAAGCCAAAGACCCTAGGCGCTCTATTCCCGTGGCCTACATCACCGGCATCCTGACGCTGGTCGTGCTGGCCATTGGCGTGATGGTGTTTGCCGGTGGTGCGGGTGACTGGACCAAGCTGTCCAACATCAATGACCCGCTGCCCCAGGCCATGAAAATGATCGTCGGCGAGAACAGTGGCTGGTTGCACATGCTGGTGTGGCTGGGCCTGTTCGGTCTGGTGGCATCGTTTCACGGCATCATCCTGGGCTACTCACGCCAGATCTATGCCCTGTCACGCGAAGGCTATTTGCCGCCGTTCTTTGCCAAATTGCACCCGCGCTTCAAGACACCACACCGCGCCATTCTGGCCGGCGGTGCCATCGGTATTGCGGCTATCTACAGCGACGAGTTGATCAAGATTGGCGGCCAGACCCTGACCGCCAACATCGTCACCATGTCGGTGTTTGGCGCCATTCTGATGTACATCATCAGCATGCTCAGCCTGTTCCAGTTGCGCCGTGCCGAGCCCCTCATGGTGCGCCCGTTCCGTGCGCCGTTTTACCCGCTGTTCCCGGCCTTTGCGCTGCTGGGGGCAGGGGTCTGCATGGCTACAATGATTTATTACAACGCCCTGATCTTCGGCATTTTCCTGGGCTTCCTGGCCATGGGTTATGGCTACTTCCTGATGACCAGCCACCACCGTACCCATGCCCTGGCCATGAACAACATGGCGGCCGATTTGACCTGATAGAAGCACCGTGCAAACCCATCAGTACACCCATAGCGTCGGAGCCACAACCTACAGCTTTCGCGATTTGAAGGACCTGATGGCCAAGGCCACGCCGGAACGCTCCGGCGACCTGCTGGCGGGTGTGGCCGCCCACAGTGCGCAGGAGCGTGTCGTGGCGCAAATGGCGCTGGCCGAGGTGCCCCTCAAAACCTTCCTGACTGAAGTTCTGGTGCCGTATGAAGACGACGAGATCACGCGCCTGATCATCGACAGCCACGACGCCACAGCTTTTGCTCCGGTCAGCCACCTGACGGTCGGCGACTTCCGCAACTGGCTGCTCGGTGATGAGGTCGACAGCGCTGTGCTGACGGCCCTGGCCCCTGGCATCACCCCCGAAATGGCCGCTGCCGTGTCCAAGATCATGCGCAACCAGGATCTGATTCTGGTTGCCAAGAAATGCCGTGTGGTCACCAAGTTTCGCAACACCATCGGTCTGCCGGGCCGCATGGCCACGCGCCTGCAACCCAACCACCCCACCGACGATGCCACCGGCATTGCCGCCAGCCTGCTCGACGGCCTGCTGTACGGCAGTGGCGACGCGGTGATTGGCATCAACCCGGCCACCGACAACGTGCCGCAAGTGATCAAGCTGGTGACGATGATGAGCGACATCATCCAGCAGTACGAGATTCCCACCCAGTCCTGCGTGCTCACGCATGTGACCAACACCATCGAGGCCATCAACCGGGGTGCGCCGGTGGACCTGGTGTTCCAGTCGATCGGCGGCACCGAGGCCACCAACCGCAGCTTTGGGGTCAGCCTCGATTTGTTGGGCCAGGCGCGCAGCGCAGCACTGTCTTTAAAGCGCGGCACGGTGGGCGACAACGTGATGTACTTTGAGACCGGCCAGGGCAGCGCCCTGTCGGCCAACGCCCACCATGGCGTGGACCAGCAAACCTGCGAGGCGCGGGCCTATGCGGTGGCGCGCCACTTCAAGCCGCTGCTGGTCAATACCGTGGTCGGCTTCATCGGGCCGGAGTATTTGTTCGACGGCAAGCAGATCATCCGCGCCGGACTGGAGGACCATTTCTGCGCCAAGCTGCTCGGCCTGCCGATGGGCTGCGACGTTTGTTACACCAACCATGCCGAAGCTGACCAGAACGACATGGACGTGCTGCTGACCCTGCTCGGTGTGGCCGGTTGCAGTTTCGTGATGGGCATTCCCGGTTCCGACGACATCATGCTCAACTACCAGACCACGTCATTTCACGACGCCTTGTATGTGCGTCGCGTGCTGGGATTAAAGCCCGCACCCGAGTTCGAGGCCTGGTTGCAGAAGATGCAGATATTCAGCCGCGACGCGCAGTTCCGCTTGAACCCCGCCTTGCCGCCCGCCTTCCAGAGGGCGCTGTTGCGCCTGGCTTAGCCTGCCATGGACGATCCGACCTCTCCCGTTATCGCCAACCCGTGGGCCGCCCTGCGCCAATTTACCGATGCCCGCATTGCGCTGGGGCGCGCCGGCGTGAGCTTGCCGACGGCCGCGCATCTGGACTTCCAGCTGGCGCATGCCAAGGCGCGCGACGCCGTCCATCTGGCGCTGGATGCGCCGCAATTGGCGCAGTCACTTAATGCCGCGCGCGGCGATCAACAGGCCCCCTGCCTCCTGCTGCATAGCGCGGCTGCCGACCGCCCCACTTACCTGCAGCGCCCTGACCTGGGGCGCCGGCTCGACGCCGCATCGAGCGCTGCAGTGGATGCCCTGGAACCGGCACAAGCGCCATCGCCACGCCCGTACGACCTCGCGTTCGTGGTGGTGGACGGCCTGTCGGCATTGGCCATCGAGCAGAACGCCGCGCCTTTTCTGCGTATCCTGCAGGCCCGGATCGCGCCCGAGCACTGGTCGGTCGCCCCGATCTGCATCGTCAAGCAGGGCAGGGTGGCGATTGGCGACGAGGTGGCCGAGCGGCTGGGCGCAAAGGCGGTGGTGGTGTTGATCGGCGAACGCCCCGGTTTAAGTGCAGCCGACAGCATGGGCCTGTACCTGACCTGGATGCCGCGCGTCGGGCTGCTTGACGCCAGCCGCAATTGCATCTCCAACGTGCGCCCGGCTGGTCTGGGCTTTGATGAAGCCGCTTACAAGCTGCACTATCTGTTGTCACAAGCGCGCCAGCGGCAATTGTCCGGTGTCGAACTCAAGGACGAAACGGGTGGCGGCCCCGACCGGGTGACTGCGAATCAGACAAACTTCCTGCTGGACCACGCGCACACGCCAAACGAGGCGGCCCCACCGTCTTGAGGCGGCCGCGGCTCAGCGCCAAGAGGGTATGCACTGGCGCATAGCACAGCAGGCGCAGAAAACCACCGATGGCTTGCGGTATATTGCCCCGCAGCATCCAACAGCAACGGCACGAGACAAACAGCACGATGAACGTTACGCACAATCAAGGTGGTCCCGCAACTCGCGGCATTCTGGTTCGGGGCCGTGAAACAGGCGACGCGAGCGGGGCACGTCATGCCGTGCTGACGCTGCTTGACGCGCTGGATCTGGCGCCCCATGTGAGGGTTGAAGCCGGGGCCGATGCCCTGGGACCCTTTGTGCGGCTGTGGCTCAGCGACGACCGAGTGCAGGCCTGGGCTCCCGCTCACGACACTTTGCAGCTCTGCCAGACGCTGGCACTCGACACCCTGAACCAGCCCGGCGACCTGATGCGCGAGATCGTGCTGACCCTGCTCATGGGGCCGGTGGCCTTCGAGTTCCCCAGCCTGGATGAACTGGTGTCGGCGGTTCGCATCCGGCGCAACATCGTGCAAGCCGCACGCAAGACGACGCTGGCCTTTCACACCCGTGCGCTGGATCGCCCGCTGGACTGCTGGACCTATGACGAGGATCGCGGTTTCACCATCCGGCCCGGGGTGTCGCTGATCGCTGCCCTGACCAAAGCCACCCAGCCGGAAGTCTCGGGCAGCCTGTATTCGTTCTCCTGCTATCGCGCCACCGAATACGTGATCCTGTTGGGCATTGCGCAGGAGCTGCAGCAGAGCAACCCGGCTCTGCTGCAGCAGTTGCAGACGATGTGGACGGCCCGGCCGATCGCGTCGGGCGAGTTTCATGAGGTCTTTCTGCGTGAACAGGGCTCTATGGAGGAGCCCTTGCCGCCGCGTTATTTCGTGCCGGGTGACCGCACCTGGTTTCGTAACCCCGATGAAGCCTCCGCCGATGCCTCGGGTTTTGAAGGTTCGTGGGTCATGTACCTGGGCGGCGGCCTGTTCTGCAATTTCTGGAAGCTCGATCAGCCCTACACCCTGACCCGCAAATGCGTGGAGATCTACCACTGGCGACACGGACTCTATCGGGACGACAACGGCGACGAGCGCATTGACGAAGTCCGGATCGAGCCTTTGATCGAAGCCTCATTGAACGACCCCGCCGAGCGCCAGCGCATCCTGGCCGTGATGGAGCGCTACCGGGAGCCGCGCGGCGTCTACACCGAAGCCGGCGGCTGCATCGACACCACGCGTGAATTCGCGCGCTGGGTTCGCCCCGGCACGGCCGACCTGGTGTTGCCAGCGCAATGAATTCAGCCAGACCGGGGCGGCAAACGCACGTTGATGCCCTCAAGCTGCTCGCCTCGCAGTTGATTGTGTTGCACCACTTTGCGACGTATGGGCCGCTGGCGGAAGCCTTGAGCGAAGTTGCGCCCGCACTGACCAACTGGTTTTACGACTACGCGCGCATGGCGGTGCAGGTGTTTCTGGTGCTTGGCGGCTACCTGGCCGTGCGCAGCCTGGCGCCTGCAGGGCAATTGCGCCCTGGCGCGCCCTGGCGCGCCATCCTCCAGCGCTACCAGCGCCTGATCCTGCCTTTTCTGGCCGCCCTGGTCCTCGCCGTCGCCAGTGCGGCGCTGGCCCGTCAATGGCTCAGCGACGACTTCATCCCGGGCGCCCCCACCTGGGCTCAGGCGCTGGCGCACGCCGCGCTATTACATGGCGTGCTCGGCCACGACTCGCTGTCCGCCGGCGTCTGGTATGTGGCGATCGACTTTCAGCTTTTTGCCCTCATGACCTTGCTGCTGTGGCTGGGCCGCCGCCCGCGCTGGCCCCAGGCCCTGCTGCTGGGCCTGATGCTGGCGTCGCTGTTCTTTTTCAACCGGGATGAGGACTGGGACAACTGGGCCCTGTATTTTTTCGGGGCCTACGGCATGGGGGCGGCCGCCTTCTGGGCCGGCAACGCACGCCGTCCGGGCTGGCTGCTGGGCTTGCTGGCCGGCGTCGGGCTGCTCGCGCTGGTGCTTGATTTTCGCGAACGCATCACGCTGGCCCTGGCCGTCGCTTTGTTGCTGGGGCTGCTTCAATGGCGCCATCAAACGGCCGCATCCCCGCTGCGCCTGCCCGCATCGCTGTCACATGCGGTCGCCCTGTTGGGAAAGACCTCCTATGCCCTTTTCCTGGTGCATTTTTCGGTCCTGATGATCGGCAATGCGCTGTTTGCGCAGTTGGGGCTGGGCGCCAGCTGGCTCACCTGGCTGTTTTTGCTGGGCTGCTGGGCCTGCTGCCTGGGGCTGGCCGTGTTGTTTGAACGCTGGGTCGAGGCGCCGCTGTCGCGTCTGGGCTATCGCCGGAACAGGGGCTTGAGCAGTGCCTCGCCCCATCGCGCCATTTTATAAGTCAAATCGTGCTCTAGCCCCCGTGAAATATGGGTATGTAGCTATTAAATTAGTAGCAAATCAAAGCTTGGCCGAAACCCAGGCCATCACGCTGGCCAAGGCGGCTGGCAGTTTGGCCGGTTCGGTGCCACCGGCCATGGCCATGTCGGGCTTGCCGCCACCTTTACCGCCCACCTGGCTCGCCACAAAGTTGACCAGTTCACCGGCCTTGACTTTGCCCACGCTGTTCGACGTGACGCCAGCGGCGATTTGCACCTTGTCGCCCTCAACCGCCGCCAGCACGATCACGGCGCTTTTGAGTTTGTCTTTGAGCTTGTCCATGGTGTCGCGCAGGGTCTTGGTGTCGGCGCCTTCGAGCATGGCCACCAGCACCTTGATACCCTTTACATCCACCGCCTGCGTAACCAGTTCGTCGCCCTGGGCGGAGGCCAGTTTGCCCTTGAGGGCGGCGATCTCTTTTTCCAGCGACTTGAGGTGATCGAGCACGCCGGCAACACGCTCGTTGATCTCCACCACGGGCGCTTTGAGGGTGCCCGCCACCTGGGTCACGGTGTCTTCCAGATCCTGCAGATAGCTCAGTGCATTCTGACCGGTGACGGCCTCGATGCGGCGCACGCCGGAGGCCACGCCGCTTTCCGCCACCACCTTGAACAGGCCAATGTCGCCGGTGCGGGCAACATGGGTGCCGCCGCACAGTTCGCGGCTGGCGCCGATGTCGAGTACACGCACCGACTCACCGTATTTCTCGCCAAACAGCATCATGGCGCCGGTTTCCTGGGCCGCATCAATGTCCATCACGCGCGACTGGGTTGCCGCGTTGGACAGGATCTCAGAGTTGACGCGGGCTTCCACCTCGCGAATCTGCTCGTCCGTGACCGGCGCGTTGTGGGCAAAGTCAAAGCGGGTGCGCTCTGCATTAACCAGCGAGCCCTTTTGCTGCACATGTGCGCCCAGCACCTCGCGCAGCGCCTTGTGCATCAGGTGGGTGGCGCTGTGGTTGCGCTGGGTGGCGGCGCGCAGGCTGGCGTTGACATGGGCCGTGACCACGTCGCCGATCTTGAGTGCGCCGGATTTCAGCACACCATGGTGGCCAAATACATCGGCCTTGATTTTTTGCGTGTCGGCCACGTCAAACATCGCGCCGTCAGAAAAGATCGCGCCCTGGTCGCCGACCTGACCACCGCTCTCGCCATAAAACGGCGTGGCGGCCAGCACCACCACCCCGGCCTGACCTGCTTTCAGCTCGCTGACCGGCGTGCTGTCTGCATAGAGTGCTACTATTTTTGTAACTTCCGTGAGACGCTCATAGCCGACAAAGTCATTGCCGTCGCCGCTGTACTCCAGTGCGCGGTCCATGCGGAACTTGCCGGCGGCGCGGCCTTGGGCTTTTTGTTTTTCCATCGCGGCATGAAAGCCGGCCTCATCCACCTCGACACCGCGCTCGCGGCACACGTCGGCGGACAAGTCGAGCGGGAAACCAAAGGTGTCGTGCAGCTTGAACGCGACATCGCCCGGCAGTACCTTGGCATCGCCTGTCAGCGTCTCATCGAGTATTTGCATGCCGTTGGCCAGCGTTTCAAAAAAGCGCTCCTCTTCCGCTTGCAGCACCTGCGCAATACGCTCGGCTTGCGTCGCCAGACCCGGATAGGCCTCGCCCATCAGGGTCACCAGGTCCGGCACCAGCTTGTAGAAAAACGGCGCCTTCTGGCCCAGCTTGTAGCCGTGCCGGATGGCGCGGCGGATGATGCGGCGCTGCACATAACCCCGCCCTTCGTTGCTGGGCAGCACGCCGTCGCTGACCAGAAAGGCGGTGGCGCGGATGTGGTCGGCAATCACGCGCAGGCTCTTGTTGCCCAGGTCGGTGCAGCCGGTCTCACGGGCCGCGGCCTTGATCAGCGCGTCGAAAATATCGATCTCGTAATTGCTGTGCACATGCTGCAGGATGGCGGCCAGGCGCTCCAGCCCCATGCCGGTGTCGACACACGGCGCGGGCAGCGGCTTGACCGAGCCGTCCGGCTGCATGTCGTACTGCATGAACACGTGGTTCCAGATTTCGATGTAGCGGTCACCGTCCTGCTCCGGGCTGCCCGGGGGGCCGCCGGCAATGGCGGGGCCGTGGTCATAAAAAATCTCGCTGCAGGGGCCGCACGGGCCGGTGTCGGCCATCATCCAGAAGTTGTCGGAGGCGTATTTGGCGCCCTTGTTGTCGCCAATGCGCACCACGCGCTCGGGCGGCAGGCCAATTTCTTGCGTCCAGATGTTGTAAGCCTCGTCGTCGTCGATATAAACCGTGGCCCAGAGCTTGTCAGCGGGCAGTTTGTACACTTTTGTGAGCAGTTCCCAGCCCCATTTGAGCGAGTCGCGCTTGAAGTAGTCGCCAAAGCTCCAGTTGCCCAGCATCTCGAAAAAAGTGTGGTGGCGTGCGGTGTAACCGACGTTTTCCAGGTCGTTGTGTTTGCCCCCGGCGCGCAGGCAGGCCTGCACCGAGGCGGCACGCACATAAGAACGCTTGTCGGTGCCCAGGAACACATCCTTGAACTGCACCATGCCCGAGTTGGTGAACATTAGCGTCGGGTCATTGCCGGGCACCAGCGGGCTCGACGGCACCACGGTATGGCCTTTGGAGGCAAAGAAGTCGAGAAAGATCTTGCGGATGTCGGCGACGGAGGCGGGGGCGACGGTTGAATTCATGGCGTTTGGGCAATGGTTGACGGGTTTTTGGGGTGAAGCGCTAAGGATCCCTAACGCAGGGCGGTGGCGCAACGCCCACCAAAGCGGTCAATTTTAAAGCATCAGAGCGCCCGGCACTGCTGTTCCAGGAAGGTGAACAGAGCCGGTTCATCGCAAAAAATAACATTGAAGCGCAGCCATGGACTGGGCTGTAAATCAGGGCTGAACAAATGCCCCGGCCCGAGCAAAATGTCCTGCTCGGTGGCTTTGTAGGCCAGCTCTGCCGAATCCGCAATGGCCGGGTGTTTGGCCCACAGGAAAATGCCGGCCTTGGGTTCGCAAAATATTTCAAAGCCGATTTTCAGCAAACGCGATGCCGCGCCCTCGTGCGCTTTTGCCAGGCGCTCGCGCAGGTTCTTGACGTGCTTGCGCCAGCGCCCATCCATCAAGGCGCCATACGCCAGACGCTCACTGAACTCCGAAGACGTCAAGCCTGAGATCATCTTGAGCTGGGCCAGGTCTTCCAGCAGATCCGGATTGGCCGCCAGGTAGCCGACCCGGATATTGGGCGAAATCGTTTTGGAAAAACTGCTGATGTAAATCACCCGGTTGAGCTGGTCCAGGCTGGCCAGCGAGGGCCGGGGCTCCGGGTCGAGGTCGGCGTAAATGTCGTTCTCCACCACCAGAAAATCGTATTTGTCGGCCAGCTGCATGACGCGGTGCAGATGCGCCAACTGGGCGACCGACCCGGTTGGGCTCTGCAGCCGGGGCTGGGTAAAAAACAGCTTGGGCTGGTGTTTGATGACCAGACGTTCCAGCGTCACCAGGTCGTAGCCAACTGGCGTGCGCGGCACGCCGATCAGGCGTGCGCCCAAAAAGCGCAAGGAAAACAGCAGATTGGGGTAACCCGGCTCGTCCACCAGCACCGCGTCTCCCGGGCGCACCAGGCGCCGGGCCACGAGGTCCATGGCCTGGCTCGATCCTTGGGTGAGCAGCACCTGCTCCGAACTCACGGCAATTTCCTGCTCGGCCAGCAGGTCGCGCACCAGTTGGCGCAGCGGTGGGTAGCCCTTGGGCTCACCATAGCCACCCAAGTCCACGTCGTCGGTGGCCAAACTGCGCAGGCTGCGGCGCACACCGTCCTGAAACAGCCAGTCACCGGGCAACCAGCCGCAGCCTGGCTTGATGCGCAGTGCCCGGTTTTCAAAAATGCGGCGCAGGTACCACATGGAGTCGAAGTTGAAATTCGGACCGTGTCCGGGCACCTCGATGTTCGACACCGGACGCTGTCTGACAAAAAAACCGGAATGGGGGCGCGACGTGAAGTAGCCCTGGGCTACCAGCCGGTCGTAGGCATCGACCACGGTAAACACGCTGACCCCGTGCGCGTGGGCAAACTGCCTGATCGACGGCGCCTTGGAGCCTGGGCGCAGCGAGCCGTCCTGGATGGCGAGCCGGAACCCGTCCACGATTTGCAGGACCAGGGGCGTCGCACTCTGCGGATTAAGGGAAAACATGGTGATACCTAGGGTTTGTATGTAGCGGTGCTGCTGGCTGCACAGTGCATCGAAAAATATCGCAATCTGTATATGGTAGTCGTGAAGGGCCGGCTCTATATTCGCCTCACTTCATCAACCACCCCAACCTTATTTGGACTGATATGCAACGCGAATCAAACCTGAAAAATGCAAGCTTGATGGCCCGTCGTCGGGCTGCCGTTCCACGCGGTGTTGGCCAAAGCCACGAGGTGTTTATCGCCCGCGGTGAAAACGCCGAAATCTGGGATGTGGAAGGTAAACGCTATATTGACTTTGCCGGCGGCATTGCCGTTCTCAATACCGGGCACTGCAACCCGACGGTGATCGCCGCCGTCAAGGCCCAGTTGGACCTGTACACCCACACCTGCTTCCAGGTTCTGGCCTATGAGCCCTATGTCGAGCTGGCCGAGCGCATCAACGCCCTGGCCCCCGGTGATTTCGCCAAGAAAACGATGTTCTTGAGTACCGGCGCGGAAGCGGTTGAAAACGCCATCAAGATTGCCCGCGCCTACACCAAGCGCACGGCCATCATCGCGTTTACCAGTGGCTACCACGGCCGCACGCTGCTGACGCTGGGCTTGACCGGCAAGGTGGCGCCGTACAAGACCGGCTTTGGCCCGTTTCCGGCAGAAATTTTTCATGCCCAGTTTCCCAACGCGCTGCACGGCGTGAGCGTCGATGAATCGATCGCGTCGATTGAATCGATCTTCAAGAACGATGTCGAAGCCAGCCGTGTCGCGGCCATCATTGTGGAGCCGGTGCAGGGCGAAGGCGGCTTCAACGTGGCGCCGCCAGAGTTCCTGCAGCGCCTGCGCGCGCTGTGCGATCAGCATGGCATTTTGTTGATTGCCGACGAGATTCAAACCGGCGCTGGCCGCACCGGCACCTGGTTTGCCGTCGAGCAAAGCGACGTTGCGCCTGACATGATCACGCTGGCCAAGTCCATGGCCGGTGGTTTTCCGATCTCGGCCGTCGTGGGCCGCGCTGACGTGATGGACGCGCCCGCGCCCGGCGGGCTGGGTGGCACGTATGCGGGAAGTCCCTTGTCGTGCGCCGCCGCGCTGGCGGTATTGGAGGTGTTCAAGCAGGAAAACCTGCTGGACCGCAGCCGCCAACTGGGCCTTCGCCTGACCACCAGCCTGAAAAAAATGGCCGCCAGCCACCGCTGCATCGCCGATGTGCGGGGCCTGGGTGCGATGGTGGCGATTGAGTTGTGCAAGGGGGGTGACATCCATCAGCCCGATGCCGACATGGCCAAACGGCTGGCAGCCGAGGCCACCCAGCGCGGGCTGATCCTGTTGACCTGCGGCACATATGGCAATGTCGTTCGTATTCTGGTGCCTCTGACGGCCAGTGATGCCATCGTCGATGAAGGCCTGGCCATCATCGACGCTTGCCTGACCGCCATTCAAGCAGTCTAATCAACATCCAAGTCGTCCATCGGGCATGCATGTTGCTTAATTGACTACAGCCGCATACCCTTTATTTTGTTCGCCCCTTGAAACGCTGAAAGGCCGCTACATAACATGTCGTCCCAAGAACTCGTGAAATTTGCCGGCGTTGAAAAAACGTATGACGGCAAGACCCTGGTGGTGCGCGATCTCAACCTTGACATCCGGGCTGGCGAGTTTCTCTCACTGCTGGGTCCCTCGGGCTCCGGCAAAACCACCACCCTGATGATGCTGGCCGGCTTTGAGTCGCCAACGGCGGGCGAGATTTTTTTGAACGGCAAACCCATCACCCGCACGCCACCGCACAAACGCAACTTTGGCATGGTGTTTCAGAACTACGCACTGTTTCCGCACATGACCATTGCCGACAACGTGGCCTACCCCTTGACGGTGCGAAACTTTAGCAAGGCCGAGCGCGAAGCCAAAGTGCTGCGTGCCTTGGGCATGGTGCAAATGGACAACTTGAGCGCCCGCTATCCGGGGCAACTCTCGGGCGGTCAGCAGCAGCGCGTGGCGCTGGCGCGTGCGCTGGTGTTTGATCCCCAGCTGGTGCTGATGGATGAGCCGCTGGGTGCGCTGGACAAGCAGTTGCGCGAGCACATGCAGCTCGAGCTCAAGGCACTGCACCGTCAGCTCGGCCTGACCTTTGTCTATGTCACGCATGACCAGTCCGAAGCCCTGACCATGTCGGACCGGGTGGCTGTTTTCAGCGATGGCATCATTCAGCAAATCGACATCGTGACCGGCCTGTACGAAACCCCGGCCAATCATTTTGTGGCTGGCTTTGTCGGGGACAACACGGTTTTTGATGGCACCGTTGCGGCGACACGGGATGGTCAGTGCGACCTGCGGCTGGCCAGCGGCACGGTGCTGAGCGGCCTCAATGTCAACGCCGCCGCTACCAGCAGCCGGGTGCATGCCTGTATCCGGCCGGAACGTATTGAGGTGCATCCGGCTGGCGCCTCACCGGGCGTCAACAGCCTGGAGGCGAAAGTCGGCGACGTCATTTATTTTGGCGATCACCTGCGGCTGCGCTGCGCGCTCCCCGGCCAAGTCGATGCCACTGTCAAGATTGCGCTTTCCAGCCCGACCGTCCCGCAATCCGGGCAAACCGTTTGGCTGCGTTTGCCCCCCGAGCATTTGCGGGTCTATCTTTGATCCGCTTGCAAACCCTGACCTTTTGCCTTATTACCCAACCCAAAGAGGAGACTCAACCATGAAACTCAAACCCATCGTGGCCGCTTGTGCGCTGCTGGCCTGTGCGGCCAGCTTCGCGCAGACCCAGATTACCGTCGTCAATTTCGGCGGAGCCAATGGCAATGCCCAGAAGAAGGCTTACTTTGAGCCTTATGAGAAAGCCACCGGCAACAAGATTGTTGGCGTGGAGTACAACGGTGAGCAGGCCAAAATCAAGGCCATGGTCGAGGCCAAGCAAGTGAATTGGGATGTGGTGGAGGTCGAGTCTCCCGACGTGACACGTGGTTGCGACGAAGGCCTGTTTGAAAAGCTCGACTACAGCAAGATTGGCAACAAGGCTGACTTCACCCCGGCCGCGATTCATGAGTGCGGCATTGGCACTTTTGTCTGGTCCACCGTTATGGCCTATAACGCCGACAAGCTCAAGACCGCACCCACCACCTGGGCTGACTTCTGGGACGTCAAGAAATTCCCGGGCAAGCGCGCCATGCGCAAGGGCGCCCGCTACAACCTTGAGTTTGCCCTGATGGCTGACGGTGTGGCGGTGCAAGACGTGTACAAGGTGCTGGCGACCAAGGACGGCGCCGAGCGCGCCTTCAAGAAACTGACCGAACTCAAGCCCAACATTCAGTGGTGGGAAGCCGGTGCCCAGCCGCCGCAATTTCTGGTGGCGGGTGATGTCGTCATGACCACCGCTTACAACGGCCGCATTGACGCCGCCCAGCGCGAAGGCAAGAACCTGCAGATCACCTGGACCGGTGGCATCTATGACCTGGACTATTGGGTGATGCCCAAAGGGGCGTCCAACCGAGAGGCGACCCTGAAATTCATCGCCATGGCCAGCAGTTCGAAAGAGCAGGCGGAATACGCCAAGCTGATCTCCTACGGGCCGACCAACGTCAAGGCGCTGACCATGCTCGACGCCAAGGTACTGGGCAAGTTGCCCACGGCACCGGCCAATGCCAAGACAGCGTTGCAATTCAACGTCGGTTTCTGGGCTGACCAGGGTGAGGCGCTTGAGAAGCGCTTTGCCGCCTGGGCCGCGCAGTAAGCCACTGACAGCGAGATCGCCATGGCCCAATCGATGACCCTGGACCCCGGCAAACTGGTAGGCCAGTTGCGCCGGGCCGAGCGCCGCAAGCGCGCTTTTGCGATCTCGCTGACGCTGCCGCTGCTGCTATTTCTGCTGTTCACCTTCTTGGTGCCAATCGGCGCCTTGTTGGTGCGCGCGGTGGAAAACCCCGAAGTCGCCAATACCTTGGGCCACACGGCCAAGGCCTTGTCAAGCTGGAGCCGCACCGCAGCCCCGCCCGCTGTTGCCTACGCGGCCTTGATCGAAGACTTGTCGGCCATCAAGGAGCAATCTGACGCCGGTGCGCTGGCGCGTCGGCTCAACAGCGAAGTCAGCGGCGCCCGCTCCCTGATCATGAGCACCTACCGGGCGCTGCCGCTGGCGCCGGGCATGACGCCCGAGCAGGTGCGCACCCAGCTGCTGGCGCTCGATGCGCGCTGGGGCGAGCTCAGTTATTGGCAGGCGATTGCCAAAAATGCGTCGCGCTGGACGCCTGATTATTTGTTGACCTCGCTGGACCTGAAGCGTGATGTGCAGGGCCACATCACGCAGGTGGATGCCGACTCCGCTGCGTTTGCCAACATCCTGGTTCGCACCTTCAAGATCAGCGCCATCGTCACCTTGTTTTGCCTGCTGCTGGGGTACCCGCTGGCCTACTGGCTGTCGATCCTGTCGACACGCAAAGCCAATATGCTGATGATTCTGGTGCTGGTGCCGTTCTGGACCTCGATTCTGGTGCGGGTGGCCGCCTGGATCGTGCTGCTGCAATCCAATGGGCTGGTGAACCGCTCGCTGATGGGCTTGGGGTTGACCGATGCGCCCTTGCCGCTGCTGTTCAATCGCCTGGGCGTGATCATCGCCATGGTGCACATCCTGCTGCCGTTCATGATCTTGCCGCTCTACAGTGTGATGAAGTCGGTGCCACCGACTTACCTGCGGGCGGCAGTGTCGCTGGGCAGCCATCCGCTGGCGGCGTTCTTTCGGGTTTATGTGCCGCAAACCTGGCCCGGTGTGGGGGCCGGTGGTTTGCTGGTGTTTATCCTCAGCATTGGCTATTACGTGACGCCCGCACTGCTGGGCGGCGCGGGTGACCAGATGCTGAGTTACTACATTGCCCAGTACACCAATGTCAACGTCAACTGGGGCATGGCGTGTGCGCTGGGGGCCGTGTTGCTCACGGCCACGCTGGTGCTGTATGCCCTGTACCGCCGTGTCGTCAAGTCCGAACTCAGTCTGGGGTAAGCCTGATGCGATTGTTTCCATTGCCTACTGTCTCCGAGCGTCCGGCTGGCGCTGTGCCTTCGGCCCACCCGATCATGCGGGCACTGGCCACCCTGGCCGCATTCGCCCGCCTGCCCACCTTCCCCGCCTACGCCACGCCGGCTGACAAGGTGGGCTGGTACGCGCTGCGTGTGCTGTGCCTTGGTGTTTTGCTGTTTTTGCTGCTGCCGATTCTGGTCATCATGCCGCTGTCGTTCAGTTCCAGCTCGTTTTTGTCTTACCCGATGCCGGGCTGGTCCATGCAGTGGTACGACAATTTGTTCAGCTCCGACGAATGGGGCCGGGCCACCCGCAACAGCTTCATCGTCGCGCCTCTGGCCACCTTGCTGGCCACGGTACTGGGCACCCTGGCGGCCGTCGGCCTGGCCCGCGTCCAGTTCTTTGGCAAGGGTGCGCTGATGAGTCTGCTGATCGCCCCGATGGTGGTGCCGATTGTGGTGGTGGGCGTTAGCACCTATCTGTTTTTCGCCAAGATTGGCCTGGCTGACACCTACCTCGGCCTGATTCTGGTGCATGCCGCGTTAGGCGCGCCGTTTGTGCTGACGACCGTGCTGGCCACGCTGCAGAACTTCAACAACAACCTGGTGCGGGCCAGCCAGAGCCTGGGCGCCAATCAAACGCAAACCTTTTTTCGCATCACCTTGCCGATCATTGCGCCGGGCGTCATTTCAGGTGCCCTGTTTGCCTTTGCCACGTCGTTTGACGAAGTGGTGGTGACCTTGTTTATCGCCGGCCCGACCCAGGTGACGCTGCCGCGCCAGATGTTTACCGGCATCCGGGAAAACATCACGCCCACCATTGCCGCTGTCGCCACTTTGTTGATTATTTTTACCACCACCCTGATGCTGGGGCTGGAATGGCTGCGCGGCAGAAGGCGCTGAAAATGGCGCCGAAAAATCAACCCTTGTCCGGCAACGCCATGCCGCGTTTCGGCGGCATCGCCAGCATGTTGCGCCTGCCTGTTTCCAGCTCCCCCGAGGGCCTCGATGCAGCCTTTATTGGCGTGCCGCTGGACATCGGCACCTCGCACCGGCCCGGTGCGCGTTTTGGCCCGCGCCAGATTCGCGCCGAGTCAGCACTGATCCGGCCCTACAACATGGCGACCGGCGCGGCGCCGTTTGACACGCTGCAAGTAGCGGATCTGGGCGATGTGCCGATCAACACCTATTCGCTGACAAAATCGCTGCCGATCATCACCAATTTTTACCGGACGGTGCTGGAGGCCGGTTGCACACCCCTGACCTTGGGTGGTGACCACACCATTGCCCTGCCCATCCTGCGCGCCATGGCGGCCAAACATGGCCCGGTCGCGCTGGTGCATGTGGATGCCCATGCCGATGTCAACGAAGAGATGTTTGGCGAGCCGGTGGCACACGGCACACCGTTTCGCCGGGCGGTTGAAGAAGGTTTGCTGGACTGCCACAAGGTGTTTCAGATTGGCCTGCGCGGCAGCGGCTACGCGTCCGACGACTTTGACTGGCCCCGGCAGCAGGGCTTTACGCTGGTGATGGCCCACGAGGTCTGGTACCAGTCACTCGCGCCCCTGATGGCCAATATCCGGGCCCACATTGGCCAGACCCCGTGTTACCTGAGCTTTGACATCGACGGTATCGATCCGGCGTATGCCGGCGGCACGGGCACGCCGGAGATAGGTGGTTTGACTGTGCCGCAGGCCCTTGAGATCGTTCGTGGCTGCTCGGGTCTCAACCTGATCGGCTGCGACCTGGTTGAAGTCTCGCCTGCGTATGATGTGAGCGGCAACACCGCCCTGCTCGGGGCCAACCTGTTGTTCGAGATGCTGTGCGTGCTGCCAGGCGTCCTCAGACGCTAGCTATTTTGTAGCTGTTGGCGCTTATTCCGTAAGGGCTAGAGCCTTATTTCTTATAAACATACAGGAGTTTTCATGTCAGCTTTGCTTTCACCTCTTTCCCTGCTCAAAGATCCCACTCTTCTGAAAACCGATGCCTTGATCAATGGCCAATGGGTCAGCGGCTCAAGTCGTTTCGCTGTCACTGACCCGGCCACTGGCGCGCACCTCGCCGACGTCGCGAACCTGGGACCGGCGGAGGCTGAAACAGCCATTGCGGCTGCCAACGCCGCCTGGCCGGCCTGGCGCAACAAAACCGCCAAAGAGCGCAGCATCATTTTGCGCAAGTGGTATGACCTGATCATGGCGAATCAGGATGACCTGGGGCGCATCATGACCGCCGAAGAAGGCAAGCCGCTGCCCGAGGCCAAAGGCGAAATCGCCTATGGCGCCAGCTTTGTGGAGTGGTTTGCCGAAGAAGCCAAACGCATCAACGGCGAGACCTTGCCGCAGTTTGACAACAACCGCCGCCTGCTGCTGCTGCGCCAGCCGATTGGCGTCTGCGCCGCCATCACGCCGTGGAACTTTCCGATGGCCATGATCACACGCAAGGTCTCGCCCGCGCTGGCGGCGGGTTGCCCGGTGGTCATCAAGCCGGCCGAATTGACGCCCTTGAGTGCGCTGGCTGTTGCCGAGCTGGCTTTACGCGCCGGTATACCGGCTGGGGTGCTGAACGTCATCACCGCTGACGCCGACAACTCCATTGCCGTGGGCAAGGTTTTTTGCGCCAGCGACGTGGTGCGCCACATCAGCTTCACCGGCTCCACCGAAGTGGGTCGCATCCTGCTGGCGCAGTCGGCGCCCACGGTCAAAAAACTCTCCCTGGAGTTGGGCGGCAACGCACCCTTCATCGTCTTTGACGATGCCGATATTGACAGCGCGGTGGAAGGCGCGTTTGCCAGCAAGTACCGCAATGCCGGGCAAACCTGCGTCTGCTCCAATCGTTTCTATGTGCAAGAGGGTGTGTATGACGAATTTGTGCAGAAGTTCGCCGCCAAGGTCAAGACCGCCAAGGTGGGTAACGGCTTTGAGGAAGGCGTCAACCAGGGGCCGCTGATTGAAGAAGCTGCACTGCTCAAGGTCGAGCGCCATGTGCAGGATGCGTTGCTAAAAGGTGCCCGTTTGCTCACTGGCGGCCACCGCTTGCCGGGCCAGTTTTTCGAGCCTACGGTGATGGCAGACGCCACGGCCGACATGCTGTGCGCGCGCGAGGAGACCTTTGGCCCGTTTGCGCCGGTGTTCAAGTTCAAAACCGAGCAGGATGCGATTTTTGCTGCCAACAACACCGAATTTGGTTTGGCCAGTTACTTCTACAGCCGCGACGTGGGCCGCATCTTCCGGGTCAGCGAGGCGCTGGAGTACGGCATGGTCGGCATCAACGTTGGCATTCTGGCCACCGAACATGTGCCGTTTGGTGGCGTCAAGCAGTCCGGTCTGGGGCGCGAGGGTTCGCATTTGGGCATCGATGACTATGTGGAGATCAAATACCTCTGCATTGGCGACATCCTCAAATAAGCCGCGCTGCTGACCGGGGTACTGAGCGGCCTGATGCGACCGGCTCTGACAGCCGTCAACGCGGCTGCACGTGAACGCTCATCCCGCCAGCTTGACCATGCCGGCCACCAATGCAGTACAGCCTAAAAATAGGGCGAGAGCCCATGTACGGGACCCGAGGTCATCCCTCGAACTCATGACGGCGCTGTCTGTTTCCTTGTCCCCCAGTAGCATGGGCAGCACAAGATTTTGGCGCTTCTTGAGGTGGTAAAAAAAGATGGCGCTGAGGTGCAGCACCACCAAACCGATGAGAACCCATCTGCCAATAGCCGCATGGTAAAAAGTGGCGAAACTCACGACCGCGTTGGAGACAAATTGGCTTAAGGGGCCGGCGTTTGCAATTTCGTCGTCGCTGACCAACCCGGTCATGACCTGAAGCAGAAGAAAACCCAGCATGGCAAACACCGAGCCAGAGCCCAGCGGGTTGTGTCCAACGGTGTGCTCTGGCAGGCCGCGACCTTTGACGTAGGCCAGGATGGCGGCGGGTGCATAGATGAAAGAGGTAAAACGTGACCATCTTCCTCCCACCAGACCCCAAATGATGCGGAACAACAGCAGACTGAGCACCGCGTAACCCGATCTGAAATGCCAGGCCATTGCATCGCCGCCAATCTGAGCGCTTGTGATCAAGCCCATAAAGCAGACGACCAATCCCCAATGGAAGCACCGGGTTGGCAAATCCCATACCCTGACTTTGTGCGACATGGGTGGCCCCTTCAATGTTGATCAAAACTTGCAGTCATTTTGCCGGAAACTGAACAAGCTTTTCTTCGAGCAATCGGCGATAAAAACTGCGCGCGCCCGCCGGTCTTTTCTGGCCCGGTGGTATTAGCAGGATTTTTTGATCACCATTACACTGATCGACCCGAATAAGCCATAACCATCCCGAGGAAGAAATCGCCATGAAAAGTAGCACCCTGTTTGTTCTCGCTGCAACCGTCGTCGCCTTCAGCGCACCAGCCTGCGCCCAGTTCGCCAAACCGGAAGATGCCGTTAAATACCGCAAAAATGCCTTGTTTGTCATGCAGCAGAACTTCGGCCGTTTGGGCGCCATGGCAACGGGTAAAGCGCCGTTTGATGCCAAAGCTGCCGCTGACAGTGCGGCGGTCGCCGAGTTCATGTCCAAGCTTCCCTGGGGCGCCTTTGGTGAGGGGACCGACAAGGGTGAAACCCGGGCCAAAGCAGAGATTTGGAAGGAGCCCGCCAAATTCAAGGAATACGCCGACAAGATGCAGGCTGAAATGACCAAACTTGCCGCCGCTGCGAAAACCGGCAGCCTGGATAACATCAAGACGGCGGTGTCTGCCACGGGCGGCACTTGTAAGACTTGCCACGACGCTTATCGAAAAGACTGACGCTGCAAATTGGTCTTTGGACCCTGCCACAGACCAGCGACCCGGCGTCCTCAGGTCCTTGACTGTGACGGGGCGCAAGAAAACCCCGGGCGCAGGGCTGACAGAAATACAGCTTGTTCAGGTCACTCCGGGCACTATTTGGGTGGGCCCGATGGCACCCCACGCCGATTGTCCGCCTGCAAAAAGTCATAATCAGTCCATCTCAGGGTTTCTGGACCGGGCGTGGCCTGTATTGCAGTGCGTGGCCGGTCTTGCTAAGTTAAATAAATGAACAACGGCATTCTTATCATTGCTCATGCGCCACTGGCCAGTGCGTTGCGCCAGTGCGTGCTGCATGTATTCCCGGATGCCGAGGCGGCCGTCGCGACGTTTGACGTGCAGCCCAATACGCCACCCGAAGAAACGCTGGCGGGTGCCAGGCAGGCCCTGGCCTTGCTGAATGTGCCGCAGACACTGGTGTTGGCCGACGTGTTTGGGGCCACCCCCTGTAACGTGGCGCAAAGGCTGGTCGATGGCGTGAACTCAAAATTAGTTGCCGGGGTCAACCTGCCGATGCTGCTGCGCACCGTCACCTACCGCGGTGAAACCCTGGATGCCATGGTGGCGCGGGCTCTGGCGGGTGGCACGCAGGGCGTCATGCCGGTGGCGACGACGGCGCCGCAGAATCAATTGAGGAAAAAAAGTGATCAAAGCAAGCACGACCATCAGCAATAAACTGGGCCTGCATGCGCGGGCCTCAGCCAAACTCACCAAGCTGGCGGGCGGTTACCCATGCGAAGTCTGGATTGCCAAGGGAGAGCGGCGCGTGAACGCCAAGAGCATCATGGGCGTCATGATGCTGGCGGCAGGCAATGGCAGCACGGTGGAAATTGATGCCAGCGGTGAGCGCGAACAAGAGGCCCTGGATGCCTTGCTGGCGCTGATTGCCGATAAATTTGGAGAAGGTGAGTGACATTTTCCATTCACGGACTCGCCGTTGCGCGCGGCATCGCCATTGGGCGGGCGGTGCTGGTGGCCTCCAGTCGGGTGGATGTGGCGCATTATTTTATTGCGGCCACTGAGGTTGATGCCGAGATTGAACGGGTGCGTAGCGCGCGCGACGCGGTGGTGAATGAAATTCACCGCCTGCAGGCCAGCATCAGCCATATGGGCCCGAAAGAAGCGCCGCAGGAACTGACAGCGCTGCTCGATGTTCATCTGATGCTGCTCAACGACGATGAACTGTCAAACGGCGTCAGGCACTGGATCAAGGACCGCTTGTACAACGCCGAGTGGGCGCTCACCACGCAATTGGAAGTGATTGCCCGCCAGTTCGACGAGATGGAGGACGAATACCTGCGCGGACGCAAAGCCGATCTGGAGCAAATCACCGAAAAAGTATTACGCGCCATGAAGGGCGTGGCCTCGCCCGTGGTGGTGGCGCCCAGCCGAACGCTGCGCAAGCCCTCGCAACAAGACCTCTTGCTCGACGACACCGTGGATGTGCCCTTGATTCTGGTGGCGCACGACCTGTCGCCGGCCGACATGCTGCAGTTCAAGCAAAGTGTGTTTGCCGGCTTTGTGACCGACGTCGGCGGCAAAACCTCGCACACCGCCATCGTCGCCCGCAGCCTGGATATCCCGGCGGTGGTGGGCGCACGCTTGTCGAGCCAATTGGTGCGCCAGGATGACTGGGTCATCATCGACGGCGACGCCGGTGTGTTGGTGGTCGATCCGTCTCCCATCGTGCTGGCCGAATATGGTTTCAAGCAGCGCCAGGGCGAGTTGGAGCGCGGTCGCTTGACCCGCCTGCTGCACACCCCGGCCGTGACGATGGATGGCCAGAAAATTGAATTGCTGGCCAATATCGAGATGCCGGAGGACGCACTTGGCGCTGTGTTGGCGGGTGCGGTCGGCGTGGGCCTGTTTCGCAGTGAATTCCTGTTCATGGGACGCAATGGCCGACTGCCCAACGAAGAGGAGCAGTACCTGGCGTACCGGCGTGCCGTTGAGGGCATGCAGGGCTTGCCGGTGACGATTCGCACCGTCGATGTGGGCGCCGACAAGCCGCTGGATGAGTCGCAGCAGGATAACGCTCACCTGAATCCGGCGCTGGGGCTGCGGGCCATTCGCTGGAGCCTGGCGGACCCGGCGATGTTCCTGACGCAGTTAAGGGCGATTCTGCGTGCTGCCGCCCATGGCCCGGTGAACCTGCTGATACCGATGCTGGTGCATGCCGGTGAAATTCGCCACACGATGGCCATGATTGACCGCGCCCGTGTCGAACTCGACAACCGCGGTATTGCCTACGGCCCGGTCAAGATAGGCGCCATGATCGAGGTGCCTGCCGCCGCTCTCATTGTCAAGGTGTTCCTGAAATACTTCGATTTTCTGTCCATTGGCACCAACGACCTGATTCAATACACGCTGGCGATCGATCGCACGGACGAGTCCGTCGCGCATTTGTACGACCCCCTGCATCCGGCCGTGCTGCGGCTGGTGGCACAGACCATTGCCGAATGCCGGGCCCAGGGCAAACCCGTGAGCCTGTGTGGCGAGATGGCCGGCGACGTCTCCCTCACCCGCCTGCTGCTGGGTATGGGCTTGCGCAGTTTTTCCATGCATCCGGCGCAAATTCTGGCCGTCAAGCAAGAGGTATTACGCGCCGACGCGGGCAAGCTGACGGCGTGGGCGCAACAGGTGATGGCCGACGACGAGCCGGGTTTGCGCATGACCCGGCACTAGATTCAAAACAGCCGGAACGCCAGCGGTATCAGCAGCGAGGCCAGTACCACCTGCAGCCCCAGCGCCAGCCCGGCGTAAGCCCCGGCATCGGCATTGACCTGCAGCGCCCGGGCGGCGCCGATGCCGTGCGCGGCGGTGCCCAGGGAAAAGCCACGCGCCATCCAGCCCGCCGGGTCGGTCGGGATCTTGAGCGCAGCAAACAAGTATTTGCCACTCAGGGCCCCCACCATGCCGGTGATCACGGCAAACACGGCCGCCAGGGCGGGAATGCCGCCAATCTTGTCGGCAATGCCCATGGCCACCGGTGCGGTGACCGATTTGGGCGCCAGCGACAACACCACGTCCAGGGGCAGGCCAGCCGCCCAGCCCAGCGCCAGCGCCGAGCCGCTGGCCGCCAGGCCGCCTGCCACGGCCGCCAGCAACAGGGCGCGCCAGTGCAGCGCCAGGGCGGCGCGTCGTTCCCAGAGCGGCCAGGCCAGCGCCACCACCGCCGGGCCCAACAGGAAATGAATGAATTGCGCACCGGCAAAGTAAGTGGGGTAACTCACGCCGGTGGCCAGCAGCACGCTGGCAATGGCGAGCACCGTCCACAGCACCGGGTTGGCCCAGGGCGCCTGTTGCAGCCGGACGTACACGGCTTGCGCCAGCACATACACCACCAGCGTGGCGGTCAGGCCAAACAACGGCGTGCTGGAGAGGTAGACCCAGAGCTCAACGAAATTCGGCATCGCTTTTTTTCCTGAACAGACGCAAGGTCAGCGCCGTCACGGCCAGGCCGATCCAGGTCGACAGCGCAATGACGATCAGCATGCGCACGCCGTACTGGCTGATCAGGCCCAGGTGCGTCATTACCCCGACGCCGACCGGCACAAACAGCAGCGAGAGGTGCGACAGCAAAAAGCTGGCACAGGCCGCCACCGGTTCTCGTACAACGGGTGCGCGCAGGGCAAGCAGCAGCAGAAGCATGCCGATGACCGGACCGGGAAAGGGCAAAGAGAAGCCCCGCGCCAGCAACTCACCAATCGACTGCAGCGCCAGCAGCCAGGCCAAACCACGCAGTCCGGTCATGGGGCCTGGAAGCTAAAACCGCGGCAGATCCGGGTGCTTGAGCTGCCCGCCGCGCACCAGCATCTTGCCGTACTCGGCACAGCGTTGCAGCGTCGGAATGACCTTGCCCGGGTTGAGCAGACCTTTGGCGTCAAAAGCGCGCTTGACGCCAAACATCTGTTCGTTTTCCTCCGCACTGAACTGCACACACATTGAATTGAGTTTTTCCACGCCGACGCCGTGCTCGCCGGTGACGGTGCCGCCCATGGCGACGCTGGTTTCCAGGATGTCGGCGCCGAACAACTCCGCCCGGTGCAACTGGTCGGCCTGATTGGCATCAAACAAAATCAGCGGGTGCAAGTTGCCATCGCCCGCGTGGAACACATTGGCGCAGCGCAAATCGTATTTTTTTTCCATCTGCTGAATTGCCAGCAGCATGTCGGCCAGGCGCTTGCGCGGAATGGTCGAGTCCATGCACATGTAATCCGGGCTGATGCGCCCGCTGGCCGGGAAGGCGTTCTTGCGGCCGCTCCAGAACTTCAGCCGCTCGGCCTCGTCGCGGCTCACCGCAAGGGCGGTGGCGCCGTGGGTGCGCAGCACGGCGCTCATGCGTGCGATTTCTTCGTCGACTTCTTGCGGCGTGCCGTCGCTCTCGCACAGCAAAATCGCCTCGGCGTTCAGGTCGTAGCCGGCGTGTACATAGTCTTCCACCGCCGCCGTCATTGGCTTGTCCATCATTTCCAGCCCGGCCGGGATGATGCCCGCGGCAATGATGGCGGCGACTGCGTCGCCGGCCTTGCGAATGTCGTCAAAGCTGGCCATGATGCAGCTCGCCAGTTGCGGTTTCGGGATCAGCTTGACCGTCACTTCGGTGGTGACGGCCAGCATGCCCTCCGAGCCGATGACGATGCTCATCAAGTCATAGCCGGGTGCGTCCAGCGCGTCCGAACCGAATTCAACCGCCTCGCCGTCCATCGTGAAGCCTTTGATCTTGACGATGTTGTGCAGGGTGAGCCCGTACTTCAGGCAGTGCACGCCGCCCGAGTTTTCCGCCACATTGCCGCCAATGGTGCAGGCAATCTGACTCGATGGGTCGGGCGCGTAGTACAAATCATGCGCGGCCGCAGCGTCGCTGATGGCCAGGTTGCGCACGCCACACTGCACAACCGCAGTGCGGCTCAAGGGGTCGATCTTGACGATATTGTTGAACCTGGCCAGCGACAGGGTGACGCCCAGCGCGTGTGGCATGGCCCCGCCCGACAGGCCGGTGCCCGCACCGCGCGCCACCACCGGCACGCCCAGCGTGTGGCAGGTGCGCAGCACCGCCTGAACCTGCGCTTCGGTTTCCGGCAAGGCCACCACCAGCGGGCGCTGCCGGTAGGCGGTCAGGCCGTCGCATTCATAGGGCGTGGTGTCTTCGGGGTTCCAGAGCAGGGCGTGGCGCGGCAAAACCGCTTCCAGCCCCCGTACGATTTGTGCCTGACGCTCTGCTCTTTGTGGCGCAGTCGGCATGTCAGGAGAGAGAGATGTAGTCATGGTGGATTCCACGCGTCAATTCAATAAAGGGTTCAACTGTAGGGGTAAGCCGGTTTGGGTGGTGTGACAAATTCAGAAAATTTTGAAACCGGAATACTATGAAATAAATAGCTTCTTATGTAATAACGACGGGGGCTAGAGGCCAATTTCTTACAAATTTACCGGGAATGAGCGCAGCGGTGCGGGCGCTCGTCAAGGGTACATTGTCACACCGCGGGCGCCGGGATGCGCTGGGTACAATCCCGCCCATTCCAACCATCGGTAGCCCCTATGTTCGACCGTCTAGCCGTGCTGCCGCAATATTTGCTTCCCAAGCAGGCCATCACCCTCTTGGCCGGGCGCGTGGCGGGTGCCCGTGGCGGGAAATGGACGACCAGGTTGATCGAGTGGTTCGTCAAGCGCTACAAGGTCAATATGCGTGAAGCGGCCAACCCGGAGGTTGCCAGCTACGCCACCTTCAACGACTTTTTCACCCGCGCCCTCCAGGCCGGCGCCCGCCCGCTCGCCCGTGCTGATCTGATTTGTCCGGTCGATGGCGCCATCAGCCAGTTTGGCGCCATGGCGGGTCAGCAGATATTTCAGGCCAAAGGCCACCACTACAGCAGCACCGCGCTGGTGGGCGGCGATGCAGCCTTGGCCGCGCAGTTTGACGACGGCCACTTTGCCACGCTGTATTTGAGTCCGCGCGATTACCACCGCATTCACATGCCGTGCGACGGCGTTCTGCGCCGCATGATTTACGTGCCCGGCGCGCTGTTTTCGGTCAACCCGACCACGGCCCTGGGTGTGCCGGGGCTGTTTGCCCGCAACGAGCGCGTGGTGTGTGTCTTTGAGTCCGCGCGCGGCCCGTTTGTGCTGGTGCTGGTGGGTGCCACCATTGTGGGCAGCATGGCCACCGTGTGGCACGGCGTGGTGAACCCGCCGCGCTCCACCGCGGTGCGCGAGTGGCGCTATGACGAGCAGCCTGTTCGATTGAAGCAGGGCGAGGAAATGGGCCGCTTCCTGCTCGGCTCCACCGTTGTCATGCTGTTCCCGAAAGGCCCGCTGCAGTTCAACCCGGCGTGGTCGCCCGGTGCTGCGATTCGGCTGGGTGAAGCCATGGCCCGCCAGCCGCCGCTTGCGTAGACCTGGCCGGACGGCCACAATGCCGGTATGAACTACGAACATGTGCTGGTCACATCCAGCGGCCCCATCACCACCCTCACGCTGAATCGCCCCGAGAAGCGCAACGCGCTGGCCATGCCCGTCATGCGGGAGTTGACACAGGCCCTGCGCGCCGTGGCGCAGAGCGACGCCCTGGGCGTGATTCTGGCGGCCAACGGACCGGTCTTCAGCGCCGGGCATAACTTTGGCGACATGGCCGGTGCCACGCTGGCGCAGGCACGCGAGCTGTTTGGTGTTTGCACCGAGATGATGGACGCCGTCCAGGCGATGCCGCAGCCGGTGATTGCCCGGGTGCACGCGCTGGCCACGGCGGCCGGTTGCCAACTGGTGGCCAGTTGCGATCTGGCGATCGCGGCCGACACCGCTGGCTTTGCCATTCCGGGCGGCAAGGGGGGCTTGTTTTGTCATACGCCGCTGGTGGCGGTGGCCCGCAATATCGGTCGCAAACGGGCGCTGGAGATGGCGTTAACGGGCGATGTGATCGATGCCGCCACGGCCGCCCAGTGGGGCCTGATCAACCGCGCTGTGCCGGCCGATCAGCTTGATGCCGCCACCCTGGATTTGATCACCCGCGCCACCCGGGGCAGCGCGCTGTCCAAGGCGATGGGCAAGCAGGGTTTTTACCAGCAGGTTGGCTTACCGCAGGCGCAGGCGTACGCGCTGGCTTGCGAGTTGATGGCGACGGCCGCCATGACACCGGACGCCCAGGAAGGTATTGCGGCTTTTCTGCAAAAACGCCAGGCGCACTACACGCAGCGCCCGTCGGGCACAGGCGCCTGAGCCGGCCCGCGCCCACAGCGGCTGTGGTGGCGCTTACTTGAAAATCACGGTTTTGTGACCGTTGATCAGCACCCGGTGTTCGCTGTGCCACTTGACGGCCCGCGCCAGCACCTGGCTTTCGGTGTCACGGCCCAGCGTGGTCAGGTCTTCCACCGTCTTGCTGTGGTCGACGCGCGCCACGTCCTGTTCAATGATCGGGCCTTCGTCCAGGTTGGCGGTCACGTAGTGGGCGGTGGCGCCAATCAGTTTCACGCCGCGGTCATGCGCCTGGTAATAGGGTTTGGCCCCTTTGAAGCTGGGCAGGAACGAGTGGTGGATGTTGATGGCCGAGCCGGACAGTTTGCGGCACAGATCGTCGCTTAAAACCTGCATGTAGCGCGCCAGCACCACCAGTTCGGCCGCTTCCGTCTGGATGATTTCATACTGCCGGGCCTCGACCTGTGGCTTGGTGGCGGCCGTGATCGGCAGGTGATGAAACGGCACGTTGTAGCTGGCGGCGAGTTGGTAGAACTCGCGGTGGTTCGAGATGATGGCGCGAATGTCGATGGGCAGCAGGCCGCTTTTCCAGCGAAACAGCAGGTCGTTCAGGCAGTGGCCTTCTTTGCTGACCATGATCACGGTGCGTATGGGCTGTGCGCGCGCGTGCAGGCGCCATTGCATCTCGAAGGGCTGGGCAAACGCTTTAAGTTGCAGTGTCAGGTCTTCATGCGTCAGCTGGGCGCAGGCAAACTGCACCCGCATGAAGAACAGACCGGTGTCCTGGTCGTTGTACTGCGCCGCTTCTTCAATGTTGCCGCCGCGCTCCAGCAAGAAGCCGGACACCGCATGCACCAGCCCCAAGCGGTCCGGGCAGGAGAGAGTCAATATATAAACAGGATTCATGCGGCCGATTGTCGCAGGGCTCAGGGCTCTTTTTTCGACCTGGATGCAGCGGCTGCCGCACTGCGCTGCTGGCTGAAGTCGGCGCAATAGTCCTTGACGGGCGCCGCTCCGGTAGGCCAGATCTGGTCAAAATTGTCTGCACTTTCCGTCTCTTCGAAGGCCGGCCCGGCCTGCAGAAGCACCGTTTTGACCGTCAAGTCCGGTGGCAGGTGCAGCGGCACACCCAGGCTGCGATCCACATGGCCGCCGCCGGCCAGCAAGAGCACGATTTTGCCGCGCAGCGCCGCCCGCGCGACGGTTTGGGCCATGGCGACATCGCGCGCAATCTGGACCCGCGTCATGGGGGCAATCTGGCTCTCGGGCAGCAGATTGCAGTGACCCACGCGGACCTTTTCCTGTTGCGCCTGCAGCGCCGGGCCCGACAAAAGTGCGTCCAATCCGCTCTCTGTCATGGCCGCGCGCACACGTGCAGACGGCAGATTGGCGCCGACTACCGGCACGCCCGCATGTACAGCCGCCATCACCGCCGGGCCGTAAGCCGACCAGGGCCAGCCTTCATTGTTCCAGTGCAGGGCTGCGCGCACGGTGTCTTCACTGGCGTCTGATCCCAGTTTTTCGGTGGACTGGCCCTGGCTGGCCATCTCCAGCGCCAGCACGGCCAGTGTCTGCTGGCCGGCCAACGCTTCTACAACGGCGCGGTGGATTTGCTGATGCTCGGGTACGTCATGCTGCTCACCCAAAAAAATGGCGTCAGCGGGCAGTAGCTGCTGCAGTTGGCTGATGGGCTCAAGGCCGTTTGGCGCTGCGGACGGGCTCAGTGTGGTGCAGCCCAGCAATGCCAACACGGCCACCAGCGCCGCGAGAGGTCTGGCAGCCACCCCAAAAACCGATGGTTCGAGGCCGATTGGCAGCGGGCGCGGCGTGGCTTCAGTGCACCAGCACCGGGTTTTGCGCCAGCTCGGCATATTGCTCCAGCGTGTCTTCCACCTCTTCCTGGGTCGGGGTGTTTTGCTGCCAGGCCGAGATGTGCTGCTGGAACAGTTCCGCCCAGGAGCCGTCCAGATAGACCTCTTTGTTGGCGCGTTTGTCCACAATCTCGAAGCCGTGGCGTGCCAGCGTGGGCACAATTCGCACCGGCTCCGTGCGATCGAGGCTCACGTCTGGCGTTGCATCGGTGGCCACCGCATTGGCCAGCATGTGCGTCACAGAGTAGGTGTCAGAGTCGTAAAGCGTGTGCATGGCAAGAATTATCCCTTAAACGTCTATGCCCTACAGGTGGCGGGGGAGCAGGTTTTTTCAAGGGTCAGGTTTGCGGCTCGGTCACCAGCCACTGCTGGTCGACATAGTCACCGTTGGATTCCGTGATGCGGATGCGGGCCGGCAAATAGTCCAGCGCTGGCGCCAGCCACAGTTCGACTTTCTGGTCAAACGCCTCGCGCGGGTTGCGCAACAGTTTCAAGGTAGCTTGCGGGCCACCCGGCAGGGCGAGTGCTTCCGGCTCGCCCACGGTAAACCGCCAGAGATCGGCAGCGCGCGGCCCGATGGTCTGGATTGTGATTGTGCTGCCTCGCGGGTAGCTTTGCGGGGCACTGGCGAACATGGCGGCGAGTTGCACCAGCACGCTCAAGCGGTCCTGGGCACCGGCCAGCAGCGCCACGTCCGGCGTGTTGGCACTGAAAGTGACTTTGCCTTGCGCCCGATTGAAGTGGGCGGCGACCTCGCTGCGGAACTTGTCGGAAAAGCGCAGCGGCGCCAAACCCTGGGGCGTGATCTGGCCGCGACTGGTTTGCACACGCGCCTGGCCGAAAGCGCTGATTTCCAGCCGGGCCGCGTACTGGTCGCCGGTTTGCTGCCACAGCAGATCGGCGTTAAGCCGATAGGGGAATTTGTTGGCCAGCACCTGGTATTTCAGATGCACCGAGCCGGGCAGCTTGTCGGCAGCGGCCGCCAGTGTGGAGTCGCGTGGCGGGGGCGGCGCGCCTGGCGCCAAAGCCAGTTGATCCGCGCTCGCGTCGGGTGGCGCCTGCGCCGCGGCGTCTTGCGCCTGGCGTGAAACCGCCTCCAGGGGGGGTGGCATCGGCGTGGCTGCTGGCGCCCGGCCTGAGGCGGGCGGTGGCGCTGACCGGCCTGCACTGGGTTGGGCAGGCTGGCGCGGCGGCGGCGCTACGGTCGCAGCCGTGTGCGCGCCTGCTGGCGCTGCCATTTGGGGTGCGACCGGTTCAATCGAGCGGGTGATGAACGCCCGCGGGGCAGGTTCGGCCTGGCTCGGGCGCAGGGCCATCGGGCTGGCCTGCAAGGCGGCCAGGTGCGCCCACAGCACGGCGACTGTGATAGCTGCCATCACCTTGAACGAAAATACAGAATTTACACCTGCCATTAAGCCGTATTCCCCATGAAACTTGCCACTTACAAAGACGGCTCACGCGATGGCCAGCTGGTCGTCGTCGCGCGCGATCTGAGCATTGCCCATTATGCGACCGGCATCGCGCACCAGTTGCAGCAGGTGCTCGACGACTGGAACTTCCTCTCGCCCCAGTTGCAGGACTTGTATGACGCGCTCAACCGTGCGCGCGACAGCAGCGCCAGTGCCGGCCTGGCACGCCACGCCTTCCCGTTTGATCCGCGGCAATGCATGGCGCCGCTCCCGCGTGCCTACCAATGGGTAAATGGGTCGGTTTACCGCAATCCGGCTGCTTTGCAAGGCCCGGCCAGCACAGCCGGCAGCCCGGTGCTGTACCAGGGCGCCAGCGACGATTTTTTGGGTCCGTGTGACGAGGTGCACTGTGCCAGGGAGGCCGATGGCATCGATTTCGAAGCCGGGGTGGCCATCATCACCGGCGACGTGCGCCTGGGCGCCAGCCCGGCCCAGGCGCTCGACGGCATTCGGCTGCTGCTGCTGAGCAACGCGCTGAGTTTGCGCCAGCTGATGCAGGCCGAGTTGGCGCAAGGTCTTGGACCGCTGCAGAGCCGCCCGGCCACCGCCTTCAGCCCGGTGGCGGTGACACCCGACGAAGTGGGGACAGCCTGGGCCCAGGGCCGTTTGGATCTGACGCTGCAATCGAGCTGGAACGGCCGCAAAGTGGGTTTGTGTGAGGCCGGGCCGGAGATGCGCTTTCATTTCGGGCAACTGATTGCGCACCTGTGCAAGACGCGCCGGCTGCGCGCCGGTTGCATCGTCGGCGCGGGCGCTGTCAGCAACACCGATGCGAGCCACGGCTACAGCTGCATCGCCGACAAACGCGCGCTGGAAATCATGCAGGACGGCCAGCCCATGACCGAGTTCATGAAATTTGGCGACACCATTCGCATCGAGATGAAGGGCCGCGACGGCCAGAGCGTGTTTGGCGCCATTGAGCAGGAAATCGTGCCGCTGGAAAAAGCCGCTGCACCGCTTTGACAGGGTGGCGGCCGGCGCGCAAGCTCAAGCGCTCGCCAATTGCCCGGCAAAGGTCTTGACGCCGCGCAGCATCATCTCGATCGACACCGCCACCAGCACCAGGCCCATCAGGCGCTCCAGTGCCACCACAAAGCGGTCACCGGCCACGCGCTGAATCCGTTCGGCCAGCACCAGCACGACCGCGCTCACGGCCATGGTGACGCACAGCGCGGCAATCCATTCCATGCGCCGTTCGGGTGCCTGCGACACCAGCAGCAACACCGTGGCCAGCGCCGACGGCCCGGCGATGGCCGGAATCGCCAGCGGCACGATCAGCGGTTCGTGCAGCTCCTCGGTCGCATCGGACTTGGGCGGCGGGAAAATCATGCGCAGTGCGATCAGGAACAGAATCACGCCGCCGCCAATTTGCAGCGACAGCTCGCTCAAGTTCATCACCCGCAAAAAGCCGCCGCCGACAAACATGAAAGTCAGCAGCAGCACAAATGCAATCAACACCTCCCGCAAGATCACCCAGGGACGCCGCTCGGGCGCCACATGCTTGAGCGCATTGGCAAAGATAGGGATGTTGCCAATCGGGTCGGTGATCAGGATCAGCAGGATGGTGGCCGAGGCAAAGGTGTAATTCATGGCCCCCGCAGGATATCAGGCCTGTCGGGCCTGGGCTTTTTCCAGCTTCTCCTGGCAGGCGATGCAGCGCAGCGCGTCCGGTGCTGCGTGGAGCCGGGCGGCCGGAATCCCAACGCCACAGTCGACACACAAACCGTAGCTGCCGTCCTCAATCCGGCGCAGGGCGGCGTCCAGGCGGTCAAGCTCCTCGCTGTCGCGCGCATCGAGCGCAAATTCAAGCTCGCGTGCGCTACTCTCCTGCGCGGTGGAATCTTCCTTCTGGCCAAAATGCTCGGCGGATGCCTCGGCACGTCCCACCGTGCCGCCGCGCAGGTCGCTGAGCTGCGCCAGCAGGCTGGCGCGCTGGGCCAGCAACTGTTCTTTAAAAGTGGTGTTGAGTTTTTGGGTCATGAGAAAACCTCCGTGGCGATGTGTTGTCATCATGCGCCGCCTAATCAATACAAAGTTTGATGACCGTCAAGCGGCAGACGTTGCCTGAAGGCTGAAAAAGCGGGCACTACAATGCGCCCGATGTCAACTTTGCAACTGCTGCGCCACGCCAGACTTCTTGCCCGCCTCGTGCTGGTGTGGTTTGTCATGTCGGTCGCAGCGGCGATTGCCTCGCCGCTGGTCAAGCCGCAGGCGATGGAGCTGATCTGCTCGGGTGCGGGCGGAATGAAGCTGTTGCAGAAGACCGACGACGGCAGCCAGCCGACCGCCAGCCACACGCTGGATTGCCCCTTGTGCGTTGGCATCGGCGCGCCGCCGCCGCCCCTGGCACATGTGGCAGCGAAGCCGATGCAAGCGCTGGGTTATGTGCTGCAAGGCATTCCCGCCGCCCACATCGCGGTTCTGAGCGCCGCGCCCTTGCCCGCGCGCGGGCCGCCGGCTTCTCTTTAATTCATCAAAAACAATAGCGTCTTGTGAAGGCTCCATGGGGGCTGCAAGCGTATTTGACTGATATTGTGCGGCGGCCTCGCGGGCCTGCCCGTCGTCCGACAGCCGCTTCCGGCTGCCCTTTGATTTTTTAACACCCTGATAGAGAAAATCCCATGAAATTCAAAACACTGATGAGCTCGGTCGCCCTTGCCGCGGCCGCCTTCGCCGCCCACGCTGCTGCCATTGAGGTCGAAAACGCCTGGGTGCGTGCCACCGTGAAGGGCCAGCAAGCCACTGGCGCCTTCATGACGCTCACCGCCAAAGAGGGCGCCCGGCTGGTCGGCGCCTCCACCCCGGCGGCGGGCGTCAGTCAGGTGCATGAGATGACGATGGACGCTGGCGTCATGAAAATGGGCGAGGTCAAGGGCGGGCTGGACTTGCCCGCAGGCAAGGCCGTGGCGCTCAAATCCGGCGGTTACCACCTGATGCTGATGGACTTGAAATCCGCTTTGGTCGCCGGCACCAGCCTGCCCTTGACGCTGGTGTTCAAGGATGCCAAGGGGGTGGAAAGCAAAGTCGAGCTGACGGTGCCGGTGGCGGCCGTTGCCCCCGCTGGCATGGCGCATGGCAAAGAGGCGCCGATGGATCATTCCATGCATGGCAACATGCCGGCCAAAAAGGCCCCCTGAGCGCCTGTTAACCGGCTTGAGCCTGTTTCCGCATTTGATGTCACGCCCAACCCACGCGAACACGCTGTGTCGCCCGTGGGCGCTGGCGTTGGCGCTGTGGCTGGCCGTGCTGGGCCCGCTGGCGCCTACGCTGTCGCACGCCATCGTCTGGGCGCGTGGCGACATAAGGCCATTGGTAGAGGTCTGCACCCTTGCCGGGCCGCGCTGGGTGGCATTGGCGTCTGCACAAGACGCCAGGCTTGAAGCGGCTGGCAGCACCAAATTTCAGACAGATACCCCTGACGGGCCGGTATCTGCCCTTGCGCTAGATCATTGCCCGTTTTGCCTGCTATTCACAGACCGTGCAGCCCCTCCGCCCCACTTCTTTGTTCACCTCTTCGCAGTGTTGGGCGAATCCGTGGAGCCCACGGTCCGGCAGGTTTTTTTCTTCCCCGAGCAAGCGATGCTGGCGGCGCACCCGCGCGGCCCGCCACACACCTCCTGCACTACTTAGTTCATAGCGTCTCACATAGTTCCGATGGGGGCTAGAGGCTGGTTTGTCTTAAATTCAGGAGTGTTTTGTGATGCCAATTTTTGAGCGACGACCAGTCGCCGTTGAGAAACCGCGTGCCGTCCCGCGCCGTCTGCTGTCGGCAAGCCTGTTGCTGGCTGCCCTGGCTTGCACTGCCAGCGTGGTTCAGGCACATGGCGTCAGCCAGGGCGACTTGCAACTTGATCACCCTTATGCGGTGCCCAGCGCCCCGGGCGAGCCGCACGGCAATGCCTACTTGCGTGGCATCAAGAACTCAGGCGCGCAGGCTGACCGGCTGCTCAGCGCCAGCTCGCCATTGGCGGCGAGGGTCGAGTTGCACCGTCTCAAGCCCGATGCCAGTGGCCTGAGAGGCCAGCAGGTCGAAGCCATTGTCCTGCCGCCCAAGACCGTCACCCGGCTGCGCCACACAGGCGACTACCAGTTGACCTTGATCGGCCTGAAGCAAGCACTCAAGGACGGTGAGCGCTTTGATTTGACCCTGAACTTCGAGCACGCAGGCAGCCAGACCGTCAAGGTGTGGGTGCAAACGCCGCGTGATGCGCCAAGTGCGCAGGATCCACACCAGCATTAAGCCACTGTCGATTTCTCCGCGGCATGTCCGCGACCCAAACAAACTGATTACAAAAAAAGCCTATTCATCATGTCTCAATTCAGACTTTGCCAACTCACTTGCGCCGTGGCCCTGGCGCTGCCTACACTGGCCCTGCTGAGCGGCCCGGCGCTGGCGGCAGACCTTGCCGCATTCACGCTGGCCCCGATCACTGTCACCGGTAGCCCAAGCCATATCAGCCAGCCACTGGGCGCCACAGCCGTTGACCCGGCCAGCCTGGCGCCCAAACTGTCCGCCACCAGCGACACGGCCAGCCTTTTGCAGGACGTACCGGGCTTAAGCCTGTACGGCGCCGGTGGCGTGTCCAGCCTGCCAGCGATCCACGGCTTGGCTGATGACCGTTTGCGCATCAAGGTGGATGGCATGGACCTGATTGCTTCCTGCCCCAATCACATGAATCCGGCGCTGTCTTACATCGACCCGACCCAGGTGGGCCTGCTCAAGGTCTATGCAGGCATCACGCCAGTGAGCGCGGGTGGTGATTCCATTGGCGGCACCATTGTTGCGCAGACGCGTGCACCCGAATTTGCCGCACCGGGGCAAGCCGCCATCACCAAGGGCGAAGTGGGCACCTTTTACCGCAGCAATAACAAGGCAAGAGGCGCCAACGTTTCGGCCACCTACGCCACGGAGCAATTCAACATCAGCTACAGCGGGGCCACCAGCCGGGCCGACAACTACACCGCAGGCGGCGACTTCAAAAACCATGACTTCACCGGCCGCGTCGGGCACACCCTGGGGCGTGATGAAGTGGGCTCCACGGCGTATGACACACGCAACCACAGCGTGGGGCTGGCTTTCAAGAGCGACAACCATCTGTTGGAAGCCAAGCTAGGCTACCAGGACATGCCGTTTCAGCTCTACCCGAATCAGCGCATGGACATGCTGGGCAACACCCAGAACAGTGTGAACCTGCGCTACGCGGGCCAGTTCGACTGGGGCGCACTGGAGGCGCGTGCCTACCGCGAGAACGTGGATCACGTCATGGATTTTGGCGCTGACAAACGCTACTGGTATGGCGCGGCATCGGGTGGGGGCGCAGCGCTCGACGGCACACCCTGCAGCCCGATCAGCGCCACCTGCGCGGCCGGCATGCCGATGGTCACCGAAGGAAAAACCACAGGCTTGAGCGTCAAAGCCGACGTGGCGCTGACCCCGCAGGATGTGCTGCGCGTGGGCGCAGAAGCGCAGCAATACCGGCTCAAGGACTGGTGGCCACCGTCAGGTGGGGGCATGTTTCCGGGCACCTTCTGGAACATCCAGGATGGCCAGCGCGATCGCACGGCCGTCTTTGGTGAATGGGAAGCGCGCAAGAACACGCAGTGGATGACCCTGCTGGGCGCACGAGTTGAACAGGTCAAAATGAACGCCGGCAATGTGGTGGGCTACAACCCTGCAGGCGGTGGTTTTCAAGGTCGTGACGCCAGCGCCTTCAATGCCCAGGATCGGAGCAAAACCGACAACAACCTGGATCTGACCGCACTGGCCCGCTACAGCGCCAATACCAACTACGACATCGAGTTCGGCTTCGCCCACAAGGTGCGCTCACCCAATGTGTATGAGCGCTACACCTGGTCCACCTGGCAGATGGCCGCGCTGATGAATAATTTTGTTGGTGATGGCAACGGCTACCTGGGCGATGTCAACCTGAAGCCAGAGAAAGCCAACACCATTTCCGCCACCTTCGACTGGCACGCTGCTGACAGCCGTTGGGGCTTCAAGGCCACGCCTTACTACACCCAGGTGAGCGATTACATCGACGCCGTGCAGTGGAATGCCAGCACCAACTTGGCCGCCACAACGCTGGCAGCCAACAAGTTCAGCGTCCTCAAATACGCCAACCAGTCGGCCCGCCTCTACGGCATTGACCTCTCCGGCCACATGCCGCTGGCCAAGCGTGCTTGGGGTGACTTTGGGCTCAAAGGCTTGCTGAACTACACCCATGGCACCAACCAGGATACGGGCGATGGCCTGTACAACGTCATGCCGCTCAACGCCAAACTCGCGTTGACGCAAAAGTTGAAAGCTTGGGACAACAGCTTTGAACTGTTGATGGTGCAGGCCAAGGACAGCGTCTCAGGTATGCGCAATGAAATCAAGACACCGGGCTACGGCCTGGTCAATTTGCGCGGCAGCTATTCGTGGAGACAGGTGCGCGTCGACTTCGGTGTTGAGAATCTCTTCGACAGGTTCTATTACCTGCCCAACGGCGGTGCCTATACCGGGCAAGGGACAACCATGAGCAACCCGGCGCTGCCCAATTACCCGCAATGGGGTAGCGCCGTGCCGGGTATCGGACGCTCAATTTACATGGGTGTGAATGTGAAGTTTTGACGCCATTGCCGGGCTGACGGCGCCGAAACCGCACTGCTGCGGCTCATGGAGCGCCTTGAGCAAGCGTCATGCTGCCGTACACTCGCGCCGCCAGCTTTCTTGTTGATGCTCCCGCACTGGCCGGTGGCAAAACGAATGACGAATCCATGCTGACGGCACCCGAAACCGAAGTATCCCGCCTCCTGCATATCTGCAACGACTGCCACTATTGCGACAGTTTTTGTGCGGTGTTCCCCTCCAGCTCGCGGCGGCTCCAGTTTGCCAAGGCCGACATTCACTACCTGGCCAATCTTTGCCACAACTGTGGCGCCTGCCTGCACGGCTGCGAGGTCGCCCCGCCGCACGAGTTGGCGGTCAACCTGCCGCAGGCCATGGCCCGCGTGCGTGGCCAGACCTATGCGGACTATGCCTGGCCACCGGCCTTGGGCGCACTTTACCAACGCCATGGTCTGGTGCTGTCGCTGGCACTGGCGGGTGCGCTGACCATCTTTTTGCTGCTGGCGCTGGCCTTGAATGGCACGCTCTTGGGCTCACCCCAGGCTGGGTACAGCGCGGTGTTTGGGCACCAGATGCTGGTCGGTTTGTTTGCGCCGGTTTTCCTGTATGCCGTGTTGGCACTGGGCATGGGGGTGCGGCGTTTCTGGCACGACGTGACGCCGGCCACCAGCGGCCAGTCAGTCAGCGCCGCAGCCGCTGGCGAGGCCGCCCGTGACGTCTTGCGCCTGAAATACCTGGACGGTGGCCACGGCGACGGCTGCAACAATGCCGACGGTACGGCCACGCTGGCCCGGCGCCGGGCCCACCATCTGACCTTTTACGGCGTCTTGCTGTGCTTGGCCGCCACCTTGGCGGCGAGCGTCTATCACTATGTCCTGGGCTGGACGGCGCCCTACGACTTGCCGCAACTGCCCAAACTGCTGGGTGTCGCCGGCGGGCTGAGTCTGCTGCTTGGCACGGGTAGCTTGTTTGCACTGAACCTGCAGCGCCACCCTTTGCACGGCGATGCGGCGCAAAAACCGATGGACCGCGGCTTTATCGCGCTGCTCTTTTGCGCCAGCGCCAGCGGCCTGGCCCTGTGGTGGGTGCACGCCGGGGTGGCCCTGCCAGCCCTTCTGACCCTGCACCTGGGGCTTGTGATGGCGCTGTTTGCCACGCTGCCTTATGGCAAGTTTGCACACGGTATTTTCCGAACCGCCGCGCTCTTGCGCCATGCGGTCGAAAAGCGCCAGACCTAGCGCGCGGCGCATCGCCATCTGGTCAGCATTGGGGTAAGCTGTGAACCCTTACAGCCAACCCTCTGGAGACAACATGAGTGATGCACAAAACGCTGGTTTCGGCAAATTTATTCCCGGTTTTGATTTTTTGCAGAACCTGGCCAAGGGGGCGACGGAGACGGTGCCGCAGATGCCCAATCTGGCCAACTGGATTGCACCCACCCTCAATGTGGAAGAACTGGACAAACGCATTGCCGAACTCAAGGCGGTGCACTTCTGGCTCGATCAGAATTCCAAGGCGCTGGGCGCGACCGTGCAGGCGCTTGAGGTGCAGAAAATGACGCTGGCCACCCTCAAGGGCATGAACTTCAACATCGGCGACGTGGCCAATGCGCTCAAGCTCAAAGCAGCTGACTCGGTTTACTCCGGGGTGCAGCGGGTCACGGAAAAAGCAGCCTCCACCGCCCAGACTATTTCCGAAGTGGCCTCTGACGCCGAAGATGTGGCAAAAAAGGTGCGCAAAGCGGCCAAACCCGTGACCGATATGGCCGCTGGCTTGATTGATCCGATGCAACTTTGGACTTCTCTGACCCAGCAGTTTGGGCAAATTGCCGCCAGTGCCATGAAAGACGCGGGCAAAGCCACCGCCATGGACGCCACCAGAAACATGGCGGCAGGGTTTGCCAAAGAAGCCGTTAAAGCTACAAAAAAAGTAGCTTCTAACGCAGGTGCAGCGAGGGCCGCAGCCAAAAAAGCACCTAAGAAAGCGGCCAGAAAAACCGTTCGCCGCAGCACCTGATGCGCGATGGCTTGCGATAAAAAAGGCGGGTCATGAAGCTGTTTCCTTATGGCCATGCCACGCACCCGCAGTGGCAGATGGCCGCCGAGCTCACGCTGGCGCAAGTGCGCGCCCAGATGGCGCTGCATGGTTACGCCAGCAGCCCGACGCTGGCTCTGCTCTACATCACGGACCACTACGCGCTGCAGGCGCAAGAGATTCTGGACCACCTGAGCGCCGAGCTGCCCGAAATTACCGATTGGGCGGGCACCGTGGGCGTGGGCATTGCCGCCAATAACGCTGAGTATTTTGACGAGCCGGCGCTGGCCTTGATGTTGTGCGAACTGCCGACCGACCAGTACCGGGTGTTTTCCGGCGTGGCGCCGCTGGGCCTGGGCTTTGAAGCGCATACCGCATTGATCCATGCCGACGCCAGCACGCCCGATCTGGGGGAACTGATCGAAGAGATGGCGCTGCGCACCGACTCGGGCTACCTGTTTGGTGGCCTGGCTTCGAGCCGCTCCAAAACCGTGCAATTTGCCGTAGGAGGCGACGGCAACATCAGCGGCCAGGGCGCGGCCCGCGGGGTTTTCAGCGGGGGCTTGAGCGGGGTCGCCTTTGGTGCCGGGATCAACCTGGTGTCGCGCGTCACGCAAGGCTGTTTGCCGGTGGCGCGGGCGCATCAGGTCACAAAGGCCGACAAGCATGTGGTGTTGGCACTGGACGACGAGCCCGCGCTGGATGTGATGCTGCGCGACTTGCATATTTCGCTGGAGCAGCCGCAAGAAGCGTTGGCGGTGGTGCGCGCCACGCTGGTGGGGCTGGCGCGCGCGCAGACCGCGCGCCAGGGCTTGGCGGGGTCCGATGCGCCCGCGGTGCGCCAGACCGGGCATTTTGGCAACGATGTCCTCGTGCGCCACATCATTGGACTTGATCCGGGGCAGCGCGGCGTGGCCGTGGCGGAGCCGGTGGAGCCGGGCACGCAACTGGTGTTTTGCCAGCGCAACGCCCAGGCGGCCAAGGCCGATTTGATACGCGTTTGTGCCGAAATTCGCGAGGAACTGGAGCCCGAAGAGCTGCCGCTGGAAGCGGTCGCCGCGCTGCATGCGTCCGAGGCCGAAGCGGCGCCGCATCCGGCGCGCGGCATTGCCGGCGCCATTTACGTGAGTTGTGCCGGGCGCGGCGGGCCGCACTTTGGGGGCCCGAGCGCCGAGCTGCAAATCATTCGCCGTGCCTTGGGCGATGTGCCGCTGGTCGGCTTTTTTGCCGGTGGCGAGATCGCCCGCAACCACCTGTATGGCTACACCGGGGTGTTGACGGTGTTTACAGGTAATTAGGGTGCCAGCCCCCGTGTAGCAGGCGCAAGAGGCTACCAAGTTGGTAGCGATGAGAGCCGCTTGATTCTGTTTCTCACCTGCAGACCGGGTGCGCGGCCAGCAACCCCCGGATCTTGGTAAAATCTAGTCTGTCTGACTAGTTAAGGGGCTCCACCATGAATCCATCCACGTCCCATCCATCGTCAACCTGGCAGCTTCAGGATGCCAAGGCTCAGTTCAGCGCCGTGGTCCGGCAGGCTGAAACCAGCGGGCCACAACTCATCAGTGTGCGCGGCAAGCCGGCCGTGGTGGTGCTCTCCAATGCGGACTACCGGCGGCTGCAAGCTCGCTCCAACAAACCCGGTTTTACGCAGTTGATGCGGAGTTCGCCGCTGGTTGGACTGGATTTGGCCGTCGATCGAAGCCAGGACCTCACGCGCCAGATCACGCTGGAGAAATGACATGGCGGTCCTTACCGGTTATCTGCTCGACACCAACGTCATTTCTGAAACCGTACGCGCCGCACCTGACCCCAGCGTGATGCGTTGGCTTGACAGCCTGGAGCCGGAGCAACTGTATGTGAGTGTTCTGAGCCTGGGCGAAATCCGCAAGGGCGCGCTGGCTGTGGCCGACAAGCGTCGCCGCGACAAGCTGCTGGCCTGGCTGCACAACAAACTGCCCGAGTGGTTTGAAAACCGTGTGTTGCCGATTGACGCGGCGGTGTGTGAACGCTGGGCCGACTTGATGGTGAAAGCGGGAACTCCCACGCCCGCGATCGACAGCTTGCTGGCCGCCACGGCGGCCCACGCGGGCCTGGTGGTGGCAACGCGCAATGTGCGCGACTTTGTGCGGTTGGAGGTGGGGGTTTTCAATCCTTGGGAGTTTTAAAGGAAATTAGCCGCTAGCCACCGCGTATCAAGCGCAAGCAGCTATCAAATTAATAACGGTTGGTGTGCTGGGCCAGCTCTTTGGGCGTCATGGCGGCATGTTGGCAGGCGGTGCGATTCGATCATCGTCTTGGCATAAAGCGCCGCCAGCGCCGCTTCCAGCGGTGTTTCAGAACCCGCCCCAGCCGCCACGGCCATGAGGCGCGGACCTGGGCCAACAGGGCTTCTTTCCAGCTCACCCAGCGCGTGAACAGGCGCGCAAACCAGGCCAGTTGCATCAGCGCGGGTTGCGTCAGCGCAAACAGGCGGGCGACGATGGCCGTGCCCACCAGCTTGGCGCCGAGGATGACCAGGCTGCCAGCCCACACCTTGCCCTGTCCGATCAGCCACAGGGCCAGCAACTTGACCGGCAGCAGCATCGCGGTGGGCAGCAAAAACAAGGCCAGTGCAGCGTAGGGCGGCAAGGCGCGGATTCGCGCTTCGAGCCAGCGCAGCCCCGGCAAACGACCGACCCAGGCCAGCGCCCGCTGCAGCGGCTCCCAGCCCCATTCCTCGAACAGGATCAGCAGCGCCAGCAGCCCACTGAACAGGTTTTTCAGGAGGCGAATGGCCAGGTTCACAAATTCACACCCCGCGCGCCCGATTGGCCTTGAACTGCTGGCGGAACGCGCCAAAGGTGCCGGCGTCCAGCGCAGCGCGCACCTCCGTCATCAGGTTCAGGTAGTAGTGCAGGTTGTGGATGCTCGACAGCATGGGCCCCAGCATCTCGCCGCAGCGGTCCAGGTGGTGCAGGTAGGCGCGGCTAAATCCACCCCGCCCGCCTTGGGCCCAGGAGCGGCCTGCACCCGTGTCTGGCGTGTTCGCGTGCGTGGCGCTGCCCGCGCAGGCGTAACAGGTGCAGGTTTCATCCAGCGGGCGCTGGTCCATTTTGTGGCGGGCATTGCGGATTTTCAAATCGCCATAGCGGGTAAAAAATGTGCCGTTGCGCGCGTTGCGGGTCGGCATGACGCAGTCAAACATGTCCACGCCTTGGGCCACGCCCTCGATCAGATCCTCGGGCGTGCCGACACCCATCAGGTAGCGCGGTTTGTGCGCCGGCAAACGGTGCGGTGTGTGCGCCATGATGCGCAGCATCTCATCTTTGGGCTCGCCGACACTGACCCCGCCGACCGCGTAGCCGGGAAAGTCCATGGCCACCAGCTGCTCCAGCGACTCTTGCCGCAAACCCTCAAACATGCCGCCTTGCACAATGCCGAACAGGGCGTTGGGGTTCTCCAGCCGGGCAAATTCAGCCCGGCTGCGTTGGGCCCAGCGCAGGCTCATTTCCATCGAGGCTCTGGCCTCGTCCTCGGTGGTGATCTGGCCTTTGGTTTTGGGCTCGACCGACAAGTAAGGCGTGCATTCGTCCAACTGCATCGCAATGTCGGAGTTGAGCGTGGTTTGAATCTGGATGCTGACCTCGGGCGACATGAACAGCTTGTCGCCATTGACCGGGCTGGAGAAGTGCACGCCGTCCTCGGTGATTTTGCGCATGGCCCCCAGGCTCCAGACCTGAAAGCCGCCGGAGTCGGTCAGGATCGGTTTGTTCCATTTTTCAAACTGATGCAGGCCGCCAAACTGCGCCATCACATCCAGCCCCGGGCGCATCCACAGGTGAAAGGTGTTGCCCAGGATGATTTGCGCGTCCATGTCTTCCAGGCTGCGCGGTGTGACACCTTTCACCGTGCCGTAGGTGCCCACCGGCATGAAAATGGGCGTTTGCACCACGCCATGGTTCAGGGTCAGGCGGCCACGGCGGGCATGGCTGGAGGGGTCGGTTTGGAGCAGGTCAAATTGGAGCATGGGCGCTATTGTCTTTCATGCTTGCGCCCCCGCTTCACATTTCAAAATGGTGGCGCACGCGGTCTTCCAGCAGTTGCCGGGTGGCGTTCTCGCTGATGCCGGCCAAGCGGTCAAAGGTCGCTCGCGCCATCGGGCGAAACACGGCCATCACCGACGGATCGAAATGGCTGGCGGTGTCCTTCTCAAGAATGACCATGGCGGCGTCAAAGCCCATCGGCTCCTTGTATGGGCGCTTCGAACAGAGCGCGTCAAACACGTCGGCCACCGCAAAAATTCGCGCCGCCAGGGGTATGTCCTCGCCGCTGAGCTGGCGCGGGTAGCCCGAGCCATTCCATTTTTCGTGGTGCGCGGCGACCACGGCATTGGCACCTTCAAGCCAGCCCATGCCGTTCACGATCTCCTCCCCTTGCGCGACGTGGGTGCGCATGACGCGCATCTCGTCGTCATCGAGCTTGCCGGGCTTGAGCAAAATGGCGTCCGGAATGCCAATTTTGCCCACATCGTGCAAAAAGCTGCCCGCAATCAGTGCCTGCATGTCGCTGCCCGCCAGACCCATCTGTTCGGCAATGCTGGCGGCAATCCAGGCCACGCGGTAGTTGTGGGCGCCGGTGTCGGAGTCGCGCTTGGCGATGGCGCGCCCAAGCGCTTCCATCATGGAAATATGCGAGTCCAGCACCTCCTGCGCTTTTCGCTCGTTATCCGCTGACAAGTGCACCACCACCGGGTAAAGCGCGCCGCCACACAGCAAAGAAGCCAGGCCGACCATCAACGCGGCGCTCAGCGAGTTATTGAAGATCTGGTCCTGCTGCCAGGTCGGCATGACGCGCACGCCCTCGAAATAGCCCGTGATGGGGCGGCTCATGTCGGTGGCGGAGTCACGCAGTGGCACAAACACGCGCAAGGCCCAGACCCCCGACGCAGGCTTGTGGCCGTTGTAAAAAGCCGTCGTGTAATCGGGCGTGCCATGGTGCGGCAGTGACGACTCCACCGCGTGGCCCTCCGGCGTGACCGATTCAGCCAGCTTGCGTCCTTGCGCGTCATAAATCTCGACAATGTCAAACATGCCGCCCGAAATGGCGTTCGCTGCCAAGGTTGCGTGTTGGGTGGCCTGCGGGCCGCTCAAGTCGATGGCGTCAAATTGGTGCAGCAGACGCCCTGACTCCTCAACGGCCAACGCCACAATGCTTTCCTCGGCACTCTCGCGCGCCACGTACCAGGCAATCGGGCTGGCCAAAGACGCCAGCAAAATACTGACCGCGGCGATGCGAATGGCGGTGCGCTTTTGAAAAGTGTTCATCCTCGTCGGCTTTCCTGGTGTCCGCGTGTGCCTCAGCGTTGGCGTGCCAGCAGCATGGCGTCGCCATAACTGAAAAACCGGTACTGTGCTGCCATCGCGTGCTGGTACAAAGCCATCACAGGCTCATAACCCGCAAACGCGCTCACCAGCATCATCAGGCTCGATTTTGGCAGGTGAAAGTTGGTCACCAGCAGGTCCACCAATTGAAACTCGAAGCCCGGCGTGATGAAGATTTGGGTGTCGCCTGTGGTCTGGCCGGTCTTGGCCCACGATTCCAGCGTGCGCACGGTGGTGGTGCCCACGGCGATGAGGCGGCCACCCCGCGCGCGGCAGTCGGCAATCGCTTGCTGCGTGGCGGTGGGCACGTCGTACCACTCGCTGTGCATCTGGTGCTCGGCCAGGTTTTCGGTTTTCACGGGCTGAAAAGTGCCTGCGCCCACATGCAGGGTTACAAAAGCACGCTGCACGCCCCGGGCGTCGAGGGCGGCGAGCAGGGCGTCATCAAAATGCAGGGCGGCAGTCGGCGCGGCCACGGCGCCGGGGTTTTTGGCGAACACGGTCTGGTAACGCGCAGCGTCTTCAGCCGAATCGGAGTGCGTGATGTAGGGCGGCAGTGGCACATGGCCATGGCGCGCCATCAGCGTGAACGGGTCGTCGCCCGCGTCGTTGGTGAGGACAAAGCGAAACAGCGCACCCTGGGCATCGGGCCAGCGCCCTAAGAGCGTGGCGCGCAAATTCTCATGCGTGCCGGGGGCGCCGGTCAGCGCCACCGAGGCGCCCACTTCCGGCTTTTTGCTCACGCGCAGGTGCGCCGCCACCTGGTTGCCGCCCAGCACGCGCTCAACCAGGAGTTCGAGCTTGCCGCCGGTGGACTTTTCGCCAAACAGGCGGGCGTTGATGACACGTGTGTCGTTGAAAACCAGCAAATCGCCCGGCTGCAACAAGGATGGGAGATCGCGAAATACGCGGTCTTGCGGGGTGGCGCTGGTGCTGTCAAGCAGCCGTGAGCCGCTGCGCTCGGGCGCCGGGTGCTGGGCGATCAGCTCGGGCGGGAGGTGAAAGTCAAAGTCGCTGAGGGTGAATGCGCGGGCGGCATCGGCTAAAGTGAGCGGCATAGTGCTGGAGAGGGTGGACTGGCCCCGTACCGGGTGCATAAAGAGCCCGATTGTCGCAGGCCGAAGTTGATGCCCTGTGCTTTCCAACTTTGTCATCGACATGACAGGGTGGCTGCGTTGGCGGGGTTCCCGTTTGCCGCCTGATCGCGTCTAATAGAGTGTCTAAAAACAACTGGAGAAAATTCATGACAATACTTGTAGCTTATGTGCCACGCCCCGAAGGTCAGGCCGCCCTGGACAAAGGGATCGAGATTGCGCAACGTCGCAATGAAAAGCTGGTGGTGGTCAACGCCAGCCCCGGCGGCAAGAAGGAAGATGCGTCGTTTGCCGATGTCCAGGACTTCGAGCGCGTCCAGCAGTTATTGGAAAACACCGGCCTGGACGCAGAAGTCAAACAGTTTGTGCGCGGCAAAAATGCCGTCGAGGAAATTGAAGCCCTGATCGAGTCCTTGCCGGCCTCCCTGCTCGTCATTGGCATGAGAAAACGTTCCCCGGTGGGCAAACTCATCATGGGCAGCGTGGCCCAGGAGCTTCTTCTTTCCGTTTCCTGTCCGGTATTGGCGGTCAAGTCGGCTGGGTGACACTACTGAGCATTGCTTGCCAAGCATATGCTCTATCGGCAACTTACCGGCCGAATCTGCCGTTCAGCGCACTTTCGGCCTCAACTGTCTTCCTGTTGCGCCCGCTCGGGTGATTCGCGTGTCATTCGAGCCTGGCCTCTTTCCGTGCTCTTCTAGAATTATCTGGCGTAAAAGTCGGCGCGGTATTTATACAAAATAGGCCTCTAGCCCCCGTATTTGCTGTATAGGTAGCTATGCTAACAATAGCAACTGGCGTAGCCCATTGGCTGAGGAAGCGCCTGCGCCAGCCAAACGCCTACAGCCCAATTTATCTCGCTTGCCTGCAGAAATAGCCGTAAACCCCGCCGTTTATCGCGCTTTAGCCGGGCTGAAATTTTCATATTCTCACTACCGTTTCATCTCAAAGTGATTCAGCGAGCTTCAGTGCAAACAGGGCTCAACGTCCGGCAAGTGTTCGAAAGGGCGCACCGGTCATAGCGGTCAATCCACAGGATTGGCGTTGGGATTGGCAGCAATGCCGGATTAATTCAGCTTTAAAGGAGCTTCAAAATGCCTTCAGTAATCAACACAAACATCAGTTCATTAACCGCCCAGCGCAATCTGGGCATGAGTCAGGCCTCACTGGCTACTGCTATGCAGCGTCTGTCATCGGGTTTGCGCATCAACAGTGCCAAAGACGATGCTGCCGGCCTGGCCATCAGTGAACGGATGACCACCCAAATCCGCGGCAGCAACCAGGCGGCACGCAATGCCAACGACGGCATCTCGCTGGCGCAAACGGCGGAAGGGGACTTGGCCCAAATCGGCAACAACCTGCAGCGCATGCGTGAGCTGGCGGTGCAGTCGGCCAATGCCACCAACTCGTCATCCGATCGTGCCGCGCTGGATGGTGAAGTGCAGGCACTGTCCGCAGAAATTGACCGGGCTGCACAAAACTCTTCCTTCAACGGCACCAAACTGCTGGATGGCTCGTTCACGGCCCAAAAATTCCAGGTCGGCGCCAACAACACGGCCAATGACAGCATCACCATCGCCGCGATTGCCAGCGCACGTACCTCGGTACTTGGCGGCTATACGACGACAAAAGCCGGTGGCGTCACGACGGCAGCGCTGACCGCGGGGGCATTGACTTTGAACGGTACGTCGGTCGGCGCATCGGCTGCCACCAGCATCCCCGGTCAAAGTGCGAGTAGTGCTTATTCGATTGCCGCCGCCATCAATGCGGTTTCCGGCCAGTCCGGTGTAACCGCGACCGCCCAAGCAACGGCTGTCACAGGCGCCGTGCAAACAGCATTCACTGCGATAACCACTGGAGCGACTCTGACCGTCAATGGTATTCAAGTCGGCTCCATTGCAGCTGGCGGCGCCGCCCCCGCTCAAGGTGCCAATGTTGCTGCAGCCATTAACCTGGTTTCCAGCCAATCTGGTGTAACAGCAAGTGCGGCTGCTGATGGCAAAGTGACCCTGACAGCAGCCGATGGCCGCGATATTGCACTAGGCGCTGGCTGGGTTGCTGCAGACTCTGGCTTAACAGCCAGCGCGACCACCGTGGGCACTGTCACACTTGATTCAACCAGCAGTGCCGGTATCACCATTGCCGGTACAGCACCCGCCAGTGCCGGTTTTACTGCAGGCACAACCCTTGCCACAGCGACGAAGATTTCTTCGATGAACGTGCTGACTGCAGCTGCCGCCACCGCAGCGTTGGGTACGATTGACGGCGCTCTGGAGACGGTCAGTGCTTCGCGCGCTGCGCTTGGTGCCTATCAAAACCGTTTCACCTCGGTGGTGACCAGCCTGCAAACAACGTCAGAAAACTTGTCCGCCTCTCGCAGCCGGATTCAGGACGCCGACTTTGCCGCAGAAACCGCCAACCTGTCGCGTGCGCAGATCTTGCAGCAGGCTGGCACCGCCATGGTGGCGCAAGCTAACCAGTTGCCGCAGGGTGTGCTGTCACTGTTGAAATAACACACTTTTGGGTTTCTTCACTTGAAGGGTGCCAATCTTTTGGCACCCTTTTTTATGAGATTAATTTAAGTTTTCGCCTGATTCGTCCGAAACACATAACAACGGGTTCCATGTAGGGCTCGTCGTCCGGCAAGCGCCACAGAGGTGTTCCGGTCATGGCGGTCAACTTTCGGGTTGGCGTTGGGATTGGCAGCAATGCCGGATTAATTCAGCTTTAGGAGCTTCAAATGTCAGTTATCAACACAAACATCAATTCGTTGACGGCGCAACGTAACCTGGGTATGAGCCAGGCCTCGTTGGCCACCTCCATGCAGCGTCTGTCATCGGGTTTGCGCATCAACAGTGCCAAAGACGATGCTGCCGGCCTGGCCATCAGTGAACGGATGACCACCCAAATCCGAGGCAGCAACCAGGCGGCACGCAATGCCAACGACGGCATCTCGCTGGCGCAAACGGCGGAAGGGGACTTGGCCCAAATCGGCAACAATCTGCAGCGCATGCGTGAGCTGGCGGTGCAGTCGGCCAATGCCACCAACTCGTCATCCGATCGTGCCGCGCTGGATGGTGAAGTGCAGGCACTGTCCGCAGAAATTGACCGGGTCTCACAAAACTCTTCCTTCAACGGCACCAAACTGCTGGATGGCTCGTTCACGGCCCAAAAATTCCAGGTCGGCGCCAACAACACGGCCAATGACAGCATCACCGTCGCCTCGATTGGCAGCGCACGTACCTCGGTACTTGGCGGCTATACGACGACAAAAGCCGGTGGCGTCACGACGGCAGCGCTGACCGCGGGGGCATTGACTTTGAACGGTACGTCGGTCGGCGCATCGGCTGCCACCAGCATCCCCGGTCAAAGTGCGAGTAGTGCTTATTCGATTGCCGCCGCCATCAATGCGGTTTCCGGCCAGTCCGGTGTAACCGCGACCGCCCAAGCAACGGCTGTCACAGGCGCCGTGCAAACAGCATTCACTGCGATAACCACTGGAGCGACTCTGACCGTCAATGGTATTCAAGTCGGCTCCATTGCAGCTGGCGGCGCCGCCCCCGCTCAAGGTGCCAATGTTGCTGCAGCCATTAACCTGGTTTCCAGCCAATCTGGTGTAACAGCAAGTGCGGCTGCTGATGGCAAAGTGACCCTGACAGCAGCCGATGGCCGCGATATTGCACTAGGCGCTGGCTGGGTTGCTGCAGACTCTGGCTTAACAGCCAGCGCGACCACCGTGGGCACTGTCACACTTGATTCAACCAGCAGTGCCGGTATCACCATTGCCGGTACAGCACCCGCCAGTGCCGGTTTTACTGCAGGCACAACCCTTGCCACAGCGACGAAGATTTCTTCGATGAACGTGCTGACTGCAGCTGCCGCCACCGCAGCGTTGGGTACGATTGACGGCGCCCTATCAACCGTCAGTGCTTCGCGCGCTTCGCTCGGTGCCTATCAAAACCGTTTCACCTCGGTGGTGACCAGCCTGCAAACAACGTCAGAAAACTTGTCCGCCTCTCGTAGCCGGATTCAGGATGCCGACTTTGCCGCAGAAACCGCCAATCTGTCGCGTGCGCAAGTGCTGCAACAGGCTGGTACCGCCATGGTGGCGCAGGCCAACCAGTTGCCGCAAGGTGTGCTGGCGCTGTTGCGCTAACAGCAGGTAGCGAAACATTGCCAAGCACTTGAGGGTTTGGCATTTTTCGAGGCGGCGATGGACCTAAGTCCGTCGCCGCTTTTTGGCATTTGAAATCCACCCGCTTTTCAGGGTTTAGTGCCATGGCGGACCTAGGATAATTGTGCGTTAAGGCTTGAACAGGAGGCTAGCATGGCAACCATTTCATCAACCGGCATTGGCAGCGGGCTGGACGTCAACAGCATTGTTTCTCAGCTGGTAGCGCTGGAGAAGACGCCGCTCAAAACGCTGGCGCTCAAAGCGACCAACACGCAAAACCAGATATCTGCCTTTGGCGAGATTCAGTCGCAATTTGCCGCACTGACCGACGTGGCCAGCCGCATTTCGGTGGCCAGTACATGGGGTGCGCGCAACGCGTCATCGTCCAACACCAGCGCCGCCACCATCACGGCGACAGGTACCGCCAATGCCACCTCTTTCAGTCTGGATGTGGATCAGCTGGCGCGATCGCAGTCGGGTTCATCAGCCGCCGTGGCGCCCGGCACCATGCCAGGGGCGGGCACGCTGACGCTGCAACTGGGCACGTGGACTGCGGGCGGCGCGGCGTTTACACCAGGCGCGGCTGCCAGTGTCAATGTGACTGTTCTGGCGACCGACACCATTTCGGACATCGCGTCCAAGATCAATGGCGCCAACGCTGGCGTTGTGGCGACTGTTTTCAATGACGGCACCAATGAGCGCTTGCTGTTGCAATCCAAAACTACCGGTGCGGCGGCGGGTTTCAGAATGACGGTGGCCGACGCCGATACGACCAACAACGACAACGCGGGTTTGTCGCGCTTGTCCTTTGATCCCGCGACTGTTGATCCATTGACCGGCCTCGCTTCTGGCATGGCTACAGCGGGTATTCCGGTGCAATATGCCCAAGACGCGAAGGCCCGCATCAACGGTCTGGCCGTCACCTCGGCCACCAACACGCTGACTGACAACATTCCGGGTGTCACTATCAAATTGGTGGCGACAACGACCACCGGCTATGGCCTCCCGGGTGAGGTCAAGTCACCGCTGACCATGGCGATCAGCGAAGACGTGACGCCGGCGGTCAAAAATGTGTCGGACTTTGTGACCGCTTACAACAAGTTGAATAAGTCGCTGACTGATTTAACGAAATACGACGCTGCTACCAAGACGGCCGGGCTGTTCCAGGGCGATTCCTCGGTGGTGGGGCTGCAAAATATATTGCGCAATATGCTCGGTTCTGCCAGCTTGGGCGCTAGTTCCCAGCGCTTGTCAGATGTGGGGCTGGAGCGGCAGCTGGACGGCTCACTTGTCATCAATACCGCCAAGTTGAGCGCGGCCGCCAATAACGGCACCACCTTGCAACAGCTTTTTACCAATGACAACAAAGACCCGTTGACCAACGGTTTTGCCTTGAAATTCAGGGATCTGGGGCGTGGTGTTGCGTCAAGCGGTGGCTCAGTCAAGAATAAGGCGGAGGCGCTACAAAAAAATCTTGACAACAACACCAAAGAACAAACCAAGGTGAATGACCGCGCCGCCCTGTTCGAAACCCGTTTGCGCAAGCAGTACAGCGCGCTGGATGCCCAGATGGCGCAACTGAACGCGCTCAATGCTTATGTGACCCAGCAGGTGGCAACCTGGAACAAGTCAACCGCCTGAACACAGCTCTTTTCACTGTACAAATTAGCTTGAGTTACCCGCTGACATGCCGATAAATAAAGTAACAAACAAAATGGAACGCAGCATGTTTACTTCAGTCAGTTCTCGCTCAGCGTCTGCCTATCAACGGGTCAGCGTGGAGACGGCGGTTAGCCAGGCCAGCCCGCACCAATTGGTCGCGATGCTGCTGGATGGCTTGCTCAAGAATGTGGGTGCTGCCCGCGCCGCTTTGAAGCGCGGTGATATTGCCGCGAAGGGTGAAAAAATTAACAAGGCGGTGCGCATCATTGACGAGGCGCTCAAGCCGGCCTTGAACCTGGCGCAGGGCGGGGACATCGCCGCCAACCTCAATGGTTTGTATGGCTACTGTGCGATTCGGCTCACGGAGGCCAATCTGCGCAACGACGATGCCGCTTTGGCAGACGTGCTCCGCGTGATCGAGCCGCTGGCCGATGGCTGGAAGCAGATTGGTGGGCAGGCTTCTTCTGCGCTGTCGTCGTCTCACTAACGGGAGTACAGAAATGCCCCTCATGCTGATTGACTACTACAAAGCCATCGAAGACAGCAGCCTCAAAATGCTCAACGCAGCCAAAGCCGAGGACTGGGACCAGGTGATGCGCTTTGAGGGTGCCTGTGCGGTGCTGATCGAACAATTACGTGCACGGGCGCACAGCGAAGAGTTGTTGCCAGCGCAGCGCACTGAGAAAACCCGCATCATGCAGCGCATCCTCCATAACGATGCCCAGATCCGCTACTTGGCCGAGCCGTGGCTCACGCATTGCGAACAAAATCTGGATGGGCAACGCCAGTTTTTGCATTGAATTGCTATTCAATTAGTAGTAACTAATGCAGTGTTGACGGGGGCCAGAGGCCTATTTTGTGTCTAAGATTTTGATGGGTTGACCGCTGCAGTGCTGAGCCGCCAAAAGGTTTGGCAGCCACCCGTGGCTTGGGAAATGGCCGAAGATTTAGGAGTAAAATCCGCCACTTCACTGACCTGCCGAAGCAGGTTCAGCCAGAAGAAAAGTCATTTAAAGTCAATGGCTTACAACGCGGGTGTAGTTCAATGGTAGAACGGCAGCTTCCCAAGCTTCATACGAGGGTTCGATTCCCTTCACCCGCTCCAGTCGATAAATCCCCAGACTAAACCGGTCTCTCCCCTTGGCTACGCGCCGTGGAAGTCTGCCAGCTTGAAGCTCCCGGCTGGCCCGGTCATGATGGCGCCGCTGGCGGTCAGCTTCTTGATGGCCGCTGTCATGGACCCCAGGGGAATGCCGGTTGCCTGCCCAACAACGGTCTGATTGATCACGGTAAATTTGTTGGCGTCCAGCAGCGTCTTCAAGTGCTGCAGCAGTTTGGCGGCGTTCCCGCTGAGTTCCACCGGACTCGTTGCCGTGCCAGTGGGCTTGGCCGGGCGCGAGGTCGCTTGGGTCTTGAGCTTTCGGGTTTTGGGTGTTGCTGTTTTCTTCTTTCGCTTGACCACCACATCGGTCGTCGTCAGGTCCTGTTGACTGCCCAAGGCCTGTCCGGCTACAGGCCTTTTTGGCGCAGCAAGAGCGGGTAGTTCCCGCACGCTGGGCTGGTCGTCGGCGATCAATTCTGAGGCGACCCGGTAGACCTTCTTGAGTTCCTCTTCGATCCCGCTCATCGTCTGCGAGAGTCGGGCCACCACCTTCCAGTTTTCAAACAGCGCGTCATTGCCCAGGCCATAGGGGTTGGCGCTCATCGCGGCGTTCACACGCGCCGCATAGTCTTTGACTGCATTTTTGAGCTCGGTATCGGCCGCGTAGGCGGCGGAGCCAGCCTGTTGAATGGCTGACAGTGTTGCGCTGGAAAGTGACATGGGGGAACCTCTGAGAGTGGGATGGTGATAGGAATTCGTGTTGGTCTACAAAGCTTTTTGCACGACCGCGCCCTTGAATAGATAAGGCAGGCTGGGCTGGCTGCGCTGCGTTGTCTCGTCCTTGTTTTCTACACTGATGGCGAGCTGGGACACGTCAACCAACGCTTTGTCGTTGACCGGTAGTCGCAAGGTTTTGCCCGTGCTGGTCAAAATTCCCAGTGAGCGCGGCTGGCCGTTGGCAGCTAGCGCCCACAGTTGCATGCTGTCGGCGCGACCTTCGGTCACGTCATTGAGGCGCTGAATTTGCAGCGCCGCCTCTTTGGGGGCCAGCGTGATCAACATGGCGGGGGCCTGGCTGTCGTCCAGCAGCACCGCGACGAATCTGATTTGCGCTGTGCTTTGCAGTTGGGTTTGCAGATGATGAATCTGCGCCTTGAACTGCTCAAACATGCTCACACCCGTGGCGATGGCGATGGCGATGACCAGCAGGCAAGCAATGGTGGCCGCACGCCACCATGCGCCATGGCCGCGCGGCGCTTGGGCTTGCGTGGAGTCAAGCATGAATGTCCTTGGTGGGGTGAAACAAAAAGCTGTGGTTTGAGGCTGTCAATCTGTTTATCCTAACGCAAAAAATAGCGACGTCCGCGGCGGTCTTGCTCGCTGTGGGAGGGCGTCGAATCGGAGCGGCAAATTGCCGCCGATTCAATGGCGACGACAGTATGGTGAAACATTTGGCAGCAATTTGGTCGCATTAGCCCCGGGCTTCTCAAGCGAGTTTTGATCTGGGTCAAAAGAGCAGTTCAAAAGGCCGCTAGCATGCAATGTTGGAGACCGTCATGTTTGATCAACCTATTAAAAGCATCATGGAGCAGAAGAAGTTTCTGACTGCTCCGCCAGAAACCACTGTCAGCGACGCCGCCAGGTTGATGGCCGACCGCAATGTTGGCGCCGTCCTGGTGGTTGCCGACGAGCACCTGCTTGGGATTTTTACGGAACGCGATGCGGTTTTTCGCGTGATTGCGAAAGGACGCGATGCCAACACCACGCAACTCACCGAGGTCATGACAGTTGACCCCAAAACGCTGGAGCCGGGCAAGACCTATGGACACGCACTGCTGATCATGCAGGAAAACGGTTTCCGTCATGTACCTGTGGTGGAGAATGGCCGCCCGGTCGGCATCATCTCGTCGCGCAATGCGATGGACCCGGACCTGGAAGAATACGTCTTCGAAGCGCGGCGGCGCGAACACCTCCGCTAGCCGCCTCGGGCCAGAATTTATTTCACATTGCACTCACGGCGCAACAGGGTCAAGGCGTCCTGCAGTCCATAGTCCCGGTCGCTTTGCAGCGTGGGCTGTGCATCCAGCAAGAAGTCATTCCACAAGCGGGCATAGTCGCTCTGGTGCTGCGCCGGGGCATGCAGCGCCATGTACTGGCTGGCCAAGCCCGGTTTGAGGCCGGTTTTTCGGATCTTGCGAACCAAGGCGATGGCGTTTTTTTCAGTCAGCAGGGTTTTCGGGGCGGTCTCAGTGGCCACGCACAAGAACAGGGTCAGCAATGAGCTGTCGTCGCTGTGCCCACCGGTGACCTTGTGCCAGGCCAGCGACGCCGAGCGGTCATAGTCATCGACCTCGCTCAAGCCGTCTTCGACCCAAAAGTACCGACCCACGAAGGCCGGCGTTTGGTTAAACAGCTTTCTGACGGGAACCTTGGCGTCCAGAACTTTCGGCAAATCAGCTGCCACCGACTGCTGTACCTTTTGTAGCACGGTCTTGAAATGGATCGGCAGCTTGGCCGGCATGGCGATTGGGAACAGGCTGCACACGTCAGCAGCCTCCCCATACTTTTTGCGTAGCGCCAGCACCATCTTTTCAAACCCGACCCAATCGGGCATCGTGCGGCGTCGGCAGGCCAACGTCAGCAGCGCGGTACGGATCACGGCCTCGGCATCCGGGCTGGCGTCTTCCAGTTCGTCGGCCTCCATGCCCAGTGCGTCCGCCAACCAGATGGCCGCGTCCATTGTCTGGGCCACCTGGCTGCGTTTGGCCAGCTCGGCCTGGTAGTCGCTCAGGCTGGCCAGCGACCATTTGGCCAGCAGCGGAATCTTGTCATCGCTGAAGCCGGCACGCTCATTCATTCCAAAGTGGCTGTTCTGGGGCATGGCCAGCAAGGCCTTGAGCAGGTCGGAGCCGCCCTTGGAGCGCGACAAAAATGAATGATCGCGCAGCGATTCGGCGGCCAGTCGCAAGTCGCCGCCGCTGTCGTTTTCCAGATAGAGGCTGACCAGATTGATGATTCGATCTTTGGCTTTTTCAAGCTCCGGGCGCAAAAACTCAGTGCCAAAATAGCGCGCAATTTGCACCATGCCTTTGGGGGCATCGTTGCCAATGGCATCGAGCTTTTGTTGGTCGATGATGCCGTTTTGCACACCGAACACCAGCGCTTTTTCAAAAAACGGGCGCGTGTCGTAGAGCGAGACGGATGACGCTGGGGCGAGGGACGCGGCAGCGCCAGGAGACTTGGGCATGGTGACGCAATGCGCTGGGTTTTTGTGGTCGTCAGATGGCGGACTCTTCATCGGACTCAAGTGCTGCCGGCGTGGCTTTGCCGCGGTCGGTGTCGCCCGTTTCGACCTTGCCATCATCCTCCGGTGTTTCTTCTTCCTCGCTGAGTCCGGCCTCAAACGCACGTGCCTTGGCGCGCAGCACCAGCAGCATTTCAATGAACAGGTCGGGGCACCGATAGCGCAGGATCCAGGCCAGCTCCATCCAGTCCTGGTCGGCCACTTCGTCTTGTTCGATGCGCGGGGGCACGTAGGCCGAGCCCAGCAGTGCGGTCTCGGACAGCATCTGGCCATCGTCGTCGACGGCATCAAAGGTGCCGGTGCGGGCAAAGGCCTCGATGCGGCTCCACTTTTCTTCAAAATAGTCGGCCAGCGCCTCGGCACCGCCTTCCAGGTCGCCCATGGCCGTCAAAAACTCAAGTGGATCTGAGCCATCCCTGAAGATGATGGAGTTGACCATGCCGCGCAGGTGGGTACGGGTCAGATCCTTGTATTGCTTTTCAATCACCACCGCGTGAGCAAACTGCTTTGGCGTCACCAGCAGGTTGATGACAGACTCGCGCGAGTTGTCGTATTCGCGGATCACCGCCAGGATGTCTTTGGGCGGCAGTTGCTCCAGCACCAGCATCAGCGCTGAATCGCCCTCGGTGTCGGCCAGCTCGACCAGGGCGGACTCGGCGCCAACGATGTCGCCCGCTGCAATCAGGCTTTGGGTTTTGGTGATGAGGGCAAGGTGGTTCATATTTAATCAGTTGAGGACAGAGCTTGTTCACTGCGTGTAACTGCGGTCTGTCCCGCAAAGTTTCAGTTTAGTTGAGGACAGAGCTGGCTCGCTGCGCGTAGCTGCGGTCTGTCCCGCAAGGTTCTTTTCTAGTCTTTGCGGTCGAAGCCCTGCTCGACCATCCAGTCGGCGCCGGCTTCTTCGCGCGAACGGGCGTCGCTTTCTTCTTCGGCGTCCAACGGGTTCATATCAGCCTCAAGGTCTTCATCCGCGTCCTCCTCAGGCTCGTGGATGTGGGCGGGCGCTGTGGCGGGCTTGTGGTGCATGTATTCCAAACCGGCGGCGACGGTCAAAAACCAGTCACCCACGGGCTCTTTGCGGATGACCTGGATCAAGTCGTGCGCCCAAGGCGCCGGTTGAATCGCGTCGCTCAAGCTGTCCCAGTCGGGGAACTCATCCGGCGCCAGGCTCAAGAGATGTTCCATCATCGCAGGCGATTTGAAGGTAAAGCCCTGATGCAGGATCACCGCCACCATCTCGGGACTGAGCTCCATCATCTGCAGCAGGAATTTCAGCTCCTTGCGCCGCTGTGTCAGGCGCTGGCGCATCACGTCACGGCCTTCGGAGTCAGACCTCAAGTCTTCCAGCTCGGCCTGGTAGGCCGAGCGCAGGTTGCGGAAAAAGGGCGAAATATTCATGGTCTCGGAGTCTTTGTGTCGTGGACGTTGCGCAGCAACTGATCGAAATAATTGTGCCAAATCTCGCGCGCGGTATCGATCGGGCTGTCGAGCAGGTTGCGGCGCCGATTGTCGTCGTAGGCCTGACGCTTGGCCGCATCGGAGAGCACTTCATAAGCCTCCTGCACGGCACGAAAGCGCGCGGGGGCGCTTGCTGCCGCGTTGCGGTCGGGGTGGTGCAGCGAGGCCTGTTGGCGAAAGGCTTTCTTGATGGCGGCCAGCGTCGCATCGCTGCGCAGGCCCAGAGTGGCGTAGTGGTCGGTCATGCGTGCTTTGAGGGTCTGAAGGCGCTCTGGTTCAGATGGCCGAGAGTTCTTCCCAGCGGGTCAGAGCCGCCAGCAGTTCCGCATCAATCGCCGCGTCGCGCGCATAAAGTTCAGTCGCGCGCGCCGGGTCTTTGGCATAGAGGTTGGCGTCGGTCAGGGTGGCGCGCAGGGCAGCCTGCTCCTGCTCCAGGACGTCAATTCTGGCCTGCAGCGTGTCAACTTCGCGCTGCGCCTTGTTGCTGAGTTTTTGTGCCGTCACGGTTTTCGTGTTGTCGCTGGACTTGGTGTTTTTTTGGCCTCTAGCCCCCGTCTGTTGTGCGTTAACAGCTATTGAAATGGTAGCATTCTGAATTTCTTTGCTGCGTTTGGATTGCAGCAGCCAGTCCTGCACGCCACCCTCGTATTCGCGCCACAGCCCGTCGCCCTCAAAGGCAATGGTGCTGGTCACCACGTTGTCCAGGAAGGTGCGGTCATGGCTGACCAGAAACACGGTGCCGGCGTAGTTCTGCAGCAGTTCTTCCAGCAGTTCCAGCGTTTCAATGTCCAGATCGTTGGTCGGCTCATCGAGCACCAGCACATTGGCGGGACGGGCAAACAGGCGCGCCAGCAGCAGCCGGTTGCGCTCCCCACCGGAGAGCGAGCGCACGGGCGAGTTGGCGCGTGCCGGTGAGAACAGAAAGTCGCCCAGGTAGCTTTTGACGTGCTTGCGCTGGTTGCCAATTTCGATCCACTCGCTGCCCGGGCTGATGAAGTCCACCAGCGTGGCGTCGAGGTCGAGCGCGTTGCGCATCTGGTCAAAGTAGGCGACCTGCAGGTTGGTGCCCTGGCGAATCTTGCCGCTGTCCGGTACCAATTCGCCCAGAATCAGCTTGAGCAAGGTCGTCTTGCCCGCGCCATTGGGGCCGAGCAAGCCGATTTTGTCGCCGCGCAAAATGGTGGCCGAAAAGTCCTTGATGATGACTTTGTCGCCGAAGGACAGGCTGGCCTGCGTCAACTCGGCCACCAGCTTGCCACTCAAGCCACCGGACGCCACGTCCATTTTGACCTTGCCGACGGCTTCGCGGTGCGCCTTGCGGCTGGCACGCAGGTTTTCCAGGCGCACGATGCGGCTCTCGCTGCGGGTGCGCCGCGCTTCGACACCCTTGCGAATCCAGATTTCTTCTTGCGCCAGCAGCCGGTCGGCCTTGGCGCTGATGACCGCTTCTTGCGCCAGCTGCTCCTCTTTGAGAATCTGGTAGCGGGCGTAATTGCCCTCATACGAGCGCAGAATGCCCCGGTCCAGCTCAATGATGCGGGTCGCGACCCGGTCCAGAAAACTCCGGTCATGGGTGATGGCGACGACGCTGCCCTTGAAGCCGATCAGCAGGTCTTCCAGCCATTCGATCGAGTCCAGATCGAGGTGATTGGTGGGTTCATCGAGCAGCAGCACGTCCGGTTGCGCTACCAGGGCCTGCGCCAGCGCGACCCGTTTCTTGGTGCCGCCCGAGAGTGTGCCGACGATGTCGTTTTCGTTCAGATGCAGGCGGTGCAGCGTTTCGGTGACGCGCTGCTCCCAGTTCCAGCCGCCTTGCGCTTCAATCTGGCTTTGCAGGGCATCGAGATCGCCAACCCCCTCGCAATATTGATCAATCAGGGCGATAACCCCCGCGATACCTGCACTAGCAGCTACAAAAACAGTAGCATCCTGATCGAGCTGCGGCTCCTGCGCCACATACGCCAGGCGCAGGTTTTGCTGCAACTGCAGGACGCCGTCGTCGGCCTTTTCGAGCCCGGCCAGGATTTTCAAAAATGATGTTTTGCCCGTGCCGTTGCGCCCGATCAGGCCGACGCGTTCGCCCGTCTCCAGGGCAAAGTCGGTGTGATCGAGCAGGGGAACATGGCCGAAAGCCAGCTGCGCGTTGAGAAAGGTAATTAATGCCATAGGGGGAGGATTATCCTGCCCCCTGAATAACCTGGCTTAAACGTCTTTTGGCGGGCGCGCAAACTTGAGAATACGCGTGGCCAGCAGGGTCTCGCAAAAAAAGCACAGCAGCGCCGCCAGGAAAAAAAGAACCCCCGACAGAAAACAGAAGGTTGCGACGCGATAAATCTGCAACTCAGTCGTTTCACCGAGAAACAGGACCACGATGGTCAGGCCGATCAAAATGGCGCAGAAGGTCAGCAGCGCAATGCAGGCATTGACCAGCGCGCCGCGTTTGCGCAAGCGTGCCAGCTCGGTGTATTCCGCCGCCATGGGCTTGTCCGCCGGGGCCGCTTCGATCCGATCTTCCAGCAGGCGGGCGCGGTCGATGATGCGCGCCAGCCGCCCCGCCACCGCGCCAATCATGCCGGACACGGCGGTGAGCAGAAAGACCGGGGCGACGGCAAGCTGAATGCCATGCGAGATCGTGGCGAGATCAGTGGTGAAAAACATGGCGCTTCGCTTGGTTAGGCTGGGTTAGGGGCGCTGCCTGGATCGGCTGCAGGCTTGGCCGCAAAACCGCATATTAACCGCGCGCATCGAGGATGGCGCGCGCCACTTCGGCGAAACCGGCGCCGCGTTCACTGCGGGTGATGTAGCGCGGCTGGTGCGTCAGCTCGGATGCAAAGCGCAGGATGTTGGCGACACCGACACTGTGCCTGAAATGCTGAAACATCAATTGGTCATTGGTGGAATCACCCACATACACCCATTGATCCCGTTCGGCATCCAGATCACGCCCGAACAATTCGCGCACGATCCAGCGCGCGCCCTCAAGCTTGTTGTGGCTGCCAAACCAGCCGTTGATGTGGATGCTGCTCACAGAAGCGTTCATGCCGGCGGCCCGCATGATGGCCACCACCCGGGCAATCTGGTCCGGCGGCAGGTGGGCAAATTCGCTGTGGTCAATGGCGATGTCGGTCTCGCGGCCGGGCGAGTCTTGTGACAAGCTGGTGCCGGGTACGTCGTGCAGCACCTGGGTTGCAACTTGCTGCAGACGGGTGAAGTGGCTGGCGCGCGTGGCGTCTGACTCTTGATACAGTTTTGATAGCTGCATGCCTTTATTCCACGGGGGCTGCAGGCTGATTTGGCATAAATTGGCAAAGGCAAAGGCGACCGCGCCGTTTTCTGCCACGATGGCATCCACCGGCCAGGGTGCGATGCCGTGCGCCGGGTCGCCGTTGGCAAACGGCTCGCACCAGCCAATCGGCCGCCCGGTGATGGGGATCACATGCAAGCCGGCCGCTTTCAAGCGGGTCAGCGCCTGCAGCGCATCTGGCGTGATGGCGCCGTCTGTCGTTAGCGTGTCGTCGATGTCGGTGAAGACACCAATGAGCTGGCGGCGGTCTTGTTGGGGCCAGGAAGCAAGCGCCTTCATGGGTTCGATCGTCGCTTGCCCCTGCGTCAAGCCGCGCTTTGCAGCGCCAAGCCGGCGTGCTCGCGCAGCGGGTGAAAGTGGATTTTCGGAAAACGCTCCTGCGCCAGGCGCACGTCGTAGGGGCTGGTGCACAAGTAGGCCAGCGTGTCGGCGGCATCACGCGCCATGCGCTGCGGGTAGGCGTGGACGAATTCTTTCAGCTCTGCCGGTGAGTCAGCGGTGATCCAGCGCGCGCCGGTGTACTGGCTTGCTTCCAGGCGGATGTCGGCATCGTATTCCCCCTTCAGGCGGTGCTGCACCACTTCAAACTGCAATTGGCCGATGGCCCCGAGCAGCATATTGCCGCCCATCTCGGGCCGGAACACCTGAATGGCGCCTTCCTCACCGAGCTGAGCCAGTCCCTGCTGCAATTGTTTGGTGCGCAGCGGGTTTTTCAGCACCACGGTCATGAACATCTCGGGCGCAAAAAACGGCAAACCCGTGAACAGCAGGTTGACAGAGCCATCGGTGATGGTGTCGCCCAGTTGCACGCCGCCGTGCGTGGTAAAGCCCACGATGTCCCCGGCGTAGGCTTCTTCGACCGCCTCGCGGCGTTGGCTCATGAAGGTCACCACGCTGGTGGGGCGCAGTTCCTTGCCGGTGCGCATCACCTTGAGCTTCATGCCCGGCGAGTACTTGCCCGAGGCGATGCGCACAAAGGCGATGCGGTCGCGGTGGTTCGCATCCATATTGGCCTGCACCTTGAATACCACGCCGGAGAACGCATCGTCTTCGGGTTGCACCTGCTTGATGACGGGCTGTTTGTTGACGATGAAGGAGCTGGTGCGCGGACCCGGCGACGGCGCCAGGTCCACCAGGGCGTCCAGCACTTCCATCACGCCAAAGTTGTTCACGCCGGAGCCAAAAAACACCGGGGTTTGTTTTCCGGCCAGAAAGGCTTCGCGGTCAAAGGCGGGCGAGGCTCCGGTGGCCAGTTCCATGCTCTCCAGCGCCGTGTCCCACTCGCTGCCAAAGCGGGCTTTGAGGGCCGCCGGGTCAGACAAGGGCATGGCGTCAAAGTCGTGCGGCAAGCGCTCGCTACCCGATTCGAACACCGTCATGACCTGCGTGCGCAGGTTGATGATGCCGCCAAAGGTCTTGCCCTGGCCCACCGGCCAGGTCATGGGCACGCAGGGCATGCCGAGTTCACGCTCGACTTCGTCCAGAATGTCCAGTGGATCGCGCACCTCGCGGTCCATCTTGTTGATGAAGGTGATGATGGGCGTGTCGCGCTGGCGGCAGACCTCGATCAGGCGGCGGGTTTGCGACTCCACGCCGTTGGCCGCGTCAATCACCATCAGCGCCGAGTCCACGGCGGTCAGCACGCGGTAGGTGTCCTCGGAGAAGTCTTTGTGGCCGGGCGTGTCGAGCAGATTGATGACATGGTCGCGGTAGACCATTTGCATCACGCTGGAGGCCACCGAAATGCCGCGCTGCTTCTCGATTTCCATCCAGTCGCTGGTGGCGTGGCGCGTGGCCTTGCGCGCTTTCACCGAGCCGGCGATCTGGATCGCGCCCGAGAACAGCAACAGCTTTTCGGTCAGCGTGGTCTTGCCCGCGTCGGGGTGGGAAATGATGGCAAAGGTGCGGCGGCGGCGGGTTTCGGCAGTGTAGGACACAAGAATTCCAGAAATGGGTCAGAGCGCGCGCATCCTGCGTCAGAACCCGACGATAGCCCGGTCTGTCATGCGGCGCGGCGCATGCGGGCGAGTGCCCGGATGCGTCTGATTTTACCGGAGGCGGCTGAGGCTAGCCGCCCTCGGCGTGGCGGGCATACATTTTCTGCATGCCGCCGATCCAGCGTTCGTAGTCCTGGCCCTTGTTGCGGAAGTATTGCGCCACCTCGGGGTGCGGCAGCACCAGGAATTTGTCGCTCAACATGGTGCTGATCACGTCGTTCGCCACCTGCTCGGGAGAAATGATGCTGTCGTGCGAGGCCGAGCCGCCGTCGCCAGTGAGCATATCGGTCTGCACCGCCTGCGGGCACAGGCACGACACCCGCACGCCCTTGCGGCCATAGGCAATGCGCAGCCATTCGGCAAAAGCCACCGCAGCGTGTTTGGTCACGGCGTAAGGGGCGGACTCCACAATCGTCAGCAGCCCGGCGGCGGAGGCCGTGACCAGAAAGAAGCCGTCGCCACGCGCCACCATCTCCGGCACCACGGCGCGTGCGGCCCAGACGTGGGCCATGCTGTGGATCTGCCACATCCGGTTCCACAACGCATCGTCCAGGTCCAGGCCGCCCATGTTGCCGAGGATGCCGGCATTGGAGATATAGGCATCGACCTGCCCGTAGTGCTGGCGCGTCGTCGCCACCAGGGCCTGGATGTCGGCCTCCTGGCTGACGTCGCAGCGCACGGCCAGACCCTTGATGTCGCGGGCCACGGCTTGGGCACGCTCGAAGTTGAGGTCGGCCACCACCACGGCGCGTGCACCATCTGCCGCAAAGCGCTGCGCAATCGCACGGCCGATCCCGCTGGCGCCGCCGGTCACGATGGCGACTTTGTTCCTTATGTCCATGAATACCTCCTGTTGGGGAACGCGAGTGTCAGTCCTTGCGCCCCTCTGGTCTGCCACGCAGGCGACACACGGGCCCTTGCCTGTTTTGGTTGGGTGAGCGGGAATGCCAACAAGTCTGGCTTCAATGACTTCTCCGGGGCCAGGACCCGCGATCGTCCAGAAACCGGGGGGCAGACGAATGTCGCGGAATGCTGCGTGAGACGGGATGCTGATAACCAGCTGCATCATCGGAAGGGGGCATCCCTTCAGCCGCTGTTTCGCGGCGCGACATTCGCCTCTGAACGAAGCTGCCCCGATTGCCCTGAGCCGCCGCATCCTTCGATGGGCTTGAGCAGATTCAGATCCTGCGCCGACCAGCTTTAACGCCCGCGAGGACGGCAAGTGCAGCCAGCATGAGCGCGTAGGTGCTTGGTTCTGGAACCGCGGTCAACACCCCAAACAGCCCGTGAGTTTCACCGTCGGGGCCAGCGGTGAAGTACAAGCTCTGGGTGCTTCCGCCAGCAACACCGTTCCCTGGTGCCAGGGCCCACAGTCCATCAATTGTGATCGGCTGATTGCTGGCGTCGAGAAGCTGCCCCAGGTACGCGGTACTCAAGGCATCGAACGCGCTGATTCGGCCGTCGCCGAAGTTGCCCACCAGCAATGCGCCTGCCAAAGAACCGAAGCTGCCCGGCGCGATGGCAAGGCCCCACGGTGCATTCAAGCTGCCTGCGCTGGCAACGCGGCCTAGCAGGTTGCCGTTGAGGTCGAAGCGATTGACCAAGCCAAGCCCTGCGCCTGCGACCTCATCCTGTTGACTGGCGTCCTGTTGGGCATAGGTCACGAACAGGGTGCCGCCGAGGTTCTGCACGTTGAACGGCGCATAGCCGGCCGGAAGGTTGGGGTCGACGAAACTCCCCGGCAGGGTCGGCGCTGCAGCGCTGCCCTTGAATACATCAATGGCGCCACTGCGGAAGTTGGCGGCGTAAAGGTAGTCGTTGCCTGCGGCTGTGCCAAAGGCCGCACCCTTGTAGACGTTCGCTGATGATGCGGGCACGAGAATTTCGGCCGTAGTGCCAAGCGCGCCGCGCCAGCCCGAAACAGTACCGTCCTCACTCACGAAGAGAAACCTGTCCGCGTTGAACCCCGTACCGCCGTTGAAAATCTGGCCCGTGACATTGCCGGCGCCCGGGATCGCAACGACTAACGGGGTTTTCGCCGTGAGCTGGGTCGATGGATTCACCGAGTACAGGGTCGCGGTGCCGGCGCCATTAGAGGAAACCCAAAAAGGACTGCTGGGCGAATAGGAAAGCCCCCAGGCGTTCGTGAGCCCGGGGTCGGTGATCTGCGCTGGATGCGCGGTCTGATCGTCGGTCACAAGGTTGGTGACGGTGTACACGGGGGCCGCCATGGCCACGGAGATACAACTCAAGGCAGCAGAAAAGCCCAGCGCGCGTACTGAACGCACCCAAAAAGACATCGGATTTTTCATGACTATCCTCGCAAATATCTGTACAAATTCGGGCAGAGGAAATTGCTCAGCAATTACCGGGCCAGACTCCCGCGCGAACTCCTTTTCTTATATGCATCAATGAGTTAAGAGAGAAGAAGAAAATTCTGCTGGGCTTGGTCTCGGCAATTTGTAAAGAAGCTCGACGGCCTTCACGGACGCGCTGCGCGCCTGCCCACGATGTTGATCGACTTGTTTTCGATGTCCACGACGACCATGCTTCGTCGGGAGTTTTTACACCTGGATCTCAGGAATTCTGTAATCCTCTGATTTGTATGAGATTTTTTTGGGTGGCTCGTTTGATGCTTTGGCCAAGAGTCCTCGAAAACTCAGCCGACAAGACCGCACTGAAAGGAGCCGATCATGGACTCGAACTGGCGTTTCGCAACACGCGTCTGCACTGTTTCTGCTCTTCTGGGCCTGGTTGGCTGCCTGACGGCTTTTCAGGTTGCTGCAACGCCGTTCATCTTCAACACCGGAAACGTGGACGGGAAAATCGCCACCGCGTCGCGCCCTGCAGATGCAGGAAAGAGCGAAATCGAGTCGGCGGACGATTTCGTCATCACCAGTTCGACCACAATCAACAGCGCCACGTTCACCGGCTTGCTCACCAGCACAGGCGGCCTGACGCCGACGGTAGGTGACGTCAGGGTCGAGATTTACCATGTGTTTCCCAAGGACTCAGCAATACCGCCGTCGGGTAACGTGCCGACGCGGGTCAACTCGCCCTCGGACGTCACCTTTCGCGACTTCGATGCGGTGTTGGGCGGGCTGACCTTCTCGACCTCGGTGCTAAGCAATAGCTTCACCGCCCTGAATTCGGTGATGACCGGTATAAACCCGGCCCCCAATCAGACGAACGGCGGCGAAGGCCCGGTCAATGGACAGGAGGTGACTTTCAGTGTCACGTTCACGACCCCGTTCGATTTGCCCGCGGACCATTACTATTTCGTGCCGCAGGTCCAGGTCACCGATGGCGAATTCCTCTGGTTGTCGGCGGCGAGGCCGATAGGGGCGACCGGCACGCCCTTCAGTCCGGACCTGCAGACGTGGATACGGAATGAAAACCTGGCGCCGGATTGGCTGCGGGTCGGAACGGACATCGTCGGCGGTGACCCGGCGCCCACATTCAACGCGGCGTTCTCACTCAACGGGCGCACGATTCCCGAGCCGGGCACTTTGGTGTTGCTGCTGCTTGGTCTTGCTGGCATCGTTTGGCGTCGGTTTAGCCAGTAGCCGACACGGCAACGACACAAGCTGCGTTTTGGCCGGGGTTGCTTGTGCACCTGGCATTGGATTTGAAGGTGAACTCTCCATCATGCTCACCGGCTCCAGTAGATTAAGTCCGGCCATTGCCCAAAAAATTTGATCATCAACGCCGATGTTCGCGTCGAGCAATCCACACCGTAGACGCCAGAATGACCAAGGCACCCAGTAATGTGGTCTGGTTGGGTACATCGGAAAACACCAACCAACCCATCAACGACGCCCAGATCAAGTCAAGAAAGCGCAAGGACTGTGTGGCCGAGATGTCGGCGACGCGAAACCCGCGTGTGAGACAGTAGTGACCGAGTGAGCCCAATACGCCTGCGGTCACAAATCCCAGCCACTGCCATGCTGTCGGAGACGACCAATTCATCAGACCCAATGGCAGACTCAAGATGGTGACTGATATGGCTTGCCACAGCACGATCACACCCGGTTTTTCGTAACGGGTAAGTGTCTTTGTCATCAAAAAGGAGGCAGAAAATACCGGTGCCGATGCCAGCATGACCAAAGAATACCAGCCACCCTGGCCAGTGAGTCTGGGGGCAACCACCACCAGTACACCTGCAAAGCCGACCATTGCCGCCACCCAGCGATCTGCTCGCATATCCTCGCCCAAGAACCATGCTGCGCCAATCATGATGAAAATCGGGCCCGTAAAGCCAATTGCCGTCATGTCGGCCAGGCCTATATGCGGCAATGCCGTGAACCAGAGCATCAGACCCGCAGTATGAACCGCGCCACGCCCAAACTGGCCGCGCAAGTTAACCGGGCGATAGGCATTCAAGCCTTGACGCCACAGCAGCGGCAACATGGCCACCACGCCAAACAAATAGCGCAAGAACTGCGATTGAAACGGATCCAGAGACAGGGTGATGTTTCGTACGATCGTGTTGAGAAGGGTAAACAGCAGGCCGCTTAACGCCACCCACAGCATGCCACGCCAAACCGCGGGCAGCCGAAATACACGCATTCGGACGTGCCGGTGCGCCAACGCCAATCGGCGCTGCATTGCATTTGACATGGCGACTTTTGGCTTCACCAGCGCTGATCGGGGATTGCATGGGACACCCCAGGAGTTTATGGGCAGCGGGGTGAATGGGCAGTCGCGGACGATACCAGCAGGCCAAGTTGGGCAATGTTGCCCGCACTAACAACTGCCCGGCTACAGCCCTACCGTCAGATGACCCAGGCCCGCAAAGTCGACGCTGACGCGATCATCCGGCTGGATGGGCAGGCAGCCGACCCAGGAGCCTGTGGTCACCACGGTGCCGGCCGCGACCGTGGTCCCATGGCGGGTCAGGTGCTGCAACCAGGCGGGCAGAAGCCAGGCCGGGTCGTTCAGTGAATGACTGCCGGTACAGGTGACCGGCGTCTGGCTGCCGACCTTCACTTGGCAGGTCTGGGCCGACCAATCGCGCGCCGCATAGGGCTGCCAAATACCCAGCATCAGACCGGCATTCGATTGATGGTCCGCCATGCGCAGAAGCTCCGGCGCGGCCAGCCCCTCGGTCCAGCGCGATGCCACCAACTCCACCGCAACGGCCATCGCATCGACCCAGTCCCCGGCGGTCTCAGACTTCATGGCGCGTGCCGCCTCGGGGCTGACATCGCGGCCCAGGCGCAGCGCCACCTCGGCCTCCACGCCCAGCAGCAGCCCAGTCTTGCCCGCTGGGTTGATGGCCGCCGGGTCCAACGGCGCATGGCTGAATGGGCCAGATCGGGTGCTGCCGCCGGACTTCCAGTGCCGCACCAGCGGACCTTCGGCCCAGCCAAGTGCCGTGGCCACGCCGTCCTGAACCGCGTAGGCATCGGCCTCGCTGTGGACCGCGCCGACCCAGTCAGCGGCACATAGTCGCTGCCCGCTCAGGCGGGCTCGGGTGAGGGCCGTGATCAGTGTTTGGGTATCGGGGCGGATGGACATGGCGGTAGCGGGTGGCTTGACCAACCCATTATGCTGGCCCCTGACCGACAACAGTCCAAACTGTTCGCCCCAGACCAGTCAGCCCAGGCTGCAGGTAGAGGGCGGCATTCTGGTCACCATTTCAATGGTCTCGGCACCTGCGTTTTGATCTGCACTGCCGTCCGACAAAGCCAAAATTTCTACAGCGGCAATGAACACCCTCGGTTCTCGCGGGTTAATGGCTTGGCTCCTCGTGGCGTTCAATGTTCAATAGTGTTGCGCAGAAACGCTGGTCGCAGTGGCGTAGCGATTGAGAAATGCCATGACCCGGTCGGGATCGTAATTCTCGTCAGCTTCTTTTTCCGTTTCAGTTTCGAGTCCTTGAACGCCTTGGGCGTGCAGCAATTTTCCGGCTCCGTCCAAGACAAGCAAATACGGGTAACCTCGAATCTTGGGCCACCTGGAGAGTACGGCCGTGTTCTTGTTTTCGGGTGAATAGTTCACTTTGACCCACACGTAGTGACTGTCAATCAACGCCCTGATTTGCGGTTGTGAAGCAATAAGTCGATCAAGCATGCGGCACCACGCGCACCACTCCCCACCGACGTCGACCAATACGCGCCTGCCAGTGGCCTTTGCCAAGCTTTGGGCCGTCGCCACATCTTTGGCCGCATCCCGATGGGGGTCAAATTTGGTGGGGAGATCTTGCGCCACCACAAGCGAGGACAGCAGAGTCAACAGAAGACCAGTCAGAACGCGGGATAGGGTATTCATCAAGGGCACAGCGGAGTGTGAAGGCAGAATTGTCGGTCGCTTTTCAAGTCTTCGGCGCATGCCACGTGCGCCGGAGTTGATCTGTCACAACTAACATCCACCTGAATAGGAAGGCTCGCCGCATGGATGTCTTTCCTTCGCGGCGGTGCCTGGGTTCGGTCACATGGGCTTGGAGCGCCAGCATACAGGCCTTGGCGCATCGCCATGCAGCGATGCGGCCCGTAGCTCCGTATAATCGCCCTTTTCCGAGGAGCGTTGCAGCTCGATATCCTGGCCAGAAACCGGCAGGGGACGCGAGTGAGGCTCGGAGCACGCGGCCCTGATGGGGCTGCGACAGTCAACGGCGCTCACCCACTGGTCTGTGCGGTGAGCCTGTTTTTGGGGTTCGCGCGTGGCACAGTGGCATTCAACAATGTATGGAGCCATCTCATGAGTGCTGTTCTCAAACCCGCTGTTCTCAAGCCCAATGTCGATTACGTCATCGCCGATTTATCCCTGGCCGCCTGGGGCCGCAAAGAGTTGAACATTGCCCAGACCGAAATGCCCGGCCTGATGGCAATTCGCGAAGAATTTTCCAAGTCGCAGCCCTTGAAGGGCGCGCGCATCACCGGCTCGCTGCACATGACGATCCAGACCGCCGTGCTGATCGAAACCCTGCAAGCCCTGGGCGCGCAGGTGCGCTGGGCCTCGTGCAATATTTTTTCGACCCAAGACCATGCAGCGGCAGCGATTGCGGCCACGGGCACACCGGTGTTTGCAATCAAGGGCGAATCGCTGGCCGACTACTGGGACTACACGCACCGTATTTTTGAATTCGGTGGCAAGAAGGGCTCCGCGCTTGAGGGCCCGAACATGATTCTGGACGACGGCGGCGACGCCACGCTGCTGATGCACCTGGGTGCGCGTGCCGAGAAAGACATCAAGCTGCTGGCCAAACCCGGCAGCGAAGAAGAGGTCTGTTTATTTGCTGCCATCAAGGCCAAGCTCAAGGTCGACGCGACCTGGTACAGCCGCCGCCTGAAAAACATCGTTGGCGTGACCGAAGAGACCACCACCGGCGTGCACCGCCTCAACGACATGTCCGCCAAGGGCGAGTTGATGCTGCGCGCGATCAATGTCAACGACTCGGTCACCAAGAGCAAGTTTGACAACCTGTACGGTTGCCGCGAGTCGCTGGTGGATGGCATCAAGCGCGCCACCGACGTCATGATCGCCGGCAAAGTGGCATTGATCGCCGGCTATGGCGACGTCGGCAAGGGTTGTGCCCAGGCGATGCGCGCACTCTCGGCCCAAGTGTGGGTGACCGAGGTGGACCCGATCAACGCCTTGCAGGCGGCGATGGAAGGCTTCAAGGTCGTGACGATGGAGTACGCCGCTGACAAATGCGATATTTTTGTCACCTGCACCGGCAACCTGAACGTCATCACCTACAAGCACATGGCGGCCATGAAAGACCAGACCATCGTCTGCAACATCGGTCACTTTGACAATGAGATTGATGTGGCCTCGCTGGACAAGTGCAAGTGGGAAGAGATCAAGCCGCAGGTCGACCATGTGATCTTCCCGGCCAAGGGCAAGACACCGTCCAAGCGCATCATCCTGCTGGCCAAAGGCCGTCTGGTGAACCTGGGTTGCGGCACCGGTCACCCCAGCTTTGTGATGAGCTCCAGCTTTGCCAACCAGACCATCGCGCAGATCGAGTTGTTCACCAAGCCCAAGCAATACAAGGTCGGCAAGGTCTATGTGTTGCCCAAGCATCTGGACGAAAAAGTGGCGCGCCTGCACCTGGGCAAAGTCGGCGCCATGCTGTCTGAACTGACGGACGAACAAGCCGCCTATATTGGTGTCAGCAAAGCGGGCCCTTACAAGGCTGACAGCTACCGCTACTAAAGAACCGACCTCCTGACTGAATGACCACGACACATCATGCGTGCTGACCAATTACTCGTACAACGGCAACTTGCCAGCACCCGCTCGCAGGCCCAGCGCCTGATTGCCGATGGCGTGCAGTGGCTCAAGGGAACGGAGTGGAAGACTGTGACCAAAAACGGTGACGAAATTCCGCTGGAGGCTGAACTCAAGCTGCTCAACGACGCCGAGGCGCGCTACGTGTCGCGTGGCGGCCTCAAGCTGGAGGCCGCGCTCAAGCAGGTCGGCTTGTCCGTGACCGGACTGGCCTGCCTCGATGTGGGCCAGTCGACCGGCGGCTTTACCGACTGCTTGCTGCAGCACGGCGCCGCCTCGGTGGTCGGGGTGGACGTGGGCAGCGCCCAGTTGCACCCCAGCCTGCGCGAAGACCCGCGTGTGCTGTGTATTGAAAAGGTCAATGCGCGCGCCCTGGTCGCTGCAGATTTAATAGCTGCTTATGAAGAAAGCACGGGGGCTGGAGGCCAATTTGATGTAGAAGAAGGTGATGCGGACCTGGTTGAGTTTGCGCCCGAATTCGACCTGATCGTGGCCGATCTGTCGTTCATCTCGCAAACCCTGGTACTGCCCGCCGTGGTGCCGCTGCTTAAATGCGGTGGCACGCTGTTGACGCTGGTCAAGCCCCAGTTTGAATTGCAACCTGGCCAGGTTGGCAAAGGTGGCATCGTGAAGGATGCCGCGATGTACTGGCTGGTAGAGCAACGTCTGCGCGAAGCCTGCGCCGCACTGGGTCTGACCGTGACGGCGTGGTTTGATTCGCCGATTGCCGGTGGCGACGGCAACCGTGAATTTTTTATCGCCGCAGCCAGGCTGAAACTTTAGAAAGTCCGTCATGACCGCGACCCCTCAAATCCCCTTGAGCTTTGAGTTCTTCCCGCCCAAAACCCCCGAAGGGGTGGAAAAGCTGCGCCTGGTGCGCCAGCAGTTGTATGCCCTGAAGCCTGAGTTTTGCTCGGTGACGTTTGGCGCTGGGGGCTCCACCCAGGAGGGCACGTTCAGCACGGTGCGCGACATTCTGACCGAGGGCATTGGCGCGGCCTCTCACATTTCATGCATTGGTGCGACCCACGCCAAGGTGCGTGAACAGCTGGCCATTCTTAAAGCCATGGGCGTCAAGCGCCTGGTCGCCCTGCGCGGCGATTTGCCCAGCGGTTTTGGCGTCGGTGGCGAGTTTCATTACGCCAGCGACCTGGTGGCGTTTGTGCGGGCTGAAACGGGGGACTATTTTCATATCGAGGTGGCGGCTTACCCGGAAGTGCATCCGCAGGCCAGGTCGCCAGAAGCTGACCTGCAGGCTTTTGCCACCAAAGTCAAAGCCGGTGCCAACTCCGCCATCACCCAGTATTTCTACAACGCCGACGCCTACTTCCGCTTTGTCGAAGAGGCGGATGCGCTGGGCCTGAGCTTGCCCATCGTACCCGGCATCATGCCGATTGCCAGTTCCACGCAGCTGATGCGTTTCAGCGATGCCTGCGGCGCCGAGATTCCGCGCTGGATTCGCTTGCGTCTGCAGGGTTTTGGCGACGACGCCGTGTCCATCAAGGCTTTTGGGCTCGACGTGGTGACCGACCTGTGCGAGCAACTGCGCGCCGGCGGTGCGCCCGGCCTGCACTTTTACAGCATGAACCAGAGCGCCGCCACGCTGGAAGTCTGCAACAGGCTGGGCCAGGGACCGGCTGATTGAGCGATTGACTGACTGGTGCTGGATTGGCGCCGATGTCCGCCGTGTTCGTGGCAGTTGGGCAAGCGCCAATGACGTGTCGGATTAGTTTACAGATCCGCGCGAGGCCGAGTCAGAAGGGGGACACCTGGAATTCATCATTTTTGCAAGTCATTGATTTGTAACAATTAATTTACAAGTGGTTTTTTTGGGCACAGTTCTTGCGGTTTCATGAACTGAGAGGCTTGTCTTGGCCTGTGGTGGGTTTTGACTGTTTTTCGCGTTGCGTGAGTCAATGATGTTGTTCAAGCATGAAACACCTAAGAATCCAAAATAAAAAACCACCCTTGATGCATGGGCGACGTGCAGTCCGATTCGAGACCGCGTTGCCAGTCGAAATCGGTAATGTTCATGGCCTGGCCCGCAATATCAGCGCAACTGGCATTTATTTTGAAATTGACACTGCGCCAGCGCTGGGTTCGCACGTGTACTTTGCTGTTGAGCTGACGGTGCGCGGCGAGAAATTGAAATTGGTGTGCGACGGCCAGGTGCTTCGGGTCGATCAGAAAGATGGTGTGCATGGGATTGCCGCGAAATTTGCTGATTCTTTTTTTTCGAATCCAGCAGAAATCGTTGATGCCGACGCAGGCTGGCTGACACGCACCCATTAAGATGCGGCCCATGGCAACTTCTGATCGTGCATCAACTTCATGAAAATACTTTTGACGGGGGCGGCGGGCTTCATTGGCATGACGACCGCACTGCGTTTGTTGGCGCGCGGCGATGAAGTGCTGGGGCTGGACAACCTCAATGACTATTACGATGTCACTCTGAAAGAAAATCGCCTCAAGCGCTTGAGCCCGCACGCGGGTTTTCGCTTCGTCAAAATGGACGTGGCTGATCGGCAGGGCATGGCGCAGCTTTTTGCCGATGAAAAATTTGACCGCGTCATTCACTTGGCGGCCCAGGCCGGTGTGCGCTACTCGCTGCAAAATCCGCATGCCTATATCGACAGCAACATTGTCGGGTTTATGAATGTTCTGGAGGCTTGCCGCCACACACAAGTGCAGCACCTGGTCTACGCGTCAAGCTCCAGCGTTTACGGTGGCAACACCAACATGCCGTTTTCCGAGCATGACAGTGTGGATCACCCGGTCAGTCTTTACGCTGCCACCAAGAAAGCCAATGAACTGATGGCGCACACCTACAGTCATTTGTATGGTCTGCCCACCACCGGCCTGCGCTTCTTCACGGTGTACGGGCCGTGGGGTCGGCCTGACATGGCCTTGTTCCTGTTCACCAAGGCGATCCTGGAGGGACGCCCCATCGACGTTTTCAACTATGGCCAGATGCAGCGTGATTTCACCTTTGTCGACGATATCGTCGAAGGTGTCGTTCGGGTACTGGATCGTGTGGCCTGCCCCAATCCGGTGTACGACCCGGCGCGGGCTGACCCGGCGACAAGCAACGCGCCCTACCGGGTGTTCAATATTGGCAATAACAAGCCCGTGCCCTTGCTCGATTTCATCGCCTGTATCGAGGAAGCTTTGGGCCGCAAGGCGGAGAAAAATCTATTGCCGTTGCAGGATGGTGATGTGCCCGCCACCTATGCCAATACCGATGCCTTGAACGATTGGGTGGGTTTTGTACCCGGCACCCCGATTGAGCAGGGAATTGCCCGTTTTGTGGCTTGGTATCGCGACTATTACCAGGTGTAGTTGGCTGCGCAGTGGCAATGATATGTTTTGGCCACTAGCCCGCCGGGGGTACTGCGGCATCAATTTTTGAAGGTTTCTGGAGCAAGCGCCGGATCAAGCCCCTGGCGCCAGCCTCGCACAACGCCAGCACCTGCTCAAACCCTTCCTGGTTGCCGTAATACGGATCGGGAACTTCCGTCTCACTGATTTCTTCGGCAAAGTCCAGCAGCAGGTGCAATTTGTGTCCCTGTTCGGCTGGGCACAGTCGGTGTAGTTCAGTCAAATTACTGCTGTCCATCGCCAGAATCAGGTCAAAGGACTGGAAGTCCTGTTCTGTAATTCTGCGAGAACGAACGCGGCCCATCTCGTAGCCGTGACGCGTCAGCGTCAGCGCAGCTCTGGGGTCGAGCCGTTCGCCCAGGTGGTGCGCGTGGGTGCCCGCACAAGCCACTTCAAATGGCTGCGCAAGCCCGGTCTCAAGCGCCAGTTTGCGAATCACGGCCTGCGCCATCGGAGAGCGGCAGGTATTGCCCATACACACCATCAGCAGCTTGGTCATAGAAGCGCATTTTATGGGTGCGGAACCCCTAAAAAAGCAGAAATTTTTTAGTCTTTGGATCATTGAGCAATGTGCAGTGTTTCTTGAGAAATATCAATTTAGGAAGTGCCGATCAGCGCAGACTTCAAAGCGTGATTCGGCGGGTGGCGCCATAAGCCGGAACGGCAACTGTGTTCCAGCCTCCGAGCCCATCGAACGCCTTCAACCTGTACAGGGGATACGCTTTGAAAAGTTTATATTGCATTACTAAAGTTGCGATCCGTTGGGTCGTTTTGGGTCTGATTACCGTCATGGTGGCCGCTTGCGCCAGCTCTTCAGCCTACCCGCCTGCGCCAATGGGTGCAGCCACAACAGATTACAACTATGTGGTGGGTGCTGGCGACACGCTCAACATCATCGTCTGGCGCAATCCTGAGCTTTCCATGTCGGTGCCGGTTCGTCCGGATGGCAAGGTGTCAACACCACTGGTGGATGAGTTGGTGGCCCAGGGCAAGACTTCGGTCGAGATTGCTCGTGATGTGGAGAAGGCCTTGAGCAAGTTGGTGCGTGACCCGGTCGTGACGATCATTGTGACCAGCTTTGTCGGACCCTACAGCGAGCAAATTCGGGTTGTTGGCGAGGCCGCCCGACCTCAGGCCCTGCCGTACAAACAAAAAATGACGGTGCTCGATGTGATGATTGCCGTGGGTGGCCTGACCGATTTTGCCGATGGCAACGCGGCTTCCATCACACGTGCTTCAGAGGGCGACAAGCGCTATTCGGTGCGACTCAAAGACCTGGTCAAGCGCGGCGATATCTCTGCCAATGTCGAGATGAAACCTGGCGATGTTCTGATTATTCCGCAAGGCTGGTTTTAAAGCCGTCTCTTCCTGGCTACCGGTTTGTGTCGCGTGACGACGGCTTGGTAGCGTTTCAACCCTGACCACAAAGATTAAATCCGATGGATGAGCTCATTAGCCAATTAGCCACCGCTGCCCGAGGCATGTGGAAGCATCGCTGGTTGGGCCTGTTGGTGGCCTGGGCGGTTACCGCAATCGGCTTGTTCGTGGTGCTTTCGGTTCCCGACAAGTACGAAGCAACCGCCCGTATTTTTGTGGACACACAGTCGATTTTGAAGCCATTGATGTCGGGCTTGGCGGTGCAGCCCAATGTCGATCAGCAGGTGGGGATGTTGAGTCGCACGCTGATCAGTCGCCCCAATGTTGAAAAACTTGTTCGCATGGCCGACCTTGACCTGAAAACCCAATCCAAGAGCGAACACGAGGCCTTGATTGATCGTTTGATGAAAACGCTTGAAATCAAGAATGTGGGCCGGGACAACCTTTACGTGCTGTCCTACCGCGACACGAGCCCTGACAAGGCCAAGCGGGTGGTTCAGTCCCTGGTGTCAATTTTTGTTGAGTCCAGTCTGGGCGATAGCCGCAAAGACTCCAAGACCGCGCGCAGATTTATTGACGAGCAGATTCAGACCTATGTGACGAAGCTTGAGGAAGCAGAGGCACGGCTGAAGCAATTCAGGCTTCGCAACATCGAGCTTCAGAATGCGGACGGGAAAGACATGGCCGGACAGATTGGTGCTGTCAGCAGCCAACTGAGTCAAGCCCGTCTGGACTTGCGCGAGGCAGAGAACGCGCGGGATTCGGCAAAACGTCAGCTCGATGCCGAAAAAGATCAGAACGCCAACATCACCTCTCGCAGTCTGCTCCAGGAGTCTGCCATGCAGAGTTCAACGCCCGAGATTGATGCGCGTATTGACGCCCAAAAGCGGCAGCTTGATGGGCTGCTGCAGCGTTTTACCGAGCAACATCCCGATGTGGTTGGAACCCGGCGACTGATCCAGGAACTTGAGAGCACCAAAGCCAAGGAATTGCAGGAACTGCGCAAGACTGCGCTGGCGAATCCGGCAGCAGCGTCTGCCAACAGCATGGCTTACCAGGAGCTCCACCGCCTGCTGGCCTCCTCCGAGGTGCAGGTGGCTGCGTTGCGGGCCAGGGTGGGCGAGTACGAGACCCGTTACGCACGGGCGCGCGAGTTGATGAAAACCGCCCCTCAAATTGAAGCAGAACTTGCGCAATTGAATCGGGACTACGACATCAACAAGAAGAACTACAACGACCTGGTTTCCAGACGAGAGTCAGCCGCCATGTCCGGCGACCTGGACAGTGCAGCAGGCATGGCCGATTTTCGTTTGATTGATCCGCCGCGTGCATCCCCCCAACCGGTGGCGCCCAACCGTCTGTTGCTGATGCCGCTTGCCCTGTTGGCCGGCTTGGGTGTCGGACTGGTCGCGGCCTTTGCTGCCAGTCAATTGCGTGCTGTTTTTCACGATGGACGCTCCCTGAAAGAGACCCTTGGGTTGCCACTGCTGGGTGTGGTGACCTTGGTGCTGGACGATGGGGCGGTACTGAGAGAGAAATTGGAATTGAAAAAGTTTTGGGCCGCGTCTGGTGGCTTGATTGGCGTTTTTTTAACCGGGATGATCATTTTTTCCGTGATGTCCGGACGGCTAGGATGAACCAACTATGAGTAGCCTAATCGAGCAGGCGGCAGTGCGCCTGGAGCAACTTCGTCAAGCCGGTGCCGAGATGCCCGTCGTGACACCCGTGGCTCACGCATCTGACGAAAATTGGAAACCGGTGACCGAGACCGCCCGAGTTGCAGAGGCCGCAACGGCGCCTGGTGTTCACTCAGGCGCAACGTCACGACGCATTGAAATTGATCTGGAGGCACTCGCAAAAGCTGGCATTGTCAGCCCGAATGCACCACGCTCCCAGATCGCGGATCAATACCGGGTCGTCAAGCGGCCCCTGATCAGCAACGCCATGGGCAAAGGGGCCTCGACTGTCACGAGCGGCAACCTGATCATGGTGACCAGTGCACTCCCAGGCGAAGGCAAGACTTTTACCGCCATCAATTTGGCGATGAGCATGGCCACTGAACTTGATTACACGGTCATGTTGGTGGATGCCGACGTCTTGCGCCCCTCGGTGATGGCTGTGATGGGCTTGGATGAAGGCGCCGGTCTGCTCGATCTGGTGCTCGACGAATCGAAGGACTTGTCCAGCGTGTTGCTGAAAACGAATATTGACAAGCTGTCCTTGCTGCCCAGCGGCACGCCGCATCCGCGCGCGACCGAATTGCTGGCCAGTGACGCGATGACTCGATTGCTCACGGATTTGGCCACCCGCTATGCAGATCGGATCATTATTTTTGATTCTCCGCCGCTGCTTCTTGCCACCGAGGCGCGTGTGCTGGCCTCCCACATGGGTCAGGTGGTGGTGGTGGTTCAGGCGGAAAAGACTTTGAAGTCAGATGTTGTGCAGGCGCTTGCCACGATTGAGGCCTGCCCGGTCAAGCTGATGTTGTTGAATCAGGCGAAAACCGCTTCAAAAGGGGGATACGGCTACGGCTATGGCTACGGTTATGGGTATGGCTACGGCCACGGCTATGAGCAGGCGCGGTCGGGCTTGTCTTCCTTGTCCACGCAGCCATGATGCGTAGCCCCCTCGCACTGAGAAGGTTGCGGTTTCGGGTTGCTGGCGCCCCAACGGCTGGACTGCTCATGATGGCGTCGGTGGGTGCCTATGCGCAGGCAACAGTTGAGGACGCAGGGTCACGACGCCTGGTATCCGTTGTGCCGCGCATCTCGATCTCCGAAGTCCTGACGAACAACGTGGGTCTGAGTTCAACCAACCCCCAGGCAGATCAAATTACCCAGATCAGCCCAGGCATTCTCGTCAATGTAGCGGGCGCTCGAGTTCATGCATATTTTGACTACTCACGCAATGAATTGTTCTACGCGCAAGATTCATCGTCCCAAAAATCGCAAAACGCCCTCAACACATTTGGCACGCTGGAGGTGATTGACAACTGGGCTTTTCTGGATTTCAGCGGCAACATTTCACAACAGTCGATTTCGGCGTTTGGCGCGCAGTCCGTTGACAACACGTCTATCAATCCCAATCGGACCGAGGTTTCAACGTATCGTCTCTCACCCTATGTGCGTGGCCTCCTGGGGAGTGTTGCCAACTACGAGGCGCGTTACAGCCGGACCGTTACCAGCAGCGATGCGGCCATTGGCCGTGGTGTGACAACGGTCGATGCTGTCGCCAAAGTGGGTGCAGACCGGGCCTTCGGCAATCTTGGCTGGTCGGCTGATGCCAGTCAGCAAACTGCTGATTACAGCGCCGGTCGCCCAACCGAATCCGAGCGACTGAACCTTGGCTTGTCGTATGCTGTCACGCCTCAGCTCAGCGTGTCGGCCAGGGCTGGGCGCGAGACCAATAACTACACCAGTCTTGACAAGCAAAATTACGACACCAGCGGTGTCGGAGTGAACTGGGCGCCATCGGAGAGGAGCAAGTTGTCAGCGTCGCTGGATCATCGCCCGTTCGGCGATGCGCACAGCGTCAGCTTTGAGCACCGAACGGCCCGCACTGCCTGGAGATTTTCTGACTCAAAAGATGTTTCAACCACGCCCGGACAAACCGGTCTCTCCAGCCTGGGTTCCGTCTACGATCTCTTGTTCAGCCAGTTCGCCTCCCTGGAGCCTGACGAGACCAAACGCGCCCAGTTGATCAATGCCTATTTGCAGACCAACGGCATCAGCCCCAATACCCCGGTCATCAGCAGCTTTTTGACCTCGTCCGTGTCCTTGCAACGGCGGCAGGACCTGTCGTTTGTATTGTTAGGGGTGCGTGACACCGTGACTTTTGCTGTCACCCGAAGCGAGAACCGTCGGCTTGACACGGTGACGACCGGTGTTGACGATTTCACGACTGCTCCCCTGGTTCACCAACGCGGTTTCAGTTTCAATTATGCGCATCGCCTGACGCCCGGCTATTCGTTGGGTGTTCTGGCATCACAGCAAGATACCACCGGGGAATTGAGCCTTCAGGATTCACGCTTGCGCTTGCTGAGTATTCAACTCACGGGCAAAGTTGGGAAAAACGCCGCGGCGTCTGTCGGTGTTCGGCGTGTCGTTTACAGCAGCTTCACTGCGCCATATGGCGAAACCGCCATTACCGTTAGTTTGAACGTGCAGTTCTGATCCATGTATGAAACATATTACGGGTTGAATAGCAAGCCTTTTCAGCTCAATCCTGACCCAAGCTTCTATTTTGGCAGCAAGCAGCACCGCCGAGCCAAGGCTTACCTTGAGTATGGTGTGCAACGAAACGAAGGTTTCATCGTGATCACGGGTGAAGTGGGGGCGGGCAAGACGACCATTGTGCGCGGCCTGCTCGCCAGTCTTGACCCCGACAAGGTCGTGGCTGCCAACCTTGTCACCACGCAGCTCGACGCGGAAGACACCTTGCGCCTGGTGGGCGCGGCGTTTGGGGTACGGGTCAAAGATGTTTCCAAGGCCGATGTGTTGATGGCGCTGGAGGCCTACCTGGTCAACCAGACCAGCCAGGGCAGACGCTGTCTGTTGATTGTTGATGAAGCGCAAAACCTCACAGCCAAGGCGGTAGAAGAATTGCGCATGCTGTCCAACTTCCAGTTCGGCCAACAAGCGTTGTTGCAGACATTTCTGGTGGGGCAGCCCGAGTTCCGCACGATTTTGCAGAGTCCGACCATGCAGCAACTCAGGCAACGCGTGACGGCTACTTGCCATATTGGGCCGATGGACAAGGACGAGACACGCGGCTATGTTGAGCATCGTTTGAAGTGTGCTGGCGCCAAGGGTCGGCCAAGCTTCGACGACTTTGCATTCGAGGCCATTTTCAAGGCCTCTGGGGGCATTCCCCGTCGCATCAACCTCACCTGTGACCGCTTGCTGCTGTTTGGCTTCCTGGGCAACAAAGACGCCTTTGGTGTGGAGGATGTCAACGAGGTGGTGAACGAAATTAACGATGAGTCGGCAGTCCCGGTCAAGCCGAGTGCGTCGGCTGGATCTACCCCTGACGACGCGCCCGTGCAAAGCCTGAGCGGCTTTGAAGCCGGCGATATCGATTCAACCAAATTGCAAGCGGGGTCGGCATTGGCCGGTGCCCTTTGCAGTCAAATCGATGGCTTGAGCGCCGAGCAATACGATGGCCGTTTGCGTCGTCTCGAACTAAGCATGCTTCGGATCGAGCGCATTAATCTCGAAGTTCTCGCCATGTTGCAAAAAATGGTGATGGCGGCGAGAAAACCGAGTCAGGAGAGTCACTCATGAATGATCAGTTGCTTGGGCGAGTAACGGATGCTGATCTTGGGCCTGTCATTTGCGTGGTGGGTGCGCGACCGAACTTCATGAAGATGGCACCTATTCTCAGGGCCATGGCGGCGCATGTGCCGGCGCTGCCGGTGCTACTGGTGCACACGGGCCAGCATTACGACAAAGACATGAGTGAGCGCTTGTTTGAAGATTTGCGCTTGCCAACCCCGGATGTCAATCTTGAAGTTGGTTCAGGCACGCACGCGGTGCAGACAGCGGAGGTCATGCGCCGGTTTGAGCCGGTTGTTGATACCTACCAGCCGTCCTGTGTGGCGGTCGTTGGAGACGTGAACTCAACGCTGGCCTGCGCATTGGTGGCGGTTAAAAAAAACGTGCCGGTGGTGCATATCGAGGCCGGACTGCGTAGCTATGACCGTGCCATGCCGGAAGAAATCAACCGCATACTGACAGACCAGATCGCCGACCGGCTCTACACCACGGAGCGCACGGCGCAAGACAATCTGGCGCGCGAGGGTATCGCGTCACACCAGGTGTGCTTTGCCGGTAATGTCATGATTGACTCGGTTGTTTTTGGTCGTGCGAACGCCCGCAGCGTGAGCCACACCTTGCAAGCCTGCCACGTCGATCCCGGCGTCATTCGTCACCCGCTTGGGATGGGCTTGGTGACCTTGCATCGCCCGTCCAACGTGGATCATCCCGACTCATTGCGCGCCTTGCTGGGTGTGTTGGGGGAGGTTGCGACCAGTTTGCCCTTGGTGTTTGTGCTGCATCCGCGAACCCGCGGCAACATTGAGCGCTTTGGTCTGATGGACTTGATTGACCCCGCGCGCATGGTGCTGTTGCCACCGCAGGGCTACCTAGAAATGCTGGGCCTGATGGCCGAAGCCACCTTGGTGCTGACTGACTCAGGCGGGCTACAGGAAGAAACCACGGCGTTGGGGGTGCCTTGCCTGACGCTGCGGGAAAACACAGAGCGCCCGATCACGGTGGAGCAGGGGACCAACACGCTGGTGGGGAGCAATCGGGAGGCCATTCTGGGGGCGGTCAAAGACATCCTGGCGGGCAAAGGAAAGCGTGGTCGTCTGCCCGAGCTTTGGGATGGCCATGCCGCGCAGCGGATCGCCGCCGACATGTACCCGTGGTTAAAGCAACGGCAAGCAGACATGGCGTCGAGGTTGAGAGTGTTATGAAAGACGCCCCGCCAGTCGAGCCCGTCACCAATGCGTTGACCATTGATGTGGAAGATTATTTCCAGGTCTCGGCATTTGCGCCGCATATTGCCCGCTCCGAGTGGAATCTGCGTGAGTGCCGAGTCGAACGCAATGTTGACTGCATCCTCGAAATGCTCGCTAACAGCGATACCAAGGCAACATTTTTTACGCTCGGCTGGATCGCAGAGCGATATCCTGAGCTGGTGCGACACATCGTGCGCGAAGGGCATGAGCTGGCCAGCCATGGCTACGGCCACGAGCGCGCCAGCGATCAAACCGAAGCGGCATTTTTTGCCGATATTCAGCTAGCCAAGATCGTCCTGGAAGATCTGTCGGGCAGTGAAGTGAATGGGTATCGCGCGCCGAGTTTTTCCATTGGTAGTGGCAATCTCTGGGCCTTTGACTGCCTGGCTCGGGCCGGCTACCGCTACAGCTCCAGCGTCTACCCGATCCGGCATGACCACTACGGCATGCCAGAGTCGCCGCGTTTTGCCTATGAAGTGCGTCCGGGGTTGATGGAAATCCCGATTACCACGTTGCGGGTATTCAACCGCAACTTGCCATCCAGTGGCGGAGGCTACTTCAGATTGCTGCCCTATGCCTGGTCACGCTGGATGCTCAGCCGGGTGAACGGCCATGAGCATGAGTCAGGTGTCTTCTATTTCCATCCCTGGGAGATCGACCCCGGACAGCCGCGCATTGATGGCATCAGCAGCAAGACGCGCTTTCGTCATTACTTCAATATCGACCGGATGGAAGGACGTTTGAATCAACTGCTGGGGGACTTCAAGTGGGGTCGCATGGATCAGATTTTTCTGGACCGATTCAGTCAACCTGTGAGCGTCGCTTGAGCAGCCCATGTTAAACATCAAGCGTCTCATGCCTGCGGACATTGCCACGACCAAGCGGTGGGACGCGTTTGTCATGGCGTGCCCGGAGGCGACTTTTTTTCATCGCGCCGGCTGGCAGAAAATTGTGCAAGATATTTTTCATCATGACACCTACTTTCTGTATGCCGAGTCCGATGAAGGCGTTCAGGGTGTACTGCCGCTGGGTCATGTCAACAGTTGGTTTTTTGGCAACTCGCTGGCAGGTTTGCCGTTTGCTGTGTATGGCGGCATCGCCGCTGCCAATGAGCAGGTGGCGCAAGCCCTGGAGCATGAAGCACAACAGATTGCCAGGCGACTGGGGGTGGCGCATCTTGAATGGCGCAACATCAATCCGCGCCATGCAGACTGGCCCAGGCAAGACCTGTATGTCACGTTTCGCAAGGAAATTCTGGCTGACGACGACGCCAATTTGTTGGCCATTCCGCGCAAGCAGCGGGCCATGGTACGCAAAGGTATCAAGAATAGACTGGTAAGCACGATTGACCCTGACGTGGAGCGCTTTTTTGCCCTTTATGCCGACAACGTTCGCCGTCATGGCACGCCCGCTTTGCCCAAGCGTTACTTTCAGGCCTTACAGGCCGAATTTGGTGCAGATTGCGAGGTGCTGACGGTTAGTGCCCCCGATGGCAGGGCATTGAGCAGTGTGTTGAGTTTTTACTTTCGGGGCGAGGTCTTGCCCTACTATGCGGGCGACTTTGAGCCCGCGCGCGACCTCGCTGCCAACGATTTCAAATACTGGGAGTTGATGCGCCGCGCCTGTGCGCGCGGACTCAAAGTGTTTGACTATGGACGCAGCAAGCTGGGGACCGGCTCCTACGCCTTCAAAAGAAACTGGGGTTTTGAGCCCACGCCGCTGCACTATGAATATTGTCTTTACAAGCGCGATGACGTGCCACAAAACAACCCGTCCAATGCCAGATACAAGCTGTTGATCGCCACGTGGCGGCGTTTGCCCCTGGCGGTTGCAAACTGGTTGGGCCCTTTCGTTGTGCGCAACCTGGGCTGAATTCATCATGGCCAACTTGCTTTACCTGGTACATCGGTTGAGGGTGCATGAAAGCTACAGCCGGACCGCGCATTTGGGTTGCATGGCCCTCCATCTCAATGCCCGTCAGCCAGCACGAGAGGCGCCATGAACGCCGTCGTTACTCCTTACGCTGCCGTGATCCGATCGGAGCTGAGTCAGCCCTGGCGGCAGGCGCTTGTCGCGCTGGTACTGCTTTTGCTCTGGACGTTTGTGCTCTACCGCGAAACTGGCGCCGCCATGGTGACTATCTGGGCCCGGTCCGATACGTTTGCCCATGCCTTCCTTGTTCCGCCGATCGCCCTATGGCTGGTTTGGCGGCAACGTCAGCTGATCGCAGTGCAGGTTCCCCGGTCAACGCCCGCGGTGCTTGTGTTGATCGCGGCCGCTTCACTGGTGTGGCTTCTGGGCGAGTTGGCGGCTGTTAATGCGGTGACCCAGTTGGCCTTTGTGGCGTTGCTGGTCTTGACGGTGCCGGCCGTGTTGGGTTGGTCGGTCGCACGTTTGATCATTTTCCCGCTGGGATTCCTTTTTTTTGCTGTGCCTGTTGGTGAATTTCTCTTGCCCCAGCTGATGGAGTGGACCGCAAATTTCACAGTGCTGGCCCTGCGCCTCAGCGGCGTTCCTGTCTATCGTGAGGGGCTTCAGTTTGTCATTCCCTCCGGCAATTGGTCGGTGGTGGAGGCGTGCAGTGGCGTGCGCTACCTGATCGCTTCGTTGACCGTCGGTACCCTCTTTGCCTACCTGAACTACCATTCGACCAAGCGTCGTGTCCTGTTCGTGATCGCCTCTCTGTTGGTTCCAGTTGTTGCCAACTGGGTGCGTGCCTACATGATTGTCATGCTGGGGCACCTGTCAGGCAACAAGCTTGCAGTCGGGGTCGATCATCTGATTTATGGTTGGCTCTTTTTTGGCGTCGTGATGATGCTGATGTTCATCATTGGCACCCGCTGGACGGAGTCCGGGCAAGCGGTGAGTGCGCACGGTTCAGTTCCTGCTGAGAGTGCGCCCGCAATGACTGCGTCAAGGCTGTGGACGGCGACGGCTGGTTTCGCGGCACTGCTGGCGGCGCCGCATCTCGCCCTGTGGGCGCTCGAGTCCGGCACCGTGGGTGATTCGGTGCAACTGACGGCCCCTGCGGCGCTGGCGTCGGACTGGCAAGTCAGGAGTCCGGATGTGGCGCATTTCAAACCTGCTTTTCAGAACCCGTCCGGTGAAATGGCGGCAAGCTATGCCAGTCAGGGTCGTGTGGTGGGCCTGTATCTGGCTTATTACCGTCATCAGAACTACAGTCAAAAATTGGTTAGCTCCAACAATGTGCTGGTGCGCAGCAACGACCCGCAATGGGCTCAGGTGGCAAGCGCGAGCCGCTCAGTCGAATTGGCGGGTAAGCAGATCTGTGTATTGCGTACCGCAGAGTTACGTAGCGCCTCCCTGGATCAATCAGGCTATCAGGGCCGACTGATGGTTTGGCACATTTACTGGGTCAATGGAATCTTGACCGCTAACGACTACTTGGCTAAAGCTTACAGCGTGTTCTATCGGCTAACCGGACGTGGTGATGACAGCGCTGTCATTGTTGTCTACACCCCAAAAGATCGAACCGGGGGTGCAGGTTCAGTGCTGGAATCCTTTTTGATGGACAACTACCCGAGCATCAATGCCTTGTTGCGCGCAGCGCAACAAAATAATTGACGGACAAAAAAATTTGGTTTTCTTTAATAAATGAATGTCATGGAGGTTTCAAAATGAGTGTGGTTGCTGTGATCGGTTTGGGTTATGTGGGTTTGCCTTTGGTGGTGGAGTTTGGCAAACACTTTCGCACGATCGGGTTTGACATTTCAATGTCCAAAGTTGAGTCCTGTCTCAAGGGAGTGGATCCCTCGCGAGAATTGTCGGATGAGGAAATGCGAGCGTCGCCACAGGCCGTGTACACCGCTGATCCCACCCTGCTGGCCGAGGCAGACATCATCGTCGTGGCCGTGCCAACACCCGTAGACAACGCGCACATACCAGATTTTCGCCCGCTCATCGGTGCCAGCGCCAGTGCCGGTCGCAACATGAAAAAAGGCGCTATCGTCGTTTACGAGTCAACGGTCTACCCAGGCGCCACTGAAGAAGTATGTATTCCCGTGCTGGAGCGCGAGTCTGGCTTGAAGTGGAAACAGGATTTTTTTGTGGGCTATTCTCCTGAGCGAATCAACCCCGGTGACAAAGAACACACCCTTACCAAAATCCTCAAAGTTGTCTCGGGCGACAGTCCCGACACGCTGGATCAGGTGGCCAGGCTGTATGAGACCATCATCCTGCCCGGCGTTCATCGCGCATCCAGTATCAAGGCCGCAGAAGCTGCCAAAGTGATCGAGAACACCCAGCGGGATCTGAATATCTCCCTGATGAACGAGCTGTCCATCATCTTCGACAAGCTCGGTATCGACACCACTGAGGTGCTCGCAGCCGCCGCTACCAAATGGAATTTTCTTAACTTCAAGCCGGGCCTGGTGGGTGGCCACTGCATTGGCGTGGATCCGTATTACCTGACCCACAAGGCCGAGATGTTGGGCTATACCCCACAAGTTATTTTGGCTGGCCGGCGTATCAATGACGGCATGGGCAAGTTCATTGCCGAACAGACCATCAAGCAAATGATTGCCGCCGGCAGTTACGTCAAGGGCGCCAAGGTCAACGTCCTCGGGCTTACCTTCAAGGAAAACTGCGGTGACCTGCGCAACTCCAAAGTGATCGACATCATCAATGAGCTCAAGTCATACGGCGTCGAGGTGTTTGTGACCGACCCACGGGCCAAGTCGGATGAAGCCATGCATGAATACGGTGTGTCGTTGCTACCTTGGGCCGACCTGCCCCGGGCCGACGCCATTGTCGCCGCTGTTGCGCACCGTGAATTTGCAGAGTTGACGGCGGAGGATTTCGGCAAAAAACTCATCCGGGGTGGCGCATTTATTGACGTCAAAGCCGCTTTCGACAGCGGCGCTATCGAAGGCGCAGGTTACAAACTCTGGCGCTTGTAAATGACAGACCGTCGCCCCCTCGTGCTGCATGTGATGCACCGCTTTGACACCGGCGGGCTGGAGAACGGTATTGTCAATCTCATTAACCACATGCCACCGTACGCCTACCGTCACGCTGTGCTGGCCCTGACCGAGGTAACGGAGTTCTGCCAGCGCATCCAGCGTGGCGACGTGGAGTTCATTTCACTGCACAAACCGCCAGGCCACGGTGTCTGGCAATTCCCTAAACTGTTCAAGTTGTTCCGTCAGCTGCGCCCCACGATTGTCCACAGCCGCAACCTCGCGGCGCTGGAGGCGCAGGCCCCAGCCTGGGCGGCCGGTGTGCCAGTTCGCATTCATGGTGAGCACGGCCGCGACGTGGGAGACCTGGATGGCAGCAACGTCACCTACCAGCGCGTGCGCCGTTTCTACAAGCCCTTCGTTCACCAGTACACGGCGCTGTCGCGTGATCTGGCTGACTATTTGGTAGACAAGGTGCACGTGTCACCGGACGCTATCACTCAGGCCTGCAACGGGGTCGATACCGAACGCTTCCACCCGTCTCCCGGTGGCGTGCAGCCCATCGCCGGTTGCCCTTTTGATCCGGCGCAGCACTGCCTGGTGGGTACCGTCGGCCGTATGCAGACCGTCAAGGACCAGCTCACGCTGGCGCATGCTTTCGTGCAAGCTCTGACCCTGGCTCCTGAACTCCGGCAACGCATGCGATTAATCATGGTGGGGGAGGGGCCGTTGCGCGCGCAGGTCCAGGATGTGCTGGACACAGCAGGCTTGGGAGCGCTGGCTTGGCTGCCCGGTGAGCGCAACGACGTGCCAGACATCATGCGTGGCCTTCATGTTTTTGCCTTGCCGTCACTGGCCGAGGGCATCTCGAACACGATACTGGAGGCCATGGCCAGTGGCTTGGTTGTCGTTGCGACGGCAGTGGGCGGCAATGCCGACCTGGTGCTGCAGGGACAGACCGGCTACCTTGTTGCTTCTTCTGATCCGCAGGCCATGGCCCTGCGCCTGGTGGCACTGGCCTTAAATCCGCAGCGGGTCCACAGCATGGGGCAGGCTGGTCGTCAACGGGCGCAGACCACCTTCAGCCTGCAGGCCATGGTCAGTACCTACCAGTCGGTGTACGACCAGCAGTTGCGCCGCCTGCGCCCTGTGCCGTTTGCCCAGCAGCAACACCCATAGACATCATGTGTGGCATTACCGGAATTTTTGACACCCGCGGCGGCAGTGCCATCAGCCAGGCCGTGCTTCAGCGTATGAACGACTCACAGTTGCACCGTGGCCCGGACGAGGGCAGCCTGCACATCGAGCCTGGTGTGGGCCTGGGCCATCGGCGCCTGTCCATCATCGACATTGCCACTGGCCAGCAGCCGCTGTTCAACGAAGATGGTTCGGTGGTGGTGGTTTTCAACGGAGAAATTTACAACTACCAGCAACTCATTCCTGAGCTGCAGGCGCTGGGCCATGTGTTTCACACCAAGAGTGACACTGAAGTCATCGTTCACGCGTGGGAGTCCTGGGGTGCCGACTGTGTCAAGCGCTTCCGCGGCATGTTTGCCTTTGCCCTGTGGGACCGCAATCAGCAAACTTTCTTCATGGCGCGTGACCGGCTGGGCGTCAAGCCCATGCACTACGCGTTGCTCGACGACGGCACACTGCTGTTTGGCTCTGAACTCAAGTCCATTTTGGCCCACGGTGGCCTGTGTCGCGACATGGATCCGCTGGCAGTGGAGGAATACTTCGCGCTGGGTTACGTGGCCGAGCCGCGCACCATTTTCAAGCAATCCAAAAAGCTGCCGCCCGGCCACACCCTGGCCATCAAGCGCGGCCAGCCGCTGGGCGAGCCAGTGGCCTACTGGGATGTCCAGTTCAGTCTGGACAACCCGATCTCCGAAGGCGATGCCCAGGCCGAGCTGGTGCAGCGCCTGCAAGAGTCCGTGCGCCTGCGCATGATTTCCGAAGTGCCACTCGGCGCGTTTCTGTCCGGTGGTGTAGACAGCAGTGCTGTCGTCGCCGTCATGGCTGGTTTGTCGCAAGAGCCCGTCAACACGTGCTCCATCGGATTTGACGATCCGGCTTTTAATGAGTCTGCCTTTGCGCAACAGGTGGCTGACCGCTATCACACCAACCACCGTCTTGAGGTCGTCAAGAGCGACGACTTTGACCTCATCGATACGCTGGCGCGCCTGTACGACGAGCCCTATGCCGACAGTTCCGCCATCCCCACCTACCGGGTTTGCCAGCTAGCGCGCAAGCATGTGACTGTTGCGTTGTCTGGCGATGGTGGCGATGAATCGTTTGGCGGCTACCGGCGCTATCGCCTGCACCTGATGGAAGAGCGCATGCGCGCCGCGTTGCCGCTGGGCGTGCGGCGCCCCCTGTTTGGTGCGCTAGGCAGGCTTTACCCCAAGGCTGACTGGGCGCCACGCATGTTTCGCGCCAAGACCACGTTCGAGGGACTGTCTCGCAGTTCGGTGGAAGCCTATTTCCACTCGGTCTCCATCCTGCGCGGCCCCATGCGTGAGGCACTGTTCAGTCAGAGTTTTAAAACCGAGCTGGCCGGTTACAACGCGCTTGAGGTCTTTCGCCGCCATGCGGCCCAGGCTGGCACCGACGATCCGCTGGCGCTCATCCAGTACCTGGACCTTAAGACCTATCTGGTCGGCGATATCAACACCAAGGTTGACCGCGCCAGCATGGCCCACTCGCTCGAAGTGCGTGAGCCTTTGATGGACCACGAACTGGTCGAGTGGCTGGCCACGCTGCCATCAAGCCAAAAAATCAGAGGCCAGGAAGGAAAGTACATTTTCAAAAAATCGATGGAGTCTTACCTGCCGCAAGATGTGTTGTACCGGCCAAAAATGGGGTTTGCTGTGCCGCTGGCGCGCTGGTTCCGTGGCCCCCTGAAGCAGCGTGTGCGCGATGCGGTGCTGGGCGACCGGCTGCTGGCGACCGGCTGGTTTAACCCGGTCTACCTGCAGCATTTGGTGGAAGCCCATCAGTCGGGTGCGCGCGACTACAGCGCACCGTTGTGGACGCTGCTGATGTTTGACGCCTTTTTGCGTCAGGTGGTTGATGGCCGCGTCACTGAACCGGCGGCGGTGGCTGTATGAGCCTGCGTATCCTGCACGTGCTCGATCACTCCATTCCGCTGCACAGTGGCTACACTTTTCGCACGCTCTCCATCCTGCGTGAGCAGCGCCAGCTGGGCTGGGACACTGTTCACCTGACAACGCCCAAACAAGGCTCCACTGGGTCCCTCCAGGAAACTGTTGATGGCTTGACTTTTTACCGTACGCCGAGTGTCAAGGGCGCGGGCTTGTTGGCTCAAATGCGACTCACCGCCCATCGGCTGGGTGAAGTCATCCGCACGACGAAACCGGATGTTATTCATGCCCATTCGCCGGTTCTCAATGCGCTGCCCAGTTTGTGGGTGGGGCGGCGTCAGCGCGTGCCGGTGGTCTATGAAGTTCGGGCATCCTGGGAAGACGCGGCCGTTGACCACGGCACCACCGTCGAAGGCAGTCTGCGTTATCGGCTGTCGCGCGCGCTGGAGACTTTTGCACTTCGCCAGGCGGACCAGATCACCACGATTTGTGAGGGGCTGCGTAGCGACATTGCCATGCGTGGCATTCCGGATGAGCGCATCACCGTCATTCCGAACGCGGTCGATGCCAGTGTGTTCCAGTTTGGCGTCGAGGCAGATCCGAACCTGCGTCGCTCGTTGGGGCTTGATGGCGCGACGGTGATCGGTTTTGCTGGCTCCTTCTACGCGTATGAGGGGCTTGATCTGCTAATTGAGGCTGCGCGCGCAATGCTGCCGCGACATCCTGATTTGCGTGTACTCCTGGTCGGGGGCGGGCCGCAAGAGAGCCGACTGAAGGCGCAAGCGGCTGCCGCCGGTCTGCAGGATCGCGTCATTTTTGCGGGTCGTGTGGCGCACGCCGAGGTACAGCGTTATTATGAATTGATCGATGTATTGGCCTACCCCCGATGGCCCATCCGGCTGACCGAGCTGGTCACACCACTGAAGCCGCTTGAGGCGATGGCGCAAGGGCGCATGTTGGTTGCCTCTGACGTGGGCGGGCATCGTGAGTTGGTGCGCCACGGGGAAACAGGTTTTCTGTTTCGGGCTGGCGATGCTGGCGCGCTTGAGATAGCGCTGGAAGACATGCTGGCGCAGCGCGAAATGTGGCCGCAGATTCGCCTGCAGGCGCGTCGCTTCGTGGAGTTGGAGCGGACCTGGAGTGGCAGCGTCGCACGTTACCGTGAGGTCTATCAACGAGCGTTGAGCCGTTACGACCGCACGCAACTCATTCGAGCCTGAGGTCTTATCGTGTGCGGCATCCACGGAATTTATCGTTTTGATGGGCACGGTGTGGCTCCTGAGCTGTTGTCGGCCATGGGCAACGTGACCCGACATCGGGGGCCTGACGACGAGGGTATGCACATCGACGGTCCCTGCGGCATTGCCATGCGCCGACTGTCAATCATTGATCTGGCGGGGGGGCATCAACCCCTGTCCAACGTTGACGAAACACTCTGGGTGGTCTGCAACGGCGAGATTTATAACTACCGGGAGTTGCGCTCTGAACTCCAGGCCAAAGGCTATCACTTCAAGACCGGGTCTGACAGTGAAGTGCTGTTGCACCTCTATGAGGCCGAAGGTGACGACTTTGTGCTGCGCCTCAATGGCATGTTCGATTTTGCGCTATGGGATGTTCGTCGTCATCGTCTGTTGATTGGCCGTGACCGGCTCGGGGTCAAGCCGCTTTATGTGATGCAGGACGGCCAGCGATTGGCGTTTGCGACCGAGGCCAAGGCGCTGCTCACATTGCCCGGCGTCAGCGCCGAGTTGAATCGCAGTGCTGTCGCCAGCTACTTGCACCTGGGCTATGTCGCTGCGCCCGACTGCATCTTCAAGGGTATTCGCAAATTGCCGCCCGCCACGCTTCTCGCCGTTGAAAACGGCCAAGTGCGCGAGTGGCGTTATTGGCGACTTTCCCCGCGCATGAATCAGGATCTGTCAGAGCGTGAGTGGATCGAGCGGGTTCGGGCGCAGCTAGACGCGTCAGTGCGCATGCAGATGGTGAGTGACGTGCCAATTGGTGCCTTCCTGTCCGGGGGGGTCGATTCCAGCGCCGTGGTCGGATTCATGGCGAAGCATTCCCAGCAGCCGATACGCACTTACGCCATTGGCTTTAGCGGCGGCGAAGCAGAGGCGCTCTATAACGAGTTACCTTATGCCCGTCGTGTGGCTGAGCTTTTTGGCACGCAGCATCGTGAGATTGTGGTTCGTCCCGACGTCGTTTCCCTGCTGCCCAAACTGCTGTGGCACATGGATGAGCCGTTGTCAGACACCGCATTCATCACCACTTTTCTGGTGTCCGAGTTCGCCCGGCAGGATGTCAAAGTGATTCTCTCAGGTGTCGGCGGGGATGAACTCTTTGGTGGCTATCGCCGTTATCTGGGCGACCACTATGCGCAGCAATACCGCCGACTGCCGGGCTGGTTGCGGCGCTCTGCTGCGTCTGTCGCCGGGTGCTTGCCGGTTGACCGTCACTCCGGCTTGCTTAATACCTTGCGCCTGGCCAAAGGATTTCTCTCTTCGGCAGAAATGGGTGCCGATGACCGCTATCGCAGCTACCTTCAGGTGCTGGATCGGGAAGCCGTCTCCGCGCTATTGATGCAACCCGATGCCGCTCAAACTGATCCGCTGGAGCTGGCCTTTGCCGGGGCGGGCCATGAAGATCCCCTCAATCGCATGTTTGCCGTGGATGCGCAAACACAGTTGCCCGATGACTTGCTGATGTTGACCGACAAAATGAGCATGGCCGTCTCTCTTGAATGCCGTGTGCCGCTGCTGGACCATCAACTGGTGGAACTGGCCGCCTCCATGCCTGCTGCGATCAAAGTGCGCGGTGGTCACCTCAAGTATGTCCTGAAGGAAGCCTTGAGTGACCTTCTCCCTGCGGACATTCTGGAGCGAAAAAAGCGCGGCTTCGGAACCCCCATGGGGGCATGGCTCAAGAACGAACTCGCTCCCTTGCTGGGGCGCCTGCTGGCGTCTGATGTGATCCAGCGGCGCGGACTCTTTCGCCAGCCCGTGATTGACCGGCTCGTCGCCGATCACCAGGCCAATCGCTTCGACGGCACCGATGTCTTGCTGGCCCTGCTCAATTTGGAAATCTGGAGCCGGATTTATCTGGATCATCGCGATCCGACTGACGTTGCGGCCGAACTCAAAGGCTACGCCTCATGAACATCCTGTATCTCTGCCACCGGTTTCCATTTCCACCCAAGCGCGGGGGCAAAATCCGACCGTTCAATATGATCCGCCACTTGTCGGCGATTGGCCATCAGGTGACTGTTGGCTCATTGGCCCGGTCGCCTGAAGAGGCTGAGGAGAGCAAGGGGATTGCGCCTTATTGCGACAGCTTCGAGATGGGGCACGTTACCGAGTGGGTTCAGGTGGCGCGCATGCTCGTGCGACTGCCGGTGGCGACGCCGTCGTCGATGGGGTTCTTCTATTCGCCCGAGTTGGCAAAACATGTGCGCGGCTTATTGAGCTCAAAGCCGTGGGACCTTATTTTTGTTCATTGCTCCTCGGTCGCGCAATACGTTGAGCATGTTCAAGATGTCCCCAAGATTCTGGACTTTGGCGACATGGATTCCCAAAAATGGTTTGAGTACGCCAACTACAAGCCGTTTCCCCTGTCGCTTGGGTACCGGTTTGAGGGCGCCAAGATGCGGGCTGCCGAAAAGCGTTTGGCCCGGCGCTTTGACCTGTGTACCGCCACCACCCGGGCTGAGTGGGAGACCCTCAATGCCTACGCCACTGGCGCAGATACCGACTGGTTTCCCAATGGTGTGGATGCAGATTTTTTCTGCCCTGCGGATGAGCCCTATGACGCTGACACCATCAGCTTTATTGGGCGCATGGACTACTACCCCAATCAGGAGTGTATGGCGCGCTTCTGTGAAGAGACCTGGCCCTTGCTCAAGAGCGCCCGTCCGGGCATGAAACTCTTGATTGTTGGGGCCGACCCGACGCCGGCGATGCGCAAACTGGGCGATTTGCCAGGGGTCACGGTGACCGGCTCAGTGCCGGATGTTCGCCCCTTTGTGCGCAAGTCAGCCTTGATGGTGGCACCGCTCAATATTGCGCGCGGTACGCAGAACAAGATTCTGGAGGCCATGGCGATGGGCGTGCCGGTGGTGACCAGCAGCATCGCCGCTGGCGGCGTCGATGCCGAGTCCGAGACGCATTTTCTTGTGGCTGACACGCCAGCGGCCTGCGCGCAGGCCATCATGAAGATTGTCGACAGTCCGGCCGAGCGCAATCGCCTAGCCGTGGCTGGTCGGCTGCGCATGCTCAGCCACCACGCCTGGCCCCGTTCAATGGCGCGCCTGGACGGCGTCATTGACCGCGCCATCAAGAATTTTTCAAACAGCAAGGGAGTAGTTGCATGAAGATCAGCATTTTTGGACTGGGCTATGTGGGGGCGGTGTCGCTGGCCTGTTTGTCACGCGACGGCCACGACGTGATTGGGGTTGACATCGACCGCACAAAACTTGACTTGATCATGGCGGGCAAGACACCGGTGGTGGAAGAGGGCATGGTCGATCTCATGGCGCGTGTGGCGGCCAGTGGCAAGGTCACAGTGACCACCGATGCGCAAGCCGCGGTGCTTGACAGCGAAATATCTCTGGTCTGCGTTGGCACGCCATCGGCGGCCAATGGCAGTCAGGATCAGGGCGCCATTCTTCGCCTGGCTGAAGAAATTGGCCGGGCCATTGCTGAAAAGCAGGAGCCGCATGTGGTCGTTTTTCGTTCAACACTGGTACCGGGTACGGTGGAGGATGTCTTGCGCCCGATCATTGAAGCGCAGTCCGGCAAGAAAGAGGGAGCAGATTTTTTTCTTTGTTTTCAGCCCGAATTCTTGCGGGAGGGCTCCTCCATTCGTGATTACGACAAGCCTCCGTTTACCGTCGTAGGCGCCAACCACGCCTATCCGGTCGAGCGTCTACGAGAGCTGTTTGGCCAGTTGCCGTGTAAATTTCTAGAAACCACGGTGCGCTCCGCCGAGATGATGAAGTACTGCTGCAACAACTTCCACGCCCTCAAGATCACCTTTGCCAACGAAACCGCCCGCCTTTGCGATGCCCTTGGTGTGGACGCGTTCGAGGTGATGGATCTGATGTGCCAGGACACCCATCTGAATATTTCGCGCGCTTACCTGAAACCTGGTTTTGCCTTCGGTGGTTCCTGCCTGCCCAAGGATTTGCGGGCCACCACCTATCTCGCCAAGATACATGACGTCGAGATTCCCATGCTGGCGGGCATCATGCCGTCTAACCGCGATCATCTTGACCTGGCACTGCAAAAACTGTTGGCCACTGGCAAGCGCAAGATCGGATTTGTCGGTCTTTCATTCAAGACCGGGACCGACGACCTGCGCGAGAGCCCGCTGGTCAGCCTGGCCGAACAATTGATTGGCAAGGGCATGCAGCTTTCCATTTATGACCCCGAGGTTCGTCTGGCCCAACTGCTGGGTGCCAATCGCAGTTTTATTGAGAAACATCTCCCCCATATTGGGCAGATGTTGCGCGGCGAAATAGAGGGCGTTATTGACGAGTCCGAGGTGTTGGTGGTTGGGCTCGCTGATCAGGCGGTTTTCGACACCCTGGCAAGTCGCTGTCGGCCCGACCAGGTCGTGCTTGACCTGGTTAACCTGCCCAACCGTGCAGTCATTCGGGCCAAGGTGGAAGGCCTATGCTGGTAGACGGGAACCAGTCGTCGGGACTTGCATTGCGGTGGCGCCGTGGCGCCTGGCTCAGCCTCGCGGTGCTTGTTCTTTGCGTGTTGTCGCTTGCGCCGTACCTGACCAGTTCGACCGAGCTTGTGCGTATGCGCAACGCGCTGGTTTTGATCGACGAAAGCAGCACCGGGTTCGATTGGACCCCTCTCAATGTACCACCCAGCTACGTGCAAGAGCGCGGGCCTGTTGACCCGTTTTTTGTTGACGTGGCGGCTCGCCTTGGGTTGGCTGCGCTGCCTGACGACTGGGCGCGCGCCTTGGCCATCAGTCGTCATCTGTTGGGCAGCAGTCCGGTGTTGCAGGGGGGTGCAATCAAGTTAGACCTGCGCGGCACTTACCGGCGCATTGTTAGAAGCGGGCAAGGCTATTGTGGCGATTTTGTGGATGTGTTCATGGCCATCGCCCTAGCCGCGGGCATGCCCGTGCGGTCCTGGGCATTCTCTTTTGACGGGTTTGGAGGTGATGGGCATATTTGGCCCGAAATATGGAATCGGCAACTGGGGCGATGGCAATTGGTCGGTATTTTCAATAATTACTACTTTTTCGAAACTCCCGGGGTGCCTCTGTCCGCTCTGGAATTCCGTCAGGCAATGCTTAGCGATTCACCGCGACTCAAGCTGGCGCCGCTTGATCCGGGTGCCAGGGTTGGCTGGTCTATTGAAGAAGAAGCTTGGCGCTATTACCGTCGCGGGTTACCCGAGTGGTACATGTGGTGGGGCAATAATGTGTTTACCTACGACCGGGCCTTGTTGGTTCGCACCTTCTCCGGCGTCTCGCGCTCACTCGAGCAGTTGGGGGGCATTGCGCAAGGGGTATTCCCGCCGGTGAAACTGATGGTCACCGAGGCCAACCGCCACCAGGCCAATGCGATGTGGCGTCTGCGCATGCATCTTTTCGTTGTTGTGTGGGTGGCATCTCTGGCGACGCTCGCAGCCTTATTTTGTTCGATTGCGGCGGTGCGAGTCCGGCGTCGCCAGCACTTTGTTTTGTCCAGGCCCAGCGCGGTACAAGATGGTCAATAGCGCAACATGCAAATTGGAAGCTTTTGCAGCGAACCGGTTGCCGCGTGTTGGCCTGGTCGGTCCTTTGCCGCCACCTTCGGGCGGCATGGCCAATCAATGCCAGCAACTTATCCTGTTGCTCCAGTCGGAAGGTGTGGACGTTGAATTCGTACGAACGAACAGTCCGTATCAACCGTATTGGGTGGGTCGCATTCCCATGGTGCGCGCTGTCTTTCGCCTGGTTCCGTATCTGGCGCATTTGTGGCGGACTGCCGGGCGGGTGAATGTGATGCACATCCTGGCCAACTCCGGGTGGGCCTGGCATCTCTTTGCGGCGCCGGCGATGATTGTTGCGCGCCTGCGGGCGACGCCGGTTATCGTCAATTACCGGGGTGGGAATGCGGATCCCTTTTTTGCAAAGGCCCCCAAGTATGTCCTGAGAATGCTTGCGAAGGCATCCATGCGCGTGACACCTTCGGTATTTCTGCAGAGAGTTTTTGCCAATCACCGCTTGAGTGCCGATGTCATCTCAAACATTATTGACCTGTCACGTTTTACGCCGACGCGGCCCAGAGCATTTGGCAATTCGCCGCATATTGTTGTCACCCGAAATCTGGAGCCCATCTACGACATCCCGACCGCAGTCCGTGCCTTTGCGGTCGTTAAAAAATCGTTCTCGGGGGCTACATTGACGATTGCTGGCAGTGGTCCCGAGCTTGCCAACCTGAAGGCGTTGGTGTTGAAACTTCAGCTGGCGGATGACGTGCAATTTTCAGGTCGCATTGACAACGCCTGCATTCCAGCCTTGTATGCGTCGGCTGACTGCATGATCAATTCAAGTACGGTCGACAACATGCCCATCTCGATCCTTGAAGCCTTCGCCAGTGGTGTGCCAGTGGTTAGTACCTGTGCCGGCGGCATTCCGGATCTGGTCGAGCACGGTGTCTCCGGCTTATTGGTGCCAATCGGCGACGATCAAGCCATGGCCCGGGAAGTGCTCCGTGTCTTTCTGAACCCCACTATGGCCGCGAGTCTGCGGCAGGCTGGTTTGGTCGAGGCAGAGAAGTATGCTTGGCCGCAGGTACGCGCCAAGTGGCTGGATGCCTATATCCGGTCTGCTACGCCAGGGAGGGCGCCATGAGTCTCTATACCGCACTGTGTTCGAACTTTTTTTTCCCGCTCCACGAACGCCTCAAAGGCCATGACTCCGTGGCACTGCGAAAACACCTGGAAGAAAGTCAGTGGTGGCCCGCTGAACAACTCGAGACTTACCGTGCCAAGAGATTGCAGCAGTTCCTGGTCGATATCGGACAGCGTGTGCCCTACTACCAACAGTTGTTCAAACAACTCAATTTCGTCCCGAACACGGTCCGCTCGACCGCCGCATTGCAACTGTTGCCATTGCTCGCCAAATCAGACATCCGGAAAAACGTCGACAAGCTGAAGGCCGAAGGCCATGGCCCATTGACACGTTACAACACCGGTGGCTCTTCCGGAGAACCCCTCATCTTTTACATGGGCAAGGGACGCAAAAGCCACGACGTTGCTGCCAAATGGCGCGCCACCCGCTGGTGGGGCGTTGATATTGGCGACCCTGAACTGGTCGTGTGGGGTAGCCCGATGGAGATTGGTGCACAAGACCGCGTCAGGCGCCTGCGTGATGCGCTGCTGCGAAGTCGCTTGTTGCCGGCTTTCGAAATGTCGCCTCAAAATTTGGACCGGTTTGTGGAGACGATCCGCGTTACTCGTCCTACTATGCTGTTTGGCTATCCATCGAGTCTTTCTCTCATTGCACAGCACGCGCGGCACAAAAGCGTTGCCATGAATAGTCTGGGGATCAAGGTTGCATTCGTCACCTCCGAGAAGCTCTATGAAGAGCAACGAGCCATCATCAGTGAGGTATTTGCTTGCCCGGTGGCTAACGGCTATGGCGCGCGCGACGCAGGGTTCATCGCACACCAGTGCCCTGAGGGTAGTTTGCATATCAGCGCCGAAGACATCATTGTGGAAACAGTGCGCCCAGACGGCTCTCCTGCGGCCGCAGGCGAGGCTGGCGAAATTGTCGTCACACACATGGCAACGGTGGACTTTCCTTTCGTGCGCTATCGCACCGGTGATATTGGGGTCTTGGACGATAAGCCATGCGCGTGTGGCCGTGGCTTGCCCGTGCTGAAAGAAGTGCAGGGGCGCACGACCGACTTCGTCGTCGCGCGAGACGGTACGATCATGCACGGTCTGGCATTGATCTACACAGTGCGGGATCTGCCGGGCGTTGAACGTTTCAAAATTGAGCAGTTGTCGCTGGATCAAACAATCGTCAAGGTCGTGGCTGGGCCAGCCTTTGGCGCAGCAGCAGAAGCGCGCATCATCCGCGACTTCAAAGCCCGGCTGGGTGAAGCCGTTGATATCCGCGTCGAAAGGGTGCGTGATATTGCCAATGAATCCTCAGGCAAGTTTCGCTATGTTGTGAGTCAGGTCAGGGTTTTTGGGAATGGCAAGGAGGTCAAAAGTGCGTGATTTACTGATGCTCGGTATCGTTCTTGGTGCTTTGCCATTTGCGCTGCGGCACACCTGGATCGGCATTTTGTTGTGGACCTGGATCAGCATCATGAATCCCCACAAGCTGACGTGGGGACTTGCCTACGACGCGCCTTGGGCGGCGATTGCGGCTGGTGTCACGATTCTTTCGTTGCTCATCACACGCGACAAACTGAGTATGCCTTGGGAGCCGCCAGTTAAGGTCTTGTTTGCGTTTGTCATCTGGATGTGCGTGACAACAGCATTCGCCTTCTACCCCTTGATCTCATGGGAGCAGCTCAACAAGGTCTTGAAGATACAGTTGATGACGGCCATTGCATTTGCGGCTTTGCGCGAGCGAAAGCACATCGAACTTTTTCTTTGGGTGAACGTTCTTTCAATTGGTTTCTATGGTCTCAAAGGTGGTCTTTTCACCCTCAGGGGTGGTGGCGTGGAACGGGTATGGGGGCCGCCGGGTGGTTTTATTGAAGGGAACAACGAACTCGCCGTGGCGCTTGTGATGGCGATCCCACTGATGAATTATTTGAGGATAGTTGCAACGCGTCCATGGATTCGCCACGGGTTGCTGACGCTGATGCTCCTGTCCGCCGTTTCGGTCTTGGGATCACAGTCAAGGGGCGCGCTGCTGGCTGTTTCCGCGATGGGCCTGGTTTTATGGGTGCGATCCGAACGAAAGGTGGTGACTGGCTTCTGGTTTGGCGTCATTGCTCTGGGCTTGCTTGCCTTGATGCCCGGCTCGTGGGAACAACGCATGAACACGATTGGAAGCTATGAGCAGGACCACTCCGCGATGGGGCGAATTGAGGCCTGGAAGATGACAATCAACTTGGCCAATCGTCATGTTTTCGGTGGAGGTTTCGAAATTTACAGGCCTGACATCTACGCCATATTCGCGCCCGATTCTCAGCAGCAGCAAGGGGCCCACAGTATTTACTTTTCGGTGCTTGGCGAGCATGGCTATGTTGGCTTGCTTCTGTTTTTCGTGATATGGGTGCTGGCATTTCGAACGGCCTGGAAAATCAGGCAGGACGCGAAACAGCGGGCAGAGACACTATGGCTGCATCACCTGGCCGGTATGTGCCAAGTGTCACTCGTTGGCTATTTGGTTGGGGGCGCATTTTTGGCGCTGGCCTACTTTGACCTTCCCTACAACATTCTCGTCGTGCTGGTAGTTTCTTTGCGCTGGCTACAGGAAAAAAGATGGGAGAGCGAACCACAAGGTGCTTTTGGTGCCGCAACGACGTCGAGTCCCATTCCGATGATCATCCCGAAAAGGGCATGACAATGGCTTTGAAAGGTGCGTTTGGCATGTTATCTCCCGGCGGACCGCGAGGCCGCCTGTCCATTTTTATTTTTCATCGGGTGCTGTCGCAAAAAGACCCGCTGTTTCCCGATGAGCCTGATGCCCGTCGCTTCGACGAAATTCTGGGTTGGCTGAGCAAATGGTTCCAAGTCCTTCCGCTTGACAAGGCGGTCATGCAGCTTCGCGCCGGTACGCTGCCCGCGCGTTCTGCCGCCATCACCTTTGATGATGGTTATGCAGATAACGCCACCAACGCAATGCCGATACTGAAGCGACATGGTCTGTCGGCCACCTTCTTTGTGGCCACCTCCTTCATGGATGGCGGACGGATGTGGAATGACACGCTCATAGAGGCGATACGAAAATGTCAAAACGACTCGCTTGATTTGAGCGACGCCGGCTTCGGGCACTTCAAGCTGACGTCTGTCGCAGACAGACGCCTTGCCATTGAGTCCTTGCTGGGGCGCATCAAGTACCTCGCGCACGACCAGCGCAGTCAGGCGGTAGCGCAGGTGCAGCGAGCCGTGCCGATTGCTTTGCCTGACGACTTGATGATGACATCCGGACAAGTCATTCAGTTGCGCGACGCAGGTATGCAAGTGGGTGCGCACACTTGCTCCCATCCCATTCTGGCGAACTTGACAGACAGTGAGGCCATGGCAGAGATAACGGACAGCAAGATGGCGCTTGAATCATTGTTAAATGAGCCGGTTTCCTTGTTCGCTTACCCCAACGGCAAACCGGGCACGGACTACTGTGGAAAACACGCTGCAATGGTTCGCCAAGCCGGGTTTGCCGCAGCGGTATCGACTGCGTCGGGCGTGTCATCAGCGGTGACTGATCCCTTTCAGTTGCCACGCTTCACGCCGTGGGACCGTACGCAGCTGCGGTATGGCATCCGGTTGATGCTCAACCTGCGTGCAGCCGCGCCGCAGGTGGCGTAGCCGATCGGCCAACTTTACTGGCGCAGACAATGGTTCATAGTGCAAAGGAGGAATCCAAAGTGTTGAATAAACCAGGTTACGCGCTGGTCTTGGCCGGCTGTCTTGCGTGTGCTTCAGTGGTTGTCGCGATGCCCGACTCGTTTCTTCTCGGTGACGGAGCGGCCGGGCCGACCTGTGCGAACTACGTGACCATGGGAGGTATGGCATGGAGTCGTGCTGGCGGTGACTGGGTTGATGCAGCGGGGACTTTGTACGGCGACCAAGCTTTTTCCACTCACTCGGTGCCGCTGGGCAAAGGGCGGCAGATCGAAGACTGGGATGTGACCGAACTGGTACGGGCTTGGCTTGACGGGCGCTATCCCAACGCCGGTATGTTGTTGCGGGTCAAGCCGGGAGTCAAGAACGGCGTGGTGGATTTCCACAGCCGAGAGTCGCCAGATGCAAGCGCTCGTCCCGTTCTCAAGCTGCAATGGTCGGACGGCTCGCAGACCAGACTGTCACCGGCTGCAGATACCTATCTTGACTGCACCTCGCTGTCCAGTTTGGGTGAAAAGCCCAGTATAAAAATCAGTGGCTTGCAAAGTGCGCTGTTGCGATTTGACCTGAAGAAAACAAATGCACGCTTGCAGCAGGCTGTTCTCACCCTTGTCTCTGACATGCAGTACGCGAGTGGCACCGACATTGGGGTCTACCGCGCAGCCCCGCCCTATACGCGGATGCCAGCCAATACTTTGACGGGCCTGGCGAAGGACTACGCTCGAGATATGGGCATTGAAAAGAACCCTGATGTCGTGTTTGCAACCGGCTTCGAAAGCCCGGTCTGGCTCACCGAGTGGGGTTATTTCGGTCCGCGAAGTACAGCCGAGGCGATTGCCGAAGACGCTGCCAGACGATTCGAGCCGTTTTCTGGGCGGGCATTGCGCGTTCGACTGGTTAAAGGTCAGAACCTCGGCCTCGATTTGCGCTACCTGTTTGCCAAAGGAGGCAAGCCTGAACCAGAGGAAATCTATTTCCGCTACTACCTGCGGTTCGCCGATGACTGGAACCCGTACGCTGACGGTGGCAAGATGCCTGGCATTGCCGGAACCTATGACCGCGCCGGCTGGGGCATGCGCAAGTCGGACGGTTACAACGGTTGGTCGGTTCGTGGCGGTTTTGCGCCCCGACCACCTGTGGACAAGTCTGTAGCTCGCCTGACTGCCATGGGTTCGTACTCGTATCACGCCGATACGGGTGAGTCCGGAGACTACTGGGGCTGGAATGAAGGTCCGTCAGGCCTGCTGGAAAACAATCGCTGGTATTCCGTGGAGCAGTACGTCAAGCTCAATACGCCCGGCGTGCGCGACGGTGTATTTCGGGCCTGGATTGACGGTCGGCAGGTGCTGGAAAAAACAACAATTCTGTTTCGCCATACGCGCGACTTGAAGATTGAGAATGTCTGGATGAATATCTACCATGGAGGTACGACGCCCGCGCCACAGGATATGACGCTGTACATTGACAACGTGGTGATTGCCCGACGCTACATTGGCCCGGTCAAATGATGGGCGGTACGTCCGTAAGAGATCGTTTGCGTGGAAATTATTCATAGCCCGCGCAAGGCGCCCGACGTTACAGCAGTCCTTATGCGCGACAGAATTCTCTATTACTGCTGGAGATTGGCACTCCCCTTCGCTGTCGTTGCTGCCGTGTGGATACCTCATTTCTCGCACTATCGGATTGATCGCAGTCCAGTTTCTTGGGAGGCGGCACAAGCCTCCGCACAAGCACCAACTCCAGCTGTTTTGGACGAGATATCCGGCCAGGCACTGGGTGCGCGGTTCGGCATACCAGACGAAAAAATCCTCGGGATCGCCGAGCAGATATTGGTGGGCACCCTCGCCGTACCCAGCTTCCTGGAAGCGCCCATGGCCCTGCAAGGGTATCCAATAGACTATCAACGTGGGTCATCATCCCTCCAACTTGTCATGGCCAGCCTGGAGGTTGAACGCGTCTTGCTCAGCGCCTTCGAGCAAACGCATGACCGGCGCTTTCTGGATTTGGCAACCCGTCGCGTCCTTGATTTCGCAGCGCATGAAGCAGGGCAAAGACAGGGGGATGGGTTTCTGTGGAACGATCATGCGGTGGCCGGCAGAATCTCCGTTTTGGCGAAGCTGTGGCGCCTCGTGCGCGAGAGTCCTGAGCTCCCCATTGCGTCGTCCCGTCAGATTCTTTCACTGGTTGAACGCAGCGGTCGTCTGCTGGCAAAGCCAACCCAATTCACCGTCAGAACCAATCATGGCGTGGCCCAAAATCTTGCACTTTTGCAGATTGCTGCTGCCTTCCCGGCACTGCCCGAATCCGGCGCGTGGCGCAGGCTCGCGGTACAAAGGCTGAATGTTCAACTGCCCTTTTATGTCTCGCGGGAAGGTGTCATTCTGGAACATTCCGCCAACTATCATTTGTTTGGAACTGAATTGCTGACCATGGCGGTCCGACTCAGTGTTCTCAACGGCCTGAAGCCCGAGCCAGCGCTTGTTGATGCGGCCCGTACTTCGCGTCAGGTGCTTGCCCGCCTGATGCGACCGGATGGAACCTTGCCAGTTCTCGGCAATACCGTTGCCGGAGGTGGTAGCGCAATTCCGATAGCCGACAGCGGCGGAACCGGTCCCATTCAACATCAGTGGCCACCGCATCCCAACCCCGTGACTGGAAGCAACTTGTTTCCGGTGGCAGGTTATGCGATCTGGTGGCAAGCCAATGAATCGAAGCAGCTTTCCCAGACCCTCATTGCCTGGGCCAAACACGATGGGCACGGTCACAAGCACGCCGATGAAGGATCGGTGCTTTTCTGGTCTGGCGGTGTCGACTGGCTCACCAATACGGGCTACTGGCCCTATGGTGCGCGCAATGAGGAAGCGGCCTACTCCTGGACCGGCTCCAATGCGCCCCATCAGCCAGGTGAAGAATTTCTTGTTCCTCGTTCTGTTCAACTCCTGAAAACCGGCGAGGCGTCCGGCGTTAGCTTCATTGAAGTTGAGCGGCGCAATACGGATGGTGCGCAGTTTCGACGTCAGGTTTTACAAATTGATGCGCAGACCTTGTTGGTGCTGGATTTCGCCCAGGGGGTTCCAAAGGGCATTGAAACAATCTGGACAGTTGACCCCACACTTCGCTTGTCACCTGGTGCAACAGCCAGCAATTTCATCAGTACCCCCGTGCCTGATGGTCGGCATCTGATGATCAGCTACACCAACCACACCGCGGTCAGGGTTCAAATTCGTCGTGGTTCTGAGCGTCCATTTGCGGGCTGGGTGGTTGTTGATGGCAGGCCAACGCAGGCCGATGCTCTGCAAATTGTTGACCCCGCAAGCAATTCGGCGAGTGCCATTCTGTTTCGGGTTGCGTCAGGCTCAATGGACGCCGCACAAAAAATCTCGATTGAAACGGGGGCGACGGCAGATCACTGGGCCGTCTTGGTGGAGGGTGCTGGGGAACTCAAACGTGTAAGCCGACAAGACACGACTATCACGATGGGTCATGTGGCAAATTCAACGAATCCGGCCGATTCACTGCTTGTGCCTTTGCGGCCTGCGCCAGACGTTGCTGTCGAGCGTGCAGCGCTGACGCGCGCCTATGCGAACGCCGTCAAAACCTATCCCCCTTGGCGGGAGCTGACGCGCTACAGGTTGCGCTTGTCTTATGCGCTGGCTATCCTTGCCCTTCTTGTGGAGTTGGGGTGTTTTGCCATTTCAAAACTGGCAGGCGTCGTAACCAGGCGGCAATTTTTCTACGCCCACCTGGGTATGACCTTGTGCTGGGCGGCTATTGCGGTGTGGATAGTCCAGTTCTATTTGCGGTGACAGTTGTCTTCGGTTTGTCGCCTGCGTTGGCCCTAAATGCTACTAACCAGGAACTCTAAAATGCGCGAAGTCACAGAGTGTTGCCACCAACCTGAACCGTCAACCACGAACCGGACATTGCCCAACCGGAGGCGGTTCCTGCAGTCTGCCGCGACGGGTGCAGGTTCCATGGCACTGTGGGCCGGTGTTGGCAGCGCTTCTGATGCCGCCGTGGCCGCGCCGCCGCAGCCTCCTGGCTGGGTGCCCGCCAGCGGTGGCGCCGCCAAGGCAGTTGCAACCACGAATACCTTTCTTTCGCAGAATGGAAAACTCGTTGGCTGGGAGTACGCGTTCGGCAAGATCGTTGACGACTACTCTGGTGGAGTCTTCAATCCGTACTGGGGGCCTTTGGGGGCGATGGTGTTCCATGGCGGGGGGCATGCGGCCACGTTTGACAACAGTGTTGTGATTCTTGACTTCAACGACTTGACGTTCAAGCGCTTGTCGAACCCGACACCAAGTAACAAGGGTGCCAACTGGATTTCCACTGCCGGACTGTCTCAGAATGTCGACCCTGCGTTCAATTCGTATTGTGAGTATGGCGATGGCCAGCCAGGTGCGGGTCACACCTATGACACACTTGCCATATTGCCCCCCGCCGATGGCGGGGCTCCTTTTGGATCATTAATCCGTGTTTCCAGCTTTGCCGTTCATGTCAATTTGTCGCGCAGCACGGGCTGGGCCCATCGATTTGATTTCCAATCCATGGCGATGCGCAATGGCAAGTGGGTGCGCTGGTCGGTGAATGGGCCGACCAATTATTTGTTTCCGGGGGCCTGCTCCGCCTACGATTCGCGCCGCAAGCGGTTTTGGTGGATGGCTGCTCTGTCGTACCTCCCGCCGATGATCCGTTACCTTGACGTCGCAACACAACAGCAACTGGAAGCACCCTATGCGCGTACGGCACGATTGGCCCCTGCGGCGGACTCAGGCAGCATGACCCTGCGTTACGACCCGGCGCGCGACATTCTTGTTCTGACATGCACCTTGGGCGGCAAACTGGTGCTCGCCTTTCTTCGTTGTGCATCACCTGAAATGGGTTGGGTGGTGCCTCCCTTGTCGGCGAGCATTCCAGCGCAACCCGGCGCATCACACCCGTTCGACTTTGTACCCGAAGCAGACAAGTTTGTGTTGCTCACGGGTGCCGACAACTCGGCGCTCTATGACATCAAGGCGCCGCAGGATCCAACGCTCGTATGGACCGTGACACGCCGACCACTGGTCGGTGTTGCTGTTCCGACCGCCCACATTGCCGGAAAGCGATGGAGCTACGCGCCGGCGGTCAAGTCGTTTGTCTGGATGGCGAGTAGTTCGTCCGGTGTCATCGCGTACCGTCCGTTCGTGTGAACGTCCACCGGCGCAAATTTTCCGCGTCGCCCCGTCGGAAAAATTGACAGATCAGCTGCAGCGCGCAGGTCCAACATCGCTAACCCATTGTTTCAATTGGCTCCGGGATAGTGCGCACGAAAATTGCGTACTGCGTGATGGTCCACCACAAAACGACCATCGCTCATGAATCAGTCCTCCCCAATGTCTTCGTGTTGTCAGGCTGCATTTCAAAAAATGAGGTGCATAGGCTATTGGCTTACGCTTGCAGCGTTGGCTGGTTTGCCGGCCTGCGGTGGAGGCACCGATACCCCAGATAAGTCTTCATCGGCTCCGTCCAGCCTGCAGCAGACTCTGGTCAATTTGGTGATTGACACGACAAGCCCGGGACTCGTGACCGAGGGCAGTTTTGATCAGGTGCCCGGCTACTTGGCAAAGAGCCCGCAGGTCTTGCGCAGCAATGGTGCAGCGGGCGCGCGCTTTGCGTTGCAGGTGCCGCAGGCAGGTCAGTATGAAGTGTTCGTCTGGTGGCCGCAGAATCTGGCGGATGCCGGTATTGCAGATATCACGGTCGAATACCACGGCGGCAAAAACACAATTTCCCGGAGCCAGCGCAGCGGTGGCGGCTCATGGCAATCGGTTGGCACATATCCGTTTGATCCGTCGATTCCCGGGGCTGTGGTGCTGCGGAACGCAAGCGGTGCGCCCTTGTACGTGGATGCAACGCGCCTGCAATACGTCGGGCGACTGGCCCCCGTTATGGTGTTTGCGTTCGACAAGTTGCCGGTCGGCCTGAAGGATGAGCCGTATACCGCGCAACTCGGTATGGCGGGTGGTATGCCGCCTTACAGCTATGCGATTGTGGATGGCGACTTACCTCCGGGTTTGGCACTGGATGGGGCCACTGGCGACATCACCGGCCGCCCGGCGCAGGCGGGCGAGTTCACCTTCACCGTGCGCTCGCAGGATGCCACGCGTCAGTTGGCGTCACAGACGATGACCCTCTACATCGGAGAGTCGGCGGGCACCGCCAGTACTGTGCAGGGTTTGTTCCCACGTCCGCTTGAGGTCCCCAGTGCGCGCCGCCAATCGGCTGTCACGCCGTCCGGCGCGCCGGACGTTTCCAACTTGCTCGCCATTGTGGCCGGCATGGCCGAAGGGGAATGGCGTCGGGTCAACCTGAACGCTTTCTCATCCGTCTGGACCCCCGCCGACCTGCGCCCTTTGTTGTCCAAAAGCAACCCTGATCCCTCCCGCCTGATTCTCGCGTGGAGCAGTTTTGCCTGGGATTCCAACCGTGCTGCGCTGCTACTTTATGGTGGCGGCCATGCCAATTACCGTGGCAACGATGTCTACTTGTGGCGCGCCAGCACACAGAGGTGGGAGCGTGCATCGCTCCCAAGCGAGATGGTCCAAACCCCTCTGGGCTACTGGAATGCGATTGACGGTGTCGACAAAGCGCCGGCGTCCGCTCACACTTATGACAACACCATCTTCCTTCCGATTCTGGATCGCATGCTGGTGCTGGGCGGCGCCGCCGACCCCAATGGCGGACCTTACATTACCCAGGACACCGCAACAACAGCGCGCATCACCGGGCCCTACCTTTTTGACCCAAGCCGCGCGAACGCCGACAGGGTAGGCGGCAGCACCGGGTCGCATGTGAAACGCGTGGCACCGTACCCCGAAATTGTGGGCGGCAATATGTGGTCAAACCGCGAGTCGTGGCTGAATGCGTCGGCGTCATCAGCACCTCCTGTCGAAACCCTGTCCGACGGGTGCACAGGCTATGCCGTGGAGGACGGCCGTGATGTGGTCTATTTGCGCACGGCCAGCCGCCTGTACCGCTATGAAATAAACGACTTGGCCAATCCCGCCGCCGATGTCTGGAAGCAGGTCAATAGGTATTACTACGGCGGCTCCGGTGGACAGAGCACCTGCGGCTACGACCCGCTGCGCAAGATATTCCTGTCGACGCATCTGAAGACGCCATTCATCTTTTGGGACCTGTCAAATTCCAATCCGGGCAACCTGGACAAAATGATCACACCTGTCGACCCAACTGGCGAATTTCCGACACTGCTGTCAAGCGGTGAGATCCAGATGCGCAATTGTGGTCTGGAGTTTGACCCCGTTCGCAAAGATTTCAAGCTCTGGTGTGGTGATGGTCGCGTCTGGGCCGTGACGCCACCGCCAACGCCGGTTGCCACGGGCTGGACTATTGTCAAGGCTTCATTGCCGCCAAGCGCAGTGCCGACCGAAAGTCTTGGCACCGGCATTTTGGGCAAATGGAAGTACGTGCCAAACCTGGATGTCTTCATGGGCCTGGCCGATGCGGTGCAGGGCAATATCTGGGTTTATAAGCCGCACGGCTGGGTGAACCCCGCCGGAGGCAGCAACCTGCCACCGTCAGTGTCGATCACCGCACCCGTTAATGGCGCAAGCGTCACAGTGGGGGCGAGCATCGCGGTGTCGGCCACTGCGACTGACGTCGACGGCAGTGTTGCCAAGGTCGAGTTCTTCGCCGACAGCTACAAGATCGGTGAAAGTCTGGCCGCGCCCTACGGCATGGTGTGGTCTGGCGCCACAGTGGGCGCGCATACGCTCACGGCAGTGGCCACCGACGATGCGGGGGGCACCAAGACCTCGGCCGAGGTTACAGTCACGGTGACTCCGGTGGCCCCGCTCAACAATCCTCCTACCGTCAACCTTGTACGCCCCACCCCTGGCGCCATCTTTCCTTTTGGCACGCCGGTCACCCTTGAAGCTTCGGCCGCAGACAGCGACGGCGCCGTGATACGCGTCGAGTTTTACGCCAACGCCATCAAACTGGGTGAATCTACCGTCGCGCCGTTCACGCTGGTGTGGGCCTCGCCCCCCTTGGGCACCAGTGCACTCTACGCAGTTGCCACCGACGATCAAGGCGCCAGCGCCACCTCGGTGGTGGTGTCCATGACCGTCTCGCCTGCCTCGGGCGGCGCTGGGTCGATCACCCTGCAACGCGGCGCGAGTCCGTTCACCGTCGCCGACACCTATCTGTCTGCGTATCACTCGACGTTGAACTTCGGAGCAGCGAGCAATCTCCGGGATCAGTTCAGCAACTACTCGTCGCTGATGCGCTTTGCGATCTTCCAGTCTGAAGGCGGCCCTGTTCCGAACGGCACGAACATTACCTCAGCGACCTTGTCGTTGTACAAGTACTCGTCTTACAACATGGTTTATTCCGTGCACCGCGTGTTGTTGGACTGGTCGGAGAGCAGCGCCACCTGGAATCTGCGCCAGCCGGGGCTGGCCTGGTCCACAGTAGGTGCCAACGGTCTGGGTACGGATATTTCTGCTACGCCGGATGCTTCTGCATCTACAGACTTCAACCCGGGTTGGATCAACTTCGACGTGACTGCAAGCGTGCAGGCAATGAGCCTGGCCCCGACGCTTGCCAACTACGGCTGGCGTCTCAAGGGCGTGAGTGGCTACACCAGCGGGCTCAAGTGGATCTACTCAAGTGAATTCTCTGGCACGCCGACACTGCGCCCGAAACTGGTAATCACCTACAACTGATGGGAGAGTCGCGTGCGGGCGAACCGCACGCAAGTCCGGGATCACGGGTAAAGTCAGACTCCCAAGCATTTTAGCCACTCAGCCCCCGTCTTATCTGCATAGTATGCTATCTAAATAATAGCAATTTCAATCGGCAAGGCTGAACTGCGGCGCCTTGGTCGCAAGCCACTGCTCCAGCATCATCAGGATCCACACCATCTCGCCAAAGTAGCCCGGGTGCTCGGGCAGGTGTTGCGTCAGCAGGGTCTGGACAAAATCGGCGCGCACCACGCCGCGGCGCGCCAAGCTGTGCAGCGAGTCGGTAGCCAGCGCCTTGAGGGCCGGGTCGGTGTTGGCCCATACGCCAAACGGCAAGCCGAAGCCCTGCTTCTTCTTGGTGATGATCTCGTCGGGCAGAAAGCCGCGCAGCGCCTCCTTGAAGAACCAGCGCAGTTGCAGGCCCTTGAGCTTGTACGCGGTTGGCAGCCTGAGCGAAAACGCCAGCAGCCGCTCGTCGAGCATAGGAAAACCTACGCCCACCCCGGCACAGCCGGTAGCGCCCAGCACTTTGGGCAAGTCACTCTCGGCGAGGGTAAAGCGCCAGTCATAGGCCAGCTCTCTATTCAAATGGCTGCAGTTCTGTGGCATCTGCCATACCGCGCGCTCCAGTTGCAGCGGCGCTACGGTGTCAATTTGTGCCATGAGTTGTGGCGTTAGCACGTCGTCGGCACCCAGTCGCATGATCAGGTTGTACATCTGCAGTCGGTCGGGCATGGGCGCGCGAGCCTGCTCCACGTAGCTGCCAGCCTTGCGGGTCAGGGCGAAGGTCGCCGCGGCACGGGTGCCCAGCAGCGGTTCCATCAGACCTCTTTGAAGGAAGCCTGGAACATGGTTGTACCAGCCAAACACCCGCTGCTTGGCATAGCGGGAGTTGCCGCCAAACAGTTCATCGCCGCCATCGCCAGCCAGCAACTTGGTCACGCCGTCTTCACGCGCCATCCTGGCGCAGTAGTAGGCGGGCAGGGCAGACGAATTGCCAAAGGGCTGGTCGTAATGGGCTGCCACCGCCGGGATGCTGCGCACCAGGTCATCGGGCGTGACATAGTACTCATGGTGCTCGGTCTTGAAGTGTCTGGACGCGAGACGGGCATATTCCATCTCGTCATAGCCCTGCGCGTCAAAGCCAATCGAATAAGTGGCCGCCACCCTGCCGCTGGCCAGGGCAATCATGCCGGCCACCGTGGAGCTGTCGGTGCCACCGCTCAAAAAGCAGGCTGGTTTGCTGCCGTCGAGCTGGGTCGCGACCGAGTCCTGCAGCAGCTGCCTGAACTCGTCCTTGAGCGCGTCAAACGAGGGGCTGCGTTGCTCTGCAAAGCTGGGCACCCAATACGGTGCGACCTTGAGCTGGCCGTTTTCAAACAGCGCATAGTGCGCCGGCGGTAACCTGTAAATGCCTTTGTAGATCGTGCGTGGCGACGGGATGACGTGAAAGTAAAGGTAATCAAAAATCGCCTGCGGGTCAATCTCGGCACTGGCGTCAGCCAATTCATCGGCGCGCGCGGCAAAGCGCAGTTGCCCGTTGTCCACCCTGTAGCACAGGGTGCAGATGGAAAAGCGGTCCACCGCCAGAAAGGTGCCGCCATCGGGCAAACGTAGCCCCACGGCAAATTCGCCAGAAGTCCCCAGAGCGGCGTCAGGGCCATTTTTAGCAATTGCCTCGCGCCAGGCCGCTACGGCGCCGGCGGTCCGCGCCAATTCGGTCAAGCGTGTATCTGCGAATTTGGGGGAGCCGGAGGCAAATGAAATATCGGTTGCAGCCATTTGAGGGTGACAGTTGATCGTGGTCAGCGAGATTCGCTGTTCTTTGTGTTGTCTATCGATTATGCGCAACTGCATCCGGTTTCACGGTGCGCCGAATATGAGAATCATCAAGAACAGGCGAACAAATTGTCAACTTGCGCAATCAGTCGCCTCGGTTGTCTCGAATTCGCTGGGCACTTGATCTTTCGCATTTATGATTGCGATCACATCCAAGCGGGCGAGCCAGCACCGCAACAACGACCGGAATCCACTTGAAGCGAATCCTGATGATTGCCTACCACTTCCCGCCGCTGGCGGGCAGTAGTGGCATACAACGAACGTTGCGGTTTGTACAGCATTTGCCGTCACTGGGATGGCAACCGCTGGTGCTTAGCGCCCACCCCAGCGCTTATGAAAAAACAAGTGACGATCTGCTGGCCGACGTGCCCGCCGGCACCGTCGTGCGCCGGGCCTTTGCACTGGACACCGCCCGTCACCTGCAAATTGCGGGACGCTATCTGGGCTGGATGGCGCGACCCGACCGCTGGATCAGCTGGAAGTTTGACGCCATCCGCCAGGGGCTCAAGCTGATTGAAGAGTTCAAGCCGGATGTGATCTGGTCCACCTACCCCATCGCCACAGCACATGTGATTGCCTCGGCACTGCACCGTAAGACAGGTATTCCGTGGGTTGCGGATTTCCGCGATCCCATGGCGCAAGAAGGCTACCCGGCCGACCCGCGCACTTGGCAGCGCTACTTGGCGATAGAGGCTGACGCAGCAGCGCTGGCGCGCTACTGCGTGTTCACCACGCCTGGTGCGGCACGGGTCTACCAGCAGCGCTACCCGGCCGCGGCCGGCCGCATGATGGTGCTGGAAAACGGCTATGACGAAGAAAGCTTTGCGTCTGCTGCGCTGCAGCCCCAGGTATCGTCAAGCGAAGGCAGTACAACGTCGTCTACCCCACGCCCGCTGGTCATGCTGCACAGCGGCATTGTTTACCCGTCCGAGCGCGATCCAACCCAATTGTTTGTGGCGCTTGGCCGCTTGCAAAAAGCGGGTGCGCTGGGCCCGAATGAGTTGCATATCCGCTTTCGCGCATCAGTGCACGATGACTTGTTGCACAGTCTGGCACTGGCTTATGGTGCGCAGGACTACATCGAGCTGTGCCCAGCAACTCCATACCGCGAGGCGCTGGCAGAAATGATGGCCGTCGATGCCCTGCTGGTCATGCAGGCCAGCAACTGCAATGCGCAGATTCCGGCCAAGATATACGAGTACCTGCGTGCTGGGAAACCCATTCTGGGGCTGACTGACCCCGACGGTGACACGGCTGGTGTGCTACGCGGAGCGGGGCTCAATGACATGGCGCGCCTTGATTCGGCCGATGAGATTGCCAGGGTGCTGCCGGTGTTTGCGGCTGCAGTGCGGGCAGATAAAGCTAAATTACCGGACCCTGCCGCCGTGCAACTCGCGTCGCGCCGAGGGCGTTCTGAATTACTGGTGCGATTTTTGAACGATGTAGACAAGTAGTCGTATTGCCAGCCACGAGAAACAAAGGTTCATTTCGCTTGCTCGCGAATTAGTTTGCCCAACTGCATGCGATCAGCCAGCATTTTCGATCCCGCTACTGACAGATGTCCTGCGTCGCGATAAATCATCGTGCCGTCCAGCAGTGTGTCGCAGGTGCGTTCTTTGCATAGCCATGGATCAAAGCGAATTACTGACAGGTCAGCGGCAGACGTTATTGCGTTCAAAAAAATAAGCACGTCAGCGCGCTTGAATTGATATTCGGCTTTGTCTATCACGCAACCATTGAGTCTGCCAAGAATCACTTTTCCGCTCAGCTGCCGCTCCAAGCAGGCGCCAATGTCGAATCCCGATGAGGGCGGCGGGGCTATCAGCACCACTTTCTTCCCAATCACCCGCAAATTTTCGACCGTGGCGCGTAGACCTGCTATTGCCGAAGAGGTGTCAACAGGTCGCGAAACAAATGACTTTCCATCCAGAAAAACATGTTCATAAGCTGTATCAAAGTAGGCGGCAAATGGACTTGACAGAACTACGGTTGTAATAGAAGGAGACGTGCGCAGAAAATCAATAACTGATTGGTTAAAACCAATGCATCGCTCTGCCCATGCTTGATCTCGACTATCAAGTTCCCCATTGATTTTTCTGCGTGGCGCTAGCCCAAGAAAGGGTCCACAGCCACTCATGGTGGCCTGCATCACTCCATTGCTCCATTGTTGAACCAAGCCAGGTATCAAGTGCATTGCGTAGGAGTCCCCCCAAACAAGTAAGCCCGGATTTTTTTTGTTTTTGCATTCGCTTTTCGGGGTAAAAGTGGCTTCGTAATCACAGCTCACTGAGAACCCCGGGTTAATTGCACGGGCATCACCCAAGGTGATCTGCTCAGACTTGGTTTGGAGGATATAGAACGGCGTCATTGCAATGAGCAGTGCGGATGAAAGAGTTACCCCCGCGATGAGTGGCGCTGAGAATTCGAAATTTTGCTTTCTAATGGGGTCTTCCACCAGACGATAGAGTGTGTAGGCAAGACCAAATGACAGCACCAGGGTCAACAACCGCAGTTGAAGTGGCAGCTCGGGGTTGTTGCCAAGCCAGGCATTTTTCATGAAGGCAATGATGGGCCAATGCACCAGGTACAGTGAATACGAAAAGTCGCCGATGCGCGCCATTAAGCGGGTGGGCCATGCCGTATTGAGTTCTTGGCTATTTCGCAAAATAACAACAAGCGTTGCCACGCAGACGAGCAATGCATTAAGACCAGGATGCACGCCCACAGAGGGTAGAAAAGGCAGGACCAGCAGGCACAGCACCGATGGCACAAATAGCAAACGCACCAGCCTGTTGATGATTCGATGTTGGTCATCTTGCGGGCGTAGCAACCACAATGCTCCAACTGAGCCAATCAACAGTTCCCAGGCGCGTGTTGGTAGCAAATAGAAGGTTGCAATGGGCTTAAAAATACCTCCTACAACGCATAGGCCAAGGCTGATTAGCACGATGGCTATCGCCCCCCAGAGCCAGCGCTTTGGCCGCGTGAGCAACAACGTGGCAGGGAGCAAAAAATAGTATTGTTCTTCAATTGAGAGCGACCAAACATGCAGCAGTGGCTTTAAATCACCAGCCCCTTCGAAGTAGCCGGTTTGCTGCCAGAGCACGATGTTGCCTGTGAATGTCATAGCACCCGCTACTTGGGTTGCAAAATCTCGCAACTCCTGCTGGTTAAGAAACCAGGGCGCACAGAGCGCCGTAACAAGAAAGGCGACGTAGGCCGCAGGCAATAGACGCTTGGCTCGCCTGAAATAGAACTCAGACAAGCGAAACGTCTTGCGATGAATCCCGTTGGCAACCAGCGTTGTGATGAGGAAGCCAGATATGACAAAGAAAACGTCAACACCCAGGTAGCCCGATTCCAGCATGCCAATCTTTGTGTGATACAGCACCACCATCAGCACCGCGAGCCCGCGAAGGGCCTGGATGTCAAGGCGGGGAAGTTTCAACGTGTCACTCATCGATGGTGTTGCCGCGTGGCGGGGCTAGCGGATTTGGCCGTCCGATCAGGCCGCGCAGCACGGCGATTAGCTTCTCTGCCTGGCGCTCCATTGAATATGCGGCCAGTGCAGTCTGTCGGGCTTGTTGGCCGACGCTACGGCGCAGGGAGGGGTCGCGCAACGCCGAAAGATAGCTCAGCCACTCGGGCTTGTTGTGTGCCAGAAAGCCATTTTCTCCTTGGCGAATGACCGGCTCGTACGCGGGAATTGGCGTGGCGATGACGGGCAGACCCATGGCCATCTTTAGAGTCAGCCGATTCTCGGACTTCACTTGCCAACTCGCCAGCGCGCCTTGGGCGGTATCGGTTTCTATGGGGATGATGCCAATATCGGCCTGCTGCATGGCAGCGTAAACACCTGTGGCATCCCACGCCACGCGTTTGATGCCGGGGGTTGTCAAAAAACGCAAATAGCGTATCTTTTCATGCCAGCCCGCTTGGTCTGCGAGTTGCCAGTGCGCCTGGCGCAAGCGCTGCAGCAGATGGTCCGCGGCCGGGTAGCGGCCAACAATAGTGAGCTGAAGCCAGCTTGGCGGGCTTATTAGCACCGGCAGCCGGTCAAGCCCCACCGAGGTGACCAGCACCGCCCGCAATGGGTGCGCGTGCGATCCACTGTGCGATCCCCAGTCGGTCTTATGCAGTGCGGGTCGCTCAATGCCGTCGTGAACGACAACTATCTTGGCGTGAAGCGGGGTGGGATAAAGACTTTTCAAATAGTCGGTGACGGTGACGGTGACGTCGGTCGCATCGACCATGTCAGGTTCAACAACATCACAGATGCCAAACACCGTCTTGATCCCTTTCGCATGTAACTCATGTGCAAGCGCCACGACGCTGTCGCCGTGCACTTTTTGAAAATAGACGATTTGGAAGCCGTCAGCCTGCAGTCTTGCTGCCAGACCGGATACTTCTGGTGTCTCAGTATTCTGTATAGGCTCAAAGACGATGTGGGGATCAAACTCCGCCGCGCGCAGAAACGGGAACATATTCAGCACGGCGATACGCGTGCTGGGGATCGGGTTTTGTGCGCTGGAGAGCAGCACGAAACCGATCTTGACCCGCATGGTCATTTGTGACGCTGCCTCATTCGGCCGTGCCCGTCAGACGCTTGGCCAATTGTCTTGAAACACCCAGCGAACACGCCAGAGCCAGCAATAGCGTTCGTGGCCTTCGGGTATAGCGCACTGCCTGCCACAGCCAGACTTTGCTGCGGGCATCGCCCAGTTGATAGAGTCCGTAAGCCGAACTCCACAGGCGCTCGGTCCAGGCCTTGTGTTGAACAGTGCTCAACAGCCCGCTGTCCAGCCATTTCTGGCAAATCAGGCACAACGTGAGGTGGTGCTGAGCCGTCGGTTTGAAGAACACAGTGCGCACCAGTGACGTGGCCACGATTCGGTAGCGTGCAAGGGTTGCAGGGCAGTAGACAAATTCATACCGGGCTGCCAAGCGCAGCCACATATCGTAATCTTCGTAAGTGAGTCGTTCGTCGTAGCCACCAACGTCAATTAGCGCCTGGCGCCGGATCAGTGTGGCCATCGCGGGTATGAAGTTGCGATTGGCAAGCTCTGCGAACACGCGACCCGAAGGGCGAGTGCAGTCTGGCGTGTGCGCTTCGATGAAGTCCTTCTCCTGCCGCTGGCCTGCCTCGTCCATGCATGAAGCATCGGCATAAATGACCGCCACATTGGCGCTTTGTCGGCGCATCAGTTCCAGTTGACGTTCAATTTTGTTGGACTCCCACATGTCGTCGGTGGCAATCATGCTGATGAACTCGCCGCGGGCGTGCAACAGCGCCTCATTGAGTGTCTTGCAAAGCCCCGCGTTCTGAGTATGACGGATGAAGATGGCATCCGGCCTGTGCGTCGATAGCCAGGCTTGTATGAGGTCAGCCGAGTTGTCCTTGGAACAATCGTCTGTGACGATCAATTGAAAGTCCTGCAGCGTTTGTGCTGCGATGCTGTTCAGGCATTCATGAAGAAATCGCGCATGGGTGAAACACAGTGCAATGACGGTGACTGCGGGATTGGGGATGTGTGCTAAGTTGGCGTGATCGACGGGCATAACCGTGCCTCTGTTTGTTTGAACAACATTCCCCTACCTGTATGTGGAGCCTGAAGTGCACCAGCGCCTCAAGCCGAAGTTGAAATGGCTTTCAGCACTCTTGCGGGATTACCGCCAGCAATCACTCCGGGCGGTATTTCACCAACAACAATGGAGCCGTTTGCAACTACCGATCCAACACCTATTTTCACGCCTTTCATAATTTTTACATTTGAGCCAATAAACACGTCATCACCAATGACAACCGGTCTGGCCCTGTCAGGATTTGATGTCCGTCTGTCTGATATTTTGATGCCATGAAAATCCGAATCATAGATTTCAACATTCGTACCGATAAAACATCTTTTTCCAATTGTTATGGATGAGTGGTCAGCAATCGCCACAAAATTGTTGTTTACATGAGTGGCTTCTCCGAAGCGGATAGATGAAATCTTGCCTCTGGCTTCAATATGGATATAGCCATTGAAGAAAAATGGTGACGGAAAATAACCAAGTTTCACATTTTTCTCAAATTCTATATTCCCGTCTCCTAATATGAGAACAGGCTGAATTTTCGTAACACGCCCTTTCGAATGACCGGTTGATAATGCATCATAGAATTTTGTGCGAATCCGCTGCAATATTATGAACACAAGACTGCTTATTCTATTTTTCATTGCTCAATCTTGCAAAAGGTAGAAATTACTTTTTCTACATCCTCTGGTTCGAGGTGCGGCCCCATGGGGATGCTTAGCAATTGATTAGCCATCTGTTCCGCAATCGGGAATTGACCTTTAGCATAACCAGCTGCTGCATATGCGCGCTGCAGATGAGGGGGAATGGGGTAATGGATCAACGTTCCAATGCCTATTTCACCCAATTTCTTTTGCAGGGCATCGCGTTGCGGGTGCTGCACGACATACAAGTGCCATGCCGGTTCCGACCATTCAGGCACGAAAGGCAAAGTGAGTCCGATATTGGCCAGCCCTTTCTGATAGCGGCTCGCAATCTCTGCCCGTCTAGCATTCCATGTGTCCAGCACGGTGAGTTTGACGCGCAAGACAGCGGCTTGCATGGGATCGAGACGACTATTGAAGCCGCGCACTTCATTGACGTATTTCACCCGCGAACCATAGTTACGCAATACACGGATTCGCTCGGCGATTTCCTCATCGTTGGTAGTGATCGCGCCACCATCACCAAATGCACCGAGATTCTTGCCGGGGTAAAAACTCCACGTCACCACGTCGCCATGCGCACCCAGTCGTTTGCCTTTGTAGCGTGCGCCGTGCCCCTGAGCGCCATCTTCGAGCACTTTTAAACCATGCTTGCGCGCAATCGCCAAAATTGGCGTCATATCCGCTGGTTGGCCATACAGATGAACAGGCAATATGACCTTGGTGCGCGGCGTAATCGCTGCTTCTATGCGCATTGGATCAAGATTGTAGGTTGCGGGATCCGGCTCAACCGGGATCGGTGTCGCACCGCAGTGGCTTACCGCGAGCCAAGTGGCGATATAGGTGTTGCTTGGCACGATAACTTCATCACCAGAACCCACTCCCAGGGCTGAGAGTGCCAAATGCAGGGCATCCAGACCGTTCGCCAACCCAACACAATGCTTCGCTTCACAGTAGGCCGCATACTCCTGCTCGAAGGCATTCACTTCTTCGCCCAGGATGTACCAACCTGAGTCAAGAACGCGCTTGATCGCAGCGTCAATTTCGGGTTTAAGTTCGAGGTAGGTCGCTTTCAAATCGAGGAAAGGAATATTCATCTTGTGCATTGCTCTATTGGTTTACTTCTTCAAGGAACTCCGAATAACTTCGAATGTAGTCGGCTGCATCGTAATTATGCGAGGCAAACACCAGCAGTACAGCGTCTTCTGAGTATTTGTATTGCACGCCCCATATCATTGGCGGCAAGTAAATGCCTTTGTCGGGTGAATCCAAATGCACTTCAGTGCGATTTAAACCATCATCTGCCAGTACCGAGCAACTACCTCGGATGCAAATCAGGAATTGATGGCAAGTGCGATGCGCATGCTCGCCGCGCGTTTCTTTGCTTGGCACATCAAACACCAGGAAGTAGCGCTTTGGCACGAAAGGTATATGCTGACCAAATTCTCCCACCGTGAGGCTGCCACGTATATCGGGAATCAGAGGGAATTTGTGAACCGTTACTCCCCGCGCTGCGGTCCTGTCGGAATACGGTGGTTTGCGTTCATCTTTGAATAGTTGCGGCTCAGTACTTCCTTGCGCCTTGGTATTGGTGTAACCAACAATTCGCGCAGGGTTACCTTGCACAATTGCATTCGGCGGCACGGAGCGTGTCACCACTGAACCAGCGCCGATCATCGCGCCTGGCGCCACTGTTACACCCGGCAAGATCGTTGCATTGGCGCCAATCGAGGAGTGGGCCTGTACCAAAGTGCGTTCTGGTGCTTTCAGGTATTGCTTGCTACGCGGGAAATTGTCATTGGTGAAGGTGACATTGGGGCCGATGAAAACGCCACTTTCAATGGTGATCCCGTCCCACAACTGCACACCGCACTTGATAGTGACATCATCGCCAACGACAACGTCGTTTTCTATAAAAACACCGTCACAAATATTGCAGCCCGAGCCGATCCGAGCGCCCGGTAAAATATGTGCAAAAGCCCAAATCCTGGTGCCGGCGCCGATATTATCAGTCTCTACCAAGGCATGGGAGTGTTTGAAGTAAGCAGACATAGTCTAAAGGGAGTTGAGTTGAGGGTGGAGGATGGTCAAAATTTTCCCGCGCAGGACTTTCAGCAACATTTGCTCGGCACTGGCCGGTCGTCGGGCCAGAATCCATGTCGTCAAAACAGCGACAACATAGCTGAATGCACCAACGGGCAGCAGCGCGAATAGCTGCATGATTGGCTGAACGTCTGGCCACTTGGCGTGCTGCAGTGCGACCGCACCGCGCAAGGCTAATGCCATTGCGCCGGATGCCAATAAGGGCCGCCACATCACCTCAAACAATTTTCGTTTGGGTAGACCTGTGACCCGGGCGAAGACCATCACGATGCCGACAAAGCCCAGCAACGCGGTCGCAAAATGTGCATAGGCTGCGCCAAGCGCTCCGTATTGCAGGCTGGCATAAACCACAGCTGGCAAAGACACCAGCAGCAGGCTTGCCGACAGCAGCGTGTTGGCCTTGGGCTGACCCATGGCAAGAATGACCAGGTACATATTGCTCTGCAGCGCGCCGATCAAGCCGCACAATCCGATGATTTGCATGATGGGCACTGCCTCGCGCCACTGCGTGCCTAGCAACAGGCTGACCACCAGATCGGACAAGCAATACAGACCCACCGCAACCGGAAACGCTAGCAAGCTGATAATGCCAAACACCTCCAGAAAGCGCTCCCACAGCTCGTTGCGTGCCCCAGCAAGCCGCGCGTAGGCAGGGTAGACCGCACGGTTCAGCGGCGCAATCAGTTCGGTGGAGGGCATGGCCGCAATTTCGCTGGCGATGTTGTAAACCCCTAGGCCATGGCTGCCCACCGTGCGGCCCAAAACGAAGTCGGTCGAACGGCTGTGCAAGAACTGAATCAGGTTTGAGATGAAAATCCACTTGGAGAAGTGCAGTAGATCGCCATGCGCCGCCAGACTAAGTCGCGGCCGGTAGGGGTGCAGCCGGTAGCTGATGAAAACTGCCATCAGTTTGCCGCATACCATGCCACCAATTAGCGCCCAAAAACTCCGTAAGGTCAGGGCCAGGGTGATGGTGACGGCAGAGGCTGCCAGTCGCTTGGCCAGCAAGAATTTGAACTCCTTTCGAAAGTCAAGCTCCTTGCGGAATGCGACCGTGCCGATGTTCTCAAAGCCGCCGACCAAGGCGCCGATGGCCAACGCTGGCAGCATCAGTTCAAGCCGGGGCTCCCGGTAAAAACCCGCCGCTGGCACCGCCATGACCAGCAGCATGATTGATATGGCAACGCCGAATATCACATTGAAGGTCCATGCGGTGTCAAAATGGCTGCGTTCAGTGTTCTGGCGCTGGATGAGTGCAGATTCAAACCCGAACGCGCCCATCAACTCCAGCATCGCCACTACAGCCGTGGCCATGGCAACCAGCCCGAAGTCCGCCGGTGTGAGTACCCGTGCCAGCACCAGCGTGCTGATCAGGCCAACGCTCTTGTCGAGCAGCTTGAAGCTCATCATCCAGGCTGCGCCCTTGGCAATCTGGCGGCCGGTGGCGTGGTTAGTGGTCATGGAACGCGAGCCAGAGGTTTGATTCTGGAAAGTCTGTCGAAGACATCATCCATGGATCTGAGATGACTTGAAGGATGTTCTTTATTGTTGGCTTGCCTCGGGTGTGGGGCCATTTGCGGTCGGGTTTGCGCTATCAGTTGATTCATTGCTTGGTTCCGCCCATTTGCCAACGTGCTGCAATTGGTCACGCAAATCCGTTTTGGGAAATCCAAGCGAAATGGCTTTGTGAGCCTGAAGCAGGGCTTTGTCGTACTTCTTAAGGTCAAAATAGACCAAGCCTATGTTGTAGTGCGAAAAACCATTGTCTGCGGCCGCCACAGTGGCCAACTCGAGTTGCCGAATGGCTTCTGGCGTGCGTGCGTTTTTGGAGAGAAACGTGGCGTAGAGCATTCTTGCAATCGTGTCATCGGGGCGAAACCGCACGGCGCGTTCAAAATAACACTCCACCGAGTAGCCAGTGCCTTGCGGTTGCGGAGATTTCATTTTTTCACCGTAACGCATCATGGACATCAACGCTCGATGGTGATTGGGAGAGGCCCGCAGGGTGTAGTCAAGGTCGGGTCCCGGAAGGACGTTGGTACTGCCCCGGATCAGTGTTTCGACCTCAGGCGTGAAGTGATAGCGCTCAACGATACCCAATTTGGGCTTGTCGGTACGGTAATCGTAGGGACCATACCCGTTGGCGAGAGAGCCGCAAGCCGAATCGCCTGTTTGGGCGTGCCCCGGCACAGTGGCAAAGAGCGATATCAACAAGCCGACCAACTGGCAGACGAATCTATGACTGGAATTGAAGTGCATCAGAGATGGCTCCCCTTGGTTGAACAATATAACCGCCTCACAAATTTATAGCGGCCAGTTGACCGCCGCTCAAAAGGCAGCGCCCTGAACCCTGGATATACAAGCTTTCAAGCTACCATAGCCTACTGATGTAAGCAAACTGCCAAAGTGATAATCGTCAAGGAACTCGTTAAACAATGATGCTCTCCGTTTGGCAACGCTTGCATTTTTTGGTTCGCGAATTGGGCGCCTCAACCGCATTTTTGTATTTGTTGGATCGGCTTTTGCGTCGAATCAGCAGCACATGCGGTCTTTACTATTACCTCTTCGTCGCTCAACCTTTGGCCGCTCAGCCGCGCCTGCCGCCGACGCGCGGCAAGTCATTCACATTTCGGCTGCTACAAGCCCCAGATCCTGTTTTGAATCGCTTGGATCGTCCAAGGGCGGTGATAAACCAACGCTTTGTCCAGGGCGCCCAGTGCCTGGTTGCGACCAAAAATGACGTGCTGGTTGGCTGCATCTGGTTCATTCGCGGTGCTTACGTTGAAGATGAAGTACGTGTCGATTATTTGCTGCCGCCGGACGGGCGCTGTGTCTGGGATTTTGATGTTTTTGTGGCCGAGTCGGAGCGTCTGGGTTTCCTCTTTGCCAAGCAATGGGATGCTTTTGATGCGTTGCTCAAGCCGCAAGGCATACGTTATACCGTGAGCCGAATCAATGCGTTTAATCAGCGCTCTATTGCATCGCACCGGAGTTTGGGGGCGCAAGACTGTGGGCGCGCACTGTTTTTGCGGCTGGGGCAGTTTCAATGGATGTTGTCCAGCCAACGCCCCTTCATGGCTTTCGGGGGACGTCCAAAATTGCACATAGGCCCGAAAGGGGCACCAGAGTCTTGAGGTTCAGGCTCTCTGGCCGGGTTGTTGCAGACCTTTTTCAAGTGTTAATTCTTCTGCCTTGGTGCGAGAGGTCAGGCTGGAAAATGTGTGGTCCGCATCCTGCAACTCGTGACGAACCAAACGCGGATGCGTTAACGTGTTTGTCCAGGCGGCGTCCGTGCTCGCGTGCTCCAGAAATTCTTTGGCCGTGTAGTCGTCGCCACTCAGCAGTAAAAAAATACTGCCATTGAAGGCATCCCAAGCGGCAGCCATGCGATGCTGAAAGGGCAATAGAGATGTCGTTGCCCCAGAACGCCGCGCACCCGTAAAAGCGATTCGAATATTTTGCACCAGACCAGGCAGGGCTTTCAATGCCACCCGCCCGCGAAGCAGCTTGGTCCAAAACTCTTTTTGCCTCAATCTCTGGGTGTAGTAGTGCTTGACCTGGGTGCGCGCCAGGCTGGTCTCGGAGCGCACCCACGGGTTCAGCAGGCACAGGCCACTGACGCGTGGGTCACGGGTTTCATGGCAGTAGAGCAGGGCGGCCGAGGCGCCGTCGCACAGGCCCCAAAGCACCACTTGTTTGATGGAGGGCAGTCGTTGTTGCAGCGCGTCAATGGCGGCGGCAATATCGGCGCTCACCGCTTCAAAATTTCGCGGCTGACCTTCGCTGTCACCCATACCCCGGTAGTCAAAGCGCAGCACCGCGTAGCCAGCCGCGGCCAGCGCGCGCGACAACAGCACAAACTGCCGGTGGCTGCCGACCCGGTACTGCGGGCCGCCCACAATCACAACCACACCGGTCTGAGCCGGGATTTCTGGTTTGGCCAGAATGCCCAGCAAGGTGTCGCCTTGGCAGGCGAAGAGGGCGGTCTCTTCGGTGTATGTCATGTCGGAAAATTTAGGGCGCGGCCTTATAGAGATTGATGTCGAATGTTAGAACCAATTCGGGTTTTGGCTATTTGTGCACCAAATTCGATAACTGCAGATTGTCAGGCAGCCGTACTTGACGCATCAAACGTCCTTTTCTTTTTTTGCACGGCGAACCGGGAACCGATTGGGCCCCGCAGAGAGGACTTGCGCCGCCGCAGGGAGCACTTTGAAAAAAGCCCCGCAATGGCGGGGCTTTTCACGGCGAGACCGAAGCTCAGACCTTGCGGCGACGCGATACGGCCAGACCGGCAAGGGCCAGGCCGAAGAGGGCGAGGGAGGCGGGCTCGGGGATGGCGTTGCCGAAGACCTGCACGTTCACGTCGGAGGACTTGTCCCACCCCCAGCCTGGCGCGGCTGAATTCCATGTCCCTATGCTTAGCGGGTCGACGACCCCGCCCGGAACATCCAGGTAAAGCATCGAGCCATCCGCCCCGTCTTGGGTGGAACCACTTAATGCCGCGTTGGACGCGTGAGCGAACGGAGTGGTCGTGCCTTGACCCGCAGCGGCAGCGCCAGTCCCATCGAGGAAGAAGTCATAGGTCTGTCCGGCTAGCAATGTGATATTGACCGTGAAGTCAACCTGGAACATGTCCCGGAATGCGCCTGAGTAGCCTTGGTAGGTGGTTGTGCCTACACCATCCGCGTAAAAGACCGGTGTCGATATCACACCTGCGCCTGCGGCCACGCCGATCGTTGATCCGTTAACTCCACCCAGAAGAACAGTCGAATCGGTTTGACCTACCGTCCACAGCCGAATACTGCTAATTGACCAAGTCTGCGAGCTTGTGTTGGTAAACGTGTCACCAACGACATAGGTGGGAGCAAATGCCCAAGCAACATTGGAGCGGTTGGAGCCGGCGGTGTTGTTCAGGTTGGCCGTCGGCAAACCCCGATCCACGAGCATCGGCGCAGCGATGACGGTGCCGGAGAGCGCGGCGGTCAGCAGCGCGACAGTAATACATGAGGATCGAAACATTGAGGTCTCCTGGTATGGGTTACCCAAAAAATATGGGTACCGTAACAAAATGTTGCACGATGTGTGCCACATATTCAGGAAAATCTGCAAGTCATTGTTTTTATTGAATTAACTTGTGAAAATCACCCATTTTTTAGTCACCAACCCTCGCCCTCGGTATGCACCTGTCAGCCCTGCAATCCCCACACATTGGCGGGTGACAGATTCCAGTAATCCGTCAATCGGCAGTCCAAGAAACGCATGATCTCCAATGCAGGCAACTTCAGCGGTGTTTTTGAAGTGATTCCAGCCGAGACACCCGACACAATGCGGGGGTGACGTTTCCCAACCTTCGGCGCGCAAGTGTAAAAAATCCCGACAGTTTGGCCGAAATGGGCCTGCTGGGACGCGCCCTTAGCGCTGCGCGATGCGGCGCAGGACGACCAGCAAGCCTCTGCGATCGGGTACGCCGGTGCGCTGTTCCAGCGCTGCCAGATGCTCATTGGCCGTGTGGCGCGAGATGCCCATCGCTCGTGCGGCACCTGCCAGCGTCTGGTCCGCCAGCAAATGGGCGGCAAGTTCGCTTTGGCGTGGCGTCAATCGCAGTTGTTCGGCCAACGCCAAGGCGAGCTCCATCGGGTCCGGCGCGTCCAGCAGCGCGGTGACGGCGACGTGCGTGGCATCTGGCAGCGCCCGCAACATAAAGCTCACGCGCTTGCCGTTGCCGTCGGTCCAGGGAAGTCGCGTGCGTGCACCCGTTTTGGCCAGAGCCTTGAGCAGCGCGCGGGCCCCACCCGCGCCTGCCAGCTCCAGCCGCGTACCCACCAGGCTGACGCGCTCGCCAGACTGGGTTAGCGCCTTGGCCGCCGGGTTGGCCTCGCGCACCTGGGCATTGCGGTCAACGATCCAGGTGGGCGGCAGCTGATCAAACAGCCCGGCCTGCAGCGTCTTGTGGGCCGCCGCCGCCGCAGTGTGCATGTGCACCGCGAATGCCGCGCAGACGGCGCGATTGAGCGACGCGTCGCCGTCACATTCATCACCGTAGGTGGCGCAGTGTGTCAGGCGCCCCGCCAGCGCCGACAGATCGTCCGGGCCCAGCGGTGGTGCGTCGCTCGCCAGATCGAGCACGCCATGGCACGGCGTGAAATCCCGAAAGGCCAGCAGGGTTTCGCGCCAGACATCCGGATTGGCGCGCGCTGTGTGCAGGCGCGCCGCCAATTGCAGCAACATCGGCACCTTGTCGAGTGAATGGCGATCAGGCTGATGCGATTTCATTGGCACTTTTCTTTGCTCCCTCATTAGGCATCACAGTGAGTGTGTGCCAATTTTTTCAATCGTTGTTGACGGCGGCCGTGGTCGCTGTAATCAAGGCCGGAGCATCTTCTATTTCGGTGGTTTGCCAGAACGCTGGGCCATGCACGATGTGGCTGCCTACCCTGTAACCCGCTTGCTGCCACTGGGTGATGGTTTTGGTCGAGATCGGGCTCAAGCCGGCATCCTCGCGCGTGGACAGTTCGAACCATTCCAGTCGCTGTGTCGGCCCTGGGCCGGCAGGTGGCGCCAGGGCCGCTTGCTCCAGGCCAGATGCCAGTCCAGGCGACAGCAGGTAGCCCGCAATCTCGACCGGTGAGCCATTGGCCAAGTGCTGGCGCATGCTTTCCATGACGCCTTTGGCCTGGCCGCCCAGCAGGTCGCCCGCCACTTTGAGGCGCAAGAATTGTTGCAGCAGCGGCCTGCCGGCGGCGGGCGGCTGCCAGAACAGAAAGTTGCAGGGCGCGCCAAGCTGCCTGGCCGCCTCCACCGCCAGCAGGCAGCCCGCGCGCAGGCCCCACAGCCACAGCGGCAGTTGGGCCGAATCCGCGCCAGGTGTGTTGCTTTGCTTGCGCAGCCAATGGCAGCCTTGCAGCACGTCGCTCACCCAGCTTTGCCAGCTGGCGTCGCCAAAATCGCCCGAACTGTCGCCACAACCGAGCAGGTCCATCTGCAGCACCGCGTAACCCGCCCGGGCCAGCGCACGCGCCTGCAAGGCCGCCATGTGGCGGGCCTTGTTCATCTCTTCGGCAAAGGGGTGGATGTACAGCACCAGGCCGCGGGCTGCACCGCCACTCGCGGCACAGTCAGCCGGGTAAAACAGGCAGAAGCGTTGGTCGCTTTGGCTGGTCTGCGCCGCCAAGGCCGGCAGAAAAAAAGCTTCCGGCTGCACAGACGGGCCGCGTTAAGTCGCCAGTTTGCTGCTGACAAAGTCAGTCAGCGAGCCCACCGTGGCAAAGGTTGAGCCATCGATGTCGTCATCGTCCACCACCAGGCCAAACTGTTCTTCAAGGGTGGTGATGAGCGTCACGACCGCCATGGAATCCAGCTCGGGGATGGCGCCCAGCAAGGGGGTGTCGCGTGTGAAGGTGGCGGAGCGTCCATTCAGACTTAGAACTTCGTCAACAACACGAAGTACTTCTTGTGATATGTTCAATTAAATCTCCCTGGGAAGCGATTTCGCCGATCAGGATTATTCTAGGGTTCAAAAGCGCGTGCGGGTTGTGTGATGTCTTGTGTCTGCATGGTTTTTCTCAATTGGCATGATTTTTTCTCTAATTTCTATGACCGAATCCACACTCCTACCCGAACTGATAACCCTCGCGGCCCAGCGCACGCCGCAGGCGATTGCACTGACCAGTGGCACCTCACATTTAAGTTACGCAGAGCTCAGCACCAGCGTCAGCCAGTTTGCCGCTGGCTTGTTGGGCCTGGGACTGGATCGTGGTGAGCGGGTCGCCATTTATCTTGAAAAACGTTTCGAAACTGTCATCGCCAGTTTTGGCGCACCAGCGGCCGGGGCGGTGTTTGTGCCGGTCAACCCGCTGCTGAAACCGGAGCAGGTGGCATTTATTTTGCGCGACTGCAATGTGCGCGTGCTGGTGACGTCGCCGGAGCGTCTGGCCTTGATGAAGGAGATGCTGGCTGAGTGCCATGACCTGCGCCATGTGGTGGTGACCGATGCTGTGGTCCCTTCAACCCCAGTCGACTTCACCCTGCCAGGCCCGTTGGCCTTGGTCTCCTGGCGTGACTTGCTCAGCAGCCCGGCCCGGCCCGGGCACCGTGTGATTGACGTCGACATGGTGGCCATTCTTTACACCTCGGGCAGCACTGGCAGGCCTAAAGGCGTGGTGCTGTCGCACCGCAACATGGTGGCGGGTGCCAAGAGCGTGGCGTCGTACCTGGAGAACAGGCCCGAAGACGTGCTGCTGGCGGCGCTGCCTTTGTCGTTTGATGCGGGCTTCAGCCAGCTCACCACGGCGTTTCACGCCGGTGCGCGCGTGGTGCTGCTCAATTACCTGATGCCGCGCGATGTGCTCAAGGCGATGGAGCGGGAAAAAGTGACCGGGCTGACTGCCGTGCCGCCGCTGTACATCCAGCTGGCGCAACTGGATTGGCCTGCGGCCATCAATGAGAATTTGCGCTATTTCGCCAACACCGGCGGACGCATGCCACGTGAAACACTGAATCTGTTGCGCCAGCGCGTGCCCCAAGCCAAACCGTTCTTGATGTATGGACTGACCGAAGCATTCCGTTCCACCTACCTGCCGCCGGATGAGGTAGACCGCCGCCCGGACTCGATTGGCAAGGCCATTCCGAATGCTGAAATTCTGGTGCTGCGTGAAGACGGGTCTGCCTGCAGCCCGGAGGAGCCTGGCGAGCTGGTGCACCGCGGTGCGCTGGTGGGCATGGGTTACTGGAATGACACTGAAAAGACGGCGGAGCGCTACAAGTTGCTGGCCTCTGACGCACCCGGACGGCAACCGGGCCTGCAGTTGCCTGAATACGCGGTTTTTTCGGGGGACACGGTGCGCAAAGACGCCGAGGGTTTTTTGTATTTCATTGGTCGACGCGATGAGATGATGAAAACATCGGGTTACCGGGTGAGTCCCACCGAGGTGGAAGAAATTTTGTACGCGACCCAAATGGTGGGCGAGTGCGTGGCCTTCGGCGTCGATCACCCCAGCTTGGGCCAAGCTATACAAGTAATAGCTACTAATGCCGTAGGCACGGGGGCTAGAGGCCTCAATGACCTGATGAGTGAATGCCGTGCCCGCATGCCCGCCTACATGGTGCCGGCAGGCATCGAGATCGTCGCCGGGCCGCTGCCGCGCAATCCCAATGGCAAGATCGACCGCAAATTACTGGCAACCGAGTGGCTTGAGCGGCATGCCGCCTGAGTGCACCGCTCCGTCCTGAAATTGAAAGCGGAACCCAATTTATGACTCTCACTGAACGCCAACTGCCCGTGCATGCCCCCATGAACCAGTTCTCCGTGCGCGAGGGCGAATTGACCGTGGGTGGCGAGCGTTTGTCATTGCTTGCCGCGCGGGTGGGGCAAACGCCTTTTTATGCCTATGACCGTTTGTTGTTGCGCGCCCGGGTGGCAGCGCTGCGCGGCGTGCTGCCCAGGACAGTCAAGCTGCACTACGCGATGAAGGCCAACCCCATGCCTGCGGTGGTGGGTTTGATGGTCGGTTTGGTGGACGGTATTGACGTGGCTTCTGCGGGCGAGCTTAAAGTGGCATTGGATGCCGGCGCCAACCCGCTGGAAATCAGCTTTGCCGGACCGGGCAAGCGCGATGCCGAGTTGCGCCAGGCGGTGGCGTCGCGCGTGCTGATCAACCTTGAATCGTTTCGCGAAGTGGCGGCGCTGGAGGCCATTTGCGGCGAATTGGGCTTGAGCGCGCGCGTGGCGGTGCGGGTCAACCCCGACTTTGAACTCAAGGGTTCAGGCATGAAAATGGGCGGTGGCCCCAAGCAGTTTGGTGTGGATGTGGAGCAGATTCCCGAGCTGCTGGGCTGCATCGGCCGTGCCGGTCTGTCCTTTGAAGGTTTTCATTTGTTTGCCGGTTCGCAGAATTTGCGTTCGGAGTCGATTTGCGAAGCGCAGCAAAAGTCTTACGAGCTGGCGCTGCGGCTGGCACAGCATGCGCCGGCGCCGGTGCGCTTTCTGAATCTGGGTGGCGGCTTTGGTATTCCCTACTTTCCGGGTGAGCAACGGCTTGATCTGGCCCCTATTGGCGACAACCTGGCCCAACTGGTCCAGCGGGCGCAGACCGAGTTGCCCGACGCTGCCCTGGTGATTGAACTGGGTCGCTACCTGGTGGGCGAAGCCGGGGTTTACGTGGCCCGCATTGTGGATCGCAAGGTGTCGCGCGGGCAGGTGTATCTGGTGGCGGACGGCGGGCTGCATCATCATTTGTCCGCGTCCGGCAACTTTGGCCAGGTGATACGCAAAAACTACCCGGTGACGATTGGCAACAAGGCCGACTCGCGGGAGACAGAAACAGTGTCGGTGGTCGGACCTTTGTGCACGCCGCTGGACCTGCTGGCCGAGCGCATGGCTTTGCCGGTGGCACAGGTCGATGATCTGGTGGTGGTATTCCAGTCGGGCGCTTATGGCGCCAGCGCCAGCCCGCAAGGCTTTTTGGGGCATCCCGCTTGTCTTGAAGTTCTTGTTTAGGGGCAGCCCCCTGAAGCATCCCCTCCGGTTGCTCGTTGCTTTGGGCAGCTTGTGTGCCGGGGCGGCGCTGGCTTGGCACCACCCTTTGTGGCCGATGGCGGTGTTGACCGTCTTTTCTCTCTGGTGTTTGATCGCGGCGTGGCGGCCGGGCCTATGGCTTTTTGTGGTGCCCGCCTTGCTGCCGCTGCTGAATTTTTCAAGCTGGACCGGCTGGCTTGTTTTTGAGGAATTCGACATCCTGCTGCTGGGCGCCCTGGCGGGCGCTTATGGGCCTCTAGCCTGGTCGCCGCCGCGGGGCCGCGAGACAAAAATGCCTTTTTCGACGTGGCGGTCGACGGCCCTGCTGGGTCTGTTCGGTCTCGCCGGTCTGCTGGCCTTGCTGCGCGGCTTCGTCGATGCCGGTGGTTTTGCCTTTGACTGGTTCGCCGGGTACACCGATGCGCTGAACAGCTTGCGCGTGTTCAAGAGCCTGGGTTTTGCGTTGCTTTTTGTTCCCCTGCTGCAGCGTGAACTCAAGCAGTCAGGACAACTGGCCCGTCAGCGGTTCGCGGGCGGCATGGTGGCGGGGTTGACGGTGGTCACACTGGCAGTACTGTGGGAGCGTGCAGCGTTTCCCGGCTGGCTGGATTTTTCAGTGCCCTATCGCACCGTTGCCCTGTTTTGGGAAATGCATGTAGGCGGCGCTGCGATAGACGGTTACCTGGCGTTGGCGACGCCGTTTCTTGTGTGGGCCTTGCTCGCTGCCCGGCGTCCCCTGTTTTGGGTCGCAGCTGCCGTGCTCACCTTGCTGACGGCCTATGCTTGCCTGACCACATTTTCCCGCGGCGTCTACCTGGCTGTTGCGGGCCCATTGCTGTTGCTGGGCTTGTTGCTGCGGGCGCAGAAGACCAACTTCAATGCGCGGGACTTTTTTGGCCCCGTGTGGCGACGCTACCGGCCCGAGGGCTGGCGGGCGAGGGCCAGTCTGGCGCTGATGTTGGCTTTGGCTGCAGAGGTGGCGGCGGTACTGGGGGCCGGTTCATTCATGATGGATCGCCTGGCCAGCGCGGATCGGGACTTCGGTAGCCGTGTTGAACATTGGCGCCGTGGCCTTGATTTGCTGGATGGCCCGACCGACTGGCTGCTGGGCAAGGGACTTGGACGTTTGCCAGCAGACTATGCGGCTCATGTGCCTCAAGGCGAGTTCTCGGGTGAGGTGAAGTGGCGAGAGGAGCAAAAGCCGGGCCAGGCAGCCAACGCTTTTGTGACGGTGCGCGGTCCCCCTACTTTGAAAAGATTGGGCGGCCAGTATGCTTTGACGCAGCGTGTGGTCAACGTGTCCCAAGCAGGCCATCGCGTCAGTCTGGATGTTCGGGTTCAGCACACAGCCGACGTTTACGTGGAGTTGTGTGAACGGCATCTGCTCTATGACGGACCTTGTCAGCTGGCGTCTATTCGGGTTTTACCAGGCAAAAATGACTGGCAAAACATGGTGCTGCCACTCAAAGGGCAGACCTTGGCGGGCGGGCCCTGGTATGCACCCCGTTTGTCCATGTTGTCCTTGTCGGTTGTGAACGCGGGTGGGGCTGCCGATTTTGACAATGTGAGCCTGATGGGGGCGTATCCGGCGCAGCCACTTGAAAATGGCGACTTCTCCGGCGGCATGGCGCACTGGTTCCCGCTAGCACAGTCCTACTTTGTGCCCTGGCACATCGACAACCTGTTTCTGGAACTGCTGATCGAGCGCGGGCTTGTGGGTTTGCTGCTTTTTGCCGCTTTGATGGCATATGCCCTTTGGCATCTGGTCTTCGGGCGCGCCCGGGCCAGCGCGTTGGCCCCCTATCTGGCGGCGTCATTGTGTGGGGCACTGCTGGTGGGCCTAGTCAGCAGCCTGATGGACGTGCCCAGAGTCGCATTCCTGTTTTGCCTTCTTGCGCTTGTCTCAGCTCAAGCCGCCAGGGAAGTTGACTAACGGCCAACCCCGACGGCTTCATTTCTCGGCTGGATCGCCGATGTCCATGGTATTCCCCGAGCTTGCAGGTGATCAAAGTTGTAAAGACGAAAACTTGATCCAAGTCAGGACCATGTTTCTCTTGGTCGGTTGCGAAAAATCAAACGCTTCTGGGCTTTGCAGGGCAGACTCAATTCAGAGCAAGGGACTGTGGAGCTTGAACATGATAAAAATATTCGATCACTATTTTCACAGACGTACATTTCTGCAAATGTGCTTTGATTTGGGGCTGCTGGTCGTGACTGTGGCGGTGGCGGTTCTGTGGCGGACGGAGAATCCAGCGTCAGTTTCCTCAGTGGTACTGGCGGTTACTGTCTTGTCGGCCATCGGTATTTTGGTGATCAATATGGGTCTGGGCTTCTATCAGCGGGTACACAACCGCACTTTGGGGCAGACGCGCGCTCGCGCCGTTCTGTCTTTGTGTCTTTCGTTGTCGCTGGCCTACATCATTTTCCGTCTGTCACCGCTCACCCCACAAGATGAAAAAACATTCTTGCTGGCGCTGATCGCCGCTGTGGCCCTGCTGCTGATACACCGCATCTACATGGCGCACGCCACGCCCCGCGCCATGATGCGCCAGCGTGTGTTGGTCTTTGGCTCGGGGGAGAGGGCCAAGCTGGTGGGCCGCACCCTGAAAAAGTCGGATCCCAGTGTTGATCTGGTCGGCTATTACGCCAGCCCCAATGAAGCAGTGGCTGAGATCTCCGCCTGGGCCTTGCTGTCGCCTCAAAAATCACTCACGGACATTGTGATCGACGAGCGGGTCGATGAGATTGTGGTGGCTTTGAGTGAGCGCCGTGGCGGCAGCATGCCCTTGCGCGAGTTGCTGGACTGCAAGTTGCACGGTGTGCGCGTGGTTGACATTGCCACCCACTTTGAAAAGACTTTTGGCCAGATTCGTCGTGACTCAGTGTCCGCGGGGTGGCTCATTTTTGGTGACGGATTCAGACAAGGCTTGGTGCGCACTGTGGTCAAGCGAATTTTTGATCTGCTGTGTGCGACGCTTTTGATTGTGTTGGCTTCGCCTGTGATGTTGCTGACAGGCGCCTTTATCTTGCTGGAGAGTGGCGGGCCCGTTTTGTATCGGCAGGAACGCGTCGGCTTGAACGGGCGCCTCTTCAATGTGATCAAGTTTCGCAGCATGCGCCTGGACGCCGAGCCAGATGGCAAGCCGCGCTGGGCCCAGGCGGCCGACGACCGGGTGACACGGGTCGGTCGTTTTATCCGCAAGCTGCGTATTGATGAACTGCCGCAATTGTTCAGCGTCCTCAGTGGGAACATGAGTCTGGTCGGGCCGCGCCCGGAGCGACCTTATTTTGTGGACAAGCTGACACAAGAACTGCCGTACTACGCGGTGCGCCAAAGTGTGAAGCCGGGGGTCACCGGATGGGCGCAGGTGCGTTACCACTATGGGGCCTCGGTCGAAGACGCGGCGGAAAAATTGCAGTACGACCTTTACTACGTCAAAAATCATTCCTTGTTTCTTGATCTGGTCGTGCTGTTTGAGACGGTGGGCGTCGTCCTGATGGGCAAGGGTGCGCAGTAACATGCTTCTTGCTTGTGCGACGGGGCCGCTGTCATGCGGCAGGGGTTGAGCCATGGACAGAGCCAATCTTGTACTGACGACGTGGAGCTATGGCGCGGTGGGTTTTGCCTATTCGGCTTTTGCCCTTCGGCTGCTTCAGCTCGGTTACGGGCACTCCAGGCGCGAGTGGTCCGAAGTGGCAGTGCTGGCGGCCGTTTCATGGAGCGCTTTGTGGGGTTGGTTTGGGTTGGCGCTGCTATTGACCGGCTCGCCCGCGTTTTTGCTGTTGAGCACCTTGGCTGACCTGCTGCGCTATGCCTGTTGGTACGCCTTTTTCCTGATTCTGCTGCAACCCAGTCGAGCATCCGGCGCCGCGATTGGCACGGCCTGGATGGTCCCGCTGGCCGCAGTCGTGGTGGGCTTTGGACTGTTGGCACTCGCTTTCGCTGCCATGCGTATCAACGCGCTGGGCGACGCTTCAAAATTGATCTTGTTGAGCTCCATGGTGTCGTCCGTATTGGCCATGATTTTGTTGGAGCAGATATTTAGAAACGTGGCGGAAGAGGCACGCTGGAACATCAAGCCCTTGTGCCTGGGTTTGGCGGGTGCATTCTTATTCGACTTGTATTTATTTTCAGAGGCCACTTTGTTCAACCGTCTCGACGCCGATGCGCTCAGCATCCGTGGCGCCGTGCACACGCTGGTGGTGCCGCTGCTGTTGCTGTCCACCACGCGGCGAAGCGATTGGATCGCAAGTATCCGCCTGTCACCCAAGGCCGCTTTCCATTCGGCCACGTTGCTGATGGCCGGAATCTATTTGCTGTTTATATCCAGTGTCGGCTACTACGTGCGCTACTTTGGTGGCGAGTGGGGGCGGGCGCTCCAGTTGGCATTGATATTTACGGCCTTGGTGCTCCTTCTTGTGCTGGTGCTGTCGGGCTCGGTGCGTGCGCGGCTTCGGGTATTTCTGGGCAAACATTTCTTTCGTTACCGTTTTGACTACCGCGAGGAATGGCTCAAATTTACCCGTACCCTGGCGGCCAAAGACTCGCCGCAGGAGATGGGGCAGCAGGTGATCCGGGGTTTGGCAGACATGCTGGAGAGTCCAGCCGGCGGTTTGTGGATGAGGGTCAAGGGCGAAGCTGCTTTCAGCCAGACGGCGCGCTGGAATCTGGCGCAGACGCTGGAGAAAGAAGACATTAACTCGCCCCTTTGTCAGTTCTTGACGAGCAGTGGCTGGGTGGTGAATCTGGAGGAATACCGTTCCTACTCCCGGCGCTACGGCGCGCTGAAATTGCCGCGCTGGCTGCAGGACTTGGCGCAGGCTTGGCTGGTGGTGCCGCTGATGGTCGGACCGGAGTTGATCGGTTTTGTCGTGCTGGCCAGCGCGCGCACGCGGGTCGATGTGAATTGGGAGGTGATTGATCTGCTGAAAACAGCGGGTCAGCAGGCGGCCAGCTTTCTGGCCCAGATGCAGGCGACGGAAGCCCTGCTGGAAGTGCGCAAGTTTGATGCGTTTAATCGCATGTCGGCCTTTGTGGTGCATGATTTGAAAAACATTGTCACGCAGCTTTCTCTGATGCTCAAAAACGCCAAGCGCCTGGGCGATAACCCGGAATTTCAGCAAGATATGCTGTTGACCGTTGAAAACTCACTTGACCGAATGCGCCAGTTGATGCTGCAGTTGCGCGAAGGCGCGACGCCGCCAGGGACGGCATTCGGGGTCAACCTGGGTGGCATCATTCAGCGCATTGAGGCGCAGGCGGCCGGGCAGGGTAGAACGCTGGAGGTCAATCTGTCAGAGCCCGTCGTGACACGCGGTCATGAGGAGCGCCTGGAGCGGATCATCGGCCATGTGGTGCAGAACGCATTTGATGCCACCGACCCGTCCGGGCGGGTCTGGGTCAATCTGGATCGCGCGCGCGGTCAGGCCAGGATTGTGGTGGGTGATACCGGGCAGGGCATGTCGCAGGACTTCATCCGGGAGCGACTGTTCAAGCCGTTTCAGAGTACCAAGGCCTCCGGCATGGGCATTGGTGCCTATGAAAGTTTTCAGTATGTCAAAGAGCTGGGCGGCCAGATCGAGGTCGACAGCTCGCCCAATCAAGGAACGACGGTCAAGATGCTCTTACCCCTGTTTGAGGCGCAAATGACCTCCGACTTGCACGCGCTGGAGGCTGCATGACGCCGGAGACCGTACGCTCGTTGTTGATCGTCGAGGACGATCTGGCACTGCAAAAACAAATCAAGTGGTCGCTCGACCGCTTTGAATCAGTGACTGCCCATGATCGCAGTAGCGCCTTGCTGCAATTGCGCAAATGCTTGCCGGCGGTGGTCACGATGGACCTGGGGCTGCCGCCCGATGCCGACTCGGTGTCCGAAGGGCTCAAGTTGCTGGAGCAGGTGATGGCGTTTGATCCCGATATCAAGGTGATTGTCCTGACCGGACAGAACGATCAGGCCAATGCCCTGCGTGCGGTGGCCATGGGCGCCTATGATTTTTTCGCCAAACCGTTCGAGCCCGAGCTGCTCAACTTGACGGTGGAGCGCGCTTTCAGGATGTTTGAGCTGCAAAGGGAAAACCGGCGGCTGCAGGCGCTGCAGCAACCCGATGCCATGGCAGGCCTGATCACGCGTGACCCCGAAATGCTGCGCATCTGCCGCACGATTGAGAAAGTGGCAAGCAGCAATGCCACTGTCATGTTGCTGGGTGAAAGTGGCACAGGCAAAGAGGTGCTGGCGCGCGGCTTGCACCAGGCGTCACCCCGGCGGGCGGAGAAATTTGTGGCCATCAACTGTGCCGCCATTCCCGAGAACCTGCTGGAAAGCGAATTGTTTGGCTATGAAAAAGGTGCGTTCACAGGTGCCGCCAAGATGACTTTGGGCAAGATCGAAATGGCCCACGGCGGTACCTTGATGCTCGATGAGATAGGCGATTTGCCGCTGTCATTGCAGGCCAAGCTGCTGCGATTTTTGCAGGAAAGAGTGATCGAACGCGTCGGCGGCCGGCAGGAAATAGCGGTTGATGTACGCATTGTCTGTGCGACCCATCAGGACCTGGCTGCGTTGAGCAAGGACGGACGGTTTCGCGAGGACTTGTATTACCGCCTGGCTGAGATTGTGGTCAACATTCCGCCCCTGCGCGAGCGTGTGGGCGACGCCGCCTTGCTGGCACACGCTTTTGTGCGACGCTTTGCCCAAGAGCAGAACCGCTCTGCCATGACGCTGACCGAAGACGCGGTGCAGGCAGTTGAAAACCATCTGTGGCCGGGCAACATCCGTGAGCTTGAGAATTGCATCAGACGCGCCGCCATCATGGCCGATGGCAGCCAAATCGGCTGCGACGACCTGGGTCTGAAAAGTCTCCAGAACGATGAAACCGACACCTCCCTGGATTTGCGTGTGATCCGTGACGACGCCGAGAAGCGGGCGATTGTGGCGGCGCTGGGTCGCGTCAACGGCAACATGGTCAGGGCAGCTGATTTGCTTGGGGTGAGTCGCCCCACGTTGTATGACTTGATGCACCGACTTGCGTTGAAATGAGTTTTTTCTTCTTCCACTGCCTTATCAGGGTGACAAAATGAACGTCAAGAAAATACAGCCTCGGATCGCGTTGTCGGCGCTGCTGGTGTCGATGTTGCTGGCAGCTTGCAACGACAAGCCGGAGGCCATGCTCAGCTCGGCCAAAGACTACATGGCCAAGAATGACAACAAGGCGGCGGTCATTCAGATCAAGAATGCGCTGCAGAGCAACCCCGACTTGCCTGAGGCGCGCTACTTGTTGGGTAGCGCACTGCTCGACACGGGAGACCCGGCTGGCGCCGAACTGGAACTGCGCAAAGCGCTCGACCTGAAGCATCCGCAAGATGCGGTGGTGCCGCAACTGGCCAAGGCTCTGCTGGCGCAAGGGAAGGCTCGCAAAGTGACTGAGGAGTTCGCCAAGACAGAGCTCGGCGCAGCGTCGGCCAAGGCCAGTCTACAGATTTCGCTCACTTCGGCCTATGCGATGCAGGGAGAGCGCGAGCAGGCCCAGGCGAGCCTGCAGGCCGCCCTGCTGGCGGACCCGGGTTTTGCGCCGGCTTTGCTGGTGCAAGCCCGGCAAAAGGCGGGGCAGCGCGAGTTTGACCAGGCGCTTGCCTTAACCGAGGAGGTGCTTGCCAAGTCGCCTCGCAGCACGGAGGCCTGGGTATTCAAAGGCGACTTGCTGCTGCATGTCAAAAATCAGCCTGACGAGGCCTTGGCCGCTTACCGCAAAGCGCTTGAGATCAAACCCGATTTCATGCCCGCTCAGGTGTCTGTGATCACGCTGTTGCTGCAGCAAGGCAAGCTTGTCGAGACCCAACAACAAATTGAACACTTGAAAAAAACAGCGGCCCGGCATCCGCAAACCCAATTTCTGGAAGCGCAGTGGGCCTATCAAAAGAAAGATTTCAAATTGGCCCGGCAACTCCTGCAGCAGGTTTTACAGCTGGTTCCCAAGAGTGCTCAGGGCTTGCAGCTGGCGGGCCTGGTCGAACTGCAACTCAATGCCTTGCCGGCGGCGCAGGACTATTTGAGTCGGGCGGTGCAGGGCGCTCCCGAGTCATGGCTGGCGCGCCGGGCGCTGGTCATCAGCTATATGCGCGCCGGGCAAGCGGCCCAGGCCCTGAACGCCTTGTTGCCAGGTCTGAGCCAGGAACACGTTGATCCCAATTTGCTTTCCGTGGCGGGCGAGGTCTATCTGCTCAATGGGGACCTGAAAAAGGCGGAAGACTATTTTGCCAAGGCGGCCCAGCAGTCGCCCCAGGACGGCAGAAAACGGACGTCGCTGGCGCTCACCCGTTTGGTGAGCGGCGCGACAGACGGTGCTTTTGATGAGTTGCAGACCATCGCCGCGTCAGACACCGGTACCAGCGCCGACCTGGCCCTGATCAGCGTGCACTTGAAACGACAGGAATTTGACCAGGCCTTGAAAGCGATCGACGGGCTGGAGAAAAAGCAGCCGGACAAGCCGTTTGCGGCGCAGCTGCGGGCCAGAACACTGTTGGCCAAAAATGATGTGAGCGGTGCAAGAAAGAGTTTTGAGCGTGCTTTGGTGATTGACCCCCACTATTTTCCGGCCGTGGTCAGTCTGGCCGCGATCGATTTGGCTGACAAGAAGCCTGAGGCGGCAAAAAAGCGCTTTGAGGCGGTGCTGGACAAGGACCCCAAAAACGGCCAGGCCTGGTTGGCGCTGGCCGAACTCGCGTCCCGGGCGGGGGCCTCCAAAGATGAAGTCGCCAAGCTGATTGGCAGTGCGGTGGCCGCTAACCCCACGGACGTGAAGTCACGTTTGTTGCTGATCGATTTTGATCTGCGCCAGCGCGATTTCAAGGCGGCTGTTTCGGCGGCCCAGGACGGCGTGGCCACCGTGCCAGACAGCCCTGAGCTGCTCGATGCACTCGGTCGCACACAACAGGCTGCAGGCGAGCCCAACCAGGCCATTGCCAGCTACACCAAGCTGGCTGCCCTGCAGCCGCTGTCGGTGCTGCCTCATATGCGCCTGGCGGAGGTGCACCTGGCGGGTAAAAACACAGAGGCGGCGCTTGCCAGCCTGCGCCGGGCCCTCGAGATCAAGCCCGATCTGCTGGAGGCGCAGCGGGCCTTGATTGCGCTGGCGCTGGACAGCAAGAAGCCTGAGGATGCACTGACCATGGCGCGCTCGGTGCAGCAGCAACGCCCCGAAGAGGCGGCGGGCTACGCCCTGGAGGGGGACATCCATGCCTCGCAGAAGAGTTGGGACCGCGCCATCACGGTCTATCGTGGCGGGCTCAAACACGTCAAGGCGCCGGAGCTGGCGATCAAGCTGCACGCGGCTCTGGTGGCGGCGGGTCAAGGTGCGGAGGCTGACAAATTTTCCAGCAGTTGGCAGAAAGAGCAGCCGAAAGATGGCGCCTTTTTGCTTCATCTGGGTGATGCGGCGCTGGCACGCAAGGACTATGCAAGCGCCGAGAAGAATTATGCGGCAGTGGTCAAGCTGCAGCCCAATAGCGCACTGGCCTACAACAACCTGGCCTGGGTGAGCGGAAAACTCAACAAGGAGGGCGCCGTGGGCTTTGCCGAGAAGGCCAATGCCCTGGCACCCAACCAGCCCGCTTTCATGGACACGCTGGCGGTCTTGCTGTCAGACAAAGGTGAGTACGCCAAAGCGGTCGCGCTTCAGAACAAGGCCCTGGCGCTGCAGCCGCAGAACGCCTTGTTCAAACTCAATCTGGCGAAAATTCATATCAAAGGCGGAAAAAAAGATCTGGCCAGGAAAGAACTCGATGGCTTGACTCAACTGGGCGACAAGTTCCCGGCGCAGAGTGAGGTTGCAACCCTCCTGACAGGTTTGTAGTGCTGTCGATTGTTTTTACACTGATGAATCCAATGTTCGTTTTTGAAGCTAAATATCGAATTAAATCAACGATCTAATTCGTACGGCATGAAATTTGCATTATCCAGGGCGAGTGGAAGCTATTGGAATTGAAACCGGCCGGTGAGGTATGTTACGAGTGAGGCTAGTTTATGAATCAAATCAACAAGCAGACAGACATGGGGGGCAAAGTGGCTGCAGGCGCCGAAGGGGAGACGCGTCCGCTTGCATCGCCGTCCCGGCGTCGGCTCATCAAACTGGGGGCTTCAGCCGTGCCGGTGCTGGCCACCTTAAGCAGCCAGTCAGCGCTTGCTGGGCAATGCATTTCTACGTCTGCTTGGGGCTCAGCGCAAATCAGCAACAGTGCGAGCGAAGCGGCCAGGCACGCTAGCCACGCCGTTGAGGTTACAACGGGCTACACAATATCGGCCTGGAATTCGACTGACAGCACGAATGCGGCATGGACGGCGTTTACGAGCGTTTTTGGAAGCAGCCCGGCCGCGAATGCGCTCACCTTCTCAGATCTGTCTACAAAACTTGGCACCGTCTATACGCCCTATTTTTGGAATCCGTCATCTTTGGGGTTTGCCCCGTCGGACCTGGTCATGGGCCACCTGACGAACGATGACAAGGGTTACTTCCTGGTCGCCCAACTGAACTACGCGGTTGGGGCCAAGCCGCCCACCGCGTGCGTGACCGATGCCAATTGGCAGGCGATCGTGGCTGGAACGTATCCAGTAGGCAACCCGTGGACAGTGTTTCAAATTCGAACATACTTGGAGAATAACTACATTGTCCAAGCGTGACGGACTGGGCAGCACCTTGGCCCATCCTTTCATTGAACGCACCGACTTGGCTTTGTGGTCGACAGTTTCACCCGCCAGGTTGAGCTTCGCATCATGGGACGATGATGATCTGGCGGTGGTCTACGACAAGGTGACTGGCGACACGCATTTGATTGAGTCTTCGGCCATTGAAATTCTCCGGGTGATTGAAAAATATCCCGCTTCTTCAGAAGCGATTGCACAAGAGTTGGCTGAGCTCTTCTCGGCAGACGATCAGGATAAATTGCCGCAGTTCATTTCAGCAACTTTGCTACAGTTGCGCGATCTTGGACTCGTTACCGACACCCCTGTTTGAAAATCTCTGAAGTTCCTTTGGCAGAGTTGGCTCGCCTGTTGCGTTGTGGCGACCTGTTGTTGCGCCTGACACCCTTTGTGGCGCGGGTGGCGAGCGATGTGCCTTCCCTGGCCCAGGACATCGCCCTCATGTACGCAGACTTTGCCATCTGCCCGCCAGATGGGTTTGCTGATTTCCATGTTCAAGTCTGGCGCGACTCGGGTGTTCGACGCTGGTTCAAGCCCCAGGCGCGGTTTTCTTTCGATGGGCAACCTTCTTTTACCGGCCTGCCGGTCGCGCAGGCGTTTGCCATGCTGGAGTGGGGGCTGAACTGGTGCGTCGCAGCGCACAGCCACCAGTATCTGGTCATCCATGCCGCGGTCATTGAGAAAGACGGCAAGGCGGTGGTGTTGCCAGCGCCACCGGGGTCGGGCAAAAGCACGCTGTGCGCTGGCTTGGTCATGAAGGGGTGGCGCCTGCTTTCAGATGAGCTGGCGCTGTATGAGCTGCAAACTGGCTTGATTTACGGTATGGCGCGCCCCATCAGCCTGAAAAATAAATCGATCGACATCATCCAGCATCTGGCTCCCGATGCCGTCATGACGGCGCCCGTTCCAGACACCACCAAAGGAACGATTGCCTTGCTGCGTCCGTCTGTGTCCAGCGTGATGCGGGTCAAAGAGCCGGTGCAAGTTACATGGATCGTCCTGCCCAACTACGTGCCTGGCTCGCCGCCTATCCTGGCCCCTCACAGCCGGGCACGCACCTTCATGTTGCTTGCCGAGCAATCTTTTAACTATGACATTCAGGGGCAAAGTGGTTTTGACGCAATAACAGCCCTGGTCGGCAGGACCCGGTGTTATCAATTCACCTACAGCAGCCTCGATGACGCCCAGCGGGTTTTTGACAATTTGCTGCAGGGGCAGGTTGGATGATACCGCCGCGTGATTTGATTGTGACCGCCTTGCTCACGCCGGCGGCGATGACCCGGTTCTCAGGTCAGCAATGGGATCTGCTCATTCGACAAGCGCGCCGCACGAAACTGCTGGCTCGTCTGGCGCATACGCTGGAGCGCGCTGGCTTGCTGAAAACAGTGCCAATGGCACCACGCCTGCATCTGACTTCTGCATTGAAACTGGCGAGCAGGCAAGATAGATCCCTGCGTTGGGAGGTCGCCTGTATTTGCAAAGAGCTCGCCGATGCCGGCGTTCGGGTGACGCTGCTCAAAGGTGCGGCCTACGCCATGGCCAAGCTTGCGGCCGCGAACGGGCGAAGTTTCTCCGATATTGACATCCTTGTACCGAAGGCGCAATTGCTTCATGTCGAGAGCGAGTTGATGCTGCATGGCTGGCAGGGCGGGCACCACGATGCGTATGACCAGCGCTATTACCGTCGGTGGATGCATGAAATTCCCCCGCTGCGCCACGTGCGCCGCGGGACCACCCTTGACGTGCATCACACCATCCTGCCCGAAACCGCCCGAGTCAAGATCAATACACCCGCGCTGCTGGCGGCCGTGGTGCCACTGCACGGCCACACAAACCTGTACGTCTTGCAGCCGGTGGATATGCTGCTTCATAGCGCAACTCACCTTTTCCATGAGGGGGACTTCGAAAAAGGACTACGTGACCTGTTCGACCTGGATAGCCTGCTTCGACAGTTGGGAGCCGCACCTGGTTTTTGGGAGCAGCTTGTACCGCGCGCAGTGACGCTGGGTTTGACACGACCTCTTTATTACGCGCTGAGGTACACCACGTTGATGCTGGATACCCCGGTGCCCCCGCATGTCCTCGAAGCGGCCCAAATTGGCAAGCCCCCGGCGTTGGTCGCAGGATTGATGGATGCCTGCTATGTGCGAGCGCTGCGACCCGTGCATGTCAGTACCAATTCCCCCGCGACTTGGGTCGCACGGTTTGCACTGTATGTTCGATCACACTGGATCCGGATGCCCTTTTATCTGCTGGCATACCATCTGGGGCGCAAGGCGCTGATTCGCCCCAAATTGCAGGACGACGAGAAACCGGTTGTCAAAGTTGACCTGAAAGCTTGATGGTTTGCCCTCTTCATGGGTATAAGTGTGGCGGGCAAATCGCGTCCCTTGAATTGAATTCATGGAGGGTGAAAGATGAGATCCAGTCTATTTTTTGTTGTGCTTGCCGCCATTTTTTGTGCCGGACCGGTCAAAGCCGACATGCCCGGCGCGATCGCCAAAGTCAAGCCCTCGGTGCTCATTGTGGGCACCTACAAGAACACCGACAATCCGCGATTTTCCCTGCGCGGAACCGGTTTTGTCGTGGCCAATGGAAACCTGGGCAGCAGCAACCTGGCCATCACCAACGCCCATGTGCTGCAGCAACCGGGAAAAGAAGATGTGGAGGCGGCGCTGGTCGTCCATGTCAAGGTCGGTGAAAAAGACTGGCAGATGCGCCCGGCTGCCGTGCTTGAAGTGGACAGAATCCATGACCTGGTCTTGTTGCGGTTTGAGGGCCCGGCGGCACCGGCGCTGCGGGTGGGCGACTCGGGCGCGGTCCAGGAGGGGCAGGCGATTGCCTTCACGGGCTTCCCGATTGGGGGGGCTCTGGGTTTCTCACCGGTCACGCACCGCGGCATGGTGTCTTCCATCGCCCTGGCTGCTTTGCCCACCGCTTCAGCGCGGCAACTGAATGAAAACGTGATACGCAGCTTGCGCGGTGGCCCGAGTTTCAATATTTTTCAGCTCGATGGCACGGCTTACCCCGGCAACAGCGGCGGGCCCGTATTTGACCCGGACACCGGTGAGGTGCTTGGCATCATCAACATGGTGTTCATCAAAGGCACGCGGGAATCAGCACTGACGAACCCGTCGGGTATCAGCTACGCCATACCTTCCAGCCATATTCTGCCTCTGCTGCAACGCCGGCAGAACAACTGAGTCCCCAGGTCATTCCTGAAGGGGCTCTCAGCGGCCGTACACATCCTCAAAGCGCACGATATCGTCTTCACCCAGGTACGAGCCGGATTGCACCTCAATCATCTCCAGCGCCACCCGGCCGGGGTTTTCCAGCCGGTGCGTGGTACCCAGCGGGATGAAGGTGGACTGGTTTTCAGACAACAAAAATGCCTTTTCGCCGCAAGTGACCCTGGCCGTGCCGCTGACCACAATCCAGTGTTCGGCGCGGTGGTGGTGCATCTGCAATGACAGCGTGCCGCCCGGCTTGACCACAATGCGCTTGACCTGAAAGCGATCCCCCGCATCGACGCCGTCGTACCAGCCCCAGGGTCGAAATACCTTGCGGTGGATGATGCCCTCGGAGCGGCCCTGCTGCTTGAGGCGATCGACGATTTTCTTCACGTCCTGCGTCTTGTCTTTGTGCGCGACCAGAATGGCATCGGCCGTTTCCACCACCACCAGATCGCTCACGCCAACGCAGGCGATCAGGCGTCCCTCGGACAGCGCCAGTGTGTTCTCGCAATCCTGCAGCAGCACATCGCCCTGGCTGACGTTGCCGGAAGCATCTTTGGGCAGCACCTGCCACAAGGCATCCCAGGCACCGACGTCCGACCAGCCGGCGCTCAAGGGAAGCACGACCCCGATCGGCAACACGGGCGCATCAACGTCAGACTTGGCCGAGCCTGCCGCAATCCGCTCCATCACCGCGTAATCGATCGAGTCGCTTGGGCACTGGGCAAAAGCCTCCTTGCCGACGCGCACAAATTCGCCATCGGTTGAGCCCTGCCGCCACGCGTTTTCGCAGGCCGCCAGAATGTCGGGGCGGCAGGCTTTCATGGCGGACAGCCAGACCGAGGCGCGCAGCATGAACAGGCCACTGTTCCACAGGTAGGAGCCCGCTGCCAGGTAGCCTTGCGCGGTGGCCAGGTCGGGCTTCTCGACAAAGCGGGCCATCAGGCGGGCGTTGGCCTCTAGCGTGCCTGATGGCCCGGCGTAAGCGGCGCCGGACTGGATGTAGCCGTAGCCGGTCTCCGGCGCATCGGGCGTGATGCCAAAGGTGACCACCGCGCCATCAAACGCGAGCCGCGCGCCCTGGCTGACCACGCTTTGAAACGCGGCGATGTCGGTGATGACGTGGTCGGCCGGCATCACCAGTAAGACCGGGTCTGCATCGTTTTTAATAGCAGCTAACGCAGACAAGGTAAGGGCTGGCGCCGTATTTCGTCCACAAGGCTCGAGCACGATAGTGCCCGGCTTGCCGAGCAGGCGCAGTTGCTCGGCAATGACAAAGCGGTATTCCTCGTTGCACACCACCATCGGTGGTGCCATATCAAGGTTCGCAATGCCTTCGACGCGGCGCACGGTGGCCTGCAAGAGCGAGTCAGTGCCCATCAGCGGCAGCAACTGCTTGGGGTATTTCTCGCGCGACAGCGGCCACAGGCGCGTGCCCGAGCCACCGGAGAGAACAACGGGTTGGATCAATAGAGTGGGTGTCATGTCAAGGTCAAAATTGGGTTGCAGGGCGGTGGCGATCAGGCGCGGGCATCACCCCAGCGCAACTGTGACGTGTCGTCGCCGCGGTACAAGGTCTCGCCGTGGCGATCAACGCAGTAGTCGGGCGAGACAATCATTTCGGTAAAGCGCATGTCGGCCGCGATGCGGGTGTATTCAAACAAGATGCTGCGCACCAACTTGGCGCCGGTGCGAATGTGGCAACCGTGGCCGATCCAGGCCGGCCCGGTGATGGTGACGCCGGGCTCGATGCGCACGCTGGCGCCGATATAGACCGGGCCTTCAATCGTGACCTCGTCCCAGGCAATATTGGTGTTGAGCCCGACCCAGATGCCAGGTTTGACTTCGCGCCCGGGCATTTTCATCTGCTCCACTTCACCGCGCAGCACGCGCTGCAACACCGACCAGTAGTCACTGACCCGGCCAATGTCGATCCAGTTAAAGGGCCGGTTCTGGACATAAAACGGCAGCTTCTGCTCCACCAGTTGCGGAAACAACTGCGAGCCGATGTCATAAATCGTGTTGGGGGGCACCAGTTTGAGCACCTCGGGTTCAAAAATATAGATACCGGTGCTGGCCAGCGTGGATTTGGCCTCGGCTGGTGCGGGCTTTTCCTGAAAGGCTTCAATGCGCCCGTCCGGTCCTGCCACCACTATGCCGTACGCCTGCACTTCGGCCAGCGGTACATCGAGTGCGACGACGCTGGCGATGGCACCTTTGGCCTTGTGTTCAGCAATGGCCGCCGTGATGTCGAGGTCAATCAAGGCATCGGCGCACAGCACCAGCGTGGTCTGATCAAAAAAGCCGCCGAAGTCCTGGATCCGCCGCATGCCGCCGGCTGAGCCCATGGGACGGGGCAGGATGTCGCCGTGGTCACGCACGCCCTCGTAGGCATAGCCAATCTCCACGCCCCAACGACTGCCATCACCAAAATATTCTTCAATTTTCTGGTGGTTCCAGGCGACGTTGACCATGATCTCGGTGATGCCGTGGCGGGCCAGATGCTCAATCAGGTACTCCATCACCGGTTTGCCCAGAATCGGCACCATGGGCTTGGGCAGGTCCAGGGTCAGGGGGCGCACGCGGGTGCCTTGGCCGGCCGCCAGAATCATGCCTTTGGTTATATTTTTCCTGTTCTTTTTCGGTTTCATATCTTTTTCCCTTAATGGTTGCAATTCAGGCCTGCGCATAGCCCTTGGGGTTGCTGCTTTGCCAGCGCCAGGTGTCGGTACACATGGCATCGATCCCGCGCTGCGCGCGCCAGCCCAGCAGCGACAGAGCCAGCCCCGGATCAGCGTAACAAGCCGCAATATCACCGGCGCGGCGCGGCGCAATTTTGTAGGGCACGGGCTTGCCGCTGGCCAGTTCAAACGCGCGCACCATGTCCAGCACGCTGAAGCCAACACCGGTGCCGAGATTGATGGCCCGGCACTCGGTGTGCTGTTGCAGCCGCTCCAGCGCCTTGAGGTGGCCCAGCGCCAGATCGACCACATGGATGTAATCGCGCACGCCGGTGCCGTCCGCCGTGGCGTAGTCGTCGCCCCACACGTTCAGGAACTCGCGTCGCCCGACAGCGACCTGGGCCACAAACGGCAGCAGGTTGTTGGGCATGCCCTGCGGATCTTCACCGATCAGGCCGCTGGTGTGCGCACCGACCGGGTTGAAGTAGCGCAGCAGGCTCAAGCGCCAGCTGGGGTCGCTGTGGTACAGGTCGCGCAGCATGTTTTCGATCACCAGCTTGGTCTGGCCATACGGGTTGGTGCTTGAGAGCGGATGGTCTTCGGTCAATGGCAGGCGCTGCGGGTCACCATAAACCGTGGCTGATGAGCTGAACACCAGCGTCTTGACGCCACACTCAAGCATCGCTTCCAGCAGGCGCAGCGTCCCGACCACGTTGTTGTCGTAATAGGCCAGCGGCTGCTGCACCGACTCGCCGACGGCCTTGAGACCGGCGAAATGGATCACGGCGCTTGCGCCGCTCTGCGCCAAGGCCGCGACCAGCGCGGCGCGGTCACGAATGTCGCCCTGCACCAGCTTGGGCTGGCGGCCGGTAATGCGCTGCACCCGCGCCAGCGCTTCGGGCTGGCTGTTGCAGAAGTTGTCAAACACGGTGACGTCATGGCCCGCATCGAGCAACTCGACGCAGGTGTGGGAGCCGATATAACCGGCACCGCCGGTGACAAAAATCATGGACATGGGATGTTTTGGCGTGAGTGCATTGCGCCGCAGGGTCAGTTCAGGGTTTCCGCCAGCATGCGCGCCACGCCTTGCTGCCAGGGGGGCAGGACCAGCCCGAAAGCGGCCTGCAGTTTGAGCGTGTCCAGGCGCGAATTCAATGGTCGGCGCGCCGGGGTCGGGTAGCTGGCAGTCGCGGTGGGCAACACTTGATCCGGCCCGGCCTTGAGTTGGCAGCCCAGCGCTTGCGCCTGACCCAGCACGTAGCGGGCGTAGCCGTACCAACTGGTCTCGCCGCCGGCTACGCAGTGGTACAGGCCGGCCAGCTCGGGCGCCCGCATGGCCTTGGCCAGTGCATGCGCCGTTACGTCGGCCAGCAGTTCGGCCGACGTCGGCGCGCCGATCTGGTCGTCGATCACGGTCAGCGTGTCGCGCTCGCCGGCCAGGCGCAGCATGGTCTTGGCAAAGTTGCCACCGCGGGCGGCGTAGACCCAGCTGGTGCGGAAAATCAGATGCTTGGCACAGGCGCTGACAAGGTGTTCGCCTTCGAGCTTGGTCTTGCCATAGACGCTCAAGGGGCCGGTGGCGTCGCCCTCGCGCCAGGCTTGCTGGCCGCTGCCATCAAACACATAGTCGGTCGAATAATGCAGCAGCCAGGCGCCCAGCTTCTGCGCCTCGGCGGCCAGCACGCCGGGGGCCAGCGCGTTCAGGGCGCGGGCCCGTTCGGGCTCGGCCTCGGCTTTGTCCACGGCGGTGTGCGCAGCGGCGTTCACGATCACGTCGGGTTTGACACGGCGGATCGTCTCGGCCAGCCCGGGCAGATGGCTGAAGTCGCCGCACAAGCCGTCCGGGTTGTGGGATGCGTCAGAGCCCAGCGCCACCAACTCGCCCAGCACCGACAGACTGCGCTGCAGCTCCCAGCCGACCTGGCCGCCACGGCCAAAAAGGAGAATCTTCATGACGTAAAACTTTGCATTGAAATCCTGGCTTACTATAAATTTAGTAGCAATATAACGAAGTGTTACGGGGGCTGGAGGCCTAAAAGATACAAATCAATTAAGCATCAATGGCCATACTGCTTGGCCACCCAATCGCGGTAGCCGCCGCTTTGCACATTGGCGACCCAATCGGGGTGGTCCAGGTACCACTGCACGGTTTTGCGGATGCCGCTCTCGAAGGTCTCGGCCGGTTTCCAGCCCAGTTCCTGTTCGATCTTGCGGGCGTTGATGGCGTAGCGCCGGTCGTGACCGGGGCGGTCGGTGACATAGGTAATTTGATCTTTATAAGGCTTGCCGTCGGCACGCGGTTTGAGTTCGTCGAGCAGGGCGCAGACGATGTGCACGATGTCGAGGTTGGGCTTTTCGTTCCAGCCGCCAACGTTGTAGACCTCGCCCACCCGGCCTGCTTCGAGCACGCGGCGGATCGCGCTGCAATGGTCCTTGACATACAGCCAGTCGCGAATCTGCTGGCCGTCGCCATACACCGGCAGCGGCTTGCCGGCCTGCGCGTTGATGATCATCAGCGGGATCAACTTCTCGGGGAAGTGAAACGGTCCGTAGTTGTTGGAGCAATTGGTGGTCAGCACCGGCAGGCCGTAGGTGTGGTGGTAGGCGCGCACCAGGTGGTCGCTGGCCGCTTTGGAGGCTGAATACGGGCTGTTGGGTTCGTAGCGGTGGGTCTCGGTAAAAGCGGGTTCGGTTTTGGACAGCGAGCCATAGACCTCATCGGTGGAGACGTGCAGCAGCCGGAAGGCGGCCTTGGGTGCAGCGTCCAGCGTGCTCCAGAAGGCCCGCACCGCCTCCAACAGGTTGAAGGTGCCCACGATGTTGGTCTGGATGAACTCACCCGGCCCGAGGATGGAGCGATCCACATGCGACTCGGCGGCAAAGTTCACCACCGCACGCGGCTGGTACTGCGCCAGCAAGCCCGCCACCAGCGCGGTGTCGCCAATGTCGCCTTGCACAAACACATGGCGCGCATCGCCCGCCAGTGAGGCCAGGTTTTGCAGATTGCCCGCGTAGGTGAGCTTGTCGAGGTTAATGACCTGCTCGTCGGATTTGTCCAACCAGTCGAGCACGAAGTTGCTGCCAATGAAACCGGCGCCGCCGGTGACAAGAATCGTCATGTTGTCTGTACCCCTGAAAACTTGAAAAAACCGCTTCAATTATCGCCATTGCGAGCCATGCTGACCGGCCGAGGGCCGTTACAGGATGTGCATCTGCTGGGCCGCTGCGGTCAGCTCGGCGCGGAAATCCGGATGGGCAATCGAGATCATTTCCTGCGCGCGCTGTTTGGCCGACTTTCCGCGCAGCTGGGCGACACCGAATTCGGTGACGACGTAGTTGATGTCGTTCTTGCTGGTGCTCATGTGGGTGCCGGGTGCCAGCGTGGGCACGATGCGGGTGATCCGGTCGTTCTGGGCCGTGGACGGCAGCACGATGAAGGCCTTGCCGCCACGCGAGCGGTTGGCAGCGCGCACAAAATCGGCCTGGCCACCGGTGCCGGAATAGGGCACCGAACCCAGACTCTCCGAGCCGCACTGGCCGAGCAGGTCGATTTGCAGCGTGGCATTGATGGCCATCAGCTTGTCATTTTTGGCTGCCAGATACGGATCATTGGTGAAGTCAACCGGGTGGATTTCCAGCGCCGGGTTGTGGTCCATGAACTGGTACAGTTTTTTGGATCCGAGCGCAAAAGTGGCGATCATTTTGCCCGGCAGATAGGTTTTTTTGCGGTTGGTGACGGCGCCGCTTTCAACCAGCGTCAGGATGCCGTCGCCAATCATTTCGGTGTGTACGCCCAGGTCATGCTTGTGGGTGAGTTGCATCACCACCGCGTCCGGAATGCCGCCGTAGCCGATCTGCAGCGTGGAGCCGTCGTCGATCATGTCGGCCACATACTTGCCAATGGCGACCTGCACCGGGCCAATCTTTGGCAAGCCCACTTCCATCACTGGCTCGCTGCTTTCCACCAGCGCCGCGACTTGCGAAATATGCACGTGGCAATTGCCATAAGCAAACGGCACATTCGGGTTGACTTCCAGCACCACGGCGCGCGCCTTGGCCACGGCGGCCATGGTGTAGTCGGCGCCCAGGCTGAGCGAGAAATAGCCGTGCTGGTCCATCGGCGACGCCAGGGAAAACACCACGTCGGCCGGAATCTGGCCGCGCTCGATCAGGCTCGGCATCTCCGAGAAATAGCTGGGAATGAAATCGATCCAGCCGCTCTGGCCACCCGAGCGGGTAGAAGCACCAAAGAAAAACGCCACGTGGCGCACATGCTCCACCGTTTCCGGATCGATGTAGTCAAACTTGCGCACGGCCAGAATTTGCGCCACCTTCACGCCCTGGAAGCGGCGCCGTTGCACGGAGAGCTCGGTCAGCAGCGTGGGCGGCTCGCCAACCCCGGTGGGGACGATGATGAAGTCACCGTTTTTGACCTGATCGATGGCATCTTGCGCGGTGCCACGTTTTTTTTTGTACTGGGCCTGAATTGACATGGTGCGTTATCTTCCCTGTGGGTTGGTATGGTGATGTGCAGCTTGCAACCCGTAATGGTAGTCCAGGTATGGTGAGCGGCCTGGGGCCGGCCTGCACATCGCAGCCGGCATCAGTGCCTGCAAACCTGAATCCACAAGCGCCCCTCAAACGTTTCCCCCGGCGCCAGCAGCACCGGCCTGGTCACGCAGACCGGCTCCACACACACAAAGCGCCGCCAGTCGCCAGCCGGCAAATCGGCCAGTGCCCTGGCGCCGGCTTCGCCGGGATTCCAGACCATCCATTGGTCAAAGCCGCTGGCGCTCAGCCGCAGTGAATAGCCGCCCGCGTCCAGCGTCACCGGCGGGCAAGCCTCATACAGCCGCTCAAAAGGCTGCGTGGTCCAACACAGGTCGCCGGGCGGCTGGCTTCGCAGATCAGTGTCATAACGGTCTTGCACCCCCAGCCCGGCCAGGCCTGTGGCGCTGCTGGTCAGCACATCCCGCACCGCAAAATAGGGATGCAGACCGCCGGTCCAGTTGAACGACTGGTCGCCGGTGTTGCTGACCCGCAGTACGAACACCAGTTCATCAAGCTTGGACTTGACCTGCAGACTCAGCCTGGCGGCGTGCGGCCAGTTGGCGTCATCCTGCGGCTTCATGTCCAGTTCATAGCGCAGCTGGCGCGCACCCTGAGCGGCTGTGTCCTGCAGCAAACGCCAGTGAGCCGTGCGCACCAGACCATGCTTGGGTAATACGCCCTGGTCGGCGAACTGCGGAAACAGCACCGGCACGCCACCGCGCGCGGGCGCGGCGGCTGAACCGGGGCGGGGCACGCTCACCGACAAGGGGCTCAGGTAAAAAACGCGCGCTGCGTTGTCAAGCCAGGCCTGCAACACCTGTGCGCCCAAGTCCTGGTGCGCCAGCCGGGGCGCTGTTTCAAGCGCGTCAACCATTTTGCTGGCCCGCCGCCGTGACAACCTGTGCATCGCACAACAACTGGGCGCGCGCGGGGGTCTCTGCCTCGACGCAGCAGCGCAATTCAGGTGCGTTGCCGGAGGGGCGCAAATGCACAATATCGCCCGACTCAAACGTCACGCGCAGGCCATCGGTCTGGTCTGTCTGCATGACAGCGCCAGCTTGCGGCGCCAGGGTGAGTGCCAACGCAGCCGGCGCCGCCAGCAATTGCTGGATCAGTCTCTGGCTCTTGTGCGTGGCGAAGTCTTGCAGGCGGTCGCTGGCGGTGTAGCGCGCCGGCAAATCCTGTGTCAGCGCCGACAACTTGCAAGCCCGTTCGCGCGCCATGCACAGCAATGCCAGCATGGGCAGCACCGCATCCCGCGTCGGCAATGAGCCCAGTGTGACAGCCACGTTTGAGAGGGAGGCGGCGACGGTCGAAGCTGAGCCCATATTGAATGTCCAAGTGTCCGTGAAATTGCCCGCGACGGTGCTGGCAAACGATGCGCTGGGATTCAAGGTGGTAGCAGCAAAGCTGTTGGTAACGCCGGCCAATGCGATGACTGCAGTGGCAACCAATGATTTGATTTTCAAGGTATTTCTTTCAAAGGTTTGATATGGGACAAGTGACGCATCAATAGTAGAACTGGGGATTACCCTGGTCCATAGACCGTTCGGACTATGAGAGCGCTGTAAAACTCCCTTGAATGTGAGTTTTGTGTAAGTTCTGCTTCGGCAGTCCAAGCCATGGAACAGATTGTTCGCAATGGTTCATGCCGTCAGGGCGAGGCATGGAGAGGCCTCTTTTGACACCCGTGGTGCCACGAGTGCGCGAAGCTGGCCGAGTTGGCCTCAATGCCTGACGAGTCCTGCCACGCGGCGCGTCAAAACAGCACTGTCACAGACATAGGACAAGCTGCCAGGGCTGATCGCAGAAAGTGTGTTGCGGCAACTCGCCCGTATTGGCAGGCGGTGATGGGATGGGGTCAGACCGACAAACGCGCCTGGTAGCGCTGGGCAAAAGAAATGCAGGTCAAAAATCGGGCTTGCATCACCCGCCTGAATCAACTGTGAAGGCGGCGTGCTGGTCTTGCCCAAGCAGCTCTACCAACTGCGGTAGCGCCAGCTGCAACGTCGCCTTCAAGGTGTGGGGCGGGTTGATGACGAACATGCCGCTGGCGGGCAGGCCCGGGCGGATGATTTCGCCCTCTTCATCGGATGTCAGCTTGCTGGATTTGACGGTCAGCGTTGCGTTCAGCCAGGGCTTGCCGGCTTTGGTGGCCAGCGTCTTGAGCTTGCGCGGCACATCGTGCGCTTCGGGGCGGGGAATGATCGGGTACCAGACGACATAGGTGCCGGTGGCAAAGCGGGTCAAGGCATCGGCCACCATGGCGACCACGCGGCTGTAGTCGGTTTTGATTTCATAGCTTGGGTCACTCAATACGAGAGCCCGTCGCGCTGGCGGCGGCAGAAATTTCTTGATGCCTTCAAAGCCATCCTCGCGTAACACGGCCACCTGGCGACCGGCTTCGAGTTGCGCAATGTTGGCGGACAGTGTCTTGGCGTCGGTGGGGTGAATCTCGAAAACCTTCAGCTTGTCGCGCTCACCCAGCAGGCGCTGAATGATGAACGGCGAGCCGGGATAGACCTTGTGGCTGCCCTTGTTGTTGAAGCTGGCCACCAGGTCCAGGTAGTCTTTGAGGGCTGGGGCCAATGTCTCAGTTGTCGTCTTTTGCTTAACTACTTTTTTAATAGCTGTTGGCGTTTGACTGGCGGGGGCTACAGGCTCATTTAATGCGGAAACCAGGCGCAAAAATCCCTGGCCCGCTTCACCACTGGTGGCGGCGTACTCACCATCGAGCCGGTACAAGCCGGCCCCGGCATGGGTGTCGAACACGGTCAGCGCGGTGTCTTTTTGCAGCAAATGTCGCAAGACGGCCAACAGCACGGTGTGTTTGAGGACGTCGGCATGGTTGCCGGCATGAAAGGCGTGGCGGTAACTAAACATGGGGGTAATGGTAACCGGCAGCGAAGTGCCTTACTGCCATTGGGCTGCCGTTACCATTGGATGGGCGGTGGTTAGGGCCGGCGGACCAGGTATCCGCTCTCTGGCCCAGGCTCGCGGGCTTGCAGGGTTGGTTCGCCGTCGCTATGGCCTCAACTTGTCATAGATGTGTGCCTGCATCGTGATCGCCGCGAATGGGGTCGTCGATCGGACACCCGATCCACCAGCCCGAGTGGCGGTGTTGGTGGCTGGAGGGTTCAGATTCGATACAAAGGAATGCTGGATGGATGTTGGATGTGTAGTTGAAATGCTGCCCGGAACATGATCACTCTCTTCAGAAGCTCCCCACTGGCCTTGAAGCGACAGTTCCAGTCGTCTTCGACTTTTTCGTGGCATCAAGCTTCATACAGTCCGCAAACCATACCGCCCGCCTGGCACGAGGCTCCGGCAATAAGGCGAAACACAAGCGGCAAAGACGACGCCCGTAACAACGAAAACGGGGGTCTTTCGCCAAATCTCCTATAATGCTCGGCTTCGCAGCGCTTTTGTGGCTCCGCGGCGAAGCTTCGATCCCACCTAAGAGATTCCCATCAGAGGAACGCCGACCGTGGAAAAGAGCCCGACAAACCCTCTCTAGTAGAAAACTCATGACCAAAACTTTCAGCGCTAAAGCAGCTGACGTGGTGCACGAGTGGTTTGTGATTGACGCGACCGACAAGGTCCTCGGACGAGTAGCCAGCGAAGTTGCTCTCCGTTTGCGCGGCAAACACAAGGCCATTTATACGCCTCACGTCGATACCGGTGACTTCATTGTCATCATCAATGCAGCCCAGCTGCGCGTCACCGGCGCCAAGTCGACTGACAAAATCTATTACAGCCATTCTGGCTATCCCGGCGGCATCTCAAGCGTCAATTTCCGCGACATGCAAGCCAAATTCCCTGGCCGTGCTCTGGAAAAAGCCGTCAAGGGCATGCTGCCCAAGGGACCGCTTGGCTATGCCATGATCAAAAAGCTCAAGGTGTACGGTGGTGCTGAGCACCCGCATACTGCCCAGCAACCCAAAGTGTTGGAACTTTAAGGAGCCACTGATGATTGGTGAATGGAACAATGGTACCGGCCGTCGCAAATCGAGCGTCGCCCGTGTTTTCCTGAAAAAAGGCTCCGGCCAGATCGTGGTCAATGGCAAGGCGATTGAAAAATTCTTTGGCCGTGCAACGTCCATCATGATTTGCAAGCAACCTCTGTTGCTGACCAACCACGCTGAAACGTTTGACATCATGGTCAACGTGGCTGGCGGCGGTGAGTCGGGCCAAGCCGGCGCGGTGCGCCACGGTATTACCCGTGCCCTGATTGACTACGATGCCACGCTCAAGCCTGAGTTGAGCAAAGCTGGTTTCGTCACGCGTGATGCGCGTGAAGTGGAACGTAAGAAAGTTGGCTTCCACGGTGCACGTCGCCGCAAACAGTTCAGCAAGCGCTAATTTCAGTTCGAATTACGCCAACGACATGTTGCCAAACAACAGCCGCCAGAATTCAGATTCCGGCGGCTGTTTGCATTCTGGCTCGCCGATTTCTGCAGCATGCGCCTGCGCTTATTCATTCGCCGCCTGACGGTCAGCGCCCCGCGCATGGCGGTGCGCAGCGCCATGCCCTGGCCCTTGCGTTGGCTGGGGCTGGCCGTTGTTTTTGGTTTCTGTGCCGCCCTGGGTCTATGGGCGTTCGAGTTTGGCAAAGACATTGCGGGACTCGACCGAGGCAGCAAAGAAGAACTTCAGCAAGCGCGGGCCGAACTGGCGGCCTTGCAGGCCGAGCTGGTGACAATCAAGGCCGCGCGTGATCAGGCCCAGTCCGTCGCCAACACCGTCGACACTTTGCTGACCACGGAAAAGGTGACGCAGGAAACGCTGTTGGCCCAGAACAAACAACTCCAAGCCGAAAATCGCAGTTTGCGCGACGACCTTGGTTTTTTTGAGAAGCTGATTCCGGCCTCGGGTGGTGGCGGGATTGCGATCCGTGGCTTGCAGGCCGAAGTCCGCAACGGGCGTGAAATAAAATGGCAAGTGTTGGTGATGCAAGCGAGCAAAAACGCGCCGGAGTTCAGTGGCCAATTGGCGTTGAGCTTCAGCGGTGTGCTCAACGGCAAGCCGTGGCTGGCCACCTTGCCGGGTGGTGCGCAGACGTTCAAGCTGAAACAGTATGGCCGCATGGAAGGCGTTTTTGAACTGCCGGCACAAGTCGTGGTCAAGGGCCTTAGCGCCAAGGTGCTGGAGGGGCCAGTTGTGAGATCGGTGCAATCCATCAAGCTATAGTGCAACGCAGCGAACGAAGAATTTCAGGAAACAAACGTGTTCAACAAAAAGAAGCAACCGCCCATCAAAAGCCTGATTGCCGAGGGCAGTCAGATTGACGGCAACATCAACTTCACCGATGGCTTGCGCATTGATGGTGCGATTGTCGGCAACTTGTTTGCCGAAACCGACAAGGCCAGTATTTTGGTCATTTCGGAGGCTGCCACGGTGATCGGTGAAATCCATGCCGATCACATCATCGTCAACGGCGCGGTCAAAGGGCCGGTGCATGCGCGGGTCATGCTGGAACTGCAGCCCAAAGCCCGCATTCAAGGTGATGTGCACTACGCGGCACTGGAGATGCATCAGGGTGCCATCATTGCTGGGCAGTTGTACCCGCTCGCAGGCGCTGAGGCGGAAGCAAAGCCCATACTGAAACTGGCGGCAAACAATGGCTGACTGAATTGTTGAGCTAATTGCTGTAGTATTCTTTAACTTAATTTAACGGAGAAATCCATGAGCGCCGTCGCAGAAACTATCCAGACTGAAATGCCAAGCCCGATTCTCTTCACCGACAGTGCGGCCGCCAAAGTAGCCGACCTGATTGCTGAAGAGGGTAACCCGGACCTGAAGCTGCGCGTGTTTGTGCAGGGTGGCGGCTGTTCCGGCTTTCAGTATGGTTTCACGTTTGATGAAATCACCAATGAAGACGACACCACCATGACCAAGAACGGTGTGTCCCTGTTGATCGATGCCATGAGCTACCAGTATCTGGTGGGGGCCGAGATTGATTACAAGGAAGACTTGGAAGGGGCGCAGTTTGTCATTAAAAACCCCAACGCAACCACCACCTGTGGCTGCGGATCGAGCTTCTCTTAAGGGGATTGGCGGCGTTGACCGGTCAGGCCGGGTAGATCGCACCCAAGATACGGGCGCCGCTGGCGCCCGTTACTTTTTCCAGGCTTGAAGTTTTGCGTAACAGCGTATTGCGTGCCAGCCAGGCAAAAGCGGCGGCTTCCACTTGCAAGGGCGGTAAACCGCGGGCTTGCGAAGAGATCACTTTCAGCCTTGGCAGCAGTGCTTGCAGTCGCACCATCAGGTGGCTGTTGAATGCGCCGCCGCCGCACACAATCAGGGTGCTGCTCTCGGAACCGTAGCGCTTGACGCAGGTGGCACATACGCTGGCCGTCAGTTCGGTGAGTGTCGCCTGCACATCCACCGGCGCTACCGAGGAGAATTTTTCAAGTTTCCAGGTGAGCCAGCCAGAGTTGAACAGGTCGCGCCCCGTGCTTTTCGGCGCGGATTGCGCAAAGTAGGGCTCGTCCAGCAAGGCCGCGAGTAACTCGCCATGCACGCGCCCGGCTGCGGCCCATGCACCGTCGGCGTCGAACGGTTGACCGATGTGCTGCAGGCACCACGTGTCCATCAAGGCGTTGCCGGGGCCGCAGTCAAAACCCAGCACGTCATGGCTGTGAAAACAAGAGGGTGGGTCAGCGTCCAGCACGCCCGCTGGAGATTCAGTGGCGGGGCAAGGGCCCAATACGGTCAGGTTGGACATGCCGCCCAGATTCAGCACGGCCAGCGTCTGGTCGGGCTGCCCGAATGCCGATTGGTGAAAAGCCGGTACCAGCGGCGCACCCTGGCCGCCGGCCGCCACATCGCGGCTACGGAAATCGGCAACCACGTCCATGCCGGTCAGCTCGGCCAGCAGGGCGGGGTTATTGAGTTGCAGGGTGTAGCCGGTGCCGTCAAAGGACTGCGGCTGATGGCGCACCGTCTGGCCGTGGGCGCCGATGGCCGCGACGGCGCTGTGCTCGATGTCCGCCAATTCAAGCAACTGGGCCACCACGTGGGCATAGACGCGTACCAAGGCATTGGCGGCCAGTGCCGCGCGGTGTAATTCGTTCGTGCCAGGGCTGTTGAGGGCCAGTAACTCATGGGTCAAGGCCGTCGACAAAGGCGCATTGACATGCGCCAAAACACGCAGGTGCGCGCCAGAAAAATCGACCACTACGCCGTCCACGCCGTCCAGCGAGGTGCCGGACATCAGGCCAATATACAGATCAGACACGCCGTGCTAGGGGGCTGTTGAACTCAGACCAGCGTAATTACTGTGTGCTGCCGGTTTGCATTGATGCCGCTGCCGCAAGTGCAACCCGGTTTTCGGCGGCGAGTCGGGCAAAAACAGGCTTCGCGGAGTCTGACAGAGGCGTGGTCACGTTTTCACGGGCAATGTTCTGTGGATCCGTGTAGACGCCATTGATACGGTACTCAAAGTGCAAATGCGGACCGGTCGCCCAGCCGGTGGCACCTACGGCGCCAATGTTCTGACTCTGGCTGACGCTCTCACCCTTGCGCACATTGATGCGACTCAGGTGGGCATACACTGTTTTGTAGTTGTTGCGGTGCTGGAGGATGATGACGTTGCCATAGCCGTTTTGCACGCCGGCAAAATCAACCACACCATCGCCGACGCTGCGCACGGCAGTACCCGTGGGTGCACCGTAATCGACACCCTGATGTGCGCGCATGACCTTCAAAATGGGATGCATACGCATCTTGAACCCGCTGGTGACACGGGAAAATTCCATCGGAGAGGCCAGAAAGGCGCGCCGCAGGCTTTGGCCGTCCAGCGTGTAGTAGCCGCCTTTGCCGCGGGTGTTTGCAGTACCAGCACTACTGGCAGTCACGGCGCCACCCAGCGCAGGGTCCTGGAACCACATCGCTTGAAAGGTCTTGCCGTTGTTGACGAATTCGGCGCTCAGTACGCGGCCGGTGCGCAGCGGCTCACCGTCGCCTTCGAGGGTTTCGTAGACCACAGAAAAGCGGTCACCTTTGCGCAGGGAGCGATGGAAATCGATGTCGCCGGCAAAAATTTCAGCCATCTGGGTGGCAATATTGTCGGGAATCCTGGCGTCGTCAGTGGCGGCGAACAATGAACTCTGGATGGTGCCGCTGGCGAGGTGACTGGTGGCGGTCAGCGCTGCCGACTCCACGCGCGACACAAAGCCCCGCGCTGTTTTTTCCAGCACCAGTCGGTTGAACTTGCCGTCGGTGTCGCTGTTCCAGCGGGCGCTGAGTTTGAGCAAGCCGTTGTGCTCGCTGGTCTCGGCGGTCACGTTGCGGCCACCGCGTCCGATCAGGACCTGCCGAGCAGTGGCATCCGAGCGCAGGAAAGCGGCGGCGGCGGCGTCATCGACGCCCAGACGCTTGAGCAAGGTGTCGGCGGTATCGCTGGAGCGGGTAATTTCTGAGCGGAACAGCCTGAGCGCCTGGAGGTCCAGGTCAGCCGGAACGACAATTGGCAGTGCCTGTACCGGTTCCAACAACTCACGCACGGGTAATTCAGAAGCATCGGGCGCGAACGAGGCAACGGCGAAGGCGCCACCGCCACCGCTGAGCAGCAAGGCCGCGATGACGGCAGTGATACGTTTAGGATGCTGATGGATGAACTGGCTGGAAACAGCCAATAAAGCATTTCCGGCGCCAAGTAGGCTGTTTATCAAAACAAGTAGTCCAGGTAAAGGTTGCTGTGTGCGCAACCGAACAGACAGGAAGCACGTGCCTGGCGAATTAAACTCAGGCACTTGAGAAAACGCAAAGTATAACTTCGGCCCATCTGCTGGCATCGAGAATAACCCTTATGAATCAAGCTGCTACCGTCCCCTTTTCTGTAACAGATCGTGTCCGGGAGGCGCTCGCCGTGACTTTGCGCGGCTGTGAAGAGTTGATCCCGCAAGACGACTGGATCAAGAAACTGGCCCGCTCCGAGGCCACCGGCGTGCCGCTGCGTATCAAGCTCGGACTCGATCCCACTGCGCCTGACATCCATATTGGCCACACCGTGGTGCTCAATAAACTGCGCCAGTTGCAGGACCTGGGCCACACCGTGATCTTCTTGATTGGCGACTTCACCACCCTGATCGGTGACCCGTCTGGCCGCAACACCACGCGCCCGCCCTTGACCCGTGAACAAATCGAGGTCAACGCCCAGACCTACTACCGCCAGGCCTCCATGGTGCTGGACCCATCGAAAACCGAGATTCGCTACAACAGCGAGTGGGGCGACACCTTGGGCTCGCGCGGCATGATCGAGCTGGCGGCTAAATACACCGTGGCGCGCATGATGGAGCGCAACGACTTTCACGACCGCTTCAAGTCCGGCACGCCGATCAGCGTGCATGAGTTTTTATACCCTTTGATGCAGGGCTACGACTCGGTGGCGCTGCGCAGCGACCTGGAACTGGGTGGCACCGATCAGAAATTCAATTTGCTGATGGGGCGCCATTTGCAGGCCGAATACGGCCAGGAGCCGCAGTGCATCCTGACCATGCCCCTGCTCGAAGGGCTCGACGGCATAGAGAAAATGTCAAAGAGCAAAGGCAACTACATCGCCATCAGCGAAGACGCCAACACCATGTTTGCCAAGTGCTTGAGCATCTCGGATGTGTTGATGTGGCGCTGGTACACCTTGCTCAGTTTCAGGAGTGAGGCAGACATTGCCAAACTCCAGGCTGAGGTGACGGCTGGGCGCAATCCGAAAGATGCCAAAGTGGCGCTGGCCAAAGAGATCACGGCGCGCTTTCACTCCGCCGCTGCGGCCGAAGCCGCCGAGCAGGATTTCGTCAACCGTTCGCGCGGTGGCGTGCCCGACGAGATTGCCGAAGTGGCCCTGTCGCTGGGCGACGGCGGCGCTCCCCTGGGTATCGGCGCCTTGCTCAAGCTGGCCGGCCTGGCTGCGTCCAGTGGTGAGGGCAACCGCCTGATTGACGGTGGCGGCGTGCGCATCGACGCCAGCGTGGTCAGCGACAAAGGTCTGAAGCTGGGTGCGGGCACCTACGTGGTGCAGGTTGGCAAGCGCAAGTTTGCCCGGGTCACACTCGGCTAAGCCCGTCATGGCCTTTATCCCCGAGCGTTTTTTGACGCCGCAGCGCCTGCTGCTGGCGTCGGTGGTGGTGGCCATCATCACCATCACACTCAAGACGCTGGCCTGGTACATCACCGATTCGGTCGGTTTGCTCTCAGACGCGATGGAGTCACTGGTCAATCTGGCCAGCGCGATTTTTGGTTTGTTGATGGTGACCATCGCACAGCGCCCGGCGGACGACGATCACCCCTACGGCCACCACAAGGCGGAGTATTTCTCCAGCGGTTTTGAGGGGGTTTTGATCATTGCGGCGGCCGTGGGCATTGTCTGGGCCGCGGGTCACCGCTTGCTGGACCCGCAACCGATCGAGCAGGTCGGCTGGGGCCTGGCCTTGTCGGTTGTCAGCTCAGCCTTGAACGGCTTGATGGCCTGGTTCATGTTCCGCGCCGCGAAAGTGCACCGCTCGGTCGCGCTGGACGCCGATGCCCGTCATCTGGTGACCGATGTCTGGACCTCGGTTGGCGTGGTGGTCGGCATTGGCGCCGTGGCCCTGACCGGCTGGCTCTGGCTGGATCCGGTGGTGGCGATCGGTGTCGCGCTCAACATCTTGTGGGAAGGCGCCCACCTGATGTGGCGCGCGTCGCAAGGGCTGATGGATGAGGCGGTGGAACCCGATGTGCTGCGCCAGATCCAGAAAACGCTGGCCGAGTTTGCCCATCCCACCATCCGCTTTGACCATGTGACGACGCGCCGCTCGGGCCAGCGCCGTTTTGTCGACATGCACATGCACATGCCCGCGAGCTGGTCACTGGGGCGCGCTGCTGCGGTGCGCAGCAGCGTCGAGCAGGCGCTGATGAGTGCCGTGCCGGGGCTGCGCGCCACCATCCAATTGCTGCCCAGCGATGTGGAGGCTCATTTTGATGACGTGCGGGATTTGATATGACGCAGCACCAGATGGGCCTATGATCGCCGTCCTGCAACGTGTCAGCGAGGCCAGGGTGCTGATAGAGGGCCAGATCGTCGGCGAAATTGGCGCCGGGCTGCTGTTGCTGTTGTGCGCCGAGCGCGGTGACAGCGAGACCGAGAGTGATAAGTTGCTGAGCAAGGTGCTCAAGTTGCGCATCTTCAGCGACGCGGCTGGCAAGATGAACCACAGCCTGCAGGACATGGACGGCCGGGGAACGGCGGGTGGTCTGCTGGTGGTGAGCCAGTTCACGCTGGCGGCCGATGTGAGCGGTGGCAACCGGCCCGGTTTTACACTTGCTGCAGCGCCTGCGCAAGGCCGGCGCCTGTATGACCACTTTGTGGCGCAGGCCAGGCGGGCGCATCCGGTGGTGCGGACCGGCCAGTTTGGTGCCGACATGCAGGTGCATCTGGTGAACGACGGGCCGGTGACGATCCCGCTGCGCATGGCGCCACCCGCTGGCGTTGCGCCAGAATGATATTTTTTTAATAGCTATAAACCCAATGATGGCGGTGGCTTCAGGCCAATTTAGCCATTATTTTTTGTGAAGGACACAAGATGCCAAACACACTGCAAGACCGTTTTTTCACCACCTGTGATGCCGCGCTGCGCACGCTGTTTGTCACCCCCCATGCCGAGCGGGCGTGCCCGACCTTGCCCGGTGAGGCCACGGCGCTCACGGACGCTGAAAAAGTCCAGTCCGGTGCGCTGATGCGCGTCAACCACGTCGGCGAGGTCTGTGCGCAGGCGCTCTACACGGCGCAGGCCTTTGCGACAAAAAACGAGGCGCTGCGCGCGCATTTCACCAAAGCCAGTGCCGATGAGACCAACCATCTGGCCTGGACCCAGCAGCGCCTGGATGAGCTGGGCGCGCGCCCGTCCTTGCTCAATCCCCTGTGGTACGGCGCCGCTTTTGGCCTGGGCCTGCTGGCCGGGCGGCTGGGCGACCCGATCAGCCTGGGCTTTGTGGTGGAGACTGAAAACCAGGTGGAAGCGCATCTGGAGAGCCACCTGAGCCTGCTGCCCGCCAATGACCACGCCTCGCGCGCCATCGTGGCACAGATGAAGGACGACGAGGTCCGCCATGCGCTGGACGCGCAAAAAGCCGGGGCGGTGCCACTGCCCCCGCCGGTGAAGAGTCTGATGACGGCTGCCGCCAAGGTGATGACGACGGTGGCGCACCGGATCTGACTTAAACCTCGAACACCTCAAAACTGGTCGTTATGTCAGCGGTCTTGGCCAGCATCACGCTGGCCGAGCAATATTTGTCGTGGCTCATGGCAATGGCGCGTTCGACGGCGGCGGCCGGGATGCCTTTGCCTGACACGGTGAAGTGCATGTTGATGCGGGTGAATACCTTGGGATCGACCTCGGCGCGTTCGGCGCTGAGCTTGACCGTGCAGCCGCGCACATCGTGGCGACCGCGTTTGAGGATCAGTACCACGTCGTAAGCGGTGCAGCCGCCGGTGCCGGCCAGCACCGTCTCCAGCGGGCGCGGGGCCAGATTCAGGCCACCGTTTTCAGGCTTGGCTGCGTCCGGCGCGCCGTCCATGACCAGCGTATGACCGCTGCCGGTCTCGGCCACAAAACCCATGCCCGAGCGCGTACCCAGGGCGCCGGTCCAGCTGACTGTGCATTCCATGATTTGCCCACCTTGTGCTTTTAAAAGGTGTGAATTGTCGCCTGAGGCGGGCGTTTATCATTGACAGCTACTTAAAGCCCCCCCTATGACGACCGAACACCTCAAACCCGCCGACTACCTGAAAAAAATCCTGACCGCCCGCGTCTATGACGTCGCCGTCGAGTCCGCGCTGGAGCCGGCCCACGCCTTGAGCCAACGCCTGCACAACACCGTGCTGCTCAAGCGCGAGGACCAGCAGTCGGTGCACAGCTTCAAGCTGCGGGGTGCCTATAACAAGATGGCGCACCTGACGCCGGAGCAGTTGAAGAAAGGGGTGATTTGCGCCTCGGCCGGCAACCACGCCCAAGGTGTGGCACTGAGCGCGAAGCGCCTGGGCACGCGCGCTGTCATCGTCATGCCCACCACCACACCGCGGCTCAAGATTGATGCGGTGCGTGGTCTTGGCGGGGAGGTGGTCTTGTTCGGCGACAGCTATTCCGATGCCCATGCCCATTCAGTCGAACTGCAAGAGCAGCAGGGCCTGACCTTTGTGCATCCGTTTGACGACCCGGACGTGATTGCCGGCCAGGGCACGATTGCGATGGAAATCTTGCGCCAGCACCAGGGGCGGCTCGACGCCGTGTTTGTGGCCATCGGTGGCGGCGGCCTGATCTCGGGTGTGGCCAACTACATCAAGGCGGTGCGCCCGGAGGTCAAAGTGATCGGCGTGCAAATGAACGACTCCGACGCCATGATGCAATCCATCGCGGCGAAAAAGCGCGTCACATTGCCGGACGTCGGCCTGTTCTCGGACGGCACGGCGGTGAAACTGGTGGGCGAGGAGACCTTTCGCATCAGCCGCAAGCTGGTTGATGAGTTTGTCACCGTGGACACCGACGCGGTGTGCGCTGCGATCAAGGATGTGTTTGTCGATACCCGCAGCATTGTGGAGCCCGCCGGTGCGCTGGCGGTGGCGGCGATCAAGCAGTATGTCGCGGCGCACAAGACCAAAGGCGAAACCTATGCCGCCATTCTGTGCGGCGCCAACATGAACTTTGATCGCCTGCGCTTTGTCGCCGAGCGTGCCGAGGTGGGCGAAGAGCGGGAAGCCTTGTTTGCTGTCACGATTCCCGAGGAGCGCGGCAGCTTCAGGCGTTTTTGCGAGTTGATCGGCAACCTGCCGGGTGGCCCGCGCAATGTGACCGAATTCAACTACCGCATCAGCGAAGCGGCGCAAGCCCATGTCTTCGTTGGCCTGACGACACACGGCAAAGGCGAATCGATCAAGATTGCCGCCAACTTTTCCAGGCATGGCTTTGCCGCGCTGGATTTGACGCACGATGAACTGGCCAAGGAGCACATCCGCCACATGGTCGGGGGCCATTCAAAATTGGCGCAGGACGAGCGCCTGTTGCGTTTTGTCTTTCCCGAGCGGCCCGGTGCGCTGCTGAAGTTCTTGAGCCTGATGCGCCCGGGCTGGAACATCAGCCTGTTTCACTACCGCAACCAGGGCGCGGACTACGGCCGTATTCTGGTCGGCTTGCAAGTGCCGCAGGCCGACACCGCCGACTTTGACGAGTTTCTCGATACGCTGGCCTACCCGTATGTGGAAGAAACCGCCAACCCGGTGTACCGGATGTTTTTGCAGTCATGAGCGTCTCGCTCGACGGCAAGCTGGTGGTGGCGATCTCCAGCCGTGCCTTGTTTGACTTCGAGGAAGAAAACGAGCTCTTTGAGCAGGGCGATGACCGCGCCTACATGGCGCTGCAGTTGCAGCGCCTGGACCTGCCCGCCAAGCCGGGCGTGGCGTTTTCGCTGGTGCAAAAAATGCTGGCGTTTAACGCGCTGGATGCCGGCAGCAACCAACCGGTGGAGGTCGTGATCCTGTCGCGCAACGACCCGGTCAGCGGCCTGCGCGTGATGAAGTCGGCCGCGCACTACGGCCTGCCCATCATCCGCTGCAGTTTCACGCGCGGCGAGCCGCCGTGGCGCTACCTGAAACCCCTGCACGCCAACCTGTTTCTCAGCACCCATTTAAGCGACGTGCGCGCCGCGCTGCAAGCCGGTGTGCCCGCCGCGCAGGTTTATCCGCAATCGGTCCACGCCGGCGACGCCTATCCGCATGAAGTGCGCATTGCCTTTGACGGTGACGCCGTTTTGTTCAGTGATGAAGCCGAGCGCGTCTACCAGGCCGAAGGCTTGCTCGCCTTTCAAAAGCACGAGGCCGATAAAGCGCAGCAACCGCTGCTGGCGGGGCCGTTCAAGCCGCTGCTGGCTGCCCTGCATCGCCTGCAACAGGCCGGCACGCCCCACATGCGCATCCGCACCGCGCTGTTCACCGCCCGCAGCGCCCCGGCGCACGAACGCGCCATTCGCACACTGATGGACTGGAACATCGAGGTCGATGAGGCGATGTTCCTCGGCGGCCTGCCCAAGGGCGAGTTCCTGCGCGAGTTCGAGCCCGATTTTTTCTTTGACGACCAGACCGGGCACGTCGATTCGGCATCCCGCCATGTGCCCTCGGGCCATGTGGCGAGCGGCATCTCGAATGCTTGAGGAGCCGCCATTGCCAGCGCATCAAAGTCCGCCCAGGGGTTGGTCCCAAAAACTCGGCGCCTTCAAGGCCTTCACGGCCCAGGCCTGGGCCTTGACCAAGCCCTATTTTCAGTCGGAAGAAAAGTGGAAGGCGCGCGGCCTGCTGGTTGCCATCGTCGTCCTGAATCTGGCTCTGGTTTACATGGCGGTGCTGTTCAACGACTGGAACAAGCTGTTTTACGACGCCCTGCAGGACAAAAATGCGACCGTGTTCTGGACCCAGCTGGGGCGCTTCACCTACCTCGCGTTTGCCTTCATTGTCATGGCGGTCTACAAGTTCTACCTGACGCAGTTGCTGGAGCTGCGCTGGCGCGCCTGGATGACCGGCCACTACCTGCAGCGCTGGCTGGCCAATCATGCGTTCTACAAGCTGGAATTGAACCGCTTCACCTTGCAAGCCAACGGTGATGCCCGCAATCCCGATAACCCGGACCAGCGGATTCAGGAAGACATCAACCTGTTCACCAGTTACACCATCTCCCTGACCATGGGGCTGCTCAATGCGGTGGTGACGCTGGCCAGCTTTGTCGGCATTTTGTGGGGACTGTCGGGCGGCTTTGCGTTTTCATTCAACGGCGGCGCGTACAACATTCCCGGCTTCATGGTCTGGATGGCGGTGCTGTACTGCGCGGCCGGCAGCATCCTGACGCACTACATCGGGCGGCCCCAGATCAAGCTGAATTTTCAGCAGCAGCGGGTCGAGGCGGATTTCCGTCACCACATGGTGCGGGTGCGCGAATACAGCGAATCGATTGCGCTGGACCGGGGCGAAGCGGTGGAACGCGTGCAGCTGGACGCCCGCTTCTCGCGCGTGCTGGGTAATTACCTGGCGTTGATCAAGGCACAGAAAAACCTGGTCTGGTTCACCAGCTTTTTTGGCCAGGCGGCGCTGGTGTTCCCGTTTGTGGTGGCGGCGCCGCGCTTTTTCAGCGGCGCCATCCAGTTGGGCGAATTGATGCAGATTTCCTCGGCCTTCGGTCAGGTGCAGGGCTCGCTCAGCTGGTTCGTGGACAGCTACAGCAGTCTGGCCAGCTGGCGCGCGACGACCGACCGCCTGACCAGTTTTGAAGCGTCTTTCAGGGCTCTAGCCTCCGTCGATACTGCGTTGTCAGCTACTGACTCTGTAGCACTTGATGCACATGACCTGACCGTGGCCTTGCCGGATGGCGCCGTGCTGCTGGCGGGGGCCGTGCTGCACGCCAAGCCGGGCGACAGCGTGTTGCTGCAGGGGCCGTCGGGCAGCGGCAAGTCAACCTTGTTTCGCACGCTTGCGGGCATCTGGCCGTTTGCCAGCGGCAGTGTCAGCCGCCCGGCGCAGGCCATGTTCATTCCGCAGCGGCCCTATTTCCCCAACGGAGCGCTGCGCGATGCGCTGGCCTATCCCGAAACGCCGGCCCGCTACAGCGATGCCGAGCTGCGCCAGGCCCTGACCGACGCCCTGCTGCCCCAAATGGCGGAGCAACTGGATCAGGCCGACGCCTGGAGCCAAAAACTCTCCGGCGGCGAGCAGCAACGGCTGGCCATTGCCCGCGTGCTGCTGAAAAAACCAAAATGGGTGTTTGCCGATGAGGCCACCAGCGCGCTCGACGAAGCGTCTGAAAATAAAATATACAAACGACTTGTGGCCCTTGTCCAGTCTGCGCAAGGCGCTATTGTTTCAATAGCTCATCGACCCACCGTGGCGACTTTTCATACCCAGCACTGGACGCTGGAAAAATTGCCGGAAGGCGCACCGGCAGGGTATCGGCTGAAAGCGCAGAGTGCCGATCAGCCCGCCGTTCGCGCAGCACAATAACGCTCATAACCGCGCGCGCGCAACTCGCAGGCCGGACAGCTGCCGCAACCGTAACCCCAGGCATGGCGGTGCTGGCGGTCACCCAGGTAGCAGGTATGGGTGTGCTCGATGATCAGGTCCACCAAAGCCTGGCCGCCGCCCGGCGTGCCGGACTTTTCACCCAGCTCGTAAGCCAGCGCCCAGGTGGCGGCCTTGTCGATCCACATCAGCGGGGTTTCAATCAGAAAGCGTTTGTCCATGCCGAGCGAGAGCGCCAGTTGCATGGCCTTGATGGTGTCGTCGCGGCAGTCGGGGTAGCCGGAAAAGTCGGTTTCACAAACCCCTGTGACCATCACCTGCAGATCGCGCCGGTAGGCCACGGCGGCGGCAAGCGTTAAAAACAGCAGGTTGCGCCCCGGCACAAAGGTGTTGGGCAGGCCGCTTTGCTCCATCTTGAAAGCGGTGTCGCGCGTGAGCGAGGTGTCGCTGACCTCGCCCAGCACCGCCAGGTCCAGCAGATGATCCTCGCCCAGTTTGCTTGCCCACTGCGGGAATCTGGCGCGGATCTCGTTGAGCACGATCAGGCGCGCATCGAGTTCGACCAGGTGGCGCTGGCGGTAATCAAAGGCGATGGTTTCCACCCGCTGGTACTTGGAGAGCGCCAGCGCCAGACAGGTGGTGGAGTCCTGGCCGCCAGAAAAAAGAACAAGGGCTGTGGTGTGCATAAAGGAGCGCTTGGGGAAAAACGGGGTGCGCCGGTATCAGTAAGGATTCTCAAAACCCAGCCGGGCCATGATCTCGCTTTCGCGCAATTCCATGACCTGGGCGTCTTCTTCTGCTTCGTGGTCCCAGCCCTGCGCGTGCAAGGCGCCGTGCACCAGCAGGTGGGCGTAGTGCTCTTGCAGCGTCTTGCCTTGTTCCTTGGCTTCTTGGGCCACGACCGGTGCGCACAGCACCAGGTCGGCCGTGACCACGGGCTCCTGCGTGTAGTCGAAAGTCAGCACGTTGGTGGCGTAGTCCTTGTGCCGGTAGTCGCGGTTCAGCGCCTGGCCTTCCTCGGTATCGACGATGCGCACGGTGATTTCGGCGTCGCTTTGCAGCGCATGGCGAAGCCAGCGCGCCACCTTGTGGCGGGGCAGGGCGCCGCGGTGCAGGGCGGGATTTTCAAGTTTGCCAAATTGCAGCGAAAGAGTCAGTTGGTTTAACATGATGTTTAAGAGAAATAGGCCGCTAGCCACCGTGGAATAAGCGTGAGTAGCTATTGTTTCAGTAGTTGGCCGGATCAGGCCGGTTTTTTGTGCGCACGCACCCGCGGCTTGGGTCCTGCCACCTCATCGTCGATGTCGTCGTCCTGGCGTCGCTGCGCCGCGCTGGCGCGCCCGGGTGCATCGTAGGCGTCCACAATGCGCGCCACCAGCGGGTGGCGCACCACATCCGCGCTGGTCAGGCGGCAGATGGCAATTCCGGGCACGCGTTTCAAGACGCGCTCGGCGTCAATCAGGCCGCTGAGTTGGGTCTTGGGCAGGTCGATCTGGCTCACGTCACCGGTTACCACCGCTTTGGAGCCGAAGCCGATGCGGGTCAAAAACATCTTCATCTGCTCGGGTGTGGTGTTTTGCGCCTCGTCCAGAATCACAAAAGCGGTGTTGAGCGTGCGCCCGCGCATGAAGGCCAGCGGCGCGACCTCGATGGTCTGGCGCTCAAACGCTTTTTGCACCTGCTCAAAACCCATCAGCTCATACAGCGCGTCGTACAAGGGGCGCAGGTAGGGGTCTATTTTTTGCGCCAGGTCACCGGGCAAATAGCCCAGGCGCTCGCCCGCTTCCACTGCGGGGCGCGTCAGCACGATGCGCTGCACGGCGCTGCGCGCCAAGGCGTCCACGGCCATCGCCACCGCCAGGTAGGTTTTGCCAGTGCCGGCCGGGCCGATGCCAAAGGTGATGTCGTGGCTGGCAATCTGGTCCAGGTAGAGCGCTTGGTTGAGGGTGCGGGGCTTGAGGTCGCTGCGCCTGGTCTTCAGGCCAGGGCCGTCGGTGTCATTCATGTCGGCGTCGCCCGCCAGCATGAGTTGCACGGTGGCGGGCTCGATCGGGCGCACTGCCATCTCGTACAAGGCTTGCAGCATTTCCATGCCGCGCTTGGCATTGGCCTTGGTGCCGTCGACCTTGAACTGCTCGTGGCGGTGGGCAATTTTGACTTGCAGCGCGACCTCGATGGTGCGCAGATGCTCGTCCATCGGGCCGCACAGGTGGCTTAAGCGGGTGTTATTCGGCGGAGAAAACAGGTGTCGGAGAATCAAGTTGATAATTCCTGAAAAAGGTCACCCATGATAGGCAATAAATGATCGGCAAATTAAGCGGCACGCTCGACGACAAGAATCCACCGCAAGTGATCGTGGACTGTCACGGCGTGGGCTATGAGGTTTTGGTGCCGATGAGCACTTTTTACAACCTGCCCGAGCTGGGCGCCCGGGTGAGCCTGCTGACGCATTTTGTGGTGCGTGAAGACGCGCAGATCCTGTATGGCTTTGCCACCAGCCAGGAGCGCGCGGCGTTTCGCGAGCTGATCAAAATATCGGGCGTCGGGCCGCGCACGGCACTCTCGGTGCTGTCGGGCATGAGCGTGGCTGAGCTGGCGCAGGCGGTCACACTGCAAGAAGGCGGGCGGCTGATCAAGGTGCCCGGTATCGGCAAGAAAACCGCCGAGCGGCTGCTGCTGGAGCTCAAAGGCAAACTCGGTCCCGATATCGGTGTCGCCGCCAGTGTGGCCAATGACAGTCAGGCCGACATTTTGCAGGCGCTGCTGGCGCTCGGTTACAGCGACAAGGAGGCCGCCGCCGCCTTGAAGGCGCTGCCGAGTGACGTGGGCGTGAGCGAGGGCATCAGGTTGGCGCTGCGGGCCTTGGGGAAGTAGGGCTGCGGGCCTGATTGACGATGCCCTATGGATGAAATCAAAAATCTCGAATCCCTCGGCCTGGTCCTGCCCAGTCCCGCCTACATCGTCGGCGCCATTTTGTTTGGCATCATTGGCTATGTGGCGTTCAGGCGCGGTCGCAAAACAATGTCACCCGCACTGACCTGGACCGGCGTGGTCTTGATGGTGTACCCGTATGCCGTGCCGCAAACCTGGTTGCTGTGGCTTGTGGGTGCTGGCTTGTGCGGATGGCTTTACACCCAGTGGAATTGACTCGATGGGTGTTGTCTTCATCTGTTTCTGGATTCAATGAACCGGCGTGAATATGTTCAACAGACTCGGCCTTTTAGCTGTTTTCCTGACGCTTCTATCAATCCTTGGGGGCTGTGGCACCTCGCCATCGGCCCGTCGTGGCTTGGGTTCCAATGAGGTCCCGGACGTGCCGTCGAGAATCTCGCAAGGGCAGGCCGATGACATCACGATTTACGCTGTCGGCCTTGTCGGCACGCCGTATCGCTATGGAGGCAACACACCGGACTCGGGTTTTGACTGCAGTGGCCTGATTGGCTACATCTACCAGAAGAGGGCCGGGTTGGCGCCACCTCGAACCGTCGCCAGGATGCAGCATTGGGGCCAGCCGGTATTGAGCGACAACATTCGCTCGGGCGACCTGGTCCTCTTTGCCCAAAGCGACGTCGTCACGCACGCGGGAATTTATGTTGGCGCTGGCCGTTTTGTCCACGCGCCATCCACGGGCGGGGAAGTCAGGCTTGATCAATTGAACTCAAGATATTGGTCATCCCAGCAAGTGACTTTTCGCCGGCCTTGACGTCGGTCGAGCCAGCAGCGGAGCTTGGCCGGTGCGCGCTATTTGGAGGTAACCATGTCCATGCCATTCGACTTGACCCACAACGGTCTGGAGCGCTTTGTAGAGGCGCAAGACCCTGTCTATCGCTCGGTCTCTGAGGAGCTTGCAGCGGGGGAAAAGACCAGCCACTGGATGTGGTTCATCTTTCCTCAGCTCAAGGCGCTTGGCCGAAGTCCGATTGCCAAACACTTTGGCATCGAGTCCAGGGACGAGGCGCTGGCTTATTGGAAGCACCCCGTCCTTGGACCGCGCCTGAAGGACTGCACGAAGCTTGTTCTGGCGGTCGGCAACAAGTCCATTTACGATGTTTTTGGCTCACCCGATGACCTCAAATTCAGGTCATGCATGACGCTTTTCGCCCAGGTCGCCCCGGATGAGCCGGTTTTCAGTCAGGCGCTGGCGCGGTTTTTTGGTGGAGCGCCTGATGAAAGAACGCTCGCGCTGCTTTAGCTGGCGTGCTCAGTGCCCGGGCCTTTTAAAACAGCCAAGGCAAAAAGCGCTTGCTCCGAAGCTTGTAGGCGGCATAACCGGGATGTTTCTCGCCCATCCACCGCTCTTCGAGCCTTGATTTCTGGAACAGGACCATGGCCAGTGCGGACCACGCGACCCAGCCGATGAGAAGACCCGATGGCCACGCCAGCGCGGCGCCACCCAGCAGAACCGAGGTGTACATGGGGTGGCGAATCCACCGGTACGGCCCGGTCGTGACCAATACGCCGTGAACTTTGGGCGTCGGGTGAATGTTGAAATTCCCCAGCCGGTTGTGAAGCAGCGTCCATGCGGCGAGTGCGACACAGGCCCCCGCCAGCACGAAGGCACCGGCGGGAATGGCGCCGTGCATCACATTCGGTGCCGCCAACGCTGCCAGTACGAGCAGCAGGCCCAATTGCAGCGCCACCAGCAAGGTGCCGACCCGTTGTCCGTTTTGAATCGAGAAAGGTGGCATGGTCGCAATTGTGGACGAGAAGACGGTTGGCAGCTTAACAGCAGTGCACTGGACCGGCCCCTATCGCTGGCGGATCGGGGCGCAAACCCCCTCAGGGCTTGGCCAGCGGCGGCCCGGGGATCTGCATGGCCGCGTCTTCAAAAGTACCCTTGTCGGCATCGCTGTGGCAGGCGGCGCAGTTGCTTTTGCTTTTCACCAGCGCCGAAGCCCAGTCGGCGGCGGCAATCTCCTGGTGTTTATGCAGCCAGTAAGGCGTCTCGGTGATGCGCAGCGGAGTGGCGTCCCGGGGAATCGATTGCTCGATCTTGAACGCCGCTTCAGTGTTGTGCTGGTCGGCCGAGTTCGCCGTCATGAAGGCCAGCACCGCGGCAGTGGTGCTGGCGTCGAGCCCCAGGTCGGTGCCGAAGTGCTGGCTTTGCTCGGCCATGATTTTTTGCCACGAGCGTGCGGGCAGCAGGGCCGGGTAAAACACGGCGTGGCAACTGCCGCATTCGTCGCGCCACTGGGCGTTGTCGGGCAACTGGCGGCCGAGAAATTTCACCCGGGGCTCATGGGTGTCAGCGACTGATTCGATGTGCCCTGGCTGGCTGTCAAGCTGCCGGTCAATGGCGTAATCAAACCACCAGAGCGCTAACCCGGTGATCAGCAGCAGCATCAGGAACGCCACCCCGGTATGCCGCTTGGCCACCGGTGTGTCGGCGTCAGCCAGCTTGGTGCCCGTGACCATGGAGCGCGCCAGGTTTTCCTTGTGCAGCACGCTTTCCACCACCACGCCGGTGATGTGCCCCATGACCACCAACAGCATCAGCGTGGCACACAGGTCATGCAGCTTCTTGATGGTCTGGATTTGGGCGAAGCTGGCCCAGCCGGCCACGATGCCTTGCTGCTCATCGCCACCCAGCGTCAGGACACCGGTGATCCCGACCACCACCACCAGGGCCAGCAGAATATAGATGGCCAGACTGCCGGCGGGGTTGTGCCCGACGTGGCGCTTCGCGCGGCCCGATGCGACCTGTTGCAGATAAATCAAGGCTTCTTTCGGGCCGAACCAGAAGCTGGCAAAGCGCGAAAAATGCGAGCCCGCGAAGCCCCACAGCAGCCGAAAACCCACCAGGGCGAGCATCAGGTAGCCGAGAAAGACGTGAATGGCGCGCCACTGATCGCCGTCGCTGGTGAGCCAGGCGCCGGCAAAGCTCAGCGCCAGGGTCCAGTGAAACAGGCGGGTCGGCAGGTCCCAGATCAGGGTGCGTTGCATGGCGGCTGGCTTTCAGGGCAAGGCGGGGGAGGAGGAAAAGGCGCACCAGCCTTCGACGAAGGCCGGCGCTTGCCGGATTACTTCGGGATCTTGATGCCGTGTTCGTCAAACACACCCTTGTCGGCACCGCTGTGGCAGGCCATGCAGTTTGCGGGGCTCTTGACCGACTCACGCTTCCAGACCGCCGGGTTGATTTCGCCGCTCATGTGTTTGGCCTTGAACCATTGCGCTTCGGTGATGCGCAGGGGTGCTGCGCTGGAGGTCCAGCGGTTGGACGGGTTCTTGACCAGAAAGTCGGTGATCTCGGCGCTGTCGGCAGGCGACAGCGACGCATCAGTGCCAAAGTGCTTGTCCAGGCCGCTCATGATTTTTTTCCAGGAGGCGGCTGGCAGCAGGCCGGGCGGGAAGGCCATGTGGCAGCCAGAGCATTCAGCCTGCCACTTGGCGTTGACCTGTGACGGCAGGGTGGGGCGGCCACGGTCTTCACCGTTGTACTTGGCCCAGGCACCGAGCGAGGTGGCGGCCAGCACGGCCAGCAGCAATGGTTTGATGAATTTCATGGCGTGCCCTTTACTTGACTGACAGCACATAGGTCATGAAGTCGCCTTTTTCTTGCGTCGTGCAGGCGCGGCCCAGCACGTCGTTGCAATTGCGCTTGAACCACTTTTCAACGTTGGCGGCGTCACTGAAGCGCTTGGGGTTGACCGACGGTGCCATCGCTGCAATCAGCTTGTTGGTCTTGACGTGTTTACCCTCGGCTTTGGGCGAATCGGTATGGCACGAGGCGCACGACAGCTCGGCGCCTTTGGTGCCGTAGAGCTTTTGACCGGCGGCCACGGTGAAGTCCTTGAAAGCCGCGTTTTCCTGTTTGGCTTGTGCCCGGTAGGTCTCAAGAATCGGGTTGGCGGCTGCGGCCAGGGGCAAGGCCAGCGCCAGGCAGGCCAGCAGATGGGGGGTGTGGCGTTTTGTTGTCATGCTGCGTTCTCTTGGGTAAGGAGCCCAAACGATAACCCTGCCAGCTTAAGATTTGCTTAGCTGAGCCCGCCTCGGGGAGCCCGGGCAGCGCGACTTCTCAGGCGCTGGCGGCGTGTTCGACCTTCAGGCACTGGTTCTGCACCACCCACAAGCCCGCGGCCTGGGCCGCTGCGCCGGCTTGGGCGTTTTCAATGCCCAGTTGCAGCCACAAAGCCCGCGCGCCAATGGCGATGGCCTCCTGCGCAACCGGCGGCACATCGGCACTGTTGCGAAACACGTCGACCAGGTCAATGGACGCGTGTTGCGCCGCTTCCTGCAAGCTGGCGTAGACCGGCTCGCCCAAAATGGTCAACCCGCTGGCAGCCGCGACCGGGTTGACCGGAATGATGCGCCAGCCGTGCGCCTGCATGTAGTGCGCCACCTCAAAACTGGCGCGCTCAGGCTTGGGCGACAGGCCCACGACCGCGACGGTGCGGCAGGTCGCCAGAATCTGGCGGATGGTTTCGGTTTGACTCATCATGGCGTCATGAACTCTTCAGCTTGGCCAGCATCGAGCGGACTTCTTGCACACTCAGAATTTCAGACAGCACCACGGGCGCACGGCCATCTTGGTACAGCACATAGACCGGCACCCCGCTGCGGCCGAGTTGCGCCAGCGCGGCGCTGATGGCGGGGTCGCGCTGGGTCCAGTCGGCACGCAACAAGGTCACCTTGTTGGCAGCAAAGTCGGCCAGTACCTCGGGGTTGGCCAGCGTCGTTTTCTCGTTGTACTGGCAGGTGACGCACCAGGCGGCGGAGAAGTCGACAAACACCGGCGCTCCCGTGGCCAGCACTTGTTCCACCCGCCCGGGTGCCCAGAGTTGCCAGCGGCTATCGCTGGCAACCCGGGAGGCGCCTGCCATCTTGATGACATTCTGGCCGATAGCCCCCGTCAACAGGGTGAGAGTTGCTATTGAAATAGTAGCTATCACGACCCGGCTGCGGCCCGTGAGTGTCAGCGACCAGAGCACCAGACTCAAGCTCAGCAGCAGCGCCAGCAAGGCGGCGGCGCCGTCAATGCCACTTTGCTGACCCAGCACCCACACCAGCCAGACCACGGTGGCAAACATTGGGAACGCCATGGCCCGGCGGAAGGTGTCCATCCAGGCGCCGGGGCGCGGCAGCCAGCGCGCCACTGCCGGGGTCAGGCTGGCGGCCAGATACGGCAGCGCCATGCCGATGCCCAGCGTCATGAAAATCAGCAAGGCCTGCAGCGGCGGCAGGCCCAGCGCCAAGCCTAGCGATGCGCCCATGAAGGGCGCGGTGCAGGGCGAGGCAATGGCGACCGCGAGCACGCCCGACAAAAAGGCGTTGACCGCCGGGTTTTTGGCCTCCAGCGTCAGCACCGCGTTGGGCAAAAAGCGGCCAAACTCAAACAGGCCCGCCAGGTTCAGGCCCATCACGGTGAACAACACCGCCAGCGCCGCCACCACCGCCGGCGACTGCAACTGAAAGCCCCAGCCCAGTTGCTCGCCCGCGCTGCGCAAGCCGATCAGCAGCGCGCCCAGCGCCAGAAACGAGAGCACCACACCGGCGCTGTAGGCCAGGCCGCTGATGCGGTGGCCACGCCGGTCATGGGCATGACGGGTAAAACTCATCACCTTGATCGCCAGCACCGGAAACACACAAGGCATCAGGTTGAGGATCATGCCGCCCAGCAGTGCACCCAGCAGCGCCGCCCACAGGCCGAACGAAACCTGGGGGCCAGTCGGGGCTGTGGTGCTGGCCAGAGCCGGGGCCAGCCCAGGCGGGCTGCTGCCGGCCACGCCCGCCACCGGCGGCCAATTGCCCAGCACCTGGGCCTGGGCCCGAAAACCTTGCCGCTGGCCGTTGACGTCAGCCACCAACACCAGCGGTATCAGCGCCGGGCTCTCGCTGCGAAGTCCTGACAAAGGCACGCTGGCGGTCCAGACGTCGCCCTGCCCGTTTTTTGTCCATTGCTGTGACCAGGTCGCCGCAGGGTCGATCAGCTCGGGCGTCTCCGGGAAGAACTCCAGTTGTTTGCCACGCAGCGTCGGCGGCAGGCCGACCACGGTCAGCTTGAGCTGCTTGCCATCCACCGCCACCCGGCTGTCGCCTTCCAGCGCGGCAGGCTGGGCCTTGAGGCTGGCGGTGAAAGCCGCGCTGTTGAGCGCGGTGGAGCCGCGCACCGGCACGTTCAGGACAAATTCGCCGTCTTGCGGCACGCATTCGAGCCGGCAGACCAGCCAAGTGGCCTTGAGTTTGATTTCGAGGCCGCTGCTCTGCGGCGACGGCTTGAACGCGGGTGAGATGCTCAAAGGTACCGGCAGCAACACCGTGCCCTCGTAGCCATAATTGGTCAGGTTGCCAAGCGGAATTTTTTTCGGCAAGGGCCAGGCGATCTCGCCCGCCGTCACGCCCGCGGGCAGCGTCCATTGCAGCGTGGTGGGCAAGCCGGAGTCACCCGGGTTTTTCCAGTAGGTGTGCCACTCCGGCAGGTGCGTCAATTGCAGACCCACCCAGACCGATTTTCCCGCGTCGGCGCCATCCGGGGCCTGCACCATCAACTCGGCCCGCACCTGTTCGGTGTTGACCACGGATTGGGGGATATTTTGGCCTCTAGCCCCTGTCGTTATTGTACAAAATGCTACAAATAAAGTAGCAAAAATAAGGCGATGGGGTAATTTCAGGCAATTCATTACAACATGTGAGTCAGGCTAATCGGCAAAGTTCCAGCGCGCGGGTGCGGTCATGGTCAGCGCCTGCCGACGCGGCCTCTGAACCCACCGCCGCTATTTTCCCTCATCGTCGTCCATCAGCAAGGAGCCCTGCGCAAATACAGCCGGCAACCTTGTGGGTGCTTTGATGCGCACCTGCTTGTTGACGTTCATGCGGCCAAACACCACTTCAATGTCAGAGGCGCTGACGCCAAACTGGACGGCCAGAAAACGCACCATGTGATCGGTCGCTCGGCCCGCCACCGGTGCCGCCGCGACGCTGACCTTGAGTTGCTTGCCAAAGGGTTTGCCGATGGCGTCCTTGCTGGCGCTGGGCTTGCCCAGAATATTGATCACCAGAACATCGCCATCCCAGGCAAAAAAAGAATCGCCGGTGGCGTTTTTGCTGGCGCGGCTCATGCTGCCAGGCCCGCCGGTGCCGTGTGTCGTTGCTGGTTCATTTCAATGGGACATAGATCATTTTTTGCGGCCTGATACAAAAAAAGTTAATAAAAAGGATTTGCTTTTCCGCCAAGGCGGGGGCATAGTGAATCTGTCGGCGTCTATTTTTGCCTTGATTTTTTGTGTTGTTTGCATGGCGCCGGCAACCGTCTCAACCCTGAGAGTAACAGGAGATTATTTATGAATTTGACGATCAGCGGTCATCACCTCGAGGTCACACCGGCCTTGCGCAGTTACGTTACCAGCAAGCTGGACCGGATCAAGCGGCATTTTGACCAAGTGGTCGATGTCAAAGTTCTGCTCACCGTGGAAAAGCAGACCGAGAAAGATTTAAGGCAGCGCGCCGAGTGCAATATTCATGTCAAGGGGACAGACATGTTTGCCGAGAGCTCACATGCCGATTTGTACGCTGCCGTGGATGAACTGGTGGACAAACTCGATCGTCAGGTTGTCCGCCACAAGGGGCGTTTGCAGGATCATCATCACGAAGCGCCGAAACGACTGATGTGAGGCCACCGGCCTGAGATCAGTCCCAGCCGCCTGCTCCGCCGGGCGGTTTTTTTTGGGCCCCATCCGGATGTGGGCATAATTCCCCCCTAAATTATGAATCGACTCGCAGCCATCCTCCCCCTTGCACAGGTGCTTGTGCAGGTTGATGCCACCAGCAAAAAGAGAGCTTTTGAAGAAGCGGGTTTGCTGTTCGAAAACCTGCATGGTCTCAGCCGTTCACTGGTCACCGACAGCCTGTTTTCCCGCGAGCGGCTGGGCTCCACCGGCTTGGGGCACGGCGTTGCCATTCCGCATGGCCGCATCAAGGGCCTGAAGTTGCCCATGGCCGCCGTGCTGCAGTTGACCCGCCCGATCGGCTTTGATGCGCCGGACGAGCAACCGGTCAATTTGCTGATTTTTCTGCTGGTGCCCGAGTCGGCGACGCAAAAGCATCTGGAAATCCTCTCGGAAATAGCCGAAATGCTCAGCGACGCGACCTTGCGGGAAAAAATGGCGCTCAGTGCCAGCGCGGAGGAACTGCATGGGTTCATTGTCAAATGGCAATCGGCCCAGGTGGTCTGATGCCCTGGCCGGGGCGTCGACCTGATTCACTGGATGCCGTGTGAAGCCTAACGTTGTCAGCGCCGATGTGCTTTTTGACGAGTTTCGTGGCGCCCTGAAGTGGGAGTGGCTGGCGGGACTGGGTGCCTCGGAGCGCCGCTTCGACGAGGTGGCGGTGCGTGCCGCACGCTCCGGCGCCGATCTGGTGGGCCACCTCAATTACATCCATCCCTATCGCATCCAGATCTTGGGCCAGCGCGAGATTGCCTATCTCACCAACTCGACGCCGGACGACTGCGCGCGCCGGATTTCCCGCATTGTCACGCTGGAGCCACCGGTACTGATTCTGGCCGACGGGCAGGATGCGCCGCAAGCCCTGTTGTCGATGTGTGAACGGGCCCAGATTCCGATGTTCGCCACCGCGAGCTCATCGGCTTTTGTGATTGATGTGCTGCGCGCCTACTTGTCCAAATATTTTGCCGACCGCATCACAATGCACGGCGTGTTCATGGATATTCTGGGCTTGGGTGTGCTGATCACCGGGGAATCGGGACTTGGCAAAAGTGAGTTGGGCCTGGAGCTGATCTCGCGCGGCAATGGCCTGGTGGCCGACGATGCGGTCGACCTGTACCGCATCAATCAGGACACGATTGAGGGCCGCTGCCCCGAGTTGCTGATGAACCTGCTGGAAGTGCGGGGCATTGGGCTGCTCGATATCCGGGGCATCTTTGGCGAAACCGCCGTGCGACGGCGCATGCGGCTCAAGCTCATTGTGCATCTGGTGCGCCGGGAGACGATGGAGCGCGACTATGAGCGCATTCCCTACGAGCCGCTGACCCAGGATGTGCTTGATGTGCCGGTACGCAAAGTGGTGATCCAGGTGGTGGCGGGGCGCAATATTGCGGTGCTGGTGGAAGCTGCCGTGCGCAACACCATCCTGCAATTGCGCGGCATCGACACTTACCAGGAATTTGTCGAGCGTCACCGCAAGGCCATGAAACTGAGCGAATGAAGCGGGCCCGCTGAAGGGCCGGTGCGGCGCTGTCGTCGTTGGTCAATCCTGGGCGTCGGCCGACGCGGGACGATTGGGACACCGCTCCCGGGTGCAGTGGGCATAGAGACTCAATGCATGGTCGGCAATGGCAAATCCTTTGGCCTTGGCGACCGCGCGCTGGCGTTTTTCGATTTCCGGGTCATAGAACTCTTCCACTTTGCCGCAATCCAGGCACACCAGATGGTCATGGTGCTGCCCCTCGTTGAGCTCATAGACCGCGCGGCCGCTCTCAAAATGGCTCCGAATCAGGATGTCGGCTTGCTCGAACTGGGCCAGCACACGGTACACCGTGGCCAAGCCGACATCCGAGCGCTCCTCCAGCAAGACGCGAAACACGTCCTCGGCCGTCATGTGCCGTTGCCCGCCCTTGTGGAATATTTCCAGTATTTTCAGCCGGGGTAGCGTGGCCTTCAGGCCGGTACTTTTAAGTTCATCGATCTTGGTCATGGCGGGTCTCAGTCTTGCCAGCCGCCAGGTCGATCCTGCAGGCACAGCCGGTACAATGGTCCGATCATATCGCCACACCCCACACCACCTCATGACTGATCTTCAACGTCTTGCGACCCGTTTGGGTCTGATTTTTGCCGCCAGCGCCAGCCTGGTGGCTTGTGGCAGTCTGAATGGCGCCAGTACCAGCATCGCCAGTATCGTGACGCCCTACAAGATTGACATCGTTCAAGGCAATTTTGTGTCCCAGGAGCAGGCCGCTGCGGTCACACCGGGCATGAGCCGTGTGCAGGTCCGCGATATTCTGGGCACGCCCTTGTTGAGCAGCATCTTCCACGCTGACCGCTGGGACTATGTCTTCACTTTCAAACGCCAGGGCCTAGCGCCACAGGCGCGCAAAGTCACCGTGTTTTTCAAGGATGATGCGCTGGAGCGCATCGAGGCCGATGCCTTGCCGACCGAAGCCGAGTTCGTGGCCTCGCTCGATTCAGGACGGCAAGCCGGCAAAGTGCCGGTGCTGGAAATGCCGCCAGAGAGTCTGACGGCGGCGCCGGCCCCGATAAAAACGGTCGAGCCAACGCCGCTGCCGCCGCTGCCCGCGAGCTATCCGCCGCTGGAGCCGGTGGCCCGCTAAGCCGGTTTTTTCAATCTTTCCCGCCTTTTCAGCGTTCGCGACCATGACTCAAAACCTGACCCATCGTGTGGCCATCGCGGGTGCATCTGGCCGCATGGGCCAGATGCTGATCGAAGCCATCAAGAGTGCCCCTGACTGTGAACTGACCGGTGCACTGGACGTGCCGACCAGCCCCGCCCTGGGTGCGGATGCGATGGCATTTTTGGGCCAGACCAGCGGCGTTGCGATCACCGCTGATTTGGCCGTCGGTCTCAAACAGGCCCGGACCCTGATTGATTTCACCCGGCCTGAAGGCACGCTGGCCCATGTGCGCATGTGCCGTGAGTTGGGTGTCAACGTGGTGATTGGCACCACCGGCTTCAGTGACGCGCAAAAGGCCGAGATCACCGCGGCCACGCGTGACATTGCCATTGTGATGGCGCCCAATATGAGCGTGGGGGTCAACGTCACGCTCAAGCTGCTGGAAATGGCGGCCAAGGCGCTGGCCACGGGTTATGACATTGAAATCATCGAGGCGCATCACCGCCACAAGGTCGATGCCCCGTCCGGCACGGCGCTCAAAATGGGCGAGGTGGTGGCCGGCGCACTCGGGCGCGACCTGAAAGACTGCGCCGTCTATGCGCGCCAGGGCGTCACCGGTGAACGTGACCCGTCCTCGATTGGTTTTGCCACCATTCGCGGCGGTGACATTGTGGGCGACCACACCGTGCTGTTTGCCGGTATTGGCGAACGCATTGAGATCAGCCACAAATCGTCCAGCCGTGCCACCTATGCGCAGGGCAGCTTGCGCGCGCTGCGTTTTCTAAGTCAACAAAAAGCAGGTTTGTACGACATGGCTGACGTACTGAACCTGAAATGAACGCGGCCCAGTTGTTTTGGCAGGGCGACACCCTCACCCGGGGTGTGGCGCTGCTGCTCCTGGCCATGTCGGTGGGCAGTTGGGTGGTCATTGTGTGGAAAGCGTGGTTGCTGCGCCGCGCCAGCGCTGACGTGGTGCGCAGCCTTGCCGCCTTCTGGAGCTCCATATCGGTTGCAGAGGCGCTGCACAAGTTGCAGGCTTTTGACCGAGAAGCCCTCGTCATTCCTATGATCGTTGCTACAAAACTTGAAGCAAACGGGACGCTCTCTAGCGCCGGGGACAAGTCCCAGCAACTGACCCGGGTGCTGCGCGATGCGCTGCACGCGGCCTTGACCAAGCTTCACTATGGTCAGGTGTTGCTCGCCACGGTGGGCGCCACGGCGCCGTTTGTGGGCCTGCTGGGCACGGTCTGGGGTATCTACCACGCCCTCATTGGCATCGCAAACGCCGGGCAGGTGACGATCGACAAAATCTCCGGCCCCGTCGGCGAAGCGCTGATCATGACCGCCGCGGGCCTGGCGGTGGCGATTCCGGCGGTGCTGGGTTACAACGTGCTGGGCCGCGTGATCGGGCGCATCGAGGCGCAGCTTGAAGGCTTTGCACGTGATCTGCGGGAACTGGCGGGCACCCAGCCGGTCTGGCAGGTTTAGGCCGTGGCCTGGATACGGCGATGTCGTTTGGCCGTCTAGAGCGCACACCCGGCCCCAAGCCGATGAGCGAGATCAACATGACGCCGCTGGTCGACGTGATGCTGGTGCTGGTGGTGATTTTCATCATCACCGCGCCGCTGCTGGCGAGTTCCATCCAGCTGGACCTGCCCAAAGCCCAGGCCAGCCCGGTCAGCGCGGCACCGAAGTTCGTGACCGTGGTGGTGGATAGATCCGGGCAAACCTTTTTGGATGACCAGGTGTTGACGCTGACTGAGTTGGCGACCCAGCTGGCGCAAACCGCCAGGCTCAACCCCGACCTTGAAGTGCAGCTGCGTGCCGATACCGCGGTACCCTACGGCCGTATCGTTGATGTCATGGGCATTGCCCAAAAAGCAGGATTGAACCGGATTGGTTTTGTGACCAATCCCAAGCCGCCAGTGGCGCCCTAAAATCGCTTGATTGCGATCCCGTGATCGCCAGAGTGAAACCCAATGCAAGAAAAATACACCCCTCTCGACGTCGAACAAGCCGCCCAAAGTCATTGGACGGCAATGGATGCCTACCGCGTCACCGAAGACTCGTCGAAAAAGAAGTTTTACGCCTGCTCCATGCTGCCTTACCCCAGCGGCAAGCTGCACATGGGCCATGTGCGCAACTACACCATCAACGACATGCTCACGCGCTACCTGCGCATGAACGGCTACAACGTGTTGATGCCCATGGGCTGGGACGCCTTTGGCCTGCCGGCCGAGAACGCGGCGCTGAAAAACGGTGTGCCACCGGCCCAGTGGACCTTTGAGAACATCGCTTACATGAAGCAGCAGATGCAGGCCATGGGGCTGGCGATCGACTGGAGCCGCGAGGTTGCCACCTGCGATCCCAGTTATTACAAATGGAACCAGTGGCTGTTTTTGAAGATGCTGGACAAAGGCATTGCCTACCGCAAGACCCAGGTTGTCAACTGGGACCCGGTCGACCAGACCGTGCTGGCGAACGAGCAGGTGATCGACGGCAAGGGCTGGCGCACCGGCGCGACGGTTGAAAAGCGCGAGATTCCGGGCTACTACCTCAAGATCACCGATTACGCCGAGGAGTTGCTGGGGCAGGTGCAGACCGGTTTGCCGGGTTGGCCCGAGCGCGTCAAGCTGATGCAGGAAAACTGGATCGGCAAGAGTGAGGGCGTGCGCTTTGCCTTCACCCATGACATCCGCGACGCGTCCGGCGCGCTGATTGACGACGGCCGCATGTATGTCTTCACCACCCGGCCCGACACCATCAAGGGTGTGACGTTTTGCGCCGTGGCGCCCGAGCATCCGCTGGCGCTGCACGCCGCCAGGGGCAACCCGGCGCTGGCCGCCTTCATCGAGGAATGCAAGACCGGCGGCACCACCGAGGCCGAGCTCGCCACGCAGGAGAAAAAAGGCCTGGACACCGGGCTGATCGTCACCCATCCGCTAACCCAATTGCCAGTGGCGGTGTGGGTTGGCAACTACGTGTTGATGAGTTATGGCGACGGCGCTGTCATGGGCGTGCCCGCGCATGATGAGCGCGACTTCGCCTTTGCCAAAAAGTACGGACTGCCGATCAAGCAGGTGGTGCAGGTGGACGGCGAGCAGTTTGATTACGACCAGTGGCAGGACTGGTACGCCGACAAGCAGCGTGGCGTGGCCATCAACTCCGGCAGTTTCAGCGGCATGTCGTTCAAGCAAGCGGTGGAGGCGGTGGCGCACAAGCTGGCGGCGCTGGGTCTGGGTGAGAAAAAAACCACCTGGCGCCTGCGCGACTGGGGTGTGAGCCGCCAGCGTTACTGGGGCACACCGATCCCCATCATTCACTGCCCCGAACACGGCGCCGTGCCGGTGCCCGAAAAAGATCTGCCGGTGGTGTTGCCGCAGGACTGCGTGCCCGATGGCTCCGGCAACCCCTTGCACAAGCACGAAGGCTTCCATGCGGGTGTGGTCTGCCCGATTTGTGGCGTGGCGGCGCGGCGCGAGACCGACACCATGGACACCTTTGTGGACAGCTCGTGGTACTTCATGCGTTACTGCGACCCGAAGAATGAGAAGGCGATGGTCGGCGAGGGTGCGGCTTACTGGATGCCGATGGACCAGTACATTGGCGGCATTGAGCACGCCATCCTGCATCTGCTGTATGCGCGCTTCTGGACCAAGGTCATGCGCGACCTGGGGCTGGTCAAGGTCGATGAACCGTTCACCAAACTGCTCACGCAAGGCATGGTGCTCAACCATATCTACTCACGCAAAGGTGAGAACGGGGCCAAAGACTATTTCTGGCCGAACGATGTTGAAAATGTGTCCGATGAGACCGGCAAGGTGGTGGCTGCCAAGCTGAAAGTCGCCGTGGGCAACTTGCCCGCTGGCACGCTGGTCGACTACGAGGGCATCGGCACCATGTCCAAGTCGAAAAACAACGGCGTGGACCCGCAGGACCTGATCGAAAGGTATGGCGCCGACACCGCCCGCCTGTACACCATGTTCACCGCGCCGCCCGAGGCCACGCTGGAGTGGAACGACGCGGCGGTCGAAGGCAGCTACCGCTTCCTGCGCCGGGTCTGGAACTTCGGCATCAAACTGTCTACTATTGATATGATAGCAGTTGATGAAAGTACGACGGGGGCTACAGCGCTGAATGACATAAATTTCAGCAAGGAAGCGAAAGTCCTGCGGCTGGAAATCCACACCGTGCTGAAACAGGTGGATTACGACTACCAGCGCATGCAGTACAACACCGTGGTCTCCGGTGCGATGAAGATGATCAATGCGCTGGAGAACTTCAAAGCCACCGACTCAGGCGGCGCGCAAGTGGCGCTGATAGAGGGTTTTGGCATCCTGCTGCGCTGCCTGTACCCGGCCACGCCGCACATCGCGCACAGCCTGTGGCAGGGTTTGGGCTATGCCGGCACCCTGGGCGACCTGCTCGATGCACCCTGGCCCCAGGTGGACGAACTGGCGCTGTTGCAGGATGAGGTTGAACTGATGTTGCAGATCAACGGCAAGCTCAGAGGTGCCATTGTGGTGTCGGCGGGCGCCTCCAAGGTCGAGATCGAGCTGGCGGCCATCGACAGCGAGGTTTTCCGCAAGCTGGCCAACGGGGCGACGCCCAAGAAGGTCATCGTGGTGCCGGGGCGGCTGGTGAATCTGGTGGTTTGAGTCAATTCCTATGAAACGTCGTTCTGTTGTTGCGCTGCTGGGCTTGGCCAGTTTGTCGCTGGGTGGCTGCGGGTTCAAGCTGCGCGGGGTGCAAACCTACACCTTTCAGACCCTGGCGATCCTGCCCAATCCGGGTGGGCCGCTGGCCATCGAGTTGCGCCGTTCATTTGGCGATTCGGTGCGGGTGCTGGCGCCCAATGAGCCGTTCAGCCAGGCGCAGGTGGTACTCGACATCCTGCAGGAGCAGCGTGAAAAAACGGTGGTCGGGGTCAGCAGCTCGGGCCAGGTGCGTGAGTTTCAGTTGCGCATCCGGGTCAAGTTTCGGGTCCGCAACCGCGACGGTGATGAGCTGACGCCGCCGACCGAACTGGTGCAGCAACGCGATATGAGTTTCAGTGAATCAGCCGTGCTGGCCAAAGAAGCCGAGGAAGTTCTGCTGTACCGCGACATGCAGTCCGACATGGTGCAACAATTGATGCGCCGTCTGGCAGCCATCAAATAGTGGGGGGGCGCCGCCCGCCGCCAGGCGAAGCGAGCTTGGGTTTCTGTTCTCAAACGATGGGAGAGACGAGAAACTGGCCCGATGAGACAACCCACCCAAGATATTTGAACCTTCATGCAGCTCGCCCCTCACCAACTCGCCAACCACTTGCAGAAAGGCCTGAAAAGCCTGTACACCGTGTATGGCGACGAGCCGTTGCTGGTCCAGGAGGCGGCGGACGCTATTCGCGCGTTCGCCCGCACCCAGGGCTTTACCGAGCGCAGTTCGCACACGGTGGCCGGGGCGCACTTTGACTGGAGCGAGGTGCTGGCGGCCGGCGGCTCCCTGAGCTTGTTCGCTGACAAGCAGATCGTCGAGTTGCGTATTCCCTCCGGCAAACCCGGCAAGGAGGGCGGCGTGGCGCTGCAGCAACTGGCCGAACAAGCGCGCGGCAACGAGTCAACCCTGACCCTTGTCATGCTGCCGCGGCTCGACAAGCTGGGCAAAGGCAGCGCCTGGTTTGGCGCGCTGGAGAGTTTTGGCATCACGCTGGCGGTGGAGCCGGTTGAGCGTAATGCCTTGCCAGCGTGGATTGCGCAGCGTCTGGCCGTTCAAGGCCAGCGTGTGGCCGCCGGTGAAGCTGGTCAGCACAGCTTGCAGTTCTTTGCCGACCGGGTGGAAGGCAATTTGCTGGCAGCGCATCAGGAAATCCAGAAACTTGCCCTGTTGTATCCGCCCGGCGAGTTGACGTTTGACCAGATTGAGAGCGCCGTGCTCAACGTGGCGCGCTACGACGTGTTCAAACTGTCGGACGCCGTGCTCTCGGGCCAGGTCGTTCGCGTGCAGCGCATGCTGGACGGCTTGCAGGCCGAGGGTGAGGCGGCGGTGCTGGTGCATTACACCCTGGCCGAGGACATACGCGCCTTGAAACGTGTCAAAGATGCGATGAACCGTGGCAGTCCGCTGCCGATGGCCTTGCGCGAGCAGCGCGTGTGGGGCACGCGCGAGCGTTTGTTTGAACGCGTGCTGCCGCGCCTGGGTGACGCTGCCCTGGCAAGCTTGCTGCGGGCGGCGCACCAGGTCGATGGTGTGGTCAAAGGCCTCAAGTCCCCCGACTGGCCCACGGAGCCCTGGGCTGCGTTGCAACAGCTGGCGTTTGATTTGTGCCGCGAATGCGCCCGCGTGCCGGGCAAGCGCTAAAGCGTCGGGCACAGCGTCCTGAAAACCCAGACAGTCGCGCAACTAAGGGTAAACCCTTATAATACGGACCTGTCAACTTCAAGAGGACTTACCATGTCCAAACTGATAGAGCGTATCAAAGCTCTGATTCCCATCATCAAGGGCCAAAAAGACCTTGACGATGCGTACCTTGCCCGATCGGCCGACGTGTATGACCTCGAGCGTCGTATGCGTCTGCTTGACGTAGAGTCCCGCGCCAACGCGCGCAGTCTGATTTTCGGCACCATGATGCCGTGAGGAGGCTGGCCATGAACTGCCCTCCAACGCCAGACGAAACAGCGGCCAGTTTTGGTCGCACACTGACACTTCTTCAGGGCTTGCCATTTGACCTGGCCCGCGCGCAGTACGCCGCCGGGGTGCGAGTCGGGCTCATCGAGCAGTCTTTGCTCGGCTGGGCCAAATTCGAACGTCAAGTCAACTTGTTGGAAAAATTAACGCTGGGGCCTTGGGCGCGTAGCGTCTGACGGGGCTTTTATCTCATGGCGGTGCCCGCCTGACGGATGGATCCGCCGGATCGCCTGGGTGTCAGTGAAGGCACGGGCCGACCGGTTCGAACCGAGTGGTCTGCAACTCTGCCAAAATGCACCCCTGCGACCCGCGCCTGTGTTTGTATGGCTCGCCCGATCAAAAGCCGAATTTGAGCCGTTAATAAGTACATGATTCCACTCAACACGACCGACTACGCCAACGCCCTTGGTTTGAAGGCAAAACAGGCTTCAGCCCTGATGGCGCGGGCGCCAACAGCGACCAAAAACGCAGCGCTTCGCAAGCTTGCCGGGCTGCTGCGCGCCAACGTGAACGCGCTGCAGATCGACAACGCCAGAGACATTGAGCGCGCTGTTCAATCCGGGCTGGCCGCGCCCATGGTGGATCGGCTGAAACTGAGCCCTCAAGTCATCGAGACCTGCGCCCAGGGCTGCGAGCAGCTGGCCGGCATGGCTGATGTGATTGGCGAGATCATTGGCATGAAGCAGCAGCCCAGCGGCATCCGCGTCGGGCAGATGCGGGTGCCGATTGGCGTCTTTGGCATGATTTTTGAGAGCCGCCCCAACGTGACGATTGAGGCCGCCAGCCTGTCCATCAAGAGCGGCAACGCCTGCATCTTGCGGGGCGGCTCGGAGGCGATCGAGTCGAACAAGGCGCTGGCCCGGCTGGTGCAGCAGGCTTTGACTGAGAGCGGCTTGCCTGCGGAGGCGGTGCAACTGGTGCAAACCACCGACCGCGCCGTGGTGGGCCAGCTCATCACCATGCCGCAGTATGTGGATGTGATCATTCCGCGCGGCGGCAAGGGCCTGATCGAGCGCATCAGCCGCGACGCCAAGGTGCCGGTGATCAAGCACCTGGATGGCAATTGCCACACCTACGTGGACGACCCGTGCGACATCGCCATGGCGGTCAAGGTGGCCGACAACGCCAAGACCAACAAATACAGCCCGTGCAACGCGACCGAGAGCCTGCTGGTGGCGCGCGCTGTGGCGGCTGAGTTTTTGCCCTCGATTGGCCGGGTCTACGCCGCCAAGGGGGTGGAGATGCGCTGCGACCCGCAGGCGCTCGCAATCTTTAAGGAAAATCAGCCTGTAGCCCCCGTGAATATTGGGCATGACGCTATCGATTCAGCAGTGGAACTCAAGCCGGTGCTGGTGTTGGCGCAAGAGTCCGACTGGTTCGAGGAATACCTGGCGCCTATCATCAGCATCAAGGTGGTGGCCGGTGTCGACGAGGCCATTGCCCATATCAACCGCTATTCGAGCCACCACACCGATGCCATCCTGACGCGCGACCACATGCACGCCCAACAGTTTTTGCGCGAGGTGGACTCCGCCAGCGTCATGGTCAACACCAGCACGCGCTTTGCCGATGGCTTTGAGTACGGCCTGGGGGCCGAGATTGGCATCAGCACCGATAAATTTCACGCCCGCGGCCCGGTCGGCATTGAAGGCCTGACCTCACTCAAGTACGTGGTGCTGGGCGACGGCGAAATACGCGCTTAAACTCGCCTGCGCGTTCCGTTTCGGGATGCCATTGCGCGGGTTTCAAATCCAAAGGACAACTCATGCGTCACGCCTTGCACAGCAGAACATTTTGCGCCAGCACCCTGCTGCTGGCCGTGGCGTGGCCCTTGGCGGCGAACGCCAGCGCCCAACTTGCCGTCGACCATGGTTGCTACAACTGCCATGGGGCCAATTTGCGTGATGAAGCGCCCAGTATGGAACGTTTGGCGCAGAAGCTGAGCAAGTACAAGGGTGACCCGGCGGCGCAACAGAAATTTGTCGACAAATACCGCGCTGGCGAAATGTTCGGCCACATCGACGCCCACGAGCGCTTGAGCCTCGAATCCGCCACGGCACTGGTGCGTTGGCTGGCCGAGGGTGGCAAGTAAAAAAAACCGTGCCTCTAGAATTGCACGCTCCAAGCACCAACTGAGGACCCTATGGTTCCACATCTCGTTACCGCGCTCACAGGCCCCATCAATGAACTGGAGCAGCGCGTGCTTGACTCCATGCCCGCTATCGAGCGCTGGTTCCGGCTGGAGTGGATGGAGCACACGCCGCCGTTCTACAGCTCGGTGGATGTGCGCAATGCCGGCTTCAAGCTGGCGCCGGTGGACACCAATTTGTTCCCCAACGGCTGGAACCACCTGACGCCCGAGATGCTGCCACTGGCAGTGCAGGCCGCCATGGCCGCGATCGAGAAAATATGCCCGGAAGCCCGCAACCTGCTGGTGATCCCCGAGAACAACGTCGCGAACACCGGCTACCTGGCCAGCCTGGCGCAGTTGCAGCGTATTTTTCACATGGCCGGCCTGAACGTGCGCCTCGGCTCGATTGACCCGGCCATCAAGAAAACCACGGTCATGACCTTGCCCGACGGCGATTCCATCACGCTGGAGCCCGTCATCCGTGGCAAGCGCCGCCTGGGCGTGAAAGACTTTGACCCGTGCACCATTTTGCTCAACACGGACCTGAGTGCGGGCGTGCCCGGCATTCTGGAAGAAATTTACGAGCAATATGTGCTGCCGCCCCTGCATGCCGGTTGGACCACCCGGCGCAAGAGCACTCATTTCAAGTGTTATGAAGAAGTGGCCAAGCGCATGGGCAAGTTGTTGGGGATTGATCCGTGGCTGATCAATCCCTTGTTTGAAAAATGCGGCGAAGTCAACCTGGCCCAGGGTGTTGGCATGGAATGCCTGAGCTCCCAAGTTGACGTCCTGCTGGGCAAGATTCGCCGCAAATACAAGGAATACGGCATCAAGGAAAAACCGTTTGTGGTGGTCAAGACTGACAACGGCACCCACGGCATGGGCATCCTGACCGTGCGCGATGCCAAAGAGCTGCCCGCACTGAGTTTGAACGCCAAAGAGCAGGCCGGCGGCGCGCGCGGTGCGCAAGCACCGCACGACATCCTGATCCAGGAAGGTGTGCTGACCAAGGAGCGTATGAACGACGCGGTCGCCGAGCCCGTGGTCTACATGATGGATCGTTACGTGGTGGGTGGCTTTTACCGCATCCATGCCGGTCGTGGCATTGATGAAGACTTGAGCGCACCGGGCGCAGACTTTGTCCCCCTGGCGTTTGAACACAGCACCCACTTGCCGCAGCCCGGTGTTCGTCCTGGCGCCAGTGCGCCGAACCGCTTTTACATGTATGGCGTGGTCGGCCGCCTGGCGATGCTGGCCGCCAGCTACGAACTCGAAGCCACCGACCCCGAGGCCGAGGTCTACGACTAAGCGCCGCCAGTGACAGTCTCCAAATCGTCCCTCTCGGCGCTGACGCTGGGCGCCATCGGCGTTGTCTATGGCGACATCGGCACCAGCGTGCTGTATGCCGTCAAAGAAGTGTTTGGCTCCGGCCATGTGCCTTTCACTTCCGACAATGTCTACGGCATCTTGTCGATCTTTTTCTGGACCCTGACCATCATCGTGTCGCTCAAGTATGTGACGCTGGTGCTGCGTGCCGACAACAATGGCGAAGGCGGCCTGATCGCGATGCTGGCGCTGGCCTCGCAGTCCGTCAAAGACAAGCCCGCGCTGCGCAGGGTGCTGCTGCTGGTGGGTATCTTTGGCACCTGCCTGTTTTATGGCGATGGCGTGATCACGCCGGCCATTTCGGTGCTGTCGGCGGTGGAAGGTCTGGAGGTGGTGTCGCCCGCCTTCAACAAATTCGTGATCCCGTTGACGCTGCTGGTTCTGTTTGGCCTGTTTTGGGTGCAAAAAAGGGGCACGGCGGGCATTGGCAAGTTCTTTGGACCGATCACTGTGGTCTGGTTTGCCTGCATTGCGGTGCTGGGGGTGGCACAGATTGCCACGCATCCGACGGTTTTGTGGGCGATCAGCCCGTATCACGCGCTGAGCTTCATCTGGCGCCAGCCCGGCACCTCGTTCATCATTCTGGGCGCGGTGGTGTTGTGCGTCACCGGGGCCGAGGCCCTCTATGCCGACCTGGGTCATTTCGGCAAGAAACCGATCCGGGTCGCCTGGTTTGCCGTGGTGATGCCTGCGCTGACACTCAATTATTTTGGCCAGGGCGCCTTGTTGTTGAACAACCCGGCGGCGGTGAAAAACCCGTTTTTTCTGATGGCGCCGGATTGGGCGCTGCTGCCACTGGTCGGCCTGGCCACGCTGGCCACGGTGATTGCGTCGCAGGCGCTGATCTCCGGCGCCTTCTCGGTCACCAAGCAGGTGATCCTGCTGGGTTACCTGCCGCGCCTGAAGATCATGCACACCAACGTCAAGGAAGTGGGCCAGATCTACCTGCCGTTTGTCAACTGGGGTCTTTTTGTCACCATTGTGCTGGCCGTGATGATCTTCAAGTCGTCGAGCAACCTGGCCTCAGCGTACGGCATCGCCGTGTGCACCGACATGCTCATCACGACTATTCTGACGTTTTTTGTCATCCGCTACAGCTGGAAATACCCCTTGTGGCTGTGCGTCGCTGCGACCAGTTTCTTCTTCGTGGTGGACTTTGCGTTCTGGGCTTCCAACCTGCTCAAATTGTTTGACGGCGGCTGGTTCCCGCTGTTGATCGGGGGCGCCATCTTCATCCTCATGATCACCTGGAAAGATGGCCGGCGCCTGCTGAATGACAAATTGCGGGCCGACGCGATTGACCTGAACAGTTTTCTGGAAGCGGTGTTTGTCAGTCCGCCGGTGCGGGTGGAAGGCACGGCCGTGTTCCTCACGGTTGAAGCTGGCACGGTGCCCAATGCCATGCTGCACAACCTCAAACACAACAAGGTGTTGCACGCCAACAACCTGTTTGTGACCGTGCATAACCATGAGGTGCCCTGGATCGGCATGGAAAAACGCCTGGAGATTGAATCCCTGGGACACGATTGCTGGCAGGTCATCATCAACTATGGGTTCAAGAACGACCCGAATATTCCGAAGGCCTTGCAGCACATCAAGGGCCGGGGTTGTGACCTGAACGACATGACCACCAGCTATTTCCTGTCTCGCGACACCATTGTTCCGACCATTGGCAGTGGCATGGCGCAGTGGCGTGAGAAGCTGTTTTCCCAGATGCATCACAATGCCAGCGGCGCAGCCGATTTCTTGCGCCTGCCCAATAACGCGGTGGTGGAGCTGGGCTCCAAGATCGAGATTTGATAAATTCTTGACATCATCGGCGTCGCCGGATGGTCCTTGTTTGCTGTTATTTTGGTAGTCACTCCATGAATCTTCTCTTCATCACCGATCCGCTCGAATCCTTCAAGATTTACAAGGACACCACCTTCGCCATGATGCGCGAGGCGCAAAAGCGTGGCCACCGCGTGGCCGCTTGCGAACCGCAGGATGTGATGTGGCAGCGCGGGGGCTGGGTCACGGCGCATGTCCGGGATATTGCGCTGACCGGGCAAGCGGATGCGTGGTTCGAGCTCAAGCAGACGCGCGCCGTGGCTTTGAGGGATTTTGATGCCATCCTCATGCGCAAGGACCCGCCCTTTGATTCCGAGTTCTTCTACGCCACGCACCTGCTGGCGCAGGCCGAGCGCGAAGGAGCCCGTGTCTTCAACAAGCCGGGCGCGTTGCGCGACCACCCGGAAAAGCTGGCCATCATGGAGTTCCCGCAGTTCATCGGCCCCACGCTGGTCACGCGCGACGAGGCCGACATCAAGCGCTTCCACGCCGAGCACCGGGACATCATCCTCAAGCCGCTCGACGGCATGGGCGGCATGGGCATCTTCCGCGTCGGGCCGGACGGCCTGAACCTGGGCTCCATCACCGAGACGCTCAACCGCCATGGCGCGCAGAGCCTGATGGTGCAGAAGTTCCTGCCCGAGATCGTGGCCGGTGACAAGCGTGTGCTCGTCATTGGCGGCAAGCCGGTGCCTTACTGCCTGGCGCGCATTCCGCAAGGCGGGGAAGTGCGTGGCAACCTGGCCGCCGGCGGCAAAGGCGTGGCGCAAGCCTTGAGCGCGCGCGACCTTGAGATCGCCCAGGCGATTGGCCCGGTGCTGGCCGCCCGCGGCCTGCTGCTCATTGGACTGGACGTGATTGGCGACAGCCTGACCGAGATCAACGTCACCAGCCCGACCTGTTTTCAGGAGATCTTTGACCAGACCGGGTTTGACGTGGCGGCCACGTTCCTGGATGCGCTGGAGCAAGCCGCCAGCAGCTGACAAACCGGGCTGCATGTTGAGCCACTGCACTGGGCGATGGCCCCATCGACGAAGACCAGCAATTCGCCGGGCGCCATGGCCACCCAATCCTCATCGGTCGTCAGGGGCTCGGTCACCACAATGGCCAGCCGGTCCTGTGCGCTGTTGAGGCTGGCCAGGTCCACACTCACATCGTCGTCTTTCAGGTGCACGTGTTTGAACGGGTGCTGCCGCAGCACGTAATACAGCTGGGTGCTGGCATGCGTCCACAAGGCCTGACCGTTGCTCAACAAGAAATTGAAGGTGCCATGTTTGGCGATCTGCGGCACCAACTCAGCCAGGGTTCGGCTCAGTTCTTCAACGCTGGGCACGCCGGCGTGCGACTTGTCCAGCTCCTGTAAGAGCCAGCAAAACGCCAGTTCACTGTCGGTGTTGCCCACCGGGCGGAAACTGCCGTGCAGGCTTGGCGCATAGTTTTTCAGATCGCCATTGTGGGCAAAGACCCAGTAGCGGCCCCACAACTCGCGCACAAACGGGTGGCAGTTCTCCAGCGTGACGGCGCCCACGGTGGCCTTGCGCACATGGGCGATGACGTTGTGGCTCTTGATCGGATAGGTGCGCAGCATTTTCGCAATCGGCGAGGTTGCGGCGCCCTCCTTGTCGACGAAATAGCGCACGCCCTTGCCTGGTTGATCCGGTGTCGCGCTCTCGCTTTCAAAGAAGGCGATGCCCCAACCGTCGGCGTGGTGGGCGGTACAACCGCCACGCTGCGAAAACCCGGTGAAGCTCAGCGTTAGACTGGCGGGCAAGTGGCTGTTCATTCCAAGCAATTGACACATGCGCCGAGTTTACTGCGCGGCGAGCAGGGTCAAGCCTGAATCCGCCACAGACGAGGAGACATTTTGCATACCAATTTCAATCTCGACGAACACGTGGGGCCGGGCACGCGGCGCAACAAAGTGGTGACGGCGCAGGAGGCCGTGCGGCTGATTCATGACGGCGACACCGTGGCCACCAGTGGCTTCGTCGGCATCGGTTTTGCCGAGGAAATTGCGGTGGCGCTGGAAGCGCGGTTTTTGGACAACCAGCGTGAAACCGGTGTCGGTGTGCCGGGCCAGTTGACGCTGGTCTATGCCGCCGGTCAGGGCGACGGCCAGTCGCGTGGCCTGAACCACTTCGGCCATGCCGGCATGGTGCGCCGCGTGGTGGGTGGGCACTGGGGCCTGGTGCCGGCGCTGCAAAAATTAGCGGTGGACAACGCCATTGAGGCCTACAACCTGCCCCAAGGCGTTATTTCTCATCTGTTTCGGGACATCGCCGCCGGCAAGCCCGGCACGCTGACGCATGTCGGGCTTGACACCTTTGTCGATCCGCGTTTTGGCGGCGGCAAGATCAACGCCTGCACCACCGAGGAGCTGGTGCGCTTGATGGAGATCGATGGCCGCGAGTATCTTTTTTACAAGGCGTTTCCGATCTCGGTCGGCATCATCCGCGCCACCACCGCCGACCCCGACGGCAACCTCAGCATGGAGCGTGAGGCGCTCACGCTCGAGTCGCTGGCGATTGCCATGGCGGCGCGCAATTCAGGTGGCATCGTCATTGCGCAGGTGGAGCGTCTGGCCGAGCGCGGCACCCTGCATCCGCGCCAGGTGCGGGTGCCGGGCGTGCTGGTGGATGCGGTGGTGGTGGCGACCGACCCGGCGCACCACATGCAAACCTTCTCCGAACAGTACAACCCGGCCTATTCGGGCGAGATCCGGGTGCCGATCGACACGCTTCCCATTTCGCCCATGAGTGAGCGCAAGGTGATTGCCCGTCGCGCGGCGCTGGAACTGCGTCCCAACAATGTGGTGAACCTGGGCATCGGCATGCCCGAAGGCGTGGCCGACGTGGCGGCCGAAGAAAAGGTGATCGACCTGATGACGCTCACCGCCGAGCCCGGTGTCATCGGCGGCATTCCGGCCAGCGGCATGAGCTTTGGCGCAGCCGTCAATACCCAGGCGGTGATTGATCAACCGAATCAGTTCGACTTTTACGACGGGGGCGGGCTCGATATCGCGGTGCTCGGCCTGGCGCAGGCCGACGCGCAGGGCAATTTGAACGTCAGCAAGTTTGGTCCCCGTCTGGCTGGGGCGGGCGGCTTTATCAACATCAGCCAGAACGCCAAGACGGTGGTTTTTGTCGGCACTTTCACCGCCGGTGATCCGGACGTGCGTGTGCAAGGCGGGCGCCTGCGGGTAGTTCGCGAAGGTACGACGCACAAGTTTGTGGGTGTGGTCGAACATCGCACCTTCAGTGGGCGCGAAGCGCGCCGACGCGGGCAGCGGGTGTTGTATGTGACCGAGCGTTGCGTTTTTCAATTGACGGGCGATGCCCACGGTGGGGCGCTGGAATTGATCGAGATTGCGCCCGGGATTGACCTGGAGCGCGACGTGTTGGGACAGATGGATTTCATGCCCATCATCAGTGCCCAGCTCAAGTTGATGGATGCCGCCTTGTTTGTCGAGGGCCCCATCGGTCTGCGCGAGCGCCTGCTCGCCACACCGCTGGCACAACGCTTCGAGCTGGACCGGGCGCACCACGTGCTGTTCATCAATTGCGAAGGACTGGCGATCGACGCCCTGTCCGATATTGCCGAGGTGGAGCGCATGGTGGAAGACCTGCTCGCCCCGGTGGTGACCAGCCCCGCCGAGCGGGTGGCGGTGGTCGCCAATTACGACAGCTTTACCATTCTGCCCACTCTGGTGGACGCCTACTCTGCCATGGTCAAGCGCTTGACCGCGCGCTTTTACAGCCGGGTGACGCGTTACGGCACCGGTGGATTTCTGAAAGCACGACTTGATCGGAACCAGTGAAAACAAAAGATGATGCTGCTCAGGCCGGCGTGATGAAGGGCCTGATCCTGTGCGCTGATGATTTTGCGGTGAATGCCAGCGCCTCTCTGGGCATTGCCAAGCTGGCCGCGATGGGTCGCATCAGCGCTACCAGTGTCATGGTGCTGTCACCGCGCTGGCCGCAGGACGTGGCCTTGCTGCAGAGCTTGCGCGGGCGTATTGACGTCGGTCTGCACCTGGACTGGACCAGCGACTTTGCCTTGGCGGCCGGGCACGGCCTGTCACTGGGCGCAGCCATGCGCAAAGCGGTGCTCGGCGGTTTTGACCCCAGCGCGGCACGCGTCGTCATCGAGCGCCAGCTCGATGCGTTTGAAGCCCAGTGGCAGGCGCCGCCCGACTATGTGGATGGCCACCAGCATGTGCAGCAATTTGCCGGCATTCGTCAGGCGCTGGTGCAGGCTTTGAGCAGCCGTTATGGCAGCGGCAGCGGACAACGTTGTCAGAACCGCAGGGATGAAGGTCAAGACGGCCTGAACCCCTCAACGCCTTATCTGCGCATTTCGCGCGCTCCCGCGGGCGCTGCCGACCTGAAAAGCCGGGTGATTGCCGCGATGGGGGCAAATGCTCTTGAAAATATAGCAGCTGACGCCCATTTGACGGGGGCTAAAGCCTTGTTAGGCATATATGATTTCGCGGGTGATCAGTCCCGCTATAGCCGGCTCATGCAGGGCTGGCTGCGCGATGCCCCGGCGGGCAGCATCATCATGTGCCACCCGGCGCAAGCCGCCGAGCCTGATGATGTCATCGGCGTGGCACGGGCCGAGGAGTTCGCCTACCTCAGTGGCCCGGACTTCTCCCAGGCGCTGGCGCATGCCGGTGTGCAACTGGTGCGCGGCGTTGCCCTTGCCGGGCTGTGATCGCAGCCTTGACCGCTAGAATCTGGCGGTGATTACTTCCCTTTCTGAGCGACAAAAATCCTGGCTGACCCTGGGCTCGTTATGGCTGCTGCTGCTGCTGCTGGCCGCGCTGCGGCCGCTGGCGGTGCCCGATGAGGGCCGCTACGGCGAGGTCGGTCGCTGGATGCTGCAAAGTGGCGACTGGCTGACGCCGCGCCTCAATGGCCTGCCTTTCTTCCACAAGCCGCCGCTGCTGTATTGGATGCAGGCGATGTCGCTCGCCACCTTCGGCATCAACGAGGTGGCGTTGCGTCTGGTGCCCGCACTCCATGCGGGTTTGATGCTGGTGGCGCTGTACCTGTCGGCTCGCACGATCAGCACCGAGACCATCGCCCGGCGCGCGGTTCTGATGCTGGGCACCAGCATGACCTTTCTGGTCGGGGGCCAGTACGTGAACCACGACATGCCGGTGGCGACCTGGATCGGTGTGGCGATCTGGTGCTTTGCCTTTGCCTTCATGGCCGGGGACAAGCCCAATGCCCTGCTGGCCCGGCTCGGCTTTGCCGCCTGTGCCCTGGGGATGCTCAGCAAAGGCTTGATCGGCATTGCCCTGCCGGGCATGGTGCTGGTCATCTGGCTGCTCTGGACGCGCCAATTCAAAAAAGTGCTGTACCTGCCCTGGCTCAGTGGCCTGGCCCTGTTTGCCCTGATTGCCTTGCCGTGGTTTGTGCTGGCGCAGCAGAAATACCCGTCATTTTTTGACTACATGTTTGTGGGCCAGCAATTCAACCGCTACACCGCCACGACTTACAACAACCCGCAGCCCTGGTGGTTTTACCTGCTGGCGCTGGTGCTGCTGTTCTTTCCCTGGGTCTTTTTCGCCCTGAACCAGCTTCGTCGGCCAGCCCCCGCACCGGTGCTGGCGGCCGTGCCCATGGCCCAAGCGTGGCGAAGCCTGTGCTGGATCTGGGTCGTGGCCATCATCACCTTCTTTTCAATTCCGAACTCCAAACTGGTCGGTTATGCGTTGCCGGTGATGCCGGCGCTGGCGCTGCTGGCGGCGCTGGGCTGGGAGCGCGCCGTGGCACACCGGGCGCGCGCCGGCAAGCTATTTGTCGGCCTGTGCCTGATCAATATCGGCATAGCGCTGGTTTTGATGCTCAAGGTGGCTGACGTCACGCGCACCGGCCGCGCACAGGACATTGCGCAGGCGCTGGCCTGCGCCGCCCAACCCAGCGACACCGTTTATGTGTCGGGCAAGTACCCTTACGACCTGCCGTTCTATGCGCAAACGCGCAAACCCATGGTGGTGCTGGAAGACTGGCCCGCAGCGCGGCAACACGCCGGTGACGGCTGGCAGCGCGAGCTGTTTGAAGGCGCTGACTTTGATGCGCAGGCGGCCAAGGTCTTGCAGTCGCCCCAAGTGCTGGCGCCCGCCGGTGCCGCGGCGGGCAACTGGTTTGTGGCGCCAACGGGCAACAAAATGGCCGAAGGCCTGGCGGGCTGGAAACTTTTTTACCAGGGCGCTGGCTGGGTGCTGTACCAGTCGGGCAGTGCCTTAGCGCCGGAAAGCCCAAAAGCGGCTGAGCACAAAGGTCTGCCCGGCTGCAAACACTAGTGCCGCGAACAGGGCCAGAAAGGCGGGCCAATCGAGCGTGCGAAGCAGCAGCATGAAAACAACTTCATTGCTGGCAAAGCCCGCCAGCGCTGTCACCGCGAAACGGCCCAGGCTGGTTGCCACGCTGGTGGCCGCATCCTTGAAGCTCAACAGCCGGTGCCCGGCAAAGCTGACAAAAAAGGCGACGCAAAATCCCAGCGCATTGGCCAGCTCGGGCCACATGTGGCCTTGAGTCAGCGCAAACACCACCATGTGCGTGAGCGCGGCGGTCGCACCGACCGCCAGAAACCAGAAGGTGGACGCTCTCAAAGCAAGGAAGACTGTTGCAGTATCAAAGGCGGATTGCCAGCCTCCGGCGCATACAGGGGCTCAGCCAAGCCACTGCCCGTGCGTTGACTGATGAGATACGGCGGGCGCTGTTTGACCTCTTCGTAGATGCGTCCCACATACTCCGCCAGCACGCCGATGGAGAGCAGCTGGATGCCGCTGAAAAACATCATGCCGACCACAATCGTGGCATAGCCCGGAACGGCGATGCCCGAGATAAAGTAATCCCCCACCACCCAAGCGCCGTAGCCCAAGGCAAGCGCCGACAGCACCAGGCCGGTCGCTGTCAAGGCGCGCAAGGGGGCAATGGAAAAAGCCAGAATGCCGGTCAGCGCCAGCGACAGCGAGCCGCGCAGGCCAAAGTTGCTTTTGCCGTCAGCGCGCGGCAGCGGCTGGTAGTCAATGGCCGTGCTGTTAAAACCAACCCAGGCGTACAGCCCTTTCATGAAGCGGTTGCGCTCAGGCAGGCTTTTCAGGGCATCAACCACCATGCGGTCCATCAGCCGAAAGTCGCCTGCGTTGGCCGGAATCTTGACCCGGTTACCAAAGTTAACCATTTTGTAAAACAGGCCGGTCAGGCTCGACTGCAGCCCGGACTGGTCGTCACGCGTTTTTCGCACCGCATAGACCACGTCCGAGCCTTGCTGCCATTTCTTGAACATCTCGGGCAGCAGCGACACCGGGTGTTGGCCATCGGCATCCATCAAAACCACCACCTCGCCCCGCGCGGCATCAATGCCAGCAGTCAGCGCGGGCTCCTTGCCAAAGTTGCGTGACAATTTGATGTAAAGAATTTCAGGGTGGACTGCGCACAGGGCCTGCATGACCTGCGTGGTGTCGTCCCGACTGCCATCGTCGACCACGACCAGCTCAACGCGCTGGCTCAGGATTGAGAGGGTTGCCAGAATCTGGGGCAGTACCGTGCCCAGGTTGCTCGCCTCGTTGAAGGCGGGAATGACACAGGAGATCGAGGGGGACAGGTGGGAGCGGGGCATCATGACCGCATCATGCCAAAAGAAAACCCCGCTTCAGCAAAACTGGCGGGGTTTTTGTGCAATTTACGGCGGATTACACCGTTTAAAGCCGAAGTAAATCAGCCTTTCAGGCACGCGCTCATGAATTTCTTGCGTTCGGCACCTTTGAGCGCCTTGTCGCCCGCATCCTTGTTGCAGGCTTTCATTTTTTCCTGTTGCGCCAGTTGCTTGGGTGAAGCGGTCTTGCCGGCGGCAACCGGCTTGGCACTCAGGCACTCTTTCATGAAGGCTTTGCGCTCATCGCCCTTTTTGTCGCCGGCGTCCTGGTTGCAGGTGGCCATTTTGCTTTGCTGGGCCGACTTGGCGGCGGGAGCTGCAGGTGCGTCTGCGGCGTAAGCGGCGCCCACCGACAGTGACAGGCTGATCGCGAGAAGGCTGAGTAGTTTGTTCATTGTCATTCCTTGAAGGATAGGTTTGGAAGGGAATCCAGACTGGATTCCAGCACACAACGCGCGAATTGGCAAACCCGCTGACGTGTTGTCACCAGAACTGCAGTCCGGTTGACGCAAGCGCCAACGCCGTCCCCGTAAAATGAAAGCATGTTGTCTGTAAAAATTGAATTGCTCGAAGCGCTGCACCAAGCGCTTGAAAAATTGTCCCCCGGCGCGGGGTCCAAAGCCGTTTTTGAGTCGCCCAAAGTCGCCGCCCATGGCGACTTGGCCACGACGGCTGCCATGCAGCTGGCCAAGCCGCTCAAGCTCAACCCGCGCCAGTTGGCGGAAAACCTGCGCGCTGAATTGCTGGTGCGCGCACCGTTTGAGCGCTGGGTCGAGGCGATTGATATCGCCGGCCCCGGTTTCATCAACATCAAACTCAAGCCCGAGGCGAAACAGCAAACCGTGCGCGAGGTGTTGTCGCAGGGCCAGCAGTTTGGCAGCCAGCCCGGCACGGGTAAACGCATGCTGGTGGAGTTTGTCTCGGCCAATCCGACCGGCCCCCTGCATGTCGGCCACGGCCGCCAGGCCGCCCTGGGCGATGCCATTTGCAACCTGTACCAGACCCAGGGCTGGGCGGTGTACCGTGAGTTTTATTACAACGACGCCGGGGTGCAGATTGGCACCTTGGCCAGCAGCACCCAGTTGCGCGCCCGCGGCTTCAAGCCGGGCGACCCCGAGTGGCCCAGTGGCGAGAACGCCGCTGCCTACAACGGCGATTACATCGCCGACATTGCCGCTGACTATCTGGCCAAAAAGACGGTTCATTCTGACGACCGTGCGTTCACCGCCTCCGGCGACGTGGAGGCGCTGGACGACATCCGGCTGTTCGCGGTGGCCTATCTGCGCCATGAGCAGGATCTGGACCTGAAAGCGTTCGCCGTCCATTTTGACAACTACTACCTGGAGTCGAGCCTGTACCTGAGCGGCAAGGTCGATGACGTGGTGAAAAGATTGCATGACGCCGGCAAGACCTACGAGCATGACGGCGCCCTCTGGCTCAAGTCCACCGAGTATGGCGACGACAAGGACCGCGTCATGCGCAAGGGTGATGGCAGCTACACCTACTTTGTGCCGGATGTGGCCTATCACATCAGCAAGTGGGAGCGCGGCTTCGAGAAAGTGGTCAACATTCAGGGCACCGACCACCACGGCACCATTGCCCGCGTGCGCGCCGGCCTGCAAGCCGCCAACGTGGGCATCCCCAAAGGCTACCCCGACTACGTGTTGCACACCATGGTGCGCGTGGTGCGCGGGGGCGAGGAGGTCAAAATCTCCAAGCGCGCCGGCAGCTACGTGACGCTACGCGACCTGATCGAGTGGACCAGCAAGGATGCGGTGCGCTTCTTCCTGCTCAGCCGCAAGCCCGACACCGAATACACCTTTGATGTCGATCTGGCGGTGGCCAAAAACAATGACAACCCGGTGTACTACGTGCAGTACGCGCACGCCCGGATTTGCTCGGTGCTGGCCGCCTGGCGCGAGAAGGAGGGTGGCGATGTGGCGAGTCTGGGCCAGGCCGATCTCTCGCCGCTGCAAAGCCCGCAAGCACTGGCGCTGCTGCTGTTGCTGGCCAAATACCCCGAGATGCTGACGGCGGCGGCGGCCGGTTTTGCACCGCATGACGTCACGTTCTATCTGCGCGAGCTCGCCGCCTGCTACCACAGTTATTACGATGCGGAACGTATTCTGGTGGATGACGATCTGATCAAGCGCGCCCGGTTGGCGCTGGTCGCGGCCACCGCACAGGTGTTGCACAATGGACTGGCTGTGCTGGGCGTGAGTGCCCCGCAGAAAATGTAATTCAATAGCCTTGGGGACAGACCTTCAGCTCTGTCCCCAACTGATTAGAAAGCAGAAAGTGCAACGCATGAAACAACAACGCGGTGGAACCATTTTGGGGTTCATCATTGGAGTCGTGGTGGGTCTCGGGGCAGCGCTGGCCGTTGCGGTTTACGTCACCAAGGTTCCCATTCCGTTCATCAACAAGGGCCAAAGTCGTTCGGCGGATCAGGATGTGGCCGAGTCCCAAAGAAACAAGAACTGGGACCCCAACGCACCCTTGTATGGCAAGAACCCGGCCAAACCGGTAGAGCCCGCCAAGGCAGAAACACAGACGGGCGCCGACACCGGTGCCGGTGCCGCGCCAGTGCAAGTGCCAGCGCCAGCGCCAGCGCCAACTGCCAAAGGCAAGGAGATCAAACCAGCCGTGTCTGCCGATCCCCTGGGTGATCTGGCCCAGGCGCGCGCCGGCGCCGCGGTGGCCGAACCGTTCTCCTACTTTGTTCAAATTGGGGCTTTCCGTACCGCTGAAGACGCTGAAAGCCAGCGCGCCAGGTTGTCTCTTGGTGGTGTACAAGCCAAAGTGAGCGAGCGTGAGCAGTCGGGTCGGACGGTGTTTCGGGTCCGCGTTGGACCGTTCGGTAAAAAGGAAGAGGCCGATCAGGCCAAGGAAAAACTCGATGCTGCCGGTTATGACACCGCGCTGGTGCGGGTAGCGCGCTAGCGCACTGTGCGGTCGAGGCGTTGAACTATTGCCGATCTGCCCGGTCCCACTACTTTTTTTGGAGTGATTAAAGATGAAGCGTCGTGATTTTTCCTTTACCTGTGGCGCAGCGCTGGCTGCCAGTGCCTTGGTGCTGCCAACAGCACGGGCTCAGACCACCGCCCCGGCCCAGGTTCAGGGCAAGAAGCCTGAATTGGGCACAGACTATCTGCAGTTGGACAAACGCGCGGCGGTCGAAGCCCCGGCGGGGAAAATTGAAGTCGTCGAATTTTTCTGGTACAGCTGCCCGCACTGCAACGCTTTTGAGCCAACCTTTGATGCCTGGAGCAAGCGTGTGCCCAAGGATGTGGTGGTGCGCCGGGTGCCGATCGCTTTCCGGCCTGACTTTGCACCGCAGCAGCGCCTGTTCTATGCGTTGGAGGCGATGGGCTTGCTCGATCAGCTGCACCGCAAAGTGTTTGCCGCCATCCACAGTGAAAAGCAAAGCCTGGCCACGGGCGAGGCGATTGTCGATTGGGTCGCCAAACAGGGTGTGGATAAAGCCAAGTTCCTGGAGAGTTTCAACTCGTTTTCAGTCTCGACCAAGACCAGCCGAGCCACCCAGCTGCAAAACGCCTACAAGGTCGAGGGTGTGCCTGCGCTGGGTGTGGGCGGGCGTTTCTACACCGATGGTTCGCTGGCCAAGAGCATGGAGCGTTCGCTGCAGGTGGTTGAGTTCCTGATCGCGCAAGTTCGCAGCGGCCGATAAATCAATCGTTTTGACCCAAAGGGCTGGCGCCCTGATCCAGGCGATCAGGGTGCCCGGTGCCTGTGCACGAGGCATGTGTGATCCTGCGTGCTTTGTTTTCCCTCTCTCAGTGTGCGGCGTGGGGCAAGAACGGCTTCTGATCGTTACAATGAAAAGACGAGAATTTAATGCAAGATTCATGCCTTTATGAAACTATCACTTTCCACTGTGCTTTTGCTGGCGGCCCTGGCGCCGGGTGCAAGCCTGGTTCGAGCTGAACAAGCCGACCGCAACAAGCCCATGAATGTGGAAGCCGATGCCTTGCGTTATGACGACGCCAAGAAAACCAGCGTGTTTACCGGCCGTGTCGTGTTGACCAAAGGCTCGATTCTGATCCGGGGCGCCCGCATTGAAGTGCGCCAGGACCCCGAAGGCAACCAGTATGGCCTGGTCACGGCCGAGCCCGGCAAACTCGCGTCTTTCCGTCAAAAGCGGGAAGGGCTGGATGAGTTTATTGAGGGCCAGGGCGAAAGCATCGAATACGACAGCCGTGCCGACACCGTGAAATTCAACAAGCAGGCGCAATTGCGCCGTTACCTGGGCGCGACGCTGAACGACGAGATGAGCGGCGGCGTGATTGTTTACAACAACAGCACCGACGTGTTCACCGTTGATGGCGGTGTGGCCCAAGGAGCGCCGAGCGCGACAGGCGGCCGCGTGCGTGCCATGCTGACGCCGAAACCCAATGCCGCCGCAGCGGCAGCGGCGGCAACGGCGCCCGCCAATGCAGCTTCAGCGCCAGCCGATGCGCTGCGCGCCACCACGACGCTGGGCGGGGATAAGAAGTGATGCCAGACAATCTTGTCCGCCCAGCCCAGTTGCGCAGCGATGGCGCCCAGTGCGAGAGTCGACTCGAAGTCAGCCACCTGCAGAAGTTCTACGGCAGTCGCCAGGTGGTCAAAGACGTGTCGCTGGTGGTCTGCAAGGGCGAGGTGGTCGGTTTGCTGGGGCCCAACGGCGCCGGCAAAACGACATCCTTCTACATGATTGTCGGCCTGGTGCATGCCAGCGCGGGTGACATCAAGATCGATGGTCAGTCGGTTGAGCGCATGCCGATTCACAAGCGTGCCCGGCTGGGCTTGAGCTACCTGCCGCAAGAGGCGTCCATTTTTCGCAAGCTCAACGCAGAAGACAATGTGCGGGCGGTTTTGGAGCTGCAGCATGACGAATCCGGCCAGCCGCTGAGCAAGGACGAAATTGAAAAACGACTGACCGCCTTGCTGCAGGACCTGCGCGTGGAGCACCTGCGGGAAACCCCGGCGCTGGCTCTGTCCGGTGGTGAACGCCGCCGGGTCGAGATTGCGCGCGCACTGGCCACGCAGCCGCGTTTCATTCTGCTCGACGAGCCGTTTGCCGGGATCGACCCGATTGCCGTGATCGAGATCCAGCGCATCATCAGCTTCCTGAAGAACCGCGGCATCGGGGTGCTGATCACCGACCACAACGTGCGCGAAACGCTGGGTATTTGCGACCACGCCTACATCATCAGCGATGGCAGCGTGCTGGCCCAGGGCACCCCGGCCGAGATCGTCAACGATGCTGAAGTGCGCCGGGTCTATCTCGGCGAGCACTTCAAGATGTAAACATGTTGACCCCATGAAACAAGGCCTTTCCCTTCGGGTTTCGCAGCATCTGGCGCTGACGCCACAGTTGCAGCAGTCGATCCGCTTGCTGCAACTCTCCACGCTGGAGCTCAGCGCGGAGGTGGACCAGATGCTCGATGACAACCCGTTTCTGGAGATGACGGCAGACGAGTCGCCGCGTGAGGAATTTGGTCTGGCGCAGGCTGACACACCGGTCCGGGGTGATGACCTCGACGCTGAACGTGCTACAAGTTCGGTAGCTGACTATCCAACAGAGACGAGGGCTACAGCCGAGAATGATTCAAATGATTCGCCGCTCTCGGCGGACGATGCGCAGAGTTGGGAGGGCGACGGCAGCGCCTCCTTGGCGCCCGATGACAGCGAGTGGGGCGGTGACGCCAAAGCCCGCAGCAACAACCTCAACGGCGATGACGACGCCGATGTGACCGAGCTGGCGCGCACCCAGGTGTCGCTGCAAAGCCACCTGCACGCGCAGGCGCTGGCCTTGCGCCTGAGTGCCGAGGATCGCGCCGCCTTGCAGTTCTTGATCGAGTCGCTTAATGACGATGGTTATCTGGAAGACACGCTGACCTCGCTCGCCGAGGGGCTCGCCGGCGGCGATGAGGCCCAGGTGGAGCAGCTGGTCCACCATTTCACGGTCGCCTTGGGGCTGCTGCAGAGCCTGGAGCCGGCGGGTGTGGGTGCGCGAGATCTGGCGGAATGCCTGAGTCTGCAACTGCGCGCCTTGCAGCAGCTGGAGCGGCTAGAGCCGGCCCGCGCCGCCACCGTGCAGGTGGCGCTGCGTATTTGTGCCCAACCCATGGAGTTGCTGGCCCGGCGTGACGTCAAGCGCCTGATGCTGCTGTGCGACGCGACGGATGCTGCCGTGCGCGAAGCCATTGCGCTGATCGCCCGTCTGGAGCCCAAGCCGGGGCGGCGCTTCGTGAATGTGGAGCGCAACATCGTGGTGCCCGATGTCCTGGTGATTCAAGTGGGCCAGGGTACGCAGGCCAAATTTCAGGTGCGCCTGAACACCGATGTGATGCCGCGCCTGCGCGTGCACGACATCTACGCCAATGCCATCAAACAGCACAAGGGCGGCGGCAACGATGCGTCCAGCTACGCCGCCCTGCAGCAGCGCCTGCAGGAGGCACGCTGGTTCATCAAGAACATCCAGCAGCGCTTTGACACCATCCTGCGCGTCAGCTCGGCCATCGTCGAGCGGCAAAAGAGTTTTTTCATGCATGGCGAACTCGCCATGCGCCCGCTGGTGCTGCGTGAGATTGCCGAAGAGCTCGGTCTGCACGAGTCCACCATCAGCCGCGTGACCACCGCCAAATACATGGCGACCCCGTTTGGCACCTTCGAGCTCAAGTATTTCTTTGGCTCCGGCCTGGGCACCGAGTCGGGTGGCAATGCGTCGAGCACGGCGGTGCGGGCCTTGATCAAACAATTTATCAGCGCCGAGAGCCCGGCCAAGCCGCTCAGTGACCACCAGTTGTCCGAGATGCTCAAAGAGCAGGGCATCGAATGCGCCCGCCGCACCGTGGCCAAATACCGCGAGGGGCTGCGCATCGCTCCCGCGAGCTTAAGGAAAGCCTTGTGAACCAACTGCAACTCTTCTTGCCCTGCGCCGCTGGCGTGGAAGACTACCTGGCCCCCGAGGTGCTGCGCATCACCGGCTTGCCGCCGGGCTGCGTGACCAAGCAGCGCGGCGGCGTGGCCGTGCGCACGTCCTTCGCGCACGCGATGCTGCTCAACCTCTACAGCCGGCTGGCGCAGCGTGTGCTGGTGCTGCTGTCGTTCACCGAGTACCGCAACGAACAGGATTTGTACCGCGCCGCCAGTGAGGTGGCCTGGGAGCGCTGGTTCACGCCGCGCGAAAGCATCAAGGTGGAAGTGACGGCGCAGCACAGCCCGCTGACCAGCCTCAACTTTGCCGCGCTCAAGATCAAGGACGCGGTGTGTGACCGTTTCCGCGTCACGGCGGGCGGCGTGCGCCCGGACGTCAACACCCAGTGGCCCGATGTGCGCATCTACACGCACCTGACCACCGACAGCTGCTCGCTCTACATCGACACCTCGGGCGAGCCCCTGTTCAAGCGCGGCTGGCGCGAAGACAAGGGCGACGCGCCCTTGAAAGAAACCCTGGCCGCCGCCATGCTGGCCGCCAGTGGCTGGGCCGATGGCGACGAGGATTTGCTGCCGCTGTACGACCCCTGCTGCGGCAGCGGCACGATTGTGATTGAAGCGGCCCAGATCGCCTGCAATATTGCCGCCGGCTCGCTGCGCCGTTTTGCCTTCGAGAAGTATTTGCCGTTCCAGCGCCCCGTCTGGGATGCTATAAAAAAAGAAGCTAAAGAGTCAGAAGTGACGAGGGCTCCAGGCCAAAAACCTATTATTTTCGGCAGTGACGTGGCGCACCGCATGGTCGACTTTGCCCAGCGCAACGCGCAGCGCGCCGGCGTTGCCGACGTGATCGAGTTTCGCGGTGGCGACGCCTTGCAGCGCCTGCCGCCGATTGATATTCCTGGTGTGATGCTGCTCAACCCACCGTATGGCGAGCGCATCGAGGTCGCCGGTGTGGCCAAAGGGGCGCGCCACGCGGCCAGCCAGTTTGAGGACGAAGAGGCCGAAGTGGGTCGTTTTGGTGCCCGCGAGCTGCCGCAGACGCAGGAAGGTGGCGAATTCTTCAGCCAGCTGGCCAGCCACTGGAAGAAGAACTACCCCGGCTGGAGCGCCTGGATACTCACGCCCGACCTGAAACTGCCGGGCAAAATGCGCCTGAAAGAATCGCGCCGCGTGCCGATGTGGAATGGCCCGATCGAATGCCGCCTGTTCCGCTTTGACATGGTGGCCGGGAAAATGGGGTCGGCGCGGGCGACATGATCGTCCTCGACACCAACATCGTGCTGGATGCCTTCGTCTTCAATGACCCGGCCACGCAGCCCCTCAAGCTCGCGCTGGCATCCCGAAAAATCCAGTGGATTGCCACCAAAGCCATGCGCGACGAGCTGGCGCGGGTGCTGTTCTACCCGAAGATCGTCGTGCGGCTGACGCTCTGCCAACTCAGCGCCGCAGACGTGCTGGCGCAGTTCGATGGTCAGGCGCAATGGCTGGACGCCGCCCCCAAAGCCAGCGTCACCTGCCGCGACCCCGATGACCAGAAGTTCATCGACCTGGCCGTCGCCCACAAGGCCACGTTGCTGAGCAAGGATCGCGCCGTGCTTTGTATGGCAAAACGCCTGCTGGCCCTTGATGTACGGGCGCATATGGCTACTGTTTTTGTAGTTTGAGGTGGTCCCTGCCAGCCGACTGCCGGCACTTGTGCGCTCTGTCCTCTTAAAGGACGTGACAACGCAGTAGCCTGGACTACATTAGCCACCATGAACCCTTCTCCTTCGACCCAGAAATTCACAACGGGGCCGACGTCCGGCACAGGGCTTTCTGTGGAGATACGACGCTTTTCGGCCGGCATGCGGGTCATCACCGCGCTGCTGTGTACCGTGCTGTTCTTCTCAACCGAAAACAATATCGACGCCAGGGTACTTGCGGTTTTGTTGGTGTATGGCTTGTGGTCTGCGTGGCTGCTCTGGGTCGAAGCCAGCGGGCGTGGGCTCCGATCCGCGCTTTGGTCGTACTGGATTGATGTCGCATGGTCATTGATGCTCATGAAGCTTTGGAGCGCTGGCGCCCTGCTGATGCTCATCACCTTGGTGCAACCCGTGGTGCTGGCCAGCATTGGGTACGGCATCACGCAAGGCTTGCTACTCTCGGCGCTGGCGACATCGGGCTTGATAGCCTACAACGGCAGTGACCTCATGAGCGGCCCCAGCCTCGGATGGCACCGACACATACAGATCATGATCATGCTGGCGTTGGCCCCATCGGCAGCCCTGATCGCGCGGCCGATGGGCATACGGTTCCGCTGGTCGACGCTGCTCAGCCAGCTCGAAGCCCAACTGGACCCGCGCCACGGCCTCAATCCGATTTGCGCCGAGCTGGTGGAACGCCTGCGTGGCGCCACCCAGGCCAATGTTGTCGCGCTCGTGTTGCCCAGTAGCCAGGGCGCTCCGGCGATGATCGCCAGCCGCGAAGACGGCAGTTTTCGCGCGAACGCGGAGGTCCACGCGCGCCTCGAAGCCTTGCTGGCGCAGATGCCGGCCTGCACCGTGAGCTACGTCCGGCGCCCCTGGTGGGACCCGCGACCCAGCACGCGGCTGCACGCCGACTTGCCCTTGCCCGCCGGCCTCTCGACCCCGCTCGCGGAGTTGGCCCTGACATTGGATGTGCGCTGTCTGCACGCTCTGTCGCTGACCCGTTATGCGCACCAGCACGGCCACATTGTGGTGGGCTACAGCAGCCAACGCGGCGCCGTTTATGACGTATCGGCGCTGGCCGACGTGGTCCCCGAACTGCTGCGCGTGGTCGAGCAGGCCGCGCTGGTTGACCAGTTGCAGGAGGAAAGTGCCGGCCACGAGCGGGCGCGTATTGGCCGCGACCTGCACGACAGTGCCATCCAGCCTTACCTCGGACTGAAATACGCGGTTGAATCCGTTGCCCTGCGCATCCCGCGCGACAACCCGGCCCGTGCCGAGATCGACTCATTGGCCGAATTGGTGAACGGCGAAGTGGCCGCGCTGCGTGAACTGATTTCGGGCCTGCGTACCGGCAACGACCAAGGTGACAACGCCCTTGTGCCCGCCGTGCGGCGGCAGGTGCGCCGGTTTTCGGTGCTGTTCGGCATCGACATCGTGCTCGAGTGCCCGGACAAGCTGCCCACCACCCGCGTCATGGCCAGTTCGCTGTTCCATCTGGTCAACGAGGTGCTCAACAACATCCGCAAACACACTGCAGCGCGCCATATCTGGATCACACTGTCCCTCCAGGCGTCAATGATCAAACTCGTGGTCCGGGACGACGCGGGTAGCCTGCGCGGGCACCCGGCTGATGACTTCCGCCCGGCCTCGCTCAGCGAACGCGTCGCGGAGCTGAATGGCACCCTGCACATCGGTCGCCCGGACGGGCTGAACACCGAGCTCGTGATACAGATTCCCCTCTAGCGGAACAAATACCCTCAAAACAACACTTGGCGACCATTTCTCCAGCCAAGCTGCCTTATTCATCTCCGCAACTGATTTTTATCAATTTGTAACCTCGAAGTTACACATTTAATCATTGCATATGAAGTCAATTTCATGGGTGCGCAGGTACTTGCGGGGGTCGCACTAATTGGACGGTGGTTTCAGGAGGAATAACAAAATGCAAATGAGTTTTGTGGATGCCCCACGTGCTGTGATCGATGCCCCGTCAAGGCCGATCAGGGTGTTTCTGGTTGACGACCATCAAATCACGCTTTGGGGCCTGCGACGGCTGATCGAAGCCACGAACCCGCGCATGGAGGTGGTCGGCACCGCCAGTTCACGCACCGAACTACTGAACCATGACGCCGCCGCCACCGCAGACGTCATCCTGCTCGACCTTGATCTTGGTGGTGAAGACGCGGCCGCCTCGCTCGCCGACCTGCGCCAGCGTTGCCCTGGGCGGGTGCTCGTGCTGACCGCCAGCGATGACCCTGCCCAGCACCGCGCCGCCATGGTGAAGGGCGCGCGCGGCGTGATCCACAAGTCAGAGGCGGCGGAAACCATTCTGCGCGCCATCGAGAAGGTCAACAACGGCGAAGTCTGGCTGAACCGCGCGCTGCTCGGTGAAGTGCTCGGCATGCTGACTGACGACAGCCCCGCGGCAGCGCCGCGCCAGGCCGACCCCGACGCGCAACGTATTGCCAGCCTGACGACCCGCGAACGGGAGATCGTGGTCACCATGGTGCACTGCGCCGGCGCCAAGCAGCTCGCGGTGGCCGACGAACTCAAAATGAGCGAACATACCCTGCGCAACCACCTAACCACCATTTACGACAAACTCGGCGTGCGCGGGCGGCTGGAGTTGCATGTTTTTTCCACCATGCATGGGCTTGGTGCGGCGACAGGCAGAGCGTGTGGTGCATGAGCTGATGGCGTGATAAAGCTCCTGTCGGGGCAGGGACAAATCGCCTATGGGGCGCCGCGCATTCTCACTGGCACGGCGCTTTTCTAATTCTTAGGATCAGGCCATCAGTTGGCCATGCAAAGCAGCAAGATCGGACCCTGCTTGACTCAATGGCTGGCTTTCACATATTGCGCCGGGTCTGAAATCTTAGGGGGAATCTCATGCGAAAAATAGTGGCAATCTTGGCGGTTCTACTGTCAGCAGTCTTGGTTGGATGCGGGGGAGGGAGCGATAGCGGCCCCGTTGCCTGCAGAGCTACGATGGCAAACCCTGACCTCTGTCTCACTGGCGCTACGGCTTCGGTTGGAGCGGCCGCATCAATCAAATTTATTTCCGCGGACACAACCAATATTGCGCTCAAGGGCACCGGGGGCTTCGGACGCCAGGAGTTCTCGACCCTCAAGTTCCAGGTCTTTGACAATGCGGGGAAACCGGTTGCAGGCACACCGGTCAATTTCGTGTTCTCCGACTCCAACGCCGCGCAAACGGTGGGCGGGCTCACTTTGTTGCCCACTGCCACCTCCGCTCTCGATGGCTCCATGACGACGGTGGTTTCAGCAGGAACAATTCCCACGTCGGTCCGCGTTGTTGCTTCGATTAGCGGGGGGATTACAACCCTCTCCAATATCCTGGTGATTTCAACCGGCGTGCCGGATCAGAACCACTTTTCTCTGGCCACCGAAACTGGCAATTGCGAGGGAAGGGATGTGGATCAGACCTGCAGCTTCGTCACGGCCACTTTGGGCGATCATTTTGGCAACCCCGCTCCTGATGGCACGGCAGTCAATTTCACCACTAGCGCGGGGGTCATAGGCGCCTCGTGTGTCACGGGATCGCTCCCGCCTCCCGGTGCGACTCCGAACATCTGTACGCCTCAAACTTGTCAGACTACAAATTCAAAAATCGGCCCAGGATCGGGAACCTGCACTGTGTTGCTGCGAGCAAGTAATCCACGGCCGGCAAATGGGCGCGTGACGATTCTTGCCTATGCTGTGGGCGAGGAGAATCTTTTCGACGCCAACGGCAACAACGTGTATGACTCCGTTGATACCTTCACCGATAAAAGCCCGGACATTTTTCGCGACGACAACGAGACTGGCATATGGAGTCCAGGCGAGCCATGCATCGGACCCAACCTGAATGGTACTTGCAGCACGCTCGGCGATGGCAAGTACAACGGCGTGCTGCGTAGTCCGCAGGTTCCAAGTGCGCAGACCTTGTATGTCTCTGCTCAGCTTGTGCAAACATTTTCTGGCAGCCATGCCCTCGTCAGTTTCAATCCATCGGCGCTGTCGTGCCCGGCTGGCGGCACGGCAGTCGTTCAGGTGGCCGTCACGGACGAGATTGGAAATATCATGCCCGCTGGCACCACCATTGACCTCAGCACGGTGTTTGGTACGGCCGTTGGTACAGTGTCCCCTGCCAGCATCAAGGTTCCAAACGTCGTTCTCGCCGTTGGTCAACCGCTGACTATCCCGACCTACCCCGTGACCGTGGGCTGCCCCAGCCCGGCAGCTAGCGGGCAATTATTTGTGACTGTTACGTCGCCAACCACGGCGACCATAACGCGTGCCAGTGCTCCAATCAATTGAGAATTTGCTTTGAGAAGATAGGGCTGGCAGTGCGGGGCATGTCGCAGTTCTGCATGGTGGCGCGGTGTTTGCGTGAAGACACCGCGCCGGATTGGACACCACGTTGCCAAGCCCATGGCCAGTTACGCCAGAGCCGTCTGCCGACACTTATTCACCAGACTTCGCGCTTGCAGGGGGATTAACCTCCTAGGCTCTCCCGCCGCATCCTCCCATGGCCGTCGCGCCATCGCAGATCGATCATAGTGCCGGAGTGTCAGACGCAGCGTTACCAACTGGGACAGTATGCAAAGCACACGAACAGCGCGAATTCATCTACCCGTGATCAAGACTGCGGGTCGGCTCGGCTTTGCCTGGACGCTCACGTGGATCGTGATCAGCATCGATGTCCTGTGGCTGCTGCTTGCGGGGTGGTCGGTGTCTGGGCGCGGCATTGCCGTGCTTACGCTGGCAATCATGGTCTTCCGTGCTCCGCTTGCAATCGGCCGCTATCGCAGTGATCTGCGCATTCGCGTCACTGCGCGCGCGGCTGTCCTTCTCATTGTGTTCATGGCGTCGGCAGCGACGCTGAGCTACCTGGTCACCAGCACCAACGCCCCTCTGGTTGACGCGCCGTTGGCAGCGTGGGATCGCGCCCTCGGCTTCGACTGGCTCGCGCTGCATGGCTGGCTTCAGAGCCACCCACCGGCACAAACCACCCTTCACATCGCTTATCAGAGCGGCCTGATCCAATTGGCATTTGTCATCCTGTTCCTCGGTTTCAGCGCCCGGCCAGCGCAGCTTGACGAATTCATGCGCCTGTTCATCGTCGCGACGGTGTTGACTATTCTCATGTCGGGTCCGTTTCCTGCGGCGGGGGCGTGGAAACATCATGCGCTAGCCGGCCCGTTCGACCTGTCGTCCCTATCCCACTTCGAGCTGTTACGTGACGGCCGCATGCGCGACATCCCGTTGCGCGACATGCAGGGGCTTATTTCGATTCCCTCGTTGCACACAGTAATGGCTGTGCTACTCGTGTATGCCATGCGCGGAACAGGCATCCTGCTGTCGGTATTCATCGTCGTCAACGTCGCCATGCTGGTGTCAATTCCGGTCGACGGAGGTCACTATCTCGTCGACGTGATTGCCGGTGCCGCGATGGCTTTCGGGTTGATCGCTCTTGAACGTCGGCAAAGCACGCGTCCTCACGCAGTAGCAAACACGACTCTGCCTACTACCCTGAAGGAGGTCAACCGATGAATACGACCACGGTCCCGCTGTCCCGCGAGCCGGCAAGCAGCGCATCAGTGCCGAACCGGCAGGTTCGTGTCCTGTGTGTTCTGTTCTTTTTCTCCGGCTTCCCGGCGCTCATTTATCAACTGGTATGGCAACGCGCCTTATTCCGCATCTTCGGTGTCAACATCGAATCGGTGACGATCGTCGTCACCGCATTCATGCTCGGCCTGGGCCTGGGCGGCTTGGCCGGCGGCTGGTTGTCGAAACGTCGAGGCATACCGCTACTGTTGTTGCTCGCGACCATCGAAACATTGACCGGCGTGTTCGGGCTGTTCTCTCTGTCGATATTCGAGCGAGTCGGCGACATCGTCCTCGGTGCGCCATTGCCCCTGACTGCACTGGTGACCTTGGCTTTGGTCATTGTGCCGACGCTGTTGATGGGCGCCACGCTGCCGCTGCTCGTTGGCCACCTCGTGCGGCGTTCCGGCAACGTCGGCGCCTCGGTCGGCCAACTCTATTACGTCAACACCCTGGGTGCGGGCGCTGCCTGCCTCGCCTGTGCGGTCCTGTTGTTCCCGCTGCTCGGCATGCAGGGTTCGGTGCTGGTGGCCGTGGCATTCAACGCGGCTGTCGCGCTGGGGGCCGTCGCTGCGCATACAGCCGATCGGCGCAATATGCCCCACACCCTAACCGACTCCAATCCGACCCGATCAACAGCCGCGTCTCGCACCAGCCTCCCATTTGCGGTCGTGCTCGCGATGTCGTGTGTGGGCGGTCTGGTGTCGCTGTCGTACGAGATCTTCTTTTTCCGCGCAATGTCCTACGCCAGCGGGAGCAGTTCTTTCGCGTTTGCGACGACCCTCGGTGCCTTTCTGGTCGGCCTGGCGTCTGGTGCCCGGCTCGGCGGCGAAGCTTGCAACGACGTGGACGGTGACGTGCTGTTGCACCGAATGCTGCGCAGCCTGCTCGCGGCCAGTCTGATCGGGTTTGCGTTTCTACCCGTGCTCGGCCACCTCGCCTGGCTGGACCGCGCGATCCTCGGCGTGGGCCTGTTGTTTGTGTACCTGTTGGCACGTCAATGGGGCCTGGTACTGCCCTGCCTTGCCCACCTCGGCGTGGCCGCTGACGCGCAGGCCGGCATGAGAACAGGGTTGCTTTACCTTGCGAACATTCTCGGCGCCGCGACGGGTTCGGTGCTGACCGGTTTTATCTTGATGGACCACCTGAGCCTGGTCCAGGTGGGCCAACTGCTGGTCGCCGCAGCATTCGGATGCGCGCTGATTCTTGGCCTGGCGATCACGGCGTCTCGGGGTATCAAATTCAGACGTTCGAGCGCCATCGCAGTGGTCGCAGGCTTGGCCGTTCTGGCGCTGCCCGCAGCCAGCGAAAAAGTCCTGGAATCGCTTCAGTGGAAGGGCGCACCCGAGAGCAAGACGCCATTCGCGGCGGTTGTTGAGAACCGCAGCGGAATCGTCACCGTTGATCGCACGGGCACAGTCTTCGGCAACGGCGCCTACGACGGGCACTTCAACGTCGAACTGACCTACGACGTAAACGGCATCGTACGCCCGTACGCGCTCAGCCTGTTTCATGCCGCCCCGCGCGATGTGCTGATGATCGGCCTGGCTTCAGGCTCTTGGGCGCAGGTATTGACCAACAACCCCGAGGTGGATTCGCTCACGATTGTCGAGATCAATCCTGGCTATGTCGGCCTGATCGCCGCCAACCCGAGTGTCAGGTCAGTGCTCACCCATCCTAAAGTCACGCTGGTGACGGACGACGGCCGCCGCTGGCTGCGAATGAATGCGCATCGGCACTTTGATGCGATTGTGGCCAACACAACCTATCACTTCCGTTCCAATGCGACGAACCTGCTGTCCGTCGACTTCCTCACATTGGTCAAGGCGCATCTGAACCCGGGTGGCATCCTGTTCTACAACACGACGGACTCAAGTCGCGTTCAGCGCACAGGCTGTACAAGCTTCGCGCACGGAGCACGTTTCACGAACCACCTGGTCCTGTCAATGACACCTATCGACTGGAACTTTGCGCGCTGGCGCCGCACGCTGGAGGCCTACCGCATTGATGGTCGACCGATGCTCAACCCGGCGCGCGCCGAGCACGCGCAAGGTCTGGCGCGACTAATGGCACTGGAGAGCCAGACGCACCCCGATGGCGCGCACGCAGCCGGCGAATGGATCGAACACTGCGCGCAGGTTTTGGCGCGCACGGCTGGCCAGGACCTCGTCACCGACGACAACATGGGTACCGAATGGCGCCACGTCTGGGAGAAACAATGAACACACCATCGAATGAACCCGTTCGCGCGAACATTGTTCCACCCTTGGTCGAGGGCAGGCTGACTGAATGGCTGCTGCGCACCTTTGCGCTGCTCGTCATGGCATTCATCGTCACCCGCTGGGGTTACGCATGGTGGATTAATCCATCGCGCTGGACTGCGCTGCTGCTGCTGGTCTCCGAAGGCTATACGCTCATGCTGGTGCTGCTGGCACGACGCGCCACGCATCGTGACCTGTCGGTTATGGCCATGGTGGCGACCATTTATGCGGTGTGCTATGTCGTGCTGCTGGCCCCGCAAGGAACCGCACACCTCGCGCCGGAGTGGGTAGGCGCCGCGCTGTTACTGGCTAGCATGGCATGGCAGTTCACGGCCAAAATCGTTTTGGGCCGCTCGTTCGGTCTACTGCCGGCCCAACGCGGCCTCGTGATGGTGGGGCCGTACCGCATCGTGCGCCATCCCATTTACTTTGGCTACCTGATCGGCCACATCGGCTTTCTGCTTGCCAACTTCTCGTGGCGAAATGCTGCGGTGCTGGCCTTGTTGTACGTCGCTCAGGTGGTTCGCATCCAGCGCGAGGAGGCCATGCTGGCATCCAGTGACGCCAACTACCGGCGCTACCAGCAACGGGTGCGCTGGCGCCTGCTGCCCCTCGTGTATTAGGCGACTGCGCGGTGGCATCTAGGAGCAAACTCCCAGCATCCGGTGCTCACTCCTCCCATGCCAAACACGCCAGATTTACCTAGCATGCCTGTATGTCGCCACCACCCGTCCTCAGCACCGTATTCGCAAGCGTCATCGCGCCCATTGGTGTGCTCGTAGTAGATGACCAGTTGGCGGTGCGCGAGGGGCTGGCACGGCTGATTGCATGCGCGCCGATGGCGCTGCGCTACGTGAGCACTGCAGCCACCGGTGCCGAGGCCTTGAGCGCAGCCGCCAGGCTGCACCCTGACGTGGTCGTGCTGGACGTTGACTTGGCGGGCGAAGACGGACTGGCGCTTATCCCGCAGCTAGCACTGACTGCTGGCGTGCTGGTGCTTACCAGCCATGGCGATCCGCTCACCCGAGCCCGGGCCACGCGACTGGGCGCACGCGCCTTCATCGAGAAACACCAGCCGGCCGCCGACTTGCTTGGCTCAATCGCAGCTATCTGCCGCCTGCCAGCGCGCGGCGAGGGGGAGGAAGCTCCCAGCCGGCCCGGGACAAGCTCCCCCCTGCCGATGACGCCATTCTCCGATGTGCAAGCGCCGCGTCCTTACTAAAGTCAAGGCCATGAACACCAGCACGCAAAGTTTCGCCGAATGGCTTATCGATGAGTCGGGTGTCACGGCCATGGAATATGGCCTGCTGGCGGCGTTGATCGCGGTGACGATCATCGGCGCGATCAGTGCAACTGGTACATCACTCACAACAATTTACGACTACTGGAGCGAGACCGTGATCGCCGCGCTCTAGACAGGAAAAACGCGAATCGCTGGTCGGCGTTACAGCAACAGGCCAGCAGGGTATTGATCCGGCCCTTTCGGATCGCAGGCAGGCGCTGCAGAGCGTCGTTTTTCTCACCGCAAGGAGTTGATCATGCAAATCGTTCATTTCATCCAAAAGTTTGTCCGCGAAGAAGAAGGCGTCACCGCGATCGAATACGGTCTCATCGCCGCGCTTATCGCCGTCGTCATCATTGCGAGCGTCACGATAGTAGGGACCCAACTCGCGGTGGTATTCGGCAAAGTTTCGGATGCCCTGATTGGGTCCTAACGCCGCTCAGCCAAGGCGGAGCCCTCGGGTCTACGCCTTGGTTGACCATCGGATTTTTATGCCCATCGATTGCCATCATGATCCACACGCTGCTCGCCGTAATGTTGCTCACTGTTGTCATTGCTGACCTGCGGTCGCGCCGCATCCCTAATACGCTGGTGCTCACGGGCCTTGTCCTCGCGTTCATCGCCCATACCATCGCACTGGCCTCGGGCTCTGTGCCTCTCGCTGGCTCCACTTGGTGGGCACCCTTGGCCGGGCTGCTGACCGGCCTGCTGCCGCTAATGCCGCTGTATTTCCTGCACGCAACAGGTGCAGGCGATGTCAAGTTGATGGGCATGGTGGGCGCCTTCGTCGGTGCTCCGACGGTGCTCTCAGCCGTCCTCTACACCCTTGTCGCCGGCGGCCTGCTGTCGCTGGTCTTTATGCTCGGCCGCGGCGTGGCGGCGCAGACGCTGGCCAACGTGCGTTTTCTGCTGACCGACTGGGCGCTGCGCGCCAGCAGCGGCCAGGGTGCGCGCCTCGCGCCACTGCAAACCACAGCCGCTCGTCTGCCCTATGCCGTGGCCATCGCGCTGGGCACTGGCGCCGCCTTGCTCTGGCCCCTCGCCACACCCTGAACGGCACCGCACCATGAACCTGCTGCAATTTCCCGCCACACAGCCTCGCTCCCTGCAGGACATCCGTGCCACGCTGCCGCACGCGCCGCAGACGCTGGAGGAAACCGGCCTGTCCACCACCTTCCTGGTCGAGCTGGTCGCCAAGACCATGTTCCAGCTCGGCCTGACCCGGCTCACTGAACTCAGCGCCCAGTTGTGCCTGGCCGGCACCGTGGTCGAAGCAGTGTGCCTCTTCATGCGCCGTGAATCGCTGCTGGAAGTCACGCGCCGCGGCCAGCACGAGGCTGATGTTGAATTCGATCTCACGCAGGCTGGCCGGGCGCGCGCCGCCGAGTGGCTCACCCGCAGTTCCTACGTCGGCGCAGCGCCGGTGCCGCTGGAGGTTTACACCGAGCGGGTGCGCGCCCAGTCGGTCACCAACCAGGCAATCACGGCAAACCAGGTGCACGCGGCATTTGCCGACCTGGTGGTCCCCGAGCGCCTGATTGACCTGCTGGGCACCGCCGTCAATTCGGGGCGACCGATTCTGTTGTATGGCCCGGCGGGCTCGGGCAAGACCTACCTGGCCGAGCGCCTGCAGCGCCTGATCACCGGCGCCGTGGCGATCCCCTACGCAATCAGCGTGCATGGCGAGGTCATCCGGGTCTTTGATGCGCAGTGCCATCGCCCGCTGGTGGTGGACGGCGCGCCGCGCGCGGCACTGGATAACCGGGCCCGCCCCGACGCACGCTGGGTTTTGTGCGAGCGGCCCTGCATCGTGTCGGGTGGCGAGCTCACGCTCGAAATGCTCGACCTCAGCTTCGACGGCCGTGCCGGCTACTACGAGGCGCCGCCGCACTTCAAGGCCAATAACGGCTTGTTCATCGTGGACGACCTCGGCCGCCAGGTGATCTCGCCGCGCCAGCTGATGAACCGCTGGGTGGTGCCGATGGAGCGCCGCCACGATCACCTGATGTTGCGCAATGGCGGCAAGTTCACGATTCCGTTTGACATGGTGTTGGTGTTCTCGTCAAACCTGCGCCCGGCGCAGCTGGAAGACGCGGCGTTCCTGCGCCGGCTGGGCCACAAGATCGCGATCACCGCCGTGTCACAAGCTGACTACGCACTGATTTTTGAGCGCGCCTGTGCGGCCGAGGGCATCGCCCACGACCCGGCAGCATTTCGGGCGCTGGTGGACGGCTATCACCAGCCGCAGGGTCGCCCGCTGCTGGCGTGTTACCCGCGCGACCTGCTGCACCTGATCGCCAGCCGCGCCCGCTATCTGGAGGTGCCGGCCGAGCTTTCCGTCGAGCTGCTCGACTGGGCCTGGCAAGCATATTTTGGCAACGAGGCGCTGATTGAAGCGGCGTCTGAACCTGGGAGTCCGTCATGAGATCACGTGGCATATTAATGCTGTTTATTGCGGTCATTGCGGGCTTGGCCGCGGTATTTCTGGCGACGCGCTGGATGCAGGGCCAGGGCGGCGAGGGCGGGCGCATCGCGGTGGCGAACACCGACATCGAGCTCGGCGGGCGCATCTCGCCCGAGATGATTCGCATGGCCGACTGGCCCCTGGGTAGCACGCCCACCGGTGCCTACAAGGAGGCTGCCAAGCTCGAAGGCCGGGTTGTCCTGGTGTCGATGCAGCGCGGGGAGCCGCTCATTGAAGCGCGGCTGGCGCCAATCGGCACCAAGGGCGGCTTGTCTGCCGTCGTGCCACAAGGCAAGCGCGCCATGACTGTGCGCGTGAACGATGTGGTTGGCGTGGCCGGCTTCGCGCTGCCGGGCACGTTCGTTGATGTGATGGTCAACACCCAGGATGAAGGCGGCCAGCGCAACGACCGCGATCGCTCGGTCTCAAAAATTGTGCTCGAACGCATCCTGGTGCTCGCCGTGGCCCAGGAGGCCGACCGCGACTCCACCAAGCCCAGGGTGGTGAATGCGGTGACGCTGGAAGTCACCCCCAGGGACGCAGAGATGCTCGATCTGGCGCGCAGCGTGGGCACCTTGTCGCTGGTGCTGCGCAACCAAACCGATCCGAAGGGGGTCGCTGCCACGGGCGGCGCCACAAAGGCCGAATTGCTCGGCCTGGCCAAATCTGAACCCGCCAAACCAGCCGTTACGCCATTGGCCCCGGCACGCCATGTCGTGCGTCGCGTCGTCGCCCCAGCTGTGGCGGCTGCGCCGGCGCCATCCAAAAATTGCGTTGAGATCATTCGTGGCCTGAGCAAGGTGACCGAGTGTTTCTGAATCATCACCCACAACAACACCAAACCGGGAGAATGCTGATGTCATCACCCACACGCGCTATGGCCATCGCCAGCATGGCACTGGCAGCAGGCCTGACCTTTCCTGCGCCGGGCGCTACGGTACAAGCCGGCAAAGCGACGGCGGCGAAGCTGCCTGCGCCTGCCACTGCGCCTGCGCGCCAGGCGCTCTCAACGACCGGACTATGCTCGCGCGTCAACATTGCGCCCGCGGTGCTGATTCCGGTGGGCAAGTCGACTGTTTTGCGACCGAGTTCGCCCGTCACCCGCATCCTGCTGGGCAATCCCGAAAACGCGCGTGCCGCGCGCCCGGCCGATACCCCCGAGGGTAAAAAAGAGGAAGGGGTCAAGACGCCGTCCGTCAACACGCGCCCCGGCGTCGCCGATGTGGATGTGCTGTTGCTCGCACCGACCGAGGTTTACCTGCTCGGCAAGACCATCGGCACGACCAATGTGGTGATGCTTGACCGCGACGGCACCTGCACGGCCTTCGATGTCGTCGTCGCCATGGACACCATGGCATTGCAGGCGGTGATCGGCCAACTGCTCCCGATCGAGAAAGAGATCAAGGTCACATCGGCTTTCGATTCGATCGTGCTGTCGGGCATGGTCTCCGACACTGAAGCGTTGACACGGGTGACCGACCTCGCCAATGCCTACGTACGCGGCCAGGATGGCGGCGGCCAAAGCAACCAGCGCGTTGTCAATATGCTGGAGGTGGGCGCGCCGCAGCAGGTGATGCTCGAAGTCAAGGTGGCCGAGATCTCAAAATCCTTGCTGGATCAGTTCGGCATCAACTTTTCCCGTGCCTACGTGCCGGGTGACGGTTCGATGATGCGTTTTTTGTCGGGCATCTTCGGCGGCGCTGTGGGTGCGATGGGCCAGATCAGCGGTACGGGCGCCAGCGGCGTGCCTTTCAGCTCGGTCGACGCGGTGATAGGTGGCACGGTGCCAATTGCAGGCGCCAGCGGTGGCAACGTGACGGTGACCTATGACGCCACCACGGGTCGGCCCACCTACACCACCAGCTACGGCACCGTACCGGGCCGCGGCGTGTCCAACGCGACGCTGAACATGCAAAAAAACGATGGTCTGGTCAAGGTGCTGGCCGAGCCGACGATCATGGCCATCAGCGGGCAGACCGGCAGCTTTCTGGCGGGCGGCAAGATATTCATCCCGGTGTCGAAGGACAATGGTAGCGGGGGGAGCACCACCACGCTGGAAGAAAAGGAGTTCGGCGTTTCGGTCAGGTTCACACCCACCGTGCTCGGTAGCGGACGCATCAACCTGCGCGTGCGGCCTGAAGTGTCCGAACTCAACGTTGCGGGCGTTCAGATCAGCAGCGGCGGCCTGAACGCGGTGCTGCCATCGTTCACCTCGCGCAAGGCCGAAACCACGGTGCAACTGATGGATGGCCAGAGCTTCGCCATCGGCGGCCTGATCAAGAACAACACCACGACCAACATCAATGCCTTCCCGTTCCTGGGCGAGCTGCCGGTGGTCGGTGCGCTGTTTCGCAGCACCGAGTTTCAGACTGACCGCTCGGAACTGGTGTTCGTGATCACGCCGCGTCTCGTGAAACCGCTGCCAGTGGGCTACCGGTTGCCCACCGACGGCTACGTGCCACCCAGCCGCAGCGAACTGATCCTGGGCGGCAAGCTGGAGGGCCAGCGCACCGATGACGCGGCCAGCGGCGACAACCCCGCCCAAGGCGGCTTCGACAAGGAGAAAAAATAATGCGCGACTCAAACCTCATCGCCGCGGCGGTCTGCCTGCTGGCGCTCGGCGGCTGCGCCGCCACAGCTTCGCCTGACTGGGACGCCCGTTTTGGCGACAGCGTGCGAATCCTGAAAGCGCAGCAGCTGATCGAGCCGGGTGCACCCGCAAGAAATGCGCAGGCGAGTTTAGCCACCGATGGCCGCACCGCTCGTGAGGCGATGGACCGTCACGTCGAAAGCTACCGCAGCCCGCCGCCCACGACCGTGATCAACATCGGCAACATCGGCACGGGGCGCTGAGCGCGACCAGACCGATATCACAAAGGCGCCATCATGAATCGCTCGTCTTGCCATCGCCCGCCAGTCCCTGGCCGACGCGCGCGTCAGCGCGGCGCGGTGGCGATTGTGGTCGGTTTGATGATGGCGGTGCTGGTGGGCTTTATTGGCCTGGCGCTCGACGGCGGACACCTCTACCTCACCAAGACCGAGCTGCAGAACAGCGCCGATGCCTGCGCGCTCGCAGCCAGCTATGAGCTCACCGGGGCACCAAGCATTGCGCCCGCTTCCTTTGCCAGGGCGGAAGCAGCTGGCCAGGCCGTGGGGCAGATGAACAAAGTCGATTTCCAGAATTCGGCCATTGCCAGCAGCGACATTGTTGTGAGCTTCGGCACCGATCTGAGCGCTGGTAACGCCGCCATCAAATGGGTCAATGCCGGGGCCGCGTTGCCCAGTTCGAAGTATGTGCGCTGCACGATCACACGCAGCAATATCATGCCCTGGTTTATGCAGGTGCTCATGCCCAGCTTAGACACGCTGACTGTCAGCTCGCTCGCGACGGCAACACTGGCACCAGCGCAAAACAATTGCGGTATTCCAATGGCAATCTGCTCAAAAGGGTCCGCTCCATCGTACGGCATGACTCCGGGCCAGTGGGTCAGTGGCTTCTTTGGCGCTGGTGGCGGCGTTACTGGCAGTTTCAACTGGATCGATTTCACTCCCCCGGCGGGCGGCACAAGCGAATTGGCAGCCCTGCTTACCGGCAATGGCGTCTGCACGCTCAACGTGCCGACTCCCGTGGGGGAACCAGGCGCCCTGGGCGCTGCAGCCGCCAAAGCATGGAACACACGCTTTGGCCTGTATCAAACCGGTTCCACCAATGTCACAACTGCACCGCCAGATTTCACCGGCTATTCGTATACACCGACCAATTGGCCTTCGAAGGCCAATGCGCTGGCCGACTTTCTCAGCCGACGCAGCGCACACGCAAGTTATGGCGCCACCGTCAGTGTCGGCAACACGATCACAGGTCTGGGCATAAACAACTCCTACAACCCAACCACTACCGTCGCTCAGCACACCTTGTATGGAGCCGACCGCCGACTGGTTACCGCACCGATTGTTGATTGCGGCGGTTGGGTGGCCAGCAACACGGTACCGATTCAATCTTGGGCTTGCGTGCTGATGCTCCACCCGATTGACGCCGTGGGTGACGTCGTTTACATGGAGTATGAAGGGCTGTCGAGCGCTTCAGGCAGTCCGTGCGCCACTTCCGGTGTTGCTGGTGATCTGAACAGCGTCGGTCCGATGGTGCCGGCTCTGGTTCAGTAGCGAGGTGTCTGACGTGAAAAAGCGCACTCTTCGTCATTCGTTCCAGCGAGGCGTGGCAGCCGTCGAGTTCGCCATTCTCTTGCAACTGGTGTTGGTGCCGATGATCTTGGGCACGACCGAGCTAGGGCATGCGATCTACAGCTTCAACACCCTCGACAAGACGGTGCGCGACGCGGGCCGCCACCTGTCGCAGCACGGACCGGGCGACGCGACCATCGCCGCCGAGGCCAAGTGCCTTGCCGTCTATGGCACCACCGACTGCTCCGGCTCGCCAGTCGCGCCCGGCTTGACAACGGCCATGGTGTCCATTTGCGACGCGTCGCTGTGCCCCGGCACGCATGCGAATCAGTCGACCGGCCTCGGATCGATCAACCTCGTTACCGTCAGCATCCCGAGCTACGCCTTCGACTCACTGTTCAAGTTCGTGATTCCAAACGATTTCTCATTCAACAACATCTCGGTCACGCTGAGGGCGCAACTGTGAACACGAGCAATTTTCCGTCGCGCCAGCGTGGTGTTGCCGCGGTCGAGTTCGCGATTGTCTCGTCGCTGCTCTTCACAGTCCTGTTCGGCGTGATGGAAATGGGGCGGCTGCTCTGGACCTGGAATGCCGCCGTTGAGGCGACCCGTTATGGCGCGCGCCTGGCCGTGGTCTGTGACCTGAACGACAGCCACATCAAATCTCGAATGATCAGCCGCCTGCCTTCGCTTGCGAACGGAAACATCGTGGTTACCTATCTGAATCCGCCAAACGCCGACAACACGTGTACCGCGGCGACCTGCAAGGCAGTCAGGGTGTCTCTTACGGGCTACACCCACAACACCATCATTCCCTTCGTGCCGTTGTCGCTGACGCTGCCTCCATTTGGAACAACGTTGCGCAAAGAGTTTATGAGTAGCACTTCGAACGAGGTCTGCCAATGAAAATCAAGCTCATCACCCCTGACCCGTTCAACGCCGAGGCGTGGACCGATGTCCTGCGCGTTGAGCCGGCGTTCGATGTCACGCCGATCGTGTGTGCGTTGCGCGACGTGAAGGTGATTTTTAATGGCAGTCGCCCCGACCTCGTGCTGGTCGAGACCGCTACGCCACAAGACTTCGAGGCGCTCGAGGCGCTGGCCAATGCCCACCCCGAGATTGACTACGTGCTGGTCGGCAACGAGCTCAGCCCCGAGTTTCTGTTGCGCGCCATGCGCGCCGGCGTGCGCGAGGTGCTGCCTTCGCCCGCGGCGCCTGAGGCGGTACTGGCGGCGCTGCGACGCCAGTTGCGCAAACGCGCGCCGGCTACCGTCTTGCCCGCCACGCACCACGCCGAGGTGCTCGCCTTGGTGTCGTGCAAGGGCGGTAGCGGGGCCACCTTCATCGCTGCCAACCTGGCCCATCTGCTGGCTGCGGGTGGGCAGCGCCAGGTTGCGCTGATCGACATGAACCTGCAGTTTGGCGATGCTGCGCTTTTTGTCAGCAGCCAAACGCCCGTGAGCAACGTGGCTGATGTGGCGCGCAACATCAACCGGCTTGACGCCGACCTGTTGCGATCCTCGATGACCGAAGTGGCGCCCGGCCTGTGGGTGCTGGCGGCGCCGGATGACCCGGCGCAGGCGACTGACGTGACGCCGCAGCATGTGCGGCAGATCGTTGAGCTGGCGCGCGAGATGTTTGACTTCGTGATCATCGATGTCGGGCGATCCTTGAGTTCGGTCACGCTGCAGGCACTGGATCTGGCTGACCGGGTCTACGCGGTGTTGCAACTGACACTGCCTTTCATCCGGGACGGCAAGCGCCTGCGCAATGTGTTTCGTTCGCTTGACTATCCCGCGCACAAAATTCAGTGGATCGTCAATCGCTACCAGAAGGGCAGCCAGTTCACCATCGACGACCTGAAGAAAACGCTGGCGATCAACCAAGTGATCACGCTGCCGAACCACTACGAAGCGGTGGCGGCATCGGTCAACCAGGGGGTTCCGGTCGAGCGCATCGCGCCGAACAGCACGATCGCCAGGAGTCTTCGCGAGCTTGCTGAGAATATCGCGCCGCCGCCCCTTGGCCAGGCCCGCACAGGCTGGCTGTCGGGTCTGTTCCACGGTGCACCGCAATGAAAGGAATGCCATGAGTTTGCGCGAAAGACTAGGGGCTTCGGCCCAAGGGTTCCCGCCAGCGGGCGACCCGGTGCCCGAAGATGCGGGGGCGCCGACCCGCGCGTACCAGGATACCAAGGCGCGCATTCATCAGGTGCTGCTCGGCCGCCTGGACCTCGAGGCGATGGAAAACCTGTCGCCCGAGAACCTGAAGGAAGAGCTGCGCCAGATGGTTGAGCGCCTGCTGCTTGAAGAGAACCTGGTTCTCAACGCCAGCGAACGTCGCAATCTGGTGCGCGACATCCAGTACGAGATGCTCGGCTTCGGCCCGCTCGAACCCTTGCTGGCAGACCCCACGGTGTCGGACATCCTGGTCAATACCTACCACCAGGTCTATGTCGAGCGCCGCGGACGGCTTGAGCTGACGGACATCAAATTCACCGACGACGATCACCTGATGAAGATCATTGACAAGATCGTCTCAAGAGTCGGGCGTCGCATCGACGAATCCAGCCCGATGGTGGACGCCCGCCTGCCCGACGGTTCGCGCGTCAACGCGATCATTCCGCCGCTGGCAATTGACGGCCCGATCCTGTCGATACGGCGCTTTGCGACCGTGCCGCTGAAGCTCTCCAACCTGATCGAGTACCGGTCATTGTCAGACGAGATGGCGCAGTTCATCGGCGCCTTGTCGCAGGCCAAGATCAATATTCTCATTTCAGGCGGAACGGGATCTGGCAAGACCACTCTGCTCAACATCCTGAGTGCCTTCATCAGCACGACCGAGCGCATCGTGACCATCGAAGACGCGGCCGAGCTGCAGTTGCAGCAGCCCCACGTTGTGCGTCTGGAGACGCGCCCGCCCAACATCGAGGGACGCGGCGAGGTGACGCAGCGCGCGCTGGTGCGCAACGCGCTGCGCATGCGGCCCGACCGCATCGTCCTCGGCGAAGTACGCGGCGCCGAGGCGCTCGACATGCTGCAGGCGATGAACACCGGTCACGAGGGATCGATGACCACCGTGCATGCCAACTCGCCGCGCGATGCGCTGGCGCGGCTGGAAAGCATGATTGCGATGGCCGGCGTGGACTTGCCCGCCAAGGCAGCGCGTGCCCAGGTGGCCTCGGCGATTGGCGTGATCATCCAGGAGAGCCGCATGAGCGACGGCACGCGCAAGCTGACGAGCATCCAGGAGGTCACCGGCATGGAAGGCGAAACCGTGACGCTGCAGGAAATCTTCATCTTCAGGCAGACCGGCGTCGGCCCCAATGGCGCGGTGGAGGGCCACTTCACCGCAACCGGCGTGCGCCCGCGCTGCTGGGACCGCTTGATAACACGCGGCATCAATCTGCCGCAAACCCTGTTCGAGCCGGTGCGGCACGAAGTCTGAAGGAGTTGCCATGGACCTGTCTTTTGTACTCTTCGCGGTTGTGGCTTTTCTGGCTGTGGTGCTGGCGCTCGAAGGTGTGTACAACGTCTGGGCCTCGCGCAGCAGCCCTGAGGCCAAGCGTATAGCGACACGGATCGAGGCGCTGGCCGGCGAGGCATCGGCGCCGGCGAGCATCGAGCGCACCCGTCAGCGCTCGCGCATGCCGCGTCTGAACGGCTTGTTGGGCGGCTTGCCCGCGGGCCGGCGCATGCAGCACTTCGTCACGGCCTCGGCGATGGCGGTCTCGGCGGCCGAGCTGATCGTGATGTCGGTCGCACTGGGTGCATTCGGATTGTTCCTGCCGGGGCTGCTCGGTAAACCGCTGATCTTCGGTGCGGTGCTGGGGTTGGGCTTGGCCGTGCTGCCCTGGTGGCGCGTTGCCAACCGGCGCCGCGTCAGGATTGAGCGCATAGAGCGCCAGTTCCCCGAGGCGCTGGATTTGATGAGCCGTGCGATGCGGGCGGGCCATTCATTCCCTTCCGCGGTCAAGATGGTGGCGGACGAGATGACGGATCCCCTGGGGCACGATTTCCGTGTCCTGTTCGACGAGATGAACTATGGCGTACCCACCAATGATGCACTGGCGAATCTGGCCGAGCGCGTGCCGGTGCCCGATGTGAGCTACTTCGTGGTCGCCGTGATGATCCAGCGCGAGTCGGGCGGCAACCTCGCGGAGTTGCTTGACAAGATTTCCCTGATCGTGCGCGAGCGCCTGAAACTGCTCGGCGAAGTTCGAACCCTGTCCGCCGAAGGCAAGCTGTCGGCCATCATCCTCACCGCCTTGCCCTTCGGCGTGGGGCTGGTCGTGAACCTCGTCAATCCGAAGTTCATGGCCGTGCTCTGGACCGACCCCGCGGGCTTGCGTATGGTCGGTTTGGCGCTTTTCATGATGCTGCTGGGCATTCTGTGGATGCGCAGCATCATCCGCATCCGGGTATGAAGGAGACACTTTGATGACACCGATCCAGCTCGCTTTTCTCGCGCTCATCTTCGTCGTCGTCGTCGCCGGCGTTCTTGGCGTCTCCGGCGTGATGCGCCCGAATGTCGCACGCCAGCGTCTGGCCGGGCTGGTGGCCGACGCCCCGCCGCGACCGCCGATCCAGCACCGCTGGCTGCACTGGATCGCCGATGCGACGCGCCCCATCAGCAAGCTTTCGATGCCCGAGGAGGGCTTTGAGAAGTCGAGCCTCAAGCTGCGCTTTGCCCACGCCGGCATTCGCAACGCCAACGCCGCATCGGCGTTCTTCGGCATCAAGACGCTGTTGACCCTGGGTTTGCCCTTGGTCGCGTTCGCGCTGCTCACGTTGTCAGGCTCGCCACTGAAAGGCAACACCTTGCTGCTCGTCATGCTGGCGCTGGCCGCGTTGGGCTACTACGGCCCCAACCTGGTTTTGTCCCACTTGGTCATGGTCAGGCAGCGAGAAATATTCGAGTCTTTTCCCGATGCCCTTGATTTGATGACGGTCTGCGTGGAGGCCGGTTTGGGCACTGAGGCCGCGATGATGCGCGTGGCCGATGACCTGCAATTCAAGAGTCCGGCACTTGCAGACGAGATGCGTCTGGTCAACCTTGAGTTGCGTGCCGGCGCTGTGCGCGAGCGGGCCTTGCGCAACCTGGCCATACGCACCGGTGTCGAGGAGGTGGACGGCTTCGTCACCATGATCAGCCAGGCAGAGCGGTTCGGTACCAGCATCGCCGCTTCACTGCGCATCCATGCCGAGTTGCTGCGCACGCGCAGGCGCCAGCGCGCCGAGGAGGCCGCCGCCAAGATCGCGCTCAAGCTGCTCTTCCCGCTGATCTTCTGCATCTTCCCTTCGTTGATGGTGGTCCTGATGGGCCCCGCCATGATTCAGATTTATCGCGTTCTGTTGCCCACGATGGGCGGACACTGACTGGAGAATTTACGATGGACACCTGCCACCCTTGTTCAAGCTGTCATGCTCTGTCGGTGATGGCAATCGCCCTCGTCTTGACCGGATGCGCCGCACCCGTGCCCACTGTCTGGCGCGTGGCACCGAACTACCGCATCTCCAATTCGGGTCCGGACCGAGTCGCTGACAACGGTTACATGGCGTTGGCGCGCCAATACGAAGGTGAGCACCGCTGGCGTGATGCACGGGACGCCTGGCGCAAAGCCGCGCTGGAAGCGCCGCAAGACGCCGACGTCATGAACGCGCTTGGCATGGCCGAAGCGGGTCAGGGGCTGTACGGCAACGCGGTCGCGGCTCTGCGTCGCGCCGTGGCGCTGGCACCGCAGCGCGCGCCGCTGCTCAACAACCTCGGGTATGCCCTTTTGCTCGATGGACGCACTGACGAAGCGAAAGACGTCTTGCGGGAGGCACTGGTGCTCAATCCGGAGCATCGTTTGGCACGCAGCAACCTGAACCGCGTTGATCAGGTCGCGCTCAATGCAAGCCCGCCGGCAACACCACCCAAGGACACCTCCGCGACGTCTGATCTTGCGGCATCGACCCAGGCACCGCAATTGCAGAGCGTGCCCAACCTGGAGCCCATGCCACAGAGACAGGCCGGCTTGTCCGTTGTGGCAGCGGTGGCGATCCCGCCAGTCGCGTCGCCCGCCGTCCCTGTTGCAGAGGCGCCGCCGACCGTGGCGCCAACGCCACCCGTCACAGGGCGGGCCCGCGAGGTGCTTCAACCGCGTGTCGAAATCGCCAATGGCAACGGCGTTGTGGGCATGGCCGCGTGGCTTGGGGGGTGGATGCGTGCGCGTGGTCTGGTGCAGCGCACCGCTCTGACCAATGCGCGGCCATTCAACACCGCGACCACGGTGGTGCAATACCGGGTGGGATATTTCAGCGCTGCGCAGGCATTCGCCGAGCGTATGCCCTATCCGGTCAAGCTTGCCTCCGAGCCGGGCGGCGCACTGGGTGCCGATGTCAGGGTCGTGCTGGGGCGCGACTATCGTGCGGCCGCCCCATGCCAGCGTCGCTGCCCCGGTTACGACGCGACGACTCTGGCTAAAAACGGCCTCTAGCCCCCGATTTACGGTCGTCTATAACTACTAATTTAGTAGCGTAAAGGAGTCAGTGCGGGCCAGAGGCCAGTGCTGCTGGTAGACCAGCGGCAGAGCGCTCAAGTCATCTTGCAGCAAGGCCCCAAAGGGCAGCGGGGTCAGCAGCAACTGCGCCAGTGACTTGACCTGATGCTTTGCCGTGCGCCGCAGGATGTGGTGCGGCGTGATGTCGCGCGGCTGCACCAGCCCCGCCGCCTGCACCAGCTCCTGGAGCGCGCGCAGGGTTTGCTGGTGAAAGTTGTAAACGCGCTGCGCCTTGTCCGGCACCACCAGCGAGCGCTGGCGCAGCGGGTCTTGTGTGGCCACGCCGGTCGGGCACTGATTGGTGTGGCAGTGTTGTGACTGAATGCAACCCAAGGCAAACATAAAGCCGCGCGCACTGTTGCACCAGTCGGCGCCGAGCGCCATCAGGCGCGCCATGTCAAACGCGCTGGTGACCTTGCCGGCGCAACCCAGTTTGATCTGCTCGCGCAGGCCCGCGCCGCGCAGCGTGTTGTGCACCAGCAGCAGGCCTTCTTCCAGCGGTGCGCCCACATGGTCGGTAAATTCCCGGGGTGCGGCGCCCGTGCCGCCCTCGGCGCCGTCCAGCACCATGAAGTCGGGCGTGATGCCGCTGGTCAGCATCGCCTTGACCAGCGCAAACCATTCCCACGGGTGACCGATGCAGAGTTTGATGCCGGTCGGCTTGCCCTCCGAGATGTCGCGCAGCCGCGCCACGAACTGCAGCAGCTCCAGGGGTGTCGTGAAAGCGCTGTGCGCGGCGGGCGACACGCAGTCCACACCGGCGGGTACACCGCGGGCGGCGGCAATCTCGGGCGTGACCTTGATGGCGGGCAGCACGCAGGCACAGCCGGGCTGGGCGCCCTGGCTGAGCTTGAGCTCGATCATCTTGATCTGCGGGTCGCGCGCCTGGTTGGAAAACTTGTCGGCGTTGAACGTGCCATTGTCATTGCGACAGCCAAAGTAGCCCGAGCCGATCTCCCAGATCAGGTCGCCGCCGTGGACGCGGTGATGGCTGGAGATGGAGCCCTCGCCGCTGTCATGGGCGAAACCGCCGCGCCTGGCGCCGGCGTTGAGTGCCAGGATGGCGTTGGCACTCAAGGCGCCAAAACTCATGGCCGAAATGTTGAACACGCTGGCGCTGTAGGGCTGCGCCCGATCAGCGCCAATGGCGAGGCGAAAGTCGTGTGAATCCAGCCGCGTGGGCGCCATGGAATGGTTGAGCCATTCGTAGCCTTCGGCCTGCACCGCCAGCGCAGTACCAAACGCGCGTTGCTCGGATTGGGCCTTGGCGCGCTGCACCACCAGGGCGCGCTGGGCGCGTGAAAACGGGGCGGCTTGACGCCCACTTTCACCCAAGTCCTGGCGGCTTGCAGGCGGTAGATACGCCAGCATGAAGTGAAGATGGCCAACGATGGGGTAGTTGCGCAGCAAGGCGCGCCGGGTTTGCAGCAGGTCAAAAACACCGATGCCCACCAGCAGCAGAAACAGCAGCGCAACTGCGGCACCCTCACCCAAGGCCACCAGCGAAAAAATGGCCAGCAACAGGCCGAAGCCGCTCAGACCCAAAACGGTGTACCGAACCGGAAAGATCGTATTCAGATAGTCGAGCATGGCTGCGCTCCTTTCAAGGCCACCATACTAGCCGCAATGCCTTGCGCCCCGAATGCGGCCCGGCGGCAGGGCAAAATACGATGATTTCCCAAACCATGAACAAAGCCAGCACCATGAGCCCAGCATCCAGCAGCGCAGCAGACCCTCTCGTCGGCTTTCCGATAGAGCCTTTGAGCCCGCAAGAGTTTGACGAAGTCGATGCCATTCTGGACGACCTGCGCACCCGCTACGACGAGACGCCGCAGTGGGAGTTTTGCGAAGGCTTCATGGCGGCGCTGATCTGCTGCCGCCGACTGATCATGCCCTCGGAGTACCTGCCCGTGTTGTTGGCCATTGGTGACGAAGGCGTGCAGGATGAAGGCTCGTTTGCCGACGACGCCCAGCAACAGCGCTTTTTCGAGCTGTGGACACGGCGCTGGAACGACGTGGCCCAGGCGCTCAATGCCAAGGTGGAAGATCTGGGCGACGAGGCCGCTTACTTTCCCGAGGTGGTGGATATACGTGGCGCCGTAGCCTCGCTGTCCGAGGAGGCACGCGCCGAAATAGGCCCTGAAACAGCGCCGTCGTATGCGCAAATATGGGCGCTGGGCTTCATGTATGCGGTGGAGAGCTGGCCCGAAGAATGGGCGGCGCCGCGCGACAAAGAGGCAGCCCAGTGGCTGGACGAGGCGCTCGATGCCATTGTGGCCCTGACTGACGACGACACCGACCCACCCACGCTGTCGGTCTACGATGAAAACGGCGCACCCAGCGTCAGCGCCCAGCGCCTGGATGCTTATGCCAGCGCGATCTGGGCCGTGTACGACCTGCGCGAACTCTGGCGCACCCTGGGGCCACGCCAGCAGACCGTGCACAAGGCGCCCACACCCGGTCGCAACGATCCCTGTCCTTGTGGCAGTGGCAAGAAATACAAGAAGTGCTGCGGGGCGTGAGATACATCTTCAACCGTCGAACCGCTTATCGGGCAGATTCACCCAGCCGGCCATCGCGGAAATCACTCAGGGCCTGGTAGATTTCATCTTTCGAGTTCATCACAAACGGGCCGTACTGAACGATGGGCTCTTTCAAAGGCTGCCCTGAAATGAGCAGCACCCTGGCGTCCATGCCGGCCTCGATCACCACGCCATCGGCGTGCGCGTCATTGGCCAGAATGGCCATGCGCTGCACCGGTACGACCTTGCCGGCAATGCTGACTTCACCGCGGTAGACGTAGACAAAGGCGTTGTGGCCAGCGGGCAGTTTTTGCTCGAAGCGCGAACCACTGGGCAGGTGCAGGTCGAGGTAGTTCGGTTGCGTGGTGTCGCGTGTCACGGCGCCACTGATGCCGTGGCTTTCACCCGCAATCACCGTCACCGCCACGCCTTCTTCGGTTACAAACTTGGGCAAATCATCGGCCTTGAAGTCACGGTACCAAGGGGTGTTCATCTTGTCGCGTTGGGGCAGGTTCAGCCAGAGCTGAAAGCCTTCCATCACGCCTTCCTCCTGCTGTGGAATTTCAGAATGAATCACGCCTTTGCCGGCCGTCATCCACTGCACGCCGCCGTTTTCGAGCAGACCCTCGTGGCCGGCACTGTCACGGTGCAACATGCGCCCGGCAATCATGTAAGTCACGGTCTCGAAACCGCGGTGCGGGTGATCGGGGAAGCCGGCGATGTAGTCGTCTGGCTGGTCGCTGCCAAAGGCATCGAGCATCAGGAACGGGTCGAGCCGATGCTGCAGGTTTTGTGTCAGCACGCGGGTCAGTTTGACGCCAGCGCCATCCGAGGTGGCCTGGCCGGCAACCAGCTGCTCGATGGTGCGTGACACTTCAACGTTGTGCTTATCTGTGGTGGTGTTCATTTGCAGTTCCTTCTTGATTCGGTGGATTGCGATGGATGGAGTTTATTCGCCAACAATTGGTTTGAAAATCCCTTGAAATGGATATCATTGATCCCATGATGGAACAATCTGACGCGGGCATCGACCCCAATGACCTGCTCATTTTTGCCAACGTGGCCGAGCTGGGCAGCTTTAGCCGCGCAGCGGAACGCATGGGTTTGCCCAAATCCACCGTGTCGCGCCGGCTGGCCGCACTGGAGCAGCGCCTGGGCGAGCGCCTGCTGCTGCGCACCACCCGGCGTCAGTCTTTGACCGAGTTCGGCTTGCAACTGCTGGAGCATGCGCGTCAGGTGGTGTCTGAAGTGGAGGCTGTGACGGCGCTCAGTGAACGTCGCCAGGCCACGCCGAGCGGGCGCTTGCGGGTTTCCATGCCCAGTGACTTTGCCAACCTGCTGTTGGCCGATACGCTGGCGGCCTTCATTGCGCTGTATCCGGCGATCCAGCTGGAGCTCGATTTGTCACCGCGTCGGGTTGACCTGCTGGGTGAAGGCTTTGATGTCGCCCTGCGCATGGGCAACCTGCCCGACGATGCCTCGCTGGCAGCGCGGCGCCTGGCCGTATTTTCTTTCGGTTTGTACGCTGCCCCCAGCTATCTGGCCGAGCACGGGGAGCCCGCTGACCCGGATGATCTGGTCCGGCATGCGGCCATCAGGATGCTGCAAGCCAATGGGGAGGCGGCCTCCTGGACCTTGGCACAGGGAGAGCAGCGCTGGCAGGGTGTGCCGCCGGGCAGGGCCAGCGCCAATGCGCCTGAGCTGCTGATCAAGCTGGCCTGTGCCGGCGCGGGGATTGCGGCGGTGCCAGACTACTTTGCCGCACCTGACGTTCGCCGGGGCGCGCTGCGGCGGGTGTTGCCTGGCTGGTGCCTGCCCAGCCACCCGGCGTGGGCGGTGTTTCCGGAGCGCAAGCTGATGCCAGTGAAGACACGGGTCTTCATCGATATGCTGCAAACTGCGTTGGCACAAGTGCAGCCTTGATGTCAGCAGTTTTGGCAGGCTTGCACCGCACTGTTGACTTCAATGCGCGTGCGCTCGGTCAGATACTCCAGAAAAACGCGCGTGCGCTCGGGCAAAAACTTGCGACTGGGAAGCGCCGCATACAGACTGAGCCGGCCGGTGATCCACGGGCGCAAAACACGCACCAGCTCGCCGCGTGTCAAGTAAGGCGCGACCAAATCCACGGCGACCGACGTGATTCCGGCCCCGTCCAGGGCCGCCCTCAGAAGCGTGTCGGTATGGTTGATCCAAAGGCCGGGCTCCACCGCCACATCCAGAGGTTCGTCCTGGCGTGCCGAATTGAACAAGCGCCATGTGCGTGGACGCAGCCCTGGCGCCTTCAAGCGCAGGACTTCATGCTGCGCCAGGTCTTGCGGTGTTGCCGGCGCACCCTTGCGCTCGATGTAGGCGGGTGAGGCGACCAGAACGGCTTCTGTGGACGAGATCTTGCGTGCAATCACGTCCGCATCAAACGCTTCGTCGGTCGGCATCAGCGTGATGTCGTAGTCCTCAATCGGGGGTTCCTTGAACGACGCCACCTCAATGTTGAGCAAGATCTTCGGGTAAAGCTGTCGGAATCCGGCAATCAAGGGTGCGAGCACATGCGATGCAAGCACGGGTGGCGCCAGCACACGCAACACGCCCTCCAGTTCGTGCGTCTGGGAACGGGCCAAGCCATGGGCCTCATCAATGTCCTGCAGGATGGCGCGCACCCGGCCCAAATAGGTTTCACCCGCCACACTGAGTGACAAGCGGCGTGTACTGCGGTGCAGCAAACGTGTGCCCAGATGGTTTTCCAGATCGGCCACCAGGCGAGTCACCACCGCCGGCGACATGTCCAGCGCCCTGGCGGCGGCGGCAAAGCCACCTTCATCGATGACTTTTTGGAAAACCCGCATTGACATCAATCGGTCCATGGTGCTCCACGTGTGTGTTTCAAGGCCTTGATTATTGCGCAATCAACAACGTATCGATGATTTTCATGCTGTTTATCTTTTGAAATAGAAATTCAATAATTCAACCCATCGATGAAGCGCCAACCATGAAACGCCTCAGAGAAACCCGGACAGACAAGAAATGATTCTCCATCTGCCGGTCAATTTTTAACTTATCAAGGAACCTGATCATGAACCGCAAATATCTCTCTACCCTTACCCTCGCCCTGGCTGCTCTGGCCGCAGGCAACGCCTTGGCTGCCGATTCCGCAGCCCCTAAAACACGCGAGCAAGTGCGTGCCGAATTGCTCGAAGCCCAACGCACGGGAGACATCGTTGCCAATGGCAACTCGGGCAAGAAGCTCAACGAGCTGTACCCCAGCCAATACCCGGCCAAAGCGACCACGCAAGCCAATACCCGCGAACAAGTGCTGGCCGAGTTGGCTCAAGCCAAACGCAGCGGTGAATTGGTGATCGGCCATAACCACGGTGGTCGCTAAGGTGCTGAAGCACGGCATGGTGGCCATCTGAAATTGTTCACCCTGCCGTGGCTACGCTGGCTTGCACTCATCGCATTGAGAATTCCCATTGGATGATTGTTCTATTTTTGGAACTATGTATCTCAATAATAGGGACTTATCAAGAAATATCATCATAAATAGAATAATCAAATTGCTGACCAAGCTCGTGTCGGCATTTCCAACCAAAGAGAACATTGATCATGAAATTACTGCACGTTGACTCCAGCATCCTGGGCACCTATTCCGTTTCCCGCCAACTCAGCGCCGAAATCGTCGCCGAATGGCGCAAGAGCCGTCCCGACACCACGGTCGAGTACCTTGACCTGGCGCTGAACGCCCCCAACCATTTCGGTGCCGACGCCATCGCCATCAAGGGCATCGCCCAGCCCGAGCCCACCGAAGCACAGCGCGCAGAGAACGCCCTGTCCGAGCAGCTGGTGAGCCAGTTCCTTGCTTCCGATGTGATCGTCATCGGCGCACCGTTCTACAACTTCTCCATCCCGACCCAGCTCAAGGCCTGGATCGATCGTCTGGCGCAACCGGGTCGCACCTTCACTTACAACGAGAAGGGCCCGTTGGGTCTGGCAACCGGCAAGACCGTGATTGTGGCGTCCACACGCGGCGGAGCCTATTCGACCAGCGAAGGCGGTCAGGCCATGGAACATCAGGAGAGCTACCTCAAGGTGGTCTTTGGCTTCTTCGGCATCACCGACGTGCGCATTGTTCGTGCTGAAGGTTTGGCGATGGGTGATGCACCCAAGGCCGCAGCACTGAGCGCAGCGCGCGCCGACATGGAACTGGCCACGGCCTAGCCCCCACTATTAGAAAGTCACATCGTGCGTCGTCAGTTATGGGTTCGTCTGTTCGCAGTTTTCGTCCTGGCAACAAGCAATCTGCTGGCGGTGCCGGCGCGTGCCCAGGATCAGACTGCGGATGCCTTCATCAAGCACCTGTCCTCCGAGATGCTCAACAGCATCAAGACTGACCCTGCAAGTCGGGTTGGCAATGTGCCCGCCATCATCGCGTTGGTGGACGCCAAGCTCATGCCCAACGTGAATTTCAAACGCATGACCTCTTCCGCCGCGGGGCCGACCTGGCGGCAAATGACGCCCGAACAGCAAAAGCGCCTGCAGGAAGAGTTCAAGATCTTGCTGGTACGCACTTACGCCGGTGCTTTGTCCCAGATCGATGATGTGACCGTTGCTGTGAAGCCTTTACGCGCGGCCCCGGATGACAAGGAATTGGTAGTGCGTACCGATGTCAAAGGTCGTGGCGACCCGATTCAGTTGGACTACAGGCTGGAAAAAACACCTGGTGAGGGCAGTAGCTGGAAAATCTACAACCTGAACATCATGGGTGTCTGGCTGGTGGAAACCTACCGCAGCCAGTTCGCGCAAGAAATTAACGCCAAGGGTGTTGATGGCTTGATCGCCGCCCTGGCGGATCGCAACAAGTCCAATGCGAAAAAGGGTTGACGCCAATCGGTTCGCCTACGGAAAAAGTTGATTCAACAAATTACTGTCAGCCATGCGCACGATCCAGGTCCAGCTCATGGTGGGTTCTAAAGGATCTTTGACACCCAGGTGGCCAGCAGACTGAGCACAAGCGTCGTGCTCAGCGGAATGAACCAGTCACGACCGAACAGCCGGAATGAGAAGTCGCCGGGCAGCTTGCCAAAGCCCAGTTTCTGCAGCCAGGGCATGAGCCCGTTGAGCAGCAGCAAGGCGAGAAAAACGACGACGAGCCAGCGCAACATGAGGGTCCGTGAAGCAGGCGGGTGGCGGCACACGCGCTACAGCGTGTGCGTGCGGTCACCTTCGGAAAAGCCCAAGGCCTGCCACGGCTCGCCCTTGTAAAAACCGATGACCTTGAACAGCTCGCCCATCTCATGCTCCATGATCAGTTTTTGCGCCCGCACCCGTTCCTGCAAAGTGGCGTTTTCCATCCTGCTCACCAGACCACAGTTGATCAAGAACCGCGCCTGCGTGCAATAGCCCAGCACGCCCCAATCCTCCATCTGGCAGGCCAGCGCGATACCGGTGAAATTGACATGCGCGGTGATGTCCTTCAGGCCCACGTCGGTCAGCGGGTCGGTATCGGACTGGTGGCTGCGGTGGCACATCACGGTGCCCATGTGGCGCTGCGCATGGTAGTACTCGTGCTCGGGAAAGCCGTAGTCGATGAAGAAAGCCGCGCCGGCGCTCAGCTTGTCGGCCAGGGTGCGGATGAACGACTCGCCCTGGGGGTGGATTTCGGTCAGGTAGTCGTGCTCGCCATCAATGGCCAGCGGTGGGCGTAAATCAGTCGGGCGATCCTGCCAGATCAATTCTGAAGCCGCACCGAGTGCCACGCCGCGCTCAAACCAGACGCCCTTGACCCGGGCCAGCAACTTGACCGGCATGGCGTCCAGCACTTCATTGCCGATCACCACGCCTTGCAGCGTGTCGGGCAGTTCATTCACCCATTGCACGGTGTCGCCGAATTTTTCCAGTGTGGCTTGCTGGCGCTCGCGCAGGCTGCCGGACAAATCAACAATGCTGTAGCGCGTCAAAGCCTGCCCCTGCGCTGCCAGCGCCTCCAGCACCTGCAAGGCCAGCGCACCCGAGCCGGCGCCAAACTCCCACACCTCGTGCGTCTGCGTCACCTGCAAGGCCTGCGCCACCTGGGCCGCCAGGGTCTGGCCAAACAGCGGCGTCATCTCGGGCGCGGTGACGAAGTCGCTGCCCGCCACGGTCACGCCCGCTTGTCTGGCATAGGGCAGGGCGCCAAATTTGGCGCTGTTGTTGGCGTAATAGCCCAGACCCGGCGTGTACAGCGCCAGGGCCATGAATTCATCAAAGCCAATCCAGCCGCCATGGTGAGTGATGGTTTGGCCAATGTGGGCGCCCAGGGCGCTCGTTAAACTGTAGGGTATTGTCATAACACGCTGAATTGTCCCCGAATGTCTGCCCCCCCCTCAACCCGCACGGTCCTGGTCACCGGCGCTGCCAAACGCCTGGGGCGTGAAATCGCGCTCGCGCTGGCCAAAGACGGCTGGCAGGTGGCGGTGCATTATCGGGACTCGCTTGAAGATGCTAGAAAAACAGTAGCTGACTGCGCAGATTTGGCGGGGGCTAGCGCCTTATTCCGTGCAAATTTGACGAACGAGGCAGCGGTGCGTCATTTGCTGCCGCAGGTGATTGCCCAGTTCGGCCGGGTTGACGCCATCGTCAACAGCGCCTCCACCTTCGAGCATGACAGCGCCGCCAGTTTCAGCTTTGCGGCGATGGACAAGCACATGCGCAGCAATGCCGGGGCCGCCATTATTCTGAGTGAAGCGCTGCACGCCCACGTGGTGGGGCGCGACGGCCCGGCCAGCGCGCAGGCCCGCCGCCCGCTGGGTGTGGTGGTCAACCTGCTGGACCAGAAGTTGTGGAACCAGAACCCGGATTTTTTCAGCTACACACTGTCCAAAGCCGCACTGGAGGCGGCCAACACCATGCTGGCGCTGGCGCTGGCGCCACACCTGCGTGTGGTCGGCGTGGCGCCGGGCCTGACGCTGACCAGCCACTTGCTGAACCACGACAAGTTTGAAGCGCTGCACCAGCTCTCGCCGCTGGGCCGCTCGTCGACGGCGGCGGATGTGGCGGCAACCGTCAAATTTGCCATCGACAACCAGTCCATCACCGGCACCACGCTGCTGGTGGATGGCGGCCAGCACCTGATGAAATTCGAACGCGATTTTTCCATGCTGTGACCCTCGGCACGGCCAACTCTCTCACCCCCAAAATGATGAATTCCCCCACCAGCGGCCACAGCCTGGGTCAGCAGACCCTGACCCTCACCGGCTTGCGTTTTGATGCCAACCTGGGCATTCTGGAAGCTGAAAGAACCGCGCCACAGCCGATTCAGGTTGATGCCGAACTGAGCCTGGGCGCGCAGCCGCTGCTGCCCCACGATGACGAGATCACCCATGTGCTGGACTACCGCAAGGTGCGCAAAATCATCATTGACGAATGCACCGCCGAGCACGTCAACCTGCTCGAAACCCTGATTGGCAAGCTGGCCAACCGCCTGATGCAACTGCCCGGCGTGCTGGGCGTGCGGGTGAAGATTGCCAAGCTGGAGATATTTGACGACTGTGAAGTGGCGATTCGCATGGAAACCGGACAGTGGTCGTAAGACCTATTAGGAACAAGACAATGAATGCAGTCTGGACAGACAACGATACGCAAGCCGAAGATTTGAGCCCGCAAGGCCGCGTTGCAAGCCAACTGGTCAGGCTGAAGTCTGACCTGCAAGCCTTTGCTGACGCGACGGCGAGTGCCCCGGCAACGCGCGAACCCAAAATCGAGCGTGAAACCCACAAGCTTGAAAAGCGCCTGTGCCGCCAGGTCGGCCAGGCCATCATGGACTTCAACATGATTGAAGAGGGCGACCGCGTGATGGTCTGCGTCTCGGGCGGCAAGGACAGTTATGGGCTGCTGGACATCTTGCTCAAAATGCAGCAGCGCGCGCCGATCAACTTTGAGATCGTGGCCGTCAACCTGGACCAGAAGCAGCCCGGCTTTCCGGCCCACATCCTGCCCGAGTACCTGGCCAAACTCGGCATCGAGTTTCACATTGAAACCCAGGACACCTACAGCATCGTCAAAAAAGTCATCCCCGAGGGCAAAACCATGTGCAGCCTGTGCAGCCGCCTGCGCCGGGGCATTTTGTACCGGGTGGCCGACGAGCTCAAGATCACCAAAATCGCGCTCGGCCACCACCGCGACGACATGCTGCAAACCTTCTTCCTGAACATGTTCTTCGGTGGCAAACTCAAGGGCATGCCGCCCAAGCTGGTGAGCGACGACGGCGGCCACATCGTGATCCGTCCGCTGGCCAATGTGGCCGAAAAAGACCTGACGCGCTGGGCCGCGCACCGCCAGTTCCCGATCATCCCGTGCAGCTTGTGCGGCAGCCAGGAAAACCTGCAGCGCCAGCTCATCGGCCAGATGCTGCGCGACTGGGAAAAACAGTACCCGGGTCGCACCGAGACCATGTTCACCGCGCTGCAAAACGTGGTGCCCTCGCACCTGATGGACGCCACGCGCTACGACTTCAAGGGCCTCAAAATCACCGGTGTGCCGGACGCCGATGGCGACCGGGTGTTCGATGAAGAAACGTTCCCGATGGCCAAGCTGGCCGGTGTGCAGGTGCTGGGTTCGTCCTGCTGAGTTTATAGAAAACAAGGCGCCAGCCCCTATAAATACTGTGTTTGTTGCTACTTTATTTATAGTGGTTTCCGAGATCCATTAGCGCACTCCAATCACTCAAAACACCATGCACGCCACCCGCATCATTGCCATTCGCCACGGCGAAACTGCCTGGAATGTCGATACCCGCATCCAGGGGCAGCTCGACATCGAACTCAACGCCAAAGGCCGCTGGCAAGTCCACCGCCTGGCCAAGGCCCTGGCGCGTGAGCCCATCAGTGCCATCTATTCCAGTCATCTGCGGCGCGCCCATGACACCGCACGCGCCATTTCCAGTGCGACCGGCCGCACGCTGCAGACCCACGCCGGCTTGCGCGAACGCGGTTTTGGCGTGTTTGAGGGCAAGACCTTTGCCGAGCTTGAAGCCGTCTGGCCCGAGCAGGCGCTGCGTTGGCGCAAACGCGATCCGCTGTGGGCGCCCGAAGGAGGCGAGTCGCTGACCGACTTGCGCGAACGCATCACGCGCACCGCTTCCGAATTGGCGGCGCGCCACGTGGGGGAGCAGATTGTGCTGGTCGCGCACGGCGGCGTGATGGACGTGCTGTACCGCGCCGCCACCGGGCAAGAGTTGCAGGCGCCGCGCACCTGGGACCTGGGCAACGCCGCCATCAACCGCCTGCTGTGGACGCCGGGCGGCTTCACGCTGGTGGGCTGGTCCGACACGCGCCATCTGGACGACGATGCGCTCGATGAGACGAGCGCCTGAGGGCGCCGAGCTGTGACCCCATTGCCATGAGCCTGCGTTCTCCAACACCCATCACCGAGCGCAACGGTCGACTTGAGCTGTTGCTGATCGCGCTTGCGGTCCTGTCCACCGCGACACGCGTGCTGGACCTGACAACGCTGCACTTTGTCTTCAAACCGCTGACGATGCTGGTAGCTATTGCTTTGGTAGCGGCTCGTTCTTATTCGACGGGGGCTGTAGCCAGATTTGATTCATATTTGTTGGCCGCGCTAGCAGCCTCGCTGGCGGGCGATGTGTTTCTGATGTTGCCCGGCAACTACTTCATCCCGGGCCTGGCCTCCTTTCTGGTGGCTCATCTTTTCTACATCGCCTTGTTCCGTCAGGGTGTGCCCTGGTTTCCCAGCCGCCGCGCCTTGGCTGGCACGCTGGGTATCGGTGCCGCCATGTACGCCTGGGTCTGGGGCGGGCTGGCCGACCCGGTCTTGAGAGTCGCCGTGGCGGCCTACGTCAGCGTGATTGCACTGATGGTGGCGCAGGCCATCGGTCGTGCGGCGACGGTGCGTGATACAGCCGCCAAGGCCGTGGGCCTGGGCGCCTGCGTCTTCATGCTCAGCGACGCGCTGATCGCCGTCAACCGCTTTGTGCAGCCGCTGCCGCTGGTGTCTTTATGGGTGCTGGCGAGCTACTACACGGCGCAGATTCTGATCGTGCACAACGCCCGGCCGGTTGCCCCGGCGGCTCCCGCTACACTTGCCTGACCTAGCCCGCATCAACGTATTCAGCGACTTCAGCGCGCAGGCAATGTCTTGTTTGGGGCGCCAACTTTTGGAGAATTTCAGTGCAGCTCGTTTGTCTTGACCTTGAAGGTGTCCTCGTCCCCGAAATCTGGATCGAGTTTGCCAGTCGCACCGGCATCCCGGCGCTCTCGCGCACCACGCGCGACGAACCCGACTACGACAAGCTGATGAAATATCGGCTCGACTTGCTCAAGACCCACAAGCTCGGCCTGCCCGATATTCAAAAGGTGATCTCGGACATGGGGCCGATGGCCGGTGCCCGCGACTTTCTGGACGCGTTGCGGCGCGACTACCAGGTCATCATTCTGTCTGACACTTTTTATGAATTTGCCATGCCTCTGATGGCGCAACTGAACATGCCGGTGCTGTTCTGCCACAAGCTGGAGGCCGACGCCAACGGCTTTCTGGTGAACTACCACCTGCGCATGCCAAACCAGAAAAAAGAAGCGGTGCAGCGTTTTCGGGAGCTGCAATTCAAGGTGATTGCAGCCGGGGACTCCTACAACGACACCGCGATGCTGGCTGCGGCCAACGCCGGCATCCTGTTTCACCCACCGCAAAACGTGATCGACGAGTTTCCCCAGTTTCCGGTTACGCTCAATTACACCGAACTGCGTTCTGAGATCGACAAGGCAGCCAAGCGCTAAGCGCATCAATCGCTTCCTGTTGTTTGCCCCTGCTGGCGGCCATGCTGTCAGATCCTGGCCATTCATCCATGGCAACTGTTTGCTTCGAATTGTCTCCAGCTCCCTACATGAACAGTCAAGCGCACCATGTATGCGCAAGCCAACAAAGCCGGTAAATTTGGCAGCAGGATTGGTTTGGACGCACCCACGGGGCGGGCCAATCAACATGAGAGCGACAAAACATCATGCAGACCGTTCAAACAGGATCGGCCCAAGCCGATTGGCTGCCCGTGGCCGCCCCCACTGTTGCGTCGGCTGAACCGGGCGGTTCGGCGTCGGACACTCGGATTTCGCGCCTGGTCGGCCAACTCTACGAGTGCGCCCCAACGGCCGAGCAAGTCCCCCTGCTGGAGCATTTGTTGAGCCCCTTGGGTGCGCTCGCTCGCGTCACCGTGGCCCATGGCGTTTTTGCGGAAAGCGTGTTTCGCAGCGGCTGGCGTGACTTGCAGGTTCGACTGGCGGATGTGCCGAAGGTGAGCATCGACCACGTCATCGACCTGGTCGACTATGTCCAGCAGGTGAGCGTCGAATCTGTCGATGCCTTGGCCGAGAAGATCAAGGCGTGGCCGGTGATCGCCAGTTCGGTGACTTCAGGACTGCTGGTAACCGAGCTGATGCAGCGTGCAAAACTCCATCGTCTGGTGCGTGATCGGGACGACTGGGAGTCATGACGCATACGCCGCATCGGTTGACCTGATGCAGGTCCAAGCTGTTGTTTATTTTGCCTACTCTGGCCGCATGGCGCCAAACATGTCGCCACCGCTCTGCGCCGCAGGCGGCGTAACGCCCAGGTGTTTGTACGCCGCCAGCGTGGCAATACGCCCGCGCGGCGTGCGCTGCAGGTAACCTTGCTGGATCAGGTAGGGCTCAATCACGTCTTCAATCGTTTCCCGCTCTTCGCCAATGCTGGCGGCAATGTTGTCCAGGCCAACCGGGCCGCCGTCAAAGCGGTGGATCACCGCTTCCAGCAGCTTGCGGTCCATCAGGTCAAAGCCTTGTGGATCCACGTCGAGCATGACCAGGGCGCGGTGGGCAATATCGAGCGTGATCTCGCCCGCACCTTTCACATCGGCGTAATCGCGCACCCGGCGCAGCAGGCGGTTGGCAATGCGCGGCGTGCCACGGGAACGCCGGGCAATCTCAAAGCCTCCCTTTTCATCGGTCGGCACCTTGAGCAGGCCGGCACTGCGCCTGACAATGCTCGCCAGTTCTTCGGGGGAGTAGAACTCCAGCCGCGCCACAATGCCAAAACGGTCACGCAGCGGGTTGGTCAGCATGCCGGCGCGGGTGGTGGCACCGATCAGGGTGAAGGGTTGCAGGTCGAGCTTGATCGAGCGCGCCGCCGGGCCTTCGCCGATCATGATGTCAATCTTGTAGTCTTCCAGCGCGGGGTACAAGATTTCTTCCACCACCGGGCTCAGGCGGTGAATCTCGTCGATGAACAGCACATCATTCTTTTCCAGATTGGTCAGCAGCGCCGCCAGATCCTTCGGTTTTTCCAGCACCGGGCCGCTGGTTTGGCGCAAGTTGACGCCGAGTTCGTGTGCAATGATGTGACTTAACGTTGTTTTGCCCAGGCCGGGGGGGCCAAACAACAGCACATGGTCGAGCGCCTCGTCGCGCATCCTGGCGGCACTGATAAATATTTCAAGCTGCTCGCGCACCTTGGCCTGCCCGACATACTCATCGAGCAGCTTGGGCCGCAAGGCGCGCTCAACTGCCTCCTCGTTGGGAGAGGCGGGCGCGCCCGACAGGATGCGTTTGGGCGGCGGGGCGGCAAAGTCGTCGGTTTGAATGCTCACGGCAGGTGGGGGTGCTAAAGGAAGCTTGACTATAGCGCGCGGCGAAGGGGTGAAGGGTGCCCCTACAACGCGCGCCCGGTGCAGGCGATCCTGGGCGGCTGGCACGATGCTGCCTGGCTGGCGTGGGCCGCCCAAAGAACGGCGACAATTGCGCCATGAACACTTCAACCAACTCCAGCGCTTTTGCGCCCCTGAAAAACGACACCTTCCTGCGCGCCTGCCTGCGCCAGGCCACTGACTACACGCCTATCTGGATGATGCGCCAGGCCGGGCGGTTTTTGCCGGAATACCGGGCTACGCGCGCCAAAGCGGGCAGCTTCATGGGTCTGGCCACCAACACCGACTACGCCACCGAAGTCACGCTGCAGCCGGTCGAGCGCTTTCCGATTGATGCTGCCATCTTGTTCAGCGACATCCTCACCGTGCCCGACGCCATGGGCTTGGGCCTGTCGTTTGCCTTGGGCGAAGGTCCCAAATTTGCCCATCCGGTACAGGACGAGGCAGCCGTTGCCAAGCTGGCCGTGCCCGACATGGACAAGCTGCGTTATGTGTTTGACGCCGTCACCTCGATTCGCAAGGCCCTCAACGGCAAAGTGCCGTTGATCGGTTTTTCAGGCAGCCCCTGGACGCTGGGCTGCTACATGGTGGAGGGTGCTGGCTCGGACGATTACCGCTTGGTCAAGACCATGCTCTACAGCCGCCCTGACCTGATGCACAGGATTTTGCAGATCAACGCCGACTCGGTGGCGCAGTACCTCAACGCGCAGATCGAAGCGGGCGCCCAGGCGGTGATGATTTTTGACAGCTGGGGCGGTGTGCTGGCCGACGGCGCGTTCCAGGAGTTCAGCCTGGCCTACACGGCCCGGGTGCTGGCGCAACTCAAGCGCGAACACAACGGGGCGCGTATTCCGCGCATCGTCTTTACCAAAGGCGGCGGCATGTGGCTGAAGGAAATGGGGCTACTTGACTGCGACGTGCTGGGCCTGGACTGGACCGTCAATCTGGCCAAAGCGCGTGCCATTGTGGGCGACAGCAAAGCCTTGCAAGGCAACATGGACCCCAACGTGCTGTTTGCCTCGCCGGCCCAAATCGCCGCCGAAGCGACCAGAGTGCTGGACAGTTTTGGCACGCCCTATGCCGGTGAAGGAACCGGTCCGACGCATATTTTCAACCTGGGACATGGCATCAGCCAGCACACACCGCCGGAGCATGTGGCGGCGCTGGTACAGGCGGTGCATGAGCACTCGCGCAAGATGCGGGCCTGAAGTCACTTTGAACGGCCGGTGCCAGGCCTTTTTTGTTACTTTGACCTGAACGCCTAGCACCTTTTGATCCGAATGGGGAATGTTGCGATTTAACTTATGCACAAAAATTTGTCTTTGTAAAGAGTTACTGCTCTGGTCACAAGCAATTTGCTATTAAACAAATAGCGATCACAAGTGATTGATTTATAACGATATTAATTTTTGCTAATTTTGTAAGCAAATTGATCAAAGCCTTGATTTGCAAGGGTTTGAGGGCAATCCAGGCAAACTATCAACAAAGTTATCCACAGAAATTCTGGATGATCATCAAATCGCTTATGAATCAAGGGTTTAAGCCAGCTTTCGCAAGTTCACATCAACAAAATGCCCAAAGTCGGGCTCTGGCATGACCCATCAGCTTGCAGTTCTGGTTCACACGCCAGTCCACAGTGCCGTCGCCGGGACGCTGAGCTATGTCAGTGAGTTGCCACTTACCGTCGGTAGCTTGGTGCGTGTGCCACTGGGTCAGCGTGAGCTCTTGGGCGTGGTGTGGGACGCGCCACTTGATTCCCCAGCGGCCAGCTTTGATCCGCAGAAACTGCGTCCCATCAGCAGTGCCCTGGACGGTATTGCGCCGCTGAGCGCCAGCTGGCGCCAGCTGGTGACCTTTGCGGCCCATTATTACCAGCGCTCCGTGGGCGAGGTGGCGCTGGCAGCCTTGCCGCCACAATTGCGCGACCTGAGCACCCAGCAGTGGGGCCGTCGCCTCAAACGTCACGCCAAGGCGGGGGCAGTGGGCGAGCCTGCCCTGGTTGATGCTTCTGAATTAGTAGCGCTTAGTCCAGAGCAGACGGGGGCTATAGCCCAATTTAATACAAATTCAGGGCCGTTTTTGTTGTTCGGCGCGACCGGCAGCGGCAAAACCGAAGTCTATTTGCAATGCGTCGAACAGTTGCTCGTGCGCGAGCCCGATGCCCAGGCGATGGTGATGGTGCCCGAGATCAACCTCACGCCGCAGTTGGAGGCGCGTTTCATGGCGCGGTTTGCTCCCATGTATGGTGACGGCGCCGTGGTGTCCATGCACAGCGGCATGACGCCGGCGCAGCGTTTGAAGAGCTGGCTCGCGGCCCACAGCGGAGCCGCCCGCATCGTGCTGGGCACACGCATGGCCATCTTTGCCTCGCTGCCCAAACTCAAGCTGATCATCGTGGACGAGGAGCACGACCCGAGTTACAAGAGCGGGGAGGGCGCCCGCTACTCGGCGCGTGATCTGGCGGTGTACCGGGGCCGGCTCGACGGCGCCAAGGTCATGCTGGGCTCGGCAACACCGTCGCTGGAGAGCTGGCACCACAGTCGTCCGGCGGCAGAGGGTGGGCGCTACCTGCGCCTGGTCATGCCCAGTCGCATCGGCAGCATCACCGCGCTGCCCACCGCGCAAGGCGACACAACACGGCTGGTGAACGATGCGGCCGCCGCCAGCGCTGGCCTGCCCGTGGTGCGCCGGGTGGACATGAATCACCAGCCCAAGCATTGCGTGTTTTCGCCACCTCTGCTGGCCGCCATCATGGAGCGCATCGCGCGCGGCGAACAAAGCATGGTGTTCTTGAACCGGCGCGGCTACGCCCCGGTGCTGCACTGCGCCGACTGCGACTGGAAAAGCGAATGCCCGCATTGCAGCGCCTACCGGGTCTTTCACAAAATCGACCGCACCCTGCGTTGCCACCACTGTGGCTATGCCGAGCGCGTGCCCCGTGCCTGTCCCGCCTGCGGCAACCCTGACATCGCGCCGATGGGCCGTGGCACCGAGCGGCTGGAAGAACACCTGGCCGAGCTGCTGTTGGAGGTGCGTCGCCCCAACTCGGTGTCAGATCAATGGCCCGAGGGCGAACCGGTGCGCATCGTGCGCATCGATGCCGACAGTACCAAACTGAAAGGCGAGCTCCAGGCGCAGCTGGCCCGGGTGCATTCGGGTGAGGTGGACGTGCTGGTCGGCACACAGATGATTGCCAAAGGGCACGACTTTCGCCGCATCACGCTGGTGGCCGCCATCAACCCCGATAACGCGCTGTTTTCGAGTGACTTCCGGGCGCCCGAGCGCCTGTTCAGCCTGCTGATGCAAGCCGCCGGCCGCGCCGGGCGCGACGCCGACATCAGCGGCCAAAGCGAGATGTGGGTGCAGACCTTTCACCCGCAACATCCGCTGTTTGAGGCCCTGAAACGCCACGACTACCCGGCCTTCGCCGCCGAGCAACTGAAAGAGCGCGAGCAGGCCGGTATGCCTCCGTTCAGTTTTCAGGCGCTGGTGCGGGCGGAGGCGCGCACGCAAGAGGTGGCGCAAGGTTTTTTGAGCGCGGCCAGTGCTGCCGCCACCCGGATGGCACAAGCGGACCAGTTGCTGGCGCACTTGACCCTGTACCCGGCGGTGCCCATGAGCATCCAGCGCGTGGCCAATGTGGAGCGGGCGCAAATGCTGATCGAGAGCCCGTCACGCGCGGCGCTGCAACGCTTTTTGGCGGCCTGGCAGGTGGTGTTGCACGCGACCCGTAAACAGCCCGAGGGGCGCGGCTTGCTGCGCTGGGCCATTGACGTGGATCCTTTGGCTATTTGAGCTGTAGCCAGCGTCCTATATGCTTAATTAGCTATGTTAATGATAGCACTAAAGAACTGCAAGCCCGCTCTTGCATCCTGATCGACACCCGGCTGAACGCTAGATATGGTCAGTCTTGTTGATTTTGCTGGGCGAGTAGGTGAGCACCTCACTCGACAGCGTGCCCGGTGTTGCGTTCCGGTTGGGTAATGAGGTGTCGAGCTGATTCTTGACCTGCTGCTGCACCTGGACCGCGCTGGCACTGGCCAGCCACAGCGACTTGATATGGTCCATCAATACTTTGGACATGGGCACCGGTGGCGGGTCTTCGACTTTTTCAGGCGCTGGCCGGTGAATGGTCCAGTCTTTTTCAGACGTGGCGGCTTCGGAGCCGCGCCGCGCCGGATCAGACACGCTGGTGTAAATCGCCTCACCGGTGCTGGGTTTGTTGGCCTGATTCACCAGGTTGACCACACTGGGCGTCGGTTCCGCCGGCGCGGTGGCCGCGTGGGCTGACGGGTTGACGGGCGCCACCGGTATGACTCTGGCCGCCGCCATGGACAACGCTTCAGCGCCAATGGGCCGAAGATTGGGGACTCGTTCAAGGGGCGGTAGTTGCATTTTTTGTGGGGCGGCAGATCAGGTCTGGGGCTTTCCTCCGTATTCGTAACTTCTTAACGGCAGATTTAGGGGGTTATTTAGGGTTATTTCTAAAAAATTTCATTTATTTTCAAATATTCTGACCATTTGAAGACGCAAACAGGCTGTGGCCTTGATCACATGGAGCCAGTCTGGCCAGGCGCACCCGGCAGGTTCCCCCATGGGTTGGCTGAAAACGCCTCAATGAAGCTTTCCACCTGGTGCGCTGGCAGTTGGTCAATGCCCGCCGCCCCGGCCCGTCCATCACCGCCGAAACTGCGACAAAACTCCGCTGCGCCGGCCGGGGCAGCCATGGGTGCGCGCACGCTGACGACGAAGTCACCCGAGGCCGTGGCCGTCAGCAAGGCATGGGCATGCTGAGGATGCGCTGCCGCGAGCACGTTGCTGAGGCTGCCTGACACCCGCCGGCTCCATGGGGCGTCCGGCAGAAGGTAGACGCTGACATGCGTGTCCTGAAAATAGGGCTGCATGGCTTGTGCCTGCCGCAAATCATTTTGCCGCCGGGCCTCAAGCTCCTGTCCAATGCGCTCACGTTCAAGAAAAAGCAAGGGGTCAGGGTAGCGAAGCAGTCGTTCATACAGATGCGCCGGTGTGATGTAAACATCTTGCTCGCTGTCGCCATAAGCGTTGTAGTTGATCGACTCGCCCAGGGACTGCAGACGCCTGCGGTCCTCAAAAGACAAGCCCAACGCCACGGCCAGATCTTCGGCCACGCCGGTCAGATTGTCCCCAAAAGCACCCACCACGGCCCAAGCCCGAAACTGGCCGCCGAGATGGCGGTCCACCAGCAGACTGGTGCAGATGTTGCTGGCAACATCAATATGCGCTTCCAGCAGCGGATGCACCGGAATCTCGTCCACCTTGTGATGGTCAAAGTAGCGCACCGATACGCCGGCTTCCAGCAAGCGTATCAGCGCTGGCCGGTTGCGCCGCATGGACAGGTCGCACACCAGCAGTTTGTCGCCGGGGCCGGCCTGGACACGCTCCAGCAGTTCAATGTCGCGTTTCAGCCCGGTGATCAATTGGGCCGCCTGCGGCTCGTGCCAGCGCCACTGCACCACGGAACACAGGCCGTCGGCGTCGCCATTGCATACGTCGATGTGCATCGCCCGGCGCCCCATTTGACTCACGCGCGCAGCACGCATTTCTCGTACAAGCCCAGCATGCGCCCGCTCGGGTCGTACCTGGCCTTGAGCGCCTGATAGTGCGACAGTCCGTAGGCCTGCGCAAACTCTTGCGGTGTGAAGTAGCTGTCCGAGTAGAGCGACTTGATGCCGCCCAGCCGCATCACTTCGCGCTCCACCAGCCGGTTGAAGTGGCCCGGCTCGCAGGCGTGTGCAGTTTCGACCACGTCCCAGAATCCGAAGTTCACATAAAGGCTGTCGGGTGCCAGGGGAAACAGGGTGAATCTTGCATTGGGAGCAGGCCCACGCACCGGGCAGATCCAGATCGGCAGGATGCCGATCTCGCGCAACAGAAAGGCGAGGAAATCGGGCGCAGCAGCCATCGGGATATCGACGTCCTGGACGACGGATTCGGTAAAGCGGCCGCGCCAGCGGGCCAGCCGGCGCGTCAGGCCCCAGCGGGCGTTCCAGCGCATGACGCGGGTATAGAAACGTGAATTGAGCCTGGCCCTGCCAAGCAGTCGCCGCACCAGCGGGTGCTGCGCGTACAGGTTCTTCGAGCACCAGAACCAGTCGGTGTCCCAGCGCCAGATATAGTCCTGCACCGTCAGGTAATCGACTGGCTTGTCCAGTAGTGAACGGTAGTAGATGTGCTCGAAGCGGTAGTCACTGAGCCAGGGTGCGGCATCAACGAAACAGGCCCGGTTAATCACCTGCTGCTGCGGCCCGAACACCACGCCATCGACAAAGTCAGCATGGCCCTGGCAGTGCGCGGCGAGGTTGATGAAAAACGCGCCCGGCGCGTTAAACTGCAAATGTTCTACCTTGACGTATGGCTTGACCGGCAAGGTGCGCAAGCGCAGGCGCAGCGCATAGCCCAGTGTGCCGTAGGAATTGGGAAAACCGAAGAACAGGTCGCGGTGCTCGTTGTCGGGCGTGCAGTGCAAGACCTCGCCGCCTGGCAGCAAGACGTCGAGTTCCAGCAGGGTGTCGTGGACCAGGCCGTGTTGATGCGCGGTGGCTTCGATGCCGACGCCGGCGGCCGCACCGCCCACGGTAATGGTCTTGAGCTGTGGCACCACCGCCGGCATGAGACCGCGGCGCAGGGTTTGCGCGACCAGTTCCTCATAGCTCGTCAGGCCTTCGACATCGACCCAGCCGCCTGCCGTGTCGATGTCGAGCACATGGCAGAAGGCGCTCAGGTCGAGCCGGCGTTTGGCGCCCTCGTGGCGGTCCCGAAACAGGTTGGAGCTGCGTTTTCCGAGACCGAGCGGCGCCCCGCTGCTCGCTTTGCCGGATTGCATGGTGGCAAGCAGTTCGGCCCGGCGCCGGGCATGGGCCAAGGCTTCAGGCGTCATACAAGTACGCCCGGCTCATCGGGAAGCTGGCCGGTGTGACGTTGCCCTTGCTGAAGACAATCTGGAACAAATGGGTGTAACCCCCTGGCGAGCGGAACATTTCGGCGCACCCTATCAGGTAGGTCCGCCAGACCCGGTAAAAGCGTTCATCAAAACGCTGCGGGTCAAGTGCCCGGATCGTTTCCCATTGCGCCTCAAAACGCCGGGCCCACTCGTCCAGTGTCAAGGCGTAGTGGCGGCGCAGGTTTTCAATGTCAAGCACCTCGAGCCCGCAGCGCTCCATCTCGACGACTACCTCGGACAAGCCGGGAATCCAGCCGCCGGGAAAGACGTGCTTGCGGATGAACAGGTCGGTCTCGCGCGGTCCGACGTGGCCAATGAAATGCAGCAGGCCCAGCCCGCCGGGCTTCAGGAAGTCGGCGTGTGCCTGGATCACCGCGGCCAACTGGTCACGCCCGGCATGTTCGAGCACGCCGATCGACACCACCTTGTCATACTGGGCATCGGCCGCGCGGAAGTCGGCCTCGCGCACCGAGAGCTTGTTATCCAGGCCGCGGCGCGTGATTTCGCTGCGCAACCAGTCAACTTGTTCGGTTGTGGTGTTGATCCCGGTGCCGATCGCGCCCAGCGTTTCCCATGCCCGGAACATGAAGCCGCCAAAGCCGCAGCCGATGTCGACAAAACGCTCGCCACGCGCGAGCCGGATCTTGCGGCAGACATGGTCGATCTTGCGCTGTTGCGCCTGCTCCAGTGTCTGCGTTCCCTCAAACCAGTAGCCGCAGGTGTACATCATCAGCGGCTCGTCGAGCCAGAGTCGATAAAACGCCTCTCCCAAGCCATAGTGAGCACGGGCATTGGCCTTGGCCTGCGCCGGGCTGTGGTTGGAATAGCGCAGCTCATGAAGGCCGTTCTCCATGGTGATCAAGGCCTTGCCGTGCAGATCCAGGCCACTGAGCAGGCCGGCCGCCAGCGCCGCGCCGAAATCGCCTTCGACGTCGACGCTCTGGTCGAAATAGGACTCCAGCAGACCGATTTGCCCGCGTGTGAAGGCCTGCAGCAAGGCGGCGTCGGAGCGGAACAGCATCGTGAACGCCGGCTCGCCCGGGCCGGCGCGGTAGTGGCTGCCATCGGGCAGCCCGATCGCAAACGACATCCCGGTCCGGGTCTGCATCGCGTCGACGATGTTCTGCATGGAAAAGAGCACGCGGGTTCTCCGGTTGGTTGCGCAGGCCCTGATGCCAGCGAACTAGATTTAAGCTGTTTGCTGGCAGCGAGACTTGCGCATAATCAAATCGGCCTGTATCCGCCTGTCCACCTCTTCGGCCAGTTGCCTGAGCGGCGGCGCCAGGGTCACGCAGTAAGGTGCTGTGGCCGGTGCCAATGCACGCAAAGGGACAGGAAGTCTGGCCAATTCGGCGTGGGCGTGTTCGCGCACCGCATTAAGCACGGGCATGTTCGCCAACCGCCGTCCTTGCCGCATCACCGGCACCAGCAGCGGCTCGCCCGGCGCGACATCGTCAGTCGTGGTCAGCACGTCGCCCGTCATGAGGCCGTCAGCGCCGTAGCTGCGGTACACCTGCTTGCGCCCGGGCCAGGTGGCTTTGCCCTCAGACTGCTTGCGCCGGGCCAGCCCGGCGTATTCCTGCAGCTTGTAGGCGCAGTCCAGATAAGGTTGGTCGGCCGAGGTGTTCATGCGGGTGCCCACGCCAAAGCCGTTGATCGGCGCGCCGGCTGCGACGAGTTCGGCCAGCCTGTGTTCATCCAGGTTGCCGCTGGCAAAAATGCTGATGCCGGGCAGACCACCTTCGTCCAGAATGCGCCGCACCTGGCGCGCGTGCGCCGCCAGGTCACCGCTGTCCAGCCGAACCGCTTGAATGGTGATGCCCTCACCCGCCAGCTTTTTGGCCAAAGGCACCAGGCGCCGTGCGGCCGCCTCGGTGTCAAAGGTGTTGATCAGCAAGGTGCACGCCTTTGGGTACGAGCGGGCGAAATGCTCGAATGCATCAACTTCCCCGTCATGGACCTGGATGAATGAGTGAGCCATGGTGCCGTAAAGGGGAATGCCCCAGTTCATGCCTGCCAGCACGGTGGATGTGCCGTCAAAGCCGGCCAGGTAGCTGGCGCGGGCTGACAGCAAGCCCGCCTCGGCCCCGTGCGCACGACGCAGGCCAAAGTCCACCAGCAATTTGTCCGCTGCGGCCAGGCGCACACGCGCTGCCTTCGAGGCCACCATCGTCTGAAACTGCAGCAGGTTGATGATCCGGGTCTCAACCAATTGAGCCTGGGGCAGTGGTGCGACCACGCGCAAAATAGGCTCGTCAGCAAAGAATACAGTGCCCTCGGGCATCGCCTGCACCTCGCCCGTGAAGCGCAGGTCGCGCAGCGAATCGACAAAGCGGCGGTGGAAGCGCCCGCACCCGGTTAGCCAATCCAGCTCCGCGGGGGTGAAGCGCAGGTCTTCCAGAAAATCGAGTACCTGTTCCAGCCCCGCCGCCATCAGGAAGTTGCGCCCGGACGGCAGCTTGCGCACGAAGAACTCGAACACCGCTGTGTCGGCCATGCCCTGGTCGAAGTAGGCCTGCAGCATCGTCAACTGATAGAGATCGGTGAGCAGGAGACTGGTGCGCTCCGTCATGGTGATACCACCCTGATTTGTTTCAAGGTCACGGCCATGGCGCCTCTTTCCAGCATTTGGCCCATAGCACGCGCGCCGTCACCCGGATGCACATCCACCGCGCGGACCGCGTCTTGCAGCAAGACCGTTTGATAGCCCAGTTTCAAGGCGTCACCCACCGTATTGAGCACGCAATAGTCAGTCGCCAGACCGCCAATGAAGAGACGCCTGACCCCGGCTTCGCGCAATAAACGGTCGAGTTCGGTGCCTTCGAATCCTGAATAGGCATCACGGCTGCGGTCTGTGGCCTTGGAAATCACGATGACATCAGCCGGCAGCTTGAGCCCCGGCGCAAGGTTGGCCCCCGTGCTGCCTGCCACGCAATGCGGCGGCCACGGCCCGCCTTGCGGCAGGAAGGAGCAATGCTTGCTCGGGTGCCAGTCGCGCGTGGCCAGCACTGGTAGCCTGGCCTGCTGGAATGCGGCCAGATAGCCATTGAGCACAGCGATCACCTCATCACCCCGGGGCACCGCCAGACTGCCGCCGGGGAGGAAATCTGATTGAACGTCAACGATCAGCAGTGCATCGCCGGTTTGCAGTGAAATGGGGTGCGTATGACTCGACATGATGCCCCCAATTCAAAGTAATACGATCCACTTTGTAGCGTCACCACTACCCTGTGAAAAGGATATTCGACGCACGGGAACGGGGTATTGAGAATTGTCAGCGCAGAGCACCGTCACTGGCCCACGCCGCGAGCCATGGTGGCAGCCAATAAGGAGCGCAACTGACCCAGCGTCCGGGTGTTGAGCACATCGCCGGTTTCCAGCCAGCCGCGTCTTGCCTGGCTGACCCCGAAGCGCAAACTGTCAAATTGCAGGCGACTGTGCGCATCCGAGTTGATGCTGACGAGCACGCCCTCACTCTTGGCTATCCGGCAGGCGGCATCGCTCAGGTCGAGCCGGGCCGGATGCGCATTGAGTTCCAGAAAGCAGCCACGTTCGCGCGCCTTGCGGACCACGCGCGGCAGGTCGATGTCACAGGGTGGCCGCTCATTGATCAGTCGCCCCGTGGGATGCGCCAGAATGCTGAAACAGCGGTGGTCCATGGCCCGCAGCAGCCGGTCAGTCTGCTTGTCGCGGGACAAATCGAAGCCACTGTGCACAGCGCCCACCACGAGGTCAAGGCGACCCAGAATCGCATCAGGCAGGTCGAGCGAGCCATCTTCCAGGATGTCGACTTCCACGCCCTTGAGCAGGACGAAGTCACGCAGACTGGCATTGATTTCATCGATGCGGTCGATCTGCCGCGAGAGCCCGTCCGCGTCCAGGCCGTGCACCAAGGCCAGACGCTTCGAATGGTCCGTGATCGCCAGGTAATGCAGACGGTGCGCGCGGGCGGCCTCGGCCATGGCTTCAATAGGGTCGTGACCGTCGCTGTCTTTGGTGTGGGCATGCAAGTCGCCACGCAGATCGGTCAGTTGCAGCAAGCGGGGCAGGGCGCCGCTACGTGCCGCTTCGATCTCGCCACGGTCCTCGCGCAGTTCCGGTTCGATAAAAGGGAGACCCAACGCTTTGTACACCGCAGTTTCGGTGTCGCCTGCAATGCGCTGCTTGCCGCGATACAGGCCGTATTCGTTGAGTTTGAGGTCTTTGTCCTGTGCCAGTTTGCGAAGCGCGATGTTGTGTGCCTTCGACCCCGTGAAGTAAAGCCACGCCGCACCGAAACTCGCCGGGGCCACGGCGCGCAAATCGACCTGCAGGCCACTCTTGAGCACGACGCTGCTGCGCGTCACGCCTTGCTCCAATACGCGTTGTATATCTTCACTCGCTGTCAGCCGATCCATGACAGTGCCAGGGTTCTCGGCCGTCACGAGCAAGTCGAGGTCACCTACCGTCTCGCGCCCCCGGCGCAGGCTGCCGGCCGCAACCGCCCTGTGCACGCCTGGCGTGGCGTGCAGATCGGCCAGCAGCGCCTGCGCCACCGGCTCCATATCGGCCCACTTGTAGCGGCGCTCTTGCTGCAGCAGGCGGCCGGTGGCCTCCAGAATTTGCCGCTCACTCTTGGCGCCAAAACCATGGACCGACTGGACGCGCCCTTGCTCGGCCGCCTGGCGTAACTGTGCCAGTGTCTCAATACCGAGCTCCCGGTGCAGCGTGCGCACGCGCTTCGGGCCCAGCCCTGGAATTTTCAGCAACTCGGTAATGACCGGCGGCAGTTCTTTGCGCAGTCGCTGCAGCAGCGCGCAGCTGCCGGTGGTGACAACTTCGACAATCTTGCCTGCAAGGTCAGGCCCAATGCCGGGCAGGGCGTCAAGTTCTTCCGGGCGGTCGACCATGGTTCTGACACTGCGGCCCAACTCGCCCAGCATGCGCGCGGCATTGCGGTAGGCGCGGACGCGAAATGGATTGGCGCCCTCGATTTCCAGGAGATCGGCGATTTCCGAGAAAACAGCAACTACGTCGGCATTGGTAATGGGCATGGCGCTTACCCGTCAACGTTCCAATTGGGTCCCCAACGCACGCAATTTTTCATACAAGTCGCGCTCCGGGGTGCTCAGCTGCTGTGGCACTTGCACCTTGATGCGCAAGAACATGTCGCCACGCGGGCCCTCGCCGAAGGCGGGCAGGCCTTGTTGTTTCAGGCGCAGCACCGCGTCGGGCTGGGTGCCGGGCGGCACCACCACGCTGACAGAACCCGTCAGCGTTGGCGCCGTCAGGCTCGTACCCAGAACGGCGTCTGTCACGGAGATGGTTGTCTGGCGCAGCAGGTCGGTGCCCACGCGCTCGAAACGTGGATCGGGTTGAGTCCGCACGACCGCGAACAAATCACCGGCGACACCGCCGGTATCGGGGCTTGGCATGCCTTTGCCGGGAATCCGCAGGGCCAGACCTTCTTCGGCACCGATGGGAATCTTCACTGTCAAAGACTCTTCTTGCTCAATTTCGCCCCGCCCGTCGCATTGGGGGCACGGATGCACATGGGTGAAACCCTGGCCCGCGCAGGCGTTGCAAGTTGTGATTTGCTGGATGAGAACATGCTCCTTGTCGTCGCGCCGACTATGGGTAATGCGCCCGCTGCCGTGGCAAGCCTCGCATTTGGGCGGCGTAGCCCCGCCGGACTCGCCCGTGCCATGGCAGGCCGGGCAAGTGACCGGGCGTTTGAGACGCACTTGCGCCTCGCCGCCGCTCACAATCCGCTCCAGCGGCACAGTGACTTCTACTTCGATGTCGGCACCGCGCGCGGGCCCGGAAGGGCGGCGACGAAAGAAGCTCTCAAAGGGACTGCCCCCGCCGAAACCAAAATTCAAGCCGCCAAAAATGTCTTCAAAATCAATGCCGCCAACCAGGTCCTCCCGGCTGAAGCCGGCCACGCCGGCAAAGCCGCGGGCATCGTAGTCGGCGCGCTTCGTCGGGTCCGACAGAATGGCATAGGCCTCGGCAATTTCCTTGAACCGTTCCTCGGCACCGGCTTCCTTGTTGCGGTCCGGGTGGTATTTCAAGGCGAGGTCGCGAAAAGCATCCTTGATTGCCTTCGCGTCTGCGTCTCGCGCAACACCCAGCACCTCGTAATAGTCACGTTGCGCAGCCACGGCAGTTCAATGGCTCCGGTCCATTTTTTTCTCTTCCGACGGGTGGGCAAACGCTTTGCGCAAGGCGCTGAGTCCAGCCACCCGCGCCGCGACCCGGCGATTGATGCTCTCCATCGGGTATTGACCGTCTGCCCCCGCCTCTCCCGCCGGCACGCCGGTAAGAATCGTCATCGCCTGATCCACATGGTCAACCGCGTAGATGTGGAACTGCCCATTCTCTGCTGCCGCGACCACATCGCGGCGCAGCATCAAGTGCTTGACGTTGGTGCCGGGTATCAACACCCCCTGCTCACCGGTCAATCCGCGCGCCGCGCAAATGTCAAAAAAACCCTCGATTTTTTCGTTGACGGCCCCAATCGCCTGCACCTGGCCTAACTGATTGACCGAACCCGTCACCGCCAGGGATTGCCGCACCGCCGCGTTGGCCAGGTTGGACAGCAGCACACACAGTTCGGCCAAGGATGCGCTGTCGCCCTCGACCTGGCCATAGGACTGCTCAAACACCAGGCTGGCAGTCAAAGACAAAGGCTGGTTGCGCGCGTAGCGGGCGGCCAGAAATGAGGAAAGAATCAGCACCCCCTTGGAGTGGATGGCGCCGGAGAGCTTGACTTCGCGCTCAATGTTGATCATTTCCCCCTGACCCAGGCGAGTGGTGGCGGTAATGCGGGTCGGCTGGGCAAAGGCAAAGTCCCCCAGTTCGAGCACCGACAGGCCGTTGATCTGGCCCACTACTGCCCCTTGCGTGTCGATCAATAAGGTGTCGCGCAGAATCGCGTCCTGCAACTGGGTGCGCAGCCGGTCTTGCCGACGAATTTGAGCGTCAATGGCTTGCTGCACGTTGCTTGCCGTTGCCACCGCCAGACCCGCCTCGCGCGCCCAGAAATCGGCCTCCTGCAGCAAATCCGCAATGCTTCGCATATGGGTAGACAGGCGCTGCGCATCGCCGACCAGTCGCGCACTGTGCTCAATCACCCGCGCGACGGCGCCGCTGTCGAGTGGTAACAATTTTTCTTTCGCGCAGAGCGTGGCGATCAAACGGGCATAGAGCAGATGGGTCTCGGCACTGCGCTCGATGCGGTCCTCGAAGTCGGCCGCCACCTTGAACAGTTCAGAAAAGTCGGGGTCGTATTGCTGCAGCAGGTAATAAAACAGGCGATCGCCAAACAGCACAATCTTGACATCCAGCGGCATCGGCTCCGGCTCCAGCGAGACGGTGCTCACCAGGCTGTACATCTGCCCGAGCGATTCGATGCGGATCTCGCGCGCCTGCAGGGCGCGCTTCAGGGCGTCCCACGCAAACGGTTGCAGCAGCACTTTGCGCACGTCGAGCAGCAGGTAGCCGCCATTGGCGCGGTGCAGCGCACCCGGTTTGATCAGGGTGAAGTCGGTCACCAGCGCGCCCAGTTGGGCAATGTGCTCGACCCGACCGATCAAGTTGCTGTAGGTCGGGTTGTCCTCGCTCACGATCGGGGCGCCGCCGTGCTCACCGTTGCTGACCAGCACATTCACCTGGTAGCGATGAAAGGTTTTGCGGGTGACCACCATCAAGCCAGAGAGATTGGCCGATTCCTCCTCATTGCGAAAGTCGTCGGCGTTCTCAATCATGTCCTGCTGCACGAGGTCGAGGTAGGTCCGGATTTCAGGCAGATCGGAGAATCGGGTGCGCTGTTCGTCCATCACATGCGTGACGACGGCGCGCGTGGTCTGGCGGTTAAGCTGCTTGATCTGTTCGCCGCGCTCTTTCATCCACTGGGGCACGTGGCTCAATATTTTTTCAAGTCGTTCCTGCAGCTCGGCGATCACTTGCCTGATCCGGTCTTTTTCTTCCTGTGGCAGTTTTTCGTACTCGTCGGGCGTGATCACTTCCTGGTTTTGGGTGGGGGCAAACGCAAACCCGCCAGGCGTGCGCAGCAGCACGATCTGCTGCTTGACAGCGTCCTCACCCAGTTCCTTGAAAGCACTCTCTTGCCGTTTGGTGAATTCATCCTGGATGGCCCCCGCCTTGGCCCGGTATTCCTCACTCTCAAACAAGGCAGGAATGGCCGAGCGCAAGTAGTCAACCAATTGCGCCATCTGCTGCTGCAATTCCAGGCCCTTGCCCGATGGCAGCCGGATGGCCCGGGGCTTGTGCGGCTGCGCGAAGTTGTTGAGGTAGCACCAGTCGGACGACTTGGGCTCGGCCTCTGCCTTTTTGGCCAGAAACTGGCCCACCATGCTGCGTTTGCCCACGCCAGCGGGCCCCAGGACAAAGATGTTGTAGCCCTCACGCCGGATGCCCGCGCCGAAGCGCACGGCCTCTGTGGCGCGGGTCTGGCCAATCAATTCGCTTAAGGCCTCCAGTTCCGCGGTGGTTTGGAACCCAAATTGCGCCGGATCACACGCGTGATGCAACTGGCGGGTTTCAAGCGCAAGTGGGGGCAGAAGTTCCGTGGGCTTTATCATTTTTGTTTATTTTCCCGGTACTCGGCATCCATGACCTTGCCCCGGGGCCCATCGCCGCTGGGGTTGGCTTGCGGGCCTGCGGCTCCTACATGGGGCTGCGGCGTGGGGCCTTGCCAGCGAGTTTCGGCATAAGGCCCCCCTTTTTCGGCTTGCCCAGATTGGGTGTAGAGCGTGGCGCCGGCTTCTTTCAGCACCTTTTTCAGGGCTTCAGCACGGTCCGTGGCCTGCGCAACATCCTTCTTGAGCAGCGCGTCTTTGGTCTCTCGCAAGGCGGCTTCGAGCCGCTTCTTCAACTCGTCGGTGAGTTTGTCAGCGAAGTTGGCCAGCAGTTTCTCGGCTTCATAACAGGTGCCATCTGCGGCATTGAGCTTTTCCGCATCGTCGCGGCGTTTTTTGTCAGCGTCGGCATAACGTTCGGCATCTTCCACCATGCGCTTCTTCTCACTCTCAGGCAGGCGGGTGGAAGATGTGATGCTGATGGACTGGGACTTGCCGCTGGCCGTATCGCGCGCTGCAACGCTGAGAATGCCGTTGGAGTCGATGTCGAAGGTCACCTCGATTTTGGGCACACCGCGCGGCGCCGGCGGCAATCCATCCAGCGTGAACTCACCCAGGCCGGTGTTGTCAGAGGCCATGGGCCGCTCGCCCTGAAAGACATGAATGGTCACGTTGGTCTGCATGTCGGCCGCCGTGGTGAACAGCTCGGTGCGTTTGACCGGGATGGGCGTATTGCGCGCAATCAGCGAGGTGGCGATGCCGCCCAGGGTTTCGACGCCGAGTGTCAACGGCGTCACGTCCACCAGCACAATGCCGCCGACCTCTCCGGCCAGCACGCCGGCCTGTATGGCGGCACCGGCAGCCACGCATTCCATCGGGTCAACACCCATCTCGGCCTTGTGACCAAACATCTCCTCGAAGAAAGCGCGTACCGCCGGCATTCGGGTGGGGCCGCCGACGAACACTACGCGGTCCACCTGCTTGGGGGTAACGCCCGCGTCATGCAGGGCCTGCTCAACCGGGGCGCGGCAGCGCTCAATGACCGGACGCACCAGGCGTTCGAGTTCGGTGCGGTTGAGATCGAGCTCCAAGTGACGCGGCTCACCCTGCACCGCGGCCAGGTAGGGCAGGCTGACATGGGTGCTGACGCTGGCGGTCAGGTCGATTTTTGCCGCTTCGGCTGCCTCCATCAGGCGCGCCGCGGCCTTGGGGTCAGTGCGCACGTCCACACCGGTGGCCATCTGGAAGCGCTCGGCCAGATGCGCGTAAATGCACTGATTCATGTCGGTGCCACCGAGCTGGGTGTCACCGCTGGTCGCCTTGACTTCGAACACCCCTTTGCCAAACTCCATGATGGTGACATCGAGCGTGCCGCCACCCAGGTCAATCACCGCAATGCGCAACTCTTCGCTCAGGCGGTCCAGACCATAGGCCAGTGACGCCGCCGTGGGTTCGTTCACCAGACGAATCACTTCGAGGCCGGCAATGCGACAGGCATCTTTAGTGGCTGAACGCTGGTTGTCATCAAAGTAGGCGGGCACGGTGACCACGGCTTGGTGTACCGGCTCGCCCAGAAAGGCCTCGGCATCACGCTTGATTTTCTGCAGCAAGAAGGCGGAGAGCTGTTCGGGGGAGTAGTCGCGCGCCCGCAGCACAATGGTTTCGCGCTTGCCCATCCTGCGCTTGAAGGCCGTGACTGTGCCTTCCGGGTTGGCCGTCGCCTGGCGCCGGGCCGGCTCGCCGACCAACATCTGGCCATCCGCCGTCAGGGCCACATAGCTGGGAAAGGCCTTGCCGCCGATGCTCAAGCCCTCGGCGCTGGGGATGATGACCGGTCGACCGCCGCGCAGCACGGCAGCGGCCGAATTGGATGTCCCGAGGTCAATACCAATGATTGTCATGCTTGCTCCTTGCCCATCTATCTCAACTCATCACGCAGGGTATGCCGCGCTAAAGACTTGTGCCAACGCCATAAAGCCGCAGGCCTCACGACACCGGCAGTGACTTGGCCTGGTCTTTGCCTTCCTTGGGCAATCGAACCGTCAACACGCCATTCTTGAAGCTGGCTTGGGCCTTCTCGATGTTCACGTTGCGCGGCAAGGGTATGGCGCGCTGGAATGAACCGTAGGCGCGCTCCATGACGTGGTAGGTGCTGTCACTGGTTTCGCGTTCAAAGCGTTTCTCGCCGCTCAGATAAAGCGTGTTGCCGTCAATGGTGATCTGGCAATCGTCCTTGTCCATGCCGGGCAACTCGATCCGCACCAGCACATCCTTCGCCGTTTCTTCCAGTTCGCCAGCCAGCAGACTCCAGCTTGGAAACGCCGCAAGCGCGCTGCCTGCGGTTGGCGTTTCTTCTTTGTGATGCGTGAATTTGGTGAGAGAGTCGCTGCTGCGGCTGAGTAACTCGCGCCAGCCTTCGGACAGGCTATCCCAAGCGCGACTGATCTCGTGCCCAATTTTTTCACCGGTTTTTTTAAGGGAGTTCAGCATGGTCATCGTTTCAATAGGTTAGATTGATCCAGTCCGCTGCCGCGATGGGCCGACGTAATCGAGCTTGATTCATCCAAAAAAGATCGCTGAAACGGAACGAGTTGACTCTATGACGCTGCCTCACGGGCGGCTTGATATTTCACAACGTCCGGGTCATCCTGAGAGTATTCAACGCCTGCCCGGCCGCAATCAGTTGATGCGTGCGGAGGGTGCCAACGACTGCAGAACCGCCATGCCTATTCAAGACTTGCTGCCCAGGACCAATGCCCTGCAAAAAATGATTGCTTGTGTCGGGTTCTTTTACAGTTCAAATATCCGCAACAGCCATTTTTTGCTAACGTATTGATTTTTAAGCATTTATTTAATAGGTATGTTTTTTGCTTGTGTTCTCTGCAGAGATTTGTCCAAATGATCAGAGAGTCTCGCAACCCAATTCAGCGTGGAGAATTCAAATGAAAAATAAATGGATCAGCAAGGTCTTGTCGCCGGTCTTGGGGGCCGCTCTCTTGATTGCAAGTGCCGGTGCTGGCGCTGCGCAGATCTACTGGACCGATTGGACCGGCCAGAACAGTGTGGCGCAGGGTTTCCAGGGTGTTGGAACGATCACAACAGGCACATCGACGATTCAGGTGACGTACACGAATACGAACGGAATCGGTTTTTATAACACGGGCGGTGGCACCGATTATTGGACCGGCGGGTCTGGAGCAACCTCTCCCTATACGAGCACGGCCGTGGACAATCGCCCCACAGGAGCCGACATCATCGCGCTGAGCAAGGCCGGGACTCAAACCCTGCAATTCTCACAAACGGTGGCCAATCCTGTCTTTGCGTTTGTCAGTCTCAACGGCAACGGTTATGCCTTCAATCAGGATTTCGAGCTTCTCAGCCTGGGTGGCGTTGATGGCAATGCCTGCGGCTACTGGGGTTGCGGCGGCGCAAGCAAGGTCGTCGTCGATCTTGGCGGTGGAAATTTCGAGTATCAATTGAACAGCAATGGCGTCGGCGGGTCGGAGCCACATGGCGCACTTCGGTTCACCGGCGCATTCGACACCGTCACCTGGAGAAGCGCCACAAACGAATTCTGGAACGGTTTCACCGTGGGCGTACAAGGGACGGCCGCGGAGGTTTTCCCCGGGACGAGCGTTCCAGAGCCAGGTTCACTTGCACTTCTGGGGCTGGGTCTGTTGGGTCTCGCCGCGACACGCAAACGCAGGCAAAGGTAGCTTGCGAGCCAACACGCATGACACATGACCTCGCTTCGGCGAGGTTTTCATTTCTGCGGCACCCGTGCCCGTCCGCTCATGGTCGGCGCCGCTTTGGCGTCAACGCAAATTGCCTGGCATCTTCGATCGCTACGGCCGTTGCACCGCGTCAAGGCCAAGCACACAACAGTCGTCAGCGCCGTGTCCGGCCGCAATCAGCTGATCCATACGGGTCGCCACCGACGGCAGCACCGCCATGGGTCGATCGCCCGCAGTCTCCAACATGAGCCTCACATCTTTGCGCGCCATCGTCAATTCAAAACTCGGGCTGAAGTTTCCTTTTGCCATGTTCACGCCACGCCCGGCCACGATGGCATTCACATCGATAAAACCCAACAGCTTGATGGCGTCCTCTGCACTGACATCGCTCGCCTGTGCCATCGTCAGTATGTCCGCCATCACCGCCGCCACGCCGATGATCATGGCATTGCCGAACAGTTTGTTCACGGCGGCCACATCCGTGCGCTCACCCATGTATACCAGCCGACCCGTCATTTTGGCCAGATCAGCTTTGACGCTTTCGAACAGCGCCTTGGGCCCGGCGACCATCATCGTGCCCTGCGCATTGCGCGCCGCGGGCGGCCCCATGAAGACAGGGCAGTGCAGGTACTTGACTCCTTCGGCATGGAGCCGTTCGGCACGCGCCGCAGTGAGTGTCGGCAATGTGGTGGTGTGGTCAATGATGATCGCATCGGGTGAAAGCCCGGCGCGCGCGGCCGCCAGCACCTCTTCAACCACGGCGTCATCCTTGAGCACGAGGTGAACGCGCGCCGCGCTCTGCACCGCCTCGGCCGGGTTCGCTGCGGCCATCACGCCAAACTGCGCCAGCGCATGAACTTTGTCGGGTGAACGGTTCCACGCGGTGACCGTGTCGCCGCGCTTGGCGGCAGCTTCAGCGAAGGCGCCGCCGAGCAGGCCGGTGCCGAGAAAAGCGATGGTTGACATAAGTGATCCTCTAAAAATGTTTGGAATGCAATCGGGCGCTGACTCAGCCAAACCCAGAGTCGGCGCCACCAGTTGGTTTCAAATAAAGTCCTTGGCCAGTTGCTGTACATTGACCTGCGCCTTGAGCCGGGCTGCCAGCAAATACATGCCACCGAGCTTGCGATGCAAAAACAAAGTGTCCACCGGTGGTATGTGCCAGAAATCCCGGCCCAACGCCAAGTCCATGCCGGCAGCATGCAGGCGCTGCGCAATATCAGAGCGCCCAAAATCATAGACTCCCGCGAGACGAAACGGCTCCAGCGCGATGTCAACCATGCCGAGCACCGCCAACTGATGCTTTTCTTGTGTGCTGGCATCAAAGTAGCCCAGTGACAGAGCGGCTTTTCGCATGGCCTGCTGATCGCTCGCCGCAGCGGCCATCAGCAGTCGACGGTAGGCCCTGGCCATGGTGTCCTTGTAGGGTCGGGTGGCGCCAAAATCAAGCAAGATCAATTGCCGGGACTCGGTGTCATAGCGGTAATTGGCAAAATTGGGGTCGGTCTGAACCAGCCGAAACTCAAAAATCTCCCGAAACAAAAGACGAACCAACAGCGCGACGATTCTGTCGCGTTCTTGCTGGGGCGCATCGACCATCGATTCAACGGGAACACCGCCAACGAAGGACATGGCTAAAACACTTGGGGTCGTCAATTCGGAACACAGTTCGGGCACCAAAAACTCTGGCGCGTCAGCCAGCAAACTGGCGTAACGCTGCAAGTAGCCACCCTCGCGCAGGTAATCGGCTTCCTCGCGCAGTTGGCGCTTGGCCTGGGTGAGCAGCGGTTTGATGTTCAGCGTTTTGGGCAGCAAACCTGACATGCGCAGCAAAGAGGCCACATTGTTCACGTCGCTGTCGATACTCTCCCTGACCCCCGGGTATTGGATTTTGATGGCCAAATCCTGACCGCTTTTGGTCTTGGCCCGGTGGACCTGGCCGATCGATGCCGCGGCGATGGGGGTGAAAGAAAATTGGTCAAATTGCTGCTGCCAGTGCGCGCCCCAGTTGGCATCCAGTACGCCCTGCACCTGCTTTTTGGGCATGGCCTGCGCGTCTGAGCGCAAGCGCGCCAGAATGGCGGCCAGCTCCGGTGGCAACATGTCACCGGCGTCCATGGAGATCATTTGCCCCACCTTCATGGCGGCACCCCGCAGCTGGGCAAGTTGCTGTGTCACCCGGCGGGCATTGGCGGGCGTGAGCAGCAGGTCGCTGATGCGCGGACGTTTGCCCTGAGCCAATTGGCGCGCGCCCTCCATCAACATGCCGCCTGCAACCCCTGTAGCCATGCTCCCCAGACGTGCCAGCCGCGACAAGCGTCCACGGGGGACCGGTGCGCTCATTGATTGATCTGAATTGGGCAAAACTTTGGGTACCAGGTTGAAGTTCAATGATCATTTTGTCACCCCGGCGGCAAGGTCTTCTCTGAGCCGCCACAATCTCCACACTCTTTGAAAGCAAGCACGCCGCTTGATGCCCATGACCAACAGCCACCGCTTTGTGAAATCGACCCAATGGATGCGCCCTGTCATCCGATGGTCTACCCGCTTTTCTTTGAACTCGCCGCGGTGGTTGCCCGCCTTTGTGCGTCATGCGCCCTTGCGCTTGTCGTCTTTTATCCTGCGCTGCTATCACCTGGCATTGCGTTAATCAAGGGGATGCCCGCGTTGGCCGCTCTTGGGGGCATTGGGCTTCAATAACCTCCATCACCCGGGCCATGGCACCACCGGTTCCAACTTCTCCAACAACATCAAAAGTAGTTGGCATCGGTGGCAGTAGCTACGCACCTGTGGCGGTATGCGGTGCGCATCTGAGTGGCTTGCCCGTGAACTGGCAACTCACTCAGCGCGCGAGTTTGGTACCTTTGTGTCAGGCATTGCGGCACCCTTGGGCATTGGCACGGTCGAATTGGCAGACGGCACCTCGGTGCAAGGCTTTGTTTGTGAGGCCCACGCAACGACCCAGGCGCAAGACATCAGCCATTTTGGTGGTTGGCGGGCCTATTTGCGCAGCCTCGGTTGATGGGGCACTGACGATGGCGTCACGGCAAAACCTTGGTGGAGATGAATGCCCGGAAGGCATCAATATCAGATTCAAACCGTCTGAACAATTGCAGCCTCCTCAACAAGCCGTTGCGTTTCAAGCCAGGATCTACGCCGTTACATAACAATACAATCCAGAAAAAACAGACGCCAAGAAACACATTGGCCATCTAAAAGGGAAGTGTTTTGCTTAGTAACCGCTCGGTGACCTATTCACCGGAACAGGTGCTGTGGGCACTGGGGAGTCTGTGCACGCTGCATCAGAAGCCGTTCGCAGCTGAGCTGGTGGCGCCCGAGTTGCCTTCTGATTCGCCGGAAGGCATTGAGCCATGGGTGATCATTCAGGCAGGCGAACGGCTGGGCTTCAAGGTCAAGCCGGCTCAAATCACGCCAGAGCGCGTATCGCGCTTATCCGACCCCGCCAAAGGTCTGCGCAGCCTGGCCGTCTTTGATGCCAATGCCGATGGTCGCATCGATGTCCTGGACCCGGTCTACGCCCTGCTCAAAGTCTGGCAAGACCTGAACCAGGACGGTAACCACACTCACAGCCTACAGATTGGGCCCCATACGGAAACCGCGCAAGACGAAACCAATGGCGTGTAAGAATTCAGAAGCCTGGCCGACTGGGGCATCACCGCCATTGACTACGGACACGGCCGCTACGAATATGCTAGCAGTCTGCTAAATAGTGAAGTTGGCTACGGCTCGATTTCTACTCAAACACTGGAGGCCAAAGAGGAAGGCGTGCTGTACACCGCAGTGCAGGGTGGCATCCGCATTGATGCCACCGACGGCAAACCCGAGGTGCTGGTCACGCAGGTTCTTGTCAGAAATAGGGAACTCTCATGCCAAAGACGATCCCTTCTCAATCTGACAAGCCGTAGAAATTCCGAGGACCAAGATGGCTCTATAGCCAGCAAATGACTGTGAATGGATAAAAGCAGCATGACAATGCTCAACCGTTTTTTAAAAATGTTGACGGGTGTTGCTCTGGCAGTCTCTGTTCATGGCATTGGGGCGCAACCCATGGATCCAGTGAAGTCCATCATGGATCAATGGGTGAAGTCAGGAAAGCTGAGGATCACCGGCCCCAAGCGCCCGATTCCGCTCGAACTGACCGATGAGCAACGTGCGATGCTCACCGAGTCGCCGGATATGTTTCCGTACATTGAGGTTGAAGGGCTTGACCCCGGCTATCCTCACTTTCGCCCGTTCTGGATGGATGAGGTTCGCCTCATCATGTCGGTTCAGCGTCACGGCGATTGGCGCGCAGCACCGGGTGAGCTTTCAAAGATTGTCATCTTCAACACCGACACCAAGCAGTTCGAGGAAACACCCTACAGCGGTGCTTTGGAATGCTTCACGCCAGATCGCATGGTGGTGGTGGAAAACCTCAACGGATGGGGAGGGCGGGGCAAAGTCGCCAGCGACAGGACTAATCCTTACCCTGTTCTGGCTGGGCGCTACGGTGAGCCACTAAAGGCTGAGGCATACGCGGGATTCGAAACGCGGTTCAACAAATTTACCTGCCGTGCCTTCAACCCCAAAAGCGACCCGCCAGCGAATGAAAACTACTGGATGCATCCCTTACGTGATGGAGATGGTGCGTTGGGGTACAAGTCTCCTTTGAGTCTCGCCAGGGGACTACCGGGTCTGCTCTTGTTTGACTCAACAGGCAAGGTTTACGCCGAACGCACGTTCGGGGCAGAGTGGCACTTTGACGACAGGATTTTCTTCAACACAACAACCCGCCGATATTTCTATTCTTCTTCAGGAGATAAATGTGGCGATACCAGCAAGGGCAGTGCAATGCCTGGAATGACAATTTCTTTTCGTGTCGGCGAAGGCTGGCAGGAGCATGCGACACCAGCGCTATTTGTCAATATGCTGGATTGGTGTTTTCCTTCATCTTTTGATGTTGTTGATACTGCGGCCGGATTGGTCTATTGGCCGATTTCGGTATACGACCCACGTCGGCACATGCCTCTATACCACCGCGGCCTGTACATCCAAGTGGGTGACAAGATGCACCGCTTCTTCAAAGCACATGCTGGAGTGACCGCCATCAGCCCCAGTGGCTGCCGCGTCTTTGCCCCCTACAAGCCAGATACCTACGACCCATCACCCAGCGGTGATGTACCCAAAGCCAGAATTTTTAACGTTTGCCAGGGAGATAAGAAATGAGCCAAGCTGTCGGAACCACCATCACCTGGCGCGAGGCACGCCAGGACGACAAGGACTACGCCATCACCAGCATTGACCCGGTGTTCAAGGAACTCAAGGTTTGGCAGGACGTCAATGGCGACCAGCAGTTCATCATTACAAAGGTAACCAATTTGTTAGGCAAGTTGCACAGCAACACAAACCAAAGAATTCCTGAAATCATAGCTATGAGCGCAATTAATACGGGGGCTAGAGGCGAATTTAGTTCAAGAGTCAGGTTTGCCGCGAATGATGGCGTTTGGGGGGCGACAGCATGAAGCTCTTTTCCGTTCGTTTTGCCATTGGTTCGTCCGCGGCTATGGCGCTGCCAACCTATTTGCTTGCGGTCTGCATGGCGGTGCTCGGTGTGAGCGCACAGGCCCGAAGCGCTGAACCGGACAAACCGCTGACTCAAGCTGAAGTGCAAGCGGCTTTGGGAGGTTGCAGCGTGAATACTTTTGCTCAATTCATCAAGACCTGGTTTCGGGTTGTTTCGCTGGCCTTGGTCTTGGGGCTGGGTCTGGTTGGTGCAGGCTGCGCGAGCGGGCCACCACTTGTCGATCATGCATTCAGTTTTGATGCGGGAGTTGAAAGTCCTAACGTAAAGATTCTTGATTTTAAATACGGCACAGCCGGTCTTTTGACGACAAGCGCCACACAGTCGGATATCAAGAATGAAGCAACTCGGCAGTATTCAAACATTAACGGCAGCTTTCCAAAGGGTGACACGCTTTACGTTAAGTGGCGCATTAAATCTACCGGGGAAGTTATTGAAGACACAGTGGATCTCAAAAGCCGGTTGCCATCAGACATTTCACAGCATCGAATCCATTTTGTGATTCAAGGTCGAGAACTTCATGTTTATTTGGTGAGCCCAGAACTTCGGCATAAAGGGTCGCCACCCTTTGGCCCGAAAAAATATCGAGACTACTTCAAAGTCTATGAGATTTATCCAACGTCCACATTGAACAAATAGCCATCACAAAGGAAACCAATTATGGGAAGCATCGCAGGCACAGCCAGTACTACCGGAACACTATGGGCTTTGTGGTCCTTGGTCAAAAGGCACCCGTCAAGATTGCCGCATACCCATTTCAGAAGTGCGGACTGCTCGCTGGGAAAGTGGCACTACTCAGTGCTGACTCTGTGGTCAAGCGATTCAAGGCGGCCTTCCAGTCCCGAGTCGGCATGACCCACGCATCCTTCTTGCGAGCATGCGTTCAAATTGCAACTACCGGTCAGCTGGCAAGGGCACTCATCTCGCGATAAAGATCCGCTTTGCCTTCGAAGCCGATGCCGGGCAGCTCCGGCAAGGTGACGTAGCTGTTTTCGACCTTCACCCCATCAGGAAAGCCACCGTAGGGCTGGAACAAGTCGGGGTAGGACTCATTGCCGCCAAGGCCGAGACCTGCGGCGATAGCCAGTGACATCTGATGTCCGCCATGCGGGATGCAGCGCGAGGTCGACCAGCCGTGCTCTTTCAGCATCTCCAGGGTGCGCAGGTATTCCACGAGGCCGTAGCTCAGAGCGCAGTCAAACTGCAGCCAGTCACGGTCAGGCCGCATACCACCGTAGCGAATCAGGTTGCGCGCGTCCTGCATCGAGAAGAGATTTTCGCCGGTGGCCATCGGCCCGGCGTAGTGCTGGGCGAGTTCTGCCTGCAGGGCATAGTCAAGCGGATCACCGGCTTCCTCGTACCAGAACAGGCCGTAGTTCGACAGCGCCTTGGCGTATTCGACGGCCGTCTTCAAGTCGAATCGGCCGTTGGCATCCACGGCCAGTTTCTGGCCAGGTCCCAACAGTCTCAGCACGGCCTCAATGCGTTTGCAGTCTTCGCTGAGAGATGCGCCGCCAATCTTCATTTTGACCACGGAATATCCGCGGTCAAGGTAGCTGCGCATTTCCCGCTCCAGCCCTTCAATCCCCTGGCCGGGCCAGTAGTACCCGCCGGCCGCATAGACGAAGACCTTGCGCTTGGGCCGGCCGTCACCATAGCGTTCAGCAAGCAGTTGGTAAAGTGGTTTGTCTTCGATCTTGGCGACCGCGTCCCACACCGCCATGTCAATCGTGCCCACTGCAACCGAGCGCTCGCCATGACCACCGGGCTTTTCATTGGTCATCATGGTTGTCCAGATCTTGTGGGGGTCGAGGTTGTTTCCGCTGTCGTCTCCCAGACTCTCTGGAGACGCTTCGAGGATGCGCGGGGCGAACCGTTCGCGGATCAGCGAGCCCTGGCCGTAGCGGCCGTTCGAGTTGAAGCCGTAGCCGATCACAGGTTTGCCGTCACGGATGACGTCGGTGACGACCGCCACCAGGCTCAGTGTCATCTTTGAAAAGTCGATGTACGCGTTGCGGATGTCGGATTTGATGGGTTTGGTAGCTTCACGGATGGCAGTAATTTTCACTCGGTAACTCCTTTGGCAGATAATGAAACTGGTGGCGACACGGCGCCGGAACAGGTGAATGATCGTCATCGCGGCCCTGACTGTCCAATGCTGCTTTTCAATTCTTGTATGCCCTCAAAGCACCGGTATGAATCTTTCTTGGCTCCTTGACTTTCAGGCGTTGGCCACCAGCGGCAATTTTTCGCGCGCTGCAGCAGATCGGGCCATGACGCAGCCCGCATTCAGCCGGAGAATTCGGGCCCTCGAAACGTGGCTCGGTGTCACCCTGTTCGACCGGAGCACGCATCCGGCCACCCTCACGGAAGTTGGCGAATGGTTTCGTGCCGAGGCGCAAACCATCCTCGCGCGCGTGGCGCGGGTTCCCGACGAAGCCCGGGCGGTTGCAGCTTCGAGTTCAGCAACCTTGCGATTTGCGGCGACGCATGCTTTGTCTCTCACCTTTCTTCCGGCGTGGCTGCGAACCCTGGAGACAAGACTTGCGATGGGTTCAATCCAGTTGGTGTCCGATGTGCTTCAGCAGTGCGAGGCGCTGATGTTGCAGGGGCGTGCGCAGTTCATGTTGTCTCACGCGCATGTGCTGGTGCCGGGCCGGCTCGACCCCGGAAGCTATCTGTCAGTCAAAGTCGGCACCGACACCCTGATCCCGGTGGCCGCCGGCAATGGTTCGGGCGCGCCTCGCCATTGTCTGGGCGCAAATGCCGATGTGCGTGTTCCTTTGTTGTCCTATAGCGATGAGTCTGGTCTCGCACGCGTGATAGGTGCGCTGCGTGGCGACGCGCTGGAGAAGTGTGGCACCGAAACCGTTTTTACTGCACATCTGGCAGCGGTTCTTAAATCCATGGCCCTGGACGGGCGTGGGGTGGCGTGGCTACCCGTCAGTCTGATTCAAGACGAGCTTCAGGATGGAAGACTGGTGGAAGCTGCTCAGCCGGACTGGCGTATTGAACTGGACATCCGGCTGTTCCGCAATCAAGCCACAGCCCCGCCGGCGGCCGAAGCCTTTTGGCGTGCAGTTGCCTTATCTCTGGCCTGAGCGGTGACCAGACTGCCGCGTAATGGCTGCGTCAGCCTCGATCGCGTTCACGGTGGCGTCATGCGCCTTTGCCCTTGGAGCTTTTGGCCAGTTGGCTGCACACGGCCTGCGTCACCTCGGTTGTGGTGGCTTTGCCGCCCAGGTCACGGGTGTGCAGGGCCGGGTTGGCGGTGACTTGCTCGATGGCTTGCATGAGGCGCCTGGCGGCCTCCAACTCGCCCAGGTGCTCCAACAGCATCACCACCGACCAGAAGGTGCCGACCGGGTTGGCCAAGCCTCTGCCCATGATGTCAAAGGCTGAACCGTGGATGGGTTCAAACATCGAAGGGTAGCGGCGCTCGGGATCGATGTTGGCGGTGGGTGCGATGCCCAGGCTGCCAGCCAGTGCCGCGGCCAGGTCACTCAGGATGTCGGCATGCAGGTTGGTCGCAACAAGGGTGTCCAGTGTGGCCGGACGGTTCACCATGCGGGCCGTTGCGGCGTCCACCAGTTCTTTATCCCACGTTACATCGGGAAACTCTTTTGAAATTTGCACTGCGATCTCATCCCACATGACCATGGCATGGCGTTGTGCGTTGGACTTGGTGACCACGGTCAACAACTTGCGCGGACGGGACTGAGCCTGCTTGAAGGCGTAGCGCATGATGCGCTCGACGCCAGCGCGGGTCATCATCGACAAATCGGTGGCGGCCTCGATCGGCTGGCCTTGGTGGACGCGGCCACCCACACCCGAATACTCACCCTCCGAATTCTCGCGCACGATGACCCAGTCCAGGTCCTCGGGCCTGCAGCGTTTCAGCGGCGCGTCGATGCCAGGCAGGATGCGGGTGGGGCGCACATTGGCGTACTGGTCAAAGCCCTGACAGATTTTGAGACGCAAGCCCCAGAGTGTGATGTGGTCAGGGATGTCCGGGTCACCTGCAGAGCCAAACAAAATCGCATCTTTGCCGCGCAACGCGTCCAGTCCGTCGGCTGGCATCATGGCGCCGTGTGCGCGGTACCAATCACCGCCCCAGCCGAAGTTCTCGAACTCGAACTTGAACGTGTTGCTGGACGCCGCCAGTGCCTCCAGTACGGTCTGCCCCGCTGGCACGACTTCCTTTCCGATCCCATCACCTGGAATACAGGCAATTTTGTAAGTCTTCATATCGTCGCCCAAATAAATTGTGGTGTGGTCGGACTATACCCATTGCAGCATTTAATGAACGGCCTTGAAGTCAAGCCAGTATTTACTTTGATTCACCAATGTCTACGCCCACTTCTGCTCCTTCCGAGATGGCATTTTTTAGCTTGCTGGTGCGTTTCGGAAGTTTTTCGAATGCTGCGCGCGAGCTTGATATCACCACCCGGGCGGCCAGCAAGCGACTGGCCCAGATGGAGGCGCGGCTGGGTGTGCAGTTGCTCAATCGCACGACGCGGCGCATGGGCCTCACACCCGAAGTTGAGGTGTACTTGGAACACGCGCGCCGCATCCTCGCCGATATTGGTGACATGGAGCGGTTGGTGTCAAACTCAGTTGGCGCGCCCAAAGGCCTGCTGCGCGTGAACGCCACTTTGGGTTTTGGACGCAGCCACATCGCTTCATTGATTTCAGACTTTGCAAAACTCTATCCGGAAGTGCAGGTCCAACTGCAGCTCACGGTCAATCCACCACCACTGACTGAAGACGCATTCGATATCTGCATTCGCCAGGGTGACGAGGCCTACGGCATTTGGCACCTGAGCTCAGGCCAGCGCACCGAGACTGTCAAGGTGCGCGGAACCTTAAGCACCAACGACGGCGAGACCGCGCTGAATTGGGCGCTTGATGGTCACGGCGTCGTGATGCGTGCGGAATGGGATATCGCCAAATACCTGGACAGTGGACGCTTGCGCCAAGTGCTAACGAACTGGCAGACACCGCCTGCTGATATTCACGCGGTTTACCCACAACGGCTCACCCGCGGGCCACCGAACTGACCGACCATTGATTGTTGGCTGTAGTTCCGACGCGAGAAGTGGCGCTACGATACCAGTCCGTTGTTGCCCCCCTTTCTACTTTGAGGAATATCCATGACCATCTCCATGTACCAGGCCAGCGTGCCGCGCTTTGTCAATATTCTGGGAAACTTGTCGAACATCCTGGACAAGGCGCAGGCTCATATCGATACCCGGAAACTTGACGATGCCACGCTAACCACTTATCGCCTGTTCCCGGACATGCTGCCCATGGCCAAGCAGGTACAAATTGCCTGTGATGCTGCCAAGGGGGTGGTGGCGCGCCTGGCCGGTGTCGAGATACCCGTGCATGAAGACAATGAAAAAACATTGGCCGAGTTGAAGGCGCGTATTGCCAAAACCATCGTCTTTGTCCAGAGCGTGACACCAGAGCAGATTGACGGCACTGAAGACAAGGACATTGTGATCAAGCGCGGCGACAAGGAAACCCACTACAAGGGCATGCAGTTTCTGCTGGGCCACGCTATTCCAAATTTCTACTTCCACGTGACCACCACCTACAACATCCTGCGCCATAACGGCATTGAAATCGGCAAACGCGATTACATCGGCAATCCTTAAACCATTCGACGATGTGTACCCACGCGGCAACGCCCGGATGGGACCGGCTGCGTCGCTGGCGGGTCGGGATTTGGGATAAGACTTTTCCCGACGCGATGGCTGGAGCCTGTATTACGGACAGACCGTACCGGGGTTCGTTATCGCTTGCCGGAGTTGGAATGATCCCAGAAGGACAATGACCCATGAAAATAGCCGCCATCCAAATGGTCTCAGGAGCCAACTTGCAGCGCAACCTGGACATCGCCGGTCAGTTGCTGGCACAGGCTGCTGCGCAGGGCGCCGAGTTGGCAGTATTGCCCGAGTACTTTTGCCTCATGGGTGAACATGACACCGATAAACTCAAGATTCAGGAAACATGCGGTAGCGGGCCGATTCAGGACTTTTTGAGCCGGTGCGCCCGCGATCTTGGCCTGTGGATCGTGGGTGGCACGCTGCCCATCTCGACGACGGCAGCCGAACGCGTACGAAACAGCAGTCTGGTCTTTGATGCGACCGGTCAATGCGTGGCGCGCTACGACAAGATTCATCTTTTTCGCTTTGACAATGGCGTTGAGTGCTATGACGAGGCCCGCGTGCTGGAAGCGGGCACGCAAGCCGTGACCTTTGATCTGGCATCCTGCGATGGCAATACCTACCGGATCGGCCTCAGCATTTGTTATGACCTGCGTTTTCCCGAGTTGTACCGTCAATTGGCGGCCGATGTTTTGTTGGTGCCCAGCGCATTTACCTTCACCACGGGGCAGACGCACTGGGAGGTGCTGCTGCGGGCACGCGCGATTGAAAATCTTGCCTATGTGATCGCCGCGGCGCAGGGCGGTGTGCATGACAATCGGCGCCGTACCTGGGGCCACAGCATGATGATCGACCCATGGGGCCAAATCCTGGCCCAACAGGCAGGGGGTCCTGCGGTCATCGTGGCCGAGGTCACCCAGGAATTTCTGCAGTCGGCCCGAGCCCGGCTACCCGCGCTCAATCACACTGTGCTGGGTGCGTAGGCAGGCAGTAAATGCAACGTCGTCGGTGCCGGGGGCGTCAGATCACTCTGGTCCCCCAGAACGACGAGAATGGAGCAAATGCAAATACCATTCCATTTTCCAGTGTCTGCTCGCTGCTGGCTTGTTCCCGCGTGGCTGGCGATCGTCTCGGTTGCGGGTTGCGCCTCCGCACCATCAGTCGAGACCCAGGCACCGCCTGCCTCGACGGTCGGCGCCAACCCGACGCGAGCCGGGTCCATTGATGTCGAACACAGCCAGAAGTTCGCCCGCTGGGTGCTCGAGTTCAGCACCACCGCACGCGCAGCCGGCATCGATGAGGCCACGCTCCGCAGCGCCTTTGACGACGTGCACTTCATCCCCCGCGTCATCGAGTTGGATAGCGCGCAGCCCGAATTCACCCGCACGGTATGGGACTACCTCGACAGCGCGCTGTCGACGCGGCGAATCGCCCGTGGCCGGGATAAGCTGCTGCAACTGCACCCGGTTGTCGAGCCCATCGCAGCGCGCTACGGCGTTCCGGCCGAGGTTCTCGTCGCGATCTGGGGCATGGAGAGCAATTTCGGCAGCAACGTGGGCGACATCCCGACCATCGACGCCTTGGCGACGCTCGGTTTCGAGGGCCGGCGCGAGCAGTGGGCGCGTGGCCAGTTGCTCGCAGCATTGAGAATCCTGCAGAACCGTGACATCGACCGCGCGCAGATGATGGGTTCGTGGGCCGGCGCGATGGGCCAGACGCAGTTCCTGCCATCGAACTTTCTGGCCTATGCGGTCGATGCCGATGCCGATGGCCGACGCGATATCTGGAACAGCCTCGCCGACGTGATGGCCTCGACCGCCAACTTCCTGGCAAGCTCCGGATGGCAGGTCGGCCCGCCGTGGGGGGTGGAGGTGCGCTTGCCGCCGGACTTCGACTACGCGCGCGCCGACGCCGACCTGCGGCAGCCGACGACCCAATGGATGGACGAGGGTGTGCAAACCATGGACGGCGCGCCGCTGCCGGCGTTGGCCGACAGTTCGATCCTGCTTCCCGCCGGCGCGCGCGGGCCGGCCTTCCTGGTCGGACCCAACTTCCGCACGATCCTGCGCTACAACAACTCGACCAGCTATGCGCTCGCTGTCGGCCTGCTGGCGCAACAGCTGGCCGGCGGCCCCGCGACGCAGGCACCCTGGCCGCGCGATTTGCAGCTACTTTCGCGCAGCCAGTTGCTGGCGCTGCAGACGGCGCTGAAAGAACGTGGCTTCGACACCGGCACGCCCGACGGCATGATGGGCCCGGCCACACAGCGCGGCGTTCGTCGATGCCAGCGCAGCCTGGGCCTGCCGGCGGACGGCTATCCGACCCTGGACCTTCTGCAGCGCCTGCAGTGACCGGGCGGCACCTCGCCTTGAGGCAGTTCAGTGCCGAGTTCTTGTCCTGCAACACGCGCCTCGTCCATTCACGACTGACTGAAGATGGCCGGCAGCAGCCGGCCCCAAGCGGTCTCTAGGGCCTCATCGAACTCATCTATCCGAATAACGCCATACCATACGAAACGTATATACTTTGCATATGTTTTATATAGAGGCAACTGATGGGTATTGTCAAAATTTCGGACCAGATGCACGAGAACCTGCGGGTAGCGGGGAATGCCCTTAGCAGGTCGATCAATGCGCAGGCAGAGCACTGGATGCGGGTCGGCATGCTGAGCGAGATGCACCCGGAGTTGGACTCCCGGGAAATCTGCCAATTGTTGATACGGGCTGAACTCGCGGGAGGGCTGGACATAGGTGTGGCAGTCACAGGCCAACTTGGCAAACCCGGCGCAACCTCGACTAGAAAGCACTGATGGATCACGGCATTCCCATCCATTTCGCCGAGGGTATCGACATGGCGCGGCGAGCCGGTCGGCTTGCCGCAGAAGTTCTCAGCATGGTCGAGGCATACGTCGTGCCGGGGGTGAGTACCGAGGCGCTCGACCGAATCTGCCGCGACCACATCGTGAATGTCCAGGGCGCCATTCCAGCCAACTTGGGGTACCACGACTATCCCAAGACCATCCTCACCTCAGTCAACCAGGTGGTTTGCCATGGCATCCCCTCGCCCGATAAGATTTTGAAGAAGGGCGACATCATCAACATCGATGTTGCCGTCATCAAGGATGGCTGGTTCGGCGACACCAGTCGCATGTACTTCGTCGGAGCCCCCAGCGTGTTGGCTCGGCGCCTGGTGGAGACGACGTACGAAGCATTGCTGGCCGGAATCCGGCAAGTCAAGCCTGGAGCGACTCTTGGCGATATTGGCCATGCCATCCAGTCGGTCGCTCACCGGGAGCATTTCAGCGTAGTGCGCGAATACTGCGGGCACGGCATTGGTCAGGTCTACCACGATGAGCCGCAAGTGCTGCACTATGGGCGGCGCGGGGAAGGGATCAAGCTCGAACCGGGGATGGTTTTCACCATCGAACCGATGCTCAACGCAGGCAAACGCGAAACCAGGCAATTGCCCGACGGGTGGACAGTCGTGACAAAGGACAGGTCTTTGTCTGCCCAGTTTGAACACATGGTGGCTGTGACGCCTTCAGGGTATGAGGTGCTTACGCCTTGGCCTGGAGGCACAGGTGCTGACGCGCCGGTTTGATACTTGGCTTGGCGAGCCTTGGCTTTAGGTTGTTGCGTCAATACGGACAGGCAGCCTGGTCCGCCTGAGCCGCCTGGTAGCGCTCTGTGCCACCGTAGCGACTTCGCTGCAGTCATCCGGCGCTATTGGCTACCGTGTCAACAAACGGCCCAGGCTCTCCTCTGCACGATGCAGCACTGGAAACCAGCACTGTAAGCAAGGTCAAAGATAGCAGCTTGCACAGGCCCTAGCGGTGCACGCCGCGCACGTGCGAGTGCACCACATCATTGGCGCCCGTCGCCTGTTTCAACGATTCAAGGGCACCGCATTCCCCGATGACCGAACCACCCGCGCAGGTCGCACGGATGGCCTGGATTTGCCTCTTTAAAGCCTGCAGCGCCGTGATGCGGCTGGAGACGTGCTGCAGATGCGCTTCCAGAAGCGCGTCCACTTCATCGCAGGATCGGGAGGGTTCGTCCTGGAGGCTCAGCAACGTTCGGATTTCCTCCTGCGCCATGTCCAGCGATCGACACCGGACGATGAAGTTCAGGCGGTGCAGGTGGGCCTGGCTGTACGAGCGGTAGTTGTTGGCTTCGCGTTGCGGCGGCTGCAGCAAGTGCTCCGCTTCGTAGTAGCGGATGGTTTGGACCGGGCAACCGCTTCGGGTCGACAATTCGCCAATTTTCATATCTGGATTCCTGACGCTTGACTCTATACCTACTATAGGGTGTCCAATCAGTGTAAAGCCACTTTGGAAACTCGATGTCAACCACCGCTTCTACCTGTCAGCACGGCCAACCTCATGCCCAAAAGTACGGCGATGCCCACAAAGGGCATGTCTATGAGGCGGGCACTTCAATCACCGTTCTGTCTGTGCCCGACATGTGCTGTCCGACCGAGTCCGGGATGGTCGAGAAGGACTTACGGCGGCTGCATGGCGTGACAAGCATCACGCCAGACCTCATGCGCCGCCAGGTTCGCGTCGAGTACACCGGTCTTACCGAAGCAGAACTCCTGACGGCCGCCCGCCATTCTGGCCTCGCGGTCGAACTTCAGGCAGAGGCAGTCCCAGTGCCCCGGAACTTCGAGCGCTCCGTCATCCTTGTCGAGCAGATGGATTGCCCGACGGAAGAGGCACTCATCCGCAAGCGTCTTGCCTGCGCCGATGGCGTCGCCGCGATGACGTTCAACCTGATGCAGCGCCGGTTAACTGTTGACCATGCGCCGGGACAGCTGCCAGATGTTCTGAAGGCATTGCAGGAGATTGGCCTGGGAGGAACGGTGGAGCCTTCTGGGACGGCGCAAGTCCAGCCGCCCGCATCGCAAAGGCACGCTTCAAGTTACTGGAAGCTGATTCTGGGTGGCGTAGCCGCTGTTGCGGCGGAGGCGCTTGCATTCTCGGTTGGCGATGCGCACTGGGGCGTCATTGGGCTCACGCTGCTGACCATTGCGCTGACCGGACTGGGGACTTACAGAAAAGGTTGGTTTGCTGTGCGACAGCTCAACCTCAATATCCACGCCCTCATGTCGGTGGCGGTCACGGGTGCTGTGTTTATTGGTCGATGGCCAGAGGCGGCCATGGTGATGTTCCTCTTCGCCGTGGCAGAGATGATTGAAGCAAAGTCACTCGACCGTGCGAGGCGGGCTGTTGAGGGCTTGATGGCGATGACCTCGGATACGGCCACAGTGAAGGTCGCTGACGGCTGGGAGATAGTCCCTGCCGCCGGCGTCGCCATAGGCACCTTGGTGCGTGCGCGCCCAGGCGAACGCATTGCGCTGGATGGCCAGGTGGTCAGCGGCTCAACTACCGTGGACCAGGCGCCCATTACGGGCGAGAGTATTCCAGTCGACAAGTCCATCGGCGACCCGCTGTTTGCCGGGACCATCAACCAAGGTGGCGAAGTGGCGTACCGGACCACGGCGCCAGCGAACGACTCAACGCTGGCACGCATTGTTCGTGCGGTGCAGGACGCGCAAGCTTCCAAGGCGCCGACGCAGCGCTTTGTCGATACCTTTGCCACGTACTACACGCCCATCGTGTTCGGCATCGCGATGGCGGTCGCGGCGCTGCCGCCATTGGTCGCGGGTGGTGACTGGTTGACCTGGGTTTACCGGGCGCTGGTCATGCTGGTCATTGCCTGTCCGTGCGCTCTGGTGATATCGACACCGGTCACAGTCGTTTCCGGACTCACCGCCGCAGCACGCCGGGGCATTCTCATCAAGGGCGGCCTTTTCCTGGAACAGGGACATCGATTGACCGTGCTGGCGCTCGACAAGACCGGAACGCTGACCCAGGGACGGCCCTCGCTGACCGATATCGTTGCGCTGCATGGCACGCAAGACGAGCAGCTTCGCCTCGCCGCGGCACTCGCCCGGCGCAGCGACCATCCGGTCTCGATGGCGGTCGGTGCGTATGCCGGCGACCGTTTCCCGCCGCTGGACGTGGCCAGTTTCAAGGCCATAAACGGGCGTGGCGTCGAAGGCGTCATTGAGGGTGTGTCGTATCTGCTGGGCAACCATCGGTTGGTCGAGGATTTGAACGCCTGCTCACCCGCTCTTGAACTGAAGCTGAACGCGCTGGAAGAGCAAGGCAAGACTGCCATCGTGCTCATCGGTGATGGGCAGGCGCTCGCCATCTTTGCCGTCGCTGACGCAGTGCGCCCCCACAGTCGAGAGGCAATTGCCGAACTGACGGCCCTCGGTATCGAACCCGTGATGCTGACGGGCGACAACCGTCACACAGCGCAGGCAATTGCACGGCAGGTCGGAATAGCGGAGGTGCGCAGCGAATTGCTGCCGGAGCACAAGCTTGAAGCCATAAAAGAATTTCAATCCCGCGGCGCCGTGGTGGGAATGGTCGGCGACGGCATCAATGATGCCCCGGCTCTGGCCACGGCGGATATTGGGTTTGCAATGGGAGCGGCCGGTACCGACACCGCCATTGAGACGGCGGATGTCGCGCTCATGGACGACGACCCGCGCAAGCTGGTCGGATTTATTCGTCTCTCAAGAGCAACGCATTCCGTTTTGTGGCAAAACATTGCGCTCGCTCTGGGTATCAAGGCGGTGTTCCTCGCATTGGCTGTTCTCGGACAGGCGACGCTTTGGATGGCGGTCTTTGCCGATATGGGTGCCAGCCTTCTCGTCGTGTTGAACGGCCTGCGTCTGTTGCGGCATCCGGCGAACGCGTGTAAGCAATGAGCATGACGACCGCTATTCTTGAATCGACATTAACATGTCCTCAGTGCGGCCATGCAAGGCAGGAAACCATGCCGACCGATGCCTGTCAATTCTTCTATGAGTGCGAGCGGTGCAAGACGGTGCTGAGCCCCAAGGCCGGTGACTGCTGTGTTTTTTGCTCCTACGGGACAGTTAAGTGCCCTCCAATGCAGGCGCAGCGCGGATGTTGCGGGTGATCACGAATCGTTGAGTTCACCGAGACGCTTTTCACGAAGCCTCACCACCAATTGTCATGGACATCGGTCAGTTGCCACCCAAGATTCCCGTCTGTCTGACTCTTGAAAACAGGGAAAAGTCATAGGGTTATCCAGACTGCTTGGTCGACGCACCATCAAGCCAATCCCATATTGACGCAAGAAGTGTTTCCTTCAAGGCTGGCGCGATGCCCCCTGCGCATCGCGCCGCTCCACCACCTTGAGGACGAACAGAAATCCAACGCCCAGCACCATGACACCGGCCGCCACATACAGACCAGCGTTGTAACTGCCAAACTGCGCCCCAATCATGCCGGTGATGGCTGGGCCCATGATTTGTGCAACACCGTACGAAAGCGTCATCTTGCCCATCATCTTGGCGGGCATGGTGGGGTAGTAGCGTCCGGCCATGCTCAGCACCAGGCTCACCATGCCGATGAAGGTGCCGCCAAACAGCAAGGCACCCAGCATGGCGGCCCACGGACCGGGCGCCAGCACGGGCAACAAAATGCCCACAATCTGCAGCACAGCGGCCAAAATTAGTGCGTTCAAGTCACCGGTGCGCCGCGCGATCAAATCCCAATTGATGCAGGCTGGTGCCGCCCCGATGCCAATGGCCAAAAACGCCAGATTGCCCCACCCGGTCAAGCCAGGCAAATGGTTCACGATGGCCACGATAAAGGTCACGCTCACCACATAGCCAAAGCCGGCACAAAAATATGCCGCCATGAACACCCGCAAATACAACGGGCTCGGAGGCTTGTCTCGCAGCTTCTGGCCGCTGCTGGTGAGGCCACTGGTGTCTGGTGGGGGTAGCCAGCGTAGCGCAGGCACAAGCAGCACGCAGCCCACAGCAGTAAACGCAAACCATTGCTCGCGCCAGTCAAGCCATGGTGTGAACAACATCACGGCACCAGCGCAACCCGCAATGCCCAGCCCAATGCCGGCAAAGTGGATGCCCATCTCGCTGCGGTGGTTGTGGCGGATGAGCCAGTTCATGATGAGCCCGGTGCCCAGCAGGATGGCCGCTGCGCTGGTCAGTCCCGCCACATAACGCGACAGCGCCCACACCACCACATTCGTGCTCAAGCCCATTACCAGCGTGCTGGCAATGGCCAGTACCATGCCGATGCGGTAAAGCCGATCTTTGAGCACCAGGCTGCTGATACGCGATGCAATCAACGCACCGCTCAAATACCCCGCGTAGTTAATGGCCGCCAGCCAACCGGCTGCGGCCACACCCAGGCCGGCTTGTTGCTGCATCAGTGGCAGCAGCGGAGTGTAGGAAAAACGGGCCACGCCCAGCGCCAGGATCAAGCTGAAAATGCCGGCACTTAGCACCTTGAGGCGGGTGACGTGGTGTGTCATGGACGAACTTGCCTGGAGTTGAGCGGGAAGGCATCGTACCTTTAAAACAGGTTGCCTTGGTGACCAGGCGGGCTCCTGAAGATTGGAAGAGTCAGTCGCCACGACGATTCCGATGACAAGTCGGTGCCCAAAGCCCACAACCGTCGATCCGCACACGAGTGTTGGCGGTGGAATTTGGCGCCTTTCAAGTCAATCCATTTCCTGATCAATCCAGTGATTTGTGCAAGCGCAGCACGGCCAGCGAAAACAAACTCAGGCCCAGAATGCTCAGCCCCGCCATCTGCGGCCAGAGCACGTCCAAGCCAACGCCCTTGAGATAGGTGGCGCGGATAATGACCAGAAAATAGCGCAGCGGATCGAGATAGGTGAGCCACTGCAAGGCCTCGGGCATGCTGGTGATGGGAAAGCTGAACCCCGAGAGAATGAACATCGGATTGAGCACAAAGAAGTTCGACGAAAACGCCTGCTGCTGGGTCTTGCATACCGTTGAAATCAACAGGCCAATGGCCAGGGTGCTGAGCAGGAACAGGCTGGTTCCGAGCATCAGCACCAGCGGGTTGCCATTGAAGGGAACGTCAAACCAGAGCATGCCAAACACCGCTACGATTGCCACTTCGAACAGGCCGATGAGAAAGAACGGCAGCGTCTTGCCGATGACGAACTCGATTGGCTGGATCGGCGTCACCAGAATCTGCTCCAGCGTCCCAACCTCGCGTTCGCGCACGATGGCAAACGCCGTGAGATTCACGATGGTGATCAGGGTCAGCGTGCCAATCAATCCGGGAATGAAGAACCAGCGGCTGTTCAGATTCGGGTTGTACCAGTAGCGCTCCTGCATTTGCACGTTCACCAGCGGTCGCCCCAAGGCACGGCCGGTGCGTTGCGCAAGGTCCAGCGCGTACCCCTGGCCAAAGTTGCCACAAATCTGGCTTACATAGCCCAGTGCAATCAGTGCCGTATTGGAGTTCGTTCCATCCACCAGCACCTGCAGCGGTGCGGCTTGGCCCTTGCGCAGCAGTGAGGCAAATCCCGGCGCCACGACCACGCCGACCTGCGCGCTGCTGCTTTCAACCGCGTCCTGAACCTGCTGGCGTGACGTCGCCACCGCGATCAGCTTGAAGCGGCTGCTGTGAACGAAAGCCGCCACGAGCGAGCGGCTCTCCTGGCTCTGATCCTGATCCAGGATCACCGTCGCCACGTTGAACACTTCAAAGGTGGCGGCATAGCCAAACAGCAGCATTTGAATGATGGGCGGAATCAGCAGCCGAAAGCGCGCCGAACGGTCGCGTCGCAACTGCAGGAACTCCTTCAGCAGCAGATGATAGATGCGCCCCAGCATGGTTCAATCCAGGGTTTTTCGGAAAGCGCGGGCCGCCAGCAGCACCATCGCCGCCGCATACAGCGCCAGACAGAAAATCGGCAGTGCCAGTTCGCCCCAGGGCGCGCCCTTGAGAAAAAGCGCCTTCAGGATCGTCACGTAGTAGCGGCCGCTCACGATGTATGTGACGGCCTGGACTGCGGTCGGCATCTGGTCGATGGGGAAAGAGAAGCCCGACAGCAGTGTCGTGGGCAGCATGGTGAGCAACAACGCGACCTGACTGGCTCCGACCTGGCTGCGGATCGACACCGAGACGTAGTAGCCGATGCACAGCACCACCGTGAGAAACAGGCCGGTGGTGAAGAATAGCGCCGACAGCGTGCCGCGAAACGGCACCTCAAACCAGAACACCGCCAGCGCCAGGCAGATGCAGGCGTCGACCATTCCCACCACGAAATATGGCAGAAGCTTGCCCAGCATCAGTTCCAACGGCTGTATCGGGGTCGACACCAGCAGTTCCATCGTTCCGCGCTCCCATTCGCGTGCGATGGTGAGCGATGACAGCTGCGAGCCGATGATGGCCATGACCAGGGCCACGACCCCCGGGATGATGAAGTTGCGGCTCACCATGTCTTCGTTGAACCAGACGCGCGCGCGCACCTCCACCGGCGTGAGCGTCTGCACGCTGGCGCCTCTTTGCTCGATGGTCTGGAGCTGGACGGCGGCGGAATAGCTGGCGATCACAGCGCTGGCGTAGCCGGCGGCCAGGCTGGCGTTGTTGGTGTCGGTCGCGTCCAGCAGCGCCTGCACCAGGCCCTGCCCGGTGTCGTTCAGTCTCTTGGAGAATCCGGACGGGATCACGATGGCGATGCTGCAGCGGCCATCGTCCAGACTGCGCCCCACCTCGGCATAACTGGTGGCCTGGCCCTGCAGCGAAAAATAGGGTGACGCCGAAAAGCGCCGCAGCAAATCCTGCGATGTCTGGCTGCCTTCGTTGTCATAGGCGCACAACGGAATCTGCTTGATATCCAGGCTGATGCCGTAGCCCAGCAGGAACATCTGCAGCAAGGGAATCAGCAGCGCGATCATGAGGCTGCGGGGATCGCGAACGATCTGCAGGCTCTCCTTAACGACGATCGCCTTGACACGCCGCCACTTCACGCTGCAGCTCCCGCAGTAGCAGCGCTGGCTCTGACCAGATGCACAAAACTGTCTTCCAGCGACGGGGCTATGCGACGCATCCGCACGTCAGTCCTGCCCGTGGTCGTCAGCAATTCCAGCAACTCGGGGGAACGCAATGCGGCTTGATCAACCAATGCGTGCAGGACACTGCCGAATATCGCCACGTCGAGCACGCCCGGCGCCTGTCCAATTTGGGTCATGGCGTCCCCAATGCTGTTGCCCTCTATGACCAGCAGCTCACCGCCCAGCGCATGCTGGCGCAGTTCCAGCGGCGTTCCCAAAGCGATGAGGCGACCGTGGTTAATCAGCGCGACGCGGTGGCAGTATTCGGCCTCGTCCATGTAGTGCGTGCTTACCAGCACACTGACGCCGTCCTGCGCCAGCGCGTGGATCAGTTCCCAGAAGCGCCGACGCGAACTGGGATCCACGCCCGAAGTCGGTTCATCCAGAAACAGGATCGTGGGCCGGTGCAGGATCGCTGCACCCAGCGCCAGGCGCTGCTTCCAGCCGCCCGCCAGCGTCGCCACAAGCGCGTCCTCGCGCCCGGTGAGCCCCGCCATATCGACGGCAAAGCGCAGACGCGCGCTGATGTCGGCGCGCGACACACCATAGACGCCGCCGAAGAAGCGCAGGTTCTCGACCACGCTCATGTCGTTGTAGAGCGAGAACTTTTGCGACATGTAGCCGATGCGTCGACGCACGCCTTCGGGATCCTGCGCAACGTCGATGCCGGCGACCAGCGCGCGCCCGGCGCTGGGGCGCAACAGGCCGCACAGGATGCGGATCAGCGTGGACTTGCCGGCACCATTGGGACCGATGAAGCCCATGACCTCGCCGCGTCCGACCTCGAAGCTCACGCCGTCGACGGCGACAAAGCTGCCGAAGCGCTTGACCAGGGCGTCGACCACGATCTGTGCCTGGGTGTCGTTCTGCATCAGGCCGGCTCCCTCGAACCCGTCTGCTCCAGCAGCGCCACGAAGAGATCCTCGATCGTCGGCTCCACCAGGGCGATGCCGGTCACGGCCATGCCTTTGGCGGCCAGCGCCGCCTCAATCTGCGCCAAACGCTCTCGGCTATCGACATGGATGTGCACGCCGATGCCCACCAGCAACACGCCCTGCACCCCCGGCAACGTGCGCACAAAGTCGAGCAGCTGGCGCGGATCAGTCGCGCTGATTTCGAGCATGGCCCCGGGCATGCGCGCCTTCAACCCCGCTGGCGTATCGCAATACATCATGGCGCCCGCATGAAGCAGGGCAAGCCGGTCGCAGCGCTCGGCTTCGTCCAGATAGGCGGTGGAAATCAGCATTGCCACGCCCTCGGCGCGCATTGAGTAGAGGATCTGCCAGAACTCGCGCCGCGAGACCGGATCCACGCCGGTGGTCGGCTCGTCGAGCAGCAACACCCTGGGCGTATGCACGAGCGAGCAGACGAGCCCGAGTTTTTGTTTCATGCCGCCTGAGAGTTGGCCCGCCAGCCGTTGCCGAAACGGCGTCATGTCGGCGGCGGCGAGCATGGTGTCGGCGCGTGCGCGCCAAACCTGGCTCGGCATCTCGAACAGGTCGGCGTAAAAACGGATGTTCTCGTCCACCGTCAGGTCCTCGTACAGGCCAAAGCGCTGCGGCATATAGCTCACATGGCGTTTGGCCTGCTCGGGCAACGCCCGCACGTCGATGCCGTCGATCACGATGCTGCCCGCATCGGGCTGCATCACGCCAGCGAGCATGCGCAGCGTCGTGGTCTTGCCCGCACCGTCGGGACCCACCAGACCAAAGATCTCGCCCGCCTGCACCGCAAAGCTCAAATCAGCCACGGCCTTCAAGGCCCCGAAATGCTTCTCCAGGGCGCTCACCTCTATCATGGCCGCAGCGTGCGCGCCCATCAGGATCCCGCTGTGTGCAATGCGATGCGTGCGTCTGCCGGCATCCCGGGAACGAGTTCATGTTCTGGATTGGCAATATCGATCTTGATCCGATAGACCAAGTTCACCCTCTCGGCGTGGGTCTCGACGCTCTTGGGTGTGAATTCCGCCTTCTCTGAAATGAAGCTGATGCGACCTTGGTAGCGCCTGTTTGGATCACTGTCGTTGCTGACGCTCACCTCCTGACCCATTCGCACGCGACCCAAGTCGGATTCATTCAGGTAAGCGCGCAACCAGACGTGGTCAAGGTCGGCCAGCGTCAGCACCGGCGTGCCAGGCACCACGATCTCGCCGACCTCGGCCTGCTGCACGTTCACGACCCCGTCGAACGGCGCCCTCAGTGTCGTGTAACTCAGAACGATGCGTGCCAGCGCGACCGCGGCTTCACCGCTATGTACGCTGGCTTTGGCGACGTCTATGGCTCGCGCCGCTGCGGTCTGCAGCGACTGGTCTCGCTGTAGCACCGCACTGGCTTGTTTCAGCGCTGTGTCAGCCTGGTCCAGCGTCGCCTTCGAGGTAAACCCCTGCTGTTGCAGATCCAGCGCACGTTGCTGGTCAAGCTGGCGCTGCCTGACTTCCGCCTGATCAACCAGCAACGTACGCTCCGCCGTATAAAGGTTTTGACGCGCTGCTTCGAGTTGCTGTTTTTGAACCGCCAGGTTACTTTCAGCGATTGCCATTTGTTGCCGATAGTCGGCGTCGTCGACGACGGCGAGCACCGTCCCCTTGCTGACCCACTGGCCCTCATGGAAGGGGAGTTCGACGATGCGAGACTGCACGGTCTTAAAGCCAAGCACGCTCTCATGGGCTTCGATATTGCCGGACAGACTCAAGACATTGGTTTCGTCCTTGGCTTTCAAGAGCGCCAGCAACTGCGTTCGCCAAACGGTCGCTAACAGAACCAGCGTCAACAGGGCAGCTATCGCCAGGATTTTCCGAGTCCGTGAGGTCATGCACATTCCCTAGGCCGAGTTATCTGAGTTATTTCATCTTCGACGGCAACTTGATCGTCTCGCCTGCGACCATGAAGACGCCCCGTCCACGGTGGTGCAGCGTGCGCACCTCCTTGCGCGCTGGATCGATCCAGGCCTTGAGAACTTCCAGTACAAAGAAGTTGTAGCGGTTCACAAGGCGGGTATCAATGACCCGGCATTCCAGGTTGGCATAGCATTCGGAAATCAGCGGTGCAGCCACCTGCGCAGCGGGCTCAGGCGTTAGCCCGAAGGCTTTGAATTTATCGAGACTCTGACCCGAGGTGTTGCCGCAAGCTACCACCTGGGACGCCAGCTCCACCGTCGGAATATTGAGCACGCATTGCCGCGTTGCCTTGAGCGCAGCAAAGCTGAAGTCTTTGCCACTGACAACGCAGCCCACCAGCGGCGGCTCGAATTCCATCATGGTGTGCCAGGACATTGGCATCACGTTGGCCTTGCCCTTGTGCGCCGTCGTCAGCAACAGCACCGGCCCGGGTTCCAGCAGACCGTAGACCTTGGACAAGGGGTAAGAGCGCTTGGCCATCTCAGGCTTTGGCGTTTTTGGCCGCAAGCGCCTGGAGAATTCGCTTGGGCGTCATCGGCAACTGCGTCATACGGACCCCAATTGCATCGAAGACCGCATTGGCAATGACCGCACCCGTCGTTGTAATTGCAGGCTCGCCACCGCCCTGTGGGGCCAGGGCGTCGTTCTTGACAAGCACGGCCTTGATTGGGGGCGCCCCGGAAAAGCGTGGGATGGCGTAGGTATCAAAATTGCGGTCAAGAATTTCACCGCCATGAAACTGCAACTCTTCTGTCAAGGTGTAGCCTAAACCCATCGTGATGCCACCTTCCATCTGCATCTTTGCGCCTTCAGGGTTGACGACAATTCCCATGTCTTGGGCGCAAACCACCCGGAGTACCTTGACCTGCCCGGTGGCTGGATTGATCGACACCTCGGCTATCGTTGCGACGTAGGTGCCCGCGTCCACACTGCACGCCAGGCCGAAACCTCTTCTGCTGGGCGTTGCGGCGTCCTTCCAGCCAAATGCAAGGGCCGCCGCATTCAGGACACGGATCATTCTGGGGTCTGTGAGGTTTTTCAAGCGAAACGCGAGCGGATCCATGCCTGCTGCGGATGCCATGATGTCAATTTGTGATTCGGTGGCAAATACGTTCATGTTGGCACCCGGCGCACGCCACGGTCCAACGGCAAACGGATGAACGCTGGCCCCGGCAGAATCAGAACCGTAGGAGGTGCCGCCATTTGATCTGACGCGGACGTTCGCAATATCGTAGACCGGTGTTGCGCCACGTTCGCCCGCCGCATAGACCAGATAATCCCAAAGTGCGATTTTTCCATCCCGATTGGTGCCCGAGACAATCTTTACCACGGCCGCCGGGTCGAATCTGTCATAGAAAAACTCTTCAGCCCGGCTCCAGGCGACTTGCACTGGTTTACCCGTTATTCGCGCCAGCTGCGCGGCTTCTGCGGCCTGACCATTAGCGCTCTTGCCACCGAAGCCACCACCAAGGAATGGGGTAATGACGCGAACGTTCTTTGGTTCCATACCCAGCATCTCTGCAATCTGATCTCGCGCCGGGAACGGCGTCTGGGTAGACGCCCAGATGGTCGCTTTACCATCCCTGACTTCGGCCGCGGCAGCGTGCGGCTCAATGGGGGCATGGGCCACGTAGCCTTTCTGATACGTCATCTCGAACAAAGTCGCTACGCCGGCTCTCTCATCTGCAATGTCCCCCTTGCTGGTGACGATCTTTTGCTTTGTCGCCTGCTTGCTAATGTGCTCAAAAATGTTGCCTGGATCCACCTTCTGCTCTGGCAAGGACCAGTCTGCCTTGACCTGTGCAAGAGCAGCGGTAGCGGCCTCGGGATCAGCGTTTAACACCGCGATCAAACCGCCTTGCTTGACCAACATAGTCCCTGACACCTTCTCTGCGTTCGAGGTGTCGAGTTTCAATAGCGTTGCGCCATGCATCGGTGGCCGCAGTATCCGTGCATACAGCAGGCCTTGGCGCCGTATGTCAGCCGCATATTTCGCAGCCCCTGTGACCTTCTCCAACGCATCAAGGCGCAGTGGTGAACTGCCTATGACCCTGAAATCTGAAGCTGCACGCAGGGCAGCCTCTTCGTCGACGACTTGTGCGATGCGCGCGCCCTTGGACAGCTCGCCGTAACCAATGTGTCGACCCGGCTCCCCTCGGACGGAAATGACCCCGTTCTTTGTGACAAGCGATTCCTCTGGAACAGCAAATTTGTTGGCCGCAAGCCGCGTCAAAGCAGCGCGCGCCTTGGCGGCTGCTGCGCGCAGCGCGGGACCAAACATACGAGTCGTCAGGGAACCGAAGGTACCCATGTCCCAAGGACATTGGTCGGTGTCACCCAGAACCAAGTCGATCGCGGCCAGTTCAACGTCCAGCTCCTCCGCCACCATTTGCGCCTGTGAGGTCAAGACACCTTGACCCATCTCGATCTTGCCGGAAAAGACGGTGACCCGGCCGTTCTTGCGAATGACAAGATAGGCGTTGAAATCTTCCGGGTAAAGACGTCCGGCGTCTTGCGCTCGAACGGTCGACGGCTCAAGGCCGATGAAGATCACAATTCCGCCGCCTGCCAATTTGAATAAAGTGCGACGGCTCATTCCCTGGGCGGACTTCATGCGTGGCCTTCCGGGTGACGGGAAGCAGATTCGATGGCATCAATAATTCTTTGGTGCGCCCCGCATCGGCATAAATTGCGCTCCATGTGCGCCATGATGGCGTCCCGCGATGGGTTTTGATGCGCTTTCAGGAATGCATAGGCGTCCAGCAGCATCCCCGACGTGCAGTAGCCGCACTGCAGTGCCCCGTGATCGATGAATGCCTGTTGCAGAGGGTGCAGTTTTCCTTCTCGGGCCAGTCCCTCGATGGTGAGGACGTCTTTGCCTGCCACATTCTTGAGCGGGGTGGTGCACGAGCGCACTGCCTTGCCGTCAACAACCACTGCGCAGGCGCCACATATTCCTTCGCCGCACCCATATTTTGAGCCGGTGAGCTCAAGGTCCGTGCGCAACACCCAGAGCAGCGCCCGCTCGTCGTCCGTGTCCATTGTGATGGGCCTGCCGTTGACGACGAATCGAATCTTTTTTTTCATGATCGCTAACGCCACGCAAGCACCTGTGGCTGCTTGCGCGGACTCGGCATTGTTTCGCCTCGGGGTATGCCGACGATGATGGGCGCAATGGCTGTCATTTCCAAAGGTATGCCGAGCTCGCTTTTCATCTCAGACGTGTTGAGCGCGGCGACGGCCGAACCCATGACGAACTGCCAGGGCTCGCCATGCATCGCGGTCGGCGCGCGCACAGCCGCCGCCAGAAGGGTTTGCAGCGCTGGCAGTTCCACCTGCTCTGGGCGATAGGCGCGGACCGAGCAGCGCCCATAGATGGCGGTCCCCACCTGCATCGTGTCAATGGTTTCTGACATGGGCTGCTCCTTGATGGCTGCGGTCTATCACGGGCATCAAAGTGTCAACCCGGATCGAGCTGCGAATTTTCCAGTGTAGTCACCCGCTCACAGGTCTCCTTGATAGGTATCAATGGACATGGCAGATTCAGGCGCACCATCACGGAAAAGTCAAACACAGAACAGTGGGGGTGCCGGGATCGTGAAAAAGGTGGATTGATGGAAAGTCTTGATCTGCGGGTCTTGGGCGACGTGCTGGCGTGGCGTGGGCTCGGCCACGCGGTCACGTTGGTGACCGTGATCGAAACCTGGGGCAGCGCGCCGCGACCGCCGGGTGCTTTGCTGGCCGTGCGCGACGACGGCGTGGTAAGCGGTTCAGTGTCGGGTGGCTGCGTCGAAGATGACCTGATCACCCGCACCCGGGCGGGCTTCAATCGGGTCGCGGCAGGTGAACCCGCCTTGGCAAGGCCCGCCTTGATTGTCTACGGGGCCAGCAAAGAAGAGGCGGCCCGCTTCGGATTGCCCTGTGGCGGCACCATGCGACTGGTGCAGGAACCCGTACTCGAAACCCTCTGGGTGGCGCAATTGCTGGCCCGCACGGCCGACCACCAGTTGGTGGCGCGCAGGTTGACGCTGGCGACCGGGGTCGTGCAACTCTCGTGTGCCGGGCGCGGTCAGCACACCAGTTTTGATGGCAGCATATTGACCACGATTTTTGGCCCCAAATGGCGTTTGTTACTGATCGGCGCCGGTCAGCTGTCGCAGGCGGTGGCGCAGATGGCGCTCATGCTTGATTTTGAAGTTTTGGTGTGCGATCCGCGCGAAGAATATGCCCTCACGATGGCGGCTGGCGTGCCCGCCAGCCAGCGCGTTGCGGGGATGCCCGACGATGCAGTGCGCACACTGGTGCCCGATGCCCACACGGCCATCGTGGCACTTACGCATGACCCCAAGCTCGACGATATGGCCTTGATTGAAGCGCTGCAGTCGCAGGCGTTCTATGTTGGCGCCCTAGGGTCGCGTCGCAACCAGGATGCCCGCAGACAGCGGTTGGCCAAACACTTCGACTTGAGCGCGCCAGAGCTGGCGCGTCTACATGGCCCGGTTGGGCTTTCCTTGGGGGCGAAAACACCGGCCGAGATTGCCGTCTCCATCATGGCGGAGATTATCCAGATCAAAAACAGCGTGTCAGGTGGTGCGCTGATCGCCAAGAACACCGGGGTCGCCGCAGGTGCAGCGATGATTTGACAGAATCAATGCCTGTGATGCCGATCGTGATTATTCTGGCCGGTGGACGAGGTGCGCGCTTTCTGGCCTCGGGGGGCTACGGCTCCAAACTGCAGGCGCCGCTGGCCGGCAAAACCGTATTGCAGCACACGCTCGACGCGGTCAAGGCCAGCGGTCTGCCGTGGCACCTGGAAGACGGAGGGCGCCCTGGCATGGGCGACTCGATTGCGGCGGCCGTTCGGGCCACTTGGTCGGCTGCCTCCCGGTTCGGCGCAGAGCGGGGTGGCTGGCTGATTCTGCCCGCAGATCTGCCCCTGATCAGGGCCGGTACCCTGCATGTCGTGGCGACGGCTTTGCTCGATCACGAGGTGGTGGTGCCGATCTACCACGGACAACGCGGGCACCCGGTTGGCTTTTCTGCCCGATGCGGCCAGGCTCTACTGGATTTAGGGGGAGATCATGGGGCAGCCCCTGTTATTCAAGCGTATGCCGCTATTGAAATAGTGGTAAATGATGTCGGCTGCGTAACCGACATTGACACGATCGATGATCTCAAGGTGGTGGAGCAGTTGATGAATGGCGCATGAATCAGCCACGGGTCGGCGAGTTTGTGGCTTTTCGTGGGTGACTGTTGTTACCCCGTCCTTCTGCCTGGTGCTCTGATTATTCAATGCTGGCCAGAACAGCCTCGAGAATTTGGTAACTGCCTTCCGGAGCATTTAGCGTAATACGCCCGCTGCGGTGGGCGGAAACGTGCATCTCCATTTTCATGGCATCCATGACAGCAACCACGTCGCCCTGTTGGACCTCACTGCCATCGGCTACGGTCCAGGACTGCAAGGTGCCGGAGATGGGCGAGATCACTGCGCCGACATCTTTAGCGGCTGCGGCCGGGCTGGTTGCGGCCATATTGGCGCCGCCGCCCAGTGATTGCAGGCCGCGCAGCAGTTCGGCGGGCAGGCCGAGGGCGACGCGACGGCCGTCGATTTCCATGGCGGTACGGTAGAGGCTGGCATCGGGCGCCGGTTCGGCGCGCGCGGCGGCGGCCAGGGTGTTGGCAAAGTCGGTTTCAATCCAGCGCGTGTGCACCCTGAACGGTTCTTCGGACACGAAATCCGGGTGCGCCATGACCGCCCGATGAAACGGCAGCACTGAGGCGACACCTTCAATGCGGAACTCTCTCAAAGCCCGGCGCGCGCGCGCGATGGCCTGCTGGCGGGTGGCGCCCGTGACGATGAGCTTGGCCATCAGCGAGTCGAACGTGCCCGGCACCGTGGACAGCGATTCCACCCCGGCGTCCACACGCACGCCTGGCCCCGAGGGCGGCGCAAAGGCCGTGACCAGACCCGGCGACGGTAGAAAGCCACGCCCCACGTCCTCGGCGTTGATGCGGAACTCAAAGGCGTGGCCTTGGGGCTCTGGGGTCTGGGTGATGGTCAGCGTGTGGCCATCGGCGATGCGCAGCTGCTCGACCACCAGGTCAATGCCGGTGGTCTGTTCGGTGACCGTGTGCTCGACCTGCAGGCGGGTGTTGACTTCCAGGAAGGAGATGGCGCCATTGCCACTGAGCAGGAACTCGACTGTGCCCGCGCTGGTGTAGCCCGCTTCGGCGCAGATGTCGTGCGCCGCCTGGTGGATGCGGCTGCGCTGCGCGTCGCTCAGGAACGGCGCGGGCGCTTCTTCCACCAGTTTTTGGTTGCGCCGCTGCAGCGAGCAGTCGCGTGTGCCCAGCACGACCACGTGGCCGTGGGTGTCGGCCAGCACCTGGGCCTCGATGTGGCGCGGGCAGTCCAGAAACTGTTCCACAAAACACTCGCCGCGCCCGAACGCCGTGATGGCCTCGCGCACGGCGGATTCATACAGCTCGGCCACCTCGTCCAGGCGCCACGCGATTTTCATGCCGCGACCGCCGCCACCAAACGCCGCCTTGATGATGATCGGCAGGCCATATTGCTCGGCAAAGGCCAGCACTTCGCTGGCATCTTTGGCCGGTTCGGTCATGCCGGCCACCAGCGGGGCGCCCACCTTCAGGGCGATCTTGCGCGCTTGCACCTTGTCACCCAGACGCGCAATGGCGGCGGGCGACGGGCCGATCCAGAGCAGGCCGGCGTCGATCACCGCCTGGGCAAACGCGGCGCTTTCGGACAGAAAACCGTAACCGGGATGCACGGCGTCGGCACCGCTGCGAACGGCCACGGCCAGCAGCTTCTCGATGTTCAGGTAGGTCTCAAAGGGGCGGTCGCCATCGAGGCCATAGGCCTCGTCGGCCATACGTGTATGCAGGGCGTTGAGGTCGGCGTTGGCATACACGGCCACGGATGCCACGCCGTAGTCGGCGCAGGCGCGGGTAATGCGGACGGCAATTTCGCCCCGGTTGGCAATCAGTACTTTTTTCATGACGGTTATCTATCAGTGTTCGGTTGGTGAGGCGGTGTCGCGGGCCACAGCGGTGGACGGTTCAAAGTCACGAATGGGGTTGAAACGCACCCAGGCATTGACCGGAATCTGTCCGGCCCGGTTCAGGTGGTAGGTGGCGACGCAGCCGATCACGGGATAGCCGCCGGTGAGCGGATGGTCGGCCAGAAACAGCACCGGCTGGCCGCTTGGCGGAACCTGAATCGCACCCCACGCGGTGCCTTCGCTGGGTAATTCGTCCGGCACGGCCCGCTCCAGCGCCACTTCGCCCGCCAAACGCAGGCCGACGCGGTTGGACTGCGGTGTCACTTGCCATAGCTGGCTGCGCAAGCGCTCAATCGACTCGGCCGTGAACCAGTCCGTGCGCGGCCCCAGCACCACGTCCAGCGTGACCACCTCCTGCGTCGTGGGCAGGTCGGCGGGCGGCTCCTCGCGCAGGCCCACCACCGCTCCATGATGAACGGGCCGGATCGGCAGCACATCGCCGACGGCCAGCGGCGGGGGGCCGACATGGGCCAGCGTGTCGGTCGAACAGCTGCCCAGCACCGGCGGCACGGCAAAACCGCCGCGCACGGCCAGGTAGGTGCGAATGCCCGCCTGCGGCTGGCCGATGGCCAGCGTGTCGCCATCGGCCAGCGCGACAGGCTGGTAACGCTCGGCCTGCCAATGGGTGCCGTTGGCGCTGGTGACGGTGAGGGGCGCATCGGCCCCGGTCACGGCCACCACCGTGTCGCCCCGGCTGCGCAGGCGCAGGCCGCCGCTGGCGGTTTCCAGGCAGGCGCTGTTGGAGGCATTGCCGACCAGGCGGTTGGCGGCCTTGAGCGCGGCCTGATCCATGGCGCCGGAGGCCGACACGCCTTGCCCGGCCTGGCCGCTGCGGCCCAGATCCTGAAACAGGGTCTGCAGGCCGGGGGACTGGATTTCCAGCGCGGCGCTGCCAAGGTCCGGGGTGGGGCCTTGGGGGGGCAAAGTATCCAATTGTTTTTGGCCTCTAGCCCCCGTAAATACTGCTTCTTCAGCTATTGAAATAGTAGCAATATTCACGAACCGAACCCGGTAGCCGGGCTGCAGCAGCGCGGGCACGTCACGCGCCAGGTCCCACATCGCCGTCGGCGTGACGCCAATGATCTGCCAGCCGCCCGGGCTGGCCTGGGGATAGACGCCGCTGAACGTGCCCGCCAGTCCGACCGCCCCGGCCGGAATGCGGGTGCGCGGGGTGCTGCGGCGCGGCACGTTGAAGCTGGGGTGGCCGCCGCTCAGGTACGCAAAACCCGGCGCAAAACCGGTGAAGGCCACCGTGTACTCGCTGCCGGTGTGACGGCGGATGACTTCTTCGGGCGTGATGCCCAGCAGCTGGGCCACATCGGCCAGGTCCTCGCCGTTGTAATGCACGGGAATCTCGATCAGCGTGCCGCCGCGCTGGGCGCGGGCGCTGACATCACGCTGGCTGATTTCGCGCACCAGGTCTGCCCTGGAGCAGGCGGTCGGACGCCAACTGATCAGAATGGTGCGGGCCGCAGGCACCAGCTCTTCAACGCCGGCGATCGGCTCGTTCTTGAGCGAGGCCAGCAGGGCCAGCGTTTGCTCCAGGTTGTCCAGCTCCACCAGCAGGGCGTTCAAGTTGATCGGCAGGAAACGCATCATGGCGCCGCGACTTCAAAGGACTGGATGCTGACCCCGGCCTGCGTCAGACGGGTGCGCACTTGGGCGGCAACCGCCACCGCGTCGGGGTTGTCGCCATGCACGCAAATCGAGTCGGCCGCAATGGCCACCAGGCTGCCGTCGATGGCTTCAATCACCCCGTCTGAGACGAGGCGCAGCATGCGCTCGGCAATCAGCTTGGCATCATGCAGCACGGCGCCTTTTTCGCGCCGCGACACCAGCGTGCCAGCCGGTGTGTAGGCACGGTCTGCAAAAGCTTCGGCCACCACGCGCAGGCCCTGGTCTTGCGCCCAGCCCAGCAGCGGCGAGCCGGCCAGCGCCACCAGCGTCAGGCGGGGGTCTACCTCGCGGATGGCGGTGATGACATCATGGGCCTGGCGGGCGTCGTGGGCGATGGTGTTGTAGAGCGCGCCGTGGGGTTTGACGTAACGCACGCTGGTGCCTGCCGCGGCGGCCAGGCCCTTGAGCGCGCCAATCTGGTAGATCACGTCGGCGATCAGGTCGGCGCTTTCCACATCCATATTGCGCCGGCCAAAACCGATGAGGTCGCGGTACGCCACATGCGCCCCCACCACCACGCCGTTGTCACGCGCCCGGCGCAGCGTGCGCAGCACCCCCGCGGGGTCGCCCGCGTGGAAGCCGCAGGCCACGTTGGCGCTGCTCACGATACCCAGCATGGCGGCATCGTCGCCCATGCGCCATGCGCCCAGGCTTTCACCCAGGTCGCTGTTCAAATCCATTTTCATATGTCACTCCAGAAGGGCTGCGCGGCCGCTGGGCCAGGCAGCGTTGGTCAATGCAATTGGCCTGCGCTCTCGCGCACGTCAACGCGCACGGACAGGGCGGTGCGCATCGCCACCTGCAGCGCCTGCACCTGGGTGGCCAGCGCCATGCTGGGCGCGCCGGGGAGGCGGGCCGCTTGCTCGGGCAGATAAGGCAGGTGGATGAACCCACCGCGGGTTTGCGACCAAGCCGGTTCGCTGGCCAGGCGGTGCATCAAGGCATAGAACACCTGGTTGCAGACAAAGGTGCCTGCGGTGTTGGACACCGCGCCCGGCAACCCGGCGGCGCGCAAGTCACGCATGATGGCTTTGATCGGCAGCGTCGAAAAGTAGGCTGCCGGTGCGCCGTGAATCACGGGGGCGTCAATCGGCTGCTGGCCCGCGTTGTCGGCAATACGGGCATCAATCACATTGATGGCGACCCGCTCCAGCGACACCTCGCTGCGCCCGCCCGCCAGTCCCAGCGCCAGCACCAGCTGCGGTTGCCACTGGACCAGCGCCTCATCCAGGCGCTCGATGGCGGGGCCAAAGACGCACGGCAATTGCACGGCATGCAACGTGGCGCCATCACAAGACGAACCGTCCAGCGCGCGCGCCACCTCCCATGACGGGTTGACGGGATCGCGCTCGAAGGGCTCGAAGCCGGTGAGCAAAATACGCAGTGGGGCAGCGGCTGGCATGGCGCGTCCTTGTCAGCGGAACATCAAAAAGTTCAGCAGGAAGACATTGGCCAGCAGCAAGGTGAGCGCCGTTGGCACCTGCGCCCGGATGACCGCGTTCTTGTCCGGTAGCTCCAGCAAGGCGGCGGGCACGATGTTGAAGTTGGCGGCCATGGGTGTGAGCAAGGTGCCGCAGTAGCCCGACATCATGCCGATGGCGGCCATCACGGCCGGGTCACCGTGGTACACGCCGAACAGAATGGGCACGCCCACACCGCCGGTCATCACGGGGAACGCCGCAAAGCCGTTGCCCATGACGACGGTGAACAGCGCCATGCCGATCACGTAAACCGCCACCGCCACAAACCGAATGTCCATGTTGATGTAGCTGGTCGTGGCAAAGGCCACGGCCTTGCCCACGCCCGCGTCCGAAAACACCAGGCCCAGCATGCCCAGCATCTGCGGCAGCACCAGGGCCCAGCCCAGGGCGTCCGTCAGGCGGCGCGATTCACGGATGCCTTGCACCGGGCTTTCCTGCGTCAGCCAGCAGGCCAGCCCGAACGAGATCACGCAGCCGATGCCCAGGCTCACCAGCGTGGTGTTTTTGGGGTCAATCAGCGGCAGGCCGCCCACGCTGAGGTATTTGGCCGACAGGGTGCCAATGACCGTGACCAGCGGAATCGCCAGTGCCGGCATGAACAGCCGGTTGCCCAGCCGCTTGGCGCTGGCCAGGTACTGCGCGGCCGAGCGTGCGCGATGGTGACCCGCGCCCACGCCGCCAAAGCCGGCGATCAGCGCCATGACGACCACGCCCACGCCGACCCAGATCGGCGGCAGTCGCTCCCCGATCAGGAACACCAGGGCGTAGAGGCCCCAGAACAAGGCGCTGGAATAACGCTTGGGATGGCTGGCGTCGGCCAGCGTCATGCCGGCCGTGATGACCAGAATGGCGCCGACGAGGTAGTACAGGTGTTGGATGGACAAGATCATGATCAGACTCCCTTGGCCGCTGCGCTGGCAGCGCCGACCGTCAGGTTGGTTGGTTCGAGTTGTTCCAACTCACGCGCCAACATCTTGTCCAGGCGATTGAGTCGCCAGGCGTGAATGACAAAGGCGCAGATGGCCGTCGGGATGCCCCACACTGCGACTCGCAAAGGCTCAACATCGATGCCTGCTTCATGCAGGAAGGTGGTCATCAGCACGATGGCGCCGAACGCCACAAACAGATCTTCGCCGAAGAACAGGCCCACGTTGTCGGTGGCAGCGCAATAGGCGCGCAGCTTGTGGCGAATGTGCTCGGGCAGCTTGCCGTAGCGCACCTCGGCCGTGCCTTCGACCATGGGCGCCAGCAGCGGACGCACCATCTGCGGATGCCCGCCCAGGCTGGTCAGACCGATGGCGGCGGTGAGCTGGCGTGCGCCCAGGTAAATGAGGAGCAGGCGCCCGGCGGTAGCCGATTTGATGCGGCTGATCCAGTCCTGCGCATGTTGGCGCAGCCCGTGGCGCTCCAGCAGACCGATGACCGCCAGCGGCAACAGGATGATCAGCGGCAGGTTGCGGGTCTTGATGAACCCGGTGCCGATGGTGGCCAGCATCTTGTCAACAGGAAAACCCGCCGCGAAGGCGGTCACGATGGCCGTGATGATCACGACCAGCATGGGGTTAAAGCGCAGGATGAAGCCCGCGATGATGACCGCTACCCCAATGAGCGGCCACAGATTGACATCATGAATCATGTTGAACTTCCTTTATTACCGATCGATAAACCCAATAAAAATCGCTGTTCAGAAATATATTGTTGAACAATTAAGTTTGATGACGCAACAATTTATGCTTAATTGTCATTCAATGATGAGATTGTGTGCAGCAATAATAGGCCTTATGTATTGGTATAAACCCTGATACAGGGCGGGATGGCGCTTGAAATCTGGTAAAAAGTGCCATCCACTTTGGCCCTCGGGCTGCGAATCACCGGCCGTGCTGCATGCTGCCGTCACTTCTCTTTAGGTATGACACAAAAACTCCCGGCGAACACGTTGACACTGAACGAACGTACGGCCGATCTGATTCGCCAGAAGATTGTGAAAGGCGAGTTCTCGCCCGGCCAGCGCCTGTCGGAGGCAGCCCTCAGCGAGAGCCTGGAGATTTCGCGCAATACCTTGCGTGAGGTTTTTCGCATCCTCACCAAGGAAGGCTTGGTGCGGCATGCGCCGAACCGCGGCGTGTCGGTGGCGATTCCCAGCATCGCCTCCATCATCGACATTTACCGTGTGCGCCGCCTGATCGAGTGCCAGGCTCTGGCGCAGGCCTACCCGCGCCATCCGGCCAAAAAGCACATGCGCGAGGCCGTCGAGATGGCGCTCAAGTGCCGCGACGCCGGAGACTGGCAGGGCGTGGGGACCGCGAACATGGAGTTTCACATGGCCATCGTCGAGCTGGCCGACAGCGAGCGGCTGAACGTCATGTTCTCGCACCTGCTGGCCGAGCTGCGGCTGGCTTTCGGCCTGCTCAAGGACCCGGAATTTCTGCACGCGCCGTATGTCGAGAGCAACGTGAAGATTCTCGAGTTGTTCGAGGCGGGCAAGCTGCAGGAGAGCGCCACTACGCTCAACGAATATCTGGTGCACTCCGAGCGCATTGTTCTGGCTGTTTATGCCCGGCACCTCTCCGACACAGGAAGCTTCGAGTAATTGCCATTGATGGTCCGCTCAACCAGCAATGGGAGAAAAGCGCGGCGTATGGTCACCAGTGCCTGCTTTCTGGCAGTTCAATTGCATGATCTGAGGTTCCGGTCAGCCGCCGTTCGTGTGGGCCGGCAACCGATCCATAGGGGACATGACATCTATAGGAATTGACGCCTGAAAGCGGACATAAACGAGCACGTTGTGAACTTATCGGAGACCGTCTGGATTGTGATTGCCGACATTGACCAGACAGGCGTCAACTGTCAGTCTCGGCCAGTGGCGGAAGTTCATACCAAAACTGACATCTGATTTCGACCCGAAGCGGACGTTTCGACAGCCAATCTCGCAAGAGGAAAGCGGGCGTTCAGCGTTGGAAATAACTGGTATGAATCGGATCGAGGAAGAATTTCCGGTTGATTAAAGGGTTACGTTGCCAATGGTTCTCAGTCACTACGGCGCGGCGGGTTTTGAGGAGGAGACCACGTCTGCATCCGAAGTCTGGCGCCGCATTATTGAATCGGCCATTCGCGTGCAGTATTCGGTGACCAAGGCTTCCTGAGTCATCTCCTTCAGTCGTTCAATGTCAGGAGCGCGCTCCATGAACTCGATCAGCTTCTCTCTTGTACTACGCGAGTAGGTTTCCCAGAAGAAGTTGAACCAATCCAAGGCAGTCTTCGGACTCGTGCGGCCAGCGTTCCGGTCAATGACGCCGAAGAATGTGGCGGGGTGTTGCGCGTGGGCCTGAAGCTCCTCATCCGTCAAGGGAATCTGGACAATGAATCGCTGCTGATCATCGCTGCAAACCACGCACGATGCGGCTTTCCATTCGGGCATGACGATGCCACTCTCTAGCGTCCCTTCGATCTGCGTTCCGTCAGGTCCTGGGACCTCAAGGCGCTGCCCTACTTGTAGCCGTACCTCCGGAGAGCCGCCCAAGAACGCCTCAGCCTCTCCGTCAAATGTGGCTGGGATACGGCGGTGCTTCTGCATGGATTCCAGCAGCGCGAAGATTGGCGCATGCCGTCGCCTCATTTCGACTTGTTGCGGCAGGGTCTTCAGCCCTGGCTTCAAGTCTTCCAGATGGAAGCCCCAGAGCAGGATTCCGTAAGGTAGGTCAATAGCATCAAGGTGATGCTCCTCCGGGTCGTACGTGGCGATGACGTATGCCTGCGGAAGGGTCTTTCCAATCGGGTCTCGTTCATAGCACTTGAGCAGGTTCTCAGCCTCCACAAGTGCAACCGGATTGGGCCGCTCCCTGCCCAGTTCCAAACGCCCGTCGTTGGTGTCAATGAAGACAATGCGAGGATGATCTGACTGCTTGCTCAGGGCACGGTGCATCTGCCTGTTGATTTTCATCCGCATGCCTTCTCGCCGCTTGGCCTCCACAGTGTAGGTTGCACCCGACGCCGCGTGCGTAGCAATGAACTCGACATGGGTAGTGCGTCTGTCAGTTTCATCCTGGGGCTGCAAGCTGAAGCCCGCCCGGAGCAGGGCGGCGGCGACTCGCACCTCATACAGCGCGCCGGGGAAATTCTCCGGGCATTTGATTCGGTTGATCAGCAGCTTCTGGACCTCGACGGCGTGCTTCAGGCCGTAAAGGTCGTACGCAAAGCGCACATAGGAACCAATGGCTCCCGTTATCGGCTGAGAAACACCTGGCCCCTTCTGCTCCATCTGAGCTTTCGTTTGTTCAGAACTGCGAACCGCCCAGGTGAGAATGCGATGGCGTTCTTTCGGGGGCTTGCCCACCTCGGACATCCACCAGTCCTTGCCCAGGACGATCTTCGGGTAGTCGTTCAGGAAGTCATGAAACGTCTTCCACTTTTTTGAAAAATGGAGCGTTCGCCCGACGGCTACGACTCTGCGATCCTGGAACTGCGTGGAGATGATCGGCTTGCCAAGTCCTTGCTGCTCCCGTCGCTGAAATTCTTGGGCTTCACGACGGGCAACCATCGTCTGAAGTTCTTGACGCATGCGGGGGCTATTGAGCCTTCGCAGCATGTCGAGACTGTCGATGGACCCGTGGCATTTCTTGAACTTGCGGCCGCTACCGCACGGGCAGGGATCGTTTCGACCGAACTAGTTGCTCATATGCACCAGTTTGCCAGAAAGTAGGTCTGATAACCCCGAGCGCGTTGTTGTCGTGCGCGCAGTAAATCGAGGTGGCCGACAGCGCTAGGCTTAACTTGGTCGATGCTTATTAGCTGAACGCGAAGCGGTCACTTGGCGAGGTCCGCTGATGGCCCATGGCAGTCAAAGTCCCATCAACTGCCTGGGCCTTTGCCCGCATGCTCAGCGACTCTGCCGCACAAATAAGCGCGATGGTTCAGGAAGAACTGGAGCAAACCAAAGCAATTGCCCCCGAGGTATCGATACAGCGTGAACTAGTTGCGTCGCAAAGAATTGAGGCTTTCCCCGAGGGAACAGCAGCGAGGCGTTTGCGCCTTTGCCTGCCCGACGACATCAAAGACCACGTCCTTGCTTTCAGGCTAACTGTCAACCGGGCATTGCCAACTTGATACCAAGCTCAGTATGTGTGTCTCAAACTCATTGGCCGGCTGGGCCTCGCCAATCTCCTGCGCCAACTGGAACACCACGGCTCGGACTTGTTCGCCGCTGGTGGCAGAGCGCAGGGCTTGCTCATACTCCGTGGCCACCATGCGCGCGATCGGCCCCAGATAGACGGTAAGTTCATGCACAACGGCTTCGAACAGTTCGCCGCCGCTGAGCCGCAAGTCGGTGGCACCCGCTGCGCCTTCCTGTCGCGCGACCAGGGGCGATAGCGATGGCTCGCCCGCCAACTCCCTGAAAAAATCGAAATTGGCGGGCAGCGCCTCGCCAAATACGAGGCTCGGAACACCTTGTTTGAAGGCATATTTTCCGGATCGAATCTGACGGATGAGGGAGATCGCCTTCTGTTGCTGGAACATGCGATAGTTGCAAGAAACGACCCTCCCGTTCTGCAAACCAATGCGCACTGAATGGTCTGATTCGGTCCGTATGAACATCACTCCGGTACACCCTGCGGCCACCAGTGCGTGCAACTCCCCGATCAATTCGGTGTAGCTCAGCGGTTGATGTTCGCGCATGCTCGTCGTGCCCGATGCCCCAATTAGCGAGGGGAGCCCATCAGCCTTGCTCGGCTCTCTTGGTCAACATGGACAGGGACTTCTTCAAGCTCAGTCTCATACGCTCGAAAGCGTGGATCAGAAGCCCGATTTCGTCCTGCCTCTGTGTTTCCAGTTTTTTGTCGACGTTGCCCATGCTGATGTCGTTGGCCTGCTGTGCCAGCAGCACCAAAGGATTGATAATCGCGGCCCGCAGGTACAGCAGCGCCCCAATGAAGCTCAATACAGAAATCACCACCGTGATAAGGATAAGGTAGAGCATCGCTGATCGCTGGCTGTGAATCTGGTCGGTCACATCACTCAGCGCCAGCACGACACCGACCTGTTTTCCCGCCGAGTCCTTGAGTGGGAAGGCACCGCGCGCGAAGGTGGAAGAACCGTTAGCGACCGTGCCCAGATAGGTGGGGGTCTTGACCGAATGGACTTCCGCACCCGAGGTCACAGAAGCCGCCGTCTTGAGGTCGTTCATGGTGCTGCTGACCATGACATAGTCCTTCATGGCATCCCAGTTATCGATCTGGTTCTTCGCCTTCAGGGCACCCCGGTAATCGTCTTCATTGAGAAAATTCTTCTCCACCAGAACGGCGACATCAATACCGGTTTGCTTCTTCATCAGACGATCAAAATGGTCAATCTCCTCGCCGAATTCCAGGTAGCCCACCACGTTTCCATTGTGGAGGTAAGGCATGACCCGGCGCAGCGCGAAAGCAGTCTTGCCGAGTTCGATCCCGCTCGCCTCTTGTCCCGACGCGCGAGCGCGCAGGAATGTTTCACGGTCAATGGCGTCACCAAATAATCCTGTCGAATGCGCGCGCAGAAAGCACGTTCCGTTCTTGTCGATGAAGTACATGTGTGTGATGCCGTAGCGGGACTTGTTGCTGCGATAGATATCCTGCACGGCAGCTATGAGCGCCTGCCGATCCTGATGCTCGGTGTAGATTTGGCTGACCGCAGCATTGGTGGCAAAGGAATCCATGGCCGCACCGAGCATCTTGGCATCGTTCTGCACCAGAAGGTCGAAAACGCCTTGCGATTGCTCTACCGCCTTCTGGGCATTCAAATTAATACTCTGACTCGCAGAGTAATACAGAACGCCCGCGTAACAGGCTGCCAGCAAGATTTCGAGGGCCAGCACGCCGCCCAGCATCTTGACTCGAATACTTCCCTTGAACGTTGCGAGACTCATGAGTTGCCCCTCCCAGGTGATAGTCGTCTGTGCTTCGACTGCAAACCGAAATCGCTTTGTTCCAGATCACCTTCAGTGTGACCTGGACGGGCACTGAAGAAAGCCAACTTCTTTTGAAATCGGTCCGTTGAAACTGGAAACCACCTTGAAGCGCACGAAGCCAATCTGGGCAGAAGCCGCCGGTGAGTCTAACCACCGCGAGACAGCAAAACCACGTGCACTGCCGTCGGATTTCTGGACTTCCTTGATCAGCATCAACCTTGTGCCATATCGACCCGCAAGCCACTGGGCAAGGCGAGTGGTACAAAACTGCGAGGTGCTGGAGGTCAGCGCCAGTGGCTACCTTTGACGGACGCGCTGGGCGTGGCGTGGTTCCGGCGTCGTCCACCACCACGACTGATATTTCACTCAGACAGTAACGGCACTGTACGCACAAGCCTATGGTGCCGAGCGGGTGTGGCGTATTTCGCTGCCTTGAGCAGCTCACAATTTGAAAGCCCGCGCCTATGCCGGCGTTTGGTTGCTACTTTGCCTGTCTTGGCGTGAGAGATTTCGAGCGCATTGTTCCAGAATCCAGTCGCGAAATACGCGCACCAGTGGAGCCTGAGCGCGCGACTCGGGGTAGACCAAGTAGTAGGCATCTGTACTGGTCAATGCCTGGGGGAATAGCTCGACCAGCGCACCCGAGGCGATCTCGGTTTCCACCAAAAAGCGTGGCAGCAGCGCCGCGCCCAGACCCGCCACCGCGGCCTGCGCAATCATTGCAAACTGTTCGAAGCGAGGACCACGCAAGGCATAAACGCCGTCGGCCCCGACCTGCCCTAGCCAGTCGGCCCACTGGGTGGGGCGCGTTGTTTGCTGTAGCAACACAACTGTGGACAAGTCCTGCACCTGTGTGATGCCGTGCTGGGCCCGATAGCCGGGGCTGCACATTGGCACCACCTGCTCGTGCATCAGATATTCACACACTGCACCTGCCCAGTGCGGCGCGCCGAAGTGGATGGCCGCGTCCAGTGGCACCAGTGAGAAGTCGAAGGGTTCGCTGCGCGCGGCCATGTTCACGGTCACGCTCGGGTAATGTGCCGCAAAATCACCCAAGCGTGGAATCAGCCAGCGTGTTCCCAAGGTGGGCAGCACTGCCAGATTCAGCAGTCCTGCACCGTCGGACCAAGTCATGGTTTTTTGTGTTGCGCCGGAGAGCTGCTGCAAGACCGCTCGCACGTCTGCCGCGTAGACCCGACCTGCGTCGGTCAACACCACGCGCTGGCGGACACGGTGAAACAGGGCCATGCCGAGTTGCGTCTCCAGTTGCCGAATCTGGCGCGACACGGCGCTTTGCGTCAGGTGCAGCTCCTCCGCCGCACGAGAAATGCTGGTGTGGCGCGCGGCGGCCTCGAAAGCCAGCAGGTCGGCAATGGGTGGTAAAAAGGTTTTACGAAACATGGTCATGCATCTTGAGAATGAATCTTACACATGGAACCGACGCATGGATTGGCTGCCGCCCAATTAATGCGTGCGTTGGCGGTCGATGCAGGTAAATTCTCATCGTGGCAAGTTCATTCCATTTTTGCATTAAGTTCTTCCAATATATCGCTATGCAAGCGCGTTGGATTCGGGGATAGTGGAAGCTCTTTTCCTTCAATGTAATTGCCCCATGCCCCAAACCCTCACCTCTCTCGCGTCCGAAGTTGACCAATTGCTGCAACGTCTGGGCGTGCCACGTACGGCTTACACCGGCGGCGCGCTGGCCGTGCACTCGCCCATCACCGGCGACACGATTGCCCAGCTGCCTCAAACCACGCCTGCCGAGGCAACAGCCGTCATCGCCCGTGCCCAAGCTGCCTTCCTGGCTTGGCGCAACGTCCCCGCACCGCGCCGCGGCGAGCTGGTGCGCCTGCTGGGCGAAGAACTGCGTGCTGCCAAGGCCGATCTGGGCCTGCTGGTAACGCTGGAAGTCGGCAAAGTGGCCAGCGAGGGCGCGGGCGAAGTGCAGGAGATGATCGACATTTGCGACTTCGCCGTTGGCCTGTCGCGCCAGCTCTACGGCCTGACAATTGCCACCGAGCGCGCCGAGCACCGCATGATGGAAACCTGGCACCCGCTGGGCGTGTGCGGGGTGATTTCGGCCTTCAACTTCCCGGTGGCGGTGTGGTGCTGGAACGCCGCGCTGGCGCTGGTGGCGGGCGATTCCGTGGTGTGGAAGCCTTCTGAGAAAACCCCGCTCACCGCCCTGGCCACCATGGCGATTGCCCAGCGCGCGTTGGCACGCTTTGGTGATGCGCCCGAGGGCCTGCTGGAGCTGCTGATCGGCCAACGCGATATCGGCGAAGTACTGGTAGACGACGAACGCGTCAAGGTGCTGTCGGCCACCGGATCCACCGCCATGGGCAAGGCCGTGGCGCCGCGCTTGGCAGCCCGCTTCGCGCGTGCGATTCTGGAGCTGGGCGGCAACAATGCCGCCATCGTTACACCCACTGCCGACTTGGACCTGAGCTTGCGTGGCATTGCCTTTGCCGCCATGGGCACAGCGGGCCAGCGCTGCACGACGCTGCGCCGCCTGTTTGTGCACGACAGCGTGTACGACACCCTGGTGCCCCAACTGGCCAAGGTCTACGGCGAGGTGCGGGTGGGTGACCCGCGTGCGCCTGGCACCCTGGTGGGCCCGCTGATTGACCGCGCCGCCTTTGACGGCATGCAAAAAGCCCTGGAAGAAAGTCGCGCCCTGGGCGCTACGGTGCACGGCGGCGCGCGGGTGGAAGATCTTGCCGGTGGCGATGCGTTTTACGTGCGTCCGGCCCTGGTGGAGCTGAACCACCACGCCGGCCCGGTGCTGCGCGAGACCTTTGCGCCCATCTTGTACGTGGTGCGCTACGAGTCGCTGGACCAGGCGATTGACTGGCACAACGCGGTGGGCGCCGGCCTGTCGTCGTCCATCTTCACGCTGAACATGCGCGAGGCCGAGCGCTTTATGTCGAGCGCGGGCTCGGACTGCGGTATTGCCAACGTCAACATCGGTCCGAGTGGCGCCGAAATTGGCGGTGCATTTGGCGGCGAAAAAGAAACCGGCGGCGGCCGCGAATCGGGCTCTGACAGCTGGAAGGCCTACATGCGCCGCGCGACCAATACGATCAACTATTCGACCGCGCTGCCTTTGGCACAAGGTGTGACCTTCAACATTGGAGGTTGAGCCGCGTGACTTCATTTCAATCCGCACAAAGAGTGCGTGCCATCAGCGTGTCTGAAATCCTGCGCATCACCGACCATGCCAACGCGCTCAAGCGCGCAGGGCGCCCGGTCATCGTGCTGGGTGCGGGCGAGCCCGACTTCAACACACCCGACAACATCTGCCAGGCCGCCATCCGCGCCTTGGAGCGCGGTGAGACGCGCTACACCGTACTGGACGGCAGCTCGGTCATGAAGGCGGCGGTGCAGCACAAATTCCAGCGCGACAACGGGCTGACCTTTGCGTTAAACGAGATCAGCGTTAGCGCCGGGGCCAAGCAGGTGATCTTCAACGCACTGATGGCCAGTATCAATCCGGGTGACGAGGTGATCTTGCCCACGCCGTTCTGGACCTCGTATGCCGACATGGTGCAGATCTGCGGCGGCGTGCCGGTGCTGCTGCCCTGCAGCGAGGCGCAAGGTTTCCGGCTGGAGCCGGCGCAACTGGAGGCGGCCATCACGCCACGCACGCGCTGGGTGTTTTTGAACTCACCCTCCAATCCCAGCGGCGCGGCCTACAGCGCAGCACAGCTCAAACTCATCACCGAGGTGCTTCTGCGCCACCCCGCAGTATGGGTTCTGGCCGACGATATCTACGAACACATCCTGTACGACGGCCTGGCTTTTGCCACACCGGCTGCCGTGGAACCTGGTTTGCGCGACCGCACGCTGACGGTGAACGGTGTCTCCAAGGCCTATGCCATGACAGGCTGGCGCGTGGGCTATGGCGCGGGTCCCAAGGACCTGATTGCGGCCATGGCCGTAGTACAAAGCCAGTCCACATCCTGTCCCTCGTCCATCAGCCAGGCCGCCGCGGTTGAGGCGCTGACCGGGCCGCAAAGCATCGTAGCCGAGCGCTGCAGCTCGTTCCAGGCGCGGCGGGATTTTGTGGTGGCCGCGTTGAACCGCACGCCCGGCCTGAACTGCCGCACGCCGGAGGGGGCGTTCTACACCTTTGCGAGTTGCTCCGGGGTGTTGGGACGCCACACACCCGGCGGCGTGCAGCTGCACACCGACACCGACTTCTGCCACTACCTGCTGCAAGACTTTGATGTGGCTGTGGTACCCGGCACGGTATTTGGCCTGGCGCCGTATTTCCGTATCTCGTACGCCACCGCCATGACGCAGCTGGAAGAGGCTTGTGCCCGCATCCACGCCGCTTGTGCCGCACTGCGCTGAACCTCTATTTTCTGGAAATATTCTCATGACATCCTCTCGCACCGGTGGCCAGATTCTGGTTGACCAACTCCTCGTGCACGGCGTTCAGCAGTTGTTCTGCGTACCCGGCGAAAGTTTTCTGGCCGTGCTCGATGCCCTGTACGACGCGTCGATCACCGTGTCCGTGTGCCGCCAGGAAGGTGGCGCAGCCATGATGGCCGAGGCCCAAGGTAAGTTGACCGGGCGGCCTGGCATCTGCTTTGTCACCCGTGGCCCCGGAGCCACCAATGCGGCAGCAGGCGTGCACATTGCGCATCAGGACTCAACGCCGCTGCTGCTGTTTGTCGGCCAGGTGGCGCGCGAGGCGCTGGGGCGCGAAGCCTTTCAGGAGCTGGATTACAGCGCAGTGTTTGGCAGCATGGCCAAGTGGGTGGTGCAGATTGATGACGCCAGGCGCCTGCCCGAGCTGGTGTCGCGCGCCTTTCACGTCGCCACCTCTGGCCGCCCTGGCCCGGTGGTGATTGCCCTGCCGGAAGACATGCTGAGAGAAGCGGCGAGCGTGGCCGATGCCCTGCCCTATACAGTGACTGAAATCCACCCCGGGGCGGCGCAACTGACGGAACTGCAAGAGCGCTTGGCCAACGCGCAGCGTCCGGTGGTGATTCTGGGTGGTAGCCGCTGGTCAGATGCCGCGGTGCAGCAGTTCACCCGCTTTGCCGAAGCCTTTTCACTGCCGGTTTTTTGCTCGTTCCGTCGCCAGATGTTGTTCAGCGCGAATCACGCTTGCTACGCTGGCGACTTGGGGTTGGGGGCCAACCAGCGCCTGCTGGCACGCATCCGCCAGTCGGATCTGATCCTGCTGCTGGGTGGGCGAATGTCCGAAGTGCCGTCTCAAGGCTACGAACTGCTGGGCATTCCTGCACCGCAGCAAGATCTGGTCCATGTGCATGCCGATGCCAATGAACTGGGCAAGCTGTACCGTGCTGCCCAGTCCATCCAGGCTACACCGCGGGCTTTTGCTCAAGCCGTGTGCACGCTGCGCCCCAAAGCCCCGGTGGCATGGGCTGCAGCCACCATTGATGCCCACGAAGATTACCTGCGCTGGAGCGACCCGGCCCCCATCCGCATCCCCGGCCCGCTGCAAATGGGCGAGGTGATGCAACACCTGCGTGCCACCCTGCCGGCCGACACCATCTTCTGCAACGGTGCCGGCAACTTTGCCACCTGGGTGCACCGCTTTTGGCCATTCACCAGTTATGCCAGCCAACTGGCACCCACCAGCGGCTCCATGGGCTACGGCCTGCCTGCCGGTGTCGGTGCCAAGCGCCTTTGGCCGCAGCGCGAGGTGGTGGTGTTTGCCGGTGACGGCGACTTCATGATGCATGGCCAGGAATTCGCCACTGCGGTGCAATATGACCTGGCCATCATCGTGGTGCTGCTGGACAACGCCATGTTTGGCACCATCCGCATGCACCAGGAGCGCAATTACCCCGGCCGCGTCAGCGCCACACAGCTGAAAAACCCCGACTTCTGCGGCTACGCAAAGGTGTTTGGCGGCCATGGTGAACGCGTCACCACGACCGAAGAGTTCGCGCCCGCTTTGGCACGTGCCCGGGCCAGCGGCAAACCGGCCATCCTGCACTGCCTGCTGGACGCGCAAGCCATCACCCCGACCAGCACGCTCGATGGCATTCGTGGTGCTGCGTTGGCCGCAGCCCGATAGATTCGCAACGCGACGTTTGCATAAGAAGGCCGCCCGCAGGCGGCCTTGTCAGGTAAGCAAAAACCTGATTAACGCTCAATCGTCTTGTTCCAGCGGGCGTTCCAAGTCGGTCGGTTGGCGTTGACACTGTCCCAGTCCAGGGTGACGGCGGTTTTCATCCACTTGGTGATGTCGGCGACCTGTTTCACGCCATCACCCACCGCGGGTGCCTTCGGGTTGGTCGGAATCTGGGCCCCAAACTGCAGCACATTGGCTTGTGCCAGCGGACTCAACAAGAATTCGGTCAGCTTCTGGGCCAACTCGGGTTCGCTGTTGTTGGCAATCACGCACTGACCCACCATCAGTACCACCGAGCCTTCCTTGGGCTGGGCGTATTCCACCGGAATACCCTTGACCTTCAAGGCGGCAACCGAGGTCGGGGTTAACGGGAAAATGGCTGCCTCGCCGGTTTGCACCATTTCAGAGAGCTTGGCGGAGCTGGGGATGTACTCCAGCACGTTGGGGCCGATCATGGTCGGCCAGGCTTTGAAGCCGGGCTCCACGTTTTTGTCAGTGCCACCCTGGATGCGGTTGAACATCAGGAAGCCGTGCAAACCAAAAGACGAGGATGACACCGACTGGAACACCACCTTGCCCTTGAACTTCGGGTCGGCGAGGTCCATCCAGGAGGTGGGCGCCGCCCAGCCTTTTTCCTTGAACATCTTGGTGTTGTAGGCCAGGCCGGTCATGCCCAGGCTGACGCCAGTGGCCATATCGTCCTTGAAACGGGCCGCCGGATAGATTTCACTCAGCACGGGGCTGGGACGCTGCTTCTGGCACAGACCCATGCCAATGGCACGCACCATGATGCCGTCGTCGAGAAACATCACATGCATCTGCGGCTTGTCCTTGTTGGCCTGGGCTTTGGCCAAGATGTCGGACGAGGTGCCGGGCACCACGACCACCCTGACATTGTTGGCTTTTTCGAAAGCCGGAAACACGTACTGGGTGTAGGCCTTCTCCATGGTGCCACCGTTCATGCCGATGTAAATGGTTTTGGTGTCGGCACTGGCGGCACTGCTGGCGGTCAGGGCGATTGCCGCAGCCGCGGCCAACAGACCTCGGGTGGATGGAAGGGAGCGGAAAGCTTGTGACATGGCGGAGTCCTTTCAAGGGTTGGTGGGAACGGGAAGGTGCAAGGGGGCTGGTGTCACGCTGGACCAGCGTGGGCGGGGAGAAAACGTTCAATGGAAAAGGCTTCAATGGGCGTGCTGCTGCGGCCATCGCGGGCCAACTCAGCCAGTACTTCCCCGACAGCAGGGCCAATCTGGAAACCGGCTCCGGAGAAGCCAAAGCCGTGGATCAGGCCGGGCGTGGTCTGGCTCAGGCCCAGTACCGGTTGACGGTCGGGTAAATAACCTTCGGTGCCGCTCCAGGTTCGGATGAAGTGGGCATGGCGCAAGGCTGGCAAAAGTTCCACGGCCTGCACCGACAGGGCAGCGATGGCATCACGTCCAGATCGGGCTCGGTCAGCGTCCAGCGCCACGCCGGAGCCGCCGCCCAGCACCAGGTTGCCACGCGCGACCTGACGGCAGTAAATGCCACCACCCTCGACGCCCAGGCTCCAGACCATGAAGAACGGCAACGGCTCGGTCACCGCCATTGCCGGGTGCCTCGCGCAAAGAGGCACGGCCTCACCAAACTGTGCGGCCAGGTCACCGGCCCAGGCCCCTGCGCAATTGATCAGCATTGGGGCTTGCACTTGCAGCGCAGCACCCGAGCGAAGGGTGAAAAGCTGCCCATCGTGAGTGACTTCGTCGACCGGACTGCGCTCAAAGATCTGCGCCCCGGCGCGTTGGGCCGCCAATGCAAAGGCAGGTGATACCAGGCGCGGGTTGGCCTGTCCGTCTTCGGCACACAACGAGCCGCCTACGGCCTTGCCGCCCAGCCACGGGCAATGCGTGTGCAGCCGCGAGCCAGACAGTATTTCGAGACCCAAATCAAAGTCCTGGCTCTGCGTGCGGTACTGCTCCAGGGCGGCCAGATCAGCGTCGCTGCGCGCAATCTTGAAATGGCCGCTACGCTGGTATTCGCCGTCGGTGCCAATCAAACGTGGCAGTTCGGCCCAGATGCGGTGTGCCCGCTGCGCCAGGGGTAACTGACTCAAGGGGCGACCCTGCCGGCGCACGCCGCCGTAATTCACGCCACTGGAGCGAGAGCCGCACAGGTCACGCTCGAGCAGCACCACCTGCATGCCCATGCGCCGCAGGGCCAGCGCTGCAGAGCTGCCGACAATGCCGCCGCCCATGATGGCCACATCAGTCTGGATGGGCTTGACTGTCATGCATTGACTCCTGGTGCTGACGCGTGCACAAGATGGATGGGAATCGGTTTGATGGGGGCCTGCCCGCGCAGGCGGCCGACCTGCTCGACGGACTGACCGGTAGCCTGCGCCAGGATTTCTGCCGCCGCCACGCCACATATGCGACCCTGGCAGCGGCCCATGCCGACACGGGTCAGGGCTTTGAGTCGGTTCAATTCATCTGCACCGCTGGTCTGCGCCGTGCGGCGCAATTCGCCGGCAGTGATGTTTTCGCAACGGCACACCACCAGATCGTCGGGTGCCTGGGCGGCCCAGTTTTGCGGAAACGGGAAAGCCCGCTCCAGGCCAGTTCGAAAACGCCGCAATTGACGCAGTTTTTGTTCCAGTACCCGGGCCCGGGCGCTGTCGACGGCGACACCGTTGTCTGTCAGCAAGGCCAGTGCGGCAAGCTCACCAGCCCATTCGGCTGCGTCGGCCCCCATGATGCCTGCGCCATCTCCTGCCAGGTAGACCCCTGCAACGCTAGCGCGGCCTGCGCCGTCGCGCTCTGGCAAATGGGACCGCTGAAGTGGATCAAAGGCAAATTGGCAGCCCAGCAAGTCGGCTAATTGAGTCTCGGAGCGCAAGGCGTAGCCGAAGCCGATCGCGTCGCAAGCCAGCGTGAGTTCCTTTTCGCCGTCATGCCATACCACTGCCTGCACCCGCGTTTGGCCAAGGACATGCAACGGGCGCACACCGCTGTGCAGCACCACACCCTGCGCGCGCAGCCAGGCCACGTAATACATACCCTTGAACAAAACGGCAGGCTGCGTCAACAGGGCGGGCATGGCGGACAGTTGGTCGCTGAGTCTTGCTGTGTCCAGCACGGCTGCCACATTGACACCGGCCTTGGCATATTGGTAAGCCACCAGATACAGCAGTGGGCCGGTGCCCATGAACACCACCTGGCGGCCAATCGCACAGCCCTGGAATTTGAGCGCGACTTGGGCGCCGCCCAGGGTGTAGACACCGGGCAAGGTCCAGCCGGGAATGGGTAACACGCGATCGGTGGCGCCGGTGGCCACGATCAGTTGCTGGTAAGGCAGGCGCTGTGTGGTTTGAGTCGGGCCGTGAAGCACATCCAGCAATCCACTCTGAGCGTTCCACACCAGGCTATCCGGGCGGTAATCGATCTGGTTGGTGAGCGTGTCGAAGGTGCTGTGCACGGCCAAGGCACGGGCTGCCTCAAAGCCATATAAGGTCTGCGCCGGCCGCTTGAAGTTGCTTGGAGGTCGGCGGTAAATCTGACCGCCGGCACGAGGCGCTTCGTCCACCACCACTGGGCGCACACCATACGCCACCAGGGTTTGCGCAGCGCGGACACCGGCCGGGCCTGCGCCAACGACCACGGGTTGTAGCAATGATTTTTTCATGCGAATGGCCCACCGGTGCACAGAGCCATGCCTGGCTCAATCAGGGTAGAGCAGGCCCGCAGTCGTTCGCCGCTGGCGGTCTCAACCCAGCAGTCCTGGCAGGCACCCATCATGCAAAAACCGGCGCGTGGCTCGTTACTGAATTCGTTGCGGCGCAACTGGCCGCATTGCGTCAGGATGGCGGTCAACAAGGTGTCACCGACCAGCGCGCTGGCGGGCTGACCGTCCAGGGTAAATGGCACGGTGGCACGGCCAGACTCGGCAACACGGTGCAGCAAGGGCTGTGATGGTTTGTTGTTCATCAGCGCCCCACCAACACGCGGTCCAGGCCATAGACGCGGTCCAGGATGATCATGGCAAACGCGGTCACCGCCACCATCAAGGCAGACACGGCCGCCATCAGCGGGTCAATTGACTCGGTGGCGTACATGTACATGCGCACCGGCAACGTGACCGTGCTGGGCGAAGTGACAAAAATCGACATGGTGACTTCGTCAAAACTGTTGATGAAGGCCAGCAGCCAGCCCCCTGTCACACCGGGCAGAATCATCGGCAGGGTGATGCGGGTGAACATCTGGGTCTGACTGGCACCCAGGGACAGCGCCGCTTGTTCGGCGCTGCGGTCAAAGCCGACCAGCGCCGCTACCACCAAGCGCAGCGTGTAGGGTGTAACGATCAGTGCATGGGCCAGCACCAGCCAGCCAAAGCTGCCAGTGCCGCCCACCAGCGCAAACAGGCGCAACAGCGCCACGCCCAGCACCAGGTGCGGAATGATCAGGGGTGACAAAAACAGGCCGTTCAGAAATCCCCGCCCCGGGAAGGTGTAGCGGGTGATGGCCATACCCGCTGGCACCGCCAGCAGCGTTGCCAGCGTGGCCGATGCCAACGCCAGCCACAGGCTGTTCCAGAACGACTGCATGAAATCGGGGTGGGCAAACACCGCCTCGAACCAGCGCAGCGAGAACCTGCTGGTTGGCAGCGTCAGCGTGTTCTCGGGTGTGAAGGCCACCACGCAGACCACCAGCAAGGGGGCCAGCATGAAGGCAATGACCAAGGCATTGAAGAGCAGGGCAAGGGGACCGTTTTTACGCATGGTATTTACCCCAATGACTTCTTGTAGCGGCCTTCAACAAGCCGGTTGTAGCTCAGCATGACCACCAGGTTGGCCACCAGCAGCGTGAGCGCAATGGCCGCACCCAGTGGCCAGTTGAGCTCATGCAGGTACTCGTCATAGACCACGGTGGCGACCATCTTCAAGCGCCGCCCGCCAAGCAGGCCAGGGATGGCAAACGCGCTGGCCGACAGGCCAAACACGATCAGGCTGCCCGACAAGATGCCGGGCAGCACTTGTGGCAAGACAATGCGCCGCAAGGTGGTGAACGGTGAGGCGCGCAGCGACAGCGCTGCGTTTTCGACGCCCGGGTCGAGCTTTTGCAGCGAGGTCCAGACCGGAATCACCATGAAGGGCAGCATCACATGCACCAGTGCCACCACCACGGCGACCTCGGTGTAAAGCATGCGCACCGGCCCTAGACCGACCAGCTTGAGGCCGCTGTTGACCAGGCCCTCCGGCCCCAGCAGCATGCTCCAGCCAAAGGCCCGTACCACCACCGACACCAGTAGCGGTGCCAGCACCACCAGCAGCAGAATTGAACGCCACGGCTTGCCCATGCGACTCAGGATGTAGGCCTCGGGTGCACCCACGGCAACGCAAATCAGCGTGACCAGGCCAGAGATCCAGAAGGTGCGCCAGAAAATGCCGTAGTAATAGTCGTCGGTGAACACATGAGCGTAGTGTTCCAGCGTGAACTCTCCGGCTTTCACGCCGGTTGCCGGGTCATAGGCGTTGAAGGACAGTACGGTGGTGAGCAGCAGCGGCACCAACAGCAGTGCTGTAAAAAGCACCAGTGCCGGCCCGGAAAGCCACCAGGGGGTTGCCTTGCTGGCGCTCATGCTGGCTCCACGGATTGCAGCGCCGCCTGGTCAGCCGGCAACAAACGGGTGCAATGGGTCGGCCAGTCAATCCCGGCGAGGTGACCTTCGTCCAGCGCCGGGCGACCGTCATTTGGACTTAGAACCGACAACTCTCCCAGCGCTGTGTTGACGGTATACAGCCATTGGCTGCCCAGAAAGAAGCGCTCACGCACCGTGCCGTCCAGGCGGCCCTGACCAGCCTCGCGAAGTTGCAGCTTTTCCGGCCGTACACTCAGAAGCACCAATGTGCCGTGGTGAAAACCAGCATCATCCACATCCACCTCGATGCTGCCCAGATTGACACGGGTCTTGGCACCACCGGTTACCACGTGTCCAGTCAGTAGATTGGCCTTGCCGACAAAGGTGGAGATAGACCGGGTGCGCGGGTGCTCGTAGACGCTGTGCGGGTTGTCAATCTGGGTGGCGCAGCCACCTTCCATCACCACCACACGATCGCTGATGGACATGGCCTCGCTCTGGTCGTGTGTAACCATCACCGTGGTGGTGCCGACCTTGCGCTGGATCTTGCGCAGCTCAAACTGCATTTCTTCGCGCAACTTGGCATCCAGATTGGACAACGGCTCGTCCAGCAGCAAGACCGGTGGCTCGATCACCAGCGCGCGGGCCAATGCCACGCGCTGGCGCTGGCCGCCCGACAACTCGCGTGGGTACCTCTGAGCGAGGGCTTCCAGGTGCACTAAGGCCAGCGCTTGCTTGACACGTTCGCTGCGCTCGGCTTTGGGCATCTTGCGCATCTCCAGGCCAAAGCTCACGTTGTCGGCCACCGTCATGTGCGGAAACAGCGCGTAAGTCTGAAACACGATGCCCAGGCCACGCGTGTTGGCTTTGGCGTGGGTGATGTCACGTCCGTCGAGCTCGATGCTGCCACTGCTGACTGACTCGAAGCCCGCCACCATCTGCAAAGTGGTGGTTTTGCCGCACCCAGATGGGCCGAGCAGGGACACAAACTCACCTTTTTCCACCGTGAGGTTCATTGCTGACACCGCGCAGGTGCTGCCGTAGAACTTGGTCACGTTATTGAGCTGAAGGAATGACATGTTGGGCCTTTTTTCGATATCCACAAGTTGCCGAGGTCACCCTAAGTGCCGGCCTGGCACCCCGTCTTTGTCGCGCCGATCGTCAAGGGGCACCAAGGTGGTGCAGCGCGTCCTTCGGTTTGAACTTCATGACGCTACCAGTTCACTTTATTGCAATAAGTGAACCAACTTTGTTAGGGTATTCCATTAAACAGAATATTTCTTAAAGTTATTCCGTTTAATGGAATCATGCGGGTAAACTGTCCGTCAGATATTCCACAGGAGAGTGCATTGGAAGCCATATCCACCACCACCGGCGGCGTACCACGTGTGTTCGCCGTGATCCGGGCGCTGACAGCCGTGCAAGCAGAGGGGGCACGCGTCACCCAATTGGCGCGTGCCGTGGGCTTGACGCAGGCCACCACGCACCGTTTGCTGCGGTCGCTGGTGGCAGAAGGAATCGTCGAACAGGATGAACGCAGCAAGCTGTACCGCTTGAGCATCGAGTTCTTTGCGTTGGCTGCTCACGCGGGCAACCCGGGCAATTTGCGCACTTTGTGCCGGCCCGTGCTTCTGCGCCTGTGCGCCAGCCTGGGCGACAGCATTTTTCTGCTGGTGCGCAGCGGCTTTGATGCGGTGTGCCTGGACCGCAGCGAAGGTCCGTTCCCAATTCGTTCTTTCACCGGCGATGTGGGAGGGCGCATCGCACTCGGCGTGGGTCAGGGGGCGATGGCGATTTTGGCATTTCTACCGGAGGCCGAACGTGAAGAGGTGATCCGCTTCAACCTGTCACGAGTGCGCGAATACGGTGTATTTGATGAGGTGTACCTGCGCACCGAAATCGAGCGTGTGCGCAAGCTCGGTTACGCTGGGCGCAACACTGGTTTGCTCGAAGGTATGGCTGGTGTGGCTGTGCCGATCTGCGATCGCGAAGGCCGGGCCGTTGCTGCCCTGAGCGTCGGCACCATTGCAGACCGGCTCAATGCTGATCGCATGCCCACCGTGGTGGAGTTGCTCAAGCGCGAGGCTGCCAATATAAGCCCCAAAATCCACCCGTTTGACGCCAGCCTTCGGCGGCCCGCTCAGAGTCTGATCGGCTCGCCCGCAACACAGCGCATCCAAACCTCCGATGAAGCGGCAGGCAACAGGGGATTGGATAATTAAGCTCCACGCGCCAAGGGCTGGAAAGCGTTACAGGCTGATGAAACAACAAACCTTTGCCATGCGACGCCGACCAAACGTTCCAGAACTACCAAGCCCAATCGATGCGATGAGTTCCACAAGGCGATGGAGACCATTGTGTCGTGGAAAGCGCAGTGCGAAGTCATTGGGCCGCAGAGGCGTTGATGCGTCGGGGTTGGTGCGTGTGTGTCACCTCAGGCGCCCGCTGACGCGTCCTGCGTCTTGTCAAGTGATAGGTTGATGAAGGAGGGCTGCAACGAGCAGTCACGTCTCGAAGAATTCAAAGCGTTGGCAGGAGTGATCTCCAGTATTGGCTGGCTGTTTTTCACGCATCCGTCGACTAAAGAGCGCATCGTCGTCTTGCAGAACGGCCAGACCCAAAACCGACTGCCCTTGCCTTATGCTGAGGGCAACAGAGCGCCGGCAGCAGTCATGTCGCTGTCGCTCGCATGCGCTGACTGCGACCGGCGGCGGATGTGATGAATCTGGTCGAAATCATGACGTAACACCGCCACCACATCGCCGTCGATGGCGCCCTCAGCGACGAGCTGGTCGAGCACTGCCAGACACTGCATCCGGTCCATGCCACGGCGATAAGGGCGGTTTTCGGTGATCGCAGTGAAGATATCCGCCACCGCGATGATGCGCGAGCCGAGTGGCAGTTCGCGTGGTCGAAACGGGTAGCCCCTGCCATCAAGACGTTCATGATGCAGTGAGGCCCAGGTGTTGACCGTTTCCAGGCCGGGCACAGTCGACAGAATCCGGTGCGTGTAATAGGGATGCTGGCGGATGATGAACATTTCCTGTGGCGTCAGCCTGCCGGGCTTGTCGAGTATTTCGGTGGGCACCGCAAGTTTTCCGATGTCATGCAAGTTCCCGGCCACCCCGATCAATCGTCTCTCGGTGGGCGACATGCCAAGCCGGTGGGCCAGCTCCTCGCTCGTGGCGGCGACTCCGCTGGAATGCGCCGCCGTGAAGGGACTGCGGTAGTCAATGATTTTGCCGAATATTCTGGCCAGTTGGTAAAGACCGTCCAGATCGAGGCTGACCTTCGAACCGCCGAAACGGCGACTGATGATTTCTTCCTTGTGTCGGCTGGTCAGATCGAGCCAGAAGGACTCTTTTTCGGAAATTCCGTCAAAGGCCGCCGCCACCGCCGGCATGAACCAGCGCCCGGTTCCGGTGGCGACCGCCTGGCGGATGCCGGCCACCTGTTCCAGAACATGGCGATCGTCGTCCGGCAGAACCGCGATGCGATCCGCCAGATGCAGAATGTGGCTGGTCAGGGGCACCTGTTCTCCCTCGAATTCGCGGCCATGGCCGAAGTCCCAGTTCACGTGGTGGAAGCGGATCGCGGATGCGGCCTTGGCAAAGGGCGCAAAGTCGCGCAGCAACAGATAGCCTTCCCATCCGTGCAGGTGCAGATGGTCGGGAATCTGCCTGGTGCTAACGTGATAGCGGGTCAAAGCATCATCAAACAAGTCGAAGTGCATCGCCGACGACACGGCCGCCACATCGTGCAGCGCGCCGGCGATTAGCGCTTCCTGGATTTGCCCCTGGCCAAGGCCGAGTTCCTCGGCCAGACAGGATGCAACGTAGGCCACCCGGAGATGGTGTTCGGAAATCTTCGGGTGAAGAAAATCGATCGCTCTGGAAAAACAGAGCACCATGCTGAACAATTTGACGTCAATGTCTTTTGATGGGGTGGCTGCATTCATCTCGGCACGGCGTATTCAGGATCCATCAGGCGCTTCAGAGCGCTTCAATCGCCGGATAGAAAACCGTGTTTTCCTTTTGCATCCGTGCATGCACTATTTTGAGCACCGAGTTGGCGTCCGACCGGAAGCCTTCCGGGTCGCGCGCGACCTTTTCCGCCTGGTTCCACCGGCCGGCAAACACCATATAAGCCGATGCGATGGACCCCATCTCGTTCTGAAATTTCTGGCCCATCCTGGCCAGAACGGCGTTGTTCCCGCTGCGCAGTGCCGGATACAGTATTTGATCTTCCACGGCAAGGTGCAGCTTGATGACCGAGCTCATCGAAATGATGAGCCGGGCTATCTCTGCGGCGTTCTCGCTGACCCCGGCCTGACTGGCTTGTCGCAGGGCTGCAATGCACCCGATGATGTCAACGTGTTGCTGTTTGAATTTGTCGATGTTCATGGAAGTTCCTTTGTCAAAGTGCTGCGCCAAAACCCGGTCAATGATCAAAAAGTCGGTCTGGCATTTAAAGAAGTACTTAATATGCATCTATTAGAACATGGAAAAATCGTCAGATATGGGCGGCTGGCGTTCGTACCCGTTGGAAGCACGTTCATCAGTCGGCCGGTGTCAAGCGGGCATACAAATTCATGGCGGCGCCAGTCGCCAATTTTTCACTCTATCCCTTCCATACCTTTACAGTTGCCAACCGCATCCGTTTCTTCAATTCGTGGCTGCGACAAATCGCGCCAGACACGCAGCCAGTCGCAGGGTCTCCAACTGGCCTCCGACCTGGCCCGATTGATCGTAGGTACACTTGTAACAAAATGTGGACTTGATGCCGCGTTCAAGATCAGGCTCATCACCGACCGGTCATAGTCGGCGGTGCATCCAGCCTGAACAAGAAATATGCTTTCCCCCGTGGAGTGACGAATGCCTTTAGCCGTGAACCCGCCCAGGATTCTCATCGTCGAAGACGAAGCCATTGTCGCGCGTGACATCGAGCAGCAACTGGTGGCACTGGGCTACCAGGCCGTGGGCCGCGCCACCCGCGGCGAAGAGGCCATTCGTTTGGCGGGCCAACTGCGCCCGGATCTGGTGCTGATGGACATTCAGCTCGCGAGTGTGATGGACGGCGTCGCGGCCGCCCAGGCGATCCGCACGCAGTTTGCCCTGCCCGTGGTGTTCCTGACCGCCTTTGACGCCGACCAGATTCTGGCCCGTGCGAAACTCACTGAGCCCTTTGGCTACATCCTCAAGCCTTTCTCCGAACGAGAGCTGCGCAACGTACTGGCGATGGCGCTGTACAAGCACCAGGCAGAAGCCAAGCTGCTGACCACCACCCGCCAACTGCAAGCGCTGTCCCGGCGCGTGCTGGAGGCACAAGAGTTTGAGCGCCGCCGCGTGGCCATAGAGCTGCACGACGAACTCGGCCAGTCCCTGACAGCCATCAAAATCAACTTGCAATTGAGTGAACGTCTCCATGACGGATCATCCAGTGAACTTAACGCCGAAAACATCCGCATTGTTGAAGACGCCCTGCAACAAGTGCGACGCCTCGCAACCGGGCTGCGGCCCGCCATGCTTGATGACCTGGGGCTCAGCCCGGCCGTGCAGTGGATTGCCGAAGTAATCGCTGCCCGCAGCAACTTTACAGTCCATTTTTGCCCGGAAGACATGCCCCAGAGGCTCGCGCCCGACATCGAGACGGCATGTTTTCGCATTGTCCAGGAAGCGCTCACCAACATCTCCCGCCACGCCCAGGCAAAACGGGTCACTATCACACTGCGCCGTATGAGTAATGCCCTTTTGCTGTGCGTGCAGGACGACGGCAACGGCTTTGACCTCCATGCCATGCGGGAACGTGCCATGCTTGGGGGCAGCATTGGCGTGCTCGGCATGCAGGAGCGCGCTATGCTGATCGGTGGACAGCTTGACATTGAATCGGCCCCGGGGCTAGGCAGCATGGTGCAGTTAAGTTGCCCATGGCGCACACACCTGGAAGCGGCATGAAACCGGTTCGCGTGTTGCTGGCTGACGACCACACCCTGGTGCGCGCGGGCTTGCGCAAGTTACTCGAGTCGATGCCCGATGTCGAGGTGGTGGGCGAAGCCGCCGATGGCCTGGCGCTGCTGGCACTGGCGGCAGAACTGCAACCGCAACTGGTGATGATGGACATCGCCATGCCGGGCCTTAATGGGCTGGAGGCCACGGCCCGACTGGCCAAGGCCTGGCCCACCATCCGCGTCCTCATCCTGTCGATGCATCAAAACGAAGAATACGTGCGCCAGGCCCTGCGCAATGGCGCGGCCGCTTACCTGCTGAAGGACTGCGCGCCGCTGGAGCTCGAACTGGCCCTGAAGGCCGTGTTGCGTGGCGAGACTTACCTCAGCCCAGCGGTGTCCAAAGGCGTGGTGAGCGACTACGTGCAGCGCTTGCGCGGGGAGGCGCAGCCGGGCGCGCAGCTGACGCCGCGCCAGCGCGAGGTCTTGCAGCTCATCGCTGAAGGCCAAAGCACCAAGGAAATCGCACGCCGCCTCGATCTTGCCGTCAAGACCGTGGAGTCGCACCGCAGCCAACTCATGAAACAGCTCGACATTCATGAAGTCGCGGGCCTTGTGCGCTACGCCATGCACGTCGGCGTGGTGACGTCAGGGCTGTGAGAGGCACGTCTCTCAGGTGTTTTCCCGGCCTGACTAGGGTATCGCCCTGATTCCACTTGCCGCCGCAAACGACTATTGTGTAACTCATGCGACTGCGTCAAAATCCTCTGCCATGAGTCTGCCAGGCTCTCTCTGCGCCAACAAGGGCCGGATTCTGGTCGTGGAAGACGAAATGATCGTTGCGCGTGACATCGCGCAACAATTGGTGGCACTCGGTTATCAGGTGGTGGGCCATGCCACGCGGGGGCAAGAAGCCATTGATCTGGCCGGGGCACTGCAGCCGGAGCTGGTGTTGATGGACATTCAACTCGCTGGCGCCATGGACGGCATTGCCGCCGCCCAGGCCATCCGCCTGCAATTTTTACTTCCGGTGGTGTTTATCACCGCTTTTGCCGCCGACGAGGTACTGGCGCGTGCCAAGTTGACGGAACCGTTTGGCTACATCCTCAAACCATTCTCCGAACGCGAGCTGCGTACCGTGCTGGAGATGGCACTCTACAAGCATCAGGCCGACAGCCAGGCACGCGACGCGGCCCGGCACACGCAGGCCATTCTGGACGGTATGGTCGACGGCGTCATCACCCTCAACGCGCAGGGCCTGATAACCTCGATCAACCAGGCCGTCAGCACCCTGTTTGGTTATGCGCCCGAGGAACTCCTGGGGCACAACGTCGCGATGCTGATGCCCAGTCCCCATCGCAGCCTGCATGGCGGCTACCTGCGACGCCATCAGCACACGGGTGCGGGCTGCGCGATGGGCCAAGGGCGAGAGGTCGACGGCCAGCGCCGCGACGGCAGCGTTTTCCCCATCAGCGTGTCGGTCTCCGAACTCATGCACAACGGTCAGACTCAGTTCATCGGTCTGGTGCATGACATCACGCAACGTCGACGCAGCGAAGAAAACATCTACCGGCTGGCTTTTTACGACAAGCTCACGGGCCTGCCCAACCGGCGTTTGCTGATGGACCGCCTCAAGCAAGCGCTCATTACGTCCACCCGAACGGGTCAGCACGGCGCCCTGATCCTGCTCGATCTGGACCACTTCAAACAGATCAATGAGACGTTCGGTCTCGACGCTGGCGACGAACTGCTGCAGCAGGTGGGCCAGCGCCTGCCGACTTGCGTGCGGGACGATGACACGGTGTCGCGTTTCGGTGGCGACGAATTCATGGTGATGCTTGAAGCCCTGAGCAGCCAGCCTCAGGAGGCGGCAATTCAGGCCGAAGCCATCGCTCAAAAAATTCTCTTGGCCCTGGCGCAGCCCTACCGATTGCGCGGGCACACCCATGGCACCACACCCAGCATTGGCGTGGTTATGTTCCGGCAGGCGCAAGTCAGCTTGGACGATCTGCTCAAGATGACTGACGTCGCCATGTACCAGGCCAAAGCCGCCGGGCGCAACACTGTTCGTTTTTTCGACCCCGCCCTGCAAGCGCTGGCGCTGGCGCGCACCGCGCTGGAAGAAAACCTGCGCCGGGGCCTTGCCCTGCAGGAATTTGTGCTGCACTACCAGATTCAAGTCGACCATCAGGGCCTGCCCACCGGGGCTGAAGCGCTGCTGCGCTGGCAACACCCGGTCCGTGGCATGGTGCCGCCGGCCCAGTTCATCCCGCTGGCCGAAGAAACGGGCTTCATCCTCCCTCTGGGCCAATGGGTTCTGGAGAGCGCCTGCCGACAATTGGTGGCGTGGTCCCACCAGCGGGCAACCGGGTCTTGGACCCTGGCCGTCAATGTGAGCGCGCTGCAGTTCGCCCAGCCCGACTTTGTGGCGCATGTCACCAGCGCGCTGCAGGCCACCAGCGCCAACCCCACCTTGCTCAAGCTGGAGCTGACCGAGAGCATGCTGGTGGGTGATGTGCAGGACGTCATTACCAAAATGAACGCACTCAAAGCGCAAGGCGTGAGCTTCGCGCTCGACGACTTTGGCACCGGCTATTCGTCGCTGTCTTACCTCAAGCGCCTGCCACTGGACCAGCTCAAGATTGACCAGTCGTTTGTACGCGATCTTTTGATCAACCCCAATGATGCGGTGATCGCCCAAACCATCGTGGCGCTAGGCCACAATCTGGGACTCCAAGTGATTGCCGAGGGTGTGGAAACAGTGGGCCAGCACGACTATCTGGCCAGCATCGGCTGTGACGCCTTTCAGGGTTACTATTTCGGGCGACCGGTGCCAGCGGCAGAACTGGCTTGTCTTCTAAAACAAATCAGGCCCTAGCCCCCATCCTATCTATTTAATTTGCTATATATTAAGTAGCACAAAAAGCTCACAACCCAGCCTATGAGAAGATTCAAATTTGAGTGGAACTCGCTCAAAACGCGTGTAACGCTGCTCACATTGGGGATCTTTGTGATCAGCATCTGGTCGCTGACTTTTTACACGGGTCGTATGCTGCGCGAGGACATGCAAGGTCTGCTGGGCGAACAGCAATTCTCAACGGCCTCCCTGATAGCCGCAGAGATAGACCGAGAGGTGGCCGATCGCGTGCAGGCACTAGAGATCACGGCCAGAGAAATCACCCCAACCATAATCAACAACCCGGTGGCCTTGCAAGCATTGTTCGCACATCAGCCGCTGTTACATCATTTGTTTAATGATGGCATCGCCTCCACCGGTCCGACTGGCACGGTGATTGCCGATTATCCTCAGGTGCCAGGGCGGATTGGCGCCAATTTCATGGAGCGCGATTACATCATCGGCCCGCTCAAGAATGGCAAGGCGACGATAGGCAAGCCGGTACACAGCAAGCTCACGCAGGACCCAAGTTTTGTGATGGCGGTACCCATCAAAGATACTGCGGGACGGGTCATTGGGGTGCTGGCCGGCATCATCAACCTGAACAAGCCCAATTTTGTGACGACAAGCACAGGCGGCTATGACAGCAAGGGTGGCGACTTTTTTTTGGTGGCACCGCAGCACCAGATCGTTGTCGCCAGCTCCAACAAAAGCCGCATCTTGGCAACGTTGCCTGCCCCGGGCGTCATCCCCGCGCTCGACCGCCAGGCGCAAGGGTATGAGGGGACTCAAATCTTCGTCAATCCGCTGGGGTTTGAGGTGCTGACCTCGGCCAAGCAGATACCGTCCGCTGGCTGGTACATTGCCATCACGCTAGACACCAGAAGAGCTTTTGCCCCGATTAAGGTTATGCAGCAGAACATGCTGCTCGCGGCCTGCGTGCTGACCCTCCTCGTCACCGGACTCCTGTGGGAGATGTTGCGCCGTCAACTGACGCCATTGCTTGCCACTGCCAAGGCACTCGCCCGCATGGCCGATTCGAAGGAATTCCCGAGCGCCTTGCCGATTGCCCGACACGATGAAGTGGGCCACCTGATTGGCGGGTTCAACCAACTGCTGGTTTCATTGCACGAGCGCGATGCCGCACTGAGTGAGAGTGAGGCCCGCTTTCGCACCCTGATCGAATGGACGCCTGAAGCGGTCGCTGTGCACCGCGGTGGGAAATTGCTTTACGCCAATCCGGCAGCCCTTCATATGTTTGGCGCAACATCCAAGCAAGACCTGGTGGGAAAACCCATGCTCGAGTTTGTTCACCCGGACTATCGGCACAGTGTGGTGGAGCGGATGCAGCGCAGTTACGACAAAAACCTCCACCCGCCCATGGCGGAAGAAAAATTCCTCAAACTCGATGGCACTGTGATTGATGTGGAAGTGACGGGCATCGTGATCAATTACGATGGCCAGAGCGCCACTCAGGTGGCAATACACGACATCACCGAGCGCAAACTTGCAGAAGATCAGTTGCGCACCCTCTCACACATTGTCGAGCAGGCGCCGTTATCCATTCTTATCACTGATCTCGATGGCAACATCAAATACGCCAACCCCTGGATTACGAAGGTCACCGGCTACAGCGCTGAAGAAATCTGTGGTCAAAACCCGCGCCTTTTCAAGACTGACCAGACACCGCTCGAGGTCTATCAGGATTTGTGGCAAACCCTGCGCGCCGGGGGTGTGTGGCGCGGGGAATTTGGCAATCGCAAGAAGAACGGCGACGTGTTCGTGGAACAGGCTGTGATTGCCCCGGTGTTGGACGATGCTGGTCGCACGGCCCACTACGTTGCACTCAAAGAAGACGTCACAGAACGCAAGCGCACAGAGCGTGCCCTGCAGACCTCCTTGCAAGAAAAGGTGGCACTGCTCAACGAGGTGCATCACCGCGTCAAGAACAACTTGCAGGTCATCACCAGCCTGCTGCGTCTTGAAGCCGGGCGCAGCAGCCAGCCTGACACCAAGTCGGTGCTCACAGACATGCAGGGTCGCATCCGGTCCATGGCGCTGTTGCACGAGTCGCTGTACCGCACCGGCACGTTTGCCTCGGTGGATTTGGGCGCTTACCTCAAACAGCTCGCCAGCCAGACCTTTCGGGCGCAAAGCAGTGGCGCCGTGCGGCTGGAATTGGAACTGGCGACCGTTCAAGTCAGCATGGACCAGGCCACGCCATGCGGTTTACTGGTCAACGAGCTCATCAGTAACTGCCTCAAACACGGCTTTCCTGAGGGCCGCAGTGGTGAAATCCGCATAGAACTACATGCGATGGCAACGGCAACTGTAGCGCCAGCAACCGAGGGTGGCGCGGCGCAGTGGCTGCTGCGCGTGAGCGACACCGGCGTTGGCTTGCCAGCCGACTTTAAGGCCAGGCGCCACCAGTCACTTGGCCTGCAACTGGTGGCCGACTTGGTCCACCAGCTCGGCGGCACACTGGACATTGGGTCGGCACCTGGCGCAGTGTTTACTGTGGTGTTCACACCGGATGCGCCAAGCTCAACAATGGGTGCGGTCTGAATGGTGTTTCTGCACGCTATTGCATAGGCGCCTAAGGTGTTTCCCCGCCCTGATTAGGGTGTTGGCCTGATAGTGCGCTCGGCCTGACGCGCCTAAAGTCAACCGCATGATCAAGATCTTGCTGGTGGACGACAACCTGACCTTTCTGACTGCGGTCAAAAAGTTTCTCGCCATGCTGCCCGACGCACAAGTGATCGCCGAAGCGCATGACGGGCGGCAGGCATTGGCCCAAGCGGCCCAATGGCGGCCCGACCTGGTGTTGCTCGACATCATGATGCCTGGCTTGAATGGTCTGGAGGTTGCAAAACTGATGCAAGCCTGGCCGCAAGCTCCGCACATTGTCTTTCTATCCATGCACGACAACGCGTCTTACCGAGCGGTCGCGCATGAGTTGGGGGCGCTGGGGTTTGTCGGCAAGGCCGATTTTGTGGCTGAGTTGCTGCCGATCATTGCAAGCCTGGTGGCCACTGGCGGCGCCCATCCTACTGGAGACAGCGCATGAATCGCATGCACCACTTTTTTTATCCCTTGGCCTTGGGACTGGCTGGCGCGCTGGCCGTCCTGATGACTGGCGGCTTGGGCTGGGCCGCCATCGGTCTGGCGCTGCTGCTGGCGGTCGCAGGTCTGGCGCTTGGCTTGCGGCTGGCAGCCCAGCACACCGCCCGGGTGCAGTCGGTTGATCGCTACCTGGCAGCGCAACAACAGTTTGGCGAACGTGTGGCACCGATCTGGAGCGGCCACATTGAATCGTCACGCCAGCAGATGGAGAGCGCCGTCGCCGCGCTGTCCGAGCGCTTTGGCGGGATTGTCGACAAGCTTGATGCGGCTGTGCACACTGCCAGTCTGGAAACCGAAATCCTGGACGACGCCGACAAGGGACTGGTGGCCATGTTCGACCGCAGTGAACAAGACCTGGGCGCGGTGATCACGGCACAAAAGTCCGCCATGAGCAGCATGGTGAGCATGCTGGAGAGAGTGCAAGGTCTGGACGGCTTCATCGTGGAGCTGCAAGACATGGCCTTGGACGTGGCCAAGATCGCGCAGCAGTCCAACTTGCTGTCGCTCAATGCCGCCATTGAAGCCGCGCGCGCCGGCGACCTCGGACGAGGCTTTGCAGTGGTGGCCCAGGAGTTCCGGATGCTGTCTACGCAATCGGGCGATACCGGTCGGCGTATTGCCGAGAAGGTCAGCATTATCAGCGCTGCGATTGTTGATGCCTGCCATGTGGTGCAGGACGCAGTCAAGCAAAGGGACGGCCGGGTACGCACGACCGAGGCCACCATTGGTCGCGTGCTGAGCGAGTTCAAGGACATCACCGACACGCTCCAGCGCTCCAGCGCCCAGCTCAAGGACGAAAGCATCGGCATCAAAGCTGAGATTGGCGAGGCGCTGGTGCAACTGCAATTTCAGGACCGGGTCAGCCAGATCATGACCCAGGTCAGAAACAACATCGAGCAGCTGCCAGACTTTTTGCAGCAGCAAGCCCAGGTGCGCAGCCAGGCCGGCGAACTGCAACCTCTTGATCCGCAGGCCTTGCTCACCGAGCTGAAAGGCACTTACGTCATGGCCGATCAGCATGTGATCCATGCAGGCGGCCAAGTCGAGGCCAAGACGGACGATGAAATTACTTTTTTCTAGAGGAACATCATGGCTAAAACAATCATGATCGTGGACGACTCTTCTTCGATGCGAATGGTGGTCACCATTGCGCTCAAGGGGGCCGGTTACAACGTGCTGGAAGGCCGCGACGGCCAGGATGCGCTTGCCAAGCTCAACGGCCAGAAGGTGCACCTGATCATCAGCGACGTCAATATGCCTGTGATGGATGGCATCAGCTTTGTCAAGGCGGTCAAGCAGCTGCCCGCCTACAAATTCACGCCGATCATCATGCTCACCACGGAGTCCGAAGAGTCCAAGAAACGTGAAGGCCAGGCCGCCGGTGCCAAGGCCTGGGTGGTCAAACCGTTCAAACCCGAGCAGCTGCTGGGCGCAGTGCAAAAGCTGTGTCTGCCATAAATCAAGGGAGAACCACGTGACCTCAGAAACCAAGCCAACGAACGAGCCTTCGGTGCTGCGTATCGAGGGTGAGTTGACTATTTTCCGCGCCGCTGAGCTCAAACCCCTGCTACTCGCCGAACCGATGGCGCAGGCGATTGACCTCAGCGGCGTGACCGAGCTTGACACTGCTGGCGTGCAACTGCTGATGCTGGCCAAGAAAATGGCGCTGGCCACCCAGCGCAAGCTGAGCCTGGTAGCGCACAGCCCGGCCGTCATTGAAGTCTTTGAGCTGCTTAACCTGGCGGCCTACTTTGGCGATCCACTGGTCATGACCCAGCGCCGTGGCGGCGCGGCCACCTCTTCTACTTCCAACGCTACGGGGCGCAGTTATGAATCTTGATGACGCACTGCAGACCTTTGTCATCGAGAGCCGCGAGCTGCTTGAAGGTATGGAAGACGCGCTGCTCGCCATTGAGCAGGCCGAGGAAAAAGACGAACTGGTGAACGCCATATTTCGAACGGCGCACACCATCAAGGGTTCAGCAGGTCTGTTCGGGCTGGACCACATCGTCGCCTTCACCCATGTGGGGGAAAGCGTGCTGGATCAAGTGCGCGCTAACAAGCTCCAAATTGCCGACCAGTTGGTCGTGTTGCTGCTGTCATGCCGCGACCATATCGCCGCGCTGATCGAAGCGGTAGCGGCGGGCCAGATCGAGCCCGATGCCGAGCTGCAGCAGCAAGGCGAGCCGCTGCTGGTGCAGTTGCGCGGCTACCTGGCGCCGCCAGCGGCAACAACTCCCGCCAGCACCCAAGTCACCACCGGTATGACCCCGGGCATCGACCCGATTCAGCGCATTAACGGCAACACGGGGGTGGATCACTGGCACATCTCCTTGCGCTTTGGCCCCGATGTGCTCAAGAACGGCATGGACCCACTGTCCTTTATCGGCTACCTGCAAACGCTGGGGAAAATTTCCGGCATCGCCACCTTGCCCGATGCGATTCCGAGCGCTGACCTGATGGATCCCGAGACCTGTTACCTCGGCTTTGAAATTGCGCTACAGAGCGAAGCCGACAAGGCGACGATCGAGAACGTGTTTGAGTTTGTGCGCGATGACTGTCGCCTGCGTATTTTGCCGCCGCACAGCCTGATCGCCGACTACATCAACCTGATCAACGAGCATCCAGGCGATGTGGCGCGCGTGGGTGAAATGCTGGTGCGCTGTGGCACCCTCACCGCGCAAGAGCTCGACACTGCGCTCAACACGCAAGCTGATACCCCGGCCAAGCCGATCGGCACCATCTTGATCGAACAAGGCTCGGTGCGCCCAGAGGTGATGGACGCAGCTCTCACCAAACAAAAGCAGGTCAAGGAGCTTGGCACGGTCGAGAGTCGCTCGATCCGGGTCGATGCCGACAAGCTCGACCAGCTCATCAACCTGGTGGGAGAGCTGATCATCGTTGGCGCAGGCGTCAACCTGATCGCCGCGCGGGTCAAGATTGCCGAGTTGCAGGAGGCGACTTCCAAGCTCTCGGGCTTGGTCGAAGAGGTGCGCGACAGCGCACTGCAACTGCGCATGGTCAAGATTGGCGCCACCTTTAACCGCTTTCAGCGCGTGGTGCATGACGTGTCACGCGACTTGGGCAAAGACGTGACGCTGGTCATCAAAGGCGAAGACACTGAGCTCGACAAAACCGTGGTCGAGAAAATTGGCGATCCGCTGATGCACCTGGTTCGCAACTCGATGGATCACGGCATTGAGTCGGCTGAGGTACGTGCCCAGCGCGGCAAACCAGCCCAAGGAACGCTCACGCTGAACGCCTGTCACGATTCGGGCAGCATTGTCATCAGCGTGCAGGATGACGGTGGCGGCCTGCATCGCGAACGCATCCTGGCTAAGGCAACCGAGCGTGGGCTGGTAGAACCGGGGCATCACATGAGCGATGCCGAGGTTTATGCACTGATCTTTGAGCCCGGCTTCTCCACCGCTGAGAAGGTCAGCAACTTGTCCGGCCGCGGTGTCGGGTTGGATGTGGTGAAACGCAACATCACGGCGCTGCGCGGCACCGTCAGCATCGACAGCACAGAGGGCGTCGGCACGACGGTGACGGTGCGCTTGCCGCTCACGCTGGCCATCATCGACGGCTTTTTGGTTGAAGTGGGCAAGTCGGTGTTTGCTATTCCCTTGGACATGATCGAGGAATGCGTCGCCTATAGCGCCGAGCCGGGACACGATTACACCAACCTTCGTGGCCAGGTCCTGCCCTTCATCCGGCTGCGTGAGCTGTTCAACGTGGCCGAGCCGATCACCCGGCGCGAAAACATTGTGGTACTCAAACACGCCGGGCAAAAAGCCGGGTTAGTGGTTGACACACTGCTGGGCGAGTTCCAGACCGTCATCAAGCCGCTGGCCAAGATGTTCAACCAGGTCAAGTGCGTCAGCGGTTCCACCATTTTGGGCAGTGGCGAAGTGGCGCTGATTCTGGATGTGCCGCAGCTGGTGCAACAAGCCTCGGTCAACAACTCCAACGCAAGCGCCTGGGCTGGCTGAAGTAGCTTTTTTATTGATTTAGTTAGCGATTTTTAAGGAGTTTTGAGATGTTTTCAAATATGAAGATAGGCATGCGATTGACGCTGGGGTTCGCGATCGTGTTGCTCCTGATGGCAGCGCTGGCGGCCATGGGCATCAACGGCATGGCGAAAATTGAGGGAGAACTGGACGGCGTGATAAACGACAACATGGTCAAGATCAAACTCAGTGAGGAGATGGCGACCCAGGTGCACATCGTAACGCGCCTGATGCGAACTGCAGTGTTGCTCAAAGACCCGGCGGCGGTCGCCGGAGAGTATAAGAAAATCGCAAGCGCCCGGCAAAAATACGCCGCAGCGTTTGATTCATTGGAAAAGATGACGACCGATGAAAAAGGCAAGGCGATGATGACCAAAGTCAAGTTCCAACTGGCAGAAGCCACGCCCTTGAACGACAAGGTGATGGCGCTTGATGAAGCTGGCAAGGACGACGACGCCGTGCAATTTCTCGTTTCCGTGGCGGCTCCGGCGACCGCAAAAGTGCAAGACGTCCTGGATGAGAACGTAAACCTCTTGGAGGAGGATACCCGCCTGGATTACGCCAATGCCAAGGCGGCTTATGAGTTCGCCTTCAAGGTGATGGTGACGCTCGCCACCATGGCCTTTCTTTTCGGCGCGCTGCTAGCCTGGTTCCTGACCCGCTCCATCACCGGCCCGGTCAACAAGGCCCTGAACGTGGCCAACCGTCTGTCCGAAGGTGACCTGACGGTGCGCATTGACGCTGTCTCTAAAGATGAGACGGGCCAGATGCTGCAAGCCATGAGCAACATGATCAGCAAACTCTCGATCGTGGTGGCCGATGTCAACAGTGGCGCGCAAAACCTGGCCAGTGCTTCGGAGGAGGTGAGCGCCACAGCGCAATCCTTGTCGCAAGCCGCCAGCGAACAGGCCGCCGGTGTCGAGGAAACCAGCGCTTCGATAGAGCAAATGACCGCCAGCATTTCGCAGAATACCGAAAACGCCAAGGTGACCGACGGCATGGCCAGCCAGGCTGCCAAGCAAGCGGTAGAAGGTGGCGAATCCGTCGCTGCAACGGTAGCCGCCATGAAGCAGATTGCCAAGAAGATCGGCATCATCGACGACATCGCCTACCAGACCAACCTGCTGGCATTGAACGCGGCGATTGAAGCCGCGCGCGCCGGTGAGCACGGCAAAGGCTTTGCCGTGGTAGCGGCTGAAGTGCGCAAGTTGGCCGAACGCAGCCAGATAGCAGCACAAGAAATTGGCGAAGTCGCCAGTTCTAGCGTGGAACTGGCTGAAAAAGCCGGCAAGCTGCTCGACGAGATCGTGCCGCGCATCAAGAAAACCTCCGACCTGGTGCAGGAAATTACCGCCGCCTCTGAAGAACAGTCTTCGGGTGCCGGTCAGATCAACTCGGCCATCAGCCAACTGAACCAGACCACGCAACAAAATGCTTCTAGTTCGGAAGAGCTGGCTGCCACCTCGGAAGAAATGAGCAGTCAGGCCGAGCAGTTACAGCAAACAATGTCGTTCTTCAAGATGGAGGGCTCAAGTGCTGTGGTGCGTCGCCCAGTGGCTCACAAGCCAACATCCAGCCCAAAGTCCGCCACTAGCAAAATCGGCGGTATGGCAAAAGCCGCTGCGCTGAGCCTGTCTGGGGCTGGCGCCGACATTGACGAGAGCAAGTTCTCCAAATTCTGACAAGAGGTACGACCATGAATGCAATCGTACCGGTGGCCGCCCGGCATACCGCCGTGGCTGTGGCACAAACTCAACTTGAAGAGCAAACGCAATATCTGACCTTCATGCTCGGTGGCGAAACGTTTGCCATCGGCATTCTGGGGATCAAGGAAATCATTGAATACCACGGCCTGACCGAAGTGCCGATGATGCCGACCTGCATCCGCGGTGTCATCAATCTGCGCGGCGCGGTTGTGCCGGTGCTGGATCTGGCGGCGCGCTTTGGCAAGCAGTCCAGCGAGGTGAGCAAGAAGACATGCATCGTGATCGTGGAAGTGCAATCAGGGGAAGATCGTCACGACATGGGCGTGGTGGTGGATGCTGTCAACGCGGTGCTGGAAATACCGGCCAGCGAGATTGAGCCGCCACCGAGCTTTGGCGCCAGGATCCGCAGCGACTTTATAGAGGGCATGGGAAAAGTGGCGGGTAAGTTTGTGATTTTGCTCAATGTGAATCAGGTGCTCTCAACCGAAGAACTCGGCGCACTGGGACAGGTGGCAGGCTCGGCGGACGGAGCGTTGACCGGGAGCTGAGAGTATGGCCATGGCCAGTGACTAGCTATCAATTAAGTAGTTAATCATGCATATTGCACGGGGGCCAGATAGCTAAAAGACTTGAAGCCAGATGCAACACATGGCTTGCTGCCTTACATAGTTGAAAGCCCCCCCAACTTCGCCAACATCCAACAAGCTGAGCCACCATGCAACCCATCAGCGACAGCGAGTTTTCCCAGTTCCAGCACTTTATCTTTGAAGAGGCGGGCATCACCTTGTCCACTGCCAAAAAAGCACTGGTCACTGGGCGGCTGTCCAAACGCCTGGTACACCATCGGTTGGACAGCTTTGGCGAGTACTTTCGGTTGCTCAAATCGGGCCATCAGGCGCAGGAAGTACAGATGGCAGTGGACTTGCTCACGACCAATGAAACCTATTTTTTCCGTGAGCCCAAACATTTTGAGTTTCTGCGCAAGCAGGCGTTGGCCGCGCACAACCGGCCGCAGATGTTTCGGGTCTGGAGCGCTGCCAGCTCTAGCGGAGAAGAGGCTTACAGCATTGCCATGGTGCTGGCCGATTGCCTGGAATCGACGCCCTGGGAAGTGATGGGTAGCGACATCAGCACGCGGGTATTGGCGGGCGCCCAGCGCGCCCTCTACACCATGGAGCGAGCCCGCCACGTATCACCGGCCTATCTGCAACGCTTTTGTCTGAGGGGCCGCGATGAACACGAGGGTAGCCTGCTGGTGGACCGCCAGTTGCGCAGCCGCGTGCATTTTCGTCAGGTCAACCTAAACACCCCGCTGCCTGACTTGGGGTCCTTCGATGTTATTTTCTTGCGCAATGTGATGATTTATTTCAACGAAGAAACCAAGCGCCAAGTGGTGGCGCGTGTGGTTTCAGCCCTCAAACCAGGGGGATACTTTTGCATTGGGCACTCCGAGAGCCTGAACGACATCACGCAGGCGGTGAAGGCAATTGCCCCATCCATTTATCAAAAGCCAGCTTGACATGTCTCGCAAGAAGAAACCGATTGATATTTTTTTGCAGCCGGGCGAATATTTTGTCGCCGACGCTGGCTACCAGATTCGCACCATGCTGGGCTCGTGTGTGTCGATCACCTTGTGGCACCCAGCGACACGCCAGGGTGCAATGTCACATTTTTTGCTTCCCACACGCGGCGCGTCCAAGCCCAAACAAACGCTGGACGCACGCTATGGCGACGAGGCGCTGAAGCTGATGCTGATTGAGCTGCAGCGCCTGGGCATACCCTCGGCGCAGTGCCAGGGCAAGATATTTGGCGGCGGCAATATGTTTCCGGGCAACTTGCGCTCTGGCGCCTTGAACGTCGGGCAACGCAACGGCGAAGCAGCGCTGACCTTGTTGCGTGAACACGGGATTCCCGTCATGTCCGAGAGCCTGTTTGGCATTGGCCACCGACAAATCGTTTTTGATGTCAGCAATGGCGATGTCTGGTCGCACCAGGTCATGCCCATCGGGACCGACTCCGGGGATAAAGGAGATTTACTGTGAGTCGTATCAAAGTGATGGTGGTGGACGACTCGGCCGTTGTGCGCCAGGTGGTGGCAGGCTTGCTCGCCGACGACCCCGCTATTGAAGTGATAGCCGCCGTGGCCGACCCCATTTTGGCCATCGCCCGCATGAAGGTGCAGTGGCCGGACGTGTTTGTGCTCGACATTGAGATGCCCCGCATGGACGGCATCACTTTTCTGAAGAAAATCATGGCCGAGCGGCCCACACCAGTGGTAATTTGCTCAACCCTGACCGAAAAAGGCGCGCAGACCTCCATGGCAGCGCTCTCGGCAGGCGCGGTCGCCATCATCACCAAGCCCAAACTTGGACTGAAACAATTTTTGGTGGATGCGTCAGACGACCTGATTAGCGCTGTCAAGGCTGCCGCCCGCGCCAATGTGAAAAGGCTGCAGGTGGTCGAAAAGCTGACGGCAGATGCCATCTTGCCGGCCAGTGACAGGCACGACGCCATGCTCCAGACCACCGAACGTGTTGTGGCTTTAGGCACTTCCACCGGCGGCACGCAGGCGCTGGAAGTTGTACTGACGGCTTTGCCCCGCGTGACACCCGGCATTGTGATCGTGCAGCACATGCCGGAGAAATTTACCGCCGAGTTTGCCAATCGGCTCAATGGTCTGTGCCAGATCACGGTGAGGGAAGCCAAAAACAACGACCGTGTAGTGCCAGGGCGCGCGCTGATCGCGCCCGGCGGCAAGCACATGCTGCTGCGACGCAACGGCGCGCAGTATTCGGTAGAAGTGTTGGACGGCCCGCTGGTGAACCGGCATCGGCCATCGGTCGATGTGCTGTTCCGCTCCGTGGCCAGATGCGCTGGCGCCAACGCTTTAGGCGTGATCATGACCGGTATGGGCGATGATGGCGCCGCCGGTCTGGCTGAAATGCGCAAAGCCGGTGCCCGCACGCTGGCGCAGGACGAAGAAAGCTGTGTCGTCTATGGCATGCCCAAAGAGGCAGTCAAGCGCGGCGGCGTCGAGCGCAGCGTGCCGCTGGGGGCCATTGCACGCGAGATCATGGCGCAGATGGCAGGATGACCCACGCGCCAACTTGGCAGTGGTTCAGGGCACTGGCGCTGCGATTCGGCCTGAATACATGTGCCGTTCCCACCTGAAAGCCGGTTAGTAAGTCGAGATATTGCCGGGCTGGGGAGCGCCGCCGGGCATCACGCATTGTTTCCTCCAGTGCCCCGCCTGTTGGCAGGGGACACTGCACTGCTCATTGCGCTCATCGAGCGTCATAGCAAGGAATCAATCCACTTCTCTCGTCTTGATTGGTCGACTTGTTCCACGCAATTGCCATGCCGCGACTATCGCAAGTGCACATAGTCCGGCCAGCATGAGAAACGATTCGTTGAATGCCGTCAGCCGATCCGGATTGGTATTGGGATGTGAAAGTAATTGGCCATGAGTCTCCAGGCGCCATTCCAGCACCAGGGCGCTCAAACTCACGCCGAAGGCACCTCCCACCATGCGCACGAAGCTAATGACACTGGAGCCCTGCGCAATCAGATTTTTCGACAACCCCCTCATAGAACCCAGGTTGAGAGATGGCAGAATGAATCCGAGCCCGATACGACCCACAATCACCCAAAGAGCGATGATCCAGACTGCTGTTTGCAGGCCCACCGTCACCATCAAACCGAACCCCAAAGCTAACATCGTTAATCCGATACTGACCAGAATATGTGTGGGACGCTTATCAGCCAGTCGACCCACTATTGGGATGGTGATAGCCAATACCAATCCCGCTGGCATCATCAAGGTACCGACATACGAGGCGGACATTCCAAGGCCCATTTGCAGGTAAACCGGCAGCAAATAGGTTGAACCGAATAGAGCCGTTCCATAAATGAACGAGACGATACTTCCCATGGCGAACTGACGGTGACCAAAGAGCGCCAGGTTCATCAGCGGTGCCTGCTGGTGAAGACCTCTGTGGACGTGGCTCAGGCGGTGCTGCCACTTCACAAAAGATAGCAACGACACCAACGACACACAAAGCAAGACGGCTGATTTGGTAATCGGACCGTTTTGAAGTGTGACCAGGCCATTGAGCAGGCAAAGTGTGGCTGTCGTCGCCAATAGCAGGCCGAACCAGTCCAAATTCGCCTTGCTTTCGCTGGATGACTCCTGGCCCATGTGGGCCACCGGAATGAATCGTCGGGCCATGTACAAGGAAGCGATACAAAACGGCACCACCATGAAGAAGGTGGCACGCCAGCTAAACCAGTCAACCAGCAGCCCGCCGATGCTGGGGCCAATGGCCGGAGCCAACACCACACCCATCCCAAAGAAACCACTGGCACGCCCTTGCTCGTCGGCCGCGAATGCACGCAGGATGATGATGGCTGGGATCGGTTGCACGACACCAGAGGCCAGACCCTCGGCCACCCGTGCCACCAATACCAGATCAAAATTGCTGGACAGCCCGCCGGCAATCCCCCCGACAAACAGCAACCATATAGCACCTGAGTAGGTCTTGCGATAACCAAAGCGCGACAGTAACCACGGCGTCGTCAGCATCGAGATGGTCATGGCGACCATGAATCCTGATGAAACCCACTGCATGCGATCCTGCCCCAGCACAAAGTAGCGGCTCATGTCGGGGACAGCCACATTGATGATCGTTGAGGACATGATTGACGCCACGGTGCCAATCATCACCGTCAACAGCAGAAGCCAGCGATAACGCGGGCCGTATTGAATCTGGAGTGCCTCCAGGGCCGTTGATTGAGTCACGCGTCTAGCCTACAAATCCAGCCGGCACCCGCCCGGAGTGGTGCAAGCACCCCCACAACAAGGGGAAAAACCAGAAAACGAAAAGCTGCTTCTAATCTTATTAATGTGCAACCCATCAATGTCATCTTATCAGTGGAAGCAGTGCGGCCAGATTCCACTGGCGCGCAATAATGACTTTGGGAACGTTCCAGGAGGCGGACCCTGATCAGTGCCAGCAAACGCCGCAAGAGGTCGCCAGCATGACGATTTCGGATCGCCGGACCTCAACGTCAAGCTAACGGACTGCGTCGATTTTTTGTTAACCTCCCCATATGACCCTGACGCCCCACAACTCTCCCAATAATCAATCCAACAGAGACATGCCCCGTGTCAACCTGGCGCTCCAGGGCGGCGGCTCACATGGCGCGTTCACCTGGGGTGTGCTCGATGCGCTGCTCGAAGATGGCCGCATTTCGCTGGAAGGCATCAGTGGCACCAGCGCTGGCGCGATGAACGCGGTGGCGCTGGCCCAGGGATTTGCCCAGGCCAATGACAAAATGAAGGCCGATCCACGGGAGGCGGCGCGCGAAGCATTGGCTAATTTCTGGCACGGTATTGTTCAAATGGGGGCGCTGTCTGAGGCGCAGCGGGCACCCTTCGACCTTTTGTTTGGCCGGATGGGTGGCGACAACTCGTCGACTGCCGTGTGGGCCAATGCGATGACCAACTTTTGGTCCAGCGCCATGTCGCCCTATCAGAACAATCCGTTTGACCTTAACCCGTTGCGTAATTTTTTGCAGAGCCAGGTCGATTTTGAGGGCCTGGCCCGCCTGCCAACGCTCAAGGTGTTCGTGGTGGCCACGCGCGTTTCCACCGGCAAGGCCGAGGTGTTCTCAGGCAAGCGCCTGACAGCCGATGCTGTCATGGCGTCCGCTTGTTTGCCGATGGCGTTTAAGGCTGTCGAGATTGAAGGTGACCACTTTTGGGATGGCGGCTACTCAGGCAACCCGGCTATTCATCCCCTGATTTATGACTGCAGCAGCCGCGATATCCTACTGGTGCAGATCAATCCGATCAAGCGCGACAAGTTGCCCACCACCGGTGCCCAAATCCTGGACCGCATGAACGAGGTCACCTTTAACGCCGGGCTGATCGCCGAGATGCGCGCCATTGATTTCGTGAAGCGCTTGCTGGCCGCAGGCAAACTCGATCCAGCGAACTACAAAGATGTGTTGATGCACCGCATTGACGGTGGCGAAGCGCTGGAGGCTTTTTCCGCCTCCACCAAAACGTCGACCAGAGAGAGCCTGATCCACTCATTGCGCGACCTGGGTCAGGCCAATGCGCGCGCCTGGCTGACCAAGCACTACAGCTCGCTGGGTGCGAAGTGCACGGTGAACATTCAGCAGGACTATCTGGACGATATGAGGGTGCCAGTGACGCCCAGGGCAGAAACCTAGCAGTCACACGGACGGCGCAAGCGTCGCTCTGTCCCGGCACAGTCGTTGACGGCCTGGCACCGACTGCACATGGTGCAACCGATGCATCAAGCTGGTCATCGAGACATGGCCATGATTGCAATGCTGGTGGCAAACCCGTCTGTCCGCACCAGAACTCGCAGCGTGCCCAGGTGGGCGGCCACATACACAGCACGAATGGCGACAAAGGCCTTCCCACTGCCGAAATTTGCCGCAACGCTCCAACGGCCCTCAGGATACTGTGAACCTCAGGGTGCTCCAACATGAATTTCCCAGGCAAGATTGCACTGCGTGCTTAACTAGCATCCATCGTTAATTGCGGTATGGATTGTTCGGGAGGCGGTCGTAGCGATTGCGAACACCGTCGCCGTCACGATCGCGGTCCTGCTGGTTCACGATGCCATCGCGGTCGAGATCACCGTAAGGACCATAGAGGCGTGCCTGGCGCCACTGATTGCGCGGGCCGCCCGGAGCGTAGATGTTGACGATGCGATCGCGGTCGCGGTCGTGGTCGCCGTAAAGGCCGCGGCGTTGCCAATGTTGCCCGTCATTGCGTCGACCATCGCCGTAGCGCCGATAGTAGTCGGGCGCGGGCGTGTAGAAAGGCAGGGGCTGCACATACACAGGGGCCGGCTGCACGTAGACGCCTGGCACCTGCACGCCGATGGAGAAGTGCACATCGTCACGGGCGTGCGCCGATGACGTCACCGCGAAAGCGCCAAGTGCAACCGCAACTGCTGCGAGCGATTTAATGGCAATGAGATGCTTCATGAAAAACTCCTTGAGTTGGTATGGATCACATCTTGCGCGTCCGTGTATGAACGCAAGCTGAACCGATTCAAGAAAGATCTTGAGCAGCGTGGAGGTTAGGCGCCCGGCAGCACAATGTCCACCTGCGCCCCACCCAACTCCGTGCGAAACAGCTTCAGCGCACCTTCGTGTCTGACCACCAAGTCGTGTACCACCGCTATCAGGCATCTCGTCTGCGCGAATTTGGCTCACCCCAGACCGGCCGTTCGTGACCAACTGCACTTGGTCGGCTCCGGGTGTTCAGATCGGTGAAATCGTCGCCATAAAACCGACCCGGATGCTCACGTTTGAACGGCTGGTTTGGAGGAGGCGGTTCGGAAAGTCGAATGTCGCCGGTGGGGCGTCTGGAGCCAGCCAACTCTCTCGGAGGCTGACCGTCAAAGTTGAAGGTCGGCAATGGAGCGTGGTGTATTTCGGTTGTGCAGCGAGACTGTGTGAAAACTCAAGAATTTGAGCCTATGCGAAAGCCTGATTCAGGGCACAACAGCAGCCAGCCATGAACTTAAAGATCTGACGTTCGTGTGCTCGACCAGACAAGCCAGAGCGGCCATTCGTGGATTTGGGGTTATCAAGGCTTCTTTGATCAAGCTCAAGACCGGAAGTTGAGGGATCAACGTCAGGCTGGGCCATTCACCGTCACACCGCGAAGGTCACTGCCCAACGCCCGATTCATCAAGGTAGGCCACCAGCACGCCGTGCAGCCAATCCATGACAACGCGCACGCGGGTCGACAGGTTTCGGCGATGGGCATACACCAGCGACAAGGGCATGGGGGGCGCCGTCCAGCCGGTCAGCACCTCCACCAGTTGACCCTGCGCGATCAACTCTCGGACGCCCACAAAGGGCACCTGAATAATCCCCAAGCTCGCCAGGCAAGCGGCCTGATAGGCCTCAGCGTTGTTCACCGTGATCGGGCCTTGCATGGGTATGGCAATTTCTTCACCAACCTGGGTGCATTCAAACCCGCTTACTTTAGCGCCCAGGGTCGCGGTGTAATGCACGAGTGTGTGCTTTGCCAGATCTTCCAAGGAATGCGGAACTCCAAAACGCGCCATGTAGCCGGGACTCACGCAATTGGCCATGCGCAAATCACCGACGGGCCGCGCAATCAATCCCGGCTCAGTCACTTTTCCGGCGCGAACGACGCAGTCGAATCCCTCCCGTACCAGATCAACCCGCCGCTCGGTGCTGCTGATTTCAATTTGCAGCTGCGGATGCTGTTGCAGCAAATCAGGCAGTCGCGGTAAAACGGCTTGGCGCGCGACCACGGTCGACATGTCCAGCCGGATGCGTCCCTTCAAAGCGTTGGAGCTTTGCAGTTGAAACATGGTTTGCAGCTCGTCCATGTCGGACAGGGCATCCTTGCACCGCTCGTAAAACGATTGACCGTCGTGAGTCAGCACGACTTTGCGAGTGGTCCGGTGCAGCAAGCGCACGCCAAGCCGGTTTTCCAATTGCTGCACCGCGTTCGACACGCTGGCTTTGGGCAACCCAAGGCTGTCTGCCGCCTGGGTGAAGCTCAATAGCTCGGCCACCCTCGAGAAGACAAGCATGTGATCTAAAAAACTCATTGTTCAATTTTATAGAACAAACAAATCAAATGCGGCATGTTTATCCAGACAAAAGCAATCAATAGACTCCCTTTATTCGTCATCTCAACCACCAAGGAATCACACCATGCAAACATCACCCTCCATCGCTTTGGTCACCGGCGGTAGCCGTGGTCTGGGCAAAAGCACCGCACTCCACCTGGCCAGGCAAGGCCATGACGTCATCCTGACCTACCGTAGCAAACAGGCAGAAGCTAACGATGTCGTCGCGCAAATTGAGGCCATGGGCCAAAAGGCGGTGGCGCTTGCGCTCAATGTTTCCGACAGCAGCAGCTTTGCAGGTTTTGCGGCCCAGGTGCGCGACGTGCTTCTTGCGCAAGGGGGCCGCACGACATTCAATGTACTGATCAACAACGCAGGCACCGGCACGCATGCAAGCCTGATGGACACCACCGAGGTCCAGTTCGATGAACTGGTCAACGTGCACTTCAAGGGCGCCTTCTTTCTGACGCAAAAACTGCTTCCCCTGATGGCAGACGGCGGACGCATCGTCAACCTGTCGTCCGGACTGACGCGCTTTGCCTTGCCGGGCTACGCCGCATACGCCTCCATGAAAGGCGCAGTGGAAGTCATGACCCGTTACATGGCCAAGGAACTTGGGCCACGGGGTATTGCCGTCAACACGGTGGCACCCGGTGCCATTGCGACCGATTTCGGTGGCGGCGCCGTGCGCGACACTCCGCAACTCAATGCAATTGTCGCGTCACAGACTGCGCTGGGTCGCGTAGGTGAAGCCGACGACATCGGTGCCATGGTGGCCTCGTTGGTCTCACCTGCCAACCGTTGGATCAATGCACAGCGCATTGAAGTGTCGGGGGGGATGTTCGTTTGAGTCAGCGACTCCACGAAAGATCAGGCGGGGAGAGTCCGGTCTGGGGTGGCAGTATGAAAAGTTGAAGGGCTGGAGTGGGTCTGTTGCGGGTGTAGATCTTGAAGACTGATCGACTCAGCTGCCACCGTCAAGAAAAGACACAAAGTGGACTTAGCTACCTCAGATATCAAAGTCCCAAAGCAGTCAGTCAAAAGAAGAGATTCAAAGCAAACTTCCGAACGCACCATGGTATCGGGGGCGGTCCCGGGAGACTCCAAGACTCTCACTGCCGCTGCGGTTCCGATGAACTCCAGGTTCGCACCGAAAGATCTGATCCGGCTCAGTTCTTATAGGCATCCACCGGAACGCTGATGGACACTTCATCGCTGACCACCGGGATGTATTTGGTCAAGCCGAAGTCAGATCGCTTCAATTTCGCCGTGATGTTGCCAGAACATAGTGATCTCTTGTCCACCGAACTGTTCCCGCATTGAAAGTCCTTGACCGTAACGCGCAGCGGTTTTGTCACACCCAGCATCGTGAACAACCCGTCTGCCGCGACAATTTTTTCTCCGTTAAAAACCAATTTTTCAGATTTGAAATTCATGGTCGGAAACTTCTTCACGTTGAACAAGCCTGGGTCAGACAAATGGCTAGTCCATGCTGCCGACCCCATGTCAATTGACGCAGACTGGATCGTGAAATCAACGCTGCCGGTCTTGGCTACCAAGTCCAGAATGACTTTGCCATGGGTCTTCTTGAATGTGCCTCGCTGCGAAGAAAATCCTACTCGTGCAATATCGAAATTTGCCGGGGAGTACGCCGGATCGATCGTATAGGTGTCAGCCGCGAGCGTTGAAGTAACGACCGTACCCAGCACAATGGAAATGACCAGATATCTCTTCATAAAAGCCTCCAAAAACGGTTGCCAATCTTGCCGACCAAGTCGCGCGAGCAATCGCCCAATTACTCGATGGGAAACGCCTGCAAATAGCCAGCCACCGCTTCCATTTCCTGCTGGCTCAGCAAATGAGTAATCTGCTTCATGGGCGTGTCCGGTCGTCCCTCAGTTTCCCGAAAGACATGGAGTTGTTTCACCAGGTAATCCTGGTGTTGCCCGGCTAGCCTTGGGAACGCTGCCAGACCTTGCGCCTTGGGTCCATGACACGCCAAGCAAGGAGGCGCCTCCTTGCTTGGCACGCCATTCTCAAATATCACCTTGCCTGCTGCCAATTGCTGGGCGTCGATCGCGGCATTCTGTGCGGGGGCCTGTTTAGCAAAGTAATCTGCCAATCCCTTAATTTGCTCATCGGTCAGATCGCGGCTCAGCCCCCACATGTATTCGAAACCGGGCGGATCCAAGCGCTGGTGGCCTCGGAATTTCTCAAGTTGCCCCACCAAATACTCCGGGGTCTGACCAGAAAGGCGCGGAAAATTCGGCGAAACCGAATTGCCGTCAATGCCGTGACACAAAGAACAGACCTGTTGTGCAATCGTCGTTGCGGAAACCTTGGGATTACCCAGATCCCGGGAATGTTCCAGGTTGGAGCAGCCAGCGCCCAACACACCCATGGCGGCAACCCAAAGAATAGAATTAAATTTCATGTTGAATCTCCAATGTTGCAAGGGTGCTTAATACGCGAACCAGACGTACAAGAACATTGAATTGTTGTCGCTGGCGTTGCGCCCAGCACCGTCGTAGTTGGTGCTTGCCCCCAGGTATTTGCTGTAGCGCGTGTACTGCGCACCAATGCGTACGTTTTGCACGGGAATATAGAAGGCTTCATAGGTGGCGCCTCTGGTAGCAGGATCGCTCTGGTTATTGGTGCTGCCAGTCAGATTGAAGAGTGACAGACTGCCGCCGTATTTGGCCTGGTAGGTATAGCCCAGCTTGGCCCGCGTCACGATGTTGGTATCGCTCAGGCCAGGATTGAGCTGGCCAGCGCTCACGGCATCCGAATATGTTTGCTCCGTTCTCATGTAGGCCAACTGGGCCGTCACCGTGTGCGGATCGAGAATGTACTGGTACTGGGCATCAATGCCGATATTGCGGAACCGTCCAACCGAAGCCGGGTCGGACGTATCAGTTGGGTCGTCATACACATGCGCAACCATCCCCGAGGTACCAAGCATCAGGTTATGTGGCCCCCACTCGTGGGAGAGCGCCAAGCGCCAGTAGGGATTGTTGCTGCCACTCAGTTGGGTCCTGGGGTTGACTCCCGCAGTCATGAAAGAAAGGGCCCGATCCGCGGTACGGTAGGTTCCCACTTCAGCGTAGACAGTCTTGTTCCAATACAGGTAGGTGTTGAGCCCTGCGATGTTGCCACCCGAGGCGAATCCAGGATAGGGTGCAGTACCGTCAATGAACTGGGAACTCGATGGCGACGGAACCGGCACATATTGCATCCATGCCGCCGCGCTGTTCCAGGGGTCAGTCAGCGAGGGGTTGTTGTTCAGGCTCACCCCATAGATCCAGTCCTGCTTGTCGCCAATGATGTGATTGGCAAAGCGGATGTCGATGTTGTCCGCATTGCTATGACCAGAGAATGATCCGTCCCCGTTGTCAACGGCATAGGGGTCAAAGGTAATTTGGGTAAAGGCGCCAAAGTTGTCAGTGATTTTGCCGGCCAAAAATACACTGGCGGTTGCAAGGATTGGAGTCCCGTTTTTGACTGTGTCTGCAGGGGCATTGGCAATGCTGGAGCTGCTGGCAAGAGCCATGACAGACAGCGGAATGGTGCGCTCACCGATGGTGTAACCCGTCATCTTGAACATTCGTCCATAGGGAGTCAGCTCGGGAAACTGTCCGCCAGCGTGACAAGCAACACAGTTTTGCCCGGTTTGTCGGGCAAAGGCCGGCACGGCCTGTGCCTGCATTGGCATTAATAGTGTGATCAGTGACACCAGTACGCTACCCGATGTCGTGGCAACCCATGAACTGAGCTGAGTGTGATGTGCGGGAGATGACATTGTGGCGACCCTCATCAATAGTTTGATTTGCTGCCTCATGAAGTCATTTAGACCAAGCAGACAAGGCTGCAAGGATGCGTCAATTCTTGGCCTGGCGCACGCCACTTTACACACAGACAAGCAGTTCTGTTGTTTTTGTTTGGATGCCGAAAATACTTATGTGTTCCTGATATCTTTTTGACCAAACAAATTTCAAGTGCAATCAAATGAATGATTTAGGTAGGCCAAAACTGCAACCGATATTCGTTTTCGAATTCTGTGTAACTTCTGCGCATCAGTGGCCTTTGCCGTGCAATTGCCAGTGGGTCTTGACTTTCGGCCAGTTCGCTTGACGGCAGGTTCGGCAGGAGCTGAAGCAATCGCGATGCCAGTGGCGTCAGTGACGAAGATGACTGTCACTGACAAAATCGGGAGCCGGTCATTTGTGTCAACAACAATATCAAACGGATACATGCGGCCTGCCGCTACGAACTGGCAGCGAATCCCTCATGGTTGGGGTTCGCCTGTCGGCCGGCAACCCAGCGTGGAAGCATCGAAGCGAAAATTCCGTCCGAGAGAACGAAATGAGGGTAAAGCGTGGCCGGCGCGTGGAATCCTGCAAGCGATAAACGCGCATCGCCGAGCCAGGTGTGGATTGTTGACAGTTCGACGGTACCGTCGGACCAACGGTCAAACTTCACGGGAAGCAATATTATGAAAAACACCCTTGCACTTGCATGCATACTCTCTGCCCTTGCAATCCCAAGCTTTGCGCAATATACGCCAACAGAGTCACCGGCTGAAATGGGTGCCAAGCTCGTTGCCGAACGTGACGCTGCATGGCGCAGAGCTCATTCCGGCAACACAGAGGTCCAAGAACCGATGGCTATTCATCATGCAAGGCACGTTAACCATGCCAAGCACACGAAAATCGTCAAGCATGTGAAGCATGTTAAAAACGCGAAGCACCATGTAACAAAACCTGTTGACAGTAACGTTAGTCCCGTAAATTCTCAATGAATTGAGTAGCGGGTCAATAATCTCATCTAAGTCCAAGGCTTGGATTGGTTTGTGAACTGCATCTGGTAAAGGTACCAGTGCCGCTTTCATTTTGGCTCCGCTCCCTTCATGAGACTTGACGTAACGTTTAATGACCAAATACATATCTTCGCTTCACCAGCCTAAAGTCGGATTCTTCATCCTGCGCTGGACCGTCGGTGGACTGATGCTGTTGCACGGCGTGTCCAAATTGATGCACGGGTTGGGGCCTATCGAAGGCATGCTGGTTAGCTCCGGCCTCCCAGCTTTCATTGCCTATGGCGTTCTGATTGGTGAAGTTGTGGCGCCATTGTTCGTGCTGGCCAACCGCTTTGTTGCTCCGGCAGGCCTCGTAATGGCCTTCAACATGGTTGTCGCCGTGGCATTGGCACATACCGCTCAAATCTTCACACTGGGCAAGTCTGGTGGCTGGGCATTAGAGTTACAGGGTTTGTACTTCTTTGGCTCACTGGCCATAGCCTTGATGGCACCCAGGCAGCCCGACTAGTTTGCCGGTCGAGGTTCTGCTAACCGGAGGTCGAATGGCCATGGCTGCATCGTTTCGTGTTGCACTGTCTACAGAAATTTCGCCCATGGCATGGGGAGCATGCACTGCGCAATACGATCAAGTCGGTGCGGCGCGATTCGAAGCCCGGGCGGCTTCGCCTGCCCGCACCGTCGCGCCGGCGTTACCTTCAACTTCTAGCGCCCTAACCAGCAGCACCGGCACAGGTGCCATGCGAACAATCTGCTCCGCGTCACTGCCCAGTAACCAGCGTCCCACACCGCGGCGGCCATGGGTACCGATGACGATGAGGTCGGCGTCCCATGCCTTCGCCTGATCGACGACGAGATCTGACACCCGGGTCACCATGCCGTCCAAGAGCAATGTGTCAACCTTGACGCCGCTGGCCGCGACACGGATTCTGCCCTGCTCGAGAATTTGTTCGCCGGCCTCTTTCAATCGCGGAATCACATCGGCGGCATAGGCCGCATAGGTTTCGAAGCCTGTGGCGAACGTCAATGCGTCCGAGACGTGAATGAGGCGCAGGCTTGCACCTGTGAGCTTGGCCAGCTTGATAGCCTCGTCAAGTCCTAGGGTGGACGTGGCGCTGCCGTCGATAGGGACAAGAATACGTTGGTACATAAATTTAACCTCCGCCGGTGGCATTTAGTCGAAATTTGCACAGTGTCGGTCGATCAATGAAGTCTGCATTGATAGGCATCAATGCAGACCAGCGTCCTGTCAAACTTCAGTAAAGGAGATGTCTTGCGAAAAGACAAGACAGCCCTGACTGCCAATACTCTGACACCTTGCGTGTTACAAATAGACCTCCTTCAAGGGCTAGCCAATTCCTCCAGTGCTTGCGGAGCGTCCAGGTCCAGCGTGCGAATGGCACCGGTGTTTAGAAATTCGTCAAGCATCCAGTCACCCTGAGATTGCGTAACTCCAGCCGGCTTCAGGGCTTGGTTGAGCGGCATGCCGGCCAATGTAACGCGCATGAAATCGATCCATATGGGCAGCGCCAATGTGGCACCAAACTCGCGTCCACCCAGAGACCGGGGTTCGTCGTAACCCATCCATGCCACCGCTGTCGTGTCACCGCTGTAGCCCGCAAACCAGCCGTCGAAAGACTGACTGCTGGTGCCCGTCTTGCCCGCCAGGTCCTGCCGTCCAAGCTTTTGAGATGCGGCAGCACCGGTGCCCGAGCTAGTGACTTCATGCAACATGCTGTCAATGATGAACGCCTTGCGCGCATCGAGCACGCGCGCGGTCTCCTGCGCGGGAACAGTCGGCTTGGCCTCAAAGAGCACGGTGCCACGCGTGTCCACTACCTTTTTAATCAAGTGAGGGTTGACCTGAAAACCCCCGTTGGCAAACACCGAGTAGGCCTGCGCCATTTGTAGGGGAGTGACTGAACCAGTGCCCAGCGCCAGGGTGTAGTTCACTGGCTGCTTGGTGGCATCAAAGCCAAAACGGGGCAAAAAGTCATGTGCGTACTTCGGCGTAATGGCGCGCAGCAGGCGCACTGCAGCAACGTTTTTGGACTGTGCAAGTGCAACACGCAGGGTGATTGGGCCGTCGTATACGTCATCGTCATTCTGTGGTTGCCAGGGCTGACCGCCGGTCTCCAGACCACTCAGCGTCAGCGGCACATCGTTAACGAGGGTGCCTGGCGAAAAACCTTTTTCCAGCGCAGCGGAATAAATGAAGGGCTTGATGGCTGACCCCGGTTGGCGCCATGCCTGGGTAACGTGATTGAGCTGGCTGGCATTGAAATCAAAGCCGCCCACCAATGCGCGATATGCTCCAGTCTGATTGTTCAGCGCCACAAAGGCCGCACCTACGACGGGCAATTGCGTGATGCTCCAGCGGCCCCGACTATCTTGCACCACACGGATCACGGAACCCGGCTTGATCTTGAGTGTCGATGGTGCCGTGGGCGCCAGGGCCGCTGCAGCCCTGCGCAGGCCTTCTGCGCCGATCTGGATCTCATCACCAGTGGTCAATATCGCACGCAGGCTTTTTGGTGTCACAGCGATGGTCACAGCAGACAATAACTTGTCACTGGCGGGATGTTGTTGCAGGGTAGCTTCAATCGATTTTTGGCGCTCAATGGTGTTGCGAGGTAAAGCCACAAGGGCCTCCGGACCACGGTAACTATGGCGTTGGTCGAAAGCCATTACATTGCGCCGCACTGCGTCATATGCGGCCTCCTGGTCGGACTGCACAAGCGTAGTGATGACGCTGATTCCTCTGGTGTAGGTTTCTTCCTTGAACTGGGCGTACATCGTCTGGCGCACCATTTCTGCAACAAATTGCGCATGGCCGTTGATCGACTGGCCTTCGCCGAGCGTATGAATGTTCTCCTGAAGCGCGGACTTGTATTGCGCTTCGTTGATATAACCCAGATCGCGCATGCGCCTCAGCACCAGGTGTTGGCGCGCTTTGGCACCTTTGGGGTTAGCCACCGGGTTGATGCTTGACGGCGCTTGAGGCAGGCCGGCCAGCATGGCCGCCTGCGCGATGCTCAGATCCTTGAGTGCTTTGCCAAAATAGACCCGAGCCGCACTGCCGAATCCATATGTCCGCTGACCCATGTAGATTTGGTTCATGTAGAGTTCCAATATCTGGTCTTTGGTTAACGCCCGCTCGATTTTGTAGGCCAGCATCACCTCCGTCACCTTGCGCGAAAACAGTTTCTCCTTGGTGAGGAAGAAGTCACGTGCCACTTGCATGGTGATCGTTGAAGCACCTTGTTTGAGCCCGCCGCTCAAGTCGGCAATCACGGCTCGCGCCATGCCCTTAAAGTCAACGCCACCATGCTCGTAAAAGCGCGAATCCTCGATCGCCAGCAGGGCCTGTTTCTGGACAAGTGGAATGTCCTTGATCGCGACAACGTCGCGCCTCTCCTGACCGAATTCACCAATGAGCACGTTGTCGCTGGTGTACACGCGCAGCGGAATTTTTGGCCGATAGTCCATTAAGGCGTCCAGATTCGGTAAATCCAACGGCGTGGCGGCAGATGCGAAGGGCAAGGCAACCGCCCACAGCAGCACCAGCCGGCAGAGAAATGGAGAGATTAGATGTTTCACGTCGAACAGACCAATATGGCCTAAAGTGCGCGCTGTGTGGGACAGCCATGCGGAAGATGACTGTTCATTATCGTTACGGCAAGACCAGCGAGTGTTGCAACTCTGGTTATTGATTCCTGAAAGTTGTAATTTTTTGCTACTGCCGGGCGTCCTGGTGCGGAGCAGACAAGAGCTGCGTCGGCCTCCGTTGAGTTCATTGGGTACTGTTAGTTCCAGCAGCCACGTCGCTTTCTTCGGCGTAGGGAAATGCAATTTCCAACCGCTCCGGTTTACTTCACTTTTGACGGGTTGTTGCCAAGGCCAGGCACGGATGGACCAGCGGTTTTTCTCGGAGCATTTGGTGTTGCTTTGCTTGCTGAATACATGGCTCTGCCAGGCGTTGGTCGCGGGTCAACTCCTGCATTGAAGACGAATCGGCGTCTGGCCGTCTCCGCAGCAAACGGATGGGGCTCTTCAGCGGGACTATGGGTGCGCGCGCTGGACCGCTCCTGTCCGTGGCGTTATCAGAGTAGTAAATCCTGGGTCTTTGCTTCATCTGCAACACTCCTTCTGCGTATGCAGTTTCTAGTGTGTTGCATCGACCGGTTGAATCCAAGACGGACTCCGGCCATTCGCCGGGGCTGTCCAAGGACTAATTAGGCGGGCAAATGCGGTGTTATGTTCGACATGGCTCGATCAACGTAATGCTCTTTTTCACCAACGGGGGCCACATGGCGCATAGCGGATTTTGCGGCTTCAAGTCCTTCAAGACACGCAATGACCCAAGCCGCCAAATACAGAGATGCAAAGCATCCGCCGGCTGTAGCCAGATTGCCATTAGCGTAGAACGGCTGATTCAGGACATCGACACCGGCCTCTGGCACCCAAGGTTTTGTAAGCAGGTCGGTGCAGGCCGGAATCTTCTTCAGAAACTCGAATGGTTTTTCTGTGGCGGTAGTGTGTTTTCCCCAGCGGGGGCCTTCTTGTTTAGCTGGGCGCTGGGCGACGATGAGCCATGGACAAAACTGGCAATTCGATGTGCATAACAACGCCATAAAATGAATGTCTTCATAAACACTAACCCGGCGGCCATCTGGCCCCGCTAACCCTCGGGCGCCACTTGACTCACCGCATTGCAATTAACGGTTATGGCCGCATTGGCCGCTCTTTTTTGCGCGCCTTGCAGGAATCTGGTCTACGCGAACAGCTTGCAGTTGTGCACATTAACGAACCGGCGGATCTCGATTCGATTGCTTACCTGACCCGTTTCGATTCAACACACGGGCGCTTCCCGGGCAAGGTGGAGCGACACGGGGATGGGCTTTTAATCGACGATGCACAGATCAGTGTTAGCCACGCCACCTTGCCGCAGAACGTCGACTGGAAGGCGCTTGGCATCGATCTGATGATCGAATGTTCTGGCCAGTATGGACAACGCGGTGAACTCGATGCGTTTCTCAATGCTGGCGTTGCTCGGCTGCTGCTTTCTCATCCTGGCCACTCGGCAAGCGACGTGGATGCGACCATCGTCTATGGAATCAACCATGGCACGCTGACCGGTACTGAGCGTCTGGTCTCCAACGCATCATGCACGACCAACGCGGTGGTGCCGGTACTAGATTTGCTCGACCGGGACTTTGGCGTTGAGCAGGTTTTTTTAAGCACGCTGCATTCGGTTATGAACGATCAGCCGCTGCTTGACGGCTACCACCATTCCGACCTGCGTCGAACCCGTTCGGCGATGCAGTCGATGATTCCGATATCGACCGGACTGGCGCGTGGCGTTGAGCGCCTGTTGCCACAGTTGATGGGCCGCGTGCAGGCTAAGGCAATTCGGGTGCCGACGCTGAATGTGTCGGCGATTGACTTGGTCGTGCATTTGAAAAAAAGAGTCGATGCATCCACGGTCAATCGCCTGTTGGCTGATGCCGCCGCCGGCCCGTGGGCAAAACTCATCGCCTATTCCGAAACTCCGCACGCCTCAATTGATTTCAACCATGACCCGCATTCAGCCATTGTCGATGGCAGTCAAACGCTCGCGGCCGGCGATCGGTTGATCAATCTGCTGGTCTGGTTCGACAACGAATGGGGTTTTGCCAACCGCATGCTCGATGTAGCGAAGCACTGGCTGGGGAAAATTGGCTGCTAAATGGCTGTAGAGCGTTGTTGGAACCTCCGGATCCCAGGCGTCATTTCTGTTGAACTGGCATGATGCAATAGGATTCAATGGCAAGAAAGCATCTTTCCCCAAACGCAAGTGACGGCGCCCTCAGGATAAACCGGTGCCATTCCATGGGATAGAAGAAAGAGCGCAACCAGACTCCTCAATCACTCAAGTGATCGCCGCAGCTCAATCGCATGATCTCGCTGTGAAACCGCCTGCAGCGTGCATGAACTGATAAGCGTGCTTACGACTATAAAAAATCGTCTCCAAAATTCAACGCCTCCAGCATTCATGCGGGTTAGCGGCGTGGCAAATTGACAACACGTCGATTTAAAATCGTAAACAACTTTACACCATTGACCGCAACGATTGGGTCTTGTAGCGCCTGGACTTGTCAATGTAAACATTTCGGGTGCCGTAAACCGGTCTGTCGTCGCTGGCTCTTATGTGCCCATTGCGGTCAGCCAGGGTTGTTTAAGGCGGTCATTCGTTTTGCCCCATCGAAATGGGAAAACGGACGTTCGCATCAGCCGTGCCGGATCTCCTGAATATCCGGCTACTTCGGCATTGTGTTTTTGCACAGCCTCGGCTGAAACCTGACACCGACCGTTGCGCGCTGCGGCAGTCCGGTGCGCTTCGGGACTTGACGTTCACGCCGGCCGTAGCGATGAGCGCCGGTTAGCCGGCGGTCAGACCTGGCAGCGACAACTCATGCCGCGAGCGAACCGGAGCTCTGGACCGATAGCAGCCGTCTGCGTCCGGAGTCGCCCCGCGAAAATTGCGTCCGCATGCCGGCCCGATATGTGCGATCGCTGGTATGGTTGGCGCTGGCTTGCCAGCGTTCACTTTCCGAGCAACTTGGCCATGTGCTGCCACGTGCGCAGCAGCAGGCCCGCGCGTTCCACATCGGCCTGCGCGACGAGCGGGGCTTCGCCCATTGGCTTACCGTTCGAGGTCGCGACCACCTTGCCGATCACAGAGCCCTTGGTCACCGGCGCCTCCAAGCCCGACTTGAGCTCCACTGAGGTCTGCACCTGCTGGCCGCGCGGCACGGTCAACATCCACGGTGCTCCCAGACCCGCGGCGACCGTATCTGCCTTGCCGAAGCTGACCTTAGCTGTCGTGACCACCGTGTTCGGCTGAATCGGAGTGGCCTTCTCGAAGCTGCTGAAGCCCCAACCGAGCAGCGTTCGCGTCTCGTCAGCACGCGCCTGGGCGCTGTGGGTGTTGAGGATGACCGTGATCAGGCGCATCCCGTTGCGCTTGGATGAGGTGACCAGGCAGTAGCCGGCATCTTCGGTGTGGCCAGTCTTCAGTCCGTCAACGGTGGGATCGGTGTAGAGCAGGGCATTGCGGTTGCCTTGCTTGATACCGTTGTACTTGAACTCGCGTTCCGCGTAGATCGGGTAATAGTCAACGCTGTCGTGGATGATGGCGCGCGCCAGGATGGCGAGGTCACGCGCGGACGACTTGTGCGCCGGGTCCGGCAGGCCCGTGGGGTTCACGAAATGCGTGTGCGTCATTCCAAGGCGCAGGGCTTCGGCGTTCATCAGCTTGGCAAAGCCCTCTTCGGAGCCGGCCATGTGCTCGGCAATCGCCTTGGACGCATCGTTGCCTGACTGGATGATGATGCCGCGCAGGATGTCGATCACCGTGGCCTGGCTGTTCAGCGGCAGATACATGCACGACTCGGTGCTCGAACCGCGGCACCAAGCGTTCTGGCTGACCGAGACCAGGTCGGTTTGCTTGAGCTTGCCGGAGCGTAGCGCCTGCTCGACCAGGTAGCTGGTCATCATCTTGGTGAGCGACGCCGGCGGCAGCGGTTCGTCGGGGTTGGCCGAGGCAAGCACCTCGCCGGAGTCGAAGTCCATCAGCAGCCATGCCTTGGCGGGCAAGGCCGGCGGGCTGCCCGCCAACGTGGTCTGAGCAGCAAGTGGCGGCGGGGTGTTCTCGGTGGCCGCGGCCTTTTTGTGAGGCGCGGGCTTGGTTGCGTGGTGTACAGCCGCGAAGGATGCTGAATGAGGAAGCAGAGCGCCTGAGGCGATTGCGAGGAGGATGGGGAGGATGGAGAAAGTCTTGGTTTGCATGGTGTTTTCGGGAAGAGCGCCGATTGTCGCGGATCGGCGTCGGTTGCCTATCGTACGATGTTGCCGATCGGACTGGAAATGACCCACACGATCGGAAAAGTCTGACCCGGCTGTATTGCGCAGAGGCCTTTTGCGACACTGTCAGTTGCTACTTGTGCAGTGAGTCAGTCCCGCTAAGCACAGCGAGATGATATCGCGTGGCTTTCCGATCTAGCCGCCCATTTGGCCAGCGAGGTTCAGCGGGCCCCAAAACAGCAGAAGACCCAAGGCTCGCAACAGACAGATTTTTTACAACGAATGACGGGAATGGAGAGCTCGAACCGCCCAGTGACTGCTTTGTGGCGCTGCACACCAAAGACCGGAACTGGTCGCAACCTGACGGTCGCCAGTGTTGGCTACCGAGCAGGCCAATTTTTTGATTTTGGAGGCACATCAACCGCTATTCACTGACTTCGTCAATGTACCGTTTGCCCCCGGCAATGAATAGACAGAGATGACGTTCGTTTTCGAGTTGAGCGTGAGACAGCGGGCGTTCGAGATTGGATTTGAGACTGATGATGTGCTGGAAGTCAGCATAAGCCTGACCTACCATGTCTCTCTTCGACTACAAGGCAGTTCAATGAGGCCTACTGTAGCGCGGTCCGCTTCGCTAACCCAGCCAGGTATGTCGTGTCAGCCAGCGTCCCAGCTCGTTGTCATTGGCTAGACCGAGTTTGGCAAACAGGCTGGCTCGATGCGTCTCGACCGAACGAGGACTGCAGGCCGGAACCAGCTTGCGGGCAATTTCCTTGTTCGACTGGCCCAGGCCAACCTGGCGCGCCACCTCGCGCTCGCGTGGCGTCAGATCGTGCCAGAGTGCCAGCGCATCGGCCCGCGCCTGCGCCTCGACCATTGCCAGTGGCAATTTCTCTAGCAACTGCTGCGTATCGGGCTTGACCACCCAGTCGAACGCACCCTGGCCCACGGCTTCCAACGCCATCGGGATGGTGCCGTGCCCTGAAAGAAACAGCACAACCAACGGGCTATGGCGCAGGCGCAGTTGTTCCAGAACCGCCAGGCCGCTCATACCGCCCATGCGCAGGTCTAGGATGACACACCCGACCTGCCGCGCATCAACGGCCTGCAGAAAGGCCTCGCCCGATTCGAAGCCGCGTACCGCCATTCCCTGAGAAAACAACAGCAATAGCAGCGAGCGCCTTAGTGCCTCGTCGTCATCAACCACATAGAGAGTCAAGGCTGTATCACTCATACGCTCAGCGCCAGGGTAAAGGCAAACACTGCGCCGCCGCCGAGGCGGTTGGCCACTGTCAAGTGACCGCCGTGGGCCTCAACGATGGTGCGACAGATATTGAGTCCCAGGCCCAAGCCTTCGGGTTTGGTGCTGAAAAACGGCGTGAACACCTGGGCGAGCAAAGCCTCGGGGACGCCAGGGCCGGCGTCCCCGACCCGAATCTGGACGGTACGCCCGAGCAGCATCGTCTCGATGTCGATCACGCGCTCGGCCGCTGGCAGATCCTGCATCGCCTGCAGCGCATTCTGTAACAGATTGATCAGCACCTGCTCCAGCAGCACGCGATTGCCGCGCACCGACGGCATATGCTCGGCCAGACGCCGCGTCACCGTGACCGCCTGACGCTCCAGTTCGGACTTGAGCAGAACCAGCGAATGGGCAATCACCGCATGCACATCACAGGCTTCGTAGCTGCCACGGGACGGATTGATGAACCCACGCACGCGCTGCACGATCTCGCTGGCGCGCTGTGACTGCTCGACCATGTCGTCCAGCGCCGAGACCAGCACTTCCATCTGCGCCTGGCTGGCGATGTTGCGCGCGGCCAGGGCGAAGTTCGACAAGGCCATGAGCGGTTGATTGAGTTCATGCGCCAGCGTGGAGGCCATCTCGCCGACGCTGGCCAGGCGTGCGCTGCGCTGCAGTTGGAGCTCCTGGTCGTGTTGGCGGTCCTCAGCCTGTTTTTGCGCTGTGATGTCGACCACTGAACTCATCCAGCCCTGGTTCTGGCCCTGGGCGTCGATAAGGGGCGCGGTGTAAACCCGGGTGATCACGTCATGCCCGTCGCGATGGCGAATGCGCGATTCAAATCCGTAGGGCTGTGCCTCGGCCACCATGGAGCCCTCGCGATCGCGCCGGTATTTGTCCAACTCGTCCGGATGCCAATAGGGATAGGGCGGCGCGCAGCCCAGCAATTCATCGTCGCGGTAGCCGACCATGTCGCAAAAGGCACGGTTGACATAACTGATACGTCCCTGCGGGTCGCGTGCACGCATGCCCACCAGCAGCGCGTCTTCCATCGCCTTGCGGAAAGCCTGCGCCTGCTCCAGGTCATGCGTACGCTCCTGCACCCGGCGCTCCAGTTCAAGCTTGGCCTGACGCTGCTCGGAATAGCGGCGCTCGTGCAATTGCCAGTACAGGCCCGCCAGCAGCAGCACCGCAGCCAGCAAAGCGGCCAGGACCAGCGCCTCGCGCCGGGCTTGTGTCACCCCCTTCAGATCGCTGGTGACGACCAGCGTCCAGCCCAGTTCGGGCAGCACGCTCTCCAGCGCCAGGAATGACCGCAACTGTCCCTTGACGACCGCGTGCAGCTCGTAAGCGGGCGAGCCCGTCGTGCGTAGCACGCGCCACGGCAGCACGTCGTAACCCGTGCGCTCGCCGTATTGCCAGTTCTTGGCCAGCCAGGCCAGATCATCGGCAGAGAGGGGCGCGCGGCTTCGATACAGCCACTCGGGCTCCGAACTCAGGAAAACAATGCCGCGACTGTCTTGCAGCACGACCGGGTCGGAGCTGTCGGCCCAGGAGTGCTCTAGCGTATCGAGGCTGACCTTGATCACCATGACGCCAATCACCTCGTCGCCACTGCGCACCGGTTCGGAAATGAAAAAACCCGGCGTGCCGGTGGTCAGACCGACGCCGTAAAAATAGCTGTGCCGGCCTTGCAAGGCCTGCCTGAAATATGGACGCTGGCGGTAGGATTGGCCGACAAAGCTGCCGGCGCTGTTCCAGTTGCTGGCGGCCAAAGTCAAGCCATCGACACTCATCACGAACAACGCGGCGGAATCGGTACGCGTCTGGAAATCGGCCAGATAGCGGTTCACCCGGTCGCGCAGCAAGGGGTCAGCAGGATGCCTCAGCAAGGCCTGCACATCCGGGTGGCGCGTTGCCGCGTACGGCAGATAACCATGTTTTGCGGCAATGCCACCCAGTCCAAGCACGGTCGACTGCGCTGCCTGTTGCAGGGCCTGAATACGGTTGTGCAGCTCGCGCCGTTCGGCCCACTGACCGACCAAAGCGATCACCACCCCGGTGACCAGCGCCAGCAGGCTCCAGCGCAACCAGCGCTGCCAGGATAGACGACGCAGCAAGGACAGGGACAAGGACAAGGATTTCACCGCAACCAAAGAATAAGCAGGCATGACAATAGGGTGTCAACGATAGCGCAATCCGGCATCGTGCGGCACAGACCGCTACCTTTCTGCGTATTTCTACGCAGGCGCAGGAGGCGAATCGCACGGATGCGCGAGCGGCACCGGTCTTCGATACTCGTCAGAACAAAGGAGTTGTCTGATCATGAAGCAAGAGTCATCCATCCGGCCGGGTACCGCTTTGCTGGCCATCGCCATTACGCTCGCCATCTGGTTCGTGGTTCCCGTTCCGCAGGGTGTCACGCCGCCAGCCTGGCATCTGCTGGCCCTGTTCATCGGCACCATCGCCGCTATCATCGGCAAGGCCATGCCGATCGGCGCGCTGGCGTTGATCGCGATCGCGCTGGTGGCCATCACCGGCGTCACCAACAGCAAGCCGTCGGCAGCCATGACCGATGCCCTGAGTGGCTTTTCGAACACGCTGATCTGGCTGATCGGCCTGTCGATCATGATCTCGCGCGGCCTGATCAAGACCGGTCTGGGCGCGCGCATCGGCTATTTCTTCATACGCCTGTTCGGCAAGAAGACGCTGGGCATCGGCTACGCGCTGGGGCTTTCGGAACTGGTGCTGGCACCGGTCACGCCCAGCAACACGGCGCGCGGCGGCGGCATCATGCATCCAATCATGCGCTCGATCGCGATCAGCTTCGACTCATCACCTGAACAGGGCACGTCGGGGCGGATCGGACGCTATCTGGCCCTGGTCAACTACCACGCCAATCCGATCACCTCTGCCATGTTCATCACCGCCACCGCGCCCAACCCATTGGTGGTTAAGTTCGTCGCCGAAGCCACCGGTGCGCAGATTTCCCTGAGCTGGAGCACCTGGGCCCTGGCCATGCTGCTGCCGGGCCTGGCGGCCATGCTGCTGATGCCGCTCGTGCTGTACTGGCTGTCACCGCCGGACATCAAGGACACCCCGCAAGCCTGCCAGTTCGCCCAGGAGCGGCTGACCGAACTCGGCCCAATCAAGGCCAGTGAGAAAATCCTACTGGCGGTATTCGCGCTGCTGCTGTTGCTGTGGGCCGGTGTGCCGGCGATGGTGCTGGGTGCTGGCTTTGAGGTGGACGCCACCGCTGCCGCGGCAGTAGGGTTGGCACTGTTGTTGGCCAGCGGCGTGCTGGACTGGGACGATGTGCTCAAGGAAAAGGGCGCCTGGGACACCATTACCTGGTTCTCGGCGCTGGTGATGATGGCCACATTCCTCAATAAACTCGGTCTGATCACCTGGTTCTCCAAGGCGGTACAAAGCGGCATTCTCAGCCTTGGCCTGGGTTGGGTCGGCGCCGTGGCATTGCTGATACTGGTCTACCTGTATTCACACTATTTCTTTGCCAGCACCACCGCGCACATCACTGCTATGTTCGGCGCCTTCTTTGCGGCCGGCATCGCGCTGGGCGCACCGGCCATGCCGTTTGCACTGCTGCTGGCGGCGGTGTCATCGATCATGATGACGCTGACGCATTACGCCACCGGCACCTCACCCATCATCTTCGGTTCGGGCTATGTCTCGCTGGGTGAATGGTGGAAGATCGGTTTCGTGATGAGCCTGGTCAACCTGACGGTCTGGATCGTAGTCGGCGGCATCTGGTGGAAGGTGTTGGGATACTGGTGAGATCAAGGCCAACGGCCGGTTTGGAGAGATCAGTTCCGATAGCCGTTTCCCAGTCTGCAAGAACCGGCGATTTGCAATTTGGACAAATTTCCTGCTGTGATCCGGCAAAGACCCAGAGGAGTCAGTCGCCAAAGACCGCCATCGGATAGGCATTTCAACCAGAAAATCATCAGGGTCACCAACTGCGGCGCCTGACACTGTGACATAGCCCAAGCGCTAAAAGGACCCCTCCCATGAGTCAGCAAATTGCCACTGCATCCGGCACGGCAACATTCCAAGGCGCACCCATGGCCGCGGCCGCCACTTCCATCTGCGAGTTCCTGGCCTTCAAGCTCGGTTCTGAAGAGTATGGCATCGACATCCTGCGCGTGCAGGAAATCCGCTCCTACGAGGTGCCCACGCGCATGGCCAATGCGCCGACGCACGTCAAAGGCGTGATCAATCTGCGCGGAGTGATCGTTCCCATCCTGGACCTGCGCATGAAGTTCAACCTGGAGCAGGTCAACTACGACAGCTTCACGGTGGTGATCGTGCTCAACCTCGGCGCGCGGGTGGTGGGCATGGTGGTCGATGGCGTCTCCGACGTGATCACCCTCACGCCCGAGCAACTGCGCCCGGTGCCTGAGTTCTCTTCAGCCGTCAGCAGTGACCACTTGCTGGCCATCGGTTCGGTGGGGGAGCGCATGCTGATCCTGCTCGACATCGAAAAACTCATGACCAGCGCCGAGATGGGGCTGGTTGCGCAGACTCTTCAATAAATCGATTAGGGACATTGTCATGAAAATTTTCACCTCTTTGAAAATCGGTCCCCGTCTGGGTCTGGGCTTCGCCCTGGTTCTGGCCTTTGTCGCTCTTATATCCGGGATCGCCATTTGGGAACTCCATGCAGTGGCGCAGGAGGCACGGCAAATGATGCAGGAGCCGCTTGCAAAGGAGCGCCATATCAGCGAGTGGAGCCGGGTGATCAATGTGGCCGTGATCCGAACCTCAGCGATTGCAAAAAGCAGTGACCCTGCCCTGGTGTCTTTTTTCGCGGCCAATGCCGCAGAAACCACGAAGATAGCTGCGGACCTGCACAAAGTGATCGAGCCAATGATGACCAGTAATGAAGAGAAGAAGCTGTTTTCCACGATTTCGAAAGTCCGCCAAGACTATCTGGCAAGTCGAAACCAGGTTGGAAAGCTCAAAGCGGAGGGCAAATCTGACGAAGCCAATGACACTTTGGAAAAGGCGTTTGTTCCGATTTCAGAAAGTTACATAAAGCTGGTGGGTGAACTGCTTGAAGTTCAACGCAAAACCCTTGATCAAAAGGCGAGCCAGATTTCCGATATAGAGCAGTCGAGTCGCACCACTCTGCTCGCGCTCACGCTACTGACAATTGCGGTGGGTGCAGCATTTGCCTGGTTGCTGACAAAAGGAATTACCGGCCCTCTGTCAGACGCTGCGGTGGCGCTTCGACGGGTCTCCGAGGGCGATCTGGCGAACCATATTTCACCGCAGGGGCGGGACGAAACAGCACAGCTGTTGCATGTGCTCAAAGACATGCAAACCAGACTGGCCAGCGTGGTGAGCCAAGTGCGCCAGGGCTCTGAAAGAGTAGCCATCGCCTCAGCCGAGATCGCCCAGGGCAACCACGACCTCTCGGACCGCACCGAGCAGCAAGCCAGCGCGCTGGAAGAAACCGCCGCTTCCATGGAAGAACTGAGTTCCACCGTCAAGCAAAACGCCGACAACGCGCGCCAAGCCAACCAGCTCGCCCAGAGCGCCTCCACCGTGGCGATCAAGGGCGGCAGTGTCGTGGGCCAGGTGGTCGAGACCATGAAAGGCATCAACGATGCCTCCAGAAAGATCTCGGACATCATCAGCGTGATCGACGGCATCGCCTTCCAGACCAACATCCTGGCCTTGAATGCTGCAGTGGAAGCAGCCCGAGCTGGCGAGCAGGGGCGCGGCTTTGCCGTGGTAGCTTCCGAGGTGCGCTCCCTGGCTGGACGCTCAGCTGATGCAGCCAAGGAAATCAAGATCCTGATCAATACCAGCGTGGAGCGGGTCGCGCAAGGCACCACCCTGGTCGATCAGGCAGGCGTGACCATGACTGAAGTGGTGAGTTCCATCAAACGAGTTACCGACCTTATGGGCGAGATTAGCGCGGCTAGTTCCGAGCAGAGCCAGGGTGTGGCCCAGGTTGGCGAGGCGGTCACGCAAATGGACCAAGCGACACAGCAAAACGCTGCGCTGGTCGAAGAGATGGCAGCAGCCGCTTCCAGCCTCAACTCCCAGGCGCAGGACTTGGTGCAGACGGTGGCGGTGTTCAATCTTGGCGCCAATGAAGCGCATCAAGGCAGCGCGCTGGCGAGCAGGTCGATCCGATCCCAACAGACTTCGACCGTCGGGTACAAGAGCGCAGAGCGGCGCAGTCTGGCGGCGCCAGCCTGAAGTGGCTGTGAGTCCGGCAATGTGGGTATCAATCTGGACAATGCCTTCAAGGCGCATGCAGACTGGCGCACCAAACTGAGCGCTGCAGCCACCCGGCATGAACAGCCCGACGCCGAAACCATGAGTCGGGGCAACTGTTGCGAGATGGGCAAGTGGCCGCTTGGTGCGGGCGCCACGAAATCTGGCGGCAGACCTACATTCGTGGCGATCATCCGTTCCGTCAACCTTGCGTCCCGTCAAATATTGCTCATCATTTTACCCTGTGGCCCTCGTTAAATGGTCAAAGTGCGCTATATAAATAGTAGCAAATAAGTCGTTCAATACGAACGATATTGGGTCGGCGCAAAAATGGTCACTCCACGACTCATAGGGACCACAGAGCGGCACTCGTTCTAAAGCGTCAGACGTCCGGTATCGGATAACCAGTTTAAGTAGTTGTAGGACCGCAGTGTGCCCTTACCCGACGGCCGGACTACTGAAGTGCCTGCTCGATACCGGCCACTCGACCCCACAAATGATATTCACCGGAGCGATGGCAGAGCTCCATAAAGCGGTACTGGTTAAAGAGCCGGCTCCCCAAGCGTGTGCGGCGCAAGGCGCTTCAACAGCCGTCCGGCGCGCGCCTGCACCCGGGCTTCACCGGTGTCGCCAGCGTCTGCACTATAAGCCAGCGCGCCATTGACGAAGACCTTTTCAATGCCTTCGGACAGCGCAATCGGTTCTTCGTAAGTCGCCACATCGCGAACCCTGGCCGGGTCCAGCACCACCACGTCGGCGTGCCAGCCCACCTGCAACTGCCCGCGCTGATGCAGACGGAAATTGCGGGCCGACATGCCGGTCATTTTGTAAATGGCTGTTTCCAGCGAAAAGAGTTGCTGATCGCGCCAGTAGCGCGCCAGCACGCGCGGAAATGCACCCCACAGCCGCGGATGCGGATGCTGGTCGTGCGGCAAACCGTCCGAGCCAATCATGCTCAAGGGATGGGCAATGACGCGTTTCACGTCGTCCTCGTGCATCTGGAAATAGCAAGCTCCGCCTGGCTGCAGTCGGCGGCAGACGACCTTCTGGTCAACGCCCCACTCGGTGGCAATGGAGGCCAGAGTGCGGCCCGTCATTTCAGGATGCGGAGTGGACCAGCTCACGAGCACGTCGATCACTCCATCGACGAGATCCTCGCGCAGCACGGTGGAGCCTGCCACGTAAGGGTAGACATCCATAGCCACGGGCTGGCGGATGGCGAGCGATTCAATAAGCGGCAAGGTTTCCTGCGTGCGCCCCCAGTTGGCCGGGCCGGCACATTTGTGGTGTGAAATGATCAGCGGCACGCCGGCGAGAAAGGCCGTGTCGCCGGCCTCATGAAGCGCTTCAATGATGGCTTGCATCTCGCTACGCAGGTGGGTGCTGTACACCCCGCCGAACCGCGAGACCACTTGGGCCAGACGCACCACTTCTTCGGTAGGCGCGGCAAAAGCCTGTTCATAAAAAAGACCCGACGACAGGCCCGCCGCGCCGTCTTCCATGCAGTGCGTAAGCAACGCACACATGGCGTCGAGCTCGCTGGCGCTGGCCGCGTGGGTCAGGTCGCCCACGCAGGCAAAGCGCAAGGTGGTGTGACCAATCAGCACCGCCACATTGACTGCCGGTTGTGCGGCCGCTACGGCGCGCTCATAACTCTCCACCGAATCAAACCGGAATGAATCGGCACCGAGCAGATTCAGCGGCGGCTCGGACTTCTTCACCACAAAAGGCGCCAGCGAAATGCCACAATTGCCGGTGATGACGGTGGTAATGCCCTGAGAGATTTTTGGCAGCATGTCGGGGTGATTGAGCACGATGGCATCGTCGTGCGTATGCACATCGATGAAGCCGGGGGTGATGGCCAAACCGCTGCAATCCACACAGCTCACTTCTTCAAGCCTCAGACTCTCAGGCAATTGGTGGCGCAGCGCCTTGCCCAGCGCCGCAATCCGGTCGCCCTCCAGCAGCACATCGCCGATCCAGCCGCCGGCACCCGTGCCATCAATCACCAGACCATTCTCAAGCAGGGTAGCGCGCGTCATTTGAGTTTTCTTTCGTTGAGTTTGAGTTTGCTTTCATTGACTGCGGCTGCCGTGTCCCAATCGAGCCTGGCGTAGTGCCGCATGTCCACACCGCGCGTGCTGAGCACCTCGCGCACGCCACCTAGACGCTTGACGGCCAGATCCCCCAGCCGCTGCGCCACCAGCACCGTGACGATTTCAATCACGGTGAGGTGCACCAGATAGGCCTCGGTGCCCACATGCATGATCGGGTCTTCTGGCACATGAATGCCCAGCACAATGTCGGCGTGCTTGGCCAGTTCGGTCTCCTGCTGGGTCAGAGCAATTACCGTGGCGCCTTGCGAGTGCGCTACGTCCACCGCCTCGATCAGCGAGGGCATGCCGCCCACGTGCGAAATGGCAAACACCACGCCCTGGGTGCCCAGGGTCGCGGCCGACACCAGTTGCAAATGAATATCCAGATAAGCATTGGAAACCAGCCCCAGCCGGAACAGCCGGGCTTGCATGTCGGACGCCATGAAGCTGGAAGTCACGCCCACGCTGTAACAGTCCACGCGGCTGGCGCGAACGATGGCGTCAGCCGCCGCTTCCACTTCCGCCACACCGAGCTGCGCCTGCACACCGCTGACCGCAGTGGCAGCGCCCCTGATAACTTTGGAGATGACTTCCTGGGCTCCGTCATGGAGTTGCACCCGACGATGCAAGGGTGAGCCGCTGACGGCTAATTCCTGCGCCAGCGCCAGCTTAAACTCGCGCAGGCCCGGATAGCCCAGGTCACGACAGGTGCGCATGACGGTGGGCACCGAACTGCCCGCCCGGTGCGCCAGCTGCTCAAAACTTTCATCCAGCACACGCTGGGGATCCTGCAGGATCATGGCAAGCACGCTACGCCTGGAGGTCGGCGCGTGCGCCATGGTCTCGGCAATTCTTGCAAGAACTTTTGAAGTCATGAAGTGGTCAAGTGGTGAATTGAATTGTCGTGAGCGAAGACTGGTCACGAAGAATCAGAAACGGGTCACAAGGGCATCGCAAACCACATAGTTTTCATCAACCACGGGCATCCATCGCCATTTGTCAAACGTGGTGCAGGGGTGCGATATTCCCAGTGCCACCAGATCGCCGACCTGCAGCGCCGCATGCTCGGGACCCGTGCCACGCAAATAGGCATGCTGGTCGTTCAGGCCGCTGATTTTCCAGTCGGCCGGCGCATCCGTGATGGCCGCGCCACCGGGCTTGCAAAAAGTGAGCGGGACGGGCAAATCCAGATCATAGGAAATGTCGCGCTTGCCCACGGCGAGTATCACCAGACCGGGCTCGGGGCAGGACTGCACAGATGCCCAGACCTCCATCGCCGCCTGCAAGCCGCCGCTGCAGTGCAGGCGCGAATTGACCGCATTGACCATGCGCTTGTAAAACCCGTGATCGTGCGTCACGTAGCAACCTGATCGCAAGATGCCGCGCACCGGTCGGGAGAGTTCGGGCTTGAGTCGGTTTGCCACCAGGTCGAAAATCGCCGAGCCGCCGGCGCTGACCAACACCTCTTCGTTGTCAAAAAAATTCTGCTGATCACAGGCGACGGCAATTTCACACACGCGCTGCATCAGCGCCGCGGCATACGCCTCGTCCGCCGCTGATTGCCCGGTCGCGCCCAGGCCTTCATAGCACTCGATGCCGACCAGGCGGCATGCCGGGCTGTCATGGAGGTGGCGTGCCAGAGTCATGGCATCTTTCTGGCTGCGACAGCCGGTACGGCCGCCCTCGACCCCGATTTCCAGTAAGACCTCAAAAGGACGCACAGGCGACTGGAGCACTTTTGGCGACAGGTACCAGGCTTCAATCAGCGCCAGCTGCGCCACAGAATCCACCAGGAAGGCAATTCGCAGTCCGTCGTACTTGCGCTGCATGTCCTGAATGCCGGCCAGGTCCACTGCGGCGAACACCTGGTTGGCAATCATGCAACGGCGCGCACCCACTGACACCCCGGCGCGCACCTGGGACACGGTGGCAAAGGTCAGGCCCCAGGCGCCCTCGTCGAGCTGTCGCTTGAGCAACTGAGGCGACATGGTGGTTTTGCCGTGCGGGGCCATGTCAAGGCCATGATCGGCAGCAAAGCGCTGCATCCACGACAGGTTGTGCTGCAGCGCCTGCTCCTTGACGAGAGCCAGTGGCAGCGGCAAATCACCGTCCAGCACGCGCCAGTTCTGAGCGGCAATCTGCGAGCGGCGCAAGGGCGGGCTGGTGTGCGGAAAGCCCTTGAAAGAGTGGTCAATCTGCGGGTCGAGAATGTCTTGCAAAGTGGTCATGGTTGATCCTTTTTTATGAGTCTGTCTAGGTCCCTATTACGCCGTCACCACGGCGATGTCATCCCGGATGCAGGCCTTGAAGCGGCCCTGCCCCATGTCCCGCAACTCGGGACGGATGCTGGCGCAGGCGTCGATCACATGGGGGCAGCGGGTACGAAACACGCAACCCGAAGGCGGGTTGACGGGGCTGGGAATGTCGCCGGTGAGCGCAATGCGCTCGCTCTTTTGCTCGGGGTCGGGCTTGGGCGAGGCTGCCAGCAGGGCCTGGCTGTAGGGATGCAGAGGCCGGGCAAACAGCGCGGCCGTGGGCGCCACTTCCATCACGCGGCCCAGGTACAGCACCACCACCCGGTCGCACAGGTATTCCACCACGTCCAGGTCATGCGAGATGAACAGCATGGTCAGCGACAGGCGGTCGCGCAGGTCGCACAGCAGGTTCACCACCTGCGCCTGTATCGACACGTCCAGCGCGGACAGGGGCTCGTCGGCCACGATGAACTCGGGCTCAACCGCGAGGGCCCGGGCCACGCCGATGCGCTGGCGCTGGCCACCGGAAAATTCATGCGGATAGCGGCTGGCATGCTCGGCGCGCAGGCCAACCAGTTCCAGCAATTCGGCGATGCGCGCATCCCGGACTTTGCGGCCTTTGGCCAGCCCGTGCACCTGCAAGGCCTCCCCCAGAATGTCCTTTACGCGCATCTTCGGGTTCAGGCTGGCGTAGGGGTCCTGAAAAATCATTTGCAGCTTGCTGCGCAGGGCGCGCATGCGGGAACTTGATGCCGACCCGAGGTCTTCTCCCCGGTACAACACCTGGCCCGAGGTGCTCTCAATCAGCCGCAGCAGCGTGCGGCCAATGGTGCTTTTGCCTGAGCCCGATTCCCCGACCAGCCCCAGTGTTTCACCGGGCTGGATGGAAAAGGATACATCATCTACCGCACGCACCGGCTTGGCTGGCGCGCCAAAGTAGCGGTGCAGATTCTTGACTTCAATCAGTGGCGCGCTCATGCGGTCTCCGTCAAAACAAGAGCAGCTTCAGACACCAGAATGCAGCGCGCGGCACGTTGCGGTCCGGCACTTTCCAATTCGGGCATGGCTTCCTTGCATGCCGCCAGAGCACGGTCGCAGCGCGGTTCAAACGCACAGCCCGGCGGGGGCGACAGCGGGCTGGAGACCTGGCCGCGAATGGCATACAGGCGGCGCTTGACGCGCGTTTCTCCGTTGGCCAGCTCGCGTTTGCGCTGCTGTGCCGGCAGACAGGCCAGCAGGCCCTGCGTGTAGGGGTGCTGCGGCGAGGTAAACAGCGCTCTCACAGGGGCCGCCTCGACAATGCGGCCCGCATACATCACCGCCACATCATCGGCGTGGTGGGCCACCACCCCAAGGTTGTGCGTGATGAAAAGGATGCTCATGCCGGTCTCTCGCTGCAAGCGGCGCATCAGCTCCAAAATCTGCGCCTGGATGGTGACATCCAGCGCGGTGGTGGGTTCGTCGGCAATCAACAAGGTCGGGTTGCAGGCCATGGCCAGCGCAATCATCACGCGCTGGCGCATGCCGCCAGACAGCTGGTGCGGGTATTCATGCAGGCGTCGCGTGGCAGCCGGTATTTCCACCAGTTCAAGCATGCGCAGGGCGTGTGCGAGGGCCGCTGCGCGGTCCAGTCCCATATGCAGGCGCACCGACTCCGCAATCTGTTCACCCACCGTGAAGACGGGATTCAGGCTGGTCATGGGTTCCTGAAAAATCATCGCGATTTCATTGCCCCGTATGCGGCGCATGGCGGGCTCGGGCAGCGCCAGCAAGTCCAGCGTTTCACCGGCGCGGTTGGTAAACAGGGCCTGGCCGCTGACCTGGGTGGAATCGGTGCGGGACAGCAGCCGCATCAGGCTCAGGCTGGTCACCGATTTGCCTGAGCCGGACTCGCCCACCAGCGCGGTGGTTTTGCCGGGATGGATGCTGAAGCTGACATCGGCCACCGAGCGGATCAGTCCCTCATCGGTGTCAAAAAAAGTGCTCAGGTTGCGGACGTCGAGCCGCAAGGGATCAGGGGATGTCAGGGGCGGTTTCATGGACTGGTTCTCACATGGACTTCTTAAGCCGGGGGTCCAGCAGGTCGCGCACGCCGTCACCCAGCAACTGCAATGACAGCGCGGTCAGAATGATGGCGAATCCGGGAAACAGAACAACCCAGAGTGCGTCATGCGCATACTGCTGGCTACCGGCCACCATGGTGCCCCAGGTCGGTATTTCAGGCGGCACGCCCACGCCCAGAAAGGAAAGCGCCGCCTCGGCCAAAATGGCATAGGCAAAGATAAAGGAGGCCTGCACCAGAATGGGCGACATCAGGTTGGGCAGAATATGCCGCCACAAAATGCGGGCAGTTGACACGCCCACGGCCCGCGCCGCCTCCACAAACAGCAGCTCACGCACCACCAGCGTGGAGGCACGTACCACCCGTGCCACGCGCGGCGTGTACACCAGCACCAGCGCCAGCACCACGTTGAACATGGACGGCCCCAGAATGGCTACCAGGGCAATGGCCAGCAGGATGTCGGGGAAAGACATCATCGCGTCCACCACGCGCATGATGGGCGCGTCCAGCCGACGGAAAAATCCCGCCACCAGGCCAAATAACGTGCCAAACGCAATGGCGCCTGTGGCCGTCAACGCCGCAATGGTGAGTGAATAGCGGCCGCCAAAGGCAATGCGCGCAAACAGATCCCGTCCAAGTTCGTCGGTGCCCATGAGATGGGTGGCCGTAGGCACCGACAGGCGCTGGCTGACTGCGGTCTCATTCGGGTCATAACCGGTGATCACGTTGGCCAGCAAAGCGACCAGCACCACAACCAGCAAGCAGATGGCGGCGCCCAGTACGATACGGCGTCGGAACAGTTTTTTGAGAATCAGCGGAGTTTTCATACGGTCAGTACTTCACTCTGGGGTCCACCACCATGTACAGCAGGTCGGTCAGGAAATTGATCACCACATAAATCATGGCAATGACCAGCAAGGCGCCCTGTATCACCGGGTAGTCGCGCCGCAGGACGGCGCTCACGACAAGGTTGCCGACACCGGGCAGTCCAAACACGGTTTCGGTGACCACGGCGCCGCCAATCATCAGCGCGACGGTGAGGCCCAGCACAGTGATGATGGGCACCATGGCATTGCGCAGCGCGTGCTTGAGCACCACCACCTTTTCAGACAACCCTTTGGCGCGCGCGGTGCGCACATAGTCCTCGCCCAGCACATCGAGCATGGAGGCGCGTGTGAAGCGGATGATCAGCGCGGAGTTGAGCACGCCCAGCACCACTGAAGGCAGTACGAGGTAGTGAATGCGTTCGATCAGCGAGGCGCCTGGGTCGCCGTACCCGGACACCGGAAACCAGCCCATGGACACGGCAAAAATCTGCATCAGGACCAGCCCGAACCAGAAGCTGGGAATGCTGGCGCCCAGCATGGCAAAGCCGGTCAGGAACTGGTCAATGAACTTGCCGCGAAACACCGCCGAAACAATGCCGCAGGGCACGCCAATTGCCGCTGCAATGAAGACGGCCATCAGCGCCAGCAAGGTGGTGGGCTCGGCGCGCTCCCACAGCGCCTGGGTGACCGGGCGCTGCAGGAAGATGGACTGGCCCAGGTTGCCGTGCGACAGTTCCTTTAGCCAGTAGCCAAACTGCACCGGCAGTGGCTTGTCCAGGCCATATTCTTTTTGCACGCGGATAATGTCTTCAGCCGTCGCCTGGTCGCCCAGCAGCACCGTGATAGGGTCGCCCGATGCGGCGCGTGTGAGTACAAACACAATGACCGCCACGAGCGCCATGACCACCAGCATGCCCATGACGCGTGATAACAAATAGCGAGTCATGACGAACTTTCTTTGACCAAATACAACGAGGTACGCAACGGGCCCCGCCTCGCCGCCGGGCTGCCCCAAGGCGAAGCCACCCCCCGGGGGCAGCGCATTAAACGAAGTGAAGAACGTGGGGATCCATCTCTTTTCAATTCTTTAGGCCGGTGTTCCAGAAGAAGGGCCAGGTGGAAGGCACATAGCCCTGCAGTGCAGGCGACTTGGCCGACAGGCTGTTGAACTTACCCGCATTGACATATGGCACTTCGTCATAGATCACCTGTTGCACTGCACCCCACAAGGCGCCGCGCTTGGCGGGATTGGTTTCGTGGTTCAGCGCAGCCAATGCGGCCTGCTTGGCCGGTGAGCTCCACCAACCCGGCGCACCCTCGCCAAGTTGCGGCGGGGACAGCATGGGTTCGGGGAACTGGCCCGAATGCGTGATGTAAATGTCCCAAAGCCTGGAGTCGCCGCGGCGCTGCACCAGTGTGGCCCAGTCCACCACGTTCAAATCGGCCTTGAAGCCGGCGCGCTTGAGCTGCTCGGCCATGATCAGCGCCATGTTGTAGTGAAAGTCGTACTGGCGGCTGGTCAGGATACGGATGGTTTCGCCCTTGTACCCGGCTTGGACAGCCTGGCCTTTGGCCTTGACCGCATCACGTTCGTTGTAATTGGCTGCGCCGGCGTTTGAATAAAATGGCGTCCCTTTGGGGAAATGGTTGGGCTCAGCCGTGAAGAAACGCGTGTCGCCAAATCCGGCGGCCAGCATTTCGCCTTCGCCAAAGCTGGTTTGTACCGCTTTGCGCAAGGGCTGGGAGGCCATCACGCCTTCCTTTGTATTGAACACAAAGTACGGAAAACCAAAGGACGGCGTCAGGATGGGAACGGTCTTGCCGCCCGATTTTTCAAGGCGGCCCAGCGCTTCGGTGGGCAGCAGGTCGGCAAAGTGGTATTGCCCGGCCAGCGCGCCCTCAACGCGCGTGTTGGCATTGGGCACGGGGATGAAACGCAACTCATTGGCAATCGCGGTTTTCTTGCCGCCATAGCCACTGGGGGCCTCCTTGCGGGCAGAGTACTGGTCAAAGCGCGTCAGCAGCACATACTGGTCAGGGCGGCGCTCCTTGAATTTGTAGGGGCCGGTTCCGACGAACTCTTTCAGCGGCGTGGCAATCGATTCTTTGGCCATGATCGCGGCCATGCCGGAAGGCATGGCCAGCTGCGACAACAACGGCGCATAGGGTGCCTTGAGCGTGATCTCGATGTCATGGCCTGCATTGATGGACAGGTCTTCTACCTCCTTCGAAAGCGCCTTGCCGCGCGGCGACACCTCCATCCAGCGCTTGAGGCTGGCCACCACGTCTTCGGCGTTCAGCTCGCGGCCATTGTGCAGCTGCACACCCTTGCGCAGTGTGATGCTGTAGCGCTTGCCGTCGGCTGACACCTTGGGCAGGCCTTCCGCCAGCATGGGTACTATTTTCCAGCTCGCATCAAAGGTAAAGAGCGGCTCATACACATGCTGCATGATGGTGGCCACCAGATCCGTGGGGGATGCCATCGGGTCCAGCGTTTGCGGCTCGGCAATCATGGCCAGGTTGAGGGCGGATTTTGAAAGCGCTTGCGCCTGGGCGCCGATCGGCAACAAGGCCGTACCACCCACCACCAGCGCCAAAGCCACCGCCTTGCGACGGTTGATCCAGAATTTTTGCTGCATGCCGATCTCCTTAGAGGTGAAAGTATTTTTCAATTTTCGAAGAATATGCGACATTTTCTTTTGCAAAAATAGGTACAAACCCTAATACTTTAAAATGAAAATGAAAATATATTTCACGCTGATGGCCAAGCAGCATGATCCAAGGGTGTAGCGCTCTGTCGTGCGCACCAGTCTGGTGTCTACCTATCTGGGGTTTCACGGTCTGTCTTTTTTCACTCAACTAGGAGTTTTTCGCAATGTCCGCACTCGAATACTTTGGCAACCCCCCTGTCGCCTCTGACCACCAGCCCCGGCCGTTTTCGCCGGCCGTGCGCGCGGGCGACTTCGTTTATGTGTCGGGTCAGGTTCCGGGCGACGAAAAAGGTGAAATCGTGCAGGGCGGTATTGAAGTGCAGACGCGGCAGGTCATGAAAAACCTCTCTGCCGCTCTGGCGCTGGCCGGCTGCACGCTGGACGATGTCTGCAAAACCACGGTGTGGCTGCAGGACGCGCGCGATTTCGGCAGCTTCAACCGCGTCTACATGGGTTACTTCGGCGACAAAAAACCAGCGCGCTCCACCACCGAGGCGCGCCTGATGGTGGATGCACGGGTTGAGATTGATGTGGTGGCGTACAAGCCACGCGCTTAAGCTCAGCTCAATTCCATCGGGGAGCGGCGAGGTACCTACGGTGACGAGCGTTGGGGCACCGTCCTACCCTGGCCAGGGTAGTGTCGCGTTAGCCGATGACGCTGCCGATCCGGACTTCCTTGTGGCCCGGCGTGGTTCGTAGGTGCTGCGTGAAAATCGCTAATCAAAATTCCTTTCGCTCCGAGCGGGGTAGGTTAGGCCTTGTAACACGCCAATACCACTCGCATCGGGAGGGGGATAAAAAGCAGAGTGAACAATGAAATGAAGACATTCGATGTAGTTGCCCTTGGCGAAGCCATGGTGGAGTTCAATCAGACCACGGCCGGCCTGCCGGGCTATCTGCGGGGCTTTGGTGGCGACACTAGCAACTCTGTCATCGCGGCCGCGCGGGCCGGCGCCCGCTGTGGCTACCTGTCGCGCGTTGGCCGTGATACGTTCGGCCAGTCACTGCTGGACCTTTGGACGGAAGAGGGCGTTGCCACCACGGCGATAGAGCGTGATGCAGAGCACCCCACAGGCATTTACTTTGTGACCCACGGCCCGAACGGGCATGAGTTCAGCTACCTGCGCGCTGGTTCGGCGGCCAGCCGGATGACACCAGCCTGGCTGCAAAATGGAGTGGCAAGCGAGCTACTGTCTGCCAGCAAGATTTTGCATGTGTCCGGCATTTCCATGGCTATCTCCAGCAGCTCCTGCGATACTGTGTTCGCCGCCATACAACTGGCTCGTGAAGCTGCAACCCTGGTGTCGTTTGATGCAAACTTGCGCCTCAAGCTCTGGCCGCTGGCAAGGGCACGGGCCTGCATCACACAAGCCATCTCGATGAGCGATATCTTTCTCCCTAGCATGGAAGACGCCAGCATCCTCTGCGGCCTAAACGATCCGGATCAGGTCGTCGACTGGGGACATTCGCTGGGCGCGCAGATCGTCGTGTTAAAACTAGGCAGCGAAGGCGCCTTGGTGAGTGACGGTAGCAGACGTGAACGCATCGCCAGCCACCAGGTCCAATTGATCGATGCCACCGGTGCGGGCGACTGTTTTGCTGGCAACCTACTGGCTCGCATGGCTCAAGGCTGCACGGCCTTTGAAGCCGCACGTTATGCCAATGCGGCCGCTGCGCTTGCGGTTCAGGGCTTTGGCGCCGTCGCGCCATTGCCCCGGCCGGATGCCGTGCGAGCACTGTTGTGAAGCAACTAGTGGCGGTGGACTGGGGTACGTCCACAATGCGCGGCGCATTGCTGGATGACACGGGAAAGGTCCTGGAGGAGAGGTCTTTTTCCCACGGCCTCCTGACGGTGAAATCGGGTGAATTTGCCTCGGTGTTCGAAAATTGTTTTGGTGACTGGATGCAAGCCCCTGATGCGTTATGTCTAATGTCCGGCATGGTCGGCAGCAAGCAAGGTTGGCTGGAAGTGCCCTATTGCCCGTGTCCCGCAGGATTCGCAGAAATCGCCGCCAACCTGACGTGGGTGGAGCCGGGCCGTTTGGCCATCGTTCCCGGACTCTCTTGCGAAAACGATGGCGTTCCTGATGACACGCACCTCCAGCGCATTCCTGACGTCATGCGGGGCGAAGAAACGCAAATTTTTGGTGCACTGCAGCTACTCGGGCTGCAAGAAGCTCTGGCAGTTCTGCCGGGTACGCACAGCAAATGGGTGCAGGCGCAAGCGGGTCGTATCCAATCATTCTCCACATTCATGACAGGCGAGTTTTTCGCCCTGCTGCGGCAGCACTCCATTTTGTCGCGCTCGCTCCCGGCCGGCGATGGTGAATTTGACAGCAAGGCTTTCGACCAGGGCGTGACACTGGCCCTGCGCAGCAACAGCCTGCTGCAAACCGCCTTCAGCACACGCACCCTGTCGCTGTTCGACCGTCTGCCTGCTGAAGCACTGCCCAGCTACCTGTCCGGTCTGATCATTGGCGAAGAATTACGTGCCCAGACATTGCAGGCCAACGCCCACGTGGTCATCATCGGCTCAGAGACTTTGACGCAGCGTTACCAGCGCGCGCTGGCCCTGCGGGACGTATCCTCGCAGCGGGTGGGTTCAGAGGCCACTTGGGCCGGCCTGTGGGCTATCGCGCAAACTCTCGATCCCAGCTTTTTGAATCAATGATGAACGCACACGAAAAATTTGAAGCCGCACTGAACCACATGCCCCTGGTCGCCATTCTGCGCGGCCTGCCTGCGCAGGAGGCACTGGCGGTGGGGGAAGCCCTGACCAGCACGGGCTGGACCTTGATCGAAGTCCCGCTCAACTCGCCTGATCCGCTGACAAGCATAGCCGCCCTGGCCAGCAACTTTCCGAAGGCATTGATCGGCGCTGGCACGGTGATCACACCGGCCGATGTGCGTAACGTGCATGCCGCAGGTGGCCAATTGATCGTGTCGCCCAATTTCAATCCAATGGTGGTGCGCGAGGCCGTGCGTTTGGGGCTGGTGTGCTTACCCGGCGTGATGACTGCCACAGAAGCCTTTGCAGCACTGGAGACTGGTGCCACGGGACTCAAGTTATTTCCAGCTGAGATGATCAGCCCAGCAGTCGTTCGGGCTTTGCGCGCGGTGTTACCCGCAGACACACGATTGCTGCCGGTGGGGGGGATTACGCCAGAAAATATTTCCAGCTACTTGAAGGCAGGTGCTAGCGGTTTTGGCATTGGATCGGCCCTTTACAAGCCCGGCACAACGGCGGCCGAGGTGCAGGCCAGCGCCATGAACTTCATTGCCGCCTGCCGCGGACCCTGCTAGGGCCACGCGAGCCCAATTGTTCGAAGTTATTGATGATCGAGTTGGCCTTGTTGAAACGCATGCTGCATGAACAGATTGTCATCAGGGACGGTGTTTACCCATCCGACAACCATACCAGGACTACCCAGAAGCGCGCCAGACATGTCCCAGAACAATACGCTCGTACCAAACCCAGCGTTAACTGCACCAAACAACAACAGCTTGGCGGTCTGACTCTCGATAATGAGTTTGGTGCCCAAGAAGCCTAGTACCCCATCCAGCGCGACCTAATGGTGCGCGCTGGTGCACGAACGTCATCACAATTGGCAGGAAGCGCCAAAACAAAGCCAGATATTATCACCATATCTACGCGGTGCTTAAGCGGCATAACCAAGATTGGCCAGTCCCGCCATGAGCAGCGAGACTCTCAGCAAACCCCATGGATTCGTCCGCCGGATATTGAGCGGCATCCCCAGTTGCACAGTGCACGGTGCCGCAGCGAGAGCTGCTATCACGATTCCAACTTGGGGCACTCGGGCCAGTGTAGATACCGCACACTGGAATCGCGAAGTTATAGGCGTCCCAATCAACCGTCCAGCCAGCCATGTTGAGGAAGAGGCAACAGCAGCGTCCGGTCTGTCGGCAAATCAAGGACTTGGCCACTGACCCCACTGAATTTGGCAGCCCACAGCGTTACATTGGGAAACAGCTTGGCCCATCAAGCGAAAATCCACAGCTCAACGCAAGCATCAGAAATGCGCTTCGGTGACCAAAGTTGTTCGGACAAGCAGACTGTTGAAATTAAAGCCATATTTGACATGCAAAGTAACTGATAAGGAGAGAGTCTTGAGTAATATCCCTTTTGACCCGCGCCCTGGACTGGGTCTGCGACCGATCATCAATGTTTCTGGCACGATGACCGAGTTAGGCGCTTCTATTGTGAGTCCTGAGGTGGTCGCCGCAGTCAGTGATATCTTGCCTCATTTCGTCGAAATTTCTCATTTGCAACGGCTGGCGTCTAGGCAAATAGCCATGAGCACTGGAGCACAAGCGGGCTATATTACGGCGTCAAGTGCCTCGGCGCTGACACTGTCCGTGGCGGCCTGCATGACGGGCTCCAGCCTGAGTGAGATTGAACAGTTACCAGACACCCAAGGCATGAGGTCTAAGGTTCTGCTTCAAATGGGTCATGCCATCCACTATGGTGCCTCTATCGAACAGACCATTCGGCTATCTGGCGCGCAAGTCCGGCTAATTGGAACTGCAACTTTGGCGTCGGGATATCAGCTCGAAGCAGCGATTGATGACGACACTGCTGCAGCTGTATTTGTAGTTTCTCACCACGTTGTTGACCATGGGCAAATTGGTTTACCGGAGTTCGTTGAGATTTGTCACGCTAGAAACGTCGCGGTGATAGTCGATGCCGCTTCGGAATACGATCTGCATGGCTTCCTCAGCGCTGGTGCTGATATTGTGATTTATAGCGCACATAAATTCTTGGGGGGCTGCACCGCTGGTGTTGTGGCAGGCAAGCTTGACTTGGTGCGCAGCATGTATCTACAGAATCGAGGTATTGGACGTGGCTTCAAGGTTGGTAAAGAAAGCATCGTTGGTAGCATTGCTGCACTAAGAGCTTGGAGTACACGTGACCACATCGCCGTGCGAGCGAGAGAAGCCGCTGCAATGCAAGTATGGATGGAGCTGTTCGCACCACTGCCAGGTGTTCAGGTCGCCATCGAACCCGATCCCACCGGCAACCCGCTGTCACGCTTGAGGATACAGATTGATCCTGCGTCAGCAGGAATTACTGCGTGGGATTTAGCTGACCGTTTAGAACAACATAGTCCGCCAATTATCGTCCGCGACCACGACGTCGAACAAGGTTTCTTAGTTCTCGACCCATGTAACCTGCACCCAGGTCAAGAGCACATTGTGGCCGACGCCGTGATAGCTATTTGCAGGGCAGCGATGAGATCGCCGGAAAGTTCACGAACTTTGGTGGAACGTCGCGCGGCAAATGCTCAGTCATTGCTAAGCTGGCCGGACTAACTTTCGAACTTCGAGAATCGGCTAGTCTGGGCGGCAGACAAGAATTTTCGGCTAGCGAATTGATGAGCTGAATCGTAAATCGGGTAGCCGGGCTGTATTGTCGGAGTAATGCAGTCTCAGTGACTGTTCTATCTTGTCTGGGCACCTCCCCCTTGCCGTCGATCAGCGGCTCTGTTGGTAAACGCCAAACCAACAATGCAGTTACCTTGATACCCTTGGGGCAGTCCTGGGCCCAGGCAGCGCAACCCGAACCGGGTATTGCTGCTGTATTGCCGGTCGCGCAGTTGCTAAACCGGGAATCAGAGCCCTAGAAGTGCGGGCGTCGACATCAAAACCAGGTGCTACATTTAATTCTATGCACTTTACTTTCCGGTTAGCCCACCTCCATAACAGCGTTCGTCAGGGCTGGGCGATACGTCGCGGTCTGGGGCAAGCGCCGGCGGTCCGCGCAGATCGTGATGACCGACTCCTTCTCCACTTCGGCAACCGTCAAAACCAGCATCCTGAATTTTGTTTCACCTCAAGCTCCGCACAACCATGAAAACACCTGTCAACACCTTCAAACAAGCCTTGCAGAATCAGCAGGTCCAGATCGGCCTTTGGGTTGACTTGGCCGACGGCCTGTGCGCCGAACTCGTGGCCGGCATCGGCTACGACTGGCTGCTGCTCGATGGCGAACACGGTCCCAGTGACCTACGCACAATGCTTGCGCAATTGCAGGGCGTCTCCAGCGCCCAGGGTTCTATCCCCGGCCTGGCTACGCACCCGATCGCACGCGTGCCGATGGGCGAGGTCGCCATCATCAAGCAGTTTCTCGACCTTGGCGTACAGACCCTGCTTGTGCCCATGGTGGATACGGCCGAACAGGCCGCGCAGATGGTGCGTGCCATGCGTTACCCGCCCGACGGCATCCGCGGCATGGGTAGCTCGGTGGCCCGCTCGTCGCGCTGGCAGGGCTACCCTAACTACATTCAGGAGGCGAATGAACAAGTCTGTCTGCTGGTGCAAGCGGAGACGGTCGAGGCCATGCGCAACCTCGACGCGATCGCCGCCACACCCGGAGTAGACGGCGTGTTCATCGGGCCTGCCGACCTTTCGGCTTCGATGGGTTTTCCGGGCAATCCGGATCACCACGAAGTGCAGGTCGCCATCGCGGATAGCATCGCACGCATTCTCAAGGTCGGCAAGGCACCTGGCATCATCGCCACGACAGAGGAGCAAGCGCGTAAATGGCTGGCAGCTGGCGCGTTGTTCGTAGCCGTTGGCGTGGACACCATGTTGTTGTCCGATGCCGCACGCAACCTGCTTTCCAGGTTCAAATCATCCGCCCCCAAGTCGTCAGCTGGCGGTTACTGAAAACCAACTACCCCGGAGTCGGCCATGACCGCACCATTAAGACCGCAGTGGGCACCATGTCGGGCGACATGAACAACTACTGAGCGGAGTCGAACTGGATAACTCAAGGCTGCCTGTCACATACGACTGGACAGGCTGCATTGGTGTAGACGCCATCCCGCTGCCAGTGTCGGCAACGCGGTATGGCCGCCGCCAACTGGGCGGCAGCTTGGTGGAAAGCTAACGCATCAACTGAGTCAACGGTCCACTCCAAAACATCGAGCGGGGAGTTCAAGGTCGGTTATCGGGCAGGCATTTCAAGAAAATCATCGTCGGGAATGGGCATCTGACGGCCAATATGAATGACTGCTGGCAGGTCGGCACAAGTCGAAAATTGAACCGCCAGAGAACTGCCCTTGGTGAGCGGCAGCAATGTGTCTTAAACAGTCGGCCACCCGGAAAACTGCCCAACACCCAGGCCAGTGACTCGTTAAGACACGCTGATGTTGACGGGGTTATAGTGATCGACAATTTAAGGCTATGGTGAATAGGTAGGGTCAAAGCGCAGGCATGGGCGTGCGACAACAAGGTTTTGCGAAATTGAAGGTAATTTCAGCGACTTTGTGCCCCCATTTGGTCTGCTGGGCGGGCCTATTGGCCCGATTTCTCGCCTCATGGGCGCACCTGTGCCATCAGTCTTTGGCGACTGAGGTAAATGTTGGCCAACGCCAATGCGGTGAACGCCCGCGTGGCGTTCTTTTGAAGACCACGATAACGCACCTTGCCAAACCCCCACAGGCGCTTAACGACACCAAAGACATGCTCCACGCGTGAGCGGATGCGTGACTTGTTGCGGTTCTTGGCACGCACTGCCTTATCAATGATTCCGGCGTAACGGGTGCGCTGGTTGGTGAAGTCTTTGGCCTTGGGTGCCTTGCTGGCAATCAGATCCTTCTGGCTGGCATAGGCCGAATCACCATAGACGCGCTGCTCGTTACCGTGCAGCAGATCGGGCAACGGATGCTTGTCATGAACATTGGCCGGCGTCACCACTGCGCTGTGGGCCAAGCCGCTTTGGCTATCCACTCCAATGTGGAGTTTCATCCCGAAATACCACTGCTGGCCCTTGCGGGTCTGGTGCATTTCGGGGTCACGCGCCTTGTCTGTGTTCTTGGTCGAACTCGGCGCTCCAATGATGGTCGCATCTACGATGGTGCCGGTATTGACCTTGAACCCACGCGCCTGCAGTTCCTTGCCAACCTTGGCAAATAGTTCCTCGCCCAGTTTGTTGTCATTGAGAAGCTTGCGAAACTTCGTGATGGTCGTTGAGTCGGGTACGGGCTCGCGCCCAAGGTCAATGCCTACGAAGCGGCGCAGACTGGCGCTGTCATACGGCGCCTCCTCGCAGGCCAGATCAGCAAGGTTGAACCAATGTTGGATGAAATGGATGCGCAGCATACGCTCAAGACCGATGGGAGGACGCCCATTGCCTGCCTTCGGGTAGTGGGGTTCAATGACTTCGCACAGAGCGACCCATGGGACGATGGCCTCCATCGTCTTCAAGAACTCGTCACGCCTCGTGGGCTTGCGGTAGTTCTCGAACGTCTGGTCGGCTGCCATGGCGAGGGTTTGTTGTTTCATCGGCAGATAACGCTTCACTCACCTCGGGCGTGGACCTTAATCATCAAAGCCTTAAGCCTTTATATATTCGTAGGCAGCTTGCAGTCTTATGACAATGAACGAAGTGTATGCCGGGATCGAACCCGCGCGCGCGGAAATCGACATGCTCGAAGGGCCCACCATGCTTGAGTTTGGCAGCCCGTCGTGCGGGTACTGTCGCGCCGCCCAACCGCTGCTGGCCTCCGCTTTTTCCGATCACCCGAACGTGCGCCGTATCAAAATCGCTGACGGTAGCGGCCGACCTCTTGGGCGTTCATTCAAAGTGAAGCTTTGGCCTACGTTGGTATTTCTCAGTAATGGCCGGGAAATCGCGCGCTTGGTTCGAACTGGTGACGCGGGCGCGATCCGCAGAGCCCTCGCGCAGATCGAATCATCGCCCCTGGCTTGACCGCACTCCAGTGGGTCCAGCAGACCCCGTCCACTGACAACAAGATCCAGAACACGGCCAACGGCAATGGTAAGCCCACTTCAAGAATCACTGCCGCCTCTGATAGTAGGTAATCTTGAAAAATTCTTCTCGCTTGATACGAACCGGTCTTGTGGCCTGCCTTGTCCATGTTTCTCAAGCTGGACTTGCGCAGGACAGTTCTCAGATCTCCGAAGTCCCGAGCAGGAGCTGGGCTAGCGCTCCAAGACACTCAGCCGGAATCGCTCCGAACCCGGTGCAACTGGTCGACCTCGCCATCGTTCAGGTCTATGCCGCTCCGACTTATGGCTGGCGAGGCTACTTTGCGGTGCATCCCTGGATCATCTACAAGCGCAGGGGCGAGACGGCCTACACCCGTTACGACGTGGTCGGCTGGCGTGCTCCCCAGGTGCTGCCGCGCAACTACGCCCTGCCTGACGGACTCTGGTACGGAGCACCCCCTGAGCTTTTAGTGGACCACCGAGGAAAAGACGCTGAATCCATGATCGATGACATCGAAGCCGCGATGCTCAGCTACCCCTACGCCGGCCGATACCGCAGTTACCCTGGCCCCAACAGCAATACATTCTTGGCGCACATCGGGCGACAGGTGCCGGCGCTCAAGCTCGACTTGCCCGCCAATGCCATCGGCAAGGACTACAGGCCGTTGACGAGCCCGGTGGGCATGTCTCCGTCCGGCTCTGGTCTGCAAATCTCGCTGCTGGGCTTGCTTGGCGTGAGCGTGGGGGGCAAGAAGGGCTGGAATTCAATATGCTGGGTCTGAATTTTGGGATTGACCTCAATGCGCCGGCGCTGCGATTGCCCTTCTGGGGACGTTTAGGATCTAAGCATGCGGCCACGCCTAGCCCCGTGTCGAGTCCAGACCGCGAACTGACTTATCAATGATACGGTGCCTGGTTGGTGGCGCAGCAGGGGCGCATGGGAAGAATTTTGGGGTAGCGAGCAGGGCGTAGCAATCAAATTTTCTTGGCGATTTGCCGCCTATCATTGAGCTCCAATCACACAGGAGCAACTTCGTGCAATTCGACCCTGCCCTTCAATCAAACGCAGACAACTACAAACTGTTGACCAACTTGGTGGTGCCTCGCCCTATCGCGTGGGTTACCAGCCAAAGTCAATCTGGCATTGTGAATCTGGCCCCGTTCAGCTTTTTCAATGCTGTTGGCAGCAATCCCCTTTATGTGGTCGTCAGCGTCGGCAAGCGCGACAACGGTGAACTCAAGGACACGGCAAAGAACATTCTGTCCAGCGGCGAGTTTGTGGTGAATATGGTGACTGAAGAACTTTTTGGCGCCATGAACATATCGGCTGCTGATTTTCCTCCGGACCAAAGTGAACTGGAGGCGACACGCCTGGAAACCGCGCCCTCGGTTCACGTAAAGACACCTCGTGTGGCCAAGGCTCAAGTCAGTCTTGAATGCAAGCTGTTCAGTTCGCAGGCGCTGGGTGACAACACACTGTTCATCGGGGAGGTGGTCATGTTTCATGTTGCAGACCATCTGATGGGTCCGCGCTTTCACGTCAACAACTTTGCGCCATTGGGCAGGCTCGGCTCGCCTTCTGTTTACTGTCGCACCACTGATCGGTTTGACATTGCGCGTATCTCATTCACAGGATGGCTGAACAAGGACAAGGCGCCAGGTAGCTAGGTCCCACACGACATAGCGGAACAGGGAGTTACATGCAACGTCGTGAAAACGCGTCTGGTTCAAATCGGCACTCAGTGGATGCGTATTGGGTTGGCTGGCGGTGGCGCTTGGCGGGAGTGGAATTGGGAAATTGAGTGGCTGCAATGGAGCGGAATGTAATTCGGCAGTGCAGCGGTTGCCGACATAGGTCTGCCTAAAATGCTCGCTCGATACATGACCATCACCCCAATACCCTGACCGTCAGCAATCCGGTGTCGATTTCGAGGATCGCTGCACCCGCCAACGACCAGGAGCAGCTATTGGGGCCTGTTGCCCCATTGCTGTCGGTAAGCGAAGCAATTTTTCAATATCGGTCGTTCACTCCGTTAGGGCGGAATATGCCATCGCTGCCCTGCGCGTCCACGATGGCTCAGAAACGCCGTGCACAATCAGCATAAAACAGGTGTCCACGATCGCTGAAATGCGCACTCCCGCGATCTGCTTCAATCTCATTGACCCGCGCTATAGCCGCCGATGCCGTGCCTGCGCCGATCACGATGGTTCTGCCTTTGGGCGGTGTTGGCAGGTGGGCCGGTAGGCACAGCGCCAGTTGAGCTGCGGCCACCGCGGCGTCAAAAAGTTGATGCAGCAAGGCGCGTTGATCAAGCTGCCCGCTTGGCGGAGGGGTTAAACGAGTCATGGCCGTGGAAACCATTGTTATGCAAATATAGGCTTCATGCGCTTGTATTGTTTTCGCTAGAAGCTATATATTTAATAGCAATCAAGATTCCGGGTTCGCGTTAATGGGCCGGTGGCGAGTACTTGCTGATCGCCTCCCACAAGCCGTTCAGGTAGACGGCTCCCAGCGCGCGGTCATACAGCCCGTAGCCAGGTTTGCCGGTCTCACCCCAGATCATGCGGCCATGGTCCGGTCGCACATAACCCTCGAAACCGATGTCGTGGTAGGCCTTGACGATGGCCGCCATGTCCAGCGAACCGTCGCAGGACCGGTGGGTGGATTCATAAAACGTCCCGTCCGGCTCCACCTTGACATTGCGCAGGTGGCCAAAGTGGATTCGGCCCTGGCTGCCGAATTCGCGCACCAATGCTTCAACGTTGTTGCACAAATCAGCGCCGAGCGAGCCCGAACACAGAGTCAAGCCGTTGGCTGTTGAGTCAACAATGTTGACCAGGCGCTGCAAGTCTTCGCGGTTCTTGACGATGCGCGGCAAGCCAAAAATGGGGCGCGGCGGGTCGTCCGGATGCATGGCCATCTTGATACCCACTCCTTCAGCGACCGGGATGATGGCCTTGAGGAAGTATTCGAGGTTGGTCCACAGAGTTTCCTCATTCACCGCTTTGTACTCGGCCAGCAAGCTTTTGAGCTGTTCCGGTTTGTAGCTGGCGTCCCAGCCGGGCAGGGCGATGCCTTTTTCCGGATCAATCTTGGCAACCGCCCTGGCGTCGAACGCCAGGGTGAAAGAGCCGTCAGGCAGCTCCTTGGCCATTTCGGTGCGGGTCCAGTCAAATACTGGCATGAAGTTGTAGCAGATCACTTTCACACCCACCGCCGCACAATGGCGGATGTTTTGCTGAAAGTTGGCAATGAGGCGGTCCCGCGTCGGCTTGCCCAACTTGATGTCTTCGTGGGTAGGCACACTTTCAACCACTTCAAACTTCAGCCCTGCGCCTTCAATGCGCGCACGCAGTGCTTGCAGCTTGTCCAGGGGCCAGACCTCGCCCACCGGTATGTCGTAAATGGCGGAGACTATGCCATACAGGCCGGGGATCTGGCGGATGTATTCGAGCTTGACGGGGTCAGTATCGCCATACCAGCGAAAGGTCATTTTCAAGGAGCTGCTCCAAGGGGGTGTGATGCCAATGTATCACGAAGCTGTTGCGGCTCCAGCCAGGAAATTTGAAGTGGTCATTTCCGTGGTTGCCAAAGACAAAAACGGTGTGGACAAATGGATTGAGCTGGAGGTCGTGTTCGATGATGGCCGACCGACCTTTGATGTTCTCGCAAAAGCAAACTGCCCGGCGATGAAGGTGCACCGCCAAGTCGGCGTTCAGGGGAAGGACGCGGTCAATTGATCGCATACAATGGTTTGCGAACGGGTCTCGTCCATGTCGATCTCCATGTAGGACATGATCGACCCAAACCCGCAGTTAGGGTTCGTACCTCATTGGCATCACGGACATCGCTTGAGCCTTGAATAATCCGATCTCCGCGCCGTCGGCGGCGAAGCCGCGAACGACACTACGATCCTGACTGTGGTAGTAGATACGTAGTTCCCGTCAGAGAAACTCCGCAGTGCTGGTCAGTACTGCGTTGGTGTACCGGTGTGGCTTAAGTGACTCAGACTTGTTGGGGTTTGCCTGTAATAAAGTACGCAAAATTTCTTGCAGCCGAATCTTTTTCGAACAAACCGATGAATCAGGCACGGTGTCAAACACAGCTAATCGCACTCGACTGGGGCACCTCGTCATTGCGGGCTTATCGCCTCGGTGCTGCCGGTCGGGTATTAGAGTTGCGCTCGTTGCCGTGGGGCGTGATGAAGCTGCCGGAGGTCGTGCTACCCGAAAATTCCGGCGACGATGGAAAAGCGGGCTTTGAGTTTGCTTTTGAAGAGGCTTGCGGCGACTGGATCCGTGCGGCACCGCACGCCCCTGTGATCGCTGCCGGGATGGTCGGCAGCCGCCAGGGCTGGCGCGAAGCTCCCTATCTGTCGTTACCGATTGCGGTCGATCGAATCGGAAGCACGCTGAGCACAGTGCATACCCGAAACGGCCAGATCGTGCATATCGTCCCCGGCCTCATCGAGAACTCGGCACTGCCAAATGTCATGCGTGGCGAAGAAACCCAGGTGATCGGCGCGCTCAGCATGCTCGATTTCGGTAAGACTCCGTCTCGCGCAGAACAACAAAATGAGCAGAACGAAATCCTGATCGGCTTGCCAGGCAGTCATTCCAAATGGGTACAGGTACGAATACAGCATCGTGAAGTACAAAGTCACATCGAACATTTCCACACATTCATGACGGGCGAGGTCTACGCAGCGCTATGCGAGCACACCATTTTGGGACGCGGCATGCCAACCAGCGATGTCAACGGTGACGATCATGCTGCGTTCGATCGCGGCGTCCTGGTACCTCAAACCCCGGCCGGACGTGCCGGGGTGCTGTCGACCATCTTCAGCACACGCACACTGGGCCTGACTGGCGAACTGGATGGCGCGGGCCAGCGTGAATATCTTTCAGGGCTGCTAATCGGCCATGAGGTAGCGGCATTGCAAGACTTGCTGGCGGAACAACGTCATCGGCCTGTGCGCGTCATACTGGTCGGTGATGCAGCATTGTGTGTTCGTTACACGCGTGCCCTCCGAGCATATGGACTTGATCAGATCGAAGTAGCGGGGCAAGCGACCGAACGCGGCTTATGGCAACTGGCAATTGCTGCCGGTCTGCTTAGTTGCACACAGCCATAATTGGACCATCACATGCTCAAAAACGCAATGCAACACTGTGGGCTGATCGCCATTCTGAGGGGGATTCGTCCGAATGAAGTCGCGGCCATTGGCCTAGCGCTGTATAAGGCCGGATTCAGAGTGATCGAAGTGCCGTTGAACTCCCCGCAACCATTTGAAAGCATACGTATATTGCGGGCGACGCTGGCCGCAGACTGTATGGTCGGTGCCGGCACCGTACTGTCAACACCACAAGTTGCAGAAGTAAAAAATGCAGGAGGCGAAATCATCGTGATGCCGCACAGCGACGTCAAAGTGATCGGTGCTGCCAAAAAGGCTGCAATGGCCTGCGCTCCAGGCGTGGCCACCCTGACCGAAGCATTTGCCGCGCTGGCCGCAGGCGCCGATGTACTGAAAATGTTTCCTGCCGAGCAACTCAGTCCAATCGTGGTCAAAGCATGGCGCGCGGTCATTCCGAGTGACGTTGCATTGATTCCAGTGGGCGGAATCACACCAGCAAATATGGCACCCTTTGTCGCTGCTGGTGCATCCGGCTTTGGCTTAGGCTCAGCGCTCTATAAGCCAGGTCTAAGCGCAATGCTGGTCGGCCAGAATGCCGACGAATTCATTGCCGCCTTGCGCTCCACGCAAAAGCAGAAATTAATCTGATTCAAACAAAATTAGCGTGGCTATTGGCAGACGCATTCATCAAGAAGAAAGCGAACAATGAAAATCACCAAACTTACCACTTACATCGTGCCCCCGCGCTGGTGTTTTCTGAAAATTGAAACTGATGAAGGTGTGGTCGGCTGGGGCGAGCCGGTAGTTGAAGGCCGGGCGCACAGCGTTGCGGCTGCCGTTGAAGAGTTATCCGACTATCTAATCGGCAAGGACCCGCGCAATATCGAAGATCACTGGACCGTGTTGTATCGCGGAGGCTTTTATCGCGGCGGCGCAATCCACATGAGCGCGCTTGCCGGGATCGATCAGGCGCTATGGGATATCAAGGGCAAAGCACTCGGAGTCTCGGTGAGCCAGCTGTTGGGCGGCCCGGTGCGCAACAGTATCCGCGTCTACTCTTGGATTGGTGGCGACCGCCCGGCCGATGTGGCAGCAGCCGCCAAAGATGCTGTGGCGCGCGGGTTTACTGCGGTCAAGATGAACGGAACGGAAGAATTGCAGTTCGTCGATTCGTATGAAAAAGTTGAAGCGGCCTTGGCCAATGTGGCGGCGGTGCGCGACGCAGTCGGTCTCCACGTCGGCATCGGCGTCGACTTTCACGGTCGGGTCCATAAGCCGATGGCCAAAGTCCTGATCAAGGAGCTGGATCAATACAAGCTGATGTTTATCGAAGAGCCAGTACTCAGTGAAAACTACGAGGCATTAAAGGAACTGGCGCCGTTGACCAACACCCCAATCGCTCTCGGTGAGCGACTCTATTCGCGCTGGGATTTCAAACGAATTCTCAGCGACGGCTATATCGACGTCATCCAGCCGGATGTCTCGCATGCCGGCGGTATCACGGAAACCCGCAAGATTGCCACCATGGCCGAAGCCTACGACGTCGCAGTTGCGCTGCACTGCCCGCTCGGCCCGATAGCGCTGGCCGCGTGTCTGCAAGTCGATGCCGTGTCGTACAACGCCTTCATCCAAGAGCAAAGCCTGGGCATCCACTACAACCAAAGCAATGACTTGCTGGACTATCTGACACAGCCGGAAGTCTTTGCCTACGATAAAGGCTATGTGACGATCCCGCAAGGTCCGGGATTGGGGATTGAAATCAATGAAGAATACGTCAAGGAGCGCGCCGCTATCGGCCACCGCTGGCGCAACCCAATCTGGCGCCATAGGGATGGCAGCTTCGCCGAATGGTAGAAATACAGTTTCTGAAATTGGCTAGTTGCCGCAAGGGGAAGAACCGAGGTCCTCTGTCTGAGACGATGTGGCCTGTGCGCCACGCTGCAACGCTTTCCTCTAGCCGGTCGCGGCGTGACAAACCTGATCGGAAGGCCGGTTCCAGGGTCTGGGGGGCGAATTACCCTTTGACAGCGCCCATCGTCAGACCCTTAACCACGTATTTCTGGAAAATCATCGTCAGAACGATCGCTGGCGTCATGATAGCCACGGCGGCAGCCATCACGCCACCCCAGTCGACTTCGGCATAGGATAGAAAGTTGTAGACGGCGATCGGCAGGGTTTTGGTCCGCTCCATACTGAGCACTTGTGAGAACATGAAGTTGTTCCAGGAAAAGATGAACGACAGCGTTGTGGCGGTGATGATGCCAGGGCCTGACAGGGGCAGGATTATTTTCAGAAACGCCATCTGTCGCGTGGCACCGTCGACCATGGCCGATTCTTCGAGCTCGCGCGGAATCGTGCTGAAATAGGTCGACATGATCCAGACCACGATCGGCAGCGCGATCAGCATATGCGAGAGGATCAGCGCGACATAGCTGTCCATCAGGCCGAGTCGCGAGAAAATGATGTACCAAGGCATCAGGAAGGAAATGCCGGGCATCAGGCGCGCCAGCAGGATAAATACGGCGAGCTTTTTCTGCGCGTAGCGCGAAATCGAGTAGGCCGCCGGCAGTCCAAGCAGTAGCGACAGGCCGACCGCCATCGCACCGACGATGGTCGAGTTAAAAAAATATTTCAGAAAGTCCTGTTCTTCGAAGACCTTGCGGTAATTCTGTAGCGTTGGTTCAAAGAGCAGCTTGGGCGGCCAGGAGATGATGTCGACCTGTGTCTTGAACGATGAAGTCAGCATCCACAGGAAAGGGAACAGCACGACCAGCGCAATGATCAGGACCAGCAGGTAGAACAGGATGGTGGTAACGATTTTGTTTTTCATGCCAGCTTCCTCAGTTTTCGCTGGATGCGCGCAGCTTCATAATACCCAGGCTGCATAGCAACACCACTACGAACAGCGCCACCAGAATGACCGACGACTGGCCCATGCGGAAATACTCGAAGCTGTACTTGAAGCCCATGATGTTGAGCGTCTCGGACGCGTAACCGGGGCCGCCACCGGTCATTGCAAAGATGATGTCGAAGGTCTTCAGCGCATCGATCAGGCGCAGAATCATCGCCGTCAGGACGACCGGCATGACCATCGGGATGGTGACATAGCGCAGAATCTGCCACTCGCTGGCACCGTCCACGCGCGCAGCTTCGACCGGCTCCTCCGACAGACCGGCTAGGCCGGCGAGCACGATCAGGGTGATCATGGGCGTCCACTGCCAGACATCGACCAGGACCAACGACGCAATGACGGTGTTTTCGCTCGATATCCAACGACCCTGCGGCAGCCCGAGCGCGTCGAGGGCGAAATTGAGCAGGCCGATGGTCGGGTCGTAAAAAAGATTGAAGACGATGCCCACCGCGACCGGCGTGGCCACTAGCGGCAGCAAGAGCAGCAGCTTGGCGAAGCTCCTGCCGACGAAAGCGCGGTTCAGAATCAGTGCAATGGCAACGCCCAGCACCACCTCGATCGCCACGGCAGACGCCGTGAAAGAGAAGGTTCGGCCAATTGCGTGCAGAAAACGTGGCTCGTAGAAAACGCGCAGGTAGCTGTTGAGACCGACAAAAGACGGTTCCATCCCCGAGGTGAGATTCCAGTTGGTAAAGCTCAGGTACAGGGTGTAGAGAATCGGAAACACCATCAGTAATCCGATGAAAATGACGGCCGGAAGTGGAAACAAAATTCGCAAATTCCGTTCGGTAAAGCTTGACTGGATCATGACTGGTCTTCTAGGCGAAAGTTCTTGAGCGATCTCAACCTGGCATGCGCGCCGTCTACCGAGGTGAACAGCGCGCGTACCAGTCAACCGACAGGGCGCTTATTTGCCGTATTCGTCGCTGTCCTTCAGCAGTTCATTGACCCGATTGACTTTTTCCTTGGCTATCTGATCGAGCTTGGTGGACGTGCCCTTGGTGTTGATCGACTCGATGGCAGTTCGCCGATGAGGTCGCGCGCTTCGCCCACAGCGCTCATGTAGGGCCGGTCAACCGGCGTGCCGTTCTTGGCAGCAAAGGCGCGCGTCTCGATCAGACCGGGATTCATCTTGCTGCGCACGACCTGGTCCTCCCAAACCGATGAACGTGCCATTGTGATGTTGCCCATCATGCCTTTGACCGCCATTTCCTTGCTAGACGCCCAGTTCAGGAACTTCATGGCCAGGTCTTTTTTCTTGGACTGGCTAGCCACCGAGATGCCCCAAGACGAGACGATGAAAGGCGAATTGGTCTTGGGTCCGGCCGGGAAGTTGGCAATTGCGAAGTTGGCCACCGGGATTTGTGTCTTGGATTGATCGACGACCTGGCCATAGAACACCGAGGCGTCGGTCCACATCGCGACCTTGCCGGCCTGGAACAGCGGCATGATGTTTTCCCACGACATCGAAGTCACGCCCTTCGGGCCATAGTTGCCGAGCAGTTTGCCGTAATAGCGTATCGCGTCGATGGCTGGCTTCGAGTTGAAGACCGCTGCGCCTTTGTCGAGATACTGGCCGCCGTAGTTGAAGATGTAGCTCGACGCCTGGGTTACGGCTGCCGCACCCTTGCCACGCGAGGCGATACCGGCAACGCTTTCGGAATTGAGCTTCTGGGCGGCTGCCTCGAGTTCATCGAAGTTGGTCGGCACTTTCAGCCCCGCCTGTTGCAACAGGTCTTTGCGGTAATAGAGCACTTGCCATTCGGTGACCAGCGGAACGATGTAGGGTTTGCCGCCAAAAGAGGCGGCGTTCATGATGTTTTTCGGATAGTCGCTGAAGTCGTAGCCAGTCAGGGGCGCGTACCAGCCGTTTTTCGAGAACATCTTGCCTTCCTGCAGTGGGCGCGTCATGAAGACGTCGACGGTGGAAGATTTGGTGGCGAATTCGGTGGTGAGCTTTTGCGTCAGCTGGCTTTCCTGCAAGCTTTCGACGTTGACCTTGATGCCGGTGCTTTTCTCGAACTGTGGAATCGACAGCTTGAGCAATTCACCGTACGGGTGGTTGGCCACCAGCACGCGGATTTCACCCGATTGCGCCATTGCCCCCGCGCAGAGGCACAGCGAAGTCAGTGCGACCCCGATTTTTGACAGTTTATATTCCATGAAAACCTCCAAGTTAAAAGAGTAAAGTACCACCCACCCTAAACGATGGCGTCTGAGGTGTTCTTGTCGAACACGTGCATGTTGGCCATATTGAAATCGATCTGGATCGTTTCGCCGACACCGATCGGCTGCTTCGGCACGGCCATGCGCGCCACCAAGGCATGCGCGTCGCAGCTCAGGTGCGCGAAGATCTCGGAGCCGAGTAACTCCACCACCTCGGCCCTGGCGCTGATCGTGCTGCCGACGTCGGCACCCGGTTGATGCAGCGCAATGTCTTCCGGGCGAACGCCGAAGACCACCTCCTTGCCGGCGTGCGCAACTAGATTGGCGCGGAAGGCTTCAGGCATGGCGACGCGGAAGCTGCCACCATCGATGAATAACTGACCGGCCTCGTTGACCAGACGGGCGTCGAAGAAATTCATCGCCGGCGAGCCGATGAAGCCGGCGACGAAACGGTTGACCGGCTGGGCATAGACTTCCATCGGCGCGCCGCTTTGCTGCACCACCCCCTTGTTCATGATGAAGATGCGGTCGGCCATGGTCATGGCCTCGACTTGATCGTGCGTGACATAGATCATGGTTGCACCCAGGCGGCGGTGCAGTTTGCTGATTTCGGCACGCATCGCAACGCGCAGCTTGGCGTCCAGGTTGGACAGTGGCTCGTCAAACAGGAACACCTTGGGCTTGCGTACGATGGCGCGGCCTACCGCCACGCGCTGGCGCTGGCCACCGGAGAGTTCTTTGGGCTTGCGTTCCAGCAGTTCGTTGAGTCCGAGAATGTCGGCGGCCTCCTGCACCCGGGCGTCGATCTCGGCTTCGGAGAGCTTGCGAATCTTCAGGCCGAAGCCCATGTTCTCGCGCACGTTCATGTGCGGGTACAGGGCGTAATTCTGGAACACCATGGCGATGTCGCGGTCCTTGGGGGCCATGTCGTTGACCAGCGTGTCACCGATGTAGATTTCGCCCGAAGTGATTGTTTCCAGGCCGGCGATCATGCGCAAGGCGGTCGACTTGCCGCAGCCCGAAGACCCCACCAGCACGGCAAATTCTTTGTCCTGAATTTCGATCGATAGATCGTTGACGACGGCGACGGATCCGTACCGTTTGACGACGTTTTTCAAAGTGACTTTGGCCAAGTGCGATTACTCCTTCTTCAAGTGGGCTGCAGGTTCAATGGCGGGTAGGCGTCCACGGGATAGTTGCTCGTCGGTGCACTGCCAAAGATACGACACCTTACTCCGCATCGGTCACGTTGTCCAAGATGAGCCTTATCCAACGAGGTACGAGCCTGAAGCGGTGTGGGGAGAGATCGCGCATGATCTAAAGTTGCGCCAAGAGATCATCCGGATCACTATCGCCGTCAAGGCCAGCGCAATCGACTTCTCCACTATGTACTCCGAGGTCAGTATGCTTAATTTCATCAATTTCTCCGATCCTCTATTTGGCGTTTGAATGACAGCGCTGGGCATCGATCCACTCGATCGCCTTGGCGCACAACACGGAAGGCGCCAGCGCACCATCCAACTGAAGTACACGCTCCTCGCCGCGAGGATCCTCCAGGGCCGCAAATTGGCTTGCAACCAGGCTACTGGGGAATGGATGTCCCCCAAATCGAGCTTGTACCCGCGCATTCGCGAGTTCCTGCGTGACGCTGAGATGCACGAAGCTTAACCGCTGAATCGCTTGGCGAAGGCGCGCCCGATAGGCACGCTTAAGCGCAGAACACGCCAGAACCGCCCCACCGGGATGACTGAGCAATTCAAGACCGAGACGATCCAACCACCCTTCCCGGTCCGCGTCGTTTAGGGCTATTCCCTGGCTCATTTTTTGGATGTTTTCTGGCGGATGAAACTGATCACCTTCGATGAAAGTCAGCTTCAGCGCGTCGGCCAAGTGCCGCGCCAGTGTTGACTTGCCGCACCCTGCGACTCCCATGACGATGAGCGACAGACCCTCCCGAGGATGATCGGATGATGGTGATGGCACGGATATCTGAGCCTGAATCATTGACGGTTCTCAAAATAGATAGCGCTATCTTAACGATCGATTTATATAAATCGAATTAGGGTTTACCCTATATTTGTTGAGTCTGATTGATGTAACGCAATAAAATTGTTTCACTGTAAATAGAAAGGAAAAAGGGTTGAGCGTATGACTTTGACCCAACATGCGCTGCTCGCCCGGTTACTAGATAGCGATATCTGATAGGATTCCATCATGGTCAGCAAAAAACGGGATAACAGGGCTTCAGGTCGGGTCACGCTCGATGACGTGGCGTTGGCCGCAGGTGTGAGTCGCATGACGGTTTCGCGTGCACTGCGCGGGGACCGCAAGGTTGCGCCTGAACTGGTGGCACGTGCCATTCAGGCAGCCAACCGGCTGGGTTATGTGCCTGACCCGGCTGCGCGCGCTCTGGCATCGAGCAAGAGTTCGCACGTGGCGATACTGATTCCGCTACTTTCGAATCAGCTATTCGTCGATCTGCTGGAAGGAGTTCAACGCACACTCTTGCCAACTGGATACCAGACGCTGATGGGGGTCACTCACTATGATGCGTCCGAAGAGGAGCAACTGCTCAAAGGGTATCTGATGCATCGCCCTGCCGGGTTGCTGGTTACAGGGTCGGAGCACTCAGAGTCGACCAAGCAGCTCATTGCCAAGAGTGGTATTCCTTGTGTGCACCTGATGGAGACTCTGGCGCAGGATGGAATCTACAGCGTGGGATTTTCCCAGCGCGACGCGGCACGCGTCGTTACTCAACATTTGATAGACACGGGACGCCGCCGGATTGCCTTTGCGGCAGCGCAGCTGGATCCACGCACACTTCAGAGAGCGCATGGCTACCGTGATTGTCTCAAGGAGGCGGGCTTATACGATGCCACTCTCGAGTGGCAGAACCCGGCGCCTTCTTCGCTGAAGATCGGAAGCACCATGTTCGAACAGATACTCAGCATTCGCCCTCGCGTTGACGCCATCTTTTTCTGTAACGATGACCTGGCCCAGGGTGGTTTGCTGGCCGCATTGCGCATGGGCATCAAGGTGCCGCGCCAGGTTTCTATCGCGGGCTTCAACGATTTGCCGGGCAGCGCTGAATTCGTTCCCAGCCTTACCACTATCAAAACACCACGTTGGGAGATCGGTGTTCGAGCCGCGAAGATGCTGTTGCAGCTGATGCGCGGTGAGCCTGTCGCCGAGCCCAACGTCGATTTGGGGTTTGAGTTGGTTCTGCGGCAAAGCACCGCCGTCGCTTGACCCATTTCCGAGTTAAGCCTGAGTGAGCACAACAGTTGCCCGATGACACCAGCTTCTGGTCATTGGCGGATGACAGCTTCCCACTTTTGGGATCATCAGTGAACGTCAGCTTCCTACTTTCACCGATGACCGTTCAGGGCACGATGCGGCCAATATGAACGACTGCTGGCAGGTCGCCATAACTCGAAAATTGAACCGCACGTGAACCGCACGTGAACTGCCAGTGGTGAGCGGCCGCAATGTGTCTTAATGAGTCGGACATACGGGAGGCGCGGGTAGCGGCTAAACCATCGTCGACGACGATTTCACACCTCGGACTGGCTGCTCCAAAGCAATGGGATGAACGCCCCCACCTTAGACGGCATCGTTGTGTGCCAAAGTGGAGTAGCGTAGCGCCACATTTCTTCGCCAGGCAAGAGACTTCGGCGGCGTTAAGCCTCTGTGTACTCTGCCATCTCAAGAGCATCATCAAACTCGATGCCTAGATAACGTACGGTGCTCTCAACTTTGACGTGGCCAAGTAAAAGTTGCACAGCGCGCAGGTTCTTGGTGCGCCGGTAGATGAGCGATGCCTTGGTGCGCCGCATGGAATGAGTCCTGTACCCATGCCGAATCTGGAGATCACGTCAGGGGGTGTCTTTAACGAAGCTGGTTTGGATGAGGGTTCGATAATGCGCGCATGGTTCCCTCTGATGGCCCCGCTATTGTCCTGACCACCCTCAACGCGAAGTACATCCACGCCTCGCTTGGTCTTCGCTACCTGCTGGCCAATATGGGGGCGCTGAAACGGCAGACGGTGCTGCGGGAGTTCACCATCGCGCGCAAGGTACCGGAGGTGGCGGCCGAGCTGCTGGCGACTCTGGGTGAGCCGCTGCCGGGCGTAGTGCAGATCATTGGGTTTGGCGTCTATATTTGGAACGTGACCCAAACGACGGAAGTGGTGCGCTTGCTCAAAAACCAGCGGCCAGAGGTCAAAGTCGTGTTGGGTGGGCCCGAGGTCAGCCATGAACTGGGCGAGCAGGAGATTGTCCGCCTGGCCGACCATGTGATCACCGGCTGGGGTGATGTGAGTTTTCCAAAGCTGTGCCGCGCCTTGTTGCACGGGTCGCAGCCGCTGATGAAGATCATCGCGGGCGAAGAGCCGCCGCTGGACCAGCTCGTGCTGCCTTACGCCGAGTACACCGATGCCGATCTGGCGCACCGTCTGCTCTATGTGGAAGCCTCGCGCGGCTGCCCATTCAAGTGCGAGTTTTGTCTGAGTTCGCTCGATAAGACCTCGCGCGCCTTCGATCTGGACGCCTTTCTGGACGAAATGCAGGGTTTGTACCGGCGCGGTGCGCGCAATTTCAAATTTGTGGATCGCACTTTCAACCTGAAGGTCGATTCCTCGGTTCGCATTCTGCAGTTCTTTCTGGACCGGCTGCCCGCGCCCGATGCGCTCGGTAACGAGATATTCGTTCATTTTGAAGTTGTGCCCGATCATCTACCGGACCGGCTCAAAGTCCTGATCGCGAAATTCCCGCCCGGCGTACTCCAGCTTGAAGTGGGAGTGCAGAGTTTTAGCATCGCGGTGCAACAGCGTGTCTCGCGCAAGCAGGACAATGCAAAAACCGAGGCCAATTTGCGCTGGCTGGTGGCACAGTCCAACGCGCATCTGCACGCCGACCTGATTTTTGGTCTGCCGGGTGAGACGCTGGAAAGCTTCGCTACCGGCTTTGACCGCTTGCATGGGCTGGGCCCGCACGAGATTCAGCTCGGCATCCTGAAGCGCCTGCGTGGCACGCCGATTGTTCGCCACAGCACACCCTACGGCATGGTGTACGACCCCGATCCGCCCTACACCGTACGCCAGACCGGTGCGGTGGATGCCGCCACGCTACAGCGCTTTGCTCGGTTCTCGCGCTATTGGGACATGATCGCCAACTCGGGGCGCTTCACGCGCACCTTGCTGGTGTTGCTGGCTGGTCCGTCACCGTTTTATTTCTTTCTCGATTTTGCCGACTGGCAGTGGCTTAAAAGCGGCACAACCAGCGGCTTGACACCGGAGGCGTTGGTGGACGCGATGTTTGACTACCTCTGCACCCAGCGCGGCCTGCCTGCCTTGACCGTGCAACAAGCGCTGCTGGCCGACTACGTTGCCAGTGGCGCGCGCGCCAGTCCGCAGGCACTCAAAGGGCTATTGCCAGAACGCGAAGCGCCCCAATTGCTGGGCGCCAAAACGCTGGCGGACCGCCAAGTGCGCCACCTGGCGGTCCGCCAGACGGCGGACTGAACCTCCATGTAGTTGAAAGGAGCTCAACTCTCCCGCTTTTTGGTTACCGTGACCAGTCTGATGGGCGGCTTTGGGGCAGGTAGTCCGAAGTTTCAAATCGACATCAAAAATGGCAAGCGGCCACCCGAGCCACACGCTCGCACGACTTTTTAAGACACATAAGAGCCGTTCACGATAGGCATCTTACTGGTTGCCCAGTTCGACTCCGGCGAGAAGCCGATCATGACGTTTGGCATCGTTCCCATTGCCGACGGCCACGGTTTTGAAGACCTGACATTCGTGGTCAAGACCAGATAAGCCAGAGCAGTCATTCAGATTTCGGGATCAAGCTCTTCGATTGGCGGTCGGCGATATCAAATGTGGATGCTCATTGAAGGTGGCACTTATTTCCCGCACTAGGAGTCTGGGCGCCCGAATGATTTCGGCGAGCGGGACTTTCGCCCTTAGTCACCAAAAGTTGCCCGTTTCGTCAGTCGACATTGGTGGCGTGCAGTATGCTTTCTGCCATGTGTTTCATCCAACCGAGCACGGCCGCATTCGTGTGGCCAAATCCACTTTGGCAGACGCAGACAAAACCACAAAGCGCCTCACTTAGATCGCATTTGGCAAGCCAACCCGTAGTGAGATACTTGCAACACTGCACGCATGCGCCCACTTCCCCTCATCATCGTCCTCCTTGTACTCGACCACGTGGCCTTCAATGGTAGCCGCATCGCGGTGTCGCTGTTTGCCATCCAGCAACACTCATCGGCACTGACAGTTGGCAGTTTGATCGCGCTGTATGCGTTGCTCCCTGCGCTGTTGTCGGTCGCTGCCGGTCGCTGGATCGATCGCATCGGTATCAACAGGCCAATGTTGGTGGGATCCATTGGTATTTGTCTGGGAACGCTCGCGCCTGCGGTATTGCCGCAATTGGCCGCGCTGTACATCACTGCGGTACTGGTGGGAGTTTCTTTTATGCTGATTAATCTTGCGGCTTATCATGCGGTGGGCGAAATGAGCCGGCCTGCGGACAGAACCATAAACTTCAGTTATGTAGCGATGGGCTTTTCTACCTCGGCTTTCGTCGGCCCCATGCTGACGGGCGTTTGCATAGACAACCTTGGCTACCGCAGTACATTTTTGGTGCTTGCGTTGTTCACCGTGCTGCCGATCATTGCCTTGTCGGCCAAGCTATTGCCTAATGCAGCGCCGCGTGCCGCACAAGACCGGGGCGTCAATGGACAGGTCTTTGATTTACTGAAAAACCCGGCGCTGCGTCGCCTCTTCTTTGCCATGGCAGTGTTGACGGTTGGTTGGGATGTCTATAACTTCGCGATTCCGGTGTACGGTACATACATTGGCCTCAGTGCCTCGCAAATTGGTATCGTGATGGGTGCTTTCGCCGCGGCAACTTTCACCGTGCGACTGGCGATGCCGTTAATTATGCAGCGCATGCATCCATGGGGTTTGCTGAGTGCCTCGCTGCTCATGGCGGGTCTGGCATACTTGGCGATGCCATTCACGCACAGCGTAGGCCTGCTGATGGTAATTACCTTTGTTCTGGGCCTTGGTTTGGGTGCGCCCCAACCAATGGTGCTGACGCTCTTGCACCAGTTCGCACCGCGGGGTCGCGCGGGAGAGGTTCTGGGCCTGCGCACCACACTCATCAACACCAGTCAAACCGTCATGCCGCTGTTGTTTGGCGCGGTTGGCGCCACCTTTGGTATGCCTCCCTTATTTTGGGCCATGTCTGCCGCACTTCTGGGCAGTTGTGAGTTTGCTCGGCGGGCGGGCAAGCGCCGTCCTTGATGGCAATTCATTTCGGCAGCATGCCAGTTCGCCGATAACACGTGTGAATGTGTCGATCCTGCTGCTCGTCTCTATGGGGCGATTTGACAGAAAAAACCTAAATCGAAATGCTGGCTACCAATAGGATAGTCTACCAATCGACGTCATTCAGGTTTGCACGCGTTGGCTCCCGGCTGTGAAAACCGCGTAAATCAGGCTGCTAGGACACGCTTTTAAAGTCTGCCTCATAGCCCCAGTCAAGCAGACGCATCAAGTTGGCATCCAAGCGCGTGATGTCAGCGTGGGCGAAGCGGGCCGTTCCACACTAGATGCTGACGATCATTTGCCCGATGAATTGTTCTGGGCGGCAGCCTCGATTGGAGCCAGGCTGGGGCAACTGCCAACTTTTCACCATCAATTTGAGCCCCATACCGTCGAGCATGCGTTTCAACAGGGCCAGGCCAACCCAGGCGTTGACTTCACTCAAGGTGAACTCGAGTGTTGGAAATACAGCTATGCCTGTCCCTGCCGGCGACTGGCTCGCAAGGATCGCGCCCCGAGGGCCAACTCGATCATCAATAACTCCGAACAATTGGGCTCGCGTGGCCCTAGCAGGGTCCGCGGCAGGCGGCAATGAAGTTCATGGCGCTGGCCTGCACCTCGGCCGCCGTTGTGCCGGGCTTGTAAAGGGCCGATCCAATGCCAAAACCGCTAGCACCTGCCTTCAAGTAGCTGGAAATATTTTCTGGCGTAATCCCCCCCACCGGCAGCAATCGTGTGTCTGCGGGTAACACCGCGCGCAAAGCCCGAACGACTGCTGGGCTGATCATCTCAGCTGGAAATAACTTGAGTCCCGTGGCACCAGTCTCCAGTGCTGCAAAGGCTTCTGTGGCAGTCATCACGCCGGGTAAGCACACCAGCCCCAAACGCACGGCCTCGCGCACCACCATTGGATTGAAATTGGGCGACACGATCAATTGGCCACCTGCGGCATGCACGTTACGCACATCGGCCGGTGTGATCACCGTGCCAGCGCCGATCAATGCCTTCGGAAAGTTGCTGGCCAGGGCGGCTATGCTTGTCAGCGGATCAGGCGAGTTGAGCGGGACTTCGATCAAGGTCCAGCCCGTGCTGGTCAGGGCTTCCCCCACCGCCAGTGCCTCCTGCGCAGGCAGGCCGCGCAGAATGGCGACCAGGGGCATGTGGTTCAGTGCGGCTTCAAATTTTTCGTGTGCGTTCATCATTGATTCAAAAAGCTGGGATCGAGAGTTTGCGCGATAGCCCACAGGCCGGCCCAAGTGGCCTCTGAACCCACCCGCTGCGAGGATACGTCCCGCAGGGCCAGCGCGCGCTGGTAACGCTGCGTCAAAGTCTCTGAGCCGATGATGACCACGTGGGCGTTGGCCTGCAATGTCTGGGCACGTAATTCTTCGCCAATGATCAGACCGGACAGGTAGCTGGGCAGTGCTTCAGCAGGCAGACGGTCGAACAGCGACAGGGTGCGTGTGCTGAAGGCGGTTTGCAGCAGGCTGTTGCTGCGCAGGGCCAGTGTCACGCCCTGGTCGAAAGCCTTGCTGTCAAATTCACCATCGCCGGCCGGGAGCGAGCGCGACAAAATGGAGTGCTGCCGCAGCAGGGCGAAAAACTCGCCTGTCATGAATGTGGAGAATGATTGGATACGACCCGCTTGCGCCTGCACCCATTTGCTGTGCGTACCCGGCAGAACTGCCAGAGCTTCTTGCAGCCCGAGTAGCTGCAGTGCACCAAAAATTTGCGTTTCTTCGCCCCGCATGACGTCAGGAATGCGCTGGAGGTGCGTGTCATCAGGAACGCCATCGTTTTCGCAAGAGAGTCCGGGAACGATGGCCAAACGGCCCGGCTCCACCCACGTCAGGTTGGCGGCGATTTCTGCGAATCCTGCGGGACACGGGCAATAGGGCACTTCCAGCCAACCTTGCTTGCTGCCGACCATGCCGGACATTAGACATAACGCATCAGGGGCTTGCATCCAGTCACCAAAACAATTTTCGAACACCGAGGCAAATTCACCCGATTTCACCGTCAGGAGGCCGTGGGAAAAAGACCTCTCCTCCAGGACCTTTCCCGTGTCATCCAGCAATGCGCCGCGCATTGTGGACGTACCCCAGTCCACCGCCACTAGTTGCTTCACAACAGTGCTCGCACGGCATCCGGCCGGGGCAATGGCGCGACGGCGCCAAAGCCCTGAACCGCAAGCGCAGCGGCCGCATTGGCATAACGTGCGGCTTCAAAGGCCGTGCAGCCTTGAGCCATGCGAGCCAGTAGGTTGCCAGCAAAACAGTCGCCCGCACCGGTGGCATCGATCAATTGGACCTGGTGGCTGGCGATGCGTTCACGTCTGCTACCGTCACTCACCAAGGCGCCTTCGCTGCCTAGTTTTAACACGACGATCTGCGCGCCCAGCGAATGTCCCCAGTCGACGACCTGATCCGGATCGTTTAGGCCGCAGAGGATGCTGGCGTCTTCCATGCTAGGGAGAAAGATATCGCTCATCGAGATGGCTTGTGTGATGCAGGCCCGTGCCCTTGCCAGCGGCCAGAGCTTGAGGCGCAAGTTTGCATCAAACGACACCAGGGTTGCAGCTTCACGAGCCAGTTGTATGGCGGCGAACACAGTATCGCAGGAGCTGCTGGAGATAGCCATGGAAATGCCGGACACATGCAAAATCTTGCTGGCAGACAGTAGCTCGCTTGCCACTCCATTTTGCAGCCAGGCTGGTGTCATCCGGCTGGCCGCCGAACCAGCGCGCAGGTAGCTGAACTCATGCCCGTTCGGGCCGTGGGTCACAAAGTAAATGCCTGTGGGGTGCTCTGCATCACGCTCTATCGCCGTGGTGGCAACGCCCTCTTCCGTCCAAAGGTCCAGCAGTGACTGGCCGAACGTATCACGGCCAACGCGCGACAGGTAGCCACAGCGGGCGCCGGCCCGCGCGGCCGCGATGACAGAGTTGCTAGTGTCGCCACCAAAGCCCCGCAGATAGCCCGGCAGGCCGGCCGTGGTCTGATTGAACTCCACCATGGCTTCGCCAAGGGCAACTACATCGAATGTCTTCATTTCATTGTTCACTCTGCTTTTGTAACTCTTCCCTGCATGCGAGGGGCCGGGGCTATTTGTGTGCTACCGAACCGACCCTAAACCTCTTAGACAGAGAATGCCCTTCACAAGGATGACAATAATTGCAGTCGTTTTGGAAAAAACGTCTTTCGGCTTTATTCATTTGGAGATTAAGCCTGTGCATGGTGGGTCAGTTTTCTTGGTCGTTACCTAGAAGTCAAAACGCAGTATTTACTGCGCCCGTCACTGACAAGTCGTCCTCTACCAAAGGTAACCAACGCCATTTGTCAAAGGTGGTACAAGGGTGAGAAATGCCAAGACCCACACGATCACCGACTTGGGGAACGAGCCCCGTAGGATCGAATCGAAGGTAGGCGTGTTGATCATTGAGGGCGCTGATTTTCCAGTCTGTCGGAACGGCATTTGCTTGTCGTAGTCCACGTGGTGCGTGGCGTTGGGGCAAAGGCATCTCCAAATCGTAAGAAATATCGCGTCGACCGCAGGTGAGCAGGGCTAATCCTGGTTCAGGCACCGACTGCACCATTGTCCAGACTTCCAATGCGGCCCTCAGTGACGCGTCGAGGCCTTCACGTTTTTCCAATTGACGCAAAAACCGCGCATAATTGCCGTGGTCATGTGTGATGTAGCAACCGGAACGCAGCACACCCAGCATGGGGTGCGTCAAACCTTCCAGTCGAAGCAGCGGCAGCACCAGGTCAAACACCGCCGAGCCACCGGCGGTTACCAGTAATTCATCCCCGTCAAACATGTTTTGCGCATCGCAGGTCCGAACAACTTCGATCACGCGGCGCACCAGTGCCGTGACTTCTCGAGCATCGTGCTCGCTGTCGCAATTGGCCACACCGCCTTCATAACATTCGACGCCGCCAAGCCGGACCGCAGTGGACTTGGTCAATGCACGCGCCAAGTTCAGGGCCTCTTCTAGCGTACGACATCCGGTGCGCTGGCCCGGTATGCCCATCTCCAGAAGGACGTCAAAGGGCATCAGAACAGCACGGCGTGTTGCCCAGTCCTCAATCAAAGTCAATTGAGCAAGTGAATCAACGAGAAACCAAATTCGCAAGTCCGAATGGCTCGCCAGCAAGGAAGCCAGCGCATCGAAATCAGCGTCGCTCACAACCTGGTTGGCGATGATGATACGACGTGCCCCAGCCTCAATTCCCACTGCACACTGGTACATGGTGGCGAAGCTCAGACCCCAGGCACCAGCCGTAAGCTGCTGCCGAAACAGTTGCGGTGACATGGTCGTTTTGCCGTGCGGCGCTATCGCCACACCCTTGCGCGTTGCATAGTCCTGCATCCAAGCCACGTTGTGTGCCAAGGCGCTGCGGCTAATAACGGCTAGCGGGAACGGCAAGTCATTGGCCAACACATTCCAGCCCTTGGTGGCCAACTCACTGGCCTTACAAGGAGAGGCACTAAATGGATAACTTTTGTATTTGTGATCGAGTGTGAAATCGGTATTCATGATGCAATAGTAATGTCTGTGCGTCAAAAAAGCGCTCTAGTGGTTGAGCCGTTCTTCGCGCAAGCAATTAAGTATACGAGTGCTGTGATTCACCGTAAGTGGCCAACGGGTGCGGTAGCTGCGAACTGAAGATGAAGTGAAGGGCGTGTGAAAATGTCACGTTTTCTTTACTTGCCAATGCGCAGCATGTGAGGGGGCTAATTGGGACTCCAACCATCAAACCCTAGTGCATGGCTTCAGTGGCCGCTTCCATACAACACCTTTGCTTCGGAAGCAGATTCACTCACTACGGTGATGTTTTGATGCCGCAATGGACTATGGATGGGTTGAATGAGACCCGTCGTGGTAAAGGCTCGTTCGCCGTTTTTGCTTTCAACTGGACAGACTCCTGCACCTGGCTTTCGTGGAAATGGATGCTTCGGTCGAAGTCTATGGATGCACCAAGTAAAAGCGTTGACGCGAGCAAGTCATTTCAGATTGGATAAGGCATTGACGCTCCCGCGGAAAGGCCACATAATTAACATGGTCCGACATCTTGGACATTCGTCTACTATAGTGGACACAATCAATACAGGAGAATATCGATGAAATTTCGACTTTTAGCTTTGGCGGCACTGTCCGCGATCACTGCATTGACGGGTGCTTCAGTCAATGCCGCAGGTACGAGCAAACTCGATCAGGTCTTGGCGCGAGGTAAGCTCATTGTGGGGACGGGAAGCACGAATGCACCGTGGCATTTCAAAAGCGCCGATAACAAATTGCAGGGGTTTGACATCGATATCGCGAAGATCATCTCCAAGGCGTTGTTTGACAATCCGGACAAGATTGAATTTGTCAACCAATCGTCGGATGCCCGTATTCCGAACATCACCACCGACAAGGTTGATATCACCTGCCAGTTTCTGACGGTCACTGGCGGGCGTGCACAGCAAGTCGCATTCACTATTCCCTATTTTCGGGAGGGCGTGGGCCTGATGACAAAGACAGGGAGCAAACGTGGCGATTACGCGGCGTTGAAGGCGGCGGGGGCTTCGGTTAATGTGGCTGTGCTACAGAACGTCTACGCTGAGAGCATGGTGCATGCCGCATTGCCCATGGCTAAGGTCGCTCAATACGACTCCCCAGACCTGATGTATCAAGCCTTGAATTCGGGTCGCGCCGATGCCGCAGCGACTGACCAGTCGTCCATCTCTTGGTTCATCAAGCAGAACCCAGGTAAATATAAGGATGCCGGGTATGGGTGGAACCCTCAGACTTATGCGTGTGCGGTGAAGCGCGGCGATCAGGATTGGCTAAATTTCGTCAATACAGCGCTGCATGAGGCCATGACGGGGGTGGAGTTCGATGCCTATGCTGCGTCCTACAAGACCTGGTTTGGTGTTGATCTCGCGCCGCCAAAGATCGGTTTTCCGGTTGAGTATAAATAGGCCCATGACGAACTGATACGCAGGGATTGACGCGGCTCTTCTATGAATCCGGTGCCAGTGGCCGGTTTCGTAGAGGGGCAGCAGGCAACGTCCGTTTGCCTGTGATTGAGCCAAGGAAGACGCGCTATGGATTATGTGTTGAATTTTTCTGTTGTGTGGCGAAGCTTTGACCATCTGCTGGGTGGACTGGGCCTCAGCCTGCTGCTTGCCTTGGGCTCGATCCTAATTGGCATGGCGATTGGGCTTGTGGTGAGCTTCGCATTGATTTCCCCGGTGGCTATTGCGCGCAACCTGGCTGGCGCATATGTGACGGTGACACGCAACACGCCGCTGTTGGTACTGGTGCTGTTTACCTATTTCGCACTGCCAGACCTCGGCGTCCGGTTGGGCGATATCGAATCGTTTGTAGCCACCTTGGCGATATATTCGGGAGGCTATCTGGCCGAAGTGTTTCGCGCTGGCATGCTGTCCGTCCCCAAAGGTTTGAGCGAGGCGGGGCAGGCGATCGGGCTCACGAGGATGCAAATTCGTTTCTCGATCATCATGCCAATCATGTTTCGCAATGTTCTGCCTGCCCTGGGCAGCACCGTGATCTCGCTGTTTAAAGATACGTCGCTCGCGGCAGCAATTGCTGTTCCAGAACTTACGTACCAAGCGCGCAAGATCAATGTGGAGAGTTTCCGCGTCGTGGAGACTTGGATCATTGCCAGCCTCCTTTATGTCTGCACTTGCGCTGTCCTCGCCATGTTATTCCGGCGGGTTGAGCGCCACCTTGCCATTCCGCGGTGAGCAACATGGATTTTACGCTTGGTCAATTTTTACATGAACTTTGGATTGCTCGTGCACCAATCGTCCAAGGGCTCGGCGTCACCATTGTGGCAGCTGCGCTAGCCATCGTAACTGGATCGATTCTGGGCGTTGGCGTTGGGCTGGCACTCACTTATGGGGCGAAGCCGCTTCGCTGGATGACAAGGGCGTATACCGATTTTATTAGGGGCACGCCGGTACTGGTTTTGGTGTTGGCAAGTTACTACATTCTGGGCGCTGCCGGGGTCCAACTCAGTCCCTTCCAGGCGGGCGTACTTGCCCTAGCGGTGTTTTGCAGTTCGCACGTAGGTGAGATCGTCCGCGGCGCATTGCAGGCAATACCAGTAGGCCAGATCGAGGCTGCCAAGGCTATTGGTTTGACTTTTTCGCAGACGTTCTTGTACATCCTGCTACCGCAGGCCATTCGGCAAGTGTTACCAACCTGGGTCAATACCGCAGCTGAGATGGTAAAGGCGTCGACGCTCTTGTCCATCATAGGAGTGGGCGACTTGCTGCTGGCATCGCAAGAGGTTATTTCTCGCACTTTCATGAGTCTGCCGTTTTATTTCTTCGCCGGGTTTCTCTACTTCACGGCCAATTTCGCCATTGAGCATTTTGGGCGATACGTGGAACGGAAAACCAAAATTCCCTCGTAAGGAGCATCGCTGATGGATAGCAACATTCTTGAAATTAGAAATCTACATAAGCGATTCGGAGCAGTCGAGGTGCTGAAGGGCATAGACTGCTCTATGAAACAGGGCGATGTGGTTTGTGTGATTGGCTCCAGCGGATCAGGCAAGACCACAATGTTACGCTGCATAAATATGCTGGAAGATTTTGACGACGGTTCGATCCGTATTGACAACCAGGATATCGGCTACGAGACCCGAGATGGTGTCCGCCGGCGTAAAAATGAAAAGGAAATTGCTAAGCAACGTGCACTTACCGGCATGGCTTTCCAGCAGTTCAATCTATTCCCGCACATGACAGCGACCGAGAACATCATGCTGGGGCTCGTCAAGGTCAAGAACATGCGCAGGGATGAGGCGCATTCCATCGCTGAAAAATGGCTTGATCGCGTTGGGCTGCTGGAGCGGCGCGATTACTACCCCGGTCAATTGTCTGGGGGGCAGCAGCAACGCGTGGCAATCGCCCGTGCCATCGCAATGAGCCCGAAGCTGATGCTGTTTGACGAGGTAACATCCGCGCTCGATCCGGAACTGGTGAATGAGGTTCTACTAGTCATCAAGGATCTTGCACGCGAAGGAATGACCATGCTCCTTGTCACCCATGAGATGCGTTTTGCCTTTGAGGTATCAACCCGCGTGATCTTTATGAATCAGGGCCGGATTGGTGAAGAGGGTGATCCCAGAGAAATGTTTCTCAAGCCAAAAACTGAACGGCTAGCAGAGTTCCTGAAGAGCTCAACATTCAACTAATTACAGAGGAAACAACAAATGACTATCCTAAGATACGGTGCTGGTGAGACGGGAGCGGGCGGTCAGTCCCTTCCCTTTGCACGTGCGGTCGAGGCCGATGGCTGGCTGCATGTGTCAGGGCAAGTGGCGATGCACCAAGGTGAAATCATCGGTGGTGGGATCATCCCTGAGACACGCAAGGCAATCGGTAATTTGATCGCAATTCTCTCCGAGGCTGGCTATGGCGTCGAGGACGTGGTGAGGGTTGGGGTTTGGTTGGATGATCCTCGTGACTTCTGGACATTCAATAAGATTTACACTGAATACTTTGGTGCAAACCCACCTGCGCGTGCCTGCGTTCAAGCGCGGATGATGGTTGAGTGTAAAGTTGAGATCGATTGCATCGCCTTCAAACGCAAGGTCAATCGGATCGCGGGTTAAGGGTGCCAGGGGTGAGAACCATATTCGGTATGGCCCGTATTTTATGAGCAACACATGACCGTCGCCGAACAGCTACCGCCCATTCGGCGATCTCGCGGCCTGGATCGCGCATTTGAAATTCTCGACTACTTCCGCGTCCAACGCAAACCGATGCGCCCAAATGAAATTGCTGCGCATATCGGGGCCCCTCGTTCATCGGTGTACGAACTGGTGAATTTGCTACTGAAGCATGGCGTGCTCGAATATCGCGGTGACGACGGACAAGTCTTCCTCGGTCGCAAACTGTATTTTCTCTACAGTGCGTATGCGGAACAGTTCGACCCAATGCGGGAGTGCGAATCGTCACTGACACGCATCACGGAAGCAACACGGGAAACCTCCCAACTTTGCATGCTTGACGGCAATAAATACACCGTTGCACTGATGAAAGAGGGCATACGGCCATTCCGTATTTCCTCAAATGTTGGCGAAGCCATACCGATTCCATGGACCGCATCTGGGCGACTGTTGGTATCACATATGTCAGACATGGAAATACGGAACTTCATTCCACATGAAGATTTCAAGCTGCCAAGCGGGACGTGGCTACAACCGGGAGTATTCATTCAACAGGTGCGTAAAGCTAGTGCGGAGGGGTACTTTACCTTCGATAGCATTGTCGACAGTTTTACGCATTGCTTTGCAGTTCCGGTGTACGAGAAGGACGGAAAGTGTTTTGCCACACTCTGCTTGGTGGCTCCTAAGGAGGATGGTGCAAAGAATCGAGAAATGTACCTGCGCAGCCTGATGGATGTCGCAATTGACTTGACGCAGAGACTAAAGACTGTGTGAGTAGCGGCACTTCCTGTATTGTTCATCTACGATGATGATTCGGCTAAAAGGTGGGCCAGCGTCAGCAATATGAGTTCGTCGCGGACACCGGATGGGCAGCTTTGTGGAACGTAAACAGTAAAACATTTTCTGTTTCCCGTAAGCTGCCAACCGTGAGCACCCGATTCTGGTCGTTGGAGTGCAGCGATCCTCGAAATCAACACCACATTGCTGACGGTCGGGCTACTGGGTGAATGTCGGTTATGGAGCGAGTATTTTCGGCAACCCTATGTCGGCTGGCGCTGCACTGCTGTCCCATACATCGCCGTCGCCAATGTCAGCAATGCGGATGGGACGCCGCCGATTGACTGACAGCTTTATGGAACCCCAAGGCTGAACATTATTTCTGCTGCCCGGAAGCTGTCACCCGGGAGCACCCGCTGTTAGTCGAGTCCGGGTACCCCTTTGATTGAAATCAGGGCCATAAAGTTGACAGTTGGGCTACCGATGCCGTTGTCAGGTATCGGTCGGGCAATTTGAATTTCTGTAGATTCGCTACCGCTGTTTTGCGGTGGCCCGGTTCAGACCCTCTGCCAATCGTCGACTTTCGGTACTGCCTCCTCCAAACGGCCATTGGCATATGTCGGCCGACTGTCGGCAAAGTGGCATTGATTCACTCCAAATCTATTTGACTATGATCATCGCTTGTGTTCAAAACCGCAGGACTGCATGGAATTCATGCGCCAGTACCCTTCGGATCGGCTGCAGGCAGAGGCAAAGTTGCCCAATGAACATACTCTGATTAGCCGAGAGCGAGCTACCCATTCATCATGACCCGGCGAAAGCACTATCACGTCTACGTGGTTGAACTGTCCAAGGACGTGCTGTTGAACGCCCGGTTTATGCGATCCAACCCCAACTACCTTCACGGCAAACCCTGTGTCTATGTCGGCATGACAGGTCTGGATCCGGATGTACGTTTTGACAAGCACAAAGCAGGAATCCAAGCCAACCGCTTTGTTCAGGAGTTCGGCCTGCGCTTAGTGCCGGAGCTTTATACGCTGTACAACCCGTTGACTTATGACGAAGCCAAGAGTCTCGAAGTCGAACTGGGCATTGATCTGCGTGAGGGTGGCTATGGGGTCTGGCAGGCGTGATGCTTGCTTAACTTTGGATAACTGATCAACCAACTGCGCCTCCGTTAAGCTAACCCATGTCCAGAAGAAGCGTCCGCAGGTTATTTGCCCACCGTCAATTCATGCGCTTTTGGTTCGCCAGACTTGCCGGCGTGAGCGCCAATCAAATGCTCATGGTGGGGGTGGCCTGGCACATGTATGACATCACCTCCAGTGCCTGGGATCTCGGTTTGGTGGGATTGTTTCAGTTTGTACCCGCCCTTGTTCTGATGCTGCCTGCAGGGCACACTGCCGACCGATTTCATCGAGGTCGCATCTTTGCGGCCTGCATGGGCATTCAGGCGGTGGTGGCGTTGGTGCTGATCTTCGCCACCCAGTTCCACTTTGCCTCACGCGAGTTGATTCTTGGCATTTCGGTGTTGTTGGGGGTGGCTCGTGCCTTCCAGATGCCAGCACAACAGGCATTGACCCCTCAGCTTGTGCCGCAGGACATGCTGCAAAGTGCGGTAGCTTTGAGCTCCAGCGGCATGCAAGTGGCCATCATTGGTGGACCAGCACTTGGCGGCATGCTGTACACGACAGGGGCCACAACCGTCTATGTCACTTGCGCTCTCCTGCTCCTGGTGTCTGCCATGCTGGCCTTGCTGGTGCGCTACCAGCACCAGCAAGCCCATCTGGCCGCCACCTGGCAGACTGTTCTCGCTGGATTCACCTTTGTCTGGCACCGCAAGGTCTTGCTGGGCGCAACTTCCCTGGACTTGTTTGCGGTGCTGCTCGGTGGTGCCACGGCCTTGCTGCCGATTTATGCACGGGACATCCTGCATACCGGGCCAATCGGGCTAGGGGTACTGCGATCTGCTCCTGCGGTGGGTGCACTGATGATGTCGCTGGCGATCATGCGCTGGCCGCTGACCAGACACGTGGGTCGCCGGCTGTTGGCGGCCGTTGCCATTTTTGGCGTGGCCACCATTGTCTTTGGTCTTTCCAGCCATTTTGGGCTGTCGCTGGTGGCACTGGCGATTGCCGGGGCCGCCGACAGCATCAGCGTGGTGACGCGATCAACCCTGGTTCAGTTGGAAACACCCAACGAGATGCGGGGCCGGGTGTCGGCGGTCAACTCGATGTTCATTGGTGCCTCCAACCAGTTGGGGGAATTCGAGTCGGGAGCCACTGCAGCCCTGTTTGGCGCGGTGGGCTCTGTGGTCATTGGAGGCGTCGGTACGGTATTGATCGCTGCGGGATGGTTCAGGCTGTTTCCGGCGCTGGCAAGGCGGGACCGGATGGGGCCGACGGTTGCGGCTTGAAGGGGGCTGACCGATGCCATTAATCTGTACTGACTGCGACAATGTCACCAACGATATTGTCGTCGGATGTTCAATTGAAATCAAAGTCGCGCTGGTCGGTCCGCCTGGGATCCCTTGAATGGGCCAAACACACTCACGAGCGGTCAGCAGAAGATCCCCTGCAGTTGTTTGGGAGCGCCCGCCATGGCGTGCAAATTGGTGCACTGGCCAAGCTGGGAGATGAATTTGTCCTGGTGGTCGGGGATCATGTGACAGCCTTGAGCCATGCGGACAATAAGGATCTTGCTGCTGCGACGGCGCATGCTGGGTCTGCTGACCGACCGATTGTGTTCCAGCCAATGCCGGTTCGTGCCACCACATCTGTGGTCGTTGTCATCAAGCGGCGGCGCGTTCCAACTCCCCATTGAGTGGGCCATCCTCGGTAATTCACTGAGTAAATGAGGTGTAGATTGCACCTGTTTTTGGGACTCCTTACCCAACTGAATACGCGGCTTTCCGTTCCTGGTCGAGACGTGCCTGACACGCCCCCCCATTCCGGTCATTCACGATGGGCTCTCGGAAGTCAAGTACACAGCGTGCGCGATATTGGCAGGAACACGAGTGAAAGGTCGGCTAATGCAGACTGCTCGGTAACGTTGCTTTCTTCAGATTTGTCATTTGCACGCTCTGCTTTCTTGGCATCCAAGGGTCACGAGATTCTGTGTCCCACGATTGACACGCCTCATCATTGGAACCACCTACATTGGTGAGTCGTCAATCACCAATGAACCATCATGCCAGAACCAATCAATCCGCTCACTCAGATTCGCGCAATCAATGAAACCGCACCCTTCAACCATTTTTTCGGGATTGAAGTAAAGAGTGCGGGGGTCGGTGTGGTCGAGCTCTCGATGCCATGGCGACCTGAGGCGGGCCAGTACTCTGGATTCCTGCACGCGGGAGTAATCGGGGCTCTCATCGATACCGCATGTGGATTCGCAGCAGCAACGCTCGTTGGGCCAGTTCTTGCATCGCACTACTCTGTCAACTGCTTGCGCCCAGCCGTAGGCGAAAGTTTCCTTGCCCGTGCTCGCGTTGTTAAGCCCGGAAAGTCACAGGTCTTTACCTCGTGCGAGGTGTTTGCCCTGTTGGATGGCAGCGAGAAGCTTGTCGCCACAGGCGAGACGTTACTTTCAGTCGTGCAGGACAAGACTTAGGCCGTACCTCTCAGTCAAGCAGAGCCCTGACGGTTTTTCGTTTGATCCGGCTCAGCTCGAACGTTAACGGCTGCATTTAAGCGAGTGGAATGATCGGATGAAATTTTTAGAAGCTGAGCGTTGCCGCTCTTTCATTTTCAACAAAAACAATGCACTTAGTTGCCGCAGTCATCAATCCAGAACTGGTGGAGCAACTGGCCATGACTTGCTTTCCGCCGTAGATGCTGTGAAGCGCGCCTTCGCCCGACAACAGGGATACCCGTCCATCAATTTCCCTTGAGCCATTAATGGAAATCTTCACGTTAGTGAAGTCAAAAAGCTCACCACTGATTTGCCAGGGTGCCGCCGTTGAACCAGCAGAACGATAACCTTGACTTGGAGCCACGGTTGAGCAGGATGAAATAGAAAGTGCTAGAAGCAGTGCTGTTCCAGTCATCAAGCGCCCATTGAATGGGAGTTTCAACGATGGAGCCGCGCCCGGTCCGATTAGGTCCACCACCTACCTCGGCGGCAGGAGGACGGCTATATGATTTTCAAAACCCTCGGAGTTCCCCTGTAAGAAAGAGAAGAATTTTGATTTCAAGTCAGCAATTCAGCTCCACCGGCACGGTGATCTGACCTAATACCCGACGCGGGAGCCAAGGCCCCGCTCTGCGGCCAGGCGCACGGCGAGGGCGGCCACCACCAGATCCTGCAAGGCCACACCAGTGCCATCGAAGATGGTGATTTCCTGTGCTGTACGCCGTCCGTCGCAGAGCCCTGCGATGACCTCGCCGATGCTGCCGCGAAAGCTCTGGTCCGTGATCAGCCCAGCGTTATAGGCATGCTGGCATTCGCCGATGGTGATGGCCTGTTGGGCCTCGTCCACGAACAGGGTGGCGCTCGCCACCAAGGCGGGATCCAATTCCTGCTTGCCCTTGGTGTCGGCCCCCATGGCGCTGATGTGGGTGCCGACGCGCACCCAGGATTTTTCTACCAAGGCCTGCTGCGAGGGCGTCACGGTGATCAGGATGTCGGCGTTGGCAGCTACTGCCTGACGCTCGGTTTGTGGGGCATACTCCAGTCCCAGTTCCGCTACCGTGCGTCCGAAAGTCACGAGATTTTCGGGAGATGGGTCCCAAGCATAGACCTTGCGGATGGGGCGCACGGCCAGCGTCGCGCGCAACTGGTACGCCGACTGGGCGCCGGTGCCGATGATGCCGAGCACGCTGCTGTCGGGGCGCGACAGATACTTGGTGGCGATAGCGCTGGCAGCTCCGGTGCGCACCCCGGTCAGGTAGTTGGCACTGACCAGGGCCGAGGCGCGGCCGGTTTCCGGATCGAACAGCAAGGTCGAAGACTGATGATTGGTCAAGCTCTTTGCCAGATTATGGGGCCAGTAACCGCCCGCCTTGAGGCCCAGAATCGGTGCACGGGTGTCACAGCCCGTCTTGACGCCGAACACCGCATCCTGGTAGCCCACCACCTCGCGCACGACAGGGTAATTGCGCGCTTCGCCGCGCGCCATGGCGGCGAAGGCTTTTTCGACCTCGGTGATGGCGTTCTCAACGCTCACCAAGGCGCGAGCGTCCTCTTCGGAAATAATCCACATCTTGTATTCCTTTTTTGGCTTTACCAACCGCTGAAACGCTGCCATGTCGCGGTAATCTCGCGGCCGGGCCCCAACACCTTGTAATTGCCATACTGCGCTGCCGTGGAACAGGCATGATTGGGCAGGATACGCACCTGCGTGCCTACGGGTAGATGCAGCGCGCGGTCCGCCTTGCCATGGCGGTGCGCCATGATGCCGTGCTCCTGGTTGGCTCCCACCAGAATGAAGTCGTCCAGCGGCCGGCCATCAAGGTCACAAACGAGGCCATAGCCCTGGTCCACCGGCTGCTTGGCGGTGCCGCGGTCGCGCGACATGGCCATCCACCCGGCATCGAGAACGGTCCAGCCTTTTTCGTGCTGGTGCCCGATCACCGTGGCCAGGACCGACACGGCGATGTCGTCCAGCCGGCAGACGCTCAGGCCGGCCATCACCAGATCGAAGAAGACGAATACGCCGGCACGCACTTCCGTAACGCCCTCCAGATGCTCGGCGAACAGCGCGGTCGGCGTCGAGCCCATACTGACCACCGGGCACGCGATGCCCGCAGCGCGCAGTCGCTGCGCCGCTAGGACGACCGCGGCACGCTCCTGCTCGGCCATGGCGCGAATCGCCTCGATGGAAGCGCAGTCGTAGGAACTGCCGGCATGGGTCAGCACCCCTTTCACCGGAATGCCGGCGCTCTCGAGGAACAGGCCGATTTCGACAAGTTCGCTTGCGTCGGGTGTCACGCCCGAGCGGTGGCCGTCCGAATCGATCTCGATCAGCACGTCGAAGTGACGCCGTGTCGCGCGGGCGCGCTCGGCCAGCAGCCGGGTGGTCTCCATGCTGTCGAGGAGGAGCGACAGCCGGACCCCCTTGTCCTGCAGGGCCATCACATGGTCCAGCTTGTTCGGTGCGATGCAGACGGCGTACAGGATGTCCTTGACGCCGTGCGCCGCGAAATACTCGGCCTCCAAAAGGGTGGAAACCGTGATCGGGTCTTGGGGCGTTTCCAAGAGCCGACGCGCCACATCGATGCACTTGTTGGTCTTGACGTGCGGCCGGAACGAGACGCCGAGACGCCGCAAATGGCTGCGCATGCGCTCGATGTTGCGGTCCATTCGGGCCTCGTCAAGAATCAGCGCGGGTGTCTCCAGTTGTTCCAGAACTTGTTTCGGCATCTCAGCTTCCTGTCTCTTGCGGTTCGCGCGCCAGCACCCGCCCGGGGCGCGCGCCGGTCGAGCGGCCGTCGCGCCAGACCACGGCGCCATTGACGATCACCGTGTCGATGCCGCGTGCCGGCGCAATCGGCTTCTCATAGGTGGCGACCTCGTCCACCGTGTCGGCGTTGAACAGGGTCAAATCGGCGTAGGCGCCTTCCTTCAGCACGCCGCGGTCTTTCAGGCCAAAGTTCTTCGCCGTTAGGCCAGTCATCTTGTGCACGGCAGTCTCAAGCGGGAACAGCCCGAGCAGGCGGCCATAGTGGCCCAGCACGCGTGCAAAGCTGCCCCACAGGCGCGGATGCGGTGCCGCGTCATGCGGCAGGCCGTCGGAGCCGATCATGGTCTGGTCGAACTTCAGAATTCGCTGCACATCGGCTTCGTCCATCCGGAAGTAGATCGCGCCAGCGGGTAGCAGGCGTTGCACGGCTTCGTCCTGGGAGACGCCCATCTTCTGCGCGATGTCGGCCAGGTCTTGGCCGGCATGCTCGGGCAGCGCTTTCGACCAACTGACAATGACCCGTGTGGAAGTGGCCGCCCGGTCGGCGGACAGGATGGTGGAACCGGCAGTGTAGGGATAGCAGTCCAGGCAGATCGGCTGCTTGGCCATGTTTTTTTCGATGAAGGACAGCGTTTCCTCGGAGCGACCGTAATTCGCCTGTCCCACCAGCTTGTGGTGCGAGATCACCACCGGCACCCCGACCTCGCGGCCGATGCGAAAGCTTTCCTCCAGCGAGTCGAGCACCCGGTCCGCCTCGTCGCGCATATGGGTGCAGTACAGGCCGTTGAACTCCTTGAGCGGTCGGCAGATCTCGATGATCTCCTCCGTGGGCGCGGCAATTGCCGGTTCGTAGAACAGCCCTGTGGACACACCGATGGCGCCCGCGCGCATGGCCTCGTCGACCAGCTCGCGCATGGCGCCGATTTCGGCCGGCGTCGCCGGCTGCGTCAGGTCATCCATGGTGGCCACGCGCAAGGTGGTGTGGCCCACCAGCATCGCGCAGTTGGTGGCGGCCGGCTGGGCGCGCAGCGCATCCAGGTAGGCGGCGAAACTGGGAAAACGGAACCACTCGCCATCGCCGTCGAGCAGGTTCAGGGGTGGCGTGACCGGATCGGGAATGGGGCGCGGCATCGGCGCCAGTGAGACGCCGCAATTGCCGCCGATCACCGTGGTCACACCCTGGCTGATTTTTGGCGCCATGTCGGGGTTGGACAGCATGAATCGGTCGTCGTGGGTGTGCGCGTCGATGAAGCCCGGCGCCGCAATGCGACCCGCCAGATCGATCTCCAGCGCACCACGCAGCTTTGAGAGATCGCCGATGCGCGCGATGCGCTCGCCACGAATGCCGATGTCGCCCGTGAAACGGGGGGCGCCCGTGCCGTCGACAATGCTTGCGTTGCGGATCAAAAGGTCAAAGTTTTCCTGCATCAGATGCCTTGTGTTGAAGAGTTGTTTCTTTCCCGCAGAGTGGTGCGCCATGCATGCGACACAGAATGTTGAGCAGTTCGGGAATCATTTTTTCGCCCCCTCCCACATTCGAAGCAGTAACAAAGGTTTGATGGACCGCCTCACCGACAAAGGCACCGACCTGAAGGTCCTCTGCCATGTGGGTGAAATACCGCAAGTCCTTGCCTGCATTGATCAGGGAAAACATCATGCTTCCAGGCTCTCCGCTATCGAGAAAGGGCATCAGGCGTTTGAGAACAACGCTGTCGCCCCCTCCGGTTGCCAGCACCTCGGTCAGCACTTTGCGATCGACCCCGGCCTTGCCGGCGCAGGTATAGGCTTCAGCCAGCAGGGCCAGGGTGCCCAGGGAAATGTAGTTGTGCAACAACTTCAGGCGATGGCCGGAACCGACCTCACCACCGATGAAGATATTTTCGGCGTAGGCTTCAATCAGCGGGCGGACCTCGGCAATCGTTACGGCATCTCCACCGAGCATGGCATTGACACAGCCATCTTCGGCATGCTGGGAGGTACGGGTCATCGGGGCATCGACATAACGTCCGCCTCGCGCCTGCACCGCAGCCGCCACCTTGAGCGTCGACACAGGGTCTGCCGTCGTGGCATCCACGACAACGCCCCCCGCCCGCAGGCCTTCCAGAAGACCATCCGCACCGTAGACACAAGCTTCGACCTGGGGCGATCCGTTGACACAGAGGAACACCACATCGGCAGCAGTCGCCACCTCTTTGGGAGTCGCAACCGTTTGAGCACCCATTTTCATCAAGTCATCGATCGGCTGGTTGCCTGGATGATCAAGCAGGGTCATGGCGTGCCCCTGCTTGAGCAGGTTTTTCGCCAAGCCATGCCCCATCAGGCCGACACCGATAAAGCCAAGTTTTCTTTTGCCAGACATATCAATTCCTTTCATGGTTGCGGTTCCAATCAGCTTGCATATTCGGGACATTCGTGGTCGAGCTTGCGCCGCAGCGCATCAAGATGCAGCCGTGCCCAGTGCTCGCGTTCACGTCCGAACTGCTTCACCGTTCTTTTTGCGATGTCGTCCGGGACTAGCCGCAGTGGCCTGTTGCAGCTCATGGCCTTGACCTGCAACTCCGCCGCGCGCTCCAGGTAATACAGGTGATCAAAGGCCTGGGCTACCGAAGGACCGACCACGATCACTCCATGGTGCGCAAGGAACAGCACATGTTTTCCATCCATCTTGCGGGCGATGCGCTCGCCTTCGTCGGGATCATGGGCTAGGCCGTTGTAGCTGTCGTCGTAAGCGATATCGTCATGGAACCGTAAGGCCTCCTGAGAGGCGGGTTCCAGCCTGCCCTTATCCAGCATCGTGATCGCGGTCGCATAAGGCATGTGGGTGTGCAGCACGCAGTGCGCCTCGGGGTGAACGGCATGAATCTGCGAATGGATGTTGAAAGCGGCAAAGCCGCCATCGCGCCCGCCGCTCTGATCAACGCCGTTCTCGTCAACCAGCATCAGCTCGCTCGCCCTGGCTTCGGAAAAGTACATGCCCCACGGGTTGAGTAAAAAGCGCAGGGGGTCATCACTCACCCTCAGGCTGAAATGGCTGCATACACCGGCCTGGCCGCCGAACATGGCGGCGCCGCGGAACACTGCGGCCAGATCGCGCTGCTCTTCAATATAGGAGGGGTTCATCGGATTCCTTGCGACACGGCGATCAAGCAGCATAGTGACAGGCCACCCGTCGCCCGTCGGGCAACGGACTCAACAGAGGGTCTTCGCTGCGGCAGCGGTCCTGTGCGACCGGACAGCGCGGCGCGAAGCGGCAGCCAGCCGGTATGTCCAGCGCGCTGGGCACGTCGCCACCAAGCATATGGCGGTGGCGTTGGTCGTTGGGGTGAGCGATGGGTACGGCCGACAGCAAAGCGCGGGTGTAGGGGTGCGTCGGACGTTCGAACAACTCATCGGCCGTGGCGATCTCTACGATGCGCCCGAGGTACATCACCGCGATGCGCGTCGAGATGTGCCGCACCACCGACAAGTTGTGCGAGATGAAGAGGTAGGTCAGGCCCAGCTCGCGCTGCAGGTCCTGCATAAGGTTGATGATCTGAGCTTGCACCGACACGTCCAGCGCCGACACCGCCTCGTCGCAGACCACGAAGGCCGGCTTGAGCGCCAGTGCGCGCGCAATCCCTATGCGCTGGCGCTGGCCGCCTGAGAATTCATGCGAATACTTGGCGGCGGCGCTACGCGGCAGCCCCACCAGATCGAGCAGCTCGGCCACCCGTGTCTGCCGTTCGGAAGAGGTGCCCACGCCGTGGATCGCGAAGGCTTCCCCGATGATGGACGCCACCGTCATCCGCGGGTTCAGCGACGCGAATGGGTCCTGGAAGATGATCTGCATGTGCCGGCGCCGCTCGCGCATCTGGCGTCGGTCCAGCGTGGTCAGATCAACGCCTTCATGCACAATGGAGCCCGCGCTCGGCTCGATCAGGCGCAGCAGCAGGCGGCCGGTTGTCGATTTGCCGCAACCGGACTCGCCGACCAGGCCCAACGTCTCGCCCTTGCGTATGCTCAGGTCCACGCCATCGACCGCGCGCACCACGGCCTTGTGGCCCATGCCCAGGACGCCGCTACGCACCGGGAAGTGCTTGGCGAGCCCGCGTGCTTCGATCAGGATATCGGTATCGGGTGCAGCGCTCACGAATTCGTCTCCATGGCAATCGGCGCCGCGGGGGTGACGGCGCCGAGATGCAGGCAGGCCACCGAATGGCCGGACATCAGCAGGCGGCTGGCGGGCGGTTCCATGTCGCAGGCATTGGTGCGATGCGCGCAACGCGGCGCGAAGCGGCAACCAGGGGGCATGGCTCCGACCGCAGGCACCGAGCCTTCAATCGTGGTCAGGCGCTCGACCCGGGTGGCGACCGTGGGCACCGAGTCCAGCAATGCGCGTGAATAGGGGTGGGCCGGTGTGTCGAACAGCACTTGTACTGGAGCGGTCTCTGCCACGCGACCGGCGTACAGCACCATCACGCGGTCGGCCATCTCGGCAATCACACCAAGGTCGTGCGTGATGAGCATCAAGGCCATTCCGGTTTCGCGCTGTATCGCGCGCAGCAGGTCCAGTATCTGCGCCTGTATGCTCACGTCGAGTGCGGTGGTCGGCTCGTCGGCAATCAGCAGCTTGGGGTCGCAGGCCAGCGCCATGGCGATCATGACGCGCTGGCGCATGCCACCGGACATCTCGTGCGGGTAGACCGCAAGCCGGCTCTTGGCCGACGGGATCTCCACACGTTCGAGCAGGTCGAGCGCGCGGCGGGTCGCGGCGTCGCCCTTCATGCGGAGGCGGCGGCGCAGCACCTCCTCGATTTGCGCGCCGATGCGCATCACCGGGTTGAGCGAGGACATCGGCTCCTGGAACACCATGGCCATGTCGGGCCCGCGCCGCGCCCGCCATGCCGACGCGCTGCCAGCGGTGAGCTCGTCGCCCAGCAGGCGTATGCTGCCTGCGGTGCATTGGATACCGGATGGCAGCAGCCCCATGACGGCTAACGCCAGCATGCTCTTGCCGCTGCCCGATTCGCCAACCACGCCGAGCACCTCGCCGGCGGCAACCTCCAGCGTCACGTCTTCGAGGATGGTGGTCTGGCCCTTGTGGCCGAGGGCCGTGGTCAGGCCCCGGATGTCGAGTACCGGCTGTGTCATGGGCCCACCTTGATACGCGGGTCGAGCAGGTCGCGCAGGCCGTCTCCGAGCAGGTTCAGGCCCAGCACGCAGACCACAATGGCCAGCCCGGGAAAGATGGTGACCCATGGCGCTTCGACCATGAAATCGCGGCCGTTGGCGATGATGTTGCCGAAGCTGGGCGTGGGCGGCGGTGGCCCTACCCCGATGTAGGACAACACGGCCTCGGCGAGGATGGCGCTGGCGAAGACAAAGGTCAGCCGCACGATCAGTGGCGCCAGCGAGTTGGCCAGCACGTGGAACCACAGGATGCGCCAGTCGCCCGCACCGAGGGCGCGCGCCGCCTCGACGTACTGCATCTCGCGCACCACCAGCACCGAGCTGCGCACGATGCGTGCAGTGTGCGGCGTGGTTGCGATGCTGAGCGCGATGATCACGTTCTGGACAGAGGCGCCCAGGGTCGCGCTAACGGTCAGCGCGAGCAGGATGGCGGGGAAGGCCATCAGGGCGTCCATCAAGCGCATGATGGGATCGTCAAGCCGGCGGAAGTAGCCCGCCACGCTGCCTATCAGCGTTCCGAACAGCCCCGTGATCAACACCACCATGAGGCCGATCTGCAGCGACAGGCGGCCGCCGTAGATGACCCGCGACAGCACGTCGCGCCCGAAGTGGTCGGTGCCGAACCAGTGCTCGGCGCTGGGTGTCTGCAGTTTCATGCGGAAGTTGCTGGCCAGCGGATCGTACGGTGAAACGACGCCGGCCAACAGAGCCACGGCGGCGACCGCCAGCACCAGCCCGCCGCCAATGACAATGGAAGGATGGGCCAGCACGCGCCGCACGATGCGGGTAGAAGAGGAGGACGGATTCACAGTCTGACTCGCGGGTCGACCACCGCATACAGCAGATCGACCATCAGGTTGATGACGACATAGATGGCAGCCAGGAACAGCAGCCCGCCTTGGATGACAGGGAAGTCGCGGCTCATGATGGCGCCGATGATGAGACGCCCGACGCCGGGCAGCGAGAACACCTGCTCGACGACGACAGCGCCGCCCAGCAGCGAGCCGGCGATGATGCCGAGCACGGTGAGGATGGGCAGCATCGCGTTGGGCAAACCATGGCGCAACACGACGAAGCCGTGCTTCAAGCCCTTGGCGTCGGCGGTGCGAATGAAGTCCTGATGCAACACATCGAGCATGGCAGAGCGGGTCATGCGTGCGATGAAGCCGGTTTGCACCAAGGCCAGCGTCAGCGCCGGCAGCGTCATGGTGCGCATCCAGCCGACCACACTTTCGGTGATCGGCACGAAGCCGCCGGACGGCAGCCAGCCGAGGCCCACGGCAAACACCACGATCATCACCAGACCGAGCCAGAAGTCGGGCACAGACAAGCCCAGCAGCGATGCCGTCATAACCGTGCGGTCAGCTATGCCGCCCCGGTGCATGGCGGCGAAGATGCCCGCCGAGATGCCGAGCACGGCGGCCAGTACCAGCGCCAGCGCCGCCAGCGACAGGGTGACGGGCAGGCGCTCCAGCAACGCTTCGCCAACGCTGCGGTGCAGCAGGATCGACTGTCCGAGGTCGCCCGTGAGCACCCGGCCGTACCAATGGAGCATTTGTTGCCACAGCGGCTGGTTCAGCCCTAGTTCCTGGCGTATGCGGGCGATTTGCTCCTGGGTCGCGCTGGCGTCGAGGAAGGACGAGGCCGGGTCGCCAGGCACCAGCCAGATGACTGCGAACGACATCAGGGAAACGAGGAACATCACCGGGATCGCGGCGATGAAACGGCGCAGAAGGTATTGGGGCATGTTGCGTGTGCAGCCCCTTCAGACGCGGCAGTACGCCACGCCGGAAGGGACCGCATCCGGTCACTTGTCGAGCCAGACGCCCCACATGCGTGGGATGCGGTAGGGTTCGAAGTTGCGAAGCTTGGCGGTGCCGACCTGGAACAGGCCGTAGTTGCCGACCTTGATGGCGATCACGTCGTTGATCATGTGCTGCTGGAAGGAGGCGAACAAGGTCTTGCCCTTCTCAGCATCCAACTCGCCGCTGTAGGCTGCGTACAGGCGATCGATCTCGGCGTCGGGTTTTTGGTGGAGCTGGCCGCCCGCCCAAGCCGACATCACCGTGCCCGGCCCTTCGAAGGGCTGGATGCCGAAGCCGTGGGCAAAAAGGTTCCAGCCCTCCGGCGACCAGCCGATCTTCACGGCGGTCGGCCAGTCGGTGACCTTGATGTCGACGTTGACGCCAATCTGCGCCAGACGCTGTTGCACCACGGTGGCGGTGTCAGTGTTGGCGCGTAGGTTGTCGACCAGGAAGGTGATCTTCTCGCCCTTGTAGCCCGATTTCACGACCAGCTCCCTGGCCTTTTTCAGGTCGGGCTTGTTGTACGTATTAAGGCCGACCCCCACGTAGGCCGGCGACTTCGGATATAGCCAGCCGCCGTCGAGTTGATAGATGTCGGGGTAGGCAATCGACATAATCTCTTCCATGTCGAGCGTCGCCACCACGGCCTGACGGAACGCGAGGTTGTCGGTGGGCGGTACCGCGTGGTTGAGCTTGATGATCTGGAACGAGAAGGGCAACAGCTTGTAGATCTTGAAGGCCGGGTTGGTCTCCAGCCTCTTTTTGGTCGGTCCGTCCACCGTCTCCACCAGTTGAACCTCGCCCGACTGCAGCGCCGCCACGCGCGCGCCCGCCTCGGGCATGAAGCGGAAGGTCACTGTGTCGAGGTAGACCTCCTTCTTTCCCGCGAAGCCATCGCGTTTGGTGTAGTGCGGGTTGGGCACATAGTCCTTGAAGCGCTCGAGCTTGACGTGGCTGTCGGGGATGAACTCGACGAACTTGAAAGGGCCGGTACCGATGTAGGCGATCTTGTTGGCTCCCTTGGCCGCTTCCTCAGCCGGGTAGATGGCCAGCGGCGCGGTCGATGACGAAAGCGTGTCGAGCAGCGTGGACTGCACCTTCTTGAGCTTGATTACCACCTCATTGGGGCCTTTGGCGGAGATGGTCTCCACCTCGGACAGCAAGTTGGCGTTTGCTCCAATCTTGCGGTACCGTTCCAGCGAGGCCACCACGTCGGCCGAGCCCATGGTCTTGCCATTGTGGAACTTCACGCCCTTACGCAGTGCCAGGGTGTAGGTCTTGCCGTCGGGCGAGATTGCCACGCTTTCAGCCAAGTCTGGCACTGGCTTGCCATTCTCGTCGCGTGCGTAAAGCGTCTCGTAGATGTGCAAGTTGATGTGGCGCGCGGATTGGATGGTGGTGACCTGCGCGTCCAGCGTCGGCGGAGCCTGGGTGATGGCCACGATGGCATTGCCACCGAGCGTTTGCGCGTGCAGGGTGGTCACCGACACGGCGACCGCGGCGGCCAGGACCGCCAGAGAGAAGGACTTTCTGTTCATAAGGATCTCGTCGTGAAGGTTGAAGGAAGGGACGCACACAGCTTATCAACCTGCAGGCCCCTAGGCGAATGCCGTGTGCGGATGGCTCGATGCCGGCACAGCATCGGGACCGGGCGCGTGCGCTCAGAGGCGGATGCCGACGTTCTTGGTCTGGACGTAGCCGAGCAGTGCCTCTTGCCCTTTCTCGCGCCCGTAGCCGGACCGCTTGGTGCCGCCGAACGGGGTTTCAACACCACCAACCCACCAGTCGTTGACGTAGACCTGGCCGGCGACCAGCCGGTCGGCGGTCCACAGTGCGAGGCTGAGGTCGCGGGTGAACACCCCGGCGGCCAGTCCGTAATCGGTGCCGTTGGCGATCGTGATCGCCTCCTCCGGCGTGTCAAACGGAATGACCACCACCACCGGTCCGAAGAACTCGTCCCGGGCGATGCGCATTTCGGGATGTACATCCCTGAACACGGTCGGAGCCATGAAATAGCCCTTGCGGCCCGGCAGGCGGGCGCCGCCGGTAGCCAGACGCGCGCCTTCGTCGACTCCGACCCGGCATAAGCCCTCAACCTTGTCGAGTTGGCGCGCGGAGATCAACGGCCCCATGTCATGGCCTTCGATGCCGGCGCCCACCGAACGCGCTTCGGCTTCCTTGACCATCAAGGAGACGAACTCGTCGTAAATCGAACGGTGCACAAGGAGCCGGCTGGCGGCCGAACAGATCTGGCCGGCGTGAAAGAAGATGCCACGCGCCGCGCTCTTTACGGCGCGTTCCAGGTCGGCGTCGGCATGGACGATCCCGGCCGACTTGCCACCAAGCTCCATCACGCAGGGAATTACGCGCTCGGCGGCCGAGCGCAGCACGCTCTTGCCGGTTGCGACGGAGCCGGTGAACACGATGTGGTCGATGTCGCGGTGGGCCACCAGTGCGGCACCGGCATCGTGCCCGTATCCGCAGATGATATTGAGCGCGCCCTTGGGCACGCCGGCCTTCTCGCAGGCCTCTGCGAACTTGAACAGGCTGAGCGGCGAATCTTCTGGCGACTTGAGAACGACGGTGTTGCCGGTGATCAGCGCACAGCACACCGAGCGAGCGCCGACCGGCAACGGACCGTTCCAGGGCACGATCTGCGCAGAGACACCGAACGGCGCGTGGACCGTGTAGTCGAGAACGCCCGGGCCCAGTGGAATTTGCCGCCCTTCGAGCTTGTCGGCCATACCCCCGTAGTATTGCAGGTAACGCATGGTCAGTTTGACATCGTTGCGGCCATTGGCCAGCGTCTTGCCGTTGTCCAGGCATTCGAGTTTCGCGATTTCCTCGGTCATCTCACCGAGGTGCCGTGCCACCTCGAACATCAGTTGGCCACGTTCAGCCGGTGGCAGGTCGAGCAAGGCGCGGCTGGCGAAACTGCGGCGTGCGGCGGCCACGGCTCGGTCCACATCGGCAGGCATCGCGCGCGCCACCTCAGCGATGGGTTCGCCGGTGGCCGGGTTGTCGATCAAAATGCGCTCGTCGGTTGCGCCGTCTACCCATTCACCATCGATGAAGTTGCGCCAGAAAGTCTTGGTTGTCGGGGTCATTGATGCCTCACTGTTTATGATTCGGACACGCCAGATCACGGCGTAATCTGAGCCCGCGTAAAATAATATGCTTGGACGTCGCCGAAAGCGAATGCCGATTCACAATGGACTGATGCCGCGCGGGCATCGGCGCGCTACTGCAAGGAGTACCCCATGGAAGTGAAGTGGCTTGAGGATTTCCTCAGCCTGGCCGATACTCTCAATTTCACGCGCTCGGCCGAATTGCGCTTCACGACGCAGCCGGCGTTCAGTCGCCGCATCCGCAGCTTGGAGGAATGGTTGGGCGCGCCGCTGATCGAGCGCGCCACGCAGCCAATCAGCCTTACTCCCGCCGGGCAGAAGTTCCGGGCAATTGCTGAGGAAGTGCTGCGCCGGCTGTTCCAGGTGCGAGAGGACGTTCGCCATCTTGACCTCGCGTCGGCCAACACCATCATCTTCACCGCCACCCACAGCCTGTCGCTGAATTTCTTTCCACGCTGGATACGCACGGTCGAGGAGCGCAATGGCGTTCTGTTCACGCGACTGGATTCCAACCATTTTGAAGTCTGTGTGCAGACACTGCTCAAGGGGCATGCGCATTTCATGCTGTGCCACGCCCACCGCAGCGTCGATCTGCACCTGCCGCCTGACGGCTTCAGGTCCATAGTGGTCGGTGGCGACCGGCTACTGCCGGTGTCCACACCCCACGAACAGGGCGGGCCCGCCCATGCCCTGCCCGGCACACGCGAGCAGCCGGCGCACTATCTCGCCTACGCCGAGACCTCGGCGATCGGACGCGCGGTGGACCACATGCTGGAACAACGCCCCGCCAAGCCTCAACTGGAACAGGTGTTCGTCTCGCACCTAGCGGCGGTGCTTGAATCCATGGTGCGTGACGGTCGCGGCCTGGCTTGGCTACCCGAAAGCCAGATCAAGGACGACCTGTCGGCGGGGCGGCTGGTCGTGGCGGGTGACGAAAGCTGGACGGTGCCCGTCGAGTTACGGCTGTTCCGTCCCGAGCACAGCCTGCCACCGAAGTCCGAGGAGTTTTGGGCCGCCGCGGTCGCGTGCGAGGTCGACTGCGCATTGCGCTAGGCGAGAGGCCGGTATTGGCCGACCGTAGCGGGAATGGGTACGCTTCAAGGTGTCGCAATAAGGAAGCGTGGCTGAGAAAAAGCGTGCTGCTTAATCAACGAACACCCCATGCTCTTGCGTCATCTCCTCCATGTGGCGCAAGCTCAACGGATAGGCCACATACCATCGCACGCACGTGAGCATGACTTCCAGCGAATAGTGGATCCTTTTGAGAACCTTGCGCAATGCGCCATGGATCGAGCTTTTTCGGACATCAAGCATGCCTTGAATTGTCCGTTATCCGTATTGCGACGGAGCCTTCCTGAGCGGGTAATTGTCATTGTATTGGCGGGCGACGGCGATGCCAGTCGGTCTCGCGCTGGAAAGCGTCCGCAGTTTTCAAGAGCAGCGCTTCATCGAAAGGTCGGCCGATCAACTGGAATGACAGGGGCATACCTTCGCTTGATATCCCGGCAGGTACGCTGATGGCAGGCAGGCCCAGATAGTTGACGCCGCGCGTGGCATGCGTGATGCGGCCGATAGTTTGCAGGATGGCCTGAAGATCGCCTTCGGTCGTCGCGGCAATGGTTGGCGTTTGCACTGGTATGGTCGGAACATGGATTAGATCGCAGCTGGCGAAGCTGGTCTGTAGATATTCCTCGGTCAGCCTCACGCGTAGCGCTAGCGCCTCCACGTAACGTACAGCGGAATAGGCAAAGCCGGCCTCGATGCGCAAGCGCACTTGCTCAGCATAATCCTGCGGCCGCGATTCGATCCACTTGCGGTGCAGCGCTGCCGCTTCCACCGACATGATGAGCTGCATCATCGCATTGATCAATGCCATGTCCGGTACGGCTACAGTGACCAGCGTTGCGCCGCGGGCCCGCAAGACTTCCAGGCTGGTTTGCAGCGCCGCTGCGACCTCGGGGTCGAGGTTGTCTCGGTAATAATGTTCCGGCACGCCGACGCGCAGACCGCGCAGGTCGCCATCCAATCCGTTTTCGTAATCCTGATTCGCGACCCCTGTACACAAACCATCATCCGGATTGGGCCGACTGATGTGCGTCAGCAGTCGGGCGCAATCGCGCGCGCTTTGTGCCAGTGGCCCGACGCAATCCAGCGAGGAGGACAGCGACACCACACCGGCTACGCTCACCCGGCGGAAGGTCGTCTTCAATCCGGTAACGCCACACATGGCGGCGGGATGGCGGATCGAGCCGCCGGTGTCGGTGCCCAGCGAGCCAAACACCAGACGTGATGCCACCGCAATGCCAGAGCCGCTCGACGAACCGCCGCAGACGTGCATCGGACTCCATGGATTTCGGCCGTGGCCGTAATGCGCGTTGAAGCCGGTCGGGCTCACGGCAAACTCGGCCATGTGAAGCGAGCCCAGATTCACCTGTCCCGCAGCATTCAGTTCATCAATAACCCATGCGTTACGTGCCGCCACCTGTCCGCGCAAGATAAGCGAGCCGGCATGGCATTCACGGCCAACGATGCCGAACAGGTCCTTGTGCGCCAACGGCACGCCATGCAGCGGTCCACAAGTGCCCCTGCGGGACTGCAGATCGTCCAGCGAGCGGGCGCGCACCATCGCATCCTCGTGATCGATGCGGAATATGGCGTTCAAATTGCGTCCAATGGATTCGAGCCGCTGCAGCGACCAGGCTACGATCTCCTGTGCGCTGAAGCGCTTTTGCGCAATTGCGTCGGCAACGCCGACCAGGTCCAGCTGTAAAAAATCGCTCATTGCCGGTCCAAAGCCTGGATATCGCACCAGAGCGCAAAGGCGGCGATATGGTCATACAGCTCGAGACGCGTTAGCGCTGCAAGCGCAATACGTTCGTTGTTAGGCGCGGCAATTGAATTTACGGCGGCAACGCGCTCCGGGTTCCAGCCGATCTCTTGCAGATTGACAAGTGGTGGGAAAGGTGTGAATGGCATAGCTACTTTCAAATGAGAACTATGGGGAAAGATGCGGTTCTGGAACTCATCCAGCCGGCGTGCCGGCGCCGAGGTTGGTGGCGGAATTAAAGTGAGGTCGCGAACCAACTTTAACCAAGAGGAGGCCAAGAAGAAATATAGCGGAATTGACCTGCATTCGAACAACAGTGTAGTGACTGTGGCCGACGAGGAGGATCGCGATGTAGCGGAGAACCGGAAAGGCTGCTATCAAACCACTGCACCACAGCCAATTAACGCGAGACGCTACGGATAGCAGGACCGTTGTCTTTGTGGAAGTTGGCAATAGTTTTGAAAACTGGTGTCTTCCATTGCCACGGCTTGCGCCGACGCGTCGACCATGTATATTGGATTCCCGATCGTCTTGCCAGCCGGCCAAAGACCCAAACGTCCTTCCGCTGTGAATCCGGCCGTCACGCTACAGTTGACTATATTCATATCGGAATCGACAGGTTCAGATTGTTATGAAAATTTTACGATTTGAGGGCCGTTCTGGTTGGCAAAGGGGACTCGAAAACAGGAGAGGAATAGAGCAAAAAACTGGAATCACGTTTGCGCCAACCAGATTGATTCTCCAGGATGGCCTCATTTCGCCGCCAACTTCCTGAGCAACCGTATCTTCAGCGATGGCCGCTCTATCGACGTCTTTCCCCTCCCGGAGATTCTCGTGGCCATAGCGATTTGCTTTGCAGGATGGAAATAGCGTTTCCCATCTTTGAACATTGACCCTACGCTGCTCGGGCCGGGGAAAGCTGCTTGGGCGCGCTGTGGTTCGCGGGTGCGGCGGCGCGAGGGCTGCTCGATGCAAAGCCCTCTTGACCTTGCGCCAGCTTAAATACCGCTACGGTGCCGACGAGATCCTGCGCCTGCGATTTGAGGCTGGAAGCCGCGGCCGCCATCTCCTCCACCAGCGCGGCATTCTGCTGCGTGGCCTGGTCCATCTGGGTAACGGCTTCGCCCACCTGGGATACCCCGGCACTCTGCTCGGAACTGGCCGCACTGATCTCACCCATGATGTCGGTCACGCGGCGAATACTGCTTACCACCTCGGTCATGGTGGCACCGGCCTGACCCACCAGCGCCGTGCCCTGCTCGACGCGCTCCACGCTGTCGTTGATAAGGTTCTTGATTTCCTTCGCCGCATCGGCTGAGCGCCCCGCCAGGCTGCGCACCTCGGACGCCACCACCGCAAAGCCACGGCCCTGCTCGCCGGCACGGGCCGCCTCTACTGCGGCATTGAGCGCCAGGATATTGGTCTGGAAGGCGATGCCGTCAATCACGCTGATGATGTCGCTGATCCTCTGGGACGACGTGTTGATGCCCTTCATGGTGTCGACGACCTGAGCGACCACTTCACCGCCCTGGATCGCCACACTCGAAGCGCTCTGGGCCAACTGGTTGGCCTGTTTGGCGTTGTCGGCGTTTTGCTTGACGGTGGAGCTGAGTTCTTCCATCGAGGCGGCGGTTTCTTCCAGCGCGCTGGCCTGGCTTTCGGTGCGGGCCGAGAGATCTTGGTTGCCCTGGGCAATCTCGGCACTGGCAGTTGCCACGCTCTCGGAGCCCTGACGGACGTTAGAGACGACCCGGCTCAGGTTGTCCTGCATGGTGGACAGGGCCTGGAGAAGCTGTCCGATTTCGTCCTTTCCGGCGGCACTCAGCGGTTGGCTCAGGTCGCCTTCGCCAATGCGTTGTGCGGCGAGACGTGCTGCATCGACGCGGCTCGAAATGCTGCGCGACAGCCTCCAACCAATGAAGACGGCAGCAGCCAGGGTCAAAACCAGGAGCACTGCACCCAGCAGATACAGCTGCTGGAACATTTCCTTGACTTCCTGCTGAGCCGCGTGAACGTGAGCAGCTTCCCCATCAACCAGCGCCTGTGTTGCGCGAATGTAGTCATCTGTGATCGGCAGGAATTTCTTCTCCACCAGGGCGCGGCCACCAGCGTCGTCCCCAGCGGCTTTCAAGACATTGACCTGGTCGCGGGTTGCAATCCATGTTTTGCGCACCTCACCCACATTTTCGGCCCGCTTTCTGGATTCGCTGTCCTGCACCTTGGCTAGAAAAGCCTTTTGTGTCTCGGTCGTCCCGCGTGTTGTGGCAGCCATTGCCTCTTTGAAGAAGTCGAGCATGGTGCCACCCTCTGAATAGCCTACTGCCAGAGAGCGCGCGGAGTTTTGCCGCACATCACCCTGCCAGTTGCCCGCCAATTGCAGCAGTTCAGCAGAACGCTCCATGCGCGTCGAGGCCTCGGATACCATGTTCACACGCCATGCGGTAACGCCAGCCAACAGAAGAAAAACCGCGATGATCACGGCAAAACCAAGAGCGAGGCGAGTGGAGATTTTCAGGTTATTCATTTGAATTTTCAAGTCAATGCGTTGTTTCCGCGATCAGTCCCATTTCGGCGCTGGCCATGAATTTTTCGATATCGAGCAGGATCAGCATGCGGTCCCCCACCGAGCCGATGCCCAGCAGGTGGTCACTGCTGACGGCTGAAGAAAGCTCGGGCACCGGGCGTATTTGCTCAGGTTTCAAGGTGATGACGTCGGAGACGCCATCGACCACCATTCCCACCACCTGGGTGCCGATGGTGAGCACGATCACCACGGTGAAGGTGTCGTAGTTCACCTGTTCGAGGTTGAACTTGATGCGCATGTCCACAATCGGCACGATCACGCCGCGCAGATTGACCACCCCCTTGATGAAGGCCGGTGCATGGGCCATGCGGGTGGGTTCTTCATAGGAGCGGATTTCCTGCACGCGCAGGATGTCAATGCAGTATTCCTCGCGGCCGAGCTTGAAGGCCAGGAACTCGCGGATGGAAGTAACGGCCCCGGCCATGGGGGTGCCTTGGGATGTTGCCGTGCCGGATGGGGTGGCAGTTTGCTGACTCATGGGAGGGGGCCTTCTAGCGCTTGGGCTATATCACAGCGACGAGCGCCGCAGTTGGTGACGCTGATGACTTTCGGGTTGAAATGTTCTCAAGGTTTATCGACATGAACTCCGCTTTCTTGATAGCCAATTTCATGTCGCTGAAATACATAGAATGACTTTCTGGCAATACATTGCGGGTAGGTCCGCGCAGGCCCGCGACAGAGATATGACGGTCACAGGCTCGGCTGCTCCCAGTCAAGGGCGCATCGGGCTGAAAGGAGAGGGCAGCGCTTCGGACTCCACAGTGCGTGGCGGCGGGTACCGACTTCGACCTGACGGTGAAGCTTGGGGCCATCTGCTGGACCCGATCTGTTTTCGGCGACCCCGCGGCTATTTCGCACGAATGTGTCAGGCCGCTGATTGGCAATCAAAACCTTGTATTTGTGCTTCCAGGAAGAAGCTGGTGGGCTATACCCGCTCCCGCTGCGATGCAGTCACGTGCGTTAGCACTCTTGACAGCTGTTTGAGGCTACGCATGGCACCCCGTTACATGGTGCGCGTGTGTTTGTAAGTCGTGGGTTTGAGCCGGCTAAAGTAGCTGGGAAGCCTCTTTTAATCCGTTTGTCGGGGGTTCAACCCTGCGCATCCAACCAAATAGGTTTTATGAGCATTGAAAAATCCTGCTACGTAATTGCTAGCAGGCTTTTTTGTTTGGGGGGCTCTACGATGTAACGGCGGATGGAAGTGGATTTTTTTAATCAAACACCAGCCAAAGAACCCAGCGGGTTCAGCAGTGTCACTTCTTGTTTTTTGGCAGTATTGTGTACTTCATATCGTTTGTGATGACGCAGCACGGTGGGGCTTTGTGAGTTCTATGAACTGATATTCTTTCCCAGCTATCACCCTCAGCGTCTTCCACGATTTCATAGAGTTGGTAAGGCGTCACAATTCTTGGATCAAATTCAATAAGATCGGCAAGCGATCCATCAATGCGTGTAACTTGCGCGTATGCGCTTAACTTGATTCCACCTTTCAGTACAAGGTGGAAATTGTCCACTGCGTCGTCATCAACGAAATCGGCGGCTGATTCCGGAACAATGTTCAGCAGTACCCATCTATCGCCAAATACCTTTGTGGCTTTTGCAGTGGCTTCGTCTTCATTGGGATACGGTTCACCAATATGGAACTTTCCAAGCTGATGTTCCTCCGCTGCGTCTGCATAGACATATACGATATGCTGTGATTCCCTGACCACTGATGAGGTTGGATACTTCAATAGATCTGGGTTGGCTTCCCAATAGGGTAGAAATTCCTCGGGTTCAGAATTTTTTGCAAGTTTGACATACAGAACGTCCCGTTCAACCCACCATTCATCCACCTTGTTCAAATCAAACGGGCAGTAGAACTTGGATTCAGCTTCATATTTGGCAATGACTGTAGACATGGCTTTTTCCTCCAGACCTATTCTGCGCAATTAAAGTCGTAAACAGCCCTCTAGCATCCATGCGGGTTAGCCGCGTGGCAAATTGACAACGCACCAAATTAAAGTCGTAAACAACTTTACAGGATTGAGCACCACGATTGAATCTCACAAAGTCTGAACTTGCCAAAACTGAAGATTTGGACTGCCGCAGGCCAGCCTGTCGTGATCGACTCTTACATGCCCTTTTCGGTCACCGAGGAAAAGCAGGACCGGACGTTCAGGATCCGCGAAAGGGAACTTGGCGCGGTCGCTCGGAACGGGACGGAATTTCCAATTTCGTTATCGCCATGAATTGCCTGCAAGTCACCAAACGATGGACGGCGAGAATTGGTTAAGTGGCAGATCCGTATAGGGGTAAGGGCCAAACCCCCGGCAGGCCGGGGCTCGAAGTGCAACTTTCGTCACCATTTCGTCGATTCGGACGATGCGCATTGTGCGTCAGGTCGGCACCATTGTCTTTGAAATGTGCGCAAACCGTGCGCAGCAAGGAGCATGCAAATGGCGGGACCATTGTCAGGATTGCGGATTGTCGAGTTCGCCGGCATAGGGCCAGGGCCGTTCTGTGCGATGGTGCTCGCCGATATGGGTGCTGATGTAGTCCGCATCGCGCGACCAGGGGCGGCTATCGATCCTAATGACGTATTGGCACGCAGCCGCACCGTGGTCAATCTCGACCTGCGTGATCCGCAGGCGGTTGAGCAGGTCTTTAGCCTGATTGAGCGCGCCGACGCGCTGATCGAGGGTTACCGCCCCGGCGTGATGGAGCGTCTGGGCCTGGGCCCTGACGTCTGCCGTGCGCGCAATCTGCGTCTAGTCTATGGTCGCATGACCGGCTGGGGCCAGCACGGCCCGCTGGCGCAGGCTGCCGGGCACGACATCAATTACATCGCGATCAGTGGCGCCCTGCATGCTATCGGCCGATCCGGCGAGTCGCCGGTGCCACCTCTTAATTACGTGGGCGATTTCGGGGGTGGCGCTATGCTGCTGGCCGTGGGCCTGCTGAGCGCCCTGCTCGAGGCCGGTCGTTCTGGCCGCGGCCAAGTGGTCGACGCCGCCATGAGCGATGGTGCCGCCCTGATGTCGGCCATGATATATGGCTTTAAGTCTGCCGGGCAGTGGAGTAACCAGCGCGGCGAGAACCTGCTCGACGGCGGCGCCTTTTTCTACGATACCTACGCTTGCGCCGACGGCCGCTTTGTGGCCATCGGCGCCATTGAACCTCAGTTCTATGCCCTGCTGCGCGAGCACTGTGGCATTGCCGAAGACCCGGTCTTCGACGACCAGATGGACCGCGCGGCCTGGCCCTTGCTCAAGCTGCGTCTGGCCCAGGTGTTTCGCAGCCGCACGCGCGACGAGTGGTGTGCGCTGCTCGAAGGCAGTGACGCTTGCTTTGCGCCCGTGCTCGACTGGGACGAGGCGCCGCGTCATCCGCACAACGCGGCGCGCGCGACTTTCGTCGAGCTTGACGGCGTACTGCAGCCCGCACCCGCGCCGCGTTTTGACCGCACGCCGGCCGCCATGCCGGTGCGCAGCTTGGCCGGCACTTCCGATGCGGTGCTTGCGCGCTGGGGCGTAGCGTCCGTCTGACACTCTTTTCGCTCTTAGTTTTTTTCCACTGGACGATTCCCATGCCCATCACCTTTCGCCGCTCCTGGACTGATCCCGACCTCGACCAATACCGCGACACGGTTGTACGCTTCATCGAAGAACACATGCTGCCCGATGATGATGAGGCCCGCAAACGCGGCCACGTCGGCCATGAGATATGGCGAAAGGCGGGCGCGACCGGTCTGCTTTGCACCGACATCGCGCCCGAGTTCGGTGGCGCCGGTGGCGACTTCCGGCACGAGGCAGTGTTCTACGAAGAGATGGCGCGCCGCAGCCTGACTGGCATGAACGCTTCGGTGCACAGCATCGTGGCGCACTACTTGTTCAACCATGGCACGGATGACCAGAAGCGTCGCTACCTGCCACGTCTGGCATCCGGCGAACTGGTCGGCGCCATCGCCATGACAGAGCCTGGCACGGGCTCCGATCTGCAGGGAATTCGCACGCGTGCCGATCGATCGGGCGAAGGCTATGTCATCAATGGCGCCAAAACTTTCGTCTCCAACGGCTTTCTGGCTGGCCTGGTGCTGGTGGTCGCCAAGACCGACACCAGCCAGGGCGCGCGCGGCACCTCGATCCTGATTGTTGAAACGCAGAACTGTCCGGGCTATCGCGTCGGGCGTGTGCTCGACAAGATGGGGCTGAAGGCGCAGGACACCTCGGAGCTGTTTTTCGATGACGTTCACGTGGCGTCCGACCAGTTGCTCGGTGGCAAGGAAGGCTCGGGCTTCTTTCAGCTCATGGGTGACTTGCCATACGAGCGCATGGTCATCGGCGTGACTGCGCTGGCCGCCATGGAGGGTGCGTACCAGGTCACGCTCGACTATGTTCGCGGGCGCAAGGCTTTTGGCCAGACCATCGCCGATTTCCAGAACACCAAGTTCCGGCTGGCCGAGATCGCCACCGAGATCAAGGTCGGGCGCGCTTTCATCGATCGCTGCGTGGAGGACCTGGTGGCCGGGCGGCTCGATACCGCCACGGCGTCCATGGCCAAGCTCTGGGGCTCCGAGGCCCAGGGCCGCGTCGTCGATATCTGCGTGCAGTTGTTTGGCGGCTACGGCTACATGAACGAGTACCTGATTTCGCGCATGTACACCGATGCCCGCGTGCAGCGTATCTATGGCGGCACCAGTGAAATCATGAAGGAAGTCATCTCGCGCGCGCTGTGAGCCGCTTGTCAGCAACATCGAAAGGTCTGATCATGCAGGACATTCTCGACATCCAGGAAAGTGGCGGCATCGCCCGCTTGACCCTGAACCGGCCGCAGCGCCTCAATGCGCTCAACCCGGCGCTGGCCAGCGCCCTGCGCGAGTATTTCCAGGGTCTGTACCGCCGGCACGAAGTGCGCGTCGTCATCCTGCTGGGCGCCGGCGCGAGCTTTTGCGCCGGGCTCGACCTCAAGGAGCAGCGGCCGGGCAGCGAACTCGGCACTGTCGGCATGATGGCGGTGCAGCAAAGCATCCGCGACATCATGCTCGCCATGCGCCGCTGCCCGCAGCCGATCATCAGCGTGATCCAGGGCGCCGCCAGCGGCGGTGGTTTCGCGCTGGCACTGGCGTCCGATATCCGCCTGGGTACGCCCGATGCGCGCATGAACGCCTCCTTTATCCGTGTCGGACTGACCGGCTGTGACATGGGTGTGAGCTATTTCCTGCCGCGCATGGTGGGCAGTTCGGTCGCCGCCGAATACCTGTTGACCGGCCGTTTCATGGACGCCCAGCGCGCCTACGGCCTGGGCCTGTTCAGTCGCGTCGCGCCGCTCGACGAACTGCAGGGCGAGGCCCAGGCCCTGGCTGGAGACATGCTGCGCACCACGCCGCTGGGACTGCGCCTGACCAAGGAGGCCCTCGGCCATTCAATCGATGCCGCCAGCCTGGACGCCGTGGTCGCGATGGAAGACCGCCAGCAGGTGTTGTGTACCCAGAGCGATGACTTCCGAGAAGGCATGCAGGCCTTTCTGGAAAAACGCCCGCCGCGTTACAGCGGAACCTGAAAAGAACGCACGCAGCGGGCGCATACCCGCAGTGAAATCAGGCGATCAGGCCGAGCCGGCGCGCAATCGCCACCGCCTGTGTGCGGCTGTGGGCGCCGAACTTCATGTTGATGTTGCGCAGGTGGGTGCGCACCGTGCTGTCGGAGACGAACAGCTTTTCCGCCATTGCGCTGTTCGAGTAGCCCTCGACCAGCAGTTGCAGCACGCGGATTTCCTTGCGTGTCAGCGGCTCCAGCACGCCGCCGAGCAGTTCCGGCGTTGCTTCGATCTCTGTCGGTAGCGGACCAAAGGCCTGCAGCAGGCGCTGCAGGTAGTCGCCCAGCAAAGGGTCGCGCATCTGGCCGCTGTCGTGCAGGGACTGGTAACGCTGCACCAGTGCGCCGACCGCCGGGCCCTCATCGAGGATCAAGCGCATGAAGCCTTCCTGGCAGGCAAACTGCAGCGCGGTGCCGATCTCCGTCACAGCAGCCGGCATGTCGCCGGTGCGTTGCAAGGCCAGGGCGTGCAGCAGGCGCAGCACCAGCAGGCGACGGTGGCGACCGGCCTCGGCGGCCCGTTTCTTTTCAGCATCCAGCCTACCGAGGCAGGCGCCCGCGTCGCCAAACGCGATCTCCCAGCGCAGGCGGGCCATTGCCATGTACTGGATGTCATGCGCCAGCATGCGCTGGCGCTGCTCGCGGCTCCACAAGGTGGGGTCGTCGGCCCGCATCAGCTCGTCGTGCGCCGCCGCTGCATTGCCCTGCAACTGGAGCATGCGGGCGCGCTCGAGCTTGGCCGCCGCGACCACCCGCGGCAGCTTGCGCTGGTTGCCGAGGTATTCGAGCTCCGTGATGGCGAGCGAGGCAGCGTCCACATCGCCATTGATGAAAGCGATGCGCGAGCGCATGGCGTGGGCGAGGATCATGTGGTCGGGCAGGCCGATATCGCGCGTGATCGGCAGGTAGACGTTGAGCAGGTGCTCGGCCTGGTCGAGCTGGTTGAGTTCGTAGACCGCGCAGGCATAGTAGACGCCGGCCAGTGCGTTCCCGTGGGTGTGCGTATGGCTTATCGCATGGGTGGCGTCTACCGCCAGGCGAAAGCGTGCCGTGGCTTGGCGCAGACGCCCCTGCTGCAGATCGAGCAGGCCTTCCGTGGACTCGGTGTACATGCGGTTGAAGGTGCTGCTGCCGCCCTGCTCGCGCCGGGCGGCGTCCAGCAGTTGCTGGGCCTCGCGCTGATCACCCATCACGGCCAGGTTGTGCGCCATGGCATTGAGCAGCGTGGTGTCGGCAAACTGGTGACCGGTGGGCAACTGACGCAGCGCTTCGCGGCCCACCTCCAGTGATTCCTCGTTGCGGTCCTGCATCGCCAGCAGCATCGGCCGGATGCCGTTGGCGTTGGCGCGCAAGTAAGGGTCGTCGCTGGCGCTGGCGCCGGATCGTTCAAGCATTTCCATCGCTTCCCAGGGACCGCGTGTGAAGCAGGCGGCCCAGATCGCGATCATCTCCAGTCGCGGGTGGGCTTGGCGCTGGCTCGGCGGCATGCTGGCGAACCAGCGCGACAACAGGCGCATGCGACCCTGTTCCAGAAAGGCGTCGGCGTGGCTGTCGAGCAGGCTCATGGCGTGCGGGAAATCGCCGCCCTCGATGGCGTGGTCGATCGCCGGCACCGGCCGGTCCTTCGATTCGTACCAGCCCGAGGCCGCCAGATGCAGGCGCGCCACATCGTCCGGGTGCTCGCGCTCAAGCTGGGTGCGCAGGTAGTCGGCGAACAGGCTGTGGTAGCGCCACGTGCGACGCGCACCCGTTACCGGACTCAGGAACAGGTGCTCGGCATCCAGTTGTTCAAGTAGCGCCACGCAGTCGGCGCGGGGATTGAGCGCGGCGCAGACCGAGGCGTCGAGCTGGCGCAGCAGGCTTGTGCGCAGCAGAAAGCGCCGGATGTGGGTTGGCTGGCGCGCCAGTACATCCTCGGCCAGGTAGTCGGCCACGGCCCGGTTTGATCCCGAGAACCGGTCGACGAAGTCGCTTTGGTCGACGGTGCGGTCCAGCGCGATCGACGCCAGCCAGAGCGCGGTGGCCCAGCCCTCGGTTTTCTGGTGCAGACGGAACAGCTGCTCGGTGCTCAGGACGTTTGGCTGGCGCCGTTGCTCGAACAGGGTCAGCGCATCCTGAAGGCTGAAGCGCAGGCGGTCGGCGTCGATTTCGGTCAGCAGGCCGCGCACCCGTAGCCGGGCCAGGCCCAACTGCGGCAGGCTGCGCGAGCCAATGATCAAATGTCCGCCGCGCGGCAGGTGATCGGCGATTTCGCGCACCAGGCCCAGCACCGCCGCCTCGTGCACGGTTTCGAACTCGTCGAGAAACAGCGCAAACGGGATGTCGCTGCGTGCCAGCGCCTGCACGGAGTCGACGCCGGCGGCCGCATCCGGACCGCCCAAGCCGAGCCGCGTGACGGCCTCGCCCAAGCAGATCATGAAGCGTGAGACATCGTTGTCGGCGCGGTCCAGTGTCAGCCAGACGGTGCTCACGCCGGTTTGTTCAAGCCGCGCGCGGGCCTGCACCATGGCCGTGGTCTTGCCAAAGCCGGCGGGTGCACTGACCAGCACCAACTGTCCGGCAGAGCGGCAAATCGCCTCGCACAGGCCCTGGCGCTGCACCTGGGCGGCCATCGGCGCCGGCGGGTTGAACTTGTTGTCGAGTCCCGCGGAGCCGACTGAAGGTCCGGCCGGCGTGGCGGCGCTCATTGGTCCTGGATCGTTGTGGGAGAAAGCGGGCATGTATCGCTGCAAAGAGTCGAAGGCCGCGCCGGAAGGCTTGTGGGCCAGAGCGTTTGCGCGGGAAAAGCCGTCCATTCAGACGAATTGTTCGCGAATTATGCAGCATACACTGGCCATGCACCGCATCCCGCCTGTCACCCTGTTTACTGACTTATCCCACATACCATGTCTATCACTGCCACCCAGAATCCACGCCGTCTGGCCGCACTCCACGACTTGATCCAGCAGCTCCGTCTGGAGCAACTGGATGACCACCGTTTTCGCGGCGGCAACATCGATATTGGCAGCCCGTCGGTATTTGGCGGTCAGGTCTTGGGCCAGGCGCTGATGGCAGCTGCCCGTACCGTGCCCACGCAGGCGGTGCACTCGCTGCACGGCTACTTCCTGCGCGCCGGTGACAAAGCCAGCCCGATTGACTATGAGGTGGACGCAGTGCGCGATGGCGCCAGTTTCAGCATGCGGCGTGTGGTCGCGCTGCAGCATGGAGGACCGATCTTCCACATGTCGGCCTCCTTTCACCGCAGCGAGCCCGGCGTCGATCATCAGCGCGAGATGCCGGTGACACTGCCGCCTGAAGGCCTGCAGGACGAACATGAAGCCCGCCTGGCGCTGCGCGATCGCCTGCCAGAAGCGGCCCGGGCCGTGGTCGATCAGGCGCGTGCGATCGACATCCGGCCGGTCGAGCCGCTGGACATGTTCGCGCCCGAGCCGCGCCCGCCTGCCAACCAGACCTGGATGCGCGCGCACGGCCCACTGCCGGACGACCCGCTGATCCATCAGGCACTGCTGGCCTACGCCTCCGACTTCAGCCTGCTGTTGGTCGCCATGCGGCCGCACGGGCTGACTTTTATGCAGCCCCAGGTGCAGTGCGTGAGCCTGGACCACGCCATGTGGTTCCATCGCGACTTCCGCTTCGATGACTGGTTGCTCTATGAAACCGATTCACCTTCTGCCACCGGCGCACGGGGTTTTTGCCGTGGCAACCTGTTCAGTCGCGATGGCCGCCTGGTGGCCTCGGTTGCGCAGGAAGGCTTGATCCGCCTGCGACGCTAGCCCCCCAGTTTTGCCATTTCGTGTGCTGCGCTGCCCCACAAGGGGGCGGCCTGCGACCGGTTTTTCGTCGCTTCGGACGATGCCCGATGCGCCCGTTCTTCTTAGACTGGCGGCACGATTTTCAAAGGGTGTTCTCATGCAACTCAATTCAAAAATTGCTGCCGTCGTCACCGGCGGCGCCTCTGGCCTAGGCGCTGCCACGGCCCGCCGTCTGGCTTCCCATGGCGTCAAGGTGGCGCTGTTCGATCTAAATGTGGCCCAGGGCGAAGCCCTGGCGCAGGAGATTGGCGGGGTCTTCTGCCAAGTAGATGTCACCTCCGAGGAGCAGGTCGACGCGGCCTTCGCCAGGGCGCGTTCAGTCAACGGCCAGGAGCGCATCCTGGTCAATTGCGCCGGTACCGGCAACGCCGTCAAGACCGCCGGTCGCGACAAGACGACCGGCGATATCAAGCACTACCCGCTGGACAATTTCGATCGCATCATCCAGATCAACCTGGTTGGCACCTTCCGCTGCATCGCCAAATCGGCGGCCGGCATGCTGACCCTGGAGCCTCTGGCGGACGGCGAGCGCGGCGCCATCGTCAACACCGCATCCGTGGCGGCACAGGATGGACAAATGGGTCAGGCCAGTTACGCGGCCAGCAAGGCCGGCATCGTCGGCATGACCCTGCCGATTGCGCGCGACCTGATGGGCGAAGGCATCCGTGTCAACACCATCCTGCCCGGCATCTTCAATACGCCCTTGCTGCAGGCAGCACCGGACAACGTCAAAGCGGCGCTGGCGGCATCGGTGCCGTTTCCGAAACGCCTGGGCGACCCGGCTGAATACGCCCATCTGGCCGAGACCATGATCGTCAACGGCTACTTTAACGGCGAGAGTGTGCGGCTGGACGGCGCCATCCGCATGGCGCCGCGTTAAGTCGGTCAACTTTTGTAGTTGGACCGGGCTATGCCCGGTTCCCTTTTCACCGCCCGAGCAAGGAGCGCGCCACCAGCTCCTTCATGAACTCGAAAGTGCCGCCGTAGATGCGCAATACGCGGGCGTCGGTCCAGAAGCGCGAGATAGGGTACTCAGCCATGTAGCAGTAGCCGCCGAAGAGCTGCAAACACTCGTCGGCCGCCTCTAGAACAGCTCGCCGGCGGGTAGCCTGAGGGCTGACGCCGCTGGTGGCGGCAGGTCGCCGCGGCGATTGGCGTCGATGCAGGCTTTGGTGAAGGACTCGGCGGCAGCGATCTGGGTCGCGACCTCGGCCAGCTTGAAGCCCGTGTTCTGGAACTGCGCGATCGGCTGTCCGAAGGCCTCGCCTTCCTGCACATCTGCAGGCTCACGGCGAGCGCGCCCTTGGCGCCATGCAACCCCTGCACGCCGATGGTCAGGCGCTCACGCCGCAGCTCGCGCATTATCTGCACAAAGCCCTGACAGTTCGCGCGGCACCTGGCCGGCCTTTTCCCAATCGCGGTAGTAGGCTTGATTTCAGTCGTACAGAAGCGTTCGATGGACTCGATGAAGAGCGCCAGCTCGGTGCGTCCGTCGGCGGTCAGGAAGTGGTTGGGCAGCATAAATTCACTCGGTGGGATGAGGGGAGATGACTGGCGGCTTCAATCACGGCAGAAGTGATCATCGTCGCGCGCGGCGGGCCGCCAGTCATCGTCCGAGGCGACGGATTCGACGCTGGGCACGCAGCAGGGTGTTCCAAATTCGTCCGTTCCGACGACGCTGTGCAAGCCGTGAGCGGACAGAATCCTGTCACAGCCCATTCACCCCCTAACGGAGCCACTGATCATGTCTGAAGCTTATATCGTTGCCGCCACCCGTACCGCTGGCGGCCGTCGCGGCGGCCGCCTCGCCGGCTGGCACCCGGTGGACTTGTCCGCCCAGGTGCTCAATGCGCTGTTGGACCGCTCCGGGGCCGACCCCGTTCTGGTGGAAGATGTCTTCATGGGTTGCGTCAGCCAGGTTGGCGAGCAGTCCACCAACGTGGCGCGCAATGCCGTGATGGCGTCCCGTTTGCCCGACTCGGTGCCGGGCACCTCGATCGACCGCCAGTGCGGCTCCTCGCAGCAGGCCGTGCATTTTGCCGCGCAAGCCGTGATGTCCGGCTGCATGGACATTGTGATCGCGGCCGGCGTCGAGTCCATGACCCGCGTCCCGATGTTCAGCCCAAGTTCGCTGGCGCAGAAGGCGGGCCTGGGATTCTTCCAGAGTCCGGGCATTAACAAGCGTTACAACGACGTGGTTTTCAGCCAGTTCGCGGGCGCCGAGCTGATGGCCAAGAAGTTTGGCCTGAGCAAGGATGAGCTCGACCGCTTCGCGCTGCTCAGCCACCAGCGCGCCATCGCGGCCACCCAAGCGGGCGCATTCAAGGAAGAAATCCTGCCGGTGGCCGTGCGTTCGCCCGAAGGCGTGGACACCGGCGAGATGCACATGGTGGACGAGGGCATCCGCTTCGAAGCCACCTTGCAGGGGATCCAGAACGTCAAGTTGCTGCAGGAAGGTGGAGTTGTCACCGCCGCCAATGCCAGCCAGGTCTGCGACGGCGCGACCGGCGTCATGGTCGTGAGCGAGCGCGGCCTCAAGCTCCTGGGCGTCAAGCCGCTGGCGCGCATCCACCACATGTCGGTGCTGGGCCACGATCCGGTGATCATGCTGGAAGCGCCGATCCCGGCCACCAAGCGTGCGCTCAAGAAGGCCGGACTGAAGATCGAAGACATCGATCTCTACGAGGTGAACGAGGCTTTCGCCTCCGTGCCGCTGGCCTGGCTCAAGGCACTCGGCGCCAGTCCGGATCGTCTCAACGTCAACGGCGGTGCCATTGCCCTGGGCCATCCACTGGGCGCTTCCGGTACCAAGCTCATGACCACGCTGATCAATGCACTGGGTCAACGCGGAAAACGCTATGGTCTGCAGACCATGTGCGAAGGGGGCGGCATGGCCAACGTCACCATCATCGAACGTCTGTAATGTCTCCAACCAGAGTCGCCCATGGCAAATGCACAGAGTGATCCGGGGAGCGGTTCTCTGCTCAAGGTGGAAAACATTATCGTCCGCTTTGGCGGCATCCTGGCGCTCAACAGCGTGTCCTTCGACGTTCGCCCCGGTGAGATCTGCGCGCTGATCGGGCCCAATGGTGCCGGCAAGAGCACGTTGTTCAACTGCCTGTCCCGTTTGTACGAGTGCGACAGCGGAAGCATTACTTTCAATGGACACAAGCTGCGCTCCCTGCGCCGCCACCGGATCGCCGAAATCGGGATTGGCCGCACCTTCCAGAACCTGGCGTTGTTTCGCTCGATGACGGTGCGCGAAAACGTGCTGATGGGCTGTCACAGCCGCCACCATGCTGGCTTTCTTCGCAATGCGTTTCGCCTGCCGGGCGCCGCGCGGATCGAGGCTGCGGCCCGCGCCCGTGCCGATGACCTGATCGACTTCTTGCAACTGGCGGAATACGCCGAGCGCGTCGTGGCCGATCTGCCTTTCGGAACGCAAAAGCGGGTGGAGCTGGCACGCGCGCTGGCCTCGGACCCGCAGTTGCTGCTGCTCGACGAGCCGGCCTGCGGCCTGAACCACGAGGAACTGGAAGGCCTGGGCGTATTGATTCGCGACATTCGTGACCGGCTGAAGGTCACGGTGCTGCTGGTGGAGCACCACATGGGGCTCGTGATGAGCATCTCGGACCGCGTGGTGGCCTTGAACTTTGGCAAGAAGATCGCCGAAGGAACGCCCGCCGAGGTGCGCATGCACCCGGAGGTGATCCGCGCCTACCTCGGTGAAGCAGAGGAGAAAGCCACATGAGCCATCTGCTTGAAGCAAGAGGACTGCGGGCGCGCTACGGCAACACCCGGGTGCTGCATGGCATCGATCTGGATGTTGACGAGGGCAAGGTGACCACCCTGCTGGGCGCCAACGGCGCCGGCAAGACCACCACCTTGCGCGCCCTGTGCCGCTTGATGGTTCAGACCAGCGGCACTGTCACCCTGGCGGGCAGCAAGATTGACGCCCTGTCAACCGAGCAGATCGCACGATTGGGGGTGGGTCATGTGCCTGATGGGCGTGGCACATTCATGGGCCTGACCACGGAGGAGAATCTGCGCCTGGGTGTTTCTTCACGCAACAACCGGGTCGGCGCCGATGAAGACATGGCGCGCATCTACGGCTACTTCCCGCGCCTGGCCGAGCGCAAAAGGCAGCAGGCCGGCACGCTGTCCGGAGGCGAGCAGCAAATGCTTGCGATCGGGCGCGCGCTCATGGGTCGTCCCCGGCTGTTGTTGCTGGACGAGCCGTCGTTTGGTCTGGCGCCGCTGGTGGTCAAGGACATTTTTAGCATCATGCGCCGCATCAACAAGGAGCAGGGGGTGTCCATCCTGCTGGTCGAGCAAAACGCGCGACTGGCATTGGACCTGGCCGACTCGGCCTATCTTTTGGAAACCGGTCGTGTCGTCTTGTCAGGCTCGGCTGCCGAGATGCGCAACAACGATGCCGTGCGTCGTGCCTACCTTGGCGAATAGGAGCTGACGTCGATGAACGAATTCCTGCATCAACTGGTGGCCGGCCTGGCCACGGGCGGCATTTATGCCAGCGTTGCGCTGGCCCTGGTGATGATTTACCAGGCCACGCACCACATCAATTTCGCCCAGGGCGAGATGGCGATGTTTTCGACCTTTCTGGCCTGGGCGCTGATGCAGGCCGGCCTGCCCTACTGGGGCGCTTTTGCACTCACCGTTGTGATCTCGTTTGTGCTGGCAGCAGTGATCGAGTTTGTCGTCATACGACCGATGCACGAGGCGCCGGAATTGTCGGTGGTGGTGGTTTTCATCGGCCTGCTGGTGATCTTCCACAGCCTGGCCGGCTGGTTGTTTGGCTATACCATCAAGCAGTTCCCGAGTCCGTTCCCGTCCAACGCCTGGTATGGCTCAGAACTGATGTCGGCCCACCAAGTGGGCGCCATCCTTGTGGCCTTGGTCATGGTCGCGCTGTTGTTTTCATTCTTCAGCTTCACGTCGATCGGCCTGGCGCTGCGTGCTGCCGCGCAGAATGCGCCGTCCTCGCGTCTGGTGGGTATCAACGTCGGCCGGATGCTGATGCTGGGCTGGGGACTGGCGGGCGCGATCGGCTCGGTGGCCGGCATGATGGTGGCTCCGGTGGTGTTTCTGGACCCGAACATGATGACCGGTGTTCTGATCTATGCCTTTGCCGGCGCCCTGATCGGCGGTATCGACAATCCTGTAGGCGCCGTGTTAGGCGGCTTTATCGTGGGCGTGCTTGAAAACCTGATAGGCACCTACGTCGTCGGCACCGAACTCAAGCTGTCGGTGGCCTTGGTGCTGATCGTCGGCGTGCTGATTGTGCGTCCGTCCGGACTGCTCGGTCGAAAAATTGTTACCCGGGTTTGAACCATGAATCAGCCAATCAAGACGAATTCTTCCCCCCGCAAGGCGGGCATCGCCGCCGGCTTGTCCTGGCGCTGGATTCTGTTGCTGCTGGCCCTGGCCGTGGGCCTGGCCTTCGTGGCCAAGGGCTACCACCTGTTTCAGGCGACCATGGTGCTCGCGTATGCGATTGCCCTGCTCGGTCTGAACATCCTGACCGGTTACAACGGCCAGATTTCCCTCGGGCATGGCGCCTTTTTTGCATTGGGTGCCTACGTCGCCGCCATCCTCATGGAGCATGCGGGCGCACCTTATTGGGCCACCGTGCCGGCGGCTGGCGTGTTCTGCCTGGTTGTCGGCTACCTGTTTGGGCGGCCGGCGCTCAAGCTTGAAGGCCTGTACCTGGCGCTGGCCACGTTTGCGTTGGGCGTGGCCATGCCGCAACTGCTGAAGTACAAGCATCTGGAGGCCTGGACCGGCGGAGTGCAGGGCATCGTGCTTATGAAGCCCGACGCACCGTTCGGTCTGCCGTTGACGCAGGACCAGTGGCTTTACCTGTTCGCCCTCGGTGTTGCGGGCGTGATGTTCGTCATCGCGCACAACCTGCTGCAAAGCGGCAGCGGTCGCGCCATGCGCGCCATCCGTGATCACGCCATGGCAGCGGAGGCGATGGGCGTCGACAACCGCCATTACAAGTCCATGAGCTTCGGTGTCTCTGCGGCCTACACCGGCGTGGGCGGAGCCCTGTCGGCGATCGCCGTGCAGTTTGTCTCGCCCGATTCGTTCACGCTGTTTCTGTCCATTTCATTGCTGGTCGGGATTGTGGTCGGCGGCGTGGGCACCCTGTGGGGCGCTTTCTTCGGTGCCATGTTCATCATGTTTGTTCCGAACCTGGCGGAAAAGGTCTCCAAGGCCGCGCCCTGGGCGGTTTACGGCGTGGTGCTGATCGCCATCATGTTCGTCATGCCCGGTGGTGTGATGGGTCTGCTGCGCAAGCTCAACGAGCGCCGCAGCCACCGTGCGGGCTGACGCAAAACCAGGGCCCAGCAAAATCGTCCGTTCCGACGATGCTGTGTTTTTCTCCCCTGCCTACCATTGCCATGGTCTTGCCGAATGTTGCAGGTATTCGTGGTGAGTCGTTCGATGCATAAATCACAGGAGATACTTCATGGTCAAATCTTTAGATGCCGGTCGGCGGCATTCTCTCAAGCTCGGCGTCGGTCTGCTCATGGTGGCCACCTTGCCGCTTGCGGTTCACGCGCAAAAAAAATATGACACGGGCGCCAGTGACACCGAAATCAAGATCGGAAACCTGACGCCGTATTCCGGGCCTGCCTCTGCTTACGGCGCTTGTGGAAAGGCCATGGCCGCCTATTTTTCCAAGCTGAATGCCAGCGGCGGCATCAATGGTCGCAAAGTCAACTTCATGACCGCCGACGATGCCTACAACCCGGCCATATCGGTTGAGCAGACGCGCAAGCTGGTGGAGCAGGAGGAGGTGCTGCTGATGTTCGCCTCGCTGGGCACATCTCACAACATGGCGGTGCAACGCTACCTCAACGCCAAAAAAATTCCGCAGCTGTTCGTCAACACGGGCGCCACGCGCTTCGGCGACCCCAAGAATTTTCCCTGGACAATGGGTTGGCAGCCCACCTATCAGACAGAAGGTCAGCTTTATGCACGGCACATCCTCGCCACCAAGCCCAATGCCAAGATCGCGGTGCTGATGCAAAACGATGATTTCGGCAAGGACTATATGAAAGGCCTGACCGATGGACTTGGCGAGAAGGGAAAACACTTGATCGTGTTGCACCTGACACACGAGGTGACCGACCCCACCATTGACAGCCAGATGGTGTCATTCAAGGCCTCGGGCGCTGATGTGTTCGTGATCATGACCACACCCAAGTTCGCTGCCCAGGCGATCCGCAAATCGGCCGAGATCGGCTGGAAGCCGACCCAGTATTTGGTCAGCGTTTCGCAGTCGGCCAGTGCGGTGCTCAAGCCCGCAGGTGTTGAAAATGCAGTCGGCGTGATCTCGTCGACCTACCTGCTCAGCCCCACTGATCCTGCTGCGGTTGGCAATAAGGATGTAGCCGAGTATCTGGCGACGATGAAGCAGTATTACCCCGCTGGCGATCCGGAGGATACGCTCAACTCGATCGGCTACGCCGCAGCCGCAACAATGACGCAGGTATTGCGTCAAGCCGGCGACAACCTGACTCGGGAGAACATCATGAAACAGGCGGCCAGCCTCCACTTCACGCCACCTATGCTGTACCCCGGCATCGACGTCAGGACCGCTTCCGACGACTTCTTTCCGATCGAGAAAAAGGTCCTGCAACGCTTCAATGGCAAGGCCTACGAAGTGATCAGTTCGACTGGTGGCTAGGGATCGGACACCTGCCCTGAAGGCGCACGGACCCGTCTCAGTCCGCGCGCCCCTAAGTCCAATAGACAAATCGAAGTCACATACGCTGCTTCAAGGAGATAAACCATGCTTGGCTTAATGCAGGACCGCCCACTGTTGATTTCATCCCTGATCGAGCACGCCGCGACATTTCACCCCGGCACTGAAATTGTTTCGCGCCTGCCGGAAGGCCCCTTGCACCGCACCAACTGGGGTGAACTGCGCGACCGCAGCAAGCAAGTGGCGAACGCCCTCACGTCTTTGGGCATCAAGCCGGGCGAGCGCGTCGGCACGCTGGCGTGGAATTCACACCGCCATCTGGCTCTGTACTACGGCGTTGCGGGAAGCGGGGCGGTTTTGCATACGGTCAATCCGCGCCTGTTTCCGGAACAGATTGACTACATCATCAATCATGCTGAAGACCAGATTCTGTTCTTCGACATCACGTTTGCGACACTGGTTGAGCAGTTGGCGCCGGTACTGAAGACGGTGAAAGCTTTCATCGCCATGACGGATCGCGCGCACATGCCCGACATCCAGGTGCCGAACCTGCTGTGCTATGAAGAGCTGCTCGACGCGCAGAGCACGGACTACACCTGGCCTGAATTCGACGAGCGTTCGGCGTCGTCGCTGTGCTACACCTCGGGTACCACGGGCAACCCCAAGGGGGTTCTGTACTCTCATCGTTCCACCGTGCTGCACACGCTGATGGAGCTAGCCCCCGATACCTTCGGCATCAGTTCGAACGAAACCCTGCTGCTGATTGTCCCCATGTTCCACGCCAATGCCTGGGGCATGCCCTATGCCGCAGCGATGGTCGGCGCCAAGCTCGTCTTTCCCGGACCGCACCTGGATGGCAAGAGTATTTATGCACTGATGCGCGACGAGCGCGTCACCTTCTCGCAGGGGGTTCCAACGGTCTGGATGATGCTTTTTCAGTACATGGACGCCAGTCCCGACCTTGACCCGCGCCAACTGGGCGTCAAGCGGATCGGCATTGGCGGCGCGGCCGTGTCGCGCGCCATGCTTGAGCGTTTTGAAAATGATTTCGGCGCTGAAGTGGTACAGGGCTGGGGTATGACCGAAACCAGTCCCATTGGTGTGATCAGCAAGCTCCTGCTCAAGCACGCCAACGTCCCGCACGAAGACCTGGTCAAGGTCAAGCTCAAACAGGGACGGGGCGTCTGGGGTGTGGACTTGAAAATCGTGGATGCGCAAGGTTGCGCCCTGCCTTGGGATGGTGTGGCTTTCGGACACCTGCTGGTGCGTGGCCCCTGGATTGCCAGCGGTTATTTTAGGGACGAGGGTGGCGCTGTGCTGGATGCCGAAGGCTTTTTCCCGACCGGCGATGTGGCGACCATCGACTCGGATGGCTACCTGCAGTTGGTAGACCGGGCCAAGGACGTGATCAAGTCCGGCGGCGAGTGGATTTCCTCGATCGACGTTGAGAACGCCGCCAGTTCCCATCCGGCCGTGGCCGAGGCCGCCGTCATCGGTGTTGCCCATCCCAAGTGGCAGGAGCGACCACTGCTTGTGGTCGTCAAGCGTCCCGGTGTCAAGGTCGAGGCCAAGGACATTCTGGATCACCTGAGTCAGCGCGTCGCCAAGTGGTGGTTGCCCGATGATGTGGTGTTCGTTGACAGTTTGCCGCACACGGCGACCGGGAAATTGCTGAAAACCAGCTTGCGTCAGCAGTTTCGCGATTACCAGCTTCCCGGCACCAGTTGATCCTCACGTCCCGGGCCGTGAGCCCGGGACTGCCCGATAGCGTCCATCGGTGTTCGATGCGAATGGCAGGGCGGCTCGGCAGGTTGGCTGTTTCAGCCATCCGACGATTGAACTTTATTCCAGTGACGCCATCATGACCCCATCTTCTGCTCCCCAATTAACGACCGTAGCCCCCCATCCGGCGGAGCAGAGCGCGGCTGTGCTGTGCTGGCGCGACGGCGCCGTGGCGCATCTGCGCTTCAATCGTCCGCAGGCGCTCAATGCCATCGATACGCGCATGGCAAACGAATTTCATGCCGCCTGTCAGGCGATCGCCGACGACGCGCACGTGCGTGTGGTGTGGGTTTCAGCCGAGGGACGTGCCTTTATGGCGGGCGGTGATCTTTCGGCCATGCGATCGGATCCGCTGCCCGCGGCGCGCGCGCTAATCGCCGGCATGCACGGCGGCCTGCGCCTGCTGGCGGGCCTGCAGGCGCCGGTAGTGGCCAGTGTGCAGGGCGCTGTGGCCGGCGGTGGTTTTGGGTTGATGCTGGGCTGCGACCTGGTGATTGCCGCCGAGGGCACCCGTTTCGGTATTGCCTACCCGCTGATAGGCGCCAGTTGCGATTGTTCGACATCCTGGGGTCTGCCGCGGCTTGTTGGTTTGCGCAAAGCACTGGAACTGGCCCTCCTGTCCGAGAACATTGACGCCGCCGAGGCGCTGCGACTGGGTCTGGTCAACCGGGTTGTACCGACGGCTGATCTGGCACTCGAAACCGGGCGCCTGGTTCGCCGCTTGGCCGATGGTCCGACGCTGGCCTACGGGCACCTCAAGCGATTGATGCGTACGTCCTTTCAGAACGGGCTCGACACACACTTGGACGCCGAGGCCGACGGCTTCCTGGCCTGTGCTCAGACCGATGATTTCGCCGAAGGCGTCGGTGCCTTCCTGGACAAGCGTGCCGCTGTCTTTACCGGCCACTGACTATTTCCATTTGATCCATTCCATTTACTGAACATCACCATGAAAACGCGAGTCACCGAACTGCTGGGAATCCGCTACCCGATCATCCAGGGCGGCATGCAATGGGTGGGCACTGCCGATCTGGCGTCCGCCGTCTCCAATGCCGGCGGGCTGGGCGTGCTGACTGCGCTGACACAGCCATCACCCGAGGCGCTGGCGCGCGAGATCGACCGTTGCCGGAGCATGACCGACCAGCCTTTTGGCGTCAACCTCACCATCCTGCCCTCGGTGAATTCACCCCCCTATGCCGAGTACATCGAGGTGGTGATCGACAAGGGTGTCAAGGTTATCGAGACAGCGGGCAACAGCCCCAAGGCGTTCATCGAGAAACTCAAGCAGAACGGGGTTCGCATCGTGCACAAGTGCACCAGCGTACGACATGCCTTGTCGGCCGAGCGCAATGGCGTCGATGCGGTGAGCATCGACGGCTTTGAGTGCGCAGGTCACCCGGGTGAAGATGACGTGCCGGGACTGGTACTGATTCCACTGGCGACGCGGGCTCTGCGCATTCCGGTGGTCGCTTCCGGTGGCATCGCCGACGGCCGTGGGATGGCTGCCGCCATGGCGTTGGGGGCTGAAGGGGTGAATATGGGAACTCGCTTCTGCGCCACCGTTGAGGCACCGATTCACGAACAGATCAAGCAGGCACTGGTGCGCGCCAGCGAACGCGACACCAAATTGATTTTTCGCACTTTGCACAACACCGGGCGCGTCCTCAGGAACGCCGTCTCCGACGAGGTGGTGGCCACCGAGCAGCGGCCGGGTGGCTGCGAGTTTGCCGACGTCCAGTTGCTGGTTTCGGGCCAGCGCGGCCGCTTTGCGCTGCAGAGCGGAGAACTTGACGCCGGCTTGGTCTGGGCTGGGCAGGTGGTGGGTTTGATCGACGACATACCGACTTGCTATGAGTTGCTGCAGCGCATCGTTGCGCAGTGCCGCGAGAGTCTGGCACGCGCCAGCGCGCTGGCGGCTTGACGTCACCGGCCGGATTCCCTGCTGGCATTGCGGGGAGGTCGCGACGGCGAGTGAATTCGGCTTCATCCGGATAAGCACTGTTTAAAGGGCAACCATGAGTTCTTCCATTCAGTTGGTACGTCAGGACGACCTTGTCATCTTGATGCTCAACCGACCTGCCTCGCTCAACAGCCTCAGCCTGGATGCAATCAAGGAATTGCTGCGCGAACTGCGTGGACTCGCAGACGATCACTCGGTCCGCGCGCTTGTCGTGACCGGCTCTGGACGAGCCTTTTGTGCAGGTTGGCAGCTCGACGAAGCAGGCGTGCCCGGTCTTGCCGATGAATCCATGGGTGTCAGGCAGGCGCATCTGATGGCCGAGTATTTCAACCCCGTGATCCAGACGCTGCACGATCTTCCGATCCCCAGCATCGCCGCCGTCAATGGCGTTTGCGCGGGTGCAGGCGTGAGCATCGCCCTGGCGGCGGACATCGTGATCGCGGCTCAGTCCGCGTCGTTTCTGTTGACCTTCGCACCCCGGCTGGGCTTGGTGCCCGATCTTGGCGCGACGTGGAAGCTTGCACACATGCTGGGCTGGGCCCGGGCGCAAGCGGTGACGCTGTTGGGCGATCGCATCCCAGCTGCGCAGGCTGTCGAGTGGGGCATGATCTGGCGCAGCGTTCCTGATGCCGAACTGCAGGAAGCCGTTATGAGCACGGCCTTGCGATTAAGCAGGGCGCCGACGGGCATCTGCCGGGATGTGCGGCGTGCCTACGAATCCGCATACTTGAACGGGCTGGCCCAGCAGATGGAGTACGAGCGGCTGCGCCAGCGTGAACTGCTCGACTCGCCCGCCTTCAAGGAAGGCATGCTGGCCTTCCAGCAAAAGCGAGATCCTGATTTTTACCGAGACCTCTCATGAACTACGAAACTATCAACTGCGCCATCGTCGACCACGTTTTGACAATGACGCTCAACCGGCCCGATCACTTGAACGCCTTCACCGTGGAAATGGCAGACGAACTTGTCCACGCTTTCCAAAGTGCCAGCGACAACGACGCCGTGCGTGTCATCGTTGTGACCGGCGCCGGCCGCGCGTTTTGCGCGGGCATGGACCTGGCCGCTAACGCTGACAACGTCTTTGGCCTTAACGAAGCGCTTGCTCCGACGATGCGTGACATGGACGAGCGCCTGCACGATCCTGAGATCGTCAGCGGCGTGCGCGACACGGGTGGCCGGGTGACACTGGCGATCTTCGACTGCGCCAAACCGGTCATCGCTGCGGTCAATGGCGTCGCCGTCGGCGTCGGCGCCACGATGACGCTGGCAATGGACATCCGGCTGGCTTCCGAGCATGCCCGTTTCGGCTTTGTCTTCGGCAAGATCGGTATCGTCCCGGATGCCTGCTCAAGCTGGTTTCTGCCGAAAATTGTCGGCCTCGCCAAAGCCCTGAAGTGGACTTACTCTGGCGAGATACTGGACGCGAAGGCGGCCCTCGATGGTGGACTGGTTGAAGAGATCGTACCCGCCGAGCGTTTGCTGGCGCGCGCATACGACCTGGCGCGCGTCATGGTGACCGAACGCTCGCCGGCGTCCACCGCGCTGATTCGCCAGATGATGTATCGCAATTCTGGGATGCCGCATCCTTTGCATGCGCACAAGGTCGAATCATTGGCGATGTTCCACGTGAGCCAGCGCGATGGCAGGGAGGGGGTTGCTTCGTTCATTGCCAAACGTCCACCTCAGTTCAGCGAGCCGGCATCGGCGGTGAAACAGTTCAACGTCTGGTGGGACTAACCAATGCCCGAGATCTTTCTTATTGGAACATTCACGTTTCCTGTTGCAGTCCTGTGCTGGCAACCATGTGCTTTTGTCTGTGTCGACTGTTTGCTGATGATGGGGTCAGGCGCGAATGCAAGGGGTAGAGCTTCACCGCCCGTCGATGTCGCCAACGTGTCAAGGGCTACGGGTAAGCCCTGAATGCTTCGCGTCCGATGCTGTCTATCATGGCTGCATAAACTTTCAAAAGTCGAATAGTTACTCAGAAGTAACTTTCTTGTGTCAGAGAGAAATATCTAAATATTCTTGGGAATAGATGTGTGCAAAATGTTGTCGGTAAGATGATTACTGAGGTGGTGGTTTCCCCGTGGAAATCAAAACAGGACCGCCGTCAGGGCCGTAGCGTCAAGAAGGATGCGGTGCTGCTCGCGGCTGCGCGCCTGTTCAATGAGCGGGGATTCGCGGGCACATCCCTTGACGACATTGCGCAAAGCCTGAATGTCACCAAACCGACGCTCTACTACTACATTGAAAACAAGGAGCAGGTGCTTTTCGAGTGCGTCAAGCGTGGTTTGGAAGTCTTGCGCGAAAGCATCCGTGCGGCAACCCAACACGGTCTGCAGGCCCGTGATTGCCTGCGCATTGCCATGGAGAACTATGCCGAGGTCGTCACCAGCGATTTCGGACTCTGTGTCATCAGGGTCGGGGAAGATCCACTGTCGGAAGCGAAGCGACAGGAGATGCGTGCGCTCAAGCGCGAAATCGATGCTGAATTTCACCAACTCATTGAACAGGGCATGGATGAAGGCTGGATTGCCCAGGGCGATTCGAAAATCGCATCGTTCACCGTGGTCGGTGCTCTGAGCGGCATTGGCCGCTGGTATCGACCCGGCGTGCATGGGGCACGCAGCTTGCAGGAGGCGGTGCAGCATTGCATTGAAATGCTGATGCATGGTGCGTTGAACATGCCAACCCATGCGGACAGCGCCGCCTTGGATGGCGCGGTGGCGCCGAACTTTCAGCAACTGGGCGCTGAGCGCCAGTTGATGGAAGCTGCCATGCCACAGATCAGAAGGGAACTTCATTCTGGCGGTCGCATGATCCGTTGCTTCTATCAGCGCCCCTCGACCATTGCGGAAATGTTGATCGTCGCATTGGAGCAAAACCCGGACGGGGAGGCGCTGGTCGTCAGTGGACTGCACCTTACCTGGCGCGAGCTTTACACCGCGGCCACCCGGTGCGCCGCCGGCTTGTCCGGGCGGGGCGTCGCACCTGGCGAACGGGTGGCAATGTTCATGGCCAATTGCAGCGAATTTGTGATTGCGACCTATGCCTGTGCCTGGATTGGTGCGGTGGTCGTCCCCATCAACGCCCGGGCACGGACACCGGAAGTCCAGTACATCCTGGAAGACTCGGGCGCTACCGTCTTGTTGTGTGCTTCCGACTTGGCGCAAATGGTTCCTGCCACGGCTGCGGTGCCAGGCCTGATGCATCGGTTTGTTGCGGGCCCGACGGTTGCGGCGCCGTTTGAATCCTTCTCCGTGCTGATGCAGGAGTCGCCGCTCGCCACACCCACGATGCGACAGGAAGAAGATCTTGCAGCCTTGCTCTACACCTCGGGAACGACCGGCAAGCCCAAGGGCGCGATGCTGAGCCATCTGAATATCGTGCACTCGGCCATGAACTTCGCCTTGACGATGCAGCTCACGAATCAGGACCGAAGCATGCTGGCGGTGCCCATGAATCACGTCACAGGATTGGTCGGCCAGCTCTACACCATGCTTTACTGCCAAGGCTGCGTCGTGGTCATGCCGCAGTTCAAGGCGCTGGAGTTTGCGCGACTTGCTGCGCTTGAAAGAATCACACACACGGTGATGGTGCCGGCCATGTACAACCTGTGCTTGTTGCTGCCGGGCCTGGCTGATCATGATCTGAGTCGGTGGCGCATTGGTGCTTTTGGCGGTTCGCCGATGCCACCTGCCAGCATCGAGGCGCTTGCACGCAAGTTGCCGACGTTGGCTCTGATGAATGCTTATGGCGCGACCGAGACCTCTTCCCCGGCCGCCATCATGCCGGCAGACATGACCAATGGCCGGACCGACAGCGTCGGCATCACAGTGCCTTGCGGTGAAATTTGCGTTGTCGACGAGACCGGTTGTGAAATGCCACACGGAAAAATCGGTGAGCTTTGGATCAAAGGGCCGATGGTTGTCGGCGGCTATTGGAACAATCCTGAAGCCACTGCCACGGAATTTTGCGATGGCTATTGGCGCTCGGGTGATATTGGAACAATGGATACGCAGGGTTTCGTTCGCATCCTGGACCGCAAGAAGGATGTCATCAACCGCGGCGGTTACAAGGTGTTTTGTGCGGAAGTCGAGAACTTGTTGGCACAGCACAGCGCGGTCATTGAGTCCGCGGTTGTCGGTGTCCCCTGCTCGGTGCTGGGGGAGCGTGTGCACGCATTTGTCTGCGTATCGGTGCTGGATGATTCGACGCAGGCGCAGGCGTTTCAGGCGCTGTGCAGCGCGGAGCTGAGTGACTACAAGGTTCCGGAAACCTGGACGATTGGCACCGATCCGCTTCCGCGCAACCCGAACGGGAAGGTCATGAAACGTGAATTGCGTCGTTCCATGCACGCGGCACTGACCTGAAGAGATTCAACATGAACAGGATTCAGGCTTTGTGCCGCGGCCAGTGGCGACGAAAAAGAGCAGGTATGCATCCGTAAATTGAATGACGGATCATTAATGGTGGTGCGCGAGCGCTTTTTAAAAATCAACTGAAGGAGACTAGACATGATTTCATCCAAACTGATAGGCAAGACTCGCGGGGGCCTGGTCAGCATGCTGGCGGCTGCGAGCCTGCTGACATTGGCCGGCGCAGCGCAGGCCCAGGAGACATTCAAGCTCGGCGTTGTGACCTTCCTGTCGGGCCCGGCTGCCGAGAGTTTCGGCATGCCTGCCGCCAATGCCGCCAAGCTCATGGTCGAGCAGTTCAACAAGGCCGCAGCACCAGCTCCGTACAACAAGGTTGGTTTTGGCGGCATGAAGATTGAAATGGTTCTCGTCGACGAGAACGGTGGTGGCGCAAAACAGGTGCAGGAGCTGCGCAATCTGTACCAGCGCGAAAACGTTGACGCGGTGATTGGCTACGTTGGCTCGGGCGATTGCCTGGCCGTGGCGCCGGTCGCTGACGAACTCAAGAAATTCCTCGTCTTGTTCGATTGCGGGTCACCGCGGATTTTTGAGGACGCCAGTCCGAAGTACGTTTTCCGGACGGCCTCGCACGCCGCCATGGACAACGTGTCACTGGTGCGCTATCTTAAATCCCACAACGTCAAAGTCAACACCATGAACCTGATCAATCAGGATTACGCGTGGGGGCAGGATTCACGCGGGGATTTCCTGGCCAGTATGGCGAACGTCTATCCCCAGGCAAAAATGGGTGCGGATCTGTTGCCCAAGTTTGGCGCCGGCCAATACGGGACCGAGGTCTCGGTACTCGGGGGCAAGCAGGCTGACATCACCTATTCCAGCCTGTGGGGCGGTGACTTGCAAGGCTTCCTGTTGCAGGGTGCAGCGCGCGGCCTGTTCAAGGATACAACCCTGGTCCTGAGCGCGGCAGATCACGTTTTGCCGGGCTTGCTCGACAAGATGCCTGACGGTTCGATCATCGGCGCGCGCGGCGCTTACGGCATTCTGTCGGCCAAGAGCCCTATCAATGACTGGTTTCAGGCCAGCTACCAGTCCATGCACAAGGTGCTTCCGGTGCAGGCCGGCTATCGTATGACGCAAGCGTTCATGGGCGTGAAGCTGGCAGTCGAGACTGCAATGGCCAAGAACGGCGGCAAGAAGCCCTCTCCGGAACAGATTTCTGATGCCCTGCGCAACTCGACATTCGAGACCCCCGGCGGACAGATTCGCATGGCCCTCGGTGATGGCCATCAGGCCATTCAGGGCACTGCCATTGGCAGGACGAGATACGACGCTGCCAGCAAGCGCGTGCTGGCGGTCGACGTGCAGACCTTTGGCGCTGAATGCGTCAATCCACCCGCAAACATGAAGAGCATGGATTGGATCAAGGCCGGCTTTCCCGGCGCCAAATGCAACTAAGCATGAGGTCTTTTTTCAACGCGTACTGAAGGATTGCTGCCGTGCAAATTGTCTTTCCAATCGTCATTGATGCGGTTGCCTACGCATCATGGCTGTTCATTGTGTCATTGGGCATGACACTCGTGTTTGGGGTTCTCAAGATCCTGAATATGGCGCACGGCAGCGTGTATGCCATCGGGGCCTACGCTGCGGCCACGGCCGTGGCTTTGGCCGCGGCGCTTGGCCTGCCGCCGGCCTTTTCCCTCGTCGCCATGCTGCTGTCAGCGGTGGCAGTGGCAGTGACGGTGGGTCCGCTGCTTGAGCGCGGCCTGCTGGCGCGCTATTACGGTCGTGATGAAGTGGTTCTTCTCTTGGTCACGTACGCCTTATTTCTCATGCTGGAGGACGTTACGAAGCTGATCTGGGGCGTCAATCCCTACTATGTTTCGGAACCGGCTCAGCTATTCGGGAATGTCCTGTTTGCTGGTATGCGCATCGGCGGTTATGACCTGTTTCTCATGGTACTCGCTGCGGTTTGCGGCCTGATCACATGGTACGTCCTGAACCGAACCACCAGTGGAAAAATCGTTCTGGCTGTCATTCACAACCCGGAAATGAGTGCCAGCATGGGTGTCAATATCCAGCGCGTTTATGTTGTCGCCTTCACGGTCGGTGTCTTTCTGGCCGCGCTCGGCGGCGCCTTCACGGCGCCCATGATCTCGGTCCAGCCGGGACTCTCGGTCAGCGTCATCATCATCAGTTTCGCGGTGGTCATCATTGGTGGCCTGGGCAGTATCCAGGGCGCAGCCGTGGGCGCGCTGGTCGTCGGCGTTGCGCGTTCCCTGGCCGTTCACCTGCTGCCCGAGATCGAGCTCTTCAGCATTTACCTGGTGATGGCGGCAGTGCTGATCTTTCGCCCTGAAGGATTGTTCCAGAGTGTCAAGGCGAGGTTAATCTGATGAGTGCCACAAAATCGTTTCAGATGGCCGTCGTTGCCGCCGTCGTTCTCCTTCTTGCTGGCCAGCTGGCACCGACTTGGCTGCAGTTTCTTGTCACCATGTCAGCTTCGAATGGTCTGGCGGTATTGGGCATTGTTGTCCTGATGCGCGGCGGTGGCGCCACCTTCGGGCAGGGCATGTTCTTTGCGCTGGGTGCTTATGCCGCGGCGCTGGCGCCGACGCTGTTGGGCGTGCAGGATGCAGTCCTGCGTATTTTTCTCGGGACGCTGGTTGCGGGCCTGATTGGCGCCATCTGCGCCCCGTTGCTGGTTCGCTACCGGGGGATCTTCTTTGCCATGCTGACCCTGGCCCTGTCAATGGTCATGTTCGGCCTGCTCTCCAAGTCGTCGGCATTGGGCGGTTCCGACGGCATCAACATCGTCAAGCCGACCGTGCTGGGCATGGCGCTTCATAGCGGGAACGCGGAATATGTGCTGTATTGCCTGACCGTCGTCGTCTCGGTTGCGGCCGGCTGGCTGGTCTCTGTGTACTGGAATTCTGCGGCGGGTCTGATGGCCCTGGCGGTCCGCGGCAATCCATTGCGCGTTGAATACCTGGGTGCCTCGGCCCGCCGCTCGTTGGGAACGAGCTTCGTTATCTGCGCCTTGCTGGGTGGCGCCAGTGGGTCCATCACAGCGCAGGCGCTGGGCCATGTCGAACCCAATTTTGCCAACTGGACTACCTCGGGCGAGTTGGTCTTTGTGGCGGTATTGGCTGGCTACCGGCGTGTCCCAGCGGTTTTTGCCGCGTCGCTTCTGCTAGAGATCGTGCGCTCATTTTCGAATCTCTATTTCCCGAACACGTGGCAGTTGGCGCTGGGCACGTTCATGCTGCTGGTCATCATGTTCCGTCCTGAAGGTCTGGGCTCATTGTGGCCCGCGTCTGGCAGGCGCAAGGCGGAACCCGCCCTGGCTGTTCCTTCTGTGACAGGGGGGCAGTCATGAACAAGCCCCTGCTTTCTGCCCGTGGCCTAAGGAAGCGTTTCGGGGCTGTTGTGGCGGCCGACGACATCTGTATCGATATTCCGGCCGGCCAGCGACTCAGTGTGATTGGCAGCAATGGTGCTGGCAAGACAACCTTTGTGAACATGGTCACCGGTTATCTGAAGCCCGATGCCGGCCAGATCTTGCTCAATGAGCATGACATCACACACTTGTCGCACCAGTCGATTGCCGGCATGGGTATCTGCCGGTCCTTCCAGATTCCCATGCTGTGCCTGGAACTGACGGCGCTGGAGAACCTGCTGGTGGCTGTTGCTGCCTCGGAGAATCGGCAATCTCTTTGGCAACCGGCCGACAGTCCTGCGGCGCGCGAGCGCGCGCAGGCCCTGCTCGAAAAATTTCAACTTCAGGCCTATGCGAGTCGGCCGGTGATGCAACTGGCGGGCGGCGTCAGAAAATTACTGGACATCGCAATGGCACTGGCACGGCGACCGAAGCTGTTGCTGCTCGACGAGCCGACCTCCGGTGTCAGCGCCGACGAGAAATTTCCGACCATGGAACGGGTCATGGGCGCCATGCAAGACGAGGCCGTAACGATTCTGTTCGTTGAACACGACATGGAAATCGTCGCGAATTTCTCCGAGCGGGTCATCGCCTTCTACAGCGGTCGTGTTATCGCGGATAGTTCGCCGGCCGAGGTGATGGCCAATCAGGATGTGCGCAATTACGTCACAGGAGGCGCCCAATGAGCGAGCTACTGTTATCGGCATCTCACCTTGCCGTGAACATTCAGTTGATGCCCGCGCTGCGCGATCTCAACGTGCAGATTCGCGAAGGCGAAATGGTCGGCTTGATGGGACGCAATGGCGCGGGCAAGACAACTTTCATGCGGACCGTGATGGGGCATCTGCCGCCCACTTCGGGCCGCATCGAGTTTCGCGGCGAGAGCCTGGACCAGCATGCACGGCATGAGCGGGCTGCGTTGGGCATCGGCTACATGCCGGAAGATCGCGGGCTGGTGCCGCAATTGACGGTGGAAGAAAACATTCTGCTGCCGATCTGGGTCAGCAAGACGCTGAACCGTGAAGATCGTTTGGCCTTTGTCTACGGCCTGATGCCCGAGGTTGCGGACATGCGGGCCCGGCGCGCGCTGCAACTCTCCGGCGGGCAGCAAAAACTGGTGGCACTGTGCCGCGCATTGGCAGTGGGTACGCGCCTGCTGCTGCTGGACGAACCCTTCGAGGGCGTGGCGCCAGCCTTGTCGATGCGTTTGGCCGATGTCATTCACCAACTTAAAGGTTCAAAATTGGCTGTCTTGATTTCCCAGTCCGATGTCAATCATTCCGGCAACCTCTTTGACCATAGTTTTGTCATTGAACGCGGCGCCAATTCAGTCGTCGAAGCGCAGGAGGTCGCATGACGGAGTCACTGTGGTTTTCTGCCGTTCCGCGCATCCAGGAAGAGCTGCATTTTGATGACCGGCGGATTCGCTGCTTTGCCGATCGGCCAAGGAGTGTCTACGCGCTGCTGTCTGACGCTGTGGCGCGCTTCCCCGAGGGTGAAGCACTGGTCGACGGCGATCTGCGGTTGCGCTGGCATGAGGTGCAGGGGCGCGCGGATGAATTGGCAAGCGGCCTTGCAAGTGCGGGACTCGTGCCGGGCGACCGGGCCGCGCTGGTGCTCGGCAATAGCGCGTCTTTTGTAACGATCATCTTTGCGCTCGCCCGAATGGGTGTCATCGCGGTGCCAATCGGCACGCGCTCGAGCGCGTCCGAGATCGCCTACATGCTCGAAAACTCAGGCTGCTGCGCGGTATTCTGTGACAGCGAGACGGTGGCGCGTCTGCCCGATGCCGCGCTGCTTCCCGGTGTGCGCTTGCGTGTTTGTCTGTCGCAGCAACCGGGTTGCCAGGCGTTGGACGAAATTGCCTTGGCGGGTCGAGGCGCCGCGCCAGTGCAGGCTTATGCGGGGTCTGAAGAAGACGCCGCTTACATCCTGTATACCTCCGGTACGACCGGGCGTCCGAAGGGCGCGATTCTGACCAGCCTGGGGGTCGTTCATTCGACCATGCATTACGAGGCCTGCATGGGTCTGGGTCCTGCTGATCGCAGTGTGATCTCGGTTCCGATGAGTCATGTGACAGGGCTGGTGGCGCTGGTCCTGACGGCGGTGCGCTGCGCGATGACGCTGATTGTCATGGCGGTGTTCAAGGCCAAGCAGTTCCTGCAGTTGGCCGAGCGCGAGCGCATGACGCACACCCTCATGGTGCCGGCCATGTACAACCTGTGCCTGCTGCAGCCGGACTTCTCCGGCCCCGCGCTCAAGAGCTGGCGCCTCGGTGCGTATGGTGGCGCTCCGATGCCGCCAGCGACCATCGAGGCCCTGGCAAGCAAGCTCGGCGGACTGGAACTGATGAACGCATACGGTGCGACCGAGACCACTTCGCCGGCGACCATGACGCCGCCGGGCTCCACGGCCAGTCACACCGACACCGTCGGCATTTCAGTACCGTGCGCTGAAATCATCATTGCTGATTTTGATGGCACACCGCTGCCAACCGGAACGAGCGGAGAAATCTGGATTCGGGGTCCCATGGTCGTCAAGGGCTATTGGCAGAACCCGACAGCCACAGCGGAGAGCTTTACCGACGGCTTTTGGCATTCGGGGGACATCGGAACGATGGATGACAGCGGCTTTGTCAGGATACTGGATCGAATCAAGGACGTGATCAACCGTGGCGGCTACAAGGTGTTTTCGAGCGAGGTTGAAGCGGTATTGGCATCGCATCCACAAGTGATCGAGTCTGCTGTGGTGGGTCGACCCTGCCCGGTGCTTGGCGAACGCGTGCACGCCTTTGTGGTAGTGCGCGACGGGGCCAGCGCCGATTCATTGAAGATGTTTTGCGCAGAGCGGATGTCCGATTACAAAGTTCCTGAAACATTCACACTCAGCTCTGAGCCTTTGCCGCGCAACGCCAATGGTAAGTTGCTCAAGCGCCAGATGCGCGATGCTGCCACCGAGGCGGCGCAAGCAGTTTTTGAAAAGCATCCGGTTCGTCCGGTGGAGAACAAATGAGTACTGTGATACCTGACAGCGATTCTCCCGCGGCGGTGCTGCGGCCATCCCTTACGGCTGCCGAGTTGGGCTTCGAGCCGAACGCGCTAGATGCCTACTTGCGCGCCCACGTTGCGCATGTTGGCGGTGCAATGGAAATCACGCCCATCGCCGGTGGGCAATCAAATCCAACTTACTTTGTGACCTACCCGGAGGCTCGCCTGGTGCTGCGCAAGCGCCCGGCAGGGCCGGTTCTGCCGTCGGCTCACTCGGTGGATCGGGAGTACCGCGTCATGCAGGCGCTGGCTGTAACCGATGTGCCGGTTCCAAAGGTGCTGGCGTATTGCGCGCGCCCCGAAGTGATAGGCACGCCGTTTTATGTGATGGAGCGGCTGGAGGGGCGGGTTTTCGCAGACTGCTCGCTGCCGGGCGTTTCGCCCGCGGACCGGCGTGCGATGTATTTCGACATGGCCGATACGCTGGCCCGTTTGCATCAGGTCGATTGGAAGGTACTGGGATTGACCGATTACGGTCGCGAAGGAAATTTCTTTGGGCGACAGATCGGTCGCTGGACAAAACAGTGGGAGCTGTCGAAAACCCGTGACCTGCCAGATATCGACCGTCTCGTGCAGTGGCTACCCCTGCATGTGCCACCGGATGAGTTGACGACGATCGCCCACGGCGACTTTCGCATAGGCAACCTGATGTTTCACCCGATCGAACCCCGTGTCGTTGGTGTTCTCGACTGGGAACTTTCGACCCTGGGCCATCCGCTCGCCGATCTGGCGTTCAGTGCACTGGCCTGGCGTTTGTTGCCAACCGAGTACATGGGCATGCGAGGTCTGGATCACGCAGGGCTGGGTATTCCGAGCGCTTCGCAATACCTGTCTCGTTATTACGCGACATTTCCTGGAGCGGGCAGGGTGGCCCCTTTTCATGTCGCGTTTTCCTTGTTTCGCCTGGCCGTGATCTTTGAAGGCATTGCAGCGCGTGCGCGCAGTGGCACTGCCATTGCGGCCAATGCGGCGCAGACCGGGGAAATGGCTGCTGGATTTGCTCGCCGCGCGGTTCAGACAATCGAAGGCATTTTTTAACACCAAACTGGAGACTTTCAATGGATTTCGGATACACAGAAAAAGTAAGCGCGCTGCAAGAAAAGCTGCTGACCTTTATGGACGACCACGTGTTGCCGGCCAACGCCGAGTGGGTCAGGATCACGGGTCAGGGCGAATACCCGATGGCTCTGATCGATGATCTCAAAGGCAAGGCTAGGGCGCAGGGCTTGTGGAACCTGTTCTTGCCGGGTTTGAAGGCTGATGAACCTGGTGTGCAACTTGCCAACCTGGAATACGCGCCTCTGGCCGAGATAATGGGGCGACTCTCCTGGGCTTCAGAAATCTTCAATTGCAATGCACCCGATACCGGGAACATGGAACTACTGCACTTGTTCGGGACGCCTGAGCAGAAGGCGGCCTGGCTGACGCCGCTGCTTGAAGGGCAGGTGCGTTCATGCTTTGGCATGACCGAGCCGGACGTCGCTTCATCCGACGCAACCAACATCTCAACTTCGATCAGACGCGACGGCGATCATTACCTGATCAACGGGCGCAAGTGGTTTACCACAGGGGCGATCCACCCCAATTGCAAGCTTTGCATCGTGATGGGCGTGACCGACTCGGATCCCGAAGCCAATGCACACAGCCGCCATTCCATGGTGCTGGTTCCAATGGACACCCCGGGCTTCTCGATTGTGCGCAATGTGCCCATCATGAACCACCATGCCCCCGAGGGCCATTGCGAGGTAATTTTTCGCAATGTGCGGGTTCCGGTCTCCAACCTGCTCGGCACGGAAGGCAAAGGCTTTGCGCTGGCTCAGGCACGCCTCGGACCGGGCCGTGTTCACCATTGCATGCGCACGATCGGCCAATGCGAGTTGGCACTGGAGATGATGTGCGAGCGAGCACTGGGGCGTGTCGCATTCGGCAAGCATCTGAGCGACTTTGCCAATGTGCAGGACTGGATCGCGCAATCGCGTGTCGAAATTGACCAAGCCCGCTTGTTGGTGTTGCGTGCGGCCTGGCTCATGGACCAGAAAGGAAATGCAGCGGCCCGGGTCGATGTGTCGGCGATAAAGTTGGTGGCTGCGCAATTGCAGACCAAGGTTGTCGACCGGGCGATCCAGGTTTTTGGCGCCATGGGGCTCACCCCCGACACGCCGCTGCCCGACTTGTGGACCTGGGGTCGCGCCATGCGCTTCTTTGACGGTCCCGACGAGGTCCATCTGCGCACCATTGCCCGACAGGAATTGAGTGTTGTGCGTAAGAACCTGGGGCGGACCGCTCTCTATTACAACCTTCCAACACGTTAATTAGCAAAGTTGACTCCCGCTGCTTTCCTTCACAACCAAGAAAGACACCATGACCATACTCGTAGCTTATGCGCCACGTCCCGAAGGGCAGGCTGCATTGGACAAAGGCATAGAAATTGCCAGAAGCCGGAAGGAACGCTTGGTGGTCGTCAATGCGGGACCTGGGGGCTCAAAAGATGATGCCTCTCTGGCGGAAGTCGCAGATGTCGAACGAGTTGAGGCATTGCTTGCAGCGTCGGGTCTTGAGGCGGAATTCAAGCAGTTTGTTCGGGGCGCGAGTGCCGTCTCGGAAATTGAGGCCCTGATCGACTCTCTGCATATCTCATTGCTGGTCATCGGACTGCGAAAACGCACCGCTGTGGGCAAACTCATTATGGGGAGCGTAGCGCAGGACATTCTGCTTTCTGTCTCATGCCCGGTATTGGCAGTGAAAGCCGGCTGATTCCGAATTTATCTATTTAAAGAGAAGAACTTGCGAGACCTCGCAAGTGTCTGCTTGATTGAAGCCTAGAATCGACCAAAACGATCTGTGCAGTGTGTCGGAATTTTTATACCTGTATGGAAATTCAATAAAGTCGCTGAAATCAAGGCGCTTGGCGGCCGGCTCTTGCTCGCCCCAAAGCTGTCACCGAATGAGTTTCAAGCCCGTTGCAAAAACGCCTCGAACTCCTCCAGCGGCAAAGGCTTGCAAAACAGATAACCTTGATAAGCATGGCAGCCCAGACCAGCCAGAAAGTCGCGCTGCGCCTCGGTTTCGACCCCTTCAGCGATGACCGACAGTCCCAAACTCTCGGCCAGGGCGATCACCATCTTGGCAATGGCAGCGTCGTTGGAATCTATCAGGATGTCGCGCACGAAGCCTTGATCGATCTTCAGTTGATCCAGTGGCAAGCGCTTGAGGTACGACAGCGACGAATAGCCGGTGCCAAAATCATCGAGTGAGAAACACACTCCTCTTCCTTTGAGTGCACTCATCTTGGCGATGACACCCTCAACATTCGATATCAGCATGCTCTCGGTCAGCTCCAGCTTGAGCCGATTCGGGTTGGCGCCGGTGCGCTCCAGCACTGCCAGCACCTGCTCGACGAAGTCGCCCTGTTGAAATTGGTTCGCGCTAACATTCACCGCCACTGTCAGATGCTCCATCTCGGCCCGGGTCGCCCATCGTGCCAACTGGGTGCAGGCAGTTTCTAATACCCATTGACCGAGCGACAGGATCAGCCCGGTTTCTTCTGCCAATGGAATGAACTCGACCGGCGACACCATGCCGCGCCGCGGGTCCCGCCAGCGCACCAGTGCTTCAACCCCTGTGATCTGGCGCCCGCCGACCATCTGGGCCTGGTAGTGAAGAAGGAACTGGTTTTGCTCCAGCGCTTCTCGCAAGCCGTTCTCCAACACAGCACGAGCGGTGACCACAGCCTGCATCTGTGGATCAAAGAAACGCAGGGTGTTTCGACCTGCAGCCTTGGCCTGGTACATGGCCAGTTCAACCTGCTTCATGGGTTCTTCGGTGCTTTCCTGCTGAGCGCCGTCAAACAGGGTAATGCCGATGCTGGCGGTGCTGTAATGCGAGGAACTGCCGAACTGGTAGGGCTGGCCGAGCGTGTCGATGATTTTTTCGCCCAGGGCCTTGGCCTGGGTGGCAACTTCTTGGTCACTCTGGCTCATGTCTTCCATCAACACGATGAATTCATCACCGCCTACGCGGGCCACGGTGTCGCTCTCGCGCAGGCATGCAGACAGACGCCTGGCGGCGTGCTGCAGTAGCAGATCGCCCTGGTCATGGCCCAGGGTGTCATTGAGGGTTTTGAAGTTATCCAGATCAACGAGCAGCAGCGCGCCCTTGCAGTGGTGGCGGGCGGTGGCGGCCAAGGCCTGCTGCAGCCGATCGATCATGAGTCGGCGATTGGGCAAGCCGGTCAAGGCGTCGTAGAAGGCCAGTCGATCGATTTTTTCTTCGGATATTTTGCGTTCAGTGATATCGCTGAAGACGCCAACGTAGTGAGTGACCAGCCCTGCAGCGTCTTTCACCGCGTTGATGCTGAGCCATTCTGGATACTGCTCGCCACTCTTGCGTTGTCTCCATATTTCGCCTTGCCATGACCCGCTACGCGCGACGCTCGCCCACATGGCGCCATAAAAGCCTGCGTCATGGCGATCTGATTTGAGCAGTCTTGGCGTCTGGCCCAAAGCTTCTTCCATCGTGTAGCCGGTAATCTCGGTGAAAGCCTTGTTGACGCGCAGGATCACTTTCTCGGCATTGGTAATGATCATGCCTTGCTGTGACTCGAAGGCGGTAGCAGCGATGCGGGTATCTTCCTCTGCCAGTTTGCGCACGGTGACGTCCATCGCGCTTCCCTGTAAACCAATGACTTTCCCGGTTTCGTTCTTTAACGGAACTGCATTGGTGTGGAACCAACGCCAGCCTCCGTCGAGGTGGCGAAGACGCAATTCGATGCCCTCTAGCGATTGCCCTGTCGCCATTACGCCTTGCATAAACGCCGTGCACACGGCAACATCTTCCGGATGAACAAAAGTAAAGACTGTCTGCCCGACGACCTGGTTGAGCGGATGCCCCAGCAGCGCGGTCCAGGCCGACGACATGAAGGTAAATACCCCCGCTTTAGTTAGCGTGTAGATCACATCGTGGCTGTTATCAATCAGCCGTCGGTGCTGCTCTTCGCTCTCCTTCAGGGACTCTTCCCGTCTCGTCAAGGTCTGCAGTAGCCGATTGAAGCCACTGATCAGTTGATCGGTTTCGTCCTGTCTGGTGAGTGGCAAGGGCTGCGGGAGCTGGTCTGTTTCTGCCTGGGTGGCCAAGCTGCGTGCCGCCTTGAACAGCGGCAACAGTTCGCGCCGCAACACCCACCAGGTTAGAGCACCTGCCAGCAGGGTAAGAAAGAGGGTCGTCAGCAGCATCCTCTGATGCATGACGTTGATCGGGGCAAAAGCCTCTGCTGTGGGCAGCAAGGCGATAGCGACCCAGCCAGCGACCGGAACCCGCTGCGCCGCTGATAACATTTCTATGCCATGCGAGTTCACGGCGGTCCCAAATCCGTTGAAGCCTTGCATGTACCGGTCCTGCATCGGATTGAGGCCCGGGGCCGGGAGCGGCTGCATGATGCGGCTCTTGTCGGTGGCGGTGATAAACAGATTGTGCTGCGGTGCAATCAGCAGGTAGCCGCCGGTCTTGCCGTAGTGGCTGGCTGCAATCTTGTCCAGGAAATTGGGCTGGCCCAGGTTGATCACACCGGCCAGGGCGCCAATTACCAGTCCCTTCGTATCGCGAATCGGGAGCCCGATGCCGAGAATCGGCGCATTTATGGACTTGCCTAAGACTGGTCGACCAACTATCGTTCTCCCTTCCTTGAGGGCTGCGGCCAGGTAATCCCGGTCAAGGTAGTTGATGCTGATTCGGTTCGCTGAAACCGGAAGACTGGCAATCGCGGTGCCATCCGTGCGGGTGACATAGGTGCCACCGTTGAACAGGCTCTGCAGAATCACATGCTCTTCCAGGAGTGCCTGTAAGGCCGCCGGATTGGCCAACAGGGCCGGGCTCACTCGGTGGGCAACATTCTCCAGCGCCTGCATGCGGCGCTCCAGTTCCTCATTGACCTCTTCGGCCTTCATGGAAACCGTGGCGAATTGCCGTTCGCCCAGCACGCGCTCCATATCCGCGTGCAACATTCGGTTGGTGTTAAAGGCCAGCGTCCACATGCTGACCATGAAAATGGTCAACGTAAAGAGCGTTACTCTGGTTTTGAGCGAGCGCAGATGAAGGAGGTGGAAGTTCATGCTGGTGCTCACAAAGAGCTTACTTACTTTGCTGGTGCTTGGTCTATGGCGACTTTATCACTTGGCATACTTACTAATTGGTATATTGAAGATCATCTGGCTACTTGTAGTCAGCCAGCCAACGGACGGACGGTCGGTCGACTGATTTCGAAACATGTTGGCGGGAGGTAGTTCGTTAATAGCGCCACGTCCTTGAGTGAGCATGGCCGTCGGTTTTAGAATGCCACTATGGGTGCAGCACCCGCTCCAAACCTGACACCGGATTTGAACGCGCCAGTACCCTTGGGATCGGCTGCAGGCAGAGGCAAAGTTGCCCAATGAACATACTCTGATTAGCCGAGAGCGAGCTACCCATTCATCATGACCCGGCGAAAGCACTATCACGTCTACGTGGTTGAACTGTCCAAGGACGTGCTGTTGAACGCCCGGTTTATGCGATCCAACCCCAACTACCTTCACGGCAAGCCCTGTGTCTATGTCGGCATGACAGGTCTGGATCCGGATGTACGTTTTGACAAGCACAAAGCAGGAATCCAAGCCAACCGCTTTGTTCAGGCGTTCGGCCTGCGCTTAGTGCCGGAGCTTTATACGCTGTACAACCCGTTGACTTATGACGAAGCCAAGAGTCTCGAAGTCGAACTGGGCATTGATCTGCGTGAGGGTGGCTATGGGGTCTGGCAGGCGTGATGCTTGCTTAACTTTGGATAACTGATCAACCAACTGCGCCTCCGTTAAGCTAACCCATGTCCAGAAGAAGCGTCCGCAGGTTATTTGCCCACCGTCAATTCATGCGCTTTTGGTTCGCCAGACTTGCCGGCGTGAGCGCCAATCAAATGCTCATGGTGGGGGTGGCCTGGCACATGTATGACATCACCTCCAGTGCCTGGGATCTCGGTTTGGTGGGATTGTTTCAGTTTGTACCCGCCCTTGTTCTGATGCTGCCTGCAGGGCACACTGCCGACCGATTTCATCGAGGTCGCATCTTTGCGGCCTGCATGGGCATTCAGGCGGTGGTGGCGTTGGTGCTGATCTTCGCCACCCAGTTCCACTTTGCCTCACGCGAGTTGATTCTTGGCATTTCGGTGTTGTTGGGGGTGGCTCGTGCCTTCCAGATGCCAGCACAACAGGCATTGACCCCTCAGCTTGTGCCGCAGGACATGCTGCAAAGTGCGGTAGCTTTGAGCTCCAGCGGCATGCAAGTGGCCATCATTGGTGGACCAGCACTTGGCGGCATGCTGTACACGACAGGGGCCACAACCGTCTATGTCACTTGCGCTCTCCTGCTCCTGGTGTCTGCCATGCTGGCCTTGCTGGTGCGCTACCAGCACCAGCAAGCCCATCTGGCCGCCACCTGGCAGACTGTTCTCGCTGGATTCACCTTTGTCTGGCACCGCAAGGTCTTGCTGGGCGCAACTTCCCTGGACTTGTTTGCGGTGCTGCTCGGTGGTGCCACGGCCTTGCTGCCGATTTATGCACGGGACATCCTGCATACCGGGCCAATCGGGCTAGGGGTACTGCGATCTGCTCCTGCGGTGGGTGCACTGATGATGTCGCTGGCGATCATGCGCTGGCCGCTGACCAGACACGTGGGTCGCCGGCTGTTGGCGGCCGTTGCCATTTTTGGCGTGGCCACCATTGTCTTTGGTCTTTCCAGCCATTTTGGGCTGTCGCTGGTGGCACTGGCGATTGCCGGGGCCGCCGACAGCATCAGCGTGGTGACGCGATCAACCCTGGTTCAGTTGGAAACACCCAACGAGATGCGGGGCCGGGTGTCGGCGGTCAACTCGATGTTCATTGGTGCCTCCAACCAGTTGGGGGAATTCGAGTCGGGAGCCACTGCAGCCCTGTTTGGCGCGGTGGGCTCTGTGGTCATTGGAGGCGTCGGTACGGTATTGATCGCTGCGGGATGGTTCAGGCTGTTTCCGGCGCTGGCAAGGCGGGACCGGATGGGGCCGACGGTTGCGGCATAAACCAGTCCAAGATTTACGCCGTACCCCCACCTGGTCAATTTGGCACTGGCCGCAACAGACTGCATCATCCGATGCAATGGATCGGTTTTCTCTGCGCGACGGGTTCCTGTGTTCATAAAAGCGGGCTCTCGCCCGCTGATCGCGCAAGCAAAGCGTTCCTGGACAAGACTCCGGACGAGACGTGGATGCAGAAAGTAGGCACGATCTATCAGTTCAACTACCAATTAGTCGTCACGGACGGATGACCGCAGATGGCCGAGACCCGCCAAACGCCGCAGTTTCCTGAGCTACCATCGCTTTTCGGTCAATCGGATTGCTAGCCCACACCCTTGTTTACGACTTTAAAAATCGTGTCCAAATCCAGCAAGCCGAAAACCGCATGGAAGCTAGCCCAATGCTTACACGCTTACTTGCGAGGAACACTTCGACGGACTTTATTTGTTCCAGTTATTCTGAGCAATTAAAGTCGTAAACAGGCACCCAACATCCATGCGGGTTTGCGGCGTGGCAAATTGACAACACGTCGATTTAAAGTCGTAAACAGCTTTACACCATTTGGCACAACGATTGGGTTTTGTGGCGGCTGGACTTGGCAATTTTAACGCTTCGGCTGCCGTAAACCGGTCCGTCATCGCTGGCTCTAATGTGCCTATTGCCGACGATGACTTTCTTGAAATTCCTGCCCTATACCAGCCATTGGACCCAACAAGTGATGCTCACCGGATTGACGGCGGAGTTCCATAAAGCTGCCCTTCAATCCAACTCGACAGATTCACATTGCCGACATTGGCGGCGAAAAAGCCTGCGGCAAGTGTGCAGCGGAACCGGTCGGTCGCGACGAAGCCTGGGATTGCGATGATTTCCCGTAACCGGTCATTGCCGTCGCGGGTCCAATTTCATCATTTTCCCGGCCTCAAAACTCGGAACCAGTCATTCGAGGGTGACGATCAGTTTTCGGCGATGTCCGTCGGCAACGCAGCGTAAAGAGTCACTCACGACAGACCGCTTTCCGGCTGCCCACCGATGCTCCCAGTGTAGAGCGCGGTAGTGCGACACCCGCACGATCAAAGATGGCATCCTGGCGGTAAAGCGTTAGATGATCGATAAACTTGGCCACCAGCACCTGGGTCAGCAAACCGGTGATGGGGATGTACTTGTCGATGATGTGCGCATCCACCGAGGCCTGGATCAGGGTTTGGCACTTTGCACACGCCCATTTGCTGCGCACATGGCGCTCGACACTGAAGACGCCAGGCTGGTAGTCCAGCTTCTCGGCGACATCTTCACCGTTGCGTTTCATCTGACAGCCGCAACTGCAGGTAGTGGCGTTGGGTTCGTGGTGGATCTAGATTCCTGGCAGGTTGGCTGGCAATGGCTGGCGTTTGGGTTGACCCTTGACCCGTACAGGCTTATCGTCCGAGGTGAGCTGTTCGATCTCGTCGCTCACCGCTTGCATGTCCTCATCAAGCGTTTCGTCGAGCAGGCTTCTTTGCTCGGCGCTGAAGCGCTTGCTTTGCGCGGCAAACTTCGGGCGCTTGAGATAATGCCGTTACCGGAAAATGGGGAGTCCCTCCGTATTTGACTTATCCGTCGGTGATTTTTAGCAGGAAATATAGGTTGTTCTCACCGTAGTGAAGAACTCCTGCGCATAACGGCCCTGCTCACGCGAGCCGTAGCTCGAGCCCTTGCGGCCGCCAAAGGGCACGTGGTAGTCGACACCGGCGGTCGGCAGGTTCACCATCACCATGCCGGCCTGGCTGTGGCGCTTGAAGTGGCTCGCGTATTTGAGCGAGGTGGTGGCAATGCCGCTTGAGAGGCCATAGGGTGTGTTGTTGGCCTCTCGCAGTGCTTCCTCGTAACCCTTGACCCGGATGATGCTGGCCACCGGGCCGAACACTTCCTCCCGGTTGATGCGCATGGCCGCCGTGGTGTCGGTCAGAAGCGCAGGCGCCAGGTAGAAGCCCTCGGCGCTGAGCTTCAGGCGTTCGCCACCGGCCACCAGCAAGCCGCCTTCGGCCTTGCCGATCTCCACGTAGCTCAGGTCTTGCTCTAGTTGGGCTCGGGAAGACACCGGTCCAATGTCGATGCCGGCGCCCAGGGCGTCACCGATCTTGAGGCCCGCCATGCGTTGTTTCATGGCTCCAAGGAACTTGGGGTAAATGCCGTCGGTGACGATGAGCCGGCTCGCTGCCGTGCAGCGCTGGCCGGTCGAGAAGAACGCGCTTTGCACGCTGAGCTCGACCGCCTGCGCCAGGTCAGCGTCGTCCAGGATGACCTGCGGGTTCTTGCCCCCCATCTCCAGCTGCACCTTCTTGAGGTTGGCGGCGCATTGCTGGGCAATGCGATTGCCCACGCCCTGCGAGCCGGTGAAGCTGATGGCGTTGATGCCGGGGTGGTTGACCAAGGGGTCTCCGATGACGCTGCCGCGGCCCATCACGAGGTTGAACACGCCCGCCGGGATGCCGCTGCGGCTGATGATCTCGGCCAGGGCCCAGGCACAGCCGGGCACCAGGTCCGCCGGTTTGAGCACCACGCAGTTGCCATAGGCCAGCGCCGGGGCGGTCTTCCAGGCCGGAATGGCGATAGGGAAGTTCCAGGGGGTGATCAGGCCGATCACGCCCACCGGTTCGCGGGTGATCTCGACGCTGACGCCGGAGCGTACCGAGGGCACGATTTCACCGCTCAGGCGCAGGCATTCACCGGCGAAGAACTTGAAGATATTGCCGGCACGGCTGACCTCGCCAATACCTTCGGGCAAGGTCTTGCCTTCTTCACGGGCCAGCAGGGTGCCGAGTTCTTCACGCCGGGCCAGGATCTCGGTGCCGATCTTGTCCAGCGCATCGGCTCTGGCCTGGATGTTGCCGGTGGACCAGGCGGGGAGGGCGGCTTGGGCTGCCTTGACCGCTGCATCGAGTTGCGCTGCATCGGCCTGGGTGTAGTCACCGATGACGTCGGCAATATTGGACGGATTGATGTTGGGGGCGTAGTGGGCACCCACGACCCATTGGCCGTTGATCAGGTTGTCGTGTTTTTGAATTGCCATGGCCGTGTGCTCTCGTTCTTGTGGATTTATTTGCCCCAGCGCAGCACCATCGGATTCAGGCGCTGTGCGGTCTCGATCAGGCCCGCGCGAACCGCGGGGTGCATGGAGGGCCAGGGATGGCGCGGTGCTTCGCAGGCAATGACGCCGCCTTCCTTCATCAGCGCCTTGGCGCTCAGGATGCCGCCCTGGCGGTTTTCATAGTTGATCAGGGGCAGCCATTGCTGGTAATGGGCGATGGCTTCTTCACGCCGACCGGCGCAATAGGCGTCCACAATCAGGCGAATGCCGTCGGGGTAAGCGCCGCCGGTCATCGCCCCGGTCGCGCCCGCGTCCAGATCGGGTAGCAGGGTGATGGCTTCTTCGCCATCCCATGGGCCCTCGATGGCAGCCCCGCCCAGGCGGATCAGTTCGCGCAGCTTGGAGGCGGCACCGGCGGTTTCGATCTTGAAATAGGCCACCTGCTTGATCTCCGTGGCCATGCGGGCCAGAAAGGCGGCCGACAGAACAGTGCCACTGGCGGGCGCGTCCTGGATCATGATGGGAATGTCAATCGCATCCGACAGCCCGGCATAAAACTCGTAAATTCTCTCTTCGGAGACGCGAAAGGTGGCGCCGTGGTAGGGCGGCATCACCATCACCATGGCAGCGCCCAAATCCTCGGCGCGCCGGCTGCGCTGAGCGCAGACCTGGGTGCTGAAGTGGGTGGTGGTCACAATCACCGGCACCCGACCGGCCACATGCTCCAGCATGGTTCGGGTCAGCACGTCTCGCTCGTCATCCGAGAGCAAAAACTGCTCCGAGAAGTTGGCCAGCAGGCACAGGCCGTTGGAGCCGGCATCGATCATGAAATCGACGCAACGTCTTTGGCTGGCAAGGTCAAGTTCGCCGGTTTCAGTGAATGTGGTGGGCACCACGGGAAAGACGCCCTGGAAGCGGGCTTGGGGTAAAGGGCTCATAAAGGGGACTAAAGTGGTGTTGACGATGGGGCGCTGGCGAGTTACACACGGAAGCGCGCGGGGTCATTAGGTGATGACGCTTAACTGCCAGGGAACGAATTCGTTTTGGCCATAACCGTGCAATTCGCTGCGCGACTGCCTTCCGGATGCGGTTTCCAGCATCATCTGGAAGAAGCGCTGTCCCAATTCGGCAATCGTGGCGCTGCCGTCAAGCACATCGCCACAGTTAATATCCATATCATCGGCCTGGCGCTGCCATAGAGCAGTGTTGGTGGCCAACTTCAGTGACGGCGTGGGCGCGCAGCCATACGCCGAGCCGCGGCCGGTGGTAAAGCAGATGAGGTTGGCACCTCCTGCCACCTGGCCGGTCGCAGAGATCGGGTCATAGCCCGGCGTGTCCATAAACACCAGGCCCTGGGCGCGCACTGGCTGGGCGTATTCATACACCTCTACCAGGTTGGTGGATCCGCCCTTGGCAATGCCACCGAGCGATTTTTCCAACACAGTGGTCAACCCGCCGGCCTTGTTGCCCGAAGAGGGGTTGTTGTCCATAGACGCACCATTGCGTTTACAGTGGTCTTCCCACCAGCGAATACGCTGCACCAGCTTCTCACCCACAGCCGGGGTCACTGCTCGGCGTGTTAACAAATGCTCGGCGCCATATATCTCCGGAGTCTCGGAAAGAATGGCCGTGCCGCCCTGGCGCACCAGCAGGTCCACCGCAGCCCCCAGCACCGGATTGGCTGAAATGCCGGAATAGCCATCGGATCCACCGCATTGCAGGCCGACCACAAGATGACTGGCTGAGACTGTCTGGCGCTGCACCGCATTCGCAGCCGGCAGCATTTCTTGGATGCGGTCAATGCCGTGTTGAATGGTTTTGACCGTGCCGCCTGTGTCCTGAATGGTGAAGGTATGTAGCCTCACGTTTTCCTTGAGACCCTGGGTAGCCAGCAAGTCGGAGATCTGGTTGGTCTCACATCCCAAGCCGATAATAAGCACGCTTGCAAAGTTGGCATGGCAGGCGTACCCCCCCAATGTGCGCTGCAATACGGCCAGCCCTTCCCCTTGCGGATCAATCGCGCAACCTACGCCGTGTGTGAGTGCGACCACGCCGTCCACGTTCGGATAGGCAGCCAGGGCCTCGGGATGGATGTCGCGCCGAAAGTGGTCTGCAATAGCACGGGCTACAGTGGCCGAGCAGTTCACCGAGGTCAGAATGCCGATGTAGTTGCGGGTGGCAACGCGGCCATCGCCCCGCACAATGCCCTGGAAGAATGCCGCTTCGGTTGCTGGCACGGTGTCCACTGATTCCTTGCCGTAAGCGTAGTCTCGGTTGAAGTCACCAATGGATAGATTGTGTACATGCACATGCTGCCCGGCCATAATGGGGCGACTGGCAAATCCAATGATTTGTCCATAGCGTCGCACCGCTTCGCCCTCTGCAATATTCCGGGTAGCCATTTTGTGACCGGCCGGAATGAGCCCTTGGACAGTGACAGATTCCTGAGCAATCAATGTTCCCGAAATCAGTTGATTGCGCGCAATCACCACATCGTCATTGATGTGCAATCGAATGGCTGCTGGTGCGTTCATAGAGAACTCCACTTAACTGGGCTAAGCTCGGCCTGTAGCACGGCGAGATGCATCATCTAAACAGCCTTCACCAAGTTAGGCAGGTAGCTGTCACCCAAATCCTGGTCAACAGCGTTAACGAGCACATCAAGCAGGCTGGACGAAAGCGAATTCTTGGCCTCCGTTGCGCCCAGCATATTGTTGAAATAGCCAATGTCCTTGTAGGCGTTATTGATCGAGAATTTCATGCCGGCATAGTTCTCCCTGAGGATTTCCGCCACCGTCGCCTGCAGAAGTCCACCTTGAAGCGGGCCTTTGCTCATCAAGTCATACATAGCTTGGCGTGATACGCCAACCTGATCACAAGCTCGTAGCGCTTCAGTAAGCAATGCGGCGGTACCAACCACTGCAAAGTTATTAATCAACTTGAGCTTTTGCGCCGAAATCACCTCTCCCACATGAATGATGTTCTCGCAAAAGGCCTGAAGCACCGGACGGATATGCTCCAGCAACTGCGGGGTTGCACCTACCATCACGTTGAGCTTCCCCGCCTCAGCTTCTGCAGGTGTGCGCCCCAGAGGGGCATCCACGAATAGAGCACCTGCCTCCAGCAACGCCGCATTGATGATGGCGCTGGAACTGGGCTGGCTAGTGGAACAATCAATCACAATTTGCCCTGGACGGATGGATTGGAGAATCCCCTGGTCACGGTTCATCAATGACTCAACTTGCGGAGATCCGGTCACGCAGAGCATGACCACATCAGAGGCATCAACCAGTTCAGCCACACTTTTAGATTCGTTGGCACCCAGACTCACCAGGCTATCCACGGGTGCACGGTTAACGTTCCCCATAACGGTTAATGCAAATCCATTTTTAAGGAGATTGCGCCCGATCCCATGACCCATCAACCCTAAGCCAATCAAGCCAATCCGTAAGGACGTGTTACTTTGCATTCTGTGGTTCCGTTTGTGAATAGTGTCTAGGTGCTCAAAGCCTCAGTAATGTCTTACTTGGGCATGAATTGGCTCATGTCAGGCAAGGGGAATCCCACGGCCTCTTTGTACGAATTGCTCAGGCGACCGTTCTTCAGGTTAGCCATCACCCACTGATTGGTCCAGTTCAGTAGTGACGTGTCTTCCTTACGAATGCCAATGCCGTGGGGAAGAATGCCAATGGAGAGCTTCGACTCTACCTGCTTCTCGGGGCTTTGCTTGGCAATGTTGGGTAGCAGCTCCTTCGAGCCGCCCAGTGCATCTACTTGTCCCGACAACAGGGCCACTACGTTGGACGCATCGTCATCGAAGCGTACCGGTATCATGCCTTCGGGGGCGATGGGCTTGAGCAGGTTTTCCTGGAGATTGCCGCGGACCAGGCCAATACGTTTGCCTGCGAGGTCCTGCAACTTGGTGATTTGGACTGATTTGGGCGCCAGAATCACTGACTCCGAAACACTGTAGGGAACGCTGAAGTCAATCACTTTCTTGCGTTCTGGCGTGATACTGAACGAGGAGATGACCATGTCCACCTTGCCGGTCAGGAGATAAGGGACACGGTTGGGTCCGGTCAGTTGAACAATTTCCAATTCCACGCCCAGATCTTTGGCCAGCATCTTCGCCGCAGACACATCAGACCCCATAGGTTTCATTGCAGCGTCCATGCTGCCAAAGGGTGCAAAGGTCAGATCGATGCCGACGAGTACCTTATTTCTCTGCTTGATGTTGGCCAAGGTGTCGGCCTGCACAGATGTGCATATGGCTACCAGGGCAATTGCCAATGCGGAAATGATTTTTTTTGATTGAATCATGATGTCTCCTTACTTGATTTCGCTGTTAATGAATCGGTTCAGTTCTTCGGTTTTCGGATGGGCAAACAGCTCCTTGGGGGAGCCGATTTCCCAGACCTTGCCAGCGTGCATGAACACCAACACGTCGGCCACCTTTTTTGCAAATGCCATCTCATGGGTTACTAAAGTCATCGTCATGCCTTCGCGGGCCAGGTTTTCCATGGTGCGCAGCACCTCGCCGGTCAACTCGGGATCCAGGGCCGAGGTGACTTCGTCAAACAGAATCAGCTCTGGCATCATGGCCAGCGACCGGGCAATGGCAACCCGCTGTTGTTGACCGCCGGACAACATTTCGGGATAAGCCTCCAGCTTTTCCGCCATACCGACCTGCTGCAGCACCTTCGAGGCAATGGCATTAGCTTCGGCAAGAGACATTTTTTTGATATTGGTCAGCGCAAGAGTCACGTTGCGCTTGACTGTCAGATGTGGGAATAGGTTGTAGCCTTGAAACACAATCCCCACGCGCTGGCGCAAACGCAGCAAGTCCTTACTTGCCAGTCCGTTCAATTCGGTTTCGCAGACCCGGATAGATCCAGAATCTATTTTTTCCAGACCATTTAGACAGCGCAACAGAGTGCTTTTGCCGGAACCGCTACGCCCGATGATGGCAACCACCTGCCCACGCTCAATCTCAAGAGATACGCCATTGAGCACATGGTTTTGGCCGAAGCGCTTGTGGACGTTCTCCACATTAACGATGTGCGACATTCAGAGACCTTTCTAGCTTTTTGCTCAATAGAGATAGCGGGAAGCACAGTCCAAAGTAAAACAGTGCAACCAGCAAAAATACGGAAAACGGTTTGAACGTGGTGTTATTGAGAATTTGTCCTGCTCGTGCCAGTTCGATAAACCCTACAGTTGATGCCAACGAAGTGTTCTTCACCAGCTGCACCAGAAATCCCACGGTGGGCGGTGTAGCTATCCGAAAGGCCTGCGGAATAATGACCAGACGCAACTGCTGGTATCGGTTAAAGCCCAGGCTGCCGGAGGCTTCCCATTGGGGTTTTGGAACTGTCTGAATGCATCCACGCCAAATCTCACCCAAGTAGGCCGCGCTATAAAGCGAGAACGCAACCACGACAGTGACAAATGGACTGGGGTTAAAGCCGGCAATACTGAAGCCGAAATAGGCAATGAACAGCAGGACAAGTAGAGGGATGCCTTGAATCGTCTGGATGTACACAACAGAAAGGTATCGCAAGACACTATTGGGTGAGACCCTGAACAACGCAATGCAGAAGCCCAGAATACTGCCACCGATCAGCGCCATAAGCGTTAGACCCACTGTCCACAAAGCAGCCACGCCCAGATATTGAATTTGTATGCCTGAAATCATGCTGTCTCCACTTAAGAAGAAGGACCAAGCACCCGCGTGCTGGTAAAGCACAGCTTTCCGACGACCCAAAAGATCATGCGGAAGACAAATGAGAGAGCCAGATAAATCGCCCCCACCAACAGATAAACCTCAAAGCTGCGGAACGTCTCCGACTGCACGATGTTTGCGACACCGGTTAATTCTTCGGCCGAGATTTGCGAGGTGATGCTGGTGGACAGCATGAGCAACACAAATTGACTGGTCAGCGCCGGATACACCTTTTCGATTGCGGGCAACAACATCACATGCCAGTAAATGGCGGGCCAGCCCATGCCTAGGGACTCTGCCGCCTCGATCTGACCCTTGTGGGTGGCATCCAGCCCGGCCCGCATGATTTCGCAGGTGTATGCGCCGGCATTCAGGGTCAGCGCGAGTGCTGCACAAAATTCTGCACTCAAACGAATACCCAGGGTGGAAAGTCCAAAAAACACCAAAAAAGCCTGGACGAGAAACGGTGTGTTGCGGATTGCCTCCACGTAGACCGAGACGATGCCATTGAGTACCGGCAACTTTTGGTGCCGCACGATAGCGGACAGGGTCCCTAGCACAAAGCCAAAGACGATGCCCGCCGCAGACAGTTCAGCGGTGTACTTTAGGCCGCTTAGCAGTCGAGGCCATGCAGCAAGTACATCCGAAAATTCAAATACGTAAGTCATGCAGGCATCTCGGTGAAGTTGCACGGCCTGAAATGGAAGTTGCTGTTGCTCATGGTGGCGTTGTGTTTGTCTGTCTCTGCTATTTTTTTAAATTATGTGACTAGTGATGGCAATAGTCAATAAGTATTTGTACTTTGTCAACATTAGACGAAAAAGCGAAAATCCACTACATTTCATCCCTCTGCAGGCGCATGCATCCAAAATTCACTGGGCGCAACACCGCAAGCACTCCAAATAGGACAGGGCATGAAGTCAACACCAAGCGCAACAACTGAGTTCTCGAGCGCCAGACCGGACACCACTACTCGCGCAGCCCCTATTTATGCGCTCATCACCGATAGGCTGCGTAAGGCCATTCAAGCAGCACTGATAGCGCCCGGCACCGTGCTTCTCGAAGGCCATGTCGCGGAAATTCTGGGTTCAACTCGCACACCGGTGCGTCAGGCTCTGCAGGATTTGGAGTCTGAGGGATTGGTTAGCCGCTTTGAGGGGCGTGGCGTCATCGTTGGTGGTGCGGAGACTGAGCCCCGCCGTGTGACGCTGACTGCCGTAATGCTTGGAATGAATACATCCGACGAACCAGTGCGAAAAACCCATGGCTGGGAGTCCATTTACGAAGAGGTAGAGCGCGACGTTGTCAATCTGTCGGTGTTTGGCAACTACCGTGTGAGCGAACTTGAAATGGCACGCAATTTCAAAGTGGGGAGAATGGTAGCGCATGATGTGCTGATGCGCCTGGAGCGCGTTGGACTGGTGGAAAAGGACGAGCGCTCCCGCTGGGTGGTACGGCCTCTGGATGCTGAACGCATCAAGCACCTGTATGAATTGCGCTGGCTACTAGAGCCTGCTGCCCTGCGTAGCGCCATCGACAGCGTCACGTCAGATGAGACCGCTGCCATGATGAGCGAACTGCGCGCAGCCATGCGTGCCTATCCTGCGATCAGCCGCACAGAGCTTGACAAGCTGGAGGATGACTTCCATGTGAAGCTTTTGTCAAAATGCAGCAACGAGGAGTTGCTGCAAGGCTTAACTCGAACTCGCTGTCTGCTGACGCTGAGCAAACACGTGCTAGGTGTGTCGGCTCCCATGCCCAAACGCGACCCCTTTATGTCCGAGCATCTGGCCGTATTGAAGGCGGTGGCAGGCGGCAATATAACCAATGCACAAGACCTGTTGCGTAAGCACCTGGAAGGCTCTTGCTCCAAAGTCTCCCTCCGGGCTCTGCATGTACGAAACAACCTGCCGATTCCCAAGCTGCCCTATATTTCCTAGGCCATGTTGATGCCTCCTTGCCCACAGGCAAGGAAATGAGACAGCTGAACGCTCTGGGCATGAACAGCCGTCAGTTTGCGAACCGAGCTTGACGACAATTCAATGGCTGCTTTCGGGCGACCAATTCGGCCGCGTGAAGGACAGCAATGTGTCTTAAAGAGTCACGAGCCTGGGTGTCGGGCAGTTTTTCGGGCAGCCGACAGGTCAAGACACATTGCCGCCGGTCACGCCAGTCAGCTACCGTGTTGCCCAATTCATTGCCCGTCAGAAGCCGTTCCCAGTGGACTTTTTGGTGCCCATTGCTGACAGCCACCATCTTGAAGACCTGACGTTCGCGGTTTCGACCAGATAGGCCAGACCAGACATTCAATCTGCGTCATTAACTGCTCCATTTGGCGGTCAGCAACGCGGCGTTACGGGTATTGACCAGAGGCTGCTTTCTGGCTTTGCGTGTAACAGATCCGTGGTCTTTGCTTCATTTGCAACACTCCTTCTGCTTACGCAGTGTTTAGTGTGTTGCATTGACCGGTTGAATCCAAGCCCCAGAACGGTCACTGATGACCGGACCGGACATTCAAGAAGAAGCCTTTTGATAGGCAGTATTTTTTGCACGTAAACGACGTGTTGCTGATCCGATTCATCGCGACTTAACTTGTGCGCGGTCAACTCGACGGAGCTCTGAATAGCGGCCCTTCCCCTACACCCTCTCCAGGATGATCGAGATACCCTGCCCCACGCCAATGCACATGGTGCATAGCGCGTAGCGACCACCTGTGGCATGCAGGCGGTTGATGGCCGTGATGGCGAGCCGAGCACCCGAGGCACCCAACGGGTGCCCCAGCGCGATGGCACCGCCCCAGGCGTTGACTCGCGGATCGTCGTCTTGCAGCCCCAGCAGACGCAGCACAGCCAAACCTTGTGCGGCAAATGCTTCGTTGAGCTCGATGACGTCCAACTGTTCGAGCGTCAGGCCAGTCAGGGTCAATACTTTTTGCGTGGCCGGCGCCGGGCCTATGCCCATGATGCGTGGCGCCACACCGGCGCTGGCCATGCCGACCACGCGGGCTTTTGGGACTAGGCCGTTCTTGGTAGCAGTAGCTTCGTCAGCCAGCAGCAGCGCGCAGGCCCCGTCGTTGACTCCGCTGGAATTGCCGGCCGTGACTGTGCCATCCGGGCGCACGATGGGCTTGAGTTTTCCCAGCGTTTCGAGGCTGGTTTCACGCGGGTGCTCATCTTGGTCCACGATGAGGGCGTCACCCTTCTTCTGCATAATCGTCACTGGTGTGATTTCGTGTGTCAGGTGACCGGCCTTTTGCGCAGCTACCGCTTTCATCTGGCTAGCCAAGGCCATCCTGTCCTGTGCCTCGCGCTCGATCTTGAACTCTGTCGCCACGTTCTCGGCAGTTTCTGGCATTGAGTCCACTCCGTACTGCGCTTTCATCAACTTGTTGATGAAGCGCCAGCCGATCGTGGTGTCATAGACAGCATTGGCGCGGCCAAATGCCGCATCCATCTTGGGCATGACAAAAGGCGCGCGGCTCATGCTTTCGACGCCGCCCGCAATCATCAGCGTTGCTTCTCCCGCTTTGATGGCACGCGCTGCCGTGCCTACCGCATCGAGGCCCGAGCCGCATAGACGATTGATGGTGGCACCCGGCACTTCAAAGGGCAAACCCGCCAGCAGGGAAGCCATGTGGGCGATATTGCGGTTATCTTCGCCGGCTTGATTGGCGCATCCGTAGAGCACATCGGTGACGGCGGCCCAGTCCACGTTGTGGTTGCGCGCCATCAGCGCCCGCAAGGGAATCGCGCCAAGATCGTCGGTGCGTACGCTGGAGAGCGCGCCGCCGTAGCGGCCGAAAGGGGTGCGGATGGCGTCGCAGATGAAAGCCTGGTTCATGGTGTGTCCTTGTCTTGTTGATCAGTTGCGGATCGGTAGGCCCACCAGCTTTTCCAGTTCGGCGTGTGCCAATCCTTCGACTTTGTCAATCAGCTTCAGACCCTGCGCCGTGCATGCCAGCGTGGCCAGGTCAGAGTAGATGCGCTTGACACAGCCGATGCCCGTGAGCGGATAGGTGCAAGCCTGTACCAACTTGCTCTCTCCCTGTTTGGTCAGCAGATCCATCATCACCCAGGTCTGCTTGGCTCCAACGGCCAGATCCATGGCACCGCCCACGGCGGGAATGGCGTCTTTTTCCCCCGTGTGCCAGTTGGCCAGGTCGCCCGTGGCTGAAACCTGAAAGGCACCCAACACGCAGATGTCCACATGGCCGCCACGCATCATGGCAAAGCTGTCGGCGTGGTGGAAGAACGAGCCTCCCTTGAGCAGCGTCACCGGTTGCTTGCCGGCGTTGATCAGGTCGTAATCCTCCTCGCCCGCAGCGGGCGCTGGCCCCATGCCCAAAATGCCATTTTCGCTGTGCAGCAGGACCTCGCGGCTGGCCGGGATGTGGTTGGCCACTAATGTGGGCATGCCAATGCCGAGGTTAACGACCGCGCCCTCATCAATGTCCTGCGCCACGCGCGCGGCGAGCTGGTCTTTGGTCCGCTTTTGGTATGTCATGTCACGCCGCTTTCCTGAGCCCGCCGGACTGTGTGGCCTGGCGCTCTATCTTGACAATCTGGTGGACAAAGATACCGGGGGTCACAATGTGTTCGGGATTGAGTTCGCCTAAGTCGGAGATTTCGTGCACCGTCGCTACCGTTTTTTTGCACGCGGTGGCCATGACCGGCCCAAAATTGCGTGCGGCCATCCGGTACATCAGGTTGCCCCAGCGGTCGCCCCGTTCGGCTTTGATCAGCGCCAGATCACCATGGATGGGATGCTCCAGCACGTAGTTTTTGCCATTGATTTCGCGGCATTCTTTGCCCTTGGCCAACTCGGTGCCAAAACCGGTAGGCGTGAAGAAGCCGCCAATGCCCGCGCCAGCCGCGCGGATGCGCTCGGCCAGATTGCCTTGTGACACCAGCTCCAGTTCCAGTTTTCCCGTGCGATAGAGTCCGTCGAACACATAGCTGTCGGCCTGGCGCGGAAAGGAGCAAATGATTTTGCGGACCCGCCCAGCCTTAAGCAAGGCAGCCAACCCGGTGTCGCCGTTGCCAGCGTTGTTGTTCACCACGGTGAGGTCTTTTGACCCCTGCGCGATCAGGCCGTCGATGAGTTCATTGGGAATGCCAGAGGTACCGAAGCCGCCTATCATGACGGTCGAGCCATCCTTGACGCCTGCCAGCGCATCAGCCACCGAGGCTGCTATTTTGTTGATCATCTAAAGCGATTGTGGTTGCGATGGCGGCTTTATCACGCTTGTTCTTTGGCCTTCTGGTAACCCGCATACAGCTGCGCATAAACGGGGCCTGGACGACCGGCACCCACGGGCCGACCGTCCAGGGTGGTCACCGCCAGCACCTCTTTGGTAGCCGAGGACAGGAGCAATTCGTCGGCAGTCACTACCTCGTCGCGGCTGACGCGGCGCAACTCAAAATCAATGCCCTTGCTGCGGCAGATTTCCTCAAGCAAGCGATAGCGAATGCCTTCCAGCACCAGATTGTCTTTGGGTGTGCCCAGCACTTTGCCATCCTTGATGACCCAGACGTTGCTGGCGGCAGCCTCGCTCAAGAAACCGTCGCGAAACATGATGGTTTCCACTGCGCCCGCATCAAAACTGATCTGGCGGGCAAGAACAGAGCCCAACAAGCTGGTGCTCTTGATGTGGGCCTTTTCCCAGCGAAAGTCGTCTGCGGTGACGCAGACCACGCCCTGGCTGCGTTGTGCATCGGTGGGCAAATTCATCTTGTTGGCCATGACAAACACGGTGGGAGTGATGTCGGTGGGCATGACGTGGTCGCGCATGGCCACGCCGCGGGTGATTTGAATGTAGACCAGCTGGTTGATGTTTTCGGCCTTGGCCCCGGTGTAGGCGGCGTAGGAGCTGACGAGCTTGAGAGCAACTTCAGCCCACTGGGCCTGTGTCATAGGGTTGGCAATACGGACTTCAGTTAGGCTGCGGTCGAGTCGCGCCATGTGCTGCTCAAAGCGGAACAAGCGTCCGCCGTAGACCGGCACGACTTCATACACGCCGTCGCCAAAAATGAAGCCACGGTCCATGACGCTGATTTTGGCGTCAGGGAGCTCCGTGAACTCACCGTTGAGGTAGCTGGGCAGGGGGGGCAATGCGTTCATAAATAATTCCAATCTAGGGTCAATAGTCAAGGCCTGAGAGCGACTCCGTCCACGCGGCGTTTCAACTCGGCCACGGCACTGTCTACCGTGGTCAGCACCGGCAAACCGGTGCGCCTTTCCACCAGCGACTTCGCTCGCGCCATGCTGAACTGGGCCAGTGCAATCACCTCGCAGCCACGGGCCGCCAAGCTGACGGCAGCCGCTACGATCAGCTGATCGTGCAGTTCGCCGTTGCCGTCGTTCAAGGCCGCCAGAGCACCCTCGGCGAGCCGGCAATCGAGCGGGACAACACGCGGGAATTCCGGCGGCATCGACTCTAGGGTCGGGGTAAAAGTGGCAACCAGCCCCACGCGCCGGCCCAGCGCAGCAGCATCCTTGATCATCGCTTCGTTGGGTTTGAGCACCGGCACCGTTGGATGCAGCTGCGCAACCTCTTCGATGCAGGGTCCGAAGGCCGAACAAGTGAACAGGATCGCATCACTGCCACAGTCCAGCGCGTAGTGGGCAAGGCATTGAAAGCGCTCTTGCATGGCGGCATCGAGTCCGCGCCCGCTGGCCGCCAAGTCTGCGGACAGGCTGTCGTCGAGCAAGTTCATGCGAGTGGCAGCGGGCCAGTCCCGGACCATGGCCTCATTGATCGGTTGGACCGACTGTGCGAGCGCATGGATCAGCGCAATACGTGGGCGCCTCGACGCCACCGTGGTGTTCATCCTTTACGGCGCCGCGTTGCGACCCCGCGCGACGGGCAGCTCGGGACGCATGCGCTGGGCGGCATAGACCGCCGCCAAGAGCAGCAGTGCAGGCAGATATAACCATCGCTTGTCCATGCGATCGTAGGGCACCTCCACACCGCTGACCTGGAATCCCTGCTCGAAGCCCGCCTTGTCCGCGCTACTTTTCAGGTTGACGGACATGATCTCAACTCCCGAGGGGGTGGTCATCACGGTCATGCCGGAATTCCTGATGCGCTGGACGCCGTCGCCTTCGGCACTCAAGGGCAGGAGAACCGTCTTGTGGATCGACTTTCCTTCCAGGGACGTCCCCTCGATACGCACCCGAAGTCCCACCCCAGGGGTACCGGCGCCGGCCAGCTCGACGAGTCGGGTCCCAGCTTCAACACGGTATTTGGGTGTCATCAGGTCAAGCCAGAAGTCGGGACGCAGCAACGAAAAAGTCACCAGCAAAAGCACAGCTGACTCGTACCAGCGGTTGCGCCTGATGAACCAGCCTTGCGTGGCAGCGGCAAAAACGAGCATCGCAATAATCGCCGTGGACACCGTCAACGCCAGGCTCCACCAGGAGCGAATGCCGATCAGCAGCAGCTCGGTGTTGAAGATGAACATGAAGGGCAGGATGCCGGTGCGGATGCTGTAGAAGAACGCCGTGATCCCGGTCTTGATCGGATCCGCCTTGGCAATGGCGGCGGCCGCGAACGAGGCCAGCCCGACCGGCGGGGTGACGTCGGCCATCAAACCGAAATAGAAGACAAACATGTGCGCCGCCACCAGGGGAACGACCAAGCCGGTCTGCGAGCCAAGCTCCACGATGACCGGTGCCATCAGGGTCGAGACAATGATGTAACTCGCGGTGGTTGGCATGCCCATGCCGAGGATCAGGCAGACCACCGCCACCAGTGCCAGCATGCCGATCAAGCTGCCGGCAGAAACGATTTCAACCAGATCGGTCATCACCAGACCCAGGCCCGTCACCGAGACCGTTCCAACGATGATGCCGGCGCAGGCCGTGGCGATGCCGATGCCGATCATGTTGCGCGCGCCCAGCTCCAGTCCTTCCACCAGGTCTTTCCAGCCGTCCTTCACTCGGGACAGAGGATTGGGCTGGCCCCGAAAATAAGCGAGCAAGGACTTTTGCGTCAACAGGATCACGACCAGCGAGATCGATGCGTAAAACGCCGACAGGCCAGGCGACAGTTCTTCGACCAGCAGCGACCAGATCAGCAACACAACCGGCAGCAGATAGTGCAGTCCCGCCAGAATGGTTTCCTTGACCGGTGGCAGAACCAGCATGGCGGTGTTGGGGTCATCAATGGTCAGATCGGGTTCTTTCGAGACCTGTCGCACGATGGCGATGTAGGCCGCGACGATCGCAGGAACGATAAGCCAGATCGCAGCGCTGCCCATTAGGGTCCTGAGCCAACCCAATCCGTAATACACGACGTTGGCCAGAAGGATGACGCTGCAGACGGTGAGCCCGAAACCCACCAGCCGGCCCGTGGTCGTCGAGCCCTTGTTGCGCGGCAAGCCCTGGATGCCCATCTTGAGCGCTTCCAGGTGCGCGATATAAAACAGAGCAATGTAGGAGATCGCGGCGGGTAGGATCGCATTTCTGACAATCTCGGAGTAGGGCACGCCGACGTATTCGGCCATCAGGAAGGCGGCTGCGCCCATGACCGGCGGCATGATCTGGCCATCCACGCCAGCGGCGGTTTCGATAGCGCCGGCTTTGTGCGCTGGATATCCAACCCGTTTCATCAGCGGAATGGTGAAGGTGCCACAGGTCACCACGTTGGCGACCGAGGAGCCCGAGATCATGCCCATCAGTCCCGACGACACGACGGCAGCTTTGGCCGGGCCGCCCCGCATGTGCCCGAGCAGCGCGTACGCGATCTTGATGAAATAGCTTCCGGCACCGGCCTTTTCCAGCAGGCCACCGAAAAGAACGAACAGAAAGATGTAGCTTGACGAGACCCCGAGCGCGACGCCGAACACACCTTCGGTCGACAGCCAGTAGTGCGAGACCGCCTTGGACAGTGAAACCCCTTTGTGGGCCACGGCATCGGGCATATAGGGGCCGGCAAACGCGAAGGCCAGCATCAAGGCGGCAATGACGGCCATCGGCGGGCCGACGACGCGCCGGGTCGCTTCAAGCAGCAGCAGGACGCCGGCCACCGCCACCACCATGTCGACCAGCGTTGGCTGGCCGGGACGGGTGGAAAGTTCGCGGTAAAAGAGAAAAATATAGGCGGCGCAGAAGGCGGCCAGCGCCGCCAGGACCCAATCTACCGAAGGGACCAACGCACGCGACGAACGCTTGCCAAACGGATAGGCCAGAAAGGCCAGGAATAAGGCCAGCGACAGATGCAGCGCCCGCATCTCGGTGTCGTTGAGAACAAAAAATCGCAATGCAAACGGCAGCGGCGATGCGTACCAGAGCTGTAGCACCGACCATCCGATGCAGACGGCAAACATGAGAACCTTGACAGCCCCAACTGGCTTTCGGCCTCCCAGATCAGCCTCTTGCACAAGTTGTTGCAGGTCTACGGGTGGATGAGTTGAGGTTGGTGCAGTCATGGGGTTTTCAGAGGTAGTGCTTACGAGGAAGAATGAAGGCTTGCGCTATTTACTTGATCCAGCCCTTTTCGCGGTAGTAACGTGCTGCACCTTCATGCAGTGGTGCGGTCAGGCCGTCCACCACCATGTGTTTGGGGTCGAGATGTGCAAAAGCGGGGTGCAGCTTCTTGAATTCGTCGAAGTTGTCAAAAACCGCCTTGGTAATGGCGTACACCGTGTCGGCCGGAACCTTGGCCGAGGTGATCATTGTTGCCAGCACGCCATAGGTCTTGGTCGGCTGCGGGTTGTTGGCATACATGCCGCCGGGAATCGTGGCAAAGGCAAAGTACGAGTTCTTCTTGACCAGGGCGTCAACGGCCGGGCCGGTGATAGGCACCAGTTTGGCAGCGCAGGCAGTGGTCGGGTCTTGAATATTGGCGGAAGGGTGTCCCACACCGAAGAAGAAGCCATCAATCTTGTTGTCGCACAGGGCTGCGCCGTGTTCGTCCGCCTTCAATTCGGAGGCGAGCGAGAAGTCTGACAACTTCATGTTCAACGCCACCAGCAACTCATCAATCGCAGCCCGAGTTCCTGAGCCCGGATTGCCCACATTCAGGCGTTTGCCTTTGAAATCTGTGAAGTTCGAAACATTGGCTTCCTTGCGCGCCACCAAGGTGAATGGTTCGGGATGAACCGAGAACACCGAGCGCATGTCGGCAAACGGCTCCTTGAACGAGCCCGTGCCCTTGAATCCCTGGTATTGCACGTCAGACTGGGCCATTCCGAAGTCAAGCTCGCCGGCCTTGATGGTGTTGACGTTATAGGCGGAACCGCCGGTGGACTCCACCGAGCAACGCAAGTTGGTTTTGGCCCGATCCTTGTTGACCAAGCGGCAAATGGCGCCGCCTACGGCGTAGTAAACGCCGGTCACTCCACCCGTGCCCATGGTGACAAATTTCTGCTGGGCAATTGCCGGCGCAGACATCAGTGCAGCGGACATGGCCATGGTCGCGCTCAGGGCGATCGACAAATGTTTCTTACTCATTTCAGTTTCTCCAGGTTGTAAAAATAATTTTTATACCGCTGAAATCGCGGCGTCCATTGCTGAACTCAATCGGTCGATTACCAGTGTCAATTCCGTTTCACTGGCAATAAAAGGGGGAGCCAGCAAAACGTGATCGCCATACTGACCATCGACTGTGCCGCCCATCGGGTACACCATCAAGCCGCGGGCCATGGCTTCCTGTTTGATGCGGGCGTGCAGTCTGCGCGCCGGGTCAAACGGTGTTTTGAGACCTCGGTCTTGCACCAGCTCGATGCCCCAGAACAGACCGCGCCCCCGAATGTCACCCACATGGGGGTGTTCGTCCCAGGCGCTGTGCATCAAATTCTGTAAAAAATCGCCACGTGCGCGAACTTGCGCCATCAAATTGTCGCGCTCGAACACCTGTTGCACGGCCAGGGCCGCTGCACACGCCACGGCATGGCCCAGGTAGGTGTGACCATGCTGAAAAAATCCGGAACCCTCGCGCATCGCATCAACGATTCGTGCCTGCGCCAACACGGCACCAATCGGCTGGTAACCGCCACCCAGGCCTTTGGCCACGGCGAGCAAATCGGGCACTACCCCTTCCTGTTCGCACGCGTGCAGGGTGCCAGTGCGACCCATTCCACACATTACCTCATCAAGTATCAACAACACACCATAGCGGTCACAGACCTCGCGCACTGCCTTGAAATAGCCGGGTACCGGCGCCAGCACGCCAGCCGTAGCGCCACCCACGGTCTCTGCAATAAAGGCCATCACCTGGTCTGCACCCTTCGCAAGAATGGCTTGTTCCAGTTCTAGCGCTAGACGCTGACCATATTTCTCAGGGGTTTCACCGGCTTGCTGTTCGCGGTACGGGTAGCAGGGCGACACATGGGTGACCGGCATCAGAATTGGGGCAAATGGTTCTCGCCTCCACTGGTTGCCACCAATGGCCAGCGCACCCAGCGTGTTGCCGTGGTAGCTCTGTTTACGCGCGATGAAATGCTGGCGCTGTGGCTGACCGATTTCGACAAAATACTGCCGTGCCATTTTGAGAGTGGCTTCCATGGCTTCTGACCCGCCGCTAACAAAGTACACATGGCTCATGCCTTGCGGTGCGCTCTGGATCAGCTTGTCAGCTAGCCCCTCTGCCACTTCGGTGGTGAAGAAACTGGTGTGCGCATAAGCCAGCTTGTCGATTTGAGCATGCATGGCGGCCAGCACGTCCGGATGCCCATGCCCCAGGCAAGATACCGCTGCCCCGCCGGAAGCGTCAATATAAGTTTTTCCTTGCGCATCGGTCAGATAAACACCCTTGCCGCTGACCGCCGTGGGTGGCGTGCGTTGCAGATGCCGATGAAATACGTGGGTGGACACCGTAGACATAAGAACTATCTCCTTATTAAAGAATTTGATGAGCCTGCGGACGCTGATTTATCGTTGCGCTTGTCCCAGTACGCGCCCTCGCTGTCGAGTCGGTTTTGCCGGGACTGCAGGCGCGCCAGCACCTTGCGTCCGCCACGTACCGCAACAGCGGCGGCCAAAGCCTCGGCCAGCGACAACGCACCAACCATGGAATGGAAATACGAAGAGCTGTCAGCCCGGAACAGCAAGATGTGAGCGGCTGACCGGGCAATCGGTGACAGGGCGCTGTCTGTCAGCACCATCAGGTCGACACCTTGTTCCAACGCTTGGGCGACGGCATCCACGGTTTGTCGGGTGTAAGGCGCAAACGACATCGCCACCAGCAAATCGTTTGGGCCCATTTCGCCGATCTGGTCGCTCAGCGTACCGCCCAGCCCCTGCACCAGAACCCCGTTGGACGCGAGCAGTCCATAGGTGTAATGCAAATACAAGGCCAAGCCATGGCTGGCACGCAGTCCCAGAAAATAAATGTGACGTGCCTTCAGCATGGCATCGGCCGCAGCCTCGAGTTGCTTGGGTTGATTCAGTCCCGTGACAGACGCCGTGTTGGCGTGCTGGGTTTCATTCAACAGCGACAGCCAATCCTCACTGTGTCGCGCGCTTGCCTGCAAAACTTCGGCCCGGCCAGCGTACCCTGCCTGCGCCGCAAATGATTCCTGGCAGAGACTTTTGATCGCCTCAAAACCATCAAACCCAAGGGCCCGTGAAAGCCGGGTCAGCGTCGCCGGTGCCAGCACGGCGCGCCGCGCGCATTCGCGCATCGAATGCAACGCCACCTCTCGCGGATGCGCTTCGATCCAGCGCGCTGCCCGCAGCAGCTCCGGACTCAGGCCGTCCAGTGGGACTTTGGCAAACAATTTTGGGGCAGTCATGAAACAATTGATTCAATATATTTAGACTATAGTTCATATGTTTCCGTGTGGCATGGGTAATTACCCTGAGTAAGGCAAACTCTGTTTGGGCCGATCCAGCTTTGACCCAAGTGCCGGGATGCCGCCGTTCCATGCATCGGCTTGGCGAATCATTGGTCACATTGGGATTGCGTGGAAATGGCCTGGGGCCATCGTCCGCCGACGCCTGGGTCAATATTGCGCCAGCGGCAACGCCGTGGCACTATGAAATTCAGAATCTCCGAGCTTTCTGGAATTCACGATGAGAATGCCCGCTTCGGATTGAAACGACAGTCAGCTCCTGGGCGAGACCTGCCCTACAACTGGAACCCGTGACCGACCGGTAACGCTGCTCAAGAGTCCGTCAGCCAAGAAAACAGGCGTCCTCGGTTGAACGACTGCTCCCGAGTTTCAGGGACCGACGAATGCCCAAACTGGACCAGCAGTGGCAATGACGGGTCTGGAGAACTCGACAGAAATTCCTGGCTCACCTCGAACGTCGGCTCCCGCTGCACTGCTGGCCACGTTGGTGAAAGTAATGCACGCGATCTGCTGGCTTCGCTTTGGCAGAGATTGGTGATCGCGTTCAATCAAGAATTGCAAGGCCTTGATCAAGGAGTAGGTTTTTCCGGCGCCTGCACCAGCTTCCAGGCGGAAGCTCTGGCCCGCCTCAAGGCAGGCATACATGGCTTCGAGTGCACGCCAGCTCGCGGCTACCGCGGGCGAGTCGGCCTCAGGCATCGGTGGCTCCTTCGACATGCGCAGCAACTGCTTCGACGGCTATGGCGAGAGCTGAGTCGGGGACGGACCCATCGCCACCGGCCAGCCAGCGGACACCATCGAGGATATACGTCGGCGCGGTCCATTCTTTTTCCGCGATTGCATGCTTCAATGCAAACTCTGATTTCTTCAGTGCATCGGCCTTGCTTCGCGCTTCCAGTTCCAGCTCTTGCGGCGTCTTGGCGGTCAGCCCAAACAGCGTTGGATTCGCAAGAATGAACGCATCTTCGAACGTCCGCCCGCAAGGATCACCGTTTTGCTCCGGGCATTGGTAGGCAATGCGGTTTCTTTTGTCTACCTTGTCTGCATTGCCCTTCGCCAGAAGACCTGCCAGCGTGAACGGGTCATCTTTGGAGAACCAAGTCTTTAAGCACGCATTGCTGGAATAGGCGCCCAGATGGACCGCGCATGCCGTTCCGCCGGGTTTCTCAACTGAATCCAGATCGGTGATGATCAGACTGCGGAGTTCGAGGAATTGAAGCAAATCGAAAAACAGGTGCGCATACCTTCCGCAAGCTAATCTACTGAAACCTGGGCGAGACCATTGAGTTCCGATCACTGAGGTCTTTCAACACAACGCCATATTGCTGCCGTACGCGAAGGACTGCACCTGGCCCGAACCCGCAACCGACCGAAACCGGCAGCACACAGACTCAAGCCGGTGACCGCAAAGCGGGCAGTCAGTGCGTCGGCACATTGAAGCCTGAGCTGCGCGATCTGGTGAATTGAAATCTCAGCAATTTGATTCAGGTGTTTCATGCGACGGCGGGGCAGTAGCGTTGGTAAATTGCATACACTCCTTGGGTTTTTAATAAGGGAGTCTCATGCAATCTAATCGCAGACTGCAGTGGAATAGCGTGTTCAAGGCATTTGCCGCATGGACACTTTGTCTGTGTGCTGCTGCGGTCCATGCCCAGGCGCCCGCGGGCACCGCCTCTGTCTTGGTACTCGGGGGAGCATCCCATACGCAAACAGGGTTCCCAGACCCTCGCATTGAACAGTTCTATGTGGCGACTGCAGCAAACTCTGCGGAAAAGCTCGCGCTGGCATTGACTGCTGCGGGAGTGCGCAACGCGAAGTTTATCGACTGGTCGCGTTCGCCGGGCTACCAACAAGAAGTTGGCATGAACATCGCCGCTTGTAGCTGCAATTTTCTGATGCAGGTCTCATTTGGCAAAAATGCTGGTGCAAATCCGCAGACTCTGTTCTTCGAATACCAGCTTCTGTATCTTGCCAAATCGGAGTCCACGCAGCCGGGGATGAGCGCGGTTCGAACTGAGCAGAGATTCCGTCGCAAGTTTGAGGTGCCGGTATCTCAAGCGGGTCTGGTTGCTGGTAACTTCGAAGCATTTGCCAGCGAAGTGGTGGCAGACATGGTCAAGTCGAATGCTTTTTCCACCGTTGAAAAGCCGCAATAAAGCTGCCTCTGATTGGATAGTAATGCGCGCGGAAGTTACGGATTGGCACGCTTGAAAGCTGCCGTTCGTGAATGACCGGTTCTGGCCCGGTGCAGTCTCACACGTTTTTATCCTCAATGGCGGCAATGGGCACCAAGCGGGTGTCCATTTCGGTCGGATACCAGGCATCTTGTTTATTTGAAATTGGGCGGCTCCATAACGGTCATTCATGACCGACGGCAACTGGCCCAAAGCCGAAATCAGCGGTGGGCCAAATGGCAAATCAATGAATTGCCGCTGTTTAGCTGACGCAATCAACGTACGTGTTTACGACTTTATAAATCTGTCTCCAAAATCCAACGCCCCGCAAACCCGCATGGATGCTAGGGCCGTGTTTACGACTTTATTAACCTGTTTACGACTTTAATTGCTCGGAATAGTGCTTCAATTATTAAAGTCTGTAAAACATTTTCTTATGAGACTGAAAATTTTTCGAAGTTGTAAAAAGTGATAATTATCGCGAAACAGTCAAAATCATTTTATTAAAGTCTGTAAACAGCCGTCAAATCCAAGTTGCGGCGTAGACGTCGTTGGCGACGGGCACCTATTTTTGTGATGATGATTTTAAGAGGTGGGGCAGTGGGGCAGTTCAGGCACAACCGTTGTCAGTGCCTTTTCCAGTCCCGTGGATATTTCGGTTGGGCACTGGAACTGAATTGACTACTTGAAAAGAACCTGAAATGGTTCTTGATCCCGCCACCTCAAAGCAAATTGACAATTTCTGACAGGGAATTGTCAATTGACATTTACCTGTCAGAAATTGTCAATTGACAGGCAATCGAAAGGAATCAAGAGATGCGCACCACCACAATTGAAGTCGGCAGTTCGAATGTGTATGCTGATCTAGGCTATCCAGATGCAGCGCAGATGCAGCGGAAATCATCGCTGGTGGCAGAAATAACACGCAAAATCGAGGTTTTAAAGCTGCCCCAGGATGTCGCCGCAGAACTTCTGGACATCGACAAGACCTCCTTTTCGGAAATAGTTCGCGGGCAATTCAGAGACGTGAGCGAGGTGAAATTGCTTGATCTGGTAACAAAACTCAATCAAAGCGATGCTCTGCGAGGTATAAAACAGCGCGAGTTAGATCCAGAGCCGGAGCTTAGCGCGTTTGCAGATTCGGCTAAGAGTGCGGCAGATCGTGCAGGATATGCAATAGATGATGCGCTGGCTTTTATAGCTGCCAGCAACGAGCGTATTGCCGGGATGGAGTCGGCGGCAGAAGCCGGGTCTGACGAACCTGTTGATCTGAATTTGGAAATTGAGAGGGAGCGACTGTCCAGCGCGGCTCTCCGAGGATTCTTTAACGTGGTGGCCAAGTGGCACGTCACGGACGAAGACGCCCGAGAGTTGCTTGGCGGCATACCCAGCAACGCCTTCGACGAGTTGAAAAGGAACCCCTGTCGCTTGCTCGATGTAGACCAGATCAGACGCATTTCATTCTTGATCGGAATTTACAAAGCACTGCATAGCATCTATGGTGACAAGCTTGCCGACGAGTGGGTGTCGCTTTCCAACAAAAATGCTATTTTTGCGAGCCGCACGCCCATGCAGTACATACTGGCTGGCGGTCTGGTTGGCATGCAAGCCGTTCGAAATTTATTGGATGCGAGACGGGACGGCCTATAAACGGTAACCTCAAAGGGCATCCTGATCTACTCGGCCTATCACCAACAAGTGAGTACGACGCGTTCAGCCGCTGTTCGTCAGCTTTAGGGCAGGCAGTCCGAGAGTGAAATCGCCGCGGACGACGGGTCAGCTGCCCCTCAATATTTCCCGGTGTACGACTCTTCAAGACACAATGCGGCTATAGAACATTCCGATCTGGTCGCTCCATAGCCGTCGTTCACATTAATGGCGACTCTGCCGCCTTTGTGCATCGCAAGGAATCCTCGACGTGTGGCCGGCTTACTTGTGCTTTCGAAAAGGTGAATAGAGAAATGCCCGGCATTACTGTCGATTTTCTTTTCAGTTGCCAGAAGAATTGCCACTAATAACCACCGCGCCTTTGAATCAGCTGCAATTTAACTGATAAGAAACAATGGGTTGAAGGTTTCCACCGAAAGTCGGCATAGTTTATGCATATTTTTTGAACTGCCTCATCACATGCTGCATTACGCCGATTTCGGCGACCTTCTGCTTCCATTGATAACTCGGCGGTCTGCTATGACGGTCAGTTTAATCGTCGCGAATGGAGATCGTCATGTTTCGATCATCTTTTGCTTTAGTGCTGCTTGCTACAGCGTCTCTTGGCACCCACGCGACGCCTGTGACCATCAACACACCATTTATCAACGTAGAGGTCCGTGCCATGAATTCGCTGGGGTTTGACTCCGGTGCGTTCCTGCGCGTCGGCGCCGACTCAGTGACGCCCAACGGTTCGGCTGGCACGACCGGCGTGCTTGGCGTCGGAACGACGTTTATGACGGATATCAATTTCACCCCGAGTCCCATCGTTCCAAACTTCTTCAGTGGGTACTTGCCTGTAGGTCCAGAGCAGTTCTCCGCCGGTGGAGGGGTATTCCTCCCTTGGACGCTCACCTTCACTAACGGCGCCGACAGTTCCCAGGCCAACGTGCAAATGCAGTCTAGCGCACAATTGGTTCCTGTCATCGATAGCATTACGCTGTCGGGCACTAGCGCCAACCCCACCTTCACTTGGGCTCCTCCCTCTGCAAAACCCGGTACAACGACCATCCCTGTGGTCAACGGCTACGGCATCAAGATCTATGACAAGACGATTATTAACACCAATCCGGCGAATGGCCCGATCAACAACGGACAGGTAACTGGGGTTAATGTTGCGCCCAACGTCACCTCGTATACCGTTCAGGCGGGTGACTTCACTGTGCCCGGGTACGGTTATACGCTCGGTAAGAACTATTCAATCGAAATATCGTTGCTGCAAACGAGGGACGGCAGTTCTCTCAACCTAGGCAACGGCAACTTGCAGTCGGTCTCTCGCACGTACGCCGACTTCACACCCTTGGCCGGTGGTGCGCCGGCGGTAAACCTGCCTGTGGTCTTGGTGAACGGCGCCTACCAATTCAACATGGCGGTGATGGCGGGCCAGACCTACTATATCGATCCTGTTGTCGCGGTTGGTTACGACTATGCCATTGGCCTGGGTGACCCGAACTTCCAGTCAGCGTTGCTGCCCGTGGGCATTGGCGATGGGCTCTACGACATCTTCGGCCATGACAACTTGAACCAGATGGTCCTGCTCGCCCATGATTGGGCGGGCGGTGCGTCGTTCAATTTCGGGGCGGGCGGTGTGGATTGGTTCCGCGTTGCAGGCATTGAGGCATCCGCAGGCTTGGATCCGGCCAACACCACGGCCTTCATAACCGGGCTTACTTTCGCCGCCGACGGCAACTTCACCGGAACGCAAACGCCAATTGTGGAGAACGTGCCAGAACCCACGTCACTCGCACTGGTCGGCCTGGCACTGGCTGGTCTGGCAACTACACGCCGCCGGAAAGTTTGACCGTCTTTTGACTTGACACCACGCAGAGGCCTCGCTGATGCGAGGACTCTTTGTGGGCGCCGACGGTTTCGGGTGAAACTTTACACGCCGTCAGCGGGCTAGAACTACCGAAAGTGGCCCAGGTGCAGACCGAAAACTGCGGTTGAGCTTCCAGAAAGCGGCCCTTGGCGAATACCCGCAAACGCTGCACTGCCGTCGACTGTGTCTCCGCCGTCAGCGTCGACAATGCGGTTTGGCCGCCTCCAACTGGGCGGCAGCTTTGTGGAATGTCAGGGGCTAACTCAGCCAACATCCCAAAAGCATCGAATCGAGCATTCAGATTTGGGTGTACAACTACCCCTATGCAATTGCTGCGGTGGGCATTGTGGTGTCTTGCTCGCGATCAAAAGATGCTTCTGCCTCCTTGAGAGAAGTGGCCTCAAACGTCGCTGCCAGTTTGGTATCGCGAGAAAACGTCACCGGGGCAGCACAAAGTTGTCTCCACCAGGCAGGCGGAAAGTAAGATGCGAGCTCTTGTTTTGTCCGAAAGTCCACTCCATGACCAGCGTCACCTGCGCAGCACCCGCCATCAATCCCCTGCTGCAGGACTGGAGCGGCCCTTACGGTCTGCCGCCATTTGCCGCGGTACAGCCTGATCACTTTTTGCCTGCATTCGATGTAGCCCTGGCGGCTCATTTGGCAGAAATCGACGCCATAGCCGGTAACCCCGAGCCAGCCAGTTTTACCAACACCATGCAGGCGTTTGATGAAAGCGGTCGCCTGCGCAGCCGCACCGAATTGCTGTTTCACAACCTCACTGCCAGCGAAACCTCGCCTGCACTGCAGGCGCTCGAGCGTGAGATGGCGCCGCGCCAGGCGGCGCACAACAATGCCGTCTACATGAATGCGACCTTGTTCCAGCGCATTGATTCACTTTATGACCAGCGCAATTCATTGGCGTTGGACGCCGAACAACTGCGCTTGGTCGAACGCGTCCATCTGGACTTTGTACGTGCAGGGGCGAAACTCGCGCCCGAGGCTCGACAGCGCTACGGCGCCGTGATGCAGGAGTTGGCTGGCCTGTGCGCACAGTTTGGTCAAAACGTACTGGCCGATGAGGCATCTTTTGTCTTGGAGCTCAAGGACGAGGCTGATTTGGTGGGCCTGCCAAAGTTTGTACTGGCCGCAGCTGAGTCGGCTTCCACGCAGCGTGGCCTGCCAGTGGGCAGCCATGTGATCACGCTGTCGCCGTCACTGGCCGAGCCCTTCCTCACCTTCTCAGCCCGGCGAGACTTGCGCGAACTCATCTGGCGCGCCCGGGTGGCGCGCGGGGCGCATACCGGCAGTCATGACAACCGCCCGGTCGCGGCCCGCATCATGGCGCTACGCCAGGAGCAGGCCGCTCTGCACGGGTACGCCAGTTATGCCGACTATGAGTTGGTCGACCGCATGGCCGGCCAGCCCAGCGCGGTGATCGAACTTTTGATGCAAGCCTGGGAACCCGCCAAGGCGCAGGCGAACGCCGACCGCGAGGCTCTGGTGGCGATGGCCAAGTCTCTGGGAGAGCCGCAAGAGCTGACCGCCTGGGACTGGCGATACCTGGCGCAGAAGGTACGCGAGCAGCGCTACAGCCTCGATGATGCCGAGGTCAAGCCCTATTTCGCCCTGGACAACATGATCAACGCCATGTTCGACTGCGCGCATCGCCTGTTTGGCATCTCCTTTGTGGAACAGCAGGGCCATGCATTGCATCACCCCGATGCAAGACTGTGGGAGGTGCGCGGTGGTGGCGATGAGTTGGTCGGTCTGTTCATTGGCGACAACTACGCCCGTCCCAGCAAGCGCAGTGGTGCCTGGATGAGCGTTTTTCGCAGCCAGTCAGGCCATGCGGGTGGCACCTTGCCGATCGTCATCAACAACAATAATTTCGCTAAGGCCGCGCCCACACTGTTGAGCTTTGCCGATGTGCGCACGCTCTTTCATGAGTTTGGCCATGGCCTGCACGGCCTGCTATCAAAGGCGAAGTATGAGCGGCTGGCCGGCACGCGGGTGCTGCGCGACTATGTGGAGTTTCCATCGCAGTTGTTTGAAAACTGGGCACTAGAAGATGAGGTGCTGACCAGGCACGCCCGCCACTACGCCACCGGCGAATCCCTTGGCGCTGCCCTGCTGGCCAAGCTCAAGGCAGCGCGTCACTTTGACCAAGCCTGGCAAACGGTGCAGTACGTCGGCCCGGCGCTGATTGACATGGCCCTGCACTCGCTGCCCAACGGCTCACCAGTCGACATTGCACAGTTTGAGCTGCAGCAGTGCCAGTTGCTCGGTGTACCCCCCGACATTGGCCTGCGCCACCATCTTTCCCATTTTCAGCACCTGTTTTCTGGGGCGAGCTATGCCGCAGGCTATTACGTTTACATGTGGGCTGAGGTGCTGGAGGCAGACGGCTTTGATGCGTTCACGCAGGCCAGTAATCCGTTTGACCCCGAGACCGCTGCTCTCTTGCTGCGCCATGTCTACAGCGCGGGCAACACGCAGGAGCCAATGGCAGCCTTTCGGGCGTTTCGGGGGCGCGACCCGCAAGTGGCGCCCATGCTCAAGAAACGTGGCTTGCTCAGCGCCTGATCCCCTGTACGCCCTGTCAAGACAAGGCTTTGTCCAATGATTGAGATGGCAAGGTTTCAATGACCGTTTGCTCCCTGCCGCTCAAGAAGCCGCAGCATGCATTTGGGTCCCCGTGAAGAACTTGCCCGGCGAAAGTCTGGATCGCTTGTCTACGCGCAGTTCAGCGGTGCGAATTACTGCACTGCGACAACCGGCCCAGAGTCAGCCAGCTTGTAGCTCCCGGTGGGCCCGGCGATGATTCGACCGTTTTCGGTCAATTTCTTGATCGCAGCTGTCATGGACCCTAGCGCGATGCCCGTGGCTTTTCCGACGGCTGTTTGGCTGATTGGGGAAAACTCGTTTGCATTCAGGGTGCCCTGCAGATACGCCAGCAGCTTGGCGGGGTTGCCACCGGGCTTCGATGTCTTTTCTGGCGCGCCGGCAACTGCAGCCTTGCTCACTTTGGTCTTGGGGGCTTTTGGCACTTTCACCGCCTTGGGCGCCGCAGCCTTCTGGCTTGGCTTAACCCGAACATCGGTGGGCGCCAAATCGAGTGGGCTGAGCGCGCTCCTGCTGCTCGAACTCTTGGGCGTTGCTCCTGCCGGGGATACGGCCTTGGTGGCCTTGGTCGTCTTGGCAGGTTTGAATGCCTTTTGCTTTACGTTAGCTTTCACCGCGGCGCTTGGCATTGCTTGTTCTCTAGCAGCCTTGGCAGTTGAACGTGCAGGTGCTGCTAGTGCTGGGATTTCGCGCACACTGGGTTGGTCATCGCCGGTCAGTTCCGCTGCGATTTGGTAGACCTTTTTGAGTTCTTCCTCGATCCCGGCCAGCGTCTGCGAAAGACGCGCGACCACTTTCCAGTTCTCGATCAGGTTGTCATTGCCGAGGTCGTACGGGTTATTGGTAATGGCTGCATGGACGCGCTCAGCATAGTGACTGGCTTCCTTTTTTAGCTTTTCATTGGCTGTAAACGCGGCGGCGCCGACTTTTTGAATGGCGTTGAGTGTCGAGATGGAAAGTGACATTGAGGAGAAATCCTTGTGAGATGGATGAAAACGAGCGTTGAAACTCAGGCTTAGGGTTGGAACCGGTTTTGGATAGAAACCGAATCAATTAGGTAGCAGGTTGACGCTACGAGTGGTCCGATTTTATGCGCGCCCGGTTTGCGAGGAGCCATGTCGCTTCCAATTTCCTTGCATTGATCGCGAGCTATTGGGGCCCAACAGGTGCCATCTTGACAAAGGAAATGACGGCAATCCCAGAGAAATCGGCTGTGTCTGCTTCACGTGGTCATCGTGCCTGGATTGAGCGCAACGCGAGGAAAAAGGCCCCGTCTTGCCGATCAGCAATCATCAAGCCAATCTGGCGCACGCGCATTGGGTCCAGTGGCGCCGCACTTGCCACATTGCGGCCCCGAAAGCTGGGCTGGAACGCCGGCACAGGTAGTTTAATTGTGGTCCATTGGCCTACGGGCGGCTCAAACACGGCCTGGTAGTTGAAGCCATCGAAGCCGTCATCGGTACGAAGGTTGAGCTTGTAGCGCTTGCCGTCGCCCTTGACCTCAAGCCAATAGGCACACGTCCCGGGCATTCCCAAGTCAAAGGGGCGTGAGCGCACTGAGGCAAAGCCGCCATTTCTGTCCAGAGAAACCACACCTTCAAACACGGCGTAACCCGCAGGGTCATAACGTACGCGACTGTTTGACACCCCGCCCATGACGCGGTCATCAATGGCGGACCAACCATCCACGGACGACTGCGCCTCGAAGCGAAACAGATCGCGAGGTTTCGGGCCATGGTCTTCCATAGGTGCTGACGGCTTGCTGGGCATAGGAATAGGGGTCCTCAAGCCGGGCGGGTCATGCGAAACAGTTGCTCAGGGCCGATGGAAAAGTAGTCCGAAGCGCCACCGCCGCGCAGGATGTGCCCGGCGCTGGCCGTGTCGTAAACGCCGTCTTTCAAAAGGGTCTGGTCAATGTGCACGGCCACCACTTCACCGAGCACCAGCCACGTTGGCACCTTGTCACCATTGGCAGACTGGAGTTGCACGATCTGGGTGCAGCGGCACTCAAAGGTGACCGGGCTCTCCTGCACGCGTGGCGCAGCGATCAGGCGCGACGCCACCGGCTTCAAACCCGCCAACTCAAACTCACTGACATCAGCTGGCACGGCTGCACAGGTCTGGTTCATGGCTTGGGCCAGCGTACGTGTGACCAGGTTCCAGGCAAACTCGCCCGACTCCTGGCAATTTTTGACGGTGTCCTTGTAGCCGATGCTGGCGAACCCAACGATGGGCGGCGTGTAGTTAAAGGCGTTGAAGAAGCTGTACGGCGCCAGATTGAGCAAACCGGCTGCACTGCGGGTCGAAATCCAGCCAATGGGGCGCGGCCCGACGATGGCATTGAAGGGGTCGTGGGCCAGGCCGTGGCCGTGGCGGGGCTCGTAAAAATGTGTGGCATCAGGCACCGGATACTCCTCAGCGGGAAAGAGTCTGACGATACCCTTATCCGCTTTGACACGTAAAGATGCGGCAAGCATTCGTCATGGCCGCTTATGATGTTCATCATGAAACTCAAAAGGGACATTCGAGGATGAGGCTCATCCTCATAGTGATCGTAGCCACTCTGGCCGCCGTGGGCGCGGTGAGCTTATGGACGTCCAAAGGGACGAGCGATTTGGTTTTTACAGGCGCTATGGTGGGAACAGCACTCGGTCTGAGCGTGCTCGCATGGATCGTGGGGGCATGGCTTCGCAATCGCCAGCGCAGGCGATTGATGGAAATGCAGGATTCGGCACTGTGGTGAGAGGTCAACCAAAAGCTGGCCAAATGCCGACTCAACTTCTTCTTTCTTCGGGTGAGCAACCCGGCTTCCTGGGCATCAAGTTTCGTCATTGATTTAAGCCAATTCCTGCCGCCGGAAAACGAGCATTCGCCCACGGCCCCTAAGTGTCTTAAACGGTCCGCCGCCCCCCGAGGAAATACCCAACGCCCTGGCCAGTGACTCTTTCAGGCTGACACCAGTACTTGTTTTCAGGCAAGCCAGTCTCATGATTTAGGAGACCGGTCAGCCGCGCTTCATGGGTTTATAGTGCGACTGATCTCTGGGGCAATTTGAATACAGGGTTCTGGCTGCAGACTGTACCGTTTCCGCGCCTGACATCCAACTCGCCATCAATGACTGTGAATAGTGCTTCCAAACCGAAGCTGCGACATCAATAGTGACGTCTTGCCCAAGTTCATGCAATGCGATTTGGACATTGCGCGCATCTGATACATCATCCTCGTCCAGTTGCAGAGCTGCATTTGCGGCGCTGCTTTGTTGGATCCATCGGGCTAAATCTGACGCAAATCTCTTCGCGTCTTCCTTCGTGAGCCGGTCGTAGTCCGGACTTCCAAGCCCCCGGCCCAAAGGGGCCATGTTGTCCCATGTCAAATCTTGTTCTGAGACCGGGCCAAACTTGTAGGGCGCAACCAGTCCTTGTGCAATCTCGGACCGGGCCTGGCGGATTTCGCTTACAAACTGCAAATGTTCGGGTGAGTCCAGGAGAACTTCATTCACCCCTTTCAAGTCTGAACCGTGCCCGATCTTCTCTTGAAAAACTTCCGCTTCAATTCGATCATCGGGCCCAATCCAGAATTCGTGATATCCACAATGCTCTGTAAACACTGCGACTCGGTGAATGGCCCCGTCAGCAAGCGTATCGCCTACGTAAAACGCACGCTGAAATGTCAGATCGGTGCCATCCTCAAATTGGACGTGAACACTTTCATTTGAAAAATCCGTCGCCAAAAGGTTGTCTTCAACAATGTCTCCGGCAGGGCGGTCCAGTCTCTTTGAAAGTGCTGTCTGCCAGTTTTCCAGCATACCGATCCATGGCATGACTGCTTTTTGCTTGAGATGATTGAGTTCTTCTAGGGCTGCAGCCCGGATATCGTCCTGAGAACGAATATCGTCCTCACTAAACATGCGGTCCACGTGTGCCCCGCGGGCGTCCATGGTTGCGATGGCGTAGTCAAGCCAGGACTGGAAATCAGTCGGCGGGGTTGGGGTACTCATATCAAATCTCCATCTATCATTGCAGACTTCAATGACATTCATTAGAAATCCGGAAGTGTTTTGGATGCTTCTAGCGGGATCACATCAGTGCTTAGCGGTTTCGAACTCGTGTTTGCATCAGCTAGATATTCCCAAAAATTGGGACGGCCATTAAATTATCGCAATAACAGGTGACGTGAATCCACGTTGACACCAAACGTTTGATATCTCGCCTACTCGCTTCATGCGCTCCACTAGTCGTTCAGTAATCTAAGAGCATCTGCCAAGCCCTGTTTCGACCTTTTCAAGGGATTCATTGGAACGACGTTGGCCTCTTTAGGCGTTGCCCCCACTAATTTCTTAATCGCATCAAAGCCTAACCGCTCGTTGGGCGTCAAAAATGAGTCGAGTCGCCGCTCTTCCACCCGCTTCTCGAAAGCTGAAATCGCTGGAACCACCTCAAAAACATTGTCCTGCTGCTCTGAGAAAAATGGGTCCCATAGATCTCTCCTGATCTGTCTTTTCTCGATCTCTTGACGCTGAAGAATTTCGACGTCCACGCGATTTGCACAAAAATCTCGTGAAAGAAAGGCACACCGAAGATCATCAGTTGTCACATTTGCCTTCACGCCTCCACTTTTCTTTGCATGCACCCATGAAATCGCCAAGAGGTCAACCACCAGTCGTTTAATTCCGAAGGTATAGTCTTGAACTTGCTGCGCCACAGCAATTGCATCAAGGGTGAAATCCATCGGTAGTATTTTGAAATATTCTTTAAGCAGCCGAATTCCGTCGGGACTGCAAAGATTCTCTGGCTTCAAATAAATCCGCCGGGCTAGCAGTCGCTGTCTATCTTCTTGACCGCGAGCGTCAAGACGATGGGCGAGACTGTAATTCGCACCAAAAATTAGGCGCGGGCCAATGGCGAGGAGTCGCAATAATAAATTTGTTGCCAATGAATTCGCACTGGTACTCTTGCTAATAAACTGAAATTCATCAATTGAAATAATACAAACGCCATCGCGAAATGCTACCCTGCGCGAGAGTTCCGCAAGCCTTGGGAGATTCAAGTCCTTTCTTTGGTACTCTTCAGTTGAGTCTACTTTATTGCATTTGGATACTACCTTTTTCTGTTCAATCCAAGGCAACAGAAGACTATTGGGGCTGGACCCCTCTTTCACATTCATAAACCAACCCGGAACAAGTGGGACGCGGTCGTGACCTGGGAGATCAAGGAAAGATTCATTTCCCAATAGTCTGTTCAAGGCTTTGAGTAGTTCCGATTTACCGGTTCCAGCAAGTCCAGTTAACATAGTCGCAGGGCACGTGGTATCTCCCCAAGGCAACTTGGCGTTGATTCCTTTTACATGCGCGAGGGTTGATGGGTAATGAATCGCAGCATGGGCTTCCCCAAGCGCTAAAAACTGCAAAAGAATCTCTTTGTCTTGTGTACTGCACAAAAATATTTTCTTCAAACCTCCACAAAGTAATTCAAATTCAGGAAGCAGGTGGCGCCCTGTTAAGTTCAGAGGAATTGCTAACTGCTCTATATCTGAAAAGCGTTTTGCAGCCTGGCCTGCAGTTAATTGATAACGTGAGATGTAGCGACTCATCGAGCGCCTACCCTGATTTTGTCATTCATGACAGCGACCTCATGAGCTACCGTCCCACGTCCCCTTTTTGGCGTCCCGCTTCTTGAAGTTCCGGCATCCCACGCTTTTCCAGTGAGTTCCTTAAATTCTTGTTCTACTTCGATGTTGGCAGCTCGACCCGACTTGCGCGTCCTGGACTGCAGTTCAGCAAGCGCTTTGCCCAAATCCTCCAACACAGAAAGAGGAATAAAGTAGTCTTCTCCATTTGAAGATCCGGATTTCAGGGCCTCAAGGTCAATAAGTTTTCCGGCAAATTCCATCCAGATATATCTTGTCGCCAAGGGAATGCAATATCCTTTTAGACCCTTTGGCTGAACTCTTGCTGCTAGTGCATGCAGTCCTTCAGATCGAAATGTCTCTGAAGAATAGTGCCTGGTATACAGAAGCACGCCGGTTCGATCGACCGCTAATTTGATCGGCTTACAAAATGCCTTGACCGCTTGGTTAGGAAGCATGCTGTAACCACTTGTGCGTAGTCGATCTGAAAGATAGCCCCAATATGCCTGCGGCGTCGCAGTTAGTCCAAGTCGATTGAATTCAACAATCTCTTGTTCTGACAGATGAGATGAAATATCTTTGGATCGGTTTTGCTTCACCGCGCGCATGATTTCACGACGCATCATTGATGGCAGGTCAAGATCGCTGAGTATGAAGCTGGGCGCACCTTCCTGCAGAACTGATTTTGGGTTGGAACCCTCAACAAAGGGTTTGGATCTGGGTTGATAGCTGGGGGCGCCCGATTTGATCGGTATTTTTTCCTCAAGATCGTCAAGGAGAGACTCAAATCCAGCTGGCCCTCGGTCAGACAGCATTGATGGTGACATGCCCGACATTGGCCAATCCAGCATCTTTTCGGGTATTCCATATAACTTTGCCACCAGCGACTTGGGTAGTGCCATACACAACAGCATGGATCGATAGGCTTCGCGCTTTTCGCCCCCGAGGCTGAAGCCAACACCAACTACTGCTCCAGTTTTCACGCAAATTGCCCGCGCAACGATGAGTGCTGGCATGGCTTCGTCTGAAAACGCAGCGTGAGCCCGGTCGTCACATCGATAGGCGTCCACTTCTATGCTTTCAAGCAGATTTTTGAACTGATCGACGTAGCAGCCTTCATTGACAGTCGCCTTATTTCTCATCCGGACATGACCATAAATTGCTGTTTGCACAGCGTCAAGGCCAAAAGCATCCACCACAATCTTCCGATACTGGCTGTAACTTGGGTAAGGATGGTTGTTTGGTTGGTATATTGATCGGCCTCCGCTGTTATGTTTTTGAACTTCACAACCAAAATCGTCAAGCATGGCTCGGTTGTAGATCGACATCATACTTTTGTACTGACCGCAATAGGACAGGTATGTCGTCTCCACTTCTTGCCTAAAGTGAATTGATGACCACCCATATTGAGTCCCTTCGTCCTTGTATGTTCTGCCAAATTTTTTCAATCCATACTTCTTATAGTCACGCTTCCATTGCCCAATTAAGCCCTGTGAAGCATTCAGTGCCCAATCATGTTTTCCATGCAAGATGAATGCAAAAAACCATAACTGGAGGCGGTGTGGATGCTGCGTGGGTGAACACTCGCGACCAATCTTGGCTATCTGTGCCAGTGGATTGTCTGATCCAAGTATTTCTGACTGTCGCTTCAGCAGGGGTTCAATCGCCGTTCTTCTAGTTTTGACGGTATCAACATATTCCCCTTTCTTTTTTTTGTAGCGCATCTTTTCGCGTGAGTCGAAATCCACGTCCTCCATCAGCTGGAGCCAAGGCGGCAATGCAAATTGCTCTTGAATTCTCAATATCTTCCTTGCGCTCCCAGTGAGGGCATCTTCAAAGGTTTCTTTTGGTACACGCCTCAGACTCACGCGCCAAGCATCGTCGTGAATGAAAAAGGACACAATAAGAACTTGCTCCTCGTGTGTTCCAGAGAAATAGTAGCGTTCATTCTTTGCCCAGTCGCCCCAACCATTAGGCGCTGTAAGCTGAGTTCCTATATGCATTTCAGATCCTTGAAAACCAATGTGAATAGACTTCCAGAGGATCCTCAATTTCAGGCCTGAGTGGTCTATCCATCAAGAATCTGTTGAATAAATCAATTCTGACTTTTCGGTGCCAGATGCACTGATTCAGAAAATGAACCAGGTCTTCTGTATCCAACCGATGCATCATGGCAAGTTCTTTGCACATTTTGTCTGCTGGTAGACGCGTGCCTACCGCGCTCAAGAATGAATTGACAATATCAGGACGAAGCTCGCTTGGGATATTTATCTGGTGCAGGTGCGCTCCAAATAGATCCTTTAGATTGCATCTGAGCTCAAAATCGAGTTGTGCACCAGCTATTTCCCGCGTTGGAATTTCTCCATCTTTGTAGTAAAGCGACTCGAGGGCATTGCGATTTTTGGCACCCAGGTTATTTGGAGTCTGAGGCTTACCCTTGCGGGGTCTGCTCGATGAAAAGTTGTTCACCTTGTCCTTGATATTCCAGTTCACAACATATGCGCCGTTCCGATCCTCCAGAAAAAGGAGGAGATCGCCAATATAGGGGAAAGGGGCATCTATCAGGCGTGCGCAGCCATCTATTTCGACTCTGATCTTGCAAACCGGGTGCTGATCCAAAGTGCCCATCCGCTCCGCTACGTCGAGTGTGCCCTTCAGGGGCGGGAACTTTTGACCACGGGCGCGCGGATGTCCATGCAGAAAATGAGCTCGGGCCGTGGGGTAAAGAATTCGTTCTTCCTGTAAATCCCATAGACTTGGGTTAAACAGTGCGAATATAGCCAACCAAGTCTCAGATTTACTTAGTGTGTGAACACCTCTACTACCAAGTTTTTCGGATGTCAGAATGGTGAACTCTGAAATCGACGGCGCCTCCTTGGGATTGGCAAAAATGGCGGGTAGGTAATCTTTACCCCACTTGTCGTCCCACTGACGTCTTCTTAGCTCGCGCAAACGCGCTTCATTTTTTTTCGGGTGTGCCATCTTGTTTCCTGTCAAAGGCGCCGCTCTCGCAGCAATACGCTTGACTTTCTGAATGACATGCCCCAAAATTCAGCTACGACCCTGTTTTTGGATATCAATCTGAAAGCCCTAAGACGCCAGCCCTGCTGGCGTTTTTTGTTTGGAGACAGTCAATTAGCTGTTCATTTTTACTCCTGTAGTTGTCGCTCCGAAGCTGGAAGCCTTTGAATATTTGCCTTTACGTGTGCCACGAACGCGCTCCAACCTTGTCAGAGCGACAGACCTATGCCAGCGTTTATGCTGGCTTTTTCATTTCTTGAGCCGGCTTCTTAAGTTGATGTCGCTTCCTTCCGCACCGTTGAGACGCCGATATTTGGTCGCGTAGTTTGAGTCAAACGGGACTCGAACCAACGATCTACATCCGATTGGCGCCATCGGCGCTGCCTCCCAATCATGATGAAGGAAGGACCTTCCTGCTTTTCAATGATGTTTTCCAAGGTCCGTCGTGAAACGCCCAGCATTAAAGTCAGTTGATGTGCATCCAGAAGTGCTTCCATATCATTATTTGCATAGAGTTGTAATCTTCTGCCACGATAACTGATCGTTTTAAAACGGTCACGCGCTAAGTGACAATAGTTCGCGTGAACTCTGTCACTTTCCCCTTTGCTGCAGTTATATTTTCCTACTTTGAAAAATTTGTTTGAAAATTACGGCAATGCTTCCTCCACTACACTGGGTCAGACCACATAATGAACTAGGACTCAGGCCAGCCTACTGGCGGCTCAAGAAGAGTGGCAGAAGCATCCTCGACCATGGCTACTTGGATCCACCATTGAACTGGATCCAAGGGGTACTGGGAACCAGAGACTATTGGGTTCTTTGTATCGCGGCATATAACCTCCTCAGAGGTGCATGTGAGGTCCAACTTCATCGCGACTCGGGACAACCTGAGCACGAGCCTGCACAAAAATCACCCCATGGTCTTCCTGGAGAAAATGGACTGAATGCCAAGAATCTGGCCGATCATTTCCCAGAACTGCAATGGCCGACCGCAGACGGCTTGGCCGCTGGTACGGAAAGCTTTAAGCCAGCAATCAATTTGAAAGTTGCTCCAACGGACGGGTCCGGAATTGGCTGGCATTTATGGTGCCAAAAGTGGCACGAGTCGGCGCGGGTCCATTCCCCATCGTTTCTGGATTCTATTTGTGACCCGTATCTGTTGATCCAGTCCAGTTACCAGTGGATGTGCGGCGTTCTGAATAACGGAAAACAGGACACAGATGAGTTTACGGCAGCATTGACTGCATTTGGTCTCGGTGCCCTAGGCGCCTTTCCCCGAGTTGAATGTGATCTGTGCTTCAGACTGGCCATATCTCAGCGTCTCAGGTGCCGGCATCACAGCGTTTCCCCGCTCGTTCTTGAAGATGGAGATTCAACAAACATTCAAAACAGTGCAGAAGCCCGGCGTGCATGCAAGCGTCTCAATTGGCCGAGAAACAGACCGGTTTTTCGTTTGCCTGGATGGCCTGGAAATGAAGAAGAGGTCATTTGCGGCTTACTTTGGCACATAAGTGGCGACTTGCTTCACGTGGAGACCAAGTCGCTCACCAGCATTCTGACCCAATGCCCAAGCGTGTTGCTGCTGATGCCTACAAACATTCTCGAATTCGATGCAAATCAGATTCTGTGGCACTTGCGATCCCTCCTTGACAACGATGAGTGGAACATCAAGGCATGGGAGGGAAAGCTTTTTGTTGCAGACGAATGGCTTGCTGCGTTGAAGACCGTGGCACCAGGTCGGCGACCAAAAATGACTGTGAAAAGGGCCGAGAGATTGCGACAGGCTAAGGCAATGTTGGAACAAGGCATGAAGAAGTCGGAGATTGCTGTAGCGCTTGGGGTTTCACGTAGCAATTTGACCAACATTTATTTGGCTGGTGAAACCGAGCTGCCGTGACCTTGGAGAATATTGTCCGGCATATTTTTTGTCATTAAGTTTGGCTTGAACTCAACTGGCAAATCGACAGAGGTTGTTTCCTTACGACTAAGAGGTACCTCTTGAATTCACAAGAAAAGTGCAGCACATCATGGGCAATCAACCCCGGTATTGGCAACTGCCACGTATCACCCAGTGGCTTCCGCGAGAAACCGTGTATAGCCTGGCAAGCCGGCACCACCAAATCAGTTGCAATTTTCTGCCATCCCAAACGAGCCAGCAACTCTTTGGTCACGGCCGACAGGGTTCAATGCATGACATTCCCTCACGGATTGATGAGTTTGTCATTCGAACCGAGGGAATTTTGGGCGATGCAGATAGTGTCATCCGTGGGCACACTCTGCTGCCTTTTTATTTGCCCTATCGAACCGAATCAGATTCGGTCAATGCCATCGCAGGCGTCCGGCACGGCGGCATCGGTGGACTCAAGGGGCGGCTTGGCATACTGGCATCCCGGTTTGGCGCATCGCACCCGCTCAAAGCATGCTCTCAATGCATTTTGGAAGACCAGGTCGCTCACCAGGTTGCTTACTGGCACACTGATCACCAATGGCCTGGCACATGGGTATGCCTGAAGCACCAACTGGCGCTGAACTATGCTCTTTATAAGGTCAATGCGGAGGGGCGATTTCACTGGTGCTTACCACTTGACGTGATACAAGCCCCTGGGATTGATGCACAACGGTTCGAAGAGTCACGCGATATTTTGACTCGCCTGTCAGAATGTGCGGAAGGTTTGGGTACCCTACCGAAGGATTTTCATTTTTTACCGACAAGATTGGCAGCCACCTATCAAAAGAGGCTTCATGAGTTGGGATGTTATGGCCCGACGGCGAGGCTCAAGTCCAAAGAATTTTTGCAATTATTGGAGGTCGTTTGCAGCCCACTGAGTTGCGTGCACGGGCTTGGCATATTGCGAGGTGATGATGTCCCCCTATTGAACCAGTTTGCACGCCTCATCGATGAGCACCGCGGTGTGGCCCATCCCCTTAAACACTTTGTCATTTCACTGGCATTGTTCAACAACTGGACCGCATTCGTGGGAGCTTACGAGGCGGCACAGTCAGGCCATGAACGCAATGAAAGCGACGTTGATACGCTAGCGAATATTGACCATGCGTTAATCAACACGCAGAAGGTGGCACTGATCGAATCGGTCAAGAACGGTCAATCTGTCACGGCGGCCTCAAAGGAGTTTGGTGTCGCGGTGGCCACGGCCATGGCATGGGCTGCCGAAGCGGGACTTCACACCCCATGGCGTGCCAAAATCTTTTCATCGTCGCGACGTAAGTGTGCCATGCAAATGTTGAGAGACGGTAAATCCAAAGAAGACGTTGCGGCCACGGCCAGTGTCTCAATCCAGTCCATCACATTACTTCTGCGCACTCAACCCGGGCTGCGAGCCGACTGGAATCAAGCAAAATTTGACCGTACCCAGAAAGAGTCCAGAACATCCTGGACGCAGATGGCCCAAAGACTTCACCCGATTTCTGGTCGCAGGCTCCGACAACTTCAACCAGCCATATTTGCATGGTTGTACCGGAACGACAGAAACTGGCTTGAAGACTTTAACGCCAAGTTGCCCCAGTCTGTGAAGACAAACAATTCAAATATTCGCTGGGATGCTCGCGATGCCAATTATTCACAAGGTGTCGATGCAGCAGCCCTTGCTGTGCATCTGGCACGCCCCGGCAGCAGAATTCGGCTGGCTGACTTATGCAACAGGATTCCTGAACTCAAGGCCCGTCTAAGTAACCTGGACCAGCTACCGCTGACCCATGCTGCCATCGGAAGGGCAACGCGTAGACACGCCACAGACTAAGCGGCTGCCATAGTCTCCAACTGTTGCAGCGCCGAGCCTTGGCCAGCGACAACCGTGTCAATAAATCGATTGAATTCCTGATTCGGTGCGGGTGACACGGTCCTCACTTGCGCATCACATGTCGATCTAAGAGGTGGAAAATTGGTGGTGACAACTGCCATGTCTTTCCATGAACTTCCCACAATGTTGCATGCAAGCGCGACAACTTTTGGGTTGACTGTTCGCAGCAGATATTCCACGTCCTTCTCGTCTACCTTTTCCAGTTCGCATGAGCTACGAAAACCTTCACCACCGTGCAGACGCATGAGAGCTCGCCAACTCTTGGAAGCACCCACGTTGTGCAACGATGGCATGCCCAGCGTTGACATTTTTTCTTGCAGGTATGTCTTGTCCATTCCCAATGACTCTGCGATTCTGGCGGCCAACCCACCATGCTGCACATATATGTCCCAAAACTCTCCGTGCCAAAAACCAGCATCGCGACGTGATGGCGTTTTTACCCTGGCCACAACGTCAGCGGGAACGCTTGCATTCAAATACTGAATCGCCTCCCCGGATGTGTCAAAAAGAGACGCCAAAGCCAGACCGTAAACATACCCTTGAGCAGGAATGGTCCGCGAAATTACAGCTGCGTCAATCTTGGCGATAAAACCAGATGTTTCTTTCTCTGAGATGTGACTGAAATGAGTTTTGAGCCACTTTTCTGGTGCCTTCAACAATATGTGGTCGCTGATGGTGGACCTTTGTCCATTTATGCTCGTCCTGAGTCCCAAGTGTTGAGCTCGCTTGCCAATCAAATACCCAACTGCACGAACATCCAGAGGAGTATCTTGATCGAGCAAAGCCACTGAAATTTCCGCATAGCACCTCAGGAAAGCCATGTCTTGCTGACCGTGTTCAACCTTGCATGCCGACTCAATTTCACCTGCCTCTATCCAATGGTGCGGGAATGCCGCCCAGGGGTTTGGAGCCTTGATTTCGGATAGGGTTATCTCGTGACTAGGACACCAGTCCACGCCATGCAAGTGATGGTCACGCCGATACCAACTACGCTGGCTCTTTTTCAAGTCATCGTTGACGCATGATTGGCAAATGTATGCCCCAGGTTTTTGAGTCAACATGCCCAGTCGACGGCTGAACGACTCGCCCTGCGCATCGCCATGCATCAGATCTTCACCATGCTTGGCAGCCACACGAAACGCTGGAAGCATGCTGTGCTTTCGAGCGTAGTTTGTTGGAGACATCTCTGCATGCGCTGCCAATTGACTCAACTTGGATCGCTTATCCAACTTGTGCTGTTCGCTTTGCGACGAACTTGATGCCATCAAGCGATCGAATTCCCGTTGATTGGCAACGGCATTAACCCATGCAATTCGCCCTTCGTGACCGATTGCCAACTCGTCATCCATGGGTGTGACTTTAATCATTGCCATTCCTTCATTTGCCAACTTCAAGGGTCGAGGATTTCAGTCGCTCAAGGGTTGCCACGACCTCGTTGGCATGCCGCAGCGCCACATCAATTGGCGAACCCATGGCGCCTGGTTGCGGCATTTCTTGCGAAATTGCTTTCAAGCAGAAATTGATAACGGATGTGGGCGCGCCCAGTGATTCGCTTTCGTAGCGCGACAAACACGAACGGTCACACCCCAATTCACGGGAAAAGTCCACCTGACTGCGTTTGCCACGCACCGTGCGGATCAGTTCACCTTGAGATTGAGGTATCTGCATATATGTGCGATTACAGCACAAATGTGTATTTAAAGCACTATATTGAATTTTGACACGCCGGATTTGGTTGTGAATGCCCTCTCTGCCAAGGAGGCGATTTCCGAGAGCAGTCTCAAGCTGCCATGGACACTCAGCGTCCACCTATCCAAGCGGATTCCTGCGGCGAAAAGTCTTGTTCACTCCAGTGATAATGTGTTTGACCGTGCAAAAATAGCCCGGCTTCAACAAATTCAGGGACCGCACTCATGCTCACTGGCGAACTACGCAGCCAAATCGACGCCATCTGGAATTCGTTCTGGACCGGCGGCATCTCCAACCCACTGGAGGTGATGGAGCAAATCACATACCTGCTTTTTCTGCGCCGCCTGGACGACCTGCACACCCTGGAAGAAAACAAGTCGGTGCGGCTGGGCAAGCCGATGGAACGCCGCACCTTCCCCGAGGGCCCTGACACCAAGGGCCGCGACTACAACGATCTGCGCTGGTCGCGCTTCAAGAACTTCGCGCCAGCCGAGATGTACACCGTGGTGGGGGAGCATGTGTTTCCGTTCCTGCGCAGCATGGGCGGCGACGGCTCGACCTACGCCCACCACATGAAGGACGCGCGCTTCACCATCCCGACCCCGGCCCTGCTGGCCAAGGTGGTGGACCTGCTCGACCATGTGCCGATGGAAGACCGCGACACCAAGGGCGACCTCTACGAGTACATGCTTAGCAATATTGCCAGCGCCGGACAGAACGGCCAGTTCCGCACGCCGCGCCACATCATCCGCCTGATGGTGGAAATGACGGCTCCGACCGCCAAAGACGTGATTTGCGACCCGGCGAGCGGCACCTGCGGCTTTTTGGTGGCTACCGGTGAGTACCTGCGCGAGAAGCACCCGGAAATCCTGCGCAACCCCGCGTCGCGCGAGCATTTTCACCATGGCATGTTCCACGGTTTCGACTTTGACAACACCATGCTGCGTATTGGCAGCATGAACATGGCGCTGCACGGCGTTGACAACCCTGACATTCGTTACCAGGACTCGTTGGCGCAGGACCATGCCGGTGATGAGGGCCGGTATTCGCTCATTCTGGCGAATCCGCCGTTTGCTGGTTCCCTGGACTACGAGAACACGGCCAAAGACCTGCTGGCCATCGTCAAGACCAAGAAGACCGAGCTGCTTTTCTTGGCGCTGTTCCTGCGCCTGCTCAAGCCCGGTGGGCGGGCTGCCGTCATTGTGCCGGACGGCGTTCTGTTTGGCTCCAGCAAGGCGCACAAGGAGCTGCGCCGCATGATTGTCGAAGAGCAAAAGCTCGATGCCGTCATCTCGCTGCCCTCGGGCGCGTTCAAGCCCTATGCCGGGGTCTCGACCGCCATCCTGCTGTTCACCAAAACCAACTCGGGCGGCACCGATAACGTCTGGTTCTATGACATGAAGGCCGATGGCTGGAGCCTGGACGACAAGCGCCAGCCGCTGCTCTCTGATGATAAATTGAGCCTCCAGCCCTTTCAGGACGGTCATAGCCAGTTATCAGAAGCGGAGCACACCAAAAACAACCTGCCTGATGTGCTGGCGCGCTGGGGTCAGCGGGCCTCCTCTGAACTGGAACGCGACCGCACCGAACAGAGTTTCTGTGTGCCCAAGGGCGACATTGTCGGCAACGACTACGACTTGTCCATCAACCGCTACAAGGAAGTGGTCCACGCCGTCAGCGAGCATCTGCCGCCAAAGGAGATTCTGGCCAGGCTGGCGGTGCTGGAGGCGGAAATTCAGGCGGGGATGAAAGAGCTTGCGGGGATGCTCGGATGAGCGGTGCCGCCACAGTCACGCTGTCTGAGTTTTGCGCTACGGGTAGTGGCGGAACCCCGTCACGCGCTCAAATGGAGCGTTACTACGAGGGAGGCACTATTCCGTGGATAAAGTCCGGCGAACTGCGTGAGACAGTAATTAACGGCGCGGAAGAACATGTAACCGATGTCGCGTTGAAAGAGAGCAGTATCAAATTGGTTCCAGCCGGAGCCATTTTGCTTGCAATGTATGGCGCAACAGTGGGTAGGCTGGGGATATTAGGTATCGAGGCGACCACGAATCAAGCGGTCTGCCACATCATCCCAGACCCAAGAATTGCAGTGACTCGATACGTCTATCACGCATTGAGCAGCCAAGTTCCAAGTTTGATTTCGATGGGTGTCGGTGGGGCACAACCGAACATCAATCAGGGGATTATCAAAAATCTGGCGATTCCGTTGCCTGCCAAACCCGAACAACGCCGCATTGCGGCTATCCTGGACCAAGCCGATGCGCTCAGAGCCAAGCGCCGGGAAGCCTTGGCGCAACTGGACAGCCTCACGCAGTCGATTTTCATTCAAATGTTTGGGGACCCGGTCAGCAATCCCAAAGGCTGGCCTGACGCCACCACTTTGGGTCAAGTTGCAAACATTGCGTCTGGGGTAACAAAGGGCAGAAATTTAACTGGCAAAGTGACGCGGACTATCCCATATCTTGCCGTTGCAAATGTCCAAGATAAATCATTGAATCTGTCAGCCGTCAAAGAGATTGACGCAACAGAAGACGAAATTGAACGATACCTGTTGAAGTGGAATGATTTGTTGCTGACCGAGGGCGGCGACCCGGACAAATTGGGCCGTGGAACACTTTGGAAAAACGAGTTACCTGAATGCATTCACCAAAATCACATTTTCAGGGTGCGTGTGACCAGTCAAGCAGTAACCCCCCTTTTTCTGAACTGGCTTGTCGGTAGCCAGCGTGGAAAGAAGTATTTTCTCCGCTCTGCAAAGCAGACCACAGGTATTGCGTCAATCAATATGACGCAGCTTCGCAGTTTCCCCCTGCTGTTGCCCCCTGTTGAACTTCAACGAGATTTTGAAACAATCGCAGAAGTTGTGGCTGAACAACACGCCATTCACTCGGTATCGCTGGCCGAACTCGAAGCCCTCTTCGTCTCCCTTCAACACCGCGCCTTCCGGGGCGAACTCTGACCATGCAACAACAGAACATTCCGATTGGTACGTTGGTAGACATGTACAAGCGCGGGGAACTACGTCTGCCTGAAATTCAGCGTCACTACGTCTGGCGCGGCACCAGAGTTCGTGATTTGTTGGACTCGCTGTATCGTGGCTACCCCAGTGGTTCCATCCTCATGTGGGAAACAGATGAGCCTGTGCCTACGCGAGACTTTGCCATCGCACAGGAAACCAATGCCTTTGCAGGTCGCAAACTGCTATTGGACGGCCAGCAACGCCTGACTTCCCTTACGGCTGTTCTTAACGGTGTGCCGGTTTCCGTCAAAGGGCGCAAACGCCCCATCGACATTCTGTTTAACCTGGAGCATCCAGAAGGCCCACCCGTTGACGTGGTTGAGGTCGACAGTGACGAAGAGTCCATGGTCACACCCGATGATGAAGTTACAGATGAATTGGAAGAGGTGGAAGATGGCGACCAGGGGCTGCAAGAAAAGTTGAGTCGTCGCACTTTTGTTGTCTCAGCACGCAACCTGCTGTCACAGCCTCAATGGGTATCAGTCAGTGATGTCTTCGGCAATGCCAACGACGCTGAAATCTTGGAAAAGGCTGGGATTGAATCCTTCAGGGACCCGAGATTTCAAAAGTATTCGGACCGGCTGAAAAAGCTGCGTGCCATCAAAGACTATCAGTATGTGGTGCATGTGCTGGAACGCACCATGAATTATGAAGAGGTCACCGAAATATTTGTGCGAGTGAACTCGTTGGGTGCAAAGTTGCGCTCATCCGACCTAGCGCTGGCGCAAATCACGTCACGCTGGCCCAACTTGCTCAAGCAACTGGAGGAGTTCCAGGAGGAATGCGAAAAGAGCTGGTTTACAGTTGAATTGGGTCAGCTTGTCCGTGCCATCGTGGTCTTCGCCACACATCAATGCCTATTTCGCACCGTGGCCGGCACTTCGGTGGAAAAGCTCAAAGCTGGCTGGGAAGACGCAAAAGAGGGACTGCGCTTCGCCATCAATTTCCTGCGCACCAATGCTGGCATTGAAGATGAAACGCTGCTGTCTTCTCCCATGTTCATTCACGTTTTGGCAGTCGTCAGCCGGGTAAAGGACAACAAGCTCACGGCTGAGGAACGTAACGCCTTGCTGCATTGGTTGCTGGTTGCCAATGCGCGGGGACGGTACTCACGCGGGTCAACAGAATCTCTGCTCAACGAGGACTTGGCCATCGTCTTCCGCACAGGCAACCTTTCTGCCTTGATGGAGCCTGTCAAACGTCAATTTGGACGCTTGCACGTTGAGGCCAATGACCTTGCAGGACGTGGCGTAAACAGTCCTCTCTTTTCGCTGGCGTATCTCGCATTGAAGGCTTCGGGTGCAAAAGATTGGTACAGCGGCCTGGGGCTGTCGTTGACCCATCAAGGCAAGCTCCACTTTATCCAGTGGCATCACGTCATCCCCAAGTCCTTGGTCAAGGAGCGTGGATTTGAGACGGGTGAGGTCAATGAAATCGCCAATATGGCCTTTATTACCGGGCAAACCAACAGGCGTATCAGCAACAAGGAAGCGACTGGCTATTTGGCTGATGTAGTGGCCAAGCAGGGAAAGGAAGCATTGGAAAGTCAATGCGTGCCAACCGACCCTGAGTTATGGGCCACCGAGCGGTATCGGGATTTTTTAACAATGCGACGTGAGGCGTTGGCTGAGCGCATGAATGCTTTTATCAAGGAAAAGGCCGGTCAATGAGCAATTTCGCCTTCCTCCAGTCTGAATGGTCCACCCTGTACGGAGCGGCCATCAAGGCTGAAGGAATGGCGAACACGGATGCCCGCACCTCCTGCTTTTACGCCCGGCGCACGTTGGAGCTGGCGGTGGATTGGCTCTACAAGCATGACCCTGCACTGCGCCTGCCGTACCAGGACCATCTGAGTGCCCTGATTCACGAACCCAGCTTCAAGGCCACGGCGGGTGACGCGGTATTCACCAAGGCCAAGCTCATCAAAGACCTCGGCAATCTGGCCGTGCACAGCACCCGCAAAATTCTGCCGGTGGATGCCGTCACCGCCACCCGCGAACTGTTTCACTTTTGCTACTGGCTGGCACGCACCTATGGTCAGAGGGCCAGACCTGCTCCCGACCTGCGCTTTGTTCCAGCGCTGATTCCATCGGCATCTGCAACGGCAACTGTGCCTGACCCTGCACCACAGTCAGTTGACCAACTCCAGAAGCTTGAAGCCGAACTGCAAGCCCGTGACGAAAAACTCACTGTGCTGCTGTCTAACAAGGCCGCGCTGGACGACGAACTCAAACAATTGCGGGAGCAAGTGGCCGCCGCCAAGAAAGCCAACACGGCCCAGCCAGACACGCATGACTACTGTGAGACCGAAACCCGCGACAAATTCATTGACCTGTTGCTCAAAGAGGCTGGCTGGCAACTCAATGCCAAGAACTTCGAGATTGAAGTCAGCGGCATGCCCAACAACCAAGGCGTTGGCTACGTGGATTACGTCTTGTGGGGCGACGATGGCAGGCCGCTGGGGCTGGTGGAGGCCAAGCGCACCCGCCGGGATGCCAAGGTGGGCCAGCAGCAGGCCAAGCTGTATGCCGACTGCCTGCAAGCCCAATACGACCAGCGGCCCATCATCTTCTATTCCAATGGCTACGAGCATTGGATTTGGGACGACGCCAGCTATCCGCCACGCCCGGTTCAGGGCTTTTTCAAGAAGCAGGAATTGGAGCTGTTGATTCAACGCCGCACCAACCGCAAGAAACTGGCCGATGCGGTCATCAACGACGACATCGTCAACCGCTATTACCAGCACCGTGCCGTGCGCCGTATTGGTGAAACCTTTGAATTGGAAAACCAGCGCAAGGCCTTGCTGGTGATGGCCACCGGTGGCGGCAAGACCCGAGTTGTGGTGGCGCTGTCCGATGTGCTGACGCGCTGCAACTGGGCCAAGCGCATCCTGTTTCTGGCCGACCGGGTGGCACTGGTCAAACAGGCGGTCAACGCGTTCAAGACGCACCTGCCGGACTCGTCACCGGTCAATCTGGTGTCGGAGAGGCACGCCGATGGCCGGGTGTTTGTCTCGACTTACCCCACGATGATGGGGCTGATTGACGATGCGGCTGACGGCCAGCGCCGTTTTGGCGTTGGGCACTTCGACCTCATCATCATCGACGAGGCACACCGCTCGGTGTACCAGAAGTACCGCGCCATCTTTGATTACTTTGACGCCATGCTGGTGGGCCTGACCGCCACGCCCAAAGACGAGATTGACCACAACACCTACAGCCTGTTTGACCTGGAGAGTGGCGTCCCCACCGATGTATATGGCCTGGATGAAGCTGTGGCAGAGGGCTATCTGGTGCCACCCAGATCCATTTCAGTGCCGCTCAAGTTTCAGCGCGAGGGCATCAAGTACAAAGACCTGTCAGAAGAAGAAAAAGAGCAGTGGGATGCGCTGGAGTGGGATGAAGACGGCAACGTGCCCGATGCGGTGGACTCGGCCGCCCTGAACAAGTGGCTGTTCAACACCGACACCGTGGACAAGGTGCTGGAAAACCTGATGAGCCAGGGTGAAAAAGTGGCCGGTGGCGACCGCCTGGGTAAAACCATCATCTTTGCCAAGAACAATGCCCATGCCGACTTCATTGCAGACCGCTTCAATGTCAATTACCCACATTACAAGGGGGCGTTCGCCCGTGTGGTGACGTACAAGACCGAGTACGCACAGAGCCTGATTGACGAGTTCTCCATGAAGGAGGGCATGCCGCACATCGCCATTTCGGTGGACATGCTCGACACCGGCATTGATGTGCCGGAGGTGGTCAATCTGGTGTTCTTCAAAATCATCCGCTCCAAGACCAAGTTCTGGCAGATGATTGGCCGAGGCACGCGCTTGTGCCTCGACTTGTATGGTCCGGGACAGAACAAACAATTTTTCAATGTCTTCGACTATTGCCAGAACCTGGAGTTTTTCAGCTTGGAGCTGCCGCCGGACGAGGGCAAAAACCCTGTGCCGCTGAGCACCCGCCTGTTCCGGGCGCGGCTGGAGATGATTGCCGAGCTGGACAAGCGGATGGCTGCGGGCGACCATGGGGCAACGGCCCAAGACGCAGGTAGTGACGACCTGACCGATGGGCAGTTGCGTGGTGAGCTGGCTGGCTTTCTGCACCAGCAGGTCGCGGCCATGAACCTGGACAACTTTGTAGTGCGGCCCCGGCGCAAGTCGGTGGAGCGGTTTGCCAAGCGGGATTCGTGGCATTCGCTTGATGCGGATGCACATACCGAGTTGAGCCATGAGGTGGCGGACCTGCCCACAGCCTTGTTGGACAACGACGAAGAAGCCAAACGCTTTGACATGCTGGTGCTGCGCACCCAGTTGTCCATCCTGAAAGCATCCACTGACTTTGCAACCCTGCGCGAGCGGATGCAGGCCATCGCCAGCGCCCTGGAAGAACAGGAGGCCATCCCGGCCATCAAGGCGCAGATGGTGCTGATTCAGTCGGTGGCCAGTGATGAATGGTGGGAAGACGTGACCGTGGCCATGCTGGAGGCGGCACGCAAGAAACTGCGCGCCCTGGTCAAGCTGATTGAAAAGGGCAAGAAGAACATCGTCTACACCGACTTTGAAGACGAATTGGGTACAGGCACGACGATTATGCTGCCGGGAGTGAGCACCGGCATGAATCTGGCCAAGTTCAAGGACAAGGCGCGCCAGTTCCTGCGTGCGCATGAAAGCCACCTGTCGCTGCAACGGCTGCGGCGCAACCAGCCGCTGACGCCGTCCGACCTGATTGAGCTGGAGCGGATGCTGGTGGAGGCCGGTGGCTCCACGGAAGTCATTGAGCAAGCCAAGGAGCAAAGCCACGGTCTGGGCATCTTTATCCGCTCGCTGGTAGGGCTAGACCGGGAAACGGCTAAGCTGGCCTTTAGCCAGTTTGTGGTGGGCACCACGGCCACGGCGAGCCAGTTGGAGTTCATCAACCTCATCGTCGAGGAACTCACTGAAAACGGGGTGATGGACCCGGCGCGGCTTTATGACTCGCCGTTTACCGACATCAACCCGCAAGGGCCGGAGGCGTTGTTTCTGCCCGCCAGGGTGACCGAGATGGTGCGGGTGCTGGAGGAGATTCGGGAACGGGCGGTGGCGTGAAGTGTATGGACGACGCTGTCAAATTAGACAATTTTGGATGCAGAAAGACTCGAACGAGCAGAAGAACGACAGACTCCTATGCTCAGAATCCGGCAAGTTTCGACCCACTGCAGTCGTAGCGACCGTCCAAATCGGCGCCGACATCCACATTCCTGCATAACCTCGCCGCTGATGTCTGCTAACGAGATGCCCCATCTTCAAAGTGGTCGTCGCGTGACGACCAGAACCGGGTAATCGCCGGTGTCAGGTTACGGGAACTAGAAAAACCGATGGATCAGGCTTCCAGCCTGCTGACGTTAAATTAGTGGCATGCAATTCACATTGCTGACGCTGGTGGCGGAGAGGCGACTATTTAATGACCCACACCGAGGATGGAGACCGCAATATTTATTACGACGTCGAAAGTGCATCAAATCAATCAGACCGGTCTCGCTGAAGATATGAGAAGCGCAGGAGATCAAGATCGCCATGACCTCTTTCCGATTTATGCAACAACGCCGTTCGCTGGGTGGGATTGAGTTGCCTGGTGCTCTGTGCACCGAGCTAACCAAGCCTGCCAAGCCGCCTGCAATGCTAAATTGGAGCACTTGTTGGCGACGATGTGCATTTCATCGAACCAGGATCGCCGACGAGCGGTATCAGCCGCGACAATATAAATGTAATTAGCCCAGCCTTCGGAGATTCCTAGAGTGTCAACGAAGTCTATCAAGCGAGCGGGCGTTAGAAACTCTGATCTCATCTCATTCGTTGCGTACTCCAAAAGGGGAAGAGTTCTATTGAAATCCTGCCTTGACAGTGCAATTGAATCGGTGCTTATGGCAGTAGAGGGGACTTTCGTCATTGAGCATCGATCATAGTCATGCTCATATAGGTGAAGGCTATCTGTCACAAGTGAGAAAGACCCAATTCCAATGCCTAACCAACCAGCAATAATCTCTTGCAACGAAGTGAACTGCACAAGATTATGGGGAGTGCCAAGAAAGACGTCATTGCTGCGCATGATTTGTAACCACTCCAGCTTTTGTGCTCGAACCTTCAGCATGCCCACCAAGTTGCACGGGATATCCAGATCGCGACTAGCACCATCCGAGAGTGGCAAATCTTCTCTGCTGTCCCAGATCTGAAGCACAGCTTGTCGTGACTCCGGATTGGCCGACAATATTTGGTAGACGCGCTCGATCTGATCCAGCCCAAAATGAGTGCGCAATCGAGCGCCGTATGCGCCGTGATAGGTTCCACCGGAGCCGGCGTATTTTGGCAGAACGGGATTCCAAAAGTTTAGGAAATTCGAAGCATCGCTTCCAAGCAATATCCAGATCACTTCAGCTATTGCAAAGGCTGGGTTTATCGCAGGCCGACGCGACAATACCCATCGTTGTCGGGGATCCTTAATGCAAAGAGCACAATGAAGCAACTCGCGCATGCGGCCAAGCCGGCTTCCTGCGGAATTGGACTCGTCGGATTGCAGCTTTGCTATCGCCTTGCGCCACACTTCGTCAGCCGTCACCCCGTCAAAGCAATGAAACATTGTCTATTTCCTCAGGTCACCCCGTGGCATTGTCAACTTGCCAGCGAGAGATTGAAATTACGCTAATGGACTGTAACGTTTGAATCGGTAGCGGCCTACAGAGTAAGAATGTCACTCTCATTTATCTGTTACAGGCCACTAGTACGGCTGATAGGGGCAGGCAGGTCATAACGCTGCCAGCAATTTGACGCATAGCACATCATTCCAAACAACGAACGATGAGCACGTAGTTCTTGTTTTTGTTTGATATCGCGGTTGCAGCGGCAACGCAGAAATTGGTTGTCAGTCATGACTGCGATCAACATGCTTGGTGCGGTCTTAAATCTCGGCAAATTTAGGCCAGAAAGCAGACGGTTATCCATATCTCTTTCACGTTCTGACGACACGTGAACCCTCAAACAGAATGGTCGAAGAATTGCAGCCGGAATCAAATCATTCCCCGCAGCTTTCTCCATTCAAATGGAGCTTCTTGATAGCCACTACCTAGCGACCTAATCCACTGCTCGAACTGTGCGATCAAAGGCTGTTCGTCAAAGACGGCACGGCCAATCCCAGCCTTGCAAATGTGTTTACCCTTGGAGTCGCGCAAGGTAGATGGAAGACTTGGCCCGTACCCACCTAAGTAAACAAAATCATCGCTAACAAGAACCCTGTTCACACCAGTGTCTCGTGTGATATGAGCTTGACTCGCAGTGCCGTCAACGTTGCTATGGAATGAATCACGTTGATTCCAGCCATTTCCCGAGACATTTGGGAAATAGATGTTGTCCCCGCAGCTTTGCCGCCGGCTGCCATTGCGAAACGGCTTTTTCTTTTCAAACCTGGGGTCGGCGGAGTATTGTTCGAACGTCAGTGTTTCCGTGACCCGCATGGCGTAGACCAAGTGGCCAGCACGCCTGACTCCGCGATCTCCGCTTCCGCTGCCGACTATCCAGTCACCGATGGATGCGGTCTTCCGAATACCCGGCTTGCAGGTGGCAAGGGTACATACCCCATAAAAGGGGTTAGGTGCAAAGCCGCTGTCATAGCGCACGACGTAAGAGTGAAGTTTCATGTCTGCGGCTCAGCATGGATGCCGCTTGAGTGCTACTGGGGAACAAGTCCCGCCGTCCGGTGTTTCCCATTTGTCAACTTCATCAACTATGGCGTCGATGATTGAGTTTCCGTTCCATCCCACCATCGCATCCGCGTATTCGGCCAGCGCCGAAGGCACCTCGCAATCCTTGGTGCCGTGTTCCCAGACGCCCACGATTCTTTTCCCTTGCTTCACGGCGTACTCAATTTCCCAGTTCACCCAATCGCTGTCTTTTGTCTTCGGGGAAACGTAAACTAACAGCGTCCCAGCCCAGTTAATTTGGGGTGCCAGTATTTCAGACTTGATGTAGTCTGGACTCTTCGCGTTGTTGGGATTAGATGAATTGATGGACGAGTCCCGGATGTCCATGCCACTTTTGGCAAGGAGCGTCTTTAACTTGCCCAGACCTGCATCATCTGCATGAACGTGACTGATGAACACATTTTTTATGTGCCTTACCATACTGAACTCCCCTCAATTTATTGGTAGATTCATTGTATTGAGGAACCAAACTTTTGTGTGAAAAATCAGGTTTCTTCGGACGTAACTGGGTTCCACGGGTTCAGGCGCACGAGCTCTCGGACGACAAGCGCAATTGCTTGCAACGGGAGTCGGCGATACTAGACGGTTTCCGCGTTTTCCGTGAATTGAGAAAGCCTGAGCATCGGGCGGCGGTGTCTCAATAATTATGGATGAGCACCGCATTGACTTCCACCCCCTGCACAAACAACATGAACGTCAAGGCTTTCTTCAAGCTACTGGAGGCAATCAACCCTCCTAACGTCTTCAACCCATATCGGGACACATGCCCCATCCACGACAAAGTGAATGGGGCTCAGATCCGGGGGCGGAATCTGCGCAAGTTCCTGGATGCCTCACTGAGTCTTCGCGTTGACACCATCTGGATGGGGCGAGACCTTGGCTACAGGGGCGGACGTAGGACCGGGATCGCGCTGACAGACGAAGTGCATTTGCCGACGGTCACTGCACGATACTCTGGCTGCCATCTAGAAAAGGCTACTCGGGGTGAAGCCGTAGCTGAACGGACCGCTACAGAAATATGGTCTGCCCTGACTACAGTTCCAGAAGCTCCGTTCCTTTGGAACGTGTTCCCGTTGCATCCGCATGAACACGACATGCAAATGACAAACCGCAAGTTCTCTCGATCAGAACTTGAACAGGTCGAGGCCTCGAACGATCTCTTGATCTCCGGGTTGGGCATCAAGCGAATCATCGCCATCGGACAGGACGCAGCCCGTTATGCTGAACGGTACTGCCCAAATGTGATCGCCGTTCGGCATCCTAGCTATGGCGGTGTTTCGGAGTTCCGCCAGGGAATCGAAGAATGCTACGGGCTTGCGCCACTGACACTATCGACCTCGCCACACCAAAAATCGCTGCCCTTTTGATCACCAGGACAGAGGGTGACGCTTGTCGAACTCACACTGATGCGAAAAGTGCATTCCCCAATCCTTCCAGCAGCAACTCCACCAAAGAAGGTGCATCGCGCGTTCGGAACAACGTCCGGTTCTGCTCCTCAGTGAGACCGTTAAGGCTAGACAGGCCCGCTACGCCCATGTCTGAGATGTATCTCGTCATCTCCGGATAGTCAATCCATGGCACTCCCTCTTGATCGTAGATTGTCCGCATCGCCTCCGCATGCGGCGCGTGCTTCTGGTATTCCCAGGTGAACTCGTGGCGAGCACGACCTTCAATCAAATCAATGAGGAGTGCAGCAGCTCCGCCATATGCCCCGCACAAGTACAGTGGGCGGCCTGCCTGCAAACTAGTGATTGCCTCTTCCACCACGCCAGGGATACGGCCCGAATACCAACTCAGCTGACGCCCTCCATTGAGCTGGGCTGTTTCGGTAGGGCCGACCTTCCCACCAATGACAATACGGGCCATCGTCTCTTTGCTTTGCTGGTCTCGCATCGCAGTCATACCACGAGCCCAGGCATAACGTCTTTCTGGGGAATCGGCGGGAAAGGACTCCGGCTCAGCAAGAAAAACCTGCGCGTCAAATTTCTCCACGCCGTCCGGTCTAGGTGTACGAATGAATGTCACCAGTGTCATGAGCTCTGCTTTTCGATTGACAGGCATCTTCGCGTACGGCAACGGCCAGCCGACGTAGTTTTCTATGCGCTGCAATTGCGGCAACGTACTCAGACTCTGATGGGCTGCAACAAGATCAGCCAACGCCCGTGTGTAGCCATCAGACCCAATATGTCCACCGTAAGCAAGCACTGCACCGCGAGCCAGCAAGTGGCGCGAAATCTCAATCATTGCATCGTCTAGCTGCTCGGACAGCAATCCGTAACGCTTGATGTCGTCACTCTCCGAAATTGAAAGCGCAATCTTCTGCTTGTCCAGTACCCGATGCTTACCGACCCTCTGCAATGGCGTTGTTAGCTTTTTTTCCAGAGGCGCAAGCGCCTCTTCCTCTTCGTCACTTAGCGGTGGATCTGGATACAGTACGGATGCACCCATGGGAAGTGGGGCCAGAGTCAACAACTCAGGAGGCGATGACAACACAACATCGCCGGGCTTAGCTTGGGTTGCCAACACCAACTTTGTGTGCTTAATGCGAACAATTTCCTTGAGAAGAAAGTCCACCGCTCGCCGCGCACCGTCAGCCCCCCAGGAAATTACCGGGACATTGCCGATATACGGGAAGCTTCTCACGTCCACGCCATTCAGCCCATCGACCACCACCACTGGCCGCCCATGTTTTTTTGCCAACAGCACTTCGCGGCGACACCATGGTCGGCCACTATAGGCAGCAGTAGTCAGGACCATCACTGCAGATGTCTGAACTGCCGATTCAATGCTGCCCTTAAAGCTCTTACCAGGTGGTATCTGTCCACTGTCTACCCATGCATGAACAGGCTGTGTCGCCTGCAAATGTGCAACCATGGCTTCAAACAGCTTGGGCTCAAGGTCAATGTCGTGCTTTGCATGGCTGAGAAACAGGGTAACTGGGGCGTCAGCCCCTCGCGACTGGCCAAGTAAGAACCGACTGATCTCAATTAGCAAACGACGTTCAAGCCACTGTTGCAGTTGTGGCGCCTCCTGCAAATGAGCAGCGATGAAGTTTGTTTCGTTCAGTTGGTCATGTAACGGCCAAGCACTCTTGGTGAGCTGAACGGGCAGGAAGCGATGCTTAAATTCTGCGCACTGGTTGGCAAGAATGAGAACAAAATCAGGCCAGGGGACACGTCCCTCCTGACTATTGCCAGCCAACATGAAGTCATCAGCCAGAACAATGACGATGCTATGTTGGCCCTCATCAAGATCGTGTACGGTCGGAGGAAGACCTGAACCATCCTCGCGCAACGTCACCGTCGGCACTCTTAAGCCAGGGAGTAACGGGTCGCTGTTCAGCGAGCGATGTAGCGCTTTTGCGATCTCTCTGGCACGCGCAGATTCAGGATGGAATACCAAGTGAACCAAGAGGGGAATCGGTCGCATTTTGCACTTCCACTTTCAATTTCTATGTAGTTAGTGCATTCTCCCACTGTGAAACTCCCCAGCTTTCGTGGAGGTCACTTGGTTTAAGTCAATCCGGTGTTATTTCTTGTTGGGCAGACGTGCACTCGGTCAAAACCACGTCGTGCGCCTACGACGTATGCTGAGCTCCAGTGACTTGTCCCTGCCCCCAGGAGCTCCCAGTCACCTATTTGACTGCAATGCGGGCGAGACCGTGAGTGCAGGCCATTGCGTCTATGGATCGCAACTTCAGCATTACGGTCATCCATCGTATCCCTCCGACACAGCTCACTTGAATGTCAGCTTTTGGGTAGTGAGCCAGAAGTGACGGAATTCCGCTTTGGGCACCCAGAAGCCGGCGACGGCAGGCTGGTGTGGAGCAACCCAATGGGATTGCAGTCCCAACGGCAGGTCTAGAGCATGGAATTCGAGGTGGCCGTTGGCTCTTGACGACCAGAAGCAGTCGGTGGTGAAAGGCAGCGGACAGAAAGTTAATCTCGCTTGCGACCAAGCAAATTGAACCATTCGGGCTGAGAGCCAGTTTGCTGTGCGAATCTGGTCGGTCATGTGTGAATTCAGCTCTCGCCCCCCCCTGTGCCATGAAACTTATGCATAGGAAGCTTCGCACCCGAGCTGACGACGTTTTTTCGCGGTGTTAACTGGCTCAAATCAAAAGTCCATCCGTGCAACAGTGGTAACCCTATGCGGGGAGTTGAACCTGTCGTTCACCGGTTCGAGTCAAAGGTCGCCCAGTATGGTCAAATGCCTCACCCGACTCTCGGATATTCAGAGACCCAAACTCATGCCAAATTACGCGCAGTATCAGCAAGAGATGACGGTCGACATCGCCAATATTCTAAAGACCGCGCAGTGTCAACCAATCTTGTTCGTTGGCTCCGGATTCTCGCGTCGGTACGCGAATGGCCCATCCTGGGAAATACTGCTCACTGAACTCGCAGCGAACTGCCCGTTCATTGACAAGGACTTTGCCTACTACAAGCAGAAGTACGATGGCGATCTTTGTAAGGTGGGTTCGGTGTTTGCCGAGCAGTACTTCGAGTGGGCTTGGTCTCCAGCCGGAAAGAAGAACTTCCCGCCACATTTGTTCGCGGCAGGTGTCCCTCGTGACGCTTACATTAAACACGCCGCCGCCGATAAGCTCGGTAGTCTTGCAATCTCTGACACAGACGCATTGAACGCGGAACTCAGCGCACTCAAGGCAATGGGACCTCACGCCATCATCACTACCAACTACGACACACTGCTTGAACAGATATTCCCGAAATACGAGGTCGTGGTCGGCCAGAATGTGTTTCGGACATCGCCGCTAGTGATTGGTGAGATATTCAAGATTCACGGCTCGATTTCCGACCCCGGATCGCTTGTGCTGACTCAAGATGACTACTGCGTCTTCGAGGAGGATAAGAAGTATCTCAGTGCCAAGCTGCTTACCTATTTTGCTGAGCACCCACTATTATTCGTCGGCTATAGCGCCAGCGACGCCAATATTCGGAACGTGCTGCACGACATGAGCCGGATGTTCAAGCCGAGCACATTGCTGATTCCCAACATTTACATCCTGCAGTGGGACGAAATGCAGAACGACCAAAGTTACCCGCCGCGAGAGCATGTGCTGGAAGTCGGCCACGATGTCAACGTGCGTATCAAAAGCATCACAGCAAACTCGTATGAGTGGGTCTATAAGGCGTTTGGCTCCGGCGGCGCAATGGAAAAGGTAGACCTGAAGGCGCTAAGGTCATTAATGGCTCGAATGGTGAACCTGATTCGAACTGACATTCCGACCAAGAATGTGCAGATCAACTACGAGGCGTTGGAGCAGGCCATTTCTGACGGAGACAGCTTTGCGAACCTGTTTGGCGTTACGAACTTGAATGACCCAGCCGCAGTGAATGCAAACCACCCATATACCTCTTCAATGTTGGCAAAAAAGGTCGGTCTCAAGCACTGGACTGGCAGCAATCAGCTGATTAACCGGGTCGAAAAGGAAACTGGCTTCGACATGAAGGCGAGCGACAACGTTTTCCATGTCCGCATAAAGAGCGGTGAAGCCGAAGGGAGCGGGGTGCGAAAGTATTCGGATGCCGCAGTAGCTCTCTTAAATAAAGTTAAAAACGGCGAGATCTACACGTTGCCGACGCACTTATTGTCGGGCGCTGCCAATGCGGAGGCGGTTTGAACCGTAGCGTACGCGAACCAGTTTCATTGCTTTTGTTTACTACTCGAACAATAAAGGGAGGCCAGTTGTATGAAAGTCAATCTCAGAAATTTAACCGGCAATTGGAGTTCTGGTTACGCCTTAGACAAACACATGATTTCAAGCACTTATATGGGTGTCAATGAATACGGGCGAGACAAGTTTGATAACGTCAGAACGGAGGTAGGAGAGGCCACCTATCAGCTGAAGTACAAGCAGGATTGGTCGCAGGTCGCTCCCCTAGCCAAAGCCATTTTTGATAACGTTTTCCCCAAGCTTTCGGCGGTTGGTCTTCTGATTCCAATGGCCGCTTCGACTCACCGTACGAGACAACCCGTACTGGAAGTCACCAAAGAATTAGGCAAACTATCAGGGCTACCCGTATTCGAAAATTTGCTTGCCAAACAGGCCGGCGGAAGTTCACTGAAAAATCTCACAACGAAGGATGAAAAAAATGAGGCTTTGACTAAGTCTGGGTTTACTTTGACAACAACTGATGGGTTCACTACTGAAGGGCCGTGGAATGCTCTAGTAATCGACGACCTATACCACACCGGTGCATCCATGGAAGCGGCTTGCACAGTGTTAAGCAGACACCCAAAGATCAAAAAAATCTATGTGGCTACACTAACGCACAGAGGCTAATAAACATGACGACCGTATTTATTGCAGGATCAATCAACATTAAAAACCTTGACCGCAAAGTCAAGGATCGGATCGACAAGGTTGTCGATCAGAAGCTTGATATCGTGGTCGGCGATGCCGATGGCGCCGACACGTCGATCCAGAACCATCTGTTTTCAAAAGGTGCTGGTCAAGTCACTGTGTACTGTAGCGGCGCGAGCGCACGCAATAACGTCGGCGACTGGCCACAGACCAACGTCGAGCCTCCGTTTACCCCCGGCACCCGCGCCTTTTTCACCGCGAAAGACATTGAAATGGCCAAGGTAGCGGACTATGGACTGATGGTGTGGGACGCAAAAAGCACGGGGACGTTGAGCAACGTCATCGAATTACTCAACAGAAAGAAGAAGTCAGTCGTATTTGTGAACAAAGAAAAAGACTTCAAGACTGTTGGCGATGTCGAGCAGTTGATCCACTTGGTTGCATGCATGTCTGATCACGCAAAGCGCAAAGCCGAAGAAAAAATCGACCTCTCGGAAAAAATTAATGCCCTTCGACAGACTTCAATGTTTGCCTGAGGAGCCGCGTGAAGCAATCGCACGCTGAAGACCCCAAAAAGCTTAGAAGTTGAATTCCCGATTGACTCCCTGTGCAACTTCACCCCAAATCTTATTCGGTAGTGGATGTCGACTGAAGAATACCAGGTGATACAAGGGACGATTCCCGTCATCACGGATTAGAGGAATGCGTTGACTGATAGTGAATCCGAGTGCGGTCACGAGGCCGCACCAATACTCAAAAAAAGCTTCGTCTGCATCGCCTCTCACAAATGCTTTTGGATCGATATGATCTCTCCATCCGGGGGCCGCTAAGTCAAATCGAGCACGTTCAGGGTTGTACTCCATCAGTACGTTGCGCCGCAAGTCCATGGTACTAAAGTGAATCGCAAAGTCCACTCGCTTTAGTCGCGATAACTTCTCAATAATGCTGAAGGACAGGTACTGAAGGTTGTAGGGGTCCAAGTAAACCAAACACAAAGCGTTCTGCGGAATTTCTTTCAGAACTTGGTCCACGGTTGATGCGGCTGGTCCGGGAAAAAACTTGACGGGCGCTCCCAAAGCAGTGAGACGCTGCCCACAGGCGGAGGCCCTTTCTTCATCAAGGTCGCCGACAAGACAGGATGTGAACTGCACCTGATCTAGCTTGGAATGTTGCCATGCAATCTGCGCGCCTCCATGACGAGTGATTTGCTCATCTTTCACCTGAATTCGACCTGGCCCACAAAAAAGATCTACGAAAATTCGATGGCGATATTTTTCACGTGCCCGTCGTGTCGCCTCAACATACTTCGCCAGGTAGGTGTGTTTCATCTCTGGCACCCAGCGGCCCACACCCTCTCCTTGTCGTCCAAGCTCAATTGGCAGGTTCGGATAAGGGTCTTTGTCTTGCGCGAGTTGGAAGTTCATTTGACCTAGCCCATTGAAGTGCTGAAGAGGCTAGATTGACGACTGCGTTCAATCACATCTGTATCACTCATGTACCTGGCGCGCGTCATTCGCTTCCCATTCTTTGAAGTGACAAGGATGTCACTTTGGCCCGCCAACTGTTCAAGCGCAGTTTTATACATACTTGATGTCGCAGGGGAGGTGTTGCACGTGGACGAGAATAATTCACCGAGTTGAACTGGCACATTTCGAACATAGACATTGGTTGCCAACTGTTGAACCAATGCTTTCGTCGACTCTGAACGTGCTACATCATCAAATTGGAATCCGCCATTGAATTCCTGTCTGAACCCCATTGTGTGAGTCGCGAGCATGTCTAAACCGGCACCACCGTAATGCACGAAATGGTTCTGGTGCTTCCAATGCACCTGCTTCATTACATCTTGGGCGCGCGGATGTTGAGATAGATGAACCAACCAGTACTCACCATGTCCGCTACCTTCGCCCCTAATGAAAAAAGGTGTGAAGAACTGGGCTCCGCAATTTCGTACCAGTGCCTGGTATAGAGCGGCTTGGATAAACCTGCGCCAGTCAGCGTCATCTTCTTTGAGCTTCTCAATTGACCTGCCACCGAGCGCGCTCCCAATGTCAATTGCCAATTTTCCTGAAACGTGATTAGTGAATTGATCGTTGGTATAGGTAGCGAAAGACGATACGTGGAATGTCAATACCACCTCGCTCCCTGGGAGTTCAGAAAAGATACGTTGAATCAAGTTTGCTGGAACGTCGATGTAGCCATACTGGTCCAGAAAGAAGAGTGCAGTGCCTGCTCTTGGTGTATGACGCTTGATCAGTTGAATCACGGCATCATTGACTTTGGCGAATTCTTCGTGGATCAGGTGGATGCTTTTGCCAATGGCCGCTCCGTAGCCACGCTCCTGTAGAACCTTGCTTAGAAACGAGACTGCGCTTGCATCTTTGTCAATGAACACGTATTGAACGTCAAGTTCAAGTGGCTTGGTTCGATCCTTGTTGACGAGTATCCGTGCCTCATCCACTGCAGCCAGCATTCGAAGAGGGGAGCCAAGAATTAATTTCGACTGTCCACGTATTGTGTACAGGCCACCACCGCAAAAGCCATCAACCAGAGTAATGCGAAGGCGCTCACGACCTCTGGCATTTAAGGTTCGTTGTTGTAAATAGCGCAGTAAATAGCCAACAAGTACCTCATGCTTGGTTAGGCTGTGCGCATCGATCTCTGCGGGCCCCTCTGCCCAGTCGTAGTGTTTCTTTGCCAAGCCCAGACCTTTCGAGGAGTTGGAGAAGTTTCTATGAGCTAACGACGGAATTGGGAAACTGGTCCCAGTGTTGCCCGCCCAAGGTTCTGCCCGCTTTTCCCTTTCCAATGCCGACGAGTTTGATTTCAGCTCCGTCTCGCATCACGACATGAATTGGCGTTCGACGAGTCATTGCATCAACGGCCAACTCTATTGGAGCCCAATGCCCCCACTGCTTAAAGTGGAAGGCAACGCCGGCAGAAGTGCATTGCTCTCTGAGACCGTCTGGCCAATGTGGCTCCATAGGCCGTGAACCGGGTCCCGATTCGCCGCCAGCGATTACCCAATCGACCCTGGTTCCTTTGTTACTGAATTTAAGCCACTTCTTCAGATCAATGGGTCCCAGCAAGGGCTCACAAGACAAAAATCGAACGGTTGGTGTAGTGAAGTCAAGAAGGTGTTTGATCCTCTTGTCTGCAGAATCTTGGTTTTCGACGGTAGCACCAAGCCACACGTTGGCCGGAAATTCATAACCAACTGGCAGCTGTTTACGCACCAAGTGTATGCGTTTGGTGAGCAGAAGCCAATCAAGATGTGGTGTTGCGTCAATCAGCTGAAGCAGGCGAAGCCGAGGTTGGACAAGATCTGGGCGATTTTCAAATACGTCGGCCATGGACGCACAGAACACCCTGCGTCGAACGCCTGCTGCTTCAGCATCGCGATCCCACTTCAGTGGCTCTTTCCAGTGAGCATCGGTAAAAAATTTACGATCAGACTTTGCACCCCAGACTTTGTCACCTAGGCGTTTGGCCCAAGTTTCCGCATAACAATGGTCGCACGCAGCCGACACCTTCACGCAACCCCACCAGGGGTTAAACGTGTGATGTGTCCACTCGATGGTTGTTTCTTTACCCATATTGGCCAGTCCTGCAATGTGTAATTGATGGAGCTGTATTTTTGTCCAGTATACGTCAAGTAATAGCAAATGCCATAGGGTTGCATCATCGAGAAATTAGCATGTGCTTTCACATCAGTAGGACTGGCACGAAGGAAACAAGGGGAAGGGGGGGCGAGTGCGCAAAGATGGATCGTTCCACCAACAAACTTTCGCCGTCAGTCCTGTTTGGTATGCTGGGCGGCGCGACACCTTTCGACACAGAACCACCGCTCATTGGTTCACTGGGTTGAACGACCGCAAACGACACACCAAGATTGCGAGGCGTTTGACCGCAATGGGCACACAGGAGCCGCCGGCGGTCGGCTGCTTCGAAGCAAATCCAACTTTGCTATTTGAGATTCCAGAAGCTGACTTTCGTGGACGTCAGCAGATGGCCAAGACCTGTCAAAGACTTTAGTTGCTCGCGTCAGACAATTTCCGCTGGTTTTTGGCTGATTCGGGAGCTGGCGACGGAGAGATGTATATAGGTCACATGGACAAATGCACCTCAGTCGCTGGCACCTTTTATTTTCACAATCAACTTTTTACAGACTTTAATGCCAATTTACAGACTTTAATAATAAAAGCAATAGTCAAACTCACTTGCAAAAAACTACTCCACCGTCACACTCTTGGCCAGATTGCGCGGCTTGTCCACATCGGTGCCTCTGGCGCACGCCGTGTGGTAGGCCAGCAGCTGCAAGGGCACCACATGCAGCAGTGGCGAGAGTTCGCCGTAATGCTCGGGCATGCGAATGACGTGAATGCCTTCACCCGACTCAATGTGGCTATCGGCGTCGGCCAGTACATAGAGCACGCCACCGCGCGCGCGCACCTCGTGCATATTGCTCTTGAGCTTTTCCAGCAGTGCATCGTTGGGTGCCACCGTGACCACCGGCATGGCGCTGGTCACCAAGGCAAGCGGGCCGTGCTTGAGCTCGCCCGCCGGATAGGCCTCGGCATGGATATAGCTGATTTCCTTGAGTTTGAGTGCGCCTTCCAGTGCAATGGGGTAGTGCAGGCCGCGGCCCAAAAAGAGTGCGTTTTCTTTTTTTGCAAAGTCTTCGGACCAGGCAATCACCTGGGGTTCCAGTGCCAGCACGGCTTGCAAGGCGGCGGGCAAATGGCGCATGGCTATAAGGTGGCGCGTTTCTTCGGCTTCGCTCAAGCGTCCTTTGGCTTGCGCCAGCGCAAGCGTCAGCAAGAACAGGCCGGCCAGTTGCGCGGTGAAGGCCTTGGTCGACGCCACGCCAATTTCGATCCCGGCGCGGGTGATGTAGGTGAGCTCGCATTCGCGCACCATGGCGCTGGTGGCGACGTTGCAGATGGTCAGCGTGTGCGTCATGCCCAGACCTTGGGCGTGGCGCAAAGCGGCCAGGGTGTCGGCTGTTTCTCCGGACTGGGTGATGGTGACGACCAGGGTGCGCGGGTTGGGCACCGACTCGCGGTAGCGGTATTCGCTCGCCACTTCCACCTGGGTGGGGATTTTGGCGATGCTTTCCAGCCAGTATTTTGCGGTGCAGCCACTGTAGTAGCTGGTGCCGCAGGCCAGAATCAACACCGAGTCAATCTCTTTGAAAACATGCGCCGCGTTGCTGCCCGGCGCATGGTTCATCTGTTGGTCGAACAGTTCGGGCACGATGCCGTCAACGCCTTGCAAGGTGTCGGCAATGGCACGCGGCTGTTCAAAAATCTCTTTTTGCATGAAGTGGCGATACGGTCCCAACTCGGCCGCGCCGCTGTGCGCGTGTACGGTCTTGATCGGGCGTTGCGCCGCCGCGACCGGTTTGCCGAGTCGGTCAAATAGCCAGTACTTGCCAAGCTGGATATCGACGATGTCGCCTTCTTCCAGGTACACGATCTGGTCAGTGACGCCAGCCAGTGCCATCGCGTCGCTGGCCAAGAAATGCTCCTGGCTGTCTCGGCCAACGCCCAGAATTAGCGGCGAGCCCGCGCGGGCGCCAACCAGGCGCTGTGGCTCATCCTTGCAGAAGACGGCAATGGCGTAGGCGCCGCGCAACTGCTCCAACGCGGCCTTGACGGCTTCAAACAAATCACCGTCATAGCGGCTGTCGATCAGGTGCGCGATGACTTCGGTGTCGGTCTGGCTCTGAAACACATAGCCTTTGGCCTGCAGCAGGGTGCGCAGTTGATCGTGGTTTTCAATGATGCCGTTGTGCACCAGCGCAATGCGCCCGGGGCGGTTCAAGGCATCTGCGCCAGGCCCATGGCTGAAGTGCGGGTGGGCGTTGTGAACCAGCGGGGCGCCGTGTGTGGCCCAGCGCGTGTGGGCAATGCCGGTGCTGCCCTCCAGATGACTGGCGTTGACCTGCTCGGCCAGCTCGGCGACGCGGGCTGTGCTTCGGGCCCGCTGCAAACCGTTGGCATAGACGGCCACGCCGCAGGAGTCATAACCGCGGTACTCCAGCCGGGCCAGGCCCTGCACCAGGACAGGAACGATATTGCGGTTTGATACCGCGCCGACGATGCCACACATAGACTGCTCCAGAAATTGGTGCTTAATGGTATGAGAACCTGAAAGAAATTTGCAGATAAATATAAAAATTAATTGAATTTATATTTCATATATTTTATATATGACTCTAATATTTCAATATTTAGTCTATATAGAAATAAACTTTCCATGAATAGTTGTTGTGTGCCAGTGCGAAGAGGCGGTAACTCGCTGCGTCGCAGTGTGGACTGGGCGGTCAATGGGACTTGGGCGCAATGCGCGGGTCCGCGCTGTTTGTCCTGTCGTTCGGACAGTAAAACTACCTAAGTGCTTACCCGCTAACGCGTCACAGTGCAACTCGTTAGCATGCACGTTCGTGTTGCGGACCGCTGCGTCTGTCAACTGTCATCCAGACAGCCGGAGAGCAATTTGTCAGTGGAGTTCATTCTTGAGACCCGTGGGTTGACCAAAGAATTTAAGGGGTTCGTGGCGGTTAATCACGTGGACCTGAAGGTTCGGCGCGGCCACATCCACGCGCTGATTGGTCCCAACGGCGCAGGCAAAACCACCTTTTTCAATTTGCTGACCAAGTTTCTGCAGCCGACCAGTGGCAGCATCTTGTTCAATGGCACCGACATCACGTTTGAGAAGCCCGCGCAAACGGCGCGTCGCGGTATTGTTCGCTCGTTCCAGATTTCGGCAGTTTTCCCGCACATGACGGTGCTGGAAAACGTGCGCGCCGCGCTGCAGCGCAATCTGGGCACCTCGTTTCACTTCTGGAAAGCCGAAAGCACGTTGTTGCACCTGCATGAGCGGGCCCGCCAACTGCTGGCCGAGGTCGATTTGCAGGACTTTGCCGACGAGATGACCGTCAATCTGCCCTACGGTCGCAAGCGCGCGCTGGAGCTGGCCACGACACTGGCGTTGGAGCCGGAACTGATGCTACTGGATGAACCGACGCAAGGCATGGGCCACGAAGACGTGGATCGGGTCACGCAACTGATCAAGAAAGTGTCTGCCGGGCGCACCATCCTGATGGTGGAGCACAACATGAATGTGGTGTCAAAAATTGCCGACCGCATCACGGTATTGCAGCGCGGCGCCATCATTGCGGACGGCCCGTATGCCGAGGTGTCCAAGAATCCGCTGGTGATCGAAGCCTACATGGGCACCGTCAACACTGAACTGCAGGGTGCACATTGATGAGTAAGGAATTGCTTCGCATTGAAGACCTGCACGCCTGGTACGGCGAGTCACATATTCTGCATGGCGTCAATTTGACCGTGAACGAAGGCGAGGTCGTGACGCTGTTGGGGCGCAACGGCGCCGGGCGCACCACCACCATGCGCGCCATCGTTGGCCTGACCGGCAGCCGCAAGGGCGCGATCAAGATCCAAGGCGTCGAAACCATCAAGATGGCTCCTCACAAGGTGGCCCACTTGGGTGTCGGCTACTGCCCGGAAGAGCGCGGCATTTTTGCCAGCCTGACAGCCGAAGAAAATCTGATGTTGCCGCCCACGCTGGCGCCAGGCGGCATGAGCGTCGACGAAATTTACGCGATGTTTCCCAACCTGCAAGAGCGCGCTTCGAGCCCCGGCACCCGCCTGTCAGGCGGCGAGCAGCAGATGCTGGCAGTGGCGCGCATTTTGCGCACCGGTGCCCGGCTGCTGCTGCTCGATGAGATCTCGGAAGGTCTGGCGCCTGTCATTGTGCAAAAACTGGCCGAGATGATTTTGACGCTCAAAGCCAAGGGTTACACCATCGTGCTGGTGGAACAGAACTTCCGCTTTGCGGCGCCGCTGGCCGATCGTTTTTACGTGATGGAGCACGGTGTCATCGTCAAGCAGTTCGCGCAAAACGAGTTGGCTCAAAACATGGGCATGCTGCAGGACTATCTGGGCGTTTGACATTTATTTTGCCAACAAAAAAGTAATCCATTTCCCCCGCTTCTCAACAACCAACTATCAGGAGACATCATGAAACTCAAGACCCTCGTTGCCGCCATGGCTATTGGCTTTGCCGCCGCAGCATCGGCACAGACCACCGGCCCGGTCAAGATCGGTTTCATCACCGACATGTCCAGCGTGTATGCCGACATCGATGGCCCGGCCGGCGGTGAAATGGTCAAGTGGGCAGCGCAGGATTTTGGCGGCAAGGTGCTGAACCGTCCGATTGAAGTACTGACCGCCGACCACCAGAACAAGGCCGATGTCGCCAGCTCCAAAGCGCGCGAATGGATCGACAAGGATGGCCTGTCGATGCTGATTGGCGGCACGAACTCCGGCACGTCGCTGGCCATGGCCAAAGTCGCTGAGGAAAAAAAGCGCCCCTTCATCTCGATCGGCGCCGGCTCGGCCCGCCTGACCAATGAAGCCTGTTCGCCCTATACCGTTCATTACGCCTACGACACGGTGGCGCTGGCCAAGGTGGCCGGCACGGCACTGGTCAAGGCCGGTGCCAAGACCTGGTTCTTTCTGACAGCCGACTATGCGTTCGGTTATTCGTTGGAAGGCGATGCCTCCAACGTGGTCAAGGCCAATGGCGGCACCGTTGTCGGTGCGGTTCGTCACCCGCTCAATGCTTCCGATTTCTCATCGTTCCTGCTGCAGGCGCAATCGTCCAAAGCGCAGATCCTGGGGCTGGCCAATGCTGGCGGCGACTTTACCAACGCGATGAAGGCGGCCAAGGAATTCGGCATCAACAAGACCATGAAGATCGCCGGCCTGCTGGTGTTCATCAACGACGTGCACAGCCTGGGACTGGCCAACACCGAAGGCCTGCAACTGGCTGACAGCTGGTACTGGAACCAGGATGACGCCTCGCGCAAATTTGCCAAACGTTTCTTCGACAAATACAAGCGCATGCCTTCCAGCGTACAAGCCGCCGACTACTCGGCCGCCGCCAATTACCTGAAGGCAGTGCAGACCGCCGGCACGACCGACGCGGACAAGGTGATGTCCACCTTGAAGGGCATGAAGATCGATGACTTCTACAACAAGGGTCAGATCCGCGCTGACGGCCGCATGATCCACGACATGTACCTGTTCCAGGTCAAGTCGCCCAAGGAATCGACCGTGCCATGGGACTACTACAAGACCGTGGCCAAGATTCCGGGTGAGCAGGCTTTCACCACGGTGGCCGAATCCAAATGTGCGCTGAACAAGAAATAAGCTGACCAACAAGGCGGCTGGTCGCGGGTGCGGTTGGCCGCTTTTTCAATATTTCAGGCATCAACTAACGGGCCTCCATGGAAATTTTCGGTATTCCCCTTCAAGCTTTTCTGGGCCAGTTGATGCTGGGCCTGGTCAATGGCGCGTTTTACGCCATGCTCAGTCTTGGGCTGGCTGTCATCTTTGGTCTGTTGGGCATCGTGAACTTCGCGCACGGTGCACTTTATATGCTGGGCGCCTTTGCCGCCTGGATCATGCTTGACAAATTCGGCATCAATTACTGGTACGCGCTGGTACTGGCGCCGCTGACGGTGGGTGCGCTCGGTGTCGTGATCGAGCGGCTTTTTCTCAAGCATCTTTACAAGATTGACCCCATTTACGGCTTATTGCTCACCCTGGGCCTGGCCCTGATTGCCGAGGGCATTTTCCGCGAGTTGTATGGCGTATCAGGCCAAAATTACAATGTGCCCGAACTGCTGTCCGGCGCCACCAATCTCGGCTTCATGGTGCTGCCCAATTACCGTGCCTGGGTGGTGCTGGTATCGCTGGCGGTGTGCGTGGGAACCTGGTATCTGATCGAGCGCACCCGGCTAGGCGCCTACCTGCGCGCTGGCACCGAAAACGCGGCGCTGGTGCAAGCCTTTGGCATCAATGTGCCGCTGATGGTGATGCTGACCTATGGCGCGGGTGCGGCACTGGCGGCGCTCGCAGGTGTATTGGCAGCGCCCATCATCCAGGTTAATCCTCTGATGGGCTCCAACCTGATCATCGTGGTGTTTGCGGTGGTGGTGATTGGTGGCATGGGCTCCATCATGGGCTCGATCCTGACTGGTCTGAGCCTGGGAGTGATCGAAGGCTTGACCCGCGTGTTTTACCCGGAAGCATCCAGCATTGTGGTGTTTATCATCATGGTAATCGTGCTGATGATTCGCCCCGCCGGTCTGTTCGGCAAGGAGGCCTGAGCCATGAGCAGCGCCATGAACCCCCTCACTGACAGCAAGCAGATGACCAAAGCCGCCAAATTCCTTCGAATCACATACATCGCGCTGTTGATCCTCGCGCTGGTGGCACCCATGATCGGGCTCTACCCGGTGTTTGTCATGAAGCTGCTGTGCTTCGCGCTTTTTGCCTGCGCCTTCAACCTGTTGCTGGGCTTTACCGGTTTGCTGTCTTTTGGCCACGCCGCATTTTTTGGCTCGGCGGCTTACATCACCGGTTACCTTATCAAGTCGCATAACTTCACGCCGGAACTGGGCATTGTCGCGGGCATGATTGGTTCAGGCCTGATCGGACTGGTGGTTGGTTATGTGGCCATCCGGCGTCAGGGTATTTATTTCGCCATGATCACCCTGGCCTTGGCGCAGATGGTCTATTTTGTCTGCCTGCAGGCGCCTTTTACCGGGGGTGAGGACGGCCTGCAAGGCGTGCCGCGCGGTGCGCTGTTTGGCCTGCTGTCGCTCCAATCGGACACCGCCATGTATTACCTGGTGGTGGCTGTGTTTGTGGCGGGTTTTCTGGCCGTTTCACGCATTGTGCATTCCCCGTTTGGCCAGGTACTCAAGATGATTCGTGAAAACGAACCGCGCGCGATCTCGCTGGGCTACCAGGTCGACCGCTACAAGCTGATGGCTTTCGTGTTGTCGGCCGCGCTGGCCGGACTGGCAGGCTCGCTCAAGACCCTGATCATGGGTTTTGCCACCTTGTCCGATGTGCACTGGACCATGTCGGGTGAAGTCATTTTGATGACGCTGCTGGGTGGCGTCGGCACCTTTTTCGGCCCGGTGATGGGCGCCGGTATTGTGATCTCGCTGCAAGACACGCTGGCTGACAAGGTCGGCTCCTGGGTGAACGTCATCATTGGCGTGATTTTTGTGCTGTGCGTGCTGGCCTTCCGTAAAGGTGTGGTCGGCGAGTTGCAGGCCTGGCTGGAGCGCCGCCGCAGCGTCGCGGCAGCGCCCAAGGCCTAAAAAGGCGACGGGTAACAAAGTGCCGAGGCCGCCTGCTGCGGCCAGCGTCCTCAGTGCGCTGGCCTGGATGGTTTGCCTGACAATCGAGCCATGAAAAACTCGCTTTCATTGCGCCACTTCCTGTTGGCGCTGGCGGTAGTGGCGGTCTGGGGCACCAATTTTGTTGTCATCAAACTCGCTCTGGGCCAGATGCCGCCCCTGTTGTTTGCCACCTTGCGCTTCGCCGTGGTGGTGGTGCCAACAGTGTTCTTTTTGCCGCGGCCAAAGGTGCCGTGGCGCAACCTCGCCGCTTACGGCCTGCTGATCGGCGTGGGCCAGTTTGGCCTGCTGTTTATCGCCATGAATGGTCATATTTCGCCCGGCCTGGCTTCGCTGGTGATCCAAGTTCAGGTGTTCTTCACCATCGGGCTGGCGATGCGACTGGCCGGCGAACAGCTGCAACGCATGCAGTGGCTGGCATTGGCTTTGGCCAGCGCTGGTATTGGCATCATCGTGCTGCATACCGATGGCAGTACCACGCTGCTGGGGCTGGCGCTGATTCTGCTGGCCGCGCTGGCATGGGCGGGGGGCAACATCGTGGCGCGCGAGGCTGGGCGCGTCAATATGGTGGCGTATGTGGTGTGGTCGAGTCTGTTTGCCGTGCCGCCGCTGGCGGCGCTCTCCTTGTGGGTTGAAGGTTGGGACGCGGTGGCTGCGGGCCTGCGCGGCGCCGATGCGGTGGTTTGGGCCGCGGTGGCGTGGCAGGCCTGGGGCAACTCGCTGTTTGGCTACGCCGCCTGGGGCTGGCTGCTGGCACGCTACCCGGCCGCCACCATCACACCGATGGCGCTGCTGGTGCCTTTGTTTGGCATGGGCGCCGCCGCGCTCTGGCTGGGAGAAGGCTTGCCGGGTTGGAAACTCAGTGCCGCCGCGCTGGTCATGGGCGGCCTGGCCCTGAATCTGCTGTGGCCCAAGTGGCGCCAGTGGCTGCGCCAGCGCCCGGTGGCGAATTGAATTGCGACTGCGAATTCGTCGAAACCTTGCACTGATCAAAAAAATATGGAACACGCCAACCTTGATTCAATCGATTTGCAGTTGCTGGCACAGCTGCAGATTGACGCCTCGCTGACCAATCAGGATCTCGCGGCGCGGGTGCATGTGTCGCCACCGACCTGTTTGCGCCGGGTCAAGCGGCTGCGCGATGCGGGCCTGATCGAGCGGGTGATCGCTGTGCTGAGCGTGGACAAACTCGCTGACGTAGCGGGCTTTGGCCTGTGTGCGTTGACCGAGATCACACTGGACCACCAGGACAACCAGGCGCTCGAAGCATTCGAGCAACGCGTCTCCCTGGAGGATGCCGTGCAGCAGTGTTACCGCGTGTCGCCGGGGCCGGACTTTTGCCTGGTGGTGCAGGTCGCGCAGATGCCTGACTATCTGGCGCTGGCGCAGCGCTTGTTCACGGCGGATGCCAATGTGCGCAACGTCAAAACTTTTTTCAGCGTCAAGCGCAGCAAATTTGGCGCGCGGGTGGCGCTGCCATTGTGACGAACTGTGATGGGGCTGTGACCTAATTCACGGTTGGCGCCAGCGGCAATGTGAAACTGACGCTGCAGCCCGCATCGGGTGCGGCGTTGGCCCAAACCACGCCACCGTGGCGTTCCACGATTTTGCGGGTAAGCGCCAAGCCCATGCCAAGGCCCTCAAACTCACGAGCCCCGTGCAGGCGCCCAAACGCATGAAACAATTTGTCCTTGTACTGCGGGTTGAAACCCGCACCGTTGTCGGTGATGGTCAAGGCGCACAGGCCGCTGGCATGGGTTTGCCACGTCAACTCGATTTCAGCCACCGCTCGATGCGCCGTGAACTTGACTGCGTTGGACAGCAGGTGCATCAATACCTGCCGAATCAGCACCGCGTCACCTTGCAGGGCGGGTATGTCTTGCGCCACCTGCCAGTGAATCACTCGGCCTTGCAGCGCGGGGGCCATGGCCGTCAGCACATCACGCAGCAGTTGCCCGACGTCCAGCCGGGTCAGTTGCAAATCCAGCCGCGTCAGTCGCGACAACTCAGTCAAACCTTCGATCTGGCGTGTCATCTGCTTGGCCGCCTGCTGCACCGTGGCGAGGTGCGCAGCGATGTCGGGGGTGAGACGCTCGCCCAGGTCTTCCTGGATGATTTGCGCATAGGCGCTGACATGGCGCAGCGAGGCGCGCAGGTCGTGTGACACCGCGTAGGTGAAGTCATCAAGCTCAGTGCGTGCCTGGAGCAACTCGCGCTGCAGGCGCTGGATGTCGCTGGCTTGCGTCCCCCTCGACGCGGTCGTGCTCATTTGCTCGGCCGCTTCCAGTTGGCGATGCTGACCTGTTTCGCCCGCGCCACGGTGAGTGCCCCCGGCGGCGTGTCTTTGGTCACGGTGGAGCCACCGCCCACGGTGCCGCCCGCGCCGATCGTGAGCGGGGCAATCAGTACGCAGTTGCTGCCAATGTGCACATCGGCTTCAAGGACGGTGCGGTGTTTGAAGGCGCCGTCGTAATTGGCGGTGATGCTGCCGGCACCATAATTGACGCGCTCGCCGACGGTGGCGTCGCCCAGATAAGCCAGATGGTTGGCCTTGGCGCCGCGCGCCAGCGTCGAATTCTTGACCTCAACAAAGTTGCCAATGTGCACCGCTTGGCCCAGCTTGGCACCGGGCCTGAGCCGGGCAAACGGGCCAATCAGGGCTCCGGCGCCGACTTCCACCGCGTCCTTGCTGCCGGGTTGGCCGCCTTCGATGTGGGTAAACGGGTGAATCACGGCCCCGGCGGCAATGGTCGCATTGCGGATCACGCAGTTGGCGCCGATCTTCACGCCTTCGCCCAGGGTTACCACGCCTTCAAAGACGCAGTTGACATCAATCGACACGTCTTGTGCGCAGTGCAATTGGCCACGCACGTCGAGCCGCGCCGGGTCCGCCAGGCGCACGCCTTGCTCCATCAGTTGCAGCGCCACTTTGCTTTGAAACGCCCGCTCCAGCGCCGCGAGTTGCACCGGGCTGTTGACGCCCGCGACCTGGGTCGCGTCGGCAATCTTGTGCGCCACCACCGGCACACCATCGGCCACGGCGAATTTCACGATGTCAGTCAGGTAATACTCGCCTTGGGCGTTCTGCTTGTCCAGCCGCGCCAGCCACGCTTTGAGTTGCCGGGCGGGCAGCGCCATGATGCCGCTGTAGACCTCGGTGATCTCACGCTGCACAGGCGTCGCGTCCTTCTGCTCGACGATGGCTTGTACCACGTCACCCCGGCGCACAATGCGGCCGTAACCCGTGGGGTCGGCAAAATCGATAGTCAACAGCGCCAGCTTGTCAGTGCCGGCGGCGGCGATCAGGTGCCGCAAGGTAGCCGCCTGTATCAAGGGCACGTCGCCCGAAAGCACCACCACCATACCGTCGTCGCGCAGCAGCGGCACCGCTTGCTGCACTGCATGGCCGGTGCCAAGTTGCGGCTCCTGGCGTACAAAATTTATATCAAATCCAGCGCTAGCCCCCGTGTTACCTGAGACAGCCGCTTCTACTTCCATAGCGCCATGACCGGTGATGACCACCACCTGACGGGCTGACAGTTGCGCCGCCGTGTCCACCACATGCTGCAGCAAAGCGCGCCCGGCCAAAAGGTGCAACACTTTGGGCAGTTTGCTTTTCATGCGCGTGCCTTTGCCGGCGGCCATGATGACCACGTCCACGGCAGTCGCCGCTGGTTTGATTTTTGAAATATCACTCATGCCTGTTTCCATTCTTTCTCCCACCCGACCCGATCAATTTTTTCACATTATCGGCGGGCTGCCGACGGTGCTGGCGCAGGGGCTGCAGGTTTTGCTTTGGGCGATGCGCCGCAACCAGACCGGTGCCCGGTTCCTGGTTGCCACCGGGCGTTCAGGCCCAGCCAATTGCGCCTAAGATCAGCCCATGGCCATCAGCGTTTTTGATCTCTTCAAGATTGGTATCGGACCGAGCAGCTCGCACACGGTGGGGCCGATGCGCGCGGCGCGCCTGTTTGCCCAGACGCTGGAGCGCGAGCACTGGCTCGACGCCACCCAGGGCGTGACCTGCGAGCTGTATGGCTCATTGGGTGCCACCGGCAAAGGCCACGGCTCCGATGTGGCGGTCATGCTCGGCTTGATGGGCCACGCGCCCGACACGGTGGACGTGGCTGCGGTATCCGGCCTGATCCAGACCGTGCGTGCCCAGCAGACGCTGGCGCTGCTGGGCGTCAAACCCATTGTGTTCAAGGAAAAAGAGCACGTGCTGATGTACCGCCGCGAGGCCCTGGCCGAGCATCCCAACGGCATGAAGTTCAGTGCGGTGGACGCGCAGGGCCAGTTGCTCCGGCAAGCCAAGTACCTCAGCGTCGGCGGCGGTTTTGTGGTCACCGCTGGCAGCTCCAATGAGGCCGTGCTGAGCGAGTACCAGAAAGTGCCTTACCCCTTCACCTCGGGCGCTGAACTGCTGGCGACTTGCCAGCAGCAGCGCTTGAGCATTGGCGAGTTGATGTGGGCCAACGAGCGCACCTGGCGCAGCGATGATGAAATTCGTGCCGGTTTGCTCAACATCTGGCGCGTCATGCGCGAATGCGTGCAACGCGGCCTGAGCGCGCAGGGCCTGCTACCCGGTCCGTTCAAGGTGCAGCGCCGTGCCCCGGTGCTGGCGGCCCAGTTGCGCGAGCGTGCCGAGCAAGCGCTGGCCGATCCGTTGTCGGTGCTGGACTGGGTCAATGTCTATGCCTTTGCCGTGAATGAAGAAAACGCCGCCGGCGGGCGCGTGGTGACTGCGCCGACCAACGGCGCGGCCGGGGTCATTCCGGCGGTGCTGCACTACTGCGACCGCTTTGTGCTGAGCCAGCACGCACGCACAGCGCAGACCGACGCCACCGGGCACAACAGCGCCGACGACGCGGTGATCAATTTCCTGATGAGTGCGGCGGCCATCGGCATGTTGTACAAGCTCAATGCCTCCATCAGCGGCGCCGAAGTGGGTTGCCAGGGCGAGGTTGGCGTGGCCTGCTCGATGGCCGCCGCCGGCTTGACCGCGGTGATGGGCGGCAGCCCCGAGCAGATTGAAAACGCCGCCGAGATCGGCATGGAGCACAACCTGGGCCTGACCTGCGACCCCATCGGCGGCCTGGTGCAGGTGCCCTGCATTGAACGCAACGCCATGGGCGCGGTCAAGGCTGTGAACGCGGCGCGCATGGCGCTGGCGGGCAACGGCCAGCACGTGGTGTCGCTCGACAAGGTGATCAAGACCATGCGCGAGACCGGCGCCGACATGAAAACCAAATACAAGGAAACCTCGCGCGGCGGCTTGGCGGTCAATATTGTGGAATGTTAGGGCTCTCCGATGCGCAGCTGCCCTGAATTTGGCCTGCCGTGCGGCGACTTGCCGATCGAGGCTGGCACGTGCGTGGCGCGCCAATGCCAAGCTGCTGGCAGGCTCCGGCCAGGGTCATGGCTGGTTAGTCTCGAGTTTTGACAAAACACGACCGCGCCCGGCCACCAGATACTCGCCGTAGCCGGCCAGCCCCAGCACCAGTTGTCCCAGGGCAAGGCCCGCCATCAGCACCGCCTGTCCCAAATCGCGCAGCGGACGCATCACCGCCGCCTGCCAGCGCGACGCGCGCAGGGTGACTGACTCGGCAAGCGGGGTCCACTCAAAGTAAACCGGCGTCGCGTTCGCCGCGCCGTAGGGCTCAAAAACCAGGTGCTGCCCGGCGCGAACCGCCAATTGTTGCCCGGCCTGCAAAAAGTGGTCCCCCAACTCATTGGCGGGTACGCGCGGTGAGCCGTCAACGGTGGCCCACACCTGTCCCTGTTCGATGCGCAGTACACCCGCCTGGCGCGGCCGCAGGCTGATGGCTCGCCCCGGCATCAGCTTCCAGCACACAAAAACGGCGGCGTCTTGGGCGTGTTGCAATTGCGTTAAATGTTGCGTGACCATGACAGACTCCAGTAATGCAATTTGGCATTGAATGATCGTCACAAAAAGCTTGTTCGTCCAATGAATTCAAGGTAAGCTATTCATTCCATTTACGCATCAATAGACGGGCTCGTCCCGGGCTCATACTGCATGCAACATTCTGAAAACCATCTGCGCACGCGCCCCATTTCGGTCGGTCAGTTGCGCGCCTTCGAGGCCGTGGCGCGCCATCTCAACTTTCGCGCCGCGGCTGATGACTTGTCGCTGACCCAAAGCGCCGTCAGCCGCCAGATTCAGGCGCTGGAAGATGAAGTGGGGGTCGGTCTTTTTTTACGCCACACGCGCGCCGTCGAGCTCACCAGCGCGGGCGCCCAGTTGCTGCGCGCCGTGTCGCCGTCACTGGAACGCATGGACAGCGCGGTGCGCCTGATCCGGCGCAGCGCCGGACGCAAAAGCGTGGCCATCAGCACCTGGGCCTCGTTTGCCTCCATGTGGCTGATCCCGCGGCTGGAGGCCTTCCAGAGCGAGCACCCTGACATCGACATTCGGATTGACGCCACGGATGTGTCGGTCGATCTGGACACCACCGACATCGACCTGGCGCTGCGCTACACCCTGCCTTCCAGCGTGCCCTCCAATGCCGTGCGCCTGTTCGGCGAGCAACTGACCCCCGTGGCCAGCCCCTGGCTGCTCAAGAGTGGACACCCTCTGAAGCGAGGTGAAGACCTGGCGCATTTCGCCTTGATCGAAGCCAGCGACGCGAACCGCACACTACATCTGGAGTGGCTCACCTGGCGCCGCTGGCTCGATGAGCACGATTTCAAGAAGCTGGAACCGAAGCGCTGGCTTTATTTCAACTATGCCCACCAGATTGTGCAGGCCGCGTTGACGGGCCAAGGCGTGGCACTGGCCCGTACGCCACAGGTGGCAGACAGCCTGGCCTCAGGCGACCTGGTTGAGGTTTTACCGGGCATGCGCCTGGACTCGCCCCTGGCCTACTGGCTCATCGTCAGCCCGCGCAGCGCGGCGCGCCCCGAGACCCGTGCCTTTTGCGACTGGCTGATGGCTCAGGCCGCGCTCACGCGCCAGGCGACAGGCGAGGCGCTGGCATAGGCAGCTTTCCTAGACCGGCCACACCACGCCGTTGTCGTTCAGGATGGCATCGAGCGGTATGTCATGCGGCTCGGGCTCGAAGTCAGGCAAGAAACCCTGCGCAAACCCGAGCCCGACGGTAAATGGTTGGGGTGTCAGCGCGGCCAGCATGCGGTCATAAAAACCGCCGCCATAACCCAGCCGGTAGCCGCCCGCCGCATAACCCACGCACGCCACAAACAGCAGGGTGGGCACAATGACCTCGGTGTCCTTCGGTTTCAGGATGCCGTAAGCGTCTTCTTCCATCGGACAGCCGGGATACCAGGCATGGAAAGCCATGGTCTTGTGAACTTTGTCCACCACCGGCAGTCCAATCATTCGAGGTTGAGGCTGGTCGATCAGTTCGCCGTCTTCTTTCCACCGATGCAGCGCTGGCAAGGGGTCGAATTCACCCTTGATCGGCCAGTAGGCACCAATGACGGCATCCGGGCGGCCGACCAGCCAAATGCGCATCACGCGTTGCAACAGGTTGGCGCGTTGTAGTCGATCCGGGAGATTCAGACGTTGTTCAACCAGGCGTTTGCGCAGGGCTTTTTTGGCCTGCGCTTTCTTTTCATCAGTTGTATCCATAATCTCCACATGCAGTTCTCTACCATTTTGACATCGATTGCGCTGCTGGGCGTGTTGACCCTGTCGGCAAATCCGGCGGCGCAGGCGCAATCCAGGGTGGCAGGCACCACGGCCGCCGACCAGACTATTCTGGAGATGAACCAGGCCTTCAAAAAGGGCAATAGCAAGCGTCTGAGCGAGCTGTTGCCCCAGATGCGTGACCACACCCTGGAGCCCTGGGCCGCTTATTGGGAATTGCGTGCCCGCCTGGACACCGCAAGCCCGGCTGAAATTCAGTATTTTTTGAACCGCTTTGCCGGTACCTACCAGGAGGACCGCTTGCGCAACGACTGGCTGCTGCTGCTCGGGCAACGGCAGGAATGGGGCACTTTCATGGCCGAGTACCCCAATTTCCGCATGAACGATGACCGTTCGGTCCAGTGCTACGCCTTGCTGACCGACTTCAAGTCAAGCGAACGCGATGTGGTGCAACAAGTGGAGGACCTGTGGCTGGCCCAGCGCGATGCCGATGACGGCTGTGCGGCCGCCGCAGACCAGCAGCTCAAAGCCAGAAAGCTCCAGCCCCAGACAGTCTGGTTGCGCGCGCGCCAGGGGTTCGAAAACGACAACCTGCGCATCGCCACCCAGGCGGTTGGCCTGCTCAATGCCGAATGGGCCAACACGGTCAGCGCGATCTACACCCGGCCCGAACACTACCTGGAAGGCAAGCTGCTGGCGCTGCGGCTGCGCACCAAAGAGCTGGTCACGCTGGCCATGATTCGCCTCGCTGTCAAAGACCCTGCCGCTGCTGCCGTCGAGATTGACAAACTGCGCTGGAAAACCCAACTCAGTCAGGAGGAGCGCAGTTGGGTCTGGGGCGTGATCGGCAAGCGTGCCGCCATGCGCTTGTCGGATGACGCCTTGGCCTATTTCATGAAAGGGCAAGACAAGTTCATGCAGGCCGATCAACTGGCCTGGAAGGTGCGCGCGGCGCTGCGGGCAGGCAACTGGGCGCAGGTGGTGGCTGCCACGTCGGCCATGAGCGAGAGCCAGCGCCAGGACGCCGCCTGGGTCTACTGGCGCGCGCGCGCCCTGCTGAAGCTGGCCAAGACGCAGGCGGATCATGTCGAGCCGCAGCGCTTGTTGCAAAGCATTGCTGGCGTGCGCGGCTTCTACGAGCAACTGGCACTGGAAGAACTTGGCCAGCGCGTGACCGTGCCCGCAGCGCCCGCCGCGTTGACAGCCGAAGAAAAGGACGCGGCCCGGCTCGACCCCGGCCTTGGTCGCAGTCTGTATGCCATTCAAATCGGCTTGCGCAGCGAGGGCGTGCGTGAATGGAATTACAGCGTCAATATGCACCAACGCGGCGGCATGAACGATCGCGAACTGCTGGCCGCTGCCGACCTGGCCTGCCAGCATGAGGTGTGGGACCGCTGCATCAACACCAGTGAGCGGACTAAAAGTGTGATCGATTTCGCGCAGCGCTTTCCTATGCCACACAAGGACGCGGTGCTGCAGCGCAGCTCGGAAATCGGGTTGGACGCGGCCTACGTGTATGGCTTGATCCGGCAGGAAAGCCGCTTCATCGTGGACGCCCGTTCGGGTGTCGGTGCCGCCGGGCTGATGCAAGTGATGCCAGCGACGGCCCGCTGGACCGCCAAAAAAATCGGGCTGGTCAACTTCAAGCCGCAACAGCTCAGTGAGCGTGACACCAACATTGCCATTGGCACCGGCTACCTCAAGTTGGTGCTGGACAACTTTGACGGCTCCATGCCCATGGCCGCCGCCGCCTACAACGCCGGGCCCGGGCGCCCGCGCAGCTGGCGCGGTCAAGCTGGGGCGCCGACGCTGGAAGCCGCCATCTGGGCCGAGAACGTGCCGTTCACCGAGACCCGTGACTATGTGAAAAAAGTCTTGTCCAACACCACCAGCTACGCCGCGCTCATTTCCGGTCAACCGCAGTCGCTGAAAAGCCGCCTCGGGCTGATCGGGCCACGCGGTGCCGGGGCGGCACCGGTCGATTCCGACTTGCCTTGAGGCTTGGCGGGTTGTAGTTTGCAGGTTCGGTGAGGGTTGAGGCTACTGCGACGGCGGTTTTTCTCTGGGATTTTTCCCCCACTCACTCCCCCAACCCCTCTCTCGCCCCGCCGGGCGAAAGAGGGGCGCCTCATTTGGCCGCGTTTTTTAAGGTGGGAAAACTGGTAATCAAAGGCGTGCTGACCTCGAAGCGGCGGCAACCTATGAACAGACCGATCAAATTAATAGTGGGCTGTGGGTCAACGCCAAGCGGCGCGTGTACGTCCCACCTTCAAATACGCGGCCAAATGTGGCTGTTGGCTCCCTCTTCCGCCCGGCGGGGCGGGAGAGGGCGGGGGGAGTGAGTGGGGAAAAAATAACTTAAAAATCCAACACGGCAGTACCCGGTCAGTATCAGAAAGATCCGAATGGATTTAGGTGACATAAACCGACAGTCCCGGTCCAGTATGCGTAGACAGCTATCAATAGAAGCAATCAAAACCAATCACTGGCCGCGCTGCTAGCATTCACGTTTTGGAGAATTTCATGCTCAAACTCGTCATCGGCAACAAAAACTACTCCAGCTGGTCCATGCGCCCCTGGGTGCTGCTCAAACAAGCGGAGATCCCGTTTGAAGAAATCAAGGTTCGCTTTGACGCGTTCACGCCAGATTCCAGCTTCAAGAAAACCGTCAATGCCCTGACACCGACCGGCAAGGTGCCGGTATTGATCGATGGTGATCTGGTGGTGTGGGACACGCTGGCCATTGCCGAATATGTGGCCGAGCAGTTTGCGGACAAACACTTGTGGCCGCGTGACAAGGCCACGCGTGCCAGGGCGCGCAGCCTTTGCGCCGAGATGCACGCCGGCTTCACCGGTCTGCGCAGTCACTGCCCGATGAACATCGAAGCGCGGCTGCCTGAGGTTGGTGCCCTGATCTGGCGCGACCAGCCCACGGTGCGCTCGGACGTGGCGCGGCTGGTCGCGATGTGGGACGAGTTGCTCAAGGCCCACGGCGGGCCTATGCTGTTTGGCGACTTTTCGGTGGCGGATGCCTACTTTGCCCCGATCTGCACCCGCCTGACCAGCTACGCGCTGCCGCTACCGCCCGCGATTGCCGACTACGTCGCGCGGGTGCAGGCGCTGCCCGGCGTGAAAGCCTGGATCGACGGTGCGTTGGCAGAACAGGATTTTCTTGATTTTGAAGAGCCTTACCGCCTGAAGCGCTGACATGCAAATCTACCTGGTCGGTGGTGCTGTGCGCGATGCCCTGATGGGCTTGCCGGTGACGGACCGCGACTGGGTGGTGGTCGGTGCCACGCCGGATGAGCTGGTCGCGCAGGGCTTTGTGCCGGTGGGCAAGGACTTTCCGGTGTTTTTGCATCCGCAAACCCACGAGGAATATGCGCTGGCACGCCTTGAGCGCAAAACTGCGCCCGGTTACCACGGTTTTGCCGTTCACGCCGCGCCCGATGTGACGCTGGAAGAAGACCTGGCGCGGCGCGATTTGACTATTAATTCAATAGCTATTGATGCAGATTACATAAGGGCTAAAGGCTTATTTGATATCAAAAGCTCGGAAACGGCGCCGGCTGCCTTGGTCGATCCTTTCAACGGCCGGCAGGACATCGCTGACAAAATATTTCGCCACGTCAGCGCCGCTTTTTGTGAAGACCCGGTGCGCATCCTGCGCCTGGCTCGTCTGGCCGCGCGCTTTCCCGACTTCAGCGTGGCCCCCGAGACGCTGCAACTCATGCTTGAGATGGTGCACAGCGGCGAGGTCGATCATCTGGTGGCCGAGCGCGTCTGGCAGGAGCTCTCCCGTGGGCTGATGGAGGCCACGCCCTCACGCATGTTCGAGGTGTTGCGCGAATGTGGGGCGCTGGCCAGAATCCTGCCGGAGGTCGATCGACTCTGGGGCGTGCCGCAGCGTGCCGATTACCACCCCGAAATCGACACCGGCGCACACCTGGCGCTGGTGCTCGACATGGCGGCCCGCCTGGGCGCTGACCTGCCGGTGCGACTGGCCTGTCTGACGCACGACCTGGGCAAGGGCACCACGCCGGCCGACATTTTGCCGCGCCACCTCGGGCATGAGCAGCGCAGTGCGCAACTCCTCAAGGGCCTGGCTGAGCGGCTGCGCCTGCCCACCGATTGCCGGGAGCTGGCCGACGTGGTGGCGCGCGAGCACGGCAATATTCACCGCAGTGGCAATCTCGACGCTGCTGCACTGGTACGCCTGCTGGAGCGCTGCGATGCCTTTCGCAAGCCGCAGCGCCTTGGGCAAATCTTGCTGGCCTGCGAGTGTGACGCGCGCGGGCGGCTGGGGCTGGCCGAGTCACCCTATCCGCAGCGGCCCCGGCTGCTGTCGGCCTTGTCGGCCGCGCAGGGTGTTGTTACAGAAAAGATAGCGTCTGACGCAATGGCGACGGGGGCTAGCGGCCAGAAAATAGGTGAACTGATTCATCTGGCGCGGGTTCAGGCGGTCCAGGCCCGGCTGCAGTGCCCGCTGCCCGCCACCCCGGCGCATTGATGGGGCAGCGCCCGCTTTGCTTGTTATGCTTGGGCCATGTCCCATTTGCTGATTGTTGAAGATGACGAGTTGCTGCGCGATGCCTTGGGTGCTCAGCTGACCCAGGCCGGTCACACCGTCACCCCTGCCAGCGACGGTGAGCGCGCGCAGGCCTTGCTGGAGTCCAACCGCTTTGACGGCGTGATTCTGGACCTGGGCTTGCCCAAAGTCAGTGGCATGGAGGTGTTGCGCTGGCTGCGCAAACGCCTGCCCGCGCTGCCGGTGCTGGTACTCACCGCGCGTGACGGTGTCGAGGACCGGGTGCAGGGGCTCAACGCCGGGGCCGACGATTACCTGACCAAGCCGTTCAGCATGGCTGAGCTTCAAGCCCGCCTGGGCGCCATGCTGCGGCGCGCCAGGCTGCCCGCTTTTGGGGGTTCGCTGGAACTGGTCACCGATGGCGCGCGGCGTCTGCGGGTGGATGCCAGATTGCCGCAAGCCTGGCTCGGCGATGAAGCGCTGGAACTGACGCAACGCGAGTGGGCGCTTTTGTCCCTGCTGGTCACCAACGCGGGGCAGGTGATCAGCCGTGAAGATGTGCTCTGTGCATGGCAGTCCGAGCCCGGAGACGGTACGAGTACCGGGGCCAGTGCCGGTGTGGGCTCGAATGCGCTGGAGGTCTATATCCACCGCCTGCGCCGCAAGCTGGCCGACTCCGGGCTCAATATCCGCAACGTGCGCGGCCTGGGTTACATGCTGGAGTCCAGTGCGCCGTGAGCCCGGGCGACACGCTGGCGGGGGAGGGCGCTGGCTCGGGCACGGCGGGCCATGGCTTGTCGCTCAAACGGCAACTGCTGCTGTGGTTGTTGTTGCCGCAGCTGGTGCTGTGGTTGGTGGGTGGCGCCCTGGCCTACCGGATTGCATTGAGCTACGCTGAAAAAGGCATCGACCAGTCCCTGACGCAATCGGTGCGCTCGCTGGCGCGTCAGGTCAAGCCGATCGGCTCGGGTCTGCTGATCGACTTTCCGCGCGCGGCACAAGACATCATTGAGCAGGATCCGCAAGACCGGGTCAGTTACCTGGTCTCATCGCCGCCGGGGAGTTTCTTGCTGGGCAACGGCCGCTTGCCGGAGCCGCCGCAGCGTCTCAGCCCGGTTCCCGGCGAGCCCTTGCTGTACAACGCCGTGGTGGACGGCAAACCGATGCGCGTGGCGTTGCTGGAAGTCAACTATGGGGAGGCCACCTCGCCCCAGCGCTTGCGGGTGCAGGTGGCCAAGAGTCTGGTCGTGCAGCGGCGCCTGACGACGGAGCTGGTGGCCGACATGCTGGCGCCCTTGCTCTTGTTGGGCGTCTTGCTGAGTGTGCTGGTGTATGGCGGTGTCTCCCGCGGCCTGCTTCCGCTGACCCGGCTGCAGGCGCAACTGGGGCTGCGGCGCGAACAGAATGTGTCGGCGTTGTCGCCGATCGAGATGACGCAGGCGCCGCAAGAGGTGCACGCGCTGGCGCAAGCGGTCAACCAATTGCTGGCCGCCGTGCGGCGCAGCCTGGGGCAAGAAAAGCGTTTTTTGAACGACGCGGCGCATCAGTTGCGCACGCCGCTGGCCGGCTTGATCAGCCAGACCGAACTGGCGCTGGCCGAGACCGATCCGCAAGCCCTGCACGCGCGCCTGAGCAAGGTGTTGGCGGGCGCCCAGCGCAGTGCGCACCTGGTGCAGCAACTGCTGTCACTGGCGCGCAACGAGGCCGAGGTGCGCCTGCAAACGCTCGACCTGGCAGCCCTGGCACGCGAGGTGGCGCGGGATTGGACACCGCGCGCCATGGCCGCCGGTGTGGACCTGGGCTATGAGGGGGCCGACAGTTTAGGTGTGCAAGGTGAAGCCATGTTGCTGCGCGAGGCCATGAGCAACTTGCTTGACAACGCACTCCTCTATGCCGGTCGGGGTAGTGTGGTGACGCTGCGTGTGAAGCGCTTGACCCAGCAGGCCGTGCTGGAGGTCGAAGACAACGGTCCCGGCTTGTCGGCGACTGAACTGGCGCACCTGTTCGAGCGCTTCTGGCGCGCCAGCGAGCTGCCTGGCGGCTGCGGCCTGGGGCTGGCCATTGTGGCCGAGATCGCCCAGCGCCACGGGGGCAGCGCCAGTGCGCACGTCGTACAGCCGCACGGCCTGCGGATCAGTCTCAGCCTGCCAGTGGTGTCGTGGGATACTGCACTCTGAATGGTCTGACTGACCGCTTTTCTGCCTTCCAATTTGTCTGCCAAGTTTGTGAATGAAGACCTGAACCCCCAACAGACCGAAACCGACACCGCGTTGCGACAGCTCAATGCCCAGTTGACGGAGAAATCCCGACTGCTGCAAACCACGCTCACCAGCATCAGCCAGGGCATCCTGGTATTTGATGTGCAAGGGCGGGTGGATATTTTCAACCCCAGAGTTTGCGAGTTGCTGGACCTGCCGGAGCGTCTGCTGGCCAGCCGACCGACGGTGCAGGCGCTGACCCGTTACCAACGTGACAGGGGCGATTTTGGTCGGGACGCCGCGCTGGTCGAGGTCCATGCGCGCAACTGCGTGTTGGGCGTGGCTGCTGGCGCCCCTGACGACCTGCCCTCCCACTATCTGCGTGTGACACCGGCGGGTCGCACCCTGGAAGCCAGGACGCAGGCGCTGCCTGAGGGCTGCATGGTGCGCACTTTTACCGACGTCACGGACTATGTGCAGGCGCAGGCCACGCTACAAAAAAATGAGGAACGCTGGAAGCTGGCCCTGGAGAGCACTGGCGATGGCGTCTGGGACTGGCATATCCAGAGCGGTGTGGAGTTCTATTCCAAGCGATTGCTGGAAATACTCGGCTACGACGTCGGTGATGTCCACCTTCAGGCGCGGGGGGAGTTCGACAAGCTCATTCATCCCGACGACATGGCGCAGCTCCTGCGCGCGCGTCAGGCCCATTTTGACGGCCTGACCTCCACCTATGCCGATGAACACCGCGTGCGCTGCAAGGACGGCAGCTGGAAGTGGATGCTGTCGCGTGGCATGGTCATCAGCCGCGACGCGCAGGGCTTGCCGCTGCGCATGATTGGGACCCACACCGACGTCACCGAGCGCAAGAAATCAGAAGCGCTGATCTGGCGACAAGCGCACTTCGACACCTTGACCGGTCTGCCGAATCGCCACATGCTGCGCGACCGGGTTGCGCAGGAGATCAAGAAAAGCAAACGTGACGGTCTGCAACTCGCTGTCCTGTTCATTGACCTGGACCACTTCAAGGAAGTCAACGACACGCTCGGTCACAACAGTGGTGACCGGCTGCTGGTAGAAGCGGCGCGGCGCATCAGCGACTGCGTGCGCGAGTCCGATACCGTGGCCCGCATGGGCGGCGACGAGTTTGCCGTCATCCTGACGGAGCTGCTTGATGCCAGCAGCCTGGAGCGCATCCTGCAAAAGATTCTGCGGGCGCTGGAATGCGTATTCCAGTTGGACGGAGAACAGGCCTTTGTGTCGGCCAGCATTGGCGTCACGATGTATCCCCTTGATGCCGGCGACATTGAAGACCTGTTCAAGAACGCCGACCAGGCGCTGTATGTGGCCAAGGGCGCCGGGCGCAATCGCTTCAGTTTTTTCACCCCGGCCCTGCAACAGGCCGCACAAAACCGGGTGCGGCTGGCCAACGACCTGCACGCCGGGCTCATCGGGCAACAGTTCCGGCTGGTTTACCAGCCCATTGTTGAACTCGCCAGCGGCGCCGTTTGCAAGGCGGAAGCATTGATTCGCTGGCAACACCCGACGCGCGGACTGATCAGCCCGGTCGAGTTCATTCCGATTGCCGAAGCCAGCGGTTTGATCGTCGCTATTGGCGAGTGGGTGTTTCAGCAGGCGGCGCGCCAGGTGCAGGCCTGGCGCACGGCGCTGGACCCTGATTTCCAGATCAGCGTCAACAAGTCGCCGGTGCAGTTTTACCAACGCGGCAAGACCAAGACGCCGTGGGCCCAGCAGTTGCAGGCGATGGGTTTGCCGGGCAACAGCATCGTGGTGGAGATCACCGAAGGGCTGTTGCTCGACACCAGCTCCAGCGTGGCCGACCAGCTGCTGGATCTGCACGACGCTGGCATTCAGGTGTCGCTGGACGACTTTGGCACCGGCTATTCGTCCTTGTCCTATCTGCAGCGTTTTGACATCGACTTTGTCAAGATCGACCAGTCGTTTGTGCGCTACCTGATTCCCGAATCGACTGACTTGGCCCTGTGCCAGGCCATCATCGCCATGGCTCACGCCCTGGGCATGAAGGTGATCGCCGAGGGTGTTGAAACCGCGCAGCAACGCGATTTGCTGGCCGCGGCAGGCTGCGATTACGGTCAAGGCTACTTGTTCTCGAAACCTGTTTCGGCGCCGGACTTTGAAGCGTTCATGGCTGCCCAGGCAAGCCGGACGCCTGAATTGACAGCCTAAATCAGACGCAAGCCGCTCTGCGCGTCAAACCAGTTGTTGTGCCGGCCGCTGACAGACAGACCCACAACGTCGCCCATCAAAACCTGCGTGCTGGGTGGTGTGCGCACCGTGATCAAGCCGACACCGGTTCTCACCACGACATACGTGTCGGCTCCGGTCGGCTCCACCAGTATCACTTCACCGCGCCAGGTGGCATCGGGGTCGAGGTGAATGTGCTCGGGACGCTGGCCCAGTGTGACCTTGCCAACCGTCGGACACGGTAGCCGCAACTCCCCACCTTCAAAGGAAAATACGGCATCAGCCCCCGTCCCGTCTACCTGACCAGCTATAAAATTCATAGTTGGTGAACCGATGAAACCGGCCACGTAGGTATTGGCCGGGCGGCGGTAGATGTCGTCCGGTGTGCCAATTTGCTGCAGGATGCCGTCTTTCATGACAGCAATGCGGCTGCCCAGCGTCATGGCCTCGATCTGGTCGTGCGTCACATAGACGCTGGTAATGCCTGAGACCAGGTGCAGACGCTTGATCTCGGCGCGCATCTCGACGCGCAGTTTGGCATCCAGATTACTCAAAGGTTCGTCAAACAAAAACAGTTGCGGATCACGCGCCAGGGCGCGGCCCATGGCCACGCGCTGACGCTGGCCGCCTGAGAGCTGCGCCGGCCGCCGGTCCAGCAGTTGCTCAATTTGCAACATGGCGGCCACTTCATGAATGCGCTTGAGGCGCGCCGCCTTGGGTACCTTGCGCATTTCCAGCGCAAAGCCAATGTTGTCGGCCACGCTCATGGTCGGGTAGAGCGCATAGCTCTGGAACACCATGGCAATGTCGCGCTGGGCCGGGGCCACGCCGATGACGTTTTTGCCGGCAATGCGCAGCTCGCCCTCGGTCGGCTCTTCCAGTCCGGCAATGATGTTGAGCAGGGTCGATTTGCCGCAACCAGAGGGCCCGACCAGAATCAGAAATTCGCCCGGTGCGACGTCGATGTCAATTTTCTTCAGCACTTCGACCGCCTTGGCGCCTTTGCCAAAGACCTTGCGAATACCTGCGATGTGGAGTGAAGCTGCCATGTGTTTATCCTTTGACCGCGCCAGCGGTCAGACCTTTGACGAAATATTGACCGGCCAGCACATAGACCAGCATGGTGGGCAGGCCGGCGATGACGGCGGCGGCCATGTCCACGTTGTAACTTTTGACGCTGCTGGAGGTGTTGGCCATGTTGTTCAAACCGACGGTGATCGGCTTGCTGTCCGCACCGCTGAACGCCACGCCAAACAGAAAATCATTCCAGATGTTGGTGAACTGCCAGATCAGCGTCACCATCAGAATCGGTGTCGACATCGGAATCACGATGCGGAAAAAAATGCGCCAGAAACCAGCCCCGTCGATGCGCGCGGCATTGACCAGCTCTTTGGGAATGGCGGTGTAATAGTTTCTGAAAAACAGGGTGGTGCCGGCCAGCCCGGCAATACAGTGCACCAGAATCAGGCCGCCCAGGGAGCTGGATAAACCCAGGTAACCCAGCACCTGGCTCATCGGCAGCAGCACCACCTGAAACGGCATGAACACACCAAACAGCATGAAGCCAAACAGCACTTCGCTGCCCGTGAATTTCCACAGGCTCAGCACGTAGCCGTTGATGGCGCCCCAGGCGGTTGAAATCAGCACGGCGGGCACCGCCATGATGACCGAGTTGACAAAATAGGGCTTCAAACCGCGGCAATCGACCCCGGTGCAGGCACTGGACCAGGCCAGTTGCCAGGACTCGAAGTTCAGTGAGTTGGGCCAGCTCAGCAGGTTGCCGGAGCGGATCTGCGCGGCGTCCTTGAACGAGGTGGCCAGCATCACATAAAGCGGCGCCAGAAAGAACAGGGCCGCAATCAGCAAAATGCCGTAAATCAGGGCCCGGGGCAAGTGTTTGGTAATCATGGTTGGGCCCAGGATCAGCGCTCGTGCGGCTTGGCCCGCAGCTCGCTGTAAAGGTAAGGGACGACGATGGCCGCCACGGTGGCGAGCATCATGGTGGCGCTGGCCGCGCCCAAGCCGATCTGGCCGCGGGTAAAACTCATCACATACATGAAAGTGGCCGGCACATCCGACGAGTAGCCGGGGCCGCCCGCGGTCAAAGCCATGACCAGGTCGAAACTCTTGATTGACAGATGCGACAGCACCAGCACCGTGGAGAACACCACCGGGCGCAGGATCGGCAGAATAATGCGCCAGTAAATGCGCGGCAAGGAAGCGCCATCAATTTGCGCCGCCTTGATGATGCTGTCGTCAATGCCGCGCAAGCCTGCCAGCGACAGCGCCATGGCAAACCCGGCCGACTGCCAGATGCCGGCGATCACCACGCAATAGATGGCGGTGTCGCTTTGCACCAGCCAGTCAAAGTGGAAGCTGGCCCAACCCAGGTCATGCATCAGTTTTTCCAGCCCCAGGCTCGGGTTCAAAATCCATTTCCACGCGGTGCCGGTCACAATGAACGACAGCGCCATCGGGTACAGATAGACGGTGCGCAGCACACCCTCAAAACGAATTTTTTGATCCAGAAAAATCGCCAAGCCCATGCCCAGAAACATCGAACCACCGACATACAGCACGCTGAAAATACCCAGATTCTTCAACGCGACGAGCCAGCGGTCCATCTCCCACAGGCTCACGTACTGTTCCAGCCCGACGAATTCGTCGTAGTTGGGCAACATGCGGGAGCTGGTCACGGAGAGCACGCCGTTCCAGATCATGAAGCCGTAAATGAAGGCGAATCCGAGCACAAAGCCCGGCGCAATTACCAGCTTGGGTAACACGTTTTCAAATGATTTCATAAACATCTCGCCTTCGGGTTAGAAAGTGGAACGACACGGTGATGGACGGCATGTGCTACTCCAAGACCAGACCAGCCGGGTATTGCGCTACGTTCGTGTCCCCCGACCGAAGGCTTGCAGCCTTCGGTCTCCTCCTTGACCTCACTTCGCGAAACACCCGGCTGGTCTGGTCCCGCAGGGTTTTGGCTTGCACGCTCACCACCGCACCTATCAAGCAGAAGGGCTGGGGTGCGTGCCAAAGCGAAGTCAAGGAGGAGCCCGAGAAGGGCGGGGGACATGAGCGGCGGCGCGTACCCCAACCCTTCTGCGTGCGCCTGCAACAGGCCTTTGCGACCCCCCCCGCTCTATTTGGTCGTAGCCGCCTTGACCATATTCTTCATGGCCGTTTCCGGCGTCATCTTGTCATCGTTCCAGAACTGGCTGACGACATCTTTCAGGGCACCCGTCGCGGCGGGCTTGAGCGCCATATCCTGGGAAACGGAAGGAACCAGGCCACCCGACTTGGCGGTGTCAACAAATTCCTTGGCCGACAGCTTGGCGCATTCGTCAAACTTGTCCATGTTCATGTTCAAGCGAACCGGGATGGAGCCTTTGTTCAGGTTGAATACTTCCTGGAATTCAGGGCCCATGATGGCAACGGCAAGGTCTGCCTGCGCCTTTTGGGCTGCCGCATCCTTGAGCTTGAACATGGCGAATGAATCCACGTTAAAGGTGTAGGTGCCTGCATTGCCAGGTGCTGCGGCACACAGGAAATCTTTGCCCGGCACCTTGCCGGCAGCGACAAATTCGCCCTTGGCCCAATCGCCCATGAGTTGGAAGCCGGCTTTCTCCTGGATCACCATCGCCGTGGCGATATTCCAGTCGCGACCCACGGCACCGGCATCGGTGTAGCCTTTGAGCTTGCGAAAGGTCTCCAGCGATTTCTTCATGGCATCGCTGTTCAGTGCTTTAGGGTCAAGTTTGACAAACGCATCGTTGTAAAACTTGACACCGCCGACACCGAGCGCCACAGGCTCAAAGTTGGTGAGGTCATTCCAGGCATTGCCACCCGTTGCAACCGGGATAAATCCCGCCTTCTTGATCTTGTCGGTAGCGGCAAAAAATTCAGTCCAGGTTTTGGGCATGCCCGCCACGCCAGATTTTTTCAACACGGCCGCATTGGCCCACAGCCAGTTGACGCGGTGCACATTGACCGGAACAGCGATGTAGTTCCCTTTGTATTTCATGCCGTCTGCTATCGCCTTGGGCAGCAGGCTGTCCCAGTTTTCAGCTTTTGCAGTGGCATCCAGATTCGCCAGCACCCCTTCAGAGGCCCATTCTTGAAGCGCAGGGCCTTTGATCTGGGCTGCAGCGGGCGGGTTGCCGGCCACCACACGGCTTTTGAGCACGGTCATGGCGTTGTCACCGCCGCCGCCGGCCACCGCAAAGTCTTTCCAGGTGTGGCCCTTGCTCTGCATGATTTTTTTCAATTCGCTGACCGACTTGGCTTCGCCGCCCGATGTCCACCAATGCAGCACTTCAACTTCACCGGCCAGGGCCGATGCGCCAACCACTACAAATGCAATGGCTGCAGACAATTTGGAAAGTTTCAACATATTGACTCCTGATTTGCTAGCTTCGAAGGCACAGGGCCATGAAGCAGGGGGTTGATTCGCGCTGGCACTCTGCCGCTCGAATTAATTAATTGTTAATTAATCCTTGAGCGAAGGCTATTATGGCTTACCCTAGGCAAGCGTCAACCGATTCTTCGGCGCGGCTGAATCCACTGTCCGCGCTTTGTCTGCTAGATTTCAAGGGCACTGATATTCAGTTCCGCCTTCGTACTTTTACTTCCATATAGCAACATGACATGAGCGCCTTTGATCTCTCGGTTCTGTTCTTCCTGCAAATGGCCTTCATCCTGGGGGTCTGCCGAATCGTTGGCATTCTGTTGAAGCGGCTGGGACAGTCGCAGGTGGTGAGCGAGATGATCGCCGGGGTGGTGATGGGACCATCCCTGATGGGGTGGATGTTTCCCGGTTTGAGTACCTATCTTTTTCCGGTCGACGCCAAGTCCATCCTTTTTGCGGTTGCGCAGTTGGGACTGGTGCTTTACATGTTCCTGATCGGCGTCGAGTTCGATGTCGGTCTGATCAAGTCGCGCTTGCGCAGCGCGGCTTCGGTCTCGCTGGCGGGCATCGTGGCGCCGTTCGCCCTGGGCGCAACGCTGGCGTATTTTCTGGTGGGTGACACCACCCTGTTTGCCGCCAGGACCACGACCCTGCAAGCTGTGCTATTCGTGGGTGCGGCCATGTCCATCACGGCCTTCCCCATGCTGGCGCGCATTATTTTCGAGCAAGGGTTGTCAAAAACTTCGCTTGGCACGCTGGCGCTGGCAGCGGGCTCGATGGACGATGCCGCAGCCTGGTGCGTGCTGGCAGTGGTGCTGGCGAGTTTCCAGAACAATCCAGCCATCGCGGTCTATGCGATTGGCGGCGGCGTTTTGTTTGGGCTCCTTGTCTTGCTGGGCCTTCGGCGTCTGCTGCTGCCGCTGGGCAGACGGGTGGAGGCGGCAGGCGAGATGAGTCAGGGCATGCTGATTTTTGTGTTGATGCTGGTCATGCTGGGGGCCTGGTTCACCGACTTCATCCAGATCTACGCGGTGTTTGGTGCCTTCATCATGGGCATTGCCATGCCCCGTGGCAAGTTCTCGGCCGAGTTGCACCGCATCATCTATCCGCTGACCACGGCCTTCCTGCTGCCGGTGTTCTTCGTCTATTCGGGCTTGAACACCAGGATTGGCCTGGTCAACACACCTTACCTGTGGCTGCTCACAGGGCTGGTGTTGCTGGCGGCCACCGTCGGCAAGGGCGTGGCCTGCTACGCCGCCGCACGCTGGCACGGCGAGAGCCACCGCGAGGCCATGGCGGTGGGAACGCTCATGAACGCTCGCGGCCTGATGGAGCTGATTATTCTGAATATCGGCTTGCAGCGCGGCATCATCGAACCAGCGCTGTTCGCCATCATGGTGATGATGGCCATCACCACCACGCTCATGGCGACGCCGATCTTTGAGCGGGTCTATGGCAGTAAAGCTTCGCGCGCCGCCAAAGAGGAGGCGTTTTTGTAGTCGCCGACTCGGCTCGCGTTGTTCACCTTAGGGTAAGCGTGAATAGGATTTGACAAGGTTCAGGGTAATATGGAATCCTTTCCAAATCAGCTGTAATTCATAAACCGGAGACAAGCATGCTTTTTAATGCTGCCCGTACCGCAGGCAAAATTCTTTCCCTGACGGTGCTGCTCGTCAGCACCAGCCTGGCCCAAGCCCAGAGCCAGATACTGTCCGTGACGGCTTACCCGGCGGTGGACGAGATCATCAAGGCCGCGATGCCACAGTGGAAGAAGACGCATCCCAACGTCGAGATCAAACTGGTCAGCCGTGCATTTGAGGATCATCACACCGCCATGACCACGGCCCTGTCCACCTCAAGCAATCTGCCGGACGTGATGGCGCTGGAATTTGCCTACGTGGGCCGCTTTGGCGCGGGAGGTGGACTGGAAGATCTGTCTCAGTCGCCTTACCGAATCAAGGACACGCAAATGCGTTTTGTGCCCTTTGCTTTCAGGCAGGCCACCCTCAGTACTGGCGCGGTGGTGGCCGCGCCCACTGACATCGGCCCGGGCACCTTGCTGTACCGGACCGATCTGCTTAAAAAAGCCGGTGTCAGCGAAGCGGAGCTGACGCAGTCCTGGGACTCCTTTGTGGCGTCGGGCGTGAAGATCAAGGCCACCACGGGCGCCTACCTAATGGCGCACGCGCGCGATATCAAGGACATCCTGATCCGCTCCAACGTCAAGCCGGGCGATGGCCTGTACTTTGATGCCGCCGGCAAGGTGGTGGTGGATTCGTCGCGCTTTGTGCGCGCGTTCGAACTGGCGCGCAGGGTGCGCCAGCAACAGCTCGACGGCAAGATCAGCGGCTGGTCGACCGCATGGTCTCAGGGCTTCAAGAACGGCAACATCGCCACGCAGATGTCGGGTGCCTGGCTGGCCGGGCAAATGGCAAGCTGGATTGCACCCACCACAAAGGGTCTCTGGCGTGCCTCGCAGCTGCCCGAAAAAGCCTGGGGCGCTTGGGGCGGCACTTTTTATGCGATCCCGAAGGCGGCGAAGAACAAGGCGCTGGCCTGGGAGTTCATCCAGTTCATGACGCTCAACCGCGACGCACAACTCAGCGCGTTCAAGGTGCAGGACGCTTTTCCGGCCTTGCTCGAAGCGCACACTGATCCGTTTTACGACCAGCCGATTGAATTCCTGGGCGGGCAGAAAGCGCGTCTGCTGTGGCGCGAAGCGGCACTGAAAATCAACGCCATCGACGTGAACAAGCTGGACCCGATTGCCGACGAAATCGTCAACACCGAGCTCGACAAGGTGCTGGACCAGGGCAAGGACATTCCCAAGGCGCTGGCTGATGCCAAGGCCTTGCTGGAGCGGCGTGCGCGCCGCTAAGGTTGCATGGGCCGCACCCCTCTTTACGCTGACGCCTCGCCATGAAACGATCCCTGCTGCCGCGCCTGTCCCCCGAGTGGGCGCCCTATGTGTTCCTGAGCCCGTTCGTGCTGTTGTTTGTGGTGTTCGGCATCTTCCCGCTCGTGTTCTCGTTCTATCTGGCATTTCAGTCGTGGGAGCCCACGGCTGGCCTCTTGGCCATGAAGTTTGTTGGGCTGGAAAACTTTGCCTTTGCGCTGCAGGACGAATGGTTCTGGAAGTCCTTGAAAAACACCGTCTGGCTGGCCACGGCCGCGGGCGTGCCACAGCATCTGGTGGCCATTCCCCTGGCGTTTTTCATTCACACCTCCTACAAGCGATCTCGTAACTCTGTGGTGGGTATCTACTTTTTGCCTTACATCACCTCCACCGTGGCCATTGCCATGATGTTCAGCACGCTGTTCTCCACCGAATACGGCATGATCAATCAGGGCCTGCATGCGCTGGGGCAGGTGCCGGGTCTGGGCTGGCTGGCGCCGGCGCAACCGATTGACTGGTTGAACCACGCCGAAAACGTCAAGCCCGCGATTTCACTCGTGGTGTTCTGGCGCTACCTGGGCTTCAACACGGTGCTGTACCTGGCCGCGCTGCAAACCATTCCCGGGGACATCTATGAAGCGGCCACCATGGACGGCGCAGGGCGCTGGCAGCAGTTCTGGTTCATCACCCTGCCGAGCCTGAAACCGATGATTTACTTTGGCGTGATGCTCAGTGTGGTCGGCGGGCTGCAGCTGTTCGAGGAGCCTTTCATCCTCACCGGCGGGCGCGGCGGCACCGACCAGGCGGGCATGACCACCGCCATGTACATGTACCGCACTGCCTTCGAGTTCAATGACTTCGGCACGGCCAGCGCCCTGTCGTGGCTGTTGTTTGTGTTTGTGGCGCTGCTGACCTGGCTCACGAATCAAGCGTTCAAGGATCGTCATGCGCAAAAGTGACCGCATGGCCCCCTGGGCCGCCTATCTGCTGGTCGGCGTGGGCATGTTCATCATGCTGGCGCCGTTCTACTTCATGTTCGTGTTTGCGAGCCACTCGCGCAGCGACATCTTCAGCCTGCCGCCGCCGTTGTGGTTCGGCAACGATTTCATGCTCAACTTCAGTATCCTGACCGAGCGCATCCCGTTCTGGCGCAGCCTGGGCTGGAGCCTGTACGTGGCGCTGGCCGCCACGGGGCTCACGCTGCTGTTTTGCAGCATGGGTGGCTACGCGTTTGCGATGTTCGAGTTCCGCTTCAAGAAGCCGCTGTTCACGCTGGTGATGGCGACCATGCTGTTGCCCGCCTTTCTGGGCATGATTCCGACGTTCATGATCATGGACGCCTTTGGCTGGATCGACCAGCCGCGCGCCCTGTACATTCCCGGTGCGGCCAGTGCCTTTGGCATCTTCATGATGCGCCAGTTCATCACCTCCAGCATTCCGCGTGACCTGATCGAGGCTGCGCGCATGGACGGCTGTGGCGAGTTGCGTATCTACTGGAGCATCGTGCTGCCGCTGTTGCAGCCTGCCATGGGCACGCTCGGGCTGATCACCTTCATCGGCTCGTGGAATAACTTCATCGGTCCGCTGATCGTCATGCGTTCGCCCGAGATGTACACCTTGCCGCTGGCGCTGCGCAGCCTGCAAAGCCCGGTTAATACCGAGTGGGGCGCACTCATGGCCGGCGCGGCCATCGCCACCGTGCCGCTGCTGGTGCTGTTTGCCATTTCTTCCCGCCGCCTCATCGACGGTCTTACGTCCGGCGCCGTGCGCGGCTGATTTTCACTTGCAATGATCGCTCTTATGACCACTACATCCAACTCCGCATTTCCCAAAAATTTCGTCTGGGGCGTCGCCACCAGCGCATTCCAGATCGAGGGTGCATCCGAAGCCGATGGCAAGGGCCCTTCCATCTGGGACGACTTCTGCCGTATTCCCGGTGCCATCCAGGACGCCAGCGATGGCCGGGTGGCCTGCGATCACTACCACCGTTGGGCGGCGGACCTGGATCTGATCGCCGGCCTGGGCGTCGATGCCTACCGCTTTTCCGTGTCCTGGCCGCGGGTGCAGCCCCTGGGCTCGGGTGCCTTCAATGAAAAGGGCTTCGAGTTCTACGAGCGGCTGGTCGATGGCATGCTGGCGCGGGGCCTCAAACCTTATCTGACGCTGAACCATTGGGACCTGCCGTCTGCCCTGCAGGCCACCGGTGGCTGGGAAAACCGCGACACGGTGCAGCGCTTTGTTGACTATGCCTGTGAAGTGGCGCGCCGCCTGGGCGATCGCGTCGTCTCCATCTGCACGCACAACGAGCCCTGGGTGGTGGCGGTGCTGGGCAACCAGATTGGCAACTTCGCCCCCGGCATCAAGAGCCGTGCGGTGTCGCTCCAGGTGGCGCACCATCTGCTCCTGAGTCACGGCAGGGCGCTGACGGCGCTGCGCGACCAGGGCTGCAAGAGCGAGCTGGGCATCGTGCTCAACCTGGCGCCGACCCATGCGGCCACCGACTCCGAGGCGGACCAGGCCAAGGCGCGGCTCGACGACGGCACCGGCCTGCGCTGGTATCTGGACCCGCTGCTCAAGGGCGAGTATCCGGCCGACGTGCTGGCCCATCTGGGCGCGGACGCCCCCAAGGTGTTGCCGGGCGATCTGGCACTGATCAAGGTCCCGCTGGATTTTCTCGGCATCAACTACTACATGCGCAGTGTCTCCAGCGCAGGCGAACCCTGGGACGTCAAGTCCAGCGGGCGCGAGATCACCGACATGGGCTGGGAGGTCTACCCGCAAGGCCTGACCGAGTTGCTGCTGCGCCTGCACCATGACTACACCATGCCGCCGATCTACATCACTGAAAACGGCGCCGCGTTCCAGGACGAAGTGGTGGACGGCCGGGTGCACGACCTGCGGCGCCAGACCTACATCGCCAACCATATCGAAGCGGTGGCAGAGGCCATGCGCCAGGGCGTGCGCGTGAACGGCTATTTTGTCTGGAGCCTGCTGGACAACTTCGAGTGGGCCTCGGGCTACGCCAAGCGCTTTGGCATCGTGCGGGTGGACTACGACACGCAAGAGCGCACGCTCAAGGACAGTGCGCTTTGGTACCGTGCTTTTCTGTCTGAACAAAAAAGAAAAGGAATGTGACATGGGACATCTGGCATTGCGGGGCATTCGCAAGAGCTACGGCGATGTGCCGGTGATTCACGGTGTCGATCTGGAAGTGCGTGACGGGGAGTTTCTCGTCTTTGTGGGTCCCTCGGGCTGCGGCAAGTCCACCATGCTGCGCATGATTGCAGGGCTGGAGAGTATCACCGCGGGCGACCTGCTGATCGACGGCGTTCGCGCCAACGACCTGCGTCCGGCGGACCGCAGTGCCGCCATGGTGTTCCAGAGTTATGCCCTGTACCCGCACATGACGGTGGCCGAGAACATGGGTTTCTCTTTGCGCATGGCGGGCATCAAGAAGGCCGAACGCGAACAGGTGGTGCAGCGTACCGCCGACGTGCTGCGCATCATGCACCTGCTGCCGCGCCTGCCCAAACAGCTGTCGGGCGGCGAGCGCCAGCGTGTGGCCATTGGCCGCGCCATTGTGCGCAAGCCCAAGGTGTTTTTGTTTGACGAGCCTCTGTCCAACCTCGACGCCGCGCTGCGCGTGACCATGCGCATCGAGCTGTCGCGCCTGCACAAGGAACTGGGCACCACCATGATCTACGTGACGCATGACCAGGTGGAGGCCATGACCATGGGCGACCGTATTGCCGTGTTCAACAAGGGCCGCGTGGAGCAGCTCGGTGCGCCGATGGACTTGTACGCCCGCCCGGCGAGTGAGTTTGTTGCCACCTTCCTTGGGGCACCCCGCATCAACCTTATTACGCGGCCCACGCAGGGTGCGTCTGCCATGCATATGGCGCTGTGGTTGGCGACCGCCGGGTTGGCCCCGGCCAACGCGCACAAGGTTGGCATCCGGCCCGAACATTTGCACCTGAGGCGCGCGGCGCATGGTGTGCTCGCCCAGGTCATGCTGGCCGAGCATCTGGGCGACGCTTCCATCATTCACCTGCGAATCGATGGTGTGGACGAATTACTGAGCGCCAAGGTCGCGGCCCACGAGGGGCGCGTCACCCCTGGGGAAATGGTGGGTGTCACGTTCGACGTTGGTGATGCGCTGGCGTTCTCGGCGGATGGACAGCTGTTGGGAAATTCGATGTTGCCGCCCTGAGTCCCAATCGACCTGCGGTCACAAGACCGGTATGCGCCACGGCCCCCGGATCGGACCCACTGAGGCCAACAGAATTTGACTACACAGGCAGAGGCAGCAATGAAAGCAAGTTTTTTTGAAGTTTGTCTTGAACAAGCAGTGATCACGCTATGGTCCTTTGGCAAGCGCGCCGGGCTCATCACAGTCCAACTTCTCGCACTCGCCACATTCAGCAGCACGCAGGCGGGAAACACCAACGCAGACTCCTCATTGGTACCTGCCCATGGCGTGACAAAGGCTGTCCCCGAGCGGGCGCTTTCGATGCTGCGCACACAAGGGACGCAGTGGGTCAAAGCGGATGGAGCACCGATTCAGTTGAAGGGGACCAACCTGGGCAACTGGCTTATGCTGGAATTTTGGATGATGGGCCAGAGCACCAAGGCTATTGACGACCAGTGCACGCTGGAAGCGACGCTGGACCGGCGCTTTGGCTATGTCGAACGTGAACGCCTGATGAGATTGCACCGCGACAACTGGATCACTGCTCGTGACTGGGACCTGATGCCCCAATTCGGCCTGAATCTGGTGCGTGTGCCGTTCATCTGGAGTTTGATCGAAGACGAACAGAACCCGCGCCATCTTCGACCCGACGCCTGGCACTATCTGGATGAGGCCATCAACCAGGCTGAAGCCCGCGGCATGTATGTGGTGCTGGACCTGCATGGTGCGGTCGGCGCGCAGGGGCATGAGCATCACAGCGGCTGTGCGGGCAAGAACCTCTACTGGAGCACACCAGAATACCAGGAACGTACGGCCTGGCTGTGGCAGCAAATTGCCAACCGCTACAAGAACCGCGCGGCGGTGGCTGGCTACAGTATCCTCAATGAACCCTGGGGCGCGAGCGAAGCAGAGATGGCCGCCGTGATGAAAGAACTGTACGCCAGCGTGCGTGCGGTGGATCCCAACCACATCATCATCCTGCCCGGCCACTCGCGGGGCATTGATGCCTATGGCAAACCCGGCGACCAGGGCATGCGCAACGTGGCTTTCGAGATGCATTTTTATCCCGGCCACTTTGGCTGGGCCAAGCCGGGGTTGGACGTACACCGGGACTGGCTCCAGTGTGTACCCCAAGGCGGAGGCACCTGCGAATGGAATGCACGCATGATGGCATGGGATACACCACTCTTTGTTGGCGAATTTCAGCCGTGGGCGGACATGGATGATGAGCTCGGGGGGCAGATCACCCGCGCCAGCTACGATACTTACGCGAAGTATGGCTGGGCAGCGGCCACCTGGTCGTTCAAGATGCTGAGCAACGCCGGCGGGCTGGTCAAAAGTAACTGGGGCATGGTCACCAATGTTGAAGGTGCCAACATTCCGGCAGTCGATTTTTCCCAAGCCTCGCTCGGTGAAATCGAACAATTGATCAAGCTATTTGGCAGCGTTCCTTATCAGCCCAATAGGCAGGTCATGAAGTGGATGAACAGCCTGGTCCCGCCGAAGCCCTTTGCGCAGGCCCAGTAGCCGGGTCAGCGGCAGGCAGTGCCTGCATCGTCTATGCCGTGACTGCCCGCCGATGGTATGGCCTTCGATAGGGTGTGCGCGATGGCCATGACGGCGTTATCGTCGCACGAGGCAGTAGGGCGCTGAGGCCCTTGGACTGATGGACGAGATCGTGACTAAAATTTTCTCACTGGTGACTTTAACAACGGTGACGTTTCTTCTTGGAGGGTGTGCCATGAGCGAACCATGGACACTGGCCGAAGGCCAGCATCCGCAATCGTTGGAAAAGCAGATGAGCGATACCGTCGGCACCCCTTTTTTGCTCTATTTGCCGGAGGGGTACAACAAGATCGATGGCAAGAAGTGGCCGCTGATCGTCTTTCTGCACGGCTCCGGCGAGCGCGGCGACGATATTGAAAAAGTGAAGGCGCACGGTCCGCCGAAAATGCTCGAGACACAGAAAGACTTTCCATTCATCGTGGTGTCGCCGCAAGCAGCTGCCCATACGAACTGGAATAGCAATAGCCTGACTGTGTTGCTGGATGAAGTCATCGCGCGCCTGCCGGTCGATGTCGACCGGATTTATCTGACTGGTTTGAGCCGCGGTGGTCATGGCACCTGGAAAATGGCAGCCGATCATCCCGAGCGATTTGCCGCAATCGCGCCGGTCTGCGGCGCCGGCGATGTGAAGAGCGCATGCCAACTCAAAAATATTCCGATATGGGCTTTTCATGGCGAGAAGGACACGGTCGTCAGCCTCCAGGATGACGCCGCCATGGTGGCAGCCGTCAAGGCCTGCGGCGGGGATGTGAAATTCACGGTTTACCCCGGCGTCGGCCACGACTCCTGGACGCAGACCTACGCGAATCCGGCACTGTATGAATGGTTTTTGCAGCACAAGCGCAAACCGGTCGAACCCTGAGCCGACCGGTCTGATACGGTCGACGCGATGAACGCTGAACCGAACACTACCAAGACACCGGCCGCCAATTTGCGCTTCAGTGCGGCGCCTGCCAGACAAAGGTAGCAACGCTGGCGCCTGGCATCGTGTGCTCGAAAGTGTGATCACCAAGACGCACCGAGAAACGACGCGAATTGCTTGCCGAATTCAACACAATCAGGGCGATCGAGTTGTCATCTGCATTCTGGAAGGCCACCGTCTCCAGCTGATCCACCCCGGTCGTAGATTCAATGCGGTGCGCGCCCGGTCGTACAAAGCGGCTGGCGTGCGCCAGCGCGTAGTAGTCCAAATTACGCGTCACCTCACCCGTCTTGGAGTTGATGGTCACCACGCCACGACAATCGCTACAGCCGCCATTGTGGGGGCCATGGTTTTCGTCCAGCGCAATGTTCCACAGCAATACGCCCTTGGCCCAGCCCCGTGTGGTACCGATGATCAGGTTCCGCATGTACCACGGGAGGGTCTCCCCCCAGTGTGGTTTCCACTCGCCACCAGAACATTCGGTGAGGTAGGTTTCCTTGTCCGGATGGGCATCGTGCACCATCGACTGCACCGCCACATCGCCGGCATAGCAGTGCCATGCGACGCCCGCCACATAAGGACGCGCTTGCGGGTCGGCCAGCACCTGCAGGGGCGCCTGGGGCTCATCCCAGTTATGGTCCCAATCCAGAATACGCACCGGCTTGTCACGCTTGGCCAGCAGGGGCCCCAGGTGCTCGCCGATCAGCTTGGCACGGACTGCAGACTCCAGTCTCATCCCCGGATAGTCCTTGGGCTCGAAGTGGGGTTCGTTCTGCACGGTCAGCGCATACAGGGGCACGCCCTCGGCTTCCATCGCATCGGCAAATTTTTCAAGGTACTGAGAAAATGCACCGTAGGCCTGCGGGCGCAACGTGCCCTGGATCAGGCTGTCATTGCTCTTCATCCAGGCCGGTGCGCTCCAGGGTGATGCCATGACGCGCAACTTGGGATTGATGGCAAGGGCGCTTTTGACCACCGGCAGCACATCGGCGCGCAGGGGGGCTATGGAAAACTTTGCCAGAGGGTAGTCGGTTTGCCCGGCCGCTACATCATCGAGTGTGTAGTGGCTGCGCGAAAAGTCAGCAGCACCGATAGTCAGGCGTGTGAAGCTCAAACCGATGCCGGGCGGCTTGCCGAACAAATCTGCCATCAGCGCCTGTCGCTGCTGCGCGTTCATCCGGTTCTGGATCAACCAGGCCGACGCATCTGAAATGTTGGCGCCAAAGCCGACGATCTCCTGGTAGCGCTTGCCGACGTCAACGTCGATATTCAACGGCAGTGGCAGCTTGCCGCTAAAGATCACACCCTCCTGTGGAGCGAGCAGCTTCGACTGGTCCGTCAGAGTCACCCAAGTCTGCACGGCATCGCCCCGGAACTTGCCACCTGATGCCGCCGTGGACTGCGCCTGTACCGCCACGCCCCAGGTCAGCACCAAAACGGCAACCACCACAGGTGATCCTGCTCGTTGCATACATGTTTGCATCATCATTCACTGCCTTTCGCCCGTTATTCGACCCGGATTCATGTCATTGAGTTGATTTGAGAACTCTTACAGGCGCAGTTCCGAGGCCCGTTCAAACAAGGAAATCCGCGCCATGTCAATGCTAAAACGAATGGACTCATCCACACGGAACGCCAGTGCGCCGGTCACGACCGAGGACAACAGATTTCCACCAAAGTCCACCCAGACCACGTGATGGTTTCCCATGGGTTCAATCAGGGAAACTGTGCCCTGCAACTGACCCTGCGCGTGAATCAGCAGGTTTTCTGGGCGAATACCGAGAACGACCTCCTGCGCGCCCGATGGCTTGCGCTTGAATTCATAAGGCGAAACATCAAGCGTCAAGCGCTCCGACTCAAACATGCGGGAGTCCGCGACGGCGTTCAGGCTGCCATGCAGAAAATTCATGCCCGGCGAACCGATGAAGCCGGCCACAAACAAATTGTCTGGTCTTTCATAGACCTCGGCTGGTGCGCCGATCTGCTGAATCTTGCCGCTACGCATCACCACAATGCGCGTGGCCAGCGTCATCGCCTCGACCTGATCGTGCGTCACGTAAATCATGGTCGAGTGCAGGTTCTTGTGCAGCAGCTTGAGCTCGCGTCGCAATTCCGCGCGCAGCTTGGCGTCCAGGTTTGACAAGGGCTCATCGAACAGAAAAACACCCGCCTCGCGCACCAGTGCCCGACCGATGGCGACACGCTGGCGCTGTCCGCCTGACAACTGCGAAGGTTTGCGATTGAGCAGCGGACCGAGTTGCAGCATTTCAGCCGCGCGTCGCACGCGCTTTTCAATCTCGGTCTTGGGCGTGCCCTTGATACGCAGACCAAACGACATATTGCGCTCCACCGTCATTGTGGGGTAGAGCGCGTACGACTGAAACACCATGCCGATGTTGCGATCGGTCGGATCAGCCCACGTCATGTCCTTGCCATCGATCTCGATCCGGCCGTCGGCCACGTCAATCAGTCCGGCGATACTGTGCAGCAGGGTCGACTTGCCGCAGCCCGAGGGGCCCAGCAACACGAGAAACTCACTCTCTACCACATCAAGGTTGAGGTCCTTGATGACTTCGGTTTCGCCGAAGCGGACACAGAGATTGCGGATGTTGACGCCAGCCATATTTTTACCCTTTTACCGCACCGGCGGCGATACCCCGCACAAACCAGCGCCCGGAAACAAAATAGATCGTGAGTGGCACCAGCGAGGTCAGAATCGTGGCCGCCATGTTGACGTTGTACAGGCGCGTTCCCGTGGTGGTGTTGATCACGTTGTTGAGCTGCACTGTCATGGGCAGGTTGTCCCGGCCCGCGAACACCAGACCCAGGATGTAGTCGTTCCAGACGCCCGTGACCTGCATGATGGCGGCCACGATGATGATCGGCGTGGACATGGGCAACATCAACTGCATAAAGATGCGGAAAAATCCACCGCCGTCGATGCGTGCTGCCTTGAACAGTTCCTGTGGAATCGACAGGTAATAGTTGCGAAACAGCAGTGTCATCACCGGCATGCTGAAGATGATGTGAATCACGACAATGCCGGGCAGCGAGCTGAACAAGCCCAGCGTCGCCAGGATACGCACCAGCGGGAACATCATCACCTGCACCGGAATAAAGGCTCCCATCATCAGAATGGCGAACAGAACATTCGCGCCACGGGGCCGCCAGAACGACAAGGCATAGCCATTGAGAGCACCCAGCAGGATGGGCAGAATGGTGCTTGGAATCACGATGAACAGCGAATTCCAGAAGCCACCGCGAATGCCCTCACACGAGACGCCGGTGCAGGCCGAGGTCCAGGCCGTGACCCAGGGCTCGACCGTGATGGCGATCGGGAGTGCAAAAATGTTGCCCAGGCGAATCTCGTCCATGGTTTTGAGCGAGGTGACCAGCATGATGTACAGCGGCATCAGGAAGAACAACGCTGCGGTGAGCAAAAAGGCATAGACGCCAATGCGCGCCGGGCTCAGCCGGTAAGGGCGTCGTTGGCCCGACCTGGTGGCGGTGGAGGTCTTCATTTGTCGCCACCGGCAGCGTTGGCTCGACTGCGCACGTACAGCAGCGGCGCCAGCAAGGCCAGCACCGTCAGCAGCAGCACGATGGATCCGGCCGACGCCAACGCAATGTTCGCACGGCCAAACAGATGGTCCATGATGAACTTGGCCGGCACTTCGCTGGCGGTACCAGGTCCGCCCTGCGTCATCGACACCACGGCGTCGAACAGCTTGATCACGGCGGTGGAGAGCAATATAAAAACGGTGGCGATGGACGGGCCCAACATGGGCAAAACGATGGAGACATAAACGCGCCAGGTGGGGATGCCATCAATGCGGGCCGCCTTCCAGATTTCGCCGTCGATGCCACGCAAGCCCGCCAGCAGCAAAGCCATGACCAGACCGGACGCTTGCCACACAGAGGCGATCACGATCGTGTACATCACCTTGTTCTGATCGATGATCCAGTCAAATGTGAAGTCCTCGAATCCCATCTGCCGCACCGCCTGCTGGATGCCATTGCCCGGGTTGAGCAGCCATTGCCACACCAGGCCCGTTGCGACAAACGACATGGCGTAGGGGTACAGAAAAATGGTGCGCAGTGCACCTTCAGCCATGACTTCTTGGTCAATGAAAACCGCCAGCAGGAAGCCGATCAGCATACACGCCGCGATAAACAGCACGCCATACAGCGCCAGGTTTTCCAGCGACAACAGCCAGCGGTCGTTGTTGAACAGACGCTCATACTGCGCCAATCCGACAAACTCATCGGACGGGAAAGTGCGTGAATTGCTCATGGACACTTTGAGTGACCACAGCACCGTTCCCAAGTAGGCAACCAGTACCGTCGCCACCATAGGCAAGAGAGCCGTCCAGGTGACCAGAGAGCGCAGCAACTGTTTGGGATTGGCTTTCATGGACAGGGCACCGTTGCGTCAGTTCTTCAACGCGTTTGCAATGTCCTTCTGGACCTTTTCGACGGGAACGCTCTTGTTCCAGTAGGCGGTCAGGATGTCAGCCAGCGCGCCATTCTGATCGGGGTTGAGGTAGATCTCGCCGTTGCCCAACTGGCGCGATTTATCTTTCATGATGGCCAGTCCCTGCTGGGCACAGATGTCCATCTTGGACGAGTCCACGTCGGTGCGCACGGGAATGCTACCTTTTTTGTTGCTGAACTCCACCTGCACGGCGGGTGCCAGCATGAGGCCGGCCAGCACCTTTTGCGCCTTGATCTGCTCAGGATTCGTGGTCTTGGGAAAGACGAACACGTCGCCCTGAATGATGTAGGGTGACTTGGACCCAAAACCCGCAATGCAGCCATAGTCCTTGCCCGGCACCTGCCTTGCCGCCGTGAACTCGCCCTTGGCCCAGTCGCCCATGATTTGCACACCGGCCTTGCCCGTGATCAGCAGCGCGGTGGCGTCGTTCCAGTTGCGCCCCGGAGAACCCTTGTCCACGTAGGATTGAAGTCGCTTGTAGGTCAGCAACACATTCTTGAAAGCCTCGCCCTGAATCGCTTTCGCATCGCGGTCACGCATCACTTTCAGGTAGAGCTCGGTGCCGCCGACGTTCGCCAGCACGGCGGTAAAAATAGTGTTCTCCTGCCACGGTTGGCCGCCGTGCGCCAGGGGAATCAGCCCGGCGGCCTGGAGCTTGTCCAGCGCCGCGAACAACTCGTCCATATTTTTGGGCTCGGCCGCGATGCCCGCCTTTTTGAACGCGGCCTTGGAATACCAGAACCAGGTCGGCATGTGGATGTTCACGGGCGCGGCGTAGTAGTGCCCTTTGACTTTCACCACATTGAGCACGGTTTCGGGTAGGAATTTGTCCCACCCGTCGCGGATGGCGACCTCGTCCACGTTGTTGAGCATGCCCTGCTCGACGACGTCCAAGAACTGCTTGGAAGTATTGAACTGCGCCATTGTCGGTGGGTTACCCCCGACGATACGGTTGATGGCCACGGAGCGCGCCTGCTCACCGAGTGCCACGGCCGTATCGACCCAGACACCGCCGGTGGTGGTGTAGGCGTCGGAAAACACTTTCACCGCAGCGGATTCGCCGCCGGAGGTCCACCAGTGAATCACCTCGGCTTTAGGGCCGACCGCGTGCGCGGCAACACAAACACCCAGGCCAGCGGCCAGTGCCGTCGCCATTTTTCTTAAAACCACCATGTCATGTCTCCTCGTTTTATATTGTTTGCGATGGGGTGCATCGCATTACCGCTCCACAGTGCGAGAGTCATCCGGTTCAGAGCTCTCCCTTTAGAAAGGCACCGTACCATTCTCCACTCAGTTTCAGGCGGCGCTGCTGAGTCTCAAAATCAACATGGGTCAAACCGAAGCGGCGTATGTAGCCTTCAGCCCACTCAAAATTATCCAGCAGGCTCCAGGCAAAGTAGCCCTTGACCGGAATGCCCTGGGCCACGATTTCCCGGGTAGCCTGCAGGTGGCGCACCAGATAGCGGCGACGCTCGACGTCGTCAATATTGCCCTCAGGGCTAAGCACGTCGTCGTAGGTGGAGCCGTTTTCGGTGAGGTAGATCTCTGCCGGCTGATAGTCTTTTGCCAACCGGCCAAGCAGGGTCACCATGCCCTCGGGCGATACCTCCCAGCCAAATGCGGTGCGCTCCACGTTGTCCGATTCGATCACCTGCGTGGACATCACCCCCACGCCGGGCGCATCGGCCACGATTTCCGGAAAGTAATAGTTCACACCCAGGAAGTCCGTGGGCGTGGCAATGGTCGCCAGGTCACCGTCCTGCACCACAGGCGCCTTGTCACCCAGAATGCGCCAGATGTCCGCCGGATAACCGCGGCCATGCAGGGGGTCGAGAAACCAGCGGTTGCGCAAGCCGTCATGGCGCTTCGTCGCCGCCACATCCTGCGCACTGTCGGAGGCGGGCTGCAGGGGATGCAGGCTGAGCGCCGCGCCCACACGCGCACCAGGCACATTGCGCCTGATCACGGGAATGGCGAGGCCGTGCGATACCAGCACGTTGTGGCACACCTGCAGCGCGGTCTTGACGTCCTTCAGGCCCGGTGCATGCACACCTTCGTAATTGCCATGGAAGGCGGTGCACCAAGGCTCGTTGTGGGTAATCCAGTGCTTGATGCGGTCCCCCAGGTGGCGGCTCACAACGTCGGTGTACTCAACAAAAGCATCCACGGTGTCACGGTTTGCCCAACCGCCCTGTTCCTGCAAGGCTTGCGGCAAATCCCAGTGGTACAAAGTGACCCAGGGCTCCAGCCCCCGCTCCAGCATGCCGTCCACCATGCGCGAGTAGAAGTCCAGGCCCTTTTGATTCGGCGCCAACCCTCGACCATTAGCAAAAATTCGCGGCCATGCGATGGAAAACCGGTAGGCGTTGGTTCCAAGGCTGCGCGCTAGATCAAGATCTTCCGGCCAGCGGTGGTAGTGGTCGCAAGCCACAGCGCCACTGGAACCATCCCGAATATGTCCCGGTGTGGCGCAGAAGCGATCCCAAATTGACTCGCCCCGGCCATCCAGATCGACCCCGCCTTCGATCTGGTATGAAGATGTGGAGCAGCCCCAACGAAAGTCAAGCGCAAAGTCAGTCCTTTTCAGAAGGGGCAGATCATCAGTTTTTTTGTTTTTCATGTTTCTAACGAGACAGGGATCAATCTTTTTGGAAAGCATTCCAATTCTAGCAACAACAATGGCACAATCACTGTCAACGGATGTCATTTTTTTGTAACCTGACAGGCGGAGTCGCCGTCAGCCCGTTGTGTCAATAAGCCTACGCCGCGGCAATTGCCACTGAAGCGCGCCAGGTCACGCTGATAGGAAACACCCGCACCACGGGGTGCGTTGTGCCGTAGCATTGGTTGAGCAGCCAATGCAGACCATTCAGGGTGATGTCACTCCACGGAATATGAATCGAGGTGAGCCGGGGTGCGGAATACTCGGCGCTGTGGGTATCGTCATAACCCAGTACGGACACGGCTCCGGGCACCGAAATTCCAGCCTGCTGAAAATATGACAGTGCACCCACAGCCATTTCGTCATTGGCACAGAACAGCGCCGTAAATTCATGCCCGGACGCCAGGAGGGCCCGTGCAGAGGTCCACCCGCCCTCGGGGGAGAAGTCGCTTTGCAGCGTCAAGACCTGGCTGGCTTCGATGCCGTGGCGCGTCAGCTCACTCATGAACCCGGAAACCCGCGCCACGTTGTCGGGCGACGTGCTCGGTCCGGCGATCACTGCAAATCTCCGATGTCGCAATTCCAGCAAGGTCTGCGCGGCCAGCATTCCGCCAAGTTTGTGGTCGGCAGTGAAGCAGTGATCCGCAATCCCATCAAAACTGTGGTTCAGCACGACCAGTCTGCTCTGGTTTGGACCCAGTGCGCCAATGTCTTCGTCGCGCAAGGCATTGCTCATGACCACCAAGCCATCGCAGCCACGCTCAATCAGAAAGTCAATTCCTTCAATCGCCTGACGCCGCGCGTCACCGTCACCGCAACCAAAAGCTACCACCATGTGGTGCCCGGCAGTGCGCAGCTCTGTATCAATGACTTGCAGAATGGGCGTGTAAAACGTTCCCTTCAATACCGGGATATACACACCAATCATCTGGGAAGAGCCGGACAGCAGGGAGCGCGCAGCGTGGGACGGGCGAAACTCCAGCTCGGCTATCGCCTTGCGCACGCGCTCGGCTGTGGCTGGCGCGACGGACCCTTTGCCACTGACCACGCGTGACGCCGTTCCCACGCCAACTCCAGCCAGGCGTGCTACGTCCTTGATCGTGGTCATTTGTGCTGCTCCCCTATTTGAAATTCACCCCCGACATCTGAGCATGTCAAGGTATCCGCATCCTTCGCCGCCCCTGAGACGATCTGGATGTTGGCAAATGCCGCAGAAAAGGATTGTGACGTTAACACACTAAACGGCACATCTACGTTGTCAAAATTTGTCCCCTTGGCCTCAAAACACAGTAGCGGGATCTTCACGGTGTGCTTTGTCAGGGGCGCAGACTTTTTGAGCAAGGCAGTGATATCCACCTCACCCCGGCACGACTCGCCACACTCGATCGCCAACGTCACGGAGCCCTGCGGTTCCTGCATCACCGCCATATCGAACTGCAACACCCCTTGATTTGCTGCGTAGGTACGCAGGCTCGCCGGCTGCGGCGCGTACGATAGATAGCGGGCCGGGCCGCCATGCCAGGTCACGAGTTTGGCGTCTTGCTGGGTATTGATCTGTGTCGTTTCCACCCGGATGCTTGGCTGACTGAGGGGAAGATTCAGCGCGGCATTGAGGTCGGCACCAACTGGGACCTTAACCCAGTTATTGGCCGCGCTGGCAACATGCAGTGCATAAGGCGCGCGATCCGAGCGGTTAAAAATCGGCACACCATCCTCATGCCCGCATCCGCCCGGCGCCGCAGTGCTGTCGAGCGCGCCCACTGTGACGGTGCTTTGGTAGTTCAAGCCATAGCCAGGAGCAAACAGGGGCGCGTAGCCCGTGTCGCCAAAGTTCAACGGGGTCTGACACGCGGACTTGGGCCAGGAAAATGAAAGTCGTCCCGTGAAGTCATGATGGATCCCACCGGCGGAGTTTCGGATCAATACGTCGGCCACCCCTTTGCCTTCAGTCCCAGGCAGCCAGGCCACGACCAAGGCGTTCGACAGGTTGAGCAAATCGTTCGCGTACACCGGTCGACCCGTCACCAGAACCGTAACAACCGGGACCCCCTTGCCGGCAACGGCCTTGAGCACAGCCAGGTCTTCCGGGTAACGGCGGCTGTGCCGCAAGGTGTCGGACACCGCGATGTCACCATTGCCTTCTGCATAGGGGGTCTCGCCAATGATGGCGATCACGGCATCAAAGCGGCTGACGTCCATGCCCTCGGCGGCTTCACTGAACGCCACGTTGGAGCTACCGACAGCGGCCCTGATGCCGTCCAGCAGGCTGTCGGCGTTGGGGAAATCGGTATTTGCATTGCCGGTTCCCTGCCAGCCCAGCGTCCACCCGCCGGTCTGGTTTTGCAGGCTGTCGGCGGATTTGCCGACCACCAATATGCGCTGACCACGGGCCAGGGGCAATATCGCATGGTTGTTCTTCAACAGCACCAGCGACTCGCGCACCGCCTGGCGCGCCAAGTCACGCGCCAGCAGGGCATCGGGTTTGCCGGCGTAGATGCCTTGTGATGGCTTCTTGCCAAACATCCCGGCGCGCAGCTTGACTCGCAAAATGCGCGACACTGCATCGTCAATGCGGGCCATCGGAATTTCGCCACGGTTCACCTGCTCCATCGTGTTGGCAATGAAGGCGCGCCAATTGTCGGGCACCATCACCATGTCAATGCCGGCATTGATGGCCTGTGCACAACTGGCCTGGGTGCAGCCGGGCACCTGGGCAATGCCGTTCCAGTCGGAGACGACAAAACCGTCAAAGCCCATTTTTTGCTTGAGGGCCTGCGTCAGCAGAGCCTTGCTGCCGTGCAACTTGCCGTAGTCGACGCCTGCGGCCACGTCATTCCAACTGTTGAAGGACGCCATCACGGCTTGCGCGCCTGCAGCCAACGCACCGTAGTAGCCCTGAGCATGGACGTTGATCATTTCTGCCTTACTGACCGTGGCAACGCCCTGGTCCTGGCCCCGATCAGTGCCACCATCGCCGATGAAGTGTTTGGCTGTGGCCACCACGTTGCCGTCGTGCGAAAAACTGCCCTGCATACCGGTGACGTAGGCCCCCGCGTAAGCATTGACCAGAGTCGCATCTTCGGAAAAACTCTCGTAGGTGCGACCCCAGCGGTCATCGCGCGCCACCGCCAGCGTGGGGCCAAACACCCAGTTAATACCCGTGGCCCGCACTTGACGCCCGACCGCAACGCCGATGTTCTGAATCAATTCCGGATCATGCGCCGCACCCAGCCCGATGTTGTGCGGAAACAGCGTCGCCCCATGGGCATTGCCGTGGCCGTGGATCGCGTCGGTGCCCCAAATCAGTGGCACTTTGACCTTCATGTCAGTGGCCATCGACGCGTTGTAATACTGGTCTGCCAGGCTCACCCAATCGGTGATGCGTGCCAGTTTGTTCCCTTGGGGCCAGGAGCCTCCGCCGTTCAGCACCGAGCCGATGTAGTACTCGGTCACTTGGGCGGGGGTCACGTTCTTGATTTCCGGCTGGGTCATCTGGCCGATTTTTTGCGGCAATGTCATGCCAGCAAGAATGCGCGCTACTTCAGCTTCGATTTGTGTGTTTCTGGGGATGGCGCTGGTGATGGCGGGCCAGTCCGCCAGCGGAACCGACGACGTCGCGGAACGCGTGGCGCAGCCATTCAAGGCAAGACCCAGGGCGAGGCAGGAAATGAGCGTCGCAAAGTGCAGAGAGGTCGATTTTGTCATTCAGGTGCCGGTCGGTTTCTTGACTGCGGGATGCCAACGATGGAATCAAAAAAAGGCTTATGCATTTACCAACAGATTACCCGGCGGCCGCACAGTTTTTCGCGATGAATTCTGCGTGCGTTGGCATGACGTCGACACACTTCTTGATGACGGCCTCGATATTGCCAAGGTAAGCTCTGATTTCGTCCTTGGGGCGCAAATCCACCAAAGGGTTATAGCCCTGTGGCCGGATACCTTGACCGTGCATCACCTGCACCCAACTCACGTCGCCAAACAGCTCCTGCCCCTCGCGGTAGACCCGGCCATTGCTGCTGAACAGGCTAATCCTGTGCTGCAGCGTAGCCGGTATTTCCATGTTCCGGCAGTGATTCCAGAACGGTGAATCGTCGCGTTGCGTCGCCTTGTAGTGCAAGATGATGAAGTCGCGTATACGCTCGTACTCGAACTGTGTTTGCGCGTTGTATTCGTCGATATCGGCTTGTTGAAATCCCATATTGGGAAACAACCTGATCACCCGTGCGATAGCGGACTGGATCAAATGAATATTGGTGGACTCGATGGGTTCGAAAAAGCCGCTGGACAGGCCCACCGCAACACAGTTATTGCGCCAGGTCTGCTTGCGACGCCCCGGAACGAAGGGGATATAACGCGGCTCTGCCAGTTGCTTGCCGTCCAGCTTGTTCAGCAGAATCGACGTGGCCTCGTCCTGGCTCATGAAGCGGCTGGAATAGACGTGGCCGTTGCCGATGCGGTGCTGCAGCGGAATGCGCCATTGCCAACCCGCAGAGTGGGCCGTGGAGCGCGTGTAGGGAACCAGTGGCTGCACGGATTCACAGGGCACGGCAATCGCCCGATCGCAGGGCAGCCAATGCGACCAGTCCTCGTATTCGCACTTAAGTGCATCTCCGATCAGAAGTGCACGCGTGCCGGAACAATCGATGAAAAAGTCCCCGGATATTTTTTCGCCGCTGGCCAGAACGACAGATTCGATAAAGCCATCCGATTCCCGCAGCATGGTTTGCACGATCCGGCCTTCGGTCCGCACCACGCCTCGCGCCTGCGAGTAGCCGCGCAAGAATTTGGCATATAAACCTGCGTCGAAGTGAAAGGCGTTGTTAATGTCGCCCAAGGGTGAACCGGCCATTTCGGGCTCGCTTCGAAGGTATTTCGACTTTCTGGGTGCCAGGGTATTGATTGAATAGTTTCCCAGATCCGATGCTTCACCGGCCTGATGCATCTTGAGCCAATATTGGTAACACGCAATGGGGCCGAGGTCCTGACCGATCTTGCCGAAACCGTGAATATAGGAGTCGCCGATCTTGCCCCAGTTGACAAACTCGATGCCGAGTTTGTAAGTCCCCTGCGTCTGGCGCATGAATTCGTTTTCGTCAATGCCCAGCGCCAGATTGAAGTCTTTGATCAGCGGAATAGTCGCCTCACCCACGCCGATGGTGGCGATCTCGTCGGACTCGATCAGGCGAATGTGATAGTGATCACCCAATACATTGGACAGCGCAGCGGCCGTCATCCAACCTGCGGTGCCACCACCGACGATGACGATACTCCTGAGCATATTCGCGGACATGATGTCGTCCTTTACATAAAGAAGTGGTGCGATAGAGGATCGCAATGAAAAATTGACAAGGAGCAGCGCAATTTTATGGCGCCATGTTCAAAAAAAGCCCCGCCGACTCGCATCGGCAGGGCTTGTGCGCATGGCCCAGCTCAGAACTTATAGGTAGCGCCGAGCAGCACCGAGCGGCCGAAATTTTCGGTTTTCCAAGGCAGTTGGCCAGTCGTTGACCCCGCGCTGCCGACGACTTCAGGACCCCGCGTTTGTACGGCGGGCGCATCCGTCAGGTTGTTGACCTGCAAAAGGAGTGACAGGCCCTTGTAGGGACCGCTTTCAAACGCGTAACCCATTTGGAAATCCAATTGTTTTTCCGCCTCGATGTGCGTGCTCGTCTCGGTGCCGAGCAACACGCTGCGTGTCGTGGCGGTAAAGGGTGAGCGATAGCGCTGACTGATCCGTGTAGAGAAACCCTGCGCCTCGTAATAGAAGGTCAGGTTGTTAACAATGCCTGAAAATCCATCGAGATTGATAGGATTGCCGTTCTTGTCCTTGGGCAGGCTATTGCGCGTGATGGATTCGCTCACGATGACGCCAAAACCCTTCAGGGCGGGCGTCAGCAAGGCACCCTCCAGCGAAGCGCTCAACTCAAGACCATACACCGAGCCACCCTGGCCGTTTGCCTGCGTGGTGATAGTTCCCTGGTTGGGATCGCATCCTGGATTGGCTGCGGAACAACCAGCGGTCAGGGTCGGTGAATAGTTCGTGAAAGCAGAGAAGTCGCGTACGGTATCCTGGCTGTAGATGAAGCTATCGAGCTTTTTATAGAACGCAGCACCCGCCACGTAGCTGCTCTTGCCGAAGTACTTCTCCAGTGACAAGTCAAGGGATTTTGCGCGCCATGGCTGGAGATCCGGCTTGCCACCGCCGCCGGCTGTCCAATGACCGAGAGCACTACCTGGGGAATTTTCCACCAGTTTCGGCTGATCGGCTCCGGCGCGCAAGTCGTCCATGCGCGGACGCGCCATTGCTTTTGCCAAACCAAATCGCGCAATGAGATCCGGTTTCAAATTGAAAGCCAGATTCAAACTAGGCAGGAAGTCGTTGTATGAGGTGCCGCCGTTGATCGCTATCAGCGAACCGCTCCCTGGTGCTCCGGGTGTCGCGCCGTCGTTCCATTGAAAACCATCGGCATTTTGCTGGGTGTGAACCGCCTGGACCCCGACATTGCCTCGAATGGGAACTGCACCCCAGTCGGTATCAATATTCAGTTTGGCGAATGCTGTGGTGACTTTCTCGTGCACAGCATACTTGTTGCTTTGTGACGACCACGGATCTTTCGGGGTAACCGTGTACAGGCCCATCACGCCCGGCACATCCCACGACACGGTGCTGGCATTAACACCGCCAACATTGATGGCTACCGGCCCACGCAAGGCGCTCGCCGGTATCCCCACATTAGCGCTTGCCAGCGCAAGACTATAGGCATCGGACTGGACATTCTTGTCACGCTGGGTGTAGTTCACGCCGGTCTCGACCGCGCTGAACATCCCTCCTTCGAGGTCGCGCTTACCAGACAGGCGAAACGACTTGATCTCGTCCTTGTAGGTTGGCGTGCGCATTTCGGCCCAGTTGGGGTCATTGGTCAATTGCACGTTGGCGGCATTGCTCAAATCCTGGCTTGTCGACCACGCCTGATTACCAGTGCTGCCAAGACCTGAAAATGTGAGAGGGCCCCCAGCCAAACCCTTGGCGACGGATTGAATGTACGTCTCGTTGCGATTGGCGCGCGAGTAGCCCAGGTCGGCCACCGCTGTCCACTTGTCGGCCAGCTTCAGCTCGTTTTTCCAGCCCAGCGAAGTGATGTCATCGCTGCGATGGAAGTTCTTTTCGTAGACCAGGCTGCGTCCGCCATCCACCGTGCCGCTGTCAATAATCGTATTGCCGTTGACAACCGAGGTGCCGACGTTCGAAAACTTGGCACCGCCACTCCAGAGCCCGATATCACCTGCCCAAAAGTTTGAGACGCGATCCTGATCGAACTTGGAGTAATACAAATCAACGGCGCTGTGAAAGTCCTTGTTCGGCTTGAACTCGAGCACAGCCATCAAACCGTCGCGCACCTGTTTGCTGGATGTCACGCTGGCTTCAAAACCTTGAGCAAACTGGGCGCGATTGTTGCCTACCCCAAGCGAGGGTACACCGGTTGCACCCGCACCCCATTGCCCGGCATAGTCGCCGTATTTCCAGGCCTCGTATTTTTTTGTCTCTCCCGGAGAATCAAGATGAGCGAACCCGATCGCCAGACCCACTGTGTTGTCCACGAACTGATTGACATACGAGGCACTGACACGGTTGCCCAAGCCATCTGCACCCTGGGGCGACAACTGACCGAAGGAATTTTTCTCACCCCGCACGTTGACAACAACTTGACGGCCACGCGAGTCCAAGGGCATCACCGGACGAATGTCGACCGTGCCGGACAAGCCTTGCCCGATTAGGGTGGCATCGGGCGTCTTGTAAACAATGACCTGTTTAACCAACTCTGAGGGAAACTGATCGTACTCTGCAGCACGTCCTTCGCCGGAGCTGACGACTTCGCGCCCGTTGAGCACGGCACCTGCGTAATCGGGACCCAGCCCACGAATCGAGATCGCCGATGCGCGCCCGTCCACGCGCTGCGCCGCCAAACCTGGCAGACGCGCGATCGAATCAGCAATGCTGGTGTCCGGCAATTTGCCAATGTCTTCCGCCGAAACTGCTTCCACGATGGAGTCTGAATTGCGCTTTGCCGCAATGGAACTTTCAATACCCTTGCGGATGCCGGTCACGACCACGGTGTCCAGTTCGGCTGCCTCTTGTTGCTGGGCGTAAACCGCTCCCGTCGCAAACAGCAACGTTGCGCAGGCGGCTGCGATGGGGCTCATTCGCAGTTCAGCACGTCGCCAAGGGGCGTTCTGACTACGATGGGTGACGGAACTTCTCATTCAAATACTCCTCGGGGCTCGATTTAAAAAAATTGATTCATCATTCTGAAACCATGATGTAGCAATCCACTCATTACAGGTACAGGGCAACTGGAAACGTTTCCAGTTGTTGCAACTTTACCAGTCTGAATGACAGATGCTTATCGGGGAAATCCCTAAGAGGGAGACTAATTAGCAACGACAAACCAACTATTGGCTGGTTTTGTCAACATTTGCTCGGTCTTGTCGGCCGGTCAGCGCCTGTTGGCATGACGGATAAAGTCAATGGTCAATATGGGCAGCATGTTGCGGCTCGCGCCGGCGCCGGACAAGGGCTCTCAATTTTTGACGCCCTCGGGCAGCGGCATTCTTTTTTGCGTCAGGACTTCTCGCAGGCGGTCCGGGTAGTCGGTGATGATGCCGTCCACGCCCCATTCAATCAGGCGCTCCATCAGGGGTTCCTGGTTGACCGTCCATGGAATGACCTGGAGACCCAAACTCTGTGCCTCTTTCACCAGGGGTGCTGACAGGTTGTTGTAGTTGGGGGCCCAGATGACGCCGGGGAAATTTTCCGCAGAGGCGCGAATCATGCGTGGCACCGAGCCATCGTGATCCGCAAGCAGGTGTCCCGCTGTCCAGGATCCGTCTGTCAAAGTGTGGAAGTCAGGGGCCGCGATGGTGAGGTACATGGTGCGCAAACCCGGTTCGAGCCTGTGCAACAACTCCAATGTGCGCCAGTCGAAACTTTGCACCATGACGCGCTGGGTCATGCCAGCTTCGCGAATGACCTCCAGCATCGTTTTGACGAAAGCCTCAGGCTCCAGCGTGCTTTCTGGATGGTGTGGATTGATCTTGGTTTCCATGTCGAAATGGACATCTTTCGCACCCAGGTCATTGACCAACTTGAATAACGCCGCCAGTGTCGAAATGCGCTGGCCGTCGCGCGGCTGCTGATCGGGGAATGCGCGTGCGTAGCTGCTGGTCGGGTTGATCCGGCCCACGTCGTAGGACTGCACTTGTGCGAGGGTGAGCGACCGGATGAGAGGACCACGCTCCTGCAGCCACCGGCCTTGCGCGTCGCGCGTGATGGCAGGATTGAGCGCGGCGTCGTGCGAGATCACGGGGATGCCATCGGCGGTGATGGCAATGTCAAGCTCAAGGGTGGTTACCCCCATTCGGAGCGCATGCTCAAAGGAGGCCAGGGTGTTTTCAGGTCGCAAGCCACGCCCGCCGCGATGGGCTTGCAGGTCGAATGCTTGCGCGTGCGGAGCGGCAAATAAAAGGAAGGCAAGCCCGAGGCGCGCTAGCGCTGAAGACTTGCCACCCCAAGAGAAAGCGCAATCGCGTGCCATGGAGAGGGAGGGTGACGGGCTTGTCAGTCCAGTTTGAAGTTGAATTCCTGCACGGCAATGACGTCACTCTCATTGGTCACGCATTTGTACTGCATCATGGCGGCCTTGACGGCGGTGTGGAACACGCGGGGGCCGGACAGCACCGTCACGTCCTGGATGATGCCGTTCTTGATGTGGATCTGCGCCTTGACCACACCCTCAATGCCATCCTGCAGCGCCTTGCGTGGCATCTCGGGCGGCACCTGGGTGGGACATGCCAGCCCAATGGTGGTGCGCTTCGGTCCGGTGGCCACAGGCGTATCCGGTGGCGGTGGCGGTGCAATCTCGGCCGGTGCCCTGGGTGGTGTTGCCACCGAAACAATGGCGGGGGCATTGGACGACACCTGCGGCGTCACATCGGGTGGCGGCACATAGGGCGGTGGCGGTGCTTCAACCTTGGGCATCACCAGCGGCTTCTCGATCTTCTTGGGTGGCGGCGGCGGTGGCGGTGGCGGCGGAATGATGACTTCCTGAATCACCACGGCTTCAAGTGGCTTCTTGATGAAGTCAATGCCTTTGCGCGCCATGCCCGAGACCAGCGCGTAACCAATGATGGCGTGCAGCGCAATAACAATAATCAGGCCCTTGATGCGCCGTGACGGGTCGCGCGGCTCAAAGCGGTAATCCATTTCAAGCGTATTCATTGCACAAACTGCTCAGCGCCGATGACGGCAATTTTGTTGAGACCCAGGCGCTTGCTGCTGGAGAGCACATTGGCAAAGACAGCGTACTGCGAGGCTTTGTTGGGGCGGATGTGGACTTCGGGCTGGGGCTGCTGGGGCGCGACGGCTTTCATCTTCTCATCGAGCTCCTGTGCGCTCACGGGCAAGCCCTGCCAATAAACGACGCTTTGCTCGTCGATGTCAATCTGTATCTTTTCCGGCTTGATCAGAGTGGTGGGCGGCGCGCCGACCGGCATTTCCAGGTTGACCGAGTGCAGCTGAATCGGGATCGTGATGATCAGCATGACCAATAAAACCAGCATCACGTCAATCAGGGGCGTGGTGTTGATCTCCATCATCACCTCGGGCTCACCCGAGCTGCTTGTGTTTCCTACGTGCATTCCCATGGGGGTAATTCCCTTGTTGGCGCTCAACCACCCAGCGGTGGCGGCTCAGTGATAAAGGCGACTTTGACGATGCCCGCGCGCTGGCAGGCCAGCAGGACCTTGCCGACGCCTTCATAGCGGGCGTTGGCGTCACCGCGGACCTGGACTTCGGGCTGCGGCTTGACGCTGGAGACTTTCTTGAGCTTTTCCACCAGTGCGTCAACGTTCTTGATGCGGGCGTCGTACCAGAAAATGTTGCCCGCCTGATCGACCGAGATGATGATGTTCTCGGGCTTGCTTTCCCGCACCTCAACGCGTTCCTTCGGCAAGGAGAGCTTGATGGAGGTGGTGACCACGGGAATGGTGATCAGGAAAATGATCAACAACACCAGCATCACGTCCACCAGGGGCGTGGTGTTGATGGCCGACATGACAGCGTCATCGCCATCGTCGTCGTTGGAGCCGACATTCATGGACATAAGGGATTCCTAATAGACAGATGTCTGCTGGCGTGAGCGACGCTCAGGCCTTCGCCACCGAACCCAGCACCACCGCGTGCAGGTCGCTGCTGAAGGCGCGCACCTCGTCCATCACGGCCTTGTTGCGCCGCACCAGCCAGTTGTAGGCCAGCACTGCAGGCACCGCCACCGCCAGCCCAATCGCGGTCATGAGCAGCGCCTCACCCACCGGGCCTGCCACTTTGTCGATGGAAGCCTGGCCGGAGATGCCGATGGCGGTGAGTGCATGGTAGATGCCCCAGACCGTGCCGAACAGGCCGACAAAAGGAGAAATCGAGCCAACGGTGGCAAGAAACGCCAGGCCGCCCTGCGTATTGCTTTGAATGCGATCGACCGCGCGCTGGATGCCCATCGCCATCCAGTCGTTGAGTGGAATGTGGCCCATCAGGCCTTCATGCTTCTTGATCGCATTGGTGGCCGCATCGGCCATAAAACGGAAAGGACTGTTCTTCTCCAGCGCCTCAGCGCCCTGTTGCACGGTGCCGGCGGTCCAGAAGTTCTTGACCGCCGCCTTGGCCTGGCGCCCCATCTTGGCTTGCTCCAGAACCTTGACGATCATGATGTACCAGCTGCCAACGCTCATGATGAGCAGCAGCAGCAACACAGTTTTGGCAACTGCATCAGAGGTTTTCCAGAGCGCTTCAAGACCGTAAGGGTTGTCAAGTGCATCCGGGGTCTTCTTGATGGCGGCAGCGGATGGATCGACCGCTTTCACGTCGGTGAGGACGGGCAGGGCGGCAGGAGCGGCGCTGGAAGCCGTCGTGGCGACTGTCGATTGGGCCTGCACCACGCCCGGCACCAGCGTTAAAACCAGTCCCAGCGTGCAGGCGAAGGATTTGAACATTCGAGCGATGTTGATTTGCATCATGGTTCCTAATAAAAAGATGCTTTGGGGCAATTGTCAGTGGTGTGTGATTCATGTCAAAGAAATCACCGCTGAAATATGGAAAGGATTCCATTTTATCCCGAAACATGCTTCAGATAGCGCAAGAAGAGGGCCAAGACACCCGTGTTTACCCTATGCCACCAGCGCCAGCGCGCCGAAATCGCCGACCCGCTCACCCAGACCGGCCGGCACCAACTCGCAGCCGTCCGTCAGGGGCGGTAACTTGCCGTGAACGTAGCCCTGCAGCTTGGGCAATAACAAGGCACGGTGATGCCAGAAGACGCTGCCACCGAGGCTGATGCGCTCCAGATCAAGCGTCGCAATCAGGTTGTACAAGGTGCGGCCCATGATCCGGCAGAATTCATCAATAATGGCTGTAGCCCCCGTATCACCTGCATAGGCAGCTTTGAAAAGAGTAGCGGAATCGGTGTAGCCGAGATGCCCGAAGCGCCTTGGAATGGCGTTGCCGGCAATCAGGCCTTCCACGTCACCGACGTTGCCGCAGCCACACAGGGCGTCGTTGTTGTCGCTCACGAACAGATGGCCGGCGTGCCCGGCATTGCCGTTTTTGCCACGCAGCACCTGGCCGTCCACACACAGGCCCACGCCGATGCCGGTGCTCCAGGTGACATAGGCGCAGTTGGCCAGCGCTTGGCCGTTGATCTGCAGTGCGCCCCAGCGCCGTTCGGCCTCCAGGGCACCGATGCCGTCGTTTTCAACCCGTACCTTGGCAAAAACCCGACGCAAGGGCGCCTCCAGCAAGGCGGTTTGCCAGTCATTGGGCAAACCACGTGCCTTGCCCGCCAGTCCACCGCAAATATTGGGCGCAGCCAGTTCCACGCAGCCCTTGTTCAGCACAAACGGTCCGCAGGATGCCACGCCCAGCGCCGACAGATCGCCGGTTGCCACGCCCGATGCAGCGCAACTCTGCCCGACCAGACGGATGATTTGCAGGGCCAATGCATCATTCGCACCTTCCTTGGCCGTGGGCTCGGCCACCCGGCCGCGCACGCCCTGTTCGTCGGCGATGCTGACCGCCACTTTGGTGCCGCCAATGTCCACGCAAGCGACGGGTGCGGCGCCCGGTTCCAGGCGAAAGCCGTCAGATAAAAGGTTTTGATTCATGGTGTCAGTTTCAACAAGGGTGCAGAGTCAAGGCAGGGTGGGAAGGTGTTGATCATGTCCGGCCGTAGTCGTCTCCCTGGCGCACGATGTCATCTTCGCCCAGGTAGTGACCAAACTGAATTTCAATGATTTCAACCGGGGCGGCGCTCCGGTTCGTCAGGCGGTGCACTTGTCCGATGGCGATGTCCACGTGACCACCCGGCACCAGAGTTAGCACCTGCTCTCCCACCGTGACGTGAGCCTGGCCCAGCACCACAACCCAGTGTTCGGCGCGCTGCAGGTGCTTTTGCAGACTGAGTTGCTGTCCCGGATTGACGCGGATGCGTTTGACCTTGTGGCCCGGCACCTCGGAGAGGGTTTCATACCAGCCCCAAGGTCGTTCGGTGCGTTCAATCGACTCGCTTCTTGATGAACTGGTCATGGGGCTTGGGTGAGTAGTGACAGAGCCTCGATGCTAATCGCTGGCGGGCGCCTGGGTTACGCCGGCGTTACCGTCAAAGGCGTTGCGCCAAGGCCCAGCGCACGATGTCAGCCGCGCCCATGGCGCCGGGCTGGCGTGCCAATTCGCGACCGGCAGAGAACAAGGCCAGCGTCGGAATGCTGCGGATGTTGAAGCGTGCCCCCAGTGCCTGTGCCTCTTCGGTGTTGACCTTGGCCAGCCGGAAGCGCGGCTCCAATTGCGCCGCTGCTTGCTCAAACGCCGGCGCCATCTGGCGGCACGGCCCACACCACGGAGCCCAAAAGTCCACCAGCACCGGGATCTGGCAGCGGTTGATGTGGCGATCAAAGTTGCTGTCGTCAAGCGCCACCGAATGCGCCACGAACAGCGGTTTGTGGCAGTTGCCGCAATCGGGCGCGCTGGCCAAATCAACCTGACGCACGCGGTTGGTGGTGTGGCAGTGAGGACAAATGATGTGCAGAGAGTCAGTCATGATGGAAATCCCTTTCTGCTTGCTAGATGGAGGTCATTGCGGCAACTATCAAGTGCTACAAAATGTGTAGCTGTTTATGCAGGGTGGTAGGGGGCTGGAGCCCTTATTGCCATCAACCGACGGTTTCCGTCCCGACTGGTTTCACGTGTAGCGCTTGCTGCGCAAATTGTTCTTCATCTCGCGCAGCAGCGGTTGCAGCCGTTCACCGCCAATGCGCAAGGCAACGCAGGTGGCCAGGATGTCGATGATCATCAAGTGCAGCAGGCGCGACACCATCGGGCTGTAGCGATCGAATCCTTCTGGATGGTCGGCGGCCAGGTGAAGATGACCGGCCGCTGCCAGCGGCGAGCCACTGGCGGTGATGACGATGGTGGTTGCACCGTTTTTGCGCGCAATGTCGCAGGCATCCATCAAGTCGCGGGTACGCCCTGAATTGGAGATGATGACCACGCAGTCGCCCGGCCCCAAAAGCGTGGCACCCATCACCTGCATGTGGCCATCGCTGTAGGCCACGGTGTTGATGCCCAGGCGAAAGAACTTGTGCTGCGCGTCCTGCGCCACGATGCCGGAGTTGCCGACGCCAAAAAACTCGATGCGTTTGCCCTGCTCGTAGGCCTGGACCAACGTGATGGCGGCCTTCTCAATCGCCACCGTGCTGGCATCGTTGCGGTACTTCAGGAACGCAGCCACGGTGTTGTCGATGACCTTGACCATGATGTCGCTGGTCTTGTCGTCGGCATCGACGCTGCGGTGGATGAAGGGCACGCCCTCACTCACGCTGCCGGCCAGTTTGAGCTTGAAATCCGACAGACCGTCGTAGCCGACGCTGCGGCAAAAACGCACCACCGTGGGCTTGCTCACATGCGCCCGGTCCGCCAGTTCGCTGATGGGCTGCTTGGCAAAGCTGCGCGGATCATTCAACACGAGTTTGGCCACGCGCTGCTCGGCGGGCGCCAGCGAAGGCAAGCAGGCCTTGATTCGGTCAAGCATATTCAGACTTCAAGCTCTGTCTTTGGGTGTTCAGGATTCTTCAGCCCAGCAGAAGCCGTCGCGCGCAATCATGGCGCTTGATGCGCTGGGGCCCCAGGTGCCGGCGGCGTACAAGCGGGGACCCTGTGTGTCGTTCTTCCAGTGTTCCAGGATGGGCTCGACCCAACGCCAGGCTTCTTCCTGCTCGTCGCTGCGCACAAACAGATTCAGGCGGCCATCGATGACCTCCAGCAGCAGGCGTTCATAGGCGCCGACGCGCTCAGAACCGAAGCGCTTGTCAAAGTCCAGGTCAAGTTGCACCGGTGACAGGGTCTGTGAGTTGCGACGGTTGCTTTGGCCCTGCGCCAGCAGGTGCAATTCCAGGCCATCCTTGGGCTGCAGGTTGATGACCAGCCGATTCGCGTCGCCGATTTGTGAATTGAAGATGGCATGCGGCGTCGGCTGGAAATTGACCACAATGCGGGCATCGCGGCTGGCCAGGCGTTTGCCGGTGCGGATGTAGAACGGCACGCCGGCCCAGCGCCAGTTCGAAATTTCGGTGCGCAGGGCGACAAAGGTTTCGGTGTGGCTGTGCGGGTCAACGCCGGTTTCTTCCCGGTAGGCCGCTACCGGCGCACCGCCAATGGAACCCGCTGCGTATTGGCCGCGGATGACGTCCTGCGTCAGTGACTCGGCCGTCCAGGGCTTGAGCGAGCGCAACACCTTGAGCTTTTCGTCGCGAATGGCATCGGCATGCGAGTTGATGGGCGGCTCCATGCCGATGGCGCACAGCAGTTGCAGGGCATGGTTTTGCACCATGTCGCGCAAGGCGCCGGTGGTCTCGTAAAACGCTCCACGCTGTTCCACGCCCAGTTCTTCGGCGATGGTGATCTGGATGTTGGCAATGTGCTCGCGCCGCCACAAGGGCTCAAACAAGGCGTTGCCAAAGCGCAGCGCAAACAGGTTTTGGACCGAGGGCTTGCCCAGGTAATGGTCGATGCGAAAGATATGCTTCTCACCAAACACCTCGCTGACCGTTCGGTTGATGGCGCGGTTGCTGGCCAGGTCGTGACCGAGCGGCTTCTCCAGCACCACGCGCGTTTGCGGCGTGTTCAGCCCGGCAATGGCCAACTGTTGACAGACCGTCGTGAACAGGCTGGGTGCAGTCGCCACATACATCACCACAACGTCGGCCTGGCGCTCGGCCAGCTTGGCGACAAGACGGGCGTAGTCATCGGGGTGGGATAAATCCATCTGCACGAATTCAAGCAAGGCGGCAAAGCGGCAGAACTCTTCTTCGCTGGGACGTTTGGCCAACTCGACCTGGTCAAAGCGGGCGCAAATCTGGGCCTGGTACTGCGCATTGCTGAGGTCGTCGCGGCCAACACCAATGATGCGGCCATCCAGGGGAAGCGTGCCATGGCGAAAGGCCTGAAACAGTGCGGGCATCAGCTTGCGCCAGGCCAGGTCGCCGGTGCCACCAAACAAAACAAGGTCAAAACTCATAAAGCCAATCTAATTGCGGGACAGATCGTTGACGCTGTCCTCCATGGGTCAAGAATTTTCGGTACAGATCTTTGACTCTGTCCTCAACTGATTAAAGCAGCCGGTAATGTAACTTAGTTTCATGAAATTTAAAAAACTTCGTAACTGAGATTTTCGTAACGTGATTGAAACCGGCCCGTCATGCGCGCGCCTGCGGTCGCCGGATAATGGCAGCATGAACCAACTCGATGCCCTCAAACAATTCACCACCGTGGTGGCCGACACCGGCGACTTCAAACAGATTGAAGCCTACCAGCCCACGGACGCCACCACCAACCCGTCGCTGATCCTCAAGGCAGTGCAAAAACCGGACTACCGCGCGCTGCTGACGGACACCGTGGCGCAGTTCCGCGGGCGGCCGCTCGATGAGCTGATGGACCGCTTGCTGGTGCGTTTTGGCTGCGAGATTTTGTCGATCATTCCGGGGCGGGTCTCCACCGAAGTGGATGCGCGGCTGAGTTTTGACACGGTGGCCAGCGTGGCCCGCGCCGAGCGCTTGATCGAGTTGTACCAGGGGCAGGGCATTCACGTCGACCGGGTGCTGATCAAGGTGGCGGCCACCTGGGAAGGTATCGCGGCCGCAGAGCAACTGGAGCGGCGTGGCATTCACACCAATTTGACGCTGCTGTTCTCGTTTTGCCAGGCGGTGGCGTGTGCGCAAGCCAAGGTGCAGCTGATTTCGCCCTTTGTTGGCCGCATTTACGACTGGTACAAGAAGTCGGCCGGTGCGGCGTGGGTCGAGCAGGACAACGCCGGTGCCCATGACCCCGGCGTCCAGTCGGTGCGGCAGATCTTCAACTATTACAAGAAGTTCGGTATTGCCACCGAGATCATGGGCGCGAGTTTTCGTAACGTCGGGCAAATCACGGCGCTGGCGGGATGTGACCTGCTCACCATCAGCCCGGAGCTGCTGGCGCAACTTTCCGCTTGCAAGGCGCCGCTGGCGCGCTCGCTCGACGCCAACGCCGCCCAATCGCTGGACTTGACCGCGGTGAACTATGACGAGGCAGGCTTTCGTTTTGCGCTCAATGAAGATGCCATGGCGACCGAGAAGCTGGCAGAAGGCATACGCGCTTTTTGTGTTGATGCGGCCAAGCTCGATCAGCTGTTGCTGGCGGCCTGATGGATCACTTGAGGAATTCTTATGACACCTACCCGTTGTGACCGAACCCCCGCCTGGGGCGCGCTGCAAGCCGCTTATCAGACCCAAGGCCGCGCCTTTGACCTGCGCCGTGCATTCGCTTTGGACGCGGGCCGGTTTGAGGCTTTCAGCCAAGGCGCACCCCATGTTTTTGCGGATTTGTCCAAGAATCTGATCGACGCCGGGACCGAGCAGCAGCTGTTGGAGCTGGCGCGTCAAACCGGCCTCGAGCAGCACCGGGATGCTATGTTTGCCGGTGAAAAAATAAACACCACCGAGCAGCGTGCTGTCATGCACTGGCTGTTGAGAACGCCGCCGGCCGACCCCGCCATGCCGGCACAATCCGTGCACCGACATATGGCAGAGACGCTGCACGAGGTGCACACCACGCTGGAAGCCATGCTGGCGTTTGCCGAGGCTGTGCGCGCGGATGAAACCATCACCGACATCGTCAACATCGGCATTGGCGGCTCGGACCTCGGCCCGCAAATGGCCGTGCTGGCGCTGGACGCGTTTGTGCTGCCGGGCAAACGCTTTCACTTTGTCTCGAACGTGGACGGGCATGAGCTGGCAGCGGTATTGAGACGACTCAAGCCGCAGAGCACGCTGTTTCTGATTGCCAGCAAAACCTTCACCACCATCGAGACCATGACCAACGCGCGCTCGGCCAAAGCCTGGTTTGAAGCCCAGGGTGGCACCGATATTGCGCGCCACTTCGCCGCGCTCACCACCAACGTGGCCGCCGCAAACAACTTCGGCATCAGCACCACTTTCGGTTTTTGGGACTGGGTCGGCGGGCGTTATTCAGTCTGGTCGGCCATTGGCCTGCCGCTGGCCATCGCGATTGGCGCAGTCGGGTTTCGCGATTTCCTGGCTGGTGCGCACGCCATGGACCGGCACTTCGCCACCGTGCCGCTGGCGCAGAACCTGCCGGTTCGCCTGGGCCTGCTCGATGTCTGGTACCGCAACTTTCACGGCTTCACCAGCCGCAGCATTGCGCCCTATCACAGCGCGCTCAAACGCTATCCGGCGTATCTGCAGCAACTGGAGATGGAGAGCAACGGCAAGCGGGTCGACGCGCACGGTGAGGCGTTGCCGTATGGCACGGCGCCGGTGCTGTGGGGTGAACCGGGTACCAACGGCCAGCACGCTTATTTTCAGATGCTGCACCAGGGCACGGACGTGGTGCCGGTCGAGTTTGTGGCGGTCAAACAGGCGGCGCACGATTTGCCTGGCCACCACGACTTGCTGCTGGCCAATGTGCTGGCACAGGCGCAAGCCCTGATGGTGGGCCAGGCAGATGCGGGCGGGCACAAAAACTTTCCGGGTAACCGGCCCAGCACGTTTTTGCTGCTCGATGCGTTGACGCCCGCCAGCCTGGGCGCGCTGATCGCCTTGCAGGAGCACCGTGTCTTTGTCAGCGGCTCGGTCTGGGGCATCAACAGTTTTGACCAATGGGGTGTGGAATTGGGCAAGGTGCTGGCCAAGGATGTGGCGGTGCGTCTGTCCAGCGGCAACGTGACCGGCTTGGATGGCTCCACGGCGGGACTGCTTGCCAGATTGCGGGCCTGATCGTGTTGATGCGGGGGGCCCCGGAACAGCGACTGCGCGGCGGGCTCATACTGCCAAACGCGCAGAAATCGCCCACCACGCAGCCCCTGTTCCAGGCGTTGTACCCGCGCGGCATGATCGCTTGGAATTCCCCATGAACGTCGTCTTTGACTTTGGCGCTGTGCTGTTCACCTGGCGCCCGACCGAGCTGCTGCGTCGCCACTTTCCCCAGCGTGCGGCCTCGGAACCTCAGGCGGAGAATCTGGCGCAGGCGGTGTTTGGTCACGCCGACTGGCACCAGTTTGACCGTGGCGTCCTGTCGATCGACACGGTGGTCACACGCACCGCCGCGCGGCTCGACCTGGACCCCGGCGCGTTGACGGGCTTGGTGGAAAGCATCGCCGACCATCTGGTGCCGATGCAGGGCTCGCTGGCTTTGCTGGCGCAGCTGCGCGCTCTGCGTCAGCGGCAGGCCGATGCGCCCAAGCTCTACTTTTTGTCCAACATGCCTGCACCTTACGCCCGCGCACTGGTGCAGCGTCATGCCTTTTTGCAGTGGTTCGATGGCGGTATCTTCTCCAGCGATGTGAGTCTGATCAAACCTGAACCGGAGGTTTATGCCTTGCTGGAGCGCCGCTACGCCTTGGCGCCAGCCCGCACGATTTTTATTGATGACCATGCGGCCAATGTGAAAGCGGCGCAGGCGCGCGGCTGGCACGGCATCCAGTTTGAATCGGCACCGCAGGTGCAGGCGCAGTTGCTGCGTTATGGCTTGGCGCTACTGCTCCCTGACAGGTAGTCGTTCTTGAAGCGCTGCAGCGTGGCCTGGTATTGCGCGTGGCCGATTTGCTGCAGATCGCTGTGTGCGCCGTCGTGGATGTTGAGCCAGCGTTTGGGCGGGTTGGCCGCCATAAATAATTGCCGGCCCAGACGGATGGGTATTGTTGTGTCAGCCGAGCCATGGATCATCAGGAGCGGGGCGTGCACGTGGGTAATCTTGTCAATGGAGGCAAAGCGCTCGTTATTGAGGTGCAGCAGCAGCGACGCAAACAGCCCGGCCTCGCTCGCGACGTCGGCAAAGCTGGTGAAGGCCGACTCCAGAATCAGCGCCCCATAGTCTTGCCGGGCCTTCAGGCGGCTGGCCAGATCCACCGCGACACCGCTGCCCATGGAGTGGCCGTAGATGACCCGTTGGGCGGCACGTGGCTCACGGCGCTGCAGCTCTGCCCAGGCGGCATCGGCATCCTGCACCAGCGTTTGTTCCGACGGTGTGATCGCGGTACTCAAGCCCCAGCCCCGGTATTCCACCGCCAGCACGGCAAAGCCGGCCTCGCGCAGCGCATCGATCTTGTGCCGGTTTTGCGGCACGGTGCGAAATGTGCCATGCAGATACAACAACGTTGGCGCGCTTTTGTCGGGATGGGGCAGCCACCAGAGTTCGATCCGTTGGGTGTTGTTGACCGTGCCGGCATCGGCGGTGAGGGGCTGGTGGTCTGAGTCGTCGGGCGGGCGGGCATTGGCTGGCAGGTTGACAAAATAATGCTCCTCACCGGCGCGCAAGTCCGTCAACTCAGCCGGGCTGCCGGGTGTGGGGCGGTAGATGAGCTCGCGTTGGCGGGCATCGAGCCAGGCGCAACCGCTGCTGGCGAGCAAGGACAGGAGCAATAAAATCTGCAGCAAGCGCCCACCGGCCTGGCCGAAAAGCAAGGGTCTAGCCGTTACACTGCGACTCCTTTGCATCAGCCCGTTCCCACTTGTTCCCATGAATAAATTGATTCCCATTGTTTTCGGCCTGATTGTGGCCCAGTCGGCGGGCCACGCGCAGGCCATGCCAGCTTTCCTTGCGGACCTGGCCCGGGACAATGTGCTGAGTTGGCAGTTCAGTCCCTATACCCTTCATTACACCTACGACAGTGCGCACAAAGCGGTGGTGATGGTGGGTGTGGAGCGCGAGCATCCCGATGCCAAGCTGGACGGCATCACACTGTTTACCAATTCGTTTGGGCAACCGACTGTGTATGCCTATCCGTGGGGCGGGGTGCATAAGACGCTTTGGGGCATCGAGCACTTGTCATTCAAGTGGACGGCTGGTTTGCTCTACGGCTACAAAGATCCGTATAAGGACAAAGTGCCGTACAACCACAGCGGTTTTTCACCCGCGGTCATTCCTGCCCTGGCTTATGAATTCAAGCCCGGCTGGTCAGGTCAATTGAACTTCTTGGGTACTGCGGGCTTGATGTTTCAGATCAACGCACCGTTCAACTGAGATTCCAAGACTATCGGTTATTTTGAAGAAATAGGGCTCTAGCCCCCGTAAAATAAGCATAGTACGCTATATATTTAATAGTAAAAAACCCGCAAGGCTCACGCTTTGCGGGTTTTTTTGTTTTGTGTCGAGGGCATTGACGCCGCTCGACGCAGCATGACGATTCAGGGCAAGTTGGTGCAACGACGCCCTGGATCGTCAGGCAAGGCGCATTTACATGCCCATGCCGCCCATGCCGCCCATGCCACCCATGTCGCCGCCGCCCATGCCGCCCATGCCAGCAGCCGAGTCGTCCTTCGGTGATTCAGACACCATGCATTCGGTGGTCAGCATCAACGAAGCCACAGACGCTGCGTTTTGCAGTGCCGTGCGGGTCACTTTGGTCGGGTCCAGAATACCCATTTCGATCATGTCGCCATAGGTGTCGTTGGCAGCGTTAAAGCCGTAGTTGCCCTTGCCGGCCATCACCGCATTCACCACCACCGAGGCTTCGCCACCGGCGTTGTAAACGATCTCGCGCAAAGGCGCTTCGATGGCTTTCATCACCAGCTTGATACCGGCGTCCTGATCGGCATTGGCGCCCTTGAGGGTGCCGACCGCTTGCTTGGCGCGCAACAGAGCGACGCCGCCGCCAGCCACGATGCCTTCTTCCACCGCAGCGCGGGTTGCGTGCAGGGCGTCTTCAACGCGGGCTTTCTTCTCTTTCATTTCGACTTCGGTGGCAGCGCCGACCTTGATCACGGCAACACCGCCAGCCAGCTTGGCCACGCGCTCTTGCAGTTTTTCACGGTCGTAGTCGGACGTGGCTTCTTCGATTTGCACGCGCACTTGTTTGACGCGGGCTTCGATATCAGCAGCAGCGCCAGCACCGTCGATGATGATGGTGTTTTCTTTGCCCACTTCGATGCGCTTGGCCGAGCCGAGGTCAGCCAGGGTCACTTTTTCGAGCGACATGCCGACTTCTTCAGCAATGACCTTGCCGCCGGTCAGGATGGCGATGTCTTCCAGCATGGCCTTGCGACGATCGCCAAAACCTGGCGCCTTGACCGCGACCACCTTCAGAATGCCACGGATGGTGTTGACCACCAGAGTGGCCAGCGCTTCGCCTTCGACATCTTCAGAGATGATCAACAAAGGACGGCCGGACTTGGCGACTTGTTCCAAGGTTGGCAGCAGGTCACGGATGTTGCTGATCTTCTTGTCGTACAGCAGCACAAACGGGTTGTCCAGCAAAGCGGCTTGCTTTTCAGGGTTGTTGATGAAGTAAGGTGACAGGTAGCCACGGTCAAACTGCATGCCTTCAACCACGTCGAGTTCGGAGTCAAGCGACTTGCCGTCTTCAACCGTGATCACGCCTTCTTTGCCCACTTTGTCCATCGCATCAGCAATGATCTTGCCAATGGCTTCGTCCGAGTTGGCCGAGATGGAGCCGACTTGCGCGATTTCTTTGGAGGTGGTGGTGGCTTTGGACGCTTTTTTGAGCTCAACGATCAGGGCGTGTACTGCCTTGTCGATACCGCGCTTCAGGTCCATCGGGTTCATGCCGGCGGTCACGTACTTCATGCCTTCGTGCACGATGGCTTGGGCCAGCACGGTCGCGGTGGTGGTGCCGTCGCCAGCGATGTCAGAGGTTTTGGAAGCAACTTCCTTGACCATCTGCGCACCCATGTTTTGCAGCTTGTCCTTGAGTTCGATTTCCTTGGCCACGGACACACCGTCCTTGGTCACGGTGGGGGCGCCGAAGCTACGGTCCAGCACCACATTGCGGCCCTTGGGGCCGAGGGTTACCTTGACGGCGTTGGCCAGGATGTTGACACCCTCGACCATGCGTGCGCGGGCTTCGCCGCCGAAAATTACGTCTTTTGCTGCCATGTTAGGCTCCTGAAAATTTAAGTTGAATTAGCCGCCAGCCCGCATGGATACTGCGTGACCAGCTATTGATTTAGTATGGATTACTTCTCGACCACAGCAAACAAATCATCCTCTTTCATCACGAGGAGTTCGTCGCCAGCCACCTTGACGGTTTGGCCGCTGTACTTGCCGAACAACACGCGGTCGCCGACCTTGACTGCCATGGGGCTGATTTCGCCCTTGTCATTCTTTTTGCCAGGGCCCACGGCCAGCACTTCACCTTGATCAGGCTTTTCAGCAGCGCTGTCCGGAATGACGATGCCAGAGGCGGTTTTGGTCTCGTTTTCAACGCGTTTGACAATCACGCGGTCGTGCAGGGGACGAAGTTTCATGGGAGCTCCTTGGTATTGAAACAGAGTTTAAAAATCAAGAGTGCCAACCGACAAGTTGGCGCTCATTAACTTGAAGAGAGAATTCTGAGAGGGTCAAAGCCTGTTAGCACTCAACTCTTACGAGTGCTAATGATAAGGGCATTTGCCAGACTTTCAAGAAGCAACGGGCAAAACTAATTGCAGAGCGCAGGTTTTCGGTGTCAATGTTTGAAACACCGTGTCAAAGTTTGAAAAACTTGATTACGCTCGGTCTTGGCCACGGTGTCAAAGTCTGAAAAAGGTCTCTTGCGTGTCGATGTTCAGAAGGTTTTGAACTCGGTTGAGATCGAAAATCGTATCTAAGTTATTGAATTCAAATAACAAATTTGTAGTTTTTTATAGTTTTGCAGGTTGATCCCAAGTTCGGACTGGTCGAAAAGTGCCGAATGCGGAAATTCAGACGACCAAAATACCTGCCCGAGACCTTACATTGAAAGCACCACTTGATGTTGTATTTGGCAGGGCGGTTCCGTGGGAACCCAATCGCAAATTCGTACACGCGCCACCAACCAGTACCGGGTGCTCACGGGTGGCACCTTACGGGAAACAGGAAAATATTTGGCTCAGCGTTCCAGACAGCTGTCACTCAATCGGCGACCAATCCGCATTGCTGATGGTGGCAGAAGGAAAATCGTTGACAGCAACGCAGCTGGTATTGACCAGCGGCTGCTTTCCGGAATCTAAATTCATTGGCAGTCTTGGTCACCTGTCAGAGGCATCGTTCGCCGCGTGCGGTGGCCGCCCTAGCTGTTGGAAAGTAAGAAAACGCTTTATCTATCCAAAAAGTGTGCGTGTCCGACTTCATCACGGGCATCATCATTGAACTTTAAGTTGTCAATTGTCGTTGCGGCCATCATCAACACCCCCTATCTTCAGACGTTATGGACTCCGTCGTTCTGATCTGGCTGCAATTTAGCTTGTGCGTGGGTGTGATTGGTGTCGCCGGTGTGCGCCTGAGCCGTTATGGGGATGCCATTGCCACGCACACCAGTCTTTCGCGCAACTGGGTGGGCCTGATTTTGTTGGCGACCGTCACATCCTTGCCGGAACTGGTCACGGGCTTAAGCGCGGTGACAGTCGCAGCAGCGCCCGACATTGCCGTAGGTGACGTCCTCGGAAGTTGTGTTTTCAACCTGGCGATTCTTGCGATGATTGATGTGACTTATCGCAAGGGCGCTATCTACGCCCTGGCGGATAGTGAACATATCGTGTCGGCGGGCTTTGGTGTCATTCTGCTGGCGGGTGTGTGCCTTGCGGTGCTGCTGACCACGCAGGGCATGATGCCCTCCATCGGGCATGTCAGTTTGGCCAGCGTGATGATCTTTGTGATGTATTTGGTGGCGATACGAGCGCTCTACCTGACAGAGCAGCGCCGCTCCAGCCTCTTCGTGGCCAAACAACCGGACATGACCCTCAAGGCCGCGTTGATGGGCTATGGCGTGGCCTCGGCCACGATTGTGGGCGCGGGCATCTGGTTACCGATCATCGGCGTGGAGTTGGCCCGCCTCATGGGCTGGTCGAATTCCTTCGTTGGAACGCTCTTTGTGGCATTTGCCACCTCCGTGCCAGAACTGGCCACCACTTGGGGTGCCATCCGCATAGGCGCGATCGATATGGCGATTGGCAATCTGTTGGGCAGCAATCTGTTCGACGTGCTGATTCTGGCAATCGATGACTTTGCGTACCTGCCTGGCGCCATCTATGCGCATGTGTCGCAAGTGCATGCTGTGTCGGCTATTACCGCTTGTTTGATGAGCGGCGTTGTGATTGTGTCCCTGGCTTATCGTCCAGTGTCGCGGGTCTGGCATATTGCCAGTTGGGCCAGCCTGTCGCTATTGGCCTTGTACTTGTTGAATGCGGCGATTCAATTCCTACATGGACAGTAGTATTCAAAGCACACGAAACGGGGGCACAACCACCCGCGATTGGGGCGGTGCCGCAATCAGCAGCCCATCTTGACGAAGGTGTAATAGACATCCAAATGAAATTCACGACTCCAATCGTCGATTTCCTCAGGTCGGATCCACGAGCGACTTCCGCCTTCCTGCCCCAAAGGATCAGCCAGCAGCGCGAGGGCTGCAATCGCGAATGCCAACGCAAGAACAAATGTGAATTAGGCCGACAGGGTTGACCACCATGTCGGCAATTGCTCCCCACTAAGGCCGAAACATGTTGTTTTTCTTCAAAGTAGCCGAAACGCCAGTACGGCCATAAGGGTTGGCGGCAGCGCGGCCACCAACAGTCCTATGGGATGGATCGCCTCGTCTTCGAAATGACCTCGCAGAATAGCGAAGCCCGCCGGATTTGGTGCATTGGCAATAACCGTCAGGCCGCCGCCAGTCACTGCGCCGGCCACGAGCGCATGTTTAAACTCGTCGCTCAGACCACTGACCAGCGAGCCGAGATAGGTCAGTGCGGCGTTATCGGTCACCGCAGTTAGTGCGGTTGCACCAAAGTAGACGGTGGTCGAGTCCATGCTCCTCAGAAGTGGCTCAAGCCACCACTGCTGCTGGCCACCAAGGACCACCAATCCGGCGAGGAAAAACGCCACCAGCAAGCCTTCGCGCAAGATGAGTCGGTCCTGGAATTGAGGGTAGGCGGTCGCAAAACCCATAAAGAACAAGAAGAGTCCCATGAAAACCGCAGGGTGGTGGGCGAATACAACCACGCCGACAAGGAACATGATGTGCAGCAAGGCTACCCAGACGGGTAACTTCGCACTTCTGCTCTGTGACGTTCGGGGCAGGCGCGATAGTTCCTTCTTAAAAATGAGTGTTGTTACCAGCGCGTTGACCGCTACCGCCAGCGCAGCCTTCCAGCCAAAATGACCCAGCATGTACCAGCTGTCCCAGTTCCACTTAGATGCCACCATCAGTACCGGCGGTGCTGCAAACGACGTAAGCGTGCCCCCGATAGACACATTGACGAAAAGCACCCCCAAGGTGGCGTACTTGAGCTTGGTCGATATGCTGGAACCATAAATCCTGTCTCGCAGCATCAAGGCGGCCAAGGTCATCGCTGCCGGTTCGGTTATCAGCGAGCCGAGCAGTGGCACGAAAGCCAGCGCGACGAAGTAGAACGCCATCCCTCCGCTAAGTGGGATAAATCTGGCGATGATGTTCACACTGGTGCGTGCCATGTCCAGCACCGCCCGGCTACCTGCTACTACCATGATCGCGAACACGAACATGGGCTCAGTGAAGTTCCGTGAATCCAAGTAGTCGGTTGCCGCTTGTCTACCTAGTAAAACAGCCATGGCTACTATTAACACCATGGCCCAGAAGCCGAAGACTACCTCCACCTCTGCGAGCAAGTGCCACATTCCGGCATGGTCCGGTCCGCGATGTGCCATGCGCTCGAAGAATTTTGTGGAAAACGTATGCACCAGAGCCACGGTGAAGAGGCCCGCGCCGACCCATTGGATCGCATTCATAGCCGTCCCTGCTGGTCGAGTTGCTTACGAAGACCGCGGCGCAAGCGGCGAATATGGATTGGGACGAACACCACAGCCAGTAGTGGGACATCAACTACGATGTTCACTGCTAGCGTTGCTGAGGGGTCGCTAGACAATGAGGCTTTAGTTAAAAGGTATTTCGTGAGCGAAGTCACGAGCACCAGCCAGACCGCAATGCCGACAAGTTCTGACGATTCGAGTTCGCAATCGCGCGCATTTTGAAGCGCCTTGTCCTGCTTAACCTGAGGAAACTTCCGGAGTTCAGGCAATAACACCAGCCACAGCCGGTTCATTGACGAGCCTGGACATTTGAGAGCCAGCCATCCTCTTTAAAAAATACCTGTTTACCGAACACCTAAACCTCCTTATGAGCGGACCGGAGGTTATCAATTTATGCCGTTTAGCGATATTCGTGAACCAACGTAAGGGCTACCCCGTAAGGGATGTAAGCAAGGTCAATACGCAACAGAGTCGCTCATCGATCAATGGCGTCAGGTCAAGCCCTTATCAACCAATCGCACCAGATCGACAATGTTTTGCGCGCCGAGTTTTTCCATCACCCGTGCCTTGTGGACCTCAACAGTTCTGGGACTGATACCAAGCGTCTCAGCGATGCGACGGTTGTGAAGACCCTTAACCATCAATGTCATCACTTCACGCTCGCGTATCGAGAGTTGCCCAAGCGTTGGTTTGGTGAAAGCAGCTCTAGCCTGTGCAGTGTCAAGGGCGCGAAAGCCCGACAGGGCGTTCTCGATCGCACCCAGAAGTTGCTTGCCGTCAAAAGGTTTTTCAATAAAGTCCACGGCATCTGCCAGAAACGCCTGTCGGGCCGCGGCGACGTCTCCGTGCGCTGTTATGACAATGACTGGCAAACTCGGACCGCGCTCTCGCAGACACCTTTGAAGCTCTAGCCCCGACATGCCGGGCATTCGGATGTCAACCACCACACAGCCTCGCCAATCGGGCTGAAGCGCCGCCAAAAAGTCCTCGGCATTGGCAAACAGCGCAGTTGCAAATCCGCGCAGACTCAACAAGAGTGATAACGAATCTCGAATCGATGCATCATCATCGACTATGAACACAGTTTCCTTATGCATTTTTAACTTCGCTATGGTTTTCGCTCTCCACTGGCAGCGTAAAGCGGAAGCAGCCTTCTGAGCCCGGTTCCGCCCAGAGTCTGCCCCCATGGGCTTCAACAATCGCGCGGCAGATGCTCAAACCAACTCCCATGCCGCCCGGCTTGTCTGAAGGTCCGGCCTCAAACAGGGTTTGCAGGCGAGCCGTGCCGACGCCGGGGCCATTGTCTCGAACTTCGATCAGCAACTCGCCATCGGTGACGCACGCCCGAATCACCACGAGGTCGCCGTTTCTTGTCGCCGCGGCAGAGTCTATGGCATTCGTGACTAAATTGCGCAGTACCACAGCGATCTGGATAGGATCCATCCATACCATCGGCAAGTTGTCCTGAATTTGGCTTTCCATACGCAGTTTCAGGGCGTCGGCCCGGCGAAGGTGAACTTGCACTGCTTCTTCGACGATTGCCGTTGGTGAGGCCAAGTGCAGATGTGTGGATCCGGTCCTGAAAAAGTCGCGCAAACGCTTGATTACATTACCAGCACGGTTGGCATCGTCAACCATCCGCTGCATAACTTCGACCAATTGGTCACGATGATCCGGTTGTAGGCCGGGTGCGTCGGTTACGAGCATTTGGCAGGCTTGGGCGTAGTTGCTCAGTGCTGTAAGGGGTTGACTTAATTCATGGGCCAGCGCCGCCGCCATCTGGCCGGCCGCAGCCATGCGCAAGCTGCCTCGAAGTTCAGCGGCTGCGCGAGTTCTTTCATCAACGGCAACGCCAAGAAGTAAACCTGTCATGGTAACTGCGGCCATCAGCACCTGAAGCTCGAACACCGTCAGGTCCTCGTTGGGTACCGATTGCACGGCGAAGATCAGTCCCAACTGGGTCAGGCCCGAGGCAAGCACAGCCCCAGGTACCCCCAGCTTGGCTGATGCCCAGACAACAGGCACAAACAGTAAGTAGAAGTATTTGAAATGGTCTTGCCCACCTGGACCAAACACGACCCAAAGGAGCAAGCACGTTAGAACAGCGACGGCCCACCACTGACGGCTTTTAAGCGTTTCGACCAGTGTGGCCCGACGTAGGGGATCCATTACAACGAGAAGCATTGGCAGCAGCACGATTAGACCCACGGCGTCGCCAATCCAATACCGCACGATCGGCTCGTAGGTTGGACCACTCGGCCCTAGACCTGCCACTGAGAATGCTGTGATGTAGACCACACCGCTCAGCAGTGCTCCAGTCACGACGATGCCAGTGAACCACAAAAGATCTCTTTGTGTGGCCAAGGCCAGCGCGCGATCCATTCGGGTTGTCAAGCTATGGGCAATGGCAGCGTAAACCAGACTGAGCGCGGCCGTTGATGTCAATACCACGAGCCAGTCGGCTGGATTTCCGCGCACGACCAGCTCAGCCGTTATCAGGCTTACCCAGACAATCCACAGCCAGCGCCTGTTCAACAGCAGCAATGCGACGGCAAGCGCCGGCTGCGGATTCCAAGGCGTGATATTGAGACCTTGAAAAGGCCGTATGTAGCTCGCCCAGTCGAGCAGCAAAAAAACCAATATGTAGCCCAGACCCATAAGCCATGGAATTCGATGTGAAGTTCGGTTTGGCTGGGTCAGACCAATGTTTGTCATGAAGTAGATTTTCCCTCGAATCCGAACGATCGCCTGATTGTGGGAGTGCCGTTTCTGTCAGATGCTGCTGAATTTGAAGCATCCCATGCTGGCTTCAAAGCAAATGCCTGAGGCAATATTTGTCACAATACTTTAATCAGTGCAGTGTTTTGGTCAAAATTGGGGCTAGTCCCCGACCCTTGGTGCGGCCGAAACACGGCAGTGTCCGAAGGGGATTGCAGAACGAACGAAGGCGATCCGCGAAGCGTGCGAGTCGCAGTGCAGCCAAGACGTCACCCCGTGGGGCGGGGAAAGTGAAGAACGCAAGTGGCGCGCAAACAGAGAAAGTGATCCTGGAGTTCAAGCCACGACCAGTACAGGACATGTTGGTCGCCTGCCTGTGGTCGCACTGGACAGGCGACGCATGGGATGACCTTTACTCCTTTGCTGCCATCACGGATGAGCCACCAGAAGAAGATGCAGCCGCTGGTCACGACCGCTGCATCATTCCGATCAGGCCTGAAAACATCGACGCTTGGTTGAATCCAGACCCGACCAATCTCGCAGCACTCTACGCCATCCTGGATGTTCCAACGTTTGAATATCAGGGCGTCGTAAGTTAATGATTTGCTTGTTGAATTTGGTGTTTCAGTCTGGTCTCGATTTGAACGTCGAAAGTCAGACTTGGGGTTTTTCGCGGATTTCCGACCAAAACCCCTATGCACCAAGGCAAGCTCGTATTTGCGCAACTCATGCTCTATGTGCCGCTGAGCACGTTTCGTCGCTGTGTGGCCGACCACCGTGGCGAACACAAGGTCAAAGACTTCTCGTGTCTGGATCAGTTCTTCGCCATGGCATTCGCGCAGTTGACCTACCGCGAATCTCTGCGCGACATCGAAGTCAACCTTCGCGCTCAGGTGCGTCGGCTGTACCACATGGGGTTTCGCTGCCAGACGATTTCGCGCAATACGTTGGCCAACGCGAACGCCACACGGCGATGGCAGATCTATGCCGACTTCGCCCAGCATCTGATTGGCTTGGCGCGTCCCCTGTATGCCACGGAGCCGTTTGGGCTGGAACTCGACGCTGCGGTTTACGCGTTCGACGCCAGCACCATCGACCTGTGTCAGTCTGTTTTTGCCTGGGCACCGTTTCGCTCGACCAAGGCGGCCATCAAGTTGCACACACTTCTGGACCTGCGCGGCAATATTCCCAGTTTCATTCACATCACCGACGGCAAGACGCACGAGGTCAACGTAATGGACGATCTGGTGCTGGAGCCGGGGGCGTTTTGCCTGATGGACCGGGGCTATCTCGATTTCGCACGACTGTTTGTGATTCACGAGGCACAAGCCTTCTTTGTGACGCGCGCCAAAAGCAACACCAAATTCAAACGGCGCTACTCGCATCCGGTCGATCGGATCAATACCACTGTGCTGTGCGACCAAACGGGCGTGCTCACGACCTACTATGCAGGCAAGGATTACCCCACGACGCTGCGCCGGGTGGTGGTCAAGGACGACACCGGAAAACGGCTGGTGTTTTTGACCAACAACTTTGCCTTGAAGCCCGAGCTGATCGCCGATCTTTACCGCCAGCGCTGGCAGGTCGAATTGTTCTTCAAGTGGATCAAGCAGCACCTGCGCATCAAGGTGTTCTTTGGCACCAGCGAGAACGCGGTCAAGACGCAGATATGGATTGCCATATCGACTTACCTGTTGATCGCCATCACGAAGAAACGTCTGCGTCTTGATCATCACAGCCTGTATGAAATATTACAAATCTTGAGCCTGTCCATGTTTGAAACTATCCCGATTAATCAACTACTTATGCCACCCTCAACGAATTCAGAGCCGGATTTCGAGCCCAATCAGCTCGCTCTCCTCTGAAGAACGTTGGGACACTACTGGTGTAAGGTACAAAGCTGTTTGACACAGGAGGGAGACCCTTCTGCGGTGACTGCCGTACATTAAAACTGACCTCTGATAGTTCCTCCCGATGGCAGTCGGACGGATCTGGTTTTCGATGTGGTTGTTGTCCACCGTCAGTTGACCGTCGGAGAGGAAACGCGTCAGCGCAGACCAGCGACGCAGGCTGTAATCCAACGCTTTGGCCGTGGCTGAACCCGCTATGAGGGCGGGTCGTCAGGAAGACCGCAACAATCCAATGTGAATCAGCACGGGCCGTGGCTGGCGTAAAGCCCACGTTGGCAGCGTCACGCCAGCCCAGACTCACCCAGCGGGATGCATGCTGGGGTGCGCCTCGTTGCATTTTTGACCATTGTCCGAAATCATGTAATTGCCGCTGCGAATGGATTCGGCCAGCTCGGCCTTCACCTGTTCGCGACTGAGGCTCGCCTGCACCTGTTTGGCGGGATACATACTCGGGTACAGCTCATTGAGCTTAAGGCTCTGCTCTCCATTAGCCAGCATGTCACCAGTACGGACCGCTTCGGTCAGCTCGGCTTTTACTTGTTCACGCGTGAGGCTCGCCCGTACTTGTTTTGCTGGATAGAGACTCGGGTACAACTCATTAAGCTTGCGGCTTTGCTCTCCATTGGCAGGCATGTCGCCGGTACGAATGGCTTCGACCAGTTCGGCTCTCACTTGTTCGCGCGTGACACCGGCCAGAGCTGGGGTGCCAGCGATCAGGCCAGAGGCGAGGACCAGGGAAATGGCGGCAAATTTGGTTTTCATGATGATTCCTTTCAAAGCTTGTTAAACAATTCCGGGCAGGTCGGTCGTCATCGTGTACCGTCTTGTCCAGCTTCTATCGCTTCGTTGCGATATGAGTGAACTATAGAAAGCGGCCCCAGACAGGGACATGACGGGAAAATTACAAAGTGGTCAGTAATGTGTGTCAGGCGACGCGTGGCAGGGAGATGGTAAAAGTGGTCACACCGTCGGCGGAGGCGGCGGTTTTGCCGCCATGGGCCAGCACAATCGACTTGGTGATGGCCAAGCCCAGCCCCGTGCCTTCGATGCTACGTTGTCGTGACGGATCAACCCGGAAGAAGCGGTCGAAGACACGATCCAAATATTCCGCAGGAATGGTGTCGCCGGTGTTTTTCATCGCAATCGAGATGGCGTCCGCGCTAGACCAGATGTTGACCTGGATGGTCGTATTCACCGCCGAATGACGCACAGCGTTAGAGAGCAGGTTGCCTAGTGCCAGGCGCAACATCAGCCGGTCTGCGCTGACCTCGCCATCGCTTTCAAGCCTGAACTGCAGATGCTTTTCTTCAGCTACTGCATCGTAGTAGTCAAACAGTGTCTGAACCTCTGCTGCCAGATGGACGACTTGTCGGCTCGGGACCACCAGACCGTTTTCGGCCTTGGCGAGCAGCAGCATGTCTGAAATCATGCGGGCCATGCGCTCGAATTCTTCGGCATTGGACTCCAGAATTCCTCGGTACGCATCACCGCCCCGCACGCGCTGCCTGCACCTCGGTGCGTGGCGGATAACAGGAATGTAATCTGGCGTTGAGGGGAACAACTTTGCACACTGCGTGGGGGACAAGAACGGGAGCAGATCCCTTCGCATTTCTTAATGCAATTTTGCGTGTGCTGCCGCACGGACGTTGGTCGAATTTCGACATATATTGATTATTAGGTTTTATTGGGGAAGATTTATGAAGAACTTGCGGGCTACGGGTGTTGGTGCGGTGTCTCTATTGGCCACCGGCGTCTCGTTGGCGCAAGGCGGCAACATGATGAACGGCGGTACCTGGGGAACCGGCTGGATGGGTGGCTACGGCGGGGGGTCGATGATCTTGCTGCTGATCGTCGTGGTCGCCCTCGTGGCATGGGTCGTCAAACGAGGCGATAAATAGGCGAAGGCCGCAACCCTGCCGTTTTGGACACTCGCCGGCACGCCGTGGCCGACCGCACGATCCATACCTTCCCGGTGCACCCGCAGACTGGCCAGGATCATGGTGGCAACAGCGCATTTTGAATAGGAACACTGATAAGGAAACAGAATGAAAACAAGCGTTATTGAAGTTCACGACATGCTCTCGGTATTGAGCGTGGATGAAGTGGAAGAACGCATTGGCGCGGTTCCAGGTGTCGAGAGCGTTACTGTGAATTTTGCTGCGAGGAGCGCCACTGTGCGCTACGACGAAACGCGACTTGAGGTCGGCGACATCAAGTCGGCCGTGCGCCAGCGTGGGTATGAGCCCGTCGTGCCGAGCGCCTCGGTGAGAGCCGATTCCGCAACCGCCGTACGACAAGACAAAGCGGTGCCGTTGACGGCACCGACACCTGCCCCAGCCCCGTTGGCCGCAACACCCGAAGCCACGCCTGGGCCCGCCGATCTTGCAGGCAACAAACAAGAGGGCCAGGCGGCTTCGGACAAGATTTAGGGTGGCACTCGTCTTGCCCAATTGCTACAAGGAGGCGGGTGCTGCCCCCAAACAAGGGCATTTGGCAATTGACTTGGCCACTAAGGAGATACGATGAAGACGAGCGTTATTGCGGTGCGCGACATGTTGTCGGTATTGAGCGTGCTGGAAGTCGAAAAACGCATTGGCGAGGTGCGCGGTGTCAAAAGCGTTACCGTGAATTACGCGGCGGGCAACGCCACCGTTCGTTATGACGAAACCCAGCTGGAAGTCGGCGATATCAAGTCGGCCGTGCGCCAGCACAGTTACGAATCCGTCGCACCAGCCGCTGCTGCCGGTGAAGGCCATACAACACAGGGCGTCCCGCCGTCTACATCTAACGCCCCTGTGACGGAAACTGCCCCGGACGCGCCTGCCGCCCCAGCAGTAGAACCGACCGCCGCCGGCACAATCTACACCTGCCCGATGCACCCCGAGATTCGCCAGGACCATCCCGGCAACTGCCCCAAGTGCGGCATGACGCTGGAGCCCGAACTGCCCAAGCTCGATGACGATGAAAATCCGGAGTTACGCGACTTCTCACGTCGCTTCTGGTGGACCCTGCCGTTGACAGTCATCGTCTTCGTCCTGGCCATGTTTGGCCATTTTCAGCATTGGATGGATGGGGGGGTGCAGAGCTGGGTTGAACTGGTTCTTGCAACACCGATTGTGTTGTGGGCTGGTTGGCCCTTCTTTGTGCGTGGCTGGCAGTCGGTGGTGAAACGCAGCCTGAACATGTGGACGCTGATCGGTCTGGGCACCGGTGCTGCTTACATCTATAGCGTTGCGGCCACCGTGGCACCCCAGATTTTCCCGGCCTCGTTCGTGTCCATGGGACGGGTTGCGGTGTATTTTGAAGCGGCGGCGGTGATCATTTCGCTCACCCTGATGGGCCAACTGCTGGAACTCAAGGCCAGGTCCCAGACCTCGGCGGCGATCAAGTCGCTGCTCGGACTGGCCCCCAAGACGGCGCGTCGCATTCTTCCCGATGGCACTGAGGAAGACGTGCCCCTGAGCAACGTCCACGTCGGAGATGCCCTGCGCGTGCGTCCGGGCGAAAAAGTGCCCGTGGACGGTACCGTGACCGAGGGCAGCAGCGCGGTCGATGAATCCATGCTGACTGGGGAACCCGTGCCGGTGAGCAAGCGACTGGGCGACAAGGTGATCGGTGCGACGCTCAATACCAGTGGCGCCCTGGTCATACGGGCCGAAAAAGTGGGGTCCGCCACCATGCTGGCGCAGATCGTGCAAATGGTGGCCCAGGCGCAACGCTCCAGGGCGCCGATGCAACGCATGGCTGATGTGGTGGCTGGTTACTTTGTCGCCGCCGTCATGGTCATTGCCGTATTGACTTTCTCTGTTTGGGGGCTGTTCGGGCCGGAGCCGAGTTGGGTTTTCGGCCTCGTCAACGCGGTGGCGGTGCTGATTATCGCCTGCCCTTGCGCCTTGGGACTGGCGACGCCGATGTCCATCATGGTGGCCACCGGGCTGGGGGCCACGCGCGGTGTGCTGTTCCGCGACGCGGCGGCGATCGAGAACCTGCGCAAGATTGACACCCTCATCATCGACAAGACCGGCACCCTGACCGAGGGGCACCCGGCGTTCGATCGGGCGGTCCCTGCGGCAGGGTTTGAGGCCGACGAGGTACTGCGCCTGGCCGCGAGCCTGGACCAGGGCAGCGAGCACCCATTGGCCGAGACGATCGTTCGCGCAGCGCGCGAGCGTGGAATGACGCTGGACAAGCCGGAAAACTTTGAATCCGCTTCGGGCATCGGCGTGCGCGCTCAGGTCGCGGGGCAGCAGCTTGCCCTTGGCAATAGCACCATGATGCAGCAGATCAATGTCTCGGTTGCGCCTCTCATGTCGCAGGCTGAAGGCTTGCGTGCTGAAGGTGCCAGCGTCATGCATCTGGCGGTCGATGGCAAGCTGGCCGGCCTGCTGGCGGTGTCCGATCCGATCAAGCAGAGTACACCCGAAGCCTTGGCGACTTTAAAAGCGGCCGGCCTGCGCATCGTGATGGCCACTGGCGACGGCCTAACCACCGCCAAGGCCGTGGGGGCGCGACTGGGCATCGCAGAGGTGCATGGCGAAGTGAAGCCCGCTGACAAACTTCTGCTGGTGGAAAAGCTGCAAAAAGAAGGACGCATCGTGGCGATGGCCGGAGACGGCATCAACGATGCACCAGCGTTGGCCAAAGCGGATGTCGGCGTGGCCATGGGCACCGGCACCGATGTGGCCATGAACAGTGCACAACTTACGTTGATCAAGGGTGATTTGCGCGCGCTCGCCACCGCGCGCTTGCTCTCCGAAGCGACGGTGGCCAATATGAAGCAAAACCTGCTGTTCGCCCTGCTCTATAACGGGTTGGCGATTCCGATTGCGGCCGGCGTGCTGTATCCGCTGACCGGCTGGCTGCTCTCGCCCATGATCGCGGCCCTGACCATGAGCCTGAGTTCGGTTTCGGTGATTGGCAATGCGCTGCGCTTGAAGCGGACCAAACTGGCTGGCAACACTCAGCCTGGCAAGACTGCGGAAACTGCGGTGGTGCCTGACAAACCCGCACCCGAAGAAACAGTCAAGGCTTCGGGTGCACCCAAAAACCAGGAGCCCGACAAGAGACCATCCGAGTGAGCGGACTACACCCGGCGCACCTCCATTGAGTCCGAACCCACCAAGCTACCAATGAATATAAATCCACTGGCGGGAAAGCTTGCCCAGCAGGCGATGCTGGTCAATGTGCCCAAACTCATCACGGCCTACTACTGCAATAGGCCGGACCCTTCGGCGCCCGGGCAAAGAGTCGCATTTGGCACTTCGGGACATCGCGGCTCAGCTTTCGATGTGTCATTCAACGAATGGCATGTCCTTGCCATTAGTCAAGCCATTTGCGACTACCGCAAGCTGCAGGGTATAGATGGCCCGCTCTTTCTCGGGATCGACACGCACGCGCTGTCTGTGCCTGCCTGTGCCAGCGCGCTCGAAGTGCTGGCAGCCAACGGTGTGGAGGTCATGCTCTCCGAGCACGACGAATACACACCAACACCGGCAGTTTCTCACGCCATACTCACCTACAACCGCAGCCGCACTGTGGGCTTCGCCGATGGCATAGTCATCACGCCCTCGCACAACCCGCCCGACAACGGCGGCTTCAAGTACAACCCACGTAACGGCGGTCCGGCCGATAGCCAGATCACCGGATGGATCCAAGCCAGGTCCAATGCGCTTCTGGAAGGTGGCCTACAGGGCGTGCAAAAAATCGCTTACGAGAAGGCCCTGCGTTCCCGTACCACCCACCGCCACAACTTCCTCAACGCTTACGTGAGCGATCTTGGCAACGTGCTTGATATGGAGGCGATCCGCGGCGCGAACATCCGCATGGGTGTCGATCCAATGGGTGGCGCCGGCGTTCACTATTGGGGCCAGATTGCCGAGCGCTATCGTCTCAATCTCACGCTTGTGAACGAAGTGGTTGATCCGACTTTCCGGTTCATGACGGTCGATTGGGATGGTCAGATTCGCATGGATCCGTCCTCGCCTTACGCCATGCAGAGTCTGATCGGTCTCAAGGATCACTTCGACATCGCCTTCGCCTGTGACACCGACCATGATCGCCATGGGATCGTCACGCGAAACGCGGGCTTGCTGCCACCCAACCACTATCTTTCGGTCGCCATTTTCTACCTCTTCCAGCATCGACCCCAGTGGAGCCAATATGCGGCGGTTGGCAAGACGGTGGTCAGCAGCCAGATGATTGATCGCGTCACGACAAAACTTGGCCGCAAGCTCTACGAGACGCCGGTCGGTTTCAAGTGGTTTGCGGCTGGATTGCTCGACGGCTCGCTGGGCTTTGGAGGGGAAGAAAGCGCGGGTGCCTCTTTTGTGCGTCTGGACGGCAGCGTCTGGACGACAGACAAAGACGGCATTGTCCCGGCTTTGCTGTCGGCAGAGATTAGCGCGCGCATGGGTCGTGATCCGGGTGAGATTTACCACGAGTTGGCGCGTGAGTTCGGTGAACATTTTTATGATCGGGCAGAGGCGTCCGCCACGCCGGATCAAAAACAAATACTGGCAAAACTCTCGCCGCAGCAGGTTCAATCTACAGCCCTGGCTGGCGAAAAAATCCAACGCATCCTGACCCAGGCACCTGGCAATGACGCCGCCATCGGCGGCTTGAAAGTGGTGGCAAAGAGCGGTTGGTTCGCGGCCCGTCCGTCCGGCACAGAAGAGATCTACAAAATCTATGCAGAGAGCTTTCGTGGCACCGACCACCTGCATCGCATTTTGGAGGAAGCTCAGACCATCGTCAGTGACGCGCTTGTAAAAGGGGGCGCCGCCAGAGTCGCGGACCCGGTGAAATCATGAACACCGACAAACCCACGATTGACGCCGAGCTGGAATCGCTTCAACGCGATACCTTCCGCTACTTTCTGCTCTGGACCAATCCGCAAAATGGACTGGTGCTCGATAAGACTGCGGCGAATTGGCCCGCCAGCATTGCTGCCACCGGCCTCGCCCTGGCGGCGTATCCGGTCGCAGTTGAGCGCGGCTTCATCACGCGCGCAGCGGCAATCGGGATAGTACTGACCACACTGCGATTCTTTTGGAACAGCCCGCAAGGTCCCGAGCCCGACGCCACCGGTTACCAAGGCTTTTATTATCATTTTCTCGACATGCAGACCGGACGGCGTGCCTGGCAATGCGAATTGTCGACTGTGGACAGCGCCATTCTGCTCGCCGGTGCGTTGACTGTTGGCGCCTATTTCAATGCGGATACGACTGAGGAAAAGGAAATACGCGCCGTCGCTGACGAACTTTATCGCCGTGCTGATTGGTCGTGGGCGCAAAACGGTGGCCTAACGGTGACGCACGGTTGGAAGCCTGAAAGCGGATTTCTCGCGTACCGTTGGGAAGGCTACGACGAGGCGCTTGTACTGTATATCCTGGGACTCGGCTCGCCCACCCATCCGCTGCCGCAGAGCAGCTACGCAGCGTGGGCTTCCACTTACGAATGGAAAAATAGTTACGGATACGATTATCTTTACGCCGGGCCGTTGTTCACGCATCAGATTTCGCATCTCTGGATCGATTTTCGTGGCATTCAGGACGCGTTCATGCGCGAAAAAGGCATCGACTATTTCGAGAACACCCGCCGCGCAACCTATGTGCAGCAACAATACGCGATCGACAATCCGCTCAAGTTCGCGGGTTATGGCAAACACTGCTGGGGAATCACCGCGAGCGACGGCCCCGGTCCCGAGACCGTCAAAGTGAAAGGCATCGAGCGCCACTTCCTCGATTACGTGGGACGAGGAGTGCCATATGGACCCGACGATGGCACCATCGCGCCGTGGGCGGTGGTGGCGTCGCTACCGTTCGCGCCGGAGATCGTGTTGCCGGCAATCGACTTTCTGGTGCATGAGGTCGAACTGAAAACGGGCAATCCCTGCGGCTTCAAGGCAACGTTCAATCCGACCTACCCGCACAAGCGCAGCAATCCCCACGGCTGGGTATCGCCGTGGCATTACGGCCTGAATCAGGGACCGATCGTTTTGATGATCGAGAATTACCGCACCGGTCTCTTGTGGCGGCTCATGCGAGATAGCTCTTATATCGCCAGCGGCTTGCAACGTGCGAGTTTTAGCGGCGGGTGGTTATGACTCCAGCATGGCTGGGTGGTTTACCGACATTAATGTGAGCCACCGAACAGACTGTAGCGCCTAGCGCGATCATTGTGCGATTCGGGCTTTCGCTCGACCTACGTCGGGCTGCCGCGCAGCGTAAATTGGCGCAGCGATGCCCGAGTCGTTCAATCAACCGATAGAGGAAACAATCATGAATCGCCCACATCAACCATCTGTCATGCCAACGTCACCGAAACCCGTGGTGGCGAGCACCACCCACTACACCTGCCCGATGCATCCGGAAATTGACAAACCGCAACCCGGCAACTGCCCCAAATGCGGGATGACGTTGGTTCCGGTTGCCTGAAGTTCAAGCTGCCTGGCTATGAAATCTGACATCCTCTTTCATCAGATCGAATAACTGCCGGTGACATCAATAGTGACGGCCTGACCAATCTGGTCGTACTCGGTGGAGACGACAAAGTCCTAGCCTTCTTGCAGTCGGCAACTTCGCATGGAACATTCCTGGCGCCGCAACACTTGAACTAGGCGAACCTGTTCGACGCCCGCCCAAGGACCGCGCTCGATAGCACGCAATCGAAGAATGACTGGTATAGAGCAGGCAGATCGGACTGTTGTATGACCGGAACGTGTCTTCAGGAGCCAGCCAACCCTCTCCGAAGCCGACTGCCAAAATTGAGCGTCTGCAATGGAGGAAAACGTAGACCCGGTACGCGTGAGGAGTCATTCGAGGTCCGGAATCCAATGGCAAGTCTCCATTTAGAGTCATTCGCCAATGCCCGCTTTGGAGCAACAGAAACTCTGTTCTTTTAGAGCCTCAAACAGGTTGATCTTTCTCGACCCGTTTCTTCCCACTCGGTGCTGATGTGTGCGATACGGGTGGCGCTCCTTTTACAGTTCCGAAGCGTCTTTAACAACGTGTGCTACGTAAATGACGAGCATCGTGCATTGACTGGGGGATTGCGATAGATGTGCCAGCACATCGAACTCTCCCGCCACCCAGACAACCGATCGCTGTGTCGTTTCGTTTTCTGCGTTGTCACTGGAAGCAAGTCCGGCACCGTATTTCGATTCCATATCTGAGACTAGAGTCGCAAAAGAAGACTGATCGTCGCACAGACGCTCAGTCGAAGTCCAGCGCTGCTCGATGCGATTGACGCGTTTGTCCCTCAAGTAAAACGTAGTCTCAAACGGCAATCCTGACACTGGCGTGCTCGGCAGCGCCCACAGACCGCGCAGACCATGTGGACCCAATGCGGGTTTACGCACCCGATGGGCGGCGGCAAAAATCGCCTGTAACTCGGACTCGGTGATTCCCAGCAGCGTACCGTCAAGTGGTCGTTGCGCATGCGATTGCAGCGCTCCCAGTAGCAGCGCTCCCAGCAAAACTGAGCGAATCTCAAAGACATATCGGGCATTCATTTGGAACAATTTCGCCGGTTGCGTCAAGTAGCGGTTTCGGAATGTCAAATCAAGTGTGGCCTGAATACATATTATGGTAGATAATATTTGCACAAATATAATTGCATGAAAATGTCATAGGCTCACGGGAGGTTCGAGCTGAGGCACGGATCTACGCCACTTTGGATCGAGGTTGGAACAGGAGCAATGCGAGGACTTCATGAAGCATTTGTCAAGATGGCTCTTTGCGGGCTTCCTTTTGGTTTGCCTTGGCGGCGGTGCATACCTATGGTGGCAGCATGGGCAAGGTGTAGCACCAGTTCCAGAACCAGCGCCGGTCGCAGCAGCGCCTTCAGTCACGGAACCGACGCCTCCCGCCAAGCCGCTGATCCGTCATCCCATTGAAGCGCTTCAGCCATCACTTCCCGAGCTAGCCGGACTGCCGGCAGTCGGCGATTCGGGCAACTTGGTAAAGGATGCCTTGATCGACTTGCTCGGTCGAAGGGCGGTGCTTTCGTTCCTGACTATCGACGACTTCGTGCGCCACCTCGTGGTCACCGTCGATAGCCTGGCTAGGGGACACGCAGCGTCCCGTTTGTGGCCGGTGCTGCCCACGCCCGCCCGCATCCTGGTCGTCGAACATCGCGATGGCACCTATCTGGCCGATGGCAACGCCGATCGCTACACGCCATTTGTCCGATTCAGTACGTCGGTCGATACGGTCAAGGCCGCTGCGCTGTATGTGCGGCTGTATCCGCTCTTCCAGCAGGCCTACGAGGAACTCGGCTATCCGGGCAAATACTTCAACGATCGCTTGATTGAGGTCATTGACCAACTTCTGGAAACGCCTGAACTGACGGGGCCAGTCAAGTTGACGTTAACCCAAGTACAGGGACCGATTCCAGTGACGAGACCCTGGGTCAGGTACGAATTCGCGGACCGTTCACTGGAGTCCCGCCCGGCCGGACAAAAGATACTTCTCCGGATGGGTAGCGCGAATGCTCGTCTGCTCAAGGCCAAACTGGCGGAGTTTCGCGCGCGCATTGCGACTCGCAACGCGGATCGATGACTACGCTATCTGGGTCTTTTGTCGCTGGCTGAATTGGCCTGTCTTGGAAGGATTTTCGATCAACTGATTTGGACCGATGAGAACGAACTCGACCCCAACGGGCGCAAAGGATAGATAAGGATTGCGCTTCTCAGCGCCGATCCAATGCTGCGACAACTGCGACTTACAGAATGGGACGATCCCCTGGAAAAGCCGCAGGAGGCGACAGACAAATCCCGACCAATGCATCGGACATCCAAACCATTGCGATTAACTGAAAAGTGAACACTCAGGTGGCAATCGAAAGGCGCTCGACTCAGGTCTGAGGTGCAGTGGAACGGGCAAACGATGGTACTTGGCCGATTTCCGCTCGGCGTTTCACCAAAGCGCCGAGTCGCGCATATCCATCAATCGCCTGCGCTGACGATTGCGCAACCATACTCCCAAAACCCAAGCGACCACAATAACGCCGAGTCCCGCGCCCACCATGACTCCTGTAGAAACCCAACCGCTAGTCGCGCCGGAGGTCCACAGTTTCAGCGTCCCCAGCCCCAGCGCGGTAGCCAATACGATAATTCCGGTTGCAAGTCTCATCCCTGAACGCGCTTTCTGCATTTCACTGCGGAATATGATAATCGGACCTGCGCCGGCCTGCCTCGTTTTCGCCAAAGGTGCTCATGTACAGGACATGTGATTGCCGTTTCACTCACTTATTCACGACGCCTACCGGTCTTTAGCTCGTAAGCCGGCTTTCGGGGTCCCCAGTTCGGCAACCACGCCTGTTCTCTTGCGGTGGCCCTCTCGCGTCACTTGGCAGCAGGCCGCGGGTAGGCGGCCTCTGTGTTCTTTATGGCTTAATGACCGTACCGTATATAAGCACCAGCAACGTCACGACGAAGAACGCGACAATTACATATCTAACTATTTTCAAGGGAGCACCTTCAGTTGGGTTGATTTTGAAGTCTGGATAAAAAGCCGTGGAATGACCTTGTCCGCTACAGCAGGAACATCACAGCCGCGACCATGGTGGGTAGCGCCGCGCCGAGGAGCAGCTCACCAGCGCCAATTGACTCATCATTGAAGCCTTGTTTGAGTAGGGCCACGCCAGCGGGGTTTGGCGCGTTCGCAATCACAGTCAGACCACCGCCGGCGACTGCGCCCGCAACCAGCATGTATTTGGCCAAACCGCTCATGCCTTCAATGAGTGACCCCAGGTACGTCAGTGCAGCGTTGTCGGTTATCGCCGTCAGCCCCAGGGCGCCAAAGAACAGAGCGGTCGGCTCCAGGCTGGACACAATCGGCTGCAGCCACCATTGCTGCATGCCCCCGAGTACCACCAGGCCGGCAAGGAAGAATCCGACGAGCAGTGCCTCCTTCAGAATGAGTGGTGTCTGGTATCTGGCATACGCGTGTGTAAAGCCCATGAAGAGCAGAAACAGTCCAAGGAATATCACCGGGTGGTGCGCGAACGCCACGACGGCCGACAGAAAAGCCATGTGAATCGTGCTGACGAGAGGTGGAATACGCTCTTTGTCCACCTGGACAGACATGGGTCGAACATGGGGAAAATGTCGACGCAGCAGAAAAGTAATGACTGTGGCGTTGATGAGGACAGCGACGACAGCCTTCCAGCCGAAGTGACTCGCCATGAATGCGCTGTCCCAGTTCCAGGTAGTCGCCACCATGAGAACGGGAGGGGCCGCGAAGGAGGTCAAGGTGCCGCCAATGGAAATGTTCACGAACAGGACGCCAAGTGCGCCGTACTTCAGCCACTCGGGAATGCCGGGACGGAACACCATGGGGCTGAGCATCAGCGCAGCAAGCGTCATTGCCGCTGGCTCGGTAATCAGGGAACCAATCAGTGGCACCAGCGCAAGGCAAAGCCAGACCTGAGCCACAACCGTGCGGAATGGTGCGAGCCTGGCGATAAAGGCGACCAGCGCTTGGATGACCTCTACAACTGGTCGGGACGCGGCCACCACCATGATGACGAACACAAACAAGGGCTCTGTGTATTGCCGCGACTCGGCGTACTCGATGGCTTGTGAACCGCCCACCAGGAGGGCCATGGTGGCGATGAGCACGACCGCCCAGAAGCCGAAAACGACCTCCACTTCACCAAGCAGGTGGAACAGACCCGCGTGCCTTGGGTGGTTGTGAGCGAGCCGCTCAAAGAACTTGGTTGAAAAGGTGTGGACCAACGCGAACGCAAAAAGAGCGGCAGCAACAACTTCGATGTTTGACATGACGGTCCAGCCTTAAGGTAAGTCAGTTAGTGGAAAATCAGGTCTTGCGACGTGGCTGCAGTCTGAATTACCTCAGCGCAGCACCAGAACTGGCACCGTGCTTGTTCGCAGCAACGTCGTGGTGATGCTACCGCGACGATGAGCTGGCGAATGCGCGAATGCCCGTAGGCACCAATGACCAGCAGGTCAACAGAATGCGCCTTCAGGTAATGCGGCAAGACCGTTTCAGGTTCTCCGGCCACGACCGCGACCTGCACGTCGAATCCGGCCACAGACAAACTGGTCTTTGCCCACTCAAGATGCTCACGTCCGATTGCTGTTTCGTCCCCCGCCATCACAACTTCGCACCGAAGCTCTTTGAGCAGCGGGCTGCGCGCCACGGCTTCCACCATTTTTCGGCTGGTCGGGCTGCCATCGAAAGCAATGGCAAAGCGTTTCGGTACACGGCAGCAAGCGCTGTGCAAGGCATTACTACAGAGTCTGCGTACTCCATTCGTGTCCGACCTGCCAAGTCCGAATCAATGGCCGCCAAGAAATGGAATAGTTAAGCTTGTTGCAAAGCACGGTCAGTCATGGACGAGTCCCATGGATCGCGGTGTCACCAAGCAATGTCGCTCAAGCACAGTGCGCTCTGAACGCAGTTTAGTCAACTTACCCAATGGGGGGTTCGCTCCTGACCGTCACATTGCGTGAACAAATTCGACGGAAATGCCATCACGATAGATGATCGCAGTCACCATGCCCGCCGCAGAGTGGATCATTCCAACCCCACAGGAGACCTACGCAGTTCTCAATCGCCAACCCTGCGCAGCAAATTTGTCACACATAGTGACTTAAAGTCCTTGCCTCGTTCCTGTCATCGAGCGATGTATTTCAAATCGACACGTCGATTCTTTGCCCAAGCATCCTCATTGTGACCGGCATCAACCGGCTTTTCCATGCCAAAACTCACGGCTTCAAGCGAACTGTCTGGCACACCAAGCAGACGCAGTGATCTACGTACTGCCTCAGCACGTTTCTGACCTAAAGCAAGGTTGTATTCACGCCCGCCACGTTCATCGGCATTGCCTTCGAGTCGAACTTTGGCACTCTTATTTGCTGCCAAATACTTAGCATGCGCTTCAATCAAAGGGAGGTCACTGCTTCGAATTTGAAAATTATCAAAACCAAAGAACACACTGCGCTTGGCAAGCGGCGAATTCGCATCATCCAAAGGAGAGATCGCAATCACCGATTTGACGGTGCTCTGGGCCGGGGGAGCTACTGGCGCCGTTGGTGCTTTCACTGCAACCGGAACCGGCGGGGCCTCTGCAACTTTTGTGGTGCTGCAAGCTGCGAGTGTGGCTAGCATTACAGCCAAAGTTAGATTTTTGAACAAATTGATCTTCATGTTGGGTTCCATTGATTTCTGTCGTTTCCGCTACTTAACTGATCCGCATGACGCGCTCAGCCCTTCTTGTCTTATAGGCCATCTGGCAAACCGGCGCAGGCCGCCTAATCACATACTCGTATTACGATCTGCAATTGTCCGAAATTATATTCGGACAATTGGATATTGCGAAAGGCGACCGAATTTTCTAGGGCTCGCCCACGGGCGAGCGGGGTAGAGAACTGACCCAAAAAACTACATGTCTGCTAGTGGGATGTTGGCCGCATTTTCATCCGCATCTAGGAGCGCAAGGAGTAAGCCGAGATCATGGTCCAATCGCGTCAATGTGGCTGTGTCCAGTTGAGAAAGCGCCTGCGGCAGAACCCCTGCAAACGGGCCAGGGGCTTTTTTGAGCACTCGCTGCCCAGCAGGGAGCGCATAAAGTTGCACCGCTCGACGGTCAGGTCCGATTTTATCGGTCTGAACCATTTCCATCTTCACCAACGCCTTCACCAGATTACTGGCTGTCGTCTGGTGTATGTCCATGGACTTTGCCAGATCGTTGACACCAATGCCTGGCTCGGCATGTATCACGCTTAGTGCCCACAGTTGCGCGCCTCCGACCCCTGCACTTTTCTCCACCTGCTGGAAGTGCGTTTTCACGGCGTTGAAAACCAGCCTGAAACGGCGAAGGACTTGGGCCGTTGTCTGTGGCTGGCTACTGTTTTGGTCGACTCGTGGCATGTGCGGATCTTAGGGAAACAACAAACATTGCATGATAGGGGCAATTCCGGGCTATAGGGAGCGCGGCAACATTGAACTTCAGCCTCTTATTGCCTTGCCGCGTGGTGGATTACATGGTTAGCCAAGCCGGCAACCGATTTTCCTCAGACTTTCCATTTGAGTACCCATCAGGAAGATCGATGCGTGTTTTGCTTCAAGGCATTTATTCTGGCGTGGCAAAGGCGATTGGCGATTTCGTCAGTAATCTCAAAGAGGCCTGCAGTCAGGTATTCTGATATTTTTTGCGCGAATTCATCAACGCTACGGACTCTCCCTCTCGCAGTTCCTTGTTGAGCGTGGGCGTCCCTCGCTCGAAGCAGTTCGTCTGGCTGATCGCTGACCCTTTGAAATGAGTCGAAGGGCATATTAAACATTTCTGAGCGCCTTTTTCCTCTCGCCTGCTCTCACCTCGAACTGCGATGGAACGTAATCGGATGACATACGTCCATCTCAATGAATCTTGAACGCAGGTTGTGCGGCCGTCGAAGGATGACTCTGGGTCTGTTGAGTCAATTGACTTGACTTTCCATGACCCGGAGTGGCCTCGACACTCTGACCCTTTTGCTCGCTAAGTAACCGCAATAGGTAAGTTCCTTCCGCCGCGTCAAAGACAACGGCCAACGCCAATACCAGATAGAGGAATTGTTTCATGTGAATGCCCCCTTCAAGAGCTACCATCTTGTATGCCACCAAGTAACTTTGTCCAAATGTACATCAAGGATTAAAAAGTAATAGTTGCACTTGGAAAGTTTCTTGGCTGCGTTGAAAGTAGTAAAAATATTTCCGCTGATCAATGCGCGGACGCAAAAAAACGTAAGGTTTACCGCGCATTCAAGTTGAGTTTATTGAAACAAATCGCCTCGACGTAGACTGATTTCCGACTTAGAGCTTCAGGTAAAAGTTAGGGTAAGCCCCGTAGATAAATAACATTTGTTGCAATATACTTGTGCAACTGTACCAGTTTAAGCGGCCGGTGCAGCCAACTTGAGCTTGGGGCCCTTCGGGGCTCCTTTTTTATGTCCGGAGCCTTGGTAAGCGTTGCAGCTGCAATTCAGCCAATGATGGATAAAGGGGCGCGCTGATCAGGCGCGACACGCCGCTGGCTACCAACGCGCTAGCCATCAGACTGAGCACCAGTGCATGCCCGTCCACCATCTCCATGACAATGATGAAGGCGGTCAGTGGGGCCTGTGTGACAGCTGCCAGGAAACCTGCCATGCCCAAGGCGATGAGTGTGGGGGCATTCACATAAGCGGTCAGTTGAGCGATGTCGTTGCCCAGGGCTCCGCCAATCGCCAGGGATGGGGCAAATAGTCCGCCAGGCACGCCCGCCCACGCTGTAATCCAGGTAGCCATGAATTTGAACAACACGTACAAGGAAGAGGAATCACCGCTTCCTTCCAGCATATCGCGCGTATGGTTGTAGCCACTTCCATAGGTGTCCCCGTGACTGACTACACCCAAGATCGCCACCACCAACCCGCAAGCTGCCGCAAATAGCACAGGCGCTTTTTTGCGAAACTTACTGAATCGGTCGGCTGACTTGCCAGACAATGAGACCATCAGTACTCGGGAAAATAGACCACCCGCTGCACCGCTGCACACGGCGACCAGCAAACCTGGCAACAGCAATCCCATGCTCAGGTTTTCGATCCGGATCACGCCGAAGTAGGTGGAATTTCCGTACACGGAAATTGCCATCAAGCCAGCCAGCACAATGGCGGCCAACAGCAAGCCGTTGCTGCGCTGTTCGGGCTTTCGTGACAACTCTTCGATGGCAAACATCACGCCACCCAAAGGTGTATTGAAAGCCGCCGCAATACCCGCTGCACCTCCGGCGAGTATTAAACCGTGCTCTGACACCGTGGACTTTGAGGGTAGCCATCGACGGGCATGGTGCATCACACCAGCCGCGATCTGCACTGACGGCCCTTCTCGCCCCAGGGACAGTCCGGCCAATAGACCCCAAGTCGTCAGCAGGATTTTGGAGACCGTCAACCTCAAGGACACATAGATTCGACGATGAACGGGTTGCACTTCATGCGTCAGTGCCGCCATGACCTGCGGAATCCCCGAACCAGCCGCACCCGGCGCGTATCTTTGGGTCAGCCAGGCAATTGCCGCCGTCGAAACGGGGGTCCAGAGCAAAGGTGACCACCAGTAGCTTCTTTGCATTGAAAAAAATTGCGCCAGTGCATGGTCAGTCAACCAAGTCAAGGCAACCACCGTCAGGCCTGCCAGCGCGGCAAACGCCAGCACTATCCCACGGCCAGTCCACAGACGCCAGTCATAAAGCTCTTGGCGCAGAGCAGAAAAGACAGGGGGTTGAAGTTTCATGAGGCACTTCCGTCGTGAGCCAATTGGGAGAAGAATGCCGCGCTTTGTGACAACTTAACAGTATTTTAACAAATGCATTGTGATACATTCACACAAATATATTTCAATCAGGACATTTGACCCGTAGCGTTTGCTCCCCACCACTTCTTACTTACAAGTCAAGTGAACGGTAGATGAGACTCGAAAAAGACGATGCAGCCTTCTCCCAATTCTTCACTTAGGTTTGTATTCGCAAGCTCAAATTCCCGTTCAAATGCTGAAACATCTTTTCGTGTGTCTTGCAATCTGCTCAGCAGCCAGCGCGTCCGCCATGTCGTTTGGCTCTCAGCATGCCATCGTTGTTAATAACGAATCCGGCGAAATTTTGTTCGAAGAAAATGCGAGTTCTGTTGTTCCAATTGCTTCTTTAACCAAGTTAATGACGGCAATGGTCGTGCTGGATAGCAAGCCAGATATGGAAGAAAAAATTTCTATCCAATTAGCGGACGTCGATATGTTCAAACACAGCGCTTCGCATGTTCCTTTAGGGACAACGTTACCTCGGAGAGAGGTTTTGCAACTAGCGCTGATGTCATCGGACAATCGCGCTGCCGCATCACTTGCACGGACCTATCCAGGCGGAAATCCGGCTTTTGTCAAAGCCGTTCATGAAAAGATCAAGTCGCTCGGAATGATCAATACGGTCATCAAAGAGCCAACGGGTCTGTCTCCCGAAAACGCCTCGACAGCAGCCGATCTCGCAAAAATGGCGTTCGCCGCGTCCCGATATCCGGTCATCGTCAATATCACAACGGATCGGTCCGACCTGATCAACATGCAGGGCCGAAGCGTGGAATTTCACAACACCAACCGACTCGTTGGCAAACGCGGGTGGGACATCCTGTTGTCCAAAACTGGGTTTACCAATGAAGCGGGACACTGCCTGATCATGCGAATCAAGCTGGCGGGAAAAAATACCACCTTGGTTTTACTGAATGCGAAGGCCAGTTCTTCAACTTTCTTTGATGCTTTGAACATACGTCGTTTTTTGGCAAAACAAACGATTCTTCAGCCCTCAATAACATCAACGCTTCATAAGCGTCATCACTTCAAGCTGTCGTAGATTCGACCCGAAGTCACGGCACTTTAACGTTCTTTTATTCAAAATTAAAACAGACGAATCGCCTGCTTCGGTCCTGAGTATTGGGCTGAGAAAGGCCAACACAACAAGGCCGTGCTTGGATGCCACCTTCCTACAAATCTACGCGGAACCCGCAACCATTCTGGAACCCCTGAAATGAACCAAGACCTGTCGATCCTGCGCCTGGTGCTCAATGCCAGCGTCGTTGTGCAACTGGTGATGCTGCTGCTGGTGGTGGTCTCCATGGCCAGCTGGGCCGCTATTTTTCGCAAGCTGTTTGCCCTGAAACGGGTGAAATTGCTCAACGACACCTTCGAGCGCGAGTTCTGGTCTGGCACCAGCCTTAATGATCTGTTCTCTGCCGCCGCCCAAAACGCCCGCGACTCCGGCCCGTTGGAACGCATTTTTGCCAGCGGCATGCGTGAATACCAAAAGCTGCGCGAGCGTCACATCACCGACGCCAGCACCCTGATGGACGGCGCCCGCCGCGCCATGCGCGCGAGCTACCAGCGCGAGCTCGATGTGGTGGAGGCCAACCTCTCGTTCCTGGCCTCGGTCGGCTCAGTCTCACCGTATCTCGGCTTGTTTGGCACCGTCTGGGGCATCATGCACGCCTTCACCGGGCTGGCGTCCATGCAAACGGTGACCCTCGCCACGGTGGCCCCGGGCATTGCCGAGGCATTGGTGGCCACTGCCATTGGCCTGTTTGCCGCCATTCCCGCCGTGGTGGCTTACAACCGCTTCGCCCACGACATTGACCGCATCGCGATCCGGCTGGAGACCTTCATTGAAGAGTTCTCCAACATCCTGCAGCGCAACGTCAGCGCCCAGTCGGCCTCCGGTCACTGAAAGGAGCCCCAGCATGGCCTCAGTCATCAGTCGCGGGCGCGGTCGGCGCACCATCAGCGAGATCAACATGGTGCCCTTCATCGACGTGATGCTGGTGCTGCTGATCATTTTCATGGTCACCGCGCCGCTGATCACGCCCAGCGTGATCGACCTGCCCAGCGTCGGCAAAGCCGCCCGTCAGCCCGACCAGGTGATTCAAATCATCATCGGCAAGGACGAAACACTGCAAATGAAAGTGCAAGAAAAATCCAGCCCACTGGGGCTCAAAGACCTTGCCAGCGCAGTCAAACAAGCGCAAAGCGGGGTCACCAATTCGGCGGTGGTCATCAGCGCCGACAAAAGCATCAAATACGAATCAGTCGTCAAGGTCATGGACACCCTGCAACGCGCCGGTGTGCAGCGCGTGGGCTTGTCCGTGCAACTGGCCAGTTGAGGTAGAGGCGTGCACGCGGCCACTGATCGTCTTGAGTTTGCGCCACCGCCCACGCCGGGCCTGCTGCGCTCACTGGCCTTGGCTGTGCTGGCGCACGCGTTTTTGCTGGCCGCCCTGACCTGGGGCGTGCACTGGAAGCGCGACGCCATCAGGGTGACCGCCGAGGCTGAGTTGTGGTCGGCCGTGCCGCAAGCAGCGGCGCCGAAGCTGGTCGAAGTGCCTATAGAACCCACAGCCACACCAGTCACACCGAAACCACCGGTCGTCACGCCTGCACCCCCGACTCCACCCTCTCCGGTGCCGCAGGTTCAACCCAGCCCGCCCGACCCCAACATCGCCCTTGAGCGCGAGAAATTGCGGGAAAAAAAGGAACTGGAACTCAAAAAACAACAAGCACTGGACAAACAGCGCCTGGAAAAGCAGCGCCTTGACCAACTGAAGCGGGAAGAACTCAAGCAAGAAAAGCTGCAGCTTGAGAAAAAGCGCTTGCAAGACAAACGCGAAAGCGACAAAAAAGCCGCTGAAGACAAGAAAGCCGCTGAAGACAAGAAAAAAGCCGCTGAAGACAAGAAGAAAGCTGCTGAAGACAAGAAAAAAGCAGCCCAAGAGGCCCAGCGCAAAGAAGCAATCCAAGCGCAAGAGGACGCCAAAAAACTGGCTGCCCAGCGCAAAGCCAATATCGAACGCATGACCGGCCTGGCAGGCGCCAGCGGCGCGCCTACGGCCAGGGGCACGCAACTGCAATCCAGCGGCCCGTCCGGCAGCTATGCCGGACGCATTCGCACCCGCATCAAACCCAACATCGTGTTCGCCGACGACATTAGCGGCAACCCAGCCGCCGAAGTTGAAGTTCGTACCTCACCGGACGGCACCATCATCAGCCGCAAGCTCACCAAACCCAGCGGCGTCAAATCCTGGGATGAAGCCGTCTTGCGCGCCATCGACAAAACCGAAGTACTGCCGCGTGATGTCGACGGCCGCGTGCCCAGCGCTTTGGTCATCAGCTTCCGGCCAAGGGACTGAGACAGTATTCCACCCTGCCGCCCTGCAAATCTAAGGCTACGGACGGGTGCCCTCAAATCGTCAGCCGAAGCTGATGACAGCGCGATTTCTTGAAGATCGCATTGTTCCTTTTCCCATTTTGTGGCCTTTGATGCCTGCTTCTGGGACCCGTAGAGGCAGGCAAAAGGGCCCGATCGCATCGGTTTGAATTGGTGACAGCCTACTGTTCGTCAACTATTGACCAAAAAAACCTCGATCATTTCTCTGCGGTGCGTTTGATATGCATCAACTGGCGTACCTTATCGGGCACTATTCTTTGGATCTCGCGCCGGTCTCCTTCCTGCTCTGACAACGCGAGATCCGCCCGCATTGGGGCATTCATCCAGCTTGGGCGGGTAAATACACAAAAATTGCAATGCCAAATCTGCACGCAATGAAATCAGGATGAGCGTCCAGCACGAACACGAGGCCGTGGGCAAGGCACTTTCCCGCTGCGAGAGCGATCCGCATACGCTGGTTCAGATCCTGCGGGAGACGCAAGAGCTGGCGGGTTGGCTGTTTCGTGCCGTGTTAGGTGTAGGGGCGCGCGAACTGACCTTGAATCTGGCCCATGTAGAAGTTGCGGTCGGCTTCTATCGCTTCTTCCATACGCGACCGGTGGGGCGATTAAGCACGCCCGACCTGAAATGGCCGAGCAGAGCGGACACTAGGTCGCAAGCGTGGCGGTTGGCAGCAGCGCCACGGCCAAGGGGCTGATGCATGGGAGATGAAACAAGTCCCTTAAACCTCGGCACGGTGGTCTCCGTCCGAGGCAGTGTTGTGGATATACGGTTTGATGATGATTTACCGTCGATCCACACGATACTGCGCGCAAATGAAGGAGAAATCGTCCTCGAAGTGCTGGCGCAGCATGATGCGCGTCACGTGCGAGCGATTGCGTTGACCCCCACGCAAGGCCTGGCGCGCGGCATGGCAGTGCAGGACACAGGCGGGCCGTTAAAGGCGCCGGTGGGCAAAGGGAGTCTCTCTCGTATGTTCGACGTTTTCGGAAACACCATCGACCGCGAGACGGCGTTGTCCGATGTTCAATGGCGTTCTGTGCATCGGGCTCCGCCGCCGTTGGCACGACGTTCCACCAAGTCTGAAATCTTTGAAACAGGCATCAAGGTCATTGATGTGCTAATGCCACTGGAGCGCGGCGGCAAAGCGGGCTTGTTTGGTGGAGCGGGCGTGGGCAAGACAGTGCTGCTCACCGAGATGATTCACAACATGGTCGGGCAACACGAGGGCGTAAGTATTTTTTGCGGCATCGGCGAACGCTGCCGCGAAGGTGAGGAGCTCTACCGCGACATGAAGCAAGCCGGTGTATTGCCCAACATGGTGATGATCTTCGCACAAATGAACGAACCCCCAGGTGCCCGTTTTCGCGTCGGCCATGCCGCGCTGACGATGGCGGAGTATTTTCGCGATGACGAGCATCGCGATATGCTCCTGCTGATCGATAATATTTTTCGTTTCATCCAGGCTGGCATGGAGGTGTCGGGCTTGATGGGGCAGATGCCGTCGCGCTTGGGTTATCAACCCACAATGGGAACGGAGCTATCGGGTCTGGAGGAGCGTATCGCCAACACCGATACAGGCGCCATCACCTCAATCCAGGCGGTGTATGTGCCGGCTGACGATTTCACCGATCCGGCCGCGGTGCATACCTTCTCGCATCTCTCCGCGTCGATCGTGCTCTCGCGGAAGCGGGCAAGCGAAGGCCTTTATCCAGCCATCGACCCGCTGCAATCGAGTTCCAAGATGGCCACGCCGAGCATCGTCGGCGCACGGCATTACGGCTTGGCGCAGGAGATCCGGCGCACGCTCGCGCAATACGCGGAACTCAAGGACATCATTGCCATGCTCGGTCTGGAGCAGCTTTCGCCGGAGGACCGCAACGTCGTCGCCCGCGCCCGTCGGCTGGAGCGTTTTCTCACGCAACCTTTTTTCACGACGGAGCAGTTCACCGGCCACAAAGGAAAACTGGTCAGCCTAAAGGATGCGCTGGACGGCTGTGAGCGCATCCTGCGCGATGAATTCAAAGACCACCCAGAGAGCGCGCTCTACATGATCGGAACAATTGACGAAGCGAAGGGAAAAGCGAAACCGCCCGCCCCCGCAACCCCTTCTGAACCTGACTCAAAAACAGAAGCCAGGGCCGACCCGAAGCCTGCCGCCGAGTCCCCGGCCAAAGCCATACCCGGGCCCCATCCGCAATCCGGGGCGAAACCGCAACCGGAGACCGACCATGCCGCTGACACTCATGAATCTTAAGGTTCTGCTGCCATTTCACATCTTCGCCGAAAAAAGCGGGGTGTCGCGCATCGTTGCGGAGACGCGCGAGGGTTCATTTGGACTCTTGCCACATCGACTCGATTGCGTCGCGGCGCTCACACCGGGCATTCTGATCTTTGAGACCGCAGCGGAGGGCGAGGTTTACGTAGCCGTGGATGAAGGCGTGCTGGTCAAGATCGGGCCGGACGTGCTCGTTTCGGTGCGCCGAGCGCTGGGCGGAAAGAACCTCGACAAATTGCGCGATGCCGTGGAACAGGAATTTCTGACCCTGGACGAGCGCGAGCAAAGCGTGCGCTCGGTCATGGCGAAATTGGAAGCCGGTTTTTTGCGGCGCTTCGCGAGCTTTCAACATGAATAACGAACCAAAGAAACCCCCGAAAAAGGTGTCGGACTATGTCGGGCAGGTCGGGGTAAAGGCGGCCCGCAAGCTCAAGGCACAGCGCAACACCACGCCGGGCGTCTGGTTCGGCTTGGGCATGATGGGGCTTATCGGCTGGTCGGTGGTCATTCCGACGTTGCTCGGGGCGGCGCTTGGTCTTTGGCTGGACGAGCGCTATCCGGGAGGTCGCTCCTGGACGCTGGCGCTGTTGGTGGCGGGGCTTGCGATCGGCTGTTTCAATGCGTGGCATTGGGTCGCCAAGGAAGACAAGGCCATGCGGGAGGAGCAGGAGAATGACGATGAATGAAACGTTGACACTGGCCCTCGCGTGGGTGGCGGGCGGAGTGCTCGGGACAATTTTCTTTGGCGGCCTTTGGTGGACAGTTCGCAAGGGCGTCTCGTCCAAACAACCGGCACTTTGGTTGTTCAGTAGCCTGCTGCTGCGGATAGGCATTGCCCTGGCTGGATTCTATTTTGTCTCGGGTGGTCATTGGGAACGGCTGCTGGCGTGTCTTCTTGGCTTTGTTGTGGCACGCCTGGTCGTGACGTGGATGACCCGCTCGTCGGGCAAAAACCAAACGCGCCCGGCACGGGAGGCTAGCCATGCGCCTTAGTCCCGATGAGATAATTTTCTGGCAACACGGATTTCTCAAGCTGAATGCCACCATTGTATTCACGTGGGGTCTGATGCTCGTGCTGGCCGTCGGCTCGAAACTCATTACGCGCAAACTCTCGACGGGTCTGAAACGGTCGCGCTGGCAGAATCTTCTGGAAATCGTCGTCACCGCCATCGAGAAACAAATCGAAGAGGTTGGTCTGCGCGACCCGAAGAAGTATCTCGGCTTTCTAGGCACGCTTTTTCTGTTCGTCGCCACAGCCAGCCTGTGCACTGTCATTCCCGGCTACGAGCCGCCGACCGGTTCGCTGTCGACGACCGCAGCGCTGGCGTTTTGCGTATTTGTGGCCGTGCCGTTTTTCGGCATCAAGGACCAGGGCTTGGGTGGCTACCTCAAGTCCTACGTCGAGCCGACGGTCATCATGCTGCCGTTTAACATCATCAGTGAAATCTCGCGCACGCTGGCCCTGGCCGTTCGCCTGTTCGGCAACATGATGAGCGGGGCAATGATTATCGGTATTCTGCTCACTATCACGCCCTTTATCTTTCCGATCGTCATGACGGCGCTCGGCCTGCTCACCGGCATGGTGCAGGCCTATATCTTCAGCATCCTGGCCGCCGTTTACATCGCGGCCGCCACGCGGGGCCGCAAGCCAAAGCCTGAACCCGGTGAAAAACATTGAAGCACGAATTACTACGACCTAAGGAAATACTATGGATAGCTTGACAATCATCGCGGTGGCATCAATTGTCATTGCCGGCATTACCACCGGTTTCGGTTGTATGGGCCCTGCGCTGGCGGAAGGGCGGGCAGTCGCGACAGCGCTAACTGCACTATCGCAGCAGCCCGACGCCTCCGCCACTATCACCCGGACCCTGTTTGTCGGTCTGGCGATGATCGAATCCACCGCGATCTACTGCTTCGTGGTCTCGATGATTCTCATTTTCGCCAATCCGTTCTGGAATCACGTCATCGCCCAAACAGCGGGAAAGTAAGCCATGCTGATCGATTGGTTCACGGTCGTCGCGCAGGCACTCAACTTCCTCATTCTGGTATGGTTGCTGAAGCGTTTTCTTTACCAGCCCATCCTCGACGCCATCGACGCACGGGAAAAGCGGATCGCATTGGAACTCGCGGACGCCGATACGAAAAGGGCCGATGCGAAAAGGGAACGTGACGAGTTCCAGCAAAAGAACGAGGTCTTCGATCAGCAGCGCGCCGCGCTTCTCGGCAAGGCAATGGAAGAAGCGAAGACTGAACGTCAGCGACTGCTCGACGACGCGCGGCACGCCGCCGACGCCTTGGCTACCAAGCGGCAGGAAGCGCTGAGAAGCGCGCAGCGGAGCATGAGCGAAGCGCTCAGCCACCGGGCGCGCGACGAGGTTTTTGCCATTGCACGCAAGGCGCTGGGCGATCTCGCTACGACGAGTCTGGAAGAACGGATGGGCGAAGTGTTCACCCGCCGCTTGCGCGAGATGGACGCCAAGGCGAAAGCAGCGCTGGGCGAGGCGCTCAAGACAGCGTCTGAACCCGCGCTCGTGCGCAGCGCGTTCGAGCTGCCCGCAGATCAACGCGCAGCGATTCAAAATGCGATCAACGAAACCTTCTCGGCTGACATACCCCTGCACTTCGCGACCGCGCCGGAAGTGGTCTGCGGAATCGAACTTAGTACGAATGGACAAAAGGTGGGGTGGAGCATCACCGATTATCTGGCGTCGCTGGAAAAGGGTGTCGACGAACTTCTGAAAGAGAGGGACAAAGCTGAACCCCAGTCCGAGTTGACAAGGCAGATCCGCAAGCGCGCCTATGAGCTCTACGAACAGCAAGGCCGTAAGGAGGGTAGAGCAGTACAGAACTGGGATAAGGCGGAGAGCGAGATTCGGAAAGAGAATCTTAGTCCCGCCAAAACCGAGCCTCCGCCTGAAGCCAAAGCCAAACCGAAGCCTGAAGAACCTAAGCCCGAGATCGGGAGCCCATGAACATGGAACCTGCGGAGGACCTGCAAAAGGTTTTCGACAAAGCGTTCGCGGGTATGCGCGAAGCGCGGGAGGCATTCGCGCCGAGTCTTGCGCCACGGGAAGTTGGCACGATCACCAGCATCGCCACCGGGATTGCGAAGGTGTCCGGGCTCCCCGGCGTGGGTTTTGACGAGCTGGTGAAATTTCCCGGCGATTTGTTCGGTATCGCCTTCAACGTGGACGAGGCTGAAATCGGCGTCGTGCTGCTCGGCGAGTATTGGCATCTGCACGCAGGCGATGAAGTCGATCGCACCGGCCGGGTCATGGACGTTGCAGTGGGCGACGGGTTGCTGGGACGGGTCATCGACCCGCTCGGTCGGCCACTCGATGGACGAGGACCGGTGGCCTCCAGCCATCGCTTGCCCATCGAACGCCCCGCTTCGCCCATCATGGACCGCGCTCCGGTCACCGTGCCGCTGCAAACCGGCCTAAAGGTCATTGATGCGCTTATTCCTGTCGGGCGTGGGCAGCGCGAGTTGATTCTGGGTGACCGGCAAACAGGCAAGACCGCCATTGCTATCGATACGATTCTTAACCAGCAGGGCCAGAATGTTTTGTGCGTATATTGTGCTATCGGTCAGCGCGCTTCGGCCGTAGCGAAGGTCGTTGCCACCTTGCGGGAGAAGGGCGCGATGGATTTCACCACCGTGGTGGTTACCGAGGGCAACGACCCACCAGGTCTCGCCTACATTGCCCCGTACGCTGCGACCAGCATTGCGGAGCATTTCATGGAAGCGGGTCGGGACGTCCTGATTGTGTACGACGACCTTACGCAGCACGCCCGCGCCTATCGCGAGCTTTCCCTCCTGCTGCGCCGCCCACCCGGACGCGAAGCCTTTCCCGGCGATATTTTCTATATCCATTCGCGCCTGCTGGAGCGCGCTACCCATCTGCGCCAGGAACGCGGTGGCGGCTCGCTCACGGCTCTGCCGATCATCGAGACCCAAGCCCAGAACATTTCCGCCTATATTCCGACCAACCTGATTTCCATCACGGATGGCCAGATCTATCTCTCGCCATCGCTGTTCGAGTTGGGGGTATTGCCCGCGGTCGATGTCGGCAAATCAGTCTCGCGCGTTGGCGGCAAGGCGCAGCGCACAGCCTACCGGGCTGTGGCCGGCGACCTCAAGCTCGCTTACGCCCAGTTCGAGGAATTGGAAACTTTTGCCCGTTTTGGTGCTCGGCTGGATGAAAACACCACCAAAATTATTGAGCACGGACGGCGCATCCGGGCCTGTCTCAAGCAGCCTGAATCCGCGCCGGTGTCGGTGGCCGCACAAATCGCCGTATTGCTGGCCTTGAGCGCAGAACTCTTCGACGGCGTGGAGCTGAACCAAATGACCGAGGCTGAACAGGCGGTGCGCGCTGCGGCGGCGGACATGCCGGCCGAGGTGCGCGCGCGCTTCGATTCCGCCGACAAATTGAGCGACGAAGATCGGGAAGCGATTATCCAGATCGCCCGCGTAGCGCTCGCAAGCTTTCAACCCGCGCCTGAACCAGAGACAGCGCCAAAGACCAAAACGGATATCAAACCCAAACCAAAGGCGGCCGGCGGGGAATCGTCATGAGCGACACCACGGCGAGCCTGCGCCGCAAGATCGGCAGTGCCGCAGACCTCCAATCGGTAGTGCGCACTATGAAGGCGATGGCCGCATCAAGCATCGGCCAGTACGAGAACGCCGTGCGCTCTCTAGATGACTATTATCGGACGGTACAACTAGGTTTAGCGGCATGTTTTCGCCGGAATGAGCCTGCTGACGGGACCCCAGCGCACCAGAATGTAGTAGGAGCGATTGGCGCGGTCGTGTTCGGTTCCGACCAGGGCCTTGTTGGTCAGTTCAATGATGTGATGGTCGATTTTGTCGTCAAGACGTTGGGGAATTTGCCGGGTAAAAAGACAGTATGGACAGTCGGCGAACGCATTCAGTCGCGCCTCGCGGACTCCGGCTTACCTTTGGGGGAACGCTTCATCCTGCCGAATTCCATTGGCGCGATTACACCGTTGGTTGGGCAGATCGTGATCGAGATGGAAACCCGTCGCGAAAAGGGCGAGATCGCGCAGGTGTACCTGTTCCATAACCGGCCCGAGTCCGGGTCGGTCTATACACCGGTGAGTCAACGGCTGCTGCCGCTGGACGCGGTTTGGCAGCGCGATCTGGCTACCATTAACTGGCCCACCAAAAATATGCCTCAGGTGATGAATGACAAAGAAGCGACTCTGTTGGCGTTCGTTCGCGAATACATTTTTGTCTCGCTTTTCATGGCCTGCGCTGAATCCCTAGCCAGTGAAAATGCCAGCCGCTTGGCTGCAATGCAACGTGCTGAAAAGAATATTGACGAACTGCTGGAGGACCTGAACCGCTCGTTTCACCGCCTACGCCAAAGTGGTATCGACGAGGAGCTATTCGATGTCATTTCAGGCTTCGAAGCACTCACGACTTCTTAGTTAAGACTGAAAGGATTGCGATGAAGATCAATTCAAAGGATTTCCGTGTGCACGAAGGCGAACAGGTGGGGGAGTTAAGCGACCTGCAACAACTCCACTGTGCGACAGAGCGGAAACAGTCTCTATGCTCAGGTCGCAACTATGCGCAGTGGTCGGACGTCAAAGGCGTTGCCAGAGCGACGGCGAGGTTTCTGGACCCGCGAAGTCTGTGCATAGTTATGGCGGATGCGATGGAGTCAACGCGCCAGGCATCAAGGTGATCCATTTGCGGGGTCGCACGTTTGGCAATCCGATGCCCGGTGAATACCATGTTGCCGTAGCGCACACATCCGCCGACGGGAAAGTGTTGGCGACCTAGCAAGGCGACCTTCAGGTGCTTGAGGATGCGCCCGCAGCCCGGCTCGCGCCGACCAACTTTCACTTACCACCTGGCACGAATGCTGATTTTCAGCGAGTGCCCCCCGGACAGATCGTGCCGTACCCTTTGGGCTTGTTATTGTGGGGTACACATGGATCAGCGCTTGACGACGTAGGTATCGCGCAGTGCCCCGAAATCTGACGCGATTCCCCCGCTATACCGGCGGTCTGCTGGTGCGGGATATGAATCACGACAAACGACTCGACCCAGCGACTGATGAGGTAGCGGGTGGCATTATTGCCAAGCGGCCGTCGGTAAGGGGTCATTCGTGGTGGCCCGAAAGTAAGCACGCAGCGAACCCATCTTGACCACAGCGCAGTGGCTGTGTCTGGGAATCAAGTGAATTGAATTTGCGGCTGCCAGCGATGCGGCAACAGTTCATGAATCTGACTTGCCCGCTGCGTAGGCAACCGGGTTAGAACATCCTTGAGGTAGGCAAACGGATCATGCCCATTGAGCCTGGCACTCTGGATCAGACTCATCACAGCTGCACCGCGCTTGCCCGCACGCAGTGAACCCGCAAACAGCCAGTTGTTCCTCCCGATGGCAATCGGACGGATCTGGTTTTCGATGTGGTTGTTGTCCACCGGCAGTTGACCGTCGGAGAGGAAGCGCGTCAGCGCAGACCAGCGCCGCAGGCTGTAATCCAACGCTTTGGCCGTGGCTGAACCATCCGTGATCTTCTGGCGGTTCAGGATCATCCACTGGTGCAAGGCATCCAGCAGTGGTTTTGATTTCTCCTGGCGTATTCGTCGTCGCTCATCGGGAAGCAGTTCTTTGACTTCGCGCTCAATGTCGTAAACCCTGGCGATTTGCTCCAGCGCACTGTGCGCAATCTGGCTCTTGTTGCTGGCATGCAGGTCAAAGAACTTGCGCCGGGCATGGGCCAGACAACCGACTTCGGTCACACCCTGGGCCATCAGTTGCTTGTAACCACTGAAGTCGTCACAGACTAGGCTACCGCGCCAGTCACCCAGAAAGGTCTTGGCATTCTCCCCGGCACGTGATTCGCAGAAGTCATAGACCACCGCCCGGGTGTCCTCGAAGGCACCGGCGGCATAGGCCCACAGGTAAGAGCGGTGTGTTTTACCGGTGCCGGGCTTGAGCATCTGCACGGGTGTCTCATCGGCATGCACTACGTTGTGCTGGAGGATCTCAGCTTTGAGTGCATCGACCAGGGGTTGCAGCTGCACACCACAGCTGCCGACCCAGGCACCCAGTGTGGAGCGAGCAATGGCCAAACCGGCACGACCAAAGATGGCCTCCTGGCGATAAAGCGGCAGATGGTCAGCGAACTTGGCCACCAGCACCTGGGCCAGCAGACCAGTGGTGGGGATGCCCTTATCAATGACATGCGCCGCCACCGGAGTCTGGATCAGGGTTTGGCACTTGGCGCAAGCCCATTTGCCGCGCACATGGCGCTCGACACTGAAGACGCCGGGCTGGTAGTCCAGCTTCTCGGCGACATCTTCGCCGATGCGCTTCATTTGGCAGCCGCAAGCGCAGGTGGTGGAATCGGGTTCGTGGTGGATCTCCACGCGGGCAAGATTCGCTGGCAATGGCTGGCGTTTGGGTTGTTCCTTCATCCGGGGTGCAGGCGCATCCGTGGGCTTGAGTTGCTCGATCTCGTCGCTCACCGCCTGCAGATCCTCATCAAGGGTTTCTTCCAGCAGGCTTCTTTGCTCGGCGCTAAAGCGCTCACTCTGGGCGGCAAACTTCAGGCGTTTGAGATAAGCATTCTCATGCGTGAGCTTGTCGATGGTGGCTTGTTTGAAGGTCAGTGTCTTGAACAGGGACTGCACCACGTCGCGCAGTTCGTCTGCACTCATGTGGGTGAGTTGTTCGGGTGCGATCACCATGAAACATAGTGTGCTTTTGGTGAATAAAAAGCACCATTAGATGCTATGTGGGACTACTCAATCGGGACTGATTGAGCTAAAAAAGAGGATTTCAACTTCGTTGCAAAGGAGAACTGAAATGTCTACTCCCCTCCAGACAGTGGTACAGGTCCAGGATGCGGCGATCCAGGTCGAACTGTACATGAGCATCGAGCTAAGTGACAAGAAATGGCAGCTGACGTTGAGTGATGGCCGTCGTGGCCCCAGCCGGTACAGTGTGGAGGCTGGTGACACGGGCGCAGTTGCACAGTGTATAGCCAAGGCCAAGGAGCGCTGCAAGCTCCAGCCACAGGCCAAAGTGCATTCCTGCTACGAAGCCGGACGCGACGGCTGGTGGCTGCACCGCTGGTTAGTTGAACAGGGCATCGACAACATCGTGATCGACTCTGCCAGTATCGAAGTGAACCGGCATGCCAGGCGCGCCAAGACTGATCGGCTCGATGGGGACAAATTGCTGACGATGCTGCTTCGCCACCGCACGGGTGAGCGTGTGTGGTCGGTGCTGCACGAGCCTTCGGCTGAAGATGAAGACGCACGGCGCACACACCGCGAGCTGGCACGGCTGGCGAAGGAGCGCACCGCGCACACCAACCGCATCAGCTCGCTGCTGGTGCTGCACAACGTGCGCCCCCGCATCATCATCGGCGGGCGTGACTGGGGGCGTTGGTGGGACAACCATTGCGAGCAGGTACCACCAGCCTTGCGCGCCGAGATCGAGCGCGAGAGCGCACGCCTGGCGCTAGTCAAGCAGCAGGTCAAGGCGCTGGAGGTCGCGCGGCTGCAGGAATTAGCCGATGGCAAGCAACCGCTGGTGGCACAACTGATCCGACTGCGTGCTATCGGGCCCAAGGGTGCCTGGATCCTGGTCAAGGAACTGTTCGGCTGGCGGCGTTTCTCCAACCGGCGCGAACTGGCCGGTTGCCTGGGGTTGGCACCCACACCCTATGCCAGTGGCGACAGCCAGATCGAACAAGGCATCAGCAAAGCCGGCAACAAGCGAGCGCGCGCCTTGCTGGTGGAGTTGTCATGGAGCTGGCTGCGCCTGCAGCCAGCCAGCGACTTGAGCCAATGGTTTAACAAGCGCTTCGCGGCTGGGGGTAAACGCATGCGCCGCGTGGGCATCGTGGCGCTGGCGCGGCGTCTGGTTATCGCCCTTTGGCGCTACCTTGAGCACGGCGAGATTCCGAACGGGGCCGTGCTCAAGCCAACCACAGCCTGACGCCAACCAGCCTGAATCTAAACAAACGGCTTGACATGGAACGCATCATGATCAAAGGTCGACGCGCCCGCGATAAACGCGGGTCACAACACCGTGACCGTCGCATTAGATGGGGCGCGCCGATAACTGGGGTTTGCCAGCGCACTTTGTGCGCATGCTGCATTGGGTGCCGGGTAAATACCCCCTGCACGGATAGAAGTTCGTCCGAGCACTGGCTTGAACGCTCATCACACCCCGACCTTGGATTAGCATGCATCGACCACTTCGAGCCACGCAAAAACGGTCATCAAGCAAGCCCCCCAATGGGCTCCATGATCAGGGGACCATGAATTTCAACTGAAGGATGCCGTCATCAAAAACGGCTTGACAAAAGAGTCCCCATAGAAGTGCTTATCCGTATTGACTTCGTTGCTATGTATTTGGATGATTCAGACCATGGTGATGATGCCTGCATCACCCAAGCGCTGCCAGGGCAGTCCCAGCACCAAAGCATCGAGTTGGGCGCGGTTCAGACTCAATTGTTGCGCTGCACTGCCCAATGGCCAGACAAATTTGCCTTGGTGCAGTCGCCGCGCTGCCAGCCAGATGCCAATGCCGTCATGCACCAGAACCTTCAAACGGTTTGCTCGCTTGTTGGCGAATAGGTAGGCCGTGTGCGGATGGGCAGAACCAAACACCGACACAACCTTGGCCAAGGCGGTGTCGGTGCCAGCTCGCATGTCCATGGGGGTGGTGGCCAGCCAGATGGCATCGATGCGGATCACTTGAAGGACTACTTGAGAATGGCCCGGGTCCAGTGCACCAAGTCGGCAGCGGCACTGGCGGGCCAGGTGAGGATCATCGAGACTGCGCCTTTGCGAAGTTCTACCTTGATGTCGCAGGCAGTGGGCTCAAGCATGCTGGTGGGTAGCTTTAAAGGGATGAATGCGGGGACAGGTGTAGCGGGGACAGCGACACCCAACGGATCTGGCCCGATAAGTCGGTGGCGCCCGTCACGCTCATGTTCCTTGAGCCAGCGGTGCAGCACGTTGGCGTTCATGCCGTGTTGCAGGGCTATTGCCGCAATGGACGCGCCCGGCTGCTGGCAGGCCACTACCAATTCGGCCTTGAACTGGCGCGTGTAGGTGCGGTGGGTAGGCCGACTCGAATATCTCGCAAGGTCTGGTTCTTTGAGCATGGTGTACACGGTGGGTTGCGTGCACACGATCTTGCAAGATGGGAGGGTTCAATTCAAGATGGGTTCACCGCGCGCTTACGCCCGAAAGCGCGCAAGTTGTTGGCTTCAGGAGGAGGACTTGTTGTGGACTTTTGGAGCCAGTGATGCAAACTCGCAAACGAGTGGGTTTGGAGTTTGGCCGGGCATATGCCGTGTGTGGTGCCAGAAGAATGACTTCGTGATCGATTTGATATCAATCTTCCGGCCCTTTCATACCGGGGGCCACGGACATGATAAGGGTTCACGTCCTGTCATGAGTCAACAAGGGGTGTTTAGCTGCCGACTACTTCAAGTTTTCCGCTTTGCGTAAAAGTCGCTGACCATCGTCATTGGCAAAATTGGATCTCGCGTTATTGATTCGTAGCGGGTTCGCAGGTCCATTTCAGAGGATCCCCCCCCTCTAGCACCAAAACAAATATCTTCAAGTGCAAGCTGGTAATAGTCCATAGCCTCCTGCCACCCAAATCGCGGAGAAAAGAAGAGCTCTAGGGACTCGTCCAGATGAGACCTCAGTATTTCTGTCATTTCCAAATTCCCAGACATATCTGCTTGCCTATTCAGCAAAACCAGACCGGTCAATCGGTCCAAAACGACAAGTTTTTGAAAGGAAGTTTTCAAACAGTGACTGAAGCAACTGTGTTCATCCGGTCTTTCACCGCTCATCGTTGTGATCGCTTGCTTCGCGTCATGCCATGTAATTCTCTCCAGTTGGTGCTTAGTAAGAAAGACTTGGACCATCTTGTTCGCTTGGGACAAGGTCGTTGGAAGTTCCTTAATGACGCGCCAAAAATCCGCTTCATAGAGACGGATGGTTGACTCAAGCCCCGGGTGATTTGCCACGCGGGCGACGATGTCCGAGGGCTTTCTCCAATGGTTTCCACGACTGGGAATTCTGTTCTTCTTCCGGATTTCCTCAAACAGCCTCGGCCGATCTGCGCTGCTTGGCGTTTCACCCAGAGAGAATCCGAAGCGCATGTCCAATTCATAATCTGACACGCCACTCAAGTCAGAGACGGACAAGTACCAAAGTTTGACTCGCAGAATATCGGACCAATGTTTCGTTGGGCGCCCTTTTTTTGATGTTTTTTGCGGTGTCATTTCGTGGTGTGTTGAAAAGCCACATTATTCAACAACTAGCTTCGAACGTCTGGAGTTGAGAGGATGTGTGACCACATCGTACATGCCCATATTGCGTCCAGCACTTTCAACGATTTCCCCTCGCATGAACAATCCTCTTTCAACCCCGAACAGATTGAACCTTGACAAAGGGACGGACTTTCGCGCCCACGGCATCAATTTGGCGGCATGGGCAAGAGAAAAAGGCTTCAACCCGCAGCTTGTCTATTTGGTTGCAAGAGGCGAGCGCAAGTGCCTCCGGGGCCAAAGCCACATCATTGCCAAGGAGTTGGGCATGAAATAGCGCACAGCAACTAACTCACTCAAACATTGATCCCTCTGTCAGGCGTATCCGCGTCTGAATAAACAAAGGGTTGATGGGCCTGCCAGTCCATCAACCCTTGAACCTACCGGGTAGTTACAAGTCGCTCATTCACAGCGCCACTTTAGCCCCCTTGATCTGGGGCGTCAACTCCCCGTTTGTATGTTTTTGTGCACATCCATTACGCACGGCATGAGCTTGCGCAAAAAAGGGGAAATCCATGACTATGAGAATGAGCTTAAGCATTCTGGCGACGTACATTAGAGCCGGCTTCGGGTCGGGCCGCCTGCACAACTATCGACCGTGGCTGCGAATTCGCAGGCGGGCGTCGTCACCAGTCAGCAAGCAGGTCTTCTGTAATTTGACGCTCCGCCCTACGAACCATCACCTTCTGTCTGGACTGGAATACAAGACGGCACTTCTGAACTCGTGGCTAGGACCCAAGGAACTCCGTGAGTGCCTACCACTGTGGCCTGACGCACACCCTCATCCCCAAACAGGGCTGAACAGCGACATCGACGGCCTGCTGGACGAGTCGCCAGGTCTTTTAGAAATTGCGCGCGATGCAGGTATCGAACATGGGGTCTTTCCTGGTACGAAGGTTCCCTACGTCGCGAGTTGTGATCTGGTATTCTGGCTTCCGAGCAAGGGCGCATTCGAAACGCAGTTGGTATACATCAGCTGCAAACCCCTCAGTGAAATAAGGAAGCGTCAACGGGCGCGTGAACGCCTTGAACTTGAGCGCCGGTACGCGAAGGCCAATGGCGGCAGGCATGTCATCGAAACCGGTGAAAGCCTTCCTCACAAACTAATAGACAACCTGGATTGGTTGCTGCCCATGCGGCACGAAGCGCAGGAACTCAGAGTGTCATCGCAGCACAGCGACTTTTGCTCATTACTGATGGAACTGACAAAAAGCACCCCGCTGGGGGCTGCCGTCAATCAAGCCAGTGAGGCCTTTCACATTCCTGTGGCTGATGGTTTTAAGTATTTTCGGGTGGGCGTCTGGTTGCACAGGATTGACATTGATTTGAATCTGCCCGTGGTCATGTCCAAGATGATGCACCGCGACTATGGAAAGACACTAGGCCGTTGGCGCGCTCACTTCTGGGGAACAGTTGGAGTACAAAATGCAGGCCGGTGATCTCATCGTCGAACATGACGCCTGCGGCGCATCGAACCAGCGAATCATTTTCTTTGACGAAGTCACTGACACAATCTGGAAAGGAAGCATCGCTTTCATTACAGAACAGGGCCAGTCACGCCGTGCCTATTGCCCCCAGCCAAAAATTGAATCTCTGAGGGTGTTTCAGAAAAAAATCGCAGAGAATTTATTGAGTTGTGTGCCGTTCAACGTCCCGGGGGAATGGAGCTGGACCAATAAGGACTTCGAAGCTCGCGACCTCTCGATCCTCAGACGTGAAAGACGGCAGCGGTTGAAATGGAAGGCCCGCCGAGACCAAGCATTCGAACTCATTAAGCCGCTGGTCACAAAGTACACGATAGACGATATTTTGCACCAGTCTCTGCACTTGAGTTGGCCGGCACGAAGAGCACGTGAACTGGGCATGAGGTCCAGCCGGGACATTTATTGTGCATTACATAAATATCTGACGGGACTCGGCAACAAAAATGCATTGTTGCCAGCCTACGGTAATTGTGGTGGGGCCGGGAAGCAGAAATTCTTCACCACCCCTCCAGGGAAAATATCTGGAGAAATTATTAATGGCTTCAATTCGGATAAGTTGGCCCGGATCCGAATGGGCTTGGGCTGGAAAAAGCACAAGAAAGAGGGTGTTTCAGTTCGGGTGGCTTATGACAGGTTTTTGAATGAGTTTTACGCCTCGCAGGTATGTTGGAAGGATTCCATGATGAAGGTCATCCTCCTGCCGCCAGACCAATACCCCAGCGAGTATCAGTTTGCAGAATGGGGACCTCGCTACGAGGGCAACATGAGTGCCAAATCGGTGAACGATGGCGAGACATCTCACAGAAAAAAAGTGGCACTCCGCTCCGGACAATCACGAACATCAGTTATAAGCGCTGGTCTTCTTGGACAGATTGACACCACTCCGTGTGATCAAAATCTTGTCAGCGAGTCTTCGCGCTTAAAGATTCTCAGAACGCCATATAAGGCTGAATTAGCTGATTCATTTCTCGGATACATCTATGGAATTCACGTTGGCTTTGAGCATCCTTGCACAACAACAAATCTTCTTGCCATACTCAACGGCGCCAGCTCTAAAGTCGAATTTTGTGCGCGATACGGGATCAACATCCGAGAGCATGAGTGGATATCACTAACGCCCCGTCGAATTTTGGGTGATAACGGTGAAATGAAATCAGAAACCGGGTTGATTTCAATTGAAGAAATGGAGGCCTCAATTGAGTTTTGTGAAAGTTATTTTGGCGAACGAAAGGCTGTTCTTGAATCATCCAACCATCGTGGCCATGTTCACAACGATCACTTGATCCCAGGGTCCAATAAGGGACGTCAGACAAAGCGCGGAGAAAAACCACCAGGACTTGACGCATGTTTCACTTTTCAGGAATACATGCCACTGCTAATTCAATCAATTCTGTACCGCAACAATGAAGAAATCATTCCGTACCCGTTGATCGAAATGAGAAAAGACGGTGTTCGACCGGTGCGGATTGAAATGATGAAGTGGTGCATTGAGAAGGGATACGTAGCGTCCACGCCAACCGACATCGATGCGCTTCGAGTGCGCTGTTTGCCACGGCTGAAGGCCGTTTTGCATGCTGATGGCGTACATCTATTCGACCCGACAAGTGCGTATGAATGCTTGATTCCATCTCTCAGATATTCTAGCCAATGGCTTCACCAAAGTGGGGCGTTGGAGCGGGCACATACGCGTCGGCGACGCCTTGAAGTCCACGTCAACCCCTCAAATCTGCAGGAAATATGGCTAAATTTGGACGGCTTGAGGCCGCTACAAATCCAAACTCGTGATCCATATATGGCCCAGGTCACTCTATATGACTGGCTAAGCATTTCAAGTGATGACAAAGTGAAGAACTTGCTGTCGCGCCAGGAGCATCGTGAGTACCATGTCGGCCGCATAGCTACGATTGATCATGTGGCCAAAAAGGCGAGAAAGGAGAAAAAACAAGAATTTGACGCGCTCGACAAAAAGCCCTCCAAAGCCAGTCAATTGAAAGGAAAACGCCAGAACACCCACGCGGAAATGCTTGCGCAGGGTTTGTTTCCAAAACCAATGGCTAGCCAGCAGCTGAATAACATGAAGAACGAGCAGGTTGTTCCTGCGACGTTATCGGCGCAGTCCATTTCTAACCCGTCACCGAATCCAGTTCGGGATCTTCTTAGACAACTACGCCGAGGTCACCAATCATGAAAAGGAATGCCGCGGATCTATTGTCGATCGCACTCGACAATCCTCTTGTGAAGAACTTGCCGCCATTCATGAGCAATTCCCAATTGGCGGAGAAGCTTGCGAATGATCCTTTCGCCCATATCGACTGGACCTCTGTCTCGTTGGCGGATCGTGCAGTTTTATTGAACCAACTCAAGACGACGTTTTGTGTAACCGAGACATCACTTCGAATTGCAGTGGCGCTTCAGGCACTCCTGTGGGATGGATTACTGGCGCGAGACCCTTGTCAGCCTGATCAGCGTCGGATAATTTATGAAATTGCAGAATATGACTTCAAGCAGATAAAGGTGCAGCCTTGGCGACATGAGTTCATAGGTGGCATCATCATCCGTGGAATCACGGGGGTCGGCAAGTCTGCCGCAGTCAATCGATTCCTGTCGCTGTTTCCGCAAGTTATTCAACATGGAAGAAATGAATCTGCGCAGTGGGTCGAATTTCGTCAATTGGTATACCTCAAGGTCCCGATGTCCTCGGATGGCAGCCGAGGGGGGTTTCTCCAAAACTGTCTGCGAGAACTGGATGCTGCGCTGAAGACAGACTACTTTTCCAGGCATCAAGGCAAGCAATGGACTGTAGAAAGGTTGCTAGTCAATGTTCTTCACTACTTGGCCCTTCATAGATGTGGACTTTTGATCATCGAGGAAGCGCAAGAACGCAATTTGGCGGAATCCCAATTTTCACGTGATTTTCTAACCTTTTTTTTACGCTTGCTAAATCACAGCATTCCGGTTGTCATCATTGGCAATCCCTTGGCGTTTTCCATTCTTGATTCGTTTAGCCAAGATCAGAGTAGGTTTTCCGAATACGGCGACTTCAAGATCGAGCCAATATTTGATTTCAACGATGAAGAATGGAGTGACGAATGGATGGGGCATGTTTGGGGTGCGTCTATGTTGGACCAAGAAGATGAGCCAATCGAGAATCTTGCCGAACTGATCTGGGCATACACGGGTGGTTTCCCCCGAATTTTGGCAAGGTTACGGCGTGAGACCATAAATGCTGCTATTCAAACCGGTAGCACTCGTGTTTGCCGAGAACATATTGAAATCGCTAACAGGACACCATCTATGGTTGGTGCCAACAAGCTGATTTCGGCCTTCACAAATCGGAACTGGCGGGACCTTGAGCAGTTTCGGGACATTCCCATTCCAGACATGAGGCATAGGTGGGAGCAAATGAAGTTGAGCAATGCAAATCTGGATCCCTCCTCGGAAGGAAATTCGCAAGTGACTAAGGAACCGGCCAAGGTGAATGACATGCCACCGACACGCATCAGGCGAAAGAATGGAAAAAAAATTCCTCAAAAGAATCGCACTGAGTCGGTCAATGCCGTTGCTTTGGGTCAACAGTTCGAAGCCGACGACATTCGCAGCCAAGAATATGTCGACAGGCTGGGCAGGCCGGAAACAGAATGAAAGCTTCCGCCTCTTTTCCTGCAGGGGTGCCTCTTCCATTTCTTCCGATGTGGATTGAAGGCGAGACCCTATATTCTTGGGCTGCCCGCTTTCACGAACTCCAGGGAAGAACCTCAAGTAGGCAGACTGGAATTACCCTATTTGGACGAAGCCACGCTGCGGCGGACTATGCGATTCCATTAGGTGTCGCGCATTTCGCGGCGTTGACGCGTGGGCAACTCGGGTCTCCTTCCGAAATCCTTATGAAGCGGACGGCGTTGTGTGAGTTGCGACCGTTTCTTTCCATCTCATGCTGGGATTCAATGCTTAAACGATTTGTCGATACTCTGAGAAGTGAGAATACTCGACCGACTGTGGGAATTCGAGCGGGAGGCATTGGGGAACGATGCCCGCTTCGCTATTGCGGTGACTGCATCAAGGATGAACTCGCAGAGTTGGGAACGTCGTATTGGCACCTACAGCATCAATTGCAGTGCAGTGTTACATGCCTCAAACACCAAAAGCCACTTGAGTTCCCCGAGCGTCGACGAACCACTTGGTCTCTTCCTCATCACGCTAATTCATTCGCCAAATCTGCATCAGTCTCGGACAGATTTCTTGCGTCGGCATTGCTGCTCAGTCGCATTTCGGAGGTTTGTACGCAGTTGAATCCAATACACATACCGACTTTTGCGGACGCTGCGACTCGGTCCCTTCTGAATCAGGATGTCGCGACGACCGTGCCCCGACGCTGTGGGGATGCACTGTCGGCTTGGTTTTCTCAAACGCAATCAAGCCAAGTTGCCAGGGTCTACTATCCAGATCACGCAGATCTGATTTCTGGAAGGTGGATTGTTCAGTTGCTTCGGTCCCGGTGCTCAATTAAGCCAATTCACTGGCTGCTGCTGTGGGCCGCCATCCTTGAGAACGTACCGGAGGAGTTGGCCTTAAAGCAATTTGGGCTGGCCGTGAACTGCCAAGCCGTCGACTCCGAGCTGGCAGATCACTGGTCTGAATTGTCTAATCACATGCTCTATAGATTCGTGCACGCCAGGCACAGGGCATCAAATGCTTCACAAGAAGAAAGGCATGGAATTCAATGAGCTTGAGAGCACTCATAAAGGCGAGCTTGCCTGGCGCGGACGCTTCGTTCGATGAAATGCTGTAAGAAATCCGATTCGACGCCCTTTCGAATTGAGTTCGAAGGAATGAACATGACATCCCAAGGCCGCAACCAACTGACGACAGCACGCAGGTCAACGCTTGCGGTACACGCCAGCGTCCTCGCGGCGGGTAGCCGCGAACTCTACGTCGAACTCGCAGTGCCGTCCCATTTCACTGGCTCCTCAAGCTACGTGTCGGACACCGTAGCATCGCTGTTCGGTTTAATGCCGCAAGTAGTGCGATGGACCAGGGCCAATGCCTATGTTTCTGCAATTACTCGATAGCCCAAACAATCAGACTTAAAGGTTTTGACCATGACAAAAATCATCGCTTTGGACTGTGATGGCGTGTTGCTCGATTACAACCTCGCCTACGCCAAGGCTTGGGGACGATTTTCCGGCGCCCATCCGGCCGAACGGGATCCGAAGGCCTACTGGCACATCGACCGATGGGACGTTGAAAGGCTCGCGGGTGAGCGTCTGGCCCAGTTCCGAGTGCTCTTTGATGAGGACTTTTGGACCAGCGTTCCGCCGATCGCTGGTGCAGTTGAGGCCTGCCTGCGCCTGCATGACCATGGCTTCGAACTGGTCTGTGTTAGTGCGATCGATGAACATTTCGTCGGAGCTCGCCTGAAGAATCTGCGCGACCATGGCTTTCCGATCGAGCGAGTGTTTGGGACTGGAAATCAGCCAGGTCAACAAAGTCCGAAGGCTCAAGTCATTGACAAAATCAAGCCGCTGGCATTTGTCGATGATTACCTGCCGTATATGCGTGGAATCCGGAGTGAAACGCACACGGCGCTGATTTTGCGTGGACCCAACGGCAGCCCAAATATTGGGCCCGGGCTCTCGGCGGTGAGTTCCACTCATGCAGATCTCGCTGCATTTAGCGAGTGGTGGTTGGCGCAAGCGTAATCTGAGCTTTATCCTTATATTGGAGCGCCCCTTGCCGAACCTTTGCATTGGTTTTTGTGGAAATCCTCTTCTGCATACGACGGACATTCTGTTCATAGTAATCATCACGATCGTGATCGTGGTCGGTGGGTTCTGGATGGCCTTACGCCCCACGAAACCCCCGCAAAACAGAATCAACAGGCGGAAGACGTGGCCAGCGCGAACAGCAAAAATGAGGTATTGGGGACGTAGCAGGGTCAGGGCGCGTCGTTCAAGTTACCTTGGGCGCGTAAAAGACAAATCCATTCTTGATTTGAAGGGGATGTTTAGACCGCCAAATGGGACGCACGTTTCAATTGAGGATATGAATCCTTGGAAGTGATAGGCCACCATCGGAACGATGTACAGGGCCGACGATGTGAACTAGCCTCTACCTGGCAGAAAGGACGTATGGGCACTCGAACTAACAAGCAGCGAATTTGCCGATTGTTCCATGGCCGCTTCCATGGAAGATTTCTTTGGAGATCCGCTGAAGAGCAAGCCTGGCTTGACTTGGCGCCAGTGGGCCGGGAATTTGGTAGCCCGGACTATGAACGGCTTGAACAACTGGACAGCTGCCCGTTTGACGTTTTTGGGGACATGATGCTGATCTACGAATGGCTTTTCACTCCGCATCCAACACTTGACGGAATGACGCCTGATGACTGCGCCCGCAGTGAGGCGGGTCTGCAAAAGGCGCTGGACCTTCTGGCTGGACTCAAGCTTGGTGCCGCCGCTGGGCTGGCGATCACATCAAAAAATTAGGGGTAACTTGTGCCAATACGCTACACAACACGGACACCGTTTCAGTTGCGCTCTCGCGGCAATAAGAAAAGAGCATTCAACCGGGTGCGAAACCGCATAAAAAGGGCAGCGCCAGTGTTGGGCGGGAAATTCACAACCGACAGCTATATTCACGGTCAGAATGGTTGGATTGATGCCCACTTCCTCGGCACCAAGCCGCCCATTTCTTACTGTCTGGCATTGCAGACAACCACCTGTGAATATAGGGAGTTGGTCCAAAGTCGAGCGTGGGATATGTCATATGAGCTAGCCCCCGAACGGGAACTACCCCTGTTTGACAGCGCGGCAAAAGATCCAAAGACTGGACATATCGTTAGACTTCGCAGTGAACCGCTCCTGTACCCTGAGCTTGAGAATATGACGCGGCTGCAGTGGTCAAAGGCACAACACCGAAAAATTGCGGATAGCGGCGATATTCAGGTATTTGAGAAATGGACCTTGCAGCATGACTATCACCGCGGTGTTGGTCTGCACGCCACCATTGATGTCCCGTTCCTGACCATTGAAGTCATCAATGCATTCATCGACCGATTTTTGATGACCGAGACGAATTTCTATGATCCAACTCCGCACACTTATCGGTACGAACAAGTTTCGCATTGGGGTCTGGAATCCAACGCACTGATTGATCCGTTGGAGTGGGATGCTGCGCTCAAGCGTCAGGCATCTCAAGACGCGAAGGCGGTACACGATGACGCCACCCGCACTGTCGGTGCCCGTGGAGGGTTGACACGGCGACTCTTCAGCGGAATGCATGCGGTGGCTGCATTCCGGTCAGATGTCGGCCAAGCGTGAATTCCCCCAAGGGCACGGCGTCGCCCCATGACGCAGCCTTCGACACCTTGCTGGCTATTGCGCACCAGATGTTGCAAGACAACGCTGATGCGCAGGCAATGGATTTTGACGTAGTCACATGGTTGACAACGTGGATCGAGCAGCCCTTGCCTGCGCTGGGAGGGGTGACCCCTGCATCTCTGATGGTCACTCAGGCGGGGGTCGAGCTGGTTTCCGATGTATTGAAATCGATGGCATCGGGCGCGTACCGGTGACAGGAGGACGATGTGGACACGGTTTTGCCCGAATGTCACTGCTGACCGACACGGCCAGGAACACGTTTCTCAGCCTGGGCATTACTGGGGATCACGTGCTTATGCAGGGCTACTGGGGCTTGACTGGGGTTGAGGCGGCGCTGACAGGGCCAGAAGCGGTCTGGGTTGTCCACCGAGTTGCTGAATTGCTGCAATGGTCACAGATGACAGCCCTGCGGACCAAAAAATATCACTTAAGGGGTATCTGAGTTGATCCTCTTATTGGGGATAACCCTAGGGTCCGACTTGCCCGCTTACGTTCACTTCGCCTGCAACTTGTCCCCAGCAGCGGTGAATTACTTTGTGGATAACTTGATCATTTGTCCTTGATGGGGGTGTAGCTATTGGCTTTGCCTGAACTGCTCACGAAATAGGCAGCGGTTGCCACCCTGTCAAAAGCGCCTATACTGGACAAATAAACAGTATCGAGGGCAGCATGAGACAAGAGGAATTGTGGGAATGGCGCATCAAGTGGCTGGGTCAGTGGACTAGCACGATAAACGGAGTGACCGAAGCGGAAATCCGCAAGATTCATCCCGAGGCGATCCGCGTTTTGGGATCCCGCTGTGTGCGCCAGATTGCAGAGACTCCTGATGATTTGAAACTTCTCATGGGTCCTGCCACAAATGCCAGGCTGTTGGGTGTGCTGAAAAATTGTGAGGTCTGCGAGCACTTTGGCGGCTGGCATCCGATTCGCGTGGGTGAAAAGATCAGCTACCGAACGCACGGTGGGTGCCTGCGACACGGCGCGCCCAAAACCATTGCGCAGCCTGAGCAGGGCTGCGCGTATTGGTCACAGAAAGGGGAGCCCGTTCAGCCTGTGGGTGCAATCGCCTGACCAATTGAACCCTGGCCACGACAGAGGTACAGTGATCCGGCTGCGCTCACTGCCAGAGTTTGAACGACAAAGATGCAAGGACGTAAGACATGACCACCTTACAACAGGAATTTGTAAACATCGATCGGCATGACGAGCCACCAGGACTTCGCCTGACGCTGGAACTCGATGGTGCAACGCAACAGGACATCGAGCGCGGCATCAATGCCGCCAAAGGAGTCTTTGCACTGGCGCAAGTCAGTTCCTATGCAGCGGCAATCGCGGCCGATTATCAGGCGTTGGAGGACCCTGAACTGCTGCTGACAGCCGAGCAGCATGAATGGGCCGGCATTTGGTGGGATGCGCAGGAGGCGGCAGTAGCGGCGGCGTGCAGTGAACTGCCGGCAGGAGAGAAAACGTTTCTCTTCAGCCAGACCTGGGACGACGCGCCAGAACCCATTTCCGGCAATTGCATTCGCGGCACAACCTGGCTGGGTAAAGAAACACAGGAATGATCAGCCATGTGCTACTCCGCTCAAATCTGGGCTGAACACAGAAAGTACGTCAGGGCGTTCGGCGTCGAGATCGACATCAAGGAATATGTCAAACTTTTCTGGCAGCGAAATGAAAACGACCGCATCAAGGTTCCCAAAGCGATGGAGGAGTCGTTTACCGCCCCGCAAGGTGAAGACGAAGCGGCCATCAAGAGCTTGACTGACGCGTACAAGGTTCAGCAAGCCGACAAACTGGCGCAGGAGTTGTTCAAGCAACGCAAGCGACTGGCTGATGCTCAGCGCAGCCTGACGGCCAAGACCACAAAGGCGGCGACCGAGGCCACGCGAATCGCCAGCACCAAAATTGAATGGCTCTTGGCAAAATTGGCAGACTCCAGGCGCACCGAGCTGAAGGACAGCGATTCAAGAATTTATCCTGGCTACTTCGCGCCGGTGCTGATTGTGGAAAACGGCAAACGCCTTGTCCGCCCCATGCGCTACCAGTGCCGCCCGGCTGGAAAGCCAGCGGCCTACGACACCAGGTATCCGGGCACCTATAACGCAAGAAGGGACAGCCTGGAGGGCTTCTGGAAGAACCAGTTCGGCTACACACACGGGCTCATGGTCGTCAATGCGTTCTTTGAGCATGTTTCCAAGCCATTGAAGAACGCAAGTGGCGCGCAAACAGAGAGCGTGATCCTGGAGTTCAAGCCACGACCAGTACAGGACATGTTGGTCGCCTGCCTGTGGTCGCACTGGACAGGAGACGCAGGGGATGACCTTTACTCCTTCGCTGCCATCACGGATGAGCCACCAGAAGAGGTTGCAGCCGCTGGTCACGACCGCTGCATCATTCCGATCAAGCCTGAAAACATCGACGCCTGGTTGAATCCAGACCCCACCAATCTCGCGGCACTCTACGCCATCCTGGATGACAGGGAGCGTCCTTACTATGAGCACCGGCTGGCCGCATAGCGAATCGCTGGAACGATGATGGAGCCAGTGATTCCAATGATCGGGCGCATTCACACTCGCCGACTGCGAGAGGTCTACCGCTCGGCCGGCTGGCCCTGGCAGGATGTGGTCGAGATTGAACTGCTGGCGGCCGGTTTGCTCGAACGGGTTGCAGCAATCAGTGGTCATGAGTTGGTGCGAGTCACTGATGCGGGCATCAGTTGCATGGCAAGCGCGCTGCACGACAATCGGCGAGCCTTCTCCGCGCATGAGTCTCTGGTTAACCTGGTGGCGCAAGCCATGGTCCGCGACGGTCGCGTTGTCTGGACAACTCTGGAAGTGTGGGCCAGACTGCCGGCAACTCCAGAGCATTCAAGTCGCTGGAAGATCTGCAAACCCGATGTCTTCTCGATCAGAAACAGCTCGCGCCAAGAATACCTTGAACCCATCGTGCACGAAATCAAGGTCAGTCGTGCCGATTTGCTCGGTGACCTCAAGCGCATGGACAAGAGAAATGCCTACCTCGATGTCGGTGGTCAGTGCTGGTACGTGCTGGGCTGTGATGCCAAAGGCAAGGCCATCGGCGAGCCCGACGAGATTCCCATGGAGTGCGGCGTTATGGTGTGCAAGCGTAACAAACTGGAAGTCGTTCGGATGGCCCCGAAACGTCCCTCACCCCAACTGCCGTTTGGTGTCTGGATGGCACTGGCCAAGGCGACACCGGTGCAGGTCTGGACCCTGGGCGAGGATGAAACAGTTGATCAGGCATCGCTGGCATAAAGTTTCAAAAAAGTCCGCCGAGAAGTCTTATTTTGCGGTGCGATGTCACAGGCAACATCGGCGAACTTCCGCTCAACAAAAGGCATTTATGGCTACAGCAATCACAAGATCAGAACTTTTTGAACTGGTTTGGTCCGAGCCGCGGACAACCTTGGCCAAGCGATTCAAACTGTCCGATGTGGCCATTGGGAAGCACTGTCGGAAGGCGAACATTCCAATGCCACCTCCAGGCTATTGGGCACGCAAGCTTGCCGGGAAGTCTTCAACCCGGCCACCACTTCCGCTACGCCTGCCAGGACAAAGAGATCAGGTGTTTTCAAGCGAAGAAGATCGTTATGGATACTTCAACCGCACAGAAGACTTGGAAGAGATATTGCTGCCTCCAGTCTTTCCTGAGTCCGCACAGCTATTGGTCGCTGACGCGGCGAATCGAATTGGCAACATTCGGGCCTGCCGGGACCTAAGCAATCCCCATCCGGGCCTAAAACGGGTACTGGCCGACGAGAATCGCCGACGCGAGGCTTGGGCGGCCCAGAAATATGCGGACTATTACAAGCCGTATTTTGATGCGCCAAATTTTCAGCGGCAACTCCGCCTCATCAACAGCATTCTTTGGGGATTTGATCGCATCGATTGCAAAGGCGAGGCCTACATCACTGAGGAATGGGTACAGGGCACAGGTCATTTGCACCTCCTTCATTGCCGCATCTGCATCGGCACCACCACTGTGGGATTTGAGTTCCTGGAGCCCACAACCCCTAAGTCGCTCAAAAAAGCGCCGCCTAGCGGCACAACTACTTTGCGAATAGCAGCGCATCCAAGCGGGCAGTCGGACTGGAGTGATCAAGCTGATTGCAAAATTGAGAAGCAACTTACATCAATCGGCGTCGCGATGTTCGAGTTGGCGGAAAATCGCTTGCGCAACTGCGCCACTCAGGCCTATGAGCGGCGACTACAGCGGCGACAAGAATTGTTGGATGCAATTGCCAGGAAAATGGCCGACGACGAGAGGAAACGGCTCGAAGCCATTGCCAAGCATCACCAAGCCAACCGTGACAATTTACGGAAAATGGCGAGGGAACATCAATCCGCTCGTGAAGTGCGCAATTTTGTCGACGCAGTACGCCAACATCCAGAATGCACCGGCGCCAATTTGAGCGCATTTTCAGAATGGGAGCGAAAAGTATTGGAGTTCGCCGACTCCATGGATCCCTTGAGTCAACCTATCGCAAACATCTTGAATTCTTTTGCGGAGCCTCCAGAAGCGGTTTTGGCAAATGGTTCAATTCTTCAATGAGTCATTCGCCTTGAACGTGCTATTCGCGACCCCTCCATGACGACCGATCATGCAGTAGGAAAACAGAGTTTTCTTGGCCGAGGCGATGGTCTCTGCACCAGCCAGCCTGCCATCTGGAATTGACCCGCTTTCACTCGATTAACATTTATCCTCAATCAGAGGCTTCCAGTGACCCCCTTGGCATACCCCAAGTCAAAGTTCGAACCCGGCGACGTGACGTACTTGAGCGCGAAAGTGGAGCGTGCGCGGTTGTCGCCCTCGGCTCTCAATGGATTTTTCAACGTGACAAGAAGGTGGAGGCTCAAAAGTGACGTAGCGCGAGAGTTGCTTGGGGGCATTTCCAGAAGCACTTTTTACGATTCGAAGAGAAGCCCCGACCGGTTGCCCCCCTGTGTCAGACTAGTTGTCGCCCCTAGAATTTATTTTTTGATTGGGATCTACAAAGCGCTTCACGGTCTATACGGCGACAAGCTGGCCGATGAGTGGGTTCTGCTGCCGAACAGAAATGTACTCTTTGGCGGTCACCCACCTCTTCAGTACATGGTTTTGCGCGGCCTGATCGGAATGCAAACGGTGCTCTGACTTCTCCGTGCCCGGGGCGCTGAGACGTGAGCCAGCACTATTCCCACCAAGTTCCGAACTTTCTGCGTGCATACAACAGCAATGCGATTTGCACCAGACCGGCAAGCGGAGTGGGGTGTACTGCCCACCGCCGTCTGAGTGGTGGAGGTCCAATTGCTTGAATTGGTCCAGAGGAATTGTGGATGCTCAGTTGTTTCAACTGACTGACTGACCCGACAGCCGACAGCCGCCATTCGCGAGGAGCCGCAAGGTGCCCATAGCCGCCGGCCACGGAAAGACAGAGCTGACATTCATTTTCGAGTTGGGAAAGAGACAGCGGACATTCGAGGACCAGGCATCAACTTTCGGTTTGGCTGTCTCTGAAGCAGCGGACGTTCAACGATGTCCCCCAAATGGGGGATATACAAACACTTTCTCGACCGTCAGAATCGCAGCGTAACCAGAGATTCGAGGGCGTGGTCTACTGGGCTATAGTCGGGCAACAGTGACAGAATTTCACCAGGATAGGCGACACTGTTCAAATGGGACGGAAATGACTTCAATATCTATCGCAGTTGGCGCAAACCTAGGCCCCATGCGCCTCACCGCGTTGTTGGTCAACGGCGTCCTCAGTGGGCATCCCCGGATATCCCGTCATCTAGTATGGGAACGCCAAGATAGGCGCTCGGCTACATCACGTTAGTCGTCTGCCCCTCTAAGTACACCCATGGACATTAAACAAGTTCTACAGGCACGCGCAAACAGACGCACTCGCGTCGAGCGGCCATTCGCGAACTTCTTTGAGATGGTTCAACAATGCGTCGCCGCTGGTCACTTGATCCTCAGCGGCTCCCTAGATCCAAAGATCACCACTCTTATCGAAAGGTCGGCTGTGATCTCAACCGTCACGGCGATAGAGGTCTACTACCGGGATATCCTTGATTTCATTTTTCGGTACTGCACGACCACGTTCTTTGAGCCGCATCTCAAGCAACTCTTCCCGGAAAAGTTTGATATTTCAGATCTTCTGGAGGTCTACCGTCACCAAGTTCATCCGTTGGAACTCGTCGCAGCAGCCCAGTCGTTTCAGAACGCCGATCGAATTGACAAGGTCTTCTCGAAGTTTCTTAGCAAAGGGGGCTTATGGGAAAGCGTCCTCCAACTTCAAGTTCGAGTAAAGGGCGATCCAGCCACGGAAAGCTCATTCACTCGCGACGAATTAGTTGCGCTCAGGCGAGTGTTCGATCTACGGCACGAGTTGGTGCACGACCCCGCGCGTCGCTCCTTCTTCACCGAACAGACAGTGGAGGATCTTTGGGCTGCGACTCATATGATCTTTGGCTCGGACATCGTGCTCACACAAGTCATACAAGCCAATCGCGATCCTGCACTAGCCAATGACGCAGACACCTAGCCATTCCGTCGAGAGGGGCCGCAACCTTCGCAGCTTCGCCGCTACGGCGGCCCCTCACGTCAGACGTTGGGCCGCATAGCCAACAACTACGCCCGCGAGATATCTTAGGGTTAAGGAACAGACTGAAATGAATAGCAAGACATCTTTACTCGCGGCGCGGATTCGCCAGTTCGGCCAGCGCTTGGGCAGAGTTTTGTCACGCCTTGTCGAAGGCTTTTGGTGGCCGCCAGCGGCTCTACTTGTGGTGGCTATCTACTGGTTTTCGGTCGCGAGCGGTATTCCTACACCTGTCGAACAGACTGTGGAAAAGTACGGGGTATATGGTGACAGCTTTGGGCGACTCACGTCACTCTTCACAGCGCTCGGTTTTGGCGGCCTAATCATCACGCTGTTGCTACAGCAGCGGCAAATTCGTAAGCAGGAAGAGGCTGTCAAGCACAACCGGCAGAAGGAGGAGAAGGGTCGCTATGAAGAGATCTTGTTCAGGCTGTTGGATATTTACCGCCAGACCCTCTCGGAGGTTCGTGTAGGGGAGGCAACGGGTCGCGATGTTCTGCGAAAGGCCTTGGACAGGGTAGATGCTGGTGTCGTGGAGGAGGGTGTGAACGGTATGTCGCGAGACCTGCATGGCAGATGGGATAGCGGATCTCTCACAGAGAACGACATGCAACGCATCGACTACCTGCACTTCCGAAACTTCAAAATTGTGGGGGCAGAGATACATCCTCAAGCCCGCTTAGTCGACACTTTCGAGGTTCTGCTTGAGCACATGGTGCGTGGAGCACCGGATCATTTTCTGATTACCGCCTACAAGGAATTGGTATTCGCTCAAGTCACCTTCCTCGAATGCCGCTATTTTTTCTTGGTGGCACTCTCCCACCCCAGCAGAGCCCGTCTTCGGGACCTCCTGGCCAGAACAGGCTTCTTTGATCGAATTTCCCGATCTCAGATTCATCGGATTCACCGTGATATGTATAAGAAGTACTGGGGTCAAGCGATAGAGCAGCGCGAATTGCCGGCAAGTATTCCGATGCCTCCCGGACGCATCAAACGTGCTCTGCGTGCACACAAAGCTGCAGGGGGCGTGCCGAAGATTACTTACACGCCCCTGGGTGTCCGTCAATCGCAAAGGGCGGTGGAGAAGGATGTCAAAGATGGTCTCCAGTGAAGTCGGTACCGCCTAACAGGTCGATCGACGCGGACGTCCTGTCGTTGGACTTCGCCCGCCTAGAGTCCGCCGATCATCTCCGACGTTGAATGTCTGCAGTCTGGAAATTTGAAAGTCGGCTTTGGGTCTTGGATTCAACCGGTCGATGCAACACTCTAGAAATTGCATAAGCAGAAGGAGTGTTGCAGATGAAGCAAAGACCCAGGATTTACTACTCTGATAGCCAGAAGGCTCTGATGTGGGAACGCTGGAAGAAGGGTGAATCCCTTCAACAGATTGCCCAGTTATTTGATAGAAACCACTCATCTATCAGCCGCATCCTGGGTGAGACTGGTGGCATACGTCCGGCGCAGCGTTGTCGTTCCCAATTTGCTTTGAGCCTGGCTGAACGCGAAGAGATATCTCGCGCGCTGGCGGCGGGACGCTCGATCCGGTCAATTGCTTGCCTGCTTGGACGTGCGCCATCAACCGTCAGCCGTGAGATCCAGCGCAACGGTGGCCAGGGCTGCTACCGCGCGACCCTGGCCGACCAGGCTGCCTGGGATCGTGCGTGTCGCCCCAAGACCTGCAAACTGGTGGAGAAGCGAAAGCTGGCGAGCCTCGTGGCTGGTAAGCTCCAATTGCAATGGTCACCACAGCAAATTGCCGGATGGTTAAAGCAGGCTTATGCGGACGACGAGAACTATCAGGTGTCACACGAAACCATCTATCGAAGTCTCTTCATACGGGCCCGTGGTGCCCTGAAGAAAGAGCTGCTGCAACATTTGAGACGCACCAGGGCCATGCGCCGTTCGCGCCAACACATCCAAAAGACAGACAACCACGGCAAAATCACCAACGCCGTGTCCATCAGCGAGCGTCCAGCCTCTGTGCAGGATCGGGCCGTACCGGGCCACTGGGAAGGCGATTTGCTGTTTGGCAGCCTCAACAACCAGATTGCGACACTGGTTGAGCGTCAGACGCGTTACGTGATGCTGGTGAAGGTTGCCCACAAAGATACCCAGACGGTCATCAATGCACTGATCAAAAACGCTCGCAAGCTGCCCCAGGAACTCTACAAGTCGCTGACCTGGGATCGGGGTCATGAAATGGCTGACCACAAGCGCTTCACACTGGCCACAGACATCAGTGTTTACTTCTGTGATCCCCAGAGTCCCTGGCAGCGTGGGAGCAATGAAAATACGAACGGACTATTGCGGCAGTATTTCCCCAAGGGAATCGATATCTCGAATTACTCACAGGCACAGCTCAATGCAGTGGCGAGAAAACTGAACGAGCGCCCAAGGAAAACTCTAAACTACGAAACGCCCGCTGAACGATTTAGCCAACTTGTTGCATCGACCGATTGAATCCAAGGTCTGTTCTTGACGATGGCGGCTGTCCCGAACAGTTTTCCAGGCCAATACGGCTTCAGACCCGTTGCCGACTTTCAGGTTTCCAACATGACGGGCAGGTCCCGATCCATAGCGGTCCTAACAAGGCGCAAATGCGCTGCCGCCTAGCTGCCATTCAGTAAAAACCAAACAAAGGCGTCTGCCTGCTTTCATAAGAGTAGCGAGCAATCCGGAGCCAAATGCCGACAGGGCGTTGAATGAAATTCAGCCTTTTCGACTGCGATGCATAAAATGATATTTAAGATTCAAATCGGAAAAAGCGATGACCACAGAAGACTTCCTGCTAGGCATGGGTGCCGACACATCATCGGCACAGAACCTGTCCATGCGACTGAGCACGGCGGACATAGAAGCCATGAACACGGGCATGCTCGAGGAACTGGGCCTAACCAAGCGCGCAACTCAGGCCATTAAAAACAAGCGGCCGCCGATCCCTGTAAAAAACCTGAGATCGGTTCTCGACGCAAACTTCTACGTATGTTGTGTCTGCAAAGACCGGAACCGCAATGTTGTTGTGCACCATATCCAACCATACGCTCAATCGAAGGATCATGCTTGCTCGAATCTGGCTGTGCTTTGCCTCATGCATCATTCGGAAGAGCACCTGACGCGCGATCAAACCCAGAACCTGACCTCGGACAAGATCGCGTCCTGCAAGAAGTCCTGGGAAGCAGAAACCATTCGAATAAAGGCAGACATTGCGACGGCGCAGCGGGAGCGTCCGTGGAATGAACCTTGTAGGTGGGATTGGGTTAACTTTCCTCGCGTGGTCGACACCCTTAGGCTCAAAGGGTTGAAGGCTGCCGATGGCTACGGCTACGACGAGTTATTCAAAAGCGGAATTGTCGACAAGTCCGGAGGATTCGTCGGTACCGATTGGCAGAATGTGAAAGTCAAGGACAACGACTATTTCAGCGCGGGCAAGCAGCAGCTTGAGATTGCTGCTCACGTGGGGCAAATGCTCGAGCTAATCGGACAGGCGGTGCCCATTTTCGATTTAACCTCTTGGCTGTCGATATGTCCCAGTTTCATTCGAGGCTGTCTAGTCGAAGGTGACTTCATCTCCGTGAAGGCGTCGTTTGTCTATCACAAAGCCTTCGACGGCGCGATGATCGCAACCGCCGAAACGGAAGCTTGGCGCATCTCGTTCGAGTTCGATCCATGGTACTGCCTCAGCAGCACCTCCCGGCTCAACTACTACACTACAACGCCTGTGAACCAATCCCTGTTCGGAATCGTTCGGTCAGTGGTATCCCAGGGCGGCAAGCAAGTTCTCAGCATTTCTCCGCTGGGCACAAGCCCAACTTTCGCGCCGCATAGGCCAAGATTCGGAGATTGGATCGATGGAACTCGGCCGACCGCAGACGGTGGGACGTAATAACCATCAGCGACGCGCAGTCAAACCGCACAACTTGACGTCCTAAACCCGAGGCTGCGCTCTGACCGGTGAAACACTGAGAGGCTCAGCTTGCTGAAAGCTGACGTTTGGGAACATCCGCAACTGGCCCACTGCAGTCTCATACGCGTCCATCGTCAATGGCTGCAATGGGCACCTTGGAGGCTCCCACCGATGACCGCAGTCGGAAAGGCTAACTTTTATGTCGGTTTGTGGTTTGTCAATCAGCACCGGTAATTGCAAGACTCAAACTGCAGCCGATCCGCCTAGGTGTTTTCCCGCCTCTCGGCGCGTCAAGCCCGAAAGGCGCTGCGCATGCTGCGACAAAAAGGCGCGCACGGCCTCAGGCCGGGTGCGGGCGTGGTCGCGTAGCGCCCAGCCTGTGGCCTTTCGGATGAAGAAATCCGTTTCGGGGGCCAACGCCAGTGCGTAATGAAGCAGTTGCGCCTCGTCGGTCTGCGCCTTCCAGCCTAGCTGGTGAAGCATGGCCACGCGGCGCACCCACAGGTTCGAATGGCTCAGCCACATATCCATGTGGCGCTGCACATCACACTGGCCCGTCCGCGCCCGCAGCAAGATGTCTCCCACCACACCAGCCAGACCATCGACCGTGTCCCACCACGATTGGCGCTGCACCAGTTGCAGCAAGCGCGCCAGGCTGTCCAGATCAAGCTGCCGGTGGTATTTGATCAGCAAGTCCACCGCCCGTAGTGGAACTCGCGCTCGGGCAGCTCCCACAGGGCTTCGGCCAGCACCAGCAGTTCGGGGGCAGTCCAGGTGTTCAACCGGGGCAAGGCGCGCAGGGCCAGGCGGCGCGGGGTGGCGCGGACGCCCAAAAACGCAAACTGGTCAAGCATGTAGGCGCGCATGGGCGCGGCCTGCAGCGCATCGGCCAGCGGGCGCAGTGCGGCTTCGATCTGCGAGAGCAGCGCTGCCACGGCTGGTGTTGTCATGCGATGTTCAGCGCGGCCGAGATGTAAGCGGCTTGCGTGGGGCGCACCAGGCGCGCTACTTCCTGCCCGTCATGCAGCAGCACCAGCGTGGGCCAGAGCTTGACGCGGTAGCTGCGCCCAAGCGGGCGACCTGGTCCATCTTCAACCTTGAGGTGGCGCCACTGCGGGTGTTGTGGCAGCACCTCGGCCAGTGCAGGCTGGGCGGCGCGGCAATGGCCGCACCAGTCGGTGCCGAATTCGAGCAGGGTCAAGCCCGGCAGGGCATCGACTTCGGCACGCGCCGGGGCTTCGGTTTCGCTGAGGTAGGGTGTGGGCGTGCTCATGCCCGGATTGTGGCTCAGGTGCTTGCAAAGGAGCGCAGGGTGTCGGGGTTGGTCAGTTGCACCATGAGCCGGTGACCAATGTCAGCCGTGCGGAATTTCCACAGCCGAAATGCCTTCAAGGGCTATCAGCGTGAAAAAGCGCAGAAAATAGCAGATTAGCCATTGAGCCGTTTTTGAATCAATACCTTGCCCATGCCGAACTCATCGCCACTTTCAGAAGGGCGCAGGTAGATGCTGCTCACAAATTCGGATTGATCAAAGCTGTTGGGGGAAAAGGGCCCAAGGCCGTCCAGGCGGCCGTCGAGACCGCTGCAAAGGCAGCTAAACGCAGGGATGCGTATGCAAAAAAGCTGAAGATCCTGGGGGTGAGCCTCAAGGATTGAGCGGGGATCAGTACGGCCGGCTATCGTCTGTTGGCCTGACAGCACTACAGCCCGCCATGAAGGACGGATCCCAGACAGGAAATTCTTGGGAATTGAACTTCCACAAAGCTGCCGTTCGCGAACGACCGCAACTGGCCCAGAACCGGGTGCTCATGTTTTTCAAGTGACCGACAGCTCCCGTTTAGGGTTGTAGGATGCCCGCCCGCGGCGGCGAGCCGTTGTCGCCCCGATCAGCAACAAAGGGAGGGCGTCGTACAAGCCGCGAGGGAGGAAACCGCGGCGAGTACCGCGGCTGTCGGAGTGATCTACACAGCTATGGGGATTTGAAGAACCACAGTGCGGTTTGATGTCGCGATTGTGGCGCTCAATCTAGCGACCAGATTGCTCAGATGACGCGCGCCAGCGTTGATACGCCAGCTTCTTTGATGGTGCGTTGAACAGGTGACTTTGGTTTCGCTCGCTGTAGCAAAGCTTACCCACGCCGACTCTGACGGATGCCGAGTCGGCAGGCGGTTTGACCATATCGAAGTTCTTGCGCTCATGGTGCAGCCTGTTCATAAGGCGGTGCCCGAATGGCCTGGCCGCGCATAAACGTTTGAACGATGATCATTGGCGCGCCGCAGCGCGCGCAGACGAAGGTCGGTCGCACAAGTTCAACTGGCTCGTCGGTGTTCTTCGCGTCGGCAACTGCAACAGGTGCGACATCGAGCAACTCACGGGCGCGTGCCAGGTTCTCTTTGCGAGCGTTGTTGGCAATAAATCCATAGTGGCGAATGCGGTGAAAGCCGGTGGGTAGAACATGCAGCAGGAAGCGGCGCATGAACTCGTCTGGCTCAAGGGTCATGGTCTTGTGCCGCGTCTTGCCCTTGTCCCGGTAATCCTTCCAGCGAAACGTGACACCGCGCTCGTCCATCGATACCAGTCGAGAGTTGGCGATGGCGACCCGGTGGGTGTAGCGCGACAAATAGGCCAGCACAGCCTGTGGACCAGCAAACGGGCGTTTGGCATAGACCACCCATTCGCAGCGTCGCATCGGTGCCAGCCATTTGGCAAATGCGCTCGCGTCGCTTAGCGCGGCGTACTCGCCGAAGAACTGCAACTGGCCGGCTTGATGCGCCTGGTCGAGTTCTTCGAGGAAGCGCCGGCGAAACAGCCGAGAGAGCACGCGCACTGACAGGAAGAAGCCCGGTTTGCACGCGACCCAACTCTGGCTGTCCTTGGTCAGACCGCCGCCGGGCACGATGCCGTGCACATGCGGGTGGTGCGTCAGTGCCGATCCCCAGGTGTGCAGCACCAGCGTTGCTGCGATCTGCGCGCCCAGATGCTTGGGGTCGGCTGCGATGGTGATCAGGGTTTCTGCTGCCACCTCAAACAACAGCCGGTAGATCACGGCCTTGTTGTAGTACGCAATGGCGCTGAGGGGTGCGGGCAAGGTGAAGACCACATGGTAGTAGTCCACTGGCAGCAGTTCGGCCTGGCGTTCTTCCAGCCAACGCTTGGCCGCACTGGCCTGGCACTTGGGGCAGTGCCGGTTGCGGCACGAATTGTACGCAATCTCGCCGTGCTCGCACGCCTGGCAGTGCAACAGGTGTCCCCCCAGCGCCGCGCTGCGGCACTGTTCGATGGCCGACATGACCTTGAGTTGACCCAGGCTCAGGTGCCCCTGCTGGCCATTACGCCAAGCCGGGCCGTGGGTACGAAAGATGTCGGCGACCTCCAGGGCGAGGCGCCCCACGGAAGGTCCCTACGCGGGCTCTAAAGTCTCCAGTGGGCTGATCACTTCGCGCAGGATGTCTGTGGCCACCTGGACGTACTGCGCCGTAGTGTCGAGCCGGTTGTGTCCGAGCAATACCTGTATCACCCGGATGTCCACTTTCTGCTCCAGTAGGTGCGTGGCAAAGCTGTGGCGCAGCGTGTGCATGGAGACGCGCTTGTCTATTCTTGCCACCAGGGCTGCTTCGTGAATGGCTCGATTGAGTTGGCGCGTGCCCAGCGACTCGATGGGATTGAGCCCCGGAAACAGCCAGCCACCGTCGAGCATCTTGCCTTGTGCACGTGCCACACGCCACCAGCAACGCAGCCGCTCCAGCAGTACGGGTGAGAGCATGGCGTAGCGATCCTTGCGTCCCTTGCCTTGTTCCACGCGCAGCGTCATGCGTTGACTGTCAATGTCGCTCACTTTGAGCGCGACCACTTCGCCGACTCGCAGCCCGGTGCCGTAGGCCAATGAAAGGGCTGTCTGGTGCTTGATATGCCCAACTGCAGCAAGCAATCTGGCCACCTCTTCCTTGCTCAACACCACGGGCAGTCGATGCGGCACGCGCACCGACTGCATCTTGGCCATGACCTCTTCACGGCCCAGCGTGATACTGAAGAAGAAATTCAAGCCAACGATGGTCGCGTTGAGCGTGATGGGCGAGGCTCCTGAATCAACCATATGCAACTGGAAGCGGCGCAAATCCTCTGCGCTGGCAGTATCGGGCGACCTGCCGATAAATCCCGCAAGCTTGCGCACGGCTCGAACGTATGCCGATTGCGTCTTGGGCGCCAGCTTGCGCAGTCGCATGTCCTCGATCATGCGTTGACGTAGTGGCGAGACGGCTTGACTTGATGACTCCATGGTTGTGCTCCTGTGGTGAACGAGGCGGAATGCCTCGATTCACAACATAGCCGCGGACTCGCCCTGCCGCAAACACCAACAAAGTCCCGAAGCACCTTACCGCGCTAGCGGTTTAGTCCATCGCTGCTCAAGAGCCGGCCACCGGCAGAGCTTGATTTTTTGGCTGAACGACCGGTATGGAGACTTCGGTTCGGCCAATGGCCGTTATGGAGCAGCAACCCGGAATACCCGCTCTTGGTCGGCAAGAGCCTACGGGCACCTTAAAGCGCTCGCCCGAAAGTTGACGCTCGGGGATTCATCAAATCAGGTTGCCGCACAACTGCCGGTCGTGGCCGCGAACAAAGTGCCCATAGTGGATGTTCGAATTCCTGCAAACCGGACGTTCAGATGACAGTGTTCAATCCCGGCGGGCTGGTCTGCGTATGTCGGTGATTTCTTGGCGGGTGACCGCTTGTGGAGTCGTCGGTGGTCGCCAAAAGGCTGGCTTTGCACTCACGCTCAAAGGACTATTTTCGGCTGGACAACGCTATCTCGGCAGCCCGTCCTCATGCCACATTGCCTCGCCATGAGCAAGCTGCTTTTGCTGAACAGGGCTAATTCCGGCGCGACCTTCATAATGGCGGGGAAGGCCCGGGGTGGCACCAGTGTGCGTCTGCAGCTCCGTGAGGCGGCGGTGGTCGCAGTCCATGATGCTCTGCGGTTACTGTATGCACATAGGCAAGTCCTTTGTGCTCCATGAACGCGAACATCCAACGGGGTTTGCGGAGAACCTTCGCTATGCCAAAAGGCGCTTCGAACGCCTTGCAGCCATCGTCACCGTGAGGCCAAAAAGCGTCAACGCCGCTCCCGCCGCGTAACCGAGCGCCGACTCCGGCACCCACCACGTCAGTAGCGTCGGGTAAATGTCCGCCAGGCTGCGCTCGACGCCCTGGCGGCCACCCAGCGACCCGATTACCGCGATGCTGACCCTGGCTGCTCGGCCGATGAGGCCAGCGACGATGAGGAACGAGCCCGTACGACACAGCGCTTTGCCGAGCGTAACGATGCGGCGTGGGTCGCGGATTATGAAGTCGAGCAACACTGAAAACATGATGTGGTCCTTTTGGATGTGGTTGAAGAAGATGATGCGGGGATACTGATGAACTGCGACGGCAAGCGCTATGCGCCGAGCAAGGCTTCCAGCCCGCCCGGGTCTCGGAGATTCAGGTCTACGACGGAACAGGCATCGCCGCCGAGCTGTCTACGCAGCAACTCGGCGATAGCGTAGCCCGCAGCAACGCAGCCGACGAACGGCGCGCCGACTGCGCGGCTTGCGAGGGTCGTGACACCACAGGGGTCGGCACCACCTGCAATTAGCGCCTGATAGGCGGGAGCCTGGGCCATGTCCGGGTTGACGGTATCTGCGGCCCACAGTGCGGCCGCGGACGACGGGCCGGGGAAGGTGCGCACGCGCATGGCGCGGAAGTCTCTGAAGCCCGAACCCAGCCCAGCATCGACGACCGTGCTGAAGCCGGCGCCCTCCACAACCCGTCGCGCCGCGGCGTTGTCGACGCCGAACAGGGCCAGCCGCGGCTCTGTCGGGTGCACGCGCTGCGTTTCGTCGAAGCGCCGCTCGACGATAGCGGTCGCATAGCCTCGTGCTTCGAGCCAGGATGCAGCCACTCGCGTCTTCCTGTGACCCATCTCCGCTGCAGTCGACAACATCGACGTCGATAGCGTGGACTTGGAAATAATGTCGACGTCTTGAAGGACGAGTGTCGCATTCGCCTCTGGCTTCATAAAGCCAAGCGTCCAGGCGTAGGCCTGACCTAGGTGCCCCAGACCCACCAGCCAAACTCCAGGCACCTTCACCCCGGCCATGGGCGGTGGGGTACCGTTTTCAAGACAACTTGGTGACCACAGCGACAGCGTTACCGCGCGGCGGCCCGCATAGGGGTTGTCGCACCGCAGGATGGAAAAGGCTTCGCTGACGGCGAGCCCAGCTGCTGCCACACACGCCGGCGCGAAGAAGCCGCCCGCGCCCGAAGACTTTGGACCAACGCCGTAGCGCCAACCGTCAGCCCACGGTTGAATCGCACGGTCATCGGCGACGGCCCCGACGGTAGTGTTGGCTGTAATGACAATCGCTGGCCATGCCTGTGCCTGCTCGCGCGAGACTGCCGTGACACCTACCCAAGCCGAAAACTCGCCCAGCATGAGACCAAGGAATCCAGGTGCGCGAAGGACCATGTCGCGAGGTGCGTCTATGTAAACGTTGCCCAGGAAGCTGCGCGAGGCCGCGTTGATGGCGGTGAGCGCGATGACCTGTGCCGAGACATCATCGACCACGCTTTGGTCCAGAACGATGCGAACACCGTATGCCGAGAACTTGGCTTGCGCTGCCTCGATTGTTACTGCCTCGCCGCTGTCGGCCAGCACCTTTGCCAACCGGTGAAATGAATCCGCATCCATCTTGTCGCTCCTAGAGAATCTTGATGAGCGCAGCGGCGTCGCTGCGGTAGTATGAATGCCAACGGCCCTCGCCTTGGTAAACGTTGAAGCTGATGTCTTTCGGCATCACCGGCCCCCGCGCGAAATTCGGTGCGATGAGCGCGATGTGGCCGGTCAAGGCAATCATTGGGTAAGCCCGGTCGGAGCGGCTTTGAGCCGGTCCATGCGGGTGCGTGTGGATGTCGGCTACGACTTCCAGCTGCCGGGTGGCGCAGCCTTCCCATAGGTGCGCGAACGCGCTGGAGTCGAGTCGCACGATGGGGTACTTCAGCGACTGCGGGTCAAGCTCGTCGTAAGTTAGCCAGTCGTAGACGACCTTTGCCGTGTCAGTCACACGCCCTAACAGGAAGGCACCCGACTCGCGGCGGCCTTGTCCGCGGTGATGCAGGTCACCCATCAGCGCGGACCACAGGCCGACCCCGAACTCAAGCGACTTCATAGGCGAGCTCATGGCTTTGCAGCACTTCGCAGACCGCTTCGATGTATTGCAGCAGTCCACGCGAGGGATTCCAGATGAGCCAAGGGTGCTCGGTCAGCCAGTTCGAATGTCCGGGAATGCTCTCCCGGTCACACGGCAGGTAGAGTGCCGCGCCGCCCTTCCAGCCAGGGTTGAAGACCTGCGATACACGGCCTCCACGCGGCCACAGTGCAGCCGGCAACTGCTGCTGCGACCCCGAATCCCAAAGAGTTGCACTGGGTGCAGCCTCGGGGTATCCGGTGCACTCGAAGCGCAGCGTGAAACGCCGTCCATCGCGCGCGCCGACCTCTATGTAGACCAGCGGCCACTGCACTTGGACGAGCCGCCAGCGACACTTTGCCGCCCCGGCCAGGAACCGGCCGGAGCACAGGTGCGTGTCAAGAGCTTCCTTGTCTCGCATCATCTCGCCCCTTAGCCGTTCACGCGGGGTGACGGGACCAAGTCGAATACGACACGATGCTGTGGCGCCTCGACCAAGGTGCCGATGTGCGTGTCGGCGTCTGGTCGGTTGTCGGTTCCGTGCACCTGCAGCATCATTTCCGTAGCGTCGGTCGGCGCGATGCCCAGCTCTTCCGTCGCCCAACGCTTGACGCGGCCTATAGTGGTGCTCGGGCGGAACGAACGGCGCACGTCACGGCCTGCGTACCGCACGATGACGTCGACTCCCTTGAGGCGGTGCAAGTGCACCCGCAGGCCCTCGGGGATGTGGGGCAACTTTTCAAACGACCGCTCGTCGTCCTCGTCTTCGACGAAGAGGAAAAACTCTTCGCCGCGACCTTCGCCCAGCTTGAGCAGGCATGCCTCATGAAGCTTGGCGTGGCCCGCATCCGACTCGATTTCAACGACCTCGATGTCACGCAGCAACTCTGACTGCAGAAAAACATTAACCTTCATGATGAAGTCCTTTTCTCGGTGACCGCGGGAATCGCGGCCTTCTACTGCTTAAACCGAGGTGACTTCATCAAAAAGAAAGGCGTCGACTCAAAAACTCTTTGAAGGCTTGATAGATGGTGTGCCTACATCGACGGCCGAGTCGGGCAGAACGTCATATAGGCGCAACGCTTACAGTGTCTGCCGACCTTTGGCTCCCGATTGCCCGCGAAGAACCGCTGTACCGCGGCGAATGCCGCAGTTTTTTCGATTGCACCGCTCGGCTCGAACGATTCCTTCTTGGCACCCAACAGGCTGTGAATAGTCACGCCGCGGGCCCTGACGGGCTGAAGGTCGTTGAGCATGGGGCGGAGCAACTGGGCTGCCTTTGTCAGGTCACTGCCAGAGAATCTAATTAGTTCCAGGGCGGGCCGCCCCGCTGATGCATTGAGCAGCATCCAGTTCAGGCGAATCGTCAAACCGTTAATCGATGTAACCGGCTCTACGAATGCACCCGCGGAGGCCTTGATGATGGCCAATCCATCCCAGAACACCGCGGTGGCATGCGTCCATAGCTGCAAGTCTTCTGTATGAGAAGGAAGCTTGCGACTCTCCCATTCCGCCATGAATGCCTCTTTGGGTGAAGAGCCTGGCTTCTGCGCAAGCGCCTTAAGGGCAGCCATGACAGCCCATCGCGCCTTTATTGCAATGTCTACCCCTTGCTCGCCGGCGAGCCGCAGCTCAAAGCGATACCAGTGCTGCAGGGGACATCGCACGAACGTCTCGAATTCGTCAAATGGCAACGGCTCCGTTAGTGGGGGCCGCGGAATGGGTGCCTGTCCAGCTGGGGCTGTCACTGTCCCATTAAACGAAAGTGCCCTGACCGGAGCTGATGGAGGGCTCAGCTGTGGTGCCCCCTTGCGAGTGTCCTCGCCGTTCTGGTACATAAACAGACGTTTGCGAGCTCGCGACAGCGCGACGTAGAGCAAGTTATTCCGCTCGACCGTTGCCTCGAAGTTCCAGGTCTCCTGGGAGCTGCGCAAGACCTCGGGAGGAACGAGCCGTGAGGCCTCGGACGGTGATTCCCAGTAGCGACCCTTTGGGCCATAGTCGTCCGTATTCACGTTGTTCACGTGGACGGAATCAAATTCGAGGCCCTTGCTGCCGTGAATCGAGAGTAGTCGCACGGCATCAATTGCAGCGACCTCTGCAGGCAGCTCGCGCTCGGAATAGGTTTCACCGATGCGCTGCCGCAGTTGCTGACGTAACAGGAACCTAGGCAGGGTCGGGAATTTACGCTCACCGTCGCCTGTCCGCGTGGCATACGCGAATTGCCAGAGAGCGATTCGCAAGGAGTGCGCCTCGATGGATACATCCGCGCGGGGTGGATAACCGAAGCGATGCTCCAGCAGCAAGTCGCAAACGAAGCCCCATGGGTTGGACCGTCGCCATTGACCATTCAATAGCCTGGCAATCGTCACAAGCACCGACCGTGATTGTGGTGAGAGGTCCTCCGGCAAATCGTCGAGCCATGCCCCACGTTGCAGCAAGGGGTCTTCCTCGCACAGCTCCATCAGCTTCTGGAAGTCTTCGAAATCGACGGCGAGGCGCGCGTCCCCCATCAGCCCCACAAGCGCCCGCGGCAATCGCTCCACCATAAGCTGCATCAAGCACAGTAGCGTCTTCACCTCGGGGCGCTGAGCCAGTTCGCCAATGTGCAGGACCGGGATGCCGACCCTGCGGAGTCCGGCTGCCACCATGCCGAGCTCGTAGTTCCAGCGGTTGAGTACAGCCTGCTTGCCGAAAGGCACTCCTTCAGAATGAAGCTCATGTATCCCCGCCGCGATTGCATCTGGCATGGAGACGAACGGAAAGCATGACACCAGGGTGGGGGGATGTCCATTCGGTCCTGAAGTGGCCGTCGTATTCTCCAGCTTGAGCGACGTGGTTTCGAGGATATGCCGCTTCCCGGCCTGCTTCACGAGCTCCAGGATTTCACTGGAGCTACGCCGATTGAAGGCCAGCGGATACGTTTTAATCTTACCGCTACCAGCCTGCGCTTCGAAGCGTTCGTTGAACTTCGTCAAACTGTGCACGGAAGCGCCGCGCCAATGATGAATCGCCTGACGCACATCGCCGACGACCCAGAGCGACTTGGCGTTTTTCGCCAACTGCGAGATGAGCTCGACCATCGCATGCGTGACATCCTGATACTCGTCGACCAGTACGTGTTGGAACTTGTCTGCAAGCTCGCTGTACTGCGGACGGTCTTGCTCAATGGCCTTGGCAGGCTTTGCGACCAAGTCGACGAAATCCACCATTTTCCGTTCGCGTAGCGCTCGCTCGTAGCATTCGTAGAGACTCGCGACATCTTCGCGGCATTCTCTTCGACCCGGCTCGGCAGTCGGTAGACCTTGAATGGCTAGTCGATACGCCTCCGGCGAGACCATCTCTTCCTTCAACCGCTTGATGCTATTGACGACATCTGGCAGCCAGTCATAGGGGTCCTGGACGCGCCGGTAGTGGGTGAGCTCAACCTTGGGCAGCTCCTGGTTGAGTATCGTGATTGCATTGAGCCTGTCCGCCACCTTGAGGTCGGACTCCAAGCCGAAGCACTGGTGGTACTTACGCAGGAAATCCAGTCCGAACGCATGGAAAGTGCCGGCCCACACGTCCGATGCGCGATGGATATTCGCGTCGCGCAACCTGTCGACGAGCTCGAACGCCGCCTTGTTGGTGAACGTTAGAACGAGGATGTGGCTCGGGTCGACAGCTTTTTCATCAATCAGGTAGCGAATCCGGTGAACCAGCGTCGACGTCTTGCCGGAACCAGGCCCGGCAACGACGTTGACATAGCGCTCAGGCGCCTGAATGGCAAGCAGCTGGTCCAGACTGGGAGGATGCTGGGTCCTTGCCTCGGGCGCCAACACAACATTCGGCAGCATGACCGCGTCCAGCATCTGCTGACGCACGATTTCGAGGTGGATGCCCAAGTCGCGTGCGGCCTTCCGGGGTCCGACACCGGCGTCATGTAGCACGCGCGCAACCTCACGCGGAAGCATAAGCTCGCGCGCAAAGACGTTCGCTCTGAGCTCCAACCGTTCGCGCGCCCCATAGGCTTCGACTGAGATAACTGCCGGTGTGCCCTCAGCGTCGGTCAGCGAGCTCAACGAGGCTATTGCGACTTCTTCCTGCGACTCGTCGAGAATAAAGTGGCCAAGCTCATGAGCGACTAGGTAAGCCTGCTCAGCTACACCGATATCCTTACGGACGTAGATATAGTCTTCCTTGCGTCTGAGGATGGCATCCCCGTTCGAGAGTTCCGCAGCGCCTTTCGGAACATATTCGACTCCCAGGGAAAGCTTCGCCGCAATTGGGTCGGGCGTCAGGAACTCACTGACGTGCACTGCCTCACCCGCACGGTCGTCGAGGAGCTTCCTTCGCAGAGCGACTGCTTGCTCTCGTGCACGCTGAAAGGGATTCATGTCATTTCTCGTCAGCGAACTTCAAGAGTCTTGCCGTTTCCTCTGCTGAGAGGTCCTGCTCTCGAACTGATTCCTCCCATGTGTTCGGCTGTGTCGCAAGCTTTGGTTTGCCGTGACCAGCCTTGAATGCTGGTACCGGTGTCGTAGCGAAATTTCGTCTGAAAACCTCTGCCAACGCGGTAGCTGGCTCCTCAAAGAATGCAGACAATGCGTCCAACAACTTGCCAGGTGCTTTCGTGCGACCCGACAGGACTCCATTGAGCAGCGTCGCGTAGGGACCTATGCCAATCTTCTGCGCTGCCCCTTTTCTGGCCGCGCCCTTGAGCGAGTTCACCTTCTGCTGGGCTGATTCAAGGCTATGGCTGGGTACCTGATGGAACCTGCTCAGTGCCTTGCTGACCGTGCGGCTCGCCAATTCGGCATCGAACACATAGTCCTCATCGGAAGCGTCGGCCGCATCGCCGGCCATGCGCACTATTGCCGCATCGGCGATGTTCGAAGCGTGTTGCGGGTATTTGTTCACCAGCGCCTTCCAGTCTTTGGTGGTCGGGTGTTCGTGTTCGCTCAGGAACTGAGCGATAAGGCGTTCGGCCTCGTTCTTGTTGATGTCGGTCATTCCAGTTCTCCGAGGAGCTTCGTCAAAGCTCGCTGATGATGTTGATTGGCTGTTGGGATGGAGCAGCCGAGCAGTTCTGCGACCTTCCTCCATTCGTACTTGCACTCAGTTCGGAAGTAGAAGGCATCACGCTCCTTGCGGGGCAGTGCCATCAGCGCGACCCGCACTCTTGCGGTCGTCTGAGTCCGAATTGCGGCTTCTTCTGGCGTTTCGGCTCCTGTGTCCTCCTCCGCAGCGATGGCAGGGTCCTCTCCCTGTTCGTCGGTCACTGTCATGGCGTCGACCGATTGCATGCTGTTCTTCAGCCGCAGTTGATGTCGCATGAAGTCATCGACCCGGTCGCGCACGAAGACTGCGAAGCGCACCTCACAGTTCGACACAGGGCTAGTGTCGGCGAGCAGGCTCTCCCACACGTAATCAATGGTGTCTGCGACCATGGTACTGCCGCGCTTGACCACATCGCCCCAGGCGCTCATACCCCGCAAACGTTTCCCGGCGAGAATTTGGATGCGACGGTTCAGTTCGGCCACGGCTTCGTCCACCACGCGCTCCGTTTCTCGGTACCGAGTTCGGATAAGCGTTGCCAGCACCTCGGAAGCAAGGTGATTCGCATGTTCATGATTTCCGATGCCGATGCGACGCTTCAGCTCGGCGGCGTCAAGGCCATGGACGATTTTCAGCTGCTGTTCATGGTCCGGGTCGCGTGCTCGCATGCAAATCTCGCTTTCAGGAAACGGTTCATGTTTTCTCTCCCACGCTTTCAAAACCGATGTGAGCGCGGGAAAAAGAAAATCCCATGATTGAAGAATGGGTATTGTCCATCGAACGGACCACGTACGCAGTCTAGCAAGTGAGTATCGTGAACCAGTCAGTTTCGTATACCGGTGCGGCCCTTTTCGGACGCCCCAAGGCTCAGCTGCTCTTGCGGCAATCCCCTCCAATAGCGTACATGATGAGCTGTACTTTGCCCGGCTGGGAATTTCACAGGTAGGACAACAAACGGGGTCGGCCAACGTCTGCTGTTGGTCGAGTCCGGGTACTCCTTTGATTGAAATCAGGGCCATAAAGTTGACAGTTGGTCTACCGACGCCGATGTCAGGTATCGGTCAGGCAATTTGAATTTCTGTGGACTCGCTACCGCTGTTTTGCGGGTGCCCGGTTCAGACCCTCTGCCAATCGTCGACTTTCGGTACTACCTCCTCCAAACGGCCTTGGCATATGTCGGTCGACTGTCGGCAAAGTGGCATTAATTCACTCCAAATCTATTTGACTATGACCATTGGTTGTGTTCAAAACCGCAGGACTGCATGGACTTCATGCGCCAGTACCCTTCGGATCGGCTGCAGGCAGAGGCAAAGTTGCCCAATGAACATACTCTGATTAGCTGAGAGCGAGCTACCCATTCATCATGACCCGGCGAAAGCACTATCACGTCTACGTGGTTGAACTGTCCAAGGATGTGCTGTTGAACGCCCGGTTTATGCGATCCAACCCCAACTATCTTCACGGCAAGCCCTGTGTCTATGTCGGCATGACAGGTCTGGATCCGGATGTACGTTTTGACAAACACAAAGCAGGAATCCAGGCCAACCGCTTTGTTCAGGAGTTCGGCCTGCGCTTAGTGCCGGAGCTTTACACGCTGTACAACCCGTTGACTTATGACGAAGCCAAGAGTCTCGAAGTCGAACTGGGCATTGATCTGCGTGAGGGTGGCTATGGGGTCTGGCAGGCGTGATGCTTGCTTAACTTTGGATAACTGATCAACCAACTGCGCCTCCGTTAAGCTAACCCATGTCCAAAAGAAGCGTCCGCAGGTTATTTGCCCACCGTCAATTCATGCGCTTTTGGTTCTCCAGACTTGCCGGCGTGAGCGCCAATCAAATGTTGATGGTGGGGGTGGCCTGGCACATGTATGACATCACCTCCAGTGCCTGGGATCTCGGTTTGGTGGGATTGTTTCAGTTTGTACCTGCCCTTGTTCTGATGCTGCCTGCAGGGCACACTGCCGACCGATTTCATCGAGGTCGCATCTTTGCGGCCTGCATGGGCATTCAGGCGGTGGTGGCGTTGGCGCTGATCTTCGCCACCCAGTTCCACTTTGCCTCACGCGAGTTGATTCTTGGCATTTCGGTGTTGTTGGGGGTGGCTCGTGCCTTCCAGATGCCAGCACAACAGGCATTGACCCCTCAGCTTGTGCCGCAGGACATGCTGCAAAGTGCGCTAGCTTTGAGCTCCAGCGGCATGCAGGTGGCCATCATTGGTGGACCAGCACTTGGCGGCATGCTGTACACGACAGGGGCCACAACCGTCTATGTCACTTGCGCTCTCCTGCTTCTGGTGTCTGCCATGCTGGCCTTGCTGGTGCGCTACCAGCACCAGCAAGCCCATCTGGCCGCCACCTGGCAGACTGTTCTCGCTGGATTCACCTTTGTCTGGCACCGCAAGGTCTTGCTGGGTGCAACTTCACTGGACTTGTTTGCGGTGCTGCTCGGTGGTGCCACGGCCTTGCTGCCGATTTATGCACGGGACATCCTGCATACCGGGCCAATCGGGCTAGGGGTGTTGCGATCTGCTCCGGCCGTGGGTGCACTGATGATGTCGCTGGCGATCATGCGCTGGCCGCTGACCAGACACGTGGGGCGCCGGCTGTTGGCGGCTGTTGCCATTTTTGGCGTGGCCACCATTGTCTTTGGACTATCCAGCCATTTTGGGCTGTCGCTGGTGGCACTGGCGATTGCCGGGGCCGCCGACAGCATCAGCGTGGTGACGCGATCAACCCTGGTTCAGTTGGAAACACCCAACGAGATGCGGGGCCGGGTGTCGGCGGTCAACTCGATGTTCATTGGTGCCTCCAACCAGTTGGGGGAATTCGAGTCGGGAGCCACTGCAGCCCTGTTTGGCGCGGTGGGCTCTGTGGTCATTGGAGGTGTCGGTACGGTATTGATTGCTGCGGGATGGTTCAGGCTGTTTCCGGCGCTGGCAAGGCGGGATCGGATGGGGCCGACGGTTGCTGCTTGAAGGAGGCAGATACATGGATGTCTGCTTTCGGGTACCAAATTCGCCGTCCACTATGACTGCCTTGGGCACGTAGTTCACGGCCACGACCGACGGCTGTATGGTCGCCCAATTTGATCAAAGTCCCAACGTCAGTTCTGGGGCGAGCATTTTGAGCCGATGGTCGGCTTGTGACGCTGCACTGCAGAAGTACACTCGGCTCAGAAGTGGTTATTGATTTTGCCGGTCTGAGTTGATGTGGGTGGGCAACAGGTCGTTAATCTTCGTTGCCCATGATATCCATCACCGAACGTGAAAATCAGTCGATCAAATTCGCTGACCATACTCACCTGCTTCTGGAGAATGCCTGGCTTGTTTGGAGAAAAGCAAAGAACAACCCATTCACCTCGACCGCAGCACCATCTGGTTCTTGTTCATTGAGATGTCAAATTTCGACAGGAACGACTGACCCAATAGAGCCTCGTCTTCATTGCCAAGGCTCAGGCCAACGCCTACTTTGACGTTGGTGACGTTTACAGGTCCCACGGACACGCCCACACCCTCCACAACGCGCCCGCGTCGATCACCATTTGCCGTTTTGAATGTAGTGGGCACGCCGCCGAGAATGAACGCCTTCTGGGCAAACTTTTCACTCACACTCACCAGGGATGCCCCGGTATCAACCATGAACTTGACCTCTTTGCCGTTGATGATGCCCGCGGTGTAGAAATGGCCGTCCTGTGACCTGTTGATCACCAAATCACCGTTGGCCAGCACCTGCGCTTGCTTGGGCTTTAGATAGTGCGTCATCAACACGTACAAAAGCCCCATGACCGCAAACCAAAAGATCATCATCGGAATGAGCCCGGTCTTTGTCGGTGACGCGGCTTTTGAAGTCATATTTTTGCGCGAAAACGTAGAGAATTTGGCCCGCGTTTCGTCAATCTGACGCTGCTTCTCCCGCTCACGCTGTGCTTCTCGATACCAGTCCCTGTCTTCCATTCCCATGACTATTTCTCTATCCGTATTTGTTTATTAGGGGGGCAGCTATTCTTGCCAGTTTCGTCATTAGGCGCCTTTTCATCAGCGCGACGCTCCGCCAGTTTCGCAGCAAGGGAAAACATGGCGTCACCGGTGCCCAATGACCTTAATCAAGGTAGTTAATTCGAAAAATTGGATCCCAATATCTCTCCTGCGCACCCACTTCTCATGGCCGATTGGAGCCATCGGCCTGCAAGTCAAGCCGTGAAATAACCGCTGTAACTCTGATCAATAGGTTCGTACTTGGAAGGTGCAAGCCAGGCATGTCCACCCTGTGTCAGGGCGCTCGTATAGCCCCAGGCCGCAATTTGACGGCTGACCTGAACATCTGCAATCATTCCCGCAGCCTGCCCAATCTCGGTAAGCGAATCGGCATGGTGCCCGAGCCGATCCAGCCACCGCTCCAGGAGCGGCCCCGCCGCCAGGGTGTCCGATTTGCTTCTATTGCAAGCCGGATGGGCCAGCACAAAATTGTGCGCCAGGTCCCGCGGATATTGCGAAAACGGAACGAAGTGGTCGACATCTGCATTGGTCAAGATGGTCCCACAGTAGAAGCATTTTTCCCCATCAAGTTTGCGCAGCCCTGAAGCCATGGCCAGCAGCGACTGGCGGGAGGCGGCGAAGAGAAAGTCTTCAAGGTCATCAGCTTGCCCAAGAATGCTGATGTTTCTGCGGTTGCTTTTGATGTGGTTGACCCAGTGCGAGCGCGCCAGTTGTTGCACCAAAGGCTGGAAGCGTCGCAGACAGTACATAACCCCTGGTTTGAGTTTTACCTTGCCGAGTCCGGCGCGCTCAAAAAGGAACACGTCAGTCATGCCACCGAAATTCTGCAGGTAATTAAGTGGTTGTGCCGATACTGTCTGCGCCACCGAACCCAGAAGCGCCTGGTACTCAGGCAAAGCGCGTGCAAGTTGGGGGGTGCCGACGCCATGCTTCATGCGAAAGGCGGCAATTGCTGAAATCACGGCGGCCTGTGTGCCGTTATTTTGAATCAGTATGCCCGGTGTGGCGTTAACCAGCCCGGTTCCGTAGGGCAGGGCCTGGCGCCAGTAAATCTGAATAAACCGCTCGCCAATCTGGCGGGTTGAGAGTGCGAGTTCACCACCGTCATCCGCCCCCAACTCAACCGCCAAGTCGGCCAGCGCAATCAGCAGCGCGAATTTGTAGGTTGCTGTGAAATCGCTTTCGCTGAATAGCCGCTGGAGCTTCGACAGGAACAGCAGTTGGCCCTCAGCGGACGGGAGCTGATGCAGCACAGGGTTACCTCTGCGTCCAGTAGTCAGCCTTGTCGGGAATCACCCAGCGTACGCCACCACGCGGGTCGACCAGGTCGCCGTCATACCTTGGAATGAGATGAATATGCAGGTGTGGGACCGTCTGCCCCGCTGCTGCGCCATCATTGATGCCGATGTTGTAGCCATCTGGCTGGTGCACGTTTGACACCAGGTCCTTCGCCCGATCGAGTAACTTGAAAAGGGCCGCACGCTCAATGTCCGTTATCTCGAAGAAGGAGGCGACGTGTCGCTTTGGAATGACCAGGCTGTGGCCAGGGGACACTGGGAAACCATCCAGAATCAATATGGCGTGTTCATTTTCTTCGACGATTCGGCTGTCAGGAAGCGTGCAAAAGGGACATGGCTTGGGCGTGGCAGTCATGAAGAAATTTTCCGAAATGAGGCGCGAAAGTCGATGGGTTCAAGATTGAGTTGCTTCGAGACATCGCCTCGCAGCATGTACAACAAGGGGGTCGTGCGGAACTGGAAAACTCGGTACAGATGAAATGCATCCCCGGTTTCCTGGGAGAAGTCGAGCTCATTGCGACTGATGATGAACGCAGAGGTGTGGGCCCCATTGGTCGTCTTGACCTCAATGTACCGCGCTTGGTCGCTCGAGTCATACGAAAGAATGTCGTAACCGGCACCATCACCCAAGCGGTCCGATATCCAGTCAACCCGCTGGAACAGCTCTGGCATGCCAGCCTCCTGCAGGCGCTGCTGCTCAAATCCCAGCACCCATTGTTCCCCTGTTCGCCCGAGCTTGCGATTTGATTCGTCGCGTGCAGCAAAATCAACTTTGCGAGGCAGGCGTATTTTCGGAGCCGACGGGACAAGCTGCACCACGGCACTCATCGCCGGCGCATCCACAACCACGGCCTTGAATTGCATGTCAGCGGGTGATTTCACATCTTCCAGGCCGTCAACGACATGGCTTACCAGGTCGGCCTTGTCGAGGATGAACTTTTGAACTGCCTTTCGCAGCAGGAGCTGGCTGTTGTCTCGGGGCTTGTAACCCGAAATAAAAGGAAGGTCCATGCCGTGCAGCACCGCGCTGACGTTCTGGTGCTTGAGTTCAACCGAGGCCTTGCTACGCGCTTTTAGAACCTGGCGCAATGTGGCGTTTCGTTCAGTTTTGCTGTATTTCTCCTGTCTGGCTTCGAGCAGCAGCATGTCGAAATAGGCCGCCACGGTGGCGTCCACCTCTTGCTGCGACCAGTCCTCCCCAATGCGCACCACCTCGAAGCCCAAGCTTTGAAGCTTCGGGGTCACTGTCGCCTCCCCACCCGAAAAATCTGCGGGTTTTAAGGGCCCTTGTGCGGGATGCTGAAATCCAAAGGCGGCGCCAACAATGGCTTTCGAGTCACACAACTCACCGTTTGCTGGATTTCGAACCATGAAGTCACGCGACTTGCCGAACCCATACCGAAGGAGAAAAGCGGTACGACCAAGTTGACTGAACTCATCAAGCGCAGATTGAACCGCTGACGGGCTTTGGAGGCGGGAAAGTTCAGAGGCCACGGTCGGCTCCCTTGTGCTCTTCCCACCTGATGTTCCCCATGTCATCTGAGGTGCTCATCAACTTCTCCCTTTTGTAAACGTATGGCGTTCATGACGCCAGAAGACACATTAACACGGTGAGCGTTGGACGGATGACTAGGGCGCAGTCTATAGTCGATGCCACCATGCAGACCGACCTCACTGATCAGCAAATTGAACACTTGAAAACGACTCAAGCGGTTCTTTTACTGTTTGGTGGACCCCAGTGCGCCGTGTGCCAGGCCATCAAGCCCAAGCTTGAAAACCTGATGACACAACGACATCCCGAGATTGCTTTGGTCTATGTCGACTGTGTGACCAGTTCAGCCATTTGCGCCCAGCACGGCGTTTTCACGCTACCAGTGGTGCAGTTTTATATCGAAGGGCGTTTGTACCTGGAGCGCGGCAGAAGTTTTAGTCTGGTCGAATTGAGCGACCAAATAGAGCGCCTAGTTCTTTTGTGGAAAGCTGCTGCGGGGTAGCTTTAAGACCCTGGCTGAAATCAACTTCTTGGATGCACCCCTGGCAAAAACTCAATGCCAGTTCTGCGCACCAACTCGTCATAGCTGATGGGCGCACTCACCCGTGCCCAGTCGGTATTTTCAAGCCAGTGTGCCCAAGCCCGCTGGGTGGTTGGGTCGTAAACCAGCTTGAAAAGATGACTGGGCACTGCCACACCGGCGCCAACGGTGCACGCCTGAGCGTCGTAACTGCGCGGCGCCAGGAATCCGGCCGTCTCGACCGCTTGCGAGACGATTTGTGAATTGGAGGCTGGAATTGCGAGGTTTTGCTCAGCCAGCATCCGCTTCGCCGCCAGTACAAACGGGCAGGATTGGGGCATGTACGCGGGGCCGGTGATGACGTAAACATTGCCCTTGGCACGGTGCGCGTAGGCCCGAGTCGCCTTTTCCAGCCCAGCCCAAGTCTTTGAATTGTTGACTGGTGACTGCGGCACCATGTTGGCCAGGCTGAAGCTCTGCGCCATCGAGTCTTCGTTTTCAGCGTCGGCGGCGGCGAATTGGTGACCGCGTTGAAAGGTGCTGCCTTGGTAGTCATCGAGGGTCGCCTTCTCAGCGCCAGGCAGTCGCGCATCGGCGAAGAATTTATTGGTGCGCTTCAGACCCTTGGAAGCATCAATGCGCTCCCGACTCAAAACTTCAGCCGAGTAAACCGGCGTCTTGGTCATGCCGGAATGCAGAACTGCAAACCCTGTGAAGCACAGAGCGCGCGCACGCTGCTCCTTTAGATTCGGAACAATAGGTGATTCGCCGTTGGCGAAGTTCTCTCTGCACTCTCCAAAATTTCCCGTAGCGGCGGGTAAAGCAACATCAGAATGCGGAGCCGTCTTACGGGCTCCAGCTGCCTTGTCTGGATTGAGAGCGTACGACTCAAGAGCCTTGAGAACCTGGGTGGGCAGGTCAAAACCGTGGCTCTGCGGGGCCAACGAAACGGCGGCCAGCAGCAGTGCGGCCTTGAAGATTTGCATGCGGTTTTTACGGGGCTTAGTTGTACACTGGATAAATGTACAGCATCGAATCACGTATTTCATTAAACACACGACCTATTGCGGTCACGGCAGCGTCCCCTGCCTGGGCGCAATCAGTGCTCAATTCGGTCTAAGCTGGATTCCAATCGCCAGCAGAAGACCACGCCAGCGAGCGTGTCGACCTCACCAAAATTCTGATCAAGCACCCAATAGCGACGTACTTGATGCGTGTGCGTTGCGCCTCCATGCGTGAAGCAGGCATCGACGTCGGCGATGTGGTGCTGGTTTGTTGGCTCCGATGTCGTCGTGACCAATTTTCGCTGGCTGTGCGGATCATGGACTGACGAGGCATTCATTGGGGGATCACGCGTCAAACTGAAATCGGCCCACCCCCACCTAGTCAAATCCGCGTCGGCGCCAACAGTGTTGCTTTTATTAGCGTTGATTGTCTCGCTGTTTCGATTAAACAAACTTTATGCATTTATGCTTTATGGTATGCTTAAAGCATGAAAAATGCGGAATTATTAGCTCGTACAGAGCGGGCACGACGTATCTGTAAGACCCGTGGAGTCACACAGGCGCAAATTGCTGATGATTTGGGGGCTAGCCAGTCCCAAGTCAGCCGAATTCTCAAGGGTCAGGGTTTACGCGCGTCACGCCTCGCAGAGGAGGTTTGCTTATATGTCGAGAAATTTGAGGGCGGTGTAACTGCTGATTCGGTAAGAGGTAACGAAGAGCTAGTGAACGCGCTGGCGGTCACTTGGAACGGTTCTGCTACGCACGCCCGAGCGTTGTCATCCGTGATTCGCTCTTTGTGCGCATTGGGTCCAAGCAATTCCAAAATTTCATCGGAAGGAACTACGGTATGACTATGCTGTTCAGGCCAACGCCATTGCCCGAAGAATTGGATCGAGGTTATCTGGGTCGCATCAAGCGGATAAATGGCTTTCAATCCGAAAAAGAAACCGTCGCAGCCATGATCAGTCAATTCGGGATGCAGCTCATTTCTCGGCGTGAGCTCTCATGTTTGGAGTTACTCAGTTTGATGGCAAACCAGCCGCTAGAGCAGTTCGCTAGGTATCACTCAACCATTCCGATCAGGCGCGCTATCACGTCCTCTTTGCCGGATCTCCCGCATGGGAGCACGACACGACGTTCGCTTTTATGTAACTTCGGTATGGTCGCCGTTCGCCCTGGAGCATATTTTTGCACCAAGTGTGTGTCCGAAGATGTGGCGTTCCATGGTGTTAGCTATTGGCGTCGCGACCATCAGGTACCCGGTCAGCTTTGGTGCCCTAAGCACGTAATACCCCTCAACTATCTGGAAAACGATGAAGCCTTTCTACGGTCTCCGTCAAACTGTATTGCAGATGCTGAAACCGTCCCAGCGGCGTGGGTTGACGGGGCTCGGGACAACGAGCATGTGAGTAGGTTCACTGGCATAGCGTCCGGGTTGTTCGAGCGCACATCTCCGCTTGACGTCAAATTCGTGGCGCTTGCGTTGCGCAAGCGAGCGATGAGCCTGGGATTAAATACCGTCGCGACCCCAGTTAAAAATAAACCGTTGCTGAGTGACCTCATTCGAGATTCGTTCCCAGCTCCTTGGCTGGCGACGGTATTCCCGAGCCTCGTAGACAAAGTCAAAGGGCAGATTCTGAACCGGGTTGACGGTGTTCTCTATATGGCCACCTCCGCGTCATCGGTTTGGTCATATATTCTGGCCGCATCAGTTTTGTATGCATCGGCCGACGAAGCGCTAAATGGCCTCTTTTCAGCTCGCAAGGACTTTATCGATGAGCCAAAGCGGAAGAGGAGCGCGCGCGGTACTTTAGATAGACAAGTGCTTGTTACTGCGTACATCGAGTGCAAAGGTCGCCAAGTCCTTGTGGCCGAGCGCTTGGCATTGCCTCTTCATCAGGCAGTTTCTATGCTTCGTGAGGCGGGGCTTCCGAACCTGGTTCTCGGTCGCTCCGACGGGAAAAATTCGACAGCTGCTGCCGATGCGTTTTACCTTGATGAAAAGTCGTTCGACGAAAGCGCACGTGCTGGGGGCTTGACGGCCTCTGAAATGGCGGCACTTGTTCGATGTTCCGGTGTGGATTTCAAATCGACGCTGTCAGCGATGGCCGGGCAGCGGTCAACGCGAGGTACCGGCGTAAGGCGTACAAGAGGGTTAATGCCGCAGGAAGCGAGAAATTACTTCGAAAAATCCACAGGGGAAACTGGACACCCGTCCGGATCAGTCTGACTCAGAATTAGACGCAGTTACGATGGGGTTAGCGAAATTTGAAACCGCTAAAGCTATCGTCATTGACGAAACGCGTACAGTTTCAAAAAAGTCTGTTGGTCGAGGATAGCCTTTGTCAATGCGAATCCGCAGTCATTTTCAAACCGTGACACTGTAAATTTGACGACTACTCGATGGAGAATGCATCATTTTTCAAACTTTGACACGAACAACGGCCACGGCAAACGAATGTAACCTATTGATTCGTAATAACCACCTTTCCAAACATTGACACCGACTGCCTAGCGCCACTTGTCGGACTTCAGGCTCCAGCCCCAGCCTATTCAAACACTTGCGGTTTCTCCGGTGCGCCAGCACCTGCGGTGGCGGGCGTGGTGGACGGCAGTTCAACATGCCTGACCGGCTGGCTCTGAGCACCAATGAAGGATTCAAGCGATCTGAACAGATCGTCAAAAATGTCCGGGCCGACAGCCTCCTCCATAAGCTGGTACTGCAAATCGATTAACGGCGCCATTTCGCGCACCAGTTGATCTCCTTTCGCTGCCAACCGGACCCCAACCCGCCTTTGATCACCTGCCACCCGGCTGCGTTGAATCAGCTCCAGCGCTTCCATGCGCGCCAATACACCCGCCATGCTGGCGCTATGGATCTGGCACAGACTGCATATTTCACGGGGTTCAAGCTGATCATGCTCATCCAGGGAGCGCAGGATTCGCCACTGCTGATCGGTCAGGCCGTAGTGATTGAGGATCGGACGGAAATGCGCCATCAGGCACTCCCGCGCTTTCAGAAAGAGCTGGGGCAGGTTGCGGTACGCAATTCGAGGCTTCAAACGGGACTCCATGACGCATCTTTGCTTACTAATATATTAGTGATTAAACTACTAACATGTTAGTAAGTTTTTTCAGTAGCCGGATCCGAACAGAGGGCGCGGGCAGGATGCTCAGAGATCGGTCATGCGCGCTCAAGACCTTCCTGCTGCGGCGGCGCTCCATTCTTTTGCGGATTCTGCCATTGTTGAACGGGGACGCGGTGCTTGCCACCTGGCCTCCTGCGGTGCTGGCGCCAATCAACCATCGCCTGACCTAAGGGCAAAAAATCAACTAAAGAGGAACGAAAAAATGCACAGAAATATGGACAGCCGCATCCGCTTGCCGTTTTTGAAAGAGCGCGTGACCAGCGCCGCCAAGGCAGCCGAATGGATACAGGACGGCATGACGATAGGCATGAGCGGCTTTACCCGCGCGGGCGACGCCAAGGTCGTGCCCCTGGCGCTGGCCGAACGGGCGCGCCATGAAAAGCTGAAAATCACATTGATGACCGGTGCCTCCCTGGGCAGTGATGTCGACAGGACGCTGACCGAAGCGGGTGTGCTGGCCCGGCGTATCCCGTTCCAGGCCGATCCGGTGTTGCGCGCCGCCATCAACCGGGGTGAGGTGATGTATGTCGATCAGCACTTGTCGGAAACGGTTGAACTGCTGCGCACCCGGCAGATGGCACCGATCGACATCGCCATCATCGAGGCCATCGCCATCACCGAGAGCGGCGCCATCATCCCGACCACGTCGGTCGGCAACAGTGCCAGTTTTGCGATTCTGGCGGACAAGGTGATTGTTGAAATCAACCTCACCCAGTCGCTGGAACTCGAAGGCTTGCACGACATCTTCATCCCCAAGCACCGCCCGCGGCGCGAACCGATGCCTTTGATGACGCCGTATGACCGCATCGGCAGCACCGCGATCGAGATTCCGCCCGAAAAAATCGTGGCCATCGTCTTCACGGAAAAGCTCGACAGTTCCTCCACCATCCTGCCGCCCGACACGGAGACGGCGGCCATCGCGGCGCATCTGGTGAATTTTTTCAAGGAAGAAGTGGCACAAGGGCGCTTGAGCGAGAGCTTGCTGCCCATGCAGGCCGGCATCGGCACCATTGCCAACGCGGTGATGGCAGGGTTTATTGACAGCCCGTTCAAGCGCCTGACGATGTATTCCGAGGTGTTGCAAGACTCCACCTTTGACCTGTTCGATGCCGGCAAGCTCGACTTTGCGTCCGGCTCCTCGATCACCTTGTCGGCGGAAAAAAGCCGGCAAGTGTTCAACGACATCGGCAAGTACAAGGACCGGCTGGTGTTGCGTCCGCAAGAAGTCAGCAACCACCCCGAAATCATCCGGCGCCTGGGGCTCATCGCGATCAACACCGCGCTGGAAGCCGACATCTATGGCAACGTCAACTCCACCCATGTGCTGGGCACGCACATGATGAACGGCATTGGCGGCTCGGGCGACTTTGCGCGCAACGCCTACCTGTCGGTGTTTGCGACCAAGTCGATTGCCAAGGGCGGCAAGATATCGAGCATCGTGCCGATGGTGTCGCATGTGGACCATACCGAACACGACGTGGACATCATCGTCACCGAAGTCGGCCTGGCCGATCTGCGTGGTCTGGCACCGCGCGAGCGTGCCGACATCATCATTGACCGATGCGTGGCACAACCCTACCGGCAAATGTTGCAGGCTTACGTGGCGCGCGCGAAACAGCGTGGCGGCCACACGCCCCATATTCTGGAGGAAGCGCTCTCGTGGCATACCCGCTACCGCGACACGGGCTCCATGCTGACCAGCCAGATCACGCCCGATATCGGTTCTTACGAGAAAAGTGTTTCGCTATCTATTTAATAGCGTTTAAACTAATAAACACGGGGGCTGGTGGCTGATTCATTATAAATTCACAATGAACTCAGATGCCTGCCCAGTGCTCAAGTCAGTAATTTGACCAGCATGTCCGGATGGATATGCAAGCCGGCGAGCCCTGCCACGCCCATGACAACGCCGAACGCCGTGGGCACCAAAGCGGCCCAGTACAGCGGCCAAAGTTGCGTCAACGCCGTCACCGCGAGGACGGCAATCACAATCGCGATGGCCGCATCCGAGAGGTCGAACTGATCGTCGCGGTAGTTCAGGTCGTCGTAGGTTTTCTGGTCCTGGAGCGCTTGCTGCTGCAGCGCCTCTTTCTTGCTGGCCTGGTCCGCTGCCAGCGCCCGGTATTTCGCGATCGCCGCGTCGTAGCCAGCGGCTTGAGGGGCCGCCAGCGACGCGCGTGCCAGCTCAAGCTGGACCAGCGTGGCTTCGGCGACTTCCTGGCGCAGGTTGCGCGCCTGGTAAAAAGCCCAGTGATCGAGCTTGTCGGCCTGCGCCTGCTGCATCGCCTGCACGATGTTGTCGTCCTTGACCTTGCAAATGCCCATGAAGGTGGCCAGGATGGCCACAGTGATCGCCACCACCGCATTTAATCGACTGACCCGGGACTCGGGCGCCCGCATGGCGTCATGGGCCGTTTCTATAACATCTTGGGGATCGATTTCCATGGCAAATCCAGGTACGTGAAAAAAAACTTCAGCTTGGCGTCAACCGGTTCGAGCGGGAGACGGCGATCGTAGTCTAATGCCGCCTGTTGCGTGCCGCCGGTCGCATGCACGCACCCCTGACCCCTAAGCTACTGCATCCATGTTCAACAAAATCGGAAAATTCAGCCCGCGCGCTGTCCTGCGGCGACTCGGTCCCGGTCTCATCACGGGCGCTGCGGATGACGACCCCAGCGGCATCGCCACCTATTCGCAGGCCGGTGCCCAGTTTGGTTTCTCCATGCTCTGGACGATGGTCCTTACGCTGCCCCTGATGGTGGCGATCCAGATCGTCAGCGCCCGAATTGGCTATGTCACCGGACACGGCCTGGTGGCCAACATCAAGGCGCGCTTTCCGCGTCCCGTGCTGCTGGGCGTGGTCGGCATGCTGCTGCTGGCCAATACGCTCAATCTGGCGGCCGATATTGCCGCCATGGCCGAGGCCCTGCGTCTCTTGGTTGGCGGCTCGGCGCAGGTCTACGCCGTGACCTTCGGGCTGCTTTGCCTGGTACTGCAAGTGTTCCTCAACTACAAGACGTACGTGCGCTGGCTCAAATGGCTGACGCTGGCGCTCTTGTCGTATGTGGCTGTCGTTTTTACGTTGCACATCGACTGGTGGCAGGTGGCCCGGCAAATCGTCCTCCCACAACTGCCGGGTGGCCATGAGGTGCTGCTGACCGTGGTCGCGGTATTCGGCACCACGATCAGTCCCTACCTGTTTTTCTGGCAGGCTGCGCAGGAGGTGGAGGACGTGAACGCCGGTCCCGGCAAGCCGCACACCGCGCCCGAGGTGCGCCACCATTTGCGCCGTATCAAGCTCGACACCGTGATTGGCATGACGTTCTCCAACCTGATTGCCTTCTTTATCATCCTGAGCACGGCCGTGACCCTGCATGCGGCGGGTGTGCATGACATCGAGACCTCGGCCCAAGCCGCCGAGGCACTCAGGCCGCTGGCCGGCGAGTTGACGTTTCTGCTGTTCAGCCTGGGCATCATCGGCACCGGCCTGCTCGCGGTGCCGGTGCTCGCGGGCTCCGCGGCCTATGCCGTGGCGGAGGCCGCCGGTTGGCAGGGTAGCCTGAGCCTGCGGCTGGACAAGGGCGAAGGTCGCGGGTTTTACGGGGTCATCGCGGCGGCAACGCTGGGCGGCGTGGTCTTGTGCTTTACCTCCATGGACCCGGTCAAGGAACTGTTCTGGTCGGCGGTGTTGAACGGCGTGATCGCTGTCCCCATCATGGCCGTCATGATGCTGCTGGCGTCCCGGCGCGACACCATGGGTCAGCATGTGATCGGGCGCAAGCTGCGCTGGCTCGGCTGGTTGGCCACCGCCGTCATGACCGCCACTGTTCTGGCCATGCTGACCACGGCCTGAGCGAAATGCGGCAGCTGTGGCATCATCGATGACGTTTGCCTTCTGAATCCCCACCGACCTGTCCCAGCTCATGCTCTACACCGCGCTCAAAACCGTTCATCTCTTGTCCATCATCGTCTGGATTGGCGGCATGGTGTTTGCCCAATTCTTTTTGCGCCCCGCGCTGAGCCAATTGGAGTCGCCGCAGCGCATCCGGTTGATGCAGGACGTGCTGGGCCGCTTCTTTGATGCCGTGCTGGTCGCAGCCGCCTTGACGCTGGGCAGCGGCATCTGGATGATCGGCCGGATGGCGCGGCAAATGGCGCAATCGGGCGTCAAGTTCAATATGCCGCTTGAATGGATGGTGATGGCGACCTTGGGCCTGTTGATGATGCTGATTTTTGGCCATATTCGCTTTGTCCTTTTCGTGCGCCTGTCGCGTGCGGTGACGGCCGCCGCCTGGCCTGCGGGCGGCGCAGTGCTGGCCAGCATTCGCACCTGGGTGATGGTGAATCTGGTGCTTGGCGTGCTGATCGTGGTGGTCACGCTGCTGGGCCTGTCGCTCTGATATTCCCGCATGAACCCTGACGCGCAACAACTCTGGCGGGCGCCGCGCTGGGCGCTGGCGGTGCTGCTGGCGGTGCTGGGCATGCTGGGACCGTTCTCGATTGACACCTATATACCGGCTTTTTCCGGCATCGCCCAATCGCTGGGCGCGACGCCGGTGCAGATGCAGCAAACGCTCTCGGCCTACCTGTTCGGCTTTGCTTTCATGAGCCTGTTTCACGGCGCGATTTCCGATAGCGTGGGGCGCCGACCGGTGGTGTTGTGGGGCCTGGCGGCCTTCACGCTGGCCTCCATGGGCTGCGCCCTGTCGCAAAGCATTGGCCAGTTGGTGTTCTTTCGGGCCGTGCAGGGCCTGACCACGGGCGCCGGCATTGTGGTCTCAAGAGCCGTCGTGCGTGACATGTTTGCGCCGGCGCAGGCACAAAAGGTGATGAGCCAGATCACCATTTATTTCGGCGTGGCGCCGGCCATTGCGCCCATCATTGGTGGCACCCTGTTTGTGCACTTGGGCTGGCACAGTGTGTTCTGGTTTCTGACCGCGGTGGGCGTGTTGCTGTGGGTCGCCAATTACAAGCTCCTGCCCGAAACCCTGCACCTCACGCAACGTCAGCCGCTCAAGGTCAGCAATCTGCTGCAGGGCTACTGGCAGCTCGGGCTCGACCCGCGCTTTTTGCTGCTGGCGCTGGCCAGTGGCGTGCCGTTCAACGGCATGTTTTTGTACGTCTTGTCGGCGCCGGCTTTTTTGGGTGGGATTTTGGGTTTGGCGCCGACGCAGTTTTTCTGGTTTTTTGTACTCACCATCAGCGGCATCATGGGCGGCGCCTGGGTCAGCGGCCGCATGGCGGGCAAACTGGCGCCCAAGCAGCAAATCAAGTACGGTTTGTTGATCATGCTGCTGATCGCCAGCCTGAATCTGGTGGCCAACTGGCTTTTCAAGGCGCACGTGGCGTGGTCGCTGTTCCCGATTGCCATCTTCGCCTTTGGCTGGGCCATGATGGTGCCGGTGATCACCCTGCTGGTGCTCGATCTGCATCCGGAGCGTCGTGGCATGGCCTCAAGCTTGCAGGCCTTTATTGCCTCCTCGGCCAATGGACTGGTGGCCGGTCTCATTGCGCCGCTGGTGATGCATTCAGCCGTGTCACTGGCTGTCGCTTCTCTAAGCATGATGTGTGTCGGTCTGTTCGCCTGGCTCTATCTGCACCGCCGCTGGCCCGATATTGGCCGGGTGGTGGAACATCCGGCGCATTGACCGCCACCGGCCCACCTGTCAGGGCGAACCCACTGGCGTGACGCGCTGGAATTGCTGGTCTGAGTCCTTGAAAAAATCCACCAGGAAATCGACCATCGCCCGCACCTTGGGCGCCAGATTGCGACCGCTGGGGTAGCTGGCGAACAGGGGCACGGGTTCCACATGGTGCCAATCGGTCAGGATCGGCACCAGCTCCCGGCGGGCGATGGCCGCACTGACGATGACGTTGGTCAGACGCGTGATACCCACCCCCGCCACCGCCAGTTGCAACACGGTTTCGGCATTGTTGGCCACGACATTGCCGCCGATGTGCACCACGCGGATGCCATCTTCGGTGTCAAAAGGCCAGCGCCGCAGTGCGGGCAGGTTCGAAATCCACAGGCAGTTGTGCCGCTGCAAATCGTCCGGCGTGCGCGGCGTGCCATGCAGCGCCAGATAGCTCGGGGCGGCGCAGATCACCCGCTCCAGCGTGCAAATGCGCCGCGCCACCATGGAGGAGTCGTCCAGTGGTCCGGTGCGGATCGTCAGGTCGATGCCTTCCTTCATGTCCGCAGGCGGCCGATCGCTGATGGTGATGTCCAATTGCACATCTGGATAAAGAGCCTGGAAATGCGGGATGGTGCGTGCCAGTTGGTGCATGCCAAAGGCCGTTCCACATTGCAGGCGCAGCAAGCCACGCGGGCTCAATCCGGCCTGACTGACCTCGGCCTCGGCTTCATCCATGGCCAGCAGAATCGGGCGCGCACGCGCGTAGAAAGCCTCGCCTTCGCTGGTCAGTTGCAAGCGGCGGGTGGTGCGTTGCAGCAGTCGTGCGCCCAATCGGTCTTCAAGCCGCGTCACCAATTTGGACAAGGCCGATGGTGTCAGACCGATCTCGCGCGCGGCGGCGGTAAACCCACCGGTTTCGACGGCGCGGACAAAAGCGGTCATCTCGGCGGAACGGTCCATGGCGCGATTATGGACGAATATTCATCAATGTTTGTCCATGAACACTGATTGTCATTGAGTCAACATGTAATTACAGTTCACTTCATGAAATGTTGCGTCGCAACATGAAAAGGAAAAAATCATGACTTCCATTCAAAGGTCTGAAATTGAGCAATATGCCGGTGAACTCCGGGCCCAGGAAATTCAGCGCGTTGAGCGCACGATTGCTGCCGCCTTGGGCGCCGGCCTGGTCGCGTTCAGCGAGTTGCTGCGGCCCCTGTTCAGCTGGAATCCGCAACGAGCGAAGTCCACTGACAAAGTTTGATCAGGGTTGTGGGTGCGCCTAAGGGTTTTTTGGCGCGCCTTGCAAAACCAGGTCAATCCGGCGCTGAATCCGGCTGGCTGACTGAGGGTCCTGTGCATCACCCGCGCGTTTGAGTTGCACACCCAGCCAGGCCAGCAGCGGGCGACGCCAGCCCTGGCTCGATGCGGTATCGGTGGCACGGGCGATGTCGGCGCCGGTCAGGCGGCTGCTTTGCAGCAGTGCACCGGCAGCGATCAGGCGTGACAAGGGGTCTTCAATGGCGGCCAGCGCACTGGGTTGCGGGTCGGACGGCTGCTTGGCCGCCGCCGTCAAAACGATGGCACGGTACGGTACCGGTAGCCGCGCCACATCCAGGTCGCGCCACTGGCCGGTCAAGAATGCCGCATAAGCCTGCTCGTCAGGGCTCGCCTCGGCGGCCAGCGTTTGATAACCGGCACATTGATCCAATTCCAGGCTGGCCAGGCGCACCGCGCAGCGCGTCAGTTCGGCGCGCGCCAGCAGGTCGGCGCGGCCCGTGCTCGCGATCTCGGACTTGGCGCGCGCAAACTCAAAATCGGCCAGTCGCGTGTTGCCTTTCAGGTAAGCCGCTGAAAAATCCTTGAGCGCGGCAAAGGCATTGGTTTGCCAGTCGGGAGGCACCGGCTTGCTGGCGCAGGCGCTCAAGAGCAGGGCGCTCAGCAGGGTGATCCAGTGACTGGCGCTGGTCTGGTGCTGGCTTGGATGTGTTCGTTTGGTTGAAGTCATTTTTTTGTCTGATTGATTTGGATTCATTACTTTCAATCTTTTTACGCTTGACGATTCCATCGGCCGTGGCCTTTGCTGGGCTTCAATTCTTAACTTTCTTTTCCCCCACTCACTCCCCCCGCCCTCTCCCGCCCCGCCGGGCGGAAGAGGGAGCCAACAGCCCCATTTGGCCGCGTCCTTTACGGTGGGAAATAAACGCTCGGCCGCACGCTGGCCTCAAAGTGGCGGTAACTCATGAACCGGCCGATCCCGTCAATTGAAGGCTGGCGGCCAAACCAAGACTGCAAACCAGCGCAGCATCTGCCTGGGTGATCAGCCTGTCAATGCCATGGCGAAACTTTGAGGCCAGCGCACCATCAAGAAACAAATTTCCCACCATTAAAGAGTTGGCCAAATGGGGCTGTTAGCTCCCCTTTCCGCCCCGGCGGGGGCGGAGAGGGGCTGGGGGAGAGGGGGGGAATACAGACATCAAAAGAACATTAACAATCAAAAACCAGATAACGAGAAAAAACGTCAGGGCAATTTAATCTCCGTATCCCGCGCAAAAGGCCATTTGCGGTTCACCTCTTCCACCAGTTGCGTCACCTTGCGCAGGCTGATCTCGACCTCGGCGCGCAGCGCACCCAGGTCGGCGCTGGCAACGCGCGCATTGGCGCCCACGGCCTGGGCCTCGGCCAGCACCGCATCGACTTTTTTCAGGCTGGCGCGGGCGTCGGTCAAGACGCCGGTGAGCTCCCGAATTGCCACCTGCGAGCCATCGACGGCAGCCTGGGTGCTGTCCATCACGCCCTTGGCGCCAAAAATGCGTTGATCGGCCTTGGCCAGCAGCGCGTTGGTCTGGTCCAGCGTGGCGATGATTTTTTTGGCGTTGTCTTCGCTGCCCATCACGCCGCTGAGTAGCCCATAGCGGCCGGTCAAGCGCTCGCTGACTGTTTTCAGGTTACTCAGGCTGGTGTTGATATTGGACTCCGGCCCGGTCATGTTCTCCAGGTTTTCCAGCAGCGTGCGGGTCGACGCCACGATGCGGGGGATTTCGGCGTTGGTGTCGCCGCGCAGCACGGTGCGCTCCGCGTTGGCCGGCAAGGGCGGGTCGCTCAGAATGCCACTGAAGGCGCGCAGGTGGGTTTCGCCCACCATGCTGCGTTCCATGGTGAAGATGCTTGATGTACGCAGCCAGGGCGCGTCCTTGAGAGGCACGTCAATCACCATGCGCGCCTTGCCGTCCAAGGCCAGCTCGATGCGCCGCACGCGGCCGATGGGAAAGCCCGAGAAGGTGAGATCCATGCCGACGAGCACACCTTCGGAGTCGTCGGCCACCAGCACCAGCTGCTGGGTTTTCTCGAACACGCCGCGCGCGTACATCACGTACAGCAAAAAACCGCAGATCAGGGCCGTGACCAGGACCAGCAGCATGATGGCCCTGAACTCGACGTGGGCGATGGTTGCCGGGGTCGGCGCGGCGGGTGGCGATGAGGGTGGCGATTGTGGTTCCATACGATGTGAGCTTAGATGTACTTGATCACCAGCGAGGCGGCCTCGATCAACAAGAGGACCAAAAACAGGCGCGCGGCACCGGGCTGCACACCGTTGGCGCTGGTGTTGTCACGCGCCGCTTCCAGACTGGCGGCCATCGGCACCACGGCCACGGCCAGACTGAAGAAAACAGTTTTGAGGGCAAAGCCCAGTGTGACGGACAGATCGAACACATGGCCGACGGTGCGCGTGTAGCCCGGCAGCCCCCAGGGCGACAAGCCATAGACGATGAGATAGGCCAGCACCAGCACAATCACGCTGTTGATCATGGCCAGCGTCAGGACCGAGAAGGCGCCCGCCAGCACACGCGGCACCACGTCAGCGCGCAGGCGGGTGAGGCTCAGGGGCGCACTTGGGTCAAAGGGGCTCGGTCGGGCGTTGGTTTGCGCGCCCGCGTTGAACGTCATCCCGGCGCGCAGCGCGACAAACAGGGCCGCCGACAGCGGAATGAGCTCCAGCACCAGCACCCGCACCACCATCTGCAGGGCGTATTGCGACAGGCCGTAGTTCAGCGCCGTGACCACCACGATGCGGATCAGCACCAGGCTGAACAGGGCGGCCATGGCCGTGAACCAGGGCAACACCTGCCAGGTGCTGGCGTAGATATGGCGCGACGTGATGGCGCGGTTGATGCGGTTGTAGGTCGAAGGCGACAGGGCCAGCACCAGCACGATGGCGCCGAGGTGAATCATCTGCCACCAACTGGCCGCCCCGCGCAGCAAGGCCCGGCCCCAGGCGGCGCTGTCAAGGTGGGCGTAAGAGCGGGTCGGCATGGCCGGATGATAACGAGCCGAACGTGGAAGCGAATCGACAAGACGCAAGCCAGGTAATTCACTATACTGTTGTTTTATACAGTTAATTGCCCTTGATTTTCAGTGATTGCTCATGCTGCCGAGTTCCTTGTCTGTTGCCTCTCTTGACTTTGGCGCCGCCGTCTGGCGTGCCGATGCGCTGGCCTGCGCTGGCGGAGCCACGGTTGCCAGCGGCCATGGCGCGCTGGACGCCGAGTTGCCCGGGGGTGGCTGGCCACTGGGGGCGATCAGCGAAATCCTGCAGCCGCCCGGTGTTTGCCAGGAGTGGCGCCTGTTGCTGCCGGCGTTGACGCGAACCTGCGGCCCGGTGGTGCTGGTGGGCCCGCCACAGGTGCCGTTTGGCCCCGGGCTGGCGGCGCAGGGCCTGGATGCCCGGCGGCTGTTGTGGGTTGGCGCCGCTGCGCCTGCGGCGCGCCTGTGGGCGACCGAGCAGGCCTTGCGCTGTGCCGAGGTGGCGGCGGTGCTGGCCTGGTTGCCGCAGGTGCGCACTGAGCAGCTGCGGCGTTTGCAACTCGCCGCCCAGACCCACAGCAAGCTCTTGTTTGTGCTGCGACCGGCGGCGGCGCAAAGTGAGTCCTCGCCCGCCGTGCTGCGCCTGCTGCTGGTTCGTGCCTCTAGCGCCGGTGTGGCGCCAGACGCCTTGCGGGTGCAGATTCTCAAGCGGCGCGGCGCGCCGCTGGCGCGCACCTTGGTGCTGAGCGCCCGCCCTGCCAGCCTGGCGGTGCTGCTGGCTTTGCGGGGTGACAACCCAGGGCCTGGTCAGCAGCTTGTGGCCAGGGAGGAGGCCGGTCATGCACTGGATTGCCTTGCGGCCGGGGCCTGAGGCCGATGTTGATCCCGATGCGATACCCGCCTTGGGTGGCTGGGCGCTGCAGTACACGCCCAAGGTCGCGCGGCTGGATGATGCGCTGCTGCTGGAGGTGTCGGCCAGTGAGCGCCTGTGGGGTGGCTGGCGCGCGCTCCTGCGCCAAATTTATACATCAAATAAGCCGGTAGCCACCGTCCAGTATGCGCGAGGCGCTACTTCTTTAATAGCGTATGCGCGGCTCCAGGACAAGACCTTGGCACGCACGAGTCCTGACGATCTGCCGCTGCACACGCTGGCGGCGGCCCGGCCCCATCTGGCCACGTTAGAGCGGCTCGGCTGCAACCATTGGGGCCAGTTGCGCGCCCTGCCCCGGGGCGGTGTGGCACGGCGCTTTGGCGCGCCCCTGCTGGCGGCGCTGGACCGGGCCTACGGCCTGCAGCCCGAGCTCTACCCGTGGCTGGCGCTGCCCGATGTGTTCGATGTCACGCTGGCGCTGGGCGCCCAGGTCGAAACCGCTCCGGCGCTGCTGTTTGGCGCACGCCGCTTGTTCCAGCAGTTGCAGTTGTGGCTGCAGCTGCGCCATCGGGGCGTGCTGGCGCTGGAGTTGTGCTGGAGCATGGACGCCCGGCGCAACACCGCGACCCAGGGTCAACTGCCGCTGCGCAGTGCCGAGCCGAGCGCGGACATGGCCCATCTGTTGCGCCTGGCGGGCGAGCAGCTGGCCCGCGTGACCTTGCCCGCGCCGGTGCACGCCCTGCGATTGCGCACGCTGGAGACGCAAAAACTGGCGGGTGAAACGGCCAGTTTGTTGCCCGATGCGCGCCGCTCCGGTGACAGTCTGCAGCAGTTGCTGGAGCGTCTGAGCGCCCGCCTGGGCGCGCAACAGGTGCTGCAGATGCAGCCCTGTGACGAGCACCGGCCGGAAAAAATGCAAGTCTGGCAAGCTGCGGTCAATGCTTCACAATTGATAGCTACTTGCGAAGGAAGGACGGGGGCTAGAGGCCTAAAAGATATATACAGCTCGGCGCTGTATCCGACCTGGCTGCTGGCCACACCGCGCCAGCTCGCGGTGCACCAGAAGCGTCCCCACGACCTGGGCCCGTTGACGCTGGTGGCCGGTCCGCAGCGGCTTGAGGCTGGCTGGTGGGTGGCAGATGACTGCGCCTTGCGCGACTATTTTCTGGCCCGCAGCGAGCAGTCTGGCTTGTTGTGGGTTTACCGCGAGCGCCTGAGCGGGCAGGGCGCAGCCGTCAATGCCGACCCGCAATGGTATTTGCATGGCTTGTTCGCTTGAAACGGTCGTGCCCGCGACTGAGCCGGCCTCCGTGCCGGCCTATTGCGAGTTGCATTGCCTGTCCAACTTCAGCTTTGGGCGCGGTGCCTCGCACCCGGAAGAGCTGGTCGCGCGTGCGGCAGCCCTGGGTTACGCGGCGCTGGCCCTGACCGACGAGTGCTCGGTGGCGGGCGTGGTGCGCGCGCATACCGAGGCGAAAAAACTGGGTTTGAAGTTGCTGCCCGGGGCCGAGTTTGCGGTGACGCAGGCTGATGGGGCCGGCGGCGGCGCGCTTGAGGCCGGTTTTCGGCTGGTGGCGCTGCCGCACGATCTGCAGGCCTGGGGCGACCTGTGCGAGTTCATCACCCAGGCGCGCCGGGCCGCGCCCAAAGGCCAGTATCGGCTGCTCTGGCAGGACGCCCCCTGGGCGCTGCTGGGCGGTTGCGAGGTCTTGCTGGGGCTGCCGTCTGCTCTTCATTTCGAAGCTGCTTGCGCAATAACGACGAGGGCTAGAGCCCTGTTTGGCTCAAATTTGTGGCTGCTGGTCGAGTTGCTGCTGGCGCCTGATGACACGCTGCAGGGGCAGCGGCTGCAACAACTGGCCCGTCTCACCGGCGTGCCGCTGGTGGCGGCCGGCAACGTGCACATGCATGTGCGCTCGCGCAAGCCGCTGCAGGATGTGCTCAGCGCCGTGCGGCTGGGCCAGCCGGTGTTTGACTGCGGCCGCGCGCTGCAGCCCAACGCCGAAGCGCACCTGCGCTCGCGCCAGCGCCTGGCCGCCATTTATTCGCCCGACGTGCTCGCCAACACGCTCACCGTGGCGGCACGCTGCACCTTCAGCCTTGATGAGTTGCGCTACCAGTACCCGCTGGAGACGGTGCTTGAGGGCTTGTCAGCGGCGCAAACCCTGCGCCGCTACGCCGCCGAGGGCGCGCTCAATCGCTACCCGCAGGGCACGCCGGCATCTGTGCAGCAGCAGCTCGACCACGAGCTGGCGCTGATCACGGAACTCCACTTTGAGATGTATTTTTTGACCGTGCACGACATCGTTCGCTTTGCGCGCAGCCGCCACATCCTGTGCCAGGGCCGCGGCTCGGCCGCCAACTCGGCGGTTTGCTACTGCCTGGGCGTGACCGAGGTGGATCCTTCGCGCATGAACATGCTGTTTGAGCGTTTCATCTCCAGGGAGCGCAACGAGCCCCCTGATATCGACGTCGATTTTGAGCACCAGCGGCGCGAAGAGGTGATCCAGTACATCTACGCCAAGTATGGACGTGAGCGCGCCGCTTTGAGCGCCGTGGTCATCAGCTACCGTCCGCGCAGTGCCTTGCGCGATGTGGGGCGCGCGCTGGCTGTTCCCGAGGCGCTGATCAGCGCGCTGGCCAAAGAGCATCCCGGCATGTACAGCCGCACGGTGCTGGTTGAGCGGCTGCAGTCAGCGCTGGCGCTGCTGGCGGCAGACGTGGCGCCACCCGCTGAATGCCTGCAGCTTTGGCTCGATCTGAGCACCCAGTTGCAGCGTTTCCCGCGCCACCTGAGCCAGCATCCGGGCGGCTTTGTGCTCACCCGCGGCAAACTCACCCGGCTGGTGCCGGTGGAGAACGCCGCCATGCCGGAGCGCAGCATCATCCAGTGGGACAAGGATGATCTGGACGCCATGGGGCTGCTCAAGGTGGACGTGCTGGCGCTGGGCATGCTCAGCGCCATCCGCCGCTGCCTGGACCTCATCAGCGTGCAGCGCGGCACGCCGTTTTCAATGCAGGACATCCCTCCGGAAGATCTGGCCACCTATGACATGATTTGCCAGGCCGACACCGTGGGCGTGTTCCAGATCGAGAGTCGCGCGCAGATGAGCATGTTGCCGCGCTTGAAACCGCGTTGCTTTTACGATCTGGTGGTGGAGGTCGCGATCGTGCGCCCGGGGCCGATTCAGGGCGGCATGGTGCACCCCTACCTGAAAGCGCGCGAGCACCCCGAGCAGGTGCCATACCCCAGCCCGGCCCTGCAAGAAGTTCTGAAACGCACGCTGGGCGTGCCTATTTTTCAGGAGCAGGTGATGCAGATCGCCATGGCGGCGGCTGACTTTTCAGCTGGTGAGTCCGACAGCCTGCGCCGCTCCATGGCGGCCTGGAAGCGCCAGGGCGGTGTCCACAAGTTTTACGACCGCCTGGTCGGCGGCATGCTGAAGAACGGCTATAGCCTTGAGTTCGCCGAGCAGATCTTCAAGCAGATCGAAGGCTTTGGCGAATACGGCTTTCCCGAGAGCCACGCCGCCAGCTTTGCCCTGCTGGTGTATGTGAGCAGCTGGCTCAAACGCCATCAGCCCGCCTGTTTTCTGGCCGCCCTGCTCAACAGCCAGCCGCTGGGCTTTTACAGCCCGTCGCAACTGGTGCAGGACGCGCAGCGCCATGGCGTCGGGGTGCGCCCGGTCGACGTGACCCGCAGTGACTGGGATTGCACGCTGGAGCCAGCGAAGTCAACCAAGCTTTTGGGCTCAGACCCCAATAGCGGTGCCGCTCAATTACCAGACGTGTGCAGATCGCCCTTCGTGCGCCTCGGTCTGCGCCAGGTCAGCGGTCTGTCTGAATCGGCCGCCCAGCGCATCGTGGCGGCGCGTGTTGAGGCCCCGTTCACCAGCACCGAAGACCTGGCCTTGCGCTGCGCGCTGGAGGCGGGCGACCTCAAGGCGCTGGCCAGTGCCGACGCGCTCGCCAGCCTGTCAGGCCACCGGCGCCAGCAGGTGTGGGATGCGGCGGCGCAGCAGAACGCGCCCGGCTTGCTGCGGGCGGTGCCGGTGGCAGAAGCGGCGTTGCAACTCCCCGCTGCCAGTGAGGGCGAAGAAGTGATCTTCGACTACGCCGCACTGGGGCTCACTTTAAGGTCGCACCCCTTGTTGCTGTTGCGCGAGCAGCTATCAAAAATGAGGCTGATGACCGCGGCGCAACTGCGCGACCTGCCCAACGGCCGGCTGGCGCGCGCCTGCGGAATCGTCACCATGCGCCAGCAACCGCAAACCGCCAAAGGTGTGATTTTCGTCACGTTGGAGGACGAGACCGGTCAGGTCAATGTGATTGTGTGGAAGTCCTTGAAAGAGCGGCAACGCCCGGCGCTGCTGCGCTCGCGCCTGCTGGCGGTCTATGGCACCTGGCAGCGCGATGTCGAGAGTGGTGGTGACGTCTGCCACCTGATCGCCGGCCACCTGCAGGACCTGACGCCGCTGCTGGGCGGCTTGACGACGCAGAGCCGGGAGTTTTGTTGAGGATTCAACAGAAAGAAAGACGCGCAAAAAAGAGCGGCCAGCGTTCCATGGAACGCTGGCCGACACCATTTTCAAATCAAAACCAGGCGCTTCAGGCCTTGGGGTCAGTCATTGCTGTCGTGATTGCTGTGGTTCTTGATGTCCACCTTGGTGGCGACGAACACGCCGTTGCTGCCTTGGGTGCCCTTGATTTCCACATAAACCCCGTTGGCCAGGCTGGCCGCATTCGTGTGTTCGAAACGGGCCGCAGAGGCATCGACCGTCAAGCCGTTGAGCTTGAAACTGGCCACAGACGCAAAGTCCGACACCTGACCGTATTGCTCATAGCTCACATCGCCAACCGTTCCGTGGCTGCTATCGTTGCTGGTGTTGTTGTCGTTGCTGTGGCTGCTATCGCTACTGGTGTTGTCATTGCCGTGGCTGCTATCGTTGCTGTTGTCGTTGCCGTGGCTACCATCAGTACTGGCGCTGCTACCGGTGCTGCCGGTGCCATTGGTCTTGAGCTCGACTTTGGTCGCCCGCAGCAGGTTGCCCGACAAGTTTCCCTTGATCTCGACATAACTGCCGACCGCCACTTGGGCCAAGGTGGCGCTACGCCCGAACGTCGCAGTGCTCAAGTCAACACTGACACCATTAACGACCACGGTGCTGCCATTGATGCTGCTGACAGCGCCATACAGCTCGTTGCTGCCGCCAATCTGGCCGGCACGGTAGCCGTCCTGTTCAATCTGTGTGGCCTGCAACACACTGCCGTCCCAGTTGCCTTTGACCTCAAGCAGCTGACCCGCTGTGATGGTGCTGGTGTTGCCCTTGATCGCTGCCTGTGACATATTCACCGGCGTACCCGAGACCTTCAACACGCCATTGATGGGTGCCGCATCGGCGATGCCCTTGATCTTCAGCCAGGCGCCTGCCGCCACTGTGGCGCCATACACCGAGCTCGCTTCCTCGACTTTTACCGTGCTGGCCGTCAGCACATTGTTGACCGCGTCAAAATTGCTGGCGACCGCCTTGATCTTCACCCGCTTGCCGTCGCCCAGCACCCCGGTGACCACCGCCGTGCTGTAGTTCACCGTCAGGTTGCCCACCTTGAAGCTGGTGGCGCTCAGGTTGCCCACCACGCCGTTCACGCTCAGTGTGGTGAATGCTGTTGTCTTGAGCTGGATGAGGGTTGCCAGCAAGCTGCCGTCGGCCTGCAAGGCGCCGTACACCTCCACCGATTGCCCGGCCGTCAGTCCGGCCAGTCCGCTCACACCCTGGTAAGCGGTGGCTGTGTTGGTGTTCACCGTTTGCCCCAGCAAGGTGAGTGTGTTGGCCGATGCATTCACGGTTGTGATTGCGCCCCGGATGCCATGCACCAAGGCCAATTGGCTGGCCGTGCCCAGCTGGGTGCTGTCGTCGGCAGTACCACTCACGCGCACCGTCATACCCAGTTTGAGTTGATCCAGATTGATGTCCTGGCCGTCATCATCCTGCAGCGTGGCACCCACCGATGAGAAGCGCATGCCGTTCACGATGACCGAGCCAAAACCGGTGATCGGTCCGGCATACATGGCCGCTGCGGGCGCGGTGTTGTTGACAGCCGGGGTGGTGCCACCGCCGCCGCCGCAAGCTGTCAGCAGCATGGCACTGGACAGGGTCAATAGGGTCCAGCGAAAACTTGGTTTAATTTGGTTCATTGCATTTCTCCTTGAAGTTGGATCGGTCTAAGTTTTGGCACACCGTGCACCGGAAACTGGCGCAACTCTATTCAGGAAATGTTATGGCAGGCTTAAGAGTCGTTATGCAGCCCCTTGGCCATGCCGCAGTTCAGAATTAATCCCGACCTGAGACTGCGTGAAAGCGTCTGCCGTCATGGCCTGTCAAGGTCGCGTCAACTTGCCGCCTCACTTGCTTTTCTGGGTGAATCGACCCAGCACTTGTTCCCCCTTTGATCTTTATCAACTGATAGCCTTTGATCTCTGACTCCAATCACTTGCTATTGAGTACGTTTTCGGGGGCAAGGGCAGAGCAGCTTTCTGGTTGAAACTGGCCGTGAATTCAATCAATTCAACCGCCTCGTTGAAAGCCTGAACGACAAGACGACGTTACGTCTGACGCGGGTTTGGCCACGACGCCATCCGACCGAAGTGTCGGCCAGCCCCTACGTGAGGAACGAGGCGAAGTTCGCCCACCACGCACAAGCGGGCCGCGCCTTAATTTTTTCTTGATGAGGATGCAAGGAGAACAACATGGCATTCGACAAGACCGCAAACACAAAGGCACGGGGACTCTCCTTGCACATCGGCCTCAACAGCGTCAACGGCGACGCCTACAGCGGCTGGACGGGGCCACTGGCCGCCTGCGAGTTCGACGCCAACGACATGGCGGCCATCGCGAAAACCAGGGGCATGAAGTCCACGGTGCTGCTGACCAAAAAGGCCACGCGCGCCAACACGCTGGCCGGCCTGCGCAGCGCGGCCAAGTCGCTGAAGGCGGGCGACCTGTTCTTCATGAGCTACTCCGGCCACGGTGGCCAGGTGCCCGACGTGAACGGTGACGAGCCGGACAAGAAGGACGAAACCTGGTGCCTGTTTGACGGCCAGCTGATCGACGATGAGCTCTACCTGGAGCTCAGCAAGTTCAAGGCCGGCGTGCGCATTCTGGTGCTGTCCGACAGCTGCCACAGCGGCAGCGTCACGCGCGAGCTGCCGCCGCCGCCACCACCACCCGGCCAGCGCATCAAGCTGATGCCCGATGCCGTGGCCCGGCGCGTCTATGGTGAACACCAAGCCTTCTACGACAAGCTGCAGCAGGACGTCACCGACGCTGCCAGCAAGGCCGGCGTGGACCCGGATGCAGCGCTGGCGGCACTGACGCAAGTCGGCGCGGCAGCCCATGCAACCGCGCTCGTTGGCAGCTTTCACCCGGCCGTCATCCTGATCTCCGGCTGCCAGGACAACCAGACCTCGATGGACGGCGAGCACAACGGCGCCTTCACGGAAGCGCTGCTGAAAGTCTGGAACCTGGGCAAGTTCAGCGGCAACTACGACACCTTCCACACGCGTATCCGCGCCGCCCTGCCTACCGGTCAATCACCCAATTTGTTCACGCTGGGCCAGGCGGGGAACTTCCTGGCACAAACACCTTTCACGGTCTGACCACCCGGTTCGATGCTTGCCATGGCCACCCGAGCACAGGACATCAGCTTCGTCATCCCGGGCCAGGCGCAGGCGGGCGGCGCCACCCGTGGCAGCAGCAAGGCCTCGGTGCGCGTTGGCGCGCAGCGCGGCGGTGCTGAGGCGGTGCGCGTGACCGCCCGCCCGGGCGAGGACGTCGTGGTGCTGACCATCGCCAACGGGCCAACGCTGTACCTGCACCCCGAAGACGCGCGCGACCTGATGCGCGCGCAAAGCGCCGGTGCCACCCGCGGCACGGTCAATGCGGCCGACGACAGCGAAGTTGTGGTCTCTCCGCAGCTCGGCTGGCCGGGGCTGGAGGCGGGCGCCACGCGCGGCGCGACCCGCGGCTGGATGGGCCAGACCGTGCTCAGCGCCTTCGAGCTCATCACCGGCCTGGCCAAAGACCCGGCGGCCAAACTGGCCGCCGCCGCCATCACCAGGAAAGTCGACGGTGCCGTGGACGCGGGTGTGTACGAACTCTCGGCGACTGCGCTGGAGCCGCTCAAGGGCAGCGGCCGCAAGCGCGACGCGGTGCCGGCGGCAGCCGACGGCGGGCCGCTGCTGGTGCTGGTGCACGGCACCTTCGTCGACAGCGTCAGCACCTTCGGCAAGCTCTGGACGCTGCACCCGCAGACCGTGCGCGCGCTGTTCCAGCACTACGGCGACCGGGTCTACGCGCTCGATCACCCGACCCTGGGCCAGAGTCCGATTGCCAACGCCTTGACGCTGGTGCGCGCCGTGCCGGCCGGCGCGCGCCTGCACCTGCTGACCCATTCGCGCGGCGGCCTGGTGGCCGAAGTGCTGGTGCGGGCCTGCGGCGGCAAGCCGCCTGGCAGCGAGGAGCTGGCCTTGTTCGACGGGGCCGACTACCGCCAGCAACGCGCCGATCTGCAGACCCTGGCCCAAGAGGCGATGGCCAAGGGCCTGAAGATCGAACGCGTGGTGCGGGTGGCCTGCCCGGCGCGCGGCACGCTGCTGGCGTCCAAACGCCTTGACGCCTACCTGTCGGTGCTGAAGTGGAGCCTGGAGCTGGGCGGTGTGCCGGTGGCGCCGCAGCTGCTCGACTTCCTGTGTGAAGTGGCGCGCCGGCGCGCCCAGCCCGACGAGCTGCCCGGCCTCGAAGCCATGATGCCCGGCAGCCCGCTGGTGCAGTGGCTCAACGGCGGCAGTGGCGACGGCGACGCCCTCCCTGGCGAACTGCTCGTGGTGGCCGGCGACATGGAGGGCGACTCGATCGGCTCCTGGGTCAAGACGCTGCTGTCCGATGCCTTCTACTGGACCGACAACGACCTGATCGTGCAGACGCGCTCGATGTACGGCGGCGCGCCGCGTGCCGCCAGCGCCGCCGGCGCCGGGGCGAGTTTTGTGCTCGACCGCGGCGCCCGGGTCTCGCACTTCAACTACTTCGCCAACGAGAGCACGGTCAATGCCATCACGGATGCGCTGCTGGAGACGGCGCCGGCCGACTTCGCAACCATCGGCCCGCTGTCCTGGGCCGGCGAGGACGCCAGTGGCACCCGCGCCGCGCGCGCCGTGACGCGTTCGCGCGGTGCCAATGCGGCCGACGCGGCCAACCGCCCGGCAGTGTTCGTGCTGCCCGGCATCCTGGGCTCCAATCTCAAGCTCGACGGCAAGCGCATCTGGCTCGGTTTTCGCTTCGTCAACGGTCTGAAGAAGCTGGCGTGGGACCCGGCGACGGCCGCGCGCATCGAGCCCGACGGCCCGATCGGCAGTACCTACGACGACCTGATCGAGCGCCTGGCCGACAGCCACGAGGTGATCCCCTTCGCCTACGACTGGCGCCGCCCGATCGAAGACGAAGCGCAGCGCCTGGCGGCAGCGGTGGATGCGGCGCTCGCCGCGCGCAACACCAGCCAGCAACCGGTGCGTCTGCTCGCGCACTCGATGGGTGGGCTGGTAGCACGCACCATGCGCCTGGAAAAACCCGACACCTGGGCCCGCATGATGGCGCGTGAGGGCGCGCGCCTCCTGATGCTGGGCACGCCCAACGGCGGCTCGTGGGCGCCGATGCAGACGCTCTCGGGCGACGACACCTTCGGCAACGCGCTGGTCGCCTTCGGTGCGCTGTTCGACAACGGCGGCGCGCGCCAGATGATGGCCGGCCTGCCCGGCTTCATCCAGTTGCAGGCCGCACTGCTCGACCCCACGCTCGGCCTCGATAAGTCCAGCACCTGGCAGAAGCTGGCCGACCAGGACATGGCGGCGCTGCGTGAGCGCAGCATCTGGCACGACGAGGGCGCGCAGCGCACCATCTACGAGTGGGGCGCACCGCCGCAAGCGGTGCTCGACCAGGCCGTGCAATTGCGCCGGCGCCTGGATGCGCAGGTCGAAACCCTGGGCGCCGATGCGCCGAAGATGCTGCTGGTAGTCGGCCACGCACGCTTCACACCGGCTGGCATCACACAGACCACCGACGGCCTCGAGTACCTCGACGCGCCGGACGACGGCGACGGCCGCGTCACGCTGGCGAGCGCACTGCTGCCGGGCGTGCGCACCTGGAAGGTCGATGCCGAACACGGCAAGCTGCCCGACGAAGCGAGCGCCTTCGCGGCCTACATCGAACTGCTCAGCAGCGGCCAGACCACCCAGCTGGAAATCGTGGAGTCCGCCGCCCCCGGCGTGCGCGGCGCCGCCGGTGCGGCCGCAGCCGTGGCGGCGCTGGTGCGCAACCGGCCTTCGCGCGGGCTGCAATCGTCGCGCCCACCGTCGAGCGAAGCCGAGGTGCTGGACCTGGCGCGCAGCGATACCGAAGCCCGCAGCGCACGAGGCAAAAGCACGGCGCTGCGCGTGTCGGTGTACAACGGTGACATCAAGTTCGTCAGCCAGCCGCTGCTGGTCGGGCACTACCGCTCGCTGGCGCTGACCGGGACCGAGTGGGTCGTTGATGGCCTCGTCGGCCACGCCATGAGCAAGTCGCTCGCGGCCGGCCTGTACCCCGACGCCACCGGCTCGCACCAGATCTTCGGCAACCAGCGCCATGACCCGGAGAATGTGTTCGCCATGGCGCGCCCGCAGGCGGTGGTGGTGGCCGGACTGGGTGAAGAGGGCAAGCTGCGCGCGAGTGAACTGGTCTACACCGTGCGCCAGGCGGTGCTGGCGTATGCGCAGCGGGTGTCGGAGCAGGGCGGCGTGGCGCAGTTCGAACTGGCAGCCACGCTGATCGGCAGCGGCGGCACCGGCATCAGTGCCGGCAGCTCGGCGCAATTGATCGCGCAGGGCGTGTTCGAGGCCAGCCAGAAATTGCAGCAGGGCGGCTGGCCGCAGCTGAGCCGCCTGATCCTGGTGGAGTTCTACCTGGACCGCGCCAGCGACGCCTGGCGCTCGCTGCAGGTGCAATCGACCGCCACGCCGAACCAGCTGGAGCTGGTGGGCCTGATCACCTCGGGCGACGGTGCCCTGCGGCGTTCGCTCGATTCGAGCTACCGCGGCGCCGCCCACGACCTGATCAGCGCCCTGACCGGCCCGCACGACAAGAACGACCAGCCGACGATCCAGTATGTGCTCGACACGCGGCGCGCCCGCACCGAAGTGCGGGCCCAGCAGGCACAGGGCACGCTGCTCAGGGAGCTGGTGGCCAAGGCCTCGAACGACTCGAACCGCGATGCGCAGATCGGGCGCACGCTGTTCAAGTTGCTGGTGCCGGTGGAGATGGAGCCGTTCCTGGGTGGCACCTCCGAGATGCTGATCGAGCTCGACGCCGGCTCGGCCGTGATCCCCTGGGAACTGCTCGACACCGATGCGCCGGCGCACAGCGGCGGCGACCCGCGGCCCTGGGCGATCCGCAGCAAGCTGCTGCGCAAGCTGCGCACCGAAGATTTTCGGGCCCAGGTGTCGGATGCCAACGCCGACGACAGCGTGCTGGTGATCGGCGAGCCGCTGAGCGACCCCACGCGCTACCCGCCGCTGCCCGGCGCCCGGGCCGAAGCCATCGCGGTCATGACCCGGCTCACCAGCGCTACCGATGGGATTCAGTCGGGCAAGGTGCGTTCGCTGGTCAGCGGCGAAGACGATGCGCGCAGCGTGATCAACGCGCTGTTCGAGCGCCCCTACCGCGTCGTGCATGTCGCCGGCCATGGCGCCCCCGGCGCCCGCGGCGGCGTGGTGCTGTCGGGCGACACTTTTTTGGGTGCCGCCGAGATCAAGGCCATGCGCGTCGTGCCCGAGCTGGTGTTCCTGAACTGCTGCCACCTGGCCGGGCGCGACGCCTCGCTGACGCTGCAGCCCTACGACCGCGCGAGTTTTGCGGCCAACATCGCGCAGGCGCTGATCGAAGTCGGCGTGCGCTGCGTGATCGCCGCCGGCTGGGCCGTGGAGGACGGGCCGGCCGAAAAGTTCGCCACCACCTTCTACGCGGTGCTGTTGCGCGGCGAGCGTTTCATCGACGCCGTCGCGGCGGCGCGTGAAGCGGCCTGGCGCGAGAGTCCGCAGGGCAATACCTGGGCTGCCTACCAGTGTTATGGCGACCCGGGCTGGACCTGGCGCCGCGGCGGCGCCGACGCCCAGCGCAAGGCGCCACCGGTGGGCGACGAGTTCGTGGCGGTGTCGTCGCCGGTGGCGCTGGCGCTGGCACTCGAAACCCTCGCCATCCGCAGCCGTTTCAGCCAGGTCAAAGCCGAGTTGCAGTGCGACAAACTGCATTTTCTCGAATCGAAGTTCGGCCCGCCCTGGGGCGCCATGGGCGCTGTCGCGGAGGCTTTCGGCCTGGCCTATGCCCAGGCCCAGGACAGCGCCAAGGCGATCGAGTGGTACCGCGTGGCGGTCCATGCGGCGGATGGCAGCGCCTCGTTCCGGGCCGCCGAACAACTCGGCAATCAGCTGGCGCGCTACGGCGAGGGCCTCAGCGATGCGGCGCGCGCGCGCCGGTTGATCGAGGAAGGCATCGCGCAGCTCAGCCGGCTGGTCGCGCTGCAAGCCACCTTTGAGCGCGAGAGCCTGCTTGGTTCCGCATGGAAGCGCCTGGTGTTGCTTGAAACCCGTACCGGCAACGCGGGCGCCTCGCTCCAGGCGCTGGAGCAAATGGCGGCGCACTATGCCAACGCAGAGACCCTGGCCCGCCAGGGGCAGGCCGCCAATCTGTTCTACCCGGCCAAGAACTGCATCAGTGCCGAGCTGCGGCTGGCGTTCTTGCATCGGCGCGCGCCGCGGCTGGCGGCGGACCGGCTGCGTGCGGTGCGTGAATCGCTGGACCAGGCAAGCATGGAGAAGCCTGATTTCTGGTCGGTGGCCGGGCAAACCGAGCTGGGTCTGCTCGAGGCCCTGGCGCAAGGCCGCCTGGCGGGCTCCGGGCCTGCGTTGATGGATGCCTTTCGAGAGCTCAAGCTGCGCGTGCCAGCCACGTCGAGCTGGGACTCGGTCTACACGGATGCGCGCTTCACGCTGGAACCCTATCAGCGGGTTGCCAGTGCGCCCGAGCAGCGCGCTGCGGTCGAGCTGTTGAATGGCCTGAAGGCGCTGGCGGCCGCATGAATGCCACGGGCGCGGCGTCTCCCGATGTGTTTGTCAGCTATGCGCGCGAAGACCGGCCGCTCGCCGAGCAACTCGCGCAAGCCTTGAGTGCGAGCGGGCTGCAGGTCTGGTGGGACCGCGATCTGGCTGCCGGCAGCGAATTCACGGCGGTGATCGAGGCCCAACTGCTGGGCGCGGCCGTCGTCATGGTGCTGTGGTCAGCCGACTCGGTGCGTTCGACCTTCGTGCGCGATGAGTCTTCTCGTGCCGCCAAAACGGGCAAGCTGCTGCCGGTGCGCATCGAAGATGTCGAGCTGCCGCTCGGTTTTGGCCAGTTGCACACGCTGGATCTGCTGGACTGGGACGGCGATGCCAGCGACGAAGCCTTCCAGAATCTGCTGTTTGAAGTGCGCCGACGCCGGGCACCGGACCTTGCGCTCGAGCGACCGCGCCTGAGCCGCAAGTGGCCGCGCCGTTCCACACTGATGACAGCTGCCGCGCTGGCGCTGGTGCTGGGTGGCACCGCCACTTGGTACGTTCGCGATCAGCGCCAGGGCGAAGTCGTTGTGCAGGCCGAAAAGCAGCGCCGCATCGACTTTGACAAGAGCGAAGCTGATCGCCACTTTCGCGCCGGGCTGGACCAGCAATACGCCAGCGTGCCGCAACTTGAGACCGCGCTCAACGAATACCTGAGCGCCGTGGAGCTGCGCCCGGCGCACGCGCGGGCCCGCTACTACCTCGGCCATGTCTACGCCCAGACCGGCAAGCCGCTGGACGCGTTGACCTCGTTCAAGCTGGCGTTGGCGGCCACCGAAGCACCGCTCGACCGCAGTCAGCGCGCCGATGCTGAAAAACGGGTGCTGACGCTGGCCGTGGTCGAAGGCGAGGCCACGCCGATCACACGCCTCGCCGCGACTCCCGCGCCAGCACCCGCAAAGCCGGACGCGGGTGCTGGCGCGGGCATTTCCGCCGCAACCAGCGCCGCGCCGCGCCCGGCCGCGCCCCAGGCTCCCAAGCAGCCACCACGCATCGATCCGCCTGAGGCGCGCGTTGCGCAGCTGACTCAGGCCGTCGAAGGCTTGTTCGACAATGACAAAGAACGCCGTATCAATGCCACCACCAGCCTCGTGGTTGACCCGCTGGCCCTGTCCGACGCCGTGCCACTGGCGGTCAAGAAGGCCTTGCAGGTATTAAAGGACGGCCCGGCCGGACTGGACGCAAGCGCATCGTCGGGCGTCGTCAACACGCTGGTGCTGCTGCAAAGCGCCTTGCCAGGTACCTTGCAGGTCAACCGCGCGACGATTGAGCGGCTGCTCGACGCGGCGCAGCCGCTGGGCGACTACACCGCCAAGCAGGCCGGCAAGGTGCGCGACTTACTCAAGCAGGCGCTCGTGCGCCACCCGGTCGCCTACATTCAGATAGCCAACCCAGCGCAACGGCCCATCGCCGAGGCGCTGGCCCTCAAGTTGCGCAGCTTTGGCTACGAGGCGCCCGCCATCGAACAGGTGGACGCGCGCGCGCCTGAAGCCACGCAAGTGCGGGTGCAGGGCAAGAGCGACCGCAGCTACGCACGCTGGGTTGCCAAGGTGGTGGGCGAGGCGGTCAGCGCGCCGCCCGCCAGCAGCGCATTGCGCAATGCCAGCCCCAAAACCGACACCTACGAAATCTGGTTCGGTCGCTCGCTGTGCGCACCGGGCGGCTTGCTGATTGACGGCTGCAAGGCGGCCTAGGGCGACGAGCGGGCGAATATTCACCCGTATCAAAGCGGGATAATGTTTGACGCCGTCACCGGCCAACCCCAGCTTGCCGCCATGCGCCCGATTTTCAGACCCGCACTCGTGAACGATCCGTTCGGCGACCCTGGCCTGTACGTTGATTTCAAGTTCGAGAAGCGGGCTTTGTTGTTCGATCTGGGGGATCTCACGGCGCTGCCACCGAAAAAGCTGCTGCGCGTTTCAGATGTCTTCGTCTCGCACACCCACATGGACCACTTTTTCGGTTTCGACCGGCTGCTTCGCCTCTGCCTCGGCCGCAACACAAGCTTGCGCCTGTATGGCCCACCGGGTTTTGCGGCCCAAGTCGAACACAAGCTCGCCGGCTACACCTGGAACCTGGTCGAGAACTATCCCGGCGACTTTTTTATGGACGCCTGGGAGCTTGATGCCAACTGGCAGGCCCGCGGCACCCGCCTGCGCTGCCGCAATCGGTTTCGCGCCGAGCCGCTGGCGGCGCGGCATTTGCCGGGCGGCGTGCTGCTCGACGAGCTGGCGTTTCGCGTGCGCGCGGCGTTTCTCGACCACGGTACCGCCTGCCTTGGCTTCGCGGTCGAGGAAAAGATCCACGTCAACGTGTGGAGGAACCGGCTGGCCGAACTCGGGTTGGCGGTCGGGCCGTGGCTGAAGGAACTCAAGGATGCCGTGCTGCGCAACGCACCTGACGCGACAACGGTGCGCGCCTGCTGGCGCGACGGCAGCGGCGAGCATGAACGTGTTTTATCCCTTGGTTTGCTCAAGGCCGCGGTCTTGCGGCAGGTCGAGGGCGAGAAGATCTGCTATGTGACCGACGTCGCCTTTCACCCGGACAACGTCCAACGCATCACGGCACTGGCGGCCAACGCGGCGCAGTTATTCATCGAATGCGTATTTCTCGACCAGGATGCCGACCATGCGGCCCGAAAACATCATCTCACCGCGCGCCAGGCGGGCAGCATCGCGCGTGCGGCCGGCGCCAAACTGGTCATTCCGTTTCATTTTTCGCCACGCTACGCCGACCGCGAGGCGGACTTGCGCCGGGAGATCGAGGCGGCAGCGGCTGCCACCTGACGTCAGCCAAACGCCTGTTTCACAAACTCGTCCAGTGCCAGCCGCTTTTCGTCGGCAGCCAGTTCCAGTTTCTCCGCCAGATCAAGCTGAGCGGTCGTCGGGCCAGAGCCGTCACCCGCAGCGGCCTTAACAAAGGCTTGCGTCACTCTAAGCCGCGCTGTGCGCGCTTCCTGGTTGACAGCTTGCCAGTCGGCTTGCATCGCTGCCCATCTTTCACCGTCTTCAACCTTCGGCATATCCGCCTCCTTCACTTGTCGCCAACGTAGGGTTACGGCCGATGAGACGTTGACCCGGCGACCGGCCATTTGAGAAAACGCAAAGACCGGCAGGGCGGGGCGTAGCCAAGCCGCCGAATGCCCCCAAAAAACACCCGCTAAACTAGCCGTCGTCCCACATGCGCCAGCGGCTGCAAAAATAGTAGTAATCAATCCATGACCCCAAACATCGAAACCGTCGAAGAAGATGACGAAATCAGCTTGCTAGACCTGCTGCAAGTCGTCGCCGACAACCTGCGCCTGCTGGTGCTGGCGCCCCTGACCGCCGGCCTGCTGGCGCTGGGCATCAGCTTTGCCATCGCCCCCACCTTTACCGCCACCACCAAATTCATGCCGCCGCAGCAACAGCAAAGCGCGGCGGCTTCCATGTTGTCAAGCCTGGGCGCCCTGGGCGGTCTGGCCGGCGCAGCCACCGGTCTCAAGAACCCGGCTGACCAATACGTCGCCTTCCTCAAAAGCCGCAGTGTGCAAGACGTGCTGATCGACCGCTTCAAGCTCATGGAGCGCTACGAATCCAAGCTCAAAACCGATGCCCGCACGACATTGGAGGGTGTCAGCAAGATCGCCAGCGGCAAAGACGGCCTCATCACCATTGACGTGGACGACAAAGACCCCGCTTTCGCTGCCCAACTGGCCAATGCCTATGTCGAAGAACTGGGCCGCCTCCTTGACCGCCTGGCCGTCACCGAAGCCCAGCAACGCCGCGTCTTCTTTGAAAAGCAGCTTACCAACGCCAAAGACAACCTGATCAAGGCCGAGCAGGCCCTGGGCGCCAGCGGTGTCAACAGCTCGGTCCTCAAGTCCACCGGCGCCGCCGTGGAGGCCGTTGCCCGCTTGCGGGCGCAAATCACCGGGCAAGAAGTCAAGCTCGCCTCCATGCGCGGCTACCTGACTGAATCCGCGCCGGACTTCAAACAGGCCCAAACCGAGCTGTCCGCCTTGCGCGGTCAACTGGCTCGCGCGGAGCAATCAGAGCCCGCCACCGACAGCGCAAGCAGCGACTACATCGCCAAATTCCGCGACTTCAAATACTATGAAACCCTGTTTGAGCTCTTTGCCAAACAGTATGAAATGGCCCGCATCGACGAAAGCCGTGAAGGCGCTGTGATTCAAGTGCTGGACGCCGCCCAGCCGCCCGAGCGCAAAAGCAAACCCAAAAAAGCGTTGATCGCCCTGATGACCACCCTGGCCGTCGGCTTTGCATTGCTGCTGTTCGTTTTCATCCGCCAAGCCCTGCGCGGTGCCGCCCAAACGCCTGAGTCGGCCGAGAAAATTGGCCGCCTGCGCCGCTCCTGGGCCAAGGCCCTGGGCAAAGCCAGCTAATTATTGATCTCCAGCAGCCATGACCCAACAACCCAAAATTTATGTCGCCGGCCACGGCGGCATGGTCGGCTCGGCCATCGTGCGCACCCTGCAACAGCAGGGTCAGACCAACATCGTTACCCGCACGCACGCCGAGCTGGACCTCACCAACCAGGCAGCCGTACAGGCATTTTTTGAAGAAGAAAAGCCAGATCAGGTCTATTTGGCCGCCGCCAAGGTGGGCGGTATCCACGCCAACAACACCTACCCGGCAGAGTTCATCTATCAAAACCTGATGATGGAGGCCCACATCATCCACAGCGCCTGGCGCAACGGCGTGCAAAAGCTGTTGTTTCTGGGTTCGAGCTGCATCTACCCCAAGCTTGCCGCCCAGCCCATGCGTGAAGATGCCTTGCTCACCGGCATGCTGGAGCCCACCAACGAGCCCTACGCCATCGCCAAGATTGCCGGCATCAAGCTCTGCGAGAGCTACAACCGCCAATACGGCCAGAGCCACGGCGTCGACTACCGCAGCGTCATGCCCACCAACCTCTACGGCCCCGGCGACAACTACCACCCTGAAAATAGCCACGTCATCCCCGCGCTGATCCGTCGCTTTCACGAAGCCAAGGTCAGCAAGGCCCCCACCGTCACCATCTGGGGCACCGGCACGCCGCGTCGTGAGTTTTTGTATGTGGACGACATGGCTGCTGCCAGCGTGCATGTGATGAATCTGGACCCAGCCATTTACAGCGCCCACACTCAGCCGACGCAAAGCCACATCAATGTCGGCTGCGGTTCAGACATCACCATCGCCCAACTTGCCCAGGCCGTCAGCCAGGCCGTGGGGTACCAAGGCAACATCGACTATGACCCCACCAAACCTGACGGCAGCCCGCGCAAGCTCATGGACAGCAGCCGCCTGAATGCACTCGGCTGGCGGGCCAAGGTGGCGTTGGAACAAGGTCTGATGCAAGCCTACCAGGACTTCCTGCAACACTAGCCCACCTGTTTCTGCCCCGTGGGGCCAGCTTCAGCCCGCTCAACTCAGCTACACTACGCAACCGTTCAAAACAAGAACGCTAGTCAGCCGCCGCCGTCACCAACCACCGTATTCGCCCAAGCAACAGTCACCGCATGACCGCCATCGCACCCTTCGCCGCAGCCAATGTAGATGCCGCCGCCGCAGACCAAGCCCTGCACCTGGAAATTCACTTTAAAGTGATGGGCCTGCTGCAGGCCAAGCCCGACATGAGCCAGCGCCAAATGGCCAAAGCGCTGGGCCTGAGCCTGGGCAAAACCAACTTCTGCGTGCAAGCCCTGCTGGCCAAGGGCTGGCTCAAGCTGCAAAACTTCTCAGGCAACGCCAACAAACAAGCCTACGCCTACCTGCTCACGCCCGAAGGCATCGCCAACAAGGCCCAGCTCACCACACGGTTTTTGCAACGCAAACAACAAGAATACGTCCTGCTCAAAGCCGAAATAGAAGCCCTGCAGCGCGAAGCCAGCTCTGCCCTACAGAGTCACCAATCCCAACCATGACCCAAAAAACCGCCCTCATCACAGGCATCACCGGCCAAGACGGAAGTTATTTAGCTGAGTTCCTGCTAGAAAAAGGCTACATCGTGCACGGCATCAAACGCCGGGCCAGCTCGTTCAACACCCAGCGCGTAGACCACATCTACCAGGACCCGCACGTCAACAACGCCCACTTCAAGCTGCACTACGGCGATCTGAGCGACACCAGCAACCTGGTGCGCATCGTGCAAGAAACACAACCTGACGAGATCTACAACCTGGGCGCGCAAAGCCACGTGGCTGTGAGCTTTGAGAGCCCCGAATACACCGCCGACGTGGATGGCATGGGTACCCTGCGTATTCTGGAGGCCATTCGCATCCTGGGCCTGGAGAAAAAAACCCGTTACTACCAGGCCTCTACCTCCGAGCTATATGGCCTGGTGCAAGAAACTCCGCAGCGCGAAACCACCCCCTTCTACCCGCGCAGCCCCTACGCCGTGGCCAAGTTATATGCCTACTGGATCACGGTCAACTACCGTGAGGCCTACGGCATGTATGCCTGCAACGGCATCATGTTCAACCACGAAAGCCCGCGCCGGGGTGAAACCTTCGTCACCCGCAAAATCACCCGCGGCCTGGCCAACATCAGCCAAGGCCTGGAAGACTGCCTCTTCATGGGCAACATCGACGCCCTGCGCGACTGGGGCCACGCCAAAGACTACGTTCGCATGCAATGGATGATGCTGCAGCAAGACAAGCCAGATGACTTTGTAATTGCCACCGGCGTGCAATACAGCGTGCGCTCCTTTCTGGAATGGACCGCCACCGCGCTGGGTATGCAGATCCGCTGGGAAGGCTCAGGCGTCGAGGAAGTAGGCTACGCAGTCGTCCCTGGCGCATCGCGTGAGGCGGCAATAGTCCGCATCGACCCTCGCTACTTCCGCCCCACCGAAGTCGAAACCCTGCTGGGCGACCCCACCAAAGCCAAACAAAAACTAGGCTGGGTGCCTGAGATCACCGCGCAAGAAATGTGCGCCGAAATGGTCGCCCATGATCTGGTTGAAGCGAAAAAGCACGCTTTGCTCAAGCAGAACGGCTACAGCGTCAATGTGTGTATTGAATAACATTGGGCTCTAGCCACCGTCCAATAAGCACAAGCAGCTACAAATAGAATAGCAATTTAACATGTCTCAACCTTTCATCCACACCCTGGCCGACGTCCATTCCACCACCATTGGTACCGGCACACGTATCTGGCAGTTCGTTGTGGCGCTGGCCGGTGCCAAGATCGGCCAAGACTGCAACGTCTGCTCGCACTGCCTGATTGAAAACGACGTCGTCATCGGCGACCGCGTTACCGTCAAGAGCGGCGTGCAGCTGTGGGACGGTTTGCGCGTGGGCGACGATGTTTTTATCGGTCCCAACGCGTCGTTTGCCAATGATCGGTTTCCGCGCAGCAAGATAACGCCTGAAAAGTTCCTGCAAACGGAGGTGGAAAAAGGTGCGTCGATAGGCGCGGGTGCAACCATCCTGCCAGGCATCACGATTGGCCGCAATGCCATGGTGGCCGCAGGTGCCGTGGTAACTCGCTCAGTGCCGCCAAACGCAATCGTCGTTGGCAACCCTGCCAAAATCGTCGGCTATGTTGACGCTGACCGAAACAAGGGGGATATCGGCGAAGGCCAGGCTGTTATTGTTGGTGCACAGGAAACTCAGGTTAGGGGCGTTTCACTGCATCGCATGCCTCGGGTTATTGATATTCGCGGCAGCCTGACGGTGGGTGAGTTTGATCGCAGCATCCCCTTCGCGGTGAAGCGCTATTTTATGGTGTTTGACGTGCCCAGCATGGAAACCCGTGGTGAGCATGCGCACCGTGTGTGCCACCAATTTTTGATTTGTGTTCGTGGCTGTTGTGCGGTGGTTGCCGACGATGGCACGCATCGCCAGGAGTTCTTGCTCGACAGGCCAGACGTGGGCATTCACCTGCCGCCCATGGTCTGGGGCATTCAATATAAATATTCAGCCGATGCCGTTTTACTGGTGTACGCATCGCACTACTACGACAACGCAGATTACATTCGTAACTACTCAGAGTTTCGTCAATTGGTGGGAGCCTCGGCATGATCCCTTTTCTTGATCTAAAAGCCCCATATCTTGAACTAAAAGAAGAGCTGGACGATGCCATTGCCCGCGTTGTTAGCTCTGGATGGTTTATCGGTGGACCTGAAGTAGATGCGTTCGAGGCGGATTACGCAACCTACTGCGGTGCGACCCACGCCGTGGGCGTAGCCAACGGCCTGGATGCGCTGCACCTAGCCCTGCGCGCCATGGATGTTGGGCCTGGTGACGAAGTCATCGTGCCCAGCAATACCTACATCGCCACTTGGCTAGCCGTGAGCCAGTGCGGGGCCACTCCAGTGCCGGTGGAGCCCGATGCGCGCACCTACAACATGGATGCAAGCTTGATTGAAGCTGCCATCACCCCGCGCACTAAGGTAATACTACCGGTGCACCTTTATGGTCAGCCAGCCGATATGGATTCGATTCTGACGATTGCACACAAACATGGTCTCAAAGTACTGGAAGACGGTGCCCAAGCGCATGGTGCAAAGTACAAGGGTAAACCCCTGGGCGCGCATGGTGATGCCGTGGCCTGGAGTTTCTACCCCGGCAAGAACCTGGGTGCCATGGGCGACGGCGGTGTAGTGACCACCAACGACGCGCAACTTGCTAACCGCATCCGCGTGCTGCGCAACTACGGTTCGCGCGTGAAATATGTCAACGAAGTGCAAGGCTACAACAGCCGACTCGACCCACTGCAAGCAGCCATCTTGAGCGTTAAGCTAAAGCATTTGGACGGATGGAATACCCGGCGCAGGGTGTTTGGCACCCGATACCAACAGGGTTTGGCTGACTGCAAGCTCACGATCCCTTTTGTCCCCAATTGGGCCGAACCCGTCTGGCACCTTTACGTGGTGCAACACCCGCAACGCGATACCTTGCAAAAGCAGTTGAGTGATGCAGGCATTGGCACAATGATTCATTACCCCATACCTCCACACCTTCAACAAGCCTATGCTGGCCTATTGCATGCACAGGGTAGTTTCCCAATATCTGAGCAAATTCATAAAAATCTGCTGAGCCTGCCAATGGGGCCCGCCATGCGCTTGGAAGATGTAGATATGGTTATAGGTGCAGTTCGTGTCATCGTTTCAGCATTGTCTTAATTCGGTATTAGATCAGTGAACGTTAATCCAGAATCATCGGTCAGCTCGAAAATAAAAGAGGCTGGTCGCCATTCCATTGTGTATGGTTTGGGCAGTGTTGCCCAATCGGCGGTCGGTTTCGTATTGCTGCCAATTTTGACGGGTGCTTTAACCAAAGAAGATTTTGGGGTTTATTCCTTGATCTTGATGGCCAGTGCAGTAGCTGGTGCCATTTTCTATCTGGGCATGACCTCAGCTCTGCCAAGATCATATTTTGACTATCAGTCTGCAGATGATCGACGAGCAGTGTTCACAACCGCTTTTGTTATTTTGCTGGGTGGTGCATTAATTCAAAGCGGAGTCGGTTATTTTGGCGGACAACTCATTTCAAAAGCCTTGGTGGGTCGTAACAATTATTCAATACCAATAGCTTGGGCTTTTTTGGGGAGTGCTATTGGATTTGTCAATCAATATTTTTTTAGTTACCTCAGAATTTTGCGCAAATCAACAGCTTCTGTCATATTCAGTTTAATCGGCTTGCCTGGTGGAATTGGTCTGACGCTATGGTTACTTGCACGTTCGCCGGGTGACTTGGCCGCGCCTTTTGAGGCTCTTGCCTGGTCACAGCTTGCCATTATGCTCATATTCATTGGCTTTTTCGGCAAAGAAGCCTTCACGTTTCGCATTCAAAAAGAGGAACTGTCCCGGCTTATCCCGTTTGGCGTTGGCTCTGTTGTTGCTAGTTTTGGCGGTATTTTGCTGGATTGGGCTGATCGATTGATTATTGAACATTTTTTGACCCTTGCTGACGTGGGCAGCTATTCAGCCGCTTTTCGAATTGGTACGCTCATTAATATCATACTTATTTCGCCATTCAGCCAAATCTGGTCACCCATGATGATGGAATACCGTACTCATGACAATATCAAAGAACTATTCACCAAAGTTTTTTATTATTTTATGATGATTGGCACGGTGACACTGGCTGGAGCTTCACTTTTTATGGGCGATATTTTGCCATTATTGATACGGTCAGAAATAAGTCATCAAATGATCAGCGTGATATTGCTGGTCATGCTCGGAACACTGATCTATGGCTGCACCAATATTGTAGCGGCAGGGTTATTGTACGAGCGCAAGGTTGCTCAAGTATCTTATGTTTACTATACTGTTGCCGGTATTAAAATTGGGGTCAATTTACTGATTATTCCAGTTTTTGGCATAGTCGGGGCTGCTGTTACCACCTTGCTTGCAAGCGTTATGATACCTACGGGTATTTATGCATTGGCACGCAAGTACTTTTCATTTATTATTGATTGGAAAAGATTGGCGTTGTTGGGATTTAATTTGTTACTACCGCTGGTGTATGGATTATTTTATTTTTCAGAATACCCGATTGCATTGCCGCTTCGAATCATCTGGTTTTTTGTATTCTGTATATTGATTTATTTCACATGCTTCTCAAGTGATGAAAAAGTTCAGTTGAAAAATGTAGTTCTCCAATTTGTACCCAGTTAGTTGATTTTCATTGAAGGAAATTATGTTGAACAAAAACGTATCGCTGAAGAAAAAACTCAAAGACGGAAAGGTAACCATTGGTTCCTGGATCACACTGGGGCATCCTGGCATTGCTGAAATCATGGCATTGGCTGGCTTCGACTGGGTTGTTGTTGATATGGAGCACAGCGTGATGTCTATTGATACTGCTGGCGACCTGATTCGTATCATCGACCTCTGCGGAACTGCACCTATGGTCAGATTAACCTCCAACCACCCCGACCAAATCAAGCGGGTGATGGATGCTGGCGCCCACGGCATCGTGGTGCCCATGGTTAACAGCGCTGATGATGCCATGCGTGCCGTTGCCGCCGTTCGCTATGCACCTGAGGGTTCTCGCGGTGTCGGTCTGGCACGCGCTCAAGGTTACGGCGTAGATTTCAAAGAGTATTTTGAGTGGCAAAAGCACAGTTCAGTCGTCATCGTTCAAATTGAACACCGAGATGCGCTTGACAACCTGGATGCGATTTTGACCGTGCCGGGTGTCGATGGCTTCATCATTGGTCCGTACGATCTGTCTTGCTCTATGGGTATCCCTGGGCAATTTGAACACCCTGATCTCATTGCAGCACTAGATAAAATTCTCGCTGCAGGCAAGCGTCTTGGCGTGCCTTCTGGGTTGCATATTGTTGAACCTGATGCGCCGCGACTGGCGCAATCCATTCAACAGGGTTATTGTTTTATTGCCTACAGTGTTGATATTCGTTTACTCGATGTTGGCGTTCGCCAAGGCATACAGTGTTTTAAGGAGCAAATCAAATGAAGACAATCGCCATTATTCCGGCGCGGATGGGGGCATCGCGCTTTCCGGGCAAACCATTGCATCCCATACTGGGTATACCTATGTTGGGGCACTGTTACTTTCGCACCCGTATGGTGCCAGGCCTTGCAGAAACTTATGTCGCTACTTGTGACCAAGAGATTGCTGACTACGTTACGTCCATTGGCGGTAAGGCCATCATGACATCGCACAGCCACAACCGTGCCACAGATCGCACGGCAGAGGCCATGCTCAAAATAGAGGTCGAAACTGGCGACCGTGTTGATGTGGTCATCATGGTGCAGGGGGACGAACCTTTAATCTTGCCGGAAACCATTGGTGAAACCCTGCCGCATTTCAATGACCCCACTGTGGAGATTGTCAACATCATGTCTCGTTTGCGCACGCGTGAGCAGTTTGAAGATAAGAACAATGTCAAGGTGGTTGTTAACCAGCAAAAAGATGCGTTGTACTTTTCGCGTGAGCCTATCCCATCACCCTGGCGCGGCGTTGAACAGGTGCCCATGTACATGCAAGTGGGTGTGATTGCGTTTAGACGGGATGTAATCATTCGTTTTAATAGCATGCCTGAAACAACACTTGAAAAAATTGAATCTGTCGATATGAACCGCGTGCTTGAAACCGGTGGCCGAATTCGCATGGTACTAACCGACGCTGTCACCATTGGTGTTGATACGCCGCAAGAGGCAGATGAAGTGGGCCGACTAATGCAGGGCGATGCGTTGTTGACCAAATATCCGCAGCCATGAAAGAAAGCGATATTCGCCCAGAGGCGTTGCTCAACCGATATCTTGAGTTTAGCGCCAGTGACGCTGAACGCTGCTTTGCTGATGTGGTGCGGCAGCCCATTCCTTGCGTAGGTTGCGGCGGGAGCCAAGCAAACCACGAATTTGAAAAGAACGGCTTTGCCTATTCGTCATGCACTGCGTGCGGCAGTCTGTTTCAGTCGCCCCGTCCAACGCTAGCTGCCTTTGAAGCCTTTTACCGCGACTCTGTTTCAAGTCGCTACTGGGCTGAAGTGTTTTTTCCAGCGGTGGCAGAGGCCCGGCGCGAGCGCATCTTTAAGCCGCGTGCAGAGCGTTTGTCCAGTCTATGCGCACAAAAAAACGTGCAGGTGGATAAAGTGATCGATGTCGGTGCTGGCTACGGAATTTTGCTTGATGAGTGGCGTGCACTGCACCCTAACGCAAGTTTGTTGGCCATTGAACCGTCTTCGGTGTTGGCCAATGAATGCCGAGCCAAAGGGCTCGACGTGATCGAAGATATTGCCGAGAACGTCACGGGTTACCAGAGTTACGCTGATCTGGTCGTTTGCTTTGAAGTGCTAGAGCATGTGTATGACCCGCTGGCTTTTGTTCGCACACTGGTCAACTTGGCCCGCCCTGGTGGCTATGTATTTATCAGTACGCTCGGCGTAGATGGCTTTGATATTCAATTGCTGTGGGAAAAGTCAAATAGCATTTTTCCACCACACCACATCAATTTTTTGTCGGTCGCTGGTTTCAAACTCCTGTTTGAACGTGCGGGTCTGGAAGAAATTGATGTCACAACCCCAGGGGTTTTGGATGTCAACATTGTTCAAAATGCAGTAAAAAAGGACCCAAAAATCCTCCACAACCAGCGCTTTGTACGCACTCTGCTAGCCAGTGACGCAACAGCTGCCGCGTTTCAGCGTTTTTTGTCAGACAACTTGTTGAGCTCACACACCTGGGTTTTGGGTAGGAAGCCTCTATAAAACCAATATGAAAAAATTAAAAATAGGTATCGCTGGATACGGCGTGGTAGGTAAAAGGCGCAAGGCATGTGTTGATCGCAACCCCCACTTGGAAATGGTCGCCGTTTGCGACCGCGTATTTGATCAGGCAGGTGTCTTTGAAGACGGGGTGCGCTACTACCCCGATTACAGAAGTTTGTTAGCGCAAGATATTGACATCCTGATCGTCTGCCTGACCAATGAAGTCGCTCCTGATGTAACGATTGCCGGGCTGGAAAAAGGTTTGCATGTTTTCTGTGAAAAGCCACCGGGCCGAAATGTGGAAGACATCGTTCAAGTGATTCGCACAGAGCGGGCGCATCCAGCCTTAAAACTGATGTACGGCTTTAACCACCGTTATCACGAATCAGTGCAAGATGCGTTGCGCATTGTTCGCTCTGGCGACATGGGCAGCATCATCAATATGCGCGGTGTCTATGGGAAATCAAAGCTCGTCACATTTAACCAACCTGACTGGCGAACCAAACGCGACATCGCGGGTGGCGGTGTACTGCTTGACCAAGGCATTCATATGGTTGACCTCATGCGACTATTCGCGGGGGAGTTCACGGAGGTACATAGCTTTATCTCAAACCGCCACTGGGGCTACGACGTTGAAGATAATGCCTATGCATTGATGAAGACGGACAGCGGTGTGGTTGGCATGCTCAATTCGTCAGCTACACAATGGCGTCACCGCTTTAACTTGGACATCAATCTTGACAAAGGCAGCATCATTTTGGGTGGGTTTTTGTCTGGTACCAAGAGCTACGGGTCTGAAACTCTGACCGTGGTCATGGCTGACCCCGATCACGACAATGGCGACCCCAAGGAGCAGCGGACCCAATACAACAAAGACCCTTCGTGGGACGAAGAGGTCACATCTTTTGTTGATTCCATTGTCAATAACAAGCCAGTGGCTAGCGGCTCATCAGACGATGCACTGCAAACCATGAAACTTGTTTACAAAATCTACCATGCTGACCCAGTATGGCGCAGCAAATTCCAAATTTCAAACCCTGACCAATGCAATCCATGAACAACATCGACAAATTTTTTACCCGCGACGCATCTACATTTGCAGGTGCCTATCTCAAGTACCTGTCTTCTGTGCTCGGTGCGATAGATGTCAAAGAAATTGAACAATTTATTCAAACGCTGCTAGACGCTCGCGAGCGCGGTGCAACTATATTTTTTATCGGCAATGGGGGCAGTGCAGCCACAGCCAGTCATTTTGCGAACGACTTGGGTATTGGCACCAATTGCTACGACAAACCGTTTCGCGTCATAAGCCTGACTGACAACCAGGCCATCATCACGGCCATTGGAAACGATTTTGGCTACCTGGATATTTTTAGCCGGCAACTGCAAGTGCTGGGCAAACCTGGCGACGTGCTGGTGGCCATCTCTGCGTCTGGCAACTCGCCCAATTTATTGCGCGCATTTGACTATGCCAGAACGGCAGACATCAAAACAGTAGCCATTACGGCCTTTGACGGCGGGAAAATGAAAACTGTGGCAGACGAAGGCATCCACGTACCCACAGCCCCCAAAGAATATGGCCCTGCTGAAGATGCACACATGGTGCTGGACCACCTTGTGGGAGCTTACCTGATGCGTGTGGTCAAGTTGGCTTAAGAGGTTCGAAGTGCGTTTCATAAACAAAAAGGTGTTTGTAACCGGTGCTTCACGCGGCATCGGTCAGGGCATAGCAGAGGCATTTCGGGCTGAAGGGGCGTGGGTCATTGGCACACGTACTGGTGAACAATGCGCGCCAGACGAGGTATGCAATGAGTGGTTCTCAGCAGACTTTACCCAACTTGAACAAATTGCTGCTTGCGCAGAATTTGTGCGCAAAACTTCGCCCGATGTGCTCGTTAACAATGCAGGCATCAACAAAAACGCCCCATTTGTTGACATTGATCCCGACATGTTCCGGACTATTCAGCAGGTGAATGTCGTAGCGCCATTCATGCTTTGCCAGGCTGCCATACCTTCCATGAAGCAAAAGGGCTGGGGTCGCATCGTCAACATATCATCCATCTGGGGCAAGATCAGCATGGCCCATCGAGCCTCTTACTCTGCCAGTAAATTTGCACTCGATGGCATGACAGTGGCGCTGGCCGCTGAGCACTCAATAGACGGCATTATTGCCAACAGCATTGCCCCTGGCTTTATTGACACCGACCTCACTCACCATATGCTGGGCGATGCGGGTATCAAAGCATTGGTTTCCAAAGTGCCTGCCAACCGCTTGGGCCAGGTGTCAGAAATTGCACGTCTGGTTTTATGGCTTGCCAGTGAAGAAAATACCTTTATTGCCGGACAAAATGTTGCTATTGATGGGGGGTTTACACGTGTCTGATGAATTAATTATTCAATCTCATAAAGGGTCTTATGCGGTAAATTTCAATGAATCATTGCTTGATGATGTCACTGAATTATTTGAAAATACACCGCATTTTTTGATTGATGCAAACGTCGCGCGCTTGTACAAGATTGAACTCGCATCTGTTATCAATCACCCCAAAGTGATCGTGATAGAGGCTACCGAAGAAAATAAATCGATTGAGCGTGTCATACCCGTCATTGCGCGACTGGTTGCAAACAAAGCACGACGGGGTGATACCTTAGTCGCTATTGGTGGTGGCATCATTCAAGATATCACCTGCTTTATTGCCAGCACTTTATTGCGTGGAATGGCGTGGCGGTTCGTACCAACAACGCTGCTAGCCCAAGCAGACTCTTGCATAGGGTCAAAAAGTTCAATCAATCTGGGTGCGACCAAAAATATACTTGGCACGTTTAACCCACCAGAAAAGATTCATCTTTGCTCAAAGTTTCTTGATACGCTTGACCAGAAAGACATTTACTCCGGCGTAGGTGAGATCCTAAAAGTACATGCCATTGCGGGCAAAGAAACTTTTGACCTGCTTGCAGCAACCTATGATCAATTGTTTACTGACCGCGCGGTCTTGCGGCGCTACATTGGTTCTGCACTTCGCATCAAGCAAAAGTACATCGAATTAGATGAATTTGACCGAGGCATCCGCAATATTTTTAACTACGGACACAGTTTTGGCCACGCCATTGAGTCTGCAACAAACTTTGGTGTACCCCACGGCATAGCTGTGGCCATGGGTATGGATATGGCTAACGCTATAGCAAGTGGCAGAGGATTAACATCCATTGAAACCTATCAGCGGATGCATGGTGTTTTGAAGAAAAACTACGCCAGTTATGCTAGTGCCAATATTCAAACTGATGCCCTAATGACAGCACTCATGAAAGACAAAAAGAACACAGCTACTCAACTTGTGCTCATCCTCCCGATAGGCAATGACGCAGAAATTCAGCGTGTAGAAGTTGTGGCCGATGAACAATTTGGCGATCAGTGTGAAGTTTTTCTGAAGGCGCTGAACAAATGAACAACACCGATAAAGTTGCAGTTTGCTCACGCTCATTCTCCAAAAATCCAGTACTCCGTGCCGAGTTGCTTGCACGCTATAGTCAGGTTACCTTTAATGATAGCGGCCAGCAATACGAAGGCGACGCATTGGTGGCTTTCCTGCGCGGGCATGACAAGGCGATCACCGCCCTGGAGAAAATCGATCATGCTGTTTTATCCCAATTGCCTGACTTAAAAGTGATTGGCAAATATGGGGTCGGCCTTGACATGATTGATATGGCGGCCATGCGTCATTTTGGCAAGCGCTTTGGTTGGACTGGTGGGGTAAATCGGCGATCAGTGTCAGAGCTGGTAATCTCATTCGCAGTAGCCATGCTGCGGCATGTGCCCGCAGCACAAAAAGAGGTGTTGGCCGGCACTTGGCGGCAGCATGTAGGCGGCTTGTTGTCGGGTCGCACGGTTGGCATTGTCGGCTGTGGCTTTGTTGGAAAAGATTTGATTGAATTGCTTCAGCCCTGGGGCTGCACTGTGCTTGCGCATGACATACTTGACTTCCCCGAGTTTTACAAACGCCATTCCGTTGTACCAGTTGGTTTGGATGAGCTGCTGCAAAAGTCTGATGTGGTGTCGCTCCATTTGCCGTTGAATGACTCTACTTCTAACATGCTTTCAGCAGAAAAACTTCAGTTACTAAAATCAACCTCAATATTGATTAACGCTGCCAGGGGTGGCATTGTTGATGAAAGTGCTTTAAAGGCTATGCTTATAGAAAAACGTCTGGCTGCGGCTGCCTTTGACGTTTTTTCAGTAGAGCCGCCAGAGGATCGTGAACTTGTCGCACTTCCTAACTTCCTAGTGACACCACATATTGGGGGGAGCGCAGAAGAGGCGATTATTGCCATGGGACGTGCTGCCATTGATGGGCTGGATACAAATGACATACCATAATGATCAGCACATTACCCTCGCGGGTATACCATGAGGTAAAAATATTTATATGGGGAAAGCAATATTTAATTGGTTTATTCGTCACACTCAACGGGTTGTGTGGGTTCTCGCGAGTGCATATGGATTTCGAATCGATAGGTCAGGTTTCGCGTACGGTCAACACCCTCTCGTCTTTGATGGCGGCGATGATCAACTGAAGCATCAAGTACCACGCTCTTGTTACTTTAATACTCGAAGCGGATCAATTACCGTAGGTGAAAATACTGTTTTTGGTGAAGATGTTAAGGTTCTTACAGGGAAACACTCCAGCATTCGGGAATCAGAGCAGCAAGGGATACCTCTTCACTTTGTTCCTGATAATGGTAGAGATATTTCAATTGGCAAGGGTTGTTATATCGGAAGTGGTGCCATATTAATTGGGCCGATTGCTATAGGTGATTTTACTGTGGTTGGAGCCGGCTCGGTTGTTACAAAAAGTTTTCCAGCTCGAGTATTTGTAGCTGGTAATCCTGCCAAAGTTATAAGACAAATTTAATTATTAAGACTTAGGTTGCATATTATGAAAGTTCTTTTACTTGCAGGTGGCATGGGTACAAGATTATCTGAAGAAACAGATATTCGACCAAAGCCCATGGTTGAAATTGGTGGTCGGCCACTGCTTTGGCATATTATGAAACTGTATTCCCGGTATGGGCACAATGACTTTGTTGTGCTTTTGGGCTACAAGGGTTATCACATAAAAGAATACTTTGCTAATTATTTTTTGCATCAAAGTGATGTAACCATCGACTTGGCGACAAATAAGTTGGAAGTTCACAGTAATAACAGCGAACCATGGCGCATCACCTTGCTAGACACCGGCCCAGATACGATGACCGGTGGACGCATCTGGCGCGCTAAGGACTTTGTTGCTAACGATCCATTCATGCTGACATATGGTGACGGTGTGTGTGATGTTGATATGGATGCCCTGTTGGCATTTCATCGACAACACGGAGGGGCGTTGACCATGACCTCGGTACAGCCTGATGGCCGTTTTGGCACCTTTGCATCAGATGAGCGCGGTGCTGTCTCACGGTTTTTGGAAAAACCACGGGGTGATGGTTCGTGGATAAATGGTGGATTTTTTGTTTGTGAGCCACGGGTGCTTGACTACATCACGCTGGGTGATGCAACAATTTTCGAGCGTGAGCCTTTGCAGAATCTGGCCAACGATGGTGAGTTGTTTACCTATAAACACCCTGGGTTTTGGAAGTGCATGGACACACTACGTGACAAGTTGGATTTGAATGCGCTGTGGCAATCTGGCGACGCGCCTTGGAAGACTTGGTAAGGAATTGAATGTTTGCAAATGTTTATAAAGAGAAGAAGGTGCTCATCACCGGGCACACAGGCTTCAAGGGTAGCTGGTTGACAGCTTGGCTACTCAAGCTTGGTGCGCAGGTTGTCGGCTATTCAAAAGATATACCGACCACGCCCGCTATGTTTTCAGAGCTCAATTTAGCGGGCAAAATTCGGCATGTTGTGGGGGATGTCCGCGATTTGCCAGCCCTGCACCAAGTGATTATGCAAGAGCGACCAGACTTTGTGTTTCACTTGGCAGCGCAGGCGATTGTTTCTACGTCTTACGCTGACCCCGTTGAAACGATGACCACTAACGTGATTGGCACGATGAATGTGCTTGAGGCTTTGCGCGGGGTTGACTTTGCCTGTGTTGCCATTTTGATAACCAGCGACAAGTGTTATGACAATGTGGAGTGGGTTTGGGGCTATCGTGAGACGGATGCAGTAGGCGGTAAAGATATTTACAGTGGCTCTAAAGGGGCGGCAGAGCTGGTCATCAAATCTTATTTGAATTCATTCTTTCAGGATGGCAAGAGTCAAGTCCGAATCGGTATTGGCCGCGCTGGTAATGTGATTGGTGGTGGTGACTGGGCGCGCGATCGCATTGTGGCGGACATCATGCGCGCTTGGCACGAGGACAGAACGGTTGAGATCCGCAGCCCCAACGCAACCCGCCCCTGGCAGCATGTGCTGGAGCCCTTAAGTGGTTATCTCACTCTGGGCATGCACCTACATCAATCAGCCAAGCTGCATGGTGAGGCGTTTAATTTTGGCCCGCGAGCAGAACAGAATCGAACTGTCGTGGACTTGTTAACTGACCTAAGTCAACGGTGGGGCTTCACTGACCCGACAAGAGCGTATCAAGTGACTGGCAACATTCCGTTTTACGAGGCAAGTTTGCTCAAGCTTAACTGCGACAAAGCCTTGTTTCATTTGAAGTGGGAACCGAACTTGGTTTACCCACAGACAATCGGCTTTATCGGCGATTGGTACCGCGCATTTTATAAGGAACAAGCGGATATGCTGGAAGTAACGTTGCGACAAATTGGACTCTATGAAGAAATTGCGGTCAAAGAAATGAAAGTGTGGGCAGTGCAATGATTGATGGAGTTTTATTGACGCCGTTAAAGCGCGTTTACCACCCCAGTGGTGACATTCTTCACGCCATGAAAGCCAGCTCGCCCGGCTTTCATGGTTTTGGCGAGGCGTATTTTTCTTTAATAAAAAAAGACTTTATCAAGGGTTGGAAGCGTCACAATCGGCTGACTTTAAATCTGATTGTGCCGGTAGGGTCGATACGATTTGTAATTTGTGATGACCGTTATAAAGAAAATAATACGCCTGAGTTTCTCGATGTAATTATTGATAAAGATAACTATGTGCGTCTGACAATTCCACCAGGAGTTTGGGTTTGTTTTAAAGGTTTGGAAGAAACGAACCTACTGATGAATATTATCGCTGAAGAGCACGACATGGCGGAGTCGGATAATATTCCGCTTGAGGCTATAAACTTTTCTTTTTAATGATTTGAAAAATAAATGAATACTGTAAGATTATCAAAATCATGCGTAGGTCAAGAAGAAAAAGATGCCGTTTGCCGTGTTATTGATGCTGGTTACCTTGGAATGGGCAAAGATGTACAGCTTTTTGAAGAGGAAATAGCTGATTATCTAGGCACTGAATTAGAGGTGATTTGCGTTAATACGGGTACCGCTGCACTTCACTTGGCTTTACTTTGCCTTGATATTGGCTCAGGTGATGAGGTCTTAGTACCCAGCATTACTTACGTAGCATCTTTTCAAGCGATAGCTGCCACTGGTGCCAAACCAATAGCGTGCGACGTAACCGCTGATAGAGTATTTATCGACCTAGAAGATGCAGCAAAGCGATTGACGAAACGTACCAAGGCAATCATGCCCGTTCACTATGCCAGCGATAGCCAGAGTATGGATGCTGTGTATGCATTTGCGGCAATCCATGGTTTGCGCGTCGTTGAAGATGCAGCTCATGCTTTTGGTTGCGTTCGTCATGGCGCAAGGGTTGGGACGGTTGGTGACGTTATTTGCTTTAGTTTCGATGGGATTAAGAATATTACGTCTGGTGAAGGCGGCGCAGTTATTACTGGTGATATAGAGCTTGCGCGACGAATTAAAGATGCACGCTTGTTAGGTGTTGAGAAAGATACCGATAAACGTTACCAAGGTCAACGTAGCTGGAGCCTAGATGTTAAGCACCAAGGCTACCGATACCACATGAGCAATTTGATGGCGGCGATAGGGAGCGAACAGCTTAAAAAGGTTAACAAATTTAGCGAACACCGGAAAGCCTGTGTTACTCGTTATCGAGCGGGCTTGGCTGGTGTGAAAGGGCTTGCATTTCTTGATTTAAATTATGCGGATATTGTTTCCCACATCTTTGTGGTTCGCATCACGGATGGGCGGCGAGATCGGCTTATGGAGAGGTTGCGTTCTAAAAAAATTGAGTGTGGAATTCACTACATGCCCAATCATTTACTTGATTATTTTAAGACACCTTACTCATTACCAACAGCTGAGATGTTGGGATGCGAACTGCTAAGCCTGCCACTTCATGCGGACCTATCGTTTGCCGATCAAGATAGGGTAATAGCAGAAGTGCTAAAGTTATTAGCATCTTGATTGTCATAATTTCATGCAGCTGCTGGGTATTTTAGATATATTAAATCTGATACAAAACAAACTAAGACAGTCTTTTGTTTATTTGCTTGAGTAAGTTTACATTGAAAATAATTGATTTAAGTGGGTACATGTTTTCCGGCAAATCGGCGGTTAGTGATATTTTGCGTGAATTTGATGGCATTCAAGTTCCAAACTACCGTGTTGAATTTGATTTGTTGAGAATGCCTGGCGGCATGATTGATCTGAAACATGCAGTTATGGATTGGTCGCCGGTAAGAACCTATGGAGCAGTTCGTCGGTTTGACAAGTTGGTCAACATGCTTGCACTTTCTCCACGTTTTCCGGGAAAATTATATAAAACCGGATTTGGGTACACCCAGCACTATCCTAATATACTGCGCCTGAAAGACGAGTTTCTTCGGTCAATCATAGCAGTTCAATGGGACACGCCATGGCCTTATGCTGATATTGATGATGGCCCAATAGATACGTTCGTGCGGAAAATCTGCAGCAAGCTGTCCATAAGCAAATCAAGGAAATACTTCTTGGTGGACAAGGAAAAGTTTATACCAGCTTCGCAAAAATTTATCCAGGGTTTGTTAATAAATAGCATTGCCAATGATCAACCCAGTGTCGTAGTTACACACAATGCGTTGGAGCCTTTCTTGCCGGGGAGGAATCTTGATCTTCTGGGTGATGATGCCGTCTGTATTGTTGTTGATCGCGATCCCAGAGATATATATGCGACTGCAATAACCAGTCAGGTAGGATTTAACGACAACCTGCGATTTTACCGCCGTATTGCGGGAGCACATGATGTTGAGGTATTTATAAAAAGATACCTAATATATCGTAAAAATATTAATTTTGATGATAGGCGTGTGCTTAGATTGAACTTCAGGGATCTTGTTTTGGATTACAACCAGTCGTTACAGGAAATTTGCGACTTCTCTGGATTGGAACTGACGCAACAAATCCGCAAACGCCAATTTTTTAATCCAGATAATTCGAGAAATAATATCGATATCTGGAAACAGGCGTCATTGAATTCATATTCAGAGGATTTCTCCAGAATTGAGACTGAGTGCCATGCGTAAAATAATATTTTATTTTCCTTATAAAGGAATTGGTGGCGTTTCATTATTGTTTCAAAGATTATCTGATTTATTAGCTAAAGATCGTGATGTTTTTCTCGTAGATTTCCGAGATGGATTTATGGGGAAATCGGTACCGGATGGGGTGAATTTCATAGATTTTGAATTGGTTTCTAAATACCCTGAAAATGCAATTTTAGTTATACAGTCAGTGGCGCCCTGGAATATTCTCGACCTCCATAAATTTCCGTCAGATACTCGTGTACTTTTCTGGACTCTTCATCCTTTAAATCTCTACCCATTCATTTTCTCGTTGGAAACATCTAATTATCTGAAAGCATTGATCGCAAATTTGCTCTTGCCAATATCATTTTTTCGTAAAAGAAAAATGGCAAAGATAGTTAGGTATCTGGTGTCCAGAAATTCATTGATATTCATGGATGGTGAAAACTACAATACGACAGCTAAATTTTTCTCAGATACTAAAATTCAAAAACGCTTGCTACCAATATTTTCAACTCCAGGAAGAATTATGGATCGAGCACCAGGCAATGTTTTGCGATGTTGCTGGATTGGCAGAGTTGTGGATTTTAAAGTTCATATTCTTCTTCATTTGATAGAAAGACTGAATGCGGCGGTTTCGAAAATTGGGCCGATAGAGATGATTGTAGTGGGTGACGGGGAAGCTCTTGAGTACCTAAAAAAGGGTTTGAAGAAAATCCACGCTGTACAGGTAAAATTTTTACAAAATGTACCACCAGTCGAGCTCGATAGCTTTGTGAACGGCAATATTGATGTTCTCTTCGCAATGGGAACCAGCGCTTTAGAAGGAGCTAGCAGAGCAATTCCGACATTTCTATTGGATTATTCATTTAAACCAATTAAGGGAATTTACAGATTCAGATATTTATTTGATGCTGATGATTACTCTTTAGCAGAAGAAATTAATGCTAGTCATTACGAGGATGTATCCTCTCTTGAAGATAATTTACTTAATCTTCGCAGCAACTTTAATGCGATTGGCATGAAGGGCTATGAATATTGGCAGTTACACTTTTCGCCGCAAGCGATATTAAAGGAATTTCCTAAATATGAGGCGAGTGCGACAGCGACCATTAGCGAGATGAAAGAACTTGGGTTTCTAAAGGCTGATATTTTATCAAGATTGATTAAAAGTGGCGTCCGAAAGTTTAAAAGAAATATTCCTTCTGTTCATGGATTCGGCGAAACCTAAGTGGGTTATGGAGTTAACTATTACTTGTATTAAATAAAATAGTTCTTATTCATACTTGCCACCAATTTGTCTATTGATGTATATCCAATAATTATTGGGGCGTAATTGTAAAACGATTTCGTTGTCATTTCTGATATGTAGTTTCTAATAACTGACTGGTGTCGAAAAGCTCGATTCTAGGGAGGCTATATTCGTTTTCTGCGTTTGTCTGAACAATGCCAACTGAGTCGGCGAGAAAATCCATCGAATGGCGTCATATAAATTGAAGCAGAGGTTTCGCATTCCGACTATATGATTCGTTCACACATGAAATTGAAACTTACCATTTTCATGATGCAAAAATATGATATTTTTCAAATGGATCCTTGCTTTTACGACGAATGTGAACGACTAATTCAGAGGTGTATTACATATTATGACAAATAGTCAGCCGCTAGTATCAGTCATTATTAATTGTTATAATGGCGAAAAATATCTTAAGGGAGCCATTGATAGTGTAATTGCTCAGACATATGAAAATTGGGAGATAATATTTTGGGATAACCAGTCGACAGACAATAGCGCCGTAATAGTCAATTCGTACGATGACTCAAGGATAAAGTATTTTTTTGCACCAGAGCATACTTTGCTGGGTGAAGCTAGAAATAAGGCCGTTGCAAAGGCATCTGGTGAGTGGATCGGTATTTTGGATTGTGACGATATTTGGTATCAAGACAAATTGAAAAACCAACTTAGAGATGCAGCCAGTGATATTGGCATGATATATACAAGAGCAAGATTCTTGGTTGAAGAATCAGGGTTCAAAACTGTCATGGCGAAAAATAAAAGAAATAATTTCTACCCGAGAAGAAAAGAGTTGCCATCTGGAAATATCTTCAATGAGTTATTATATGATTGTTTTATACCTCCGCCATCGGCCTTGATTAGAAAAGATATATTTATTAGCGTAGGTGGAATCGACAATTCATTAAGAGTTGCAGAAGACTATGATATTTTTTTGAAAATATCTAGAATATCAAATACTCTGGCCATAGATGACGTTTTATGTGAATATAGAATACATAATAATAATATGTCGCATGCTAATTTGGAGAGATCATTTAGCGAATCAATTGGTTTGGTTAATGGGTACAAAGAATCCATAAACACTGATGTTCATATTGCGTATTGGAAGTTGAAGTATCTAAAAATCCTATTAAGAGAAGGTAAATATTTGTTGTTTGCTTCAATACTATTGACTTTGAATCCAGTATTTGTCTATAGAGCGCTTAGGCATCGTATTTATGAATAAGAAATTAATTCGGACGATTGATAAAGTGCAAATATTGAATATTTATTTGGTCTCTACTCTTGATTATCCAATAATATCTAAAATTCTATTTGCATTATCTGTTTTCATTTTTATTTTTCTGTTAATCAATAATTTATCTGTCAGCAAAACAGCCGCATTATATATTTTGGCGGTAGCGTCAATGTTTTCATTTCTTTTGCTGGATTCAATGCTGCGTGGAAATGAATGGAATAGTGCATCAAAGTTCATAATTCCATTGTTTACTTTATTTAATATTTATATATATGCGGCGCTGTCGAAGGAATATGGCATGCAACGATATATTTTTCACTACATGGTTGTCTCTGTTTTAATTTCTTTGAAGATATTGCTGATTTTTTTTCTATTTGCTAATCATATATTATATGATTACCTTCCAATCGCTGATTCCGAACTAAATCAATCGACGTGGATTGCTTTGAATTCTGATGGAATAAGAATATTTGTTGGGCAGGCGACCTTAATTCCAATTGGAATTTTATTTTATCACTATTTATATGGCAAAATACCGTACCTGCTGTTACTAATTGCACTACCTGCATTGGTGCTTACGCAAACTACTGTACTTTGGGTTACTTATGTCGTGGTGTTGGGTTATTTAATTAACGCTCAATTCAAAAGTTTTTATAAGTATATGTATCTACTCTTGGCGGCGATCTCTTTTTTGATGTTAGGTATTTTAAATTATGACCTAATAGACAGTGTGTATACTGAAAAGATGATGTACTCTGCGCCAGTGAAGTTCCAGCAGATTGATATTGCATTAAGTGCCCTGGAAGTGAATTTTTTTTCCGGTGCTGGGTTGGGGCATTTGTATACAAATGGTTCTAATACCATTGAAGTTGTATTTCTTCAAATATTATCATCGACTGGTGTAATTGGTTTCGTCTTTTATAGTTATATGTTGTTTTATTGGTCTGTAGTATCATTTAAATATGTAAAAATTGATAAAGTGACTAAAGTTTTATTTTTTAGTTATTTCTCTATAGTATTTGCTTCCTTTTCTAATCCCTACTTAATTGGGGGTAATAGCGGGTTATTTTTGATTCCAATCATTGCGGCGAGGTTTTTACAATTAAAGAGAATTCAGTTGAATAGATTTAGTTCTTCGTGACGTTACCAGCAATTTTAATCACAGTGGTTATCAAATAGCCTTTCGTCATTTTGTGTGAACAGTGCAAATGTGGGGCAATGGTGTGGTGGTTATCGCTGTTGTGATTCGCCCCGGTGAAGACTGGCCGAAGTCCACTCCAAGGGCTTTATCTTGACGCAGTTGAATCGTGGCAGTCCATTAGAAGGATGGATCGACTCAACATGTTGAGTCGGTAAGCCTTGTGAGACATTCGGTACCTCTGTCACCACAATGCAATCCGCAATATTTTGTTTTGAATTTTGGTATGGAACCAAAACTACATGAGGCCCAAAGGAGCATATTTCATGGTTAAATGGTACGGATTTGTGGGACTCGTAAGGCTTGTTGTGTGCGGGCTATTGACTCGAGTTTTTTCCTAATGCTCGTCTTGTGCGGTTTCCAGTCCACGTTCGCGGAAGATCGTCGATGGAGCTGGGCAATGGCCTTGCGACGGGGGTGAACGTGCGGTTAGATGCAACTGCAATCCGTGACAGCCCATCCGTTTTACGTATCGGTCGCCACGTTCAGATTAGTGAATCAGTTCATATTGGTGCGATTGAAAAGGTGGTGATCGGCGATCACACACTCATCGCCAGCCGTGTCTTTATCAGTGACCATAACTGCGGCAACTATCAAATTCCAGATGCTGCGTCCTCGCTGGATATTCCGCCTGCAGAGCGGCCGCTTTCATCAATGCCTGTGCGTATTGGCTGCAAAGTCTGGTTAGGTGAACAAGTCTGTATCCTGCCTGGTGTGACTATCGGAGATGGTGCCCTCGTTGGTGCCAATTCAGTAATTGCTCATGACATAGCGTCGAATTCAATCGCTGCTGGCAATCCAGCAAGCGTGATACGTGTGTTCGACGCGTCAACCCAAACTTGGAAAGGAATATAGGCATGCCACGTATCGTTGTTTCCGCAGTAAATTTCACTGAGGGCGGGCCGCTCACGGTGCTGCGTGAGTGCCTCGCATCCGCGGCGGCTGTGCTCCCCGCTGAGTTCGAGATCATAGCCATAGTAAATCGTGCTGATCTGATCAATGAACCGCGGGTTCGTTTGATTTCAATTCCGAGTTCAAAGAAATCCTGGTTTCATAGGCTTTACTGGGAATGGTGCGGGTTCAGTCGTATTTCCCACGAACTAAAGCCCACGTTGTGGCTATCGCTGCACGACATCACGCCGCGCGTGTCAGCTGCTCGCCAAGCAGTGTATTGTCATAATCCTTCGCCCTTTTATCGCATCGGTCTACGTGAGGCTTTGATGGAGCCAACGTTCCTCATGTTCAACCAGTTCTACGCTTTGCTGTACCGACTCTTCATCCGTCGCAACCACTGCGTTATCGTGCAGCAAGACTGGCTTCGCGCCGAGTTTATAAAACGGATGGGGCAGCTCCCTGTGGTCGTCGCTCACCCCTCCTTTCGGGCTGCCGAGCGTCCCAGCGCTCCGAAGCGTGGACCGGCATTCGTCTTTATCTATCCAGCTCTGCCACGGGTATTTAAGAACATCGAGACTTTGTGCAAAGCGGCACAGCTATTGGTTTCCCGGGGGGTCGGCGGCTTCGAGGTACGGCTGACTCTTGACGGCAGCGAAAATCGATACGCTCGCTGGCTTCGAAATCGGTTTGGCGATACGGCGCACGTCCGATTTATAGGCCGACAGACTAAAGATGAGATGGACGCCCACTATGGTGAGGCCTCCGCAGTCGTGTTTCCGAGCAAGCTGGAGACTTGGGGGTTGCCCATTACCGAAGGCAAGGCACAACGGCGGCCGCTTCTCGTGGCCGATCTCCCATATGCACGGGAAACCGTTGGGACCTACGATCTCGTGAGCTTTTTCCCGGCCGAATCTTCTGAGGCGCTTGCTGATCTCATGCAGTCGATGATCGAGCAAACGTGGCGACCGACCGGCAACGACCATCCTGACCCCGCGGCTCCGTTTGCACCCAATTGGGCTAGCCTGTGGGGCATCCTCATTAGCGGGCTGCCGTCTGCAGCACAGAACTCCGGTGATTGATTTATATGGTGCGGTTGGCTTTATTTGTGCCTCTCTATTCATCTGTCTTGGATTCGCTTTTCGTATTTCGTGGACAATTTTGGCTGACTTGAGTGAGCCTGCGCGTGCGCACGCTGAGGGTCTTTGAATCGCCCGCAGCACCTTATTAATTTTTTTGGGAGAGTAATTCATGTCAAATTTTGTGCTTGTTACAGGTGGCGCTGGGTTTATTGGTCAATGCGTTTCTCGTAAGCTACTAGGTCAAGGCTCAAAAGTGCGTATTCTCGATAACTTCAGTCCACAGATACACTCCACGGAAGTTCTGCCAGTTGATCTGGCAGGACATGTAGAGGTAATCAAAGCAGACGTGCGTGATCGAGATGCGCTCAGGCGCGCATTGCCGGGTGTAGACACTGTCGTGCATCTCGCGGCAGAAACGGGTACGGGTCAATCGATGTATGAGATAGAGCGCTATTTCAGCGTCAACGCGCAGGGCACTGCCACTTTGCTGGATTTGCTGCAGAACGATGATTGCGGCAAGTCGCTTCGCTCTATTGTGGTGGCGTCGAGTCGCGCGGTCTATGGCGAGGGCGCTTGCCAGTGCGCGGCCCACGGCATGGTGTTCCCGGAGCAACGTACCCGCGAGCGCATGTCTGGCGGCGCGTTCGAGCCAGTGTGCCCCGTCTGCGGGTCGCCTGTAAGGCTATCGCCCACGCCAGAGTCAGCGCCCTTTATGCCCATGTCAATGTATGGGTTGACCAAGCAGGTGCAAGAGCAGGCCGTCTTGTTGTTTGCGCGCACGCGTGGCATCAATGGATTTGGTCTGCGCTATCAAAATGTGTATGGACCCGGTCAGTCGCTAAAGAACCCGTACACGGGAATTTTGGCGGTGTTTTCAAATTTGGCGCGTCAAAACCAGGGGATCGAGATTTACGAGGATGGGCTCGAATCAAGAGACTTTGTGTATATAGATGACGTGGTTGAGGCCACGATCCGCAGTATCAACTACTCGGATCAGTTTGTCGGGGCTTTGAACGTGGGGTCAGGTCAGGCCACCAGTGTGATGACTGTTGCGCAAGAAATCAAAGCTTACTTTGACAGTAGCAGCACCATCAAGGTCACTGGGGCGTTCCGCATGGGTGATATTCGTCACAACATTGCCGATGTGTCGAAACTTGAGCAAGTGTTGGGCTTTGTGCCTGGCGTGCCGTTCAAACAAGGTTTGGCTAACTTTTTGGGCTGGGCCGCCGAGCAAGCGCCGGAGGATAAGGCGGCCTATCTGCGCTCGGTCAGCGAGCTGACGGCGCGCGGGCTGATGGGTAAGACAACGGCGCAATGAACGACGCATTGAAGATGAACACGGCAGAGGACTTCAGGTTGCTGACCTATTTGGCAGCTGATCTGCGCAGAGCGCGGGTGCTGCTGAATGGGTCGGCAGACGGTGTGTCTGGTCTGCGATTGTGGCTGGGCGTGTTGTCACCAAGGTTTGTGCCTGTGCTGCTGTGTAGACTTGCGCATTCCTTCTATCGTTTGAAGTTGGGGCTTCTTGCAAAGGCAGTGTCTTTGTTGAATTTCTTCCTGTTTGGTATAGAGATTGCTGTGCGATGCCCCATTGGCAAGGGTTTGTTTTTGCCGCATACCCAGGGCACGGTGATAGGCGCATGGTCTATTGGGGAGAATGTCACCATTTTTCAGGGCGTGACGTTGGGGGCGAAGGAGCTTGATTTTTCCTACCAAGAGTCATCGCGCCCTACGGTGGGGGATGGCGTGACTATCGGCGCGGGTGCCAAAGTTATTGGGGGACTTGTTTTGGGTTCTGACTCGCGCGTTGGTGCCAATGCGGTCGTCTTAAACGATGTTGCGCCGGGTTCACTTGTTGTTGGAATTCCTGCCAAAGTTGTTGACAGGAGTGGCGCTTAACATGCACCTTGGTGAATCTGCGATAGCGGCGCAAAGCACGCCGCGCGGACACGTTTTACTGGTGTCGCCGCTCACTTTCTCTTACCACCTGTCCATATCCGAGACTCTGCGCTCAATGGGCTACGCTGTCACTTGGTGGGATGAGCGTGCCAGCAGCGCGACATGGTACAAGCTCGCACTGCGGCTGTTGCCCGCGATGACGGTCCACTGGTCCGAGCGCTCGTTCCTGAAGCGATTGCATCAACTTGATCCAGGCTCAATCACCCACGTTATGGTGATCAAAGGCGAGGGCCTGTCGCGGCGGGTCGCGCTCAAGATGCGTAAAACCTTGGCCGCGGCCAGTATGGGACTTTACCTTTGGGATGGTGTGGAGAATGTCAAAGGCGTGTCAAAGATATTGACAGCTTTCGACTCGGTGGCGACTTTCGATCCTGTGGATGCGAAGACCTTCGGTTGGACATACAGGCCCTTGTTTGGGCGCAACATTTCAGCAAACAAGGACATTGCTGCGCCGATGCAGTTTGACTGGTGCTTTATCGGCACCATCCATTCAGATCGCCATCACGTAATTCATCGGTTGCGGCAGCGTTCCGGACCGCTGTCTAAAAACTTTGTTTTTGGCTACTTTCAGAGTCCCTTGATGCTTTTCATACGTCGGCTGTTGGACTGGACTTTGTGGTTAGCTCCCAAACGTACGCTGTCGACCAAACCCATGTCTGCGGCTGACGTGGCACAGGTTGTCGAATGTTCTAGGGCTGTACTGGACGTGGAGCATCCACGCCAACGTGGGTTCACCATGCGCACGATCGAAACCCTGCTGGCGGGGAAAAAGCTCGTCACAACCAACGTACATATTTTGGACAGCGATCTTTACGACCCATCGCGGGTCTGCGTAATCAATAGAACCAATCCAGAAATTCCGGCCGAATTTCTGGATCAACCCTATCTACCAGTCCCTGACTCGCTCAGAAGCCACTATTCATGCCAAGGATGGGCGGCAGAACTCTTGTCGCTTCAAGATATCGCGAAACATGACCGACCAAGCTGTTAGCTGATGACTATTCTTGTCCTCGGCAGTAGTGGTGAACTATATGAAAAGACTATTTGATCTGATCGCGGGCGCTTGCGCTGGGCTGGTCTTGTTGCTGCCGATTGTGCTGGTCGCCTTGGCGGTGCGCCTGACTTCAAAAGGGCCAGCCCTGTATTGGTCTGACCGGGTGGGGCGCAACAACAAGATTTTCAAAATGCCCAAGTTCCGCAGCATGCAGATCGGCACCCCTGCGGTGGCGACTCATTTGCTGAGCAACCCGGATGCTTACCTGACACCCATCGGCAGCTTCTTGCGCAAAAGCAGCCTGGACGAACTGCCACAGTTGTGGAGCATTCTGGCAGGTGACATGAGTTTTGTCGGGCCACGCCCGGCCCTGTTTAATCAACACGACTTGATTGAATTGCGCACCCAGCAAGGTGTGCATCCGCTGGTGCCTGGCCTGACTGGCTGGGCGCAGGTGAATGGGCGCGATGAGTTGCCCATTCTGGACAAGGTGAAGCTCGATGTGGAATATTTGCACCACCGGTCGCTCTGGTTTGACATTCGCATTTTGTGGCTGACGCTGGTGAAGGTGTTGCGGCGGGATGGGGTGTCGCATTGATTCAGGGTCGACCAGTTAACTTCATATTTCGTAGCTGCTTGCCCAATAGGGACGGGGGCTAGAGGCTGATTTCTCTCAAGGCAATTTCAGCGTCTGCAGTTGCGGGTATTTCTCATGGGCCAGCACGGTCCAGCCCGCTTTGACCTGCGCATAGGCTGCTTCGCCATGCAGTGCCCGCATGACGAGCAACTGGCGGATGGCTTCGTCGGGCTTGCCATTCAGGGCCAGCGACTGGGCGTAACGATTTTGCGTGGCGGGCCAGGGGAAGCGCAAGGCGACTTTTCTGGCCAGCTCCACTTCATCCGCCTTCATGCCCGGCTTGGGCACGATGCGTCCGCCGTGCAGCAGCGCGTCTAGTTGCGTTAACAAGACCACATGGGGCCGCTGGTAGCTGGCAGGTGTTGTTCCAATGCGCAGCGCCTCGAAGCGAACAATTCGAAAATCTTCTTCGATCGCGACGTATTCGACCACCGACCACGCCATCAGCCCGGTCGTTACGAACAACGAGGCCAGCGCCGGTTTCACACCCAGGCGAAAGGCGGGTTTGGCTCCCACCGCGCTTTCCAGCGCGCCAACGGCGAACATGACGGGCACTAGAAAGTAGGCGTAGGCAAACGGAAACTCCAGCATCGAATGCACCGCTACGGGCAATATCAGCGCCAGACAGTACCAGGGGGCCAACTGGCCGGCCGAGCGCAAACGACGCCAGAGCCAAACGCTGGTCACCAGCACCAGCAGCGCGGCCAACGGCAGGCCGAGCCCCAAGGCCAGGTCCAGCACAATGTTGTGCGCATAGGTAAACGGCTCACTCACCGCATAAGAGCTAACCACTGCGTTCTGCGCGGTCGAAACCTGGCCCATGCCCCAGCCCCACCATGGCCGTTGCAGCACGGCCTCTATCAATTGCGGCCAGACCAACCAGCGAGTACCGACACTGACATTGACCTGCGCACCGAACCCGCCGGTTTGCTGGACGGCATCCATCAGACTGGGCCAGTACCAAAACAGACCCAGAAAAGCCACGCCGCCGCACACCACCACCCAAGGCGAAAGCCTGAAGTCAAGTGACCTGCGCTTGGCAAACCACCAAAGCATCAACAGGCCCAGATTCAGCACGCCGGTGCGGGATTCGGTGGCGGCCACGCCCGTCAGCAAGGTGAGCGCGAGTAACGCTGATGCCAGCGCGCCGAGCTTTTTCGACTCGTACAAGAACAGCAGGCTGGCCAGACCCATCAGGAGCAAGGTCGCCAACTGATTGGGCTGCCCCAGATTGCCACCAGGACGGCGCAGTTCCGGCATGCGGCTGATCCAAGCGGCGTCTTCCCACAACTCGAACACTTGGGCAAATGCGATGACGGCTGATAAAAATGCGCCCAGCAGCAGGGTGCGAGCAAAGATGGGGTAGGTTTTTTGCTCGTTGCCGCCTGCATACCCCAGTGCCATGCAGGCAATGCAGATGATCACGTACACCGTGAGGACGAAGGTATCACCGAAAAAGGTGAGCAGGCCGGTGGTGGTCTGCAGCCAAATCAGCAGGCCCAACGCGACCAACGGTAGCGCGGTGACAGGAATAGCAACGGTGGTTGCAAGATTTTTTTTCGCCGCGGCGAACGCACCGTGCCAGGCGAGTAGCAACACCGCCAAAAAAGCCAGCACTTCGTTGTGCCAGCTGACCCAAGGCGGAAAATGCAAAGGCATTAACCAACTGAAGAACAAAAGGGAAAAGCCAAGTAGATAGTGCATGAGCTAAAAAAATACGCCCCGATGGGGCGTATTTTCAATTGCAGGATAACTGCGGCTGTCAAAGGTCCCCGCTAAGCAAACTCTAGGATCAATTGGCTGCCCAACTACCAACGACGGTATAACCTGTTGCTATAGTACTACGGCATGAACCAGGAAGATATTTTGCAATACCAGAGGTGCTTGGACCGCATTCCCAACCAGTAATTGCGCCACTAACCACAGTCGGAACCAAGAACACGGAGCCAGTAACCTGCGAGAGGTTGGCTGTCTCGACTTCAACTGCAATCGCGCCAAAGTCGTCAGTCTTGATCGATTTAACATATTTAGTAGTTGGGTTCGATGCTTCGCAACCCCATTTACCAGCAGTCGGCAACGATGCTGAATTAATCGTCTGGCGCGTCTCAGTCACACTGGTGCGGCAAGCTGAAGCTGCCAGAATAACTTCTGACATCTTGGCGCGGATCGTGTAATCCTGATAAGCCGGCAAGGCCACCGCAGCCAAAATACCAATAATCGCCACGACGATCATTAATTCGATCAGGGTAAAACCCCTTTGCATAGAACGCTTCATGTAAAGCTCCAAAAGTTAAGAAAAGAAAACGAGACAGACTCTCACAGCAGATTCCGTGCCATTCCCAAAAAAAGTTCCAAAACGAGTTAATCATCGTTTTTTGTTTCAATCCGGCTCTGATCGTTGTTCAAACGCATTTTTTTAACTTCAATGACCCGTTTTTTTGTGTGTCACGAACTTGAATGACACGGTTTTTTGCGTGTCACGAGCTTGAATGACCCGGATTGTTGTGTGTCACGGACCCTGTGATGGGGACACGAATGATTGTTAACATGACGCCATGAGTTTGAATGTCATCAGTGTCGAGGCGGCTATCGCCATTACCGAACGAAGTCGCAGTACATGGTGGCGGCGCATAGCCAAAGGCGAAATCACGCGCGTCGCCGATGACGCGCGCGGGCGCGCCATGCTACTGTGGAGCGAGGTGGTTCCGCAAATCTGTGTGCCCATGGAACCTGATGACCTGACCTTTGTCTTGCGTGCGGATGCGGGTGACGCGGCTGCACAAAACGACATCGGCCAGTTTTTCTCTATCGCTGGCAAACACAAGATCGCACTCTATTGGCTCCAGCAGGCCGCCCAGCAAGACTACCCCGACGCCATGCAATGGCTGGGTCGCTGCTATATCAGCGGTGACGGTGTGCCAAAGAACGACAACTTGGGCATCATGTGGATTGCCAAGGCAGCCGCCCATGATCACGTCATCGCTCAAACCCAGATAAAGGGCTTGCGGGGCGGAAAATTTGTGGCACAAACAAATAACGTTTAGCTGCCGCGCTGCAATGCTGATGAATTCATTGGGGTCAAATCCCTCTCAATGAAAAAAGCCGCTAACTGTATGTCGTTAGCGGCTTTTGTCAGACCTAATGGTCGGAATGAGAGGATTCGAACCTCCGACCCCTTCGTCCCGAACGAAGTGCGCTACCAGGCTGCGCCACATTCCGAAATTCCTGTTGCTTTTTGTCCGCTGTTTTAAGACTGGCGTTCAAGCAACTGAGCCGCCAATTGTAGCAAACACTCAGTGTGCGGACCGGCCGGGAGTTGCCTGGCTGCGGCGATGGCGCGTTGCGCCTCCTGGGTCGCGGCCAAGTGGGCCACATCAAGCGCGCCGGTGGTTTTGACGATGTCGATGACTTGATCCAGCATGGCCACGCCGCCGGTCTCAATCGCCTCTTTGATGAGCGCGCTCTGGCTGGCAGTGCCGCGTTGCATGGCGGCAATCAGCGGCAACGTGGTCTTGCCCTCGCGCAGATCATCGCCCAGGTTCTTGCCCATGACCGCCGCCTCACCAGTGTAGTCAAGCACGTCGTCAATGACCTGGAAAGCGGTGCCCAGGGCCTGGCCGTACTCGGCGCAGATTTCTTCCAGTTCGGGGGAACTGCCGGCCAGGATGGCGCCTACTCGGGCGCTGGCCTCGAACAGTTTGGCGGTTTTGGAGCGGATTACTTGCAGGTAGCCGGCTTCATCGAGCTCGGCGTTGTGCATGTTCATCAACTGCTGCACTTCGCCCTCGGCGATGACGTTGGTGGCGTCGGCCAGGACTTGCATGATGCGCATGTTTTGCGCGTCTACCATCATCTGAAAGCAGCGTGAATACAAAAAGTCGCCCACCAGCACACTGGCCGGGTTGCCAAAGGTTTCGTTGGCCGTCGGGTTGCCGCGCCGCAGGGACGAATCGTCCACCACGTCGTCGTGCAGCAACGTGGACGTGTGGATGAACTCAACCACGGCAGCCAGGTTGAAGCGTTGAGCCCCTTTGAAGCCGAGCGCGCCGCAAATCAGCAGCAGCAGGGCGGGGCGCAGGCGCTTGCCGCCGGCTGCAATGATGTAGCGCGCGACTTGGCCCACCAGCGGCACCCCGGAGTCAAGTCGATGCGCAATGACTTGATCGACTTCACGCATGTCTTGCGCAATGACTGACAAGGAAGGCTTGGGGCTGGATGGATTAACTTGCAAGACAAATGACCCGTTGTGTGCGCGGATTATAGAAACGTGGCGCTGCTGAAAAGGGGGCTGAATAGTGTGGTTGTTGCTGACAAGGCCCTATGTTATAGTAACGGGCTCTGTGAAAATCCGTTTGCAGAGAAAAATTCAAGAGGTCAACATGTACGCGGTCATAAAAACCGGCGGCAAGCAATATCGGGTTGCAGCCGGCGAAAAAATTAAAGTAGAACAGATTGCTGCGGACGTAGGCCAAGAGATTGTGTTCAACGAGGTTCTGGCGGTCGGCAACGGCGCAGAACTGAAAGTTGGCACGCCCTTGGTGTCCGGCGCAACGGTCAGTGTCACGGTGCTGGCACACGGCAAGCACGACAAGGTCAGCATTTTCAAAATGCGCCGTCGCAAGCATTATCAGAAGCGCCAAGGGCATCGTCAGCAGTTCACTGAATTGTTGGTGAACACCATTGCTGGATAAGGAACAAGGTCATGGCACATAAAAAAGGCGGCGGCTCAACGCACAATGGGCGCGATTCCAAGCCCAAGATGCTCGGTGTGAAGAAGTTCGGTGGCGAATTGATCAGCGCAGGCGCGATCATCGTGCGCCAACGTGGCACCAAGTTCCACCCCGGCGTCAATGTCGGTATCGGCAAGGATCACACGCTGTTTGCGCTGGTAGACGGCCATGTGGCATTTACCACCAAAGGCGCCATGAACAAGCCGACGGTGAACGTTGCAACGGCTTAAGGCCTTGCCAACTCCCCTCTAAGACCCTGCGCACGGCGCGGGGTTTTTTATTTGTGAGACTTTGCGGGACAGACCAAGAGTTACACGAAGTGAACTTTGTTCTGTCCCCAACCGATTAAAGCCATGAAATTCGTTGACGAAGCCTATATTGACGTCTCTGCCGGAGACGGTGGCGCTGGCTGCGTGTCGTTCCGGCATGAGAAATACAAAGAATTCGGCGGCCCCAATGGCGGCGATGGCGGGCGTGGCGGCCATGTCTTTGCGGTGGCCGACCCGAACCTGAACACCCTGGTCGATTTTCGCTTTTCGCGGCGCCACGACGCCAAACGCGGCGAACACGGCATGGGCTCGGACATGTTTGGTGCCGCAGGCGATGACATCACGCTGAAAATGCCGGTCGGCACCATCATCTCGGATGCCGAGACCGGCGAAGTGTTGTTTGAATTGCTGACACCCGGTGAGGTCATCACCATCGCCAAAGGCGGTGATGGCGGCTTCGGCAATTTGCGTTTCAAGAGCGCCATCAACCGCGCGCCACGGCAGAAAACGCCCGGCTGGCCGGGTGAAAAGCGCAATCTCAAGCTCGAACTCAAGGTGCTGGCCGATGTTGGGTTGCTGGGCATGCCCAACGCCGGTAAGTCGACGCTGATCTCGGCCATCTCCAACGCGCGGCCCCGTATTGCCGACTATCCGTTCACCACCTTGCATCCCAATTTGGGGGTGGTGCGTGTGGGGCCGGAGCAGAGCTTCGTGGTGGCCGACTTGCCGGGTTTGATCGAAGGCGCCTCGGAGGGCGCCGGGCTGGGCCATCTGTTCCTGCGTCATTTGCAGCGCACGCGCCTGTTGCTGCATGTGGTGGATATGGCCCCGTTTGATGAAGGTGTCGATACCGTCGCGCAAGCCAAGGCGATTGTGAATGAGCTGAAAAAATACGATCCGGCGCTGTACAACAAGCCGCGCTGGCTGGTGTTGAACAAGCTCGACATGGTCCCGCTGGAGCATCGCGAGGCGCTGGTGAAAGACTTTGTCAAACGTTTCAAGTTCAAGGGCCCGGTATTTCAGATTTCAGCGCTGACGCGCGAAGGCTGTGAGTCTCTGATCAAGATCATCTACCAGCATGTGAAGGCGCAGCAAAAGGCCGAGCAGACGCCCGAGGCGGTGGACCAGCGTTTTGCGCCGGACACCGAATAACGCAAAAAATGCTAACTATTCAATAGCTACTGACGCAGTGTAGACGGGGGCTAGAGGCCGAAATGACTAAAAATTTTGCATCGGTGGTGTTGCGTGATGCCCGGCGCATCGTGGTCAAGGTGGGCTCCAGCCTCGTCACCAACGAGGGGCGTGGACTGGATGAAACCGCGATTGGCGAATGGTGTCGCCAGATCGCCCTGCTGGTGCAGGACAAGCGTGAAGTGATCATGGTCTCCAGCGGCGCCGTGGCCGAGGGCATGAAGCGCCTGGGCTGGGCCACGCGGCCGCATCTCATTCATGAGCTGCAGGCCGCCGCCGCCGTCGGTCAGATGGGACTGGCGCAGATGTACGAGACCAAGCTGCGTGAAAACGGTTTGGGCAGCGCGCAGGTGCTGCTCACGCACGCCGACCTGGCCGACCGGGAGCGTTACCTGAACGCGCGTTCCACCTTGCTGACTCTGCTCAAACTGGGCGTGGTGCCGGTGATCAACGAGAACGACACGGTGGTCAACGACGAAATCAAGTTTGGTGACAACGACACGCTGGGCGCCCTGGTGGCCAACCTGGTGGAGGCCGATGCCCTGGTCATTTTGACCGACCAAAAAGGGCTTTTTACGGCGGATCCGCGCAAGGATTCTTCTGCCACGTTGGTGCATGAGGCCAAGTCGGGCGACCCGGCACTGGAGGCGATGGCCGGCGGCGCGGGCTCCAACCTGGGGCGCGGCGGCATGATCACCAAAATACTGGCGGCCAAGCGCGCGGCTGGCTCGGGCGCCTCGACCGTGATTGCCTGGGGCCGCGAGCCCGATGCGCTGGTGCGCCTGAGCCAGGGCGACGCCATCGGGACGCTGCTGGTGGCGCAGACACAGAAAACACAGGCCCGCAAACAGTGGATTGCCGACCACTTGCAGCTGCGCGGCTCGGTGACGGTGGACGCCGGCGCGACGCAAAAATTGCGTGGTCAGGGCAGCAGCCTGCTGCCGATTGGCATGACAACCGTGGATGGCGATTTCTCACGCGGTGATGTGATTGCCATCCGGGATTTGCAGGGCGTCGAAATAGCGCGCGGCCTGGCCAACTACGCCAGCGTGGAGGCAAGGCTTATTTGTCGCAAGCCCTCCACTGAATTTGAAAAGCTGCTGGGCTATGCCGCCGAGCCGGAGATGGTGCACCGGGATAATCTGGTGCTGACCCGTTAGAGCGGCTGGCCTCGTCTGTGGGCCCTGTGCCACCTTTAATGGGCCACGGGGTTTTTCAGCGCCCTGACGATGTCTGCCACCGAGTTGCCGGGCGTCGAGCGTCCTTGGCAAGCCCCTTGCCGGGCCAGCGCCATCGCATGGGGGGAGGGCAGGTTGTCGTTGAGTCCCTGCCACTGGGGATCCTTGACGGCAGACCAATGGCCGCTGGGGCTGTAGCGGGCATAGGTCTTGACTTCACCGCTGGCGCACCGAATGCCCTCATACATGGCGTTGACCGAGTCGCTGGCATTGGTTGCCACCATCACGTAGCGCACGATGCCCTCCGGCGTAATGGTCAAAGTGGCAGGATCCACACCAAACTTCAAGGTCACGTAGCGCGGCATGTCGATGGCGATCAATTGCTTGGTATTGAACGCGGGGGGTGGCGGTGCCTCGCTTTCTTTCCAGTCGGGGTCGGCCACCACTTGGGCGCCCGCTCCGAATGCCAGCCATGCCAGGCCAAGCCAGAAAAGGCGCTTAAGTTTCATGTGGTTTTCCGCTGGCATCGAGGCCATAGCTGGTCTGTGGATTGGGCTCGAATGAACCGCCGGGAGGGAGTTCAAAATTGGCGCCGGGCACGGCGTCAAACGTCGTCTCCTGCTCGTGTGGACGCACGCCCTGGCGCAAGAAGCGGTTTCTGAGCTCGTTGCGCGGCAAATAGCGGGCCAACTCGGTCAGGGCGATTTCGTAGACGCCGCGCTTGAACTCCACCACTGCGTCCAGCGGCACCCAGTAGTCGTTCCAGCGCCAGGCATCGAACTCGGGGTGGTCGGTGGCGCGCAGGTTCAAATCCCAGTCGTGGCCTACCAGTTGCAGCAAGAACCAGATTTGTTTCTGGCCTTTGTAAAAGCCGCGTGCATCGCGGCGAATGTATCGGTCTGGCACCTCATAGCGCAACCAGTCTCGGGTGCGGGCAACGATGCGAATGTGCTCCCGCAAGAGCCCCACTTCTTCGTGCAGTTCGCGAATCATGGCCTGCTCCGGCGTCTCGCCCCGGTCAATGCCGCCTTGCGGAAACTGCCAGGAGTGCGTGCGAATTCGCTTGCCCCAAAACACCTGATTTTTCTGGTTGAGCAGGACGATGCCGACGTTGGGCCTAAAGCCTTCGCGGTCAAGCATAATCAAACCCCAATTTTTAAATTGCGTCCATTATGCACAGCATACGCTGCGCTTCAAGGGGCGAAGCCCTTAGTAATTCCCGGATTCTTGCCATGAAAGCCTCTCAATTCTTTATTTCCACTCTCAAGGAAGCACCGGCCGACGCCGAAGTGGTCAGCCACAAGCTGATGACGCGCGCCGGCATGATCAAAAAACTGGGCGCGGGCATCTACAGCCTGATGCCCATGGGCTTGCGCGTGGTGCGCAAGGTGGAGCAGATCGTGCGCGAGGAAATGAACCGCGCCGGTGCGGTGGAACTCGTCATGCCGGTGGTGCAACCGGCCGAACTGTGGCAGGAGACCGGGCGTTTTGAGAGCAACGGCCCCGAGCTGCTGCGCATCAAGGACCGCCATGGCCGCGATTTCGTGGTGCAACCCACCAGCGAAGAAGTGGTGACGGATATTGCGCGCCAGGAGATCAAGAGCTACAAGCAACTGCCGAAGAACCTGTACCAGATCCAGACCAAGTTCCGCGACGAACGCCGGCCCCGCTTTGGCCTGATGCGCGGGCGTGAATTCATCATGAAAGACGCCTACAGTTTTGACCGCGACCAGGCCTCGGCCAAGGCCAGCTACCAGGTCATGGCCGCAGCTTATCGGCGGATTTTTGACCGTTTTGGCTTGACCTACCGTGCCGTGGCGGCCGATAGCGGCGCCATTGGTGGCGATTTGAGCGAAGAGTTCCAGGTGATTGCGGCGACGGGCGAAGATGCCATCGTCTATTGCCCCGGCAGCGACTACGCCGCCAACATGGAAAAGGCCGAGGCGCTGGCGCCGAGCGGGCCACGGGCAGCTCCAAAGCAGGCCTTTGCCAAGACCGCCACGCCGGGCAAAAGTACCTGTGCCGATGTGGCCGAGCTGTTGCAGGTGCCGTTGCAGCACACCGTCAAATCCCTGGTCCTGGCCACCGACACGCTGAACAAGGAAGGCGCGATCGTCAAGACCCAAATCTGGCTGTTGCTGCTGCGCGGCGACCACGACATGAACGAAGTCAAGGTGGGCAAGTTGCCTGGCCTGGCTGCTTTCCGCTTTGCCACCGTGCCTGAAATTGAAGCGCACTTTGGCTGCCAGCCCGGCTACCTGGGGCCGATGGGCTTGCGCCAGCCGGTTCAGCTCGTGGTGGACCGCGAGGTGGCGCTGATGAGCGACTGGATTTGCGGCGCCAACGAACCGGACTTTCACATCACCGGTGTCAACTGGGGTCGCGATCTGCCTGAGCCCGCGCTGGTGGCTGACCTGCGCAATGTGGTGGCGGGTGATGCCTCGCCTGACGGCCAGGGCGTGCTGGCGATCGAGCGCGGCATTGAAATCGGCCATGTGTTCTATCTGGGCACCAAATACAGCCAGGCCATGAACGCGACCTTTCTGGACGTCAACGGCAAGCCGCAGTTCATGGAGATGGGCTGCTACGGCATCGGCATCACACGCCTGCCTGCCGCTGCCATTGAGCAAAACCATGACGAGCGCGGCATCATCTGGCCGGACGCGCTGGCCCCCTTTACCGTCGTGCTGTGCCCGATCAGCCCGGAGCGTTTCCCGGATGTCAAGGCGGCCTCCGACAAGCTGTATGCCGAGCTGCTGGCCGCCGGTGTCGACGTGATTCTGGACGACCGCGGCGAGCGCCCGGGCGCCATGTTTGCCGATTGGGAGTTGATCGGCGTGCCGCACCGCGTCACGATTGGCGACCGGGGGCTGAAAGCGGGCGAGGTGGAATACCAGCATCGCCGCGACAGCGCCGCCACAACGGTCGGTGTGACGGCGATCTTCAGCCTGCTCCAGGCCAAACTGAAGGCCTGATACTGCCTGTGCCAGCGCCCCTGATTTCACGAAGAAACAGCCTCTCGTCCCTGCTGGCAGGGCTTGGACTGCTATTGATTCATGGGCAGTCAGAGGCTGGCCGTCAGGTTGAGGAACCCCTGATGGACTCGGTGCGCAGCGCGTTAAGTTCCGCGATTGCCAACCATGCGCCGCCCGTGCCGGAATTCCCGGATACCGAATCGCGCCTCGTCTACCTGCGCTGGTTGGGGGCCATGAGTGATCGGCTGCGCAAAAACAAGCCGGACTGGAATGTGCGCCGCGAGTTTCTGCAAACGCTCTGGTACGAGAGCCGGCGTGCCGGGCTGGACCCGGCGCTGGTGCTGGGCCTGGTGCAAGTGGAGAGCAACTTCCGCAAGTTCGCCGTCAGCAGCGTCGGCGCCCGCGGCTACATGCAGGTGATGCCGTTCTGGACCCGGCTGCTGGGCGATGGTGATGCCGGCAAGCTGTTTCACATGCAGACCAATCTGCGCTTTGGCTGCGTCATCCTGCGCCACTACCTGGACCGCGAACGCGGCGACCTGTTTCTGGCGCTGGGCCGGTACAACGGTTCCCGCGGCCAGGCGCCGTACCCGAACGCCGTGTTCGGTGCCACCCGGCGGTGGCAAAGCTGAACGGATTAACTGGCTTTGGCCGCCAGCGCTTGCTGCAGTTCCCCGTTCTGGTACATCTCCATCATGATGTCGGCACCACCGATGAACTCGCCCTTGATGTAGAGCTGGGGGATGGTCGGCCAGTTGCTGTAGTCCTTGATGCCGGCACGAATCTCTTCGTCTTCCAGCACGTTGACGGTCTTGAGCGTCTTGGGGTCGACGCCACAGGCCTGCAAAATCTGGATCGCCCGGCCTGAGAAGCCACACTGGGGAAAGCTGGCGTTGCCCTTCATGAAAAGCAGGACCTCGTTGTTTTTAACCAGGTCGTCAATGCGTTGTTGTGTGTCGCTCATGTCAGATAAGTCCTTGAAAAAGAGGGCCTGATTATTTCACCTTCGCGCGCGCCGCCGTTCGGGTAACCCTGCAAGGTACAGGGGTTGTGCCTGGATGCTATTAAATAGAGAGTTGTTCGCGCACTGTCCACGGGGGCTGGGCCCGAATTTCACATAGAAGCTGCGACGGCCCAGCCGTGCACATCCAGTTTGGGTTCAATCTGTCAATGGGCGAGAATCACACCCCGATCATCACGTTAGCAACTCAGGCACACCCATGAAAATCGAAAAAGACACTGCCGTCACCTTGCGTTACAAGGTGGCTGATGCCAATGGCAAACTGCTTGAGCAAAGCAGTGAGCCGATGGTCTACCTGCACGGCGGCTACGACAACACGTTTCCGAAGCTGGAAGCGGCCCTGGAAGGCAAAATGCCGGGCTTTCAGACCACACTGGACCTGCAGCCGCAGGACGCCTTCGGTTCACGCGACGAGAGCCTGGTGCAGACCATCCCCAAGACCCAGTTCCCGCCGGGCGTCAAGGTCGGCGGGCAACTGCAAGGCCGAGGCGAGGACGGGCAAGCCCACATGTTCACTGTCATGAAGATCAAGGGCGACAAGGTCATGCTCGATGGCAATCACCCGATGGCCGGCAAGGCCTTGCGGCTGAGCGTCAGCGTGATGGAAGTTCGCGCCGCCACCGAGGAAGAGATTACACATCGCCATGTGCATGGCGAGCATGGGCATCACCACTGAGCGCCGGCAACCCCGATCTGCGAGAAGCCTAGCGCGTGCGCAAGGCTGGCAACACGCGCTCCACACTGTCGATCGATACCCGTTGGGCATCTGGCGCTAGCGGCGCCAGATGATGGAGAGCTTCCGCGCTCAGGCGGCCAACCAGGCGGCCCAGCTCGCTGAAGCGCAAACCCTGGCGCACCAGAAATGCCACATAAGTGTGGCGCAGCGTGGCCGGCGCGACCGATTGCGGCTGCTCCAAACCAGCGTCGTAGGCGCTGGAGGTGACAACGGAATTGATGTCCTCCGTGTCCAGGGGGCGGTCCGTTGCCTTGAAAAAAAGAGGCGCGTCGGGGGCATCCGCCTGACGGTGCGTCTGCAGGGCAAGCACATGGACCGGTAAGGGCACGGCGCGGCTCGACTCGCCCGGCACCTTGAGCGTGCCCGTTGCCGTGTCTACATGCTGGCGCTGCAAAGACACGACTTCGTCGGCGCTCAAGCCGCACAGCAGGCAGGCCAGGATGGGCAGATTCTCTGGCGCCGCGCACGCCAGTAATTTCTCAACTTCATCGGCGCGCAGTTCCCGCGGCAGGGGCTGGGTCAAAAGCCGGGTGTCAGGTCCGCCCGTCAGCGTCTCAGGCGTCGGCCCTGCGCCCAGCGCCGGCTCAAGCGGCTGGGGAATCGCCATCCAGGGCTGTGGAACGATCACGGTCGAAGGCCCCTGGGGCTCCATCTCTGTCCGGTTGAAAAATTCCACGAACCAGACCGCCAAAAAACCAAGCACGATGGAGGCGGCCAGGCTGATGCCTGCATCGCGCCAGTACAGCGGGCGCCATGGCGCATCGGGTGTGGCCGCGGGTTCCACCACCAGAATCCGTGGCCGGCGTGCCGTTTCGCTGGATTCCAGGGCGACCAGCTTCTGTTGGGCGGTCTGCTGCATTTTCTCCAGACCCTTCAGCTCTTCCAACATGCCCTGGTAGTCACTGAACCGGCGGCTGAATGTCTGCACGTCCTGTCTGTCCTGCGAGAGTTGCTGCTGCAGGCGCTGCGTCGTGCCCCGCACACTGGCAAGTTCCTCTTTGGCGTCGGCCAGCGCCATCTCCCGGCTTTTCTGGCGTTCGGCCTCAAGCTGTTGCTCCAGGTTGGAAATTCTGGTCTTGAGGCCACGGGCATTCGCGTCCATGTCCAGATACTGCGGCGTGAACTGGCGCTCCAAAGCGCGCCATTCTTCCTTCGCCTGCGACAGGCGCGACTCAATGGCGGCCACGGTGGGATTGTCTTTGGCCAGCGGCGTGCGGTTGCCCTGCGCGATGGCTTGCTCGATGGCCCGGACGCGGCCAGCCGCCGTGGCCTCGCGATCAGTCGCCGCAGTCAGTGAGGTGCCCAGCCCTTTCAGGCGCGACAGCGTCTGGTTCTCATCGCGTTCACTCGACACGATGTTGGAGCGCAGTTTGAGCGCCTCCAGCGCTTTCCTCTTCTCGGCTACGCTGGCCTCGATGACACGAAGCGCCTCGCGGCTTTCAAGCAACTGGGCTTGCGACACCGCCGTGCCGGTGCTCGCCTGTTCGTTGCGATAGACATCGATCACGGCGTTGACCAGGGGCCCCACCAAGGTTTGCTCAGCGCCTTGTGCCCGCAGCCTCACCACCTGCGTGCCTGCAACCGGCGTCACCGTCAACATGCCTTGTACCGCCAGGACGGGATCGGCGTCCAGACTCTTCAAATGCTCCTGTTCCTGCAGCCGTTTGACCACCTTTTCAAGTAGCGGGCGGCTGGTGAGAACCTGCACCTCGATCAGAAAAGCCGGCGTACCGTCATGAACGGCGGGCGCGTCGCCCAGCACCACCTGTTCAGACGGTGTGATCTGCACCCTGGCATTGGCCACGTAGATGGGGCTGCGCATGAAGGTGTAACTCAGGCTCGCCAGCAGGCACAGCAAAAATGCGCCGGAAAAAACAAAGACCCGGCGACGCATCGCCTTGCTGCGTTGCATGGGGCCGAATTGCGCCTCGGTCGTGCCGGCGTACATTTCTCCGAATTCATGCGGGAAAACCCGCTGGGAATGGGCAGTCTGATGGCTCATGTTATCGATTGGAGCTTTTCAAGCCCATCGTCCAGTTGAAATTGATCAATTGGACATCGAATAGAAGCAACACATTGTGTCGAATCGGCCGATCAAGTTCTTCGTCCGGCCTTAAGCCTGTGGCACACGTCCGCCGCTGCAGCGTTCAATGCCGCTCAAATCGCGCCGTGACTGCACGTCATGCAGGCCGGCGTCCAGCAACAGGGCGCGCACCGCAGCCGCCTGGTCGTAGCCGTGTTCCAGCAGCAGCCAGCCGCCAGGATTCAAATGGGCCGGGGCCTGGGTGATGATCTGGCGGATGTCATCCAGGCCGTCGGCGCCGCTGGCCAAGGCTTGCAGCGGCTCAAAGGTGAGGGCGTCCAGGTGCTTGTCTTGCGCGGCAACGTAGGGCGGGTTGGAGACGATGGCGTCAAAACGGGCGTCCGGCTGTGCCAAGCCGGCCAACCACGCCCCCTGGCTGAACTGCACCGCCAGTCCCAGACGCTGGGCGTTGGCCCGCGCCACGGCCAGTGCGTCTGCGCTGTAGTCAACGGCGCTCACCCGCAGCTCAGGCCGCGTTGCCTTGAGCGCCAGCGCGATGGCGCCGCTGCCGGTGCCGAGGTCGAGCACGGCGGGTGCGGTCCCGGTTGGGGCTTGCAGCACGTCCAGTGCCCATTCCACCAGTGTTTCCGTGTCTGGCCGCGGCACCAGCACACGGGCGTCCACCGCCAGGTCCAGGCCAAAGAATTCCTGGTGGCCGGTGATATAGGCCAGCGGTTCACTGGCGGCGCGGCGCTGAACCCAGGCGTCCAACGTGGCTTGCGCGCTAGGCGGCAGTTCGTCCGTGTCGTGGGCCAGCAGCCAGGCCCGCTCCTGGGCCGACTTGCCGAGCGCGTGCAGCAGGAGCAACTGCGCGTCGAGCCGGTCCAGGCCGTGGGACTGGGCTTGGCGCAAGGCTTGTGAGAGGGTCGGCATGGTCACTTGCTATAAAAGAACTAGCGGCTTAGGAAGATTGGACGGGGGCTACAGGCAATTTTGCATATAAAAATGGTAAATCAAGCGCCCGCGCCCAGTTCCAGCGCCGCCAGCTGCTGCGCCGCCTCGAAAGCTTGCAGCGCCTGCACCACGTCGTCGAGGTCGCCCTCCATGATGGTCAGCAGCTTGTACAGCGTCAGGTTGATGCGGTGGTCGGTCAGGCGCCCTTGCGGAAAGTTGTAGGTGCGGATGCGGTCGCTGCGGTCGCCGCTGCCAATCAGCCCCTTGCGCTCGGCGGCGTCCTTGGCCGCGCGCTCGCTGCGGTCTTTTTCATGGATACGGGCGGTCAGTACTTTGAGCGCTTGCGCCTTGTTGCTGTGCTGGCTGCGCCCGTCCTGGCACTCGGCCACGATGCCGGTCGGCAGGTGGGTGATGCGCACGGCCGAGTCGGTCTTGTTGATGTGCTGGCCGCCCGCGCCGCTGGCGCGGTAGGTGTCGATGCGCAGGTCGGCCGGGTTGATCTGGATCGCCACCGCTTCATCGGGCTCGGCCAGTACCGCCACGGTGCAGGCGCTGGTGTGAATGCGGCCTTGCGTTTCGGTGACCGGCACGCGCTGGACCCGGTGGCCGCCGGACTCGAACTTGAGCGCGCCGTAGACATGGTCACCTTCGATTTTGATCACCACCTCCTTGTAGCCCCCGAGCTCGCTGGGGGACTCGCTGATGATCTCGGCCTTCCAGCCCCGGCGTTCGCAGTAACGCGTGTACATGCGCAGCAAATCGGCGGCAAACAGGGCCGATTCGTCACCGCCGGTGCCGGCGCGGATTTCAACGAAGGCGTTGCGTGCGTCATCCGGGTCCTTGGGCAGCAGCATGCGTTGCAGCTCGTTTTCAAGTTTCTGCAATTCGGCACTGGCGTTGTCGATTTCTTCTTGCGCCATGGCCGTCATGTCGGGGTCGTCGACCGAACCGCGCAGCAGTTCCTGGGCGCCGCTCAGGTCGGCTTCCAGTTGTTGGTAGCGCGCCCAGCGGCTCGCCACGGCGCCGACTTCGGTGTGCTCGCGCGACAGCAGCAGAAACTGCTTCATGTCTTGCATGATGTCCTCGCGCGAGAGCAGAAATTCGAGCTCACCCAGGCGGTCGGTGTAGCGTGCAAGTTGTTGGCGGAGAAAAGGTTTCATGGGGGCAATGGTGTGGTTCTTCGGCGGGCAACTTCGCCTGGCTGGGTTCGAACGGTGTGCAGAGCGTGGTGCCCAAGGGGCGACAGCGCGCCGGGCGCAAGCCCAGGATCAGCGCCGCTAACGCTCTTTGCGCAAGAAGAAGTGCTGGATGGCGGCGCTGGCCCGCTCACGCGCGGCGGTGTCGCTGGCTCGCAACTCCGTCATGGCGCCGTGCAGCATTTTTTGCGTCAAGCCCTTGGAGAGCGCTTCGAGCACGGCCTCGACATCCTCGCCTTTGGCCAGCAGCTTGCGCGCGCGTGCCAGTTCTGCCGCACGCCATTCGTCGGCCTGGGCATTGAGTTGCTGGATCAAAGGTACCGAGCCGCGCTGATCGACCCAGTGCATGAAACTCAGCACCCCGGCGTCCACAATCGCCTCGGCCTGCGCCACGGCGGCTTGACGGCTGGCCTGCGCGGTCTGCACCACGCTGGCCAGGTCGTCCACGGTGTACAGGTACACGTCTTCGAGCGCCTTGACTTCGATCTCGATGTCGCGCGGCACCGCCAGGTCAACCATGAACATGGGGCGGCGTTTGCGCCGCTTCAAAGCCCGCTCCACCGCGCCCAGGCCGATGATCGGCAGCGTGCTGGCGGTGCAGCTCACTACCGCGTCAAATTCATGCAAGCGATCGGGCAAGTCCGCCAGGCGCATGACCTCCGCTCCAAAGCGGCTGGCCAGTTTCTCGCCGTTCTCCAGCGAGCGGTTGGCAATGGCGATGGCTTTGGGGCTTTTGGCCGCAAAGTGGGTCGCGCACAGTTCAATCATCTCGCCTGCGCCGACAAACAGAATTTTCACCTGGCCCAGGTCTTCAAACAGTTGCCCGGCCAGGCGCACGGCGGCGGCGGCCATGCTGATGGAGTGGGCGCCGATCTCGGTCGAGCTGCGCACCTCTTTGGCGACGGCAAAGGAGCGCTGGAACAGTTGGCTCAGGGTGTTGCCCAGCGCACCGGCGGCTTCGGCCGCGCGCACCGCGTTTTTGATTTGACCCAGAATCTGGGTTTCGCCCAGCACCATGGAGTCGAGCCCGCTGGCGACCCGAAAGGCGTGGCGCGCGGCCAGATCGTCTTGCAGGGTGTAGGAGTGGGTGCGCAGCAGGCTTGAAGAGACGCCACCGGTCTGGGCCAGCCAGTCCAGCGTGTGCTCCAGCTCGGGCTTTTCACCGGCGCAATAAATCTCGGTCCGGTTGCAGGTGGAAATCAAGGCCGCCTCCGGCTGGCGAGACAGTGAGCCGCGCAAGGCCCGCAAGGTGGGCTCGACCTGATCGAGGGCGAACGCGAAGCGACCGCGCAGATCAAGCGGCGCGGTCGTGTGATTGATGCCCAAAGTCCAGACTGCCATACGGGGATTATAAAATCATCGCGCGTCCGCAAAGGCCCGAACTTTTTTTCATTTTCCTGGACCCGTTATTGATGGACCCGCTTGCCCTTCTGAATCACTTGTCGAATTTCATGGCCCCGGCCTTGTGGCTGGCCGTGCTGATGACACTGGCTGCGCGTTTTTTTATGAAGAAAAGACCGCAAGCCCTCTCCCTGTATGCGCAAGTAGCTATTAATTTTATAGTGTCGGCGGCCGTGCTGGCGCTTGGTTTGTGGTTATGGGGTGATGACGGCAAGATGGCCACCTACAGCGCGATGGCGTTGTTTTGCGCCAGCAGCCAGTGGCTGATGCGCCGCGCTTGGCAGCCTTAGTTGCCGTTTAAGTTGCTCAGGGCTGGCGCGCCGGGGCGAACAAGTCGACCCGGTCGGTGATCAGGCCGTCAGTCCCCAAGTCGATCAGGCGCTGCGCCTGTGAGGGGTCGTTCACGGTGTAACTCAGGGTGCGCAGTCCTGCGCTGCGGGCTTGAGCCACGGTGGAGGTGTCCCACAGCACCTGGTCGCAGACGATGGCCACGCAGTCCAGCGACAAGGCGGTCTCCAGCCAGCCGCTCCACAGCGCGTCGAGCAGCAGCGCGCGCGGCAGCTGCGGCTGGGCGTGGCGGGCCGCTGCCAGTGCGGGCGGGGCGAAAGAGCTCAGCAGCGGTGGCACGGTGGCGTGAGCCCAGAGACGGGCGGCATGGTCTGCCACGGCTGCGCCGGTCTGGTGTTCGAGTCCCGGCGTGGGCTTGATTTCGATGTTCAGAAAATAGCCGTTGGCCAGGCAAAAACGGGCAATATTCTCAAAACTGGCGAGCGGCTCGCCGGCAAAAGCACGCGAATGCCAGCTGCCTGCGTCCAGCTGAGCCAAGGTGCTCCAGGGGTGATCGCCGCCGACGGCGCCAAGTCCTGCTCCCAACTGCTCACGCGCACTGGTGGTGCGCACCAAGGTGTCGTCGTGCAGCAGGAACGGCACGCCATCGAGACTCAGCTTGACGTCGCACTCAAACATGCGGTAACCGTGGCTGGCCCCGGTACGAAACGCGGCCAGCGTGTTTTCGGGCGCCAGTTTGCCGGCGCCCCGGTGCGCGATCCAGCGCGGGTAGGGCCAGGGGGGGCGTGTGTCTTGTGTTGTCATGGCGGGCGCGTTCAGGGATGGGCGCCGGCGGACTCCCGGCGTTTGCCGGTGCTGGCGTCAAACCAGTGCAGCTTGCCGGCGCGCGGGGTGACGTGCAGGGTGCTACCCAGGGTCGGCACGGCGTGTGATTCTTCGTTGCGGATAATGACCAACTCGTCGCCGGCGCCATGCGCCCAGCGTCCATAGACCAGCCGTTCGGCGCCCAGCATTTCGACCGCTTCCACCTGCAGCGCCCAGCCGCTGGATGCGATGTCGAGATGCTCGGGACGCACGCCGGTGATGGTGTTGGCGCTGGCGCCGGGGGCGTTTTTGAGCAGGTTCATCGGCGGCGAGCCCATGAAGCCCGCGACAAAGGTGCTGGCCGGGCGGGTGTAGACCTCTTCGGGGGTGCCAAACTGTTCCATGACACCCGCGTTCATGACGATCATGCGCTGCGCCAGGGTCATGGCCTCCACCTGGTCGTGCGTCACAAACAGCGAGGTGATGCCCAGTTCGCGGTGCAGTTTCTGGATTTCAAGCCGGGTTTGGGCGCGCAGCTTGGCGTCCAGATTGGAGAGGGGTTCGTCAAACAAAAAAACCTGCGGCTGGCGCACGATGGCGCGGCCCATGGCCACCCGCTGGCGCTGGCCACCTGAGAGCTCGCGCGGCTTGCGTTGCAAAAACGGGCCGATCTCAAGGATTTTGGCGGCCTTGTCCACCCGTGTCTTGATCTCGTCGACTGGCACTTTCGCGATCTTGAGCCCGTAAGCCATGTTGTCGAACACGCTCATGTGCGGGTACAGGGCGTAGTTCTGGAACACCATGGCAATGTCACGCTCGGAGGGCTCCAATTTGTTGACGACCCGGTTGCCAATGGAAATGTCGCCGCTGGTGATTTCTTCCAGTCCCGCCACCATGCGCAACAGGGTCGATTTGCCGCAACCGGAGGGGCCGACGATGACGACGAACTCGCCGTCAAGAATCCCGGCGCTGATGCCATGGATGACCGGGGTGGCGGTTTTGCCGTGCCCATAGCGTTTGGTGACGTTTTTTAATGTGATTGAAGCCATAGTTTTAATCAGTTGTGGCGACAGAGCAAATTTGCTGCGCAAATCTTGGCCTGTCCCGCAAGCACGTTTATTTTTCTGTATCCACCAGCCCTTTGACAAACCATTTCTGCATCAGCATCACCACCAGGGCAGGTGGAATCATGGCCAGCACGGCGGTGGCCATGACGATGTTCCATTGCATCTCGGAGTCGCCACCGGAGATCATGCGTTTGATGCCGATCACCACCGGGTACATGTCCTCGCTGGTGGTGACGAGCAGCGGCCACAGGTACTGATTCCAGCCGTAAATGAACTGGATGACAAACAGCGCTGCAATGCTGGTGGCTGACAGCGGCACCAGCACGTCCTTGAAAAACCGCATCGGCCCGGCGCCGTCCATGCGCGCGGCTTCCACCAGTTCTTCCGGGACGGTCAGGAAAAACTGCCGGAACAAAAAGGTGGCGGTGGCCGAGGCGATCAGCGGAATCGTCAGGCCCGCATAGCTGTTGAGCATGCCAAGGTCCGACACCACTTTGTACGTTGGGCCAATGCGTACCTCTACCGGCAGCATCAGCGTGATGAAGATGGCCCAGAAGAAAAACATGCGGCCGGGAAAGCGAAAGTACACGATGGCAAAGGCTGACAGCAGCGAGATGGCGATCTTGCCAATGGCGATGATCAACGCGGAGATCAGGCTTACCACCATCATCTGCCCGACCGGCGCTTTGGAGCCCGAACCGCCGCCTGTGCCGTTCCACGCGGCGGTGTAGTTTTCAATCAGATGCCCGCCCGGCAGCAGCGGCATGGGGGTTTGCACAATGGCCTGCGAAGTCTGTGTAGAGGCGACAAACGTCAGGTAGAGCGGAAACGCCACTACCAGCACACCCAGAATCAGCACGGCGTGTGACAGCATGGTCAGGAAAGGGCGGCGCTCAACCATGCAGAGTGACCTTCATCAGTAATTTACTTTCTTCTCGACAAAACGGAACTGCACCACGGTCAGCGCCACCACAATCACCATCAGCACCACCGACTGCGCGGCCGAGCCGCCCATGTCCATGGCCTTGAAGCCGTCAAAGTAGACCTTGTAAACCAGAATGGCGGTGTCTTTGCCGGGGCCGCCTTGCGTGGCGGCATCGATGATGGCAAAGGTGTCGAAAAACGCATAGACCATGTTGATGACCAGCAGAAAAAACGTGGTCGGTGAGAGCAGCGGGAACACCATCGTCCAGAAGCGTCGCCAGGGGCGCGCGCCGTCAATGGCGGCCGCTTCAATCAATGATTTGGGAATGCTTTGCAAGCCCGCCAAAAAGAACAAAAAGTTGTAGGAGATCTGCTTCCACACCGACGCCATCACGACCAGCGTCATGGCGTGCGTTCCGTTGAGCAAATGATTCCAGTCGACGCCGAGCGCGCGCAGCCAGTAAGAGACCACGCCCACGCTGGGCGCAAACATGAACAGCCACAACACCCCGGCAACGGCAGGCGCCACTGCGTAGGGCCAGATCAGCAGGGTTTTATACGCCAGCGCACCTTTGACGATGCGGTCCGCAAAAACTGCCAGCAGCAAGGACACACTGATGCCCAACACGGCCACCAGGGTTGAAAAAATGGCCGTGGTATAGAACGATGCCAGGTAGGTGTCGTCGTTCCACAGGTTGCGGAAATTGTCCAGCCCGACCCAGTCGACCGAAGTGCCAAAGGCATCCGACTGCTGCACCGACTGCAGCAGGGCCTGGGCGGCTGGCCAGAAGAAAAATAGCGCAATCACGGCCACCTGGGGTGCCATCAGCACCCAGGGCAGCCATGCTGACCGGAAAAAAACGCGCTTTTCCACTTTCTAGCGCTTAGCCATTTTTGTTGGCTTTCTCAAACCGCTCCAGCAGCTCATTGCCGCGCTTGACAATGGCGTCCAAGGCCTCTTTGGCCGATTTCTTGCCGCCCCAGACCTGTTCCAGTTCTTCGTCCTCGATGGTGCGGATCTGCACATAGTTGCCCAGGCGGATGCCGCGCGACTTGTCTGTCACCTTGCGGATCATCTGATTGACCGCCACATCGGTGCCCGGATTTTCCTTGTAGAAACCGGATTTTTCAGTCAACTGAAATGCTGCGGTGGTGATGGGCAGGTAGCCGGTGCGCTTGTGGCTGGCGGACTGCACTTCGGGGCTTGAGACATAGGTAAAGAACTCGGCCACGCCCTTGTATTCATCGGCTTTCTTGCCCGCCATGACCCACAAACTGGCACCGCCAATGACGGTGTTTTGCGGTGCGCCGGGCACATCCGGGTAGTAGGGCAAGGGGGCCAGGCCATAGGCAAACTTGGCGTTTTTCTTCACATTGCCGTAAAAGCCGCTGGAGGTGGTGATCATGGCGCACTCGCCCGAGACAAAGGTGGCTTCGGGCACGTTGGCGCGGCCTTTGTAGACAAACAGGCCCTGCTTGGCCATGTTGGCCAGGTTGCCAATGTGACGCACATGCAGATCCGAGTTGACCTTCATGCGGGCATCCATGCCGGCCAGACCGTTGGCCTTGGTGGCAAATTCAACGTTGTGCCAGGCGGAAAAACTCTCCAACTGGGTCCAGCCTTGCCAGGCCACCGTCAGTGGGCACTTGTGGCCGTTGGCCTTGAGCTTGGCGGCGGCCAGCGCCACTTCGGGCCAACTGCTGGGGGCTTTTTCAGGATCCAGCCCGGCGGCTTTGAAGGCATCCTTGTTGTAATAGAAGACCGTGGTGGAGCTGTTGAAGGGAAAGCTCAGCATCTCGCCGCTGGGTGCGGTGTAGTAACCGGCCACGGCCGAGATATAGGCTTTGGGGTCAAACTTCTGCCCCGCATCCTTCATGATCTTGCCGACTGGCACGATGGCGTTCTTGCTCGCCATCATGGTGGCGGTGCCCACTTCAAACACCTGCAAAATGTGCGGCGCATTGCCGGCGCGGAACGCTGCCACGGCCGATGTCATGGATTCGTCGTAAGTGCCTTTGTAGGTGGGCACAATTTTGTAGTTGCTCTGGCTGGCGTTAAAACCTTTGGCCAGGTCGTTGACCCATTCGCCGTTCACCGCAGTCATCGAGTGCCACCACTGGACCTCGGTCACAGCCTGGGCCGAAAGGGCACACGACGCTGCCAGAGCGACAGCAGCAAGTTTCAATTTCATGCGATCTCCTAGAGTTAGGGGCCTGAGCATAGTCAAGAAATATGACCAATTTGCGGCAGAAAGATGTCAATCTGCCAAAAGCTTGATTAAACCCATGTTTTTGACGCGTGGTCATCAGGGTTTCCATCAACCCAGTAGGGCAATGCTGCGCTGCGGTAACATCGTCAACCCAGCCCGGACACGATCTAATTAGCGCCGCCATGCTCCGTAACGGCTGCAATCACACAACCCGATGAACGCTCCCACTCAGCTTAAGTCCTTGTTGCCCGCTGGCGCCGTCGCGCCACATGGGCATGAACGCATTCGCGAAATTCCGTACAACTACACCTCGTTTTCTGATCGCGAAATCGTTATTCGCCTCTTGGGGGCGTCGGCCTGGGACTGGCTCAACCGCCTGCGCGACGAGCGCCGCACCGGCCGTTCAGCCCGCATGTTGTACGAGGTTCTGGGTGATATCTGGGTGGTGCAGCGCAACCCCTATTTGCAGGACGACCTGCTGGACAACCCGAAACGCCGGGTGCTGCTGGTCAACGCCCTGCACCATCGCCTTGATGAGGTGCAAAAGCGCCGCACGCCTGAGGCCGACCCCGAGCGCGATGGCCTGGTGGGCGAGCTGCTCAAGGCGGCGGGGCAGGCCGTGCAGTTGTTTGACGCGTCTTTTGTCGAAGCTGCCGCCTTGCGCCGCAAAACCCAGCGCGTGCTGCTGAAGTTGACCGCCAAAGACAACATCAAGTTTGATGGCCTCTCGCGTGTGAGCCACGTGACCGACGCCACCGATTGGCGCGTCGAATACCCGTTTGTGGTCCTGACGCCCGATACCGAGGCCGAGATGGCGGGCCTGGTCAAAGGCTGCATCGAACTGGGCTTGACCATCATCCCGCGGGGCGGCGGCACCGGTTACACCGGCGGCGCGATTCCCCTGACCTGGAAGAGCGTGGTGATCAACACCGAAAAGCTCGAAGCCATGACCGAAGTCGAGATGGTCCAGCTCCCCGGTCTGGACCAGCCCGTGGCCACGGTGTGGACCGAAGCTGGTGTCGTGACCCAGCGCGTGTCGCAAGCGGCGGAGCGGGGCGGCTACGTGTTTGCGGTCGATCCGACCTCGGCCGAAGCCTCCTGCATTGGCGGCAACATCGCCATGAACGCGGGCGGCAAAAAGGCCGTCTTGTGGGGCACGTCGCTGGACAACCTGGCGAGCTGGCGCATGGTGACGCCGCAGGCCGAGTGGCTGGAGGTGACGCGTATTGGCCACAACCTGGGCAAGATTCACGATGTGGCGGTGGCCAGCTTTGAGCTGCAGTACTTCAAGGCGGACGGCAAGACGCCGATCCGCACCGAGCGGCTCGACATTCCCGGCAGGACCTTCCGCAAGGAAGGCCTGGGCAAGGATGTGACCGACAAGTTTCTGAGCGGCCTGCCGGGCATTCAAAAAGAAGGCTGCGATGGCCTGATCACCAGTGCGCGCTGGGTCGTGCACCGTATGCCGACACACACCCGCACCGTGTGCCTGGAGTTTTTTGGCAATGCCAAGGATGCCGTGCCCAGCATTGTCGAGATCAAGGATTTCATGTTTGCCGAGCAGAAACGCTCGGGCGTGGTGCTGGCTGGGCTGGAGCATCTGGATGACCGCTATTTGAAAGCGGTGGGCTATGCCACCAAGAGCAAGCGCGGCGCCGCTCTGAGTGGTGGCGGCGTACCCAAAATGGTGTTGTTTGGGGACATCGCCGGTGATGACGCCGATGCCGTGGCGCGGGTGACCAGCGAGGTGGTGCGCATTGCCAATTCACGTCATGGGGAAGGCTTTATTGCCATCAGCCCGGAAGCACGCAAAAAGTTCTGGCTCGATCGCAAGCGCACCGCCGCCATCAGCCGGCACACCAACGCGTTCAAGATCAACGAAGACGTGGTGATTCCGTTGCCGCGCATGGCCGAGTACACCGACGGCATTGAGCGCATCAATATCGAGCTCAGCCTGGCCAACAAGCTGGCGCTGTGTGACGCGCTGCAAGACTTTTTTGAGCAGGGTCATTTACCCTTGGGCAAGCAGGACGACGCCAACGAGATTGCGTCGGCCGAGTTGCTGGAAGACCGCGTGGCACAGGCGCTGAGCCTGATTGCCGAGGTGCGCACGCTGTGGCGCGGCTGGTTGGATGACGTGCAGGCCTTGTTCCCCCCCTTGCAGGATCACAGCCTGCGCGCCAGCTGGAAGACGCAGATTCGCGCGCCCCTGCAGCAGATCTTTTCCGGTGCGGCGTTCGAGCCGATCCTTCGCGAGTGCGTGGCGATTCACCAGCGCGTGCTCAAAGGCCGGGTCTGGATCGCGCTGCACATGCACGCCGGCGACGGCAATGTGCACACCAATATCCCGGTCAACAGCGATGACTACGAGATGCTGCAGGCCGCGCACGGTGCGGTCAAACGCATCATGGCCTTGGCGCGCTCGCTCGACGGCGTGATCTCGGGCGAGCACGGCATTGGCATCACCAAGCTCGAATTCTTGAGCGACGAAGAGTTGCAGCCGTTCACCGACTACAAGGCCCGCGTCGACCCCGAAGGGCGCTTCAACAAAGGTAAGTTGCTGCGAAATAATGAGCATACTAATGAGATAAGACGGGGGCTAGAGCCTGACTTGATGCATGCCGACTTGAGTAATGCCTACACCCCCAGCTTTGGCCTGATGGGGCACGAGTCGCTCATCATGCAGCAGTCAGACATTGGCGCCATCGCCGACAGCGTGAAAGACTGCCTGCGCTGCGGCAAGTGCAAGCCGGTGTGTTCCACCCATGTGCCGCGCGCCAATTTGCTCTACAGCCCGCGCGACAAGATTTTGGCGACCTCGCTGCTGGTGGAAGCGTTTTTGTACGAAGAGCAGACGCGCCGCGGCATCTCGATCCGCCATTGGCAGGAGTTTGAAGATGTGGCTGACCATTGCACGGTGTGCCACAAATGCCTGTCGCCGTGCCCGGTGAACATCGACTTTGGCGACGTCACCATGAACATGCGCAACCTGTTGCGCAAGATGGGCAAGAAGACCTTCCGCCCGGCCGGTGCCGCCGCCATGTTCATGCTCAATGCCACCAACCCCGAGACCATCAAGTTGGCGCGTGCGGTCATGACCAAGGTGGCCATCAAGGGGCAGCGCCTGGCGGCTGACCTGTTGCGCGGCCTGGCGCGCCCGCAGACCAAGGCGCCACCGGCCACGCTGGGGGCCGCGCCGCTGAAAGAGCAAATCATTCACTTCGTCAACAAGAAGCTGCCCGGCGGTTTGCCCAAAAAGACGGCACGGGCCTTGCTCGATATTGAAGACAAGGACTACGTTCCCATCATCCGCAACCCGCAGTCCACCACGGCCGAGACCGAGGCGGTGTTTTATTTTCCCGGTTGCGGCTCGGAGCGCCTGTTCAGCCAGGTCGGGCTGGCGACGCAGGCCATGCTGTGGCATGCCGGTGTCCAGACCGTGCTGCCACCGGGCTACCTGTGCTGCGGTTACCCGCAGCGTGGCGGCGGCGAGTTTGACAAGGCGGAGAAAATCATCACCGACAACCGGGTGCTGTTTCACCGGGTCGCCAACACCCTGAATTACCTCGACATCAAAACCGTGGTGGTGAGCTGTGGCACCTGTTATGACCAGTTGCAGGACTACGAGTTCGACAAGATTTTCCCCGGCAGCCGCATCATCGACATCCATGAATACCTGCTGGAAAAAGGCATCACGCTGGCCAATGCGGGCTCCTTCCTGTTTCATGACCCCTGCCACAGCCCGATGAAGCTGCAGGAACCTCTTAAAACCGTCAAGGCTTTGTTGGGTAACAACGTGATCCAGTCCGAGCGCTGCTGTGGCGAGTCGGGTACGCTGGCCCTGAACCGGCCCGACGTGTCCACGCAAGTGCGCTTTCGCAAGGAAGAAGAGATTCTCAAAGGTGAAGCCCAGCTGCGCGCCAAGGGTTCCCTGGCGCCGGACGCCAACATCAAGATGCTGACCTCGTGTCCGGCCTGCCTGCAGGGTTTGAGCCGATTCGGTGAGGACTTGAAAGGCGGCCTGCTGGAGGCGGACTACATCGTGGTCGAGATGGCGAACCAGATTCTGGGCGAGCAGTGGATGCCGGACTACGTCAGCAGAGCCAATGACGGCGGTATTGAACGGGTGCTGGTCTGAGGCATGAGCGACTCAACTTGTCCCCTGTGCGCCGCCACGGGTGGTGCACTGGTGTTTCAGGGCGAAAAATTCCGGGTCATCCGGGCGATGGAGGCCGGTTTCCCGGCCTTTTACCGGGTCGTCTGGACGGCGCATGTGGCCGAGTTTTCGGACCTTGACCCGAGCGATCGCGCCTTGTGCATGGCGGCTGTGTGTGCCGTAGAGCAGGCCTTGCGGGAGCATCTGCAGCCGACCAAGATCAACCTGGCGGCCCTGGGCAATGTGGTGGCGCACCTGCACTGGCATGTGATTGCCCGCTTTGACTGGGACAGTCATTTTCCGGCGCCGGTGTGGAGCGCCCCTCAGCGCCCGGTTGATTTGGCGGCTGTGGCGGCCCTTGCGGCCCGCCTGGAAGACGTGGATGGCACTATTGAACGGGCACTGTCCGAGATGCGCGCCGCTTGGTGAGTTTTGTGATTTTGTAGCTGGTAATTCTGAAAAGGTGGTTCATATGGCAGGTTTGCAAGCAGGCGCGCCGACGCCCCAGGCGATCACGGTGCACAGCCAGTCCAGGGTGCTGGAGGTGACATTTTCCGATGGCGCCACCTTTCGTATTCCCTTTGAGTTGATGCGCGTGTACTCGCCTTCGGCCGAAGTCGCGGGCCACGGGCCGGGGCAAGAGGTATTGCAGACCGGCAAGCGCCAGGTCGAACTGGCCGGGCTGGAGCCGGTCGGCAACTACGCCATCCAGCCCGCGTTCTCGGATGGTCACGATAGCGGCATTTTTTCCTGGGACTATCTCTATTTTCTGGGTTCCCAGCAGGACAAGCTGTGGGCTGACTACACCGCCCGTCTCGCCGCCGCCGGCGTGGAGCGGGATGCGCCCATGCCCGAGAAAGCCGGGAAAGCCTGCGGCAGCCATTGAACAAACAATTAACATTGCACCCATGACGACAACACATTTTGGTTACAAGACGGTTCCAGAAACCGAAAAAGCGAAGCACGTGCGGGGCGTGTTCGATTCCGTGGCGCCCAAATACGACCTGATGAACGACCTGATGTCGATGGGTTTGCATCGCGCCTGGAAGGCCTTCACGGTGATGGTGGCCAATGTTCGTGAGGGCTATCAGGTGCTCGACATTGCCGGCGGCACCGGTGACCTGGCGCTGGCTTTTTCCAAAAAAGTGGGCCGGAGCGGGCAGGTGGTGCACACCGACATCAACGAGGCGATGTTGCGCACCGGGCGCAATCGCTTGCTGGACGCCGGGGTTTCCCTGCCGACCGTGGTGTGTGACGCCGAAAAACTGCCGTTCCCGAGCAACCACTTTGATGTGGTCAGCGTCGCCTTTGGCCTGCGCAACATGACGCACAAGGACCTGGCGCTGGCCGAGATGAACCGGGTGCTCAAAACCGGGGGCAAATTGCTGGTGCTGGAGTTTTCCAAGGTGGCACCGCCTCTGGAGAAAGTCTATGACTGGTATTCATTCAAGGTGTTGCCCAAGCTGGGGCAACTGGTAGCCGGTGACGATGCCAGCTACCGCTACCTGGCCGAGTCGATTCGCATGCATCCGGGGCAAGAGGAGCTCAAAGCCCTGATGAAAAATAATGGCTTTGGTCATGTGGATTACCACAACCTGACCGGGGGGCTGGTAGCCTTGCACGTTGGCATCAAATGTTGATGTAAAGAATTTTTTGGAGACCTTATGAAATTGTGGACTTGGGTTTTGGCGGCATTGATGCTTTTGGCAGGTTTTAACGCCGAGGCAGCGCGCCTTGGCGGCGGCCGTTCTTTTGGCAAACAGTCGAGCAACGTGACGCAGCGTCAGGCCGCGCCCATGCCTCCGGCTGCGGCACCCGCCGCAGCACCGGCGGGCGTTGCGCCCAAGCGGCCTTGGGGTGCCATGCTGGGCGGTTTGGCCGCCGGTCTGGGCCTGGCCTGGTTGGCCAATTCCCTGGGCATGGGCGGGGCCTTTGGCCAGATCTTGATGTTTGCCTTGCTGGCGATGGTGATCATGATGGCGGTGGCCTGGTTCAAGCGGTCTCGCTCAGGCGCGCAATCGCAGGACACGGCCAAGTCGCCGTTTGCTTTTCAAGGCGCAGCACCCGCAACCGCAGCGCAGTTGCCTGCCAGCTACCGGCCGGAAAACGTGGGGAACGACGCCTCCGCCCGTCCCTGGGAGCGCAACAGCACGGCGTTTGAGGCCCTGAAAACAACGCCTGCCGTGGCCGGCTCGATGATTGGCTCTGGCCTGGCGGGTTCGCAAAGTTGGGGTGTTCCTGACGGCTTTGACGCGGAGGGTTTCCTCACGTCGGCGAAAGCGAATTTTGTGTCGCTGCAGGCGGCTTGGGACAAGTCAGACATCAACGCCTTGCGCGTCATGATGACCGATACGATGCTCAAGGAGATTCAAGCGCAACTCGCTGAGCGGGAAGCCCACACCGGTGGCCCGGTCAATCTCACGGATGTTGTCATGATCGAAGCGCAGCTTCTGGGCATTGAAGATACCGGTGACGACTACATGGCCAGTGTCGAGTTTTCCGGCATGATCCGTGAAGAACCGTCGGCCGGTGCCAGCCCGTTCCGCGAAGTGTGGAACATGACCAAGACCAAGAGCGGCAAGAGCGGTTGGCTGGTGGCAGGGGTGCAGGCACTGCAATAGCTGTCAAGCCGGACAGGGATCCGGGGCCGCAATCACAGTCGGTCGCGAATAACGGTCTGATTTCAGGGAATAATCGGGGGCTATGGCAACACAGTCCCCTTTTTCATGGCTGGAGGGTCTCCTCCAAAATCTTCCACCCCTGCCCAATTTGCAGCCGCCGGAATGGGCGGTTGATGAGGCGCAGCGTCGCATCGTCTTGCTGCTCAATCACATTCTGATGCAGGAAGTTGAGGCGACCAGCCGCCTGGCCAGGCAAAAAGGGCGTGTCGTCCTGATGCAGTGGCGCTCATTTTCTGTCAGGTTGGTTGCTACGCCGGCGGGTTTGCTGGATCGGGCCACGGCGCAAGACAAGCCCGACCTGGTGTTGGCGGTTTCTGAAGAGTCGCCGTTGACACTCGCTCAAAACGTGCTGCGAGGCGACAAACCGGCGGTGCGTATTGAGGGCGATGTGCAACTTGCCGCCGATGTGAATTGGCTGGTCGACCATGTGCGCTGGGACATTGAAGAAGATCTGGCGCGTGTGATCGGCGACGCGCCCGCGCATACCTTGAGTCAAGCTGCCCGCAACATGGCGGCCGCCCTGCGTCAGTTTCTGGGCAATGCCGCGGCGGCCGACTCGACCAAGGCGCCCACATGACGCGTCTGTTTCGTGGCGTCTTCATCGTCTGGATGATGTTGCGCTATGGTCTCGATGAGCTGTTTCTGACCAGCTTTCGCAAGCCCTGGCTGCATGCCTTGGCCCGCATCGTGTCGATCGGGCGAAATCTCGACGCACCCCGGGGGCAACGGATTCGCGAGGCGCTGGAGAGCCTGGGCCCGATTTTTGTGAAGTTTGGGCAGGTGCTGTCGACGCGGCGCGACTTGTTGCCGCTCGATATTGCCGATGAGCTGGCCCGCTTGCAGGATCGGGTGCCACCGTTTGACAGCGATGTGGCCATTGCCTCCATTGAGCGGGCGTTCAATAAAAAAGTCGGCGACATTTTTGTCTCGTTTGAGCGGGTGCCGGTTGCCAGTGCCTCGATTGCCCAGGTCCATTTTGCTGTGCTCAAGGACCGGGACGGTCGCGAACGCGAGGTGGCGGTCAAGGTGTTGCGCCCCGGCATGATGCTGGCGATTGAAAAAGACCTGAGCCTGATGCGCATGATGGCGGGCTGGGTCGACAGCCTCTCCAACGGTGGCAAGCGTCTCAAGCCGCGCGAAGTGGTGGCTGAGTTTGACAAGTACCTGCATGACGAACTTGATCTGATCCGCGAGGCGTCCAGTGCCGCGCAGTTGCGCCGCAATATGTCAGGGCTCAATCTGGTACTGATTCCCGAGATGTTCTGGGACTATTGCACGACCGATGTCATTGTGATGGAGCGTATGCATGGGGTGCCGGTCAGCCAGGTGGATCGCCTGAAGGCCGCGGGGGTTGATATCCCGAAGCTGGCGCGTGACGGGGTGACGATTTTCTTCACGCAGGTGTTTCGTGACGGCTTTTTTCATGCCGACATGCACCCCGGCAACATCCAGGTCAGTATTGATCCGGCCACCTTTGGCCGCTATATCTCGCTCGATTTCGGCATTGTGGGCACTTTGACGGCGTCTGATAAAGAGTACCTGGCGCAAAATTTCACCGCCTTTTTCCGGCGCGACTACAAGCGGGTCGCCGAGTTGCACATCGAGTCCGGCTGGGTGCCGCCTGCAACCCGGGTCGATGAGCTGGAGTCGGCCATCCGCTCGGTGTGCGAGCCGTACTTTGATCGGCCGTTGAAGGATTTCTCGCTGGGCATTGTGTTGATGCGCCTGTTCCAGACCTCGCGGCGTTTTCATGTCGAAATCCAGCCGCAGCTGGTGTTGCTGCAAAAGACGCTGCTCAACATCGAAGGCCTGGGTCGCCAACTGGACCCTGATCTGGATCTCTGGAGCACGGCCAAACCGTTTCTTGAGAAATGGATGATTGACCAACTGGGGCCGAAAATGCTCATGGACCAGTTGCGCAACGAAGCCCCGCTCTATGCCAAGCTGATCCCTGAACTCCCGCGCCTGCTGGTCGATTTTCTGAAACATGGAAAGTCGGGCCAGAATGGCGGACTCGAAGCCTTGCTGGTGGAGCAAAAACGCACCAACCGTTTGTTGCAGGCGCTCCTTTATGGGGTTCTGGGATTTGTGCTCGGCTTGCTGGTCATGCAGGTGATTGTGCGGGTACGGGTTTTTTAGTCAGCCCGCTTGGTTGCATGGCGCTTTATAATGTCGGGCTTTGTTACTTGAAATCCGAGCCGTATTGCCATGCCAATTTATGCCTATAAATGTGAGTCCTGCGGGTTTGCCAAGGACGTGCTGCAAAAGATGTCGGATGCGGTGCTGACCGATTGCCCCTCCTGCGGCGCTTCTGCCTTCAAGAAGCAACTGACCGCGGCGGGCTTCCAGCTCAAAGGTTCTGGCTGGTACGCCACCGATTTCAAGGGCGGCGCCTCGGCTGCATCCACTGCAACGGCTCCGGCCGCCGACAGCGCCGGCGCTGTGGCAACTGCGACAGAGGGCGCCAAGCCAAGCGAGAGTTCCACGACAAAACCAGTTGCAACGCCGCCGGCAGCCGGTGGCTGCGGTGGCGCCTGCGCCTGCCATTAACGTTGCCCCACCCAAGCGCTGGAAATCTCGTGCCCATCAAGAAGTACCTGCTCACTGGTTTACTGGTCTGGTTGCCATTGGCCATCACCATTTGGGTGCTGTTGTGGCTGGTCGGGCTGCTCGATGCCATTTTTGGCGGTTTATTGACGGGACTGGTCGCGTTGACCCCCAACTCGGCGGGCACCCTGATTGAGCCGCTGCGCCATATTCCCGGGCTTGGCGTGGTGCTGGTTTTTAGCGCCTTGCTGGTAACGGGCGCACTGGTCTCCAATGTGGCAGGCCGCTGGTGGCTGGCGCAATGGGACCGGTTGTTTGCCCATATCCCGGTTTTCAAGTCGATCTACAACAGCGTCAAGAAAGTGTCGGACACGCTTTTTTCCAGCAATGGCAATGCGTTTCGCAAGGCCATGCTGGTCCAGTATCCGCGCGCCGGTGTCTGGACTGTTGCGTTCCAGACCGGCACTCCCGGCGGCGAGGTGGCTCACCACCTCGGGGCTGATTTTGTGAGTGTTTATGTTCCGACGACGCCGAACCCGACCAGTGGGTTTTTTCTGCTGCTGCCGCGCTCCGAAGTGATTGAATTGCGCATGAGTGTGGATGAGGCACTGACCTATGTCATTTCCATGGGTTCAGTGGCACCAGCGGTCGCAATTGAGCTTGCGCCCAAGCAAGTTTCGCCTTAATTTTTGATAACCTGTGCCGCCTCGCGAGGCGGGCTCTGAAAGCTGTTTATGGCCATGCGCTCTCATTATTGCGGTCTTGTCACCGACACCCTGTTGGGTCAAACCGTCACCCTGTGTGGTTGGGTTAATCGTCGCCGCGACCACGGGGGCGTGATTTTTGTCGATATCCGGGATCGCGAAGGTTACGTGCAGGTGGTGTGTGACCCGGACCGTGCCGACATGTTCAAGGTGGCCGAGGGTCTTCGCAACGAGTTTTGTATTCAGGTCAAAGGCCTGGTGCGTGCCCGCCCTGAAGGCACGGTCAATGAAGGCCTCAAGAGCGGCAAGATCGAGGTGCTTTGCCATGAGCTGACGGTACTCAACCCGTCGGTCACGCCCCCGTTTCAGCTCGATGATGACAACCTGAGCGAGACCACGCGCCTGACGCACCGGGTGCTGGACTTGCGTCGCCCCTATATGCAAAACAATTTGATGTTGCGCTACCGCGTGGCCATGGAGGTGCGCAAGTTTCTCGATGCCAACGGTTTTGTTGACATTGAAACCCCGATGCTCGGCAAGTCCACCCCAGAGGGTGCGCGCGACTATCTGGTGCCCAGCCGAGTCCATGAGGGCCACTTTTTTGCCTTGCCGCAGAGCCCGCAGTTGTTCAAGCAATTGTTGATGGTGGCGGGTTTCGATCGTTATTACCAGATCACCAAGTGCTTTCGTGATGAGGACTTGCGTGCTGACCGCCAGCCCGAATTCACACAAATTGATATTGAGACCTCGTTTCTGAGTGAACAGGATATTCGTGACCTGTTCCAGGAAATGATCACGACCGTTTTCAAGACCACCTTGAATGTTGACTTGGGCGAATTCCCGGTGATGGCGTATTCCGAGGCCATGCATCGTTATGGCTCGGACAAGCCCGACCTGCGCGTCAAGCTCGAATTCACCGAGCTGACCGATGTGATGACCGACGTGGACTTCAAGGTGTTCTCGGGTGCCGCGACCATGAAGGGCGGTCGTGTGGTGGGCCTGCGCATTCCGGGCGGCGCGCGTGAAGTCGGCGGCTTGAGCCGTGGCGAGATTGATGCCTACGCTGAGTTTGTCAAAATCTACGGGGCCAAAGGGCTGGCGTACATCAAGGTCAACGAGTTGGCCAAGGGCCCGGGCGACAAGGCCCTTCGGTGGCCGGGCCTGCAGTCGCCCATCGTCAAGAATATTCACGACAAAGCCATTGCCGAAGTGCTGGCCCGCACCGGTGCGCAAGATGGAGACCTGATTTTCTTTGGCGCTGACAAAGCCAAGATTGTCAACGACGCCATCGGCGCTTTGCGCATCAAGATTGGTCACAGCGAGTTTGGCAAGAAGAATGCTTTGTTCGAGAAGTCCTGGCGCCCGATGTGGGTGGTTGACTTTCCGATGTTTGAGTTTGATGAAGAGGCGCAGCGCTACACCGCAGTGCATCACCCCTTCACGGCGCCCAAGGAAGGGCATGAAGACTGGATGGTCACAGCCCCCGAGAAGTGCATCTCGCAGGGTTATGACATGGTGCTCAACGGCTGGGAGATGGGCGGCGGCTCGGTGCGTATCCACCGCGCCGATGTGCAGCAAAAAGTGTTTGATGCCTTGAAAATCTCGCCGGAAGAAGCGCAAGACAAATTTGGTTTCTTGCTGGATGCCTTGCAATATGGTGCGCCACCGCATGGCGGCCTGGCTTTTGGTCTGGACCGCATCATTACGTTGATGACCGGTGCCGAGTCAATTCGCGACGTCATCGCCTTCCCCAAAACCCAGCGTGCGCAGTGTCTGCTGACGCAAGCGCCGTCACCGGTGGACGAGAAACAGTTGCGCGAACTGCACATCCGGCTGCGCACGCCTGAGCCCATAAAAGCGGCTTGATCAAGCCCTGGACGGCGGGCTTCAGGCAGAATGAAAGGGCGCTTGAATGGCGCCCGTTTTTTTATGCCTAAAGTCTACAAGATTCCCCAATCCGTCCTGGTTGTGATTTACACACCGGCGCTCGATGTGCTGCTGATCAAAAGAGCCGACGCTGCGGATTTCTGGCAGTCGGTCACCGGCAGCAAAGACACGCTCGATGAGACCTTTGAGCAAACAGCGGTGCGTGAAGTCCTGGAGGAAACCGGCATTGAGTGCGCCCCCGGTACGCCACTGGCCGCTCATTTGCGCGACTGGCGACTTGAGAACGTCTATGACATTTATCCTCGTTGGCGGCATCGTTACGAGCCCGGTGTGACACGCAACACCGAGCATTTGTTTGGCTTGCAGGTGCCCGCCGCAACCCCGGTGCGCCTGAGCCCGCGCGAACATACGAGCTACCTGTGGCTTCCCTATCTTGAAGCGGCGGCCGCGTGTTTTTCACCTTCCAACGCGGAAGCGTGTTTGATGCTGCCCAGGATGGCGGCTGCAAAGGCGTCAATATGAATATTGTGCGAGTCGCCACCTACAACATTCACAAAGGTGTGCAGGGTATTGGTCCGCAGCGACGGCTGGAAATACACAACCTCGGCCATGCGGTCGAGCAGTTGGATTCAGACATTGTGTGCTTGCAGGAGGTGAGGCTTTTGAATCGGCGCGAGGCGCAGCATTTCACGCGCTGGCCCGAGTTGTCGCAAGCTGAATTCCTGGCGCCGGAAGGCTACGAGGCGGTTTATCACACCAATGCGTTTACCCGGCATGGCGAGCACGGCAACGCCATGCTGTCGCGCTGGCCGGTGGTGGCTTACCAGCAGGAGGACATTTCCGATCACCGTTTTGAACAGCGTGGTTTGCTGCATGTCGAGGTGCTGGTGCATGGCCGAGCCGTGCATGTGGTGGTGGTGCACCTGGGTCTGATCAAGGCCAGTCGAGCCCGCCAGATTGCGCAGTTGCAACGCTTTGTCGCGCGCGAAGTGCCCCCGATGGCACCCTTGCTGGTGGCCGGGGATTTCAATGACTGGGGCAGTCTGGTGCAGCGGGCGCTTGATGCGACCAACTTGAAAACCTTCACGGGCGCGCGTCATCCAACTTATCCGGCCCGGCTGCCGCTGGTGCAGCTGGACTATGTGTACGCCAGAGGCTTGGTGCCGCTGGGGGTGCAGGTGCCCCAAGGCCGGATATGGTCGCGTATGTCCGACCATTTGCCTTTGATTGCCGAGTTCGGTTTGCCGGAAATCGAACCATCGCCGGACCGCTCGTAGCGGCATCACCGCCAGCCTTGTCCGCAGCACTTGAAGGAAACCATGCCACAAGCCCGCACCGGCCACCAGATTCTTCTGCTGCAAGGTGCGCAGGCGTTTTTCCCGGCGCTGGTTCGAGCGATCGAGCGTAGCGCGCATGAAGTCCGGTTGGAGACCTACATCTTCAGTGTTGAGGCTGCGGGTGAAAGTGTGGCGATTGCCCTGGAGCAGGCCGCCCGGCGCGGCGTGGCGGTGTATCTGGTCATGGACGGAGTGGGCACCCCGCGTATTCCAGCGCAATGGGCGTCCCGTTTTGACACATCGGGGGTCAAGTGGCGGATTTTCTCGCCGCTGGGGCGCTTTGGGCTGTTCATTCCGAGTCGCTGGCGGCGCCTGCATCGCAAACTGTGCGTGGTGGATGGCACGGTGGCATTTTGCGGTGGCATCAACGTGCTCGATGACTGGTATGACCCCAACTATGGCACCCTGAAAGCGCCCCGTTTTGACTTTGCCGTGCAGGTGACGGGCCCGCTGGTACAGGCGGTGCATGAGACCATGGCACAGTTCTGGTGGCGCTCGCAGGCGGCCAGTACCATACGGCAAAGCGATTTTCCGGCTGCCTGGCTGGCGCTGCAGGAAGCGGTGAAGCTCAAGCTGCAGGCCCGTTCGGACGCTGAGATGCCCAGGGATGCGGGTACATTGGCCCATGAGGCTGCGGGCGAAAACACCAATGCCGATCTGGTACTGCGCGACAATTTGCGTAACCGTTCCCGGATCGAGCGCGCCTACCGGAAAGCGATTGGTGCTGCCCGCACTGAAATCATCATTGCCAATGCCTACTTTGTGCCGGGCCGCAAACTGCGCAAGGGCCTGATGCATGCGGCGCAACGCGGGGTGCGGGTCCGGTTGTTGCTGCAAGGTCGTTACGAGTACTTCATGCAGTACCATGCGGCGCGCTCCGTCTATGGTGCGCTGCTGGCGGCGGGCGTTGAAATCCATGAGTATTCGGTCAGTTTTCTCCATGCCAAGGTGGCGGTCATTGATTCTCACTGGGCCACGGTCGGCTCTTCCAACCTGGACCCTTTGAGTCTGCTGTTGGCGCGTGAGGCGAACGTGGTGATGGACGATGTGGCCTTCGCGCAGAATTTACGCTCGCGGCTTGAGGACGCCCTGGTCCAGGATGGTGTACGCGTGGACCCTGCAGCCTATGCCAACCGCCCGTGGCGTCAGCGCTTTCTGGATCGCGTCGCATTGGGCGTGATGCGCGTCCTGCTGTTCCTGAATGGGAAGCGCTATTAAAAAAATAGCTTGATACGCAGAGTGTATGCGGGCTATCGGTCAAAAACCCTATAAGTAAAACGCTGCTACCATTCTTGTATGTTAATGAAAAGCCAAAGCACCATGAATCCAAGCGATGCCGATGAGGGTATTCCCGTCTCCGTCAAAATTCGGCAACGCCTGCTGGCGGCGCGCAAGCGCTTCCACGCCAACGACAACATTGCCGATTTCATCGAGCCCGGTGAGCTTGAGCAGTTGCTCGACGAGGTGGAAGACAAGATGAAAGGCGTCCTGAGCAGCCTGGTGATTGACACCGACCATGATCACAACACCGACGAGACGGCGCGCCGGGTCGCCAAGATGTATCTCAAAGAGGTGTTCAACGGCCGCTACGTCAGCGCGCCCACCATCACCGAGTTTCCCAATGCCGAGCATCTCAATGAGTTGATGATCGTGGGCCCGATCACGGTGCGCAGTGCCTGCAGCCATCACTTGTGTCCGATCGTCGGCCAGATCTGGATTGGTGTGTTGCCGAATGAACATACCAATGTGATTGGCCTGTCCAAGTACGCGCGACTGGCCGAGTGGGTGATGGGCCGACCGCAGATTCAGGAGGAAGCGGTGGTCCAGCTGGCCGATCTGATTCAGGAAAAGACCCAGCCCGACGGCCTGGCCATCGTGATGGAGGCGACCCATTTCTGCATGGGCTGGCGCGGCGTCAAGGACCTGGACAGCAAGATGATCAATTCGGTCATGCGGGGCAGCTTCCTCAAGGACCCCAATCTGCGCCGTGAATTCCTGTCCCTTATTCCCAAGAAAGAAGGCTGATCATGTTGGTCCGTTTGCTTTACGCCAGCCGCGCCGTTGACACCGGCCCGGATGCCATTGAGGCAATCTTGCTGCAGTCGCGCCAACACAACCCGGAGTGCGGCATCACCGGTATTCTTTGCTACGGCGGCGGCATTTTTCTGCAGGCCATCGAAGGCGGACGCATGGCCGTGAGCGAGCTCTATGGTCACATCCAGAAGGACCCGCGCCACAAGGACGTGATGCTGTTGGACTATGAAGAAATAACCGAGCGCCGCTTTGGTGGCTGGACCATGGGGCAGGTCAACATGTCCAGGATCAATACCTCCATTTTGCTCAAATACGCTGAAAAACCGGAGCTGAACCCGTATTCGGTCTCGGGCAAGGTGTCACTGGCACTGCTGGAAGAATTGATGGCCACCGCCTGCATCATTGGGCACGCCTGAGCTGCCAGTTCCGTGACCGGGATGGTGCTTTTAGGCTGCGACTTTTCAAGCCGTCCGTCCCGCAAAAAACCCATCATTCTGGCCTTGGGTGCCCTGCAATCCGGGCGTGTCCAGCTATCGAAACTGGAGCGACTGGAGTCCCTGGATGCGTTTGCACGCTGGTTGCAGCAACCCCTTTGCTGGGTCGGGGGCTTTGACCTGCCATTTGGTTTGCCGCGTGAACTGGTCGAAACTCTGGGTTGGCCGACGCAGTGGGAAGCCTGTATTCGTCATTACGCCAGCTTGAGCCGGGAGCAGGTTCGTGCCTCTTTTGTCGCGTTCTGCGCTGCCCGCCCGGTGGGTGGCAAATTTGCGCACCGAGCGACCGACATCCCCGCCGGGTCCAGTCCGTCCATGAAGTGGGTCAACCCGCCGGTGGCCTACATGCTGCATGCCGGCGTCCCGCTGTTGCTGGCGGCCGGCGTGCAGCTGCCGGGACTGCATGCGGGTGACCCCAGGGATGTGGATGGGAGTGGTCAGGCGCGCCGGGTGGCGCTGGAGGCTTATCCAGGTCTGCTGGCACGCGAGGTCTTGGGCCGTCGCAGCTACAAGAGCGACGACAAGGCACGGCAAACGCCAGAGCGCCTGATTGCCCGCAAAGACCTGATCACTGCGCTGGAGCATGGCCAGACCCGGCTCGGTTTGCGGCTCAAACTGACACATGCACAGCGCGACGCACTGGTGGATGACGCCAGCGGTGATGCACTGGATGCGGTGCTGTGTCTGATCCAGGCGGCCTGGGCGTACGCGCGCCAGGCGCAAGGTGACGCTTGCTACGGTTTGCCGGCTGACCTGGATCCGCTGGAGGGCTGGATCGTCACCGCCTGCAGTGGCGGTTTTAGACCTTCTGATTGATGACGGTGTCTTCCAGCTTGACCGCCAACTGGGAAATTGCCATGGCGGCCGGGCAGCCCGGTGTTGATTGCATCAGCAACTGGCGGCGCATCACCGCTTGGCGTACCGAGGGGTCGGACGGTATGTCGCCGAGATGGATCAAGCGAATCGGGCGTCCCGGTTCGGTGACCACAAAACGGTCCAGCACCTGCTGCAATTGGGTCGTGATGGCACGCCCGTCACCCAGGCGTGCCGTCTGGTTGATGACCATGCGAATGTTTTGCCGCTTTTGCTGGCCCACCAGCACCTTGATGGTGGCGTAGGCGTCGGTCAGCGAGGTCGGCTCCGGTGTGGCCACCACCAGCACCTCGGAGGCCAGGGAAACGGCAAACAGCACGACATCAGAAATGCCGGCACCGGTATCGAGCAGCACGATGTCGTAATGCGGTATCAGCCCGCTCATGATGCGCAGGAAGTCGTCGCGCACTTCGGGTGTCAGGCGCGAGTACTCCACCATGCCGGAGCCTGCCAGCAAGACCGAAAAACCGCCGGGCGCCCGCACGATGGCTTCTTCGAGTTTGGCTTTGCCGGTAAATACGTCATGCAGGGTGACTTTGGGGTACAGGTTAAGCACCACATCCAGATTGGCCAACCCCAAGTCAGCGTCGAGTACCAGCACCCGATGGCCGCGTTTGGCCAGCGCTGCGGCCAGATTGGCCGAAACAAAGGTCTTGCCAACGCCGCCTTTGCCGCTGGTCACCGCCAGCACCTTGCCCAGTGGTCGCAGCGGTACGATGGGCGCAGCCACATGGTCTTGCGCAGGATTCAGGATGTCGCCCATCGTCAGTTCACCCTCTTCATGGCGCCGTCTGCTGCACCAACCGCCGCGTCAGTCGAAACACTCTCCAGCCAGGCCGGGTCCCCTATTGAGAGGTGGCCAAACAACATTTTTCTTTCTTCTGCACTCACGGCGATCTCCGGCTGCTGATCAATGTAAACGCGATTACGCCCCTCGGACTTGGCCCGATAGAGTTGGGTGTCGGCCCGGTCGATCCATAACGCAGTGGTGGAACGAACCCATTCGGGCGCAAAGGCGCCCCCAATACTGATCGTCACCTGCAGACTGACCAGCGGCGCCACTAAGACCTGGAGCGAACCGACGGTTGCGCGGATTCGTTCCGCCACGATTTTCCCAAACGAGGGTGGACAGTTGGGCAGGATTGCAGTGAATTCCTCGCCGCCGTAGCGCGCCACGGTGTCCATCGGGCGCAAACAGGACGCCAGGGCTTTGGCAACGGCCTGCAGCACCCGGTCTCCCGCCAAATGGCCGTAGGTGTCGTTGACCTTCTTGAAATGATCAATATCCATCATCAACAGCAACGCAGACTCACCTGAACGGGCCACTGCATCAATTTCGCGCCCCAGTACATGGCGGAAATGACGTCGGTTGGCCAAACCCGTCAGCGGGTCTTTGAGGGAGAGTTCGCACAGCTGGTCGATAACTCTCTGCAGGTACTGGGTGCGGGATTCATCCGCTTCGGGCAAACTGCCATACGCATCATGCGCCAGCAACGCGCGTGCATCATCCAGACGCAAATCATGCAGATCGATCATGGCGGATACAGTTTTAGAAGTCACGGAAAAATTACTGTGATAGCGGATCAGTCTAACAGGAACGTTTTTGAATCTTGACCAAAAGTTAACCGATCTTTCCAGCCAATAGCTGGGCTTTGGTGGTTCCAGGACCGGGGCGCAGCCCTTGAACCTATTGCCCTGACAATCAACGAGATGAATCAGACAATCTTGGGCCATGAGCCGCGAAAAACCGTACGCTTTTTGTTGCTGGTCCTCTTCATGGCCGCAACCCATGTGCAGGCGAAAACCATCTTTACTGGCAACGTTTCATTTGTCTCTGACGGTGACACGCTCTGGGTCCGCCCTGACGCAGGCGGGCCGCCCCGCAAGCTGCGCATTGACGGCATTGATGCGCCTGAGATCTGCCAGACCGGTGGCGAGGCCGCGCGTGAGGTCCTCAGGCAGCTGGTGCTGCACCAGCATGTCGAGGTAACGATTCGGCGCAATGACGATTACGGACGCGGATTGGCACGCATTCGGCTCGACGGCCAAGATCTGGGCGCGCAGATGGTGCAGGCGGGCCAAGCCTGGTCCTATCGCTGGCGTCGCGCCCTGGGGCCGTACGCGGCCGAAGAGGCCGTTGCGCGGCAATCGCGTTCAGGATTATTTGCGGCTGACACTACCGAACTGCCACGTGATTTCCGTCAGCGGCACGGTTCGTGTCATGACGCGCCGCGATAACTCCGGGGTATCAGTGCGCCGCGCCGCAGATGGGGCAGCCGGCCTGGCGTGCGATGCGCACTTCAGTGAACTCCATCGCGCGGCCATCGAGCATCAGCAGGCGCCCGGTGAGGGGGTTACCGACAGCGCTGAGCAGCTTGAGCGCTTCAGCCGCTTGCAGGGAGCCGATGATGCCCACCAGCGGTGCAAAAACACCCATCGTGGCGCAGCGTGTTTCTTCAAAGGTGTTATCGGGGGGGAAAACACAGGCGTAACAGGGCGAGTTGGCGTCGCGCGGGTCATAGACACAAACCTGGCCATCAAAGCGGATGGCCGCCCCCGATACCAGCGGTTTGCGGTGTTTCACACAAGCCGTATTGATGGCGTGGCGCGTGGCAAAGTTGTCAGAGCAGTCCAGCACCACATCGGCCTGCGCCACCAGGGTGTCCAGCAGCGCGGCATCGGCGCGTAGCATGATGGGCGTGACTTGCACGTCTGGGTTGATGGCGGCAATGGCAGTCTGAATTGACAGCACCTTGGGCTGGCCGACACGCTCCATGGTATGCGCGATCTGCCGCTGCAGATTGGTCATGTCCACGCGGTCATGGTCAACCACCGTGATGTGCCCGACGCCAGCCGACCCCAGGTAGAGGGCAACTGGTGAGCCCAAACCACCCGCACCCACGATCAGGGCATGACTGGACAAAATCTGCGCCTGGCCTTCGATCCCGATTTCGTTCAGCAGGATATGGCGCGAGTAGCGCAGCAGTTGCTCGTCCGTCATGCGCTGGCTTTCACTCTTCCTTCTTTTCTTCCGGGCGCTCGACCAGGGTCTTGCTGGCCAGGACAGTCTGACCTTTGAGTTGGTGGATGGCCTGAATCAGCTGAAAATCCGTGTCGGAGCCGTACTCCGGCAGCTTGCGCTCGGCCAGGGGCTTTTTAAGTTCGTCCTCCAGCTTTTTAAGCGCATCTTCCCGAACCTTATCGCTGACGCTACTTTTCTTTTCGTCGCTCTGGCCGTTGCTCAGGTGTTTCTCCAGATCCGCCTCGCGCGTGCGCAGCGCGGCAAACAGATTGCCCTCGGCGGTTTCGTCCACCATGACGTCGGGCACGATACCCTTGGCCTGAATCGAATTGCCGCTGGGCGTGTAGTAACGGCTGGTGGTGAGCTTCAGGGCAGCCGTCGGGCAGTTGTCCATGCGAAATCCAGAGTCCAGGCAGACTGCGGTTTGCACCGAACCCTTGCCGAAAGTCTGATTGCCCATCAGCTTGGCGCGCTTGTGATCTTGCAGTGCCCCGGCGACGATTTCACTGGCTGAGGCGGAGCCTTCATTGACCAACACCACCAGGGGTACGCTTTTGAGCGCGCCCTTGGTCACGTCAGTCAGGTGCTTGAGCGGATCTCCGCCGCTACGGCGCTGGTAATACTCGGGCGCCGCCTTGTAGGTGAATTTGCTTTCCGCCAACTGGCCGTTGGCCGACACCACCGTCACGTTGGCCGGCAAAAAAGCCGCCGAAATGGCCACGGCCGCGTCCAGATAGCCGCCCGGATCATTGCGCAAGTCAAGCACCAAGCCCTTGAGATGAGGCTCCTGCTTGTAAATTTCTTCCATCTTGCGCGCGAAGTCTTCCACCGTGCGTTCCTGGAACTGGCTCAGGCGAATCCAGGCGTAACCCGGTTCGATCACCTTGCTGCGCACCGACTGGGTGCGGATTTCTTCGCGCACGATCGGGACCGGGAAGGTTCTGTTTTCGGATTTGCGAAGAATGGTCAGCAGCACTTTGGTATTGGGTTCCCCGCGCATGCGCTTGACGCCTTCGCTCAAGGTCAAACCCTTGACCAGGGTGTCATTGATCTTGATGATCAGGTCATTGGGTTTGATGCCAGCCCGAAACGCGGGTGAGCCTTCAATCGGGGACACCACCTTGATCAAGCCATCTTCTTGCGAGATTTCGATGCCGACGCCGACAAATTTGCCCGTTGTGCCCTCGTTGAAATCCTTCAGCGCCTTTTTGTCGAGGTAGACTGAATGCGGGTCCAGCCCTGCCACCATACCGGCGATGGCATCGGTAATCAGCTTTTTGTCGTCCACCGGCTCCACGTAGTTGCTCTTGACGATGCCAAAAACGGCCGCCAATTGCTGCAATTCCTCCAGCGGCAAAGGTGTCAGCGTGCCGCGCGCCACGGTCTGCAGCGACACCGTGGTCAAGGCGCCCGCCATGACACCAATTGAAATCCAACCGGTAATTTTCAGTTTATGACCCATATATTCCTCTAATCAGTTGTGAACAGAGCTTTTTTGCTGCTTGTCACTGCGGTCTGTCCCGCAAAGTCTCATGTTGGTTAAGCAAAGAGCTTACTTCGCTTTGAAGAGCGGTGGTCTGAACTGGAAGGTTTTAACCGCATGCAATGTACTCGCTTTGACGAATGTCAGAGGGTGAGGTTCCTCATTTACTCAAGCTTTACCTTGCGAGGCCACGGCCGCAGCCGCTTTGGCTGCAGCCTCGGCATCGCCCAGGTAGTAGTGGCGGATAGGCTTGAGGTTCTCGTCGAGTTCATAGACCAGCGGAATGCCGTTCGGGATGTTCAGGCCCACGATGTCGTCGTCGGAGATGTTGTCCAGGTATTTCACCAGCGCCCGGATCGAGTTGCCATGGGCTGCCACCACGACGCGTTTGCCCGCTTTGATGGCGGGCGCCAGCGCCTCGTACCAAAAAGGCATGACCCGCGCCACCGTGTCCTTCAGGCACTCGGTCAGGGGCACTTGGTCTTGTGACAGTCGGGCGTAGCGTCGATCAGCGCGCTCGCTGCGCGGGTCGGTCGGCTCCAGTGCGGGTGGGGGTGTGTCGTAGCTGCGCCGCCAGGCCAGTACCTGGGCGTCGCCATATTGTTTGGCGGTTTCGGCCTTGTTGAGGCCCTGCAAGGCGCCGTAGTGGCGCTCGTTGAGGCGCCAGCTGTTGACCACCGGCAGCCAGGTGCGGTCCATCTCATCGAGCACGTGCCACAGGGTGCGGGTGGCGCGCTTGAGGACGCTGGTGTAGGCGACATCAAATTCATAGCCTTCGGCCTTGAGCAGGCGCCCGGCATTTTTGGCCTGTTCGATGCCGAGGGGGGTCAAATCCACGTCGGTCCAGCCGGTGAAGCGGTTGTCAAGGTTCCAGGTGGATTCGCCGTGGCGGATGAGAACGAGTTTGTACATGGTGTGGTTGGGGTTCAGACAAGGGCAAAACGAAGGCGCAAATGCCTTGCGCGCGCCATCATTCTAAAATGCCGCCTTTAGCCACGGCTCTCTACAAGGATCAAAGTGAAGTTTATTCTCGACAACTGGATGATTATGTCCGTCGCGCTGGCATCAGGCGCCATGCTGTTTTGGCCGGTGCTCAAAGGCGCCAGCGGGGGCTCCCTGACGGCGGCCGGCGCGGTGCAGCTCATCAACCGCGAAAAGGCGGTGGTGATCGACATCTGCGAAGTCAATGAGTTTGCAGCTGCTCATATCGTTGGCGCCAAGAACATTCCCCTGGGCCAGCTGGAAGAAAAATTGCCCACCGTCGTGAAGAACAAGACCGTGCCGCTGATTCTGGTGTGTCAGTCGGGCGCCCGTTCCAAGCGCGCCGAGGCGATCGCCAAAAAGCTGGGTTATGCGCAGGCGCAATCCCTGGCGGGCGGCCTGGGTGGCTGGCGAGCGGCCAATTTGCCGCTTGAAAAATCCTGATGAATAACACCTTCCACCTGATTTCCGAAGAATGAGTCCCATGCAAACCGTCAAGATGTACACCACCGCCGTCTGCCCCTACTGCATGCAAGCCAAGCAGATTCTCAAAGCCAAAGGGGTGGCCCAAATTGAGGAAATCCGCATTGACACCGATGCACAGGCGCGCGCCCAGATGATGGAGATCACCGGCCGGCGTACCGTGCCGCAGATATTCATTGGTCAGACCCATGTGGGGGGCTGCGATGATCTGATCGCGCTCGATGCACGGGACGGCTTGCTGCCGATGCTCAATGCCGCCTGACGCTGTGTGACGCCGGCGCCTTGATTCTCACCTGAGATAATGACGCCCGTTTCCCTTCGTTGGCCCGCTCAATCCACAAGGCAGCGGGCTTTGTTTTAACTGAAATTTGCGTAACAGACCGTCACCAGGCGGTCACTGGGCCAGCGCTGGCCACCACCATTCAAGGAAATTCCATGACCGACCAACAAGCCCCCGTTTTTCAAATCCAACGCGTGTACCTCAAGGAGGCGTCCCTGGAACAACCCAATTCGCCCGCCATTCTGCTGGAGCAGGAGTCGCCCACGGTGGACATCCAGCTCGGCGTGAACGCGGCGCCAGTGGCAGAGGGCGTGTTCGAGGTCACGGTCACCGCGACGGTTCAGACCAAGATCAAGGATAAAACCGTGTTTCTGGTGGAAGCCACGCAAGCCGGTATTTTCGAGATTCGCAATTTGCCGCAAGAGCAGATGAACCAGATCATGGGCATCGCCTGCCCGCAAATCGTTTACCCCTATTTGCGCGGCAACGTGGCGGACCTGGTCCAGCGCGGCGGCTTTCCGCCGGTGCACCTGTCTGAAATCAACTTTCAGGCCATGTTCGAGCAGCAGCAACAGCAGCAGGCCGGCGCCGGTGCCGATGCGCCACAGCTCGTTACGCAGTAAAGATATAAAGCGTTTTAGCCTCTAGCCCCCGTGTTGATTGGGTAAATAGCTATGAAAATAATAGTGCTTGGCGCCGGTGCCTGGGGCACCGCGCTGGCGCTCAGTGCCTGCAGCAACCCCGCGGCCCGGCACACTGTCACGCTCTGGGCGCGCGATGCGGCGCAAGCCGCCGTCATGCAGGCCCGCCGGGAGAATGTGCGCTACTTGCCGGGCGTCAACCTGCCACCGGCTTTGGGCATCAGCTCAGCCCGCTTGTCCGACGCTTCTGCCGCCCCGGACTCGTTTGGCCGTCTCATCGACGGCGCTGATCTGCTCATTGTGGCAACACCCATGGCCGGCTTGCGCGCCATGCTGGCGCACCTGTCCGCGTGCCGCGTGCCCGTGGCCTGGTTGTGCAAGGGGTTTGAAGTGGCCAGGTCTCTAGAGACTTTGGGGCTGCTGGCCCACGAGGTGCAGGCACAGGAAGCGCCTGATTTAATGGCGGGTGGACTCAGCGGCCCAAGCTTTGCGCTGGAGGTGGCGCGTGGTCAGCCCACCGCGCTGGTCGCCGCCAGTGTTCATGCCGTGGTGCGCGACACCTTGGTGGCGGCTTTTCACAGTCCGACGCTGCGGGTTTATGCCAATGACGACATCGTGGGCGTCGAAGTCGGTGGGGCGGTGAAGAACGTGCTGGCCATTGCTGTTGGCCTGTGCGACGGTCTGAACCTGGGTCTTAATGCCCGTGCGGCCCTGATTACTCGCGGCCTGGCCGAGATGACGCGCCTGGGTGTGGCCTTGGGCGCACGTGCCGAAACCTTCATGGGTTTAAGTGGTCTGGGTGATCTGGTACTGACCGCCACCGGCGATCTGTCACGCAACCGGCAGATTGGGCTGGCGCTGGCCCGAGGACAGACCTTGCAGCAAGCGGTGGATTCGCTGGGCCATGTGGCTGAAGGGGTCTATAGCGCTCGCACGGTGGTGCAGCGCGCTGCCTATTTGGGCGTCGAGATGCCGATTGCGCAGGCGGTGGTGGCTTTGCTGGATGGTCAGATGAAGCCGGTGGAGGCTGTGGCCGCACTCATGGGCCGTGATCCGGCCAACGAACAACCCTAGTGTTGGCTGGCGCCAGCGCTATGCTGACGCCACACGCCGGTCAGCCCGCGTCTTTTTTAATTCGCGTTGCAATATGCGCCAGCGCTTGCTCGACCTGATCAACCAGAATCAGGCACAGATCGCCCTCGCCCAGGGTGTCCATCGCGGTGTCAATGGCGAGAAACTCACCCTGAATCTCGGCGATGGATTCGGTGCGTGTCGCATGGGCCAGACCCTCGCGCAGCAGCGCCAGCACCTCGCCGTCGGCGCGGCCGCGCTGACACTGGTCCTGGTACAGCACCACGTTGTCAAACGCGTTGCCCAGAATTTCAGTCTGTTGGCGAATGTCTTCATCGCGCCGGTCGCCGGCGCCGCTGATCACGACGGTGCGACGCTTGGAGGGCATGCTTGCCACCGCCTGAACCAGCGCCGCAATCGCATCCGGGTTGTGGCCGTAGTCGGCAATGACGGTGGCGCCCCGGTAGCTGAACAGGTTGAAGCGGCCCAGTGCGTTGTCGTTGTTGTTGATAAAACTGGCCAGTCCGAGCTTGATCGTCTCCCACCCGACCCCAAGGGCCCATACGGCAGCCGCCGAAGCCATGACGTTTTCGATCTGAAACCCGATGGTGCCCCGACGGGAAATGGGGATGTCCGACAGCGCCATCTGGTGCTGCACCTTGCCCTCGGCAGCCACCAGATGGTCGCCTTCCACGTAGACGGCGCGTCGCCCCTGCGCCAAGTGCGTGGCCATGACCGGATGATGCCTGTCCATGGCAAAAAAGATGATCGAAGCGCTGCAGTGCCTGGCCATGGAGACCACAATGGGGTCCGCCGCATTGAGCACCGCCACACCGTCACTGGCGATGTTTTGTACGATCACGCGTTTGAGCACGGCCAGATCTTCAACCGTCGTGATGTAGTTCAGGCCCAGGTGGTCACCGCTTCCGACATTGGTCACCACGGCCACATCACAACGGTCAAAGGCCAGCCCTTCGCGCAGCATGCCGCCGCGGGCGGTTTCCAGCACGGCGGCATCCACGTCGGGGTGCTGCAACACATTGCGCGCACTTTTGGGGCCGCTGCAGTCGCCGGTGTCGATGCGCTGACCCGCGATGTAGACACCATCCGTATTGGTCATGCCGACGCGCAGGCCGTTTTGGGCCAGCAGGTGCGAGATCAGGCGCACGGTGGTGGTCTTGCCGTTGGTGCCGGTGACGGCCACCAGCGGAATACGGCCATTCTCATGCTGGTCGAACATGCTGGTGATGATGGCCTCACCCACCGGGCGCCCCTTGCCGTAGGACGGCGACAGGTGCATGCGCAGACCGGGCGCGGCATTGACCTCGACCACGCCGCCGCCCTGTTCTTCGAGCGTATGCAGGATGCTGTTGCAGACCACGTCCACGCCGCAAATATCGAGTCCCACCATTCGTGCGGCAGCCACGGCACGGGCTGCCACTTCCGGGTGCACGCTGTCGGTGACATCGGTGGCGGAGCCGCCGGTGGATAGATTGGCGTTGTGGCGCAGGGTGACGCGTTGGCCCTTGGGGGGAACCGAGTCGGCATCAAGGCCCTGGCCTGCCAGGCACGCCAGGGCAATATCGTCAAATCGGATTTTGGTCAGCGAGGTCGCATGGCCGGAGCCGCGGCGCGGGTCTTTGTTGACCTGTTCCACCATTTCACGGATGGTGTGCTGACCATCACCCACCACGTTGGGCGGTTCACGATAGGCCGCTGCCACCAGCTTGTTGCCAACCACCAGCAGGCGAAAGTCGTTACCGGGAATGTAGCGTTCGACCAGGATGTCATCGCCGAACTCGGCGGCTGCCGCGTAAGCCGCTGTCAGCTGTTCACGCGACGTGATGTTGACCGTCACGCCCTTGCCCTGGTTGCCACTCTTGGGCTTGACCACGACCGGCAGACCGACTTCGCAGGCGGCCATCCAGGCATCTTCAGGGGTATCGACCTCACGGCCGAGCGGAACCGGCACGCCCGCCGCAGCCAGCAGCTTTTTGGTCAGCTGTTTGTCCTGGGCGATTGCTTCCGCGATGGCACCGGTGATGTCCATTTCGGCGGCCTGGATGCGGCGCTGCTTGCTGCCCCAGCCAAACATGATCATGCTGCCTTGCGTCATGCGGCGAAAGGGAATGTTGCGCGCAAGCGCCGCCTGCACGATGGCGCCCGTGCTCGGCCCCAGGCGTACATCTTCGTCGAGTTCGCGCAAGCGCTGCAGCGCTTGCGGCAGATCGAAGGGGGTGTCGTTTTGCGCCGCCAGACACAGGGATTGGGCCAGCTCCAGGGCCAGGCGGCCCACCGCCTCTTCTGAATACTCCACCACAATCTGGTAGACGCCGGGTTCCGTGGTGGCCGTTGTGCGTGCGAAGGTAACCGGGCAGCCAGCCAGGGCCTGCAGATCCAGCGCGGCCATTTCGAGCACATGGGCCATGGGTACCGTGGCGTCGTGCCCGGTCGGCAGCAGTGTTCCGAGTTTTGGGAAGCGCGCCCGAAGACGGCTCTCAAAGCCGTCGTGCGTGTTGATGGCGCACTCGGCCGGTGTGCAGGTCACGACCGCCTCGATGGCGGTGTGACTGCTCCAGAGATTGGGGCCGCGCAGGGCGCGAACGCGTGAGATGTCCATAAGCTTAGTTTTGTTTCTTCAAATCTGATTCAAAAGCGCGCAGCCCGGCTGCGATCAGCTCCGGGTCGATGCCCAACGCCCAGGCCGCCGCCACCGCCGCCATCAGCATGTCCGGTTTCTCGGCCTTGGCCGGTTTCATGCTGGCCAGGGCGATCACGGCCGCCTCTTGCATGCCTTGGGCCAGCACGATCTGCCCGTCGCGCACGAAGAGCGCACGCTCGCCCTTGGCCCGGTGCGCGGCGATGGCCTCCAGTTGAGGGTCGGGCCCATAGAAAATGATCTTGCCATCACACAAGGAGGCCATCTCCACCACCTGGGGGTCGGCCGCGTTGAGCACGGCCGTTCCGTGCGGCAGGATCACGTCGATCTGCGTGCGGACCACGTTGTAGAGTTTGTCCATGTGATCAATATGGAACTCAGCCAGTGCTTCCATGCCGCCGACGTCCGTCACCACGCCGACCGAGCACTTGTCGTAGGGCAGGCCTTCACTGAGAATCATGCGGCTGCTGTTTTCGAACACCGCAGTTTCCAGCGAACGGTTGACGAGCAGGCGCTGCGCCGCGTCCCATGGGGTGCTGTCCCTGGAATCCACTTGCCGGGCGCCAAGATAAAAACCGTCACGACAGGCCACGCCGACCTGTCTGCCGCTGATATGGACCAGCCAGCCCACCAGGCGGGCAATGCGGGTGGTGTCCCGGGTGCCGGTGACGCCGACCACCGGAATGCGCCCGGTCTTGTCCGTGCCAAACAGGTGTTCGATGATGGCTTTGCCAATCGGTCGCGGCTGGCCGTCTGCTGGTTTCAGGTGGGCCAGCAGACCGGGGCTGGCATTGACCTCAATCACGGCGCCACGCTGCTCGGTCAGAGGGCGGGAGACGTCTTCAAGGACCAGGTCCACCCCCGCAACATCCAGCCCCACCACCCGCGCCGCCAGGGTCGCCGCAGCGGCCACGCTCGGGTGGACCAGGTCGGTGACATCGAAGGCGACATTGCCATTGCGCTGAATCAGGACTTTTTCGCCCAGGGCCGGCACCGAGTAGGCCGTGAGGCCCTGGCGCTCCAGCTCAAGAATGATTTCTGCGCCGTCCTGGGGCGCCAGCGAGTTCAGCGGGGCGTCTTCTCCGGTGCCGCGCCGGGGATCGGTATTGATTTGGCGGTCGACCAGTTCAATGATGTTGGACCGTCCATCGCCCGTGACCCAGGCGGTTTCGCCACGGGCCGCCGCCACCACGCGCTTGCCAACCACGAGCAGGCGATGCTCGTTGCCCGCAATAAATTGCTCGACGATCACGCTGCCGCCGCCTTTGCGCTGCGCGAGCAGAAAGGCCGCTTCGATGTCTTTCTGGTTTTTCAGGTCCAATGACACGCCGCGCCCGTGGTTGCCGTCATAGGGCTTGAGTGCGACTGGCAGCCCGATGTCCTGCGCGGCCTCCCACGCCTCTTGGGCGCTGTTCACGACTTGCCCTTGCGGCACCGGCACGCCACAGGACTGCAAGAGGGACTTGGTCAAATCCTTGTCACTGGCTATTTCTTCGGCAATGGCACTGGTCTGGTCGGTCTCCGCCGTCCAGATGCGGCGCTGGCCCGCGCCATGGCCGAGTTGCACCAGATTGCCCTCGGTGAGGCGCAGGTGGGGGATACCGCGCTCGGTGGCCGCCTCCACGATGTGTGCCGTGCTGGGGCCTAAGCACAGTGAATCGACCAGGTCATGCAGCCTGGCCACGGCCGCCGCCTGGTCATAGGGTTGATCGTTGATGGCGGCCATGACAAGATCCCGGCCGGTGTCCAGCGCGGCACGACCGACCTGCTCTTGCCGGGTCCGGAACGCCATTTTGTACACGCCCCGCACCGACGTTTGCCGGGTCTTGCCGAAGCCGGTGCGCATTCCCGCCAGATTTTGGAGCTCAAGCACCACATGCTCCAGGATATGAGCGGCCCAGGTGCCAGCGCGCAAGCGCTCCAAAAATCCACCTGGCGCGCCGACGCCGCATCGATGCACCGCGAGTCCGGGCAGCATGGCGGTCAAACGCTCATAAAATCCGGGTATGGTGTTGGATGGGAAGTCTTCCAGTGCGCCGATATCGACCCACGCTTCGATCACCGGACGGTAGGTCCAGATATTGGGGCCGCGCAGATGAGTCACCCGCAGCAATTGAATGTTCTTCGTTGTCATGAATCTAAATACTTCCGGAAAGCCCGTAGTCGGTATAAATCTTGATGTTGCCTAGTCTATTGCAGTTCGCAACTGGCGCCGGTGGTCCGGGCTGTCGTCAACCCGCCCGTTAACCTGCAGAATCCTCTGGCCCCCATGACCAACCAAATCCTCGACTCCGAACCCTGGCTGAATGAACTCTCCCATGAGGAGCGTGCCCAGGTCCAAATGCAGCTGCAAGCAGATGAGAACGTTTCAGCCCTGCTGCAGGTGGACCTGGATAACAAACTTTGTTTTGTTCCCGGTTTGGTGCTGGTCACCAACCGGCGCCTGCTGAGCCGCGCGCCGGACGGCAGTTGGCAGGCCTGGCCGTACCGGGCCGGGTTGCTGCTGAAGCACCATGACCATGCGGGGGTGGGCCATCTGGCGCTCAATGACGCCCAGGGACGGCTGGCCGCCTGGTGTTTCACGCTGGGACACAATCTGCAGGCGATCCGCCTGCTCGATCAGTTTCAGATTTATGCGCAGAGTGCCGTGACCGGGCTGCCCCCGGTGCTGCTTGAGGGGCGTCGTTGCCCCAGCTGCAAGGCGCCGCTGGCGCCCGATCAGGACGAATGCCCGATCTGCACCAAAGTCATCCACACCCCGCCCTCGACCCGCACGTTATTTCGGCTCTGGCGTTTTGCCAGACCGTATCGCATTCAGCTGTTCGCCGGTTTTGCGTTGACGCTCCTGGGCACCGCCGCCAGCCTGGTGCCGCCGTACCTGGCCATGCCCTTGATGGACGAGGTGCTGATTCCGTTTCAGAACGGGCAGCACATCGACCCCATGCTGGTGGCACTCTACCTGTCGGGGCTGTTCGGCTCGGCGCTGCTGGCCTGGGGACTGTCGTGGGCCAAGACCTACATCCTGGCGCTGGTGTCCGAGCGCATCGGGGCCGACCTGCGCACCACCACCTACGAGCACCTGCTGCGCATGTCGCTGGAGTACTTCGGCGGCAAGCGCACCGGTGATTTGATGTCGCGCATCGGCAGCGAGAGTGACCGCATTTGCGTCTTTTTGTCGCTGCACCTGCTCGACTTTGCCTCCGACATCCTGATGCTGATCATGACGGCCGTGATCTTGATCTCCATCAACCCCTGGCTGGCGCTGGTCACGCTGGTGCCGCTGCCGTTCATCGTCTGGATGATCCGATCGGTGCGCTTTCGGCTGCAAACCGGCTTCGAGAAGATCGACCGCGTCTGGTCCCAAGTCACCAGCGTGTTGGCCGACACCATTCCCGGCGTGCGCGTGGTGAAGGCCTTTGCCCAGGAAGATCGCGAGGCGGCGCGTTTTCGCGAGGCGAATAAGCACAATCTGGCGGTGAATGACAAGATCAACAAGATCTGGTCGCTGTTTTCGCCCAGCGTCTCCCTGCTGACCGAGTGGGGGCTGCTGGTGGTGTGGGCGTTTGGCATCTGGCTGGTGTCCAAGGGGGACATCACGGTTGGTGTGCTGATGGCCTTTATTGCCTACATCAGCCGCTTTTATGGCCGGCTCGACTCCATGAGCCGCATCGTGTCGGTGACCGAAAAGTCCGCCTCGGCCGCCAAGCGCATTTTTGACATCCTGGACCATGTCTCCAGCGTGCCCGAGCCGACGCAACCGGTGAAGCTGGAGCGCGTGGAAGGGCGCATCGAGTTGCGCGACGTGAGTTTTCGTTATGGCAACCGCGAAGTCAACCGGGGCGTCAATTTGACCATTGAGCCGGGCGAGATGATTGGCCTGGTGGGCCACAGTGGCTCGGGCAAGAGCACGCTGGTGAACCTGATCTGCCGCTTTTACGATGTGACGGAAGGCTCGATCCGGGTCGATGGTGTCGATGTGCGCTCTTTCCCCATTGCCGACTACCGTCGCAACATCGGTCTGGTGCTGCAGGAGCCTTTTCTTTTCTTCGGCACCATTGCCGACAACATTGCCTATGGCAAGCCGCAGGCCAGCCAAGCCGAGATCATTGCGGCAGCGCGCGCCGCACACGCGCATGAGTTCATCCTGCGCCTGCCGCAGGGTTATGACTCGATGGTGGGGGAGCGCGGCCAGGGCTTGTCGGGCGGCGAGCGCCAGCGCATCTCGATTGCGCGCGCCCTGTTGATCGATCCGCGCATCCTGATCATGGACGAGGCGACGTCTTCGGTCGACTCCGAGACCGAGAAGGAAATCCAGAAGGCGCTGGAGAATCTGGTGCAGGGGCGCACCACCATTGCCATTGCCCACCGCCTTTCCACCCTGCACCGCGCCAACCGCTTGGTGGTGCTGGACCGGGGCGAAATCGTGGAAGTGGGCACGCACGACGACCTGATGGCGCGCGAAGGGGCCTATTTCAACCTGTACCAGGCGCAAGCGCGCAACATGGATGTGGACGTGGACGATGACAGAAGACGCAATGTCAGGGTCGATAACGTGAAAGACGACAAATGAACGCGACCACTGCCATCGCCACAAGCCATTTTCAGCTGACCCGCAATCCGTTCGGGCTGCTTGTTCTGACGACCGCCGCGGGTGAGGTGTTTGAAGGCGTGGTGCCGGTGCGCGCGTTCCCGATCCAGTCGCCCGAGGACGGTATTGCCCTGGTGCACACCGACGGCCATGAGGTGGCGTGGGTTGAGCGCCTGGACAAGCTGCCCGAGCCGGCGCAAGGCCTGATCCGCGAAGAGCTGGCAACGCGCGAATTCATGCCCGAAATCTTGCACATTGACAGTGTCACCAGCTTTTCCACGCCGTGCACCTGGCAGGTCCAGACTGACCGCGGTGACACGCGCTTTGTGCTGCGCGGCGATGAGGACATACGCCGCGTCGGCCCCACCATTTTGCTGGTGACCGACTCGCACGGCATCCAGTTCTTGATCCGCGACCGCTCGAATCTGACCAAGGAAAGTCAAAGAATTCTGGACCGTTTCTTATAAGAAATCGGCCTCTAGCCACCGTGTTATATGGACTAGCAGCTATCAATTTAATAGTAACTTTCAGATGTCGATGGCGCCCACCCCGTTAATGAACTACTTCCATGGATTTATGTCGCTATGCTTTCTGCCATGACCAGCTATTTTGATTTTTCCGACCTCGCCGTGGCCGAACTGGCCCGCGTCGATGCGGCCCGAGCCCTGGAGGAAGATGTCGGCAGTGGCGACCTCACGGCCGGGCTGATTGACCCCGCTTGCCACGCCCGCGCACACGTGCTGGCGCGCGAGGCGGCTGTGATCTGCGGCGCCCCGTGGGCGCAAGCCGCGCTGCAGCAGGTTGATCCGGCCATCCGCCTGCAGTGGCTTGTGCTGGAAGGTCAGCGCTGTGAAATTGATCAAGTGGTGCTGGAGTTGCAAGGCCCGGCCCGCGCGCTGCTCACTGCCGAGCGCACGGTGCTCAATTTTCTGCAACTGCTCAGCGCCGTCGCGAGTAAAACGGCAGAGTATGTGGCCGCGGTGCAGAGCGTGCCCGGCAGTCGGGCGCAGATTGTGGACACGCGCAAGACCTTGCCGGGTTTGCGTCTGGCACAGAAGTATGCGGTGCGTGCCGGCGGCGGCAGCAACCATCGGCTGGGTCTGTATGACGCCTTGCTGATCAAGGAGAACCACATTGCCGCCGCCGGTGGTGTCGCAAAGGTGCTGCGCCGCGCTGCCGTCTTGGCGCCTGAGGCCAAGTTTGTCGAGATTGAGGTGGAAACCCTGGCGCAACTCAAAGAGGCGCTCGACGCCGGCGCCGGCATGGTACTGCTCGACAACATGACCCTGGCGCAGTTGCAGGAGGCGGTGCAGCTCAACGCCGGGCGGGCTGTGCTGGAGGTCTCGGGTGGCGTGAATATGTCCACGGTACGCGCCATTGCATCCACCGGGGTCGACCGTATTTCCATCGGCGCCTTGACCAAAGACGTCAAGGCGATTGATTTTTCAATGCGTTTTGCTTCTAGCCCGCTCTGAGTCTGCGTAGTGCGCTATTGATTTTGATAAACAGGAGTTGCCATGACGAACACCACGGACACGGTCAAAGAAGTTGACTACGAACAGCCCCAGCGTGAAACCGCAGCCGGTGCCGCGGTGTGTGCCACCAAACACGCCTGGGCACGGGTGCCGGCCGAGCCCGCTCCAGCCGAGCGCGCTGCGCTGAAAGACAAGATCCGCCGTCTCTTGAGAGAAAAAAACGCGGTCATGGTGTCGCATTACTACGTGCACCCGGACCTGCAAGACCTGGCCGAGGAAACCGGCGGCCTGGTCAGCGATTCGCTGGAAATGGCCCGCTTTGGCCGCGACCACACGGCGCAGACGCTGGTGGTGTCGGGCGTGCGCTTCATGGGTGAGACGGCCAAAATCCTGTCGCCCGAAAAGCGGGTCTTGATGCCCGACCTGGACGCCACCTGCTCGCTCGACCTCGGTTGCCCGGTGGATGAATTCAGCGCCTTTTGCGACGCGCATCCGGACCGCACGGTGGTGGTCTATGCCAACACCAGCGCGGCCGTCAAGGCGCGCGCCGACTGGCTGGTCACGTCGAGCTGCGCGCTGGAGATCGTGAGTGCGCTCAAAGACAAAGGCCACAAAATCCTGTGGGCGCCCGACCGCCATCTGGGTGGCTACATCCAGCGTGAAACCGGCGCCGACATGCTGATGTGGGGCGGCTCGTGCATCGTGCATGACGAGTTCAAGGCCTTCGAGCTCAAGGCCCTGATGAAGGAGCACCCGGCTGCCCGCGTGCTGGTGCACCCCGAGTCACCGGCTGATGTGGTGGCGCTGGCCGACGCGGTGGGTTCCACCTCGGCCATTCTCAAAGCGGCGCATGAGATGGAGGCCCAGGAGTTCATCGTCGCCACCGACAGCGGCATGATGCACAAGCTGCGCACGCTCAATCCGGGCAAGCTGTTTCTGGAAGCGCCCACCGCCGGCAACAGCGCCACCTGCAAGAGCTGCGCCCATTGCCCCTGGATGGCCATGAACTGCCTGGCTGACGTGGCCCGCGTGCTGGAGACCGGCGCCAATGAGGTTCACGTCGACCCCGCGTTGGGCCTGCGGGCTCGCATTCCGATTGACCGCATGCTGGCCTTTACCGCGGCGCTCAAAGGCGGGCGCGATGCTGGGAGTCTGGTGCCGCTCATAGGGGCTGCGTAGTCGGCGCTGGTCGCGGGGGGGCAGAGATTGCGGCATGGGCCCCCGCCTCATACTGTCAAACGCCCAGAAATCGGCGGGAGCCCACGCCCCAATCTCTGCGGGCGACGTCCCTGGTTAACGAAGCAAGTTTTGATGCCCGCTAAGGACAGGGCTGCAGGGCGCTTGCAGTCATTCAGGTGCGTTGCCCAGTGGGCTATAGTCAGACCACATGAAGTGTTGGGAAAGCGAACCCGACGCTGACCAAATTTCGCCAGGATAGGCGACAAGGTACAAAGGGATGGAAATGACTTCGGTTTCTTGGAAATGTGGCTGTAAATCAAGGCAGTACGGGTTTTGTCGCCTGATGGGTCATCAGTACCTGGATTCGAATTTCAGGTATGTCCTGTCGGATAGACTGGCTTCCCAGAATATCCGACGGTCTACATCGTTAGCTATCGAGAAAACATATGAGACTAGCAGAGTTGTTTGAGCCTCAAGTTCCAACCCGCAAGAAGAAGCCAAGTGACACTGTTCCTGAGGTCTTCATCATCGAGTCGCTTGAACTGACCGATGAAGCGAAAGAAAGGCGGGAGGGTGCGGTTTTGGCTGCCGTACTGAAGATGTGTGGGAAGAACCCCCTTTATTACTACATTCGTACGAAGGCAGAACTTAAACTTATGGCAGAAGAGTTTGAAGCCTCTGGCTATCGGTATTTGCACGTTTCTTGCCACGGCGGAGACACTTCCCTTGAGACGACGCTTGACTCTGTTAGCTATCAAGAGTTTGCCAATATTTTTAGCGGTCGCCTTAAAGATCGTCGCCTCTTCGTATCAGCCTGTAGCGCAGGCAACGAGTTATTTGTGGAAGTGGTTGGAGGCAGAAACAAGGAAGTGATTTCTATCGCAGCACCGGCGAACGACATTCAGTTCGATCACGCGGTCGCATTCTGGAGTTCCTTCTACGTTAAGACCTTCTCCCTCAACGCGAGATCGATGAACTCCAATCGAATTGTGGAAGTTCTAAAGCCGCTCGCCGCACTATTCAATGCACCTGTGCATTTTTCAAAAAGAGATCAGCAAAAGCATTGGGTTCATGAACGCATCGATAGCTAACCCGGCGCTCAACCTCGCTCCCTTTGGTCGCTGGACGCTGCGCGATAAAGCCGCGCAGCGCCGGTTAGCTCTACGCTAGGGCTCAGATGCCGTCGCTTCCGCCGCTCGACATCAAGCGCAAGATCAATCACGCTTCACACGTCGTTCTTCTTGGTGCGGGTGCCAGCCTTGCGGCCTTCCCAGCTGGAGACGCAAACGGGCGCAAGCTTCCGCTGATGCGTAATCTTGTTGAAGTGGTAGGTCTTGGTGATTTGTTGGCTGCTCATGGCGTGCACGAAAACCACGAGGACTTTGAAGCCTTGTACGACGGTCTGGCTGTAGACAACACTAATCCTGAACTGCTCCGAACCCTAGAAGACCAACTCCACGCCTACTTCGCCGCGATGCAATTGCCTGAGGAGGTGACCCTCTATGACCTGCTTCTGCTCTCTTTGCGAGAGAAGGACGTTATTGCAACTTTCAATTGGGACCCGTTCCTCGCCCAAGCATTCCGGCGAAACCGTTCTATCCGACGCCTACCCAAGATTCTGTTCCTACATGGGAACGTCGAAGTCGGAGCCTGCCGTGAACATCGACGCAGTGGCTTCATCGAACAAAGGTGCTCTGAATGCGGTAATCTTATGGAGCCGAGTCGCCTACTGTTTCCGGTCAAACACAAGGACTACACGTCGGACCCATTCATCCGAAGCGAGTGGGAGCAGTTGCAGTGGGCCTTGGAACGCGCCTACCTCGTAACAATCTTCGGCTATAGCGCACCGGCGACCGATGTCGAGGCACGTTCGCTACTACTCAATAAATGGATGGAAAACCCGACTCGGGAGCTCGCAGAGATCGACATCGTCGACATTCGGCCGAGAGAGGCCATCAAGAGCAGTTGGGCTGACTTCTTTGTCCGCCAGCATTACGGCATCTTTCCTGATGTCAGGCGAACAATATCCTTTCACCATCCCCGTCGCAGTTGCGAGGCGTTTGCCATGGCAACGCTGCAACAAGATCCTTGGACTGAGAACGACCTTCCGCCCGTGCAACGCCTCGAAGACCTTCATGCTTGGTTGCGTCCGCTCCTAGAGGAAGAAGCTAGCGGAATGTTTAGTGGCAGGCCATGCACCAAAATCTGAGCCCTAACTCAAACGTTAAGCGTCACAAACCACCACACCCACATGCCACGCGGATCCACTCGCCCCAGCGTCATCTTCACAGCGGTTCTCGACGCCGCCGCGCGCCAGCTGCACATTGCATCAAGTGAGGCAGCAGCCTTCCGACACACCGGCATTCGGGGAGACGAGAGAGCGGCAGCCCTCGCCAGTTTCCTCCGCCGGCACTTGCCCAGCAATCTAGGCGTCGCCAAAGGCGAAGCGATTGATTTCTTGGATCGAAGGACGGGCCAGCTTGATATATTGATTTACGACGCGGACATGGCCGCACCGATCAGCACTCAATCTGAGAACGTGCTAATCCCTGCCGAAAGCCTACTAGCTGTCATCGAGGTCAAGACGACACTGACCCAGAACGATCTCAACGGGTGCTATATGGCGTCGCGGAAAGTGCGAGCAATTCGGCCCTTTAAGCAGTCGTTTGTTGCTGCCCGCGAGGAAGGACGTCCTGCAGAAGACGGCAACTTCCGATGCATGTATATCGTTTTCTCGTATGAAACGAATCTGTCAGCGGAAGACTGGCTGAATAAAGAGTTCAAGCGGCTGGAGCTGGCTGCGACATCAGTCAAAGGCAAGCTGAACTTAATTGATGTGGTCTACGTTCTCAATCGAGGCATGATCAGACCAGCCAAGAATGCGGGGAAGACGAATGACAAGGACGAACTGAACATGTTCCTTGAGTTCTATCTTCACCTCGTCAACTTCCTTCGCCGGGAAATGCCCAGGCGTCCCGCGATGGATTGGCAAGCCTACTCGTCCAAAACTTCGAGAGGCTGGCTGCCACTTGCTGCACCCGAGTGACGCCTAACCCTCGCCCCGCTTAGCTCGTTGAGCGTCAGCTTTGGAGCGGAGCGAATGTCTCTTGTCAGTCTTCAAGAGTCCGTCAACTTGCCCTGTAGTTATGTGATAACAATGTCCCTCTGAACAGTAGGTACCCAAATTGACCTACTCGATTTCAACGTTTGCTTTTGTACCCTGATTCGCGCTGGCTTCGCATGGCCAGCACAAAAACCGTATCAAGCGGCGCCACGTATCGGTACAACGCAACGTGGCCATGGGGAGCCCGCCCGATGGCAACGCCATGGCGTGCCGTGTCATGGATGCTCCTCTTGTGTGAAGTCAAAACTGTCACGGAACGTGAAGTAAAGCGAGGTAAAAAACATCGACGCCATCAGCAGCAGGGCGGGAAACAGCAGGTCGCCGGCCAAACCCGGATTGCCCATCAGGGATGCGATGGTGGTCACGCTCACCACCACCAGGATCAGCACGGCCAGCCACATCAAGCCAAACACCGCATAGGCCCAGAAATTGCGCCCACACGCCACGATGCTGAAGAAGAGGCTTTTGATGGGCGACAGGCCGTGCCAGTGCACCAGCGCCGGTGCATGCCAGAACATCAAGGAGAGTGGCAGATGCAGGCCAATGAAAACCCACATGGCGGCCTGAAAATCGGGCTCCAGCATCATTTCGCGGGTCGGTGTCGCGCCACCCAGATAGACCCGGGCAAAGGCACCGTCGTCGACCAGCCAGGAGACCCCCATGGCCAGCAAAAAACCCAGGGCGTACAGGGCGCCCAGCAGCAGCATGGCACGGGTTTGTTGACGGCCGGCGCGAAAGGCGGTCAGCAATACCTTGGGCATGGGGAAGCGGCCATCGATCGCCTCCCGGGTCGCCGCCATCATGCCCAGCGTCGCGGCGGGCAGCAGGGTCATGGCCAGTGCCATACCGATGAAAGGAACCTGACTGACGACGGTCATCGTCGCCATGAACAGAAAAAACAGACCGGCCAGGGCCAGTGGCTGTTTGAAAAATGTCTGCATGCCCAGCTTGACCCAGAGCGTGCCGCTGCGGGCGGGAACGATATTGAGCTTCATGGCTGCATCTCCAGCGAGTTGGCGGCCTGCGGGTGCATGACCCGTTGCTGCAGCACCCGTTCAAAATGGGCCGGGTCGTGGGGCTGGAGCAGGCTTGCCGGGCGCGGCAGGTAGTAGTCCCACAGGCGTGAAATCCAGAAACGCAGGGCTGCTGCGCGCAGCAGGGCGGGCAGCAGCGCCCGCTCCGCGCTCTCGAGCGGTCGCACCGCGCTGTAGGCGCGCAGGAAGCTCTGAAAACGCTCCCCGTCATGCGTCCCGGTGTCGAGATCAATGCACCAGTCGTTCAGACAAACCGCCAAATCAAACAGCCAACTGTCGACGCCGGCGAAATAGAAGTCGAAGACGCCGGTGAGCTCCAACTGGCCTTGCCCGTTGTCAAACATCACGTTGTCCCGAAACAGGTCGGCGTGTATCGGTCCACGGGGCAGGGCGGCATAAGCCGATGAGGCGGCGACGTGGTTTTGATAGGCCAGTTCGCTTTGCAGCAACGCGGCCTGCGTCGGGTTGACATGGGGCAGCACCACCGGCACCGTTTCATTCCACCAGGCCAGGCCGCGCAAATTGGGCTGCGACAGCGGGAAGTCCCGTGCGGCCAGGTGCATTTTGGCCAAGGTGGTGCCGATGGCCGCGCAATGGGCCGGCGTGGGCGAGAGCTCGCTGCTGCCGCGTAATCGGGTCACCACCGCGGCCGGTTTGGCTTTGAACTCAAACACCAGATCACCGCGCGCATTGGCGCTCGGCTCGGGCACCGGGATGCCGCGCTCGGCCAGGTGTTTCATCAGGCGCAGATAAAACGGCAGCTGCGCCAAAGTGAGTCGCTCGAACAGGGTCAGCACGTAATCAAAGGTTTCGCCACCCTGCTCGGTGCTGACAAAATAATTGGTGTTTTCGATGCCCTTGGTGCAGCCTTGCATGGCGGTGAGTTCGCCCAGCTTGAGTTGTCGCAGCAGGGCGCGTGCCTCTTGGGTAGAGACTTCTGTGTAAACCGCCATGAATCAGAAACCCAAAATTTTCCAGCTGCGCTCACCGCTGGTGGGTTCAACTTGATAGGCGGGCAGACGCCCCTTGGGCTGAACCGAGATGGTTTTGGTTTCACCCCCAACGCGCAGCTCATCAATGCGGGCGCCCGAGTCTTCGATTTGAATGCGCTCGGTGCGCTTTTCAATCACGCCGGGTGCGGCGGACGCCGCAGCGCGTGGTTGCACGGCCGCCCTCTGGGCTGGCGCGGCAGACTGTGCCAGCGCGAGGCTGCCACACGACAAAGAGAGGGTAAGAAACAGGGCGATTCGCATCGCCCGATTGTAGAGCGGGCGCAGCCGAGCGGCACTCGCAGGCAAAATGGGCGCATGAATATGAATGACTCCTTTACTGACTCCCCGGCCAAGCCCAAAACCTTGCTTTTGGTCGATGGTTCCAGCTACCTGTACCGGGCCTTTCACGCCATGCCGGACCTGCGCGCCGTACCGGGCGACCCGAGCAGCGCGCCCACGGGTGCCATCCGCGGCATGATCAACATGCTGCAAAGCCTGCGCAAAGAGGTGCCCGCTGACTATGCCGCCTGTATTTTTGACGACAAAGGCCCGACCTTTCGGGATGCGCTGTACCCCGAATACAAGGCACACCGCTCGCCCATGCCCGATGATTTGCGCTCCCAGATCGAGCCGATTCATGAAGTCGTTCGCCTGATGGGCTGGAAAGTGCTGGCTGTGCCCGGTGTCGAAGCCGATGACGTGATCGGCACGCTGGCGGTGACGGCGGCGCGCCAGGGTATCGAGGTGATCGTGAGCAGCGGTGACAAGGATCTGGCTCAGTTGGTCAACTCGCACATCACCATCATCGACACCATGAACGGCCGCCGCCGCGACGTGGCCGGGGTCGAGGCCGAATTTGGCGTGCCGCCGCAGCTGATGGTGGACTTTCAGACCCTGGTGGGCGACGTGATTGACAACGTGCCGGGCGTGCCCAAGGTCGGCCCCAAAACCGCGGCCAAGTGGTTGCAGGAATACGGTTCGCTCGACGCCGTGGTGGCCAACGCCGACCAGATCAAAGGCGTGGTGGGCGAGAACCTGAAGAAGTCGCTGGACTGGTTGCCCTTGGGTCGCCAACTGCTGACCATCAAGACCGACTGCGATCTGGATGGCTGGATGCCTGATTTGCCCGCTCTTGATTCAATAGCTACCGGTACAATGGATACGGGGGCTCTGGCTATTTTTTATGAAAAATACGGGTTCAAGGGGCTGGCCCGCACCTTGGGTGGCGGGGCGGCCAGCGTGGCAAGCAAGGCAAGCTCAGGATTTGGGGTCGGACCCAAGGAGCGAAGCGACGCTGGCTCAGACCCCAATTCCGTGCGCCAACTGACCCGTGAACCGGGCTTGTTCGACGAGCCAGAAGCCGCCAGCGACCCCATCCCCTCCAGTGTGACCAACCTGCACTACGACACCATCCTGACCTGGGAAGCGTTTGACCGCTGGCTGGCCAAAGTGCAAGCGGCAGACCTGGTGGCGCTGGACACCGAAACCACGTCGCTCGACGAGATGAGGGCCCAGATTGTCGGCATCAGTTTCAGTGTGACGCCGGGCGAGGCCGCCTACATTCCGCTGGCGCACGCCTACCCCGATGCCCCGGCGCAGTTGCCGCTGGCCGATGTGCTGGCCAAACTCAAGCCCTGGTTGCAAGACGCCAGCCACAAAAAGCTGGGCCAGCACGTCAAATACGACCGCCACGTGTTTGCCAACCACGGCATCGAGGTGCAAGGCTACGCGCACGACACGATGCTGCAAAGTTATGTGCTGGAGGTGACCAAACCCCACGGCCTGGCCAGCCTGGCCGAGCGGCACCTGGGACGCAGCGGCATCAGCTTTGAGGATTTATGCGGCAAGGGGGCCAATCAAATCTGTTTTGACCAGGTGGATATTGCCCAAGCCGCCCAGTATTCATGTGAAGACTCCGACATGACGCTGGACGTGCACCGGGCGCTGTGGCCGCTGCTGCAGGCGAATGACAAATTGCGCTTCATCTACGAGCTGGAAATCGCCAGCAGCGAAGCGCTCTACCGGATCGAGCGCAACGGCGTGCTGATCGACGGCCCCACGCTGGCGGTGCAGAGCCACGAGCTGGGCCAGCGCATTTTGCAGCTTGAAAAAGAAGCACACGAGCTGGCCGGGCAACCCTTTAACTTGAGCAGCCCGAAGCAGATTGCTGAAATTTTCTTCACCAAGCTCGGCCTGCCTGTCGTCAAGAAAACCCCCACCGGCTCACCCAGCACCGACGATGAAGTGCTGCAGAAATTGGCCGAAGACTACCCGCTACCGGCCAAAATTCTGGAGCACCGGGGCCTGGCCAAGCTCAAAGGCACCTACACCGACAAACTGGCGCAACTCGCGCACCCGCGCACCGGTCGCGTGCACACGCATTACGCGCAGGCGATTGCCGTGACCGGGCGCTTGAGCAGCCTTGAGCCCAATCTGCAAAACATTCCCGTGCGCACCCCCGAGGGGCGGCGTGTGCGTGAGGCGTTTGTGGCACCACCCGGCAGCGTCATTGCCAGCGCCGATTACAGCCAGATTGAGCTGCGCATCATGGCGCACATCAGTGGCGATGCGGCCCTGCTGCTGGCGTTTCATGACGGCATCGACGTGCACCGCGCCACCGCCTCTGAAATCTTTGGTGTGGACAGGGCCCAGGTCACCAGCGAGCAGCGCCGCTACGCGAAAGTCATCAACTTTGGCCTGATTTACGGCATGAGTGCCTACGGCCTGGCCAAAGCGTTGAGCATTGACAACACCGCCGCCAAAAACTACATCGAACGTTACTTTGACCGCTACCCCGGCGTGAAAAACTACATGGAACACACCCGGGCGCTCGCCAAGCGCCAAGGGTATGTTGAAACCGTGTTCGGCCGCCGCTTGTATCTGCCCGAGATCAACTCCCCCAACGGCCCGCGTCGCAGCGGCGCCGAGCGCGCCGCCATCAACGCGCCCATGCAGGGCACGGCGGCTGATTTGATCAAGCTCAGCATGGTGAAAGTGCAGCAAGTGATTGATGAAGAAAAACGGGCCACCAAGATGATCATGCAGGTACACGACGAGCTGGTGTTTGAAGTGCCCGAGTCGGAAATCGATTGGGTGCGCCATGAGGTGCCCAGGTTGATGGCGGGGGTGGCGCACCTGAAGGTGCCGCTGCTGGCCGAGGTGGGGGTGGGCGCGAATTGGGACAAGGCGCACTGAGCTTTTTCATGACCCCGCTTGAATCCCGGACGCGCCGGCAGTTGTTGCAGTTGATCGGCGCCGGTGCTGCCATCTGGAGTCTGCCGCGCAGCGCCTGGAGCCAGCCGCGCTTGCACCAAAACCCGTTCACTTTGGGGGTGGCGAGCGGCTCGCCCACGCATGATTCGGTCGTCTTGTGGACGCGTTTGCATACCTCCCAGTCGTCGCTGCCGGGTGTCAGTGACGGGCCGGGTCACGCTGCGGTGCCGGTGCGCTGGGAGCTGGCGCATGACGAGCAGTTCAGCCGCCTCGTGCAAAGCGGGCAGTCGCTGGCCAGTCGGGAGCTGGCGCATTCGGTTCACGTCGAGGTGGCCGGGCTCGACGCTGATCGCTGGTATTTCTACCGCTTCAAGGTGGGCGATTTTGTCAGCCCGGTGGGGCGTACGCGCACGGTGCCCCGGCCTGAGGCACAGGTGGCCCGGTTGCGGCTGGCCTATGCCTCGTGCCAGAAGTGGGAGGACGGCTATTTCACCGCCTGGCGCCACATGCGCGAAGAAAGCCTCGATCTGGTGCTGTTTCTGGGCGACTACATCTACGAATACCCGGCGCTCACCAGCCGGGTGCGTGTGCCCAGCGGCGGCTGGGTGTTGACGCTGGACGACTATCGCCAGCGCTATGCGCTGTACAAGGGCGAGGCCGACCTGCAGGCGATGCATGCGGCCTGTCCCTGGCTGCTGACCTGGGACGACCACGAGGTGCAAAACGATTACGCGGGGCTGCAAGCGGGTCACAGCAGCGCGGCTGACCCGTCCGCGGCGAGTCAATTTTTGGCCCGTCGTGCGGCGGCCTACCAGGCCTGGTACGAGCACATGCCGGTGCGCGCCTCAGCCCTCACGCAAGGGCTGGCCGGCCTGGCCACGGGCGCTGAGCTGCGCATCTACAGCCGCTTGTCCTACGGCCAGCTCGCCTCCTTGTACCTGCTCGATGGCAGGCAGTACAAAGACCCGCAGACTTGCACCCCGGGTGGTGGCGTGGGCTCCGGCATGGTGAACCCGGCTGATTGTCCGCCGTGGAACGATGCGGCTCGCTCGCTGCTGGGTCGGGCGCAGGAGCGCTGGCTGTATGACGAATTTTCAAAACCCCATGCGCATGAATCCGGCTGGAATGTGCTGGGCCAGCCCACGCTGTTTGGCCAGCGTGATCTGAAACCGGGCCCCGGCCAGACCCTCTGGAACGACGGCTGGGACGGCTACCCCGCAGCCCGCACGCGCTTGACCGATGCCCTGCGCCAGCACGCGGTGGCCAACCTGGTGATTCTGGGCGGTGATGTGCATGAAAACTGGGTCGGCCACGTGAAGGCCGATTACGCTGATCCGAACAGTGCCAGCGTCGGTGTCGAATTCTGCGGCACCAGCATCAGCTCGCGCTCCGGCGGCAACGCCAAGACGGCGCAGCGGCTGGCCGAGAACCCGCATTTTGTCTTTGCCGATGCGCTGCGCAAAGGCTACGGCGTGGTCGAGTTCACAAAGGCGCAGCTCACCACCACCCTGCGCGTGGTCGATGACGTGACGCGGCAAGACACAAAAATTGAAACCCTGGCCCGCTTCACAGTGCAGGCCGGGCGGCCGGTGGTGGAGCGGGCTTAAGTCAGGCGGTCAAACCGCTGCCAGCGCCTGGTCCAGGTCGTCCAGCAGGTCGTCAATGTGCTCAATGCCGATTGACAGACGCACCATGTCGGGTTTCACGCCCGCTTTGGCCAATTCTTCGGCGTTGAGTTGGCGGTGCGTGGTGCTGGCCGGGTGGCAGGCCAAGGACTTGGCATCGCCAATGTTGACCAGCCGGGTGAACAGTTTGAGCGCGTCCTGAAAGCGCGCACCGGCCGCCAGGCTGTCGCTGGCCTTGAGGCCAAAGGTGATGATGCCCGAGGCGCGACCACCCAGGTACTTTTGAACCAGCGCGTGGTCCGCTGAATCGGGCAGCCCGGCGTAGTTGACCCAGCCCACCTTGGCGTGCGCCTGCAGGTGCTGGGCGATGCGCAGGGCGTTGTCGCAGATGCGGTCCATGCGCAAGGCCAGCGTTTCGATGCCCTGCAGAATCTGGAAGGCAGCCAGCGCGCTCAAAGCGGCGCCCATGTTGCGCAGCGGCACCACGCGGGCGCGGCCAATGTAGGCGGCAGCGCCCAGCGCCTCGGTATAGACGACGCCGTGGTAGCTCACATCGGGCTCGTTCAGGCGCTTGAAGCGCTCCTTGTGCTCGGCCCACGGGAACTTGCCTGAATCCACAATGATGCCGCCAATGGTGGTGCCGTGGCCGCCCAGGTATTTGGTCAGCGAATGCACCACGATGTCGGCGCCAATCTCGAACGGGCGGCACAGGTACGGGCTGGCGACCGTGTTGTCCACAATCAAGGGCACGCCGTGGGCATGGGCGACAGTGGCGAGCGCGGCCAGGTCGGTGATGTTGCCCAGCGGGTTGCCAATGGTTTCGCAGTAGACCGCCTTGGTGCGCGCGTCGATCAGCTTGGCGAAGGAGGCCGGGTCGCGGTAATCGGCAAAGCGCACCTCGATGCCCATTTGCGGGAAGGTGTGGGCAAACAGGTTGTAGGTGCCGCCGTACAAGGTGGAGGCCGACACGATGTTGTCGCCCGCCTCGGTGATGGTCTGAATCGCATAGGCAATCGCCGACATGCCCGAGGCCACTGCCAGTGCACCAATGCCGCCTTCCATGGCTGCCACGCGCGCCTCCAACACGCCGCAAGTCGGGTTCATGATGCGGCTGTAGATGTTGCCCGCGACCTTCAGGTCAAACAAATCGGCACCATGCTGGGTGTCGTCAAACGCGAAGGCCACGGTTTGGTAAATGGGCACGGCCACCGCTTTGGTGGTGGGCTCGGGCGTGTAGCCGCCGTGGACGGCCAGGGTTTCGATTTTCATGAGGGGCTTTCGAGTGCAAAAAAATGAAGACACATCTTAAGGCCCGCATCGGGCTGTGCACAGACCGAGTTTTCATATCGATATGCCGGGTTTTGATCCATGTGCTGCGGGTAAACCCGAGCTGTTCGGTGCCGCGATTTCAATCCAAACCCGGGGATACTCCGGGTGGCCCCGTCATTTCCATTGTTGATTCCAAACTGATCCAGGAGCATTGATGAGCAAGCAGACCAAGTTTCTTTTGAACGAAGACCAGATGCCAAAATTTTGGTACAACCTGCAGGCCGATTTGCCCAAGCCGATGCCAGCCGTGCTGCATCCGGGCACCCTGCAGCCAGTCGGGCCCGATGACCTGGCACCCTTGTTCCCCATGGCGCTGATCATGCAGGAGGTGAGCCAGGAGCGCGAGATCGAGATTCCTGAGCCGGTGCGCGATGTGTTTCGGCTGTGGCGGCCAGCACCGCTGTTTCGCGCCCACCGCCTTGAAAAAGCGCTCGGCACGCCGGCCAAGATTTATTACAAATACGAGGGTGGCAGCCCGGCGGGTAGCCACAAGCCCAACACCGCCGTGCCGCAGGCGTTCTACAACCAAGAGGCCGGCATCAAGCGGCTGGTGACCGAAACCGGGGCCGGCCAGTGGGGCTCCTCGCTGGCCTTTGCCGGCTCGCTCTACGGCCTGGAAGTTGAAGTGTTTCAGGTGCGTGTGTCGTACGACCAAAAACCGTATCGGCGCGCCTTGATGGAAACCTATGGTGCGCGTTGTGTCGCCTCACCCTCCCATGAGACGGTGTATGGCCGCTCCGTGCTGGCCAAGAACCCGAACCATCCGGGCAGCCTGGGCATTGCGATCTCGGAAGCGGTGGAGCTCGCCGTGCAGCGCGAGGACACCAAATACGCGCTCGGCTCGGTGCTCAACCATGTGCTGTTGCACCAGACCATCATCGGGCAAGAGGCCATGCTGCAGATGCAAATGGCCAATGACTGGCCCGATGTGGTGGTGGGTTGTGCCGGCGGCGGCTCCAATCTGGCGGGCATTGCTTTTCCCTTCATCGGGCACGGCTTGCGAGGTGGCCAGAAACCACGCATCGTGGCGGTTGAACCGGCGGCTTGCCCCACGCTGACGCGCGGCAAATACGCCTACGACTTTGGCGACACCGGGCACATGACACCTTTGACCAAGATGTACACGCTGGGCAGTCAGTTCACGCCGCCGGGCTTTCATGCGGGCGGCCTGCGCTACCACGGCATGGCACCCCTGGTGTCGCATTGCAAGGCCTTGGGGCTGTTAGAGGCGGTGGCCTATGACCAGGTGGCGTGTTTTGAAGCCGGCGTGCTGTTTGCGCGCAACGAGGGTATCGTGCCCGCGCCCGAGTCCAACCACGCGATCAAGGGCGCGATTGAAGAGGCCATGCGCTGCAAGCGCGAGGGCAAGGCAGAGACCATCCTGTTTTGCCTGAGTGGGCACGGTCATTTCGACATGACGTCCTACCAGAAGTACTTTGCCGGTGAGTTGACCGACGAGCATTACGACGAGACCGAGTTGGCGCTGGCGCTGGCCAGTTTGCCGAACGTGCCGGAAACGGTGTGACGGCAAGAACGTCCGGTTCAGGGCTGGAACAGCTCAAGCAGGCGGTCCAGCCCGCCTGACTCGATGGACACATTGGCGAGCTCGCGCACGGCAGATTTGGCGTGAAACGCCACTGACAAACCCGCCTCACGCATCATCGGCAGGTCGTTGGCGCCGTCGCCCACGGCAATCGCCTGCTTGGGCGCAATACCCAGCAGGGCGCAGGTTTCGAGCAGCATCTTGCGCTTTTCAGCACCATCACAAATGTCGCCCCAGGGCTGATCGACCATGCGGCCGGTGAGGACGCCGTTCTCAATCTGCAGCACATTGGAGCGGGTGTAGTCAATGCCCAGGCGCTGCGCCACGCGGTCGGTAAAGTGGGTGAATCCGCCCGAGACCAGCAGCACTTTGAGCCCGGCTGCCTTGCAGGCCGCGACCAGCTCGGCAGCACCGGGGTTGAACTGCATCCGTTCCTGATAAATCTGGTTCATCTGCACTTCGGTCACCCCCTGGAGCAGCGCCACGCGCTGGCGCAGGCTCTCTTTGTAGTCGGTGATCTCACCCCGCATGGCCGCTTCGGTGATGGCGGCGACTTCTCGCTTGCGCCCGACCGCGTCTGCAATTTCATCCACACACTCGATGTTGATGAGTGTGGAGTCCATGTCGAAGGCGATCAGTTTGAAGTCGCTCAAACGCAGCGGTGGGGCAAAGCCTTGAATGATCAGCCCGGGGGCGATGGCAGTAGGGTGCATGAGGGGAAAATTTACTATTGTTTTGGTAGCTGCTTATGAAAGCAGGACGGTGGCTAGAGGCCTATTTGTTATGAGACTGGTGGTGGCCGGTTCTCCGTGCGCAAGGAGGGCACGCGGCGCCATGCGGTCGTGAGTTGGCGGGTACCTGTGGCGCCATGGGCATCAAAGCTCTGTTCCAGAAACGTGATGTGATCTGCCTCAAATCGCACGATGCTGCAGGCGCGGGTGCCGTAATCCGGCAGGGCGATGAATGCGGCCGAGAGTGCGCGCTCGAATTCCAGCGGGATGCCTGTGTCTGGCAAGTCGGCATCGGCGGCAACGCTTGGGTTTTGCAGCAGCGCCAGCAACTGGGCATCGCTGGGCGGCTCTTGCCCTTGCAGGGTTTGCAGACCACCTTTTATGTTGGCCAGCTTGGGCCAGGGTGTCAAAAAATCCGCATTGGACACGGCGCCCAGCCCCGGCTGCATGGCAGTCACCTTGGCGTGGCGGCTCTCCAGACCCAGCAGGCGGGTGCCGTCAAAAACCAGCAGGTTAAACGGGTTGTAGTCGCCGGCGCGCCCGGCCAGTTCCATCAGGTAGTCCAGCGCGCTGGCGTCGGTCTGTAAGTAAGCGCTGACCAGTTCGCCGCGTGAGGGTGCATCCGCGCGCAGGGCCGCTGGATTGCGGTGATTGGTCAATGCGGCCAACCGTCCCGAGCGGCTGATGCCCAGCCAGGTGCCACCCGCCTGCAAATCGCGCCCGGCCAGGATGTCCGCGTCATCCCAGCAGTGCAGGGGTGCAGTGGGGCGCGCGTAGTACTCGTCGCGGTTGGCGATGAGCAACAGCGGGGTGTGGCTGGCGGGTTGCCAGTTCCAGGCGATCAGGCACATGCGGGTTGAGACCTCTGTGGGTTGGTGGCTGGTTGGCTGTCAGGTGGGCTTGCTTTTCTATGCGATTGTCGCAACAGGCGCCACCGGCTGCCCCAAATTACGCAGCACATCGCGCACCATCTGCGCCCGGTCTTTGGCTTCAGGCAGTTCCCGCTCGATGCGCAGCTTCTCATTACCCGCCAGTTTGATGTGCTTGTTCTTCTGGATCATCGCAATGATCTTCATCGGATCAATCGGCGGGTTTTTCTTGAAGGTGATGGTGATCACGCCGGGGGCGGCATCGACCTTGACCACACCAAACGGTTTGGCCAGAACGCGCAAGCGGTGGACGTCGATCAGGGTCTGCGCCTGGTTTGGGAGTTTGCCGAAGCGGTCCACCAGTTCTTCCAGCAGCGCATCAATCTGGTTGGTATTGTTCGCGGTGGCCAGCTTTTTGTAGAACGAGAGGCGCAGGTGCACGTCGCCACAAAAATCATTCGGCAAGAGCGCCGGGGCGTGCAGATTGATGTCGGTGCTGACGTTGAGCGGGCTGAGCAAATCGGGCTCAATACCGGCCTTGAGGCAGCGCACCGCTTCACTCAACATCTCGTTGTAGAGCTGAAAGCCGACTTCCAGCATGTTGCCGCTCTGGTTTTCCCCCAGCACCTCGCCGGCACCGCGAATCTCCAGGTCGTGCATGGCCAGGTAGAAGCCGCTGCCCAGTTCTTCCATTTGCTGGATGGCGTCCAGCCGTTGTTGCGCCTGCTTGGTCAGGCCCTCCAGGTCGGGCACCATCAGGTAGGCGTAGGCCTGGTGGTGGCTGCGACCGACGCGGCCGCGCAACTGGTGCAACTGCGCCAGGCCAAATTTGTCGGCGCGCGCCATCACGATGGTGTTGGCAGTCGGCACGTCAATGCCGGTTTCGATGATGGTGGAACACAGCAGCAGGTTGAAGCGCTGGGCCACAAAGTCGCGCATCACGGCCTCCAGCTGGCGCTCCGGCATCTGACCGTGCGCCACGGCAATGCGCGCTTCGGGCAGCAGTTCCTCCAGCTTGGCGCGGCGGTTTTCGATCGTTTCGACCTCGTTGTGCAAGAAGTAAACCTGGCCGCCGCGCTTGAGTTCGCGCAGTACGGCCTCACGGATCACGCCTGCGCCTTCCGTGCGCACAAAGGTTTTGATGGCCAGGCGGCGTTGCGGCGCGGTGGCAATCACGCTCAGGTCGCGCAGACCTTCCAGCGCCATGCCCAGCGTACGCGGGATCGGGGTGGCCGTGAGCGTGAGCACATCGACCTCGGCGCGCAGCGCTTTCATCTGCTCTTTGTGGCGCACGCCAAAACGGTGCTCCTCGTCGATGATGAGCAGGCCCAGGTCTTTGAAATGGGTGTCTTTGCTCAGCAGCTTGTGGGTGCCGACCACGATGTCGATGGTGCCGTCGGCAATGCCTTTCATGGCGGCGGTGATTTCCTTGGCCGAGCGGAAGCGGCTCATCTCGGCCACTTTGACCGGCCATTTGCTGAAGCGGTCGACCAGCGTCTGGTAGTGCTGTTCGGCCAGCAGCGTGGTCGGTGCCAGAAAAGCCACCTGCTTGCCGCCGGTGATGGCAATGAAGGCGGCGCGCAGGGCGACCTCGGTCTTGCCAAAGCCGACATCGCCGCAGATCAGCCGGTCCATCGGGCGCGGGCTGATCATGTCCTGAATCACGGCGTGAATGGCAGCACTCTGGTCGGCGGTTTCTTCAAAGCCGAAGTCGTTGGCAAAGATTTCGTAGTCGCCGGCCGAGTACCGGAAGGCATGGCCTTCGCGCAGGGCGCGCCGGGCATAGATGTTGAGCAGCTCGGCGGCCGAGTCGCGCACCTGTTCGGCCGCTTTGCGCTTGGCCTTGTCCCACTGGCCGGAGCCCAGTTTGTGCAGCGGCGCTTCGTCCGCGGCCACGCCGGTGTAGCGGCTGATGAGCTGCAACTGGCTGACCGGCACATAGAGCGTGGCCTTGTCGGCATATTCCAGGTGCAAGAACTCCTGCACCTCGGGCTCGCCATTGGCTAATCTGTTGCCCAGGTCCAGGTTGATCAGGCCGCGGTAGCGGCCAATGCCGTGGGCCGAGTGCACCACCGGGTCGCCGATGTTGAGCTCGCTCAGGTCTTTGATCAGGGCTTCGACGTCACTGACCTGTTCCTGTTTTTTGCGCCGTCGCGTGGTCGGGCCGGCGGCAAAGAGTTCGGTTTCGGTGACGAAGTCGATGCCCGCTTCCAGCCAGCCAAAGCCCGCGCTCAGGCTGGAGGTGGCGATGCCGATCGGCTCATCACTGCGCTCGAATTCCGCCAGCGAGTCAAACGCCGGCGGGTCGAACTGGCTGCTGTGCAAGAAGTCCAGCAGACTGGCGCGCCGGCCCTCGCTTTCGGCCAGCACCAGGGTGCGCTGCTGGGTGTTTCGGATGTGGGCCTTCAGGCGGGCCAGCGGGTCTTCGGCGCCGCGCACCACGCTCAAGGGCGGCAGCGCCTCAAACTCGGCGTAGGCGCTGGCAGTGTCCAGGGCGGGCCGCAAGGCCAGTTGCGCATGCTGGTTGACCCGCTCGTAGAACTGCTCGGTGCTTAAAAACAGGGCTCCCGGTGGCAGCACCGGGCGCTCCGGGTCGCCTTGCACCAGCCGGTAGCGCTCGCGCGTGTCTTGCCAGAAGTGGGCAAAGGCGGGCTCCAGGTCGCCGTGCAGCACCACCGTGGCAGCCTCACCCAAATAGTCAAACACCGTGGCGGTGTCGTCAAAAAACAGCGGCAGGTAGTACTCAATGCCGGCGGTGGCAACGCCGTTGCCGATGTCTTTGTAGATGCGGCTGCGGGTCGGGTCGCCCTCCAGCAACTCACGCCAGCGGTTGCGAAAGCGCGCGCGCGCCTCGTCGTCCATCGGGAACTCGCGCCCGGGCAGCAGGCGCACCTCGGGCACGGGGTACAGGCTGCGCTGGCTGTCGGGGTCAAAGGTGCGGATGCTGTCGATCTCGTCGTCAAACAAATCAACGCGGTAGGGCACGGCGCTGCCCATCGGAAACAGGTCGATCAGGCCGCCGCGCACCGCGTATTCGCCCGGGCTCACCACTTGCGTCACGTGGCTGTAGCCGGCCAGCGTCAATTGGGCCTTGAGTTTGGCTTCGTCGAGTTTTTGTTTGACCTTGAAGTGAAAGGTATAGCCGGCCAGAAAAGACGGGGGTGCCAGCCGGTAGAGCGCGGTGGTGGCGGGCACCAGCACGACATCGGCGCCGGTTTCTTTGTTGCGCTGGCTGATGCGCCACAAGGTGGCCAGGCGCTCGCTGATCAGGTCCTGGTGCGGTGAAAAGGTGTCGTAGGGCAAAGTCTCCCAATCCGGAAACAGAACGCAACGCAGCTCGGGCGCAAAGAACGCCATTTCGTCGATCAGGCGCTGCGCGTCCAGGGCATCGGCCGTGATGATGGCCGTGACCTTGTGCTGGCTCTTCTCGCGCAGCCCCAGTTGGGCCAGTAAGAGCGCATCGGCTGAGCCGACCGGGCGCGGCAGGGTGAAGCGCTTGCCGGGGATGAGTTTGGGTAATTCCATGAATGCAGGGCAGGTGGTGGCTAAAGCGCCAATGCGTGACAAAAACGCCAACACCCTGCGCTTGTCAAGCCAGGGTGATTTGGGGAGGATTCTAGAATGCGGACCACACCATGGCAGACACCCCCGCACTTATCCCCCAATCCGACACGACTCCGCGCTGTTGGGCCTTGATTCCCTGCGCGGGCACCGGCTCGCGGGCCGGGGCGACAGGCCCCAAGCAGTACCAGCTGCTGGCCGGCAAGCCGATGGTGCTGCACACCCTGGCGGCTTTTGCGGCGGTGCCGCGTATTGCCCGCACACTGGTGGTGGTGGCGCCAGACGATGCATTTTTTGCTTCGCAAACCTTGACTGATGCTCGCTTTTTAGTAGCTGCTTGTGGAGGTTCCACGAGGGCTGCAAGCGTATTGAATGGCTTGAATTTTCTGCTGGGGCAAGGTGCTGCCCGGCACGACTGGGTGCTGGTGCACGACGCCGCACGCTGTCTGATTCGTCCGGACCAGATCGATCAGTTGATCGATGCCTGTTGGCAAGATGACGTGGGCGGCCTGCTGGCACTGCCTTTGCCTGACACCCTCAAACGTGAATCCCTTGGCCGGGTGGCCGCCACCCTGGAGCGTGCCGACAAGTGGCTGGCGCAAACCCCCCAGATGTTTCGCCTGGGCAGTCTGCTGGACGCGTTGCAGGTGGCAGGCACCACCGTCACCGACGAGTCCAGCGCCATGGAAGCCATGGGCCTGAGCCCGAAGCTGGTGCCCGGTAGCGCCCAGAATTTCAAGGTGACTTACCCGCAAGACTTCTGCCTGGCCGAAGCGGTGTTGATGACGCGCTCATCGGGCGATTCTGCGCCGCAACAGTCGGCAAGCGAATTTAAAAGGGCCAGTGACATGAATTTCAGAATCGGAGAAGGCTGGGACATCCATGCCCTGGTTGCGGGGCGCAAGCTCCTGTTGGGGGGCGTCGAGATTCCCTATCACCTCGGGCTGCTCGGCCACTCGGACGCGGACGTGCTGTTGCACGCCATCACCGATGCCCTGCTGGGCGCCGCCGCGCTGGGGGACATCGGCACGCATTTTCCGGACACCGATGCGCGCTTCAAGGGCGCCGATTCGTTGGTTTTGCTGACGGAGGCCGCGCGGCGCGTGCGCGCCAAGGGTTTTGAGATCGGCAATGTCGACAGCACGGTGATCGCGCAGGCGCCCAAGTTGATGCCCTATATGGCCGCCATGCGAGCGCAAATTGCGCTGGCGCTGGCGCTTGAGGTCGATCAAGTCAATGTCAAAGCCAAGACGGCAGAAAAAATGGGCCCGGTGGGGCTGGGTCAGGCCATGGAAGCGCGCGCCACGGTGCTGTTGCGGAAATTTATATAAAAACGGCCTCTAGCCCCCGTATTTCCTTGCTTAATAGCTATTAATTTAATAGCGTATGCAGGGGAATGTCTTTTTCTCTGGCCAGCGCATCCAGGGCCTGGCGGGTCATGCCGAGCAGGTAGCTGGCAATGGCCTGATGCGTGTCAGGTGACAACAGGGTCAGGATATTGGCATAGGGAACCCCGGCTGCGGCGCACAGGGCTTTGGCAAAGTGCGGCTCCAGTGCCGCCACCGCCACCCGGCCGTCCTTGCAGGGGTAGACGCGGTAGCCGGCGTGACCCCCGCCGACGGCCGCGCCAGGCTGGGTCAGGCCCCAGTTGCGCGGCAAGGCCAGATAGCCCGCGGCGTCTGACAGCGCGACTTCAAGCAACAAGCCTTTGCCATTTTTCTGCTGCATCAGCACCGTTGTGAGCACTGCTTCTGACGCCATCAGCGAGCCGCCCATGTCGGCGTACAGGGTCGGCGGCAAGTCCAGACCACTGATGAGATCGTTTTCTGCCAGGTAGGTGAGATCGTGCCCCGGTTCTTCGGCGCGCGCGCCGGGAGCTCCGACAATCGCCACCTGTGACAGGGCCGGGTAACGCTTGTGCAGCGTTTTCCAGTTCAGCCCTAGCTTGGTCAGTGCCGATGGTCGAAAAGAAGTCAGCAACACATCGGTTTTGGCCAATTCCCGGTGCAAGGCTTTTTGACCTTGTTCCGTCTTGAGGTCGGCGACCTTGATGCGAACACCCTGGTGCAGCACGTCATAGGCCATCCGGTTGTACAAACCCATGGGATCGCCCGACGCGCCGGGCGGCGCGCCAAAGGGTGCTGGCGGTTCGAGTTTGGCGCAGCTCGCGCCCATTTGCTGGCAGCGCATCAGGGCAGCCGGGCCTGGCAGGTTGAGTGCGAGACTGAGAATGCGCACGCCCTTGAGCGGGCGCAGGGGCTTGCTGGATGAAGTGGCCATGGGGGTCAATGCCTTGTGAACTGTGGCTATTTGAATAGGAGGCTTTGGGCGTCCATCTTACGTGAGCGTCTGCGGGTCAACGCGTCACGCGCTGCGTGGGCCCGAGATCGCCCGAACGCCGGGCCGGATGGCCTCGGCGAAGAACTTGAGTCGGCAAGGGGAATTATCAATCCGGCAGATTTGAGGGGGCGGGCGGGTAGAATTCCGCGCTTACAGGACTATATTGTCTTGCGACTTTCAGCTTCTCCGAACCCCTTGGGGGGTCCGCGTCCAGGACGGGTACCCGAGATGTTGGAGTCCCCCCGAGGATTCTCATGAAACGTGTTGATGATTTCCGCCTGAAGTTCGGAAAAAAAGAGTTTGTCCCGATCATCGTCGGTGGCATGGGTGTTGATATTTCAACCGCCGAACTGGCCCTGGAAACCGCCCGGCTTGGCGGCATCGGCCATATCTCTGATGCTATGGTGCCCGACGTGTCGGATCGTCGCTTTGACACCAGTTTCGTCAAAGACAAGACCCGTTTCTACAAGGCCAACATCGACAACTCCGACAAGTCCATCATCAAGTTCGATCTGGGTGTGCTGGCCGAGGCCACCCGGCGCCACGTTGAAGCCACCATGCAGGCCAAGGGGAGCGAGGGCCTGATTTTTGTCAACTGCATGGAAAAGCTGACCATGAACGGGCCGCGCGAGACCTTGCAGGTGCGCATGGCGTCCGCGTTGGATGCCGGCATTGATGGCATTACCTTGAGCGCCGGTTTGCACCTGGGCTCGTTTGGGCTTATTGCAGACCATCCCCGCTTTCGCGATGCCAAGCTGGGCATCATCGTGTCCTCGGTGCGCGCCCTGCAGTTGTTTTTGCGCAAGAACGCCAGGTTGGAGCGCAAGCCCGATTATGTGATTGTGGAAGGCCCGCTGGCCGGGGGCCATTTGGGTTTTGGCATGGACTGGGCGCAATACGATCTGGCCACGATCGTGGCTGAAGTGGTGCAGTTCATGAAAACCGAGCACCTTGATATTCCGGTGATTGCAGCCGGAGGCATCTTTACCGGCAGCGACGCGGTGTCGTTCCTGGAGCAGGGTGTGGCCGCCGTGCAGGTGGCGACCCGGTTTACCGTGGCCAATGAGTGTGGTTTGCCCGCCGAGGTCAAGCAGGATTACTTCAGAGCCAGCGAGGCTGACATTGTGGTCAACACGATCTCGCCGACCGGCTACCCGATGCGCATGCTCAAAGGCTCGCCGGCCATTGGCGCTGGCATCCGTCCCAATTGTGAGGCTTACGGTTATTTGCTGGATGGCAACGGCAACTGTGCCTACATCACCGCCTACAACCGGGAAGTGGCCTTGCACCCGGATTCCAAAACCATCTCGGTCATGGACAAAACCTGCCTGTGCACCCACATGCGCAACTTCAAGCTCTGGACTTGCGGCCACTACACCTACCGTCTCAAGGACACAACCCGGCGCCTGGCCGATGGCAGTTACCAGACTTTGAGTGCCGAGCACATTTTCAAAGACTACCAGTTCAGCGTCGATCAGAAAGTGGCCCTGCCGGTTTGATCCCTTGGCGGTTTCCCCGGTTTTTCTGAACTCGATCGACAGCTGATGCGCGGCAGCCCGCGTCATTGATGCCGCGGCGTTGGGTGGGCGCGGCCTGGCATTCGGGCAGCGTGGCTGCCTTTCAATTTTTTCACATTGCGGAAAAGTGATTCCGGAATGTAAAAAACTCATTAAGCGCATTGCAAAAATTTTTCTCGTTGTGAAAAATTAATTTCCACATTGCGGATTAATGGTTGCAAGTCATTGATTTTGTTTGATTTAAAAAATGTCTTCTATAAGACATAAGATCTATTTTTAGTCTTATACAAGACCTAAAATTACTCTTGAGGCAACGGAGCTGCAAAGCGCCAATGCCAACGTTTTTTTCAACTTAAGGAGTGATCTCATGCCACACACCATCAACGAGCAATTGAGCCGCGAACAACAAGTCGCCGCACTGGAAAAAGACTGGGCCACCAACCCGCGCTGGAAGGGTATCAAGCGCGGCTACAGCGCCGCCGATGTGGTGCGCTTGCGCGGTTCGTTCCAGATTGAGTACACCCTGGCGCGCCGCGGTGCCGAAAAGCTCTGGAACTTGTTGCACACCGAAGACTATGTCAATTGCCTGGGCGCCTTGACCGGTGGTCAAGCCATGCAGCAGGTCAAGGCCGGCGTGAAGGCGATTTACCTGTCGGGCTGGCAAGTCGCCGCTGACGGCAATACGTCTATGTCGATGTACCCGGATCAATCCTTGTACGCGGTTGACTCGGTGCCCACCATGGTCGAACGCATCAACAATGCGTTCCGCCGCGCCGACGAGATCCAGCACTCGCGCGGCATTGACGCCGGTGACACCGGCTATGTCGACAACTTTGCACCCATCGTGGCCGACGCCGAAGCCGGTTTTGGCGGTGTGCTCAATGGTTTTGAATTGATGAAGAACATGATCAGGTCCGGCGCTGCGGGCGTGCATTGGGAAGATCAACTGGCATCGGCCAAGAAATGTGGCCACATGGGCGGCAAGGTGCTTGTGCCCACCAATGAAGCGATTCAAAAGCTGATTGCAGCCCGCATGGCAGCTGACGTCTGCGGCGTGCCGACGCTGGTGATCGCCCGCACCGATGCCGAGGCTGCTGACCTGCTGACCAGTGATTACGACGAAAACGACAAACCTTTCCTCACCGGTGAGCGCACCGCCGAAGGTTTCTACAAATCCCGCAAAGGCCTGGACCAAGCCATCAGCCGCGCCGTGGCCTACGCTGACTACGCCGACCTGGTCTGGTGCGAAACCGGCACGCCTGACCTCGAATTTGCCCGCAAATTTGCACAGGCCGTGCGCGCCAAACATCCGGGCAAATTGCTGGCTTACAACTGCTCGCCGTCGTTCAACTGGAAGAAAAACCTCGACGACGCCACCATTGCCAAGTTCCAGAAAGAACTCGGCGCCATGGGCTACAAGTACCAGTTCATCACCTTGGCCGGCATTCACTCGATGTGGTTCAACATGTTTGACCTGGCGCAGGATTACGTCAAACGTGGCATGACGGCTTATATCGAGAAGGTCCAGGAGCCCGAGTTCGCTGCACGCGCTCGGGGTTACACCTTTGTGTCACACCAGCAAGAAGTGGGCACCGGTTACTTTGACGAAGTCACCACCGTGATTCAGGGCGGCAAGTCCAATGTGACCGCGCTGACCGGTTCCACTGAAGAAGAACAGTTCCATTAAGCCGCATTGCGGGTCCAGGAAAATGGGCCTGTGTCATCCAGTGATGGGTGGCACAGGCCTTTTTTGTTAAACTTGCCACTTCATTCCTGCAAAAAGAGCGAGAAAGGCAGTCTGGTTATGACACCGCGAACTACACCGGCAAAGTTCATACAGCCTGCAAGCCGCTAGTCCGCGCGCCTTGTGCGCTGGCAGTTACAAAAATCATAGTAGAGCGCGGCCGGTTCCGCGCTTTTTTTTGCCCTACATCTTTCTGGTTTTCATCATGATTCAAATCACACTTCCTGACGGTTCCCAACGCGACTATCCCGCTCCGGTGACAGTGGCCGAGGTGGCCGCCTCCATTGGGTCTGGGTTGGCCAAGGCAGCCTTGGCGGGTAAAGTTGACGGCAAGGTAGTGGACACCAGTTATCTGATCGAAGCGAACAGCGCGGTGGCCATCGTCACGGCCAAAGACGCCGAGGGGCTGGAGGTCATCCGCCATTCGACCGCGCATTTGTTGGCTTACGCGGTCAAAGAATTGTTCCCGGATGCGCAAGTCACGATCGGCCCGGTGATTGAAAACGGCTTTTTCTACGATTTTTCCTACAAGCGCCCGTTTACGCCAGAGGACTTGCTCGCGATCGAGCAGAAGATGGCTGCGCTGGCCGCCAAAGACGAGCCCGTCACCCGCCGCGTGCTGCCGCGCGACGAGGCAGTGGCCTACTTCAAAGGCTTGGGTGAGAACTACAAGGCGGAAATCATCGCCAGCATTCCGGCGGGCGAAGACGTGTCGCTTTACCGCGAAGGCAAGTTCGAAGATTTGTGCCGTGGCCCGCATGTGCCCAGCACTGGCAAACTGAAGTTCTTCAAACTGATGAAGCTGGCCGGCGCCTACTGGCGCGGGGACCATCGCAACGAAATGCTGCAGCGCATCTACGGCACGGCGTGGGCCACGAAGGATGAATTGCAGCAGCACTTGACGATGCTCGAAGAAGCCGAGAAGCGCGATCACCGCAAACTCGGGCGCGAACTTGATCTGTTTCACATTGATGACCATGCGCCGGGTCTGGTGTTCTGGCACCCCAAGGGCTGGACCTTGTGGCAGGGCGTGGAGCAATACATGCGCCAGGTGTACCGCGACAACGGTTACCAGGAGGTCAAAGGGCCACAGATCCTCGACAAGTCTTTGTGGGAGAAGACCGGCCACTGGGACAAATACCGGGAGAACATGTTCACGACCGAGTCGGAGAAGCGCGAATACGCCCTCAAGCCGATGAACTGTCCCGGCCACATCCTGATCTTCAAACAGGGCATCAAGAGCTATCGCGATCTGCCGCTGCGCTATGGCGAGTTCGGCCAGTGCCATCGCAATGAACCTTCGGGCGGCTTGCACGGCATCATGCGGGTGCGCGGCTTCACGCAGGATGACGGTCACATCTTTTGCACCGAAGACCAGATCTTGCAGGAGTGTGTCGATTACACGGCGCTGCTGCAAAAAGTCTATGCCGATTTTGGTTTCGAGAACATCATCTACAAGGTTGCCACTCGTCCGGAGCAACGCATTGGCTCCGATGACGTATGGGACAAAGCCGAAGCTGCCTTGATTGAAAGCCTGCGTGCGTCTGGTCGCGAGTTTGAGATTTCTCCGGGGGAGGGCGCGTTTTATGGGCCCAAGATTGAATACACGCTCAAGGATGCGATTGGACGCCATTGGCAATGTGGCACTATTCAAGTGGACTTTTCAATGCCTGAGCGGCTGGATGCCGAATATGTAGGCGAGGACGGTGCCCGTCACCGGCCGGTGATGCTACATCGTGCCATCGTCGGTAGTCTGGAACGTTTCATCGGAATTTTGATCGAGGAAAGTGCCGGCGCTTTGCCAACCTGGCTGGCTCCGGTGCAGGTTGCCGTGCTCAATATCACCGACGCGCAGGCTGAATATTGTCGCGAAATTGTTGAAAAATTAAAAAATGCATTGCCAGATCAAAGGCTTAGGGCGGTCGCTGATCTGCGGAATGAAAAAATTACGTTTAAAATACGCGAGCATTCAATGCAAAAGCTGCCCTATATCTTGGTCGTTGGTGACAAAGAGAAAGCAGCAGGTACCGTTGCAGTGCGCGCCCGAGGTGGTTTAGACCTCGGTGTGATGTCCCTCGATGCATTCGTGCAAAAAATATCCAGTGACATCACTCACAAGTCTGTTGGTTGAGCTCAATTGAAGCGAAATGACAGTTTGCCCGCGTGCGCTAGACGGTTTGAGCTACGTTTATCGTAGCAAAAATTGTGAAGGATTAAGCCATCGCTACTGAATATCGTGACCGCCGTCACCGCGAAGAACGCAAACATCGCCTGAACCGGGAAATCATGGCCCCGGAAGTCCGACTCTCGGGAGTTGAGAACGAGCCGCTCGGTGTGGTCAGCCTGATGGAGGCGCTGCGGATGGCGGGTGATCTCGATGTTGATCTGGTTGAAATCTCCGCCACGGCGGTTCCGCCGGTCTGTCGTTTGATGGATTACGGCAAGTTCAAATACCAGGAACAGAAGAAGGCGGCGGAAGCGAAGGCCAAGCAGACGGTCATTGAAATCAAAGAAATCAAGTTCCGTCCGGGCACTGACGAGGGCGACTACAACATCAAGATGCGCAACATCAAGCGCTTTTTGGCTGAAGGCGACAAGTGCAAGATCACGCTGCGGTTCCGGGGTCGCGAGATTACGCACCAGGATCTTGGCATGGCCTTGTTGAACCGCATTCGCACGGAGTTGGGTGATTTGATTTTGATTGAGCAGTTTCCCAAGCTCGAAGGGCGCCAGATGATCATGATGATCGCGCCGGGCAAGAAGAAGATTGCCACGAAGCCGGTGGCAGACACGGCGGCTTGAAGAATTTTGCGCACTGTTTGCTGAACTGGTGCGTAGCAAATGTGGTGGGTTAATACCCGCTGCGACAGTGACGCTCTAAATAGCGTTGCTGGATAGTGGTGAAGTAACACTCACCACTCAAAAGTGGCTCGGGGCCAACAAGACTGCAAATAGTTTGCAGACGCCTCACGAGCACAATGAAAAGGAGCATGAACATGCCCAAAATGAAGACCAAGAGCGCGGCGAAGAAACGCTTCCGCGTCCGTCCAGGTGGCACCGTCAAACGCGGCCAAGCCTTCAAACGTCACATCCTGACCAAGAAGACCACCAAAAATAAACGCCAATTGCGCGGATCGACCGCTGTTCATGAGACCGATATGGGTCGCATGTCACAGATGTTGCCCGGCCGTGGCATTTAATTAACGACGAACAAGGAGTACTCACATGCCTCGCGTCAAACGTGGTGTAACGGCTCGCGCCCGCCACAAAAAAGTTTTAGCCCTTGCCAAAGGTTTCCGCGGTCGCCGCGGTAATGTTTATCGCGTTGCCAAAGAAGCGGTGATGAAGGCCGGGCAATATGCCTACCGCGATCGCCGTACCAAAAAGCGCGTCTTCCGTCAGTTGTGGATTGCCCGTATCAATGCCGCTGCACGTCAGTGCGGCATGACCTACAGTCAATTCGCCAACGGACTGAAGAAGGCCAATATCGAGATTGACCGCAAGGTCTTGAGCGATATCGCTGTGCATGACATGGCTGCATTTGCCAGCATCGTGGATCAAGTCAAGGCCAAGCTGGCAGCTTGAGTTCACGCTGGTATGCTATTTTATTAATAGCATACTATGCAATAAAGACAAGGGCTAGAGCTTTAAAAGGCACTAGCCCTTTTTCAATGAAAACGAAGTTTCAGAGAAGACTGACTTGCACGCAAGTGATGTCGGAACTGCAAGAGAATTCAAGAGAGTTCAAGAGAATTTATGAACGAGTTGAACAGCGTCGTTGACAGTGCCAAAGCCGCCTTTGAGCAAGCCCGCACCCCGGCAGACCTGGAAAACGCCAAAGCGTTGTTTCTTGGAAAGTCGGGCCGCATCACCGAGCTGATGAAGGGCATGGCCGCGTTGGCTGTGGACGAGAAGAAGACCCGCGGTGCCGCCATCAACCTTGCCAAGCAGGCCATTGAAGTGGCATTGAATAATCGCCGCCAGGCACTGGCGGACGCTGAATTGCAGGCACAGCTCCAGGCTGAGGCGCTGGATGTGACCCTGCCGGGCCGCCAGCGCGGGCAGGGCAGTCTGCACCCGGTGTCGCTCACCCTGGAGCGCATCGAGGCCATCTTTGGCTCAATGGGATTTGATGTCGCACAAGGTCCCGAAATTGAGTCGGACTGGTTCAACTTCACCGCCCTGAATACGCCCGAGGACCACCCGGCGCGTTCCATGCATGACACCTTTTATGTCGAGGGCGGTACCGCCACTGCCCCCAACCTGTTGCGCACGCATTCCAGCCCGATGCAGATCCGCTATGCGGTGCAGCATGTCAAACGGCACCGTGCGGCAGTGGGCGTCGGGCAAGTGGAAGGGCTTTTTTCAGGCGATATGCCCGAGATTCGGGTGATTGCGCCCGGGCGCACCTACCGCGTCGACAGCGACGCCACGCATTCGCCCATGTTCCACCAGTGCGAAGGCCTGTGGGTCGGTGAGAACGTCAGTTTCAAAGACCTCAAATTTGTCTTTACCGATTTTTGTCGCACTTTCTTTGAGTCAGATGACCTGGTGCTGCGCTTTCGTCCCAGTTTTTTCCCGTTCACCGAGCCGAGTGCCGAGATCGACATCCAGTTCCAAAGCGGACCGCTGGCGGGTCGCTGGCTGGAAGTAGCCGGTTCGGGCCAGGTGCATCCCAATGTGATTCGCAACATGGGCCTGGAGCCCGAAAAATACATTGGTTTTGCCTTCGGCATGGGGCCGGACCGACTCGCCATGCTGCGTTATGGTGTGAATGACCTGCGCTTGTTTTTTGACGGTGATGTCCGCTTTCTGTCGCAATTCCAATAATAAGAAACTGATCAAAGAGTCATCATGCAATTTCCTGAATCCTGGTTGCGCGAATTCTGCAACCCGCCACTGTCCACTGAACAACTCGCGCAAACACTCACCATGGCCGGTCTTGAGGTCGAAGAACTCAAGCCCGTTGCCCCGCCGTTCACCAGGATCGTGGTGGGTGAGATCAAAGAAGCAGCGCAGCATCCCAATGCCGATCGGCTGCACGTCTGCCAGGTGGATGTGGGGCAGGCTGAACTGCTCACCATCGTTTGTGGCGCCCCGAATGCCCGGGTCGGCATCAAGGTGCCGTGCGCCTTGGTGGGTGCGGAGTTACCCCCCGGTGAAGATGGCAAACCTTTTCTGATCAAGGTGGGCAAGTTGCGCGGCGTTGAAAGCTACGGCATGCTCTGTTCAGCCCGGGAACTCAAACTGTCAAACGACCATGGCGGTTTGCTGGAGCTTCGCAGCGATGCCCCGCTGGGGCAAGACATTCGCGAGCATTTGAACCTGGACGACACCCTGTTTACGCTCAAACTCACGCCCAATCTGGCGCATTGCCTGAGTGTGTACGGCGTGGCGCGTGAAGTGGCGGCTTTAACTGGCGCTGCTCTGAAAGCGCCCAGCTTTCCGGTTGTCAAAGTCAGCGGAGCAGACAGATTGCCAGTGAAGGTCAGCGCACCCGATCTGTGCGGGCGTTTCTCCGGCCGCATCGTGCGCCACGTCAATCCCCGGGCCAGCACGCCCGACTGGATGGTGGAGCGGTTGGCGCGGTGCGGCCAGCGCAGTGTCACGGCCTTGGTGGATATCTCCAACTACGTGATGTTCGAGCTGGGGCGCCCGTCGCATATTTTTGATCTGGACAAAATCCACGGTGGCCTCGATGTGCGCTGGGGCAAGCCCGGTGAACAACTCAAACTGCTCAATGGCAACACGGTCACGGTGGACGATCAGGTTGGCGTGATTGCCGATGAAGCCCATGTAGAGTCACTCGCGGGCATCATGGGCGGTGACGCGACTGCGGTGTCTGACGATACGCAAAATATCTATGTTGAAGCCGCTTTTTGGTGGCCGAAAGCCATCGCCGGGCGTTCCCGCCGCTTCAACTTCTCCACCGACGCCGGTCACCGCTTTGAGCGCGGTGTCGACCCGAGTCAGACCGTGGAGCACATCGAGCGCATCACGCAGTTGGTCATTGACATCTGTGGCACGGCCGACACCACGTGTGGCCCCATGGACGACCAGCAGGTGAATCTGCCGGTTGCGCCAACCGTCAGCCTGCGCGTGGCACGGGCCAGCAAAGTCATTGGCATGGCGCTCACGCAGTCGCAATGCGCTGACGCGCTGACGCGTCTCGGATTGGCGATCTCACAGAGCGATGGCATCATCACCGTGGCGCCGCCGTCGTACCGCTTTGACCTGCAAATTGAGGAAGACCTGATTGAAGAGGTGGCCCGCATGGTGGGCTACAACAACCTGCCTCAGACACCGCCCCTGGCACCGATCACCGCCAAGGTTCGCCGTGAAACGCAGCGCAGTCCGTTTGCCCTGCGCCGCAGCATCGCCGCGCTGGGTTATCAGGAAACCATCAACTTCAGCTTTGTTGAAGAGCGCTGGGAGCATGAGCTTTGCGCCAACCCGAATCCGATCAAGCTGCTGAACCCGATCGCCAGCCAGATGAGCGTCATGCGCTCGTCGCTCCTGGGCTCGCTGTTGCAGGTTCTGAAGTTCAACCTGGACCGCAAGGCGCAGCGGGTGCGCGTCTTTGAGCTCGGCCGCGTTTTCTTGCGCGATGCTGCCGTCAAAAACACCGATGCCACGGTAGAAGGTTTTGATCAGCCCATGCGCGTGGCAGGTCTGGTGTGTGGCAGTGCCGACGCACTCCAGTGGGGGCACAAGGAGCGGCCGGTCGATTTCTTTGACATCAAGGGTGATGTGGAGATTTTGCTGGCGCCACGCCGTCCTGTCTTTGAGTCTGCGCAGCATCCCGCCATGCACCCAGGGCGTTGCGCCCGCGTCATGCTCGACGGTGTGGCGATTGGCTTCGTCGGAGAGTTGCATCCCAAATGGCGGCAGGCCTACGATCTGGCGCAAGCGCCGCTCATGTTTGAACTCGATCTTGACGCCTTGCTGCAGCGCGAGGTGTCCGTATTCAAAGGCGTGGCCAAGCATCAAGCGGTGGACCGTGACATTGCCGTGATGGTGAGTGAAAAGCTTTCATCACATGCTGACCTGATGGACGCCATTTGGTCCGCGCCCACGGCGGGACTGCTGCGCAACGCTGTTTTGTTTGATATCTATCGACCCAAGAGTGCCAAGGATCTGGACGCGCCCGGCTCGGAAAAAAGCTATGCGATACGTTTAACGCTCAACAGCGACGATGCCACGCTGACCGAAGAACAAATTGACAATGCGACGCAAGCGGTGCTTGCTTCACTCCTGAGCAAATTGGGTGCGCGTCAGCGAACCTGACCCTTCACCCTCAACCCGAACAAAAAGCGAGTACCCCATGGACCTATCGGTTGAAAGCCTGGAGATGCCAGCACTGACTAAAGCGCAACTGGCTGAGCTGCTGTTTGAGAAAATCGGCTTGAACAAGCGCGAATCCAAAGACATGGTGGACGCGTTCTTTGACCTGGTGGCTGACAGCCTGCTAAAGGGTGAGGACGTCAAGATTTCAGGTTTTGGAAATTTTCAGATTCGCACCAAGGCGCCACGCCCAGGGAGAAATCCGCGCACCGGTGAGACCATTCCCATTCAGGCGCGCCGGGTGGTGACGTTTCATGCGGGTTATAAACTCAAAGAGCAAATTCAGGATCAAGAGCTGGTGCCTTTGGCGCCATAGGGTCGGGTTGTGGTTATTTGGTGTCTGGAGCTGATTTGCTGCTTTACACACGGTGGTGACTTGGGGTAACCTGCAAAATTCTTCTCCGGCCGCATTGATTTAAATGGAGAACTCCCTCCCTTCCATACCTGCCAAACGCTATTTCACCATTGGTGAGGTGGGCGATTTGTGTGGCGTCAAACCGCATGTGCTGCGTTATTGGGAGCAAGAGTTCACGCAACTGCGGCCCATGAAACGGCGCGGCAACCGTCGCTACTATCAGCACCACGAGGTGCTGATGATTCGGCGGATCCGCGATTTGCTCTATGACCAGGGTTTCACCATCAGCGGGGCGCGCCAAAAAATGCAGGAAATCCTGCAGACCGAGCGTGACAAAAAGTGCAATGGTGAAATGTCGCTGGATGGCATCGAGGTGATTGAGCTCAACGATTCCGAATTGAACGACTTTGAAGACACCCAGCTGGACCCGGCGTCCGACGGCGCTTTGGACCCGTTGCTGCTCGTGCGCAGGGAGTTATTTGAGATTCGTGAACTCCTCTCGCCGGCGCGCTGAAGTTGCGCTTGGCTAGCGGTTATAATTTCGCCCTTAGACGGTGTGTGGCGCAGCCTGGTAGCGCACTTGCATGGGGTGCAAGGGGTCGAAGGTTCGAATCCTTTCACACCGACCAATAAATACGGGGGTTAGCAGCTTTATCGCTTGCTAACCCCTTTGTCTTTTTGGCTTCACTCTGCCCGAGTGGCCTGCAGGCGTTGCACGGTGCTGCCCTCGGCTTGACCCGCAACAGCCGCGCTCAGGCGCAACACTTCAGCACGCGCTGGCGTAGCGGTGGCGTCCCAATCGCTCAGGACGATGCGGCGCAGGCCATCGGTCATCTGGTGGTCAGCAGGCTTGTGGGTGTGGCCATGAATCAGCGTGCTGGCCTGGGCCATGTGCAACCAGCTGCAGGTCATTGGCTCGTCAAGGTCGGCATACGTCGCACCGCTGCGCTTGCGTGCTTCGCTTTGCATCCGCATGTCATGCGCCAACTGCTGGCGCTGCGTCAGAGCCAGGCTCAAAAAGTCTTGTTGCCAGGCCGCGCTGCGCACCTGCGAGCGAAACTGCTGGTAGTCGGTGTCTTCCAGGCACAAAGCATCGCCATGCGAAAGCAGCCAGCGTTGTCCGGCAAAGTCCAGTACGCAGGGGTCGTCCAGCAGGGTCAGGCCGCCAACCTGGGCAAAGGCGTCGCCCAGCAGAAAATCGCGGTTGCCGCGCATCAAAAAAATGGTCAGCCGATGCGAGGCAGCTTGCAGAACCTGAGCACAGCGGGTTTCAAAGCCGGGCGTTGCCAACACATCGTCACCGACCCACACTTCAAACAGATCACCCAGGATAAACACGGCGTCGGCCCGCGTCGTCTGCATAAAGTGTTGCCAGGCGCTGAAGGTGGCGAGGTCACTGTCCTGCAGGTGCAAGTCAGAGATGAAATCAAGTTGCCGCCAGTGCGCGGGCGCTTGCAGTACCGGCCAGGATGGCGCCACGGTTGGCGTCGTGTTCCTGGGCCGGGATGCGCTCATGTCAGAGTGCCACGGCCTTTTCGATCACCACGTCGTCCACCGGTACGTCATCATGGTAGCCTTTGCGGGCGGTCTTGACCGTCTTGATTTTGTCAACCACGTCAGTGCCCGACACGACCTTGCCAAACACGGCGTAGCCCCAGCCCTGGGCTGAAATGGCGGTGTGGTTCAGGAAGCCGTTGTCGGCCACGTTGATGAAAAACTGCGCGGTGGCTGAGTGGGGGTCACCGGTGCGGGCCATGGCGACCGTGTAGTTGAGGTTCTTCAAGCCGTTGTCAGCTTCGTTGACGATGGGTTGGTCGCCCTTCTTTTCTTTCATGCCGGGTTCCATGCCGCCGCCTTGCACCATGAAGCCGGGAATGACACGGTGAAAAATGGTGTTGTCGTAGTGACCTTTTTTCACGTAGCTCAAAAAATTCGCCACTGTTTTGGGTGCTTTGTCCTGATCGAGTTCAAGGGTGATGACGCCGTAATTGGCGATGTGGAGTTCGACTTGTGGGTTGCTCATGATTTACTTCACCAGGGTTGCAGAGTTGATAAGAATTGGGGTTTTGGGAACATCGGAGCCAAAAGGGCCGGCCGGGCCGGTGGGCACGGCCTTGATTTTCTGGATCACATCCATGCCGCTGGTGACCTTGCCAAACACGGTGTAGCCATATTGATCCGCCGTGGGGTCCAGAAATGCATTGTCTTTGACGTTGATGAAGAACTGTGCCGTCGCCGATTGCGGGTCATTGGTACGGGCCATGGCCAAGGTGCCGACCACATTTCTTTGGCCGCCCTTGGCCAGTGCTTCGCGGCCTTCATGAGGCACGGGAGCGCGAGTTTTTTTCTGCACGTACTGGGCATCAAAGCCACCGCCCTGGATCATGAAGTTGGGAATCACGCGGTGGAAGATCGTGCCGTCGTAATGTTTGTCTTTGACGTACTGTAAAAAGTTGTCGACTGTTTTGGGTGCTTTGTCGGGGTAAACCTCGACCACAAAGTCGCCTGCCGTGGTGGCAAACTTGACCTGGGCTGGTGCCTGCGCCGATGCCTCTGATGCTATTGAAAATATAGCTAAAAGTCCAGCAACTGCGGGGGCTATAGCCCATAAACGTATATATTTCATCCAATAACTCCTTCGTAAAATATTTTCCAGTCACTGCCTTGGCGAACCCAATATTGGCGTTTGGTCGGCCCCGTACGGGTGCCATCCGTGACCTCGCCAAAAGTGACCACCATGGTGTCGGCGCTATCGGTCCAGCGCAGCAAGGACAGATCCTTGAGCTGGATCGCGCGTCCCTGCACCTTGTTTAACTCGCTGCGCAGTGCCGGTGTCCATTCTGTCAGTGACTTGCCATTGCTGTTGAAGCTGGGGCTGTAGAAACTGAGCACTTGGTTCATGTTGCCGCTGGATTTGGCATTTTGCCAAGCCGTCAATGCCTCTTCAAAGGGCTTGCTCTCGGAACGAGCCGTGTTGGGTGTTACCCATTTCAGACTCTGCGAGATCACGACCGGCGTGGTGCGAACTTCGACGGTCCGGATCAGTGCCATCAAGTCGGGGTTGGCCAAAACGACACAGCCGTCGGTGGCCAGGGGGGGGCGCGAAAACTGGCCGGGCGGCGTGCCGTGCAGCCAGATACCGCCGCCTGTTTTGCCACGCAGGTTGTCGAGCACGTTCGGGTAATTGATGGGCAGGGCACCTGAGCCGTAAAAGTCTTTCAGCGACTTGGGGTCCAGGTTGCTGGTGATGAAGTACACCCCCATGGGCGTTCGCAAGTCACCCTCGGCGTTTTTTGACAGCCCGGATTTCCCGATGGAGACGTAATAGTCGGCAATCAGTGTCAGTCCGGTGGGTCGATTTTCCAGCAGATACAGGCGTGAGCGGGACGCATCTATGGCAATGGCGTGTTTGTTGCGAGCTGACAAGGCCAGAAATTGCGACGGGAGTGCGCCAGAAGGGGGGCGTTCACGAAGCGCCTTCAAGCGCATTTGCGACTCATCGCGGAGTTGATCGAGCACCGGTGCAGCGGCTTTGCGCATGGGCTCCGGTACGTCGCCTACCATTCGAACGGGTCGTGTGCGCGCGGCCAGCAGGTCGCCGTAGACCAGTTGCGCGAGCTGAAAGTGAGGGTGGTCTTTGACCAGTTGCTCGGCCTGGGCCAAGGCTTCACGGCCCTGTGCTTTGGCCATGAGCTGGTAAATGCCCATCAGGCGTGCTTCAGCCAGGTCGCCATTGGCCCCCTGTTGGTGTCCAACGCTCGCGACAGGCTTGGCTTTGGTCGCCGGCTTCTTGCGAGCGGTCGCGTCAGTGCTCATGGCCAGAGTGACCAGGGCTGCCACAAATAGGGTCAGGAAATACCGCTTCATAAGGGCGTCAGTCGACCAATGACAACAGCGGTGTCGTCAGCCAGGTTCGCTGTGATCCGACCGCGCGCATCAGTTTCCCGTGCTTTCCTTGACGATCAGCCATCGGTTGCCGGTTTTGACCAATTCAAGCGTTTTGCGGCTCGATACCGCCAGCGCACCCGCGCGGTAGTCCTGGCGGAATTTCGCGATCGCCTTGGCGCCATTGACTGTGACGCTCAGTTTCTCCAGCTTGACACTGATGCTGGTCTTGCCGACGATGCGCTTGCGGCGTTCTTCTTCCCAGGCTTTGCGACTCTGCTGGCCGGCCGGATCAAACTCTTTGCCATAAGCGCCCAGGTAAGCCGTTATGTCTTTGGTCGACCAGGCCTTGGCCCAGGCCTGCACGGCCTCTTCGACTTGCCTGGATTCTTGGGCTGCGCTGTCGCTGGCGACGGGTTTTGCTGGTGCAGCTCTGAGGGTTGTGGCCGGAGCTACGACGGCTGGAACGGCAGTCGGAGCTGCAGGCGCCGGCGTTGACGGTTTGGCGACAGGCACTGCCGGGGCAGCGGCCAGCGCCGTGGTAGCGGGATGCTGCCCCTTGTTGTTGGGGCTGAACAACTCCCGAATCAGGGCCAGCTTGGGCGGCACCGCTGCGTTGGCACCATCGAGTTGCAAGGCCTTGTTGTAGGCCTGACTGGCAAGCCGGGCGTAAATGTCGCCCAAATTTTCATGCGCCGTGGCGTAGCTGGGGTTGGTGCGGATGGCCATTTCAAGCGCGGCACGTGCTTTGTCGAACTGGCTTTGGCCCGCGTAGAGCACGGCCAGGTTGTTATAGGGCTCGGGCAGCTCGGGATAATCTTCAGTGAGCTTGGTGAAGGTGGCAATGGCCTCTGCCTGCTTGCCCAGATTGCGTTGGATGACACCTTTGAGAAAGCGCATCTGCGGGTCGGCCGGCTTGCCAACCAGGTAGCTGTCGGCCTTGACCATGGCCTCGTCCAGCTTGCCGGCACGCACCAACTGGCTGACATCACCATAGTCGTCTGCGTAGGCAACTGAAGTGGCACAGGCGAGTGCGAGCGTCAGCAGGCGCAGGGTGGTGAAAAGGGTAGTGCGGGCGAGCGTCATGGGGTTTTTTGATTCCTGCAGGGTGAACGCCCGCCAATTGCGGCGGGCGAGCCGACCGGGCTATATACTGCAAAGAATTGTAGCTTAGGGGTTGTTTTTCAGCGCCCCATAATTACCCCCCATTTGCTGTCTTTGCGAGGCCACCGTTCGGTTGACTACCCTGACGCCGTTGTTTGAAACACCCATGAGTTTGCGCATTTACAACACGCTGTCGCGTGCCATTGAACCTTTGATTCCGCTGCAACCTGGCCACGTGCGTATGTACGTCTGCGGCATGACGGTGTACGACCTGTGCCATTTGGGCCATGCACGCGCCATGGTCGCATTTGACGTGGTGCAGCGCTGGCTCAAGGTCAGCGGCTTGCGGGTGACCTATGTGCGCAATGTCACCGATATTGACGACAAAATCATCAAACGTGCCTTGGAGAATGGCGAATCCATCCGGGCACTGACCGAGCGCATGGTGGATGCATTGCATCAGGATGCCGATGCCTTGGGTATTGAGCGACCCACGCATGAGCCCCGTGCGACCGAGTTTGTGCCGCAAATGTTGAGCCTGATTGGACGACTTGAACAAAAGGGCTTGGCCTATCAGGCGGTCAATGGCGATGTGAATTACGCGGTGCGCAAGTTCCCCGGTTACGGCAAGCTCAGCGGCAAGTCACTCGATGAGTTGCGCGCCGGTGAACGGGTGGCGGTGGCGGACGGCAAGGATGATCCGCTTGATTTCGTGCTCTGGAAAACGGCCAAACCGAACGAGCCGCTGGATGCGAAATGGGACAGTGTTTATGGCCAGGGTCGCCCGGGCTGGCACATCGAGTGCTCGGCCATGTGTGGCCAGATGCTGGGCGAGACGGTTGACATTCATGGTGGCGGCGCTGATCTGCAGTTTCCTCATCACGAGAATGAAATTGCCCAAAGCGAGGGTGCCACCGGCAAACCACTGGCCAGCATCTGGATGCACAACGGCTTTGTGACGCGCGACAACGAAAAAATGTCCAAAAGTCTGGGTAATTTTTTCACCATCCGCGATATTTTGGCGCGTTATGACGCTGAGACCACGCGCTTTTTCATCATCCGCGCGCACTACCGCAGCGCCCTGAACCACAGCGACGCGCATCTGGATGATGCGCGCAATTCGCTCAAGCGCCTCTACACCGCGCTTGATTTGGTGGCGCCCGAACCGCTGCTTGAGATTGACTGGCGCCAGCCTTTTGCCGCGCGCTTCAAGGCGGCGATGGATGAAGACTTCGGCACCCCCGAGGCAGTGGCGGTGATGTTTGAGCTGGCGACCGAGGTCAATAAAACCCGCGACCCCAAATTGGCGGGTCTGCTGAAGGCGCTGGGCGCCTGCCTTGGCTTGCTGCAAGGCGACCCGAAGGTTTTTTTGCAGGCCGGCGCCACGCTCGACGCGGCGTCCATTGCGGCCTTGATTGCGCAACGCACGGCGGCCAAGGCAGCCAAGAACTTCGCCGAGGCTGATCGCATTCGCCAGGACTTGTTGGCACGGGGTATTGTTTTGAAAGATTCAGCCGCAGGCACCGTCTGGGAAGTGGTGGCATGATTTTTATAATGGTCATTTTGGCCTCTAGCCCCCGTGGATAGTGCAATGTCAGCTACCAGCACTACAGCGGCAGTGGCCGCGGCTCCCGCCTACTGGAGCGACGCGTGTAAACACCTGATGAAAAAAGACCGGGTGATGAAGCGGCTCATTCCGCAGTTTGGCGACGCCTGCCTGCAAACCCGGGGCGATGCTTTTGTGACGCTGGCGCGCAGCGTGGTGGGTCAGCAGATTTCGGTCAAGGCAGCTCAAACCGTATGGAATCGTTTTGCGCTGCTGCCCAAGAAGATCACAGCGGCCAACGTGCTCAAGCTCAAAGTTGATGACATGCGCGCCGCGGGCTTGAGTGTGCGCAAGGTCGAATATCTGGTGGACCTGGCGCTGCACTTTGACAGTGGCACGGTGCATGTCGAGACCTGGGAGACCATGGACGATGAGGCGATCATCGCCGAGTTGATTGCCATTCGTGGCATTGGCCGTTGGACGGCTGAGATGTTCTTGATCTTTCACCTGATGCGCCCCAATGTGTTGCCGCTTGACGACGTGGGGCTGATCAATGGCATCAGCAAGAACTATTTTTCAGGCGACGTGGTCAGCCGCAGTGACGCCCGCGAAGTAGCCGCCGCCTGGGCGCCGTATTGCAGTGTTGCAACTTGGTATATTTGGCGCTCGCTGGATCCACTGCCGGTGGACTATTGAGACCTTGTGGGACAGACCGCCGTGACGCGAAGCGAACAAGCTCTGTCCCCAACTGCTTAGAGAACTTGGGGACAGACCGCAGTGACGCCAAGAGAACAAGCACTGTCCCCAACCGTATAGGAGTCATTTGTGGCCAAGAAAACATTCCTCGATTTTGAGCAACCGATTGCCGATCTCGAAAACAAGATTGAAGAACTGCGCTATGTGCAGACCGAGTCGGCGGTGGACATTTCGACTGAAATTGGCCAACTGGCTAAGAAAAGTCAGCAACTCACCAAAGACATTTACAGCGACTTGAGCCCATGGCAAATCACCAAAATTGCCCGTCATCCCGAGCGACCCTACACGCTGGACTACATCAACGACATCTTCACCCATTTTGTCGAGCTGCACGGCGACCGCCATTTTGCCGACGACCTGAGCATTGTGGGTGGCCTGGCGCGTTTCAATGGCACACCCTGCATGGTGCTGGGGCAGCAAAAAGGGCGTGACACCAAAGAACGCGGCCTGCGCAACTTTGGCATGAGCAAGCCGGAGGGTTATCGCAAAGCCCTGCGCCTCATGAAAACCGCAGAAAAGTTCAACTTGCCCCTGTTCACCTTTGTCGATACGCCCGGCGCCTACCCCGGCATCGATGCTGAAGAACGGGGTCAATCCGAGGCCATTGGCCGCAATATCTTCGAGATGGCGCAGCTCGAAGTGCCCATCATCACCACCATCATCGGCGAGGGGGGCTCGGGCGGCGCCCTGGCGATTTCGATTGGCGACCAGGTGCTGATGCTGCAGTATTCGATTTATTCGGTCATCAGCCCCGAAGGCTGCGCCTCCATCCTCTGGAAGACGTCGGAGAAGGCGCAGGAAGCGGCGGACGCGCTGGGCATTACCGCGCACCGGCTCAAGGCGCTGGGTGTGATTGACAAGATCGTTAATGAGCCGGTGGGCGGTGCGCACCGCGATTACAAGCAGATGGCGGCTTTCCTCAAGCGCGCCCTGACCGACGCCTACCGCCAGGTCAGCGACCTCAAGGTCAAGGAGCTGCTGGACCGTCGCTACGACCGCCTGCAAAGCTATGGTCGCTTCATCGATACCAAGGCAGCGGCGAAGTAGCGGATGGCGCGTTTCTATCGCTTTTAGTCAGGTGGCCGTTTGACTGCAACGTTGGCCGACGCCATGGCCGCTTTCACGCCGACCTTGCCGCTGGCGGTGGCTTTCAGTGGCGGGGCCGACTCCACCGCTTTGTTGTTGGCCTGTGCCGAAAAATGGCCGGGGCAGGTCCACGCCATCCACATTCACCATGGGGTACAGGCGGCAGGCGATGACTTCGAGCGGCATTGCCAGGCTGTTTGTGTGCGACTGGGCCTGCCGCTGGTGGTCAAGCGCGTGGATGCGCGTCACGCATCAGGCCAGAGCCCGGAGGACGCCGCACGCCGCGCCAGATACAAGGCTTTTGAGGCTGTAGCCCTCGTGGAATATGCGCAAGTGGCTATAAAAAGTATAGCACTTGCGCAGCATGCCGACGATCAGGTTGAGACACTGTTACTGGCCCTGAGTCGGGGTGCGGGTTTGCCAGGAATGAGCGCCATGCCGGCGAGCTGGCGGCGCGCGGGACTCACTTACCATCGTCCGCTGCTGGGGGTCGCAGCGTCAGATATCCGGCGCTGGCTTGTCGGTCGTGGCGTGGCCTGGATTGAGGACCCGACCAATGTCGATGAACAGTTCACCCGCAACCGCATCCGCGCGCGGCTGTTGCCGGCGCTGGACGCCACATTCCCGCAATTTCGCGACACCTTTGTCCGCAGCGCCGCTCATGCGGCGCAGGCGCAGGCCGTGTTGCTTGATGTGGCGGCGCAGGACCTGGCGCACATTGGTGATCCGCCGGCGATTACGCAACTGCAGGCCTTAAGTCGCCCGCGCCAGGCCAATGTGCTGCGCCACTGGCTCAACACCGCTTTTCAAGCCGTGCCCAGCACGGCGCAGTTGGCCGAGCTGCTGGACCAGATTGCCGTCTGCACCACGCGTGGACACCAGATCAGGATCAAGGTTGGCACCGGCCTCTGCGAGCGCAGGGGTGCTGTGCTGCATTGGTACAATCCTGCGGTTTTGCTCTAATAAATCTTACCAATGGCATTGATCGTTCACAAATATGGCGGCACGTCGATGGGCTCAACCGAGCGCATCCGCAACGTCGCCAAACGCGTCGCCAAATGGGCGCGCGCTGGCCATCAGATGGTGGTCGTACCAAGCGCCATGAGCGGCGAGACCAACCGTTTGCTGGCGCTGGCGAAAGAACTGGCGCCGGCGAAAGCAACTGAGTCCTACAGCCGCGAGCTCGACATGCTGGCCGCCACTGGCGAGCAGGCCTCCAGCGCCTTGCTGGCCATTGCGCTGCAAGCCGAAGGGCTGGAGTCAGTGAGCTACGCTGGCTGGCAAGTGCCCATTCGCACCAACAGTGCGTACACCAAAGCACGTATCGAGTCGATTGAAGACACCAAGGTGCGCGCTGATCTCGACGCTGGCCGCGTGGTCATCGTCACCGGCTTTCAAGGTCTGGACGAACTGGGCAACATCACGACACTGGGGCGTGGTGGCTCGGATACTTCTGCCGTGGCCGTGGCAGCCGCCATGAAGGCCGATGAATGCCTGATCTACACCGACGTCGATGGTGTCTATACCACCGACCCACGTGTGGTTCCCGAGGCACGCCGCCTGCAGACCGTGAGTTTTGAGGAGATGCTGGAAATGGCCTCCATGGGCTCCAAAGTGCTGCAGATCCGGTCGGTCGAATTTGCCGGCAAATACAAAGTCAAGCTGCGTGTTTTGAGCAGCTTTACGCCGTGGGATATTGATATCAACGAGGAAGCCGCCTCCGGCACCTTGATCACTTTTGAGGAAGACGAACACATGGAACAAGCCATTGTTTCCGGCATTGCGTTCAGCCGCGATGAAGCCAAAATCTCCGTCCTGGGCGTGCCCGACAAGCCTGGAATTGCCTATCAGATTCTGGGCGCCGTGGCCGATGCCAATATTGATGTCGATGTGATCATTCAGAACATCAGCAAAGATGGCAAGACCGATTTCAGCTTCACGGTTAACCGGGGCGAATATGCCAAGACCGTCGATTTGCTGAAAGAAAAAGTGCTGCCCAAGCTGGGGGCCCAAGAGGTGGTGGGCGACACCAAAATCTGCAAAGTGTCGATCGTCGGGATTGGCATGCGCAGTCACGTGGGTGTGGCCAGCAAAATGTTTCGCGTCCTGAGTGAAGAAGGCATCAACATTCAGATGATTTCAACCTCCGAGATCAAGACCTCCGTGGTGATTGACGAGAAGTACATGGAACTGGCGGTGCGTGCCTTGCACAAGGCATTTGAGCTTGAACAGGCGCCTGCTTAAAATACGGCCCGACTCGTGAGATAATCCAGCCAATTCAGGAAACGTGACCGAGTGGCCGAAGGTGCTCCCCTGCTAAGGGAGTATGGGGTGTAGAGCCTCATCGAGGGTTCGAATCCCTCCGTTTCCGCCAAAAATGGGTTTTATGTAGTCCTACATAGCCCCTCAGAAGCCCCGCAAACCGAGTGTTTACGGGGCTTTTTTGTTTTTTAACGTCCAAGGGGCGGTATTGCCAGCTTGCACCCGTTGGGGGTATCTTTGGGGGCATGGGGGTATTCAAGTGGGGGTATCGCCAAAAGAACAACCTTTGGAGTGCCCTATGTCGCTGACTGATACCGCCATCAAGAAGGCCAAGCCGGGCGACAAGCCTGTGAAACTGAGCGACGGCAAGGGCCTGTACTTGCTGGTTAATCCCGTTGGCTCGAAGCTGTGGCGCTGGAAATACCGGTTTCTGGGCAAAGAGAAGGTCATGTCGCTGGGCGCTTACCCGGACGTTTCCCTTGCCCAGGCGCGTGATGGCATGGGCGCGGCGCGCAAGTTATTGGCCAGCGGCACGGACCCTATGGCGCAACGGGCTACCGACAAGATCACGAAGCAGGCATCCGCTGAAAACTCTTTCCAGTCCGTGGCCTTGCTGTGGTGGGACCACTGGCATGGTGCCAAGAGTGCGCGGCATGCGGATGATGTGATGCGTCGCCTCAAGGCTGATGTGTTCCCCGCCATTGGGGCGCGCCCGGTGTCGGAGATACAGGCACATGAGCTGGTGGGAATGGTGCAGACGATTTCAAAGCGCGGGGCCTTGGATATTGCCAAACGGGCTTTGCAGACCTCTGGACAGGTTTTCCGGTACGCGGTGGCCCATGGCCTTGCCCAACGCAACCCGGCCAGCGACATCAAGCCCAGTGATGTGCTGGCGTCCCGCAAGGCCGCCAACTACGCGCGTATCAGCGCCAAGGAGCTGCCCGAGTTGCTGCGGCACATCGAAGGCTATGCGGGCGCTGCCGTGACGCGCTTGGCCATGAAGTTGATGGCGCTGACCTTTGTTCGCACGTCGGAGCTGATCGGCGCACGCTGGGCCGAGTTTGACTTGGAAGCGCGGCGCTGGGACATTCCCGCTTCGCGCATGAAGATGAAAACGCCGCACATCGTGCCGCTGTCCACCCAGGCGGTGAACGTGCTGCAAACGCTGCAACTGGTGTCGGGGCGCGGCACGCTGCTGTTTCCGGGCGAGCGCGACCACGAAAAGTCCATGAGCAACAACACCATTTTGGGTGCGCTGGACCGCATGGGCTACAAGGGGCGCATGACCGGCCACGGATTCCGTGGCGTGGCTTCCACGTTGCTGCATGAAATGGGTTTTGACCATGCCCACATTGAATTGCAACTGGCGCACCAGGAACGCAACGAGGTGAGCGCGGCCTACAACCACGCGACCTACCTCAAGCAGCGGACCAAGATGATGCAGCACTGGGCGGACTACCTGGATAGCTGCACGACGGGCCAGGTGCTGGCGTTTCAACGTGCCGCAGCGTGAAGCGTTGCTATTATGGTGATAGCTGCTTGCGCAATGAGTACGGGGCTAGCGTCTGATTTGACATATAAGTGTGCTGCGCAGGGGCTTGGTCAGCTACCGCGAATGCGGCAGGCAGTGACGAACCTTCGGCGCTCGATGCGTGTCTGTGACCTCCACCAGCGCGGTCATGCCGGGCACGCTGCCTGCTGACCTGCGCTGCGCGCTGGTGGCAGCGCACCCAACATCACCGCTTTCGTATTGCGTGAGTCTGTAGCTCTGGTTAGTGGCCAATGCGGAGTACCGCAATGGCCAGGCGCCACGAGGCTGTCGCGTGGCGTTGACGAGCAGCGCGGCCATGTGTCGCCGCCAGTCGCTGCGCTTGGTGGCAACGGCACATCACCGCTTGACCCTGTTCGATGCTCTGTAGTCTCAGTCAGTGGGCACGGCGGAGTACCGCCATGCCCAGGCACCACAAGGCTGTCGCGTGGTGTGCGTGGCAGTTGTGGCACACGCCCGCTACGGCCACCCGCTTCGCTTTTACATAACGCCGCATTGCCCTCAGTGCCCGCCAGTCGCTGCGCTAAAGCTCCGCTTGGTGCCGGTCACCGCTGCGCGCCCTGTCGGGTGAAGACAACAGGCGTTATGCAAAGTGGCCTTCGCTGGAGTCGGTCGCACAGCCATCTGCGCTTCCCGGTCGTTGCACGCCCTACGCGCCGCCGTCTGCGCGCCCTTGTGGTTGTCGTGGCGTTGTGGCATTGGTCAGGCGCTGCGCGCTGTGCGCTTGGTCAGTGGCCTGCGGCCAGTCATGTGGTGTGTGCCCCCGCCCACCCTTGTGCTTCGCCGCTGCGCGGCATCAGCCCTGCGCGCTGGTCTGCCCGTCCGCCCCCCATGGGGGCTCCCTCAGCCCGCGCGCCCACTGGGTTGGCTTTGCTACAGGTCTTGTAGCTGGTCACGCACGGAATACGAGGCTACAGGCCAAACGGCCTGCAGCCAGCGTGGCCGCTGGCTTCCTTTGCAGGAGATTTGCTATATATTTAGTAGCTTCTTACGCACGTTCTACGAGGGCTAGCGGCTGATTTGGCAAATATATGTGCCGTTCACGGAATGAATGCGAAGTACGTGATGTAGTGTCACGAAGAAACGGGGTCCCCACCTCGCCTGTCACCAACCGGATCGACTCGTGTATCTACCGATTTTTCTGCGGCAGTTGAATCCGCATTCGACTCTCCGGTTCTGACCGCAGCACTCGTGGCTTTGATCGCGTCGGACAGTGGCCCAAGCTGAGTAGGCCCCAGGTGCGGACCCGACGCGCGGAGCAGCATCAGCTCATCGTCAGGCATCTTCAACAACAAGTCGAGAACCTTCCTGAACGAGTCCTGTCTTTGCTTGATGGTGCCAGGGTCTTGGCCCCGCATTTCAAGGAAGTGCCTCACATCCGAGGCTGTCGGGAGGAATGTTTTGGCGTCGAACCTTGAAGCAAGCGCACGAAGGGGCTCCTTCCGATCCCTAGCGGCATCAAGCCGCTCTACCGTTTCCGATGCACTTGGTTTACGGTACTCCTTCGTTGGCTTGCGTTCATGTACACCAAGCAAAGGACCTCGATAGGCCTGTTCGGCATGGACATCGGCTAGGCATTGCCGAACCGTGTCGTATCCCCACTCTTGTAGCAAGGGGACCAACAGAGATTTGAGCAGGGGGTGTTTGCTCTTCTTTTCAATCATCACGAAATCCTATAGCCCAATTGAGTCAAAAAATTCTTTTGCGAACCGAGGGAACAAAACGGCATTTCCGGAATAGCTGTGGTCCCCGCGCATAATCTTTGGGAAGCCTCGTGAGAACGGTATCTGTGTCTTGAAAATAGGCCACGAGTTGGTCTTTGCTTCAGTCCGAATCTCTTTGAGAGCTCGTTCCTTCTCCGGCCCGCCGTCATTCCCCCCATGATAGAAAGCGTTGTTGATCACCACGCCGGCAACGTCGAGGGTGTGTCCACGGTTGCTCCGTCTGAAGCTCTCTAGTGATTCGTGCAGCAACGGAAAACCAATAGTCGCAAAGAACTCTGGTTTTACCGGCACCAAGACCAGACCGCTCGCGTGGTAGGCCGCGTGCGTGAGGATTGATTCAGTGGGAGCGCAGTCGATGATGATCAAGTCCTTGTGCTGGAAGTTTCCGGCCAAGAAGCGCGCGAGCACTTTCGGGTCCGGACGTAGCGAGTTTGTTAGGTTGTCGGAAAAATCGAACCTCGAAGGAATAAGTTGCAGCGTGTTCGCTCCGACCTTTGTGATCAGTTCGACGCCCGTGTTTGGGGCCAATAGTGAGCCCGACGCTCCGGGTGAGGCAGGGCGATAACCGTTGAAGATTTCGACAATCGAAGGCCTTCTTTCCTCCAAGAAGGAGTTGTAGTTGCTGCTCATCAGTGCTTGGCTCAGATTTGCCTGAGGGTCCAAGTCAATCGCAAGCACGTCGCGCTGTCTGGTCGAGAGCGCGTATCTGGCGAGCAGAGCGGAGATTGTTGACTTTCCTACGCCACCCTTAAGGTTGATCACACAGACTGTCAGGGGCCCATTCGGTCTTGCCATTGCGCGTTCTCCCGCCTGATTGATGTTCTTGTAACGAAGGGATGATCATACGGCCTGCACGGCGTTGGACGAACTCCGGGTGGCAGCATCCAACGCAGCGGGGCAATGCCGCGAAATGGATTGCCTCAGACATCCCGCTAAGTTGCCGTATTTCGGTGAACGACACTATTAGGGCCCATTTTGCGAAACAGATTTACCTCTCCAGCAACTTGTGCAGGAAACCCAGCTTGCGCCCAATGTAATGCAAGCTGACTTGCACCAACGCATCGTGGCGGCCCTTGAGCCGGTGGTAGGTCTTCCAGTGCATGCCTTTGGGTTTGGCGCCGTCGCCATTCAAGATGCCAGCCTCCCAACCCATGCGTTTGCGCAGTTTGTCGGTTTTGGTAGATGCCCTGTCCCCCGCGCCTTCATTCTGCGTGGCGTAGCCCAGCCCGCCGCACTGGCGGCAGGCAAAGTACCGGCCCGGCGCGTAGAGCACTGCCACCCGCTTGCTGCACCGGGGGCAGGTGAACCAGTGGCGCTGGCCGCCCAGGTGGCAGGGTGAGGTTTGCGTTTGCACACGTTGCTCGACAACTTCGCCGGTGCTTTTCATGCGGTAGGACAGCACCATGCTTTCAAAATCCACCCGGATGCTGATGCCCGCCACCTGACGGTCGTTCACCAGCCACTGCCAGCTAAAGCCATTCCCCGGCACCAGCAAGCCTTTGCGGGTGATCTTGCGAATGTCCAGCGGCATGGAATCGTTGGTTTCGGCTTTGCCGCTGTAGCTGCTGCGCCGTCCACTTCCGCGTCCGCCCATTTCTATTCTCCGGTTTTTGCCGAAATCATTTGGCAAGTTGAACAGGTGTTGCGACCTGAAAACGCATGAATCTCGCCTTAATCCGCATGGATGTTAGGTTTCAAGTGTTTTGCGTGTCGCCGAAAAATACGCATGTCTTTACGCTGCGCGGCTGCTTCTGAGGTCTTTTAGCTTGATCAGCATGGCCAAAGTGCGCTCAAATTTGCGATCCAGGTGAGTTTCGTAGCGAGAAAGCTTCTCCAGCCTGTAGGCTTGCAGCCCTTCGCCAATGGTTTGATTCACGATGGCGTCGTGGTGGCGTGATTCTTTTTCCTGTTGGTGGCACAGGGGTGACAAGTGCTCGGTGATGAAGCTGGCCAGTCCTTCGGCATCGGCGGCGTATTCCTCTTCCTCCACGTAGCTTTCCCACCACTCCCGCGAGTCAGGCAACAGGGCGCGCAGCGCTTTGTCATAGGCGCGGTCGCCGCCTTTGCGCAGGATGGCGCTGGCCTTATTGGTGGCATCCAGGTCGTGGCGGGCAGCGCGTTGGCTTTCGGTCACGTCTTCGGGTTTCAAATCCATCAGGTCGCGAATGTCGGTGCCTTCGCCCGACAACCCCATCTCAAACGGTGCCGCCGCCGGTATCACGGTCTTGGCACTGCGTGCGGATTCCTTCAAGCCCTTGTTGATGGTGGCCCCCTCGGCTTGCAGCACTCGGCGCTTGCGCCAGATCACGCTGGCCAGTTCCTCAATCAAATGCTGCTCGGTCGCGCCAGCGGGCAGGTGCTCATCCATTAGCGAGCTGACCAGACTTTCATAGTCGGCATGGCTCTCGTGGCTGAGGACGGTGTAGCGGCTCAGGATGCCGTGCTTGAGTGCGTTGAAGCGGACGACTTCATAGGGCTGGGCGTTCAGTGCGGCTATTTCGTCAGTTTTTTCAGTGGTGGGGGTGTTCATCGTCGGTTCCTTGTGGTGTTGATGTGGGGTGCGCATTGAATCCGTCACAGCGCTGGAGTTGGATCACCAGATCGGCAGGCAATTGCGCATCACGCGAGTGGATAGCAACACCAGCGGCCTGCCAGTTGCCACAGCGCGATGACCCGGCCCGATGCCCGGCAAAGTGCTTGCACTCCAGGCAAACGCGCCGGTCGTCTTGGTCACGGTCGCGAAGCACCAGCTTGTCGGCCAGCGTTTCGCCATCGTTGCGGGCCAAGCCCCAGTCGGCGAACTTGTGCAGGCGCGCCGCGAAGGTGTCAATTTCCACCCCATTCATGGCCGATGAATACGGCCAGCACCAGCGGTCGGGGTTTTCGAATACGGCGGGGGAGGGCACTGCCAAAACTGACGAAAGTTGCTCTGGCTTTGCAGAAACGGCCTCGGTAGGTACTGCCGAAACTGCCAAAAGTCTTGAAACAGAGGTTTCGTCAGTTTTGACAGTGCCGCTCCGGTCCGTTTGTGAAATTGCCGCCTTTGCACGTTCCGCCCAGGTGATCATTTCGCCACCTTCTTGATTTGCGGGTTGACGTAGTAGCGGACCGTCGGGCGGCCCAGCGGGTTGATGCCGTCCTGACTTTGCACATGGCCGTTTTCCTCCAAGATGGCCAGCGCGGTTTCTGTCTGCATGGCGCTGGTCACGCCTGACCATTGCTTGCGCACCATGTCGCGCACCGTGAAGCCGTCGTCTAACTTGCCCTCGGCCAGTCGGCGGCTGATCATGCGGGCGGTGGTCACTTTGGCGGCCTCTACCAGCCCGTAGATGCGTCGTGCATGGCCTGTCAGGTATTCGCACCAGGCGGCTGCGCGCAATGCGCTGGGGGCCGTCACCGGGCCGATGGAGCCTTCGGCCAAGTGCAGGATCAGCGCGATGGAGCAGAACAATTTCTCAAACTTGCCGAAGTGTTGCTGCATCAGTGGGTTTTGCTCTTGGGCGATATGCACGGTGTGCAGTTCGGTGCACCACTCCACAAAGATGTCTTGCGCCGCATCATCAAAGCAGAAGTGGGGCAGCTTCACAAAGTCGTCGTTAGGTGCCGCGCCGTCCTGCACGGGGTCAAACACGGCCAGCCGGTCGAACAGATCACGCACCGCCTCGCGTGCGCCCTTGACCGGATAGCGGTCGCGCCATTCCCAGGCGACGGCGTTGGGGTACACCATCACTTGAAACCGTTGGATGCGGCCATCGTTGTCCAGCGAAGTCGTGATACCGGCGAGATAGCGTTCCAGCAATTCCGGCTGGATGCCGCCGAACACCGAGATGCACAGGTTTTTGATGTGCAGGCTACCGCGCCCGATGCGGTCAATGTTGAAACTGGCGGTGCCGTTCCAACCCTCCAGATAAAAAGCCTTATCGCCTTCTTTGCCTTCTTTTTCCCAAGATGCAAGCAGGCCGATCAACTCGTCCCGATAAACCAGCATTCCTTGCGGGTTGTGCACCAGCAGGTCGCCCAGCTTTTCTACCGTGGAGTCGTTGGATTTGAAACGCCGCTCTTTGGGTTCTTCCGGGGCTTGCAGGTCTTGCAAGTCCGCAATGGCGGCGTTCATTTTGAGGTGGTCGCCTTTGCCGCCTGCGGCCTTCTTCATGCTGGCCTTGACGGCGGATTGGTGCGCCTCAAAGGCTGCGGTTTCAGCAGCAAATATCTTCTTGGCATCTTCCAGCTTTTCGGCTTCTTTGGCCTCCAGGCGGTCAAGAAAGCGCGTCACCGTGCCCAGGGCGGGCGACTTCTTGGAAGACGGGTCGCCCACAATGCCGCCAAACAGATTTGGGGTGACGATCCAGTCGTCCCGGCGCTTGGGCTTGATGCCGCAGCGCGCACCAATGACCGAGCCCAGGCAGACGATCAGCGCCGCCGCGATGTAGTCCGGCGAACAGGGCATGCGGTCGGCTTCGTCCAGCACAAAGTCTGCCAGCGTGGGGGGCAGTAGAGTCTTCGCGTCGAAGGCTGGAGCAAGAGGAAGATCAGTTTTGATCTCCTTCGGCTCCGGCCATATGGTCAATTGGCCTGTAGCCCTCGTATCACTTGTGCAAGCAGCTACTGAGTTGATAGCGAAATCAATGTATTCCTTGACCGCGTCTGGCCCCGCCAATAGATGCAGGTCGTTGAAGTCCGTCATGTTGTTCATGCTGTTGCCTTAAACACCGGTACGGCGAGGGTGGCACCCGCTGCTTGCACCGCTGCCGTGGCTTTGGTCATGCCGGGGTTGCCTGGGGTCTGGTGGTCGTCATCGGCGGCGATGATGATTTTGAGAGCGGGGTACTTGCTGCGCAGTGCCACGGCGACAGCCTCAAGGTTTCCCGCATTGAATGCGACAGCGGCCGCATGGCCCGTGCATTCATGGATGCTTGCGCCCGTGGCAAAGCCCTCGCACACGATCAGCGCACCCTTGGGTTTGCCGATACCGAAGTAACAGCTTTTGACCCTGCCGCCCGACATAAACATCTTGGTGCCGTCCGGCGCTATGGTCTGCAAGCTGTGCACCGTGCCCTCCGTGTCACGCATCGGGACCAACAGCTTGTCGCCCTCCATCTTTGCGCCATGGGGCAGGATGCCTTTGCGGGTCAGGTAGTCGTGCTGAGTACAGGGCGTGGCTGCCGTCCAGCGCTTGAGTGCGTGGGCTGCTGCCAATTGCTGGCGCTGTGCCAGGTCGTCTTCACGCTGGCGCTGCATGGTCTTGACGCGCTCACGGTGTGCAAACCGTTCCGCGTCGGTCATGGAGGTGTCCGCCTTGCTGCACCAGTTTTGGGTGAAGCCCTCGCGCCAGTCGCCAAACGCCCCTGCGGCGATGCCGTCGGCGTGCAGCATGTACCAACCGTTTTTATGGGTGGGCTTGCCGTTGGTGCTGAAACGGTGGATTGCGCCGTCGTCAACGATTTCGGTCGGTGGTGTCAGTCCCGCCGCCGAAATGGCCTGCCTGAATTGGTCGATCAGGTCGTTCATACGCAGCCTTTCAACGCAATGCCCAACAGGATTGCAATGGCATACGGCGCGGACTGGATCAACCAATAGGCGAGGGCATGAAGAGCGGTTTTCATGGCTACAGCCCCCAAGCTGCCATCAGCTCTTTGCGTTTGGTGTGCAGCGTCTCGACCAATTCGCGGATTTGGGTATCGGTCTTGCCCGAGATGCGCGCCGCATTCAGCGCCTCAATCTCATTGGAGGGCCAACCGACGGCGCGCGGCCCCAGGCTGACGGGTTTGGTCCACAAGCCCTGCGCAATGCGCAGGTAGATGGTGGAGCGGGAGTAGCCAGATTGGGTTTTGGCGGCTGGGATACGCAGTATGGTGGTCGTCATGTTGGGTCCTCTTTGACGGGTATGGAATGAACTCAGACGCAAGTTTGGTTGGGCGTTTTGGGCGACAAAAGGCCCACGCGGCAGCTTGCTGCGAGCTGTGTTTCAGAGGGAAAAGAGGGGCGAACTGCCTGGAACAAAACCGGGCCAACGGCGTGCTCTCAGGCGTGAAAGTTGGGCGAAAACTTTCCGCCCAACTATTTCAAGATTTCATGCGTTTCTTGATGGTGCTGGGGTCGCGGACATGTACTTTGTCCGCCTTGGCGATTTGCTGCGAATACCAAACGTCTGATTTTCCCGGACTCTTCTTGAGCAAAGCCCGGTATGCCTTCTGCCAGGCGACGTACATGGCCTGCGTGTCGATCTTGCGCGCCTCTCGCTTGGCGGTGCTGGGCGTGTGGTGCGGGTCTGCGGTGGTGGCTGCATCGACTAATTGGCGAATCACCGCCTGATCCAAAGTGAAGCTGGCATCCTCGAAGGCGATGACATCCGCCAGCGGCATTGCAGCCGCACCGGCAACCAGCGCCAAATGCCCATCCAGGCGCAGACAGAGCATCTGGGTGCGTTTGTTTCCGCGCGCCATGCCAATGGGCAGCAAACGGTCTTCGGATGGCTGTACGGTGGTTTGTTGAAGGCCGAGACTGGCGGCGACAAATCCGCACACCGCTTGGGCATCACTGCGCCACAGGGACAACATTGCGGTAGGGATGGCCACGCGGTTGATGTCGCTGCGCTTGTCACACACCACGAAGGATGTGGCGGGTGTGTTGGCGCTTGGCGGGGTGTGTACCGGCATGCTGCATTCTTGCTCGCAGCCGGGGCAGACCACGCTTTTGACAGGGCGCGCTTTCAGCAGCAGACCTTGTGACTTCAACGCGGATACCGCCGCTGCGGGCCACTGGTTCAACTCTTGCCTGCTGATCGTGACTGACGCGCCGTTACGCGCACCGATGCGGCCCAGCAATTCAGTCAAGGCGGCCTGCGGGGTCATTCCACCAGTGCGGCTACAGGTGTGGGTGCATGGACCGTGGTGGCGTCAGACGTGACCAAGTCAGTGGGTTCGCGCGGCTCAATGCCCGATGCACTGAGCATGTCGCGCAGTTTCAAGCCCAACTCGTCGTACTTGAGCGAGCAAGAGTTGGGGTAGGTGATATGGATGTTGACCGTCTTGGGTGGCCGGTCGGCCTCGACCACTATCGTCACGGCCAAATCCACTTGGGTGACGCTGTACTGGGCCATGGGCATGGCGGTTTGGATGCGATCCAGCAAAGCGTACACGGCTTGCGGGTCTTGGCTGGTGTCGGCTTCCAGCGAGATGCGTTCGCCTCGGGTGGCCCGTGACGACAGGCGCAGCTTCTTCACGACAACGCTTTCAATACCGCTGCCCAGGTCATAGGTGAATTCAAAATTGCGCTGCCGCAGCGGCCCCAGGTCATACACCCGCGAGTCTTTGGGGTCGGGTGGCAGTTCGGGCAATTGCAGAATAGTTTCGGCAAACATGGCTTGCAGCGGCTCGATAGCTTTGTAGGCGCCGCGATAGTTCAGGTCCAGCTTGCCTTCAGACTGCGAGTAGACAAAGATCACCTCAAACGCCGGGTTGTGCGGGCGAATGCCAAACTGCCCGTTGACCCACTCGGGGCTTTGTTGTGAGTAGTCTTCAGGGTAGGCAAAAAAGTAATCGAGGTCGCCCCGGCGAAAGGGCTCCACCACGCAGTTGTTGCCCCGGCCCTCGGTGTGGTGAAAGTAGGTGCGGATGCGGTTGGCCAGAGCCTGGGTGCTGGTGGTGTCCACTTGAGCGGCGTTGTGCGGCAGGTTCTTGCGCTTGCGCCAGTGCGACAGGGTGTCTGCATGGTAGAAGTGCATGGCACCACGCCAAAACAGGTTGTGGTCCAGATATGTGACCATGGCGCGCTCGAAGTGGTTGGCCAGTGCGGCCAGCTTTTCGGTGAAGGCAATGGCGGCGTTGGGGTCGGCATCTTGGGCCAGGTGCCATTGGGCCTCGTCCAGAATGGCCCGGCAACCCTTCTCGCAGCTCATCTCAAAGATGTCGCGAAACTCCGCATCCATGGTGTTGCGCTGGGCTTCTGGCAAGGCCAGCCAGGCAGCAAACAATTCGTCGTGCCGGGTCTCGGACATGGCGGCGAAATCGAACTCGCCAAACACCGCGCGCCCCGCAAAATAGCGGGCCAACAGTGCGTTGGGCATGTGCCGAAAAAAGTCTCGGGTCGAGTAGTGACGGGTCATGTTGTTTCCCTGCTCGACGGTGAAATCAGCGTGGAACCCACGCCATCGGACGCCTCTGAGCTTTGTTGTACAGTGCAGTATATCCACAGTACAAATGCTGTATGAGGTAACACCATGGCCTCCACCAAGACCACCACATTGACTTTTCGTATTGAGCCGGGACTAAAAGAGGCGGTGCGCACCGCCGCTGAGCTGGAACACCGGAGCATTGCGAACATGATTGAAATCATGATTCGGGACTATTGCGGGCGGGTACAGGTTCCAATCCAGGCGCCTGTCACCCTTGACATTGACAAGAAAAAAACCAAATGACACAAAAAATTGGCGCGGGACTGCTCGAATATGCCGGAAAAATCTGGGATACCGCCGACACGCTGCGCGGCGCGGGGATCAAGGAAAGCGAATGGCCTACTTACATGATGCCGTTCTTCGCGCTGATGATGCTCGAATCGCGCCTGCGCCGTTTCAAGCAAGAGCGCATTGCCGAGTATGAAGAGGAAACTGGCGCGGCCTTTGATCCCGAGGACGCCACCCACGCCAAATGGCTGGACGATACCGCCAAAGCCGTCGGCAAGGGCTACCACAAAGACCTGCTGCTTCACGACAAGGGCCTGCGCGAAACCTGTCTGGTGCCGGGCGGCAACTTTCTCAACCGCCTGCTATCGCACCTGAACTCATACGACCCTGACACCAAGAAGCTGCTGGGCATCGACTACGCGCAAGGATCGGCCAAGTTTCTCGACATGCAGGGCAAGGCATCCGACCTCAACGCCCGCGACAACAACCCGCTCTATCCCTTCGCGCAGAAGTGGGCGTCGATAGACCTCACGCCCTTCGATAACTCCGAGATCACCACCATCGAGGAACACATCAAGCGCAAGTGGGCGGACATCTCGGCGGAAACCGCCGGAGAGCAATACACGCCTTCCGATGTCATCGACCTTGCCACCGCTATCATCATCGAACTGCGCCGCGAAGGCAAAGGCGGCACCGGCATTGCCGATGTGTATGACATGGCCTGCGGCGGCGGCAACTTTCTGTTCGCCACCGAAGATGCTCTGCGCGACGCCTTCCCCAAGCTTTCCGTGCGCACCCGTGGCCAAGAACTGAATGATCCGCTGTTCGCGCTGGCATCCATCGAAGCCCGCTTCCGCGAGGATGCCCAAATCGAATGGGGCAACACCCTCACCAACGATCTTTTCCTCCTCGATAAATTCGACGCCATTGTCGCCAACCCGCCCTATGGCGTGGACTGGAAAGACTTCAAGCAAAGCCTGGGCATGGATGCCTCGGGGCGCTTCGCCAAGGACAGGATGCCACCCACCTCCGATGGTCAGCTCCTGTTTTTGCAGCACGCCGCGTTTCACCTGTCCGAGGTTGGGGTAGCCGCGATTGTTCATTCCGGCTCAACCCTGTTTTCCGGCGATGCCGGTGGGGGTGAATCCGAAACCCGGCGCTGGCTGATCCAGCAACAGGACATCGTCGAAGCCATCATCCAGTTGCCCAAGAACGAGTTTTTCAACACCGGCATTTCCACCTACCTGTGGATACTCAACCGCGCCAAGCCGCAGGCGCGCAAGGGCAAAGTGCTACTCATCAATGCCGAAGACCAGTTCGTCAAACTCAAGAAGAATCTCAACAAGAAGAACTGCAAGATCGACGAAGCCAACTGCGCAGCGATTGTGAAAGCCTTCCGCGCCTGCAAAGACGGCCCCATCTCTAAAGTGCTCACGGTCGATCAACTGCTCTACAACAAGGTCGAAATCATCCTGCACCGCCACGACGCGGAAGGGCGTGCCATCCAGGAAGAAACCGCCCTCAATGGCGAGGTCATCACTGTGACAATTGGAGGGCAAAGCCACATCATCAAGAATGGCCCGTTGATCAAGCCGGATCACCTGACCACTAAGGAAGCTGCCGCCGCGTTCAACGAGGCCATCAAGGCGGCGGAAACCCTCACCGTGCAATCGGGCAAGCTCACCTACACACGCGACAACGAAACTGGTGCGATCCGCCTTGACGATGGCACGACCCTCTCCGAACTCGGCCTGGGCGTGCTGGCTGTCAAGGCCAAGGTCGCCAAGGCCAGGGGCGCGGAAGTGCTCAAGGTCGAAGTCACCCTCGGCCCGCTAAAAGAGAAGGATACCGAGACCACAGCCTTTTCGTTCGACCCGGCCGGCAACGATGCCATCATCCGCGACTTTCTCGCCACCTGGGTGAAAGAACCGTTCGAGCGCGTGCCCGACGCCGTCACGGTCGGCTGCGAAATCAACTTCAATAAGCAGTTTCCCAAGAAAAGCGAAGTGGGCACTGTCAAGGACTTACTGGAAAAACTGCACCGGCTTAACGCCAAGGGCGCGGAACAGGAAGCAGACTTCACCGCCAGCATCTCGGGGGCATGAGCGTGACAAGGGCAATGAAAGACTCCGGCGCGGCGTGGATCGGGGAGATTCCGCAGGGGTGGGAAATCAAGCGAATGAAAGACTGCTTTATCTCTAACAGCCGCGCCCAGCCGAACAAGACGGTTTTGTCGTTGAGCTACGGTAAAGTGATCGTCAAGGACATGGAGGAAAAGAAAGGCGTTACACCTGAAAGTTTCGATTCATATCAGGGTGTACATCCGGGCGACGTTGTATTGCGTCTGACTGATCTGCAAAACGACCAGAAAAGCTTGCGTGTAGGTCGCGCAACGACCAAAGGAATTATCACATCTGCCTATTTGTGCGTATCGAGCCGGTCACTCAATGATCGATATTCTGCGTATCTTCTGCATGATGTCGGCGACATTCAAAAACTGTTTTATGGCTTGGGCGGTGGTGTTCGGCAATCCATGAAATTTGCGGATTTGGCCGAGCTTTTGTTTTCATTGCCAACGCCCGCCGAACAACGCGCCATCGCCGACTATCTCGACCGGCAAACCGCGCTGATCGACCAGCGCCTTACCACCCTTGCCGAAAAGAAAGCCGTGTTGGCCGAACTGCGCAAGGCTACTATCCACGAGGCTGTGACCAAGGGCTTGAACAAGAACGCCCCGATGAAAGATTCCGGGGTGGCGTGGATCGGGGAGATTCCGCAGGGGTGGGAAATCAAGCGAATGAAAGACTGCTTTATCTCTAACAGCCGCGCCCAGCCGAACAAGACGGTTTTGTCGTTGAGCTACGGTAAAGTGATCGTCAAGGACATGGAGGAAAAGAAAGGCGTTACACCTGAAAGTTTCGATTCATATCAGGGTGTACATCCGGGCGACGTTGTATTGCGTCTGACTGATCTGCAAAACGACCAGAAAAGCTTGCGTGTAGGTCGCGCAACGACCAAAGGAATTATCACATCTGCCTATTTGTGCGTATCGAGCCGGTCACTCAATGATCGATATTCTGCGTATCTTCTGCATGATGTCGGCGACATTCAAAAACTGTTTTATGGCTTGGGCGGTGGTGTTCGGCAATCCATGAAATTTGCGGATTTGGCCGAGCTTTTGTTTTCATTGCCAACGCCCGCCGAACAACGCGCCATCGCCGACTATCTCGACCGGCAAACCGCGCTTATTGATACCCAGCTTGCCACGCTGGACGAGCAGGCTCAGGTGTTGAAGGTACTGCGCAAGGCCATCATCCACGAGGCGGTGACCGGCAAGATCGACCTATCCGGCTACGTGCCGCAAACTTCAGAGGCGCAGGCCGCCTGAGCCCCAGAGGAAATACCCATGGCACACGGTTTCAAGGAAAGCGACTTTCAGAACGGCATTTTCATCCCCTACCTGACCGCGCCCCAACCAGGTGGACTGGACTGGATACAGGGAAAGCCCACCGACATCGACGCCGCGCGCTGGATCGTGCCGGGGGATTTGCTGCACTTTCTGCGCGACGGCTGCCCGCTGAATGTTGCTGCCTTTGCCAAGGCCAGCAAGGGGTACGGCTCCGACATGGATTTTTTGCAAGCCTTTCTGCTTGATGCGTTGTTGCCCAAGATCGAGGCCAAGGCGAATGCCGCTTTTGTGCTGCGCGAGAGCATCACCTTTGCCGGGCAGTCTTTCGTGTTGTGGAACGAAGCGCCGCGCACCGGGGCAGATTCCGGCGCGGCGGACCTGTTCAAGAAGAACTACCTGCGCGTGATCCCCGAAGCGCCGTTCGAGCGCGTCTTTCCGCACAGCAACAAGCGCATCAAGCGCCGCCCCGACGTGGTGTTTTTCGTCAATGGGCTGTACCTCTCCTATGCCGAGCTGAAAACCGCGCAGACCGGGCAGACCGCCGCCGGGCACGGGCGCAAGAAGATTGCCCACGACTGCATCGAGGCGGGCAGCGCGGCCTTGCAGGAGGCGCGCGAGCGCTACGCGGCACAGGGCGGCAAGTGGCCGGGCTTTCGCCACCGCGATCTGCGCGAAAAGGAGCGCCAGGAAATCCGTCAGTCGATATGCCTGTACGAAAAAGCCGCGCACATCAGTTGCGTGGACATGGGCGCGATGATGATCCTGTCGGACATCGAATGGCTGCTGCCGGAAATCGACGACGCCATCGAGGCCAACGATACCCAGGCGCTGGTGGAGACGTTGCCGGGCAAGGTGATGGACGCCTTCATGCGCGCCGCCGAGATGCGCGACAAGCCTGCCTCGGAGGCGCTGGCCGACCATCTGGCCTCGTTTTTTTCCGCTGCGGATGGCGTGGATCGGGAGATCTATTTCTTCAACCAGATACGCCCCAGCCGCACCACCACCGGCACCGAGATTCTGCGCCCCCGCCCGGCGCAGCGGGCGATGCTGCATCAGTCGGTCAAGCGGGTGTGCGCGCTGTACGCCGACGAGAGTAAATCCAAGATCAACGAGCCGGACATCCGCGCGGCGCTCGCAGAATCGTTGCCCGACCTCGACCCGAAAAAGGTTAACGAGATCGTGGCCAAAACCCTGCTGCACCGCAACGGGCAGGAGTCGCATTCCATCCTGTTACAAGGCGCTGCCGGGCTGGGAAAAACCAATGTGATTGTCTGGCTGGCGCAGGCGCTTTCGGACATGCCCGACCCGCGCAGCAAGGCGGCATCACCGCTGTTCGATTTGTGCATATTGCTCACTGACCGCACCGAGCTGCGCCAGAACGTGGCGGAAGAGGCGGCGCGCCTGGGGGCGACCAAGAACATCGTCGCCGAGGCGGAAACCTTCAAGGGGCTGTACGACAGCCTGCAAGACGGAGCGCGGGTGGTAGTGGTGAATATCCAGAAATTCCCCTCGATCAAGCGGCTGGCGCAGGACGATGCAGCGCTGTCCAAGCTTCTGACTGGCAAGCGGGTAGCGTTCATCATCGACGAGGTGCATCGCTCGCAAGGCGGTGTATTGCACGATGCGACTATCGAAATTTTCGACGAGTGGGGCAGCCTCCGTCCGGCGGGCGCCAAGCGCAATCTCATCATTGGCCTGACGGCCACCCCGCGCGACGAGGTGCTTGCTCGCTTCGGCGAATGGCGTGCGCCACGGGCGGCGGGGGATGACATCCGCTGGGCGCCGTATTTCGCCTACACCATGACGCAGGCGATTCGCGAGAGGGTGATTCTGAACCCGATACAGAACGTGATCCGCTTCGAGGATCATTTGCAGTACCGGATTACCGACACGGTGCAGAAGCTGAGGCCCGGCGATGAGTTGCGCCCGCCGAGTTCGGACGAGATTTACCAGAACCCAGACCGGCAAAGCATGGTCGCCAAAAATGCGGCATTGGTGTTTGTGGCCAAGACCATGATGGCGATACGCCCGCCGGGAGGGCGCGCCCTGGGCGATGGCAAGGCGATGTTCGCGGCGCATTCAATCAAGGCGGCGATTGCCTATCAACCGCTGCTGCGCGCTGAGCTGGACAAGCTGGCGGACGATCCGCGCTTCGTCGAGCACGCGCAGGCAATCAAGGCCACGCCCGTGCTGCTGCTTTATACCGACAAGCAGGGGGAAGCCTCATGCGCTTCCCTCAACGGCGGCAGGAATCAGGATGCCATCATCGACGAATTCCGCCGCAAGGGTGAAGGGGCGAAACAGGGCGCGAAGGTGCATAACGCGCTCATCGTGGTGGTGGACAAGCTGCTGACCGGCTTTGACGAACCGACGCTGCACACGCTGTTCATCGACCGAGGCATGGACGATGTGCTGCTGTTCCAGGCCGCCTGCCGCGTGAACCGCTGGCGCAAGTGGAAAAACGATTGCCTGCTGGTGGATTTCTCCCATGACGGCGTAGTCTCGAAAAACTTGCCCAAGGTGTTTGCCAAGTATGGCGGCCTCACGGTTTCGAGCCTGGACGCGATGGAGTTGAAGGACAAAATGGACGCGGCGTTCAAGGTTTTTTTCGATGAAAAGGACATCAATGCCCATTGGCGCGCCTGGAAGGCCACTTCATCCGGCGGTAAGGATCAGGAATCGGCAACCGGCCTTTCGGATTTTCTGGATGGGCTGGTGAAGAACGAAGTGGAGCGCGCCAAGACCATCAGAAAGGCCGGTTCAGCCTGGTTGTCCAGCCGCGAGCGGTTATCCGGCATTCTCGACTTCACCAAACCGGCACTGGCCAAGCACGCCGACGAGAAGCGGGCAGCGTTCGCCGAACAGGTGGTTAAGCATCTCGCCAGCAAGCTGCGTGACGATGATGATCGCGTCGGCGCGGTGTTCGACATCGACCTGGTGGAGGATGCGGTCGGTTGGGGCCTGGATGAACTCCCGGAGGCCGAGGAGAAAAAGAAAAAACCCAAGGGCGAGGCGGGCTTGCCGCATTCCGTGGGCGGGTTAATGTCCTCGCTGGACGCCATTGAATTGCTCGCCGCCTTGCAGCTCACCGAACAACAAAAGCTCCAGCTCATCGAAAAGCTAAAGTCGTTTCTGATTGCGTTGTTTCAGGTCATCGACAACGAAGGCGCGAAGCGCAATAACGACATCCACCGCAAGATGATTCAGGCGATGGCGAACGAGGGCGCGGATTTTCCATGGGATGAGCGCTTTACCAAATTCAAGGGGCTGCTGGATACCACGGCCACCAATTTGAAAATACTCACCCACCCTGACCGCAAAGCGCTGCTGCTGCCACTGTTGAAGCGGCCTGAACTGATGATGGCAGACTATGAAGAGTGGGTTGTGTCGGAGGGGGCTTCAATTGCGATGGGCGACCAGCCTGTTGAACGCGAAGTAGTCAAAACAAGTGCATCGAAAGTGCTCGACGAGCTCAGAAGCATCAAGCAGAGATCGGCTGAGTTTCTTCGGCTACAGCTCGGAGTCGATTCGAAGTGGAGCCAAATCAATGACGCCTTTTGGTCTGTCATTGTGAAAAGTGACCGAAGGGTGCTTTGCCTTGCGGATTTGAGCCCCATTGCGGACGCTGGCGGGTGGCAGCAATCGGAGCTATTGGCGGTGCTGGGTTTGCTTGGAGCGCCCAAGGCCGCACTTTTGCGTATGGAATTGCGTGCACCAGACGGCACTGAAGTTCCGGCAGAGGAGGTGTCGCAAAAGCTGGCTGCGTGGTGGAAGAGTAAGACCATGACGGATGCCGAATGGAAAGCGTGGGCATCGCAATATGCGGTGTCATGGTCACCCGTGGTAGCGCAAGGAGCAGCCAAATGAGTCTCGAAGGCGGCACTCTATTTGATTTAACCGATCAGTTGCGTCAGAAGTCACCCGAGCATCTGGACCTTTTCGCTTCTTTGACTGACGATCAATTTCAGGTTGCATTTGATTCGCTCTTGAATAAAGCCCTGGCGGGACTTGAGGAGAGTAAGGACGGTTTTCAGGCCTTGAAGGAGCCCGCGCTTTCTGCGGTTCTGCGCCTTGCCATGTTGGTCCCTGGCTTATCAGTCTCTTTGGAGCAACATTCAAACGGTCACGCTGATCTCACATTCGAGTCGTATCGGTTGGGAATTTCGCGCAGAATTCTTGGTGAAGCAAAGATTCATCGTGGTCCGAAGTATCACATTGACGGAGTTGGGCAACTGTTGGGATACATGACCGGCAGGGAGCTTCGAGGCCTGATGGTGATCTACATGCGTGATGCAAATGGTTCAGGACTGATGAAGAAGGTTCGCGACACCATGGATGAGGAGAAACCGGCAGATCAACGGGGGCTGACCACGCCGCATGTACTGAAGTGGGCTTTCGATTCCAATCACTTCCATTCTTGTGGTGACAACATCCGCATTAGTCACGTTGCTTGCAATTTGCATGTTGACGGGGGTTCTGCATAGTGCTGCTTCGGTCTGACCGCGCGTGACGAAGCTGGACGAATGTTTTGCGTTGGACTTTGGCGACATCGTGAAAAATATTGTTGTCGCTTGTCGGACGCTAAACTGCCCGAAGCCTGATGAAAAGAGGGTCGCTAAATTCATTGGGGGTATTTTTGGGGGTATTGGTGATTGTTCAAATCTTGAAACCTAGCATCCATGCGGGTTTTAAGGCTTTATGTGAACGACTCCGTTCCGCCAAATTGACTATTTTTGACAGTCTCCGTGACTTGAAAAAATGACCCAAAAAAATGCCCTGGTTCCTCATTGGAGCCGGGGCTATTTTTTTGGGTCTTGACCGGCACACCCTAGCCGACGATTAAATTGGAGTTGGGGTGTTGAGCCATGTCGGGCGAAAATTTCACCCTGTTATTTTGAGATTATCTTGAACACCGCGCGCGCCGCTGCCACAGTGGCCGCAATGTCTTCAGCGGTATGGGCTGCGCTCACGAACCCCGCTTCATACAAGGCCGGAGCAATGTACACACCGCGATCCAACAATCCGTGAAAAAGTTGGTTAAAGCGGGCGCTGTCGGATTTCATGACCTGGACGTAATTTTGCGGCAGGGTATCCAGCAGGAAAAAGCCGAACATGCCTCCTTCGCTGTCGGCGCTAAAAGCAAGGCCTTCGGCGGTCGCGGCAGCCTTCAGGCCGTCGGTCAGTGAGCGGGTGGTGCGCGCAAGACTTTCATAAAATCCGGGTTTGCTGATTTCTCGCAGGGTGGCCAGGCCGCAGGCGGTCGCTACCGGATTGCCTGACAGTGTGCCGGCCTGGTAGACCGTTCCCAAGGGTGCCAGATGTTCCATGACAGCGCGTTTGGCGCCGAAAGCGGCCAGTGGCATGCCACCGCCAATCACCTTGCCCATCACCGTCATGTCGGGTTCAAAGCCGGGGATTTCCTTGGCATAAACGCTCTGTGCGCCGCCCAGCGCCACCCGGAAACCAGTCATCACCTCGTCAAAAACCAGCAGTGCGCCGTACTGGGTGCAGAGCTCGCGGCAGCGTTTCACAAATGGCACGCTGGCGCGCACAAAGTTCATGTTGCCGCAAATGGGTTCCATCATCAGGCAGGCAATTTCACTGCCCTGCATGGCAAAGGCCTCCTCCAATTGCTCAATGTTGTTGTATTCCAGCACCACTGTGTGTTGCACCACTTCAGGTGGCACGCCGGCGCTGGTCGGGTTACCAAAAGTGGCCAGACCTGAACCGGCCTTCACCAAAAGTGCATCAGCATGACCGTGGTAGCAGCCCTCGAATTTGATGAGCTTGCTGCGGCCGGTGGCGCCGCGCGCCAGGCGGATAGTGCTCATGGCGGCCTCGGTACCGGAACTGACCAGGCGCACCATGTCCATGGACGGAACCAGGCGCAGAATTTCTTCGGCCAGCTCAACTTCGCGTTCAGTTGGCGCGCCGTAAGAAAAGCCCTCAAGTACAGCGGCCTGCACCGCTTCTACGACCGCCGGGTGCCCGTGTCCCAGAATCATGGGGCCCCAAGAGCCAATAAAGTCGGTGTAACGCTGGTTATTGGCATCCCAGAAGTAGGCGCCTTGGGCGCGTTTGACAAAACGTGGCGTGCCGCCAACTGCCTTGAAGGCCCTGACCGGTGAATTGACACCGCCGGGGATTACGCGTTTGGCACGTTCGAACAAAATTTGGTTGTTATCAGTGTTAAGTGTCATGGGAAGGGGGTTTCAGAGTGGGGATAAAAAGACAGATGAGGGTAACGCGCTGGTTTGGCGGACCTCTGCCAATGACTCGTTCAAGTATTTGGCTACTAGGGAAACCATGGGGGCTGGTGTGAGCGGGCCAGTGTGTTTCTTCAGGCAAAATATCACATAGCGTGGCGTGCGGCGAAGCATTGCGAATGCCGCTTTTTTTTCGATGCTTGCATTCTATTCGAAGGCCTTTTAAGCTGTGGAATCGACCAAAACATGGATGTGTCTGATTTGTGGATGGATCTATGACGAAGACAGGGGGGATCCCGATCACGGCGTTGCCCCGGGGACAGAATGGAAAGCAGTGCCGGTCAACTGGACTTGCCCTGAATGTGGTGCGCGCAAGGAGGATTTCGAAATGGTGCAAATTTAGGCGCCATTATTGAAATGTGTACCATCAGCGAGATTTATCACCATTTCAGGAGTCTTGTTTTGTGAATACGACTGGATCGACTTTCAAAGTTCTGGTGATTGACGACAGCAACACCATCCGGCGCAGTGCCGAGATTTTTTTGAAGCAAGGCGGACACGAAGTCATGCTGGCTGAAGATGGTTTTGATGCCTTGGCAAAAGTCAATGACTACCAGCCCCAGCTCATTTTTTGCGACATCCTGATGCCCAGATTGGATGGCTACCAGACCTGTGCGATCATCAAGCGAAATGCCAAGTATTCAGACGTGCCCATAGTCATGTTGTCGTCGAAAGACGGCGTTTTTGACAAAGCACGCGGACGCATGGTCGGGGCGCAAGATTACTTGACAAAACCATTTACCAAAGACCAGTTATTGCAAGCTGTACAGCAGTTCGGCAAAGTGGCGCAAGGAGTTAACTGATGGCTATCCATAAAGTTCTGATCGTGGACGACTCAAAAACCGAGTTGATGTTCATGACCAATTTGCTGCAAAAAAACGGTATGTCGGTGCGCACGGCAGAGGGCGCTGATGAAGCGCTGCGCCGACTCGCAGAAGAAAAACCCGATCTGATCCTCATGGACGTGGTGATGCCGGGCCAAAACGGTTTTCAACTGACGCGGTCCATCAATCGTACGCCCGAGTATTCGGATATCCCCATCATTATGTGCACCAGTAAAAGTCTGGAGACAGACCGCGTATGGGGTATGCGCCAAGGCGCGCGCGACTACATCACCAAACCGGTTGATGCAGCCGAGTTGTTGGTCAAGATCAAGGCACTGGGCTGAACTCCCCAGGATCGCATGGCTAATCGCGAAGCACTTCGAGAACTCCAGACCCGCCTTGCCAGTCGATTGCAGGCAGCTCGCTCCGGGGACGTGTCAGTTGCGTGGCTGGCTGTCAAGGCGGGCGAGTCAAACTACCTTTTTCCGCTGGCGCAATCCGGCGAGATATTTCCACTGACCAACGTTCAGGTTGTCCCCTATTGCCGTCAATGGTTCATGGGTGTCGTCAATCTTCGTGGTGGCCTTTTTGGCGTTGTCGATCTGGCAAGTTTCATGAGCGGCGGATCGACTCGGGGCAGAACCGAACAGTCGCTCGCTGAGTCCAGTGTCATCACGATCAACTCGGCGCTGGAGCTCAATTGTGCTTTGATGGTGGACGGCCTGGCCGGACTTCGCAAGCGTGATGCGTTTGCCGGTGCCGAGGCGCCACCCGAGGGTTCTCCGGTTTTTTTTGGCACCCGGTTTACTGACCGCGACGGCGCGCATTGGCAGGAAATCAACTTGCAGTCCTTGTCTCAACTTCCAGAATTTCTCAGCATTAGCGCTTAAGTTTTACCTAGGGTTTCATCATGTCCGTCGTTGATCAACTGAAAAATTTTTTTGTCAAAAAAGTACCTGAGTCTGATCAAGATTCCCGCTTGAGCCTTGGCGTGCCGGGCGCCACCCTATATCCGATGGAGTTGGATCAAATGACGGGCACAACAGAATCCGGACAACAAAGACCGGTTGCGCCAGGGCGATCCAGTGGCGACACGGGTGAGGCGATTGATGACGAGGCGGCCAACCTGATTGCCCTTCCGATTTTGGGAAAGAAAACGGTAGTCCAGCATCAGCGCCTGCTTTCGATACTGCTGGGTCTGGCCTTGGTTTTGCTCGTAGTTGTGACTTTGTTTGCGTTAAACCAAGCGAACAAGGTGGCGCAGCAATTAGGGGCCACGGGACAGTCGCTGATGCAGTCACAGCGTCTGGCGAAGTCGGTTTCTCAGGCGTTGGTGGGTGGTGCAGAGGCATTCCCCGACGTGGTGGAGAGCTCGGGCGTTTTGGCCAAGTCAGTCCGCGGTCTGAAAGCCGGTGATGGGCAAATGGGATTGAGTGCCTTGAGTCCAGATTATTTGCCCGAGCTTGACAAGATCACGCCGCTGATGGAGAGGGCAGAAAAGAATGCGGCGATTGTGTTGGGCCAACAAAAAATATTGACGCAGGTCGGTGCCGCGCTTCGGCTGATCAACCGGCAATCGTCGGATTTACTGGAAATAGCAGAGACGGCGTCCTCCCTCAAGCTGCAACAAAACGCCGCCGCCGCAGAGATATCGGCGGCCGGTCAGTTGGTGATGTTGACACAGCGTATTGGCAAGTCTTCAAATGAGTTCCTGACGGTTGAGGGCGTGAGTCCGGAGGCGGTTTTTCTGTTGGGCAAGGACTTGAACTCGTTCAAGGAAATCGCCCAAGGCATGCTTGATGGCAGTCCCGAGTTGCGTTTGGGTGCGACGAAAGACCCGCAAACACGTGAGCAGTTGGCTGCCTTGATCAATCTTTTTGAGGAGACCCGAAAGCAGGCGGGGGCCATTTTGGGTAATCTGCAGGGGCTTGTTTCGGCCCGTGAAGCACAGGTTTCCATTATTGCGGACAGTGAACCTCTGCGTCGAAATCTTGAAGAGCTGCAGGGCAAACTGTCAGCACACGCAGGTCTCGGTGCTGGCGCTTTGTCGATGCTGGTGGGTTCTGTTTTGCTGGCGCTGCTTTGTGCTGGTGGCTTGTCCTATGTTCAATTGCTTGACAGCCGCAAGCGTCAGGTCGCGGCCGAAGCGCAGCGCCTGGAGGCCGAGCGTCAGGAGAAGGAGGCCAAACGTGTGAACGATGCGAACCAGGCTGCCATTTTGCGTTTGATGAACGAGTTGCAAACTGTCGCCGAAGGCGATTTGACGCAAGAGGCGACTGTGACAGAGGACATCACGGGGGCCATCGCCGATTCGGTCAATTACACGGTGGAGGAGTTGCGATCGCTGGTGGGTAACGTGCAAAGTACGGTCACCCGTGTGGCGCAGACGACCGCTGAAGTGGACACGACGTCAACAGAGTTGTTGGCAGCCTCCAATGAACAGTTGCATGAAATTCGGGAAACCGGCCGCTCGGTCGTGGATATGGCGTCACGAATCAATGACGTCTCCGTGCAGGCACAGGAATCTGCCTCGGTTGCCAGGCAGTCTCTGCAGGCTGCGGAGGTGGGTTTGAAGGCGGTGCAAAACACCATTGGCGGCATGAACTCGATTCGGGACCAGATACAGGAGACATCCAAGCGCATCAAGCGCCTGGGCGAGTCGTCGCAGGAAATTGGTGAAATCACGGAACTGATTTCCGACATTACCGAACAGACCAACGTGTTGGCGCTCAATGCCGCCATTCAGGCCGCGTCGGCCGGTGAAGCCGGGCGGGGCTTCTCGGTGGTGGCCGAGGAGGTACAGCGGCTTGCCGAACGATCAGCCGACGCGACGCGTCAAATTTCGGCACTGGTCAAAGCGATTCAAACCGACACGCAGGATGCGGTGGGTGCCATGGAGCGGTCAACCCAAGGGGTGGTGGAAGGCGCCAAGCTTTCGGACAACGCCGGTACTGCGTTGACTGAAATTGACCAGGTGTCCCGGCGCCTGGCGGAGCTGATCGAACAAATTTCCAGTTCAACCTCCCGCGAGGCGAACCTGGCCAACGTGGTGGCTGACAATATCCAGCACATTTTTGCGGTTACCGAACAGACGGGTGAGGGGACTCGTTCCACGGCAGCCCAGGTCCGCGAGCTCTCGAAAATGGCTGAAGAGTTGCGGCAGTCAGTGTCACGGTTCAAGATTGCCTGACCTTCTTCAATCTGACCTTGTCGCCCTCAGGAGTGCACGATCCCATGCAAGTAAACGCTGCCCCGACCGGCACCAGTGAACCGGTGCCCCACGACCTTGGGCCTTTGGCCTGGGTGCTCGAAGAGCTGCGTAAGTCGTTGAGCGGTGCGACCAAAGCCCTTCGCCGGTTCGTCCGTGATGCCGAGTTGGCGCGAGGTTCTGATCTGGCTGCGCTGGACGCCAGTCAGTTGCGCATCGCCCGCCAGCAATTGCATCAGGCGGTTGGCGCCCTGGAGATGGTCGGCATGGCTGTGCCGGCCAAGATATTGCGATCGATGGAAGCGCTGGCGCAGCGATTTGTGCAGCGCCCCGAGTTGTGCAGTGACGAGGCCGCTAACAAGGTAGAGCGTGCCAGTTTTGCCCTGACTGAATATCTGGAAGGGGTTCTCAAAGGGAAAAACGCTTCGCCGGTGGCCTTGTTTCCCCAGTACCGCGATGTTTTGGAGCTGGTGGGCAATGATCGTGTTCATCCTGCGGACTTGTGGCCACTCGAATTGCGCTGGATTGACGTCGTTTTGCCACAAGAAGCGTTGGCGCTTGGCTATGATTCATTGGTTCGCACCCGCCTTGATAAGGCAGTTCTGCAAATCGTCAAGTCAGGCGACGTCGCCGCTGCACAGACCATGCGCGGTATCAGTCTGGGGTTTGCAGCGGCCCAAGAGACATTGGAAGCACGCGTTTTTTGGAAGATTTCTGCGGCCTATTTTGAAGCTCTGTCCTTGGGTCTGTGCCCGCCGGATGTTTACGGCAAGCTGGCAGCTTCCCGAATCCTTCATCAATACAGGACCCTGGCGCGAGGCGAACCGGGAATTTCCGAGCGATTGGTGCAGGATTTGTTGTTCTTTTGTGCACAGGCGGTGCCTGCTCAGGCGGCTGATGCGCCCGTACTGGCTGCGGTTCGTGCTGCGTATGGGTTGACCCAGACGAAATCATTTGATTACGAACGGCCTCAGTTTGGACGTTTCGATCCAGCGCTACTGGTTCAGGCCCGCAAGCGTATTGCGGCCGCCACCGAAACCTGGTCCGCGTTAGCCGGGGGCGATACCAATCGCTTGAAGGTGGCCCTTGACCAATTCACTCTGGTGACCGATTCAGTATTGAAAATGCATCCCGAGAGTGCCGATTTGGTGCGGGCATTGACGCAGGCGATTGAAAAGACGGCGCTATCTGGTGAGGCGCCTGCCCCCGCACTTGCCATGGAAGTTGCAACCGTTGTGCTGTATCTTGAGGCCGCCTATGACGATCTGGATCCGACCGACTCGCAGATGAAAGAGCGCAGTGCCAGTCTTGCAGCCCGGATGGAGAATGTCAACGCGGGCGGGCAACCGGAGCCGCTCGAGGCTTGGATGGAGGAGTTGTACCGCAGGGTCAGTGATCGTCAGATCATGGGTAGTGTCGTTGACGAGTTGCGAATGACGCTTGGGGGCGTTGAAAAATCGCTGGATTCATTCTTTCGTAATCCTCTTGATAAGGTTCCTTTGCACGAGGTGCCTAGTCAGCTGGCACAGATGCGGGGAGTCTTTTCGGTTTTGGGTCTTGATCAGGCAGCCCTGGCAACGCTGCGCATGCGTGACAGTGTCGAGAAATTTCTGGTTGACGATATTGACGCTGATGCTGCGCGAGCGGGCGTTTTTGAAAAGCTGGGCAACAGCCTGGGGGCCCTCGGGTTTCTGATTGACATGCTGAGTTACCAGCGCACGCTGGCCAAGAAACTCTTTGTGTACGACGAGGACTTGGGTGAGTTCAAGCCCTTGATGGGGCGTGAAAAGACGGGCGATCGGACCGCAGAGAGCCCGTCGGTGCCTGGCGTTGACAAGGTTTCCGACAATGCGCTGGCTGCCGTGGAAGCGCCTCCTGAGAGCTTGTCGGCAGCAGTTCCTGCCGAAGAGCCAGCTCCGGCGCTGGTCTTGGCGCCAGAACCGGTCACCCTGGTGCTGGCCGAGCCGGCAGACGATGACGATGAGACTGACTTGAAGGATATCTTCCTTGAAGAAGCGCGTGAAGTGCTTCATGCCGGGCTTGAGGCGATCGCCGCATTGGCAGACGAGCCCGCAGATATGGGGCAACAGACGACATTGAGGCGCGCTTTTCATACGCTCAAAGGCAGCTCACGCATGGTGGGCCTCAGTGAATTTGGTGAAGCAGCCTGGTCCCTGGAGCAGTTGCTCAATACCTGGTTGGCCGAGCAAAAGCCTGCCAGCAGTGAACTGGTCAGACTTGCAGACAGGGCCCTGCACGGCTTCGACCGTTGGGTCGAGGATATTGCAGCAGGAGAAGATGCGAAGTGGAATGCGCAGGCCTTTCGCAAGGCTGCTGACGGTTTGCGCCTTGATAACACCGAAGTTGAATTTTTGTTGCCGGGTGAAGAGGTGCAGAGCCCAGCCCCGGAAGAGACCCCGCATGCCGATTTCGTTTCGACACAAGTTATTGATCTGGACTTGACGCAGACTTTTGATGTCAATCTCGCCTTGGCGGTCGATGGCGGTTCGGGATTGTCCTCGGCGGCTCGGGTCCCGGATGAGCCGCTGGCACTTGACGACTTCGATTTTGGTGTTGGCGCTGACTGGACGCCGTCACCTGATGAGGCCGCAGTTGTTCCGGACATTTCGGACGAAGTGGAGACGTTCGCGGCCGAGCTTGCTGTCCCTGTGAGTGAAGCCGCCGACGTTCAGCCTGAGCCTCAACAGGCCAGTTTTTTAGATTTGGATCTGGAAGAACAGGTCAAGGTTATCGGATCCCTGCGCATTGGTATCCCGCTCTACAACGTCTACCTGAACGAGGCAGATGAGTTGTCCCGGCGCTTGCTGACAGAACTGAGCGAATGGGCTCTGGAGTTGCATCAACCGGTTTCGGAAACGACGGTGGCACTGGCACATTCCCTGGCTGGCAGTTCGGCAACGGTTGGTTTTTTTGCCCTGTCCGAGATGGCGCGGGCGCTGGAACATGCCTTGCAGCATGTGCGGCTTCATGTTCAGGGCATTCCAGAGCACGCCCAGGTATTCATGGCGGCGGCAGAGGATATGCGCCGCCTGCTGCATCAATTCGCAGCAGGATTCCTCAAGGAGCCCGATCAGGCGCTGCTCGACGCACTGAAGGCTATTCTGGAAATCGAATTCCCGGCCGTTGCAGCGGGCGTTGTTGACAGCTTTTACGCTCAACTGGCGGATGAGCCGGAAATTGCCGCGCCGCCCGGCTTTGATCAGGTCACGGACAGTGTCGTGACGGAGTCAGAAGCAGAAGCAGAAGCAGAAGCAGAAGCAGAAGCAGAAGCAGAAGCAGAATCGCTTGCAGAGCCGTTTGTATTGACGCCTGACGCCGAAGTCGAACATATTGATGCACTTGATGCGCTTGACGTTGACCTCTTCCCGATTTTTGAGGACGAGGCGCTTGAATTGTTGCCGCAGCTCGGCGGCGCCTTGAGGCAGTGGACGGCCCGCCCCGACAACCTGGGTGCTCGAAATGAGGTGCTGCGGGTTTTGCACACGCTCAAAGGCAGCAGTCGACTGGCCGGTGCCATGCAATTGGGTGAGATGACTCACCGCATGGAGAGCGCGATTGAACGGATGGGGAGCGAATCTTTGTCGGCGGCACAGCTGGAGCCCCTGTTGGCTCGGTTTGATGCCATGCAGGCCAACTTTGACCAATTGCGCGCAACGCCGGAACAGGCCTTGATTTTGCCGGAGGTCAGTGCGGCGCCCCAGGAGGAGATCGCCCCAGCCGGGCTCGCCGAGGTGGCGGCTGCAGAGACCGAGCCGACAAAATTGGTGGCGCCCGATACATCGGGATTTATTACGCGGGCATCGCCACGCCCGGGAGCTCAGCAAACTGTGCGTGTGCGTTCACAGCTGCTGGACCGCCTGGTGAATCAGGCGGGAGAGGTGATGATCACGCGGTCCCGGATGGAGGCTCGCTTGGGGCAGTTGCGTGGGTCATTGGGTGAACTTACCGGCAATCTGGATCGCTTGAGAAATCAGTTGCGCGATATCGAGGTGCAGTCGGAGTCCCAGATGCAGTCGCGGCTGGCACAGGCCAAGGACACCGCGCAGGGCTTTGATCCGCTGGAATTTGACCGCTTTACCCGGGTGCAGGAACTCACCCGGATGATGGCTGAATCAGTGCATGACGTCGCGACGGTGCAACGTAACTTGCAGCGTGCGGTGCAGGGGAGTGAAGACGATCTGATCGCCCAGGGGCGCCAGGCCCGTGAATTGCAGCGCGACCTGTTGCGCACTCGAATGGTGGAGTTCGACGGAATTTCAGACCGTCTGTACGGCGTTGTTCGCCAGGCATCCAAGGAAGCGAACAAGCAGGTCAAGCTCGACATCAAAGGGGGGTCTCTGGATATGGATCGCGGCGTGCTGGATCGCATGGCGCCCGTTTTTGAACATTTGCTGCGCAATTCGGTGGCACATGGTATTGAGGACTCGTCGCTGCGTGTGGCAGCGGGGAAACCGATGATCGGTAGCATTGGCATTCATCTGCAACAACAAAGCAATGATGTCACGGTGGAGTTCAGTGACGATGGCGCCGGGCTGGACCTGGACCGGATCCGGGAAAAGGCACGGGCCAATGGTCTGATGCCGCAGGATGGCACATTGACCGATGACGAGGCCGCCGATCTGATATTTACCCCTGGCTTTTCCACCGCCGAGCAGATCACCGAGTTGGCCGGTCGCGGCATTGGCATGGACGTCGTGCGCTCCGAAGTCAGCGCGCTGGGTGGCCGCATTGAAACTTCGACCGAACGTGGACAGGGAACGAAGTTCAAGCTGGTGCTGCCGCTTACCACTGCGGTGACGCAGGTGGTCATGTTGCGCATCGGCGAGTTGGTGGTTGGCGTGTCGGCGAATCTGGTTGAGATGGTACGGCGGGTGCCGATTGCCGATCTTGAGCGCGCCTATCAGGACCATGTCTTTGCATATGGTGGCGAGCAGGTGCCGTTTTTCTGGGGTGGTGCTCTGCTGCAGGCATCGGCGCACAGCAACGAGGCCGTCACCAAGACGCTGCCGGTGGCTATTTTCCGCAGTGCCGGTCAAAGAATTGCGGTGCACTTCGATGAAGTGTTGGGTAATCAGGAAGTGGTGGTCAAAAACCTCGGACCTCAATTGTCCCGTCTGCCGGGCCTGACCGGTATGTCGGTGTTGGCCTCAGGTGCGGTGGTCTTGATCTACAACCCGGTGGCCCTGGCTTCCGTTTATGGCGAGCGAGCGCGGCACCTCAGTCTGGATGCAGCGCAGGCTGTGGACCAAGCCGCCACAGCATCACAGGCGTCGTCGCTGACCAGTGTCAATCAGGCGCCCCTGGTGTTGGTGGTTGACGATTCGATCACGGTGCGCCGTGTCACCCAGCGCCTGCTCAAACGCGAAGGCTTTCGGGTGGCTCTGGCCATCGATGGTCTGCAGGCGCTGGAGCGTTTGCAAGAGGAAAAGCCGGCGGTTGTTCTCTCTGACATCGAAATGCCGCGCATGGATGGCTTCGACCTGGTGCGAAATATCCGAGGTGATGCCAAACTGCGCGATCTTCCCATCATCATGATTACCTCGCGTATTGCCGAGAAACATCGTGAACGCGCCCGTGAACTCGGTGTTGATCACTACTTGGGCAAACCGTATTCAGAAGACGAACTGATTGCTTTGGTGCGGCAGTATTGCACCGCGGCTGTTGAGGCTTAAAACTGCCTCTAGCCCGCATGAATGTTGAAGTATTTGCTACTATATTTATAGTAACAATTCAGGTGGCAGCTTGGTGCTTTTTGACGACAGCGTAGCGCTGTAAGGTCAGCGCACGTGCCGCAGCGTGCGCCACGATCGGCGCGGGGTAGTTTTGGCCCAGCGTCACGCCCTCCATTTGCAGCTCAAGCGCTTGGGCGGTCCACGGCGCGTGAATGACTTTGCTCGGTAGTCGGGCCAGTTGTGGCAAGTAGCGGCGGATGAATTTACCGTCGGCATCAAACTTTTCACTTTGGGTCACCGGATTGAAAATCCTGAAGTACGGCTGCGCATCGCAACCGCTGGAACTGACCCACTGCCAGCCACCGTTGTTGGCCGCCAGGTCAAAGTCATTGAGGTGCCTGGCAAAGTATTTTTCGCCCCAGCGCCAGTCAATCCCGAGGTCTTTCACCAAAAAGCTGCCCGCCACCATGCGCAGGCGATTGTGCATGTAGCCAGTCTGGTTGATCTGGGCCATGGCAGCATCCACCAGCGGATAACCGGTTCGTCCCTCGCACCAGGCTTGGAACAGGGAATCAGCGTGCTTGCCGTGTTCCCATTTGATCGCGTCGTACTCGGGCTTGAAGGCGCCTTGTGCCACGTGCGGAAAATTAGCCAGAATCGAGAAATAAAAATCCCGCCAGATCAATTCTCCCAGCCAGACCGCCGCGCCTCGGCTACCCTGAATCTGCCGTTGCAAGGCGGTGGCAGCCAGTTGGCGAACCGACACCGTGCCAAAGCGCAGGTGCACACCAAGATAGCTCGGACCCTTGACCGCTGGCAAGTCCCTTGTTTCATGGTAACTGTCCATACGTTCAAAAAAATCTTCAAACAGCCGGGCGCCGCCCGACGCCCCGGTTGGAATCTTGAGTTGACTCAGGTTGGTTTTTTCAAAGCCGATAGCGGCCAGTGTCGGCACCGGTTGTTGCAGGCCCTCAGGTCGGGGGACCAGCGCCTGCGCAACCGGTGTGGCGTCATGGTGGCGCAAATGCTGCGGTGTTACCGTTGCCAGCCAGGTGTTCTTGTAGGGTGTGAAAACGCCATAGGGTGTGCCGGTTTTGCTCAGAATCTCGCGATTTTCAAAAATCACATGATCCTTGCAGGTGTGCAGGACAATACCGACGTGCGCCAGGGCACCCCGTACCCGGGCATCGCGTGCCAGCGCTTGCGGCTCGTAGTCATGGGCCGCAAAAACCGCCTGCACCTGCAGTGTTTTGGCCAGTGTGACTATTTCCTCGCTGGCCACGGCGTGGCGCACGATCAGGCCGACACCCGCCTTGCCGCTGAGCTGGCCCAATGCCACGTCCAGTTCACACAAGGACGCCCGGATAAATTCGACCCGGCGGTCAGCGCGTGGCAGGGTGTCGAGGATGTCACGGTCAAAGACAAAAACGCAGTGAAGCTGGCGGCAGGCCGCCAGCGCCAGGCACAAGGCGGCGTTGTCGATCACCCGCAGGTCACGGCGGAACCACATCAAACCAGAATCGAATTGCTTGTTCATGATCACCGTTAAAATCGCAGCATGCCTGCAGATTTTGCCTTGACCAACCTGACGAATCATTTTCTGATCGCCATGCCCGGTCTGCAGGATGAGATCTTCTCGCGTAGCGTCGTCTATGTGTGTGAGCATAGCCAGCGCGGTGCGCTGGGTTTGGTCATCAACAAGCCCTGTGATATCGACATGAAGCGCCTGTTTGAAAAGGTGGAACTGCCGATGTGCCGCGCCGACCTCTCCAACACGCCAGTTTTTCTGGGCGGGCCGGTGCAAACCGAGCGCGGTTTTGTGCTGCATGAGGCGACTTTCGCCGACGCCGACAAACCGGCCGAGTCGGTTTACGCTTCCACCATGGTGATCCCGGGCGGGCTGGAGATGACCACTTCCAAAGATGTGCTGGAAGCGATTTCTATCGGAGCCGGGCCGCGCAAAGTGTTGGTGTCGCTGGGCTATGCCGCCTGGGGTGAAGGGCAACTGGAGTCTGAAATTTCAGAAAACAGCTGGTTGACCGTGGCCGCCAACAACAGTGTCATCTTTGATACACCGGTGGCCCAGCGCTACGAGCAGGCCTTGTTGCTGCTCGGTTTGGAGCTGTGGATGCTGTCGCCCGACGCCGGGCATGCCTAACCCACTTGACGATGCCATTGCCGTTACAGCCCATGCCGGAACCCTTGATCAAACCCCTGGCTGACGCGGCTCCCGGAGAAAACCCGGTGCACGTCGCGGCGAACCTGCAAACTTTTCTGGCCCTTGACTTCGGTCTGAAGCGTACCGGCTTTGCCGTCGGCAATCGCCTGTTGCGTACCGCCCAACCGCAGGGCACGATTGCCGCTGAAGGCGATGCGCGCTTTGTCAAAATTGCCCTGCAACTCAAGGAATGGCAGCCCGATGCACTGGTGGTCGGCGTGCCCTTTCACCCGGACGGCGCCGCGCACGAGAACACCTTGCGGGCGCGGCGCTTTGCGCGCCAGTTGCAGGGGCGCTTCAAACTGCCGGTGTTTGAAGTTGATGAGCGTTACACGACGACGGAAGCGCTGGGGCGGGGGGCTCGTGACGCCGATGCGATGGCCGCCTGCATTATTCTGGAACAATTTTTAAGGAGTATTTGATGAGCATATTGGCGCTGGACGCTGAAGGCCTGTACCTTGAGTTGTTGATGGGCGTGCGCGCCCTGTTTCGCCCCGGCATGCATTTGGTCGGAATCACTTCAGGCGGGGCATGGCTGGCCGAGCGTTTGCAGCGCGACCTGAGCTTGCCTGAGCCCCACGGTGTGATCTCATCGGCCCTGCACCGGGATGATTACGCCCGCCGCGGCATGACCGTTGCGGCGCAAACGCAAATTCCTTTTGATGTCAATAACGCCAGCATCATCCTGCTTGATGATGTGCTGTTCACCGGGCGCACCATTCGCGCGGTCATCAACGAGCTGTTTGACTTCGGTCGCCCGGCGATGGTGAAGTTGGCGGTTCTGGTGGACCGCGGCGGCCGGGAGCTGCCGATTCAGGCCGACGTGTGTGCGGCCCGCATCGTGTTGCCCGCGACCCAGTCATTGGCCTTGGCGCGCAGTGACGCCGGGGTGTTCAGTTTCAACGTGAAGGCGCGCTAGACCATGCTTTACAAACGCAACCTCCAGCTCAATAAAAATGGCGAGCTCATTCACCTGCTCTCGACCGAGGGCTTGCCCAAGAGCATCCTGACTCAGGTGCTCGACACCGCCACCAATTTCGTCAGCATCGGTGACCGCGAGGTCAAGAAAGTGCCGCTGCTGCGCGGCAAGAGTGTGTTCAACCTGTTTTTTGAGAACTCGACGCGCACCCGCACCACCTTCGAGATTGCTGCCAAGCGGCTCAGCGCCGACGTCATCAACCTCGATATTGCCAAGTCATCGGCCGTCAAGGGCGAGACACTGCTCGACACCATTGCCAACCTGAGCGCCATGGCCGCCGACCTGTTTGTGGTGCGCCACAGCGAATCGGGCGCGCCCTACCTGATTGCGCAACACGTGGCGCCGCATGTGCATGTGATCAATGCCGGTGACGGGCGCCATGCGCACCCGACGCAAGGCTTGCTCGACATGTACACCATCCGCCACTACAAAAAAGATTTTTCCAATCTCACGGTGGCCATCGTCGGCGACGTGTTGCACTCGCGCGTGGCGCGCTCCGACATTCACGCCCTCACCACGCTGGGCTGCCCTGAAGTGCGGGTGGTGGGGCCCAAGACCATCGTGCCGGGCGACATGGCGCCCATGGGTGTGCGCGTTTGCCACACACTCGAAGAAGGCATCAAGGGCGCTGACGTGATCATCATGCTGCGTCTGCAAAACGAGCGCATGAGCGGCGCGCTGCTGCCCTCCAGCCAGGAGTTTTTCAAGAGCTTTGGCTTGACGCCGGAGAAACTGCAACTGGCCCGGCCCGATGCCATCGTGATGCACCCGGGGCCGATCAACCGGGGGGTGGAGATCGACTCGGCGGTGGCCGATGGCACACACAGCGTGATCCTGCCGCAGGTCACTTTTGGTATTGCCGTACGCATGGCCGCGATGAGCATCGTGGCAGGGAATGAGGCCTGATATGAAAACACTGACGAATATTCTGATCAAGGGCGGCCGGGTCATCGATCCGGCCAGTGGTTTTGATGAAATAGTGGATGTAGCCCTCGCCAATGGGACGGTTCTAGCTATTAAAAATATAGCTACTGATTTCCGGCCCGATCAAATCATGGATGCCACTGGCTGCATCGTGATGCCCGGTCTGGTGGACTTGGCGGTGCGCCTGCGCGAACCCGGCCATGAGCACGAAGGCATGCTCGAATCTGAAATGGCCGCAGCGATGGCCGGTGGCGTCACCAGCCTGGTGTGTCTGCCTGACACCGACCCGGTGCTCGATGAACCGGGCCTGGTCGAGATGCTGCGCTTTCGGGCCGAAAAGCTGAACCAGGCCCGGGTTTATCCGCTCGGTGCCTTGACCCGCAATCTGGCCGGTGAATCCTTGTCCGAGATGCAGGAACTGACCGAGGCCGGTTGTGTCGCCTTCAGCCAGGCCGAAGTGCCCTTGCCCAACACGCAAGTCATGCAACGCGCGTTTCAGTACGCCAGCACCTTCGGCTACGCCGTCTGGTTGCGCCCGCAGGATTTGTTTTTGGGGCAGGGCGTGGCCGCCAGCGGCGCCCTGGCGACCCGTCTGGGTCTGAGCGGCGTGCCGGTGGCCGCCGAAACCATTGCGCTGCACACCATTTTTGAGCTGATGCGCGCCACCGGCGCCCGCGTTCATTTGTGCCGCCTCAGCAGTGCCGCGGGCGTGGACTTGGTGCGTCAGGCCAAGCTCGACGGCCTGAAGGTGAGTTGCGACATCAGCATCAATTCGCTGCATCTGACCGATGCCGACATCGGTTACTTTGACAGCCGAGCCCGTCTCAACCCGCCCTTGCGCCAGCAGCGCGACCGCGACGCGCTGCGTGCCGGTTTGCTCGATGGCACCATTGACGCGCTGGTGTCCGATCACACGCCGGTGGACGAAGACGCCAAAACGCTGCCGTTTGCCGAGAGCGAGCCGGGTGCCACGGGTGTTGAGTTGCTGCTGAGTCTGGCACTCAAATGGAGCCAGGACAGTGGTGTTGATCTGGCGCGCGCCCTGGCCGTGGTGACCCAGGGGCCGGCCGCCGTCCTGGGCGCCTCGCTGGGCAAAAGACAAGCCAGTACCGGTCGCCTGCTGGCGGGTGGTGCGGCCGACCTGTGCGTGTTTGACCCGGCAGCGGCCTGGACGGTGCAGAGTGATACCTTGCGCAGCCAGGGCAAGTACACGCCGTTCTCGGGCTACGAGTTGCCGGGCCGGGTGCGTTGCACGATCATGGCCGGGCGGATTGCGTTCGAAAGGAAATAGGCAATTCAGAGATGCAGCCAATGACTGGACCCAAGTGTTCAGACAATGCGCCGCAGTTGACGAACAGCAAGTCAATTCATCCCGGGTTGCTTGAAACTTGGCGCCGCGCCACTTCAAGGGACTTTCATGAGCCAGAACCTCTCAAGCAAAATTCGCACGGTTGCCCTGGTCGGCCACGGTGCCGCCGGTAAAACCACCCTGGCTGAGAGCCTGTTGGCAGCCACCGGGGCCATCACCAGCCGGGGCTCGGTTGAGAAGGGCAATACCGTGTGTGATTTCGACCCGATCGAGAAGGAATTGGGCCACTCGCTGCAATCGTCCCTGGTCAGCTTCAAGACCGGCGGCGCCCAGGTTCACCTGATCGACACCCCCGGCTACCCCGACTTTGCAAGCCAGGCCATCAGCGCGCTGGCTGCCGTGGACACGGCACTGGTGGTCATCAACGCGCAAACCGGCATAGAGCTCTCGACCGAGCGTATGTTCACGCTGGCCGGTGAGCGGGGCCTGTGCCGCATGATCGTGGTTAACAAAATCGATGCCGACAATATCGACCTGCTGACCCTGGTGACGGACATTCGCGCGCGTTTTGGCAAGCAATGCCTGTTGCTGGAGCTGCCCTTGCACAACCGGCAGGAAGTGGTGGAACTGCTCGGTCACAACGAGGGCGAGAGTGACTTTGCCTCGGTGGCCGCTGCGCACCGCGACCTGATCGACCAGCTGATTGAAGAAGACGACAGCCTGCTGGCGCGCTACCTGGAAGACGGCCTTGAGCCCAGCCCGCAAGAATTGCACGCGCCCTTTGAGCGCGCGCTGCGCGCCGGCCATCTGATTCCGATCCTGTTTGTCTCGGCCAAGACCGGCGCCGGCGTGGCGCAACTGCTGGACGCACTGGCCAAACTGGCGCCGAGCCCGGCGGAGGGCAACCCGCCGCCGTTTTACCGCGGCGAGCCGGGCCAGCAGCCGCAAGCCTTTCTGGCCCAGCCCGATGATGAACTGCCGGTGCTGGCCCATGTTTTCAAGGTCGTGGTGGACCCCTTTATCGGCAAGCTCGGCGTGTTCCGGGTCCACCAGGGCACGGTTCGCAGGGACGCCGCTCTGTTTGTGGGGGCAGCAAAACGCTCGTTCAAGGTGACCCACCTGTACCGCCTGCAGGGCAAGGACTATCTGGAAGTGCCGGCGCTCATTCCCGGCGACATCGGGGCTGTCGCCAAGGTCGATGAGATCGAGTTTGACTGCGTGCTGCATGAGTCGCACGACCAGGACGCCATCCACCTCAAGCCCCTGCAATTTCCGCAGCCCATGCAGGGGCTGGCGGTGCAGCCCCGGCGCAAGGGGGACGAGCAGCGCCTGTTTGAAATTCTGTCCAAGCTGGCGCTGGAAGACCCCTGCTTCAAGATCGAGCGCCGTCCCGGCACCCATGAGACCGTGATTCGCGGCTTGGGTGAAATGCACCTGCGCACCAAGTTGTTGCGCATGCAGCAGCAGTACAAGCTGGAGCTTGACACCAGCGCGCCGCAAATTGCCTACCGCGAGACCATCACGGGCCCGGCCGAGGGCCATTGCCGCCATAAAAAACAAAGCGGCGGTGCCGGCCAGTTTGGTGAGGTGATGCTGCGCGTGGAGCCGCTGGCGCGCGGTGCTGGCTTCGAGTTCGTGGACCTGGTCAAGGGCGGTGCCATTCCGGGCGTGTTCATGGCGGCGGTGGAAAAAGGCGTGCGTCAGGCGCTGGCGGAAGGCGCGGTGGCCGGCTTTGCGTTGCATGATCTGCGCGTCACGGTGCTTGACGGCAAAACGCACGCCGTGGATGGCAAGGACGTCGCCTTTATGGCCGCCGGCCGCAAAGCCACCATCGATGCCGTGCTCAAAGCCAGGCCGATCGTGCTGGAGCCGCTGGTCGATATAGAAGTACTGGCGCCCGAGAGCAGCATGGGTGACCTCACGGGTGACCTGGCAGCCAAGCGCGGCCATGTCACGGGAACGCAGCCACGTTTGAGCGGCAACGTGGCCATCAGCGGACAGATTCCCTTGGTCGAGCTCGATGACTACCAGGGCCGCTTGAAGTCGCTCACCGGTGGCCAGGGTTCCTACAACATCACCTTTTCGCACTACGCACCGGTTCCCGGCGACACGCAGAAGCAACTCGCCGGCAAGTACAAGGCGGTCAGCCTGGACGACGAATAAGCCGCTGGCATGGCAGGCGAGCACTGATTTTTTGGCCCACAGGAAAACACTGACATGCAAACAGGCAAGCCCATTGAGCTGCACGGACAGGCCGTTGCCGGCGGCAAATTCCATTGAGCTGCATGTCGATGGGTCCGTATGGCTCCCTCACGCGTCTGTTTGGATGGACCTTCGGCTCGGCCCTGACTTTTGCGGTCGGTGCCAGCAGTTCAGCACCGGGTCAGGTGCCGATTGAAGACCTGAACACGGTGCTGGCAATTTTGCAGAAGTCGATGACGAGCAAATCATCCTAAATTGTGGATGCGTGAAGGCGAACAAGCGCTTACTTGCGCGGCTCACCCTGCGCGTTGACGGTCACGGTCGGGCCGGGGGGGGCGGTCATCTGGACGCGATGCTCCTGACCCCGGAAGTTGTAGGTGACGTCCCAGTACTGGGGTCTCTGGTTGGGTACGGTTTCGCAGCGCCGAACGTCCTGGGTTGCGGTCTGCGGTGTGCCGCCGTTGACGTTGGCGCCGATGGCGGCTCCAGCGATCGCGCCACCCGCAGTGGCGAGATCCTTGCCGGTTCCGCCGCCGACCTGGTGCCCGAGAATGCCACCCAGCAGGGCGCCGGCAATCGCGCCCGGGACGTTGGTATTGCTCTGGTTCTGGGCGACTTGCTCGCGATCGACCCAGCAGCGCTGCTCAGGCGTGCCCATCACTGCACGCACGGAGGTGACGTTGGCTTCAAACAGCCGTTCGTCGCGGCGCGGACGGAAATCGGGGGCAGCCACTGGCTCCGGCGCCGCAACGGGTGCGGGCGCATAACGACGGTCATTGCCGCGCGCGTTGTCGTCCAGGATTCGCACTGACGAGATGCGGTCGTTCAAGCCCATGGCTCTGAGTGAGCCATAACTGCCCTGGCGCAAAACCACGCAGCGACCCTGGAACCGGACATCGTCGCAAACCTCCCAGCCCTCGCCCACCACCACCGCCGATGAGGCGCGGTCATTGAAGCCAAAGCGGTCAAAGTTGTTGATCTGCCTCTCCGTGGTGAAAGACTGGCCGCCGAAACCCTCATTTTCATAGAAGGTAATCTGCGCGTTTGCCGGCGCAGCCACTGGCGCGGGCGCATAGCGCTGGTCATCAATGCGGGCGTTGCGGCTCACGGCGCGCACCGATGAGATGCGGTTATTCAAGCCCATCGCATCGAGTGACGGGTACTGGCCTGGGCGCAACACGACACAGCGACCGTTGAAGCGCGCGTCTTCGCACACCTCCCAGCGCTCACCGGCCACTACCGCCGACGAGGCGCGGTCGTTGAATCCCCTGCGAGCCAGGTTATCCACCGTCCTTGAGGTGGTGAACGATTGGCCTTGAAAACCATTCTGTTCGTAAAAAGTAACCTGCGCTGACGCTTGCGCGGCCATGGCCACGGCGGTTACTGCCAATGCGTTTTTCAATAATGCGTTCATTCGTTGTTCCTGTAGATAGTTATGGTGGGTTGCCCATCCTCACCGACGTGCTGCTGGCCTCCAGAAGACAAGTAACACAGCCGCAACTGTCGTCTCCCTTCCAGGTGGCGTCTGTGCGGCAGCCAACATAAGCCGGGAAACCCATGGGTCGACCTGATCTGCTATTTTTTAAATAGCTGCTTGCCTATAATTGACGGGGGCTAGGGCTGAAATTGACTTGTTAGTCAGCGACCGGCGCGGCCGCTTCTTCGACGCCCATATTGACGCCTGCCGATTGGCCTTGTCATGACGAGAACTGCGGCAGAACCGATAATCAGCGACCCGTGACGCGTTGTCACCCTCTTTCTTCAAGACGGAATCCATTGATGTCAATTGTCCCCATCACCCTGTTTCTCACGCCCAAGCCAGCGGGCACGCGGCCTGTCGGCCTGGCCGGAGTCCGGGCATGAGCTTGAAAAAACCTGAGCTGCTGGCGCCGGCAGGGTCGCTGACCATGCTGGAGACTGCTTTTGCCTTTGGCGCCACGGCCATCTACGCGGGCCAGCCGCGCTACAGCTTGCGCGTGCGCAACAATGACTTTGGCGCCATCGAGGTGCTGCAGCAGGGCATCGAGCGGGCGCATGGGCTGGGCAACAAGTTCTATCTGGTGTCCAACATCTTCCCGCATGGCAACAAAATCAAGAGCTATGTGCAAAACATGGCGCCGGTGATTGCGCTCAAGCCCGACGCCATGATCATGTCCGACCCCGGTCTGATCATGATGGTGCGCGAGACCTGGCCCGAGATGGAAATTCACCTCTCGGTGCAGGCCAACACGGTCAATGCCGCCGCCGTGCGCTTCTGGAAGAGCGTCGGTGTCAGCCGGGTGATCCTGTCGCGTGAGTTATCGCTGGATCAGGTGGAGCAAATCCGCCAGGACTGCCCGGACACCGAGCTTGAAGTGTTTGTGCACGGGGCGCTGTGTATTGCTTATTCGGGGCGCTGTCTGTTGTCGGGTTACTTCAACCACCGCGATGCCAACCAGGGCAGTTGCACCAACTCCTGCCGCTGGGATTACAAAACCTTGCCCGGCGTGGTCGATGCCTGCGGCGACATTCTGGCACCCCAGGCTGCTACGGAGCGTGAGCAGGAGCAGGCCCAACGCGGCGCGGCCCCGGATCAGGTTTACGTGATCGAAGAAGGCCAGCGCCCCGGCAGCTACATGCCGATTGAAGAAGACGAGCACGGCACCTACGTCATGAACTCCAAGGACTTGCGCGCCATCGAGCATGTCAAGCGCCTGGTCGAGATCGGCGTCGATTCGCTCAAGATCGAGGGCCGCACCAAAAGCCCGTATTACGTGGCGCGCACGGTGCAGAGTTATGCCCGGGCGATTGACGACGCCGTGGCGGGGCGCGAGCTGGACCCCGCCTTGCTCGGTCAGCTTGAAGGGCTGGCCAACCGGGGTTACACCTCGGGCTTTTTCCAGCGCCACACGCCGGAGTCCACGCAAAATTACCTGCGCGGTTATTCCGAGTCGGGACGCAGCCTGTATGTGGGCGATGTGGCGCTGTTTGACCAGGCGCGTGGGCTGGCGCAAGTGATTGTGAAGAACCGTTTTGCGGTGGGTGACTGGCTGGAGATCATCCACCCGGGCGGCAACTCTGATCTGCAACTCGAGCGCATGGAGAATGCCGACGGGCAAGCCGTGACGGTGGCACCCGGCAGTGGCCACGTCGTCTGGTTGCCCTTGCCCGCGCATGCGGTCGGCGCCTTCGTGGCGCGCTACGTGGCGGCGCCGGAATCTGAAGCCGCGAGCGCCTGAGAGAGCGTCATGACCAAACCTGCCGCCTCGCCCCTGCTGCAAATCAACGAAGCCGAGGTTGAACTCTCGGCCATCCGGGCACAAGGGGCGGGCGGGCAAAACGTCAACAAGGTGTCCAGCGCGATTCATCTGCGCTTTGACATTGCGGCCTCCTCCCTGCCGCAGGACGTCAAAGAGCGCTTGCTCGCGCTGCATGACAGCCGCATCACCAAGGACGGTGTGCTGGTGATCAAGGCGCAGCAACAGCGCACGCAGGAGATGAACCGGCTGGACGCCTTGATGCGCTTGCATGAATTGGTCAACAGTGTGGCGCTGGCGCCCAAGACCCGCCGCGCCACCAAGCCCAGCTACGCATCGAAGCAAAGGCTGCGCGTCGCCAAGAGCCAGCGTGCCGAGATCAAGGCCTTGCGCGGCCGGGTTGACGCGCAATCCTGACCGGGCGAGGCGCTGTTCAACGGCGCTGTGGCCGATGCGCGATTTTTCGCGCGCCCGCGTTGCGCAACATCAAGTCCCCTTGCCAGCAGCGTTTCTATGCTGTCCATTTATCCAAGGAGGTCAACATGGACGCACGACGTATTGTCCTGATTCAAGGTCACCCTGACGCCTTGATGCCTCATCTGGGCCACGCGCTGGAAGACGCTTATGCCCAGGGCGCCGAGACCGGGGGGCACGAGGTGCGCCGGGTGGCCGTGGCGCAACTCGATTTCCCGCTGCTGCGCAGCGAGGAGGCCTGGAAGGATGGTGCCTTGCCAGCGGCGCTGGCACAGGCGCAGACCGACATTGCCTGGGCCCAGCATATCGTGCTGTTCTTCCCGCTCTGGCTGGGCGACATGCCGGCCCTGCTCAAGGGCTTTCTGGAGCAGGTGGCGCGGCCTGGTTTTGCGTTCCAGCCGCAAGGGGACAACCTGTTCGCCAGGAAGGGCTTGAGCGGGCGTTCCGCCCGGGTGGTGGTCACCATGGGCATGCCGGCCTTGCTGTACCGGTGGTACTTTCGGGCCCACAGCGTCAAGAATCTGGAACGCAACATACTGGGCTTTGTCGGTATTGCCCCGGTCAACGAGACCTTGATCGGCATGGTGGACAAGCTGGGTGACGCGGGCGTGCAGAAGTGGACGGACAAGCTGCGCCAACTGGGCGCCGCCGCGCAATAGGACAATAGCGGGTTCGGCGAGCCCGCCTGAATCGGCAAAAGGAAGAAAAGAGAATGGCAATCCAGTGGTTTCCGGGTCATATGCATTTGACCCACAAAGCGATTCAGGAACGGATCAAGAACATCGATGTGGTGATTGAGCTGCTGGACGCGCGCCTGCCAGGGTCGAGCGCCAACCCGATGCTGGCCGAGCTCACGGCGGGCAAGCCAGCGCTCAAAGTCTTGAACAAACAAGACCTGGCCGACCCTGCCCGCACGGCCTTGTGGCTGGCGCATTACAACGCTCAGCCGGGCACCCGGGCGATTGGGCTGGATGCCAGCGTTACTGCGCCCGCCAAGGCGCTGATCAAGGAGTGTTTTGCGCTGGCCCCCAGTCGCGGTGGCATGGTCAAGCCGATGCGGGTGCTGATTTGTGGCATCCCCAATGTGGGCAAGTCCACGTTGATCAACACCCTGACCGGCAAACGCGCCACCAAGACCGGCGATGAGGCGGGCATCACCAAGCTGGAGCAGCGCATTTCGCTGGCCGATGATTTTTACCTGTATGACACACCCGGCATGTTGTGGCCGCGCATCATCGTGGCCAAGAGCGGCTACAACCTGGCCGCCAGCGGCGCCATCGGTCGCAACGCGTTCAACGAGGAAGAGGTGGCGCTGGAACTGCTGGCTTACCTGAAAGTGCATTACGCCCCCTTGCTGGCGGCGCGCTACAAGCTTGACGTGGTGGACAGCCTGCAAGACGAGGAATTGCTGGAGGCGATTGGCCGCAAGCGCGGCGCGCTGCAGAGTGGCAAGGGGGTTAATCTGCAAAAAGCGGGCGAGATTGTGATTTACGACTTTCGTGCCGCCGCACTGGGTCGCATCACGCTGGAAACCCCGCAGGAATTTGCGCAGTGGCTGGCCGAGGGGCAAAAGCTCGATGCCGCGCGCCAGGTCAAGAAGGATGCGATTGAACTCGACCGCAAGATTCGGTTCAAGCAGATTGCGCGTCCGGCTTCTTCATGAATCCCGGCGCAAGGTCAAATCCGAACATGGAAATGCGACACAGGGCAGCACATAGCCTTCGAGTTTTTCCTCGGCACTCAGACCCGGCCATTCGATCTCGTAGCGCACCCGGCCCTGCACCAGTTGGCCGATGCAGGTGCGGCAGGTGCCGTTGCGGCAGGAGCTGGGCCAGTCCAGGCCGCCTTGCTCCAGCGACAGCAGCAGCGGTTGATTTGACCAGGCGTCAAACTGCTGCCCGCTTGGTGCGACACTGGCGATGAAAAATGGGGGTGCTTCGGTACTGCTCATTTTTGCATTATATTTGCATTAAATCCGGCTGTAGCCCCCGTATCTACTGCTTAACTAGCTATAAGATAAATAGCATATTTCAATAACTCCGATTGTCCATGAAAACTATTCTTCCCCTGAGTCTCCTGGTTAAACCCGAGCTCAACGACCCGCAGCCGCTTGTTCTTTACCATGGCCGCAACTGCCCCGACGGTTTCGCGGCGGCGCTGGCAGCCTGGCTGTATTACGCGGGTCAGGCCGAATTTCTGGGGCTTGACCATGGCGACATCAAGTCGATCACCGACCTGCCCGCGCTTGACGGTCGTGCTGTTTATATCCTCGACTTTTCCTTCTCCCCTCAGATCACGCGCCAGATCGAAGAGCGCGCCGCCAAGCTGGTGATGCTCGATCACCACAAGAGCGCCGCTGACAAGCTGACGGGTTTTGCCTGCCGCTGCGGCGTGGTGCATTTCGACATGCACAAGTCCGGCGCGCGCCTGGCCTGGGAGTTCTTTCACCCCGAGCAGGCCGTGCCCGACCTGGTGCGTTTTGTTGAGGACCGCGACATCTGGGTCTGGCAATACCCCGAGAGTGCCGGTTTCCTGGCGGCATTGGACATGGAACCGTTCGAGTTTGAGCGCTGGCGCGATATTGCGGCGTTTGATGCGGCGCAGCTGGCCAGCTACGTGGAGCGCGGCCGCGCCATGGACGAGAAGTTCAGCAAGCTGGCCTTGGACATCGCCGAGGGCGCGCAGCCCATCAGCTTCAATGGTCAGCGCGGGCTGATGGTCAATGCGCCCGGCATTTTTCACAGTCTGGTGGGTGAAATTTTGAGCAAGAAAAGTGGCACGTTTGCCTTGATGTGGAGCGTCGACAAGAGCGGTCTGGTCAAGGCGGGCCTGCGCTCGCAACGCGGCTTCAGTTGCATTCCCCTGGCTGAAAGCATGGACGGCGGTGGCCACGCGCAGGCTTGCGGCTTCAAGATGACACTGGATCGGCTGCCCGAGCTGCTGAGCGGCAGGCTTGACGCCCTGGTAACGCAATAGGACACACTTCTGGCGGCAGGCCGGCCGCTCGTTGGCGTCAGGCGCCGACGCCCAACTTGTCGCGCCAGCCCGCAAACAGCCGATCCGCGTCTTGCGGGAAGGATTCAAAAGCGCGGGCAAATTCCCGGTGCTCTTTGGCCCATTCAATCGGGTCGGCACCGGCCTTCCAGCATTCGTAGGCCTGGCGCAGAGAAACCGCACCAGCGGCGGGTGAGTCAAGGTGACCGTAAGAGCCGCCGCCTGCGGTGTTGATGATGTTGCCGTGGCCCAGGTTGTCAAAGAAGCCCGGCAGGCGCAGCGCGTTCATGCCGCCCGAGACGATCGGCGTGGTCGGCTTGATGCCGTACCACTTCTGGAAATAAACCGGCCCCTGGCACTCGTCGCGCTCAATCATGTAGGCCATCACCCGGTCGTCGCCCGCGCCTTCCATCTTGCCGTGCCCCATGGTGCCGACGTGGATGCCCGAGGCGCCCTGCAGGCGGCTCATCTTGGCCAGCACCAAGGCGGTGTAGCCGCGCTTGGATGAGGGCGATGTCACCATGCCGTGGCCGCCCCGGTGGTAGTGCAGGTATTGGTTGGGGTACTGGCGCCGAGCAGTGGTGACCATGCCGGGGCCGCCGACAAAACCATCGACCAGAAACGCCAGTTTGTCGGCGTCGGCGCCAAAGGTTTCCAGCGCAAAGTCAGCGCGGGCACACATTTCAAAATGGTCGTCGGCCGTGATGTTCATCGAGAACAGCTTGGCCTGGCCGGTTTCGTCCTGGGCGCGCTTGAGCGCGTCATACACCAGCGGCAAGGTCTTTTTGATCGGCGAAAACACCTGGTTGCCTTGCGGCTCGTCGTTTTTGATGAAGTCGCCCCCCAGCCAGAATTGGTAAGCCGCCTGGGCAAACGGTTCGGGGCGTAGACCGAGTTTGGGTTTGATGATGGTACCGACAATAAAGCCGCCGTCTTTGACCGGGCGGCCCAAAATGCGCCACAAATCGCTGATGTCTTTGGCCGGTCCGTCAAACATCTGGATGACGCGCTCGGGCACGTAAAAATCGATCATTTTGGCGTGCTTGATGTCACCCATGCCCTGGTTGTTGCCAACAGCCAGCGTCAGGAAGGACACCAGCATGAAGCGCCCGTCGGTGATGTTGCGGTCAAACAGCGCCAGCGGGTAGGCAATGCGCATGTCCTCGGTGGCCTCATTGACGTAGTACACCAGCGCGTCCACATCTCTGGTGAAATCGTCGGTGGTGCACACCTCCACGTTGGTGCCGGTCGAGGACTCGGCGGCAAAGTGGGCCGCGGCCTCCAGATAATTCAGCCCGTCTTTGGGGGCCATTTTGTAGGCGCACAGAATGTGCTGGCCCCCTGCAATGAGGGCGGCTTCCTGGAGGCTTAGGTCAGCGTAGCGCTTGGATTGGTCCATGTGAAATCTCCGGTGGTGGGTGCTAATGGCTTGGACTATGGGCAAGGAAATTCATCATGAAAATTCAAATAAATTGTCTGGTTGATCAGCTATTCATGATGAATGAGCGGTTCAGCTGGTCACCTTTTTTTGCCGTTCCATCATTCGCCAGACAAAAGGCGTGAAGATCAGCTGCATGGCCAGTTCCATCTTGCCGCCGGGCACCACGATGGTGTTGGCGCGGCTCATGAAACTGTCGTCAATCATGCTGCGCAGGTACTGGAAATCGATGCCCTTGGGGTTGGCGAAACGGATCACCACCATGCTCTCGTCGGCGCTCGGAATGTCACGCGCAATGAACGGGTTGGAGGTGTCGACCATTGGCACGCGCTGGAAGTTGACATGAGTGTGCATGAACTGCGGGCAGATGTAGTTCACGTAATCGGGCATGCGCCGCAGGATCGTGTCGGTGACTGCCTCCAGGCTGTAGCCGCGCTGTTTCTTGTCGCGCCAGAGCTTCTGAATCCACTCCAGGTTGATCACCGGCACTACACCAATCAGCAAATCGGGGTGCTGCGCGATGTTGACCTCGGGCGTAACCACGGCACCGTGCAGGCCTTCGTAAAACAGCAGGTCGGTGCCGCTCGGCACGTCTTCCCAGGGGGTGAAGGTGCCAGGCTCCTGCTTGTAGGGCGTGGCTTCTTCCGCGTCGTGCAGGTATTTGCGGCGCTTGCCAAGGCCGGTTTCGCCGTAGGCCCGAAACAGCTCGGCCAGCTCGGCAAACAGGTTGTTTTCGGGGCCAAAGTGGCTGAAGTTTTTGTTGCCCGCGGCTTCGGCTGCGGCTGCCTGGGCCTTCATGGCCTGGCGGTCAAAGCGGTGAAAGCTGTCGCCCTCAACCACAGCGGCCGTGATTTTTTCACGCCGAAAAATATTCTCGAAGGTGCGGGTCACCGAGGTGGTGCCGGCACCGCTGGAGCCGGTAATGGCGATGATGGGATGGCGTATCGACATGGCGGGTTCTCCCCCTTTGGATAAAAATTTATATGAAATAGGGCTCTAGCCCACGCTGAATAAGCGTGAGTAGCTATCAAATTAAGACCTGAACAAGCTGCGCTCGGCAAACAGCGGGTTGCTGGGTTCGGCCTGAACCGGCTCGGCGTGGTAGCGCTCAATGCGCTCTACCTCATTTTTGGAGCCAAACACCAGGCCGATGCGCTGGTGCAGCGAGGTCGGCTGCACGTCCAGCATGGGCAACTCACCGGTCGAAGCCCGTCCACCCGCCTGCTCCATGAGCATGCCCACCGGGTTGGCTTCGTACAGCAGACGCAGGCGGCCTGGTTTGGCGGGGTCCTTGTTGTCGCGCGGGTACATAAAGACGCCGCCGCGCATCAGGATGCGGTGCGCCTCGGCCACCATGCTGGCAATCCAGCGCATATTGAAGTCTTTGCCGCGCGGCCCGGTTTGGCCCGCCAGGCATTCGTCCACATAGCGTTTGACGGGCGCCTGCCAAAACCGGCTGTTGGAGGCGTTGATGGCGAACTCGTGGGTTTCCGGCGGAATCTGCATCTTGGGGTGCGTCAGCATGAATTCACCCAGATTGGGGTCGAGTGTGAAACCATTGACACCGTTACCCACGGTCAGGACCAGCAGGGTGGACGGACCATACACCGCATAGCCGGCGGCCACTTGCTGGCGCCCGGCCTGTAAAAAGTCGGCCTCGTTCAGGTCGCGGCCGCTGTCGAGCGCATCTTGCGGCGCCCGCAAGACCGAGAAGATGCTGCCGACGCAGACGTTGACGTCGATATTGCTGGAGCCGTCCAGCGGATCAAACACCAGCATGTATTTGCCGCGCGGGTACTGCTGCGGAATCTGATACGGCAGTTCCATTTCTTCAGATGCCATGCCGGCTAGATTGCCCGCCCATTCGGTGCGCCGAATGAAGACCTCGTTGCTCAGCACATCGAGCTTTTTTTGTGTCTCGCCCTGCACGTTGACGCTGCCACCGGTCTCGGCGGCGTGGTTGCCCATGGCGCCGCCCAACTCGCCCAAGGCCACCGCGCGGGCAATGGCCCTGCACGCCAGCGCGACGTCCAGAATCAGCGCATTGAAGTCGCCACTGGCGTTGGGGAAGCGGCGGCGCTCCTCGATCAGGAATTGGGTCAGGGTGGATCGGTAGGTCAAGGGCATGGCAGTTCCTTCAGAGCAATGGAGCGGGATTTCCGTATGTACAAGGTCTGCTGCCACACGCAGTCCAATCCCATCTCGGCATACACCCGATCGAATGCGTTGCAGTGCGCGCTCTTGGTATTGGCCATGGTGCCATCGACAAAAGCCAGGGCTTGCAGGGCAGGGGGTTGACATCGGGTTTCTCCATCAGGTCGGCGCAAGGTGCATGCCTATCGCTTGTGACGGATTTACTTTAAACACCTTAATCCATAAAATCTAATCACGTTTTGTTAATAAGTCATCAGATAAAACTGATGAAAAAAGTATGTCCATGCGCCCCTATACCCTGAAGCAACTGCAAACCTTTATGGAGGTGGCCAAGCAGCGCTCGGTCTCCAAGGCGGCCGAGCGCTTGTTTGTCACTCAGCCGGCCGTATCCATGCAAATCCGCCAGTTGGAGGACGCTTTTGGCGTGCCCTTGATCGAGCCGCTGGGCCGCAACATCCAGTTGACGCATGCGGGTGAGGTGTTTTTAACCCACGCCCAGGCGGCCATGGGGCAGCTCAAAAATCTGGAGGCCTTGATGGCCGAGCATGTGGGTTTGAAAAAAGGCCGTATCGACCTGGCGGTGGTCAGTACTGCCAAGTACTTTGTGCCGATGTTGCTGGTGCGCTTCAAGCAGTTGTTTCAAGGCGTTGAGGTTCATCTCAGCATTGACAACCGGGAGAATGTGCTGGGCCTGTTGGCACGCAACGAGGTTGACCTGGTGATGATGGGCCGCGCCCCGGCCCATCTGGACTGCGTTGCGACCGCTTTTGCCAGCAATCCGCTGGCGATCCTGGCGGCGCCCGAACACGCCCTGGTGCGGCGCAAGAACTTGCCATTTACCGTGCTGGCTGAGCATGCCTTTGTGGTGCGCGAAGAGGGCTCGGGCACCCGCGCCGCGATGGAGCGACTGTTTGCCGCCAACAAAACTGCGCTGAACAAGGTGATGGAAATGCCCAGCAACGAGACCATCAAACAAGCGGTCATGGCGGGCATGGGTCTGAGCTTTTTGTCCTTGCGCACCGTGCGCCATGAATTGGCCAGCGGTCACATCGCGCTCGTGGATATTGAGGGCCTGCCCTGGATGGGCGACTGGTATCTCACGCATCTGAGCAGCAAAAAACTGTCACCAGCGGCCCGGGCCTTCAAGGAATTTTTGCTTGAGCAAGGTGCCAGCCTGATGGACGCCTGGAGCTGAATCGAGCGCCGGGTCAACGCAAGCGCGAAAATGGTTTGGGATATCAGTTGCTGTTATTTCAAGCCAAATGCCAATTCTTTAAATTGGGGTCAGTTTTCTGCTGAGCAAATATTGTGTGTGAAAGGCTTGCCGCGTGCGCTACACGACAGCATTCATTGCTTGGCCGATGTCTTCAGGCGCAGACATCCGGCATCAAATTTTCACTCTATAATATGTCGCTAAGTAAAAAGAGCTCGAGTCATTTTTACTTGGTCCTTGCAGTTTTCTGCATTGACAATTTCCGGAAATTGTTTCGTCAACTTATTAGGTAATTTTTAAAATGAATAAATCGCTCGTTTTGGCCGCTGTAATTGCTGCTGCTGCTTTGGTCGCTTGTGGCAAAAAAGAAGAAGCTCCCGCACCTGCTGCAGCTCCTGCACCTGCCGTCGTTGAAACCGCCCCTGCTGCTGCTGCCGCTGCTGCCACCGACGCGGCTGCTGCCGCCACTGGTGCAGCATCTGCTGCCACCGGTGCAGCATCCGCTGCTGTCGACGCAGTCAAGGCTGCTGAAGAAGCTCCGAAGAAGTAAGCTGAATCTTTCTGCTTTGAGCTAAAAAAACCACCGTCAGGTGGTTTTTTTTTGGTCTGTGCCCATGTGTTGCCTGTCCGATCAGTTCTGATTAAGTGGCTCGGGCAGGGCGGCTGGGCGCGCCGCTCGTCCGAGGGTGCTGTCAATTAATCGTGACAATTTCTCGGTCGCGCCGGTCACTGTCAGGTACAGGCTTGGTGCGTTGTGCGTCACCGCCAGGGGTTGTCGGCCTTGCACGCGAGCTTCCATCACGCAGCGTTTGTCATCCGGTCCACTCTTGTGGCCGTTTTCGTCGCTCAGGTGGACCTCCACCCTTGTCACACTGGCGCTGAAACGACTCAAGCCACTTTTGACCTCACCAGTAGCCCATGCCGCCAGCGCCTCGTGACCTTCAATGTGATGGTCGGTATTGATTTGAATTTGCATGCGTGCATTATTCATCCTGGCCTGGTGGCCGGGCGTAGGACAGGTCCCGGTTTCCTTGCCTTTGGCGTGGTTTTGCGGCAGGATGGCTCGTTCCCGAACTAAACACATGCGAATGAATCAGCACCCTCTCAATGACTAACGCCTACTGGTTTGCGTTGATCGGCGGCCTATTGCTTGTCAGGGGTCTCACGCCGACCCTGCTTAAGCGCTCGCCGGTCACGGCCGCGATGTTTTATCTGGCGGTGGGTTTGCTGGTGGGGCCTAGCGTATTCAATCTATTTCACTTCAATCCACTCAAGGAATCAGCGCTGCTGGAGGTTTTGACTGAAGTCGCGGTCTTGATCTCCCTGTTTTCTGCGGGCGTCAAAATGCCGGTGCCGTTCAGCTTTTCGCGCTGGCGCGCGCCGCTTTTACTGGCGACCGTGTCGATGAGTATGACGGTGGCATTGGTTGCTGCCTTTGCCTTCTACATGCTGGACTTGCCCCTGGGTGCAGGCGTGCTGCTGGGCGCGATCCTGGCACCGACGGATCCGGTGTTGGCCACCGATGTGCAAAGCCGTCACCCTGGCGACCGCGACCAGCTGCGTTTTACTCTGACCTGCGAGGCGGGCATGAACGACGGCAGTGCGTTCCCCTTTGTGATGCTGGGGCTGGGTATGCTGGGCCTGCATGAACTCGGCGATTTCAACCTGCGCTGGGTCGTGGTCGATGTGCTGTGGGCTATCGCAGGTGGCATTGCGATTGGTGTCGTGGCGGGGGTGGCGCTGGCGCGCCTGGGCTGGAAATTGCGTCGTGCGCCGCATCAACATGAGTTGATGGATGACTTCCTCGGCCTCGGGCTGATTGGCGTCGTTTATGGCTTGTCTGTGATGCTGAACGCCTGGGGCTTTCTGGCCGTTTTCTTTGCGGCCGTCGCCTTGCGTCAAACTGAGCTGAAGCTGGCCAAAGCAGCGCAGCATGCCACGGACGAGGGTCAGGTTCCGAATGAATCCGATGCAAAGACAGGCCAAAGAAACCCTTCAATTCCTGACCTTGAGCCGCTGCCCACGGTGAGCGAAGGATCACTGGTATTCAAGGAGCATCTGGAGCGGTTGTCGGAAGTGGTGCTGGTTCTATTGGTCGGTGGCACATTGTTTTTGAACTCGTGGAGCTGGGAAGCGGTTGGAGTGGCATTGTTTTTGTTTCTGGTGGCGCGCCCGGTCAGTGTTCTGCTTGGTCTGTTGGGTACGCGTACCACCTGGCCGGTACGCGGCATGATCGGCTGGTTCGGTGTGCGCGGCATCGGCTCGCTCTACTATTTGATGTATGCCATTCAACACGGCTTGCCCGAGCCACTGGCTCTGCACTTGATTCAACTGACACTGGTTGTTGTGACGCTGTCCATTCTTTTGCACGGTATCAGCGTCAAGCCGTTGATGGGGCATTTCTGGAAGCGCCAGGCACATCGATCATCGCCTTAGCAGGTACCACCGGGGCGGCGGTTAAACTCCCGCCTGTCATCGAAACGTCATCTGACTGATAAATTTCCCCTGGAGTAAGCGATGCTGTTTGCCAAGTTATTGCCTCGTGAAGGCAATTTTTTTGAAATGTTTAACCAGCATGCTGACCGAATCGTGGAGGCGGCCCACGCGTTTTCCAAACTGGTGGCCAATTACAGTGACCCGCACTTGCGCCAGAAATTCAATCAGGACGTTGATATCGCTGAACGCGCGGCCGACCGCGTCACGCACGAAGTCAACAAAGGCATTCACAAGACATTCATCACGCCGATTGATCGCGAGCAAATTCATTGTTTGATCAACACCATGGACGATATCGCCGACCTGATCCAGGACTCGGCTGAAACCATGGCTCTGTACGACGTGCACCATATGACTGACGATATCGTGCGTCTGACCGACGTCAGCGTGAAATGCTGCGAGCGGGTACGCGACGCCGTGAAACTATTGGCCAGGATTGCCGACCCGGCAACAGCGGAGGCAGCCCTGAAGACCTGCGAAGAGATCGACCAGTTGGAGTCGGACGCCGACCGCATCATGCGCAGTGCCATGAGCAAACTCTTTCGGGAAGAGCCGGACGTGCGGGAATTGATCAAGCTCAAGGCGATCTATGAATTGCTGGAGACGATCACCGACAAATGCGAAGACGTTGCCAACGTCATCGAGGGCATCGTCCTCGAGAATTCCTGAGGCCGATCCGTCATGGCATCGGTTCAGGTGGGGTTGTGGGTCGTGATATTGCTGGTGGTACTGGCCGTGGTGTTCGATTTCATGAACGGATTTCACGACGCTGCCAATTCAATTGCGACGGTAGTGTCCACCGGCGTGCTCAAGCCGGGGCAGGCGGTGCTTTTTGCGGCATTTTTCAATTTTGTTGCCATTTTTGTTTTCCAATTCAGCGTTGCTGCCACGATCGGCAAAGGGTTGGCGCAACCGGGCGTGGTGGACGTGCATATTGTCTTTGGTGCGCTTATCGGGGCCATCAGCTGGAATTTCATTACCTGGTATTTCGGTATTCCCAGTAGTTCGTCCCACGCTCTGATCGGTGGCATTGTGGGTGCTGTCATGGTCAAAGCCGGTGCTTCGTCTTTGGTGTTTGCCAGCGTGATGAAGACCGTGCTGTTCATATTTGTGTCGCCTTTGATGGGTTTTTTGCTTGGATCGCTCATGCTGATTGCGGTTTCATGGACTTTGCGCCTGAGTACGCCGAGTCGTGTTGATCGCTGGTTTCGTCGTCTCCAACTGGTGTCGGCCGGGGCTTACAGTCTGGGTCACGGCGGCAATGATGCGCAGAAGACCATCGGCATTGTCTGGATGCTGTTGATCGCCACTGGCTACACCGCGGTGGCAGACAAATCGCCACCGACCTGGGTGGTGTTGACTTGTTATTCGGCGATCGCCATGGGCACCATGTTTGGCGGCTGGCGTATTGTCAAGACGATGGGGCAGAGGCTTACCAAGCTCAAGCCGGTGCATGGGTTTTGTGCCGAAACAGGGGGCGCCATCACGCTTTTCATTGCGGCAATTCTGGGCATTCCAGTTTCGACCACGCACACCATCACCGGCGCTATCGTGGGTGTTGGCGCCACCCAGCGCGCCAGCGCTGTGCGCTGGGGTGTGGCAGGCAACATTATCTGGGCCTGGATTCTCACAATTCCGGCCACGGCGTTGGTAGCGGCTTTGGCCTATTGGCTTAGCCTGCAGATTTTTTAGAGTTCTAAAGCTGGAGATTTCACTGAGAAATCTTGTGCGCTTCCTCGATTTGGTATTCGAAATAGCGTTGAAAGCTGAACACCAGGCTGCTCATCAGTGCCGTGGTGCCCACCAGCAGGGCCAGGCTGATGACGCCAATGGTGAACCAGTTGGTGCGCCCGGGTGCCGCATCCTTTGATGCTGACGGATTGAAGCGGGCGTTCCACTTCTCAGGCGTCATCAAACCATAGACGATGGCGTTCAAGGCGCAACCGGCCATGGTGAAACCCAGCAAGGGTATCAAGACCCAGCTCCAGAGGTCGTCCAGACCGTTTTGCTGCACACGCTCAAGGCCATACAGGCCCAGTGCCGTGGGCACCGGTAGCAGCCAACCGAGCAGGTCGCCCTTGCCGTGTAAATAGAAACGGTGCAGGCCCAAGGGGCCGCCGACGAAGGCCAGCCAGGCGGCCACAGTTTTGTTTTTCATAAGGATTGATTATGTTTGCGGGGCGCGGGTAGCGCCCAGACCCAAGGCTTTGTCCATCATGACCACATCGAGCCACTGATCAAATTTCCAGCCGCATGATTTGAGCACGCCGACCATGGAAAACCCGGCAGACCGGTGCACGCCGATCGATCCGTGGTTGGCTGAGTCGCCGATGACCGCGATCAATTTTCGTACGCCTGCTTTTTCGGCCTGGGCCATCAGTTCCGCCAGCAACGCGCGTCCAAGGCCCTGTCCGATGGCTTCATCGGCCAGGTAGATCGAGTCCTCGGCCGAGAATCGATAGGCCGGGCGTGGCTTGAACCAGTTGCAGTAGGCAAAACCCATCACCTGATCGCCTTTTGCAGCAACCAGATACGGCAGACCCTTGGCCAGGACGTCAACGCGGCGCTGCGCCATGTCGTCTGGCGAGGGGGGATCAATCTCAAAGGTGCCGGTGCCGTGCAGCACATGGCGGGCATAAATGGCGGCGATGGCCGGGATGTCTTCAGTTTGGCTGGGGCGAATGAGTGTCATATAAATTGGAACGTTATAATGTGCGGCTATTCAGTGTGTCGCTGGCCGGGTGGCTATGTCGCGTGTCTCAAACGCTGAATTAGATACTGAATCAAACGATGGATGTCAAACTCCGTCTCCCAAAGGATAAATCATGGTCGTCATCCGACTCGCCCGTGGCGGTGCAAAAGCACGCCCGTTTTTCAATATTGTCGTCGCTGACAAGCGCACCCGTCGTGACGGCCGTTTCATCGAACGCCTGGGTTTTTACAACCCGATTGCGACTGCCAATGAAGAGAGCATCCGCATTGCACAGGACCGCCTGACCTACTGGCGCAGCGTTGGCGCTCAGGCCTCTCCCACGGTGGAACGCCTGATCAGTCAAGCGGCCAAAAAAGCGGCTTGATTTTATTGTGATGTTGCCTGGCCTTGAAGCCGCCGAATTGCCGGCGGATGCGATCGAAGTCGGGCGCATCGCGGATGCCTGGGGCATCAAAGGCTGGTTCAAAGTCCTGCCCTACAGCGCCGATCCCGAGGCGCTTTTTTCTGCCCGGCGCTGGTTTCTGCTGCCAGCCGAAAAAGGTGCAAAAACTTTCTCTGGTGTGGCCCAACTGGCGATCAAGGAAGCCAAGGTGCATTCAGACACCGTGGTCGCGTCAGCCCAAGCAGTGGATGACCGCACTGCCGCTGAGGCTTTGCGCGGGGCGCGTATTTTTGTGGCCCGCTCCAGTTTCCCAAGCGCAGAAAAAGACGAATATTACTGGGTTGACCTGATTGGGCTGAACGTGGTCAATCGCGAGGGTGTGGCAATGGGCACGGTGAAAGAATTACTCTCGACCGGGGCTCAGACCGTGCTGGTGCTGGAGTACTCGCAAGATGGCAAGGCGCAGGAGCGGATGATTCCTTTTGTCTCGGTTTATATCGACGAGGTCGATTTGCCCGGTCATCGCATTCTGGTGGATTGGCAAGCGGACTTCTAAGCGTTGCCCCATGCGTTTTGACATCGTTACGCTGTTTCCCGAGCTATTCGCCCCATTTTTGACCAGTGGCATTACGCGACGCGCGTTTGAGTCGGGTTTGGTCGATGTCCAACTGGCCAACCCGCGTGATTTTGCGGCAGGCAATTACAGGCGGGTCGATGACCGTCCGTTTGGCGGTGGCCCGGGCATGGTCATGATGGCCGAGCCCTTGGCACAATGCCTGAAGAGCATCCAGTCTCAACGAACCGAAATCGCCCCGGTGCTGCTTTTTTCGCCTGCGGGCCAGACGCTGAACCATGCCATGGTGCAGCGTTGGTCCGACAGCCAGGGTGCGATCCTGATTTGTGGCCGCTACGAAGGCCTGGATCAGCGCTTTATCGATGCCTATGTCACCGAGCAGATCAGCCTGGGTGACTTTGTCCTGTCGGGTGGCGAAATTGCGGCCATGGCCTTGCTCGATGCCGTGGCGCGCCTGCAACCCGGTGTATTGAATGCGGCTGACAGTCACCAGCAGGATAGCTTTAACCCCGTATTGGACGGCTTGCTGGATTGCCCGCACTACACCCGGCCTGAGAACTGGTTGGGTCGGCCAGTGCCGGAGGTGCTGCTGTCGGGGCACCATGTCCAGATTGAGCGCTGGCGGCGCGAACAGCGGCTGGCGCTGACTTTGCGTTTGCGCCCTGAATTGATCGACCAGGCGCGTCGGGATGGGCGTTTGAGTCGCGCCGATGAAGCCTTTCTGGCCAGCCAAGTCTGAAAGACGCTGGAAAGCGTTTGCCAAGACACCAGTTTTTCACGAGGAAACACTTGATCTGGCTATAATAGCGGGCTTACCGATCCTCTGGCTGGCCGTTCGACTGCTGTGTGCAGTTGGCTCTTTGTGTCAATCCCGACACTGGCGCATCCAAGATCATTTGAGGACATCATGAATCTGATCGAAACCCTTGAGCAGGAAGAAATTGCTCGTCTTGGAAAAATAATTCCCGAATTTGCCCCTGGTGACACTGTCGTTGTGAGTGTCAACGTGGTTGAAGGTGCGCGCAAACGTGTGCAGGCCTATGAGGGCGTTGTGATTGCGAAACGCAATCGTGGCCTCAACAGCGCGTTTACGGTACGCAAGATTTCCAGCGGCGAAGGTGTCGAGCGTACGTTCCAGACCTACAGTCCGTTGATCGCCGCTATCGAAGTCAAGCGTCGTGGCGATGTGCGTCGTGCCAAACTGTATTATTTGCGTGACCGTAGCGGCAAGTCGGCGCGTATCAAAGAAAAATTGCCAGCCCGCAAGATCAAGACGGCTGCTGTATAAGCGAGCTGCTCTGCAAAAAAGCCGTCCCAGCTGATGTTTGGGGCGGCTTTTTTGTTGTCTTTTTTTAAAAACATGGTTCCCCATGTCAATCAACTTGCCCGATAGGCCGCTGTCGAGCCTGCCGCAGTTCGATCCGCGCCAGATCCCGGTTATTGGTGTGGATTCCCATTTGCCGGCGGTTCCATTGGCATCGCTGCAGCCGGCGGCCTTGCGGCAACGCTTCGCTTCGCCCCCGGTGTGGGTACCTGAACTGCTGGCGGAGAAAAAATTTCTGGATCGGGCACCGATGCATGCCTCGGTGCTGCTGCCAATCGTGATGCGCGAACACCCGACCGTCTTGCTGACCGAGCGCACCATGCATTTGTCAACGCATTCCGGGCAAATTGCCTTTCCGGGCGGCAAAGCCGATGAAGATGACGCTGATGCAGCCGCCACGGCCTTGCGCGAGGCGCAAGAAGAAGTTGGGCTGGACCCCGCTTTTGTGCAGGTGCTGGGCGTGATGCCACACTACGTGACGGGGTCTGCCTTCATCATCACGCCGGTCGTGGCCCTGGTGCAGCCGGGCTTCTCGCTGACCCCCAATGCCTACGAAGTGGCCGATATTTTCGAAGTGCCGCTGGAATTTCTGATGAATCCCGCGCATCATCGGCGTCATGCTTTTGAGTGGGAAGGCGTCCGGCGCGAATGGTTCTCCATGCCCTATCAGGATCAGTTGCGCCAGCGCTTCATTTGGGGCGCCACGGCGGGCATGCTGCGCAACTTTTACCGGCTGCTGTCAGCCTGATGCGTTGTGCCGTTATGATGAAGCCATGAGCTTTATCTCAGTGCTTTTTGCCCTGCTGCTTGAGCAGGCCCGACCCTTGAGCAAAGGTAACCCGATCCATGCCGCGCTGCGTGCCTGGGTGCGTTGGAGTACCCAGAATTTTGACGCCGGCAAGCCGTTTCACGGCTGGCTGGCATGGGGTTTCGCGGTCGGTGGCCCGTCCGTGGCGGCATTGCTTATTTACTGGTTGTTGATCACGTTTGTGGGTTGGCCCTTGGGGGTGATCTGGAGCGCCGCAGTGCTTTATGCCTGTTTGGGCTTTCGGCAATTCAGTTTCCATTTCACCGAGATTCGGGATGCCTTGGCCGACGGTGACGAAGACCGCGCGCGCGAGTTGCTGGCCAGTTGGAAGCAGATGGATGCCAGCGACTTGCCGCGCAGCGAAATTGTCCGGCACGTCATCGAGCATTCGGTGCTGTCGGCGCATCGCCATGTGTTCGGCGTGCTGGCCTGGTTCTCGGTGCTGGCGGCTTTTGGTTTCGGCCCGACGGGTGCGGTGCTGTACCGATTGAGTGAATTTGTTGCCCGCTACTGGCAGCACAAGAGCAAAGCCCATCATCAGCCTGTCAGTGATGCACTGCAGCAGACCGCGACTGTGATCTGGACGGCAGTTGACTGGCTGCCCGCCCGCATCACGGCGATCAGCTTTGCGGTGGTGGGGAGTTTTGAGGATGCGATTGATGGTTGGCGAAATTACGAGTCGCGCTTTAACGGGGACAACGACGGTATTGTCCTGGCCGCCACGGCGGGCGCCGTGAATATCAGATTGGGTGTCGCCGCCCCGGTGACTGCTGTTGCGGCCAACAGCGCACCGGCGTTGCCGCCAGGAACGGTTGACAGGCGTAGAGAAGCCAGGCCGGGACAGACACCTGAGTTGGCCCACCTGGTCATTATTGTTGGCCTGGTGTGGCGCGCCGTGGTGATGTGGATGTTTCTGCTCGCGCTGTTGACACTGGCCCGGCTGTTGGGCTAGTTTTTTATAAAAAATTGGCCTCTAGCCCCCGTTCCTACTGCATAAGTTGCTATTTAAATTGAAGCAGAATTCTTGCCCGGAAACCTCGTTTTACAGCCCGGTGGTGAGTCGACTCGTGCCCTATGTGCCGGGTGAACAGCCCAAGATCGACAAGCTGGTCAAGCTCAATACCAACGAGAATCCCTACCCGCCGTCACCCCGTGTGATTGCCGCCATCCAGCTGGCGGCGCAGCAGGGTTTGCAGCTTTATCCCGATCCTGAATCAACGGCACTGCGCCAAGCCATTGCGGCCCATCACGGACTGGCGGCGCACCAGGTGTTCCTGGGTAACGGCTCCGATGAAGTACTCGCGCATGCCTTCTGTGCTTTCTTCCAGCATGGTTGCCCCTTGCTGATGCCCGACATCAGCTACAGCTTTTACAAGGTCTACTGCGGACTTTTCAATATCCCGGTTGAGATGGTGCCATTAACAGAGGCGATGTGCCTTGACGTCTCGGCCTATGCGCGCACGGATGGCACTTCGGTGGCTGGCGTGGTCATCGCCAACCCCAATGCGCCCACCGGCGTTGGCCTGCCACTGCAACAGGTCGAACGGCTCCTGCGTCTGCACCCGCAGCGCGTCGTGCTGGTGGATGAGGCTTATGTGGACTTTGGCGGCGACAGCGCCATTCCCTTGATTGCACAGTATCCCAACTTGCTGGTGGTTCACACCCTGTCCAAGTCGCGTTCGCTGGCCGGCTTGCGTGTCGGCTTTGCCTGCGGCCAGGCGCATCTGATCGATGCGCTGGAGCGGGTCAAGAACAGCTTCAATTCCTATCCGCTGGACCGCTTGGCCATTGCCGGTGGGGTGGCGGCTTTTGAGGACCAGGCCTGGTTCGAGCAGACGCGCCGCGCCGTCATGAGCAGCCGCGAAGGGCTGGTGCTGGCGCTGGAAGATTTGGGCTTCAAGGTGCTGCCGTCACAGGCGAATTTTGTGTTTGCACGGCATCCGCACCATGATGCGGCCGCTATCGCCGGCGCCCTGCGTGCACGTGGTGTGCTGGTGCGGCATTTCAAACTGCCCCGTATCGAGCAGTACTTGCGTATCAGCATCGGCACGCCGGCACACTGCGATGCTTTGGTGCAGGCGCTGGGCTCAGTACTTGCGGCGCTGGCTTAACTCCGCATACAAGTCGCTGTAAATCTTGTAGCGGTTCGCGCTGATCCCGTCCGGGCTACCGTCGGGTTTGACGGCTGCCATGACGCCGCAACCGGGTTCATGCAGGTGGCTGCAGTTATAGAACTTGCAGTTGGCCACATGGGGTTTGAAGTCCGGCATGTAAGCAGCCAATTGCGCCGGGTCGATGTGGTTCAAGCCAAACTCCTGGAAGCCCGGCGAATCAATCAAAGCCGTGGTCTTGTCCGCGTCGACCCAGTACCAGGTGGTGCTGGTGGTGGTGTGTTTGCCCGAGTTCAGGGCTTGCGAAATCTCGCCCGTCTGCGCCAGTGCGCCCGGTGCCAGCAGGTTGATCAAGGTGCTTTTGCCCGCGCCCGACGGCCCCAGCACCAGCGTCGTTTTACCGTGCAGCAGCTTGAGCAGTTCGGCGCGATCAGCGTCACCTGACTGTCTGAGGGACAGCGGCAGCACGCCGTAATGCATTTGCCGGTAAGGCCGCAGCCACGCCCAGGCGCGCGCAAAGGGCTCGACCAGATCACTTTTGTTGAGTGCAATGATGGGCGTGATGTGCTCCGCCTCCGCAGCGATCAGGGCACGCGAAAGCTGGCTGCTGGAGAACTCGGGTTCCGCCGCGATCAGGATCAATATCTGGTCCAGATTGGCCGCAAATGACTTGGTGCGAATTTCATCCTGACGGTAGAACACGTTGCGACGTTCTTCGATCTTTTCAATCGTGCCTTCGTCCTGCGAGGCCTGCCACAGGACGCGATCGCCTACCAGCCCCTGGCTTTTCTTGCCGCGCGAGTGGCAAATCAGTCGCTTTCCTTCCGGTGTCTCGACCAGAAAGTGGCGACCATAGTTGGCGACGATCAGGCCGCGGTCGAGTGTGGCTCGTTCCATCAAGCGTGTCCTTGGTGCGCCGTCATCATGCCAACAGCGCGTCAACCCGCGCCGCGCAGTCAAAATCTGCCATCGAGAGGCCACCTACGTCATGGGTGCTGAAGCGCACCACGCAGCGCTGGAAGTGCACCGACAAGTCGGGGTGGTGATTCTGCCTGTGTGCGATGAAGGCCACCGCATTCACGAAGGAAATGGTCTCGTCGTAATTCGCAAAGGTGAAGGTCTTTTCAATGGCCACTGCGGCACCATCGCCAGCCAGCCTCCAGCCTTCCAGTTTGGCCAGATTTGCTACAACTTCTGTAGCTTTAAGCGCATGTTTGACGGGGGCTAGAGCCTCATTTGTCTTATGAATAGTGTTCATGGCCTTATTCGATCGCTGTGTTCAGGCTGTTATCCGCGCCAGACGCTCGGACGCCGGCGGATGCGAGTAGTGGAACTTCACATACAGCGGATCCGGTGTCAGCGTCGACGCGTTGTCTTCATACAGCTTGAGCAGCGCTGTGGCAAGGTCCGGGCCGCTGGTCTGGCGTACGGCATAGGCATCGGCCTCAAACTCGTGCTTGCGTGAGAAGTGGGCCATAACAGGCGCGATGAAGAAGCTGAAAACCGGCAACGCCAGCATGAACAACAACAGCGCCAGTGCGTCATTGGGCGCACCCAGGTTGGGCTGAACCCCCAGCCCGGCATAAAACCAGGCCTGCGTTGCCAGCCAGCCCAGCAGGGCAAAGCCCACCAGGCTGAGGGCAAACATGGACACGATGCGCTTGATGATGTGTTTGTGCTTGAAGTGGCCCAGTTCGTGCGCCAGCACGGCGTCCACTTCACCGGCAGACAGTTTGGCCAGCAGGGTGTCATAAAACACCACCCGCTTGGATGCGCCAAAGCCGGTGAAGTAGGCGTTGGCGTGGGCGCTGCGTTTAGAGCCATCCATCACAAACAAGCCCTTGGCGGCAAAGCCGCAACGTTTCATCAGCGCCGTCACGCGGGTCTTGAGTGTTTCATCCTCCAGTGGCGCAAACTTGTTGAACAGCGGCGCAATGAAGGTCGGGTAGATCAACAGCAGGAGCAAATTGAAACCCATCCACACGCCCCAGGCCCACAGCCACCACCAGTGTCCCGTCGCGCCCATCATCCACAAAATCAGTGCGGCAATCGGCAGGCCAACGACGGCACCGATCAGGCTTGATTTGAGCAAGTCCAGCAGCCAGAGCTTGGGCGTCATCTTGTTGAAGCCGAAGCGCTCCTCGATCACGAAGGTCCGGTACAGGGTCACGGGCAAATCGATCAGGCCGCTGATCAGCACGAACGCCGCGAGCAGCGCAATTTGCTGCCCCATGCCGCCGCCCAGCCACCCGAGCAGCGCCTGGTTGAGGCTTGACAGCCCGCCCAGCAAGGTCCAACCCAAAAGAACGGCGGCACCCAGCGTCAGCTCCAGCAAACCAAAACGTGCCTTGGTGATGGTGTAGTCGGCCGCTTTCTGGTGCGCGGAAAGCAGGATGGTCTGGGCGAAGGCCGGCGGCACCTGCCCACGGTGTTGTGCCACATGCCGGATCTGCCGGGAGCTGAGCCAGAAGTTCAACACCAGACCGGCGAGCAACGCCAGCGCAAAAGCGAAGGTCAACACCAATGAAAGGGAAAGAGAAGGAAACGGATCAGCCATGGCGAGCGAGTTTATGTCATCGGCGACAATTCCCACTATGGATTCCACCAACACCCCTGTGGCGAGCGCAACGCTGGCCAAATCTGCCCAAAACCTGGTATGGCTTGATTGCGAGATGACGGGTCTTGATCCGGAGATTGAGCGGATCATTGAGATTGCCGTGATCGTCACCGGCCCCGATCTTGAATGCCGAATCGAGGGCCCGGTGCTGGTGATCCATCAAAGCGATGAACTGCTTGACAAGATGGACCAATGGAACAAAGGCACGCATGGCAAAACGGGCCTGATCGACAAGGTCAAAGCCTCGACCTTGCTGGAGGCGCAGGCTGAGGCGCAGATCATCGAATTCCTGAGTCAGTATGTGCCCAAGAAGGGCGCCCCCATGTGTGGCAACAGCATCGGGCAGGATCGGCGTTTTCTGGCGAAGTACATGCCCAAGCTGGAGGCTTTTTTTCACTACCGCAACCTGGATGTGAGCACACTCAAAGAGCTGTCCAAACGCTGGCGCCCCGATGTGTACAAATCGTTCAAAAAGAAGCAGCGCCACACGGCGTTGGCCGATGTGCACGAGTCGATTGACGAACTGGAGCACTACCGGAAACACTTCATCAGGATGGCTGATTAGGTAGAAACCCGAATCCGTGGCATAATTCGCGGCTGCACTGCAAACTGCCGTGCATATTTGTACATCTCCCTTCATTCACAGGCCCGCAGCGAAATCGCATTTGCGTTTTCCACAAAAGGGCCCCAGCGCTGATTGAACTCCTTGTGAGTCAGAGCAGGTTCCGTTTGATGGTTGATGTTTTTTAACCATTGACGGAGCAGTCGCATACCTTGCGGCGCTCGCGTGTGAGTAAATTCATGACTGACGCTATTCAAGCGACGGGCGATATTTCGCTTGTCGAAAACTTTTCCAATGACACTGTCGAAGTGACGCAAAACCCTGCGCAAGTCGCAGCAGTGATTCAAATTGCCCAGGTGCCTGCCGCCGTTGAGGCCATTGCCGAGGTTCCCAATGGCTTTGTCACTCTGGGCCTGGCCCCCGAGTTGATTCAAGCCGTGAAAGACCTGGGTTTCACCCAGCCCACCACGGTGCAGCTCAAGACCATTCCCCTGGCCATGCAAGGCCACAGTGCAAGTGATGACGCCGCACGCTTTATTGACCTGATGGTGTCGAGCCAGACCGGTAGTGGCAAGACCGCTGCTTTCCTGTTGCCCGTGTTGCACACCCTGCTGACACAAATGGCGCAAGCCGAGGCGAAAGAACGCAGCGATTTCGAGCGCGCCGTGGCCGATGCTGCGGCCAAAGGTGAGGCGCCCCCTAAGCGCGCCAAGCGCAAAGACCCGACCAACCCGCGCCATTTCGCACCTGCTGCGCCCGGCGCCTTGATCGTTTGCCCGACGCGGGAACTGGCCCAGCAAGTGGCCCATGACGCCATTGATCTGGTACAGCATTGCCGCGGTCTGCGCGTTGCCAACATTGTGGGTGGCATGCCTTACCAGCTGCAAATTGCGAAGCTGCAAAATGCCAACCTCGTGGTGGCCACACCGGGGCGTTTGCTGGATCTGCAGCGCTCGATGCAAATCAAGCTCGATCAGGTGCAGTTCCTGGTGGTTGACGAAGCCGACCGCATGCTGGACCTGGGTTTCTCCGATGACCTGGCGGAAATCAACCAGTTGACCATTGAGCGCAAGCAAACCATGATGTTCAGTGCCACGTTTGCACCGCGCATCCAGCAACTGGCCTCACGTGTCATGCGCGAACCCCAGCGTTTGCAGATCGATTCGCCGCAAGAAAAACACGCCAACATCAGCCAAAAGCTGTTCTGGGCTGACAACGCCCAGCACAAGCGCAAATTGCTGGATCACTGGTTGCGCGACACCACCATCAATCAGGCGCTGGTATTTGCCAGCACCCAGATCGAGTGTGACGGCCTGGCCAACGACCTGCAGCAAGAAGGCTTCTCCGCCGTTGCCTTGCATGGTGCTTTGAGCCAGGGCCTGCGCAACCGACGCTTGATGGCGCTGCGCCAAGGTCAGGTGCAGATTCTGGTCGCAACCGATGTGGCTGCGCGCGGCATCGACGTGCCCACAGTCACGCACGTGTTCAACTTTGGTTTGCCGATGAAGGCAGAAGATTACACGCACCGTATTGGACGCACCGGGCGTGCCGGGCGCGACGGTATTGCCGTGACCTTTGCCGAGTTCCGCGATCGTCGCAAGATCATGGACATTGAGCACTACACCCACCAGCAGCTCAAGGGCGAAACCATTCCCGGCATGGAGCCGCAACAGCGCTTCCCTGATTCGCGTCCCACTTCCAATTTTGGTGGCCGTGAAAGCCGTGGCGGTGGCGGTGACTACCATTCGCGTGAGCGTGGTTTTGGTGGCGGTGGCCGTCCTGGCGGTTTCGGCGCCAATCGTGGTGGCTTTGCGGACAGAAACGCGGGCGCGCCCCGTGATTCAGGCAACAACGGTTACCAAAATGCCAGCAACAACGGCTTCGGTCAACGCGATGCGCGCAGTGGTGGTGCACCCGAAGGCTTCAACTACGAACGCAAAGGCGGTTTTAATGATCGTTTTGCCGGCGCCCGCAACGACGGTGCAGCACCGCGCGGCGACTTTGGCGCCCGCAAGCCTGCGTTTGGCAAGCCGATGGGTGCGAAGCCCGGTAATGGCGGCAAGGTGTTTGTGCCGCGCGACGCCAAGAAGCGCCCTGCGCGTAGCGCTTGATTTAGCGGCTTAGCGCCTTTTCAGAAGCCGGCTTGCGGCACTGAAAAAAGTATTTTTTAGTAAAAAAACCTCGCTGCCATAACGGTAGCGAGGTTTTTTTTTGTCTATTGCTCGAAAAAAGCTGTCTACAAATTACGCCTAAGACCGTTTGGCGGAAGCGGTGCCAAAAAATCAACAAGCAAGCCCGGACCAACCGGGCTTTTTCGTTTGAGACTGGACGAATCTGGTTTGATGACACGGTAGCCTTGGGGTTACTCGTGAACATCGGTGTACCTGAACGAGCCATGGGAGAGGGCTGTCTTCTTCAATAGATCACGACGCATGGCGAGAACAATTTCTCCAACCACCTTACGCCCGGCTTCGGGATCAGGAGTTGCGCCTCGATTCGCAATTACGAGAGCCACCAAATTGTTGATTGCCTCAATAACCTCGTCAGAAGCATATAGCCACGATTGATATTGTTCCTCGAAGAATTCTCGTTTCAGTTTGCCAGACGTGGTGGTGCCGACGAACCCTTGTAACTTGACCAATAGCTTGGCGTACTTTTCTTCCTTAAAGTGAATGATTGATTCATCACGCTTTGCTCGGGACGTGAAGAAATATGCCAAGAATGCGCCGAGTCCGGCGCTCAACAGCGGCTCAATTGTAATGAGCCATTCTTTCATGGGCGTAAAGGGCTATCTTTTAATGTGCAAAAAATGCGCGATTAGAAGGAGAACAAGGTAGGTCGCGCCACATATGGCCGCTGTCGCCAAGAGAGTTAAAACCGGGTGCCAAGATGATTCTTTTCGGGCGGCTGAGCGCAGATATGCAGCCCCATCATCTTCACCAACAGAAACAGGCGAGCGAAAAGAAGGCTTCTCAACGTGACCTTGTTTCTCTTTCCACCACTCGCGGTAATAGTCTCGATCCTGCATTCCCATGAACGGAATGTAGCAGGCGCCAAAAGGTGTCTATGTCAGACTGGAGTGGTTTGGTTTGGTGACACGGTAGGCGGCACGCTTGACGACCGAAGGATGAACGTTCATGACCGCCGCGAGGCCATGCAAGGTGTAGCTGCCAGATGCACGCTTCTTAAGCATATCGGCTTGGGTTTCAAGTATCAAGGGCTGCCTATCGGTGCAGGCGTGATCTTGTTTGTATGCTCGACCGGCCCATGCTTGAAGTGCCAGCCGTTGTCGTGTACGTGTCTGATTTCATTGGCGGAAGCTTAGGGATTCGAACCCTAGAAACCTTTCGGTTTGCCGGTTTTCAAGACCGGTGCAATCGACCACTCTGCCAAGCTTCCAAGCCGCGTATTCTAGCTGGCTTGCTGCCTAGCGCTGCTGTCCGGGATGGCAATCAATGGGCTGAGGTCCCAAACGGCAGAGCGCCTACGACGCTGTGGGCGCCAAGTGGTCAAAGAGCAGGCCTTGTGACCCCGCCCACTGACGCTGATCCGGGCGATGTCAAAATCGCGGCATGCAAACGCCTCCTTCCCCACCCAATACACCACCCGGCCAAGCTCCTGTCCAAATCCGCAACCCCCTGCATGGGCTCACCCTGGAGGCCATCGTCACCGCGCTGGTGGCGCACTACGGCTGGGCGGGACTTGCGGAGCGCATTCCGGTGCGCTGTTTCGCCAGCGACCCCAGCATGGCGTCTAGTCTGAAATTTTTGCGCAAAACGCCGTGGGCGCGCGACAAGGTGGAGGGGCTTTATCTCTTTATGCTGCGCGAAACGCGCCGCGCAAGCGGTGGCCGACCACCCGCGTCGCAGCTATGAGGCTTACGGGAGAGTATTCCCGTCCTTTCTCAATATCGGACAAGGACTAAATCGTTGCATGCTTGATTTTGGTAGATTCTTTCGCGTCCATTTTCGTTTCACTTGGCAGTGAGTTGGGTCATCTGCGCAAGGGCGACACCAGCCTGAAGATGCAGTTGGCTGGCCGGGCGCATGCTCAAGGTGCTGCCCCAGCGGCGCGACTGTGCGCTGCAGCGCTTGGGTCGCAGCGGCATTGATCACCCCGCGCTGCAGCCCGACAGCAGCGCATTTTTTGCAGCCCGACCCTTTTCCGAAGTTGCATTTGACAGCAAGGTCTCGTAACCTTGGCACTGAGTCACCGTCGCGTGAGGCCGCGTGCCAGCTATTTGGGAGTTTCATCATGAAGACAACACCGGTTAAAAGCCTGCGCCATTTTTCACGCATACCGTTTGCCGCCGAGGTGTCGCTGCAACTGCATGACCGCACGATCAGCGTGCAGTTGGTCGACATCGCGCTCAAGGGCGCCCTGGTGCAGACCGCGACCGCGCAGCCGCTGGTGCTGCAGGAAAAATGCCGCCTGGTGCTGCCGCTGACGGATGGCGGTGAGGCGATCGAGATGGCCGGGAAAATTGTGCACCTGGAAGATCAGCGCGTCGGCATCGAATGCCAGGACATTGAGGTACTCAGCATGACCCGGCTGCGCCGACTCCTGGAGTTGAACGCGGGAGACGCCGACCAAATGAATCGGGAACTCTCCTATTTGTTTGCCAGGCCTTGACTGGCGTTGTCTGACAAGGCGCTATCTCAAGCCACGAGTTGACGGTATGGCTTGAAGCATTTTGACCTCTAGCTCCCGTGAAATAAGCGTAGTTAGCTATAAATGTAATAGCAAAAAAATGCTTACGCGTGCTGGCGGATCGTCTCACTGGCTTGCCAGTTGCGCATTCTCGGCGCTTGATAGGCCACTGCCATTGGCCGACGCACTCAGTTGCAACAGGCAACTGTCGCTTGCGCCGCGGGCGGGCAAGGCTTTGCAGCGCCAGGTGGCCTCGGCCTGAAGGGCGTAGGCCTTGTGCCGCAACTCGCCTTGCTGCACCGCCTCATACACGACCTGATGAAAAGCCAGCAGCAGACCCAGGATGGTCAGACTTCCCAGAATGGTCGACCAGACCGGCGAGCGCAAGCCGGCGGGCAAGCGGTACCACCATTGCCGCAACGAGCGTTGATGCGCGGCGAAGTCGTCGGCCCAGCCGTGCGGCAAAACAAAGTTTGTGCGGGGGAGGTTCATGAACTGGCTCCTGATTCGGCTGCGCGGGATGCGAACCGATTGGGTGCCAATGTAGGAGGCTATTGCGCCAGCGTCTGTGCGGTAGATAACGTTGCGCCTGGAATCGGCCCGTGGTGGTGCCGGCCTGGTCCGGCTGGTGGCACGTACTTGGTACGCACTTCAATTTCAGGTCCAATACGGGCATGGACCACCCCAACGACACCGAACAACGCCTGACGGAACTTGAGATCAAGGCCACCTTCACCGAAGACTTGCTGGACCAGCTCGACCAGGTCATCGTGCGTCAACAGGAACAAATTGAGCTGCTGATGCGCGAACTGGCGCAACTGCGTCAGCAGCCCCGCGACGACGGCGTGGGCGGGCCGCGCCCTGCGCACGACGATCTGCCGCCGCACTATTGATCCGCTTTGACTCCGCCGGGCGAAACGGCGCTGGCTGCTTTGGCGGGCGCAGCGCCGCCGCGCAAGGTCAAACCACCGGGTTGGCGCCTTTGTTCCCCGAACGCCGACCGATTGCTCTGGGTGGCAAAGCGTGTGCGTAAGTCATTCACGGCTTCGCTCAGTCTGGGCGCGTCGGCAATTTTGTCGACATAGCGATGCAGCACCAGATAAGCGGTTTCGATCAACTTGGCATTGAGAGTGGCATTGCCGTGAAACAGGAGGTGCTTGACCGACGCCTGCGGGTCCCCGCTCATGCTGAGGGACACGGCGTATTCGGTGATTTTCAGAATCTGGCTGTGGGCTGAGCGAATGCGCTCAGCATAAGGCGGGTGGATGGCCGCGGCACCGGCGAGCAGTTCGCTGAGGGTGTTGTTGGTGCAAAAACGCAGCGCCAGTGTGTCGACAAAAGACGCCACTTCGTCGAGCTGGATGGCTTTGTTTGCCAATTGCGCCAGCAAGGCCAACTGATTCGAGGCGGCTTCAAAATCGAAGTTGGGCGAACTGATGGTGAGGGCCATGGTGCGCACGGCATCGACCGCCTGCGCAAACTGACCTTGCTGAATCGACGACAGCACCTCGACAATGCCAGACAAGCGTTGGTGGCGTTCGTTTTTTGGGTCTTTTTCGATCAGGCGGGCAAAGTCGTCGCGACAGCGCTGCAGACCTTTGCCGTCGCCATTCTCGAGGCGGGTGAAGGCCAGCAGTACCAGTGTCTGGCAGTCGAACATTTTCGAGTCCAGCCCCAGCCGGGCGGTGCGGTCGAGTATCTTTTCGGCCTCTTGCCGGTCCCCTGCGTAGTAAGTCATCATGCCCAGATTTTGCAGACGACTGATGGACGCGGGTGTCAGGTTGGCGGCCATTTTGTAGGTGGCCAGCGCCTGATCAAACTTGCCGAGTTCAAACTGGGCGCGGCCCAGCACGTCATAGGCATCGCTGTAGCTGGGGTCTTCGCTGATCAGGTTCTCCAGCGTGCTGGCGGCGCGGGCGGTTTGGCCTGCGTCCAGCAGAGAGCGGGCCACGCCGAGTTTGGCCCAGGGCAGGGTTTTGGCTTGCACCACCGCTTCGTACATGGTCTGGGCCTGGGCGTATTGGCCGGTGCGCAGCAACAACTCGGCGCCGACGCGGGCGGCATAGAGCCAAAACAGGCCTCTCGTTTCAAAGCGCTGCTGACAGAGCTGGGCAGCGTGTTCAAAATCTTCTGCTTCGACGGCGGAGAATATCTCCTGCAAGGAAATTTTGCGAATGCGCGCCTGGCGCAGACGATCCCCCAACTGGGCGGCCTTATGTGGCTTGAGCAAATAGCCATCCAGCGCCGACTCGGCGGCCTCGGCTACCTTGGCGTAGGTGGCCTCGGCGGTGACCATGATGAAAACAGTTGAAAACGGCAGTAATTGGTTGCGTCGCAAGTCATCGAGCAGGTCTTGGCCAGACGAGGCTTCGTTGGCAAAATGCTGCTCACACAACACAACATCAAACGAGCGGTACTCAAGTTGGCGGCGAGCATCGGCCAGTCGGGCGCATTGCGCGATGTTGCCCAGGCCCAGGTCTCGCAACTGTGACACCAAAATGGAGCGTGAGGTCGGGTTGCTGTCAATCACCAGCGCTTGCGAGGCCGACAAGTCATCTTCAGGCAGCGCCATCAGTCACGCTCCAGCTGCCATTGAGCCGCCATGGTTGAACACTCAATTCTGTCACCTCGGGTCCTGTTGATCAAAAATAATGGCACTACGCTGAACCAGTGCCATTGTTTGGCCGGTGACAGTGACGATCAAGATGTCAGGAGGTGCAGCGGGGGTTCATCGGCGGACCAATTGCAGCGCCAACTCGTGCGAGAGATTGGGATGGGAAACCCTGGCGTAGGGTGGCTTGGGCCAAACCCAATCCTTTTGTGGGAACAAAGCGCGCATGGCATTGATGTCGCAGTGGTAGGGGGGGCCCTGAATCAGACCCTCTTCAGTGGCGGCCGGGCGAATCATCTGCATAAACAGCACCCAAAGACTGCCCTGCGGTTCAAGCCACTGATGCAATTGGCGGGCGTAGTCGATCCAATGGTCGGGATGAATCGCACACAGGCAGGTCTGCTCGTAGATCGCGGCAAACTTTTTCTCCGGCTGGTAACTCAGCACATCCGCTTGAAGCACTTCGGCCTTCAGGCCTCGGGCGTCACAAAGCGCGCGCGTTCTTGTCGTCGCGGCAGCGGTGTAGTCGAGGCCTACGACGTCAAAACCACGCTGGGCCAGCTCAGCCACTTCCCAGCCGCTGCCGCAGCCCGGAACCGCTATTCGGCAAGGCCGCAGTGCGCCGCTGGCCAGCCACGCGAGAAGCTGAGGGCTTGGGCTGCCGCGGTCCCAACCGGTTTCCTTTTTTTCAAAACGCTCTTGCCAAAATTCAGTTGTCGGGCCAGCCATGTCAAATACCCCTGTAATTCCAAACACCGTGCCACCAGCGAAACCAGTGCCGCTGCATTGTGCCAGCAGCACCGCGCCAAGCTCGGCAGGGAGTAGCGCGCCGACGCTGCATGCCAACACTGCCTGTATATTGTCGTCATGAACTCCAACCATTCCCATCCCCACCACCGCTCCGACCTCGTCCGCATCGCCACCCGCGCCATGTCCGAGCGTGGGCTTGAACCCGAGTTCCCGGCGCGTGTCGAGACCGAACTGGCTGCCATCAAAGGACCCGGCAGCGAGGTCGGTCCTGATATTCACGATCTCACTGATTTGCTGTGGTGCTCCATCGACAACGACGATTCGCTCGATCTGGATCAGCTCACCGTCTGCGAGGTGCTGGACCAAGGCGTGGTGAGGCTGTGGGTGGCCATCGCCGATGTGGACGCGCTGGTCAAAAAGGGCAGCGCCATTGATGGGCATGCGCTCACCAACACGACTTCGGTGTACACGTCGGCCCGCATTTTCCCGATGCTGCCCGAGCGCCTGTCCACCGATCTGACCTCGCTCAACTTTGCACAGGAACGGCTGGCGTTGGTGACCGAGATGGTCTTCAACGCCGACGCCTCGCTGGCGGGCGCCACGGTGTACCGGGCCCGGGTGCGCAACAAGGCCAAGCTGGACTACGACGCTGTCAGCGCCTGGATTGAAAGTGACGGCGCACTGCCAGCCGCCGCGGCCGCGGTGCCGGGCATGGAGGCGCAACTTCGCACACAGGACGCGCTGGCCCAGCAACTGCGCGTGCGCCGGCGTCTAGAAGGCTCGCTGGAGCTGGAGACTTTCCAGCCGCGCGCCGTGTTTGACGGTGAGCAGGTGGTTGATATTCGCCAGCAGGTGCAAAACCGCGCGCGTCAGTTGATTGAGGAAGTGATGATTGCCACCAACGGCTGCACCGCACGCTACCTGGCAGGGCGGGGCGGCGCCTCGCTGCGGCGCGTGGTGCGCTCGCCCGAGCGCTGGCTGCGCATCGTGGCCGTGGCCCAGGAGTACGGCGAAACCCTGCCGGCCGAGCCCGATTCCAAAGCGTTGGAAGCTTTTCTGGCCAAGCGCCACCAGGCCGACCCGCTGCGCTTTCCTGATCTGTCGCTTGTCATCGTGCGGCTCATGGGTTCGGGCGAGTATGTGGTGGAAACGCCCGGTGGACCGCCGATCGGGCACTTTGGCCTGGCTGTGCGCGACTACACCCACTCCACGGCACCGAACCGGCGTTTCCCCGACCTGATCACGTCGCGCCTGCTCAAGGCGGCGCTGGCCGGCAAACCGCAGCCGTATTCCAATGCTGAACTGGCCGAGCTGGCCCTGCACTGCACCCGGCAGGAAGACTCGGCCCAGAAGGTGGAGCGGCGCATGCGCAAGTCAGAGGCGGCACTATTGCTGGAGTCCCACGTCGGCCAGCGCTTTGACGCCATCGTGACCGGAAGTACCACGGACGGTATCTGGGTCCGGATTTTCACTCCGCCCGCCGAGGGCAAACTGGTGCGTGGCAAAACCAGCCTCAAGGTCGGCGACAAGGTCCGCGTCAAGCTGGTGGCCACCGACGTGGATCGCGGTTTTATCGATTTCGTAACGACGGATTGATCCCGTCGCCAGGCGCCGCCCGAGTCACCTCACACCATTGACGGGGGTAGCGCCCGGTCACCGGCGCGACGGCTACGGGCGCGCTGCAACAGCACGGCTATCAGCAGCGCGGCGGCGGCCGAGCCGGCCATCACCGGCGACGCCGCGAGCATGTCGGCCAAACCGTCGACGGCGTGGACGCTGATCTGCTGGACATGGTTGACCAGCGTGATGACGTCGCTGGCTTGCACGTTCTGTGCATCCTCAATTTGAACGTGCAGGTCCGGAAAACCGCTGCGAAAGCTAATTTTCGCGAAGATGCCATTGGCGACGGCGACGAGCGAGAGCACGCCCAGAGGGCGCAGCAGATGCTCAAGCAGGCGGCTGCGCTCAGCCGGGGGCGCGAACTCATAGACTTGACCGACCAGTTGTGCAATCGTGATTTCCGACACCTGGCACGTCACTCTTTCCGAAGACGCTTCCTCGATCGTAGGATTGTGATTCATGGCATTTCGCTCCTATGGAATAGACCCGCGGCCTGTCGTGAACGGGGCGGGCACATTTTGAAAACGTTTGGGCAGCATGTTGCTGTCTGGAAGATCTGTCAGGATAAACCAGAGTGGGCGCCGAGGTGTTTCAATTTGATGTCCAAATGCGACAGTGTGTAAAGCTCAAAGCAATGCATCTGCGGCGCAGGGACGCGAGCAGCACCGCTGGCTCACTTGCCGTTCATGCACCACCTTCGTCCCGGCTTTGACCAGCCGCTGTCAGGCGAGCCGGTCAAAGGTTTGTGGCTGTCGCTTTACCGAGATAGGCCCTTGCCATGATCCGCATTGGCCACGGCCAGGGCCGTCATGTTGACCACGCGCCGTACCGTCGAAGATGGCGTGAGCACATGGGCCGAGGCGGCTGCACCCAGCAAGATGGGGCCGACGGTGACGCCGTTTCCGCCCGTGACTTTAAGCACATTGAACAAGATGTTGGCGGCGTCCAGGTTGGGGCAGATCAACACATTGGCCTCGCCATGGAACTTGCTGTCCATCAGGGCGGCGTTGCGCATGTCCTCTGACAGCGCGGCATCGCCATGCAGTTCGCCGTCGGACTCCACATCGGGCGCCATTTTGCAGAACAGCTCATGGGCCAGACGCATTTTGACGGCCGATTTGCGGTTGGAGGAGCCGTACATCGAGTGCGACAGAAAGGCAACCTTGGGCGGCAAACCAAAACGACGGACTTCATCGGCCGCCATCACGGCGATGCTGGCCAGTTGCTCGGCGTCCGGGTCTTCATTGACGAAAGCGTCTGCGATAAACAGCGTGCGCTTCTCCAGCATCAAGGCGTTCAAGGTTGCAAATCCGCAAGCACCCTCTTTAACCCCGATCACATCACGGACATGCTCCAGATGCACGTCAAAACGACCCAGCAGTCCACACAACATGGCATCGGCATCGCCGAGTTTGAGCATCAAGGCGGCAATGGTGGTACTTGAGCGGCGCACGGCGGCCTTGGCGGCTTCGATGGAGACACCACGGCGGCCCATCAGGCGGTGGTAGGTTTCCCAGTATTGGCGAAAGCGCGGGTCGTCTTCGGGGTTGACGCACTCCAAATCGGTGCCCAGACGCAGGCGCAGGCCGGCTTTGAGCAAGCGCGCCTCAATGACGGCCGGCCGCCCAATCAGGATCGGCCGGGCCAGCCCTTCGTCCACCACCACCTGCACGGCGCGCAGCACCCGCTCGTCTTCGCCTTCGGCGTAGGCCACCCGTTTGGCTTCAAGGGGCACGGCTTTGGCGGCGGTGAATACCGGGCGCATGATCATGCCGGTCTGGTAAACAAAACGTGACAACTGCTGACGGTAGGCGTCCATGTCCTTGATGGGGCGGGCGGCCACACCGGACTCTTCGGCGGCTTTGGCCACGGCGGGCGCAATGCGCAGGATCAGGCGCGAGTCAAAGGGAGTTGGAATCAGGTATTCGGAGCCAAACACCAGCTCCTTGCCAGCATAGGCATTGGCCACTTCCTCGCTGATGTCGGCCTTGGCCAAGTCGGCAATCTGGCGCACGCAGGCCAGTTTCATGGCCTCGGTGATCTTGGTGGCGCCGCAGTCCAGCGCGCCTCTGAAAATGTAGGGAAAACACAGGACGTTGTTGACCTGGTTCGGGTAATCCGAGCGGCCGGTGGCGATGATGCAATCGGGGCGCACTGCTTTGGCCAATTCAGGGCGAATCTCGGGTTCCGGGTTGGCCAGCGCCAAAATGATCGGGCTGCGGGCCATGGTTTTGACCATGTCCTGCGTCAGCACACCGGCGGCTGAGCAGCCAAGGAAGACATCGGCCCCATTGACAACATCGGCCAGCGTGCGCAATTCGGTTTTCTGTGCAAAAGGGGTCTTGGATTCATCGAAACCACCGGGGCGGCCTTCATAGATCACGCCTTTGGAGTCACACACAAAAACGTTTTCGCGCCGCACCCCCAGACCCACCATCACACCCAGGCAGGCCAACGCGGCGGCGCCAGCACCCGAGACTGCAATTTTGACTTCCTCAATGCGTTTTCCAACCAGTTCCAGTCCGTTAAGCAAGGCCGCGCTGGAGATGATGGCCGTGCCGTGCTGGTCGTCATGAAACAGCGGTATGTTCATGCGCTCGCGCAATTTCTTTTCAATGTAGAAGCATTCGGGCGCCTTGATATCCTCCAGGTTGATGCCGCCCAGGGTGGGCTCCATCGCCGCAATGATCTCAATCAATTTGTCGGGGTCGCGCTCGGCCAGTTCAATGTCAAAAACATCAATGCCGGCAAATTTCTTGAACAGACAGCCCTTGCCCTCCATCACCGGCTTGGAAGCCAGCGGTCCGATATCGCCCAGGCCCAATACCGCTGTGCCGTTGGTGATGACACCGACCAAATTGCCGCGCGAAGTGTATTCAGTCACCAGCGAAGGGTCGGCCTCAATGTCCAGACACGGGTAGGCCACGCCGGGTGAATAAGCCAACGACAAATCGCGTTGGTTCGACAGCGGCTTGGTCGGGGTGACCGAGATCTTCCCGCGCGTGGGGTTGCGATGGTAGTCGCGGGCTGCTTCACGCAGGGCATATTCGGCGGGGGAAAGTTCTTTGGTCATCTCATTCTCCTGATTTGATTTGCAAACAGTCTGGATTTAACACTCCTGTGCCATCCTAATCCCAAATTGGCGCGTCTCCGAAAGCGCTCGCGACTCCTTTGATCGAGCGCAGGAAATCTTGCTGATTAGTTGAGGAAAGAGCTGGCTCGCTTGGCGTCGCTGCGGCATGTCCCGCAAAGTCTGGACTATTCAGAGCTGTCCCTCAGTCAGGGTGTCAAGCTGGAAGCGGCCGCTTTTGTCCCAGAGCCAGGTATCGGTGTAAGTCACGCGGCCCATGCGCACGGGCGTCGGAAAGGGCGCGGCCTGACGCACGGTTTTCTCGATCTCGGCGATCACTTCGGGCGCATGCTTGGGCGGACGCAGCCAGTGCAGGCGGGTGATCCGACCCTGGCCATCGACGTCAACCTCCAGCACGCCAATGGCGTACAGCAACGCGGGCAATTGGCCGTGAAATATGCGCTCCGCATTCTTGCCATAGATGTGCCTGGCGGCATCGGTTCGATAGGCACGGGGGTCGTTCGCACCAGAGACAAGGGGCAATGCAGGGGGGGCAGGTCGACTGGCAACCGGTGGCTCTTTGGCAGGCGCTGGCGTCGGCGATATCGGCACCGTGCTGGGTGTGCAGCCTGCCATGATGGCGGCCACACTGGTGACGGTGCTTGCCAGCAGCGTGTTGCGGCACTTGATGTTTTGATTCATGGTGCGTCTCCGGCGTGAACAAGGGTTTTTGCAGTTGCTCATTATGGCCGCCGGTCCATGCGCAGGAACATACCGGCTTGCAGGCAGAGAAAAGATCAGAATTCAGGTCAAGTTTCGTTCAGCGCCGCATAGATGACACCGCAATGCCGCCCACGATCAGAATGAATGCCAGTGCGTGGTACAGGTGTGGTGTTTCGCCCAAAAATGCACTGGACAGGATGGCGGCAAAAAGCGGTGTCAGGTTGACAAAAAAACCAGCCACGGATGGACCGACCCTTGCTACCCCGGCGTCGTAACAGCGGTAGGCCAGCACGGCTGGCCCGGCGGCAATAAACAGGAGAGCACCAGCCAGGGGCCAGCCCCCTTGCAGCCGCCCCAGTCCCCAAGACCACTCCGCACCCGCAAACAAGCCCGACCAGACCAGCCCGAGTGCAATTTGCGCCAGCAAAAAAGCCGACCAGTCGCGCCGAATGTCAGGTGGCTCGGTGGTGGGGTGGGCCAGCATCCAGCTGTAGTAGGCCCAGGCGGCCGAAGCCAGCAAAATGTACAGGTCGCCCGCTACCAGGTGCACCTGCAGCAACAACTCAAGCTGGCCACGGCTCAGGACCACCAGCACGCCGCTGATCGACAGCGCGGCACCCAGCCACTGGCGCCCCGAAATGCGCATGCCAAAAAACACCCAGCCAATCAGCAGCATCCACACCGGGGTGATGGAGCCCACCAGTGTCACGTTGATCGGGGTAGAGGTGTTCAGCGCCAGGTAGAGCAAGGCGTTGTAGCCGCCAATACTCAGCAAGGACAGGCCCGCAAAGCGCTGCCAGCCAGCCCACAGTGCACTACCGCGGCGCAGCACGGGTGCCGCCAACGGCAGCAGCAGCACAAAAGCAATCACCCAGCGCAGCAGGTTGAGCGTCATGGGCGAGACCTGGGGGGCAATCAGGCGTCCGATCACGGCGTTGCCCGCCCACAAAATTGGCGGCAGCGTCAGCAGCAGGGCTGCGGTGGGGGTGAGCCTGGGGTGCGTCAAGGCAGGGCCGGTGCTGCGCCCAACAGGGCTTCAAAGTCGGGCAGGGCAGTGGGCTTGCCGAACAGGTAGCCCTGGTACAGGGTGCAGCCATGCAGCGCCAGGAATTCTTGCTGCGCCGGCGTCTCGACGCCCTCGGCAATCACGCTCAGACCCAGGCTGCGCGCCATGCCGATGATGGTTTGAACAATGACATCATCGGTGGCCTGAAGGCCAATGTTGCGCACAAAGGACTGATCGATTTTGAGCTGGTTCAGCGGCAGCCGGGTGAGGTAAGACAGTGAGGACTGCCCGGTGCCAAAGTCGTCCATCGAGAACCGCACCCCCAGGTCTTTCAACTCGTTCATCTTGGCAATGGTGTCCATCACGTTGTCCAGCACCAGTGACTCCGTCAGTTCCAGCTTGAGCAGGTGCGGCTTGATGCCGGACTCGTGCACGACGGTGCTGACTTGCGCCACAAAGTCCGGTTGGCGAAACTGGCGCGCGCTGACGTTGACCGCAAGATGTAAATCGCAGGCCCGAGGATCACCTTGCCAGCGCGCCAGTTGCTGGCAGGCCGTGCGCAGCACCCAAAGGCCGATCTGGTTGATCAATTCACTCTCTTCCGCCACCGCGATGAACTCCACCGGTGGCACCAGGCCGCGTAGCGGATGCAGCCAGCGGATCAGGGCCTCGGCCCCGACCACACCTTCCTGCAGCTGGTACTGGGGTTGGTAGTACAACGCAAACTCGCCGCGCACCAGTGCGGCCTGCAAATCATCTTCAAGCTGGGCATGGGCCGTGATGCTGGCTTGCATCTGCGGGTCAAAAAAGCACAGGTCGTTGCGTCCGCGTGCTTTTACCTGGTACATGGCGATATCGGCTTGTTTGAGCAAATCTGCCGCCGTAATGGGCGTTGTGGCCTCGAACAGGGCAGCGCCCACGCTGCAGGTGCTGCGGTAAGTTTGCGTCATCAGCACGTAGGGCTGGTTGAGAGATGCCAGAATCTTTTCGCCGATGCGCCGAGCCAGGGCGGCGGCTTCCAGGCTGTGCTCGGCCAGGTCTTCGAGCATGACGACGAACTCGTCGCCACCCAGGCGCGCGACTGTGTCCTGTTCGCGCAGGCAGGTCTTCAAGCGCTGGGCAACCTGTTGCAGCAGCAGGTCGCCCACTTCGTGCCCCAAGGTGTCGTTGAGGGTTTTGAAGTGGTCCAGATCCAGAAACAGCAGGGCACCACAGCGGCCGCTGCGCGCGTTGGCGCTCAGGGCATGCTGCAGCCGGTCCATCAACAATCTGCGGTTTGGCAAGTTGGTCAAGGGATCAAAAAATGCCAGTTGCTCAATCTCGGCCTTCGACGAGGCAATGGCCTGGCGGGCCTGTGCCAGGCGTTCCAGGTACCACAGGGCCAAGCCGCCGGAGGCCAGAATCATCAAGGCAAACAACAGCGATACGCCCAGGATGAAATTGCGCTGCTCGCGCCAGTTCGCCAGCACGGCATCGATCGGGATGCTGGCGGCAATGAAGATATCGCGATACAAAGTTGGTTGTGCCAGTACGATGGCGGCCTGGCCGCTGAGCCGTGCCGCCCCGCGTAGCACCTGTTTTTGCGTGCCGACTTGGCCCAGCGGCGGCGACAGTTGTGTGCCCCACAGTTGCTCCTGAGCCGGTTCGCTCGACAGTAACTGCCCGTCGCCGCGCTCGAGCGTGATTTCCAGCCCACTGATGCTGACACCCTGGCTCAGGATGGCATTGAGCAGTGACACCTGTACCTCGGCCACCGCCAGCACTCTGGAATTGTCGGCCAGTTTGATGGGGCGCCCAAAGTAAATAACCCGCTCTGAGCTGGCGAAATTGACGACCGGTGCGCTGATGCTCAACTCCGACATGGGTTGTGCCAACGCCTGCGCCACAAAGCCGGCTGGCAGCCAGGAGTCCAGGGCGACACCATCGACATCCGATGAGGCCAACACGTGGGCCTGAGCATCGAGCAGCGCGAGATGGCGCACCATCAGGTTTTGCTGCACGGTGCCATGCATCTGTCGGCTGGCCGCGGCGGAATCAATCCAGTCCGGCACCAGCAGTGACAGGCCCAGCTGCTCGTCCTGGCTGGCAAGCAACACATCCACGCCCAGCAGGCTTCGGTTAAGTGCCACCACGGCACCACTGACAAAGCGTGCGGCTTCAGCTTCGGCCTCGTTCACGGCGGCCTGCTTGAGCGACCACACCAGGCTGGCGGCGGCCAGCGCGAGCGACAGCAGGAACGCACCCGCCAGCCCCAGCACCCAGACTGTGATTCGTGGCAACTTCAAGCGCGTCATGGGGCGAGTGGTGCCGGGATGCCGCGCGCTGGACCGATGGTCTGGTTCCAGACGTCAGCGCAGCGCACGCTGCAGCGTGCGATCCAGCGTGGCAGCACGGTGGCGCGAAAAATCTCCTGGCGTCGGCGTTCGTCGGCTGCCGAGAGCGGAACTTCGACCATGCTGCCCCGACGTGAGTTACCGCAGGCCTGCGCGCCGGTGTTGCAAGCCAGACCCGCGCCGGTCTCGCGCTCGCTCTCGGCCCAAATCGTCGCTTCAAGCGCGGGTAGCTCGCGGCGCAGCAAGGCCTTCAGGTCGGGCGCAAGGGCGTCCCAGGCCGCCAGGTTGGCGCCAAAAATCGCCAAACCCCAAGTCACCGGCAGGGTGTGCAGATGGGTGGTGACCTCATCCAGCCCGAGCTTATGTCCCGACATGGTTCCGGTGATGGCGCACTCGGTGTTGTTGGATGCCATGTTGTCCATGATCTGGGCAAATCCGGTGAGCACCGGCACACCGCCCCATGCGCTGACAAAGTCGGATTGACTGGCTGACGAGACGCGGATACGCCGACCGGTCAGATCCACCAGGCTGGCAAGTGCACGCCTGCAAAAAATCACTTGAGCCGGGTAAATATAGAGCGCCAGGACTTCGATGCCGTGGCGCGTGCGCAGCTCTTTTTCCAGGTAGGGGCGAAAGGCGGCCACGCTCTGCTTCAGGCTGGCCATATTCGGGTTGAGTCCGGCCAGGTCGGGCGCGCTGTATTGAGGGTATCGTGCAGAAAAAGAACTCATCAGTGCCGTGCCAAAGGGCACGACGCCAAGCTCAATCAGCCGCAGCATGTCACTGCCCGGCACCCCGGCCCGGTCAAACGGCACGATATCGGCATCGTACTTGCCGGCGCTCAAGCGGGCCAGGGTCTGGGTCCAGAAGGGGGCTTCGTTGCGCGTGTACTGGTTCAGGTTTGCCAGTCCGCCGACGATGCGCAGCTTTTGAAGGGGCGGTGCCGGCGGCGTTTGCGCCCAACCGGCGCCAACCATCAGGGCGCCAGTCAGCAACGTGGCTGCGGGGCGCAGCAAGCGCAGGATTAAACGGGAACGGGGAAACGGTGACTGTGGCATGGTGGCTAAAGCGAGGCCCCCATTCTGGCAGCAAATCTCCAAACGCTCGGACGCGCCGGACCCGTGGAAAATACGCGGCCAGCCCGCCAGCGTCATTTCATGGCAACATGCCGCCTTGTTGCAACTTCAGGAAAACCACCATGAGCTCCTATCCTTCTCGCGCCATCCAAATTGACCAAAACGGCGGACCTGAGCAACTCAAACTGGTGAATGTCACGGTGGGCGAGCCCGGCCCCGGCGAGATCCGCATCCGCCATCACGCGGTGGGCCTGAACTTTATCGACGTCTACCAGCGCAGCGGCCTGTATGCCATGCCCATGCCGCTGCGGCTGGGCATGGAGGCCGCGGGTGTGGTGGAGGCGGTGGGCTCGGGTGTGACGCACCTGAAGGTGGGCGACCGCGCCGCCTACGCTTCTCAGCCGCCCGGCAGCTACTGCGACTTGCGGGTGCTGCCTGCCAAATGTGTTTGCAAGCTGCCCGATGCGATTTCATTTGAGACCGGTGCGGCCATGATGCTCAAGGGGCTGACGGCGCAGTATCTGCTCAAGCGCACCCAGCCCCAGGGTGGCCTGCAGGCCGGGGACTTTGTGTTGTTTCACGCGGCCGCCGGTGGCGTCGGCCTGATTGCCTGTCAGTGGGCCAAAGCGATGGGCCTGCAACTGATCGGTACGGCGGGGTCGGATGCCAAGTGCGCGCTGGCCAAGGCGCATGGGGCTGCGTATGTCATCAACTACGCCACAGAAGACTTTTTGACGCGGGTGAAAGAAATCACCGCCGGCAGAGGCGTCAAGGCGGTCTACGACTCGGTCGGTAAAGACACCTGGGACAAGTCGCTCGACTGTCTGGCGCCGTTCGGTTTGATGGCCAGTTTTGGCAATGCGTCGGGACCGGTGGCGCCGTTTTCGCCGGCCATTCTGGGACCCAAAGGCTCGTTGTATGTGACGCGACAAACCTTGTTTACCCACATCGCCACCCGGGAAAGCACGCAGGCCATGGCGGACGATTTGTTTGCAGTGGTCACCAGCGGCCAGGTCCGCATTCGCATCGACCAGCGTTACAGGCTGGAAGACGTGCAGCAGGCGCACCGCGATCTGGAGGCACGCAAGACCACCGGTTGCACGATCTTGACGCTTTGATTATTTTTGGATCAAACACGGCTCCAGCCCCCGATGGATGGACCTGAGCCGCTATCAAAATTTATTTTTTGGTCGCTACTCGGCGGTGATTGGCGCGCGCAGACGGTTGGGAACCAGGGCGCCGGCCGCCTCCAGAATCGGGTAGGCAATCGAGCAGATGTGTGAGTTGATGCGCTTGAGGTCGCTGATCAGATCCAGGTGCAAGGAACTGGTTTCGATACTGGGCAAGGTGTTGACGCTCAGACGATCAAGGTGGGTGGTGGCGTATTCGCGTTCCAGATCACGAAAGCGGGTTTTTTCTTCCAGCAGTTTTTGTGCGTCGCGCAGATTGCCGTTGAGAAACACACTCACGCTCAGGTGCAGATTGCTGACCAGGCGGCTGTGCAATTCGGTAATTTCTGCCATACCCGCAGGCGAAAACTGCCGGCCGGTTCTGATTTTCTTGTTTTCAACGTCTTCAAGTACCCGCTCAACGATGTCGCCAATCTGCTCCATGTTGATGGTGAAGGTGATGATGTCGGTCCAGCGGTGCCCTTCGTTCTCGCTCAGGGCCTCACGTGATATTTTGGTCAGGTAGTACTTGATGTCCGAGTACAACTCGTCCACCGTATCGTCCATTTTTTGCAGCGACTGGGCCAGCAGGAGATCGTTGTTTTTGATCACCGGCAGGATGCCCCGCAGCATGGTCTCCACCACGTCAGACTGGTACATGGCCTCGCGCACTGCACACGACAGGGCCACGGAAGGTGTCGGCAACGCCGACGCGTCCAGATGACGCTGGCGCCCAGTGCTGTTGGGGGCCGGCGGGAGCCAGTATTGCGCCCAGCGCGCCACCACCTGGGTCAGGCCAATGAACAGCAGGCCGACCAACAGGTTAAAGCCGAGATGAAACAAGACAACGCTGGTTGCCTTGTCGCCCAGCACGGGGCTCAAATGGCGCAACCACAGGCCGACCAGTGGCGCCACCAGGGCCACGCCCAACACCTTGAACACCAGGTTACCCATCGGCACCTGGCGTGTCTGCACATTGGCGCTGAGGGTGGTCAAAACCGCCAGCAAGCCACTGCCCAGGTTGGCCCCCAGCACCAGGCCGAGCGCCACGTCCACCGGCACCACGCCGCTGCTGGCCAGCGTGGCCGTCAGCAGCACAATGGCCAGGCTGGAGTAAGACAGCACCGACAACACGGCTCCGACCGTGATCTCCAGCCACAAATCGCTGCTGAGTGACGCCAGCAGGGCCCGCATGGCCGGGGCCTGGGTCAGCGCGTTGGCTGAGACCGTGACCAGGTGCAGCGCCAGCAACATCAGACCCAAGCCAATCAAAATGCGCCCCACGTAGCCGACGGTGGTGGACTGGCGGGCAATAAACAGCACCACGCCGACAAAAATGAACAGCGGCGACAGCCAGGACAGGTCGCGCGAAAACAGCAGAGCCATCAGGCTGGTGCCAATGTCGGCGCCCAGCATCACGGCCAGTGCCGCGGGCAGGGTCATCAATGCCTGGCCGACAAATGCCGAGGCAATCAGTGCCGTGGCCGTGCTGGACTGCAACAAGGCGGTGACACCAATGCCTGACATGACGGCTGTGAAACGGCTACCGGTGCTGCGGGCCAGCACCCGGCGCAGGTTGGCGCCCAGCACGCGCAGGACGTCGGCGCGCACCAGATGCGTGCCCCATACCAAAAGAGCAATGGCCGCCAGCAGGTTCAGCAGATGAGTCAACGTGTTTCCTCGGCCGGCCGACCCGCTAGCGCCCGCGCCGCACGCGCAGCAGTTCGTCCAGGATCAGACAGGCGGCACCCACGGTAATGGCGCTGTCGGCCACGTTAAACGCCGGAAAATGCCAACCGTGCCAGTGAAAGTCCAGAAAATCGACCACGTAGCCAAACCGCACGCGGTCGATGACGTTGCCAATGGCGCCGCCCAAAATGCAGGCCATGGAAAAGGCAAACAGTCTTTGCCCGGCGTGCGACTTGAGTAGCCACAGAATCAAGCCCGCTGCCAGCACGCCGATGACGGTGAAGAACCAGCGCTGCCAACCGGATGCACCGGCCAGAAACGAGAACGCCGCGCCGCTGTTGTGCGCTCGCACCACATTGAAAAAGCTGGTGACGTAGGTGCTGTCACCCAACTGGTAGAAGCCGAGGATCATGACCTTGGTGAACTGGTCGGCCATCAGGATGATGGTGGCCAGGCCCAGCCACTGCAGCATGCTGGCCGAGCCGGTCGACGTGGCCGAGAAGGTGCGGCGCGCCATCAGGCAAACACCCGGTCTTCGCCGGCGCCATACAGGTTGCTGCTGCAGCGGCCACAGATCGTTGGGTGGGCACTGTCATGGCCCATGTCGTCAACGTAATGCCAGCAGCGCTCGCACTTTATGCCATTTGAGGCACTAGCCCTTATGGATAGGGTATCGCCAGCTATTAATTCAATAGCAGATGTGATGAAGACGAATTTCAGGTCGCCAGCCAGACTGGCCAGCAGCGCGTAGTCGTCACCGCCCACGGTGAGTGCCACGTTGGCTTGCAGCGAGGAGCCGACCTTGCCGTCAGCACGCAGGGCTTCGATCTCCTTGTTCACCGCATCGCGAATCTCGCGAATGCGGGTCCATTTGGCCAGCAAGGCCGTGTCGGGTGCATCGAGCTCGACGTAGGTGTCCATGAAGATGGACTCTTTGTTGTTGACCGGCGTTTTGCCCGCCGCCCCCAATACGCCCCAGGCCTCTTCAGCGGTAAAGCTCAAAAATGGCGCCATCCAGCGCAGCATGGCTTGCGTGATTTGCCACAGCGCGGTTTGGGCGCTACGCCGCGCCAATGATTTGGGCGCGGTGGTGTAGAGCCGGTCTTTCAGCACGTCGAGGTAGAACGAACCCAAATCTTCCGAGCAATAAATCTGCAGCTTGGCCACGACCGGGTGGAATTCATAGACCTCGTAATGGGCCAGGATGTCGGCTTGCAACTGGGCGGCGCGGGAGAGAGCGTAGCGGTCAATCTCCAGCATCTGCTCCTGCGGCACGGCGTCCGTGGCCGGGTCAAAGTCGCTCACATTGGCGAGCAAAAATTTCAAGGTGTTGCGGATGCGCCGGTAGGTGTCCACCACACGCGCCAGAATTTTGTCGTCACCGGCAATGTCGCCCGAGTAGTCGCTGGCCGCCACCCACAGGCGGATGATTTCGGCGCCGAGTTTCTTGCTGGTTTCCTGCGGATCGACGCCGTTGCCGGCGCTCTTGCTCATCTTGTGGCCCTTGCTGTCCACCGTAAAGCCGTGCGTCAGGATGCCTTTGTAGGGCGCGCGGCCGTACATGGCACAGGCCGTTAACAGCGACGAGTGGAACCAGCCGCGATGCTGGTCGTGGCCTTCCAGATACAAATCAGCCTCCGGGCCATCGGGGTGGCCGCTGCCGGGATGCGAACCCTTGAGCACCGTGGTGTGGGTGGTGCCGGAGTCAAACCAGACTTCCAGGATGTCGCTGCTCTTCGTGTACTGCAGCGCGTCTTGTGCGCCCAGGATGGACTCGGTCGTGGCCTTGCTCCAGGCTTCGATGCCGCCTTGTTCCACCATGCTGGCTGCGAGGTCGAGAATCTCCATCGTGCGCGGGTGCAACTCGCCGCTGTCTTTGTGCAGGAAGAAGGGCAGCGGCACGCCCCAGCTGCGCTGTCTAGAGATGCACCAGTCGGGCCGGCCGGCAATCATGTCGCGCAGGCGGGTCTTGCCGTTTTCGGGATAGAACGCGGTGTCTTCAATCGCGTCCAAGGCCAGTTGACGCAGCGATTTGGGCGCCTTGTCTTTGGTGAAAACTCCAACGCCATCGTCCATGCGAATGAACCACTGGGCGGCGGCGCGGTAGATCACCGGGGTTTTGTGGCGCCAGCAATGCGGGTAGCTGTGCACGATGTTCTCGCTGGCGAACAGGCGGCTGGCGTTGCGCAACGCATCGATGATGACCGGGCAGGCTTTCCAGATGTGCTGGCCGCCAAACAGGGGCAGCTCGGGCGCGTAGGCACCATTGCCTTGCACCGGGTTCAGGATGTCGTCATAGGCCATGCCGTGGGCCACGCAACTGTTGAAATCCTCCACCCCATAAGCGGGGGCCGAATGCACCATGCCGGTGCCGTCTTCAGCGCTGACATAGTCGGCCAGATAGATCGGGCTCAGCCGGTCAAAACCAGCGTCGACATGGGCGAACGGGTGCTTGAAGTTGATGCCAGCCAGCGCCTTGCCGTTGGCGGTGGCGAGAACCGTGCCAGTCAGGCCGAAGCGCTCCAGACATTTGCCAACCAGGTCTTGCGCCAGGACCAACAAGCCGCGCTCTGTATCCACCAGCGCGTAGCTCAACTCCGGGTGGGCATTGAGCGCCTGATTGGCCGGAATAGTCCAGGCGGTGGTGGTCCAGATCACGGCGAACGCGTCTTTGGCCAGCGTGGTCACACCAAAGGCGGCTGCCAGTTTGGCGGGTTCTGCGCACAAGAAGCCCACGTCCAGCGTTTGTGATTTTTTGTCGGCGTATTCAATCTCGAACTCAGCCAGGGACGAGCCGCAATCAAAACACCAGTACACCGGCTTCAAACCCCGATAGACAAAGCCGCGCTCCACCACGCGTTTGAAAGCCCGAATTTCGTCGGCTTCGTTTTTGAAGTCCATGGTGCGGTAGGGGTGGTCCCAGTCGCCCAAAACGCCCAGACGTTTGAAGTCCTCGCGCTGCAGGTCAATCTGTTCGGTGGCGTAGGCGCGGCTCCTGGCCTGCATGTCGTCACGCGCGAGCTTGCGGCCATATTTTTTTTCAATGGCGTTTTCAATCGGCAGACCGTGGCAATCCCAGCCGGGAATGTAGGCCGCGTCCATGCCTTTGAGCTGGCGCGCCTTGACGATCATGTCTTTCAGAATCTTGTTGACCGCATGGCCCATGTGGATCTGGCCGTTGGCATAGGGCGGGCCGTCGTGCAGCACAAACTTCGGGTGACCACAGCGGGCAGCGCGCAGTTTTTGGTAGATGCCCTGATCTTCCCACTGCTTGACCCAGACCGGCTCGCGCTTGGGCAGGTCGCCGCGCATCGGGAACGGGGTGTCGGGCAGGTTCAGGGTGCTGCGGTAGTCGGGTTTGACTGCCGGGCCCCCAGTTGAAGTGACGGGCGTGGTGGTGTTTGTGGTCATGGTGGCGCTATTTTGAAAAGTACGCACGCGCATCAAGGCAATCCTGTGCGATGCCTGCGGTGAGGGCGTCCAAAGAGTCGTACTTCAGCTCGTCGTGCAGTTTATGGAGAAGTTCTACCCGAATAATTTTACCGTAGGCCCCCTCGGGCCCCAGGGTATCTGGCCAGTCCAGGCAATGGGTTTCCAGCAGCACCCGGCCGCCGTTCACATCGCGCGGGTCCAGCGACGGCCGAATGCCCATGTTGGCTACGCCAGCCAGCGGCGCCGGGCTCAGTCCATGCACCAGTACCACAAAAATTCCGCTGGCAGCCGGCTTCCAGTGGGCAAAGCGCAGGTTCAGGGTTCTGAAACCCAGTGCCCGACCCAGCTTGCGGCCGTGCACCACATGGCCCGAGATCCGATACGGTCGGCCCAACAAACGCGCCGCATCTTGCAAGCGGCCCTGGCCCAGTGCCTCGCGCACGGCTGAGCTCGATACCCGCAGGCCATGAACTTCGTAGCTGTTCATGCGAGCGACGTCAAAGCCTTGGGCCACGCCTGCGGCATCAAGCAAAGCATAGTCGCCCGCGCGCTTGGCGCCAAAGCGGAAGTCATCACCCACCAAGACATATTTGGCACCCAGCCCCTTGACCAGTACCTCGTCGATGAAGGCCTGCGGCGATAGCCCCGCCAGGCGCGCGTCAAACGGCAGAATGACCGTCTGGTCAACGCCGCTCAAGGCCAGATCGGCCAGCTTGTCGCGCAGTGTGCCGATGCGGGCCGGTGCCAGATCAGGCTGGTGGCTGGCGGCCGCGAAATAGTCGCGCGGATGGGGCTCAAAAGTCATGGCGCAGCTCGGCACCCCGCGCTGCTGGGCCTCGCCTTTGAGTAGTGCCAGCATGGCCTGATGGCCCCGATGCACGCCGTCAAAGTTGCCGATCGTCAGGGCGCAAGCCTGGGCCACGTCGGGATGGTGAAAACCGCGGAAAACCTTCATTGGGACGTTATTGTTTTAATAGCAGACTGCGCAGGTCGCTTAAGCGCTGACAGTCAATTTGACACATAAAGGGTATATTGTGTCTTAGAGGCAGGGTAAAGCGTTATTGTCCACTGCCAGAGACGGTTGCATTTCGTGTCAAAGGATTTATCCAGGAGGCGTGTTTTGAAAGTCTTGAAGCTGTCAGCCCAGGGGCTGCCCCAATCGTGGATTTCGCTGGAGCAGGCGGTGATTCATTACGCCGCTGCCGAGGTGCGCTGGGAAATGGGCGCGCAGATCGCCGTGTTTCACGGCGGGCACAACGCGCTGACCGGCGCGCAGTCCATCATTACCGTCAACAGCATCATTGGCACCAAGGGCGTGCCCAGCATCAATCCTTTCCATCTCAAGCCGGGCCTGACCAATGCCAAATTGTTCGCGCGTGACCGCCAGCTTTGCGCCTATTGTGGTGAACAGTTTGACGAAGAAACCCTCACTCGCGAGCACATCATCCCGTTCGCACAAAACGGCATCGACACCTGGATGAATGTGGTGACCGCCTGCCGCCCTTGCAACCACCGCAAGAGCCACCGTACTCCCGAGCAGGCGGGCATGCCGCTGTTGTACGCGCCTTATGTGCCCAGCCTGTGGGAAGATTTCATTCTGCGCAACCGTCGCATTCTGGCCGATCAGATGGAGTTTTTGATGGCGCATGTGCCCAGGTCATCTCGGCTACTGGATTGAGCGGCAAGCCGGCCACAAGGGCATTGCCTTGTGTCTAAAATGGGCCGTTGCCCCCCTTTACAACTGAGGTTTGCCAGGGGTGCTACGCGAAGCGCATGAGCGGTCAAGGTGCTTCAGGTTCGTGGTTCGGGCGCTACCCGCCCGGAAATATCAGAGATCGCTTAGCAATACAGTGATGGCCAATCGCCCATTTTCAGCTTCCGACCCCGCGAGCCGTGATTTACGTCGTCCGGCGCGTCACCTTCTGCGCAGCCTGATTGGCAAGACGCTGGCCTTTTTTGTCGAGCGTGAAGACGACAACCTGACACGGGTGCGCGAGCATTTGATGGATTTGCTGGACGCCCGGCCATCGCCGGTTCGGGCCCAAAACCTGCGCTCTGCCCGCCAGTTGCTACACAAGCAGGCGGACGTCTTCAATCGGGCTTTCCAGGCCGCCCTGCAGACATCGATGGACGAGGAAATGCGCGCGGTATTGCCCGAGGCGCCAGCGTCCGCGGTTGCCAATGACACGTCGGCCGACCCGCTCGATGGCATGACCCTGTCATTGATTGACGTGTGCGAGGTGGAGCGCATTTTGCTGGTGGATCGTGTTGCACAACGTTTCACGGCGCACTACGACGCCAGTGTGAGTGCGCTGACCCAGCGGCTGGGGGTGTTGTTGGGGCGGGACGTGGCGGCGCTGTCGAGCAATCCGTTTCGCCCTGAAGTGTTTGTGCGCGCGTTTCTGCTGGCCTGGGAAAACAGCGGGCTTGACAAGCAGGCCACTGAGGATCTGATGTTGTCGCTTGACCCGCTGCACAGCATTGATTTGACCCCTTTGTACGCTGACCTGAACGCTATGCTGACGCACGCCGGCATAGCGGCGCAGCCCGCACGTCGCGTCATAAAGTCAGAAGGTGCGGGCTCTTCCTACCTGCCCTTGAGTCCTGCCTCGGCGCATGCACACCTGCAAGGCGGTGAGATGCGGTCGGGTCTGGGTGACCTGGAACCTGAGCGGGCACGCTCGGCATGGGACGCGCTGGCGCCGGCCGGACGCAGCATTGCCTCGCATGCGCGACAGTTTCTACAACGACTGGGCCTGGCTTCGTCGTCCGGGCAGAACGACTCGGGTGCCGGTGAGGGCGCGGACTGGACGCCAGCGGATGGCCATGAAACCCGCACCTACCTGGCGTCGGCTGATCCTGAATTTATGGGTTATCTGGGTGATCTGCAAGCCGGTGCGCAGGCCGAGTCGGCCGAACGGATTTTGCCCGGCCAACATCCCGGCGACCGCAACGTCCTGCGCCAGATGCGCGATCGCGACGAGGTCCGTCGCGCCCCCGAACTTGATCGAGGCACGGTGGATGCGCTGGCCGAAGTGTTTGATTTCGTTTTTGCCGATCAGGCCATTCCCGTGCAGATGAAGTTTGTGATTGGCCGCTTGCAGATTCCTGTGCTCAAGGCGGCCATGATTGACCGCGATTTTTTTCTTTCCGCCGATCACCCGGCGCGTCGGCTGGTTGATACGCTGGCGCAGGCGTCCATTGCCTGGGCGCCCGAGAAGGGGGAGAGCGACCCGCTTTATGTGCGCATCGAGAACACGGTCCAACGCGTATTGACCGAGTTTGAAGATGACCTCGCCCTGTTCAGTGAGCTGCTGGCGGAGTTCACCGAATTCCTGTTTGAAACGGAGCAGCAGGCACAAGGGCGGATTGAACCGGCGGTGGACCACGAACGCGTGGGTGAGTCATTTGAGCAGGCATTGGCGCACGCCGACGAGGTGATTCACGCCCGCATTGCGGCGCTGCCGTCAGAGTTGCCGCTGGCGCCTTTTCTGGCACCCTTCCTGACGACCCAATGGCGTGAGGTACTGGCGCGCGCCTGGCTGAACGTGCAAGCCAGTGCGGCGCCGTGGGACAGTGCCGTGACGTCGATGGACCAGTTGATCTGGTCGACCCAGCCGAAAACGCGCATCGAAGAGAGACGTCAGTTGGTGGCGCTGCTGCCCGAACTGGTGCGTCGTCTGAATGCGGGGCTGGACGCGATCGAATGGGTGGGTGAGCCCCGCGCCACCTTCACCCGGCGTCTGATTGCGACCCATATGATGGCCATCCGGATGACGCAAGCAGCGTCGGTGGACAGCATGTCAGCCGCATTGGAGGCGAACGCTGGCAAGGAGGCGATGAACGAGCTGGAGCAGCGCCGATCGGGCCAACTGGCCGGTTCGGTGGATGATTTTGATGCCATGGCGCAATCTTTCACACGTGGGCTGTGGTTTGATTTCTTGCTTGATGAACACACGCAGCATCGCTGCCTTTTGAGCTGGGTCAGCCCCATGCGCACGCGCCTGCTGTTTACCAATCGCGATGGTTTTGATGCCTTCGTACGCTCCGAGCGGGAGGTGGCTGCGCTGCTGCGCCACGGCCGCCTGCATGTCATCGACCAGCAACCCATCGTGTCGCGGGCACTTGACCGCATCATGTCGGAGGGGGAGCGCAAGCAGGTGGCCTGAGCTGGTCAGCCGGGTCACCCCTGCGGCGCCCATTCAACCGTTCCATAATTGCGCTGCGCTTGATCAGCTGCTGCATTTTTCACAAACCAGTAGCCGGGAGAAAGAACGATGGCCCATCCATTCATCAGCCGACCTTTCAGCTGTTTAACGCTGCTCTTGGGTTCGGTGTTTTCCCCTGGGGCGTTCGCTGTGGCAGACACGACTGCGGTCGACACGCAGGACGTATCCGTATCGCCCCCCGCGCTCATGCTGGCCAAGTACTGGCAGTCAGGTGTTGATCCGGCGGCTTTTCTTGTCAGTGAAAAGCTCGATGGTGTACGCGCGTTTTGGGATGGGCACACCTTGCGTTCTCGCAGCGGTCGGCGCATTGCGGCACCCGACTGGTTCACCTCCGCTTTGCCGGCCACTGCGTTGGATGGCGAGTTGTGGTTGGGACGAGGCAGTTTTGATCGTCTTTCTGGCATGGCTCGGCGCAACACGCCGGTTGACGCCGAATGGCGCGAATTGCGCTACATGATTTTTGACCTGCCTGGTGCAAGCGACACTTTTGCCCTGCGCGTCCAGCGCCTGAATCAGGTGGTGGCCAATGCCCGCCAGCCGTGGCTGCAGGTGGTGGTTCAACAGCGCGTGCCGGATGCTGCCGCGCTGCAGGCTTTGTTGCAGCAGACAGTGCAAAATGGCGGCGAAGGACTGGTCTTGCACCGCACCAATGCCCTCTGGTCGCCCGGTCGCAGCGATGTGCTGCTGAAACTCAAACCGATGCCCGACGAAGAGGCGCGCGTGGTGGCGCACCTGCCCGGCAGAGGCCGCAATCAAGGGCGCATGGGCGCCTTGCTGCTGGAGATGTCCAACGGCCAGCGGTTTGCCTTGGGCACTGGCTTTGCAGACGCCCAGCGCGCCGACCCACCGCCGGTGGGATCGTTGGTGACCTACCGCTACCGCGATCGCACCCCCAAGGGCTTGCCGCGTTTTGCCTCCTTCTTAAGGGTAAGGGCGCCGGAATAGCTTGCTGGCCAAATTCAATAGCCATCGGCCACACACCCTGCATCCCCCAGCCGAACCAATGCAGAACCCCAAGAGTTAAAAAAAGACCTGGCCGGTCATGACGCAAGCACCTTCCTATGCATCAACGGGGGTACGGTTGCTGGCGATCGGTGCGATGCCTACTTGTCACCGCCGAGCACAAACGTGACCTGCATGTTCACCCGATAGGCCGAGATGCGACCGTCTTCAATGGAGACCTTTTGTTCCTTGATCCAAGCACCGCGCACGTTGGAGACGGTATCGCAAGCCCGGGTAATACCTTGGTTAATGGCATCCTCAAAACTGATTTTGCTGGTGGCGCTGACTTCAATGACTTTGGCGACGCTCATGGCAAGACTCCTTAACGAGGGTTAAATAAGAGTTCATGCTAACAATAGCGGCTGTTTTTCGATGTAGGAATGTATCCCCCAACGCTGTCATCCTCGGGAGCATTTCTTTCATGCCTCTTGATGAGGAGGACGCAGCTCGGCGCTGGCTGGAGACGGTTTGCTTGCCCGGCATCAAGGCTGGGGCCATCGGCCACCAACTGATGAGTTCGACAGTCAGGAGATTGGGGAACTCGCCTGAATCTGTTCTATCTTTGCCCTTGCTTGATGCAAAAGCTCGTTAAGCTCCAGTACCAACGCGTAGGGAGTCCCATGCGTTTCGTTGGCGAGTCGTCGTCCCATTTCTTGGACAACTGCGAGCAATTCTGAAATTTCTTCAACAGTTTCACGTCTCTCTTGCTCTTGTGAGTCATCGATTTGCATAAGGATAGACCTCTGTGAATTGAGTAATTTCGCTGCCCCGTTTGAGTAACACAGGGGGGCGATCAATTTGAAATCGTAGACTAATCGACATATGGACGTTTGTCCAGTTCTGCACAAGGGCCAAGTGAGAAGTGTCAGGTTGCTAACGCGTAAAGTCTTGTAAGCAAAATTTGCCGTCGTCATCACATGGCTTTTGCATTGCGTTGAGCATATGAGGCTTATACCTGGCCTTTAAGGAGTTTCAAATGAAGAAGTTTTCCCTCTCCCTCGTTGGCGCCTCTGCGCTACTGGCGTTCGCCACCATGCTTCCGGCCCATGCCGCCGTTGATGTGGACGCGGCTCAAGCCTTGTTCAAAAAGAATGAGTGCACCAAGTGCCATTCAGTGGACAAAACAAAATCAGGTCCGGCATTGAAAAAAATTGCACTCAAGTACAAGGGCAAACCGGACGGACAAGAAAAAGTCATCCAGCAAATCACGACTGCACCCAAGGTCAAGACGGAAGATGGAACCGAGGAAGAACACAAGGTTATCAACACCAAGGACCCGGTAGCCCTCAAGAATCTGGCCGACTGGATTTTGTCGCAATAGATCTATTCGCTGACGAATTCACAAGCAGCAACAGGAAAATCCAGCACTGCGCCTGGCGTGGCAGGCAGTTTTACAGCCATGAGTTTCAAAGCGATCTTTACCTTCTTGGCGCCTCAGGGCCTTCTGTCCCACACGCTATCGCCGCAACGGTACAGTAGACGTCTGGCTTACTTGGTACGGCAGCGCACAGACCTGCGGTGGGGCGCTGTCACATCATGCAAAGTGTGTACTTTTTTGACTCAACAGCATTGGAAATATCATGAACCTTCACCTCAGTCTGACACCCCTGATCTCGCTTATTGCAGGGATTCTCATATTGGTCATGCCCAAGCTCTTGAATTTCATTGTGGCCATTTACCTGATCATGATCGGACTAATCGGCTTGTTTGGTGCCGGGGCGCTTCACCTCAAATAAAGTCGTCGGAAAGGCTGTGTTGGCGGGCCAGGGCAAGCATGGGCAGAAGTTCGCGTCGGCTGGCCGGCTGGCTATGTGTTTGATCACAGGTATTGACAATGAAAACGCGGATTGTCATTGCCATGTTGTTGGCAACGGCCTGTTTGGCTGCTTGCTCTCATGAGCCAATACCAAAAGCCAGTGTGCAGGTGTGCAATGATGTGATGCGGGACTACGATGCCGCTGTCCGTGGTGGCAATGTCGAGGCGACTGCGGCTGCCAAGACTCGGGTTCTTCAAGCGTGTTATAGGCGGTCAGACAGGACACCGACTTTGCAGGAACCCATTTCAATCGGAGCAGAGCGCAAAGCCGCTGCGCCGGTGAAGGCGGCGCCTGCGGCCCCAACGATTGCAGTTCCCAGCGCGCCGAGCGTGCTGACGACATGTGATCCAGGTGGCTGCTGGGACAATCTCGGGAACCGCTACAACGGCACGGGCGCGACTCTGATTGGCCCCGCTGGAAGACCCTGCATCCGCATCGGTGACTGGATCGAGTGTCGCTGAGCAAGCCATGGATTTTTGCGTGAGTTGTCATGGACTTGAACCAAAAAAACCTCCTGACTGTTGGCTTCTGCAAGCTGAGTAGAGGTCCAGCCCGAATGTTTCTTTTGGAACTAAGGGTAAACCCTACTGTTGAACGCCACAGTTGGCGGGTTAGCGACGGGTACGTACGATCGGCGACGTTTCCGCCTTGCCGTACGCCGATTGGTTGTGCCCGCGAAGAAGGCGAATGACCAACCTTTTTTATAAACCCGTTCAAGGCCAAAGTCATGTCAAAGACATCAGCGCGCAAGCCACTTTACAAGTCACTCTATGCACAGGTCATATTCGCCGTCACCATCGGCGTGTTGCTGGGGCACTTCTATCCTCAGTTGGGTACCCAGATGAAACCTTTGGGCGACGGTTTCATCAAGTTGATCAAAATGATCATCGCGCCAATCATTTTTTGTACCGTCGTGGTCGGCATTGCCGGCATGGAAGACATGAAGAAGGTGGGTAAGACAGGTGGTCTGGCTCTCCTCTATTTCGAAGTGATGTCTACATTGGCCTTGGTGGTTGGTTTACTCGTCGTCAACGTATTGCAACCTGGCACGGGAATGCATGTGGATCCGATGTCACTGGACACCAAAGGAATTGCCGCTTACACGGCGCCCGGGAAGATGCAGGGTTCTGTGGATTTCCTGCTCAATGTCATTCCATCCTCGGTGGTTGACGCATTTGCCAAGGGTGAGATCCTTCAGGTCTTGTTGTTCTCCGTATTGTTTGGCTTCGCGCTGCACAAGTTCGGCGGCCGCGGCACGATGGTGTTTGATTTCATTGAGAAGTTTTCCCACGTGTTATTCGACATCGTCGGCATCATCATGAAGGTCGCTCCGATTGGTGCCTTTGGTGCCATGGCGTTCACGATCGGGAAATACGGTCTGGGTTCGCTGTTTTCTTTGGGCAAACTCATGGGCGCGTTTTACTTGACCTGCCTGATCTTTGTTTTCGGGGTATTGGGCATCGTTAGTCGTTTAAATGGTTTCAGCGTGTTCAAGTTTGTGCGCTATATCAAGGAAGAATTATTGATCGTGTTGGGCACCTCGTCTTCAGAATCGGTGTTGCCACGCATGATGGAAAAGATGGAGAACTTGGGTGCGCGCAAGTCGGTGGTCGGGTTGGTGATTCCAACCGGCTACTCCTTCAATCTGGACGGCACCTCGATTTACCTGACCATGGCAGCGGTTTTCATCGCCCAAGCCACGGACACGCCGATGACGCTGATGCAGCAAGTGACCCTGTTGGCCGTGCTGCTGCTGACCTCCAAGGGCGCAGCAGGTGTCACAGGCAGCGGGTTTATTGTGCTCGCGGCCACCTTGTCCGCAGTGGGGGGCGTACCAGTGGCGGGTTTGGCACTTATTCTTGGAATTGACCGCTTTATGTCTGAGGCGCGGGCGTTGACCAACTTGGTGGGTAACGGTGTGGCAACGCTGGTGGTGGCGAAATGGACAGGGGATCTGGACATGACCCGCTTGCACCAGGGGCTGGATAACCCAACGACGCGGGAGTCGCAGGAGCCGGAGGCCATTTTGGACTTGCAGGTCACGCACATGGATGTGATGAAGGCCAAGAACTGAAACGGTTCAGTCTATGCCGAATGAGGGCAGTTCCCGATGCTGTCGCGACCTGTTTTCAGGACCTGTAGGTGACTTTTGATAATGAAGAGAGTGGCGCGATACTGGGCGATCACAACCCATAACATTCGCACCAGGCCGTCAGCCAAGTTCTGCGCCAAGGCGTCATAGTTATGTAACTGTTTGGGAGCTTTATGGCTCATGAATCCAGATTGACGCGAGAATTACGCGCTTTGCTCAACGCCCAGCGGGTGGCCGCATTGGGAACAGTTGGCGATGATGGTGCGCCATTTGTATCGATGGTTCCCTATGCCATCGAGCAGCACCTTTGCTGCCTGGTCATCCATGTCAGCGGCTTGGCAGCCCATACGCGCAACTTGCAAGCCAGGGAGCCGGTATCGCTATTGGTCATGAAGTCCGAGGTGCCTGGTGAGCCGGTGCATGCATTGCCGCGAGTTACCTTGGAAGGGCAGGCCAAGATGCTGGAGCGGGGGAGTCTTGATTGGCAGGCTTGCCGCGACGCTTACATCACTAGATTTCCTGACGCCGAGCCCATGACCCAGCTTGGTGATTTCATGTTTGTAGCTATTCAAGTGACTGGCGCCCGCCAGATCGCTGGCTTCGGCGTCGCGCGCTCAATTGACGCGGAAGAAGTCAGACTCGCTTTGGGGTCAAAGGGGTGACCCAAGAGTCTGTTAGCGGCGGTCGCTGCTGTAGCCTCTGAGAAAGGCGGATGGCCAGTAGTCGGTAACCCACAGTTCAACCGGGAGTACATCAATGCTACGCGTTTCGGACAAGCGACCATGCCGACTGGAGGACCTGCCTAATATTGGCAAAGCCATTGCGGGCGACCTGCGATCCGTGGGTATTCTTAATCCTGAACAATTGGCAGAGCATGAACCCCTTGAAACCTTTCAGGCGTTGGAGCCTGTCATGGGGCATCGTCACGACCCCTGCGTTTTGTATGCGCTGATGGCGGTAGCACACTATCTAAAATGTGGCGAAGCCCTTCCTTGGTGGAAATTCACGACACGTGGCAAGGAATTGCTGCAATCAACAAGAAATTGAAGATCCACCTTCAATATTTCAGCGATTTTGATTTCCGGGTGAAAGACCCCGGAGCTCCCTAAAAGCCGGTCTGCTAGGGTGTGCGTGGACGGCTGTCTCTACAATTTGCAAATGCTATCCCTGCGTACTTCCGTCATTTGTCCGCTGCTGGCCCAGGATGCTCTTGAGAAAGTGCAAGGCGTACTGGCCCTGAGTCTTGAACTTCCCATCGACACTGAGTCTGACATCCCGCCCCCGGTTGGCATTCCGGGTCGTCCAGCCAGACCAAGACTGGTTCTACCTGCCGCCATCAAGCATGCCCCCCTCAAGACCACTGAAGGGCGTGCGGCCTTGCTTCACGCGATTGCGCATATTGAGCTCAATGCCATTGATTTAGCCCTGGACATTGTTTGGCGTTTTTCAGGAATGCCAGCGCAGTTTTACCGCGATTGGGTGTCAATCGCCAAGGAAGAAGCGACGCATTTCACGCTCCTTCGCAACCACTTGTTCAGTCTTGGTTTTGACTACGGTGACTTCGACGCCCACAACACCTTGTGGGAAATGGCGGAAAAGACGAAGGGCGATATTCTGGCGAGGATCGCACTGGTGCCGAGAACCCTTGAGGCTCGCGGCCTTGATGCTTCACCAGCAGTTAAAAATAAACTGGTGAGTGTTGGCGACAAAAAAGCGGGTGAAATTCTGGATGTCATTCTGAAAGATGAGATCGGTCATGTTTTCGCTGGCAACCATTGGTATCGCTGGCTTTGCAGTCAGCGAGGTCTCGACCCCATCAGTACCTATGTGGATTTGACCAGGAAATACGATGTGCCCAAGCTACGTCCACCGTTCAACTTTGAAGCGCGTCGTCTCGCTGGTTTTGATGAGGTTGAACTGCTTGGGCTTGGGTCCTAGGTTCTAAGTCTGCTTTAAAAACGTGAATGAGGCGTTTCAAATAATTTAAATCGGAGAATCCGTATGCTTCGCTGGCTGGACATGATGGCCGCGCGACAACCGTTACGGCGCGTCGCGCTGGACGTAGGCATGCATGCGGCTGCCGGTATGGTCGACTTTCTGCCGCAGATGAAAGAGCGCCTGGCCACCTGTACGCTGATTGAGGACGTTGAATATGCCCGCCATGGCGACGTCACTCTGCGGCTGGATATCCTGCAGCCGCAAGGGCTTGGCCCGCATCCGGTGTTGATTTATTTGCACGGCGGCGCATTTGCCATCGGCTCCAAGCGAACCCATCGAGCACTCGCCGCTGCCTATGCTTCGCGGGGCTATCTGGTGTGCAATATCGACTATCGGCTGGCGCCGCAATTTCCGTTTCCTGCCGCGCTTGAAGATGCCTGCGCCGCCTGGCTGTGGGTGGCAGACCATGTCGGGAACTATGGTGGCGATAGGCAGGAGATGGGGCTGGCCGGTGAGTCGGCCGGTGCCAATCTGGCCCTTGCCATCACGCTGGCATGCTGTACCCGTCGACCGGAGCCATTTGCCGCACCGTTATTTGAACGCGGCCTGCGCCCGGTCGTGACGCTGCTGTACTACGGCTTTTTGCAAGCCAGCATGCCGCAGCGCTACCGTCGTTCGGGGGTGTCGGTATTCGCAGCCAGTATCGCGACAGACGCGGCGCGTTCTTACCTGGGTAAATCCGCCAACCATCCCGCTGCGGAACACGCCCTGGCTGACCCGTTGTGTGTGATCGAAGCGATGGCGGTGGCACCCACTCTGCCGTCTGTTTTTATAGCCGCGGGCCTGGATGACCCGGTTGCGGCCGACTCCCAACGCCTTGAACAGGCGCTGCAGCGGCTGCAGTTAGCCCACAGTGCGCACTATTACCCTGGCGAAACTCACGGTTTTCATGTGATGTTCTGGCGGGAGCAGGCCGTTCGATGCTGGCGCGACAGTTTTGAGTTCCTGCGGCGCTATCTGCCCATCCCGGTCGTTGTCTAGGCTGCCTCATGGGGCAGCCGTCGGTCAGTCAGCAACCCAGTCTTGCCAGTCACGGTTCGGCCAGCCAGATATCCACTGAGCGCACTCGACAGGGGTTGCCACACTTCTCAACGAGTTGGCTAACGCCATGTGAAATTTGCTGGGCACTAGCCACCTCTAGCCAACTCCTCAAGACGCTTCGTGAAGTCCCGGATTCGACCTGCATTGGTGCCAATGTCGCTGACGCCAATGCGCGAGAGGGAGCGAATGTCCACCGTGCTGTTTGCTCCGTCCGGTGACACACGAATGACAACATCATCTTTGAATCCGAAGAGCAGGGTGGTCGCAGTGGCTTCAATTCGCAGACTGTTGGGGTCAGTTGCAATAATGTCCCATTTCATCGCTTGTGCTACCTGATTGACCAGCCTGAAGGCCGCAACCGGTGACTTTTGCAGGTGAATTGACGAAATGTCAGGGTAAGCTGCACGTTGAAGCGGCGCGACTTTGGGGTCATATCGAGCCGGATTTTTGGCGTCTTTCCGCAGTGCAAGCACGGCTACAAATTCGGGAGGACGCTCAAGGTCGGTGCTGATGTCGTGAATGCGCGGCAGGTTATTGGCCTTGGCGCCATAGAAAGCAGCAGGAGCCGCAGTCAGGCAGCAGATGAATGCCCCCGCAAGAAACCTGCAAGCCATCGCGAGGCCGTGCTTGCGGTAGGCAAAGACTGCACACAGAAGTGCCAGCACAACCCCAGAACCAGCGGCAATACCGCTCCAGGCGATGACCCTGATTCCTTCACCTAGACCCCACCAGTCCATACGATATCCGGGTCCGGCAATCAATGCCGCGAGTCCCGCGGACCCACCTAAAAAAATCAGGCTCCAGGAGGCTTGAAGCCACCTTCGGGTTGTCAAGGTGTTGGAGCTAATGAGCATGAAATTTCCTTCGGCATATGGTTTATCAGCATAAGGCTACTGGAATGCAAAGTTTACAAATGCGCCGAGTTCTATTTACCTGGTCGCCAGCGTGGACAACGGCTTGGGGTTGAGCAAGTCGTGCTGGAACCCTTTGTGTGTTGCCGCACAGACAATTGGTCACGCCTTGTGGCACCCTCAAGTCGCATGGTGCATGGCAGAGTTGCGCTCTGCCAGGTGTTCGCCATGTTTAAACACAGACTTGAAAGTTACCAATGACTACTACCCACAATCTCAGCAAAATCTCGCGCCACGCAATCTCCGTTGCAACCACGCTCTTCGTCGCTGCGCTTTTTCTCAGCGTGGACATGTCGCAAGCTGCGTCCGATGATGCCGCCGTCGCACCATCCAATGCCGTCAGCAAAGCTGAACGGGCCGTGTCCGATAGCTGGATCACTACCAAAGTGAAGTCAGAAATCCTCGCAAACAGCGTGTCCAAGGCATTCAAAGTGAGTGTAAAAACCAAGCGCGGTGTGGTTTCACTCAAGGGTAAATTACCCAGCCAAGATGCCATTGACCTCGTTAAATCGATTGCTGAAAAGGTAAAGGGCGTCAAGAGTGTTGACGTGTCTGGCCTTGTGATCGGGAACTGAAGAATGTCATTCAGTAGTTCTTGTTTCTTGGGGCAATCGGCAAACAACCGGCGCCATTAGGGAAACTTAGCTGCTCGTGCTGACTGAACAGGTACCCACGATTGTTCATGGCGCAGGCGGTTTATGCAACTGGGGACCTACTGCATTCCCGTGTGCTGGCAATCTTCCCATGGCAGGACATTGCAGCCACAGTGCGGCACTTCAAGGCTGGCCCCGGTGGTGGGTCCCTTGAACTGATCGATTGAAGCCTTTGGGGTGCTCTTGGTGGGCCGTGTTGCCCCATCCGTCGAGTCTTCGGTGGCCGCTGCCAAGTTTGGAATCCACCGCAAAAACGGACTCAGGTCTGCCACGTCGACGATGTACCAAAGCTTTTTGGTGGCGTCCCAACGGGCTCCCAGTGCCTTCACGGCATCTTTCTCAGCGAATGGTGTGACTAAATTGATTCTCATTGGGCGAATTATCCATGGTGGCCGTCGACCCAATGCAGAGCCAGTAGTGTTCGATTCCACTGTGCCGACCTTGAAGCAGGTGATTTGAATATATGCTTCGGCCATGAACAACAATGAACAAACCCTGATTCGCTTCTACAGCGCCTTTGCAGCGCTCGATGCCGACACCATGGCCAAATGCTATGCCGATGATGCGACCTTTGAAGACCCGGCGTTTTCGCTCAAGGGGCGGCGCGAAGTGGGTGGTATGTGGCACATGCTGTGTGATGCCACAAAGAGCAAGGGGCGCGACGACTGGCGGCTTGAATTCCGTGACATCCATGCCGATGACACCACGGGCCACGCTCACTGGGAAGCGCACTACCGTTTTAGGGTTGCCAAACGGGTGGTCCACAACATCATTGAAGCCGAATTCACGTTCACGCCAGAAGGCTTGATCGCCACGCACAAGGATACCTTTGACTTCTGGCGCTGGTCACGTCAGGCCATGGGCTTGGGCGGTCTCATTCTGGGCTGGATTCCTTTCTTCCGCAGCCAGATGCGCAAGCAAACCCGCGTGGCGCTCACCAAGTACCTGGCAAAAAAAACTTGACTGTTCGGGCATGCCAGGTGGTCCCCAGACCGAACCAATGCAGGGCTCAAAGCCTGGCAATGAGCAAACGCGGAATAGAAGAGCATTAAGGTTTTTGACAACCTAAGTGCTTGACTTCGATTTGAGTTCTGGCTCCTCGACCTTGGGACCTGGGGTTCTCAGACCTTTTGCTTCTTAGCCTTGGCAGGCGCCGCAGGGGTGTTGCTGTCGGCTTCAGTTGCAACGCCTGAGCCTTCTGTCAGCGCTTCTTCAAATTCAGCCAACTCTTTGCCAATGGAAGCATATTTCTTGGACTTGGCTCTGTTGTCGATCCATTTGAGTGCAGCAGCTTCCAAGTCTTCTTTGAAATGAGCAAGCGCTGATTCTTTGACGGCTTTGGTTGCCGTCTTTGAGGTACTGGACCAGAGGTCAATCAGGTCTGACAAGCCGTTGTCAAAATCGTCGAACGTTTCAAGGCGTATCCATTGGCCGCTTTTGTCAAACATTTTTTCTTTCAGTAATTGGTAATTGCATGCGGGTCAGTTTAGCGGGCGATCCGTCGAAGCCAAGAGGCCCCAGCCAGTTACGGGTGGTCAGATTGGCTTGACGAACAGCCCGATGGTCAGGCAGATTCCGATGCACACGATCAGGATGCGAAGTGTTCTCTCGTTGACCCTGTGTAGTGCCCAAGAACCACATAAGCCTCCGATGATGGCCCCAGCACTGAGTGCGAGCGCTTCGTGCCAGTGCACCTGTGGCGAGGTCACAAACAGTGCCACGGCAGATGCATTCATGACTCCGGCCAGAACATTTTTAGTGGCGCCGGCGTTACGGGTCGGCAACCCTGCCATTGTGAGTGCAGCCATCATCAAAAATCCGATACCACCACCAAAATATCCGCCATAGATTGCAATCACAAACTGACTGACGGCTGCGCCAAGCGGCCCCAGGTGAACCGTGGACTCGCGGGTTTTGCGTAAAAAGCTGCCCCAAGCGAATACGACTGTGGCAAATAGCACCAGCCATGGAACAAGGCGTGTGAACACTGCCGAAGGAGTTTTCAGCAGCAGTAATCCTCCCAGCGCCCCTCCAAGAACGCTAACCAAAAATAGTGCCCAAAATGGCAGCCTGCCGACACCGGTCACGAGCCGCCGACCTGCCAAGCCTGAGGTCACCTGAGCGGGAAATAGCGCCACCGTGGACGTGATGTTGGCGGCCAGTGGCGTCATGCCAGACAAGATCAGCACCGGCAAGGTGATGAAAGAACCACCGCCAGCCAGAGAATTTTGTAAACCAGCCCAGAGCCCGGCAACGACAACGAATGCAATCAGCATGAAACTCCCATACAGGCGGTACAGTTGTAAGAGGACACCGCCGAACCAATGCAGAACCGGATGACATCAAGTATGCGAGCTACAAAGGGGCTCTTGCTTTCCTTTTTGGTGGAAGGCGTCATAGAAATTCGAGCAGCACCATTGGTTTTTGCCTTTTCTGGTTGGGAATTTGAAGTATGCCGTCACCAATGAGTGATTCAACTGACACCTAGATCTTAGGCTGGTGAGAGCGTCACCTGGACGCTTTAGCGAATCGGGCCAATTCAGTGTCTGCCGTCTCCATGTGCGTCAAGAACCAGTCTCCCAGGAGTTCCTCCAGATCGGATTTAACCAGGTTTTCATTGGCAATCCTGAGTGAAATGATGTTGAGCCTGGCAAGCATTTCCAGATGTTCCTGCGTGTGGACTTTGAGTTTAGGGTAATGAAGGCGGCGCATCATTTCTTCTTCGTGCGAGAGGTGCGTGCGCATGTACTGGAGAAGTCGCATGGCGGATATGACCTGCCCTTCATGGGACGTGGCAGCTAGGACATAGGCGGCCCGTTTGAACAATTCCCGGTGTTGTTCGTCGATAGCCTGATCACCGATCTTGTATTGGTCCCTCCATTCGATGCGCGTCGAGAAATGGTGGATTTCAGACTCCACCCAATCGCGCGCGCTGGCATAGTCTTCAAAGACCTGACTTTTTACCCCGGCATCAAGATAGCAATTCAAGAATTCTGGCGCCATCAATGCGCCATCTTCGACGTCGGGTGCAAAAACAAGGGCAACAACCGGCCTAATTTCCGGATTTTCATATCTCAATTTGAGATAGTTAGCAAAATTCTGTTTGGCTGCCGGTGGCATGAACGCGCTTTGTTGGAAGGTGACGATCTGGCCCCATAGGCCCTGTCGCGCCAGCCTCTGACTGAATTCGTTGATGGTTGCGGGGATTTCTTCCACAAGTTCCTTAAACGGTCCTCTTGCCGTCGTATGCAGAATGCGCCCTCTAACGCGGTACTCGATTTGATCGTGTACCTTGCCCGGTATAGTCGCTATAGCGTCCGACGAACCTGTTTTAAAGCTCATGGTTCAATTGTCTCGTCAATGACATGACGGCCATTGTGAATCAATCCAGATTAATTCTCATGCGGGGAATTATCGATGTGACTGCATAACGAAGCGGCAGACAGGCTGTCCTTTACATCCAGCTCCAAATCGCCACGAGAATTCGACGCCCTGGCAAAACATTAAGAACCCTCCAGTGGTGCTTGAAATCCAGCGTTTGGGAGTAGCTCTGCTTCATTGCGGCTCACTCCCGATTGGCACAGGAATGCCCTCACGCAACCATTCGACGACTGCTACCTCTGGCTCACTCTGTTGCCACCGCTGGTCATTCCAGAGATCCTTTGCAACTTCATCGCGCTGTCCTCGGTGCAGTCTCGGCCATTGCGCATGCAGGCGGGCAGAGCACCTTGCCACCCATTCATTTGTATCCATTTCGGCATCTCCAAAGATAAACACTGTTATTTTGTACAGTATACGAAATTTGGAGAAAAAGTAAACAGGTGTCCAGATCGATAATTCGACTTTGATTTGGAGTCGATATGGCCTTGCATTGCACTAGCATGTCGCCCTTTGTATAGATCACAAAAACAGCAATGGCGGATGTCACGTACCGATTGGTGATTTGCGGGCTCGTTCAGGGCGTTTTTTACCGTGGTTCAATGGTTTCTCGAGCCAACGCCTTGGGTTTGAGGGGCTGGGTGCGAAACCGACTGGATGGCTCGGTGGAGGCAGTGGTGCAGGGAGAGGCCACCGAGGTGAACCGCATGGTCGAATGGGCCAGGCGTGGCCCGTCAAATGCCGTCGTCACATCGGTGAACATCTTTCCCAGTGAAGGTGACTTCGTTGGTTTTCAACTGCGCGAATCCACCTGAACACCGCATTCACCCATAGCCCTGTCAGCATCGGTTGATATGCATACTGTTTCCGCCGATACGGATTTGACCAGTGGTGCCAGTGAGGTGGTTGACTACTCAAAAAACCTGGCGCAGAATTTGTTTGCGACCGAGTCTTTATCCTCGGTGAAGGAGCCCCATACATGACAATGGACCACACTTACGCTCACTCCTGACTGACGGGTTGCCGTCATGACGCTTCCCATACTTGAGGAAGCACCTAGAAGGGCTAGGGTTCGTTATGAGCTCTGCCCTTTTTCATTGTGTCTGCCGTCCTGCTAGCCCGACCTGCCGTTGCGCGGCCCAAGGAAGTACCACAGCAGCAGACCCAGAACGGGCAGCAACACTACCGCGATTATCCAGATCAATTTTTTTTCGTTGGATACCGCGCTTTGGAAAATGTTGAGAATGGCCCAAATGTCCCCAGCGAGTACCAGCACGCCAAAAAGTCCGTTGTATCCAAAGTTCATCATTCCAAGTTCCTTTTGCTTGCGGCCCAAATCGTCAATACGTGAGCCTCAGGCAATGTAGCTTGAATATGCCCTCAATAATCCTTGCGAAATTGGTTGTGGCATGTTTTGCAGCTGTATTGCACATCATTGACGGCCGTTCGGACGATGTCTAGATTGCCGCCCTCTGCCGCCTTGACGAGCTGGCTCACCGCGGCTTGATAATTTTCCTGTGCTTGTTTGAATTCGGTGGGCTGCATCCATACGGCGGGCTTGGCGTGTGTCGGCGGGTAATTGCTGTCCGGGGTGAAATAGCCCCAGGGCTGCATCGCCAGCTTTTCCAACGCCAATGCGCTGACGTGGAACTCACGCGGGTTGTAGTCCTTGCGATCACGGGCAACCATGCCCATGGGCTCCAGGGTGCGCGTAAATTCTTTAAAAATCGCCCTGCGCTTGGTGACAAGCTGAGCGGGGTGGGTGTCTATTGCCTCGTCACAGGCCGTTAGAGTCAGTACGGCGGCAATGGCTAGCAGAGAAGAGGATTTTAATATTGGCATGGACTTATTGATTCACAGGAAGACGTCTACGATATAAGACCTCTGCATCCACCCAACCGAACCAATGCAGAGCCCAAGGGCTGCAATGAGCCATCGCGGACAAGAAAAAAGCACCTAAGCCAAAGGCCTAAGTGCTTGATTCGTTTCTTGTTTTTGGCTCCTCGACCTGGGCTCGAACCAGGGACCTACGGATTAACAGTCCGGCGCTCTACCAACTGAGCTATCGAGGAATATTTTTTTGTTATCAACAACTTAGGTTGTCAGCGGCAATGTTAATTGCCTTGCGAACAAGTTGCGACAGCCAGAATTATAGGGTACTTTTTTGGCTGTAATTTCTTGCCAAGGTTGGGCTTTGAAATTTGGATCAGCTGGAACCCAATACGGCAGTTATCGCTGCGTTTTGCTTGATGAGACAGTGTGCTTTGCCCTGCCGCTTCAGCTCACACGGTTGATCGTCGCCACAGACCGGACGCAATTGCGCCCGTCATGCTTGGCCTGATAAAGCGCTTTGTCAGCGTGGGCCAACAACTCCTGTGGGCTAAGGTACTGGTCGGGTATGCCACAGGCCACGCCAAAGCTGGCGGTGACGTGAATCGTGCCGCCTTCAAAAGGCACATGCAGTTGCTCGATGTCCGCGCGAAATCCCTCGGCCAGCGCCACCGAATCCTGCTGGTTGCTGTTAACCAGCAGAATGACAAATTCCTCTCCACCATAACGCGCCAGCACATCACCGACACGTTGAATCCGGGGTTGCAGCAAATGGGCCACGGCGCGCAGGCAAGCGTCACCGCCCATATGACCGTAGCTGTCATTGACCAGCTTGAAGTGATCAACGTCAATCATGATCAGCGACAGCGGACTTTTCTGTCGGTCAGCCCGCCGATGTTCCAGGGCCAAGGCGCGGTCGAAGAACGCGCGGTTGCCGATTTGGGTCAGTCCGTCCATGTTGGACAGGCGTTGCAGCTGGTCGTTGGCCAGCTTGAGTTGACCCAGCGTTCGGTTCAGGTCATTGGTGCGCGCCGTGACCCGTTGTTCCAGTTCGCGGTTGGCATCTTCCTTGGTCTTGATCAGCGCTTCTTGAGAGGCGCGCGCCCAGCGTTCATGGCCCAATGCCACAGCCTGCGCGTTGACCCTGAGCATGCGATCATGGTTGATCCGGTCGGCCAGCGTAAATGACAGCAAAAGCACCAACAAGACAATGCCAATCTGGGACGCATTGTGGGTCCAGGCGTTGGACGGTATCAAACCAAATTTGCTGGCATTCAGGACGCACAGGCTAATGAGCACGGTGGTCCAGGCAAGGCAATAAAAGCGCGCGAATTTGGCGCCGCGCCACCACCGCCAGTAGCCCAGCGCCAACGCGGTCAAAGCAATGGGGATGGTGAGGGCGGCGCCCACACGCACCGTCAGGCTGTAGGGCAAAACAAAGGTCAGCGCCAACAGCAGGGCGCTGACTGTTGCCAGTGCCCGTGTCAGGTAGTGCGCTGGCCTTGAAAACTTGCTCAGCCTGAGAAAGCCGTCGGCAAAAAGACAGGTGAACAACTCTGCACTGGCCATAAAGGTGGAGATGGCAAAGCTGTTCCAACGCACCGCGTTGGGCCAGGCATAGGCAAAGGTGTAGCCGTTCAAGGTGAGATGAAAGAGCAGGTAGCTCGCGACAAATCCAATGTAAAAAAGGTAGTTGATGTCGCGGGTTGAAAAGTAGACAAACAGGTTGTAGACAATCATGATCAGCAGGATGCCGATCACCATGCCCTGTAATAATTTTTCGTTACCGTTGGTCTCATAAAACTGGGTCGGATCCCAGATTCGAAAAGGTGCTTCAATCGTGCCCGATGAGGCCAGGCGGATGTAGATCAAATTGGCCCCGGGCGCCAGATTCAGGGGCATGACGAAATTTTGGTGTCGAAGTACTCGCTGTGCAAAGGGCTTTTCATCACCCAGGGCGTAGCTGGTTTTGAGCTGGCCGGCCGTGTAGTGGTACAGCTGCACGTCATCAAGGAAGGGGATTGGCAACTCGACGAAACGTGCAAGGTCCTGGCTTGCGAGGTTGTCGATCTGGAAGCGAAACCAGTAGGCGTCTTCGGTGAAACCAAAGTTGGGCGATTTTCGGGTGATGGTCTGCCAGGTTTGCTTGGGCGACATGACCTGGTCAGGTGTCAGGGTTCGGGTACTGTCCGTCAACATGCCCATGCGGGTGTCTACGTCAATGCGACCGGGTGTCTGAGCTGACACCTCAAAAACCGGAAAACTGGCGTCTGCCGAGCTGGGGGATGCGTGCAGCGCGGGTGCCAGCAGGCCCAGCACGCAGGTCAACCCGCAAAGCACAACGGCTTTCAAATTCAAAGTCAGAATTCTCCAGAGTTGCGCTCAAGAATGAGGTTGACGAGCCTTGACCCCGGCACTGGCTCCACAGTTAGGGCTGCTTGGTTCCCCACCTGACCCGGTTGGCCGCTTCACCATGCGGGAAGGCCCGTCAGGCGCAATTGTAGGGCAGAGTGACTGTTCAGGTTTTCCGGGCCCCCGTGGGTCGCACCTTAGAATCTGGGCATGTCCTACCTCGTGCTCGCCCGCAAGTACCGCCCCCGCAACTTCACTGAAATGGTGGGGCAGGACCACGTGGTGCAAGCGCTCACCAACGCGCTCACCACGCAGCGGCTGCACCACGCTTATTTATTCACCGGCACGCGTGGTGTTGGCAAGACCACGGTGTCGCGCATTTTGGCCAAGTCGCTCAATTGCCAGGGGCCGGACGGGCAGGGCGGCATCACGGCCACGCCGTGTGGCGTGTGCCAGGCGTGCATAGACATTGATTCCGGCCGCTTTGTCGATTACACCGAGCTCGACGCGGCCTCCAACCGGGGTGTTGACGAAGTACAGGCGCTCCTGGAACAGGCCGTCTACAAGCCGGTGCAGGGGCGCTTCAAGGTCTTCATGATCGACGAGGTGCACATGCTCACCGGACATGCCTTCAACGCCATGTTGAAGACGCTGGAGGAGCCGCCCGAGTACTTGAAATTTGTGCTGGCCACCACCGACCCGCAGAAGGTGCCGGTCACGGTGCTGTCGCGCTGTCTGCAGTTCAACCTGCGCCCGATAGCGCCCGAGACCATCCGTGAGCACCTGCAAACGGTCTTGCAAGCCGAGAAAGTGGCGGCCGATGTGCCGTCGCTGCGGCTGCTGGCGCGTGCGGCGCACGGCTCCATGCGCGATGCCTTGAGTCTGGCTGATCAGGCGATTTCGTTTGGTGCCGGCCAGATTGAAGAAGCGACGGTGCGCCAGATGCTGGGCAGCGTGGACCGCTCCTATGTGTTTCGGCTGCTGGAGGCGTTGGCCCAGGGAGACGGCAAAACGGTGGTCGAGACGTCTGAGGCCTTGCGTCTGAATGGCCTGAGTGCGGCCTCCACGCTGGAAGAAATGAGCATGGTGCTGCAGCGCATGGCCGTTGTGCAAGCGGTGCCCAGCGCCGTTGAGTCGGATGAAACCGACCCGCAAGCGCTGGACGTGGCGCGTCTGGCAGCACTCATGCCTGCCGACGAGACGCAGTTGCTCTACAGCATCTGCCTGCATGGGCGCGCGGAGTTGGGCCTGGCGCCGGACGAGTACGCCGCATTGACCATGGTGTTGCTGCGACTGCTGGCGTTCAAACCCCGCGCTGGCAATCTGCCTGTGGCTGAAAAAAAAACTTTAACTGACGCGCCGCGGGGGCTTGCTGCAGCCGCACCCCGTCCAGTTCCAGCGCTGGGGCAGGTGGTGACCGAGGTGCCTGTTTTTGAGAAAAAAGAGACTCCAGCCCCCGTCGAATATTCGCAGTCAGCTATAAAAATAGTAGCAAACGCAGAAGCGCAGATCAATACAGAAGAAAAGGTTGAATCAGAGGTTCACGCAGAGGCAGAGGCATTGCAGCCACCCCCAACGGGTCAGCATCTGCATGTGGTCCAGCTACCGGTGGCTGCGGGACAGTCCCTCACTTCTGAGCAAAATAGACCTCTAGCCCCCGTGGAATATGCGCAAGATGCTGCAAAAATAGTAGCTATTCCGGTGCGCGTGCAGGCCGATTCCCGCGCCGAGGCGGTGGCTGGACAGTCGGCTGCGTCTTTGTTGCTTCCCACCGAAGAGGGCGAGTTCTGGCACGGCATCGTGCGCCAACTCATCGCCCGGGAAGCGATCAACGCCATGGTGCGCGAACTGGCCCTGCAGTCGCAACTGGTGGCGCGCGACACCGACCAGTGGCTGTTGCGGGTCGAGCGCGAATCGCTGAACCAGTCGGGTAGCCGTGACCGTCTGGCGACTGCGTTGCAGGCGGCGGGTTACGCGGTGCGCTTGGTGGTGGAGATTGGGCGCGTGACCGACAGCCCGGCCCGGCGTAACGCGGCGCTGGTGGCCGAGCGGCAGCTGGCGGCAGAAAAAATCATTTTTGATGATCCGTTTGTGCAGGCGATGATGCGTGATTTTGGCGCGAAAATCGTGCCTGGCAGCATCACACCAGGCTGATGATCCAGCTAGCCGGATCAATTGCGGCAGCCCGGTTCAAAGCTATATTGCTTTACTCTCTTCCCTTCAAAATCTAAACCAAGGACTACCAATGTTCAACAAAGGACAACTCGCCGGCCTCATGAAGCAGGCCCAGGCCATGCAGGACAACATGAAAAAAGCCCAGGACGAGCTGGGCAACGTCGAAGTCACCGGAGAATCCGGCGCCGGTCTGGTCAAGGTTCTGATGACCTGCAAACACGACGTGCGCCGTGTCACCATCGACCCCAGCTTGCTGGCCGACGACAAAGACATGCTCGAAGATCTGGTGGCGGCGGCTTTTAACGCCGCGGTGCGCAAGGCCGAAGAAACTTCAGCCGAGAAAATGGGCAAGATCACCGCCGGTATGCCCAGCCTGCCCGGCGGCATGAAGTTTCCATTCTGATTCTGCGTGGCTGATCTCAACTCGCTTGACGTCCTGATCCAGGCGCTGCGCCGTCTGCCGGGTGTGGGCGTGAAGTCGGCTTCGCGCATGGCGTTTCACCTGCTGCAGCATGACCGTCCAGGTGCGTTGGCGTTGTCCCGAGCCCTGCAAGTTGCCGCTGATCAAATGCGTCATTGCGAGCGTTGCCACACCTTCACGCAGGCCGATATTTGTGCCACCTGCCTGGACCCCCGGCGCGATGCCAGCAAGTTGTGTGTGGTGGAGACCCCGGCCGATCAGTCGGCGCTGGAGCGCACCGGCGCGTACCACGGTTTGTACTTTGTGCTGATGGGCAAACTCAGTCCACTCGATGGCATAGGCCCCAAGGACATCGGTCTCAAAGGTTTGTTTGACCGGGCTTGCGACGGCACCGTGCAGGAAGTGATTCTGGCCACCAACTTCACGGCCGAGGGCGAAGCCACCGCGCATGTGATCAGCGAAGGCCTGAAAAGCCGGGGGCTGCGCCTGACCCGTCTGGCGCGTGGTGTGCCGGTGGGCAGCGAGCTGGAGTATGTGGACTTGGGCACCATTGCGCATGCTCTGCTGGATCGACGCTGAAGCTAGGTACAAACCCCTGCGGGATGTTCCCGATGCGCAAGTCAGTGTGGCTGGCTATCCTTAAGCTCGGACAGAAAGAGAGATCCGAAGAAAATTGACCATGAACGACATCCATTTCAACCGCCGAACCTTGCTTGCGGTCACGGCCTGTGCGGCAGCTTCTGTGGCTGCGCCTGCCCTGTGGGCGCAGCCCCGCCTAGAAAAAACGAAGATAGCCATTGCAGTGGGCGGTAAGGCAGCGTTTTACAACCTGCCTTTGACCATCGCTGAGCAGCTTGGTTATTTCAAGGCCGAAGGCCTGGAGGTCGATATCAGTGATTTTGCGGGGGGGTCGCAGGCCTTGGCGGCGGTTGAAGGCGGTTCGGCCGACGTTGTTTCGGGTGCCTATGAGCACACCATCACCCTGCAGACCCGGGGGCAGAGCTTTCAGGCTTTTGTGTTGCAGGGGCGAGCGCCTGCCATCGCGATCGGCATATCGGTCAAGGCCATGCCCCATTACAAAACGATAGCCGATCTCAAGGGCAAAAGAATCGGCATTTCGGCACTTGACTCGTCAACCCAACGGGTGGTGCAGTTGATTCTTTCGCGTGCCGGGCTCAAGGCGGACGATGTGAACTACGTCGGTGTGGGCACGGCTGCAGGCGCTTTGACTGCTTTCCGTACCGGCCAGATTGATGCTTTGAGTACGGTTGACCCGGTGCTGACCATGCTGGAGCAAAAAGGCGAGATCCGCATCATTACCGATACCCGCACACTCAAAGGGACGGCGGAGGTCTTTGGAGGGGTCATGCCGGCGGGTTGCCTGTACGCGCCGCTGGATTTTGTAAAGAAATGTCCAAATACCGTGCAAGCCCTGACCAACGCCATGGTGCACAGCCTGAAGTGGCTGCAAACGGCCGGACCGAGCGACATCATCAGAGTCGTTCCAGAAGCCTATTTTCTGCGGGATCGGGCGCTTTACCTGGCCGCCTTCAACAAGGTTCGTGAGGCCATCTCTCCCGATGGTTTGATACCTGTTGAGGGGCCGCAGACGGCCGCCCGTGCGCTGGCCCGTTTTGACCCGACTGTCAAGTTGAGCAACTCCGACCTTGCTAAAACCTACACCAATGTGTTTGCCATCAAGGCCAAAGAGCGTTTTAACGCCTGAAGCCCGCTCATGAGAACGACGCGGGTTGCAGGCGATCTGGATTAAGGTTGTTTGGCAAGCCGGGTCGGCTTGCTCACCTTGTTTCGGGCCTGTTTGCTTGATGATTGGGTTCTGCCATGGGCCTTGCTTTGAGCCAAGGTTTTGGCCCGCATCGGCAGAAACATCACCACACGTTGCCCGGCCTTGAAAGTTGCAGATGCGCTGACCTTGTTCCACTCGGCGACGCTGGCCGGACTGACCCGGTAGCGCTTGGCCAGGCTGGCGACCGAATCTTTTTTGCCAGCCTTGAGCACGGTGCGCGTCAATATCGCATCGGGCGCAAAAGACAACTGGCCGTTGTCAGCCACATGTTCGGCCACGTCGGCGACCAGTTGGGTGGGCCGTGGCACCAGCAGGCTGGAGCCGGCCTTGATCGCCACCCGGGGCGGAATTTTGTTCACGCTGCGCAGTTCGGTCTCCGTCATGCCAACCCGTTTGGCGGCCTCGGCCGGTTTCATGGTGGAGGGAGCCCGCCAGACCGTCCAGCTGGCCAGACGGCCGCCGCCGAAGGCCTCCAGGTTGCTCTGGAAGATGATGGCGTTGTCCCAGGGCAGCAAGATTTGCGGTGTGCCGGCCGCCAGAATGACCGGGCGACTGCCGCCGGACGGGTTCAGCGCCTTGAAGTCCTCGACCGTCACTTCAGCCAGTTTGGCCACCAGCGCGACATCGATATCGTGCTTGATATCCACGGTCTGAAAGTAAGGGTGGTTTCCAATCAGGGGCAGCCGTGTGTTGAACGCCATCGGGTTGGCCACGATGTTTTTGATGGCTTGCAGCTTGGGCACGTAAAGACGGGTTTCCGCCGGCATGCTGAGATCGGTGTAGGACAGGCCCAGGCCGGCCCGCTTGTTTTTGGCAATGGCGCGCCCGACGCTGCCTTCACCCCAGTTGTAGGCGGCCAGCGCGAGGTCCCAGTCTCCAAACATGTCATGGAGTTTTTGCAGGTAGTCCAGTGCCGCACGGGTGGAGGCCAGCACGTCGCGCCGGTCATCGCGAAACGCGTTCTGTTTCAAATCGAAGCTCTTGCCGGTCGCGGGCATGAATTGCCACATGCCGGCTGCCTTGGCTGTGGAAACTGCCTGCGGGTTGAAGGCGCTCTCGACAAAAGGCAGTAGCGCCAGTTCGGAGGGCATGTTGCGCCGCTCCAGTTCTTCCACAATATGGAACAAGTACTTGTTGGAACGCTCCGCCATGCGCAGGATGTAGTCGGGCCGGGTCGTGTACCACTGCTCGCGATCAACGACCAGGTCACTCTCCAGATTGGGCATGCCATAGCCGCGCCGGATACGTTCCCAAATATCCGCGGGCGCTGCCAGTTCAGTGACCGCCCGGGAGGCGGCTTGCGCGGCGGTGATGGGCTGCAACTCGCCACTCGGAATGAGTGAACCGTAGGCACCGGCGGCCTGATTTCCTGACGTGGCGGTGCTCGGCCCGTGGATGGCATCCGGATTTGACAGGGATGTAATGCCGGTGCTGGCACAGCCGGTCAGCCACAGCAGGCCGCTCAGGCAGGCAAGTTTCAGAAATTTCATCAAAACTGGTTCTTCCATTGGCGAAGGGCGGCAAAGATGCTCACCTCATCGCGGGCTGATGCGTCAAATGCCTGGACTGCCTGGGTGACAGTTGCCTGGCGTGTACGCAAAAAAGGGTTGATCTGACGCTCCAGCAAGATGCTCGAGGGCAGGGTGGGTTGTTGCTGCGAACGCAAGGCTTCGGCTTTGACCGTGTAGTCGGTCAAAGCCTGGTTGACGGGCTCCACGGCGCAGGCAAATTTCAGGTTGCTCAAGGTGTATTCATGGGCGCAGCATACGCGCGTCGCGTCAGGCAGGGCAGCCAGGGTGTCGAGCGAGGCCAGCATTTGGGCCGGGCTGCCTTCAAACAGGCGGCCACAACCGGCGCTGAACAGCGTGTCGCCGCAAAACAGCAGCGGTGCGCCATCGACATCGGCACAGAAATAAGCGATATGGCAAGCGGTATGACCGGGCACATCAATCACCTGGAAGTTCAAACCCAGCGCCTGCAGTTGCTGATCACCCGTGAGCCGGATCAGAGGCTCGGGCATCGGCTCCCGGGCCGGGCCAAATACCTGGGCGCCGGTGGCCGCGCGCAACGCAGCGACCCCGCCGGTGTGGTCGGGGTGATGGTGCGTGACTAGAATGGTCTCCAACTGCAAACCGAGTTGTTGCAGGGCCTCCAGCACAGGTTGTGCGTCACCGGGGTCAACCACCAGCGCATGGCGTTCGTCATGCACCATCCAGATGTAGTTGTCAGTGAAGGCGGGTAGTGGAATTAGCTGCATGAGTGATCAAATTATAGGTTTGCATGACTGGTTTGAGTCGCCCACCGGGCGCTATCTGCTGGCGTGGGAACGCAGCCAATTTGATTTGGCGGTCGCTGATATTTTTGGGTTTCATGCGCTGCAGCTGGGTTTGCCCGAGCTTGACGCCCTGGGCGCCAACCGCATGCCGCACCGCTGGCTGGCGACCCAAACCCCTATGCCGGGTGCGGCTTTTGCAACTGATTTCTCGGCGCTGCCGTTCCAGGCCAACAGTCTGGACCTGGTGGTTCTGCCGCACTCGCTGGAGCTGGCGAGCGACCCGCATACCACCTTGCGCGAAGTTGAGCGGGTGCTGGTGCCGGAAGGGCGGGTTGTCATTTGCGGCCTGAATCCGACGTCGCTCTGGGGCTTTCGCCAGCGGCGCGGCCGGTCACCCCATCGGGTGGGTTCGCAGAAATTGTTTTTGCCGGAGGCGGGAGAATTCATCGGTTATTGGCGATTGCGCGACTGGCTGCGCCTGCTGGGCTTTGAGGTGGAAGTCGGGCGTTTCGGCTGTTACCGGCCCGCGTTTTCCAGCGAAAAATGGCTGCAACGGTTTGAGTGGATGGACCGGGCGGGTGCGCGCTGGTGGCCGATTTTGGGCAGTGTGTATTTCTTGGTTGCGGTCAAGCGGGTGCGCGGCATGACGCTGCTGAGTCCAGCCTGGAAGGCCTCCCGGGCCTTGGCGAATGCTCCTGTTTCTGTAGCAAATAGTTCAACATTGACGAGGGCTAGCGCCCCAAAGGATGAGAAAGTGAAGCAAGCATGAGGAGACTGTTTTGAACGCCGTTGAAATTTACACCGATGGTGCCTGCAAGGGCAATCCCGGTCCGGGTGGCTGGGGCGCGTTCCTGAAATCGGCGGATTCGCAAAAAGAATTGTTTGGTGGTGAACTAGGTACCACCAACAACCGCATGGAAATGACGGCGGTGATTGAAGCGCTGGCGGCCTTGAAACGTCCGTGCCAGGTGACGCTGCACGTCGACAGTCAGTATGTGCTCAAGGGCATGACGGAGTGGCTGGCCGGCTGGAAGGCCCGCGGCTGGAAAACGGCTGCCAAGCAGCCGGTGAAAAATGTCGACCTGTGGCAGCGGCTGGACGAGCTGGTCAGCACGTCAGGCCACAGGATTGACTGGCGTTGGGTCAGAGGTCATAACGGCGACCCCGGCAATGAACACGCCGACATGCTGGCCAACCGGGGCGTGGAGTTGGCGTTGCGGCAACGTTGAATCAGCACCCCGACCTTTTTGCTCAGATGTAGCCCAATACCGTCCACCAGACGCCTCCCACCAGCACCAACAGCAGCAGGTTGACCACGCTCATCACCGCGCCTGCCGTCCACCACTCGTTCAGGGTGGTGTAGCCAGAACCAAAAATGATGGGCGCTGTGCCGGTACCGTAGTGGGTCAGCGACATCATCAGCGAAGATGCAAAGGCCAGCACCAAAGCCAGCAGCATGGGGGGTGCGCCAAGGGCCACACCGGCGGTGAAGAACGCCGCGTACATGGCCGTGATGTGCGCGGTGGTACTGGCAAAAAAGTAGTGCGAATAGAAATAGACCAGGATCAGGATGGCGGTGGCACCCATCCAGCCCAGGCCCAGATAGCTGATGCCGTTCTGGATGGACAGCGCGAACCAGCCCACCAGGCCCAGCTTGCCCAGAAATGTCGCCATCATCACCAGCGCCGCAAACCAGATCAGGGTGTCCCAGGCGGTCTTGGCCTTGAGAATATCCTCCCAGTCCAGCACGCCGGTCAGCAACAGCAGCGACAGGCCGATCCAGGCAGTGGTCGTGGCATTGAGGTCCATGGCGGGGCCAAACAGCAGGGCCGGCACGCCGGCCCACATCAGCAGCATCAGCCCTAAAACGCCCAGTGTGATGTACTCCGAGATCTTCATCGGTCCCAGTTTGGTGAGCTCGGTGTGTGCCAGCTCCTTGGCGTTGGGCGTCATTTTGATTTCCGGCGGAAAAAGAAAATACAACACCAGCGGCATGACCAGCAGCATGCACAGCCCCGGCACCAGCGCGGCCAAGGCCCATTGGCCCCAAGTGATCTTGATCGCCGAGTTGGTGGCTTTGGCAACCAGATCCACGATCAGGGGATTGGGGGCCGTGGCAGTGATGAACATGGCCGAGGTGATGGGGTTGGTGTTGTAGTTGACCAGCGCCAGATAGCGGCCAATTTTCTTCGACGTGCCCAGGTCGGGGCTGGAGCCGAAGGCATCCGCGATTGAGCGCATGATGGGGTGAATGATGGCCCCGCCGCGTGCCGTGTTACTGGGCGTGACCGGGGCAATAACCAACTCGGACAGAACCAGACTGTAGGCCACGCCGATGGTTTTCTTGCCAAACAGCGAAATGAAGTTGTAGCCAATTCGCGTGCCGAGTCCGGTTTTGGTCAAAGCCACAGAGATCATCACGGCAATGGCAATCAACCAGATCAGGGGATTGGAAAAACCACTCAAGGCATCGGCAATCGCGCCTTCCGGTTTGCCGGGCCGGGTCACCTCTGTAATGGCGACTAAAGAAATGGCTACGATCGACAAAGCGCCGATCGGCATGGCCTTGCCGATGATGGCGGCAATGGTGCCGATGAACAGCGCCAGCAAATGCCAGGCGTTGGGGCTGACTTTGTCAGGGACTGGAATGAAAAACCAGATCAGAAGGGTGATACCGACCGCGATTGCGCTTGGAATCGGTTTGGGGAGAGAGCTCTTGTCCATCGCACTTCCTTCCTGTAATCGGGCTGCGGTGCAGCCGCTGACGGAAACAGATTCTTGAGGGTCAATGAATTGAAAACCCTTGACCCTGTCAGTCAGTGTAAGGAAGTCTCAGCCATCAAAAAGGAATTTCTCCTCTCAACTTTTTTGCCACTTGAGTTTTGGAGACCCTATTTGCCAGTCGCTTGATTTGCATCAGCCAAACCCTAAACCACGCCCTCAAACATCATCACATCCACCTCATCGCCCAGCGCCACATTGCCCTGACCGTGCTGCAGCACGATCAGGCCGTTGGCCTGCACCATGGAACTGAGCACGCCCGAGCCCTGGTTGCCGGTGGTTCTGACTTGCAGCGTGCCCTCAGGTGTGGTGCTGACCACGCCGCGCTGGTACTCGGTGCGGCCGGGCTTTTTGCGGATGGCTTCGCTGCAGCGGGCCTTGAGCAGCGGCGGTGCGGCTGCCGTGCTGCCCATCATTTTCAAAAGTGCCGGGCGCACAAAGGCCAGAAAAGTCACCATCACTGCGACCGGGTTGCCCGGCAAGCCAAACAGAATGGCGTCCTTTGATGGTTCAAAATTGCTATTGATATTATAGCTAATAGTGCTTGTTTCATGGGGGCTAGAGGCCAATTTTGCTTTAGGAATTCGTCCCACCGCCATGGGCCGGCCCGGGCGCATGGCAATCTTCCAGAAGGCGACGTCGCCGAGCTTTTTCATCATGGCCTTGGTGTAGTCGGCCTCGCCCACGCTCACGCCACCGCTGGTGATGATGGCGTCAGCCACCGAAGCGGCGTGGGTAAAGGCTGCTTCCAGCAGGGTCGGCTCATCGCGCACCACGCCCAGGTCGATGACTTCGAGCCCCAAGCGCGTCAGCAGGCCAAACACGGTGTAACGGTTGCTGTCGTAGACAGCGCCTTCGCGCGGGGCTTCGCCCAGGCTCAGAATCTCGTCGCCGGTAGAAAAGTAGGCCACCCGCAGCTTGCGCCAGACCTGCAGCTTTTCAATGCCCAAACTGGCCATGAGCCCAAGCGCAGCGGGCGTGAGCAGCTCCCCTTTTTTGAGCGCTGGCTGGCCTTGCAACAGGTCTTCACCCAGTTGGCGCCGGTTGTCGCCGGCCCGCACGGTGCCTGGTGCCAGGGTGATGAACGCTGTTGGCGGATGTTGACCCGGGCTGTGGCTCACCAACTCTTGCGGCACCACGGTATCGAGCCCCTGTGGCATCACGGCACCGGTCATGATCTTGACGCACTCACCGTGCTGCACCTGGCCTGACCAGCTCTTGCCCGCGAGCGCAGTCCCCACCACTTTCAGGGTCAAGGGGCTCGCTGCGGCCAGCTGTGCGCCATCAAACGCATAGCCGTCCATGGCCGAGTTGTCGTGCGGCGGCACACTGATGGGCGAGATCACATCAGCCGCCAGCACGCGGCCCAGCGCCTGAAAAATACCCACTTCTTCAAGCTGCGCAACGGGCTCGACCAGGCGCGCCAAAAAGGTGTTGACGGTGTCGGCACGCAAGGCTTGCGGGTCATAAGCTGCCAGCTCGGCGGCAATGCTGTCAATGGATTTCATGCCGGGTTGTTTTCCAGTTGGTGCAACTCCGCCAGCGTGTTGGCGTTGAAGAACGCGAGCGGGTCGTCATGGGGCAAATCAAACGGCGCCACCGCCGTTTTGTGCAACGCAGTCCACGCATCAATCTTGCGCCCGCCTTCCTGGGTGAACCGGACCAGACTCTCCAGCAGTTCAACGCGCAGCAGGCAAAACACCGGCTGGGGGCGCAAACGCACTTGGCCGTCTTTGCCAATTTCAGGGGCTGCCACCATGGCAATGTCGGCGTTTTCGGCTTCCAGCGCAGCTGCCAGGCGGGGCACCAAATCCAGCGGAAGGCGTGGTGTATCGCAGGGCACGGTCACGAGAAAAGGTGTCTCACAGTGCTCAAGACCGGTCAGAAATCCCGCCAGCGGCCCGGCATAGTCGGCCAGGCCATCGGGCCAGACGGACGCGCCAAAAGATTCGTAAGCGGCCAGATTGCGGTTGGCGTTGATCATGATCTGGCCCACCCCGCCACCCATCTGCAGGCGGGTCAGTGTGTGCAGCGCCAGCGGCATGCCGTTGAAGGTCTGCAGCCCTTTGTCCACGCCGCCCATGCGGGAACCCCGGCCACCGGCCAGAATCAGGCCGGTAATGTCTTGTGCTGGAATCAAATCAACCTCCGATGTAGCTCATTTCAACGCGGTGGCCGCCGGTACCGGCGTCAGGCGCCAGGGCGCTGCGCAACTCGGAATAACGGTCGCCGCGGCCCTGCCAGATGTGCCCGATGGCAGACGCCAGGTCGGCGTCGCTGGCGGCGCCTTCCTGCCGGATGAGCGAGCGCAGGTCGTAGCCCTGGGACGCGAACAGGCACAGGAACAGCTTGCCTTCGGTCGAAAGCCGGGCGCGGTTGCATTCACTGCAAAAAGCCTGCGTCACACTGCTGATGACGCCGATTTCGCCCAATTCCTTGTCGTATTGGCCAGAGGCATTGGCGTAACCCCAGCGCGCGGCGGTCTCGCCGGGGTTGCTGGGCTCAAGTTGCACCAGTGGCAGCTCGGCGTGGATGAGTTTCACGACCTCGCTGGAGGCCAGCACCTCGTTCATGCGCCAGCCATTGGTGGCGCCCACGTCCATATATTCGATAAAGCGCAGCACAATGCCAGAGCCCATGAAGTGTCGTGCCATCGGCAGAATCTCATGTTCATTGGTGCCGCGTTTGACCACCATGTTGATCTTGATCGGACCCAGGCCCGCCTCCTGCGCCGCCTCAATTCCGGCCAGCACGTCGGCCACTGGAAAGTCGACATCGTTCATGCGGCGAAACACCGCGTCGTCGAGCCCATCGAGGCTGACGGTCACGCGCTGCAGACCGGCGGCCTTGAGGTCGCGCGCCTTGCGGGCCAGCAGGGAACCGTTGGTGGTGAGTGTGATGTCGAGCGCCTGGCCTTGCGGTGTGCGCAGCGCAGCCAGTTGTTCGATCAGCCGTTCAATATTTTTTCGCAGCAGTGGCTCACCACCGGTGAGCCGAATCTTTTGCACACCATGCGCTACAAAAACCTTGGCGATGCGGGTAATTTCCTCAAACGACAGCAGCGCTTTGTGCGGCAGGTAGGCATAGTCTTTGTCAAAGATTTCCTTGGGCATGCAGTAGTTGCAGCGAAAGTTGCAGCGGTCGGTGACGCTGATGCGCAGATCACGTAACGGGCGCCCGAGCGTGTCGATCAGCCGACCGGAGCCGGTGATGCGCGACTCCGGCAGATAAGTCGCGCCCGGGATCCGCAGCGTGCTGGTTCGCAAGTCAAGCAGCGGCACAATGCGAGCTGTGTCACGGTCGGTCATGGTGGCTTTGGTACATGGTAAAAATTCATTCTGGCACGATTTCAACGGTTTCACGTGGCGGATAATTATGGCCTCAAGCAAGTTAAACTTTACAGGCTCATCATTGATGACACTCACAGAACTGCTCGCTTCCAATGCGGCGCTGCCCAGCATTCCAAAAGTGATCGCTTTGCTGCTCAACGAGCTTGACCGCGAAGAGCCCGAGCTCAGAAAAATCAGCCAGCTCATCAACACCGACCCGGTACTGGCTACGCGCTTGTTGCAACTGGCCAATTCGGCGCAGTTCCAGCTGTCCAACAAAATCAGCAGTGTGTCCGAAGCCCTGGCGCTGTTGGGGCTCAATCAGGTCAAGGCGCTCGCCACGGCGGCCGCGATTGCCGGCGCGTTCACCGCGGTCCCCGGCATTGACATGCGCCAGTTCTGGCGCTACAGCCTCAATACCGCCAAGTTGGCACGCGCGTTAGGTGGCATGGTGCAGCAAAACCAGCCGGCCGCGTTTACCGCAGGTCTGATACACGCCACCGGTGAACTGGTGATGCACCTGGGCCTGCCAGGCGCACTGGAAATACTGGATCGCCAAGTGCCGCCTCTCGGCCTGAAGCGCGCTGCAGCGGAGCGCAAATTGCTCGGGTATTGTTACGCCGATGTGGGTGCTGGTTTCGCCCGGCGCTGGCAGTTTCCGCAGCCGATTGTGGATGCGCTGGAACACCAACATGCGCCTTTTGACAACGACGTTTACGAACCGATGGCAGGCGTACTTCATCTGGCAGCGTGGCGCGCCCGCGCCTGGGAGGCCAATTACGACGAGCAGGATCTGATCGACAATTTCCCGGATGTTGTTGCGCTGGCCCTGGGAATTGACATCGACATGGTGTTGCAGCAAGACCCGATTGACTGGACCACCAAGGCTGAGGTGGCAGTGCTGGCTAGCGCTTGATGGGCCAAGCCGGGTTTACCGCAGGGGTGTCATTTGGGTGGGTGCAAAGTTTGATGGCTCAATGGCCGGGGCAGGGGGTATCGGGTCAAGCGGCGTTGCTTTGGGTGGACGTCTGGTGCGGCGCCGGTCCAGCACGGAAACAGGTTCTTCTTCGACCTGGGGCAAGGCGTTTTGATGCCACGATTTGGGGTCTGGCATAAAGGCAAACGGACAGCCGCAATCGGGCGCAAAACGCCATGAGAATATGTACTTGGAATGGTCGACCGATGGATCAAAGCGATCCAGCCCAAGCAGCAACTGCCGTTGCAGCGCGGATGCATAGCGCAGCAGTCGCTCGTTCCACTTCATCAACACCAATTGAATGTGCAATTCTTCTTCGCTTGGCGAGCGCGCGACGATGATGACCTCGCAGCTGAGCCAACCGAATGGAACGCCGTGAAGTCGCAGTGTGTCTTTAAGAACCACCCGGATCAACTCACGTCGAACATCGCTGTGCCGTGGCGTACTGTTGGGCGTCGTAACTGGCGTCGGCGCAGCACGGGACGTATTTTGGTCTTTCGGGCGCCTGCTTTTCAGAAAATCGAACATTTCCCCCCCATTCACTTTCAAATTATTTATAGGTAAAGCTTAGCGGAATTTGCAAAAATGCGTCGCTCCCATGCGGGATTTGCTAATGCCTGGTCACGATGGCGGGGCCGATATCCTGCAAGGGGCCCAATGGGTTGGTTTGGACGTCGATGTCATTGACGCGGGGCTGTCCGCCCCAGGCGCGGTAGACCACCACGTCATTGATCAGCAGGATCAAGGCATTGAAGCGCCAGCCCGTCGTCTCCGTGCGGCGTGAAAAGTTGGTGAAGTCGGCCAAAAAACCGCCAGTGCGGTCTTTCTGGATGCGCGCTGCCGTGATCTCCCAGCCGCGACAGGCCTCGCGCGCTTCCAGGCATGCCAGCACACCGGGATCGAGGTCTTCTCTTTTGAGCAGCGAGCTTGGAACAAATCGCCGCACGATGTCGTCGTGTGTCAGGATGTTCGTATTGGGCTGTTGCACCGGGCTGATTCCCAGCCGGGTCATGGCGACAACATCGCTTTTCATCGGCACCAGACCTTCAATGGCCTGACGCGCCTCGTCAAAACTCTTGAAAGGGGTGGACTGGCTACGGGCGCGCGGCAGCATGGATGAGCAGCCACTCACCAGCAGTGCCAATGACAACAGGCAGATGCCATCAATGAGCTTGCGTTGGTTCAAGGTTGTACCTTTTGAGTGGGGTCCAGAAAAACGGCTGAAAGCGTCTGGCATTCAAATGCTCCTTGACGGGAATCCTAGTGTGGGCTGATATTTTCTGCTTGACATTCATCAAGGATGTCGGTGGCACCCATAAAAAAGCCCGCGTCAGCGGGCTTTTTGGTTTCGGGTCGGACTAGCCGCCGTGGATCTTCATCATCACCGGCACGATCAGCAGCGCCACAATGTTGATGATCTTGATCAGCGGGTTAATGGCCGGGCCGGCGGTGTCCTTGTAGGGGTCGCCCACGGTATCGCCGGTGACAGCCGCTTTATGCGCTTCGGAACCCTTGCCGCCAAAGTTGCCGTCTTCAATGTACTTTTTGGCATTGTCCCAGGCACCGCCGCCGGTACACATGGAGATGGCCACAAACAGACCCGTCACGATGGTGCCCATCAGCAGGCCGCCCAGCGCGGCCGGGCCGAGGATCAGTCCAACCAGAATTGGCACCACCACGGGCAGCAAACTCGGGATCATCATTTCCTTGATGGCGGCCGTGGTCAGCATGTCGACAGCGGTGTCATATTCCGGCTTGGCGGTGCCTTCCATGATGCCCTTGATGTCGCGGAACTGGCGGCGCACCTCGACCACGACCGCTCCGGCGGCGCGGCCCACGGCTTCCATCGCCATGGCGCCAAACAGGTAGGGAATCATGCCGCCGATGAACAGACCGATGATGACCATCGGATTGCTCAGGTCAAAGCTGATCACCTTGCCATAGCCATCGAGCTTGTGCGTGTAGTCGGCAAACAGCACCAGGGCTGCCAGACCGGCGGAACCAATGGCATAGCCTTTGGTGACGGCCTTGGTGGTGTTGCCAACAGCGTCCAGCGGGTCGGTGATGTCGCGAACACTCTTGGGCATTTCGGACATTTCGGCAATACCACCGGCGTTGTCGGTGATCGGGCCATAGGCGTCCAGCGCCACCACGATGCCAGCCATGCTGAGCATGGCGGTGGCTGCAATCGCAATGCCATACAAGCCGGCCAGCGCATAGGCGGTGTAGATCGCCACGCAGACAAACATCACCGGCCAGGCGGTGGAACGCATGGAAACCCCCAGGCCGGCAATGATGTTGGTGCCGTGGCCCGTGGTGGATGCCTCTGCGATGTGTTTCACCGGCGCGTATTGCGTGCCGGTGTAGTACTCGGTAATCACCACCAGGGCGGCGGTGAGAATCAAACCTACGGCACAGGCGCCAAACAGCTTCATCTGGCTGCCGCTGGCGGTGATGGCGTTGTCAGGCATCAGCCATTGCGTCACGAAGAAGAAGGCAATCAACGACAGCACGCCGGCGACCGCCAGACCTTTGTACAGGGCCGGCATCACGTTCTTCATGCCGGGCGAGGCCTTGACGAAGAAGCAACCGATGATGGAGGCCACGATCGACACGGCGCCCAGCGCCAGCGGGTAGACCACGGCACTGGTGCCCATGGCGGGCAGCATCAGGGCGCCAAGCACCATGGTGGCAATCAGCGTGACGGCGTAGGTTTCAAACAAGTCAGCGGCCATGCCGGCGCAGTCACCCACGTTGTCACCGACGTTGTCGGCGATCACCGCCGGGTTGCGCGGGTCGTCTTCAGGGATGCCGGCTTCAACCTTGCCCACCAGATCCGCGCCGACGTCAGCACCCTTGGTGAAAATACCACCGCCCAGACGGGCAAAGATGGAGATCAAGGAGGAGCCAAAAGCAAAGCCGATCAGCGGGTTGAGCAGGTGCGCCAGGTTTTTATCCGGTGTCAGATTACCGTTGCCAACCAGGAACCAGAAAAATCCAGTCACACCCAGCAGACCCAAGCCCACCACCAGCATGCCGGTGATAGCGCCGCCGCGGAAAGCAACGTCAAGTGCCGGGCCAATGCCTTTGGTGGCAGCCTGCGCGGTGCGCACATTGGCGCGCACCGAGACATTCATGCCAATGAAGCCGCAGGCGCCAGAGAGCACCGCACCGATCACAAAGCCGACGGCGCTCAAGGAGTCAAGAAAGATGGCGATCAAAATGGTCAGCACCACACCCACAATGGCAATGGTTTTGTACTGCCGTGCCAAGTAGGCCGCAGCACCGGTTTGAATGGCGGCTGCAATCTCTTGCATGCGCGCATTGCCGGCGTCCTGGGAAAGAATCCAACTGCGTGCCCAAAAGCCGTATCCGACGGCGATGAGCCCACAAATAAGCGCCAGAATCAGCGCTGGGTTGCCTGTCATATAAATCTCCTGTCTGTTGTTTCGCTGAGTAGGGGTGCAACGCAATCGGCATCCCCGCTGCGTTGCTTCCTCGCTGCGAAACATCAATCGGGGACTGATGCAGGCGATTGGCCAACGCGCGGACTGTACCGTGAAAAGCCCCTGATTTGACGCGAGGCAAGTCGGGCGTAAGTAAAATCAGGGTTAATCCTTAGGTTTTTCCGATTTTTCTGATTTAACTCAATGCAAAGAAGCCACCATGTCCCTCGATAACGTTACTCCGGGTAAAAACTGCCCAGAATCTTTTAATGTCATCATTGAAATCCCGATGAACGCTGACCCGGTCAAGTACGAGGTCGACCATGAAACCCATGCCATTTTTGTTGACCGTTTCATGAGCACGGCGATGCATTACCCGACCAACTACGGTTATGTGCCCCAAACCATCAGCGGTGATGGTGACCCGGTGGACGTGCTGGTCATCACGCCGGTGCCGCTCATTCCTGGCGTGGTGGTGACTTGCCGCGCCATCGGTATCCTGAAGATGGAAGATGAAGCTGGCCAGGACGGCAAAGTGCTGGCGGTGCCGATCGACAAGATTCTGTCGCTCTACACGCGCTGGCAAAAGCCCGATGACCTGAGCCCGGTGCGCCTGAAGACCATTGCGCACTTTTTTGAGCACTACAAAGACCTGGAAGCCAATAAATGGGTCAAGATTTTGGGTTGGGAAGGCCCGGAATCGGCCAAGCAAGAAATCATGGATGGCATTGCCAACTACAACAAGACACTTCCCTGATTTATACATTTTTAGCCTCTAGCCCCCGTCGAACGGGCGTGAGTAGCTATAATAAAAGAAGCGCCTGCCGGTGGTAACACGGCAGGCATTTTTCTGGGCGCAGGCTCAGCGCGCTGGATTAGGGAAGATCAGCCCATGCAAGCCGCCCTTGTGCGCGAACGGCTGCCACTTGCCTTCTGCTTGCGCGAGCCGATCGGCTACGGCCCACCAGGCGCTGGGGTTGAGCCCAAGCCCGACGTGGCTGGCAATGACTTCGATGTTTTCAGTCAGCCGATTGATCTTGCAAGGCGCCTGGATGCTGGCAGGCCAGGCGACGATGCCATCGGTGCGGGAAAAGATGGAGGTGGTTGGCACCGGGGGCGCCACCGGCAAGTCAAACTGTTCAACTTCGCCGTGAATGTCGCGCCCGCTGACGAGTTGGTACAAGTGCCAGGCGTTGGTGCTTTCGTGTGAGCCGGCAAACGGTGTGCCGAGCGTGATGACGTCACGCACACAGTCGGGCAGTTCTTTGGCCAGTTCACGGGCGTAAATGCCGCCCAGACTCCAGCCCACCAGGCTGACTTTTTGGCCCGTGACCTGACAGGTGTCGATGACTTGCCGCCGCGCGGCCTGCAGCACACCGGCGCGCGGACCAAAGTTGGAGCCCTGGTTCCAGCCAGAAACATCGTGCCCCAGGTTTTCAAGAAAGCTGCGCATCGGCAGGGTGGACGCGTCACTGGCTGACAGGCCAGGAAACACAATCACGGAGTGGCCGTCGCCGGTTGGCGCCTGGCGCAAAAAAGGCCAGGCGGGAATGACCGCCCCCAGTTCCCAAAAAGCCCGGAACTCCAACGCCATGAGCCAGGCGCTAGGCGCCGGCGCGTTGGCGCTTGCAGGAGTCTCTGTTTTTTGCTTGGTTGCCATGGTTGAAGGCTAGCATTTTTCTGAATATATTGTTCTTAGACGGGTATCGATTTGGCGCGTGATCTCTTGTTTTGAGTCGCCTTCGTGACCTTGTCAATCGGCCTCAGCAGCTCTCGCCCCGCTTCAAACGCGTCTTGTAACGCCTGGGTCAATTCGTGCATCTGGGGCAGCGCCTGTTTGTCGGCAATCAGGCCAAAATCCACGGAGCCGGCGTAGGTCTGGATCGTGATGTTGAGCGCGACACCATGGACCACAATCGACATCGGATGGAAGGTGAGCATTTTGGCGCCCGCCATGTACAAGGGCACTTGCGGGCCGGGCACATTGCTGATGACCAGATTGGCCAGCATCGGCAAGCGGTGCGACAGACCGGTGGCACTGTAGGCTTTGAAAGCCGCTTTTGCAATGCCGCCAACGATCCAGGGCGCGAGCAAGGACGGGTAATCGGTGGGGAGAACCCCTTTGAGGTCAAGCATCGCAGTTTTGACCTTGGCGGTGGAGCTCATGATGGTTTTCAAGCGCTTCATCGGGTTGGCATATTGCGTTCCGAGTTCCACCACCGTCATCGACGCCTGGGTATTGAGGTCTTGATTGCCATCTTCGCGCAGGCTGATCGGCATGGCGGCCAGCAATGATTTTTTCGGGATGCCGCCATGCTGACTCAAGTAAGTTCGCAGCGCTGTGGCACAAAGCCATAAAACAATGTCGTTGAACGACCCGCCGACTGCTTTGGCCATGGCGCGGCAGTCGGCAAAGGGCAGGCTGACAGTACCAAAGCTGCGTTCTCGTGTGACCGCCACGTTGAAATCAGTCATGGGGGCCAGGCGCAGCGGTGACTTGGGCCGCCTGTTCTGGCCCGTGCCACTGAACGACTGCTTGACCAGCGTGCTGCCCAAGGCGCGCGCCGTCTGGGGAATGGCCTTGATCAGTTTCATGTATTGCGCCAGCGAATTGGAAAACACCGCGCCAATCATGTCGCCCATCTTGAGTTCGTGCTGCGCGTCGTCGCTGCGTCCCTTGCCCGGCGGCGGCACGTCCCGTGGTGTGGCGCTGATGTCCATGATGGCATGGGTCAGCACGGTTCCCGCCTTGCCGTCCAGCGCGGCATGGTGGACCTTGGAGTACACGCCCGCGCACAGGCTGCCGTCCGGACGTTTGATGTGCTCAAACACATGGAATTCCCACAACGGGCGCTCGCGATCCATCAGCTGCATGTGCAGTTCGGCGCAGACCGCCTCAGCCTGGCGCAACGTCAGGATTTTTCCCTTCACCGGTCGAATATGAAAGTCAAGGTCAAGCTCTTCAACCGCAACCCAGATCGGATGTCCCAGATCCAGTGGCATGAAGCCGAGCCTGTGGTTAAAGATGCCGGCCAGATGCAGGCGCTGTGCAATATGCGTCTGGAGCGCCTTGCGCAGTGTTCCCTTGAAGTCGGCTGGCAGTTCATAAAGACAAAATGAACCCACGTGCATCGGCATTTCGGGTGTCTCAAGGTAAAGGAAAGAGGCGTCAAGGCCGCTGAGTGTCTTCATGGTTTCTCTCTCTTTATCAGGATAACGCCGCCTGGGTAAGGTACGAACTGGGGCTTGTCTTGCACGTGTATCATGCCCTACCGACCTATCCGACGCAAAGGAATTGAAGCCATGGAAACGATGCAAAAGAAAACCGCCAACGCCTTTCAATCGGGCACGCCTGCTGCTAAAACCGTGGTCGATGGCGGTCAATATCTCACGTTGCGGCTCGGCGGCGAAGAATATGCGATCGATATTTTGCGCGTGCAGGAAATCCGCTCCTATGAAGAGCCCACCCGCATGGTTAATGCGCCCTCGTTCATCAAGGGGGTGATCAATCTGCGTGGTGTCATCGTGCCGATTGTGGATCTACGCCTCAAGCTCAATATCGACAAGGTCGAGTACAACGAATTTACGGTGGTCATCATTTTGAATGTACGTGGCACGGTCATTGGCGCCGTGGTGGATTCGGTGTCGGATGTGGTCACGCTGACTTCGCAAGCCATCAAGGCGGCGCCACAATTTGAAACCGCCATTGACTCGCGCTTTATCACCGGTCTGGCCAATATTGGCGATCGCATGCTGATTGTGATGAACATGGAAGCCTTGATGAGCAATGCCGAGATGGGCATGCTGGCGGCAGTGTCCTGAGCAAGATTGCCTCATCGGGGGGATGATTTTTGGCATGCTACAATTCACGCTTTCGCGGCTGTAGCTCAGTTGGATAGAGTACTTGGCTACGAACCAAGGGGTCGTGGGTTCAATTCCTGCCAGCCGCACCAGTAAAGACAAGGGTTAGCACGTTATCGCGTGCTAACCCTTTTGTCATTGGTGCATCAATACCCGTTTGCAACGCGGTTTTTATTTGGATAATTGGCCGCCAGCCCTTATTTCGTAAGCGCTGGTAGCTACCAAATTTATAGTATAAAGATTTTGCCCGGATTCATGATGTTCTTCGGATCCAGTGCTTTTTTGATGCTGCGCATCATGTCCACGGCGCCAGCGCCGGTCTCCGTCACCAGAAAATCCATTTTGTGCAGGCCCACGCCGTGCTCGCCACTGCAGGTGCCGTCCAGCGCCAGGGCACGTGCCACCAGGGCGTGGTTCAACTTTTCGGCGATGTTGCGTTCTTCGGGTTGCTTGGGATCGATCAGATAGCCAAAGTGGAAGTTGCCGTCGCCGACGTGGCCGACCAGAAAGTAAGGGATGCCACTGGCGTCGGCCTCGGCCACCGAGTCCAGCAGGCAGTCGGCCAGGCGGGAAATCGGCACGCAAGTGTCGGTTGAAATGGCGCGGCAACCGGGCTTGGACTGGATGGCGGCAAAGTAGGCGTTGTGGCGCGCGGTCCACAGCCGGGTGCGCTCTTCGGGCGTGGTGGCCCATTCAAATGCGTGGCTGCCGGATTCGCTGGCAATCTCCTGCACCATTTCAGCCTGTTCTTTCACACTGGCGGGCGAGCCGTGAAACTCCATCAGCAGCAAGGGCTCTTCCCTCAGACCCAATTTGGCGTAGTTGTTGACCATGCGCACCGTGTTGGCGTCAATCAGTTCCACGCGCGCAATGGGAATGCCCATCTGGATGATCTGGATGGTGGTGCGTACCGCCGCCTCGATGCTCGGAAACGAGCAGATCGCCGCCGAGATCGCCTCGGGCAGGGGATAGAGCTTGACGGTGACCTCGGTGATCACGCCCAGCGTGCCCTCACTGCCCACCAGCAGGCGCGTCAGGTCATAGCCAGCCGCAGATTTCTTGGCGCGGGTACCGGTGTGGATGATCTCGCCTTGCGCCGTGACGACTTCCAGCGCCAGCACGTTTTCGCGCATGGTGCCGTAGCGCACGGCGTTGGTGCCGCTGGCGCGGGTGGCACTCATGCCGCCCAGGGTGGCGTCAGCGCCGGGGTCAATCGGGAAAAACAGGCCGGTACTCTTGACTGCTTCATTGAGCTGCTTGCGCGTGACCCCCGCTTGCACCGTCACCGTCAGGTCTTCGGCGTTGATCGACAGCACCTGGTTCATGCGACCGACGTCAAGGCTGATGCCACCCTGTACAGCCAGCAAATGTCCTTCAAGCGAGGTGCCGACGCCAAAGGGAATGACCGGAACGCCATGGTCGCTGGCCATTTTCACGGTGAACGCGACATCGGCCGTGCTTTCGGCAAACACCACGGCCGCTGGCGGCGGTGCTTCAAAAGACGACTCATCGCGCCCGTGCTGCTCGCGCACCACCAAAGCGGTCGTGCAGCGCTCGGCAAAGCGTTTCTTCAGCGCGTCAATGAGGGCGGCGGGCACCGCGCGTTGCTGGATGTCTGCTTGCAGGGCTGAGCTCGTGGCGAGAGGGTTCATGGGTTCTTTCAATCAGTTGGTGGGGACAGAGCTTCGCTGCGCTATGGTCTGTCCCGCAAGGTTACCGGTTTGTATTTTGCTGCAACAATAGCTCAACTTCAGGAGTCATTTTTATGGGACAAAGACTGACGCAAATTGCCACCCGCACCGGCGACAACGGCACCACCGGGCTGGGGGACAACACCCGCGTGTCAAAAGACAGCCTGCGTGTGCACGCCATGGGCGACGTGGATGAACTCAACTCCAACATTGGTGTGTTGCTGTGCGAAGCCATGCCGCAGGGTGTGCGCACCCTGTTGGTGGAAATCCAGCACCAGCTGTTCAACCTGGGTGGCGAGCTCTCCATCCCCGGTTTTGAGCTGCTCAAGCCCGAGGCGGTGCTGGCGCTCGATGCCGCGCTGGCCGAGCACAACGAAGCACTGCCACGGCTGCAGGAGTTCATCCTGCCTGCGGGTACGCGCGCGGCCTCCCTGGCCCATGTGTGCCGCACGGTGGCGCGCCGCGCCGAGCGCGCGGTGGTGGCGCTCGAAGGGCAGGAGAGCCTGAAAGACACGCCGCGCCAGTACCTCAACCGCTTGAGCGACCTGATGTTTGTGCTGGCCCGCGTGCTCAACCGCTATCGCACCGATGGCAGCGTCGGCGATGACGTGTACTGGAAGAGCGAAAAGCTGGCGCGAGCGTCTGCCGATTGAATGGGGGCTTAAGCTGATTCGCGCGTATTCTTCATCTTCAGATTCTTGAGCAGGAATAGCCATGACAAACTCAATCCGGCGTATTGCCGTTAACACCGGCGGCGGTGACGCCCCCGGCCTCAACGCCGTCATCCAGTCGGTGATGATTGCCGCTGCCAACCGGGGCTGGGAGTGCTACGGCATCCGTGATGGTTTTAATGGCATCTTGTTTCCAGAGCGCTACCCGCAAGGCGGCGTGGTCCGGCTGACACGCGACAAGGTGCGCGGCATCGGGCATCTGGGGGGCACCATCCTGGGCACCACCAACAAAGGTGACCCTCTGCATTTTCCGATCACACTGCCCGACGGGAGTACGCGGGAGATTGACCGCTCGGACGAAATTTTGACCTATTTCGCCACCCACCAGATTGACGCGTTGGTGGCTATCGGCGGCGACGGCTCACTCACCATTGCGAATGCACTGCACCAGAAAGGCCTGCGTGTGGTGGGCGTGCCCAAGACCATCGACAACGACCTGGACAAGACCTTTACCACCTTCGGTTTTGACACGGCGGTGGGCTTTGCCACCGAGTGCTTGGACCGCCTGCACAGTACGGCCGAGAGCCACCAGCGCGTGATGGTGGTCGAAGTGATGGGGCGCTATGCCGGCTGGATCGCCCTGCACTCGGGCATTGCGGGCAATGCGCACGTCATTTTGATGCCCGAGATCAGCTTCGATCTGGAGCAGGTGGCGGCCAAGATTCGCGCGCGTGACGCCGAAGGGCGGCTGTATTCCATTGTGCTGGTGGCCGAAGGGGCGCAGCCGGGCGACGGACACCGCGAGTTGGCGGCCCCGGCCGAGGCGGGCCATGCCGAGCGTCTGGGTGGTATTGGCGAGCGTGTCGGCCGGGCGCTGGCCGAGCGCACCGGCAAAGACACGCGTGTGGTGGTGCTGGGGCATTTGCTGCGCGGTGGCAGCCCGACCGCCTTCGACCGGCTGGCGGCCCTGCGTTTTGGTGCGGCAGCGGTGCGCGCGCTGGACGAAGGGCAGTCCGGCATCATGGTGTCTCTGGGCTTGACCGGCGTCGATTACGTCGCGCTGGAAGAAGTGGCGGGCCACATGAAGGCGGTGCCGCTGGACAGTGACACGCTACAAACCGGACGTGATCTGGGGATTTGTTTTGGCGATTGAACCACGCGCGATGACGGGTTGCCGCTGAAAGATCACACGGTTCTGCTGGCGCTTGCAAACACAATTAGCTATCAAATATATAGCTATATGTGCTTATATTACGGGGGCTAGAGCGCTATTTTGTTTGAAAATACGCAGCCACCTGGGTTCCTGTGATCATCTGAGTAAAGCACGAGGCGAGCCTTCACGCAAGGCCTGTGGCGGCGCGACACGCTGACCGTCATCGGTGCCGAGCTTGAAAACAGCGACCACTTGCACCAGGTCCTGCGCCTGGGTTCTGAGGCTGCTCGCCGCCGCCGCCATCTCTTCGACCAGTGCAGCATTTTGCTGTGTCACCTGATCCATTTGGTTCACCGCCTCGCCCACTTGCGACACGCCGGCACTCTGCTGATGGCTGGCTGCACTGATCTCGCTCATGATGTCGGTGACTCGCCGGATGGCGCTGACCACCTCGGTCATGGTGGCTCCAGCCTGGTCGACCAAAGTGGAGCCCTGCTCGACCCGCTCGACACTGGCATTGATCAAGGACTTGATCTCTTTGGCCGCATCGGCCGAGCGCCCGGCCAGGCTGCGCACTTCGCTTGCCACCACGGCAAAACCGCGACCCTGCTCACCGGCGCGGGCGGCTTCCACGGCAGCGTTGAGCGCCAGGATGTTGGTTTGAAAGGCGATGCCGTCAATGACGCTGATGATGTCCGAGATTTTTTTCGACGCGTCGTTAATGCCTTTCATGGTCTGCACCACTTGCGCCACGACCTGACCTCCTGTGACCGCCACGGTAGATGCATTCATGGCGAGCTGGTTGGCCTGGGCGGCGCTGTCGGCGTTGTGCTTGACGTTGGAGTTGAGCTCTTCCATCGACGCGGTGGTTTCTTCCAGTGAACTGGCCTGGGATTCCGTGCGCGCCGACAGGTCATGGTTGCCCTGCGCAATCTCGGCGCTGGCGCTGGAGACGCTTTGGGCTCCCTGGAGCACCTTGCAGACAACTTGCACCAAGCCGGTTTGCATCTCCTTGAGCGCCTGCAGCAATTGTGAAATTTCGTTTTTGCCGCTGGCGTCAAACTGCATGCTCAGGTCGCCTGCCGCCACACCGCGAGCGAGTTGCACCGCTTGCAGGATCGGACGGGTAATGGAGCGAATAATCCAGACCGCCAGCAAGATACCCACCGCCAAAGCAATCACCAGCGTGGCACCAATTACCAGCGGCATGCTCGCCGCCGCCGTCTGTGTAGCGGCCGTGGACTGATCGAGCAGTGTGTTCTGGTACTTGAGCAAGCCGTCGAGCGCTTCAAAATAGGCCTGTTGTGCCGGGCGCACTTTGTCTAGCAGCATGGCCTTGGCCTCAAACACCTGTCCGCCAGCGGCCAGGTCCATGGTCTCGGCCTCCAGCGGATCGTATTGACTGCGGGTCGCTGTCACTTTGGCCAGCACGGCCCTGCCTTGGGCCTCGGTAATCTGTGTGTCCAGCTGTTTGAGCCGCTCACCGATGCGGGCACGGGCGGCCGGGATACGGGCGCCTTCCTTGGTGATCTTGTCCGTGTCGCTCAGGATGATCATGTTGCGCAGCGCATCGGCGATCAAGGTGACGTCGCCCTTGATGTCGTTGATCAAGACGATTTTTGGGATGCGTTCCGCAATGACCTGGGCAAACAGCTGGTTCATCATGCTGACCTTGAACTGCGCGACTGCGCCCATAAAGGCAATCAACAAACCCAATGTGCCAAACCCGAGAATGAGCCGAGTAGCAATTTTCATATTGTCGAGTTTCATTCTTCGTCTCCTGAAAAACCAACTGCTGTTGACGTGATACCTTGATTGACGCGCAAGGGTACAGCAAAAAAAAACGGGCAGCGGCCAGGCGCAAAGCCTGAACGTGCCCGTTGACACTCGATCACTTGTTCAAGTCAAGCTACATCATTCCCAGCATGCGTGGGAACCAGGTTGACAAGGGCGGCCAGTAGGTCACCAGCACCAGGAAGCCCAGCATCGCCAGCAGCCACGGCCAGACCGCCACCGTCAGCTCGGTAATCCCCATCTTGGTGATGCCGGAGGCCACATACAGGTTCAGGCCCACCGGCGGGTGGCACATGCCCACTTCCATGTTCACCACCATGATGATGCCAAAGTGCACCGGGTCAATGCCCAGCTTCATCGCCACCGGGAACAAGATCGGCGCGAAGATCAGCACTATGCTGGAGGGCTCCATGAAGTTGCCCGCCAGCAGCAGCATCACGTTCACGGCCAGCAAGAAGGTCACCATGCCCAGGCCGTTGCCCAGCATCCAGTCGGCCAGCGCCTGCGGAATGTTCTCATTGGTCATAATGAACGAGAACAGCACGGCGTTGGTGATGATGTAGAGCAGCATCGCCGACATGTTGGCCGAGTTGAGCAACACTTTGGGCACGTCCTTGAGCCTCATGTCTTTGTAGACAAACACCGCCACCACAAACGCATAGACCGCGCTCATGGCCGCCGCTTCAGTCGGCGTGAACATGCCGGTGTAAATGCCGCCCATCACGATCACGATCAGCAGCAAGCCCCAGGCCGAGGTCTTGAAAGCCTTGAAGCGCTCGGCCCAGGTTGCCTTGGGCAGACGCGGGTAGTTGAACTTCTTGGCCCGATACCAGGTGACCCCGCCCAACACGCAGGCCAGTGCGATGCCAGGTACCACGCCGGCCATGAACAGCGCGCCAACCGAGGTGTTGGTCGCCACCGAATACATGACCATCACGATCGAAGGCGGAATCAGAATGCCCAGCGCGCCGGAAGTGGTGATGACGCCGGCACCGAAGCTTTTCGGAAAACCCGCTTTGGTCATGGCCGGCAGCAAGATCGAGCCGATCGCCACCACCGTGGCGGGCGAGGAACCCGACACCGCCGCAAACAGGGCACAAGCCATCACACCGGCCAGGCCCAGGCCTCCATACCAGTGGCCGACCATGCTGGAGGCAAAGTTGATCATGCGCTTGGCCACGCCGCCGTGGGTCAAAAAGTTACCCGCCAGGATGAAGAACGGGATCGCCATGATCTCGAACTTTTCAATGCCGGTAAAGAGCTTGAGCGCCACCGACTCCAGCGGCACATGGGTAAAGCCAAACAAAAAGGTCAGAACGGTCAAGCCGAGTGAAATCGAGATTGGCATGCCGGTGAGCATGAGCACCAGCAAGAGGACAAAAATAATGGCGGCATTCATTTCGAATCCCCTTCTTTGTTCTGCAAATCAGAAGGGTGCAGGTTGTCATCCATGGCAAGCGGGTTGAAGTCGACCGGGGGTGTTTCGGCTTCCAGACCCTCGACATGGCCGTGGTCGTGGTGCGGCAGTTCGCCGGTTTTAAGAAAATTGACCATGACCTGCAAAAACCGGAAACACATCAGGCTGGTTCCCAGCGGCACGGCGCTGTAAACCATCCAGGTTGGCATCTCCAGGTCCGGCGTAGTGGGACCTTCGGGTATGCCTTCTACGGACAAACCCAACAGGTTGAACCAGGCATGGTGCGCGCCGTTGTCCCAGACAAAAGTGGCACCCAGGGTGGCCACAATGCCGGTAAACAGGGCGCCCGCACACAGCCCGAAGACGATGAATTTGCTCTTCATCTTGTCTTGCATGCGGTTGATCAGCACGTCCACCCCGACGTGAATGCCGGTGCGCACGCCATAGGCGGCGCCAAACTTGGCCATCCAGACAAACATGATGATGGTCAGCTCCTGCGCCCAGCTCAAGGAGAGGGACAAGAGCCAGTCTTGCACGCCGGGTATCGGCAGGCCAGCGGCGTAGCGGTGTACCACCGCCACAAAGATGATCAGCGTCGCAGCGCCCATCAGGAAGGTGACCAGCCACTCTTCCAGGTGATCAAGAAATTTCATGGTTTGAGCTCCGACGCCTTGTCATCAATGTTGCGGTGAACGTCAAATCAGCTTAGAGCTTGGCCGGGTCAAAGCCAGTGGCTTTGTAGATTTGTTGCAGCGTGTCCTTGCCAACGCGATCGGCCATTTTGGTGTGCACCGGGGCCATGGCTTTCTTCAGGGCCAGGCGCTCTTCTTTGGTGGGCACGTAAACGGTGGTTTTGCCGCTCTTCTTCACGCCGTCAAGTGCCTTGTCGTTTTCTTCCTGGGCAATCTGGTTGGCATAAACGGTGGCTTCTTTCATCGCCTGTTCCAGCTCGCCGCGAATGTCAGCGGGCAGGCCGTCCCAGAACTTCTTGTTCACGATCACTGCATAGCCAAGGTAGCCATGATTGGTGATCGAGAGATGCTTCTGCACTTCATGCATTTTTTGCGTATAGAAGTTCGAGATCGGGTTTTCTGTGCCATCGACCACGCCGGTTTGCAGCGCTTGATAAACCTCTGAGAATGCCATCACCTGCGGAATGCCGCCGACCGAGCGAATTTCTTCTTCCAGCACCTTGGAAGACTGAATGCGGAATTTTTTGCCCTTGAAGTCAGCTGGTGTTTTGAGCGGTGTGTTGGCCGAGAAAGCCTTGAAACCGTTGTCCCAGAACGCCAGGCCATGAATGCCTCTGGCGTCGAGCTTGGCCAGCAAACCAGCACCGACCGGGCCTTGAGTGATCTTGTGCAAATCGGCCGTGTCATCAAAGATGAAAGGCAGGTCAAAAGCTTCAAACTCTTTCACTCCCAATGGGCCAAACTTGGCGAGTGAAGGCGCGAGCATTTGCACTGAGCCGATTTGCAGCGCTTCCATTTCTTCCTTGTCTTTGTACAAGGCGCTGTTGGCATAGACCTCGACCTTGACCTTGCCTTTGGTCAGCTCGCCCGCCTTTTTGGCGAAGAACAAAGCTGCCTGGCCCTTGGGTGTATCGACCGCAACGACGTGGCTGAACTTGATGACGGTCTGGGCACTTGCGCTCAAACCGATGGCCAGCAAAGCACTGGCAAGGACCAATTTCAATTTCATGAATGTCTCCTGAATAATAAAAAAACAACACTAACCAGTGAAGATTAACGCCCGCCCGAGGGTAGGGCAACTGTGGCATTCAACAGCTAGGGTTAACCCGATAGTCGCTGTTTCAGGGCATTGCGCAGGTCGTCCATCCATTGCAGACCAATACGGTTGGCCAGTGCCTGATGCACGGGTTCAACCGCACGTGCCAGGCGCGCGCGCTGGCCATCGGTCAGGGTGTGGATGCGGGTGGTGCCCGCTGCACGCAGGGCCGCCAGGGCCTTGTCGTTTTGGGTGTCGGCAATCAGGTTGCCAAAAGCGAGCGCCTCGCGCAGAGCCTGCCCGATCAGCGCGCGGTCGCTTTCGGACAGACTCATCCAAAAGCGCTGATTGGTCACCACCGCATAACCCAGATAGCCATGCTCGGTCAGGCTCAGGTCGGTTTGCACTTCGTGCATGCGTTGGGTCCAGAAGTTGGACACCGGGTTTTCCGTGCCGTCCACGACCCCGCTGGCCAGTGCGCGCCGGGTTTCACTGAACGGGAGCGTGACCGGATGCGCGCCCAGGGCACGCATCTGTGCTGCAATCACGCGCGAGGCCTGCACGCGCATGCGCAAACCGACAAAATCGGCCGGAGCCAGCAAGGGGCGGTTGGCGCTCATTTGCTTGAAGCCGTTGTCAAAGTAACCCAGACCCACCAGGCCCTGTTGGCTTAGACGCGCCAGCAACCGTTTCCCAAGCGGACCTTGGGTGATCCGCCGCACATCAGCCACTTCGTCAAACAGGAACGGCAAGTCAAACAGCTCGAATTCCGGGAAACCGATGCGGCCAAACTTGGACAGCGAGGGGGCCAGCAAGTCCACCGCACCGAGTTGCAAGGCCTGCATCTCGTCGTGGTCGCCGTAGAGCTGAGCATCGGGGTAGATCACTACCTGAATGCGTCCGCCAGAGCGCTGCTCCAGCAGCAGCTTGAAGCGGTTGGCCGCCAACCCTTTAGGCGTTTCCTCAGCCACCACGTGCGAAAACCGCAGCATGATGCCATGGGCTGGTGCCGCCTTCAGGGCGCCCGATGCCAGCGCGGTGGCGGCCAGCCCGCGCAGCCACTGACGGCGATCAGCGCGGGGTAAGCAGGCGGAAAATACAGGAGGCGACATGCTGGCTATTATGCGAGGACTTGTTGGAAAAACTCGTGACCAAAACCGAACCTTTGCCCACCTATCAGTCGCGCGACTTTGCCATGCTGCAGCAGACGCTGCCGCGCCATGCCAGCCGCAACCGACGCACGCTTTTGTGGCTGTTGGGTTTGTTGCTGTTGCTGGTGGGCGCGGTGGTTACCCTGGTGCTGTACCTGAATAACTTTGAGGCCGAAGAAGAGACGCGCCGTCGCGCCGCCGACGCGCAGTGGCTGGAGCAGAGCGTGCAGTTTCACTTTCGTCGACTGGAAGACGACTTGCTGGTATTGGCCCGTCAGTCCGTCCTGGGCGACGCAAGTGCCCGGTCCAAGAAGGCCAAGAGTGTTGAAGTACAAGGCGGTTTGCTATGGCGCGAGCCCGGCGTGGTGTTGTCGCATGGCTGGCTGGCGGCTGGCCTGTCCCCTGATGCCCGGGTGGGGCCGCAGCGCTGGCAACTGGACTGGGCGGCGCACCCAGCCAATGCGCAGGCGCTCGCCACCATGCAGGACACCACGCGCGGTCTGCGGCGCTCGGCTTACGCCGGACTGATGCAGCAAGCTGACGGGTCCTTGACGGATGTGGTCTGGCTGGCTGTGCCGTTCTTTGATCGCGGCCAGTTTGTGGGCAATTACCTGGCCGCCGTGTCGCTGGAGCGTGCGGTGCGGTCCTTGGTGCCCGCCTGGTTTGCGCAAAACCACAGCGTGCGGCTGGTCGCTGATGACATTGATGCGGCACCTGCGCAGGCGTCGGCTGCTCATTCGTACCGGGCCAGCATGAATTTGCCAGGGCCAGACTTGTTCCTGGAGGTCGCCCCCATCGGCGAGCAGCCGACCACGGTGCCGCGTATCTTCTTTTTGGTGGCGCTGCTTTTTTTGCTGGGGATGCTGATCAGCCTGGTGGCGCTGCGGCGCGACTTTGTCAAACGCCAGCAGGTGCAGGCCCGCTTGCAAGCCGAGGTGGCCTTGCGCACCGCCATGGAGAATTCGGTCACCATCGGCCTGCGGGCCTGGGACCAGCACGGCAAAATCCTGTACGTGAATCAAGCTTTTTGCAACATGGTGGGCTACCCGGCGACCGCTCTGCTGGGCAAGTCTGCCCCCATGCCGTACTGGCCAGCCGATCAGGCCAATGAACTTCAGCTGGTGCACCGCGACATCATTGTTCAGGGTACGCAAGGCGACGGCGTAGAACTGCAGTTTCAACACCGCAGCGGGAAACTGTTGGATGTGTTGATTCATGAAGCACCGCTTACCACCGTCAATGGCGAGCAGCTCGGCTGGATGAGCTCCGTATTGGATATCAGTGAGCGCAAGCGGGCGCAACGCATGGCGACCCTGCAGCAAGAAAAACTCGAAGCGTCGGGGCGTCTGGTGGCCGTTGGAGAGGTTGCCTCCACCCTGGCGCATGAGCTCAATCAGCCGCTGGGTGCGCTCAGCAGCTTTGCCAACGGGCTACTCAATCGTCTGCGCGGGGGCAACATCAGGTTGGACGAGTTGGAGCCGGTGGTGGCGCGCATGGCGCGTCTGGCGGAGCGCGCGGGGGGCGTCATTCAGCGCGTCAATGCCTTTGCGCGCCGGCGTGAACTTTCCCGTCAGCACCTGGACGTGGTGGCGGTCTTGCGGCGCGTTCTCGCCAGCACGGCAGACGCGCAGACACGCCAGGTGTCGCTGGTGGATAACAATCAGGCGATCTGGATTGATGCGGACGAATTGCTCCTGGAGCATCTGATCAACAACCTGGTGGATAACGCCCTGCACTGGGCCCATCGGGGTCCGGGTTTGGCGCAGGTGCGGGTCGAAATGGCCTGCGACCGGTCCCAAGGTCTCGCTACCCTGGTGGTGGCTGATTCCGGCCCTGGGGTGACGGAAGAGAATGGGGTGAATATTTTTAATGCTTTTTTCAGCACCAAGGAAGGCGGCATGGGCATGGGTCTGGCCATCTGCCGTTCTATTGTGGAAGCCCATCATGGGCGGATCGAGGTCGGGCGTGACCCCGAGTTGGGCGGTGCGCGCTTTGTTGTTTGGCTGCCGCTAGCCGAAGTGCCCTTGATCGCGCCAATTTTGCCCACCTTGCTCGTTGCCCAAGGAGTCCCATGAACCAACCCGCTATTCACATAGTTGACGATGACCCGGACATTCGGGATGGACTGGCCTGGCTGTTCGACTCGCGCGGCTACGTGGCAGCCACGTGGGACGGCGGCCCGGCGTTTTTGGACGCGGCGAAGGCGATGCTGGGTCATTGGGGTCATGCGGTGGTGTTGCTCGATGTCCGCATGACGCCCTTGTCCGGGTTGGTCACGTTTGAGCGGCTCAAGGCGCTGTGTTGCCCCTGGCCCGTGTTGTTTTTGACCGGCAACGGCGACGTTGGCATGGCGGTGGCGGCCGTCAAGAGCGGTGCCTGGGATTTTCTGGAAAAGCCGTTTCAGGACAATGAGTTGGTCGACCGGGTGGAGCAAGCGCTGGCGGCGGCGTCAGCGATCAGTGACACCGATCTGGAGGTGTATCGCCTCAAGCAGGCGCTGACCAGTCTGAGTCCGCGTGAGCGTGAAGTTCTGGATGAACTGATTCGCGGTCACTACAACAAGACCATTGCGGACCATCTCGGCATTACCCCACGCACCGTCGAGTTCCACCGATCGCATATTTTTGAAAAAATGGGCGTCAGTTCGGCGGTTGAGCTGGCCCACAAGCTCGGGCGCCTGCAGCCGTTGTCGATCATCCAGCCGCCGCAGACTTGATGTCGCCTGCCTGCCTTTTGCACGGCAACACATGCGGCTTGCTGCCAAGCGACGGGCTGCCGGTACACTGCGCGGCGTTCGACATCAACCACCGCTGGTACCGACTCTGTGAGTGAATCGGCTGTGTTCAAGAGAGATTTCAATATGTTTGTATATTCCCGTAAGGCCCTGAAATTGCTGGCGCTGGCCTTATGCGTGCCAACCCTGACGTTCGCGCAAGCGACCCAAACGCCCACATCGGCGCCGATCAAGATCGCCATGATTGAGGGCTTGAGTGGCCCGTTTGCCAACACGGGCGAGGCGGTGTTTCGCAACCTGATCTGGGCGGTGGAGCGCGTCAATGCGCGTGGCGGCGTCAAGATTGCCGCCTCCGGCGAGCTCGCTGGGGGCGGCCGACCTCTGGCGTTGGAGCGCTACGACAGCAAGGGTCAGAACGAGGAAGCGCTGACGGCCCTCAAGTCCGCCATCGACGATGGCGCGCAATTCATCATGCAGGGCAACTCATCTGCCACGGCGGCGGCGCTGATTGACGCCATCAACAAGCACAACGAACGAGAGCCTGGCAAACGTGTTCTGTTCCTGAACTACTCGGCCGTCGATCCCATCCTGACCAACGAAAAATGCAGTTTTTGGCACTTTCGTTTTGATGCCCATGCCGACATGCGCATCACCGCGCTGATGGAAGTGCTAAAAGAAGACAAAGCCCTCAAGAGTGTTTACATCATTGGCCAGGACTACAGCTTTGGCCATGCCGTGGCACGCGAGGCGAAACGCCAGCTTGCGGCCTCGCGCCCGGATGTGCAGGTGGTGGGCGACGAGCTGCACCCGGTCGGACGTGTCAAGGACTTTTTGCCGTATGCCGCCAAAATCAAGGCCAGTGGCGCGCAGGCAGTCATTACCGGCAACTGGGGCAACGACCTGACGCTGCTGGTGAAAGCGGCGAAAGAAGTCGGCTTTGAAGGCAAGTTCTACACCTTCTACGGCAACGCGCTGGGTGCGCCAGCGGCCATCGGCGACGCGGGCATCGGTAAAGTGGTGGCGGTGGCCGACTGGCTGCCCAACGTCCAGACGGCGCAAAGCGAAGCCTTCTACCAGTCGTTTCGCCAGCGTTTTCCCAATCCGGCTGACGACTACGTTCACATGCGCATGCAACTGATGGTGGAATCACTGGCGCAGGCAATTGAAAAAGCAAATACTACGAATTCGATAGCTGTTGCCAGACAGCTGGAGAGGGCTAGAGTTGTTTTTGGCTCACAAAGCGGGGCGATGCGGGCGGCTGACCACCAGTTTCAGCAGCCGCTGGTGGTGGGCGTGATGGATAAGCAAGGCGCGCCCGGCGTGAAGTTTGATGTGGAGGGCTCGGGCTACGGTTTTCGAGTTATCAAAACCATTGCTGCCAAGCGGGCCGAGTTGCCCACCACCTGCAAAATGCAAAGGCCTGTGGAATAAACGAAGCCTGGATGGGTGGGCTATTCGCAGGAAAGGCCGACATGTTTGGGATATGTTGATGGGTTGGCTATAATCCAAGGCTCTGCAGATTGCAGCAGTGCACGTCAGGGGCAGTTCCAGCGCCTGACGCAAGTTCACATCAAACAGGAAATAAACATGATCGCATCCAGCATTAAAGCCGCTGTCGTCAAAGACAACGCACGTCAACCCGGCGATACCGGTAGTCCTGAAGTGCAAGTCGCACTTTTGACCGCCCGCATCAACGAACTCATGCCTCACTTCAAGACCCACGCCAAAGACCATCACGGTCGTCGTGGTCTGTTGCGCATGGTGAGTCGTCGCCGCAAGTTGCTGGACTACCTGAAGTCCAAAGACGCTGAACGTTACATCGCATTGATCGCCAAGCTGGGTCTGCGTAAGTAATCGTTGAATCAAATGATGAACGCCTGAGTTAGGTTCCTAGCTCAGGCGTTTTTTACTTCGGAGAAGCTGAAAACGGAGCGAAGCTGTGTCATTCCAGATGGATTCGATTTGAATTTTCCTGGAATGGCATCGTGTTCTGTGAGGCGTAATCCGGGCTCGGGTGAGGTGGCCTGCACTTCCCAAATTGACCAGGAGATAAAAATGAGCATATTCAACAAAGTCACCAAGACCTTCCAATGGGGCCAGAACACCGTCACCATGGAAACCGGCGAAATCGCCCGTCAAGCCAGCGGCGCCGTATTGCTGGACATGGATGGCACCGTGGTGCTGGCCACTGTGGTTGCCAAGACCGAAGGCAAAGCCGGTCAGGACTTCTTCCCCTTGACCGTGGACTATCTCGAGAAAACCTATGCTGCAGGCAAGATTCCGGGCAGCTTCTTCAAGCGTGAAGGCCGTCCCAGCGAGTTTGAAACGCTGACCAGCCGCCTGATTGACCGTCCGATCCGCCCGTTGTTCCCGGAAGGCTTCTTCAACGAAGTGCATGTCGTTGTTCATACGCTGTCCTTGAACCCTGAAGTGGACGCGGACATTGCGGCCTTGATCGCGGTCAGCGCTGCGCTGTCCGTCAGCGGCATCCCGTTCAGCGGCCCTATCGGCGCAGCTCGCGTGGGCTACATCAACGGTGAATACGTGCTCAATCCGGGCCAGACTGCCCGCAAAGATTCCGTCATGGATCTGGTGGTGGCCGGTACCGAAGCCGCTGTGCTGATGGTCGAATCCGAAGCCCAGCAACTGAGCGAAGAAATCATGCTCGGCGCTGTCGTGTTCGGTCATGAGCAGGGAAATATCGCCATCAACGCGATTCACGAGCTGGTGCGTGACGCCGGCAAGCCGGTGTGGGACTGGAAGGCGCCGGCCAAGGACGAGCCATTGATCGCCAAGGTCGGCGCATTGGCCGCCCATAAACTGGAGGCGGCTTACCAAATTCGCAACAAGCAGGCCCGTACCCGCGCCTGCCGCGAAGCTTACGCTGTCGTGATGGCAGACCTGAAGCTCGATGGTGTCGCGTTTGACAGTGTTGCCGTTGAAGGCATGCTGTTTGACATCGAAGCCAAGATCGTTCGCAGCCAGATTCTGGCCGGCGAGCCGCGCATTGACGGCCGCGACACCCGTACCGTGCGTCCGATCGAAATCCGCAACAGCGTGCTGCCCCGCACCCACGGTTCTGCCCTGTTCACGCGCGGTGAAACCCAGGCCTTGGTGGTCACCACCCTGGGCACCGAGCGTGATGCCCAGCGCATTGACGCGCTGTCTGGCGACTATGAAGATCGCTTCATGCTGCACTACAACATGCCCCCCTTTGCCACTGGCGAAACCGGTCGCGTCGGTACGCCCAAGCGGCGTGAAATCGGCCACGGACGCCTGGCCAAGCGGGCTTTGATGGCGGTGTTGCCAAGCAAGGAAGAGTTCCCGTACACCATGCGTGTGGTCTCGGAGATCACCGAGTCCAATGGCTCTTCGTCCATGGCCTCGGTCTGCGGCGGCTGCCTCTCCCTGATGGATGCCGGCGTGCCCATGAAGGCGCATGTGGCCGGCATTGCCATGGGTCTGATCAAGGAAGAAAACCGTTTCGCCGTGCTGACCGACATTCTGGGTGATGAAGATCATCTGGGTGACATGGACTTCAAGGTAGCGGGTACCACCAACGGCATTACCGCGCTGCAGATGGACATCAAGATTCAGGGCATTACCAAGGAAATCATGCAAGTGGCACTGGCCCAGGCCAAGGAAGCGCGCATGCACATCCTGGGCAAGATGCAGGAAGCCATGGCTGAGGCCAAGACCGAAGTGTCGACCTTTGCGCCGCGCCTGTTCACCATGAAGATCAATCCCGACAAGATTCGTGACGTGATCGGCAAGGGCGGCTCCGTCATCCGTGCGCTGACCGAAGAGACCGGCACCCAGATCAATATCGACGAAGACGGCACCATCACCATCGCGTCGGCTGATCCGGCCAAGGCTGAAGAAGCCAAACGCCGCATTCAGCAGATCACGGCTGAAGTCGAAATCGGCAAGATCTATGAAGGCCCGATCACCAAGATTCTGGACTTCGGTGCCTTGGTGAATCTGCTGCCGGGCAAAGACGGCCTGCTGCACATCAGCCAGATCGCGCACGAACGTGTTGAAAAGGTGACCGACTATTTGTCAGAGGGCCAGATCGTCAAAGTCAAGGTGATGGAGACGGACGAAAAGGGCCGCATCAAGCTGTCCATGAAAGTGTTGCTGGATCGTCCGGGCCAGGGCGGCCCTGAGCACGTTTGATGGCTTGCTTTTTGATATGAAGTTGATAGCGCCTCGTGCATATAACACGGGGGCTAGCGCCTGAAATGATCATGAAAGTCATCGAAATATCCGCCTTTGGCGCCCCCGACGTTTTGCGCCTGGGTGAGCGTCCCATGCCGGTCCCTGGCGTTGGTGAACTGCTCATTCGAGTCGCGGCCAGCGGCGTCAACCGGCCGGACGTGCTGCAACGCACGGGCAACTACCCGGTGCCGTCGGGAGCCTCGGATATTCCGGGGCTGGAGGTGGCGGGCGTGATTGAACGCGGCGATGAGCAGGAACTGGCGAGTGCCGGATTCAAACTCGGTGAGCGCGTTTGTGCGCTGGTCGCCGGAGGCGGCTACGCCCAATATTGCATCGCCCCAGTGGGGCAGTGCCTGCCGGTGCCAAAAGGTCTGAGTGATGTCGAGGCGGCTTCGCTGCCCGAGACGTTTTTCACGGTCTGGAGCAATGTGTTTGACCGGGCGCAATTGCAGACAGGTGAAACCTTGTTGATTCAGGGGGGCTCCAGCGGCATTGGTGTCAGCGCCATTCAGTTGGCCAAGGCCCTGGGTTCCCGGGTCATCGTGACGGCGGGCAGCGACGAGAAATGCGCCGCTTGTCTGGCGTTGGGCGCCGATCATGCCATCAACTACAAGACGCACGATTTTCAGGAAGAGGTCAAGAGATTGACCGGTGGCCAGGGCGTGAATGTCATTCTCGACATGGTGGCCGGCAGCTATGTGGCCAAGGAGATTGAGTGTTTGAGTGAGGATGGCCGGCTGGTCATCATTGCCGTGCAGGGTGGCGTCAAGAGTGAGATCAACGCCGGTCTGGTGCTGCGTCGGCGCCTCACGGTGACGGGGTCGACCTTGCGGGCGCGACCGGTTGCTTTCAAGGCCGCGATTGCGCGGGCGCTTCTGAAAAATGTCTGGCCGTTGATTGAGCAAGGCCGCATCAAGCCGGTGATTCACAGCACATTTTCGGCGCAGGATGCCTTCAGGGCGCATGCCCTGATGGAGTCCAATTTGCATGTTGGAAAAATTGTTTTGACTTGGGGTGTGGCATGAGAAAAAAGCTGATCGCAGGCAACTGGAAAATGAACGGCAGTCTGGCTGCCAATGAGGCCCTTGTGAAAGGTCTTCGAGTTGGGGTGGGCGCGTCAGTCTGTCAGGTCGCGTTGTGTGTGCCGTCGGTCTATCTGGCGCAATGCCAGGCGCTGCTTGTTGGCACTGCCATTGCTCTGGGTGCGCAGGATCTTTCCCAGCATGAGGTGGGCGCCTTCACGGGTGAAATTTCTGGGGCCATGCTTCAGGAATTTGGTGTACGTTATTGCATCGTTGGTCATTCCGAGCGTCGTCAATATCACTTTGAGACGGATGCCCTCGTTGCAGCCAAAGCGCAGCGGGCTCTGGCCTGTGGCATCACGCCGATTGTGTGTGTCGGCGAGACCCTGGCTGAGCGCGAAGCTGGCAGGACCGAAGAAGTCGTCAAGCGTCAACTGGCGGCGGTGATTCACGCCAATGGTCACTGCATCAGCGAGGTTGTAGTGGCCTACGAGCCGGTGTGGGCCATCGGAACGGGCAAGACAGCCAGCATCGAGCAAGCGCAGCAAGTGCACTCGGTGCTGCGCCAACAGTTGCAGGCCGCTTCAATCCAGGCGGATCGTATTCAGATAATTTACGGCGGCAGCATGAATGCTGCGAACGCCGCGGAGTTGCTGGCTCAGCCAGATATCGATGGTGGCCTGGTGGGTGGTGCCTCGCTCAAGGTCCCGGATTTTTTATCAATTATTGCTTCTGCTTGCTGATTTCAAGCATAAGCGTCTATATATTTAGGAGTATTCGATGAGCGCTTTATTAACTATTCTTCTCGCTGTTCAGATGATTTCTGCGGTTGCCATGGTGGGTCTAATTTTGGTGCAGCATGGCAAGGGCGCGGATATGGGCGCAGCGTTTGGCAGTGGAGGGTCAGGTAGTCTTTTTGGTGCCAGTGGCAGCGCAAATTTTCTGTCGCGCACCACGGCTGTGCTGGCCACGGTGTTCTTTGTTTGCACCTTGCTACTGGCTTATTTTGGTACGGCTCGTCCAACGGTGAGTTCGGGCAGTGTGCTTGAGGGTGCCGCTGTTTCAGTACCTGTTCCGGTGGTCGTTCCACCCTCGGTACCCGCGTCTGGTGCGGCGCAAATCCCATCGAAATAATCGCGGTTGAAATTGCCTGCCGTCGCTGAGAATCTGCGGATTTAAGGGTAGACTATAGCTCTGTCCGGAGGGCTAGAAGTACAAGATATCTTGTGCAGTCCGGACACCTGAGAGCCGTCGTGGTGAAATTGGTAGACACGCTATCTTGAGGTGGTAGTGGCGAAAGCTTTGCGAGTTCGAGTCTCGCCGACGGCACCAAATAAACATGCTTGATGTGGATCAATGCAGCAAGCCGATACTTGGAACACAATATCCTTTTATGAGTCTTGATCAATACCTGCCAATTTTCTTGTTCATCCTGGTTGGCATCGGTGTCGGTGTTGCGCCACAGGTGCTTGGATACATCCTCGGACCTAACCTCCCTGATTCTGCAAAGAACTCGCCTTACGAATGCGGTTTCGAAGCCTTTGGGGACGCGCGCATGAAGTTCGATGTGCGCTACTACCTGGTTGCCATCCTCTTTATTTTGTTTGATCTGGAAATCGCATTCTTGTTTCCTTGGGCGGTGGCGCTCAAAGACATTGGTGCACTTGGTTTTTGGTCGGTCATGGTGTTTTTGACTATCCTCGTCGTAGGGTTTATTTACGAGTGGAAAAAGGGAGCCCTTGACTGGGAGTGATGCGATGATCGAAGGCATATTAAAGGAAGGCTTTATCACCACCAGTTACGACTCGGTGATGAACTGGGCTAAAACTGGATCCCTCTGGCCGATGTCTTTTGGATTGGCTTGTTGCGCTGTGGAGATGATGCATGCGGCTAACGCCCGCTACGATATCAGTCGCTTTGGTGCAGAGGTGTTTCGTGCCAGTCCGCGTCAGTCAGACTTGATCATTGTGGCAGGCACGCTGTGCAACAAGATGGCGCCTGCATTTCGCAAGGTGTACGACCAAATGAGTGAACCTCGTCGGGTGATTTCCATGGGTTCGTGTGCCAATGGTGGGGGTTATTACCACTACAGTTATTCAGTGGTACGGGGTTGTGATCGTATCGTTCCGGTAGATGTCTATGTACCTGGGTGTCCACCTACGGCGGAGGCTCTGCTGTACGGCATCATTCAGTTGCAGCACAAAATTCGCCGCACGCAAACCATTGCACGCGCATGAGGGGGTGGTGATGACTTCATACGCTGTAAATCCACAATCTATCAAAGTTCATGTTGAGGCTGCGCTTGGCGACTTGCTTATCAGCAGCGTGCTTCGACTAGATGAACTTACCGTTGTCGTGGACGGTGCTCATTATTTGCAGGCCGCAAAGATTCTGCGAGACGACCCAAACTGTCGGTTCGAGCAACTGATGGATTTGTGCGGCGTTGATTACTCTACGTACAAGGATCAGCCCCAAACTGGATTGCGTTATTGTGTGGTATCCCACCTTTTGTCGGTAAGCCTGAACCAGCGCGTGCGGCTCAAGGTGTTTGCGCCCGATGACAATTTGCCGGTGGTGCAGTCCTTGTGCGATGTCTGGAGTTCTGCGAACTGGTTTGAGCGGGAAGCTTTTGATTTGTTTGGCATCGTTTTCGAGGGGCATGCTGATTTGCGCCGTATCCTGACCGACTATGGTTTCGTCGGTCATCCGTTCCGAAAAGATTTTCCGGTTTCAGGTCATGTCGAGATGCGTTATGACGCCGAGCTAAAGCGCGTTGTGTATCAGCCCGTCACGATTGAGCCACGCGAGATTACACCGCGCATCATCCGTGAAGACAACTACGGGGGCTTGCACTAGGCGCTTTATGGCTGAAATAAAAAACTACACCCTTAACTTTGGGCCGCAGCATCCTGCAGCGCATGGCGTTTTGCGTCTCGTGCTGGAACTTGATGGCGAAGTGATTCAACGCGCTGACCCGCATATCGGGTTGTTGCATCGGGCCACTGAGAAACTGGCCGAAACCAAGACCTATATCCAGGCCTTGCCTTACATGGATCGCCTCGACTACATGTCGATGATGTGCAATGAAAGCGCGTACTGTCTGGCAGTTGAAAAGATGCTGGGACTGGAAGTCCCCATCCGAGCAAAGTACATCCGCGTGATGTTTGCCGAGATTACCCGTTTGCTTAACCATTTGCTGTGTGTAGGCGCGGGAGCTCTGGATTGCGGAGCGATGACGGTCATGCTGTACGCATTTCGCGAGCGGGAGGATCTCCTGGATATGTATGAGGCGGTCAGCGGTGCCCGCATGCATGCGGCCTACTTCCGGCCGGGCGGTGTCTATCGCGATTTGCCCGACACCATGGCACGGCATCAGCCCAACAAGATTCGTAGCGCCAAGTCTACTGAGAAGCTGAATCGTAATCGTGATGGTAGCTTGCTTGATTTCATTGATGACTTTACCCAACGCTTCCCAACCTACCTGGGTGAGTATCACACCCTGTTGACGGATAACCGTATCTGGAAACAGCGCACGGTAGGCATTGGCGTGGTGACCGCGGAGCGCGCGCTAAATCTAGGGTTTAGTGGTCCGATGTTGCGTGGTTCTGGGGTTGCTTGGGATCTGCGGAAAAAGCAGCCCTATGAGATTTATGACAGGTTGGACTTTGATATCCCGGTGGGTAAGACCGGTGACTGCTATGACCGCTATCTGGTGCGCATGGAAGAGATGAAGCAGTCCAACCGTATCATCAAACAATGTGTTGATTGGCTGCGTGTTAATCCGGGTCCTGTTATTACCGACAACCACAAGATTGCGCCGCCGAATCGTGAATCCATGAAATCCAACATGGAAGAATTGATTCACCACTTCAAGCTCTTTTCCGAGGGCTTTTCCGTGCCCGAAGGTGAAGCCTACGCGACCATTGAACATCCCAAAGGTGAGTTTGGTATCTACATGGTCAGCGATGGAGCCAATAAGCCTTACCGCATGAAAATTCGTCCGCCTGCCTTTGTGCATCTGGCAGCGCTCGGTGAAATGGGGCGTGGGCACATGATTGGTGATGCTGTTGCCATTATTGGTTCGTTGGATATTGTGTTTGGGGAAGTTGATCGATGATTTCCGAAGAATCCAAAGTGCGCTTCGCTCAAGAAGTTGCCAAGTACCCAGTGGACCAGAAGCAGTCCGCCGTCATGGCGTGCCTGGCGATTGTCCAGCAGGAGTCCGGTTATGTGAGCGCCGAGAGTGAAGTCCTGGTGGCTGAATTTCTGGGTATGGCTCCCATGGCCGTGCATGAAGTCACGACGTTTTACAACATGTACAACCAGCAACCAGTTGGCAAGTACAAGCTGAATGTCTGCACCAATTTGCCATGTCAGTTGCGCGACGGCGGAAAGGCACTCAAGCATCTTGAGCACAAGCTGGACATCAAAATGGGCGAGACCACGCCTGACGGCATGTTCACTTTGCAACAGTGTGAATGTCTTGGCGCTTGTGCTGATTCACCTGTGTTGTTGGTGAACGATCAGACCATGTGCAGTTTCATGAGTGACGACAAGTTGGATCAACTGGTCGATGGCCTGCGTGCGGTGGGGGATAAGTAATGTTGGCTGAACAAGTCCTCTCCCAGTTTGAAGCCACCGGCGTACAGACCTGTTTTCATGGTCGTCATATCAACCCTCAGATTTATGCAGATTTGAATGGTTCGAATTGGCATTTGAAGGATTACGAATCTCGTGGTGGTTATCAGGCATTGCGAAAGATACTCGCAAAGAACAGCGGTGTAACTGCTGACGACGTTACTGCCTCAGGTATGACGCCGGATCAAGTGATTGCAGTCGTCAAGGAATCCGGCTTGCGGGGGCGTGGCGGAGCAGGTTTTCCGACCGGGCTTAAGTGGAGCTTCATGCCACGCCAGTATGCCGGGCAAAAGTATCTCGTCTGCAACTCTGATGAGGGAGAGCCGGGCACTTGCAAGGACCGTGAAATACTGCAGTTCAATCCCCATATGGTGATCGAAGGCATGATCATCGCAGCCTACGCCATGGGTATTGCAGTGGGCTATAACTACATCCATGGTGAAATCTTCAAGACCTATCTACGTTTTGAAGAGGCGATAGAAGAGGCGCGTGCGGCTGGTCTTCTTGGAAACAATATTCTGGGTAGCGACTTCAGTTTCCAGTTGCATGCTGCTCATGGTTATGGCGCCTATATTTGCGGCGAAGAAACCTCATTGCTTGAGTCACTTGAAGGCAAAAAAGGTCAACCTCGCTACAAGCCACCGTTCCCGGCCAGTTTCGGTCTTTACGGGAAACCTACCACCATTAACAACACGGAAACTTTCGCGGCGGTGCCGTGGATCATCCGCAATGGTGGGCAGGCTTATCTGGCGTGTGGCAAGCCCAATAGTGGCGGTACCAAGATATTCTCCATCAGTGGTGACGTGGAGCTTCCAGGTAATTATGAAGTGCCGATGGGTACGCCATTCTCCCAATTATTGGAGCTTGCCGGTGGGGTGCGCAGTGGGCGCCAACTCAAGGCCGTCATTCCCGGTGGATCCTCGTCGCCGGTGCTGCCTGGCAGCATCATGATGGACTGCACGATGGACTACGATTCCATTGCCAAGGCGGGTTCGATGCTGGGCTCTGGGGCAGTCATTGTTCTCGATGACAGCCGCTGCATGGTCAAGAGCCTGCAGCGTCTGAGCTACTTTTATATGCATGAGTCGTGTGGACAGTGCACGCCTTGCCGTGAGGGTACAGGCTGGCTGTCGCGGGTAGTGGACAGAATCGAAAATGGTCACGGTCACGTCACAGACCTCGATCTGCTTGACAACGTCGCTGAAAATATCATGGGGCGTACCATTTGCGCGCTGGGAGATGCGGCAGCCATGCCCGTACGCGCCATGATCAAGCATTTCCGCCCTGAATTTGAATACCACGTAGAGCACAAGACCTGCATGGTCCCGCTGTACGTTTGAACGAGCGTCTGAGCGAGCATACCTACATGATTGAAATTGAACTCGACGGCAAGAAGGTAGATGTAGTTGAAGGCAGCATGATCATGCATGCAGCCGACAAGGCCGGCACCTTCATACCGCATTTTTGCTACCACAAGAAGCTCAGCATTGCGGCCAGTTGCCGCATGTGTCTGGTGGAGGTGGAAAAAATGCCGAAGCCCATGCCAGCCTGCGCTACGCAGGTTGCGCAGGGCATGATTGTTCGCACCAAGAGCGACAAGGCGATCAAGGCTCAGCAGTCAGTCATGGAATTCCTGCTGATCAATCACCCACTGGACTGCCCAATTTGTGACAAGGGCGGTGAGTGCCAGTTGCAGGATCTGGCGGTAGGTTATGGCGCCTCTTCTTCGCGTTACGAGGAGGAGAAACGGGTGGTCGCAGTCAAGGATGTTGGCCCCCTGATTTCCATGCAGGAAATGAGTCGGTGCATTCATTGCACTCGTTGCGTTCGCTTTGGCCAAGAGGTGGCCGGCGTCATGGAGTTTGGCATGTCGCATCGTGGCGAACACGCCGAGATCGAAACTTTTGTTGGCCACTCGGTTGACTCGGAACTTTCCGGCAACATGATTGACATTTGTCCGGTTGGCGCCCTGACCAGCAAACCGTTTCGCTACAGTGCCCGCACCTGGGAGCTGTCCCGTCGCAAGTCGGTCAGCCCACACGATTCCACAGGCGCCAATCTGATTGTGCAGGTGAAGAACAACAGGGTTATGCGTGTCGTGCCTTTTGAGAACGAGGCTGTCAACGAATGCTGGATTGCCGACCGCGACCGTTTTTCCTACGAGGCCTTGAACAGCGATGAACGCCTGACCACACCCATGCTCAAGCAGGGTGGAGTCTGGAATCCTGTTGATTGGCAGACCGCGCTGGAGTATGTCGCCAATGGCCTGAAACAAATCAAGTCGGAGCATGGCGCCCAGAGCATCGGAGCCTTGCTTAGCCCGCATAGCACGCTGGAGGAACTATCTCTGGCCAGTGCTTTCATGCGCGGCCTGGGTAGCGAGAACGTCGATTGCCGTTTGCGTAACGCCGAGTTCCCTGCGTCTGAAGGCGTGCGATATCTTGGTACCTCGATTGCATCCTTGTCCGAGTTACAACGTGTATTGGTGGTTGGGTCCAGCCTGCGCAAGGACCATCCCCTGTTTGCGCAACGAATTCGGCAGGCAGCCCGTAAAGGTTGTGCTGTGAATGCTATTGGTTCTGTAGCAGAAGACTGGGCTATGCCGATTGCCAACGCCCTGCTGTCTGACGCCAGTACCTGGGTGCAGGCGCTGGCCGAGGTGGCCGCTGCAGTGGCAGCCGACAAAGGCGTTGAGTCACCAGTGCCCGGCAATGCTGGCGAAGCAGCGAAAGCCATCGCCAAGTCCCTGCTGAGCGGTGAACGCAAAGCAATTTTGTTGGGTAATGCGGCCGCGCATCACGCCAGGGCGTCGAGCTTGCTAGCGCTCGCCAATTGGGTTGGTGCACAAACAGGCGCGACGGTAGGCTACTTGACGGAGGCCGCAAACTCGGTTGGTGCACAAGTCGCGGGCGCGCTGCCCGGGCCCAATGGTCTGAATGCGGGGCAAATGCTTCGTGGTGATCTGAAGGCCGTATTTCTGTTAAACAACGAACCTGAATTTGATTCGGCGGCAGGCGCCTTGGCTTTGAGCGGCCTGTCAAAAACTGAGATGGTGGTCACGCTAAGTCCGTTCAAAGCCAATATGGCGTTCAGTGATGTTTTATTGCCCATTGCACCGTTTACCGAAACATCAGGCACCTATGTCAATGCCGAGGGGCGTGTGCAGAGTTTTCATGCTGTTGTCAAGCCCTTGGGCGAAACCCGTCCAGCCTGGAAGGTTTTGCGTGTGTTAGCCAACTTGCTCGGAATCCCGGATTTCGACTTCGAATCCTCGCAGGAAGTGCTCAAGCGTGTACCTGGATTGCCTGTTGACGGTGAGCCAATTCTATCTGGCGACATTTTGAACAACACAACGCGAGCGCTAATTGACTTTACGCCTGCGAGCGTGGCTCCGAAGGTTGTTGGTATCTATGCGCTTGATGGGATTGTGCGTCGAGCTGCCAGTTTGCAACTCACGGCAGACGCTAAACAACATAATGTGGCGCAGGAGGTGACAGCATGATTGACACCATTTTCGCTTTGGGTGAGGGTCTGCTGGCTGCGCCCTGGTGGTCGGCGATTGGCTGGCCAGTCGTCTGGGCCCTGATTAAGGTTACGCTGGTTCTGATGATTGTGATGGGCGCAGTGACCTACACGACACTGTGGGAACGCAGGCTACTGGCCTGGGCTCAGATCCGCATGGGTCCAAACCGCGTGGGGCCTTGGGGTCTGCTGCAACCCATAGCGGATGCGATGAAGTTGATGACCAAAGAGGTGCTTAGACCTGCCGCCGCAGAAAAATTCTTGTTTTATCTCGGCCCGGTCATGACGGTGATGCCGGCCATGGCGGCGTGGGCCGTGATTCCGTTTGGTCCAGACATTGCTTTGGCGAACATCAATGCGGGCTTGCTGTTTCTGATGGCCATCACCTCCATGGAGGTGTATGGCGTGATCATCTCCGGGTGGTCATCCAATTCCAAATATCCATTTCTGGGCGCCTTGCGTGCATCCTCCCAGATGGTGAGCTACGAGATTGCAATGGGCTTTTGCCTGGTAGTGGTGCTCATGGTTTCTGCAAGTCTGAATCTGACAGATATTGTCGCGGGGCAAAACAAGGGCTACTTCGCGCAAATCGGTCTTAATTTCCTGTCCTGGAATTGGTTGCCGCTGTTGCCGATTTTCTTGATCTATTTTATTTCTGGCTTGGCGGAAACAAATCGACTTCCTTTTGACGTAATTGAAGGCGAGTCGGAAATTGTGGCGGGCCATATGGTCGAATACTCTGGCATGTCTTGGGCCATGTTTCAGATGGCAGAGTACGCCAACATATGGCTGGTTTCGGTCTTGACGACGATCATGTTTCTCGGTGGATGGCTATCGCCGATCGATAGTGTTATGTTCAACTGGATTCCAGGTTGGATATGGCTGGGACTTAAATCGTTTTGCGTGGTGACAATGTTTATCTGGGTACGGGTTTCGTTTCCGCGATTTCGTTACGACCAAATTATGCGGTTGGGCTGGAAAATATTTATTCCAGTCAGCCTTATTTGGTTGGTGGTTGTTGGGGGATGGATGCAGACCCCGTGGAACATTTGGAAGTAATTCGAGTTGTCTATGTCTACCCCCACTTCAAATGCTATTGAAATCCCGAACGAGAGTGCTTTCTCGTTGAAGGATTTTCTATCCAGTTTCATGCTGAGCGAGCTATTCAAGGGCCTGGCGCTGACCGGAAAATATGCGTTTCGCAGCAAGATCACTCTGGAATACCCTGAAGAGAAAACGCCCCTGTCGCCCAGATTCCGGGGTCTGCATGCACTTCGTCGTTACGAGAATGGCGAAGAGCGGTGTATTGCCTGCAAGCTGTGCGAAGCCATTTGCCCGGCGATGGCGATAACCATCGAATCAGAGGTTCGAGCCGATGGCTCCCGTCGGACGACGCGCTATGACATCGATTTAAACAAGTGTATTTTCTGTGGTTTTTGTGAAGAGAGTTGCCCGGTTGACTCTATTGTGGAGACCTCAATCCTTGAATACCACGGCGAATCTCGTAGTGACCTCTATTTCACGAAAGACATGCTGCTGGCGGTGGGCGATCGCTACGAACCTCAGATTGCGGCGGCCAGGGCGGCTGATGCCAAATACCGCTAATGACCTCATGAGCAGATATAACCTTTTGAACACCGGAAAAAAGTAACGACAAATGGACGTCAAGACGGGTTTTTTCTATTTTTTCTCGATCGTGCTGCTGTTTGCCGCCTTTCGGGTTATTACTTCTCGCAATCCGGTGTATGCCGTTTTGTATCTTGTACTGGCATTTTTTCAGGCTGCAGCGATTTGGTTGTTGCTTAGGGCGGAGTTTTTGGCGATTGCGTTGGTTCTGGTGTATGTCGGGGCTGTCATGGTGCTGTTCCTGTTCGTGGTGATGATGCTGGACATCAAGGTAGATGGTTTGCGCGAAGGCTTCTGGAAACATTTTCCGTTAGCTGCCACGGTGGGCGTCTTTATTGCTCTGGAGATGGCCGCGGTATTGATGGGGGGATTTCGCGTCGGTGATGAACCGCAAAGTGCTGTGGCACTCGGTCAGGCAAGTGCTGAGTTTTCCAACACCCGTGAACTGGGCAAAGTTCTTTATGGCCAATATGTCTACCCACTCGAAATTGCTGGAGCGATTCTGCTGGTGGCGATGATTGCAGCCATCGCATTGACCTTGCGTCAACGCAAGGACAGCAAGCAGGTGAGCCCGTCCATGCAGGTGCGGGTGAAAGCCAGGGACCGGATGACTGTGCTCAAGATGGCGTCGACCAAGGTGGCGCTAATGGATGACGCGGCAAGCGCGACAACTGCGGAGAAAAAAGAATGACTTTAACCCTTGGACATTTTCTGTCGCTCGGTGCCATGTTGTTTGCGCTGTCTGTGATTGGTATTTTTCTCAATCGGAAGAATTTGATTGTTTTATTGATGGCGATTGAACTGATGCTGCTGGCCGTCAATACCAATTTCGTGGCATTCTCCTATTATTTGGGGGACATGCACGGTCAAATATTTGTGTTTTTTATTCTGACCGTCGCTGCTGCTGAATCAGCAATCGGTCTGGCCATTCTGGTGCTGCTGTTCCGCAACAAGTCAAGCATCAATGTGGACGAACTTAATACGCTCAAGGGTTAATAAGATGAGTCAAACCCTTTCCGCTTCAACGCTTCTCGCGGTGCCAATGGCGCCATTGGCGGGGGCTGTTCTGGCCGGCATTTTTGGTACCAAGTTTGGTGGCAACTGGATCGGTCGACGCCTGTCGCATTCGCTCACTATTCTGGGTGTTTTTATTGCTTTCATCCTGTCCGCCATGACACTCAAAAGTGTGGCACTTGATGGTGCACGCTTCAATGAAACCATTTACACCTGGATGGTGGTGGGCGACATGAGGATGCAAATCGGGTTTCTGGTGGATGGACTCACGGCCATGATGATGTGCGTGGTGACTTTTGTGTCCCTGATGGTCCACATCTACACGATTGGCTACATGGAAGAAGATGAAGGCTATAACCGCTTCTTTTCGTATATATCGCTCTTTACATTCTCAATGCTGATGCTGGTCATGAGCAACAATCTTCTGCAGCTGTTCTTTGGCTGGGAGGGCGTTGGTTTGATGTCCTATCTCCTTATTGGCTTCTGGTTTAACAAGCCCACCGCGGTTTTCGCGAACATGAAGGCTTTTTTGGTAAATCGCGTCGGTGACTTCGGATTTATTTTGGGCATCGCATTGATCATTGCGTTTACCGGAACACTCAATTACACAGAGATATTCGCGCAGAAGGCTGAATTGGCCAAACTCAGTTTCCCTGGTACCGAGTGGATGTTGGTGACGGTAATCTGTATCTGCCTTTTTGTCGGTGCCATGGCCAAGTCAGCTCAATTTCCATTGCACGTCTGGCTGCCCGATTCCATGGAAGGTCCAACCCCAATCTCGGCTTTGATTCACGCTGCCACCATGGTTACTGCGGGTATTTTTATGGTGGCGCGTATGTCGCCTTTGTTTGAACTCAGCGACACTGCGTTGAACTTTGTGCTGGTGATCGGTGCCATCACCGCCCTGTTCATGGGCCTGTTGGGTGTCATTCAGAATGACATCAAGCGCGTGGTTGCCTACTCCACGCTGTCCCAGTTGGGCTATATGACGGTGGCTCTGGGTGCATCTGCTTACTCGGTGGCGGTTTTTCACTTGATGACACACGCTTTCTTCAAGGCGCTCCTGTTCCTTGGCGCGGGCTCGGTCATTATGGGAATGCACCACAATCAGGACATTCGCTGGATGGGTGGGCTGCGCAAGTACATGCCCATTACCTGGATCACATCTTTGCTGGGGTCGCTCGCACTCATAGGAGCCCCCTTGTTTGCGGGTTTCTATTCCAAAGACAGCATCATTGAGGCCGTCTATGAAAGTCATCTGCCCGGTGCCGGTTTCGCAACATTCGCTGTGCTAGGAGGTGTGTTTTTGACGGCGTTCTACTCCTTCCGCCTGTATTTTCTGGTTTTCCATGGTGCCGAGCGCTATGACCAGAATCCAGACGCACATCATGATGCTCATCATGGCCATGGTAAAGAGGAGCACAAGCCGCATGAATCGCCCTGGGTTGTGACAGTGCCACTGATCCTGCTTGCGATTCCCTCGGTTGTGATTGGGTTCATGACCATTGAGCCCATGTTGTACGGGGATTTTTTCAAGGACTCGATCTTCATTAATCTGGAAAAGCACGCGGCCATGGAAGAAATGGCCAAGCTGTTCCACGGCCCGGTGCAGATGGCTTTGCACGGGCTGATGACGATGCCCTTCTGGCTGGCGCTTTTCGGTGTGGCAAGTGCCTACTACATGTACATGGTCAATCCGGCATTGCCAGCGGCGATCAAGACTCGTTTTCAGCCGATCTACACCTTGCTTGAAAATAAATACTACCTGGACTGGTTCAACGAAAACGTGATTTCGCGTGCCGCACGTGCCTTGGGTGTCGGGCTGTGGAAGGGCGGCGATGAAGCTGTGATCGATGGCGCGCTGGTCAACGGCTCCTGGAAAGGAGTGGCTTGGGTATCTGGCGTGATTCGCAGGGTGCAAACAGGTTACCTGTACCACTATGCGCTGGTCATGATATTGGGTGTTTTTGTGCTGATGACGTATTTCGTCTGGCTCAAGTAGGAGAATAAAAAAAATGGGTTTGTTGAGCCTGGCTATTTGGACACCGATTATTTTTGGTGTTGTGCTGCTGGCACTCGGTCGTGATGATCAGGCGCGCACCGTGCGCTGGGTTGCGCTGGTTGGTGCCATCGTCAGTTTTCTGGTTACTTTACCTTTGTACGCTGGCTTCAAGCTCGGCACGGCTGCGATGCAGTTTGTCGAAAAGGCGCCGTGGATAGAGCGCTTCAATGTAAATTACCACATGGGTGTGGATGGCATTTCACTTTGGCTCGTGATACTGACGGCATTTATCAACGTCGTGGTGGTCATCGCCGGCTGGGAAGTCATCACGCGACGGGTCAACCAGTACATGGGTGCGTTCCTCATTTTGAGTGGCTTGCAGATCGGTGTTTTCTGCGCACTCGATGGCATGTTGTTCTATGTGTTTTTTGAGGCCACCTTGGTTCCGATGTACTTGATCATCGGTATATGGGGAGGTCCAAACAAAATCTATGCGGCGTTCAAGTTCTTCTTGTACACCCTGCTCGGTTCGCTTCTGATGCTGGTTGCCCTGATTTTTCTGTATACCAAGTCGGGCGGCAGTTTCGACCTCGCAACGTGGCACCAACTTCCCTTGGCCGGCACCGCGCAGACTCTGTTGTTCTTTGCTTTTCTGGCGGCCTTTGCGGTCAAGGTGCCTATGTGGCCGGTACACACTTGGCTGCCTGATGTGCACGTTGAAGCCCCTACCGGCGGGTCAGCCGTGTTGGCTGCGGTGATGCTCAAACTCGGTGCTTATGGTTTTCTTCGGTTCTCTTTACCTATTGCACCGGACGCGGCGCACGAATGGTCCGGGCTGATGATCGCTTTGTCGCTCATTGCTGTTGTTTATGTGGGCTTGGTGGCACTGGTCCAGACGGATATGAAAAAGCTAGTGGCTTACGCCTCGGTTGCTCACATGGGATTTGTGACTTTGGGTTTTTTCATTTTTAATGATCTGGGACTGTCGGGCGCCCTGGTGCAAATGGTTTCGCATGGTTTTGTATCAGCCGCCATGTTTTTGTCAATTGGTGTGTTGTATGACCGCGCGCATTCGCGTGAGATTGCCAGTTATGGCGGCGTGGTCAACACAATGCCAAAGTTCACCGCTTTTGCCTTGTTGTTTGCGATGGCCAATTGCGGGTTGCCAGGGACAGCCGGTTTTGTTGGTGAGTGGATGGTGATCATTGGGGCAGTCAAGGCCAACTTCTGGCTGGGTTTTGCCGCTGCCAGTTCGCTGGTTTTTGGCGCTGCTTACACCTTGTGGATGGTCAAGCGTGTTTACCTGGGCCCTGTTGCCAATGATCATGTCAAGGCACTGAAAGACATTAATGCTCGTGAATTCTTGATGTTGAGCCTGTTGGCGATCGCGGTGCTGTACATGGGCCTCTATCCGAAGCCCTTTACCGATGTGATGGATACGTCAGTGGCGGAATTGCTCAAGCACGTAGCCCTGTCCAAGCTGATTTGATCAGTCTGAATCGACCAAATTGAATTAAGAGATAGAACATGATCGACAAACTCAGCTGGATTTCGGTTTACCCTGAAATCGTCCTGCTTATTATGGCTTGCGTCATCGCGCTGGCCGATCTTGGCGTGAAAAGCCCGCGCCGCACACAGACCTATTTGCTGTCCCTGCTGACCCTGGCAATCGTTGCAGCTTTGCAGGCGAGTTACGCCGTTGGCGGTGTGACCGTCTACGGTTTTGGCAATATGGTGGTCAGCGATCCCATGGGCAACTGGCTCAAGTGCTTTGCGACCATTGCCGTCATGGTTACCTTGGTCTATGGCCGACCCTACGCGGCTGATCGCGACATGTTGCGCGGTGGCGAGATGTTCTCCTTGAGCCTGTTTGGCCTGTTAGGCATCTTTGTCATGATCTCCGGCAATAATTTCCTGGTGATCTACCTGGGGCTTGAGTTGCTGACGCTGTCGAGCTATGCGCTGGTGGCTTTGCGACGCGACAATGCCACGGCCACTGAAGCCGCCATGAAGTATTTTGTGTTGGGGGCGCTGGCGTCGGGTTTCCTGTTGTACGGACTGTCAATGATGTATGGCGCCACCGGCTCGCTGGATGTGAATGCTGTGTTCAGGGCTATTAATTCCGGCCAGATTAAACATCAGGTGTTGGTGTTCGGTTTGGTGTTTGTGGTGTCGGGCCTCGCTTTCAAGCTTGGCGTGGTGCCATTCCATATGTGGATCCCTGATGTGTACCAGGGTTCCCCCACCGCTGTGACCCTGCTCATCGCCGGCGCACCCAAGCTGGCAGCCTTTGCCATCTGCATTCGGTTGCTGGTTGAGGGCATGCTGCCATTGGCCATTGACTGGCAGCAGATGTTGATGGTGTTGTCCGTCGGCTCGCTGTTGATTGGTAATCTGGCCGCCATTGCGCAGACCAATCTCAAGCGTATGCTGGCGTTCTCGACGATTTCGCACATGGGTTTTGTATTGCTGGGTCTGATGTCTGGCGTGGTGAACGGTGATGTCCACTATGCAGCAAATGCCTACAGCTCTTCCATGTTTTATGTCATCACCTACGTGTTGACAACGCTGGCAAGTTTTGGCGTGATTCTTTTACTGGCCCGCGACGGTTTTGAAAGTGAAGAGATTTCTGATATGGCCGGTCTGAACGAGCGCAGCCCGCTTTATGCTGGCGTGATGGCGGTCTGTCTATTTTCATTGGCTGGCATCCCGCCCATGGTCGGTTTTTATGCCAAGCTCGCGGTGTTACAGGCGCTGGTCGCCTCCGGCGGCGTCTTTCATATCGGTTTGGCCGTATTTGCCGTCATGATGTCGCTGATTGGCGCCTTCTATTACTTGCGTGTCATCAAGGTGATGTACTTTGACAAGCCGCTGACGGCAGGTACCATGTCTGCACCTTTCGATGTACGCGCTGTGTTGTCTCTGAACGGCGCGTTGCTTCTGGTCCTCGGCCTATTGCCTGGTGGTCTGATGGCTTTATGCGCCAATGCGGTTGTGCAAATGCTGGGCACCTGATAGGCGGCCTGAGGCTGATCCTGCCGACGGGTATTGAACTGCTTGGTTCGCCTGCTCGCAAGCGTTGAGCAGTGTTGGTTGACACTGCCTTTTTGTTTGGCGCGATTAGTTCTTCCCACCTGCCATGGATGATCGTCATTTAGTCGAAGAAAAACTCAGCAGTGAAGAATTGGTCAAGGGCCATTTTCTTCACGCGTACCGCGATATCGTCAGACTTCCCAATGGGACGACTACCAGCCGCGAATACATTGTGCATCCCGGGGCCGTCATGATTGTTCCCCTGCTTGAGGACGCAGAGGGTGGAGTCAGGCTCGTACTTGAGCGCCAGTTTCGCTACCCGGTCGGCCAGGTGATGATTGAGTTTCCCGCGGGCAAGGTCGATTCAGGAGAAGACCTTCAGCTATGCGCTCAGCGGGAGCTTCTGGAAGAAACCGGCTACACCGCGTCCCAGTGGTCGCATGCGGGTGTGTTGCACCCGGTCATTTCCTACTCCACGGAATTCATTGATATTTGGTTTGCCCGTGGTATGACGCCCGGGCAGCGCCAGCTCGATCATGGTGAGTTTTTGGATGTGTTTACGGCCACCCCGACAGAGTTGTTGCAGTGGTGTCGGGATGGCCTGATCACGGACGGTAAAACCCTGACAGCGGCCCTGTGGTTACAGAACTTTCTGTCTGGCGCATGGCTTTTGAATTGGCATCCAGCGGCGACTCCTGGCCAGGCCGGATAATGGCGTCATGAAAGTTCTGGACCTCCAATGTCATAACCAGCATGTGTTTGAAGGCTGGTTCGCGTCCGAAAGCGACTTCCTGGATCAGTGTGGGCGTGGCCTGGTCGAGTGCCCAGTATGCGGCGATGGATCGATCAGCAAACGGCTGAGCGCGCCGCGTCTTAACCTGGGTGGTGGCCGTGGCGAGCCGTCACCTGCGCTGGACGTTGCCCGGCCGGATGGTGCGGAGCAAGCACTGCAGCTTGCCTGGATGGCGATGGCCCACCGTATTGTGGCCAACACCGATGACGTGGGCGACAGGTTTGCCGAGGAAGCTCGCAAAATTCATTACGGGGAGGTCAAGGAGCGCGGCATTCGCGGACACGCCTCCCGCGCCGAAGCAGAGTCCCTTATTGAGGAGGGTATCTCCGTGATGCCCTTGTCGCTACCGGCCGCCCTCAAGGGCCAGTTGCAGTAGCGACTGGTCGCCGCGCCGTTGGCGCACGGGGTTAATGCGACTCTTGCATAACGCCATGAACTCATGATCAAAGACAAGGTAATTCTGGACTGTACGCCTAGAATTTCGAGACATTCAAGATCAACCGGAGATACCATGACCCATCCCGCGCTTACCGAACTGCTGACCTATACCCAGGAGCATGCCGGGCCTGATGCCAACCGGCTTGCTGATTTTGTATTGGCCTATTTCGAGAATGCTGACCCGGATGAAATACAGGCTCGTGGTCCCGCAACTTTGTTTGCGATTGCCAATGCACACTGGCGCTTGGCTGATGGCCCGTGTGCACCGCAAAGCGCCAGGATTCGCGTGTTCAATCCGACCTTGGCGGAAGATGGTTTTGTGAGCGAGCACACCGCCATCCAGATTGTTCATGATGACATGCCATTTTTGGTGGACTCGGTCACCATGGCCGTCAACCGCAGTGGCCGAACCGCGCACTGGATTGTCCATCCATTGCTCAGTGTGCAACGCGATAAACAAGGCCACTTGGTCAAGACCGCCAGCGCAGCGCATCTCGGCGAGCAAACCAGCCCGATGGCATCCTTCATTCTGGTGGAATGTGATCGCATTGTGAGCGAGGTTGATCGCGCTGCATTGGCCGGTGAACTGGCGCGCATCTTGGGGGATGTGCGTGCGACGGTCTACGACTGGCAACCCATGTTGAATCGGCTGCGAGCCGTGGCCGATGCATCGGCACAGTCGTCGATCTCATCTGTCAACCAGCAAGAAGGCGTTGAATTTTTGCGCTGGCTCGAAGCGAAGCATTTCACCTTCCTGGGGGCACGTGACTACAACGTGGTGCGTGATGACGACGGCGTGAGTCTGGTCGCCATTCCCGAATCTGGCTTGGGTGTGCTGCGCGGGGTGGCTCATACACCTACAAGTCGCCTCCCTGCTGACGCCGTGGCTTTTCTTGATTCAGACCAACTGGTGCTCATTACCAAGGCCATGACGCGTTCCACCGTGCACCGACCAGCCTGGCTGGACTATATTGGTGTCAAACGCTTCGACGATGCCGGTCAGGTGGTAGGCGAAACACGGTTTCTGGGCTTGTATACCTCTACCGCCTATTCGGCGCCGGTTAGTGCCATTCCGCAAGTGCGCCTCCGCGCGGCCGAGGTGACAGCCGCTGCCGGTGTCGTGCCCGACAGCCATGCGGCCAAGTCGTTGCAGTCGATTCTGGATGCCTACCCGCGCGATGAGTTGTTTCAGATCGATACCGCCACGCTCATAGAGCATGCAATTGGCATCTTGCGCTTGCAAGAACGCCAGCGCACGCGCGTGTTCCTGCGCAGTGATCCGTTTGGGCGCTTCACCTCGGTGCAAGTATTTGTTCCACGTGACCGCTACAACACCGAGTTGCGCATCAAGATTGGTCAGGAGCTGGCCAGTGCGCTGGACGGCCGGTCAATTGAGTTCACCCCGATGCTCACCGACAGCCCGATGGCACGCATCCACTACCTGGTGCGGGCCAAGGAGCAAGTGCCAAAAAACCTGGATCTGCGAGCCCTGGAGGCACGCATTGCCCGGCTGGCGCAGCGCTGGGAAGACGATTGCACGCAGGAACTGCTGTACACCCATGGTGAGGGTCCGGGCTTGACACTGGCGCATCGCTTTGCCAATGCCTTCCCCACCGCTTACCGCGAGGACTTCTCGGCACAGGTGGCGGCGGAGGACGCGCAGGCGCTGTCTGTCTTGACGCCCAGTTCGCCGTTGGCTGTCAAGCTGTATCGCCCGCTGGACGCTGGAGCGGGCCTGTTGCGTTTCAAAATCTACAACACCTCCAAAGTTGCCTTGTCTGATTCCCTGCCGGTGTTGGAGCGCATGGGTGCGCGCGTGCTGGACGAGCAGCCCTACCATGTCGGCAGCGGCAACGCAGACAAGGGTAAAAACGAGGCGTTCTGGATTCATGATCTGGGGCTGCAGTTGCCAGTGGGCACGGAGCTTTCCGTCATCAAGTCACGTTTTGAAGCGCTATTTGTTCAGGCCTGGAAAGGTGAGGTGGAAAGTGACGATCTGAACAAGCTCGTGCTCAACACCAGTCTGGACTCCCGAGCCATTGCTGTGCTGCGCGCTTACACGCGTTACTTCAAGCAGCTGGGCTTTGCCTTCAGCCAGAGCTACATCGAAACGACGTTGTACAAAAATGCCTTGATCGCCCAGGAAATCAGTGCATTGTTCGAGGCCCGCTTTAACCCCGCGCAGGAGGCGGATCGCAGTAGTGTGCAAGAGCAAATTGGCCAGCGCATCGAGGCGCTCCTGAGTGCCGTGGCCAGCCTGGACGAAGACCGGATATTGCGCCAGTTCTATGCCAGTGTCATGGCCACCCTGCGCACCAACGCGTGGCAAACCACGGACCTCGGTGTCGGCAAATCGTACCTGAGCTTCAAGCTGAACCCGCGCGAAGTACCGGGTGTGCCCGAGCCCAAGCCCCTGTTCGAGATTTGGGTCTATTCGCCGCGTGTTGAGGCTCTGCACTTGCGCTTGGGAAAAGTCGCCCGAGGTGGCCTTCGCTGGTCAGATCGGCCGGAAGATTTCCGCACTGAAATACTGGGCCTGGTTAAGGCCCAGCACGTCAAAAATACAGTCATCGTGCCGGTGGGTTCCAAGGGCGGGTTTGTCCTGAAGAAGGCGCCGCCTGCCGGTGAGCGCGAGGCTTATATGGCCGAAGGCATCGCCTGCTACAAACTGTTGCTGTCGGGCATGCTGGACTTGACCGACAACCTGGTGCAAGGCCAGGTGGTGCCCCCGCCCAAGGTGGTCCGCCATGACCCTGACGATCCCTACTTGGTGGTGGCCGCTGACAAGGGCACTGCCTCTTTCTCGGACATTGCCAACAGCGTGTCGGCTCAGTATGGTTACTGGCTGGGCGATGCATTTGCCTCCGGCGGCTCGGTGGGCTATGACCACAAAAAAATGGGGATCACGGCGCGCGGCGCCTGGGAGTCGGTTAAGCGGCACTTCCGCGCGTTGTCGATCAACACGCAAACCACGCCGTTCACCGTGGTCGGTATCGGTGATATGTCGGGCGACGTTTTTGGCAACGGCATGCTGCTGTCCGAACACATCCAGTTGGTGGTTGCGTTTGACCACCGCCACATCTTCATCGACCCCACGCCCGATGTTGCGCTCACCTTCGCTGAGCGCCAGCGTTTGTTTGCGCTGCCACGTTCGAGCTGGGACGATTTCGACAAGACCCTGATTTCTGAAGGAGGTGGCGTTTATTCACGTGCCGCCAAGTCGATCAAACTCTCGGCCCAGGCGCGCGCCGTTATCGGTATTGAGGCTCAGGAGCTCACGCCGGCGGCACTGCTGCATGCCGTTTTGCAGGCACCGGTAGACCTCATCTACAACGGCGGCATTGGCACCTATGTCAAGGCCGCTTATGAGTCTCATGCCCAGGTGGGTGACAAGGCGGGCGACGCATTCCGCGTGAATGGCAGCGAACTGCGCTGCAAGGTGCTGGTCGAAGGCGGTAACCTGGGTTGCACCCAACACGGCCGGGTCGAGTTCGCGCAAAGAGGCGGTTTGATCTACACCGACGCCATAGACAACTCGGCCGGTGTCGATTGTTCCGACCACGAGGTCAACATCAAGATATTGCTGGACCGGGTGGTGGAGGCGGGTGACTTGACGCTCAAGCAGCGCAACGACCTGCTGGCCTCCATGACCGACGAAGTGGGTCATCTGGTGCTGGCGGACAACTACTATCAGACCCAGGCGCTTGACATCGCCTGCCATCGTCCGCTGTATGTGCTGGACGGCCAGCAGCGCTTGATGCAATGGCTTGAAGGGGCCGGGCGCCTGAACCGGGCGATTGAATTCCTGCCCAGTGAGGAGGAGATCGCCTTGCGGCGGTCCCGCAAGCAGGGTTTGACTGCGCCAGAAGGTGCCGTGCTGTTGGCCTATGCCAAGATGTCGGTGTTTGACGACCTGGTGGCCAGCAACCTGCCCGATGACCCCTATTTCAGTGGTGCCCTGCGCGCCTACTTCCCCAAAGTCCTGAGTGAAAAATTTGCCGAGGCGATTGCGCGGCATCCACTCAAGCGCGAAATCATCTCGACTTTCATTGCCAACACGGTGGTCAACCGCACGGGTGCGACGTTCGTCAACTTTTTGGCGGCAGAAGCCGCCGCAACCGCCGCCGATGTGGTGCGCGCCTACACCTTGGCGCGGGAAATATTTGATCTGGAAACGCTGTGGGACCAGATTGACGCGCTCGACTACCAGGTCTCGACCTCTTTGCAGCTGGACCTGTTGAGCAAATTGACCGCCATTGCGCAACGCGCTTCGCGCTGGATGCTGCGGCTGCGCGCCAAAGACACCGATCTGCCGACCCTGATCCAGCGTTACCAACCCGGTGCGCGTGAGTTGCGCGGCAATTTGGAGCATTGGTTGCCAGCCCAGGCCATTGCGAACTGGCAGCAGGCGACCCAAACCCTGGTGCAGGCCGGTGTGGCGCAGGCGCTGGCGCAAAATCTGACGGCGCTGGAGTTCATATTCCCGGCGCTCGATCTGGTGGACTTGGCGCAAGGCACTAACGCCGACCTGGAGCAGGCAGCGCGCGCCTATTTCGGTGTCGAGCGTGCTCTTGGCCTGAGTGCCTGGCGGGCCCAAATCAACCGCTTGCCGACCGACAGCTTGTGGCAGACCCAAGCCAGGGGCAGTGCGCGTGACGACGTCTACTCGATTGCCAGCCAGGTCACACGCAGCTTGCTGTCAGGCACGCAAAGCCTGTCGGATTGGGAGGCGCAGCATCAAATCGCCATTGATCGTTTGTGCAAACTGTTGCAGAACATCGGCACGCAGGGTCCGGACCTGGCGCCGATCTCGGTGGCCCTGCGTGAACTGCGGCATCTGGCGTAAGTTGAGAACGGGCCAGGATCAGACGCTCAGGTCGAGAATTCGGCCGGCGTTCTGGCCTTGCTGGCGTGGCAGGTAAGTGGGATCAACTTGCTGGTTGCGCTGGCTCAAGTCGCGCCACCGGCCCTGGCTTTGCTGGGCTTCACTTTCCGCCTGATCCGCCTGCTGCCGCAGGGTTTGGGCCCTGGCCTCAGCCTGATCCGCTTCGCGCCGGGCTTGTTCTACGCGGGCTCTTCCCAGCACCGACTGCAGCGACGGTGTGGCACTGTTGGTGGCGCTGATGGCAGCCATGGCTCGGGGTTTTGAAGGTCGCCAGCGCTCAAGCGGTGGTGTTGAGGATGCGGCCCGTGGTTTGTCCCTGCGTGTTCACCACCGGCTTGGCTTGAGCCTGTTGCGCAATTTTGGCATTGTTGTCTTTTTCCTGAGCCTCGCGCTTTTGCACCTGATGCACCTCGTCGGCACGCTTGGCTTGCTGGCTTGGCTGCGCGGGCTGGGTTCTAACAGTTGAGACGTCCATCAAAGGCTCCAAACGGTAAAAAATGGCAGTTTACTAGCGAAGTCGACCCCGCTCAAGCGTTGAATTGCAGGGCCGCCAGGCCCGCGTACACGCCACCGTACGCCACCAGTTCGGCGTGCGTACCTTGCTCGACCAACCGGCCGTGGTCGAGCACCACAATGTGGTCAGCCTTGATGACCGTGGCCAGGCGGTGCGCAATGACCAGGGTGGTGCGGCCCCGCATGGCGCTCTCCAGGGCTGCTTGCACCATGCGTTCGCTTTCGGCGTCGAGCGCGCTGGTGGCTTCGTCCAGCAGCAGCAGCGGCGGGTTCTTCAGCATGGCGCGGGCAATCGCAATGCGCTGGCGCTGGCCACCCGAAATGCGCACACCGCGCTCGCCCAGAAATGTGTCATAACCTTGCGGCAGGGCATTGATGAATTCGTCGGCAAAGGCTGCTTGCGCCGCCGCTTTGACCTCGGCGTCGCTGGCTTCAGGCCTGCCATAGCGAATGTTCTCCAGTGCGCTGCTGGAAAAGATCACCGCGTCCTGCGGCACGATGCCGATGCGCTGGCGAAGGTCGTGCAAGGACAGGTCGCGTGTTGCCACGCCGTCCAGCACGATCTGTCCTGCGCCCGGGTCGTAAAAGCGCAGCAGCAATTGAAACACGGTGCTCTTGCCCGCGCCACTGGGTCCGACCAGGGCCACCGTCTGGCCCGGTTTCACTTCCAGCGAGAAATCTGTCAGCGCAGCCTGCGTCGGGCGGGATGGATAGTTGAACCGGATATCTTCAAATTTAATAGCGCTTCCATCAAGCTGAACAGGGGCTAGGGCCGGGTTTGATGGTGAAGTGATGGGCGACTGGCTTTTCAGCAACTCCATCAGCCGTTCGGTCGCGCCGGCGGCGCGCAGCAAGTCGCCATAAACCTCGCCCAGAATCGCAAATGCACTGGCCAAAATGATGACGTACAACACCGTCTGGCCCAAATCGCCGGCGCTGATGCGTCCGGCTATCACCGCTTGCGTGCCCTGGTACAAGCCCCACAGCAGGGCCGCCGAAGTGGCAATGATGATGAACGCCACCAGTACCGAGCGCGCCCGGGTGCGTTTGACCGCAGTCTCAAAAGCGCTGTCGGTCGAGGCGTTGAAGCGCGCCGATTCGCGCTCCTCGGCGGTGTAGCTTTGCACCACGGGAATGGCGTTCAGCACCTCAGCGGCAATGGCGCTGGAGTCCGCCACCCGGTCCTGACTGGCGCGCGAGAGCTTGCGAACGCGCCGGCCAAACCACAGCGACGGCACAATCACCAGCACCAGCAGGGTCAGCACCTGCAGCATGACATACGGATTGGTCCAGATCAACATGCCCAGGGCACCGATGCCCATCACCGTGTTGCGCAAGCCCATGCTCAGCGACGAGCCCACCACCGTCTGCACCAGCGTGGTGTCGGCCGATAGGCGCGACAAGACCTCGCCGGTTTGCGTGGTCTCAAAGAATTCGGGGCTTTGCTGCAGCACGTGGGTGTAGACCGCATTGCGCAGATCGGCCGTGACACGCTCCCCGAGCCAGCTCACCATGTAAAAGCGCGCCGCCGAAAAAAGGCCCAGCGCCACCGCTACCGCAAACAGGGCGACAAAGTGCTGGCGCAGGGCCATCATCTGCGCGCCTTTGTCCGATTGCACCAGGCCCGCGTCGATCAGGCTGCGCAAAGCCAACGGAAAAGCCAGCGTGGCCGTCGCTGCCAGCACCAAGAATGCCAGCGCCAGCCCAATGCGGCCACGGTAGGGCATCAGAAAAGGCAGCAGACCGGACAAGGAACGCGGCGAGGCTTTGAGGGGCGTGGGCTTGGGCATGAGCCGCAGTTTAGCCAAAAAGCGCATAAACCATTGCTGCGCCAAACAACGCCTTGACATTGATTGCCTAAGCAAATAGTATCCACGCCCTTATGAAGCCCTCGCGAACACCCCTCAAGTCCGACCCGCCGCGCTCTGCGGCGGCTGGCGTCGAGCCGATCCAAGAGTCTTGTGCCGCCATTGCGTTTTATTGCGCCGATGGTTACAAGCCCGAGGAGAGCGTGGGTTATTTGATGCGACGCGTGCTGGCCCTGGTGGCGCAAGAAGTCGAGCGTCAACTCGAAACCAGTGACCTGACCAATGCGCAATGGGTACCGCTGTTCAAGCTCTCCATGGGCAAGGTGTCCACTGTCGCCGAGCTGGCGCGCGAATGCCATCTGGACCCTGGTGCCATGACCCGGCTGCTGGATCGGCTGGAGGCCAAGGGCCTGTGTCGCCGTGTGCGTTCGGTGGCGGACCGGCGTGTTGTCCATATCGAGCTGACGCCAGTCGGCCTTGATGCAGCGGCCGCCCTGCCTGCGGTGCTCAGCCGTGTACAAAATGCCCATCTGGCCGGTTTCTCGGTCGAAGAGTTTGAAGCCTTGAAGGGCTTTTTGCGGCGCATCCTGGACAACGCGCAGACTCAAGCACAGACCTTGGCCCCGAGCCAGACCATTTCAGGAGACCCAGATGCACCGTGATTTTGAAATCGCGCGCAGACGCTTCAGCCGATCCGCACTGGCGGCCTTCGTGGTTCTGGGCCTGTCGGCTTGTGCCAATATGCAAGAGATCGGGCCGCAAGCTGCGCTGCGCGATGCCGCATCGCTGGGTCTGCCCATTCAATCCAGCGCCAGTGTCGCGCCCAACGCGCAATGGTGGCGCGAGTTGGGTGACGAACAACTGAACGGCTTGATTGACCAGGCCTTGGCAGCCAACCCCAGCCTCAAAATTGCGCAGGCCCGGCTCGCCCGCGCTCAAGCCGGTGCCGCTGCAACAGAGGCCGCTAGTGGACCGCAGCTCAGCGCAGGCGTTGACGCCATGCGTCAAAAATTCACCGCCAACGGCATGATTCCGCCGCCTTTGGCCGGTTCAATGGCTGAAACCGGCACGGCGCAACTCAGTGGCAACTGGGAGCTCGATTTTTTTGGCAAGAACCGCGCTGCACTCGCAGCTGCCCTGGGCAGCGCGCGCGCCGCGCAGGCGGATGCCGATGCGGCCCGCACACTGCTGGCCAGCACGGTGGCGCGCAACTACTTTCAATTGACACGGCTGCACGCTCAATTGGCGCTGGCGCAGCGCCTGCTGGCGCAACGCACACAGGTGCTGCGGCTGGTGCAGCACCGTCTGGACGCCGGGCTCGACACGCAGCTTGAATTGCGCCTGAGCGAAGGCAATTTGCCCGATGCCCGACTGCAGATCGAAGGCCTGCATGAGCAGATTACGTTGACCACGCACGCCTTGGCCGCGCTGATTGGACAGCCAAATAGGGCTCTAGCCATCGTCCCGCCTTTGCATGATGCTATAGAAATAGCAGCACCTACGACCGTGTCCGCCGACCTGTTGGGTCGCCGCGCTGACATTGCTGCGGCCCGCTGGCGCGTCGAGGCCGCCAGTCAGGACGTCGCCGGTGCCAAGAGCCAGTTTTATCCCAATGTCAATCTGGTCGCTTTTGCCGGTTTCTCCAGCATTGGGCTGGATCGCTTGCTCGGCGCGGGCAGCGAGCAATGGGGCGTGGGCCCGGCACTGCGTTTGCCGCTCTTTGACGGGGGTCGCTTGCGTGCCAATTTGCGCGGCAAAACGGCTGATCTGGACGCCGCCATCGAGAGCTACAACGCCGCCGTGATTGATGCCGTGCGCGATGTGGCCGATCAACTCGCCGCCACGCAAGCCATCACACGTCAGCAGGCCGAGCAGCGCGCGGCGCAAGACTCAGCCGAACACGCTTATGCCATCGCCACGCGGCGCTATGAGGCCGGACTGGGTAACTTGCTCAGTGTGCTGGCCGCCGAGACTGCCGTGTTGAGTCAAAGCCGCCAAGGCATTGACTTGAGCGCTCGTGCACGCGATACCCAGGTTTCGCTGATGCGTGCGTTGGGCGGCGGTTATCGCGCCGAGCTGCCTGCCGCTACCGCACAGAAATAAATCACACCCATCTTTGACTCTTTCACACCATGACCGAACCTCAAAATCTCGCCCCGCCCCGGCATGCTGCGGGCAACCCAGCGCGTAAAAAGGCCTTGAGCGCCATTGCGGGCGTCGTTGTCATCGCGGGACTGGGCTGGGCCGCCTACGACTGGTTGGTGGCCAGCCATTTTGAATCCACCGACAACGCCTATGTCCAGGGCAACGTGGTCCAGATCACGCCGCAAATTGGCGGTACGGTGGTCGCCATCCTGGCCGATGACACGGACTGGGTCAAAGCCGGACAGGCCCTGGTCAAACTTGACCCGGCGGATGCCACACTGGCGCTCGATCAAGCCAAAGCCAGTCTGGCGCAGACCGTGCGGCAGGTGCGCACGCTGTATGCCAACAACGCAAGCCTGCAGGCCCAAATCAGTCTGCGCGAGTCTGACGTGGTCAAGGCCCAAACCGAAATTGCGCGTGCCACCGATGACCTGAACCGCCGCCAATCCCTGGCGGGTGAGGGGGCCGTCTCGCGTGAAGAACTCAACCACAGCCAGACTCAGCTGGCCAACGCTAAGAGTGCGATGGCCTCGGCTCTGGCGGGGGTCGCCACCGCCCGCCAACAACTGGCCAGTAACCAGGTCATGACCGAAGGCGTGAGTGTCGAACAGCACCCGAGCGTGCAAGTGGCTGCTGCCAAAGTGCGTGAGGCCTGGCTGGCCAAAGAGCGGGCCGTTTTGCCCTCGCCAGTGGACGGCTTCGTGGCTCGGCGCAGCGTGCAGTTGGGCCAGCGCGTGGCGGCGGGCACACCCTTGATGTCCGTGATTGCTCCCCAGCAGTTGTGGGTTGATGCCAATTTCAAGGAGGTCCAGCTGCGTCATATCCGCATTGGTCAGAGCGTCGAATTGACGGCCGATCTGTACGGCAAAAAAGTGGCCTACAAGGGCGTGGTGAGCGGTCTGGGCATGGGTACCGGCGCCGCCTTTGCCCTGTTGCCCGCGCAGAACGCGACCGGGAACTGGATCAAGGTGGTGCAGCGCGTACCGGTGCGGGTGGCGCTGGACGCTGGCGAGCTGGCAAAAAACCCCTTGCGAGTCGGTCTGTCGATGATCGCCACGGTCGATGTAACCCGACAAGACGGCAAGATGCTGGCCGATGCGCCGCGTGACGCCGCGCTGGTGCAAACCGCTGTTTATGAAGCCCTTGAGCGTGGCGCAACGCAAGAGGTGCAAAAAATTGTCGCCGCCAATCTGGGGCACAGTTGACATGACGCGCAACTAAGCCGAGCCGCGCATGAGCACTGCCACGCCTTTCAACCCGCCACCGCTGCAAGGTTCGGCTCGCCTGTGGGGCACCATCGCCGTCTCGTTGGCGACCTTCATGAACGTGCTCGACTCGTCGATTGCCAACGTGTCGCTGCCCGCCATCGCCGGCGATCTGGGGGTGAGCGCCAACCAGGGCACCTGGGTCATCACCAGCTTTGGCGTCGCCAACGCCATTGCCCTGCCGCTCACCGGCTGGTTGTCGCAGCGTTTTGGCCAGGTGCGCCTGTTCATCACCAGTGTCTTGCTGTTTGTGCTGAGCTCCTGGCTGTGTGGGCTGGCACCGAACATGACCATGCTCATCATCTTCCGGGTCATGCAGGGTTTCGTGGCGGGGCCGATGATCCCGCTCTCGCAGGGCTTGCTGCTGTCGAGCTACCCGCCCGCGCTGGCGGGCCTGGCGATGGGCTTGTGGGCCATTACCACGCTGGTGGCACCGGTCGTGGGTCCGCTGCTGGGCGGCTGGATCACCGACAACATCAACTGGTCCTGGATTTTTTATATCAACATCCCGTTTGGTCTGCTGTCAGCCTTCATGGTCTGGTCGATCTACCGCAAGCGTGAGAGTGTCATACGCAAATTGCCGATTGACTCGGTCGGTCTGGGTCTGCTGGTGATCTGGGTCGGCGCTTTGCAGATCATGCTCGACAAAGGCAAGGAGCTCGACTGGTTTCATTCACCGGAGGTGGTCGGCTTGGGGTTGGTGGCGCTGGTGGGGTGCGCCATTTTTCTGGCCTGGGAACTCACGGCCGAACACCCGGTGGTTGATCTGCACCTGTTCAAGCGGCGCAATTTCTGGTCTGGCACGCTGGCGATTGCGGTCGGCTACGGTTTATTTTTTGGCAATGTCGTCTTGCTGCCCCTGTGGCTGCAGCAGTTCATGGGCTATCCGTCGATTGACGCGGGCATGCTGTTGGCACCGGTGGGCCTGCTCGCCATTATCCTGTCGCCGATCGTGGGCAAGAACGTGAACCGGGTCGATCCGCGCTGGCTGGCCAGCTTTGCGTTTGTGGTGTTTGCGGTGGTGCTGCTGATGCGCTCGCAGTTCAACACCCAGGCCGACTTTGGCACCATGATGCTGCCGACGATCATTCAGGGCATCGCGATGGCGTTCTTCTTCATTCCTTTGTCGGTCATCTTGCTGTCAGGCATTACGCCCGACAAGATCCCCGCCGCCTCCGGTCTGTCGAGTTTTGTGCGGATTGTGGCGGGGTCGTTTGGTACGTCGATTGCGACGACCGTCTGGCAAGACCGTGCCGCCATGCACCACGCGCAGTTGGCTGAATCCATCCACCAAGGCAGCGCCACGGCCACGCAGGTGCTGGCCGGCATGCGCAACGCGGGGCTGACGCCTGAGCAGGCGCTGGCGCAGGTCAACCGGCTGATTGATCAGCAGGCCTATATGTTGGCCATTGACGATGTATTTTTTGCATCGGCGATGATTTTTCTGCTGCTGATACCGGTGGTGTGGTTTGCCAGGCCCAAACTCGCTGGCAGTGCAGGCGGCGCCGGCGGTTCAGGCAGCAATGTCGATGCCGCCGTTGGGGCGCATTGATGTTGTGCTGCCAGGCCTGGAGCCGCAGCGCACCGGCATAGCCGGTCATCTCCAGGTAGCCGCGCCCGACTTGATGGCCCTGGCTGTCCAGCAGCTCGCTCAAGCCTTCCCAGTAGACCGCGCCGGTGGAATTTCGGCTGTCGAGTTCCTGGTCGTCGATGAAGAAGTCAGCGCCGAAGGGGGAACAAGTCTGCAGACACTTGGTTTATAAATAAAATTGGCCATCGGAATCCTGCCGGCACTCGATGCCATCCGTCTCTCCAGCATCTACATTCCCACGACATAGCGATGGGCCCCGTGGCGCAAGTCGGGAATCCTGTGGGCTGCATCGAGCATGACTCGTGCCGAAAAAGCAACCGCATCGAAGCGCGCCTCCAACATCAGGCTGGCATGTACGCCGGCGGCCGCGACCTCCTGGCGCTCCAGGACCAGGCCATGACCCACTTCAGCCTCGACCTCGGACAGGCTGCCGACCTGAAACACCAGCGTCGCCTCGCCGGCAAACATCGGATCAGCCGCAATGGCGGAACGCACTTGCTCGAAATTGGCACCGCGCTCGAGTTCGACATAGACGTAGTGCTGCAGCGCCCCATTGTCGCCGCTGTATTCGCCGGCAAGGGCGTCCTTGACGCCGGGCATGTGTGCCACCACGGCGCTATGGTGCAGGCTGACGCCGGGGTGTCGATGAACGGTGCTGTTGCCGCGTGGAATCAGAATCTCGAAGGTGCGGTTCAACAAGGGCATCACTCCTGGATCCCAGCCTGCGCCGACCACAGCAGTGGCGCGATAGCTGTTTGCCACGTGATCAAGTTCGGCATAGTATGCCGCCTGCGCACTGCCCTCAATCGTGGCGCACTCCACGACCGGTACACGTGCCTGCAGAAGCTCTCGCGCCACACCTCCCACACTTTCTGTCGGCACGCAGATCAGCGCCACATCGACGCGTTCAAGATCACGGATATGCCCCACTGAGGGGAAACGCTGAAGCCTGCCTGGAAGCGTCGCGGGTGATCCGGCGCGACGTACAACGCCGGCCAGTGTCATTTCTGTTTCGTCAAGCAGGAAAGTGGCGCAGGCCCTGCCGAGCTTGCCCAGACCGATCACCGCTACTTGCAGCATTTTCATCGCAGCACTCACTTTCCTCTGGCTGCCCAAACCATGCCCCGTCGGAATGGATCTGTCATTGACAGGGGTCAACAACCTCGCGTCTCGCAGATGCGGTGTTGACGACGCTGGTGGTTCCAGCCGCAGTTGTCCTGCGCACTAAATGCCACATGTCCCGGAACCACAAGACCGGATGCAGTTGGCCGAATCCATCCACCAAGGTAGAGTGCCACGGCCACGCAGGTGCTAGCCGGCATGCGCAACGCGGGGCTGACGCCTGAGCAGGCACTGGCGCAGGTCAACCGGCTGATTGATCAGCAGGCCCAAACTCGCCGGCAGCGCCAGCAGCGCCGGCGGTTCAGGCAGCAATGTCGATGCCGCCGTTGGGGCCCATTGATGTTGTGCTGCCAGGCCTAGAGCCGCAGCGCGCCGGCATAGCCGGTCATCTCCAGGTAGCCGCGCCCGACACGCTGGCCCTGGCTGTCCAGCAACTCGCTCAAGCCTTCCCAGTAGACCGCGCCGGTGGAGTTTCGGCTGTCGAGTTCCTGATCGTCGATGAGGGCTTGGACGCGGTAGACCGCAACCGGCGTGTGCACCCGCCACGCCACCGGGTAGCGCGCCTGCGTCACCGGGCTCCGCCAATAGCGCAGCGGCTCAAACACCACCTCGCCGGGCGCAAAGGCCCGGGCTGGCGCCCCCCGCGTGGCCGCGCGGAACGAGCCGCCGTCCCAAACGGCGCCGCCAGTCGCGTCGCGCAAGCGAAACGCGGTCAGCGCACTGCCATCAATCAGGTTTATGCCGATCCAGTCCCAACCCACCGCCTGCGGCGACAACAGCGACTGACTCCATTCATGGTCGAGCCAGGCCGCATTGGGCGCGGCAGTGTCCAGTTGGAACTGCTGGCCCTGCAGCTTGATCTGGCCGCTCAGCGCCAACTGCGGCAAGCTGTAGTAGTAGCTCGCCTGCGCTGCCTGGGGACCTTTGCGCGACAAGCCGCTGTCGCCCTGCAGCAGCCAGCTTTGCGTTTCGGTGCACTGCAAGTCCAATTGGAAGTCATTGCCCGCGACCCGTGCGCGGTAGCCTGAACGCAGCCCGTCGCCGACGTTGACACCGGGCTTGGCCAGCGGCGCAGCAAGGATTGCCTCGCGCTTGAGCGACCAGTCGCGCAAACGCAGCTCGGTGTCGGTGTCGCTGGCGGCTGCTGAATCGATCTCGGTAGCGCCTGATGCGCGGGCAATGCGCTGGTCGTGCCAGAGCTTTTTGCCCTGCACATCGGTCACCGCCGCATGGGCAAAGATGAGTTGCCGGGCCGCAAAGCGCGAACGCATCGCCTGCGTGGCGGGCACACGCGAGCGAAAGAAGGTGACTTGAAAGCCAAATTCCCGCGTGCCCGAACTGGCGTAGCCGGTCAGATACCACCACTCAATCGCGTAGTCGGGGTGGCTGCCCAGATCGCGTGGCGCTTGCAGCACGCGTCGCTGCAGCACGGGTGTCTCGTTTGTTTGCGCCAGGCCTGGCCAGGGCCACAGCGCGGCACCCAGGCCGGTGGCCAGCAGGTGTCGTCGCAACAGGCCAGGTGGTTCGGGCCGCATGGCAGCGTCAGGACAATTGGGACTGGATGTGCGTCGCCGCCGCCGTGCAGTCACCCAGATGCTGGCGCACCCAGTCGGGATCAAAGTAGCTGGCAAGGTAGCGCTCGCCGGCGTCACACAGCAGCGACAGAATGGCGCCTTGCTGGCCCTGCGAGCGCATCTCGTTGGCCAGGATCAACATGCCGACAAAATTGGTGCCCGTTGAGGGCCCGACTTTGCGGCCGAGCAGGTGAGACAACACACGCATGGCGGCCACCGAATCGACGTCGCTGACTTCCAGCATGCGGTCAACCAGCGTGCGGATAAAGCTGGCCTCCACCCGGGGGCGGCCAATGCCTTCGATGCGCGAACCCGGTCCCGTCAGGCTGGCGTCGCCCGTGCGGTGAAACTCGCCAAATACCGATCCTTGCGGGTCGGGTACGCAAACCTGGGTCGCATGGCGCTGGTGGCGCACATAACGGCCAATCGTGGCGCTGGTGCCGCCGGTGCCCGCACCGACCACAATCCAGCGCGGCACCGGGTGGCGCTCCCGCGCCATCTGCGTGAACATGCTTTGCGCAATGTTGTTGTTGCCGCGCCAGTCGGTGGCGCGCTCGGCATAGGTGAACTGGTCCATGTAATGGCCACCGGTTTGCGCGGCCAGCGTGCGGGCTTCGTCGTAGACCGCACTGGCGCTGTCCACCAGATGGCAGCGCCCGCCATAAAACGTGATTTGGGCGATCTTCTCGGGCGACGTGTTCTGCGGCATGACGGCAATAAACGGCAAGCCCAGCAGCCGCGCAAAGTAGGCTTCGCTCACCGCCGTGGAGCCGCTGCTTGATTCCACCACGGTTGAGCCCGCGTGCAGCCAGCCATTGCACAGCGCGTACAAGAACAGCGAACGCGCCAACCGGTGCTTGAGGCTGCCGGTCGGGTGCGTGGACTCGTCCTTCAAATACAGGTCAATGCCGCAGCGGGCAAAGCCCGGCAGGGGCAGGGCGATCAGATGCGTGTCAGCGCTGCGCTGGTAGTCGGCTTCAATCAGGGCAATGGCGGTGTGCAACCAGTTCATTGTTCGCCTACTTCAGGCTGCCGGATAAAAACTGCGCCAGTCGCTCACTTTTTGGGTTGGCCAGCACCTGCGCCGGCTTGCCTTCTTCCTCGATCAGCCCTTTGTGCAAGAAGATGAGATGGTTGGACACGTCGCGCGCAAAACCCATTTCATGCGTCACCACCACCATGGTGCGGCCCTCCAGCGCCAGGTTCTTCATGACCTTGAGCACCTCGGACACCAGCTCGGGGTCAAGCGCACTGGTGGGTTCGTCAAACAGCATCACTTCGGGCTCCATCGCCAGCGCGCGAGCTATCGCCACGCGCTGCTGCTGGCCGCCGCTCATGTGCGCCGGGTAGCGGTCTTCCATGCCGGCCAGATCGACCCGCTTGAGGTATTTGCGCGCAATCTCCACCGCCTGATCGCGGGGAACTCCCATCACATGGACCGGCGCTTCGATGATGTTTTGCAACACCGTCATGTGGGCCCACAGATTGAAATGCTGGAACACCATGGCCAGCTTGGTGCGCATGCGCTGGAGCTGTTTGGGGTCGGAGGCACCGAGCTCGCCATTGGCGCCCGGCACTAGCTTGAGCTCTTCACCGGCCACCACAATGCGGCCCTGGTGCGGCTTCTCCAGCAGGTTGATGCAGCGCAAAAACGTGCTTTTGCCCGAACCTGAACTGCCGATGATGCTGATCACGTCACCGGCATGGGCGGTCAGCGATACACCTTTGAGTACCTCGACACTGCCGAAGCGTTTGTGAATGTTTTCTGCCTGGAGTTTGAGGGTGGAAGTGGTCATGGAAAAAAGGTTGGGTGGGCAGGGAACAAAAAGGGCTCAGGCCCCCAGCAACTCGCCGGTTCTAAACGGCGTAGCGCCAGCAATCTTGCCCAGTTCGCCGCCGGTCATGATGTAGCGATCACGGATGCGGGCATAGAAAACACCGTCCACCCCGGCAAGCACGCGATGTGTCTGGTTGGCAATCGGGTCGATCACCTGCGCCACCAGATCACCAACACGCAGGGTTTGGCCCACTTCGGCTGCAAACACCACCAGGCCCGGGGCCGGTGCCTTCAGGGTTTCGGAGCCGGCCAGTGGCGTGGGTTGGCACTTGAAGGCGGGCACATCAGGGGCTTCATGGCAAGCCAATAGCCGGATGTGTTTGAGCCAGTCAACAAGGGCTCGTGCATCCTGTTGTGCCAAGGCATGGCTCACGTCGAGCTCACCGCGCAACTCGATGGTGGTGCTGCAGCAGCCTTGCGGCAGCGGCAGGTTGCGGCTCAGGCCGGCAAAAATATCAGCCAGCCGCCACCACGCGCCCGAGAGGCATTCGTCAAATGGCCCGCTGCCTGAATTCTTGGCCAGCAGTATGGCCTCGCTGCCCAGAAAGCGCGCCAGCGGCTCCAACTGCGGCCAGCAGGCCTCTTCGGTGTAGAAATGCAGCACGCCTTCACAGTCGCAGTGCAGGTCCAGCACAAAGTCGGCGTCATGCGCCAGCGTCAGCAAGCGGTGGCGCAGGCTCTGCAGTTCGGTGTCGGGCAGCCAGTTGTCCAGGTACTTGCCCAGGGCCTGGCGCACCAGGCTAACGTTGGCCTGCGGGTCGTCGCCCAGCGCATCGCGTACCAGCGGCCCGACGGCGCTGGCCAGGTCCGGATAATGGCGGTTGAAGTTTTCCGAGGTAGCGAGATCAAAGCGGCCCATCGGCTTGTGATCCACCCGCTGCGCCAGCCCCAATGGATTGGCCACAGGCACCAAAATGATTTCGCCTTGAATCTGACCCGCGGCTTCCGCCGTGTCCAGCAAGGCGCGCAGGTGGTGCGCCACCAGCATGCCCGGCAATTCTTCGGCGTGCAGGCTGGCCTGGATGTAGACCTTGAGGCCGCTGCCGGGTTGGCCGAAATGAAAGCTGGTCAGGGTCTTTTGGCTGCCCAGACTGTTGGACAGCAGGGGATGATCGAAGCGAAGCATGGGGTGTGACTGTCCTTGAACTACAGTTTGCGCGGGGCCAGATAAGCCAGCAGACGCCCTTCGCTGAACCTGAAGAAACCGATCAGGCAAAAAGAGGCGACGAGGTAGATCGCCGCAGCGGCCAGATAGGCTTCGAACGGCAGGTAGTAGTCCGAGTAGATGCGACTCGCCGCCGCTGTCACGTCCAGCATGGCGGGCACCGCGCTGGCCAGGCTGGTGGCTTGCAGCATCATCACCACCTCGTTGCTGTAAGCCGGCAGCGTGCGCCGCATGGCGCTGGGCAGCACAATGTGCAGCATCACCTTGAAGCGGCTCATGCCATAAGCCTGCGCGGCTTCAATCTCGCCCGCGGCCGTCTCCCGGATGGCGCCGGCCAGCATCTCGGCGGTGTAACCCGCGGTGTTCAGACTGAAGGCCAGCAAGGCGCAAAAAAAAGGTTCCTTGAAATGCGTCCACGGCCACACCGTGTCCCAGCGTGCCTGAATCCACTCCAGTTGACCCAGGCCGTAATAGATCAGGTAGACCTGAATCAAGAGCGGCGTGCCCCGCATCACATAGGTATAGGCGCCCACCACCCAGCGCAGCGGCGCCCACGGGCCGGTCAGGGCCAGCGCACACAGCAGCGCCAGCACGGCGCCCACCGCCAGTGACGAAAACAGCAGGGCCAAGGTGGTCAGGAGGCCGGTGCCATAGAGCGCCAGGTTTTGCGGCTCGAAGATGACGGCGAAATTCATTACAGCTGCACTCGTTTGGTACCCAGGCTGTAGCGGGCGTTGAGTCGGCGCAGCACCATGAGCGACACCGTGGTGTAGATCAAAAACAGTGCGGCGGTGAATAAAAAGTAGGCAAACGGTGAGCGCGTGGCCGCGCTGGCCTGCTTGGCCAGATAGGTCATTTCCTGCAAGCCAATCAAACTCACCAAGGCGGTGGCCTTGATCAGCACCAGCCAGTTATTGGTGAAGCCGGGCAGTGCGTAGCGCACCATTTGCGGCGCGGTGATGCGCATGAAGGTTTGCGTGCGGCCCATGCCAAAAGCCCAGGCGGCTTCTGCCTGGCCTTTGGGAATGGCCAGAATGGCGCCTCGAAAAGTCTCGGTCATGTAGGCGCCGTAGATGAAGCCGATGGTCAGCACACCGGCAAAAAACGGGTTGATGTCCACCGTGGTTTCGCTGCCCATGGCCTCAAACAAATTGTTCAGGCCGATGGTGCCGCCATAAAACACCAGCAGCATCAGCACCAGCTCCGGGATACCCCGGATGATGGTGGTATAGAGCGTGGCCAGCGCCACCAGAATGGGACGCCCCGAGAGTTTGGCGCCCGCGCCTGCCAGGCCCAAAATAATCGCTACCAGCAGGGCTGCAAGGGACACACCCACCGTGAGTACAGCACCATACAAGATGGAGGAGTAGTAGGAGGAACTCATCGGTGGGGTTGGTCGCTGGTGGCTTTACTTGCCGTAAACGTCAAACTTGAAGTATTTGTCGTTGATTTTCTTGTAAGTGCCATTGGCACGGATCGTCTTGATGGCGGCATTCAATTCGTTTTTGAGCGCTGTTTCACCCTTGCGCAGGCCGATGCCGACGCCAGTACCAAAGTATTTTTCAGTGTAGAGCTCTGGGCCGACCAGGTTGTAGTCTTTCCCTTCGGGCTTGCTCAGGAAGCCACCGGTGACTTCCACAAAGTCGGCCACGGTGCCGTCCAGACGACCGGACTTGATGTCCAGGTAAACCTGGTCCTGCGCTTCGTAGGGGACCACTTCCACACCCACGGTCTTGAGTTCGCCCATGGCGTATTTTTCTTGCGTGCTGCCCTTGAGAACGCCGAGCTTTTTGCCCTTGAGCGAAGCCGGGCCATCGAACTTGACGTCTTTCTTCACCACGATGCGGCTCGGTGTGTTGTAGTACTTGTTGGTGAAATCAATCACCTTGAGCCGGTCAGCGGTGATCGACATCGAGCTGATGATGACATCGTATTTCTTGGCCTGCAGGCCCGGAATCATGCTGTCCCAGACTTGCTCGACGAACACACATTTGCGCTTGACCTGCTCGCACAGCGCATTGGCGATGTCGACGTCGAAGCCGGTCGGCTTGCCGTCGGCGGTCTTGAACGTGAAGGGCTCGTAAGTCGGGTCGATGGCGACCTTGAGGTCTTTGCCTTGGGCAAACGAGACAGCGCAGAGCGATCCAATGGCGATAGCCAGGAGGAGTTTTTTCATGAGCAAATCCTAAAAAAAGCCGCAGACTGGCCACGGCGAGGTAAAAATGAACAGAGATTTCATTCTACGGTCTGTGAACTGCGAAAAATGGCATGGTTTTCCATAAGCCGGGATGATCTATTCACCAAAATCATGAGCATGTAGCGGAACTGAACTTGCGTCGACGCAGAAAAATCGCCCCGTCCATCGTTGTTCAAGCTTGTGCGGCGTTTTTTGCTTGATCCGCCAGGGCGGCGGCGCATAATCGGGCCAAGCTAGTTGTATCTTTTTGTAAGCGCGCAATAAGAGGGTGGCGCCTAACCCATTAATTTGCCAAGTTGCCTCAGCCATGGGTCGTTGGCATCTCACCATGAAGCACGCGATTCACTGGAATCTTTGGAGTCCCTTCATCCGCAACGCTTTGTTGATGGCCGGCCTGATCAGTGCCGGTCTGGCGGTCTGGTCCCACTATGGGTGGATGGCGCTGGGTGGTCTGGCGGCCCTGGCCCTGATCGTGTGGCAAGGCACACGCTTATTCATGACGCGGCGCAGGCTGACGGAACAGTATCGTTTGGTGCTGTTGCAAAAGAAACGGCTCAGAGAAAGTGAATTCCGCTGGAAATTTGCCATTGAAGGCTCGGGGGACGGCCTGTGGGACTGGAACGTGGCCGACGGGAGCGTCTACTTCAGCGCGCAATACAAACAAATGCTCGGTCTGACGGTTGATGAGATGGATCAACGCTTGCAGGAGTGGGAGACGCGCGTTCACCCAGATGACAAGGCCGGGAGCCTGATGGCGCTGCAATCCCACCTTGACGGACAGAGCCCGGTGTATGCCGCCCAATACCGCATGCGCTGCAAGGACGGCAGCTACAAGTGGATTCTCGACCGTGGCATGGTGGTCAGCCGCAGTGATGCGGGCAAACCCTTGCGCATGATTGGCATCCATACCGACATCACCGTGCACAAGCAAGCAGAGGAAAAACTTCAACTCGCCGCCAGCGTTTTCACCCATGCACTCGAAGGCATCATGATCACCGATGCGCAGGGTCTGATCATCGACGTGAACCAGTCTTTCAGTCGCATCACCGGCTACGAGCGTGACGAGGTGTTGGGCCGCAACCCGCATCTTTTGAGCTCCGGTCGGCAGAGCCAGGCCTTTTACGCCGCCATGTGGCGTGATCTGCAGGAAGAGGGGTGCTGGTATGGTGAAGTCTGGAACCGGCGCAAAAGTGGCGAGGTCTATGCCCATCTGCAAAACATCAGCGCGGTGCGCGATGCCCAGGGCCAGACCCGGCAGTACGTCTCGCTGTTTTCCGACAACACCGCGCTCAAGGCGCACCAGCAGCAACTCCAGCACCTGGCCCACTTTGATGCACTGACCGACCTGCCCAACCGCCTGTTGCTGGCCGATCGCCTGCACCAGGGCATGGTGCAGGTGCAGCGGCGCGGACAAATGCTGGCGCTGGCTTTTGTTGACCTGGACGGTTTCAAGCTGATCAACGACAGCCATGGACATGAAGCGGGCGACCACCTGCTGATGACGGTGGCGACCCGCATGAAGCAAGCCCTGCGCGAAGGGGACACCCTGGCCCGCTTGGGCGGCGACGAGTTTGTCGCCGTGATGTTCGATCTGGCAGACGAGGCGGCCTGCAAGCCGATGCTGCACCGCCTGCTGGCCGCCATCGCCCAGCCGGCGCAATTTGGGGGGCACACGCTGCAGGTTTCAGGCAGTCTGGGCGTGACCTTCTATCCGCAGGTGCAGGAACTGGACGCCGATCAGTTGCTGCGCCAGGCCGATCAGGCCATGTACCAGGCCAAGCTGGCAGGCAAGAACCGCTACCGGTTCTTCGGGGTCGAATAATCTCGGCGTGTCATCAAGGCGCAAGACCATCTGCATTTCAGGCCGCTAGCCCCCGTGAAGCCTGCCTGACTAGCTATCCTATGGATAGTTTTTTTGGGTTGACGCCGGTGGCACGTATTCTTCTCTTGCGCCGCTTCACCAGTCTTCCTTCACCGCCAGCACCGCGTTCTTGCCCGCCGCCGCACGGCCGGCCAGCCAGGCGGTGATGGTGCCCGCCAGCACCACGGCCAGGCACAGCAGGAGCAGGCGGCCCCACGGCAGCATCAGTTCCATGGTCCAGTGAAAGCTTTGCGGGTTCACCACATGCACCAGCACCACCGACACTGCCAGCCCCAAGCCGAGCCCGGCGATGGCGCCCACGCTGGTCCAGGCGCCGCCCTCCAGGGCGACCAATTGCAGAATCTGGCGGCGGCTCAAGCCAAGGTGCGCCAGCAGGCCGAACTCTTTGCGCCGCGACAACACCTGGGCGCTGAAGCTGGCCGCCACACCAAACAAGCCAATCGCAATCGCCACCGCTTGCAGCCAGTAGGTCACCGCAAAACTGCGGTCAAAGATGCGCAGCGAGGTGACTCGAATCTGGCTGGCGGTGCCAAATTCGAGCAACTCGCTGGCGTTGCCCTGGCTGCCAGCAGCGGCAGCAGCCTCTTCGCCATGAGCCACCCCAAGGCCCCGATCGGCCAGCGCCCGCACCGCCTGCTGCACCGCCTCGGCCTCGCCCGGGTTGTTGAGCCACAGCGCCAGGTCGTTGGCGCGCTGGTCGCCGGTGAGGCGTTCGAACACGCGCTGGTCCATCGCGATGGCGCCGCTTTGGCGGGCGTAGTCACGCCACACACCTGCTACGAAAAAACTAGCTGCCTGCGACCTATCGACGGGGGCTAGAGCCCTAAATGATGCTGAAAGCGGGGCAAACACCGTGCCTACGCGGGCGCCATGCAGGTCCACCATCGCTTCGCTCACATAGATGCCAATCTGCCCTGGCGGCACCGCCAGCGCATCACCCACCAGCGGCAGGCTGCGCGCCGGCTCAAGCAGGTCGCGGGCGATCAGCGCCACCGGCGGCTGCGCCGGGTCCAGCTTGAGCGACACCAGGCGTTGGGTCTGCACCTTTTGCACCCCCGGCAACTGGCCCGCAGCCCGCACAAATTCAGGCGTGAAGTACACCGTGTCACTGGCGCTCAAGGACCTGGAACTGCGCACATACAGGTCGGCTGGCAGCACGCGGTCCAGCCACACGGTCACCGATTCTCGAAAACTTGCCACCATCACCGTCAGCGCCACGGCCAGGCTGAGCGAGGCCACCACGCCGCTCACGGCCACCGCCGCCGACTCGCGTTGCCGGCGCGCCCGCTCCACCGCCAGCAGTGGCAAGGTGTGCCGCGCCACCCGCGGCGCCAGCCGGTCCAGCAGCACGCCAATCAGCCAGGGCAGCGCGGTGATGCCGCCCACCAGCAGCAAGCCGACCGACACGTAAGCCGCCAGTGGTATGCCAAAAAAGGCTGGAGCCCTCGTCAACAGGGCGCTAGTAGCTATTAAAACGATACTGATCCAGTGACTGTGGCGGATTCCCTGCGCGCCTTCGAGCCCTTTGAGCGTTTGTGCCGGGGGCAGGCCCTGCGCCCGCCGCGCCGGCCACCAGCCGCCCACCAAGGCTGCCACCAGCCCCAGGACGCCGTAGCCCAGGGCGGCCCAGCCGCTCCACTGCAGCTGGGGTGAGACCCCGGAAAAAAAGCCGCCACCCAGATCACCGCCGAGCAGACGCAGCGCCAGCGCGGCCAAGGCCGTGCCCAATGCAATACCGGCCGCGCTGCCAATCACCCCCAGCGCCAGCGACTCCCACAGCACCAGCGCCAGCCGCTTGCGCGCACTCAGGCCCAGCACCGCCAGCAAGGCAAACTGCTGCGCACGCTTGGCCACGCTCAAAGACAGCACCGAAAACACCAGAAATGCCCCGGTGAACAGGGCAATCAGCGCCAGCACGCTGAGGTTGACGCGGTAGGCGCGCGACAGATCCTGGGCTTGTGTCTGCGCGTCGCCGGGCGGGCTCAAGCTCAGTCCGGGTGGCCAGTCCGGCGCGCTTTGCAGCTCGCGCATGAAAGCGCCGGCGTCGACGCCCGTTTGCAGCCTCAGGTCAATGCGGGTGAGCTGCCCCTGCTTGCCAAACAGCTCTTGCGCCGCGCCAATGTCCATCACCGCCAGCGCCGCGCCGCCGGCACGCACGCTCCCGGCCACCGTGACCGCGTGCATTTGCAGGCCACTCTGCAGCCGCAGCACCGAGCCCTGCGCATTCTTTTGCGCCGCCGCGTTCAAAAACACGGTGTCGGGCGCAAACAGCGCCAGCCGGTCGACAGCAGCCAGCGGCCGCGGCATCAGGTCAGGCGCCACAAACGGCACCACCAGCGCGTCGATCCCGACCACGCGCACGGCCGCGCGGTGCCCGTCCGGCGCCTGGGTGTAGCTGCCCAGTTCCAGCACCGGGCTGGCGAGCCGGACTTGGGGGTGACGCGCCACGCGGGCAAATACCGCCTCGTCAAAACTGCCTCGCACACTGCGCAGCTCCAGGTCGGGCTGGCCGTTGACGGAGCGCACCGCCTGCGAGAACTCGTCCAGTGCCGACGCGTTGATCAACTGCACCGAAAACGCCAGCGCCACCCCCAGCATCACCGCCACCACGGCAGCGGCGTTGCGCCACGGATGCTGGATCAGCTCCTGCCAGGAGAAGGTTTTCAGAAGGTCGAACATCAATAACGTCAATAGATGAGGCCAAGCCCGGATTGCTTCAGTCCGGTCTGACTTCGGGTTTCATTTCCGGTTTCATTCTAGGGTTCAGTGGCGGCTCGGCTTTGTGGTCTTCTGCTTGACAAAGCTCAAGCGCTCGGGCTTGGTCTGCTTCCAGAATCGATTCCTGCTGATGGACGTCCTGTCCATCCAGCCATTTGCCATACGCGGCAAAACAAGGAGAAAAAAATGGGTCAACGTTTAACCACCGGCGAGATTTGCACCCGCAACGTGAGCGTCGCGTTCAAGGCCACGACCTTGCCCGGCGCCGCCCGCTTGATGCGGGAGAACCATGTCGGCTGCCTGGTCGTGGTGGATGAAGTGGAGGGCAAGCGCATCGTGGTGGGTTTGCTGACTGACCGCGATATCGTCACCGCGGTCGTCGCCTCCGACCTTGATCCTGCCACGCTGCGGGTGGAAGACGTGATGGCCACCGACCTGGTGACCGCGCGCGAGGACGACTCGCTGATTGACCTGATGCACACCATGCGCCGCAAGGGTGTGCGGCGCATTCCGGTGGTCGGCACTCAGGACGAACTGCTGGGTGTGGTCACGCTCGACGATGTGCTCGACGTCCTGGCGCAGGAATTGGGGCTGCTGGTGGCCGCCATCGACAGTGAGGGCAAGCGCGAACGCCAGCTTCGAAAGTAAGTGACCTGGAAGGAGCCGGGCTCCAATGAGCGTGCTGCCGCTTGTCGCGTCAAGGCTGAGCACCCAAGGCCATCAACACTTGCTCTGGCATGCGCCGGGGGCGCAGACTGGCAGCATCGACGCAGCCCACGCGGATCAGCCCCTGCGCCAGCAGGGTGTCACCGCGCCAGGCCTGTTGCTCCAGTTGCATGGACGCCTGCCCCTGCGCCACCACCTTGACCGAGACCTGGATCAGGTCGTCCAGTCTGGCCGAAGCCAGGTAGCGCAATTGCACATCAGCCACCACAAAAATGGCGCCCGTCTGCGCCTGCAAAGCGCTTTGCTCCACGCCCAGGGAACGCAGCCATTCCGTGCGCGCACGTTCGAAAAATTTGAGGTAATTGGCATAAAAGACCACGCCGCCGGCGTCGGTGTCCTCCCAATAGACACGTAAGGTGAAAGGATTGCAGAGTTGAGGCACGGTTATCCAGTCGGGATGAAAAGCCCCCATTATTCACAGCCATGCGCTAGCGCCATGGACGCGCACGCAATTTGTTGAGCCAATCGCCTTTCGGACTCAAGATTTGCGGCGGTGTGCGCCGACACAGGGTCTGCGCCGCGGCGGTGGCCGACGCGGCTCCAAGTAAGATAGTCGTCATGATCGATTGTCCAATCCTGCAGTCATCGCCGTGAGCTTGGTTAACCCACTGGCGGAGCGTCAGTTGCCCCGGCCTCGCTTGTCCATGCCCGCCGTGGTGACGGCAGGGGTTTTGCACGTCGCGCTGCTGTGGCTGGTGCTGCAGTCGACACCGGTCATGCACACGGTGCGCAACGTGGTGCAGTACCTCGCGCCCATCACCTTGCTGCGGGAAAAGCCGCCAACGCCGACGCCTGCGCCGACCCGTATCACCGTACCAATGCGGACGCCGGTGCTCACGCCCAAGGCCGCGCCCGAACCGGTTGCAGCCGTCCCCAAGGCCATCGAACTGCCGCCAGACAAACTGCTGGAGCCACCACCCCCGACTGTCAAGCCGCCGCCTCTGCCCGCGCCACCGATTCCATTACCGGAGCCGCCGAAAGCAGAGTCGCCAGTTCTCCCCGAGCCCCTGCCGGAGCCGGTGCCGGCACCCGCACCTGCTGTCGAGCCAGTCCCTGCACCAGCACCAGCACCTGAGCCAACGCCAGCACCAACGCCAACGCCAACGCCAGCACCAGCACCAGCACCAGCACCAGCACCAGCACCAGCACCAGCACCAGCGGCCGTTGCGGTCCCTTCAGCCGCCCCTGCACCAACTGCCGCACCGGCTCGGCCTGCTGCCATTACTCCGGCAGAACATGTGCCCTTGGCGCCACCGCCCACGGGAGCCGGTGGGGCGCAAGCGGCGCCGGCTGCTGCCAAGCCGCCATTGGGCCTGTACCCGCACATGTACAACCCGTCGCGGCAACGCAGTCTGGCCGAGCTGGCCAACGAGCAGCTCAACGGTGGCCAGCGGCGCGACCGATTGGCCGAGGGTGTGTCGGCGGCGGAAAAACCCGATTGCTTGGCAGCCAACGCCGGTGGCAGCTTGATCAACCTCATCACCCTCCCGCTCGCGGCCGCGCGCGACAAGTGCAGATAGCAGCCCGCACCGGCGCCACAAGACCTGTCACTTTTTTCACCCATTTTTTCAAGAAACCCAGGAAGCCACCATGACCCCAAAATTTCTCATGACCCGACGCGCCCCGGTCTGGTTGCTCTCCTTCATGCTGGCATTCGCCGCCGTGGGTCTGGTCCAGGCGCAGCCCGTCGCGGCACCCGCAGTGCCCGTCGCCGCCGGTGAAACGCCCATGGCCGCCGCCTCGCCCGCCATGGCGGTGCCCCCCATGGCCACACCGCTGCTCACCCCGCCCGCCAGCGAGTCTTTGGCCAATCCTTACGGCATGCGCTCAGTGTGGCAACAAGGGGATCTGGTGGCCCGCACGACGCTGCTGCTGCTGGCGCTCATGTCCTTGCTCAGCTGGTACTTCATCATCGCCAAGCTGCTGGCGCAGGGCCGCTTGAGCGCGCAGGCGAAAGCAGCAAAGAAAGCCTTTGCCGTTGCGGACGCCTTGAACAAGCGCGTCGAAGGCCTGGACAAGGCCAGCCCGTTTCGCTTCATCGCCGAGTCGGCGCTGGAGGCTGCACGCCGCTACTACAGCTTGGCCGGCCAGGTTGACATGAACAGCTGGCTCAGTCAGGACATCGTGCGCTCGGTGGCGACGCTGCAGATGCGCAGCCAGGAAGGGCTGTCGGTGCTGGCCACCATCGGGTCGACGGCGCCATTTGTTGGGCTGTTCGGCACCGTCTGGGGCATTTACAACGCGCTGGTGACGATCGGCGTTTCGGGCCAGGCATCGATCGAAAAAGTTGCCGGACCGGTGGGTGAGGCGCTCATCATGACGGCGCTGGGTTTGGCCGTGGCGGTGCCGGCGGTGCTGGGCTACAACTGGCTGGTGCGGCGCAACCGGGTCACGCTGCACGCGGTCAAGGGTTTTGGCTCCGAGTTGCACACCCTGCTGCTGGTTGAAATCGACAAAAGCCAGCGCGCCGGCGCTGCCAGCCAGGCGGCCTGAGTCATGGCGATCACCTACCGGGAGGAGGGCGAGGACGACGCCGTGCTGTCCGAGATCAACACCACGCCATTGGTGGATGTGATGCTGGTGCTGCTGATTATTTTTCTGATCACCATTCCGGTCATCAACACCTCGGTGGCCGTGCGCTTGCCCCGGGAGGCGAACCAGTTGCAGCAGAGCCAGCCGCAAACCGTCGTGATCTCGGTCGATGCCCGTGGCGGCACCTACTGGTTTGATGCCCGGCTGACTGACGCGCAAAGCCTGCAAGACAAGCTCACGCCAATGGCCCGGCAAACCCCGCAGCCCGAGGTGCACATTCGGGGCGACGCCCGCTCCGACTTTGAGGCCGTGGCGCGGGTGCTGTATGCCTGCCAGCAGGCCGGCATCACGCGCATTGGCTTTGTGACGGAGCCGCCTCATGGCCATTGATTTTGACGAGGCGTCGGACCCGACAGAACTCGATGTCGCTTCGGGGATGAACATCACGCCGCTGATCGACGTGTTGCTGGTGCTGCTGGTGATGCTCATCATCACCATCCCGATCCAACTGCACTCGGTCAATATGGAAATGCCGGCCGGCGCGCCACTGTCCATGCCAACCGAACCGCTGGTGGTCAAGATCGAGGTCAACGCCCAGAACCAGTTGCTATGGAACGGTCAGCCTGTGGCCGGCCGCGTCGAGCTGGACCAGCGCCTGCAGGCTGCAGCACAACTGAGCGAGCAGCCCGAGATTCACATCCGGGCGCACCGTAGCGCCAAGTACGACACCGTGGCCGCGGTGCTGACGGCCGCGCAGCAGATGGGCCTGCAAAAAATAGGGGTGGTGGGTCTGGACGAGTACGCCCGTTGAAGCCTGCGCGGCAGGGATCAGCCGGGCGTGAACAGACCATCCGCAGCGAGCCGCAGCACCCGGTCGGCGCGGGTGGCGGCGGCTTGTGAATGGGTGACCAGCACCAGCGAGGCGTGTTGTTGGCGGGCCTGCTCAATCAGGGCGTCCATCACTTTTGCGGCCGTGCTGGGGTCCAGGTTGCCGGTGGGCTCGTCGGCCAGCAGCAGTTTTGGCCGGTGCACCAGGGCGCGGGCAATGGCCACGCGCTGCAACTGGCCGCCACTGAGCTGCTGCGGCAGGCGCGCGCCCAGGCCGCCCAGGCCCACCGCTGCCAGCATGGCCTGCACCCGGGCATCATCGTGCTGGCCCAGCAGCATCAAGGGCAGCGCCACGTTTTGCGCCACATCCAGGTGCGGCAGCACGTGAAAGGCCTGGAATACAAAACCGATTTTTTCACGCCGCAGGCGCGCCAGCTGGTCGTCGTTCAACTGCCCCAGATCAAGGCCATCGAGAACGACCGAGCCGCTGTCCCACTGGTCCAGCCCGGCCAGACAGTTGAGCAGGGTGGACTTGCCAACGCCGGACTCCCCCACGATCGCCACAAACTCGCCGTCGGGCACGCTCAAGGACACATTGGCAAATACCGGCACCGCGCCGTAGTGCTTGCTTAAATTGGAGACCACCAGACTCATGGTTGACCTTGCAGCTTGTTCCCTGCATTCACAAAGTCGCGCGCCAGCGCCAGCACCTGATCCAGCGCATCGGGCGCGTCACAGGCCACCACGCGGCGCTCCGGCATGGAGCGCAGCCAGGTCAGCTGGCGCTTGGCGAGCTGGCGCGTGGCACAGATGCCCTTGTCGCGCAGCTCGCTCATCGGCCACAAGCCATCGAGCGCCTGCCAGGCTTGCCGGTAACCGACGCAGCGCATGGCGGGTAAATCGGCCTGCAGGTCGCCGCGTGCGCGCAGGGCTCGCACCTCGTCTATAAAACCGGCCGCCAGCATGGCATCAAAGCGCTCGGCAATGCGCTGGTGCAGCCAGGCGCGGTTTTGCGGTTCGAGTGAAATCAGGCACCTGTCATTTTCAGGAATATTTAAACATTTTTGGCCTCTAGCCCCCGTCACACCTTCGTTGGTTGCTATTAATTTAGTAGTCTGAAAGGACGACAGCGGCTGCCCCGAGAGCCGGTAAACCTCCAGCGCCCGGGCAATGCGTTGTGAGTCCGCCGGGTGCAGGCGCTTGGCGCTCACCGGGTCCACTTCGGCCAGCGCGGCGTGCAGCGCGGGCCAGCCTTGTTCGGCTGCCTCTGTGGCGATCAGTGCACGCGTGGCTGGGTCGGCTTTGGGCATGGGGTCGAGCCCTTCCAGCAGCGCCTTGAAGTACAGCATGGTGCCGCCCACCAGCAGCGGCAGTCTGCCGCGCGCCGTGATGGCGGCGATGAGGGCCTGCGCGTCGGCCACAAACTCGGCGGCGCTGTAGGCCTGCAGCGGGTCGCGAATGTCGATCAGGTGGTGCGGCACCGCGGCCAGTTCTGCTGCGCTGGGCTTGGCCGTGCCGATGTCCATGCCGCGGTAGACCAGTGCCGAGTCGACGCTGATGATCTCGACCTCATGCACACGCGCGATGGCCAGTGCGGCAGCGGTTTTGCCGGAGGCGGTGGGGCCCGCCAGCGCCAGGTAGCGAGGCGGGTGCGGCGGGTGCGGCGGGCGAAGAGGGCCTGCCGGGCGTTCAGTGTTCATCATGTTGGCCTTGTCGTTGCACCAGCGTCCATGCCGCCAACGCGATCAATACGCTCCAGAACCACACACCCAAGGCCAGTGGCCGCACCGTGCCATCCATGTGGGTGCCGAGCCAGCCGCCCATGGCAAAGGCGGTGATCATCATCAAGAAACCGTTCAAGGCGGATGCGGCACCGGCGGCCTGCGGGAACGGCCCCACCGCGCCGCTCTGGCTGCACGGCTGGTGCACGCCGTGGCCGAGCATGAACAGGTACTGCGGCAGCATGAGGGCCCAGCCGTTGTGCAGCCCGGTCAGCGCCATCACGCCCATCAAAGTGCCCCCGCTGAGCGACAGGGCGCCGGCCAGCGCCACGGAGCGCCGGACCCCAAAACGCGCCAGCCAGTAGCGGCACAAAAAAGTGCCCAGCAGATACGCCAGCGCATTGGAGAACATCAGCAGCCCGTAGGTGCTGGTGCGCCAGCCTAGCACCTGAATAAAGACAAACGACGATGCCGCCAGAAACGTGAACAAACCGCCATAGGACGCCGCTGACAGCGCCGAGAACGCGACAAAAGTCGGGTTGCGCACGATGGTCATCCAGGTGCGAGCCAGGATGGCGGCGTGCAGTGCCTGTCGATTTTTCTGAGCCAAAGTCTCGCTAAAACGCCAGGCAATCAGCGCCAGGCAGACGGCGCCAAAAACGGCCAGCGCGAGCAACGCCACGCGCCAGTTGAACCAGCCTGCCAGCAGGCCACCGAGTGGCGCGCTCAGGCAGGCAATGACGCCCAGGCCACTCAAGCCCTTGGACATCACGCGGGCGCCCTGCAGGGGCGTGTACAGGTCACGCACGATGGCGCGCGCGCACATCACGCCCGCGCCCATGGCCGCGCCTTGCACCGTGCGCCAGACAATCAGCATGACCATGCTGGGTGCGAGTGTGCTGGCAATCGACGCCAGCACATAGCCCGCCATGCCCCACAGCAGAATCGGGCGCCGGCCAAAGCGGTCCGACAGCGACCCCCAGACCAGTTGTGACAGGCCAAAGGCCAACAGCAAGGCGGAGAGCGTGAGTTGCGCCTGCGCCATCGGCGCGCCAAAACCGGCGGTCAACGCCGGCAGTGCGGGCAGGTACAAATCGGTGGTGATGGGCTGTAGCCCCAGCAGCAAAGAGAGCAGCAAAATGACCAGGCCGGGCGGCATGGCGGCAGCGACAGGGGTGGCGGGTCGAGCAGGCATTCGGCTGAGCGTATCAGATCAGCCTTGCCGTGATCGACCGCTGCTGCGAGGACGATGGGGCAGCCATGACTTGCCGCGTTGGCGTCAACGCCAGAACGGCGAATCACGCGGCAATCAGTGGAACAAGAGCGCCGAGAAAAGACAGGCCACGAGAAAACGTGGTCTGCCCCCGATTCGTTTATTGGACGGTCAGTTTCTTGGCTTCCGTGGTCGCCTTTTTGGGTAGATCCAGGGACAACACGCCGTCTTCGTACTTGGCGACGGCCTTGCTTTCGTCCACGTCTTGCGCCAGGGTGAAGGAGCGGGAGACGGAGCCGTAGTAGCGCTCGCTGCGCAGCACTTTTCCGCCCTCGCCCTTGAATTCTTTTTCACCCTTGGTCTCGGCGTCAATTTGCACCAGGTTGCCGTCGATGCGGACATTGATGTCTTCTTTTTTCACGCCGGGCAGGTCGGCGCGAACCTTGTACATGCCGTCCTTCTCGACCACATCAACCCGGATGTCCAGATCGTCCAGCGTTCTGTCGGTGCGCATGGGCGCCGCGAAGCGCCTGAACATGGTCTCAAAAGGATCGGTGAGGGCGGGATCAAACAAACGTAAGCTGGCCATGATGGTTCCTTTCATTGGAGAGTTGGCACACGGAATGTGCGTCGCGCTCGCTCTGGCATGGGCCTGCGGGACCGCAACAAATCAAGGTTACGCATGCCAAGGGCTGATGATTTGATAACTCGCAAGCCAGCGGAAATTAATGCACAGCCCCGCAGCCGGGTCGTTTAAGCTATACGCTGTTGCATGTAGTAACTTATAAGTATTTCGTGTTCATTGAGGTAATTCCCATGGCTATGACCTTGAAGCAGCATGATCGTCGTCCACCACCTCTACCCTGACTGAAGCCGCGCATGGAGACACCTCTTTCTGAAGACACCGCGCGCAAGCTCGATATTGGCTATCGGCTGCTGTTTGAGAAAAGTCCGCTGCCGATGTGGGTTTATGACGTGCAAACACTGGGCATGCTGGCCGTCAACGACGCCGCCCTGGCGCAGTATGGGTACAGCAAGCAGGCGTTTGTCGGCTTGAGCGTGCTTGACCTTCATCCGCCAGACGAAGCGGCGCAAGCGCAGCAACACCTGCAACTGGCGAGTGGCGAGCCCGTAACCCAGACACTGTGGCGGCACCGGCTCGCCAATGGTGACCTGATTGACGTCGAGGTGGTGACCGAATATGTTGAACTTGACGGCATCCAGGCGCGCCTCGCGCTGGTGCGCGATCTGACGGCGCAGCAGCGTGCCAAGCAGCAACTGCAAGAGGAGCACCAGACACTGGCTGCTGTGCTGGACTCGACCACCGATGCCATCATCAGCATCACGGTTGAAGGCTTGATCAAAGTGTTCAACCCTGGCGCCGAGCGCATCTTTGGTTACAGTCGTGAGCGAATGCTGGGTCAAAACATGGCACTGCTGTTGCCTGAACGCTATCGGGCCGAGCATCCGCAGCAGCTGCGCTCATTTGCCGACTCCGGGGCGACCAGCCACATGATGGGCATGGGCGTTGTCAAAGGCTTGCGCGCCGACGGCCAGGAACTGGACCTGGAAGGCACACTCTCACAGGTGATCGTCCACCAGGAGCGGCGGCTGATTGCCTGCCTGCGTGATGTCACGGAGCGCGCCCGCTCGCAAGCCAAATTCCGGCAGTCCAGGGCGCAACTCTCGGAGCTGACGCAACGGCTCATGACGCAGGAAAAAACATTGGTGAAGCAGTTGGCCAAGACGCTGCATGACCAATTGGGCCAGACACTGGCCGCGGTTCGCATGGCGCATGAAACCATTCAGGCCGTGCAACCCAAAGATACCCCGGTCGCCGTGCAGAGGCAACAGGCGCAACTGGGCAAGCTCGTTGGCCATGCAATCCAGCAGGTCAGGCAAGTGCTGGTTGATTTGCGTCCCCCCTTGCTGGAGGACCAGGGGCTCGTCGCCGCGCTCGACAATGAGTTGCGCAACCGTTCGCTGACCCAACCCCAGATCGACTTCTCGATTGACGTGCCGCCGGAGATTGAGCCGATGCGCTGGCCCGGTGAGGTTGAATATGCGGCCTTCATGGTGGCCCGCGAGGCACTTGAAAACGCCTTGCGCCACGCGAACGCGTCGGCCATCGCGGTGCGTCTGGTGGGCACGCAGCAGTCATTGCAGTTGCAGGTGTCTGATAACGGGGTCGGCATCCCGGCCGGCGCCGCTGTTCCAAGTGGTCACCTGGGGGTATTCGGTATGCACGAGCGGGCGCAGGCGATTGGTGCGACGGTGACGGTGGGCGCCGGTGAAGGCCGTGGTACATGTGTAAGTTTTTATTGGCAGCCTGAGCCTGATTCTGATTCTGAATGGGGTGCCCTATGACCGGCGTTTACCTGGTTGATGATCACCAGATCATGCGCGAAGGCTTGCGCGCCCTGCTCGAGGCCAAGGGTCACAAGGTGGTGGGTGAGTCAGCCGACCCGACCGAAGCCCTGGCAGATTTGCTGCGCATGCGCCCCGAGGTGCTGCTGCTCGACCTGAATCTGGGTGAGCGCTCGGGTTTCGAGTTGCTCGCTGAGCTGCAACGGCGCCACCTGCCGACGCGCTGCGTGGTGCTGACCATGTCGGCGCAGCCGCGCCAGGTGGCCGAGGCCTTGCGCATGGGCGCCAGCGGCTATGTGCTCAAGGGCTCAGCGGTCAGCGATCTGCTGAGCGCGGTTGACGCGGCGGTGCGTGGCAAGAAACATCTGGGTGCCGAAGTGGCCGACCTCGCGCTGCAGGTGTTTACGCTCAAGGACGAAGATCCGTTAAGCACGCTGTCCCCGCGTGAACAACAAATCATCATCATGGTGGTCAAGGGCGCTTCCAGCTCCCAAATTGGCACTCAACTGCATTTGTCGCCCAAAACGGTCGCCACCTACCGCAGTCGCCTGATGGCCAAGCTCGGTGTGCGCGACGTCCCGGGCCTGGTGCGACTGGCCGTGCGCCATAAGCTGATCGATGCCGACGAGTCAACCAACCGTAGCCGCCGCGCCACGGACGGGGCCCTAGGAAAAGTGGAACAGCAGTGAATTTGGTGCTCGCGTTGCCTTAATTGTCCATGGCTGCCCGCGCAAGGCGTCTATATCTCCCTACAGACGAGATGCGAGGTGCCGCCTAAAGTTGCCTCCAGGGATTGGCTTAGGCGCCCACCGGGTGCGGCCTCCGGCACGAGAGAAAAACCATATGATGAACGTTCAAACATTACCGAGCGCGGCTCGCTGGGATCACTCTTTCCATCAACCTGCGCTCAAGCTGGAGAGTGACGAGCGCTGGTCGGACTTCTCTGAGGTATTGAGCCTGTTGCGTTTTGATGGTCATTTGCAGGGGCTCAATGACACCAGCCTGTTCCGGCGGCGGCGTCTCAAGGCGGGCCAGACCGCGTTGGGCATGGGTCAGGTGTTTGACGGGCTTTATGTGGTTCGCCTGGGCGCGCTAAAAACAACGATGACCCATGTGGATGGCGCCGAGCATGTGCTGGCCTTCCCCATGAAGGGCGACCTGCTGGGTTTTGATGGTGTCTGCAAGAACAAGTACCTGAGCGAGGTGACGGCCTTGACCGACTGCGACCTGATCAAGATTCCCTCCAGTGAGCTGTTTTCACCTGGGCGCAGCTGCAACGACATTGAGCGCATGGCCTATTGGGCCATCAGCCGCGAGATTGTTCAGGAGCAGTCGGCCTATTCCTCCTACCATTCAACCAAGTCTGAAGCGCGCGTGGCGCGGTTTTTACGCATCCAGTCAGAACGCTTCAACACCATGGGCTACTCGCCCAATCGCTTCACTTTGCCCATGACGCGGCGCGACATCGGCAACCACCTCAATGTGACGCTGGAGACAGTGAGCCGGGCCTTTTCGGCACTGGATCATCTGGGCATCATTGCAGTGGAACGGCGTGAAATCAAAATCCTCTCGCTGGAAGCGCTGCGCAAATTTGAGCATTAGAGATCATGGCTGTCAGCAATGTGGTGACGCTGACAAGGGACAGTCCCAAAGTCGAATCCATTCTGGTTCCGACCGATGGCTCCGCCCTGTCGATGGCGGCGGCGCTCAAGGCGGTGGAATTTGCACAGCGTCTGCAGGCGAGCATTGTTGCCTTCAATTCGATACCGGTTTATCAGTACCCGGTGTATGTCGGTGGTATTCCTTTTGAGTACCCTTCGGAGGCGGATTACGAGACGCAGTGCCGAGCCGTCGCAGAAAGGTATCTGGGCCTGGTGGCCGATGCGGCTGCCAAGCAGGGCGTGCCAGTGGAGACGCGAATTGAATTCAATGGCAATACGGCACAAGCCATTGTGGAGCTCGCCCAACGCGAGCACTGCGGCATGATCTTTATGGGTTCGCACGGGCGGGGTGGCTTGTCCCGCGCCTTCTTGGGCAGTGTCGCACTCAAGACTTTGACCCAGGCCCATGTGCCCGTCATGGTGGATCATCCGACGGACGAAGAAATAGCCCGCGCGGAAGAATTGATGCGTCAAAACGCCATCGAACCCTGATCTGTCTGCTCTCAAGATGTGGTGCCGGTTAGCATCGGCCCACCCGCCATCACCAGGAAAACATCTTGAGCAGAAGTGACAGAGAAGAAAACAAGTCGGTCGCGCTTTATTGGGACTTCGAGAACCTGCACGCCAGCCTGTGCGAGGCGCGCTTCGGTGAGGGGGCTTACAACAAGCCCGATGGGCGCTTCAAGGCGCAGGAGCCGCTGGTGGACGTGCAGGCGATTGTGGAGCTGGCGGCGTCTTTCGGCCCGATTGCCATCAACCGCGCCTACTGCAACTGGCAATATTTTGGCCGTTACCGCGATGCCCTGCTGCAGGGTGCGGTGGAACTGATTCAGTTGTTTTCACCCGGTGCGTCGGCCAAAAACGGCGCCGACATCAAGCTCTGCCTGGATGCGGTGGAGGACATCAGCCGCTTTGGCCATATCGGCACCATCGTGATCGTGGGCGGCGACAGCGACTTCATGCCGGTGTCGCAAAAGATCAAGGCGGCCGGGCGCACGCTGATTGGTGTGGGCGCACGCAAATCGACCAACCGGCATTGGGCCAAGAGCTGCCATGAGTTCCGTTACTACGAAAACCTGGTGGAAACGCCGGCCGTCATGGATGGCTTGCCCTCGGATGCGCTGGTGCCCAGTGGGCCGCCCGAGCCGGTGAACGCCGCCGCCGAGATCTTCAAGCGCGCTATTCGCCTGCTGGCCGAGACCCAGGGTGATGCCTGGGTCAACAAGGGGGCGATCTGGCCCATGATCAAACGGCTGGACCCCACTTTTGACACCAAAGACCATGGCTACGCCAGCTTCTCCGCCATGGTGAAGGCGATGGAGGCGCTGGTCGAGATTCGCAAAGGCGATTTTGACCAGGTGATCCGTCTGCGCTGAAGGCGCGCTCGCGCCGGGCTTGCGCTGCTCTGCAGATCAACCGGAAAAACAGCAGGAACTGAGTGGGAAACCCATGAAATTGAAGATATCCGAAAACTCGCTGTTTGCGATCCTGCTGCGCGCGCCGTGGTGGATCAGCCTGCTGGTGGTGGCCGTGATTGTGTTGGCGTCTGGCGCACTGCTGCCTGCCGCCTATGTGCCGTTTGGCGTGATGGGTGCGCTGCCTTTTTTGGGCATCGCGCTGTTGGCGGCCTGGCGCCAGCGGCACGCGCCCAAGCCGGCGCGCGTGGCCGAGCTGCTTGGGCAAGCTGCCGCGATGTCGTGGCGCGACTTTTCTGCGCTGATCGAGGCGGCTTTTCAGCGCCAGGGTTATGTCGTCACGCGGCCCAGCCACCCGGGGGCTGATCTTCAGTTGCTCAAGGACGCACGCATCACGCTGCTCAGCTGCAAGCGCTGGAAGGCGGCCAACACCGGCGTGCAGCCCTTGCAGGAGCTGGCGTCAGCCCAGGCGACGCTGGGCGCCAGCGCCAGCACCTTTATCAGTCTGGCGCCCGTGAGCGACAGCGCACAGCGCTTTGCCAAAGCGCAGGGCATCCATTTGATGACCCTCGCTGAACTGGCGCAGCTGCTCATGCCATCGGGAGCAGCTTGATGTTTGAATCGGCAGAAATCGGCCACAAGATTGGCAAAGCCGCCTACCGCGAGGCGGTGCCGTTGTTGCGCGCCGCCTTGCTCGAAGCGCAGGTGGATTTGTTCGCGGACAAAAAGATTCCGGTGCTGGTGCTGATCAGTGGCCAGGACGGCGCCGGCAAAGGCGAAACCATCAATGTGCTGTACGAGTGGATGGACCCGCGCTTTATGGCCACGCTGGCGTTTTCCGAGCCCACTGATGAGGAGCGCGAACGCCCGCCGATGTGGCGCTACTGGCGCCAGCTGCCGCCCAAGGGCCGCATCGGCATCTTTGCCGGTTCCTGGTATTCGGACCCGATACGCGAACGCATTCAGGGTGACATCTCCCTCAAAGAGCTTGATGCCCGGGCCGAGCAGATCAACCGCTTTGAGGCCATGCTGGTTAATGAAGGCGCGCTGGTGCTCAAGTTCTGGTTTCACTTGACCAAGCAGGGGCAGAAAGACCGGCTCAAGGCGCTGGAGGCCGACCCGCATACCGCCTGGCGCGTGACGCAATGGAACTGGGACCGCCTCAAGACCTACGATAAGCTGCAAGACGTGGCGGGCCATTTGCTGCGCATCACCAACACGCCGTGGGCACCCTGGGTGGTGGTGGAGGGGGCTGATGACCGCTACCGCTCTCTCACGGTAGGCCAGGTCTTGCTGGCCGCGTTGAAGAGTCGCCTGGCTGACACTGAGCCTCAGGAGTCACCGGTGGCGCCGATGGTGCGGGTCGATACCGACGGCCGCAATGTGCTCTCGCAGCTTGATCTGGGCCTGCAGTTGGCCGACAAGCCTTATGAGCGCGAGCTGGCGCGCTGGCAGGGGCGCCTCGCCGAGCTGATGCGCGATCCGCGCTTCAAGGGCCGCTCGCTGGTCTGCGCGTTTGAAGGCGCAGACGCCGCTGGCAAAGGTGGAGCCATCCGGCGCATTGCAGGCGCCCTGGACGCGCGCCAATACCAGGTGATTGCAGTGGCAGCGCCGACCGATGAAGAGCGGGCACAACCGCATCTGTGGCGCTTTTGGCGCCACCTGCCGCGCCACGGCCATGCGACCATTTTTGACCGCACCTGGTACGGCCGGGTGCTGGTGGAACGGGTGGAGGGCCTTTGCGCGGAACACGACTGGCTGCGCGCTTACACCGAGATCAATGACTTTGAGCATGAGATGGCCGAGGCCGGGGTGGTGGTGGTCAAGTTCTGGCTGCAGATCAGCCAGGCGGAGCAACTTGAACGCTTCAAGGCGCGCGAGCAGGTTGAATTCAAGCGCTTCAAGATCACCGAGGAAGACTGGCGCAACCGCGACAAATGGGACGCCTACCAGCAGGCGATTTGCGACATGGTGGAGCGCACCAGCACCGGCAACGCGCCCTGGACCCTGGTGGAGGCGAATGACAAAAACTATGCGCGCATCAAAATCTTGCGCACGCTGTGTGAACGCCTGCAGGCCGAATTTGACAACACGCCGCAGGTGGACGCCGCAGTCGGTCGCCAGAAGACGGACAAACCCGCCAAGCACAAGAACGCCGGCAAAAAGTCGGCCAAGTGAGTTTGATCAGGCTTCTGATTCACGGCCCGGATGACACATCTTGCGTTCGAATGATTTATATAAAACTGGCCTCTAGCCCCCGTTGAATAATGGTAAGTAGCTATTAAAATAATAGCTACTCACCCGTGTGAGCGGACTGGTTGGCAGGACGCCGGCCTACTGCTTGGCGCCCAAGGCCAGCGCCGCCGCGCGTGACGCTGCCAACTGGGGCGCATCCGGCGCGGCCTGTGTTGGCCAGCCCGCCAGGTGCTGCTGCGTGATGTCACACAGTGCGGTGATCCACTCGGGGTCGTCATTCAGGCAGGGGATGAAATGAAACTCTTTGCCGCCGGCCTGCAGGAAGGCGGCGCGGCCTTCCATGTTGATTTCTTCCAGTGTTTCCAGGCAGTCGCTGGTGAAGGCCGGGCACACCACGTCGACGCGTTTGACACCTGCTTTGCCCATGGCGATCAGGCTCGGCTCGGTGTAGGGCTGCAACCACCTGGCGCGGCCCAGACGCGATTGATACGTGACCTTGAACTGCTCTTGGCTCAATCCCAGTTGTTCGGCCAGCAGGCGCGCGGTTTTGCGGCACTCGCAGTGGTAGGGGTCGCCCAGTTGCAGGGTCCGTTCGGGCACACCGTGAAAACTCATCACCAGTTGATCCGGGCGGCCATGGCTTTTCCAGTGACGCTGAATGCTCATGGTCAGCGCGGCAATGTAGCGGGCGTCGTCGTGGTAATGGTTGACAAAGCGCAGTTCGGGAATGGCGCGCACCTGGCCGGCCCAGGCGTAGACCGCGTCAAACAGGCTGGCCGTGGTGGTGGCGGAGTATTGCGGGTAGGCCGGCAGAATCAGCACGCGGGTGGTACCGGCGGCCTTGAGCGCATCGAGTTGTTCGGCGATCGACGTGCTGCCGTAACGCATGGCGTAGCGTACCTGCACCTGGTGGCCGCGCTGGGCCAGCCAGCCTTGCAGCAGCTTGGCCTGCTTTTCGGTCCACACCTTGAGTGGCGAGCCTTCGGGCAGCCAGACGCTGGCGTATTTGGCGGCCGATTTGGCCGGGCGCACACGCAGGATGATGCCGTGCAGGATCAGCAGCCAAAGCAGGCGCGGGATTTCAACCACGCGCGGGTCGCTTAAAAACTCACTTAAAAAACGCCGCACATCAGGTGTGGTGGGGGTGTCGGGTGTGCCGAGGTTGCAGTACAGCACGGCGGTGCGTGGCACCTGGCCGTGCCTGAACGGGGGCTCGGGGGCGAAGGGGGAGAGTTTGAAGAAAGACATCGGCGCATTTTCGCGCAGTTTCTTCAGCACTCGCGCTCTGGAACCACAGGGTCTTGCGGCCCATGGATAATTCAGTCATGAACACTCTACCCCCCCTGCCTTGTTACCTCAACGGCGAGTTCACCGAACTCCCCAATGCCAAGATCAGCGTCATGGACCGTGGCTTCATTTTTGGCGACGGCGTCTATGAAGTGGTGCCGGTGTATGGCGGCCAGTTGTTCCGCTTTGCCCAGCACATGGCGCGGCTCGACCGCAGCCTGGCCGAGTTGCGTATTGCCAATCCGTTGACACCTGCCCAGTGGGCTGAAATTGCTCATAAATTAATAGTTACTCATGCCGATTCCACGGGGGCTAGCGTCCAAAACATCGATCAACTGATCTACATCCAGATCACCCGCGGTGTCGCCATGCGCGACCATGTCATGCCGACCGACATCACGCCCACCGTGTTCGTCATGATCAATGCCATGAAGCTCCCTAGCGAGGCGATGCGCAGCCAGGGCGTGGCCTGCGTGACGGCGGATGACTTCCGCTGGGAAAAAGCCCACATCAAAAGCACCAGCCTGCTGGGCTCGGTGTTGGCGCGCCAGATCAGCTTTGACGCCGGCGCGACGGAGACCATCATGTTCCGCGACGGCTTTTTAAGTGAAGCGGCGGCCAGCAACGTCTGGGTTGTCAAAGGCGGCAAGGTGCTGGGCACGCCCAAAGACAACCTGGTGCTCGAAGGCATTCGTTACCGCTTGATTGAAGACATCTGCCGTGCCCGCGGTATTCCTTTTGAGCTGCGTCGCCTGAGCCGTGAAGAAGTGAGGGACGCCGACGAACTGCTGCTGTCGTCTGCGACCAAAGAGGTGTTGCCGGTGACAACGCTGGACGGCAAGCCAGTGGGCCAGGGCAAGCCCGGTCCCGTCTATGCGCAGCTGTACGCGGGTTACAGCGAAGCCAAGGCGCAGTCGCGGCAGTCGCCCACCGCCTGATTGCGCGGCGTCTGGCCATCGCCGAACGAGGGTTCGGGCGCGAAGTGCTGATTGCTGATTTGGGGACGGCTGGGCTTTTGCGGCTTTGTTTGTCAAAGTTATTTTTTCCCCACTCACTCCCCCAACCCCTCTCTCGCCCCGTCGGGCGAAAGAGGGGAGCTTCATGTGGCCGCGTCTTTTACGGTGGGAAATAATCGCTCATATGCGCGCTGGCCTCGAAGGGGCGGTAACTCATGAACCAGCCGATCCGGTCATTTGAACGATCGATGCCAAACCTGAACTGACAGCCAGTGCGCCATTTGCATCGGTGACCGGCCTGTCAATGCCATGCCGCCACTTTGAGGTCAGCGTGCGTTTGATTTCCTTCTTTCCCACCCTAAAAGTGTTGGCCAAATGTGGCTGTTAGCTCCCCTTTCCGCCCCGGCGGGGGTGGAGAGGGGCTGGGGGAGAGGGGGGGAATACAAAAGCAACAAAAAAAGCAAAGGCGACAAAACAATCACTGTCAACCCGTGCTCAATCCGGGCATCAGGTTGTTTTTGCCATCAATTTCCCATGCATCGCGTAGCAACTGTTCTTTCGGTTGCCAGCGCAACGCTCAGTTGCCGGGTGCCGCTGCCGGACTGAGCGTCAGGGTGCTGCGGGTATGGGCGGCGACATCGGCTTCGCTGAGATGCTGCGACAGGTAGCCACCGGCAATGAAGATCGGCGCCTGATCGGCGTAATGCGCGTCAAACAGAACGCCGCTTTGACCAACCGGGTTGATGCCGACGGACTGGCCGGGCGCGGCAAAGTCGATCACGCGCCGGGTCGAGGGACCGTAGTTCACGGCCCAAGGTGCCGGGCCCAGCGGGCTGGACAGGTTGTTGGGCACCTCGTGCCCGCCCGGGGCCGGGAACGGGCCGACGTTGAACAACCAGTTGAGCGGCTTTTGTGCCGCCAGCGGGTGGCTGTGCGTCAAGGTGTGGGCATTGCCCCAGCCCCAGTTGGTGGCGTCTTTGCCCAGGGTCTTTTGCAGGTGCTCGATGGTGGCGCGCCAGGCCACTTTGACGATGTCAGCGCGCCCCTCATGCGCCGGGGTGGTGATGTCATCCCACCAGGGCGAGTCGGCATCCGCAACCAGCCGCGGCAGGGCCGAGTCCAGCGCGCGCGTGCCGAGCAGGTTTTTGAACTGCACCTCGCCCATTTCATCGGCGAATGCGGCGTGCGTCAGTTCATAGAGCAACTGGTTGAAGACGGTGGGTGTGATGCTGTTGAGCTGGTAGCTGCCGTCCCAGCCAGCCAGGCTCTCCAGCATGGCTCGCTCGACCGGCACCGTGATGAAGGAATTCAAAATCGGCAGCAGGGGTGCCAGCACACGCGGCCCGTAGCCGGTCAGGGTGTCGAGCTGCAAGGTCTGAGCGGTCTTGCTGTCCCAGCGCACTTTGTCGTTACGCAGATGGTCGTCCAGCCGCTGGGCGCGGTCGGCCAGGTTGTAATAGCCCGCGACCGGCACGCCGCTGCTGGGTTTGGGTTGGTGGTTGGCCGACACGATGTAGCCGCGCTGCGGGTTTTCTTCATGCGGGTTGTCGCTGAAGCGGTAAAAGCCCAATTTATCCGCCGCCGCGGTGCTGCCATCCAGGATGAAGCTGGGGTTGACACCATCGGGGCGGATCGGCAGTTTGGCTGCCGCCCACCAGCCGATGTCGCCGCTGGCGCTGGCCCACACCACGTTCAGGCCGGGCGCGTGGATTTTGCTGGCAGCGTTGCGTGCTTTCTCCAGTGTGTTGGCGCGGTTGAGCTCATAGAAGGCGTCAAGAATCGGGTTCTCGGTTTCCAGAAAAGCCCACCACATGGCGACCGGCGTCTTGCCCAGACTGTCCTTGAAAGCGTCGGTGATGATGGGCCCGTGCGGTGAGCGGCGCAGGGTCAGTTTGACCGGCTCGCCGCCCTTGACCAGAATGGTCTCAACGCGGCTTTGCAGAAAGACCCAACGGCCCTGGTACCAGACCTGGTTCGGATTTTCCGGGTTGACTTTCTCGGCGATCAGATCCAAGTCATCGTTCTGGAACATGGTCAGGCTCCAGCCAAATTGCGGGTTGTGGCCCAGCAGCGCGCTCGGGGTGAGGGCCTGGTGGTGGCCGTACAACTCGAAACCGGGCATGGCGAGATGGGCCTCGTACCAGACCGAGGGTGCCGAGTAGCCGATGTGGGGGTCGCCCGCGAGCAGGGGTTTGCCGCTGGCGGTGCGGCTGCCGGACACCGCCCAGGCGTTGCTGCCCTCGAAGGGTGGCACACCGGCCAGAGCCAGCGCCTGCCCGCTGAGCTGGGACAGCTGGGCGAGCGCCTGCCAGTCGGGCGGGCTCAGGGCCGCCGTGGTGTTGGCGGGCGCGCCGGGCTGGATCACGCCTTGCGGGTTCCAGTCGAGGTCAAACACGGCCAAATAGCGCGCGCCGAGTTTGTCGCGCACGTAGCTCAGGGCCGGTTCGGTGCGAAACGCGGCGGCGAAGCTGTAAGCCAGGTAGCCCGACACGGCCAGTGTGTCCTGCGCGGTGAAGGGCCGCTTGGGAATTTTCAGCAAGTCGAATTCAAGCGGGGCCGGGTGGGTGGCCTGAAATTGGTTGATGCCGTCCAGGTAGGCCAGCAAGGCCCGGCTGGCGGGGCTTTGCAGGTCCATTTTGGCCGCTGCGTCCTGCGCGTGGGCGCGTATGCCCAGGGTGCGAAACAGTCGGTCCACGTCCACCAGTTTGGGCCCCAGCACCTCGGCCAGCTCCCCTTGGGCCAGACGGCGCACCATCTCCATTTGAAACAGGCGGTCCTGCGCGTGCACGAAACCCAGGGTGCGGTAGAGGTCGGCTTCGTTTTCGGCCCAGATGTGCGGCACGCCGCGCTCGTCATAACGCACGCTGACAGGGGCCTGCAGGCTGGTCATGGCAATGGCGCCCGAGCGCTGCGGCTGCTTGGTGTGGATGTACCAGGCGCCGAGCGCGCCCGCTGTTGCGATCAGCCCGGTCAGCAGCAGGGCGGCAGTTTTCAGGACGGGTTTCATGGGGCGGGTGTGTGGATGGTGGGTGCTTGACGCCGCATCATAAATGCCGGCCGGTCAGGCCACGGCCGCTGCCACCGCCGCCATGCCGCTGCGCACGGCGCCCTCCAGCGTGGCCGGGTAAGGGCCTGCCACGTAGTCGCCACAAGCGAGCAGGCCGGGTGCGATGCGCAGGGCAGGGCGTTGCAGCCCGGGTGTGCAGGCAAAGGTGGCGCGTTTTTCCTGAATGGTTTGCACCGCTTGCAGCGCCAGGCCGAGCTGTTGTTGGGCCTGCTGCAGCACTTGCGTCTGCAAGGTGGCCGTACCGGCGCTGCTGGCGCTCACCACAAAGGCCAACAGGCCGCTTGGGCCCCCCAGCTGGCCGCGGTCAAAAACAAACTGGGCTGGGGCAGCCGCGTGGCTGCGCAGGCTCAGCATCGGCTCGGGCAGGGTGGCGCCCAGGCCCCAGGCATAGACGGTGGCGATGGATTCGAACTGCAGGGCGCGGCAGGCCTGCGTCCAGTGCCGGATTTCATTGGCTATTGAATCAGGAGCTGCTTGCGCCGTGTTATCAAGGGCTCGGGCCGATTCTGAGGCTGAAGTCGCGACAATCACCGCGTCAAACAGGGCTTCCGGCAGTGGCCCGCCGTGCACTCGCCACTGCGCGCCTTGGGGCTCGATGGTGGCGACCCGCGCGCCCACGTGCAGCTGCGCACCGCGTTGCGTGAGCCAAAGGGCCGCTGCGTCGGGAAACAGCTGGGAGAGATCAAGCCGAGGCAGCAGCAGCCGGGAGCCGCCCTGCACACCCAACAAGGCGTCTTGCATGACGCGCAAAAACACGCTGGCGCTGGCCCGCGCGGCCGGGGTGTTGAGGGCCGACACACACAGCGGCTCAATCAGCTCCGCCATCACACGCGGGCGCAAGGCCTGGCAGAGTTGGGCGACGCTGCTGCGGGCGTCGCACTGGAAACCCGCCAGTTGCCAGGCCGTGGCCGCACGCAGCAAGGACCATTTGTCGCGCACGCTCCAGCCACGGGCACGCACGATGCCCGCCAGGGCGTCCAGCGGCGTCGGCCAGGCGGCAAAGCGCACGCCCAGGCCGTCGGGGAACAGCAGGGTCATGGGTTGCTGGAGCAGGGCGGTCGTTGTCTCCACCCCGACCAGGCGCATCAGGCGCAGGGTCTCGGTGTAGGCGCCAATCAGAATGTGCTGGCCGTTGTCCAGTGTGACGGGGGTGCCGTCGGGCAATGTGCCTTTGACGGCTCTGGCCCGCCCGCCGATGGTGTGAGTCGCTTCGAAAATAGTCGCATGGTGACCGGCTTGCGTGGCTGTGACTGCGGCGGCAAGGCCGGCCCAGCCGGCGCCGATGATGGCAATCTTCATGGGCTGCTGCGCTTGCATGCTGCGGCGGAACTTGCTGGCGGCGAAACTGCATTGCTTTGAATGCTTTTGGCCTCTAGCCACCGTCCTGTATGGGTTAGGTGCTCGTCTTTTTGTAGTATTTCTTGAGCGTGATGGCTGGCAGGGCTTGGACTGTCAAACTGGCTACCAACAGCGTTTCTATTTTTTTCGCGTTGTATTCCCCCCCTCACCCCAACCCTCTCCACCCCCGCCGGGGCGGAAAGGGAGCTAACAGCCACATTTGGCCTTGTCTTTGAAGGTGGGAAATAAACGCGCGATGGCACGTTGGCCTTGAACCGGCTAATCGGTTTCGAGATGAGTTGCTGCCACTTCGAGGCCAGCGTGAAGTCGGGCTCAAATTTCCCACCTTTCAACACGCGGCCACATGAGGCTCCCCCCTTTCGCCCGGCGGGGCGAGAGGGGGGCAGGGGGGGGTGAGTGGGGGAAAAAAAGTTCAAAAAACCAACCTGGTCAAGCCCACGACAGCGGGCAAAGGGTCTCCTGTCGAGCGCCATGCCGAAACGAGGTTTTTGCCAGCTTCGGGCTCTTCACATCCGCCCCAGCGCCTGCACCTTCCACGCCAGCCACAGTTTGCGCAAGGGCGTGAGGCTGATACGCTGGTGCAGCACCTGGAAGTTGTCGTGCTCGATTTCAGTGAGCAAGGCGCGGTAGATGCTGGCCATCATCAGGCCTGGCTTTTGCGCGCGGCGATCTACGGCGGGTAACAGGGCCAGCGCCTCGTCGTACAGGCCTTGTGCACGCCGGGCCTGAAACTGCATCAGCGCGGTAAAGCGCTCGGAGTAGCTGCGCTTGAGGATTTCATGTGCCTTGACGTCAAACTGCTGCAACTCGTTGACCGGCAGGTAGATGCGGCCCCGCCCGGCATCTTCGCCGACGTCGCGAATGATATTGGTGAGTTGCAGCGCCTGGCCCAGCTTGTGCGCGTACAGGGTGGTTTGCGGCACGGTCTGACCAAAAATCTGCGCTGCCACTTCGCCCACCACGCCCGCCACCAGATGGCAGTAGCGCTGCAGGCCGGGGTAGTCGAGGTAGCGGGTTTGCGTCAGGTCCATCTGGCAGCCTTCGATCACGGACTGGAGGTGGTGTTGTTCAATCTGGAACTCGGCCGCCAGGGGCATCAAGGCCTGCAGCACCGGGTGGCTGGGCCGCCCGGCAAACGACTGGGTGACTTCGGCCTGCCACCAGGCCAGCTTGCTGCTGGCCACGCTGGGGTCCACCATGTCATCCACCACGTCATCGATCTCGCGGCAGAACGCATAAAAGGCAGTGATGGCGGCGCGTTGGGTCGGCGGCAAAAACAGAAAGGCGTAATAGAAGCTGCTGCCCGAAGCGGCGGCTTTTTGCTGGACGTAGTCTTGTGGCGTCATGGGGCTATTGTTACATCCACAGGGCGCGCCACAGCAGGATGGGCGCGTCCCACCAGCGCAGGCGTGGGCGCTGGCGCAGCGTGGCAAAGTGCAGGGCGTCGATCTTGTCCAGAATGCGCAGGCCCCCTTGCACCACCAGGCGCAGCTCCCAGCCGGCACGGCCCGCAATCAGGTGCACCAGTTCAGAGCCTTTCAGCATCCTGGCCCTTGCTGCAGCTGCGTAGGCCGCTATCAAATTGGTCACTGATTGGGTTTGTTGGCAAGTCTGCAGATCGGCCAGCGCGACGCCAAAGCGCTCGCAGTCGTCGGTCACGAAGTAGTTGCGCCCGCGCGGCAGGTCGCGGCTCGGGTCTTGCCAGAAGTTGATCAGCTGCAGCGCGGTGCAGATGTCGTCGCTCAGGGCCAGCGCCTGCGTATCTGTCACGCCGTAGAGGTGCAGCAGCAGGCGACCAATCGGGTTGGCGGAGCGGCGGCAATAGTCCAGCAACTCGGCCTGGGTGGCGTAGCCGCTGCCGTTGCGTGTTTTTTCAACGTCTTGCACAAACGCATCGAGCAAGTCGTGCAGGAGCGGCGCGGGCAACTGGTGCGTCTGCACGGCGTGTTGCAATGGCCCGAATACGGACGCCCAGCGCGCCTTGCGGTCAGTGTCGGCTGCAGCGCCAGTCGTTTGACAGGCATGGGTCAGCTGTTGGCGGTAGTCCTGCAGGTCTTGCAGGCGCTGCGTCGCCGTGGCATCGCCTTCATCGGCCAGGTCGTCGGCGGTGCGGGCAAAGTGGTACAGCGCGGTAATCGGGGCACGCAAGTGGGCCGGACACAACCAGGATGCGACGGGAAAATTCTCATAGTGCGTGATCGGATCGGGGGCGGGTCGCTTAGCCGTGGCGGGGTGTTGCATGGTGAGTTGATTTTGCCTGTAAGTGGTTTGTCTCCCGCTCACTATTGACAAGTTCTCGTATTTCTCATAAATTAATAACCTGTTGGTCATTAATTAATCTGCCAATCGACCACGGCGGCCTTTGCGACTCTTCACCACGTTTTCACCATGTCCATCAACTCAATTCAATTCCGGGCGACGCTCATCGCGACCGTGCTTCTGTTGGCCGCTTGTTCCAGGCCAGCGCCGAGTGAGGAGCCGGTCCGCGCCGTGAAGGTCATCACCGTGGGGCTGGCGCGCATGGACTCTGGCGCCGAATTCGCGGGCGAGGTGCGCGCCCGCGTCGAGTCGCGCCTGGGCTTTCGGGTGGGCGGCAAGATTGTGCGGCGCCAGGTGGAGCTGGGCCAGCGCGTCAAGGCAGGCCAGGTGCTGGCGCAGTTGGATCCGCTGGACTACCAGTTGGCGGCGCAAGCGGCGCGGGCGCAGGTGGCCGCAGCGGTCAGCAGCCAGGAGCTGGCCGCTTCAGATTTCAAGCGCTACCAGGACCTGCGCGAGCGCAACTTCATCAGCGCGGCTGAACTGGAGCGGCGAGAGGCCGGCCTGAAGGCTGCGCAGGCGCAACTGGCCCAGGCCCAGGCGCAGTCCGGCGGTCAAGGCAACCAGGCCTCCTACACCACCTTGGTGGCCGATGTGGCGGGCGTGGTGACGGCGGTGGAGGCCGAACCGGGTCAGGTGGTGGCTGCCGGCACGCCGGTGGTGCGGGTGGCGCAGGACGGCCCGCGTGATGTGGCGTTTGCCGTGCCGGAAGACCAGGTCGCGTTGATCAAGACCGGCGCGGCGGTGGTCGTGCGCGGCTGGTCCGGCGCGGCCAGCGTCAACGGGGTGGTGCGTGAGGTGGCGGCCAGTGCCGACCCGGTGACGCGCACTTTTGGCGTGAAGGTGGCGCTGGGGGCTCAAGACACTTTGGCCCTGGGTTCGACCGTCACGGTGCTGCTGTCGAGCCTGGATCGCGGCGCCGCGCCGGCCATCAAGCTGCCCACCAGTGCCTTGCGCCAGGACGGCAAGTCGCAAGCGGTGTGGGTGCTCGACAAACCCAGCATGACGGTCCGGCTGCAGCCGGTCCAAATTGCCACGGTCGATGGCAACGAGGTGGTGCTGGCGGGCGGTCTGCAGCCGGGCATGCAGGTGGTGGTGGCCGGTGTGCATGTGTTGTCGCCCGGTCAAAAAGTGACCATCTATAAGGAAAATAAGGCTCTAGCCTCCGTCAATACGACGCAAGCAGCTACTAATTCAGTAGCGGTTTCGGTGCCACCAGGCGCCACTCCCGCACCGGCTGCGTCCGCTGCGAGCGCAGTGGCCAAGTGAGGTGCGCATGAAACACCACCAATCCAAAAAGAGTTTCAATCTGTCCAGGTGGGCGCTGGAGCATGCGGCGCTGACCCGGTTTTTGATGCTGGTGCTGCTGCTGCTGGGCGTGTCGGCGTACTTCCAGCTGGGGCAGGATGAAGATCCGCCGTTCACTTTTCGCGCCATGGTGGTGCGCAGCTACTGGCCCGGCGCCACTGCCCAGCAGGTGGCGGAGCAGGTGACCGACAAGATTGAGCGCACCCTGCAGGAAGTGCCCTACGCCGACAAGATTCGCAGTTACTCAAAGCCGGGCGAGTCGCAGATCATTTTCCAGATCAAGGACTCGTCCAAGGCCAGCGAGGTCGCCAACGTCTGGTATTCGGTGCGCAAGAAGGTGGGCGACATGCGTGGCACGCTGCCCCAGGGCGTGCTGGGCCCGTTCTTTAACGATGATTTTGGCGATGTGTTTGGCGTGATCTATGCGCTGCAGGCCGATGGCTTCAGCTATGCCGAGCTCAAGACCTTTGCCGACGATGCACGCCAACAGTTGCTGCGGGTGCCGGATGTGGCCAAGGTGGAGCTGTTTGGTGTGCAGGACGAAAAACTCTACATAGAAATCTCGCAAAGGCGCTTGGCCGAGCTCGGCCTGGATATGAACGCGGTGCTGGCGCAACTGGGCCAGCAAAATGTGGTCGAGTCGGCGGGCGCAGTGCAGACGCCGCTGGACGTGGTGCAGCTGCGGGTGGCCGGGCAGTTCAACGCGACGGACGACTTGCGCGCCATGCCCCTACGCGGCAGCTCGGGCGCGCAACTGCGCCTTGGTGACATTGCCAGCATCGAGCGCGGCTACGTGGATCCGCCTGTGATCAAGGTGCGCCATCAGGGCCAGGAAGTGATCGCGCTCGGGGTTGCCATGACCAAGGGTGGCGACATCATCGCTTTGGGAAAAGCCCTCAAGACCACGACGCAGCGGCTGGAAAAGGCGCTGCCGGTCGGCGTGAAATTGGTGCAGATTCAGGATCAGCCGACGGCCGTGGCGACGTCGGTGCGTGAGTTTGTCAAGGTGCTGATCGAGGCGGTGACGATCGTGCTGGTGGTCAGCTTCGTCAGCCTGGGGCTGCACAAGCGGCCCGGCCAAAACTCACTGCTCAAACGCTGGACGCTCGACATGCGCCCCGGTCTGGTGGTGGGCATCACCATTCCGCTGGTGCTGGCAATGACGTTCCTGGCGATGCAGTACTGGGGCATCGGATTGCACAAAATTTCACTCGGCTCGCTGATCATTGCGCTCGGGTTGCTGGTGGACGACGCCATTATTTCGGTCGAGATGATGGTGACCAAGATGGAGCAGGGCTATGACAAGGTGCGCGCCGCCACCTTTGCCTATGAAATCACCGCCATGCCGATGCTCACCGGCACGCTGATCACGGCGGCCGGTTTTTTGCCCATTGGCCTGGCTCAATCGACCGTGGGTGAATACACTTTTGCGATTTTTGCGGTGACGGTCATTGCGCTGGTGCTGAGCTGGATCGTGTCGGTCTATTTTGTGCCTTACCTGGGCACGCTGCTGCTCAAGGCGCCCCCGCATGTGGTGCTGGCGAACCGCGCCGGCGCGGACGAGCCAAGCGCGGGTCCCGTGCATGATCCGTACGACACGCCGTTTTACAACGCATTCCGGCGCGCGGTGAACGCTTGTGTGCAGCACCGCTGGCTCACCCTGGGCGCGACCCTGCTGGTGTTTGCGCTGGGCATTGTGGGCATGGGCCGGGTGCAGCAACAGTTCTTTCCGGATTCGAGCCGGCCCGAAATCATCGTCGATATCTGGTCGCCCGAAGGCAGCTCGTTTGCCGCCAATGAAGCCGTGGCCAAGCGGGTGGAGGCGCGCCTGCTGGCTGAGCCGGGCGTGGCATCCGTCACGCAGTGGGTGGGCTCGGGGGTGCCGCGGTTTTACCTGCCGCTGGATCAGGTTTTCCCGCAGACCAATGTGTCGCAGTTCATCGTCGTGCCCGCGGACCTGAAGCTGCGTGAGTCGCTGCGGGTCAAGCTGCCGGCGCTGCTGGCGACCGAGTTCCCCGAGGTGCGCGGGCGGGTCAAGCTCTTGCCCAACGGCCCGCCGGTGCCGTATCCGGTGCAGTTTCGTGTGGTGGGCACGGACCCGCTGCTGCTGCGCGAGCGTGCCGACGAGGTCAACGCCATCCTGCGTTTGAACCCGAACATGCGCGGTGTCAATGACAACTGGAACGAGTCGGTCAAGGTGATGCGCCTGGAGGTGGACCAGACCAAGGCCCGCGCGCTGGGCGTGAGCAGCCAGTCCATTGCCCAGGCGTCCAGAGCCATCTTTAGCGGTGCCACGGTCGGCCAGTTCCGTGAAGGTGACCAATTGATCGACATCGTGCTGCGCCAACCGCTGGCTGAGCGCAACGCCATCAGCGATATCGCCAATGCGTATGTGCCGACGGCCTCCGGCAAATCGATTCCGCTGACGCAGATCGCCAAGCCGGTGTTTGCCTGGGAGCCGGGCGTGATGTGGCGTGAGAACCGCGACTACGCCATCACCGTACAGGGCGACATTGTTGAAGGACTACAGGGCGCCACGGTGACGGCTCAATTGCTGCCGCAACTCAAAAAGCTGGAAACGCAATGGGCGCAGAGCGGCCACAGTGGCTACCGCATCGAAGTCGCCGGTGCGGTGGAGGAGAGCAGCAAGGGGTCGGCCTCGATCATCGTTGGCATTCCCATCATGCTGTTCATCACTTTCACACTGCTGATGCTGCAGCTGCACAGCTTCAGCCGCGCGATGCTGGTGTTCCTGACCGGGCCGCTGGGTATTGCGGGCGTGGCGGCGGCGCTGCTGCTGCTGAACCGGCCCTTTGGCTTTGTGGCGCTGCTGGGGGTGATCGCGCTGATGGGCATGATTCAACGCAACTCGGTGATTCTGATCGACCAGATTGAGCAGGACCGCGCCCGCGGCGTGCCGGATTGGGAGGCGATTGTGGAGTCGACAGTGCGCCGCCTGCGCCCGATTGTGCTGACCGCAGCGGCGGCCGTGCTGGCCATGATTCCCCTGTCGCGCTCGGTTTTCTGGGGCCCGATGGCGGTGGCGATCATGGGCGGACTGGTTGTGGCCACGGTTTTGACCTTGCTGGCCTTGCCAGCCATGTATGCGGCCTGGTTCCGGGTCAGGCGGGAACCGAACGCGGCAAGTTAGAATTCCAGGTTGACCGATTTCCCGGGGCTGGTCTTGCAGGCCGGCCTCTTTGTTTTTTGCGCGGGTGGCGAAATTGGTAGACGCACCAGGTTTAGGTCCTGACGCTGGAAACAGTGTGGGGGTTCGAGTCCCCCCCCGCGCACCACTTGGATATTTGCGGGACAGTCCGCAGTCGCGTAGCGACCAGTTCTGTCCCTCCCATTGTTTGTATTTAGGAGAATCACCATGGCCGTTACCGTTGAAACGCTGGAAAAGCTGGAACGCAAGATGACGCTGACCTTACCCGTTGGTATTGTCGAATCTGAAGTGCAATCGCGTTTGAAAAAGCTCGCACGCACCATCAAGATGGACGGATTCCGTCCAGGCAAGGTGCCCATGAACGTGGTGTCACAGCGCTATGGTTACTCGGTGCATTATGAGGTGATGAACGACAAGGTCGGCGAGGCCTTCTTTAACGCCGCCAATGAAGCCAAGCTGCGCGTGGCTGGCCAGCCACGCATCTCTGAATCAGAAGCGTCACCGGAAGGCGAAATGGCGTTTGACGCGGTGTTCGAAGTCTATCCAGACGTGAAAATTGGTGATCTGAGCACTGCGGAGGTGGAAAAAATATCCGCTGAAGTCACTGACAGCGCCATCGACAAGACGGTTGATATCCTGCGCAAGCAGCGTCGGACCTTTTCCCAGCGCCCGCATGACGCTGCCGCGCAAGACGGCGACCGTGTGACGGTTGATTTTGAAGGCAAGATTGACGGCGAGGTGTTCGCCGGCGGCAAGGCGGAAGATTTTCAGTTCATCGTCGGCGACGGCCAGATGCTCAAAGAGTTTGAAGAAGCCACCCGCGGCATGAAATCAGGCGAAAGCAAGACCTTTCAGATGGCTTTCCCGGCTGACTACCACGGCAAGGACGTGGCAGGCAAGACCGCAGACTTCATGGTGACGCTCAAGAAAATTGAAGCCGCCCATCTGCCGGACGTGGACGGGGCGCTGGCCAAGTCACTGGGCATTGAAGACGCTACCGTGGAAGGCTTGCGCGCAGACATCAAGAAAAACCTGGCGCGTGAAGTCAAGGCCCGCCTGCTGGCCCGCAACAAACAGGCTGTCATGGATGCACTGGTGGGCAAGGCCGAACTGGATCTGCCGAACGCGAGCGTGCAAGCGGAAGTCAATCGCTTGATGGAAGGTGCGCGCGCTGATCTCAAGCAACGTGGAATCAAGGACGCGGACAAGGCGCCGATGCCTGAGGATATTTTCCGTCCCCAAGCTGAACGTCGTGTGCGTTTGGGCCTGGTGGTGGCTGAGTTGGTTCGCTCCAACAATCTGCAAGCCACTCCCGAGCAAGTCAAGGCGCACATTGAGGAATTGGCGGCCAGCTACGAAAAGCCGGCCGATGTGATGCGCTGGTATTACAGCGACAACAACCGTTTGGCCGAGGTCGAGGCGATCGTGATTGAAAACAATGTTACCAACTTTGTGTTGGCGCAAGCCAAAGTCAGCGACAAGGCCCTGTCCTTTGACGAACTGATGGCTCAAAACTGATAAATAGCTGTTCCCTGGCAGCTGCAATGGGGCTTGGGCCGGGCTTGTAGTCTGGCCTGCAGGCCCCATTTCTTTTGGGACAAATATTTTTCGCTACAGTACAGTTAATTTTTTGGAGTCAAGATGAGTCTGCCGAACATGATGATGGGTGCAATGCAAACGCAAGCTTTGGGCATGGTGCCCATGGTGATTGAGCAGTCAGGGCGCGGCGAGCGGTCTTACGACATTTACTCGCGGCTACTGAAGGAGCGTGTCATTTTTTTGGTCGGTCCAGTCAACGACTATGTGGCCAATCTGGTGGTGGCGCAATTGCTGTTCCTGGAAAGCGACAACCCGGATAAGGATATATCGTTCTATATCAACTCGCCGGGCGGCTCGGTCAGCGCTGGCATGGCGATTTTTGACACAATGAACTTTGTCAAGCCCGATGTATCTACCTTGTGTACAGGTATGGCCGCCAGCATGGGTGCATTTTTGCTGGCTGCCGGGGCCAAAGGCAAACGTTTCTCACTGCCTAACTCCAAGGTCATGATTCATCAACCCTCGGGCGGCAGTCAGGGGCAGGCGACGGAGATCGAAATTCAGGCGCGCGAGATTTTGAAAACCCGCGAGCAACTGAATAAGATTCTGGCCGAGCGCACCGGCCAGCCGTTGGCGCGTATTGAGCGCGACACCGAGCGCGACTATTACATGTCGGCGGACGAGTGCAAAGAATATGGCCTGATTGACCAGGTCATCTCGAAAAGGGCATAGTTGTCATGGCTGAAAAAAAAGGCTCCTCCGGCGAGAAAACGCTTTATTGTTCTTTTTGCGGCAAAAGCCAGCATGAAGTCAAGAAGCTGATCGCGGGCCCGTCGGTATTTGTTTGCGACGAGTGCATTGACCTTTGCAACGAAATCATTCGCGATGAGTTGCCGCCCAGCACTGAAGCGCGAGGTGACAGCAGTGAGCTGCCAACGCCGCTGGAGATCAAGACCAACCTTGACAATTACGTGATTGGCCAGGAGCCGGCCAAGCGGACGCTGGCGGTGGCGGTTTACAACCACTACAAGCGCTTGCGGCACCAGGAAAAGGCCAAAAAAGATGACGTGGAGCTGGCCAAAAGCAATATTTTGCTGATCGGCCCGACCGGTTCCGGCAAAACGCTGTTGGCGCAAACGCTGGCCCGCATGCTCGACGTGCCTTTTGTCATGGCTGATGCCACCACACTGACCGAGGCGGGTTATGTGGGTGAGGACGTTGAGAACATTGTGCTCAAGCTTCTGCAAAGCTGCAATTACGAAGTGGAGCGCGCCCAGCGCGGCATTGTCTATATTGATGAAATCGACAAAATTTCCCGCAAGTCGGACAACCCTTCCATTACCCGTGATGTCTCGGGGGAAGGCGTGCAGCAAGCGCTGCTTAAGCTGATTGAAGGCACCATGGCCAGCGTGCCACCGCAAGGCGGGCGCAAACATCCGAATCAGGATTTTGTGCAAGTCGATACCACCAATATCCTGTTCATCTGCGGTGGCGCATTTTCCGGTCTGGAGAAAGTGATCGACAACCGCACCCAATCGTCCGGCATGGGTTTTGGGGCCACGGTCAAAAGCAAAGAGCAGCGCAGTCTGACTGAGGTTTTCAAGGAAGTCGAGCCCGAGGACTTGATCAAATTTGGTCTGATTCCTGAATTGGTGGGCCGGATGCCGGTGCTGGCAACGCTGGCTGAACTCAGTGAAGATGCCTTGGTACAGATTTTGACTGAGCCCAAAAACGCGCTGGTCAAGCAGTACAGCAAGCTGCTGGCGATGGAGGGCGTTGATCTTGAAATTCGTCCTTCGGCCTTGAAAGCGATTGCCAAAAAAGCACTGGCCCGCAAGACGGGAGCGCGTGGCTTGCGCTCGATTCTTGAACAATCATTGATTGACACCATGTTCGACTTACCCAATACGTCTAACGTTGACAAGGTCGTCGTGGATGAATCGACCATTGATGAGAATAAGCCGCCTTTGTTGGTGTACCGCGAGGTTGCCAAGAAGGCCTGATTTGCTTGGTGTTTGTGCGCGTTTATTCAAGTTTGAGACTCGCGCGGCTGCTTAACAATGGGGTTCGGGTTGAAAACCTGAACTTCTGACTCATATTTAACAGGTAACGAGAGGGACTTTTCATGTCTGGTCATACCCATTTGCCTGCTACTCCTTTGGATTTGCCATTGCTGCCACTGCGTGACGTGGTCGTGTTTCCGCACATGGTGATTCCACTTTTTGTCGGTCGGCCCAAGAGCATCAAGGCGCTGGAAGCAGCCATGGAGTCTGAGCGCCGGATTATGCTGGTGGCCCAAAAAACGGCTGCCAAGGACGATCCGCTGGTCACCGACATGTTTGATGTCGGCTGTGTCTCTACCATCCTGCAAATGCTCAAGCTGCCCGACGGCACGGTCAAGGTGCTGGTTGAAGGCCAGCAGCGCGCACGTGTCAACAAAATTGAAGATGGTGAGTTGCATTTTTCAGCCAACGTCACGCCGATTGAAGTGCTGATTGAGCCCGACACCAAATCACGTGGCAAAGCCAGTGAAATCGAGGCTTTGCGCCGTGCCGTGATGCAGCAGTTTGATCAGTACGTCAAGCTCAACAAGAAGATCCCACCTGAGATTCTGACCTCTATTTCAAGCATTGATGATGCAGGCCGCATGGCCGATACCATCGCCGCGCATTTGCCGCTCAAGCTCGACAGCAAGCAAGCTGTATTGGGTCTCTCGGGTGTCAAAGAACGTCTGGAAAATCTGTTTGAGCAGATCGAGCGTGAAGTTGACATCTTGAATGTTGATAAAAAAATCCGGGGCCGCGTCAAGCGGCAGATGGAGAAGAATCAGCGCGATTTCTACCTGAATGAACAGGTGAAAGCGATTCAGAAAGAACTGGGTGAAGGTGAAGATGGCGCCGACATCGACGAAATTGAGAAAAAAATCAAGTCGGCCAAAATGCCCAAAGAAGCGCTGAAAAAGGCGGAAGGTGAACTGAAAAAGCTGAAATTGATGTCGCCCATGTCGGCAGAAGCGGCCGTTGTGCGTAATTACATTGATGTATTGACCGGCTTGCCGTGGGCCAGCAAAACCAAGATCAAACATGATCTTGGCAATGCAGAAAAGGTGCTCGACGAAGACCACTACGGGCTGGACAAGGTGAAAGACCGCATTGTTGAGTATCTGGCGGTGCAGCAACGGGTTGAAAAAGTCAAGGCGCCCATTTTGTGTCTGGTCGGACCGCCGGGTGTTGGCAAGACGTCATTGGGGCAGTCCATTGCCAAGGCGACCGGGCGCAAGTATGTACGGGTGGCCTTGGGCGGCATGCGCGACGAGGCGGAAATTCGCGGCCACCGCCGCACTTATATCGGCGCCATGCCGGGCAAGGTGATGCAGAGCCTGGCGAAGGTTGGCACGCGCAACCCACTGTTTTTGCTGGACGAGATTGACAAGCTGGGAACCGACTTTCGCGGTGATCCATCGAGCGCCTTGTTGGAGGTGCTGGACCCGGAGCAAAACCACAAGTTTGGTGACCATTACGTCGAGGTTGATTTTGATTTGAGCGACGTCATGTTCGTGGCCACGTCCAACTCCATGAATATTCCGTCGGCCCTGCTCGATCGCATGGAAGTGATTCGCCTGTCTGGGTATACCGAAGACGAAAAAACCAACATCGCCCTCAAGTACCTGTTGCCCAAGCAGCTCAAGAACAATGGTGTCAAGGAAGAAGAGTTGTTGGTTGGCGAAGATGCCGTGCGTGACATCGTTCGCTACTACACCCGTGAGGCTGGTGTACGTTCGCTGGAGCGTGAGCTCTCGAAAATCTGCCGCAAGGTGGTGAAGGGCCTGTTGCTCAAGAAGATGACGCCAAAGGTGACGGTGAATGCCGACAACCTCAATGATTTTCTGGGCGTTCGCAAGTACGACTATGGTCGCGCTGAGCAAAAGAATCAGGTCGGCCAGGTGGTGGGATTGGCTTGGACAGAGGTCGGCGGCGATTTGCTGACGATCGAGGCTGCCATGATGCCCGGCAAGGGTGTCATCACGCGCACGGGTTCACTGGGCGACGTGATGAAGGAGTCGGTTGAGGCTGCACGCACGGTGGTGCGCAGCCGCTCGCGCCGATTGGGCATCAAGGACGAGTTTTTCGAAAAGAAAGATATCCATATTCACGTGCCTGACGGTGCTACGCCCAAAGACGGCCCGAGTGCTGGTGCCGCGATGACGACAGCCTTTGTTTCTGCCATGACGGGTATTCCGGTGCGTGGTGATGTGGCCATGACGGGTGAAATAACCTTGCGCGGGGAAGTAACTGCCATTGGGGGTCTGAAGGAGAAGTTGTTGGCGGCTTTGCGAGGGGGTATCAAGACTGTTCTGATTCCCGAGGAGAACGCTAAAGACCTGCAGGATATTCCCGAGAACGTAAAAAACGGGTTAGAGATTGTGCCCGTGCGCTGGATCGACAAGGTGCTCGAAGTGGCATTGGAGAGAATGCCGACGCCCCTGTCTGACGAGGACTTGGCGGTGGCCGCCGCTGCACCAGTCGTGGTGCCGGTGCCTGAGTCGGGAGTGTCCATCAAGCATTGATTGACAGGGAGAAATTTTTTTCTGGTTTATCAAAGATGTGAGAAATTACGCTATAATTTGAGGCTTGAAACGCGGGAATAGCTCAGTTGGTAGAGCGCAACCTTGCCAAGGTTGAGGTCGAGAGTTCGAGTCTCTTTTCCCGCTCCAAATTGCAACAAAAAGGGGAAGCTGATGCTTCCCTTTTTTGTAAGGAAAATTTGGCGCGATAGCAAATCGGTTATGCAACGGATTGCAAATCCGTCTAGCCCAGTTCGACTCTGGGTCGCGCCTCCACTTCCAGCCCATGCCCGAGTGGTGAAATAGGTAGACACATCGGACTTAAAATCCGCCGCTTCGTGAATAACGGGCGTACCGGTTCGATTCCGGTCTCGGGCACCAGAATTGAATAGTTTGCTACAAATAAAGTAGTAAATCAAATCCGACAACTTGCTTATGTGGCTACCGGGTTTTGTACCGTGTGGCCATCATTGCCATCACGTCAAACAAACCCAGCGCAGCAGCCATGTCCTCGCGGGTGCCGTCCGCCTGGGTCAGGGACAACAACACCAGACGAAAGAAAACCCGCACGCGGCGGGCAGTGTGGTGGCGCTATTTGATTAGGCTAGCACCCCGAATGCTGTCTCAAAGTATCGCTCTGAGCGCGTAATAACCGCGCCCCAACAACTCACGCACGGCAATGTCCGTCCGCTCCAATGCGCTCGCCTCGGGGAGGTAGTCCATCGGTGTGGTTCCTCGCACCGTCACACGGAAGTCCACCGGGTAGGGGGTCACAACAAAGCCCGCCTGCTCGAACAACCTCTGTGCGCGTGGCATGTGAAAAGCTGAGGTAACCAGCACGATACGCCGCACACCCGGCCCCAACAACTGCCTCACTGCGGCCGACTCCTGCTCGGTGTTCTGTGCTGGGCCGCTGACCACCACGGCGTTGGCCGGCACGCCAAAGCGCAGAGCCATGCGCCGCAGCACTTGGCCCTCTGGCTCTTGTTCGCCCTGCCAAGGGAGTAGCCCGCCGGTGAATACCAGTCGGGGCGCCTTGCCGGCAGCGTACAGTTCCATGCCGCCAAAGAAACGGTCGACCGCATCCCCCCATTCGGGAGCGCCCCCTTGCTTACCGGGAATGTTGACCATCATGCCACTCAACACCACCACAGCCTGCGCTGGCGCGACCGCTTCAGGTATTAATCTCAATTGCTGTTGCTCCACTGCTCGGAACAAGGGGTCTGACAGCACTGGCACGCTGGCCGCATAAAGTAACACTACGGCCAGCAGAGCTGCAACGCGCGAACGCCTGTACGCTGCCCACGCCATCAGCAACAGAATCAGCGCGATAGGCGACAGTGCCAGCGGTAGCAGTCGGTGCAGGTAAATCATCCAGCAAGTTTGGCGGCGGTAGTGTCAACGGCTGCGGCGGCAGTCACAAATTGGCACATCGTAACCTCCCACAACTTTAAATTTCCCCGGCTCGCTGGCGCTGTCGAACAGCGCCCCGGCCTGCTCCAAAATCACACTTCTATTTTTTCGTGGTGCACGCGCAGCAGGTGAAGCGGCCTTACCTGATGCTCTAAAGGTTGTCAGTGAAGCTGCGCAGCTTGTCCGAGCGCGAAGGGTGCTTGAGCTTGCGCAGTGCTTTGGCTTCAATTTGACGGATGCGCTCGCGCGTCACGTCGAATTGCTTGCCGACTTCTTCCAGCGTGTGGTCACTGGTCATCTCGATGCCGAAACGCATGCGCAACACCTTGGCTTCGCGCGGCGTCAGACTGTCCAGAATGTCTTTCACCACGTCGCGCAGACCGGCTTGCATGGCCGCTTCCATCGGTGCGGTATTGGCGGCGTCTTCAATGAAGTCGCCCAAATGAGAATCGTCATCGTCCCCAATGGGTGTTTCCATCGAGATCGGTTCCTTGGCGATCTTCATGATTTTGCGGATCTTGTCTTCCGGGATCTCCATGCGCTCGGCCAACACGCTGGCGTCAGGCTCAAAGCCAAATTCCTGCAGGTGCTGACGGCTGATACGGTTCATCTTGTTGATGGTTTCGATCATGTGCACCGGGATGCGGATGGTGCGGGCCTGGTCAGCGATCGAGCGCGTGATGGCCTGACGAATCCACCAGGTGGCGTAGGTCGAGAACTTGTAGCCGCGACGGTATTCAAATTTGTCGACTGCCTTCATCAAGCCAATGTTGCCTTCCTGGATCAAGTCCAGGAACTGCAGGCCGCGGTTGGTGTATTTTTTGGCGATGGAAATCACCAGCCGCAAGTTGGCTTCAATCATTTCCTTCTTGGCCGCGCGCGATGAGTACTCGCCTTCGTTCATGCGCTTGTTGATGTCCTTGAGTTGGTCCAGCGGCACCACGACTTTGGATTGCAGGTCGGTCAACTTCTGCTGCAGGTCCTGCACCGGTGGAATGTTGCGGGCCATGATGGGACCCCAGTGCTTGCCGGAGGCCGCCTGCTTTTCGATCCACTTCAAATTTAACAACTGGCTGGCCACCTTGTTGCCGTGCTTGTCGCGCCCGCTGAAATCGGCGATGAAGTTTTCTTGCGGGTAGCCGCATTTGTCAACGATGATCCGGCGCAGTTCGCGTTCTTTTTTGCGGACATCGTCCACTTGAGAGCGCACCAGGTCGCACAGCTTTTCAATGGTTTTGGCGGTAAATCGGATCGACATCAGCTCTTCAGACAAGGCTTTCTGTGTCTTGATATAGCTCGGTGTACCGTAGCCTTCCTTGTTGTAGATCGTGTGGATTTTCTCAAACAGCTCACGCAGTCTGTCGAAACGGCTCAGTGCTTCGTTTTTGAGCTCTTCCAGTTTTTTTGTCAATGCCTTGGAGCCACCTTTGCCGTCGTCATCGTCGGCCGCATCGAACTCGTCAAAATCTTCCTCGGCCACATAGTCGTCGGCTTCATTCGGGTTGGAAAAACCGTCCACGATGGTGGTGATGACGACCTTGCCTTCGCGGATGTCTTCACTCAGGCGAAGAATCTCGGCGATGGTGGCAGGGGAGGCCGAAATCGCCTCCATCATGGCCATCAAGCCACCTTCGATGCGCTTGGCGATTTCGATTTCACCTTCGCGTGTCAACAACTCCACCGTGCCCATTTCACGCATGTACATGCGCACCGGGTCGGTGGTGCGGCCAAACTCGCTGTCCACTGTGGACAGCGCGGCCTCGGCCTCTTCTTCGGCTTCTTCTTCGGTGGCTGCAGTCGAGACGTTGTTGTTGAGCAGCAGTGTCTCGGCGTCCGGCGTTTGCTCATACACCGCCACACCCATGTCGTTGAGCATTGAGATCACGACCTCAAGCGTTTCAGCGTCGACAAGTTTGTCGGGCAGGTGATCGGAAATTTCACCATGCGTCAAATAGCCGCGTGTCTTTCCGAGCTTGATCAGGGCCTTGAGGCGTTGACGGCGCTTGGCCATGTCTTCTTCGGACAGTACCGTTTCGTCCAGGCCAAACTCTTTCATCAGCGCACGCTCTTTGGCCTTGCTGATCTTCATGCGCAAAGGTTTAACCTTTTCACCTGTCGCTACCGGCTCGCCAACCAGATCGGCTTCAATGTCAGCCATATCCAGATCGTCCGTGCTGGTCAACTCAGTCGCATTTTTTGCCTTGCGCCCTCGCTTGGCCCCTGGTTTTGACTCGGTGTCGGATTCGACAGCAGCGGCTTTGGGCGGTCGGCCCGGCTTTTTCTTGATAATGACTTCAGCCACAACTGCCGCAGGAACAGCCTTCTTCAATTCAACCGACGGTGCTTTGGCAGGGGACTTGGATGCGATCACTAATTTTTCTTTCGTAGTTGGCTTTTGGGTGGTGGATTTAGGCGGCACTGCTGGCACTGCTTTTGCAGGCTTTGCGTTGGCAACCGGTTTGGCAGCGGACGGGACAGGCTTCTTGGTGTTTTGAGCAGGCATCTAAAACCTCGAAATTTCAAAAGAAAAGACAGAACGGATAGGCGCCCATATTGGCCGGCGCAGTTCGTTGGAAAGGAGAAAATTTCCAAAGGCAAGATGTGAGGGCGAACATTTGGAGTGCAGTCCTTGCGGTAAGGTGGCCGGTCGTGAACGTTGTCATCGTTTGGCTTGACCCGGAGGTGCTGCTGTCGCTCTTGCGGAAAATCAAGCTTTGGATTATACCGCGAATAAACTTCCAGGTGAGATCAAGGATTTGACGCGGGGTCAATACATTTTTCTCATGTGTTCTTATCTGGCCACCTTGTGGGAACGGAAAGATCGACTCTCTGCTGTGCGCTTATTTGGGCCAGTCAAATCGACTCTTTTTGCGTGGGTGACTTGAGCCGCTTCATATTTTTTATGCATAACATTGCTCTAGCCCTCATGCATCAAGTGTTAAATGCTATTAAAAATGTAGCAGTCTTGATGCCCGCCAGTGTCAGTAGCAGTGAGCCAAACAGATGCAGCCCAGCCGTACCGAATCCGAGTGCATAGCGCTGTTGCCCCAGCATGCCGACCACTTCAGCCGAGAAACTCGAAAACGTGGTAAGTCCGCCCAAAAAACCGGTGATCAGGGCCAGGCGCCAGACCGGGTCCAAATTCGGCAAGGCCTGAAACACGGCCACGCAGATGCCAATGAGATAGCCGCCGATCAGGTTGGCCGCCAGCGTGCCCAGTGGCAGCACTGCGCCCGGGTTGAGCCACAGCCCCAAACGCCAGCGGGCCAGGGCGCCAAGGCTGGCGCCGATGCAAATTGCGAGGACAGAAATCATGAGCCGCATCATAGAACGTTGCGGGTCACTGATTGACTCCACCAATTGATCTTCCATCCCCCATTTGGGGGATGGACGCTGACAGGGTTGCTCGTCAAAATGCGCTGCTATCAGACCGATGTGTCCTCAACGCATGGGGGTGATTCAGCCGCCTGAGTTGTTGCACGTTCTGATGTTTGGAGAACACCATGTCCTGGATTGAGGAACAACACCTGAGCAGTTCCAATCGACATCAGCGTTGGTGGCTGGGGCTCAGTATCGCGCTGTTGTCGGGCTTGGTCATTTTTGTCTCGACCATTGTTGCGGTGACCGGACAACCGATGGCGGCGCTGCTGACCGTTTGTTCGATGGTGCTGATCGGGATTTCTTTTGTGTTGTACCGCCGGTTGCACTTGGCACGGTTGCAGCGTGAGGAGGTGCTGGCCTTGTTGAGCAGAAAACAATGGCCGACGTGCGAGGGACTGTGTCACCTGGAGTCCAGCCTGGCCAAGTGTGCAGCGCGCCGGATACAGGTGCTGCAAGCCGAGATTGCCGACCTGCAAGACAGAGAGCAACGACTGAAAGTGCAAGCCCATCATGATGGTTTGACTGGTCTGGCCAACCGGTTCCTCCTGACGGACCGTTTTCAGTTCACCGTGGAGCGGGCCAAGCGCAGTGGCCAATCCTTTGCTCTTTTAATGGTTGACTTGAATGACTTCAAGGCCATCAATGATCACCATGGTCATGTCGCCGGAGACGAGGTCTTGGTCGTCACAGCGCAGCGCTTGTCGAGTGCGGTACGCGCGTCCGATACAGTGGCCCGGATTGGCGGCGACGAGTTTGTGTTGATTATTGAATCAATCGAAGATCCGCAAGAGATGTTGCATATCGGAGAGAAACTGTTTGATATGCTGACCGACCCAATCACCCTGAACACGGGCGTGGTTGCGAAACTGGGGGCAAGTATCGGCTTGGCTTTGTACCCGGATGATGGGGCTAGCCTGAATGACTTGCTGAATGTCGCCGATCAAGCCATGTACGAGTGTAAATCGACCGGTTCCATGAGCCTCCAGTAACGGTGCGCCTATAAAAAAACCGTCGCGCCCCGCACTGTAATTGGCCAGGCCTTTGTTGCGTTCGTCAAGAATCCTGCTGGGCCAGCCATTGCACATAGTTCGACACACCGGTCTGCACATCGGCGAATGGGTGGTCGCAGCCGGTGGCACGCAAGGCGCTCAAATCGGCCTGGGTGTAGCTTTGGTACTTGCCACGCAGGGCGTCCGGGAAGGGGATGTACTCAATCAAACCGGCTTCAGTGAGGGCTTCAAGCCCGAGTGCGGTTTGGCCTGAGAGGCCACGCAATGCATTGACAACCGAGCTGGCCACGTCATTGAAGGGCTGCGCCCGGCCTGTGCCCAGATTGAAAATGCCGGACACGCCGGGGTGGTCAAAGAACCACAGGTTCACCGCTACCACGTCGTCAATAAAGATGAAGTCACGCATCTGTGCTCCTGCGGCATAGCCGCCGTAGTCAGCAAACAGCTTGACCTTGCCCTCAGCCTGAAACTGGTGAAACTGATGAAAGGCGACGCTGGCCATGCGGCCTTTGTGTTGCTCGTGCGGCCCATAGACATTGAAGTAGCGAAAACCCACTACCTGGCCCGTCTTGCCGGCAACCGAGCGCCGAAAGTCGTTGCCGCACTCACGTCGCATACGCTGATCAAACAGCAGCTTGGAATAGCCATATACATTCAGAGGACGCTCAAAGGCTGGGTCTTCCCGGAACGTGTCCGAGCCACCGTACGTAGCGGCGCTCGATGCATACAGCAAGCGCGCTCCGCGCTTCTGGCAGGCCTGGAACAAGTTCACAGAGGTCGCATAGTTGTTGTCCATCATGTACTTGCCATTGCTTTCCATGGTGTCGCTGCAGGCGCCCTCATGAAACACGGCCTCGATCTGGCCATAGGCGCCGTTGGCAAACAGATCGTAGAACACGCTCGCGTCTACATAGTCTGAAATCTTGAGATGGGCGAGGTTGCGAAACTTGTCGCCTTGCGTCAGGTCGTCGATGGCGATGATGTCATTCAAACCGCGGGCGTTGAGCCCCTGAATGATGTTGCTGCCAATAAAACCGGCAGCTCCGGTCACGACGATACGGGTCATGCGAACAACTCCTCATAAGAAACCGTGGCGGTGCCAAATTTTCCGACTACCAGGCCAGCGGCCCGGTTCGCCAGTGGCAGGGCGTCCCGCATAGTCATGCCAGCGGCGATCAGCGCTGCCATGGTGGCAATCACCGTGTCGCCGGCGCCGGTGACGTCAAACACTTCACGAGCCATGGCCGTCACGCTGAGTTGGCCCTGGTCGTCAAACAGCGTCATGCCTTCTTCGCTGCGGGTCAACAGCACCGCCTGCAGTCCGAGCTGCTGGCGCAGGTTCTGCACTTTGGTTTGCAGCTCGGACTCGTCCAGCCAGGGGCCAATCACCTGTTGCAACTCGGTCCGGTTGGGTGTGATGATGCTCGCGTTTTTGTAGCGTGAGTAGTCGACTCCCTTGGGGTCGATCAGGATCGGCTTGCCCGCAGCCACTGCGCGCGCGATCATGTCGCTGACATGGGCCAGGCCACCCTTGCCGTAGTCTGAAAACAGCACCGCGGCATGTCCGGGCAGCAGTTGGGCAAAGGTGGCGGTCTGCGAGGCCAGTACTTCAGTCTTGGGTGTGTTTTCAAAATCCAGGCGCAGCAGTTGTTGCTGCCGGCCAATCACCCGCAGTTTGACGGTGGTCTTGAGGTCGGTGTCGCGGCCAAAGTAGGTGCGGATGCCGGTGTCGGCGACCAGCGCTTCGAGTTTGTGGCTTGCTTCGTCATTGCCCACGACGGTCAGCAGTGAGGCCTGGGCACCCAGTGTGACCACGTTGTACGCCACGTTGGCCGCACCGCCACTGCGCTCTTCTTCGCGCGTGACGCGCACCACTGGCACGGGCGCCTCGGGGGATATGCGGTCGACGGCGCCAAACCAATAGCGGTCCAGCATCACATCGCCGACCACCAGCACACTGGCGTTCGACAGTATGTCTCTGGAAATTGTTTTGGTGTTGAATGGTTCCGTCATAGCTCCTCGATTCTTCGGGCCGGATAACTGTCCCACGCCTGGCAGCCGGGACATTGCCAGAAGTGTTGCTTGGCCTCGAAGCCGCAAGCAGCACAACGGTAACGCATGAGCGGCTTGATGGCCTGTTCCAGTGCGCGTTGAACCTGCGGATGAAATTGCTCGTGTTCGAGTTTTTCACCAGCAAGCCACTTGGCGGCAGCGACCAGCGACGGCTCGCGCTCCAGATGCTGCACATACCAGTCACGTGCAGTGGGCGTGGGCCCGCCGTGGCCGGCCTCCAGCAGGACGATGGCATCGAGCACGTCCAGCGAGGGGGAATGCGCGTAAGAGGTCTTGAGCAAGGTCAGGGCTTCAGGGGCGCGCCCGCAAGCGATGGCGTAGTCGGTCAGTGGTGCTGCGATCAGGGGGGTGGCCGCAGGCGCAGACTGCAAAGATCTTTTGAGCAGCAAATAGGCTTCTTCGGGTTGGCCCTGGCGCGCCAACAACTGGGCCAGGTCAATCGGGGGTCGTGCCGCGTCTGGCGCCGTGCTCAGAGCTTGTTGCAACAAAGAATTGGCTTGTTCAGGCTCTTGGGCAGTGAGGGATTCAGCCGCCTGCTCACACAGGTAATGCGCCAGACGGCCCTGAAAGCTTCCCTGGTTGGCGTGTTCCAGTTTTTGCGCGATCTGCGCGGCGCGCAGCCAGTCGCGGCTGCGCTCGTAGTTGGCCAGCAGGGCGAGGCGCGCCTGCGCCTCGAACGGGGTTCCTTCGAGCTTGAGCAAGGCCTCTTCAGAACGGTCGATCAGGCCAGCTTTGAGATAGTCCAGTGCCAATGCGTGCTGCGCACGCTGGCGATCAAGCAGGTTCAAGTCGCCACGCGACAACAGATGTTCATGCACGCGCACCGCACGTTCATATTCGCCACGGCGTCGAAACAGGTTGCCCAGCGCAAAGTGCAGCTCGGACGTGTCAGGGTCGCTTTGGACGGCCTCGATGAAGGCATCAATCGCCTGGTCCTGTTGCTCATTGAGCAAAAAGTTCAAACCCCTGAAGTAAGCTTTTGGGGCCTGATGGTTTTCAATGCGCAGTTGGCGCAGATCCAGGCGCGAGGCGACCCAGCCCAACACAAAGGCCAGCGGCAGGCCCAGCAGTATCCAACTCAGGTCAAAGTCCATGTGGGACGGCCGATGGCGTGGTTTGCGACCTGTCTGATTCAGCCGAAATGGCCGTTAGCGTCACCTGGTTGACGGCGCGACGATGTCTCCACCAACGCGGCACCATGCCCAGTGCGCCCACCACAACGCCGAGTGCAAAAGCCGTCAACACGACCAGCACCTGCGGCGCACGCCACTGGGTGCCGAAGAAGAAGTGCACGGTGGTGTCTTGCTGATTGTTCAGCGCGAAGGCAAACAGGGTAAAAAAAATGGCTGCTTTAAGTATCCACTTAAGCAACCACAGGATTTGTTTCATCTAGTCTCCCGGTGACGGGCCAATTCTAAGTCAGGCCTTGTGCTGGCTTGCAGCCTCCGCCGTACGTTGATCTACTGCTTCGCGCAAGGCTTTTCCGGGCTTGAAGTGCAGCACCCGTTTTTCAGGTATGGCGACGCTTTCACCATTGCGTGGATTGCGTCCAATACGCGGCGGTCGGTGGTTAATGGCAAAGCTGCCAAAGCCCCGAATTTCGATCCGGTGTCCGCGCACCAGTGCATCATTGATGGCGTCAAGAATGGCCTTGACGGCAAATTCGGCATCGCGACGGGTAAGTTGACCAAAGCGGGCGGCCAGTTCTTCAATCAGGTCAGAGCGAGTCATTTTTGGAAGTTGTCATGCCGGATCAAATCCGGCATGACAGTTCGCTTCTTACTTTTCGGTGTTGTCCAGCTTGGCGCGCAGCAAAGCACCCAGACTGGTCGTGCCAGCGTTTTCGCGGGCAGAGGACTGGCTCAAAGTGGCCATGGCTTCGTTTTGATCAGCCGCATCCTTGGCCTTGATGGACAGCTGGATGTTGCGGGTCTTGCGATCCACATTGACCACAACAGCCGTGACTTCGTCGCCTTCCTTGAGCACGTTGCGAGCATCTTCCACGCGGTCGCGGGAGATTTCGCTGGCGCGCAGGTAGCCGATGATGTCGTCGCCGAGATCGATTTCAGCGCCCTTGGCATCCACCGTCTTGACCTTGCCGGTGACCACTTGACCCTTGTCGTTGATGGTGGCGAAAGTGGTGAACGGATCGGAATCGAGCTGCTTGATACCCAGCGAGATGCGCTCACGGTCCACATCCACGGCCAGCACCAGGGCTTCGACTTCCTGGCCCTTTTTGTATTCGCGCACAGCGGCTTCGCCGGTTTCGTTCCAGGACAGGTCAGACAAATGCACCAGACCGTCGATGCCAGCGGCCAGGCCGACAAACACGCCGAAGTCGGTGATCGACTTGATCGGGCCCTTGACGCGATCGCCGCGTTTGGTATTTTGAGCAAACTCTTGCCAAGGGTTGGCCTTGCATTGCTTCATGCCCAGGGAGATACGACGCTTGTCTTCGTCGATTTCCAACACCATGACTTCGACTTCATCACCCAGGGCCACGATCTTGGCGGGTGCAATGTTCTTGTTGGTCCAGTCCATCTCGGACACGTGCACCAGGCCTTCGATGCCGGGTTCGAGTTCCACAAACGCGCCGTAGTCGGCGATGTTGGTGATCTTGCCGAACATGCGGGTGCCTTGCGGGTAGCGGCGGTTGACGCCCATCCAGGGGTCGTCGCCCAGCTGCTTGAGACCCAGCGACACGCGGTTCTTCTCGGTGTCGAACTTGAGGATCTTGGCCGTGATTTCCTGGCCGGCGGTTACCACTTCGCTCGGGTGACGCACACGACGCCATGCCATGTCGGTGATATGCAGCAGACCGTCAATGCCGCCCAGATCCACAAACGCACCGTATTCGGTGATGTTCTTGACCACGCCTTGCACAATGGCGCCTTCCTTCAGGGTGTTCATCAGCTTGGCGCGTTCTTCGCCCATGCTGGCTTCCACCACGGCACGGCGTGACAGCACGACGTTGTTGCGCTTGCGGTCGAGCTTGATGACCTTGAATTCGAGGGTCTTGTTTTCGTACGGTGACAGGTCTTTGGTGGGACGGGTGTCAACCAGTGAGCCGGGCAGGAAGGCGCGAATGCCGTTGACCAGCACGGTCAAGCCACCCTTGACTTTGCCGCTGGTGGTGCCGGTGACAAATTCGCCGGTTTCCAGGGCTTTTTCCAGGCTCATCCACGAAGCCAGACGCTTGGCGGTGTCGCGCGACAGAATGGTGTCGCCGTAGCCGTTTTCGATGGAGCCAATGGCCACCGACACGAAGTCGCCGACCTGGACTTCGATTTCGCCCTTGTCATTCTTGAACTCTTCGAGCGGCACGTAGGCTTCAGACTTGAGGCCAGCGTTGACAACCACAAAGCTGTGCTCGATACGAACCACTTCAGCAGTGATGACTTCGCCCGGACGCATTTCGGTGCGTTGTAGGGACTCTTCAAATAGGGCGGCAAAAGATTCTGACATTTTTGGGTGCGGCATGAACCGCAGGTTAATTTGCGGTTTTATCCGCGGGTTAGTTTGTTGAACCACACCGGCAGTGCGCTTGAGCAGCGCGAGAAGGCTGGTGTGGACCGGTGCAAAATCCAGTGGATTTTGCACATGTGCCTCTCAGATTGCTCTGAAAGGCTGTTTGCTTTGCCACCAGTCCAACACCAGATTGACCGATTCTTCAACCGTTAAATCCGAGTTATCAAGCAGCTGGGCATCTTGTGCTGGCTTGAGAGGCGCGACGCTGCGGGAGGTGTCCCGTGCATCGCGTGCTTCCAAGTCCGCGCGAAGACCCGAGAGTGTAGCCGAAATACCCTTTGAAATCAATTGTTTATAACGCCTCTGCGCTCTCTTTTCGGCGCTGGCAGTCAAAAACACCTTGAGCGCGGCCTCAGGGAAGATGATGGTTCCCATGTCGCGGCCGTCAGCAACCAGCCCGGGCAATTGGCGAAAACTGTGCTGCAAGGCGATGAGAGCCAGGCGCACCTTGGGCAGTGCCGAGACTCTGGAAGCATTCATGCCGGCCTCTTCGGTGCGAATAGCTTCGCTGACGTCAACACCGTTCAAAAACACCTGGTCCTGGCTGAACCGGATGGAGAGACCTGGAATCAAGTCCGCGATCGCCTGCTCATGGGCGAACTCCAGCGCCAGGCCAGCCTGCAACGCCGCCAAAGCCGTGATCCGGTACAGCGAGCCGGAATCGAGCAAATGGTAGCCCAGCGCCTGGGCCACTGCGCCCGCCAAGGTGCCCTTGCCGGACGCGGTTGGGCCATCGACACAAATCACGGGAATGGCCTGGGCTGAGGTCTGCGCGAGCGAGAACAGCGCTTCAAAATAATCGGGAAAGGTCTTGGCCACGCATTTGGGGTCAACAATCCGCACCGGCAGACCGGCCGGGTTGAAGGCGGCGAGTGAAAAACACATCGCCATGCGGTGGTCGTCATAGGTGTGGATGCTGGCCGCGCGCCAGTCGGCGGCAACGGCTGGCGGTGTCACGCGAATGAAGTCCGCGCCTTCTTCGACCGTGGCGCCGAGCTTGCGCAACTCACACGCCATGGCCGCGATGCGGTCAGTTTCCTTGACGCGCCAGCTGGCGATGTTGCGCAGCGTGGTGCTGCCCTGGGCGTACAAAGCCATCATGGCAAGTGTCATGGCGGCGTCCGGGATGTGGTTGCAGTCCAGGTCAATGGCTTTGAGTGGCCAGCAGCCTCTGGATACTTCCAGCCAATTCGGGCCGCTCTGCACCTGCGCGCCCATCATCTGCGCGGCTTCGATGAAACGGATGTCGCCCTGGATGGAGTCTGCGCCCACGCCTTCAATCCTTAAGCCTTTTTGACCTCCAGCCCCCGTTGCTATTGCGCCGGCAGCTATGAAATAGCTAGCAGACGAGGCGTCAGCTTCAACAAACAAAGTGCCAGGAGAGCGGAACTGGCTGGCGGCGGGAATGGTGAAGCGCTGCCAGCCATCGCGGACCACCCGCACGTTAAAGCGCGCCAGCAGGTTGAGTGTGATTTCAATGTAAGGGCGCGAAATCAGCTCTCCGACCACCTCAATGACAATATCGCGGGTCGCTGCGACCAAGGGCAGCGCCATCAGCAGTGCGGTCAGAAACTGGCTGGACACATCGCCCCGCACGCGAATCGGCGTGTCCAGCTTCAGGCTGGGTCGGCCAATGTGCAGCGGCGGAAAGCCGTCCTGTCCCAGGTAATCGATGTGGCAGCCGATTTGGCGCAGTGCATCTACCAGGTCGCCAATCGGGCGTTCGTGCATGCGCGGCACACCGCGCAGTTCAAAGTCGCCGCCCAAAACGGCCAGCGCGGCGGTGAGCGGACGAATCGCGGTGCCGGCGTTGCCCATGAACAGCGCCGCCTGCCTGTGCCCGAGTTGGCCACCCAGACCCTCAATCTCGACGGTGCTGCCCGATTGCCGCACACCACACCCCAGCGCGCGCAAGGCCTCAAACATGACGCGGGTGTCGTCGGAGTCGAGCAGGTCAATCAGCGTGGTGCGGCCGGCGCTCAGGGCCGACAGCAGCAACACGCGGTTGGAGATGCTCTTGGAGCCGGGTAATACAACTGTCCCGCTCACTCCCGTGAGCGGTGGAATATCAAGAAACGCGGTGGAAAACATTATTTCTGTTGTTGCGCCATGCGCCAATGGGCGCGGGTGAGGCTGGCTTGTTCAATCAGGCCCTCCAGGGCCTCGCCGTTGCCGCTGGAGATCATGAGTTCGAGGGCTTGCAGGTTGCGCTGGAAAATTTTGGTTTGCGCCAGCAGTTCTTCACGATTGGAGATCATGATGTCGCGCCACACTTTGGCGTCACTGGCGGCAATACGCGTGAAGTCGCGAAAGCCCGGCCCCGCCAGCGACAGGTAGTCCTTGCCTTGCGGCTGGCCCGAGATGGCGTTCATGAGGGCAAATGAAATCAGGTGCGGCAAATGGCTGACGGCGGCAAACGCCGCATCATGCGACTCGGGCGACATCTGGACCACGCGGCAGCCCAGCGCGGACCAGACATCGACTGCCTTTTGCAACTGGATGGTCAGGGTGCGTTCAATCGGCGTCAGGATGACCTGGCGGCCGCTGTACAGGTCGGCATCGGCGTGTTCCACGCCCGAGACTTCTTTGCCTGCGATGGGGTGGGCCGGCACAAAAGAGCCGATTTGCTCGCGCAGGGCACGCCTGCCGGCATCAACCACGTCGCGCTTGGTGGAACCAACGTCCATGATCAGCATCTGCGGCGTGACCAAGTGTTTGATCGATTTGAAAGTGGCCTCGCTGGCCGCCACCGGTACGGCGATCAGCACAATGTCGGCACCCGACACCGCCAGCAAGGCAGAAGGGGCTTCCACATCAATCACGCCCATCTGGTAGGCCCGTTCCGTGGTGGAGGGCGATTTGCTGTAGCCCACCACGCGTTTCACCAGTCCGGCCCGTTTGAGCGCCAGCGCAAAGGAGCCGCCCATCAGACCGCAGCCAATCAGGCCAAGTTGTTCAAACATTCATTCACCTACAGGATATGTGCCCAGCACTTTGCAGAAGGCACAAAGACTCTGCAGTTCTTTGAGTGCCGCAGCCACATGCGGCTGCGAGGGGTGACCTTGCAGGTCGATGTAAAAATAGTATTCCCACTGACCGGAGCGTGCCGGGCGCGACTCAAAGCGCGTCATGGAGACGCCATGCTTCTTGAGCGGTACCAGCAGGTCATGCACGGCACCGGGCCGGTTCGGCACCGAAACGATCAGGCTCACGCAGTCATTGCCGGTGGCCAGCGGCGCCGCCAGTGTTTGCGGCAGGCAGACCACGGCAAAGCGGGTGCGATTGAAGGCGTCGTCCTGAATGGCGTGTGAGGCGACATGCAGACCAAATTCGCTGGCGGCGCGCTCACTGGCAATCGCGGCCCAGGCCGGGTTGGTGGCCGCCAGTCGGGCGCCCTCGGCGTTGCTGGCAGCAGCGCGCCGCTCGGCCTGCGGCAAATGCGTGCTGAGCCAGTCCTGGCACTGGGCCAAGGCTTGTGGGTGGGCATAAACGACTTCGATGTCGGCCAGCGTGGGCTTGAGTCGCAGCAGGTTGTGGCGCACCAGAAAACTGGTTTCACCGATGATGTGCAGCGGCGAGTTCAGCAGCAAATCGAGCGAGCGCGAGATCACGCCCTCGGACGAGTTTTCAATCGGCACCACACCAAACTCGGCGCTGCCCGCCGCCGTGGCGCGGAACACTTCATCGATGCTGGCGCACAGGACGCGCTCGATGCTGGCACCAAAGAACTGCAGTGCGGCCTGTTCGCTGAAGGTGCCGGCCGGACCCAGGTAGGCGACCCGCTGCGCCGCTTCCAGTGCGCGGCAGGCGGACATGATTTCGCGCCAGATCACGGCCAGACTGGCGTTTTTGAGCGGGCCGGGGTTGGCCGCCTGCAGGCTGCTGATGACCTGGGTCTCGCGCTCGGGGCGAAACACGGCCGAGCCATCCGCGCGTTTGATTTCTCCCACTTCATGGGCCAGCGACGCACGCTGGTTCAGCAGTGCCAGCAGTTCCAGATCAAGCGCGTCGATCTGGGTGCGCAGTTCAGGGAGAGTTTTCGCCATTGCTAAGACTTGAATTTTGCAGACGTGGTTCGGAACCGCCGGTTTTTCAGCTGCGGCGCTTTTGAAATTCGTGCAGGTAGTTCACCAGCGCCTGCACGCCCTCCATCGGCATGGCGTTGTAAATGCTGGCGCGCATGCCGCCGACCGACTTGTGTCCCTTGAGCTGCAACAGACCGTGCTCGCGTGCTCCGGCCAAAAATGCGTCGTTGAGACTTTCATCACGCAAGAAAAAAGGCACATTCATGCGTGAGCGGCAGTTGGGCGCCACTTTGTTGTAGTAGAGCTGCGAGTTGTCAATCGCGTCGTACAGCAGGGCTGCCTTGGCCTGGTTGCGCGCTTCCATCGCGGCGATGCCGCCTTGGCGCTTGAGCCACTGGAACACCAGGCCCGCGATGTAAATGGCGTAGGTGGGCGGGGTATTGAACATCGACTGGTTGTCCGCCACCGTCTTGTAGTTGAAGGCGCTGGGGCATACCGCCAGCGCATGGCCGAGCAGGTCTTCGCGCACCACCACCAGCGTCAGACCGGCAGGCCCCAGGTTTTTCTGCGCACCCGCAAAGGCCAGTCCGACCCGCGACCAATCGATCGGGCGCGATGCCACGTGGGAGGAACAGTCGACCACCAGCGCGGCCTCACTGCCCAGCGCCTGCAGGTCGGGCAGCGTGTGGTATTCAACGCCGTGAATGGTCTCGTTGCTGCAGATGTGCACGTAGCTGGCGCCGTGACTGAGCTGCCAGCTGGCAGGTCCAGGCAGCGTGGTGTGGCCGTCCGACTCGTTGCTGGCAGCGATGTTGACGGTGCAGTACTTGCGTGCTTCCTGTTGCGACTTCAGGCTCCAGCCGCCGGTGACCACAAAGTCCGCGCTGCCAGCGGCACCGGCCGGCGACACCCGGGCCGACAGGTTGAGCGGGACAATCGCGTTTTCGGCCAGGCCGCCGCCCTGCATGAACAGGATTTTGAAGCTGTCCGGAACCGCGAGCAGCTCGCGCAGATCCAAGTGCGCCTGCTCGTAAATGGAGACGAACTCCCGGCCGCGATGGCTCATTTCCATGACGCTCATGCCGCTGCCGTGCCAGTCGAGCATTTCGGCCGCCGCTTCGGTCAGAACTTCCTGCGGCATGGCCGCGGGTCCGGCGGAGAAGTTATAGGGTCGATTCATCAGAAATTTATACAAAATCGGGCTCTAGCCCCCGTTTATTATGGGTAAGCAGCTATTTAAATAGTAGCAATTAGTCGGTGCTGCTGGTGTCGTCCTGATCGTCACCGGGGGTTTCATCAGCCACCGGGTTGGCGTCATTTTCGACAATCCGCTGCAGTCCGCTCAATTTGGAGCCTTCGTCGAGCCCAATCAGCGTCACGCCCTGCGTGGCGCGGCCCAGTTCGCGAATTTCGGAGACACGGGTGCGCACCAGTACGCCCTTGTCGGTGATCAGCATGATTTCGTCGTCGGCATGCACCAGGGTGGCGGCCACCACTTTGCCATTGCGTTCGGACTGGGTGATGGCAATCATGCCCTTGGTACCGCGGCCATGGCGGGTGTACTCGGTGATGCTGGTGCGCTTGCCATAGCCGTTGACGGTCGCGGTCAGCACGCTTTGCAACTCATCCTCGGCCACCAGCATGGCGATCACGCCCTGGCCGTCTTCCAGCATCATGCCGCGCACGCCTCGGGCATTGCGGCCCATCGGGCGCACATCGTTCTCGTCAAAGCGCACCGCCTTGCCACCATCGCTGAACAACATCACGTCGTGCTTGCCGTCGGTCAGCGCGGCGCCGATCAGGTAGTCGCCCTCATCCAGGCCGACGGCGATGATGCCGCCCTTGCGCGGGTTGCTGAATTCGTCCAGCGGTGTTTTCTTGACGGTGCCCATGGAGGTGGCCATGAACACGTACTGGTCAGCGGGGAAGCTGCGCTTCTCGCCGGTCAGTGCCAGCACCACATTGATCTTTTCACCCTCTTGCAGCGGAAACATGTTGACGATCGGGCGCCCGCGTGAACCGCGCGAGCCCTGGGGCACTTCCCAAACCTTGAGCCAGTAGAGACGACCCCGGTTGCTGAAACACAGGATGTAATCGTGCGTGTTGGCAATGAAGAGCTGGTCGACCCAGTCGTCTTCTTTGGTGGCGGTGGCTTGCTTGCCGCGCCCGCCGCGCTTTTGCGCCCGGTATTCACTCAGCGGCTGGCTCTTGATGTAGCCGCTGTGCGAGAGCGTCACCACCATGTCGGTGGGCGTGATCAGGTCTTCCGTGCTCAAGTCAAACGAGCTGTGCTCCACCAGGCTGCGCCGCGCGCCCAGTTTGGTTTGGCCAAACTCGGTCTTGATGGCGGTGAGTTCTTCGTAAATGATGGTGGAGACCCGTTCGGACTTGGCAAGAATGTCGAGCAAGTCTTCGATCTCGCCCATCACCTCTTTGTATTCGGCGACGATTTTGTCCTGCTCCAGGCCGGTCAGGCGCTGCAAACGCATCTGCAGAATTTCCTGCGCCTGCGTGTCGGACAGGCGGTACAGGCCATCGCTGCCCATGCCGTACATCTTCTCCAGGCCGTCGGGGCGGTAGTCGTCGGCGTTGATCACGCCGCCGTCGGCGCGGGTGCGGGTCAGCATTTCGCGCACCAATTTACTGTCCCAGGGCTTGGCCATCAGTTCGACCTTGGCCACCGGTGGTGTGGGGGCGTTGCGGATGATGGCGATGAATTCGTCGATATTGGCCAGCGCAACGGCCAGGCCTTCGAGCACGTGGCCGCGCTCGCGCGCCTTGCGCAGATTGAACACTGTGCGACGGGTCACCACCTCGCGGCGGTGCTGCAAAAACACTTTAATCAGGTCTTTGAGGTTGCACAGCTTGGGCTGGCCGTCGATCAGCGCCACCATGTTCATGCCAAAGGTGTCCTGCAGCTGCGTTTGCTTGTACAGGTTGTTGAGCACCACCTCGGGCACCTCGCCGCGCTTGAGTTCAATCACCAGCCGCATGCCGGATTTGTCGGATTCGTCCTGGATGTGGCTGATGCCCTCGATTTTCTTCTCGTGCACCAGTTCGGCCATGCGCTCTTGCAGTGTCTTTTTGTTGACCTGGTAGGGCAGCTCGTCGACGATGATGGACTGGCGCTGGCCTTTGTCGATGTCTTCGAAATGCACCTTGGCGCGCATCACCACCCGACCCCGACCGGTGCGATAGCCGTCCTTGACACCCTGGATGCCGTAAATGATGCCGGCGGTGGGGAAATCGGGCGCCGGAATGATCTCCATCAGTTCGTCAATCGAGGCCTCCGGGTTGCGCAGCAGGTGCAGGCAGGCATCCACCACTTCATTCAGGTTGTGCGGCGGGATGTTGGTGGCCATACCCACGGCAATGCCACCGGAGCCGTTGACCAGCAGGTTGGGCAGGCGGGTTGGCAGCACCAGCGGTTCTTTTTCGGAACCGTCGTAATTGGGGCCGAAATCAACGGTCTCCTTGTCCAGATCAGCCAGCAGCTCGTGGGCGATCTTGGACAGGCGGATTTCGGTGTAACGCATGGCCGCTGCGTTGTCGCCGTCGACCGAGCCAAAGTTGCCTTGCCCGTCGACCAGCATGTGGCGCATGGAAAAATCCTGCGCCATCCGCACGATGGTGTCGTAGACAGACTGGTCACCGTGCGGGTGGTACTTGCCAATCACGTCGCCGACGATACGTGCCGATTTCTTATACGGCCGGTTCCAGTCGTTATTGAGTTCGTGCATCGCAAACAGCACACGGCGATGCACTGGTTTCAAACCGTCCCGCGCATCGGGCAGGGCACGGCCCACAATCACGCTCATGGCGTAATCGAGGTAACTGCGCCGCATTTCCTCTTCAAGGCTGACGGGCAGGGTTTCTTTGGCGAATTGGGTCATGGGACGCTCATGGCTATGGCAAGATCAAAGGCAGCCTGCCATTCTAATGGGCCTCTGATTGGCTCGCCTTGTGGCTTCCCGGCAACGGCGATGTATGTTAATGCTGTTTTCTATGTAGGAGAGAATGCCGTGGCCCTGTTTCGAGTTCCAGGCCGAATAGCGCTGTGGCACAATCCTTATAACGATTTGGGTGATTGGCATCCAAAGCGTCTTATAAATATTCGCAGCGCTGCTGCGGCTTTTTTCCCCAAAAGGAGAACACATGAAGAAATTAAATAAAGTGGCAATGCTGGTTGCTGCCGCAGCATTCGCAACTGTCTCTGGTGCCCAAACAGTTGATAACTGGGTCAGCTCCAATGGTATTACCTGGAAAAATGGCACCAATGAACTGTGCTGGCGTGATGCCAACTGGACACCTGCGACGGCAGCCGTTGGTTGCGATGGCGCCATCGTTGCCGCCAAAGCAGAACCAGCGCCCGCACCGGTAGCTGCTCCTGCTCCGGCAGTGGTTGCACCCGCACCCGCACCGGCGCCTCAGCCCGTCGCAGCAACCAAAGTGACTTACGCCGCTGACGCCTTCTTTGACTTCGACAAGTCGGTACTGAAGCCTGAAGGCAAGGCCAAACTGGACGATTTGGTTGGTAAAGTCAAAGACATCAATCTGGAAGTCATCATTGCTGTTGGCCACACCGACTCCGTCGGCTCCAATGCTTACAACCAAAAATTGTCGGTTCGCCGTTCTGAGGCTGTGAAAGCTTATTTGGTGTCCAAGGGCATCGAGAAAAACCGTGTTTACACTGAAGGCAAGGGCGAATTGCAACCGGTTGCTGACAACAAGACGAAAGAAGGCCGTGCTAAAAACCGTCGCGTAGAAATCGAAGTGGTTGGTACGCGCAAGTAATCAGAACTTGCACCAAGAATCAGCTTTCGGGCTGGTTTCAAAAAAACCCCGCAACAGCGGGGTTTTTTTTGGGGCTCGCCCGGCATGGGCGCACTCGCGGAGGTGGAAATCCTCTACCTATTCGGCAAGGGGAGGGGTTACGCGACTCCCCGGGAACCCGATTGACCTGATGATGACCATCTCCGATGTGCAGGGGCACGCTGGACGATGACGAGGCCGCAGAGACGGGCTGATTCTGGTTTATGGCGGTCTCGATGCTGGAATTCGACGCTGCCCACAGATGGCCTGCAAGCAGGCAAAAGCAAATAAAAACAAAAAAGCCTGCTATTTATTAAATAGCAGGCTTTTCTTTTCCCGTATGGGCTTTGACTGGTGGCGCTTCACGGATTCGAACCGCGGACCTGTGGATTATGATTCCATCGCTCTAACCGACTGAGCTAAAGCGCCGAAGCCGCAAATTATAACCAGAAGCCGGGCGCTGATTCGGACTTGCGCACTTATTGGTGCTGGAAATTCGCCTTGCGTTTGTTCACAAAAGCGTCCATGCCTTCTTTTTGATCGGCGGTGGCAAACAGCGCGTGGAACAGGCGGCGCTCGAAAATGATGCCATCACTCAGCGTGCCCTCAAATGCCCGGTTGACGGATTCCTTGGCGGCCATGGTGGCAATCTGCGAGTACTCGGCGATCATCAGGGCTGCGCCCAACGCTTCTTCCATCAGTTTGTCCAGCGGCACCACGCGGCTGACCAGGCCCGCGCGCTCGGCCTCCAGAGCGTCCATCATGCGGCCGGTGAGTATCAGGTCCATCGCCTTGGCCTTGCCGAGCGCGCGTGGCAGCCGTTGCGTGCCGCCGGCGCCGGGAATGATGCCAAGCTTGATTTCGGGTTGGCCAAACCGGGCATTGTCAGCCGCGATGATGAAGTCGCACATCATGGCAAGCTCGCAGCCACCGCCCAGCGCAAAACCGCTGACCGCCGCAATGACCGGTTTGCGAACACTGCGAATTTGCTCCCAGTTGCGCGTGATGAAGTCGCTTTTGTAGGCGTCGGCAAAACTGAGTTGGGCCATGGCGCCGATGTCGGCCCCGGCGGCAAAGGCTTTTTCGCTCCCTGTGATGATCATGCAGGCAATCGCCGGGTCGCTGTCAAAAGCTTTGAGCGCCGCACCCAACTCGGTCATCAACTGGTCGTTCAGCGCGTTGAGTTGCTTCGGTCGATTCAGGGTCAGGATGCCAATTTTGTCGGCTTCGGTGCGAATCGTGATCAGTTCGTAATTCATCGTGTTCTTTCGGAAGTGGTTGAGAAAATGATACTGGCCGCCGGGTCGTCAAGCGGCATTGAGCCATTGACCGATCAGTTGACTGTCGCGCGCCGTCAGGCGCCAGGTGGTGACCGACTGGGGCAGCGTCAGTGGCAGCTTCAGCAGGCGCTTGTCGCGCGCGACCAGGGCGCAAATTTTGCTGGCGCTTGCGGCATAGAGCATCAGATCATCAAGCTTGTTGATGCGCCAGGCGCTGGCCGACTTGCCCGATTCCACTTCAAGGCCCAGCCATTCATCCCCGGCCGCCAAACCCGCTTGTTCTGCCGCACCGCCGCGCAGCACGGTCTTGATCTGCACGCCGGCAGTTTCGGTCACGCGCAGGCCCAGACGTTGCGCGAGTTGGGCCGGCTCTTCCAGTACCTTGATACCTTGTGCTGTCAGCAGGGATTGCAGCGGCAGGTCGGCAGTGCCGTGCACCCACTGGGCGACTTCCTGCGCATAGGAGCGCCCCCCCAGGGCTTCCAGCGTCGCCGTCAGGTCGGCCTCGGTCATCGGCCCGCCCTGGCAGCGCAGCCACAAGGCGCGCATCACGACGTCCAATGACGTCTTGCCCTCTTGCCGCAGTGTCAGGTCCAGACACAGCGCCACCAGAGCACCCTTGGTGTAGTAACTCACGGTCGCGTTGGGTGTGTTTTCGTCTTGCCTGTAGTACTTGACCCAGGCATCCATACTGGCTTGTGCCACGCTTTGCACGGCTCGTCCAGGCGTTTGCAGCACCTGGTTGATGGTCTTGGTGAGCAGTTTCAGGTAGGCGAGGTCGTCAATCAGATGAGCGCGGCGCAGCAGCAAATCGTCGTAATAGCTGGTGAATCCTTCAAAAAACCAGAGCAGCTGCGTGTAGTTTTCGCGCCCATAGTCATAGTCGGTGAACTCGGCCGGGCGCAAGCGCTTGACGTTCCAGGTGTGGAAGTATTCGTGGCTGATCAGGCCCAGCAGCGTCTTATAGCCTTCGGCTGCTTGGTCCGGCGCAGGATTGGTTCCTTGCGCGCGCGCTGGGTGGCCCAGGCGTGGCAAGTCCTGGCGCTTGCAGATGAGTGCGGTGGAATTGCGGTGTTCCAAACCGCCATAACCGTCGTCCACGGCATTGAGCAGGAAGCAATAGGTTTTGTGCGGTGGTTTGGCAGGGGCGCGCTTACTCGACCGGGCGCCATGCCAGAACTGGATTTCTGCTTCGCAAATGCGTTGCGTGTCGGCCAGCAGTTGCTTGCCATCAAAGGCGGGTGGAGCGCCCGCGACGACAAACCGGTGCGGGATGCCGCCCGCCACGAACGCGCCATGCCAGAACGGACCCATTTCGACCGGACAGTCCACCAGTTCGCCGTAGTCGCTGGCCAGATAGGTGCCAAAGCCGTTGCGTGTGGTTTTGGTGGGGGGTAGACCGGTTGCCAGTTGCCAGTCGGCCAGGTCCGGGTGCGCCAATAGCGTCAGTTCATGCGGCAACGCCTCTTGGCCCTCGACCTTCAGAAACAGGCTGGTGCCATTGAAAAACCCGCGCGCGCCGTCCAGCCACGCGGTGCGCACCGAGTTGTCAAGCGCGTAAATCTCATACTGCAGAACCAGCGCTTGGTTCGTCTGGCACCGGGCCTGCCAGCTGCATTTGCCGAGCTGGGTCAAGGCCACGGCGTGGCCGCCTTGGTGGGCCTGCAGGCGCTGCAGGTTCTTGGCAAATTCGCGCACCAGATAGCTGCCCGGAATCCAGACCGGCAGGCTCACGCGCTGCAAGGCGGCAGGCTTTGCAATGGTCAGCGTGACGGCAAATAGATGAGCAGTCAGGCTCTGCAGGTCGACCCGGTAGTGCACGGCTGCGGTGGCGTTGGTGGGTCGACGGGTCATGAGGACATTTTAATAAAAAAGGCCGCTAGCCCCTATCCAATAAGTGTAAGCAGCTACAAATAGAGAAGCAGATTAGAGGGGGGGAAGCTGCCGGGTAGGACGCTTCGTCGGCCCCGAGGGATGGAGCCTGTCCATGCCCGATTTCAGTTCTTGGCTGTCGTCAGATACTTCTCAACGTCCGCTACGCCAATCGCGCCGGGCACCCGCGTGCCGTCGGCGAAGATCAGCGTCGGGGTGCCCGTGATCTTGTATTTGCGCCCAATCTCAACGTTGCGTGTGATGGCGGCGCTGTCGCAGCTCGCCACTTTGGGCAACTGGTCACGCACCATCCAGTCTTGCCAGGCTTTTCCCTTGTCTTTGGCGCACCAGATGTGTTTGGATTTCTCGATGGATTCAGCGCTGAGAATCGGGTACAGAAACAGGTGAATTGTCACATTGTCCACGCCTTGCAGTTCGCGCTCAAAGCGTTTGCAGTAACCGCAGTTGGGGTCTTCAAAGACCGCCAGCTTGCGTTTGCCGTTGCCGCGTACGATGGTGAAGGCGTCCTTGAAAGGCAGCGCGTCAAAACGGATCGCGGTTAATTTGTCGACGCGCTCTTCCGTCAGATTGCGGCGCTGTTTGGTGTCGATCAAATTGCCCTGAACCAGGTAATTGCCCTCGGCATCGGTGTAATAAATTTCCGTGCCGTTGACCCGAATTTCATACAAGCCCGACATCGGGCTCTTGCTGACTTCGTCAATTTTTGCCAGTTGCGGAATTCGCTCCGCCAGATTCTTGCGAATGGTGGCCTCTTGTGCGCTAACGCCCAAAGCCAACAACACAGTGGCACAGAGCAGTGCGGATTTAGCTAATTTCATCTTGACTTGTCCATTCATGCGTTCATTCATTAAAAACCCATCGCCTGGCGCGCCACCCACTGCTTGACGGGGCCGCTGCGCTCAAAGCCATTCATGCCCAAGTTGCGCGCCGCCTGGAACACGGCACTGCTGTTTGAAAACAGCCGCTGCAGACCATCCATGGTGGCACCCATGGTCAGCACTTCAGCCTTGCGCGCTCGCTCGTAGCGCCGCAGCAGCTTCTCATCACCCACACTGCGCCAGTATTCACGCTCGTGTATTGTTTGGGCCAAGGCGGCCACGTCTGACAAACCCAAGTTCAAACCCTGCCCGGCCAGCGGATGCACGTTATGGGCGGCGTCACCCGCCAAGGCCCAAGCCTTGCCCTCGTGGATTCCCACCCAGCGCTCGGCGCGCGCCGACTGCAGTGGCCAGGCGCAGCGCTCACTGGTCAACTGGAGTTGGCCCAGGCAACCGTAGCTGGCGACTTGGAGCTGCCGACAAAACTCAACCGGGCTTGCTCCCAATAATGCATCAACCCGGCCGTCAAGGACAGACCAGACAATGGCGACAGAGTTCCCCTGTGGACCGTCGATTGGCAAAAAAGCCAGGATTTCACCTTGCGTAAACCACTGGCGTGCTGTTTGGCCATGTGGCGCTTCGCAAGCCAGGCGTGCTGCAATCGCCGTTTGCGGGTAGCGGGCGACCTCAAATTCAATGCCGAACTCGGCGCGCGTCCGGCTGGCCTTGCCTTCACAGATCACCGTCAGGCTGGCGGGTTGCGGCGCGTCCAGTAACTCGATTTGCGGCTGAAACCGCACCGCCGCCGCCAGTTGCGCCTCCAGCACCGGCACATCCACAATCCAAGTCAGTCCCTGGACCTTGAGTTCCTGCGCTGAAAAATTGACTTCGCCGCCGTCATCGCCCAAAACCCGCATGGCCAGTACTTCGGTCGCGTGCCGGGCATCGGGCCAGCAGCGCAGCGATTCCAGCAGGGCACGGGATTTGGCATTCAAAGCGTAGGCGCGCACGTCCGGGGCGGTCGTCGCGGCATTCGGGCTCATCGCTGCGGGCCTCGCCACCAGACCCACGCGAAGCCGTTCGCGTGCCAGCAACAGCGCCAGCGTTCGGCCCACAATGCCGTCGCCGCGGATGCAAATATCAAAGGGTTGAGTCATGGATACATTGTAGAAGGCGGGTATCGAATACAACTGAAGGCCTGTTGTTTAGGGGATTGCGGAAAGGCCGCCGTGTTGCTGCGCGAACCAGCGCTGTCCCGAACCAAGCAGGCGATTTAAAAAAAGCCAGTGGCTTCAAGGACCTTCGAGTGTTCTTAAAAACCAGATCACCAAATCAGGACAAAAAAACCGCTGACAGAATCATTAACGAGTGCAGCTCATCAGAGGAGAGTCAAGGAAAAATTGCGGCACCAGGATAGAGATTCGCTGGAATCAAATCGTCACGATCTTCAGTTGCGCCTATCGGGGGTTTATACAGCGCAGGATTCAATCGCTCGGACAGTGAGATGTCGCCCCAGTTTTCCGCAATCCGAAACAGAAAATTACAATTCTTCGACTTCGGATCTGATTGTTATCGTATCCTCGCCCGCTCTTTGTACGTTGACAGCCACTGGCAAACAAAAGGTGATCTATGAACGCAGACCAGACCAGCTTACACCAACCAAAACGGCTCGTTCTTCCCGCGTTGTGTCTTTGTCTGGTTGCGACACTGTCAGCCTGTGGCGGCGGCTCTGACATCAGTACGGCCGATGCAGCCCCGACACCGCCGAGTGTGATGCTGGCGGCAGCATCTCATGCCGCCACCGTCGAAGCCCAGCCTGCTTTCCACCGCATGCCCGTAGCGGCTTCTGAACCGTCGAATACGGATAGCGATGGGCGCGGCATGTCGGCCTACCACGCACCGGACCTTGTGAGAACTCCGTCGGAGTTTTCCGGTTTGAGTACCCGTGGGTTGACGGACGAGGGGGCGGAAAAATACCGTTCTGAAAGGCGCTCCCAAACCCCATCATCCGGATCGGATGGGGTCGCTACGCCGGCGGCGACTGGCACGACATCTGTGGTTTACACGCCTGCTCAGATTCGAGCAGCCTACAACTTACCTTTGACATCCGGAGCCACCGCCGCCAATTTGGGTGCTGGTCAGACCATCTACATTGTTGATGCCTACAACCATCCCAACGTGGTGAAGGATTTGAATACCTTCAGCACGAAATTTGGCTTGCCGACCTGCACGCAAGTGGCTATTCCGACTGGCAGCACCAGCCTACCTGCTGCATCAAAGACTTCCTGCGCGATTTCGGTACTGTATTCGACGTCAAGCGGGGCAATGACAAGTACGGCCCCTGCCTACAACGCCGGTTGGGCAGAAGAAATCGCACTGGACACTCAGTGGGCGCATGCGATAGCGCCTCTGGCGCGTATTGTTCTGATTGAGGCGGGCAGCGCCTCTCTGACGGCTTTGGATGGGGCCGTCATATTGGCCAACAGGTTCGGTGCTGGCGCCGTGTCTATGAGCTTCGCGGCTGCGGAGGGCTCCTGGGTAAATCAGTCGACATATTCCACATCCTTGTTCTCGACCAATGGCATGTCGTACTTTGCGGCAACGGGCGATGCTGGTACAGCGGTTAACTGGCCTGCGGTGGTCCCCACCGTGGTGGGTGTTGGGGGTACTTCGCTCAGCTACACGTCATCATCGCGTTCGGAAAAGACTTGGTCTGGCACGGGTGGCGGCATCAGCGCATACGTCGCCATGCCGGCCTACCAGACCGGCTTAAGGATTCCAGGTGAGCCCAGCGTGCCGAAGCGTGCGGCTGGTGACGTGGCGATGGATGCCGACCCCTACACCGGTGTCTATGTGGCGTTTACAGCTCCGGCAACTACGCAGACAAGCTGGTATGCGTTCGGTGGCACAAGTCTGGCGACTCCCATGTGGGCGGCAGCAGTGACTGTGGCAAACGCCAACCGCGCAGTTTACGGCTATGGCACTCTCAGTGCCCCCCATGCCAGGCTTTACCCTCTTGTTTCGACTAGCGATTTCTACGACATCACTTTGGGTGCGAACGGTACATGCATCAGCTGTTATGCAAGCGCTGGCTACGACACTCCCACCGGCCTTGGTTCAATCCTTGCAAGTAACTTGCTTGCGTATCTCAGCAATAACCCTTGATGTACGGGAGCAAGACCTGAGGATGTACGTGAAATAGGGTCAACTTCATCTCGGCCATGGCAGGGTTGATACGCGGCCGCCGCCACCGTCTCAGCACCCGATCCCGCAGGATGCGTCCGTCTAATGCCGTCGCCCTTTGCAGCAGGGATTCGCTGATCATTACAATCGGCATCAACTTTCCAAAGCTAAACGAGGACAAAGAACTGCAGGCGCCTAGCGCTTGGGGCGGTTCGTTTTGACCTCTCTTTTCCAACTGGCCTGCGCATTTCGGGCACGCAGGCGACGCCCACATGGGGGTCGATGGTGCAGTTGGGGTATTGATTTATAAGGATTTTTATGAAATGTGGCATCGTGGGCTTGCCCAACGTCGGTAAATCGACCTTGTTCAACGCCCTGACCAAGGCCGGCATCGCGGCCGAAAACTACCCTTTTTGCACGATTGAGCCCAATGTGGGCATCGTCGAAGTGCCCGATCCACGGCTTGATGCGTTGTCAGCCATCGTCAAGCCGCAACGGGTGCAACGGGCCATTGTCGAGTTTGTCGATATTGCCGGTCTGGTGGCCGGCGCCAGCACGGGCGAGGGTCTGGGCAACAAGTTTCTGGCCCACATCCGCGAGACCGACGCCATCATCAACGTGGTGCGCTGTTTTGAAGACGCCAACGTCATTCACGTCGCTGGCAAGGTGGACCCGATCTCCGATATGGAGGTGATTCAGACCGAGTTGTGCCTGGCGGACCTGCAGGCGGTTGAAAAAGCCCTGCACCGTGTCACCAAGGTGGCGCGCTCGGGCGACAAGGAGTCGATCAAACTGGTGGCGATTCTGGAGAAGTGCCAGGCCGCCTTGAACGAAGCCAAACCGGTGCGCACACTGGACTTCAGCAAGGAAGAGTTGCCGCTCCTGAAACAATTTTTCCTGATCACTGCCAAGCCTGCCATGTTTGTGGCCAACGTGGCCGAAGACGGTTTCGAGAACAATCCCTACCTGGACCGCTTGACGGCTTATGCCACCGCACAAAACGCACCGGTGGTGGCGATTTGCGCCAAGATGGAAGCCGAGATGGCCGACATGGAGGAGGAGGATAAAAAAATGTTCCTGGCCGAAATCGGTCAGACCGAGCCGGGCCTGAACCGCCTGGTCGTCGCGGCCTACAAGTTGCTGGGCCTGCAAACCTACTTCACGGCCGGCGTGAAAGAAGTGCGGGCCTGGACCATCCATGTGGGCGACACCGGTCCGCAAGCGGCAGGCGTGATCCATACCGATTTTGAGAAGGGCTACATCCGCGCCCAGACCATTGCCTATGAAGACTTCATTGCGTTCAAAGGTGAGCAGGGGGCCAAGGATGCGGGCAAGATGCGCAGCGAGGGCAAGGAATACGTCGTCAAGGATGGCGATTTGATGAACTTCCTGTTCAGTTCCTGATGGCGCCCTGATTTATAAGAAATATGGCTCTAGCCATCGTGGAATATGCTTGATTAGCTATATAAATAGTAGCATCCTGAGTGTGTTGCGGCGGCGCTAGGCGCCAAACAGCCCGATGAGTCCCGCCGTCATCAGGGTGTAGCGGGCCAGCTTGCCAATGGCCATGTAGGCCACGCAAGGCCAGAAGGGCAACTTGATCCAGCCGGCCACGGCACACAGCGGGTCGCCCACCACGGGGAGCCATGCCAGCAGGCAGGCTTTGGGGCCGAGCCGCTGCAACCAGTCCAGCGCGCGCAGGTGGTGGTTGGAGTGCCCGTATTTGTCAACCACCTGGTGGGACGCCAGCCCCATGGCCCAGGTCACCATACCGCCCAGGGTGTTGCCAACGGTGGCCACGGCAATCGTGGGCCAAAACAGATGGGGAGAAAGTTGGACCAGCCCAAACACCACCGGTTCGGAGCCCAGCGGCAGCAAGGTGGCAGAAATGAACGACACCACAAACACGGTGCTGAGGCCAAATTGCGGCAGTGCCAGTAGGGTGATGAGTGTTTCGAGCCAGGCGTGCATGGGTGCGTGAGTATAGGTTTGCGTCTGGGCGGCGATTCTGGCTGGCGTTTCAATTGCTGAAATATTGGGCAGTTAGAATAAACCAGCGGTGTCCTGCCACCGCAGATTCCAACACCACATTCTTCCCAATCGACTGCAATTTGTTCAGATGAACATTGGCCCGTATTTATTGCCCAATCGGTTCTTTGTCGCCCCCATGGCTGGGGTGACAGACCGACCCTTTCGTCAGTTGTGCCGACGGCTGGGGGCGGGCTATGCGGTCAGCGAGATGCTCACCAGCCGACCCGATTTGTGGCACACGCCGCAAACCGCGCGGCGTGCCAACCATGACGGTGAAGCCGGTCCGATTGCGGTGCAAATCGCCGGCACAGAAGCCGCCATGATGGCGCAGGCCGCTGCCTACAACATCGACTGCGGCGCCCAGATCATTGACATCAACATGGGTTGCCCGGCCAAAAAAGTCTGCAGCAAGTGGGCCGGTTCGGCCCTGATGCAAAACGAGCCGCTGGCGCTGTCCATCATTGAGGCCGTGGTAGCAGTCTGCACGCCACGCGGGGTGCCGGTCACGCTCAAAATGCGCACCGGCTGGTGTCAGTCGCACAAAAACGCGGTGGCGCTGGCGCGCGCGGCTGAGGGCGCCGGTGTGCAGATGATCACGGTGCACGGCCGCACGCGGGAACAGGGTTACAGCGGGACGGCCGAGTACGACACCATTGCCGCGGTCAAGGCGGCGATCAAAGTGCCGGTGGTGGCCAATGGCGACATTGACTCGCCCGAGCAAGCCCGCCACGTGCTCGCGGTGACCCGGGCCGATGCGGTCATGGTGGGTCGCGCGGCGCAGGGGCGGCCCTGGATCTTTCGGGAAATGGCGCACTTTTTGGCCACTGGCAGTCATCTCGCGCCGCCTCTGGTGGCCGAGGTCAAGCAACTGCTGATCGACCATTTGTACGACCATTACGCGCTGTATGGCGACTTTCTCGGTGTGCGCACCGCGCGCAAGCACATTGGCTGGTACGTCAAGAACCTGCCCGGTGGTGATGCGTTTAGGGCGCGCATGAATTTGATGGAAGACTGTGGCCAGCAGGCCGCAGCGGTTGCCGATTTTTTTGACGTTTTGAATGCGCGCATGGACCGGCTGCCGGTGAACGTGCCGCCTGGGGTATTGAAAAAGAATGAAAAACACATGGAGACAACACGATGAGTCATATGCCTATTGAAGAATGTGTGCGCAGCAACCTGGAGGGTTATCTGCGCGATCTCGGTGGCACCGAACCCGACGGCATGTACAACATGCTGGTCAATGTGGTGGAGCGACCGCTGCTTGAAGTGGTGATGCGCCATGCGGATCACAACCAGTCCAAAGCGGCCCAATGGCTGGGCCTGAACCGCAACACGCTACGTAAAAAACTGCTCGATCACAAGCTGATCAAGTAAGCCATCTGGGGCCGTCCCGCTGGCCCTGACCTGTTTCCCACCTTACTTATTAAAACCTATGAACGCACTGATCTCTGTCTCGGACAAAACCGGCATCGTTGAATTCGCCCAAGCCTTGCACGCGCTGGGCATCAAGCTCCTGTCCACCGGCGGCACCGCCAAATTGCTGTTTGATGCCGGCCTGCCGGTGACTGAAGTGGCAGAGGTCACCGGCTTCCCGGAGATGCTCGACGGTCGGGTCAAAACCCTGCACCCCAAGGTGCATGGCGGCCTGCTGGCGCGGCGCGATGTGCCCGAACATATGGCGGCCCTGAAGGCACATGCGATCGACACCATCGACCTGCTGGTGGTCAATCTGTACCCGTTCGAGGCCACAGTAGCCAAGCCTGGCTGCACGCTCGACGATGCGATCGAGAACATCGACATCGGCGGCCCGGCCATGGTGCGCAGCGCCGCCAAGAACTGGAAAGACGTGGGCGTCCTGACCGATGCCTCGCAGTATGCGCAAGTGCTGGTCGAACTCAAGCTGGACGGCAAGCTGACGCAAGCCACCAAGTTTGCCCTGAGCGTGGCGGCGTTCAACCGCGTGGCGCAGTATGACGCCGCCATCAGCGACTACTTGTCTTCCTTGAATTTCGAAGAGGGCAACAACACGCCACCCCGCAAGCTGTTCCCGGACCAGAGCAACAGCTGCTTCGTCAAGCTGCAAGACCTGCGCTACGGTGAAAACCCGCACCAAAGCGCCGCCTTTTACCGCGACTTGCACCCGGCGCCCGGCTCCCTGGTGACCGCTGTGCAATTGCAGGGCAAGGAGCTGAGCTACAACAACATCGCCGATGCCGATGCCGCTTGGGAATGCGTCAAGAGCTTTGACGTCGCCAAAGATGGCGCAGCCTGCGTGATCTTGAAGCACGCCAACCCCTGCGGCGTGGCGGTCGGAGCCGATGCGCTGGAGGCCTACAGCAAGGCGTTTCAGACCGATCCGACCTCGGCGTTTGGCGGCATTATTGCCATCAACTGCACCTTGGACGAACGCGCAGCGCTACAGATGTCCAAGCAGTTCATTGAAGTGCTGATGGCCCCTGACTTCACACCTGAAGCGCTGGCGGTGTTCAAGTCGAAGGTCAACGTGCGCATCTTGAAGATTGCCTTGCCGCCCGGTGGCGTCACCGATTGGGACAATGGCCGCAACGCCGTCGAGTCCAAACGCGTCGGCTCCGGCTTGCTGCTGCAAAGCGCCGACAACCACGTGCTGACCTTGGCGGACCTGAAAGTCGTTACCAAGGTGCAACCGACACCCGAGCAATTACAAGACCTGCTGTTTGCATGGACCGTGGCCAAATTTGTCAAAAGCAACGCCATCGTGTTCTGCAAAGGCGGCATGACCATGGGGGTGGGGGCAGGGCAGATGAGCCGGCTGGACTCGGCGCGCATTGCCAGCATCAAGGCCGAGCACGCCGGCTTGTCGCTGAGCGGTACGGCCGTGGCCAGTGACGCGTTCTTCCCGTTCCGCGACGGACTGGACGTGGTGGTTGATGCCGGTGCCACCTGCGTCATCCAGCCGGGTGGCTCGATGCGCGACCAGGAAGTGATTGACGCCGCCGACGAGCGCGGTGTTGCCATGGTGTTCAGCGGCGTGCGGCATTTCAGGCACTAAGCCATCCAGCGTTGAACCCAGAAAAAGCCGGGCCACGATTGAGTGGCCCGGCTTTTTTGTTGACTCATCAGGGCTTGTCAACGCAGATCAAACAAGATCTGCTTTGGCATCACCCAGGTGTCTGGCTCACCGACTCAGCAGCCTGCACACAGACAGTCAGACTGACTGCCTGGCTTCGGCTGCGAGTCCCCTATTCATCAAATGGTGGGGGTGGCCAGATAGGCCGCCAGGTCGGTGAGGTTCTGGGCGCTGAATTTTCCGCTGTACGAGCTCATGCTACCGACGCTGCTGATGGCGTTGCTGATGGTGATGGGTGAATTCGCGCCATTCAGGACCTTCATGCTGCTGGGAGGTGTTCCATGGCAGCTACCGCAACTGTTGGCTGCATAGAGCAGCTTGCCGGCAGCAGCGGATGCCACTACCACGGGCGGCAGAGCGGCCGCCACCGTGAAGGTGCGCAAGACTTCTGCAGCCGCTGCAAAGCTGGTGTTGCCAGCCTGGTTGGCGCTGACGGTACAAGAACCTGCTGCGACCAGCGTCAGGACGGTGCCGCTAACGGTACAGACCGACGGCGTGGTGGACGCGAAGGTGACGGTCAGGCCCGACGTCGAGGTCGCGCTCAGAGCGGGTGTCGCAATACCCATGGTCTGGTTGCCAGGCGAGGTGAAAGTGATGGTTTGCGCTGCCGGCGTGGGAGTCGGAGTCGGTGTCGGTGTCGGTGTCGGTGTCGGTGTCGGTGTCGGAGTCGGAGTCGGAGTCGGAGTCGGAGTCGGAGTCGGAGTCGGAGTCGGAGTCGGAGTCGGAGTCGGAGTCGGAGTCGGAGTCGGAGTCGGGCAGCTCAACGTGACAGGTTTGATCTTGGCTTTCTTGACATCGTCGCATTTGGTGTTGCTGGTGGCGCTGCAAGCCATCTTGACGTCAGCATCGTTTTCCAGATCCAAAGAGGCGTTGGGCGAGTTGGTGGCCAGCATCTTGCGAACGCGGTCGTCGTCACTGTCTTCTTGATCAGTGTGTTCGCAATGGAGTTTGCTCAATTCGTCCTTTGATTTTTGAATCTCAAGAACGTGCTCACGCGCCCGGTCGCTGGCTTTTTTGTAAGCGCTATCTTTGTCGCGATTTGCTACAAAGTCAACGGTTACAGAAACGCTGAGGTCCAGGCCTTTTTCGGTTTTGACCTCGGTTTCAGCCTGTTCGAAGGTCTTGGTACTGTCGAGGTCCATCTTGGTTTGCACCATGTCGGTCAACGGACTGATGACGCTGTGCTTGCCGGCCGAGGTTCTCAATGTGTAGGCGACTGGCACCTTGACGTTCGGGAAATCCATGTCAGTGGCATCGGTGCCGACCACGGCAATGAGCTTGGCGGTGGCGAATTGGGTGCTTGGGATGTTGAGCGTTACCTTGCCAGTTTCATCCGTACGGCCTTGTACTTCGGTGGGCTGACATACACCGTCGTTGTTGCTGTCCACACACACCAGGGCGTTGTAGATCAGTCCATCCATGACCGTGGTCGTTACGGGGGTGGTGCCGACGCCTGCCGTGCCACCGCCACCGCCACCGCAGGCGGTGAGTGAGACGACGGCTGCGGCGATCAAGCCAAGGGTGAATTGATGGGTAGAAACTTTCATGGTCAGACTCCAGAGGTGGTTAAAACGAGAAGCAGGCAAAACATTCTTTTCAATTTTGGGAATATTTCCCATTAATTTTATTTGTCTTCATACGCCTGTCAAGCAATCTTAGGATGAATATTTGGGAAAAAACCCCAAAATTTGTATGTAAATGTTTGTTCGTGCACAATTCGCCCAGTGAGAAAAAAAGTCGCCAGTCCCATGAACAAACTCAGCCCCGCCGCTGCATGCGCTGAGCCGCCCGCTGCCGGCTTGCCTGAGCCGGCGCTGGCGGCGCAAGCGATGGCGCGGGTGTTGCAGCCACTGGCGCGCTTGATGATTGACCACGGGCTGCAGTTGCCATCGATGGTGGAATTGCTGAAAAACGAGCTGGTGCAACAGGCAGCGGCGGCGTATGGCCTGGCCGACAAAGGCAGCTCCGATAGCCGCATCGCTTTATTGACGGGCGTGCACCGCAAGGATGTGAAGCGGCTGCGCGAAGCGCCGGTGAGTCCCAGCACGGCGGTGCCCTTGGTCCCGGTGGCGGCTTCGGTGGTGGCGCGCTGGATCAGCGAGCCCCGGTTTTTGAATATCGACCAGACGGCTCGCCCCTTGGCGCGCACGCCCCGACGCCGTGGCGCGGGCGAGCCCGATTTCACCACGCTGGTGGCCGAAGTCAGTCGTGATGTCGGCGCGCGCGCCGTGCTCGATGAACTGGTGCGTCTGGGGGTGGTGGAACTGCGTGAGGATGGTTATGTGGCCTTGAAGACCAGCGGGTTTGTGCCGCACGAGGGTCTGCAAGAGTCATTTCATTTTCTGGCCGCCAACGTGAGCGAACACCTCGCCACGGCGGTGCACAACCTGGCCCCTGATCGGCAGGGGCCCTTGATGCTGGAGCAAAGCGCGTTTTCGCAGGATCTGTCGGCTGAGCAGGCGGGACAATTGCAGCAGCAGGCGCGGCGTTTGTGGGCCAGCAGCTTGCGGCAGTTTTTGCAGACCGCCACAGTGGCCGAGCAGCGCAGTCAGGCTGATGCCGGGCCCAAACATAGAATCCGGTTCGGCGTGTATTTTCATGACGCCTTGCAGGACGCGCAAGGAGCCACGGCCCCCGAAGCGCCGCTTGGCGCCAAGCCCGCAATCAAAGTGGCTCGCAAATACAAGAGGAAACCTTCGCCATGAGCGAACATCAACCACAGGACTCATCTCTGACACGGCGCCACTGGCTGGTGCTGGCAGCGTCGGCCGTGAGCGGATGCGGTGGCGGCAGCACCAGCACCACGGCGAGCCTGTCACCAGGCACTGGCGGCACCGGCGTTGTCTATACGCAAGGTTCTATTTCCGGCTTTGGCAGTGTGATCGTGAACGGTATCAAGTTTGACGATCTGCAGGCCACGGTACAGATGGACGGTGGACCGGCTGAATCCAGCAATCTGCGCGTGGGCATGGTGGTCGCTGTGCAAGGCACACGCCTGGCCGACCCCACCCTGGGCACGGCCAGCCACATCGAGGTCTGGTCGATTGCGCAAGGCCCGGTGCTGCAAGGACCGACCGTGACGCAGAATTCCCAGCGTGCGGATGGCTCCGTCGCCGAGTTTGCCGAGTTCTCCGTGGCGGGCATGACGGTGCAAACCAACCCCGACACCTCGTTTTACGGCGTTGCTCTGGCGTCGGACCTGCTACCCAACCAGGCGGTGACGGTGTGGGGCCTGCAGGCAGGCGCGGATGGCACCCGCTGGACGGCCACTTATGTCGAGGTGCGCCCGATGGGCATGGACATGGTCAGCACCGGCGTGGTCCACGTGGCGGGCTTGCAGCGCTCACTCAACGGCTTGCTGCTCGCGGGTTCGATGGCCGACACGCTGGTTGACGGATCGTTGGTGCGGGTTCAGGGTGTCTGGTCTGATGCCAGTAACAGTCTGGCGGTGGCGCACGCCAAGTTGCTGGGCTCCGGGCTGCTTGGCCAACTGCCCGACGAGGCCAAGATCGAGGTCGAAATTGAAGGCTTCGTGACCGACACGCCGACGGCCAGCGGCTTCATGCTGGGCAACATCGTGGTGGACGCCAGCGCCATTGCCCCCATCAGTACACAGATCAAAGAGGGAGCTCGGGTGGAGGTGTATGGCACCTGGCAGTCAGGCGTGCTCAAAGCCACCGAAGTCGAACTTGAAAACGAGCAGACTCTGCAAACGGTCGAGCTCAAGGGCGTGATCGAGGTATTTACCAGCAAGGCGGAATTTTGGGTGCGGGGGCAGCGCTGTGATGCCTCGGGTATTGCCAAGGTCGAGCACGGCACGCTGGCTGATCTGAAACAGGGGGTTGAGGTCAAGCTCAAGGGCAGCAAGGCCGGCGACGTGGTGATGGTGACTGAGCTGGAAATAGTCGTGAACGACTGATGGCAGCAGGCAGGGGGAAAGCGGTCGCCAGGCCGTTTTGGATTTTCTATGCAATAAAACAGGCTGTAGCCCCCGTCATTATTGCCTTATTCGCTATCGTTTATATAGCAATTAATGCAGCGCATCCCATACCAACTTGGTGCCGGTCAGGAGCATGCCCAGGTAGACCAGGCGGTAAAACAGCACCGGGTTGATGCGCCTGGCCAGATGTACGCCGATCCACACGCCGATCGGGGCGATCGGCAGCAACACCAATGAGGTCGCCATGTTGCGCACGTCAAGCAAGCCCAGCCAGGCATAGGGCACCCATTTGGCCAGGTTGATCACAAAGAAAAAGTAGGCCATGGTGGCGGTGAACCTCAAAGGCGACAAGCGCAGCGGAATCACATAAGCATTGATCGGCGGGCCACCCGCGTGGGCAATAAAACTGGTAAAACCCGCCGTGGCTGACAGCAGGGCGCCCAGCCACTTCGGCGGCGGCGCACTGTCGGGCCGAGGTGGAAACAGCAGGCGCTGCGCCAGAAACCCCAAGGTGAACAGACCCACGATGCCGGCCACGGTATGGGGGTCAAGCAGCTTGAACAAAAGCGCCCCGATCACAATGCCGACCAGGCCGCAGGGGATCAGAAACTTCAACAGCTTCAAATCAAAGTCTTTGCGAAAGGCGGCCATGCCCAGAATGTCCATCAGCAGCAGCACCGGCATCAGAATGGCAGCCGCTTGCGGCACGCTCACGGCCAGCGCCATGATGGGCACGGCCAGCGAACCAAAGCCCGCGCCAAAACCGCTCTTGCTGACACCCAGCAAGAGCACAGCCGGGACGGTGACCGCGTAGAAATAGGGGTCGGTGATGATGGGGAATGTCATCGAGTGAGACAGTTGTTCGGCGTCAAAGAGGGCCTAAGCCCCCGTGGGTATTGCCTGAGGGCTTGGCGCGTGGCAGGGATACTGGGCAAAGACCTGCATTTTCACGCGACACCGTTGCAGGCGGCTGCAAAGCAGGCGGCAGGGCGCGACAATACCAATCATTATGTTTTCACCTTCGCAAGCGGATGTCCGCCAATTTTTTTGTACTATTTATGCCAAGGCCCAGGCAGGTCAAGCGCTGGAAGCTATTGAAACAATAGCAAGCCTGTGGATTGACGAGCACCCCGAATACCACGCCGAGTTGGCCGATGTGGACGCTGCCCTGGGCAGCATGCAGGATACCGAGGCCGGCCAGAACAATCCGTTTCTGCACTTGTCCATGCACCTGTCCATCAGCGAGCAGTGCAGCATTGACCAGCCGCGCGGCATTCGCCAGGCGGTGGAGTTGCTCACGCACCGGCGCGATTCCTTGCACCTGGCGCATCATGAGGTCATGGACTGTTTGGGCCGGATGATTTGGGAGAGCCAGCGCGCCGGTCGTCCGCCCGACGGCGCCTCCTACATTGCCTGCGTGCAACAGCGCGCCACGCGCGACTGACCGCAGCCCAAAAAAAGCCGCTTGTGAACCAAGCGGCTTTTTGACGCGAGCGGGGCTTTACTTGAACTTGGCCTGCGGCAGGGTTTGGAGCACACCCGGCAGCGAGCTGACGTAGTTGGCGAGTTCTTTCAGTTCCGCATTGGAGAATTGCTTGGCTACGCCACCCATGATGGGGTTGCCACGACCCCATAGCGCCTTGCCTTCGGTCTTGTAGGATTTGAGCGCCACAAACAGATAATCGCCGTGCTGGCCGGCAATCTTGGGATAGGTGGGGTCAATCGGTTGGCTGAAATTGACGCCATGGCAAGACACGCAGTTGCCTTTTTGCAGCAGCGCTGCGACTGGGGCCGAGCCTGCGGCGGCTGGGCCCGGGGTCGGCGCCGCTGGCATCTTGTTCTGCGCTTCATAATAGGCCGCGACATCGGCGATGTCCTGATCACTCAGGCCAGCGGCAATGCCGCGCATGGTGGGATGCTTGCGATCGCCCTTTTTGTAGGCACTGAGAGCCGACGCAATGTACTTGGCGCCCTGGCCCGAAATCATGGGAACCTTGTAGACCTCTGGAAAACTCGATTGGTAACCCTTAATGCCGTGGCAGCCGACGCACATGGCGATTTTTTTCTCGCCCGCTTTATCATCTCCCTTGATTTCCTGTGCGTAAGAAGAAGTAGCCGTGATACAAGCGAGCAACAAGACAGACATTGGCGACAGGAATTTATTCATTTTGTTGGGACAATCAACCAAAGTTTGAGATAGATCAGAGAATTATTATATCGGTCAACTTTCTTCTACGACACTGCTGTTTCCCCCAATCAAATCACCACCATGAAATTCCACGGAACCAAAAACTACGTCGCCACCCCGGATCTGATGCTGTCGGTCAATGCGGCCATCACGCTCAAGCGGCCACTGCTGGTCAAGGGTGAGCCCGGCACCGGCAAAACCATGCTGGCCGAGGAGGTGGCAGGCGCCTTGAACATGCCGCTGCTGCAGTGGCATATCAAGTCGACCACCAAGGCGCAGCAGGGCCTGTATGAATACGACGCGGTCAGCCGCCTGCGCGACTCTCAGCTGTCCAGCCTGGACGGCGGTGAGCGGGTCAAGAACATCCACAACTACATCCTCAAGGGTGTGTTGTGGCAGGCCTTTACCGCCGACGAGCCGGTGGCCTTGCTGATTGATGAAATTGACAAGGCGGACATTGAATTTCCGAACGACTTGCTGCGCGAAATTGATCGCATGGAGTTCTATTGCTACGAAACCCGTGAGTTGATCCAGGCCAAAAACCGGCCGCTGGTGTTCATCACCTCCAACAACGAAAAAGAGCTGCCGGATGCCTTTTTGCGCCGCTGCTTCTTTCACTACATCAAGTTTCCCGACGCCGACACCATGCGCAACATTGTCGACGTGCACTTTCCGGGCCTGAAAAAAGAACTTTTGAGTGCCGCCATGAAGACGTTTTACGACGTGCGCAACCTGCCGGGCCTGAAAAAGAAGCCTTCCACCAGCGAGTTGCTGGATTGGCTCAAGCTGCTGCTGGCCGAAGACATTCCCCTCGATGTGCTACAAACTCCGGTCGACAAAGTGGCGGTGCCGCCGCTGGTGGGCGCACTGCTGAAGAACGAGCAGGATGTGAGTTTGTTTGAAAAACTGGTGTTTATGCAACGGCACAACCGCTGAAGCACAAGCCCAAAAACCAGAGATTGATGAATATGGCATTCGTTGAACCTGTCACCCTGGCGGCACGCGGTGTCAAGCTGGTGCCGATGGCACTGAGCCATGAAAGCGGCTTGCGCGCCGCCGCCGCGGATGGCGCGCTGTGGCAGTTGCGCGTTACTTCCGTGCCCGAGCCGGAACAAACCCGGTCCTATATTGAGAACGCGCTGGCCATGCGTGAGGCGGGTAACCATTTTCCCTTCTGTGTGCAGAACGGCGCCACTGGCAAAGTGCTGGGTACTACCCGCTACCACGACATCGTGCCCGCCGTTAAGCGCGTGGAGATTGGCTGGACCTGGTATTCAAAAAGCAGCCAGCGCACCCATGTCAACACCACCTGCAAGTTGCTCCTGTTGACGCACGCGTTTGAGACCTTGGGCTGCCAGGTGGTGGGCTGGCGCACCGACAACTTCAACTTTGCCTCGCAAGCCGCCATTGAGCGCCTGGGCGCCAGAAAAGATGGCGTCATTCGCGGCCACGCGTTGCGCCGCGACGGCACTATCCGCGACACGGTGATGTACAGCCTGCGCAGTGGTGAATGGCCTGAGGTCAAGGCGCAGTTGCTGTATTTGCTGGATAAACCGCGAGTTTGAGGCCTGTGGAACACGCACGCTTCAAGACACCATGCTGATTGACTTCTTCTACACCCTGCGTTCGGCCAAATTGCCGGTCTCCGTCAAGGAATTCCTCACCTTGCTCGAAGCGCTTAAAGAGGGCGTGGTCGGCCCCAATGCGCCCGGGCCGCAGAGCGATGCGGAGCCCAGTGGCTACAAGATTGAAGACTTTTATTACCTGAGCCGCGCCACCCTGGTGAAGGACGAAAAGCATTACGACAAGTTCGACCGCGCCTTTGCCGCCTACTTCAAAGGCGTGGAGCAGTTGGCCGATTTCACCAAAGAAGTGCCATTGGACTGGCTGCGCCAAACGCTGGAACTCAACTTAAGTCCCGAAGAAAAAGCCGCCATCGAAAAAATGGGTTGGGACGAGCTGATGGAGACTTTGAAGAAGCGTTTTGAAGAGCAGAAAGAACGTCACGAAGGCGGCAGCAAGTGGATCGGCACCGGTGGCACCAGCCCGTTTGGGCATGGCGGTTACAACCCACAGGGCATCCGTATTGGTGGCGCGGGCAAAAACAAGAGTGCCGTGAAGGTCTGGGATCAGCGCGCTTACAAGGACTACGACGACACGCAGGAACTGGGCACGCGCAACATCAAGGTGGCGCTGCGTCGCCTGCGCAAGTTTGCCCGCGAAGGCCACGAAGAAGAGCTGGACCTGAACGACACCATCAAGTCCACGGCAGCGAACGCCGGCTACCTGGACATCAAGATGGTGCCCGAGCGCCACAACAACGTCAAAGTGCTGCTGCTGATGGACGTTGGCGGCACCATGGACGAGCACATTGCACGGGTGGAAGAACTGTTCAGTGCCAGCAAAACCGAGTTCAAGCACCTGGAGTTTTACTACTTTCACAATTGCGTCTACGACTTCATGTGGAAGAACAACCGGCGCCGCTTCAGCGAAAAATTTGCCACCTGGGACATCATCCGCAAGTACAACAAGGACTACAAACTGATCTTCATCGGTGACGCCACCATGAGCCCGTATGAGATTTTGCAGCCCGGTGGCAGCGTGGAATACAACAACGAAGAGGCCGGGGTCGAATGGCTGGGGCGACTGACCAGCGCCTTTCCCAAATTTGCCTGGATCAACCCGGAGCCGCAAGGCGTGTGGCAATACCGCCAGAGCATCAGCGTGGTCCAGCAGCTCATGAACCAGCGCATGTTCCCGCTCACCCTCAAGGGGCTGGAAGACACGATGCGACTGCTGACCAAATGAAATGGGCGCTGACCAGTCTGCTTGCAACCATGATGCTGGCGCTTGCCCCCGCGCAGCTGCGGGCGCAAGAGCTGGCAGCCGGCCCGACAGTTGCTGCGTCAGCCGCCGCTGTGCCGGCGGCGCCGGCGCAGGCGGCGTTCGAACTCACCATCGAGGCGCCCGATGAAATTCGCGAGCTGTTGCAGCGCCATCTTGAACTGTTGCGCTACCGGGAACTGACGGACCTGAGCGACAGCGAACTGGCGCGCTTGCTGACAGCGGCCGAACAAAACACGCAGGAGCTGGTGGCCACGCTGGGCTATTTCTCGCCTGACATCCGGTTCGAGCAGCAAGCCCCCGGCAACGGCGCCTCGACGCGCTTGTTGAAACTGCGCGTCGTGCCCGGCGAGCCCACCGTGGTGGGTGAAGTGAAGGTTGAACTCAAAGGCCCGATCGCCACCGACCCGGCGGCGTCCCGGCAACGCCAGCAGATTGAAGACGATTGGTTGTTGCGATCCGGCATGCGCTTTACCCAGGCCCGCTGGACCGCGGCCAAGCAGCAGGCGCTGCGCCAGCTCACCAGCCGGCGCTACCCCACAGGACAACTCAGCGCCACCCTGGCGGACATTGATCCGGTCACCCGCCGCGCACGTTTGGACATCACGCTGGACTCAGGCCCGGCTTACCAGCTCGGTGGCCTGGTGATCAGCGGACTGGAGCGTTTTGATGCTGCTCTGGTGGCGCGGCTGGCGCGCCTGACGCCCGGCGCCAGCTACGACCAGGTGCAGCTGGTGGCTGCACAGCAGCGCCTGGCGGACAGCGGATTTTTCGACTCGGCCTATGTCTCGCTCGACACCTCGGGCGACCCGTCCGCCACGCCGGTGTTGGTGCAGCTGCGCGAGGCGTGCCTGCAAAAGCTGGTACTCGGTATAGGCGCCAGTACCGACGGCGGCGCCCGCCTGTCGGTCGAACACACGCACCACAAAGTCCCGGGTATCGGCTGGCGCGCCGTCAGCAAGCTGATGCTGGACCGCGAGACGCGCGCGATTGGCAGCGAGCTGACCTCGCCGCCCGACGCGGACAACTGGCGCTGGGTCACGGCAGTCCAGGTGCAGAAGCAGCGGCTTGGCAGCTTCGATGTCAACAGCCAAAGCCTGCGCGGCGGGCGCAGCCAGAGCGGGGACCGGATTGACCGCAACTACTACCTGCAATACGACCGGGCCGACAGCGCCACCAGCGATGCCAGCGCACCCGCCACGGCCGCAGCGCTGAGCGCCAACTACGCCTTCACCCTGCGAAACTTTGACAGCCTGCCCTTTCCCAACAGCGGCTGGGGTTTCGGCGTGGAGGTGGGCGGCGGCACCACGCTGGGCAGTCAGCGTGACCCGTACGGCCGCACTCTGGCGCGCGCGCTGGGCTATTGGCCGTTGGGGCGCAGCGCCGATGGTGCATCAAGCGCCCTGCGTGCCGGCCGCCTGGCACTGCGCGCCGAGGCGGGCGCGGTAGTCGCCAAAGATGGCATCAACTTGCCCAGCACCCAACTGTTTCTGACCGGGGGCGACAAGACGGTGCGCGGCTATGGCTACCGCGACCTCGGCGTCACGCTGCCAGACGGGCAAACCACGGCAGGGCGTTACCTGGCGGTGGGCAGTCTGGAGTGGCAGCGCCCCATCGTCAAGGATGGTCGTTTGACCGACTGGGAAAGCACCGTCTTCATGGATGCCGGGGCCGTGGCCGACAAGCCGGCCGAGCTGCGCGCCAAGGTTGGCGTGGGTGTCGGCGCGCGCTGGAAGAGCCCGGTCGGGCCGCTGCAGATTGACCTGGCCTACGGCGTGGCGGTTAAACGCTTTCGCTTGCACCTGAATGTGGGGTTCAGCTTTTAATGAGGGCGCTGCGCATCACGCTTTATCTGCTCGCCGCCACGCTGCTGGGTGTGCTGGCCCTGGCGGGCGCGCTGTGGTTCTGGAGCGGCAGCGGCACCTCGCTGGCCACCTCGCTGGGTCAACTGGCGCGCTACCTGCCTGCAGGCCAGGCGCTGGAGGCCAAGGACGTCACCGGCTCGCTGCGCGGCGGCGGCAGCATCGGCTGGCTGCGCTGGCAGCAGGGTGAGCTTGGCGTCGAGCTGCACGACGTAACGATTGCCTGGTCGCTGCGGCCGCTGCTGGGCGGCGAGCTGCGGCTGGGCAAGGTGTCGGCCCGGAACCTGCGCATCGAAGACCGTCGCCCGGCCTCGGAGCCCGCCACCCGCACACCACCCACCGACCTGCGCCTGCCGTTGCGCGTGGACGTGCCGTTTACCGTGGACAGCGTGGAATGGGTGGGCGCGGGCGGCACGTCGCGGCAAGCCACCGGGCTGGCGGGACACTATAGTTTTGATAGCTATTCGCACAGACTGGACGGGGGCAAGGTGCATATTTCATCTGGAGACTACCAGATCAGTGCCAGCGTGCAGGCAGCCTCGCCAATGGCGTTGGCGCTCCAGCTGGACGGCAGCGTGCAAACGACCGTGCCGTCGCGCCCGCAGCCGGTGAGTGTGCAGGCCCATGCCAGCGTCACCGGAGCGCTGGCGGGGCGTGACGCCGTGCTGGCGCTGCAAGCCGAGCTGGTGCCGACGCTCGACGCGAGGCCCACGGTGAAACAGCAGGTGATGCAGGCCAACATCAAAGCAAATATCCAGCCCTGGCAGTTGCAACCGGTCGCCAGCCTTGAGGCGCGCTGGCAGGCGCTGGACCTGGCCGCGCTGTGGCCACAGGCACCGCAGACGCGCCTGGGTGGCACTGCAGCCGTCACCCCGGCTGGCCCGGGCTGGCAAGCGGGCCTACAACTGACCAACACGCTCAGCGGTCCATGGGACCAGCAGCGCCTGCCGCTGGAGCGGCTCGACGCCAAGGTCGAATTCGTGGCTGGGCAGTGGGCGATCAAGTCGCTGCAGGCCACCGGCGCCGGTGGCCGCATCGAAGGCAAAGGGCAATTCACCAAAGCCGTGACTCCTTCCCATCCAGCCCAATGGCAGGGCAGCGCCAGCGTGTACGGCATTAATACCGCGGCACTGGACTCCCGGCTGGCAGCCGCCCTGCTGGACGGCCAGTTGACCGCGCAGCAGACACCGGCCGGCATCGCCTTCGAGGCGCGCCTGCAAGCCGCCAAAGGCAAGATGGCTGCCCCCAAGATCGCTTCGCCCAAGACTGACGCCACGCTCAAGCGCACGCTGGAAGGCCTGCGGCTGAAGATGGTTCATGCCCAAGGCCTGTGGGCCGCGCCCACGTTGACGCTGACCACACTGGCAGTGCAGACTGATGATGCACAGCTGCAAGGCAAGCTGACATTTCATACTGTCAGTCAGGCGGCCGAGGGCCAGCTCACGTTGGGCTTGCCGGGCGCCCAGGCGGCGCTGGCCGGGCATATGGCCAGCAGCCGAGGCCAGGGCGAGTTGAGCGCGCACATCACTGACGCTGGACTCGCGGCGCGCTGGGTCGCCCGCCTGCCAGGCGCACCAAAGTCTTTAAGCCAGACGTCAATTCAGGGCGCGGTCGAGCTCACCGGGCGCTGGCAAGGGGGCTGGCAACAACAAGGGCAGGGCCTGCAGATTGAAGCGAGCCTGCGCGCGCCCAAGCTTGACCTGCAGGGTGCGGGGCAGCCCGTGGCGCAGGCCTGGCGTGTGCGCGACTGGCAGGCTGACCTGTCAGGCAGGCTGCGCGCCCTGAGCCTGTCGACGCGGGGCCAGATCGAGACCGGGACGCAGCGCCTAAAGCTGCAGGCGCAGGCGCATGGTGGACGGATCAACGATGGCCTGTGGCAGGCGCGACTCGACACGGCTCAACTCAGCGCACAGGACAGCCTGAAACCGGGCCTCTGGACGCTGCAGTTGAGCGACAGCGTCAGCGTCACCTGGAAGCAAAGCGGCACGACCCGCACGCTGGAGGCCGCGGCCGGCGCGGCTCGCCTGACCGGCCCGGTCCCCGGCGCCGCCACGCTGAGTTGGCAGCCGGTGCACTGGTCGCAGCAAACGGCTGGCACGACAGCACGCACCGAATGGCGCACCCAGGGACGCCTCAATGACTTGCCGTTGGCTTGGCTGGACCTGCTCGGCCAGACCCAGATGGCCAATCTCGGCCTGCGCGGCGATCTGCTGTTCGGCGGCCAGTGGGACGCCAGCAGCGCTGAGACGCTGCGCCTGCGCGCCACGCTGGAGCGCACCAGCGGCGACTTGCTGCTGCAGACCGAAGGCGCTGCAGCCACCCCCTTGCGCGCTGGCGTGCGCGCGGCGCAACTTCTGGTCACGACCGAAGGCGACCGGCTCGCCGCCAGCCTGAACTGGGACAGCGAGCGCGCCGGTCAGGCCCGCGCTGATTTCAGCACCCGTTTGCAGCGTCAGGACGGCACATGGACCTGGCCCCAGGATGCCGCGCTGGCGGGCACCCTCAAGGTACAGCTGCCGCCGGTGGGCGCCTGGTCGCTGCTGGCGCCGCCGGGCTGGCGTCTGCGCGGCACGTTAGAGGCCGACGCCGTGCTGTCGGGTACACGCGGTGCGCCGCTTTGGCGCGGCAACCTGGCGGCGCAGGACCTGGCGGTGCGCTCGGTGGTCGATGGCATTGATTTCAGCAACGGAAGGCTGCGCGCCAGCCTGCAAGGTCAACGATTGGTCATTGATGAATTCACCCTGCAGGGGGCAGGCGGCGCCAGCGGCGGTCAGCTCTCAATCACCGGCTCGGTGTTGTGGCTGCCACCGACCGGGCCGGATGCCAAGGTGGCAGCACGCTTGCGTATGGAGCTCGATGCCACGCTTGCGGCCTTGCGCGTCAGCGCGCGCGCCGACCGGCGGCTGGTGGTATCGGGCCAGCTGTCCGCGCGCCTGAATGAGAGCAAGCTGGCCCTTCGCGGCACCCTCAAGGCCGATTCGGCCCTGTTCATCCTGCCGGAAGATACGGCGCCGCAACTGGGCGGTGATGTGCTGGTGCGAAGACCGGGCCCAAGCCAGGCAGGTACAGCAGCGCCAACGGCGCCAACGGCGTCAACTGCCGCGGCACAGGAGCGCGTGACGCCAGACGTGGCAATCACGCTTGATCTCGGCCCGGACTTTCAGGTTCGCGGGCGTGGCCTGGCCACCCGGCTGGAAGGCAGCCTGGAGCTGCGCAGCGCCGGGCGTTCCCTGACACCGAGCCTCACCGGCTCGCTGCGCACGGTGCGCGGCACTTACCGGGCCTATGGCCAGCAGCTCGCCATTGAGCAAGGCGTGTTGCGGTTCTTTGGCTCGTATGACAACCCGGCGCTCGACATCCTGGCCCTGCGCCCCAACCTGCAGCAACGCGTCGGCGTGCAAATCAGCGGCACGGCGCTGTCCCCCGTGGTGCGGCTGTATGCCGAGCCGGACCTGCCCGAGTCCGAAAAACTGGCGTGGCTGGTGCTCGGGCGTTCGGGCGCCAGCGGTGGCGCCGAAACGGCGATGCTGCAGCAGGCCGCGCTGGCGCTGCTCGGGGGCAACGAGAAAGGCATCTCCAGCGGTCTGGCACAGGCCTTGCGGCTGGACGAACTGTCGGTTAGCGGCGGCGCCAGCAGCACCAATGGCAGCAGCACAGGCGGTGCCACGGTGACGCTGGGCAAGCGCTTGTCGCAGGATTTCTACGTCACCTATGAGCGCAGTCTGGCGGGCACCCTGGGCGCTCTCTCTATCTTCTATGACCTGTCGCGCCGCTTTACCTTGCGCGCGCAGACCGGGGAGAAAAGCGCCGTGGACCTGATCTTCACCCTGCGCTACGACTGAACTGACTGAGCGCTGACCGATGCCGCCGCTTACAATGCCAAGCTTGGCCGTCGTAGTTCAATGGATAGAACGGGGACCTCCTAAGTCTCAGATATGGGTTCGATTCCCGTCGAGGGCGCCAAATCATTTCCTCACCCTGACTCAATGCGAAGCTGCACGCAGTGTGCGACTCAGCAGCACCACCGGGATCAGCCCCACCAGCACCAATGCCAGCGATGGCAGTGCGGCCTCGCCCAGGCGCTCGTCGCGTGCCAGCTGGTAGGCCACCACGGCCAGCGTGTCGCTATTGAAAGGGCGCAGCACCAGGGTGGCGGGCAGCTCCTTCATCACGTCCACAAACACCAGCAGGGCCGCCGCCGCCGTGGAGCGCTTGAGCAGCGGCCAATGCACCAGGCGCAGCAGACCCATGTCACCCGTTCCCAGGATGCGGGCCGAGTCGTCAAAGCTGCTTGGGATTCTGGCGTAGCCGCTTTGCACCGACTGCAGCGCCACGGCGCAAAAGCGCACCAGGTAAGCCCAAACCAGTCCGAACGAAGTCGCGGTTAAAACAAAGCCCACGCTGCTTTGCGGCGCCAGCGTCTGCAGCCAGCCCACCGGCAGCAACAGCCCCACCACCAGCACCGCACCAGGCACGGCATAACCCAGGCCTGCCAGCTGCACCGCCACACGCGCGGGCAGATCCGGGCGACGGCGCAGGTTGAAGGCCAGGAACAAGGCTAGGGCGACGGCCAGCACGGCGCTGATGGCACCGAGCCGCAAGCTGTTCAGGGCCCAGCCGAGGAACAGTGGCCATGACAGAGCTTGCCAGTCGGCCACGAGCGGGCGCAGCATGAACAGCACCGGCAAGACAAAACCAATCAGCACCGGCACACTGCACAGCCCCCAGGCCAGCCATTTCTGACGACCTCGCAACAGCAAAGGTCGCGCGTCCATGGCGTTTGCGCGCCCCCCCCGGGTGGTCACAAACCGAAGGCGCTTTTGCGACCGGTGTTCCAGCCACAACAACAGGGCCACCAGCGCCAGCAGCATGGTGGCCAACTGCGCAGCCGCAATGCGGTTGTCCATGGACAGCCAGGCCTTGTAAATGCCCGCCGTGAACGTCTGGATGCCGAAGTAGCTCGACACGCCAAAGTCCGCCAGCGTTTCCATCAAGGCCAGGGCGGCGCCGGCGGCGACCGCCGGACGGGCCAGAGGCAAAGCGACCTCAAGGACGCGCCGGCGCATCGATGCCCCCATCAGGCGCGCGGCTTCCATCAGGTGCGTGGCGCTTTCGCCCAAAGCGGTGCGTGCCAGCAAGTACACATAGGGGTAAAGCGAAAAGATGAACACCCAGGCGGCGCCGCCCAGACTGCGGATCTCGGGCAGCACGCGTCCCTGCAGCCCGAAGCTGCTGCGCAGAAAGGTCTGCAAGGGGCCGCTGTACTGAAGAAAGTCCGTATAGGCATAGGCCACGACGTAGGCCGGCATGGCCAGGGGCAACAGCAGAGCCCACTCAAAAACCCGTCGACCCGGAAAATCAAAAAGCGTGACCGTGACGGCGGCAGACAAGCCCACCAGAATCACACCGGCGCCCACCATGGCACACAGACGCACCGTGGTCCAGATGTAGTCGGGTAACACCGTGCGGCTCATCTCGCGCAGAATTTGCGCGGCCGCCAGGCCCGAGTCTCCCCACGGCAACCAGGAGGCCAATACCGTCAGCACGGGCAGCATGAACGCCAGCGTCAGGGCCAGTAGCAGTAATTGTCGGACGCGTCGAAACAGCATGAAGGCGATCAATTGGCGTTGTGCAAATGAGAATTGTATGCATCTAGAATGTAAGCTATGTTTTTGGAAGTCTCACAACTCAGCGTGGCTTATGCGGGCGCCAGCCAGGCCGCGGTGCGCGAGGTCTCGTTTGGCCTGCATGCCGGCGACATCGGTGTGCTGATCGGGCCATCAGGCTGTGGCAAAACCACCTTGCTGCGGGCAGTGGCCGGGCTGGAACCCGTGGCGGGTGGCAGCATCAAGCTCGCCACCCGCTTGGTGAGCAGTGCCAGCGTCAACGTGGCGCCGCAGGCGCGCCAGGTTGGCATGGTGTTTCAGGACTACGCCTTGTTCCCGCATTTGAATATCGGTCGCAATGTTGATTTTGGCATTCGTCATCTGCCCCCCAAGGCGCGTGCGCAGCGTGTGGAGGAGGTACTGCAACTGGTCGGGTTGGCGGGCTTTGAGGCGCGCTTTGCGCATGAGCTCTCGGGGGGGCAGCAGCAGCGTGTGGCACTCGCACGAGCCCTGGCACCCAAGCCGCGCCTGCTGCTGCTCGATGAGCCCTTTTCCAATCTGGATGTGGACTTGCGCGAGCGCCTGGCGCATGAGGTGCGCACCATCCTGAAGACGGCCAACACCACGGCGCTGTTTGTGACCCACGACCAACTGGAGGCTTTTGCCATTGGCGACATCATCGGCGTCATGCATGAGGGCCAACTGCACCAATGGGACGACGCCTATACGCTGTATCACCGCCCCGCGTCCCGGTTTGTAGCCGAGTTCATTGGTCATGGCGTGTTCACGCCGGCCACGCTGCGCGAAGTGAACCAGCAGGTCGTCGTCCACACCGCGCTGGGTGATTTGACGGACGTGGCCGAATGCCCGCTACCGAGTGCCTTTGTGGATGGCGCGTGTGATGTGTTGCTGCGCGCCGATGACATCGTGCATGACGACGATGCCCCGGTGAAGGCAGAAATCATGCGCAAGGCGTTTCGCGGCTCCGAGTTCTTGTACACCCTGCGGCTGGCCAGCGGTGACACCGTCATGGCCCTGGTGCCCAGCCATCACGACCATAAGGTGGGTGAGTGGATCGGCATTCGCGTCCAGGTGGAGCACGTGGTCACGTTTCCAAGAAATAAGGATTTGACCGCGACGGCATAATTTTCAAGTTACACCCTTTACACAAACTCCATAGCATCTGCCAAGGTGCCGGCCTAGAATTTATTTTCTTTCATATCAACAGGAATGCCCCGTGAAAATCAGTAAATCATCTTTAGCCAAGTGCTTGTTTTCGGCTGCCATGCTGTCTGGACTTGGTGTCATGGCTCAGACCACGGCTGCGCCAACTCCCGCGACGCAGACGGCCCCCAAGCAAGACTTCGCTACTGACTTGGCAAAGGCAGACCTTGCCAAGCAAGGCATCACCAACCCGACCAGCAGCCAGCTTGCCAGCGCTGTCAAAAGCATTCAAGACCAACGCGCCAGTGGCCTGGGTTGGGGGCAGATTGCCAATTCCCTGGGCTTGAAGCTGGGTGATGTTGTCAGTGCAGTCAATCGTTCAGGCATGGCTGAAAGTGCTGGCAAGCCCAGTGCCGCTGGGACTGGCAAAGCCGGCGGTGCCGGTATGTCTGGAAGTGCAGGTGCCTCTGGAAGTGCGGGCGGCATGGGCGCCGGTCATGGTGGCATGGGTGGCGGTGCTGGGGGCAAGAAGTAAGCTCTCGTACACGATTTATTGTCTGAGGGCGTTGTCGGCCATGCGCAAGAACCCAGCCTCGGTGCTGGGTGGAGCGATCAAGTGCCTGCGCGTCGGGGCAGGTTCACTGGACGGCTGTTTCAGGCCGTGTTGTCAAATTCCTACGGTCAAATTGACCCACGCGTCCGGAAGCCACAGCAGGATTTGAGTCTCCATCCATTTGTCACCGCCCGTCAGAATCGCGACTCCCAGGGCACCGAGCAGTAGTGCGAAGCCGTGTCGTACCCGTTCAATGCGTGCGAGTACCCAATCTCGTACACGCATGAAGCCACTGCGGGAAGCATAGGCCACCGCCACCAGTGGAATGGCTGCGCCCAAACCAAAAATGCCGAGCACCAAGCCACCGCGCGCCACCCCACCCTCACTCGCTACCAGCGTCAGGGCTGAGCCCAACAACGGCCCGGAACAGGGACTCCACACCAGGCCGAGCACACTTCCCAACAGCAGTGCACCCAACAGCGAGCCACCATCAAGTTGGGTAGATGCCGCGTTGGCCGAACTGGCAATCGGCAACATCCATTGCGTGAACCGTTCGCCCAAGGCCGGTACCAGCATCACCAGCGCGAAGGCGATCAGCATGACGGCGCCACCCGTGCGCACGGTGTCGCCGTCAATACCCAGTGCCGGCCCCAACGCCCCAAGCACTATGCCTATCAGGGCGAATGAGGTCGTCATCCCCACACCCATGGCCACCGGTGCGAAGCGGTTTCCCTGCAAGGCGCCACCCAATACCAAAGGTAAGAGTGGAAAGACGCAGGGCGACAGAGTGGTCAAACTACCGGCAAACAGGCTCAAGACAACTTGCGGCACGGACAATGCGATGGACATGGTTGCGCCTGTTCAAAGTGCCGACTTCAACGCAGCGCGAATGCCACCTGGTGAGGTATCGCCGACTACGCGGTAAGTCTCTTTCTCACCGTGCAGCACCACCAGTGTGGACTGGGCGCGCACGTTGAAGCGGCGCTTCAGGTCTTTCTCGGTGTCGTAGCTGGCCACCAGTACCGTCAAATCCAGACCTGCTTCGGATTTCAGGCCTTGCAATACTTTCTCTTGAGCGCGACAAGTCGGGCACCAGTCCGCATGGAAATGCAAAGCCACAGGCTTGCCTGCTTTCTGCGCCTCTGCCAGCGCAGCCGCAGAGTACGGTTTGACTTCGAGGGCGTGTGACACCATCGCACCGAAGACAAGGAGCGTCGAGAGGACAACTTTTCCTATAGTCATAAGAACCTTTCAAAAACGTATTTCACAGTCAAATGGCGGCTGGACTTTTTGGGTTAACCACGCTGCCGGGTTAACTGCCGCCGAACAGACTCTGCCTCCAAGGCATCCGTGTCGGCAATCCAGTCGATGGGTATCAAACTCAGCACTTCCAGATCCCGGTCCTGCAAGGCCTGCGCCAGGTTGGATCGCCGCGCCAGACGTTTGTCGCGTTGGACGAGCAGCTCATGGATCAAGGGGCGATACAAGCGAACAAAGCCCGTCAACCAGCGGCATGATTGTTCATGCCCTTCGATCTCGCCCATCGCGAACCGATCAACACAAGCCATGGTGGTGGCTGCATCAAGCCAGTGGCCATCAGTGACCCATTGGTTCACCGTGAACAGCCCAACTGGCAGGCCACGCGCGTCAAGCGAGATGGCAAACAGATGAGTCGGCTCGGTGCGATTCCACCTGGGCTTGCCTGGCTTCAAGTACCGTCTGCGCCCGGTCGCCGTGCCATGCCAAAACAAGTGCAGATGCCCGTGTTCCTGGTCGCCGTCCCGATGAGAATGGTAGTAAAACTGGGAGCCACGTTGGGTGTCAACCAGGTCGTCCGGTGGGTAGTGCTCAAACTCAAGCACTTCGCGATTCGCGATCCAGCTTTGGATCAGGGAACCACGCTCCGCTGTCACTGTGACGAACGCCAAGACACTGGCGCGCGCGCTGCGTAGCACCCTGGCGATCTGCGTGTCGGAAGCAGCGCGCCAATTTCGCCGGAGATGTGTTGAAGCGGTCATGCTCAAGAATGCAGCGCCGGTGACCAAGCAGCCACCGGGGAGCGTACGTGAAGAAAACTATGACTTGGCAGCGCAGGCGCCGCATTTGGCTTTCATCTTTTTGGCTTTGGCTTTTGCCGCATGTGCCTTGCTGGCCGCGCATTGGGGCTTGGCTGCACCACACTTGGCCTTGCAGGCGCCGCATTTGGCCATGTTGGTCTTGGGGCCGCACTTTGCGCCGGCGCAACCTGCAGCCATGACATTGCCAGACAGCGCAGCGGCAGTGACCACGGCAGAGGCGATCGTCTTGGCGATTGTGGAGGAGAGATGGTTCATAAAGAAGTCCTTGAATGGGTGAAGGGTGACATTGGCGAAAAACTCGGAAAGTCAAGTGGAAACGCGACTTTCATGGACATAGTCGTTTGAGTCTTGACAATGCTTACACGGTCATCCGGAAATTTGTGAGCGTGCGCGATGGCGGACTCCAACAACGACGTGTTCACGCCAAATTGTCCCGGCGGTGTGTAATAAATCCGGTGGTCGTGGCGACTAAACCGCATGTCATCAATACAAAAAGAATCCAATGTCCAAAACTGTTCTTATTGCACGCCCGCACACTTTTATCGTCGCCGTCATGAAACCTTTCCTGGAGGAAAACGGTTATGCCACCAACAAACTGGAGCACATCAGTGGTCTGCAAAGTCAGTCTGCGGGTGCCGCTGGCGCCGTCATTTCTCTTGCCTTGTCGTCTTCGATCATTGAGTCTGCAGAAGAGGTATTTCTGAAATTGAAGAGCATGGCGCCTCGGACACCCGTCCTGTTTGCCGCCATGCTGTCGCTGGAGCAGGCACGTCCTGCGCTGGAGCGCATCGCGAAACACGCAGGGCTCCAGGCCAACATCCTTGGCGTGGAGGCAACATCTGCCGCCGCCGCTCAATTGGGGCGCCAGGAGACGTTTCTGTATCTCAGCAAAGATGACCTGACATTGCCCGAGCGCCGTGCCACCGCCGCACGTCTGATACAGCGCCATTTCCGGTAGGAACATTTGTGACCAAGAGACTTGTTCTGGTAGGGGGTGGCCACGCGCACTTGTCGGTGCTGCGTGCCCTGGCGAAAAAGCGGCCCGCAGGAATAGATGTTGTCCTGATCACGCCTTCAAAACATCAGAACTATTCAGGCATGTTGCCCGGCTGGGTTGCCGGGCATTACAGCCAAGCCCAGTGTCGTGTTGACCTCGATCCGCTGGTTCGGGCGGCCGGTGTCCACCTGGTTCTCGAGCAGATTGTCGGTATGGACGCAGCGCGTCGGTGTGTTGGATTGAGCAATGGTCAGCACCTTGAGTACGACTTGTTGTCACTCGACGTTGGCAGCGAAACCGACACCTCCTGGCTGGAAACCCTGGGGGACAAGCTTTTGCCAGTGAAGCCGCTGGACAATTTCTTTGCACGTTGGCCGCACGTTCTTGCGGCAGCCAAGGCTTCGAGGGGCTACAGACTGGTGGTGGTCGGCGGTGGTGCCGCCGGGGTCGAGATGGCTCTGGCGGTGCAACATGCGTTCACAAGTGCTGGTGTTGACGGCCACGTTGACCTTGTCGCATCCGAGTCCGGGTTGCTACCGGGACACGCCAAGCGTGTTCAGGATCGGGTGACGCGGTTCGCCCGGCAGGCCGGGTTGGGCCTGCATTTCTTTCGCGGTGTTGGGTCTGAAGAAGGTGTTCTTTTGTCAGATGGCCGATTGCTGCGAGCTGACCGCGTCATTGCCGCCACGGGTGCACGAGCACCGGTCTGGCTGGGCATGTCCAGATTGACGTTGGACGAGCATGGCTGCATCCTCGTGGATAAGTACCATCGCAGTGTGTCGCATCCGAATGTTCTTGCCGCTGGCGACGTTTGCGCCCGCACCGATGCCGTGATGTCACGCTCGGGTGTGCATGCGGTTCGTGCCGGTCCCATCTTGGGTGACAACCTGATGGCCATACTGAACGGCATTTCATTGCAGTCGTATGTGCCCACGCGCCACTCCCTGTATTGGCTGGCTTGTGGACCACGCTGTGCTGTGGCCTCCTGGGGCCGGTGGTCGGCTGAAGGACAATGGGTCTGGCGCTGGAAAGACTGGATCGATCGTCGATTCGTCCGGAAATTTTCTGAAACCACACCCGGTGAGGCGACGCCGATGTTGGAGAACACACCATGACATGGTTCAAACAAGCCGGCAATTGGCTTGGAAACGCACAGCCTGTTTCGGTCGAGGCAACGTCCCGGCATCTGCTGGCGAGCCTGCTGGCGAGCCTGCTGGCGACTGCAGTCTCACCCCATCGGAGCCATTGATGAGGTCGCTCTTCCAATTCGCCTGCTCTGGCAAGATTGTCAAAAATTCGCTGCGGATCGCCGTGGTGGTGGGCAGCATTCTCAACCTTGTCAACCAGGGCAGTGCCATCCTGGCGGGCACAGGCATTTCGTGGGTTCACGTGTCGTTGAATTACTTGGTGCCCTACTGCGTGGCAAGTTACAGCGCAGCCAGAAACGAAATGACGCCACGAGGAAATCAATAATGGACGCTTTGACAAACGAAGGCATGAAATCAGATGCGTCCGAAGCATCGATCTTGTCTGACACGGCATTTTTGAATGACTTGCGCCGTCAGATGGTGAAGTTTGCGACGCTGCAGCTCTCCAATAGCCACGCTGCAGAGGATGCGGTGCAGGAGGCACTCATCGGAGCGTTGAAAAATGCCCAGTCTTTCGCCGGGCGAGCCGCATTGAAAACCTGGGTATTTGCCATTTTGCGTAACAAGATTGCCGATGTCTTGCGGCAGAAAAAACGCATGGTCGAGGCCAGCAGTTTGCTCCGGGAAGACGAAGAGGGTGAGGACTTCTCTGAATTGTTTGATAAAAAAGGCTTTTGGCAATCCGATGAAAAGCCAGCCTCATGGGGCAATCCGCAAGATTCCTTGCATCAGAACCAGTTCTGGAAAGTGTTCGAGATTTGTTTGGAGGGCTTGCCCGGCAACCAGGCCAGGGTGTTCATGATGAAAGAATTCGTCGAATTGGAGGCCAATGAAATTTGCACTGCCGTCGGAATCACCACCACCAACCTGAATGTGATGCTGCACCGCTCCCGCCTGCGTCTGCGCGAGTGTCTTGAAAACAATTGGTTTCTGAAGGGAGAACACGCATGATGAACTGTCAGCAGGCCACAATGCTGATCTCGGAATCGCAGGAGCGAGCCTTATCTTTGCCGGAAAAAATGAACTTGAAGCTGCACGTGATGATGTGCTCGGGTTGCAGGAACTTCAGCTTGCAAGTGCCGTTTCTCGGCAAGGCCATGCGTGCCTATGCCAGCGGGAAAGACGAGGAATCCAAGAAAAAATGAACCCTGGATTCAACCGGTCGATGCGATTGCCTGGGGGCTGACTCCAAACAACTGCTCGATGTGTTACTCGCAACGCCGGGCGATCCAGTGATCCAATGACAGCTTGCCAGGTCCGCGCACCATCAGGTACAGCAGCACGGCGGCCCAGGTGCCGTGGGTGGGGTAGGCATCGGGATAGACAAACAACTGAATGGTCATTGTCATGCCCAGCAGCGCCAACGCCGACAGGCGGGTGGCCAAGCCGAGCAGGATCAGAACAGGGAAAAGGTGCTCTGCTGTCGCCGCCAGGGTGGCCGCAATTTCAGGCGGAACTAGCGGCAAATGGTATTCATCCCTGAAAAGGTCTACCACCGAGTCCGACAGGCGCGGCCAGCCCAGGGTGAACTCCCGATTGACGATGTCTACGGCAAAGCCCTGTATCTTGGTCTCGCCAGACTTCCAGAACACCGCGGCGATGGAGAAACGCGCCACGAACGCCAGCAGTGTGTTGGGGATGTGGGTGCAGATGCTGATAAACCGGCGAATCAGGCCGGCGATCAGCCCGGCGTCGGCAGGCGCGGATGCGCTCAATCTTTCAGTGCGTGTGTTCATGGTGTTCGTCCGTGCTGGTGAGGTGGCTGATGAGCTGCAGGCGAAGCAACAGCGCCAGGGCGTGTGACAAATCAAACGCTGGGTCGGCGCGACTTGCAGCGCCTGCAGCGTCGAACAAGGTCAGGCCACTTTGCAAGCCGCTGATGAACTTACTGACTCCAACTGCAATTTCCAGGGTGTCCACGTCCAGAGAGTTTCTGAACACCAGAACGGTCTGGGCTTGTTCAGGGTCAACGGACGAAATGCACAGCACGCCCTGATGCGCCGCCCAAATCGAAAATACCGAGAAAGCCGAATTGATGACCTGCACCGAGGGGTGCAACACCAGCCGCAAGGCCATAAGCTGTTCGGGCCTGGTCAGCGCGACTTGTAGCGTTTCGGGTTGGATGGGCGGCACATCGGCGGCGTGGTAAGCCCGCACGCGCGCCATTTCCAGACGTGCTATGTCGGCCAGATACGGCACGGACGTGGCAGGCGGGAAAGCTGCTAGAAAATCAGCAAAGTTGTTTCCGTAATACGCCATGACACGCGAGCGAGGTGGATTGGCCTGGGCAAATACCCGCGCCATGGCGCGGAAAAACTCTTCGCCCACCAACTCCTGCACAACGGGGTAGGTGTCTGCCAACGCGTCAATTAGCGACACCATGACATTATTGCGGTACACCGCAAAACGCGTGGCCGGGTCAGAGCCGTTCCAAGTGGTGAGACCGCCTGGGCAGGGCAGCTCGGGGTTCAGCACGGCATTGGCAAACGCGGTCTGGCTGTTCATGCCGCCACCTCATGGGCCACGGTGCTCAGGTCTTGTATTTGTTGTGATGCATCCAAAACTCTGGCGGGCCGCTCATTGCGTTGACGCAGCTCCCACAACTGCCGGTCAGCCACACCGGCTTCGGCCAACAAAGCCGGCCAGACGGGCACGTCGTTGTCGCGCTCCAGCAAAGTCGCCACCGGGCCGGTCAGCCCCAGCGTGAAGGCATACAGCTCCCACACCGCCTGCGCCACAGGCGCGCCATGGCTGTCAATCAGCAACAGGTCGCCGTTGTCGTCTTGCGCCTGGGCAAAACCGGCGAGGTGAATTTCGCCTACCTGAGCCAGCGGCATGGAACGGATGGTGGCCCGCGCGTCGCGCCCGTGGTTGACGCAGCTCACATGCACATTGTTCACGTCGAGTAGCAGGCCGCAACCCGTGCGGCGCACCACCTCGGTCAAAAACGTACCTTCGTCCCAAGTGGACGCTGAAAACTCGACATAAGTGGCCGGGTTTTCCAGCAACATGCGCCGTCCCAGGTGTGACTGCACCTGGTCAATGTGGTCACATACACGCTGCAAGGTAGCTGTGTTGTAGGGCACGGGCAACAAATCGTTCAAAAAGGCAGGACCATGGGTAGACCAGGCCAGATGCTCCGAAAAAGATTGCGGCTGGTAGCGCGCCAGCAAGGCTGCCAGCGCATCCAGATGTTCAACATCCAGCGACGCATCGGCCCCGATGGACAAGCCCACGCCGTGAATGGAGAGCGCGTAGCGCTCGCGGATGCGGGTGAGGTAATGGTGAAACGGACCACCCGGGACCATGTAGTTTTCGGCATGGACTTCGAAGAAGCCGATGTTGGGCTGGGTGGCCAGAATTTCCTGATAATGCGCGGGCTTCAAGCCCACCCCGGCGCGTGTCGGCAGGGTGTCAGCGGCAGCACCCAGGGCTTGCGTTGGCGAATTGAATCGGTTTGGCATACCCGGTGCTCCGCTGGTGTTGGAAAGAATCAGGCCTTGACTTCCTTGAACTCTTTCAACTGACCGAAGCCCGTGGGCGAAGTCTTGGACACGGTCTTTTCGCAAGTGCCTTTTGGCACCATCGACCAGGCGTTGCCCTGGTAGTCCACTTTGGAGGTGCCCGCGCAGGTGGTGCCCGCGCCTGCCTTGCAGTCGTTCTTGCCTTTCAGTGCCACGCCGAAGCACTTGTCGGTGTCAGCCGCTTGGGCTGCGATCGGTGTGGCGGCAATGGTCAAGGCTGCGCTCATGGCCAAAGCCAGGGCGGCAGCAGAGGCGTAGCGAGTGGTGGTGGTCTGGTTTTTCATTTCAATGTCCTTAGTCGGGTTAACGGTGGTTGGCAAGTGGGTGACGGTCAGCACGGAACGCGCTGTGTGTGCCATGCTGCTTCTATAGTCGCAACTGTCGGCGGTTTCTTACACTGCGACCCATAGAAAAACTAAGACGCTATAAATAATATAGCTTGTTATGCAATAAGGACGGGGGCCAGGGGCATAAAAAGCTTGCAACTTTTGGTGCATGGGTGAAGTCAAATGTTTCGCCTCGTGTCGGTTGGAGGTGCGGCAACGATGCCAGCGTTGGCCAGGTGATGGCGACTTATTTGGCCCGACCCGCATCAGTGCTGAGCTGACCACGGTGCCCTCAGCCGTATTCAGCCAGCCGCCCATCGGTACCGTGGGGCTGACCGAAACGCAGGCGCTGGTGCAGTATGGCGAAATCGATATCTACAGCAGCCAGTTCCGCAGCATGCGCCACAGCCTGTCCGGGCGCGACGAGCGCACGCTGGTTAAACTGATTGTCGACACGGTCAGCCAGCGCGTGCTGGGGGCGCACATGGCGGGGGCCGACGCGCCCGAGATCATTCAGGGCCTGGCCATCGCGATCCGCATGGGTGCGACCAAAGCCGATCTGGATGCCACGGTGGCGCTGCACCCCTCAGCGGCTGAAGAGTTTGTGACTTTGCGTGAAAAAATCACCCGACAACGATATGAATAACATCCTCACGTCCGATCAATTGGAAATCATCAAAGGCTTGATGCAAGTCCCGGCAACGATTTCGCCCAAGTACTTTTACGACGCCAAGGGCTCTGCGCTGTTCGAGGACATTACCCGCCTGCAGGCGTATTACCCGACGCGTACCGAGCACGCCATCATGAGCATCCATGCGCCAGAGATCGCGCGCCGGGTCGGTGCAAGCTGCACCTTGATTGAACTGGGTGCAGGCAATTGCCAAAAAGCCAAAGCCTTGTGCGAGCTGATCAAGCCGGCGCATTTTGTTGCTGTCGACATATCTGAGGAGTTTTTGCATGACGCTGTAGCCAGGATGCGATTAACCTTCCCGGACATCGATATCCAGGCGCTTGCTGCTGATCTGACCGCGGACATCGGGTTGCCAGCCAGTCTGCCGGCGCAACGCCGCCTGGTGTTCTACCCCGGTTCATCCATCGGCAATTTTGACCCACCGCAGGCGCAGGCCTTGCTGTCTCGTATACGTGACTTGATCGCAGACGATGGCGCGCTTCTGATTGGCGTTGATCTGGTTAAAGACGAAGCGGTGCTCAATGCCGCCTACGATGATGGTGAAGGTGTGACAGCAGCCTTCAACCTCAATGTGCTGGACCATGTCAACCGACTGATTGGCTCTGACTTTGATACGAACCAGTGGCAACACCGGGCATTTTTCAACGCAGATCGGTCCCGCATTGAGATGCATCTGGAGGCGAAGGCCAACCAGCTCATACACTGGCGCCACGGTGCACGCAGCTTTGCCCGTGGTGAGCGCATTCATACCGAAAACAGCTACAAATACCGGGTTGAGGATTTCGTCGAGCTTCTGGAACGTGCGGGATTGCCTCAAACGCAAGTCTGGACCGACGAGCACGCATGGTTTGCCGTTGTTCTTGCCCGTCCCTGAACCGGGCCCCAGAACCCCGCGTCTTGCAGGGGAAGCGAAGCAAATCGACTCACGTTCAAGCTCTTGCGAGCACCCGGTCCAGAACCGGAAATTGGGGCAAGATCAATACCTATTTTTTTGGGGTCGCCCAAATTGCTGACTGGCGAGCAAGAACAGGTCGGACGGCGAGATGGATTTTTTTGTGAATTGGCTGCTGCGATTGTAAGAAATGGCTGCTGCCAGCGACTAATGACAAAAGAGGCAAGGCGTTTGCAACTTGCAGGGCAAAACAGAATCAATGGATGGCGGCGCTTGCCCAATGTGCGGGCACTTTGCCAATTTGACTTGAATAGGAAATTCACGAGCGGCTGGCATTTTTTCTGACCTGATTCTCAAGACCTACAAATCCTCATGCACGACACCCTCCCACTGTTGGAAAAAACCCGCTTTCCGGTCATTCGCCGCACGCACCTGGAAACCTTGCAGATCAACCTCGGCTACAAGTGCAACCAGAGCTGCGTGCATTGCCACGTCAACGCTGGCCCGAACCGTACCGAAATGATGGACGTGGCCACCATGGCGCTGATTCCGCAGGTGCTGGCCGCGCGCGAGATTGGCACACTCGACCTGACCGGCGGTGCGCCCGAACTGCATGAGGGCTTCAGAGGCCTGGTGCGCGCGGCGCGGGCGCAAGGCGTGCGCGTGATTGACCGCTGCAATCTGACCGTTCTGTTTGAACCCGGGCAAGAAGGGCTGGCAGCGTTTCTGGCCGCGCAGCGGGTCGAGGTTGTTGCGTCCATGCCCTGCTATTCGGCGGCCAACGTTGACAAGCAGCGCGGCGACGGCGTGTTTGACCTGAGCATTGCCGCCTTGCAGCAACTCAACGCCCTGGGTTACGGCCGCCAAGGTTCGGGCCTGGTTCTGAACCTGGTCTACAACCCGCAAGGCGCGTCGCTGCCACCCGAGCAGCAGAAGCTGCAGGCCGATTACAAACGTGAGCTGCTCCAGCACTTCAGCATCGTCTTTAACGAACTCTTTGCACTGACCAACATGCCAATCCAGCGCTTTGGCTCGACGCTGGTGTCCAAGGGCACGTTTGACGCCTACATGGATTTGCTCAGGAGCAGTTTTCAGGAACAGAACCTGCCCGGTGTGATGTGCCGCAGCACGGTTAGCGTGGACTGGCAGGGCTGGCTGTCTGATTGTGACTTCAATCAGCAGCTCGGCCTGCCACTCGGAACATCGGGACTCAAGCGCCACCTGCGCGATCTGCTGAAAACCGGCCTGGACGAACAGACCATCCGTGTGGCGGGTCACTGCTTTGGCTGCACCGCGGGCCAGGGCAGCAGTTGCGGCGGTGCACTGGAACATTGAGCGCGCCATGACGGTATCAAGCCCGATGGTGAAGAAAGACGCCAGCCCAATGAAAACACGCGTTGCTGGCCACCAATTTTGAATCACTCTATTATTTTTTTGAACAAATCTCATGCCCATTCAAACCAGCACCCACAACCTCGTCCAGGACTACTATGGTCACCAGTTGCAAGGCACGGCAGACCTCAAAACCAGTGCCTGCTGCGACGCCAGCACCATGCCCGAGTGGCTCAAGCCGCTGCTCGCGCGTGTGCACCCCGAGGTGCTGTCGCGCTACTACGGCTGCGGCCTGGTGTGCCCGCCGCTGCTCGAGGGCTGCCGTGTGCTCGATCTGGGCTGCGGCTCGGGCCGCGACGTCTATGCGCTGGCACAACTGGTCGGCCCCGAGGGTGAAGTGGTCGGTGTGGACATGACCGACGAACAGCTGGCCGTGGCGCGCGCCCATCAGGCCCACCACACGGAGGTCTTTGGCTACAGCAACACAAGGTTTTTGCATGGCTACATCGAGCGGCTCGATGAGCTGGGTCTGGAGCCCGCCAGCTTCGACGTGATCGTGTCCAACTGCGTTGTCAATCTTTCGCCCGACAAGGACGCGGTGCTGGCCGGTGTGCAGCGCCTGCTCAAACCGGGCGGCGAATTTTATTTCTCTGACGTGTATGCCGACCGCCGCGTGCCACCGGCCGTGCGCAACGACCCGGTGCTGTATGGCGAGTGCCTGGGTGGCGCGCTTTACTGGAACGACTTCATTCAATTGGCCCAGCGCCACGGCTTTGCCGACCCGCGCCTGCTTGAAGACCGCCCGCTTGAGATTACCGACCCGAAGCTCGCCGCGCGCACCGGCAACCTGCGCTTCTTCTCGGCCACCTATCGCCTGTTCAAACTGGCCGCGCTGGAGTCTGCCTGCGAAGACTTCGGCCAGGCCGTCATCTACCAAGGCAGCATCCCCGAGCACCCGGGCCGCTTTGTGCTCGACAAACACCACGACATGCAAACCGGCAAGGTGTTTGCGGTCTGCGGCAACACTTGGCACATGCTGCAGGGCACCCGCTTTGCGCCGCACTTCAACTTCATCGGCAACTTCGACACCCACTACGGAATTTTTGACGGCTGTGGCGGCAATCTGCCGTTTGGGGCTCGCAGCGAAAGTAGCTCCGGCGTCTGCGGACTGGCGGCTTGCTGCTGAGTCGCACCCAGACTCCCAGCCATTCACGCGCAGAGCGAAATCGGCTCCAGCGCTTCCCCTTGCGGCAAAACCCGGCCAATCGCCACCGTGTGGCTGTAGCCCAGTTCACGCAGCGCCGCAATGCAGGCCTGTGCCTTGTCGGCTGGCACGCTGGCCAGCAGGCCACCGGCCGTTTGCGGGTCAAAAATCAGCGGGTAGCGGGGGTGATTGACCATCGCTTCCTGGTTGCGCAGGGCGCGGCGCAGGCGCACATTGGCGCTCTGCAAGGAGCTGACGATGCCCGCCGCCACGCATTCCTGTGCGCCGTCGAGCAAGGGCAAGGCCCCTAAATCAAGTTCCGCATCCACCCCCGAGGGGCGTGTCATCTCTACCAGGTGGCCCAACAGTCCAAAGCCGGTCAGGTCGGTGCAGGCAGTCGCGCCAAATTCGCGCAGGCACTGGGCGCCCTTTTGGTTGGATACCACCATGGACTGCAGGGCCGCGTCAATCCAGCGGCCCTTGGCGCTCAGGCGCGCGTGTGCTGCAAACAAGGTGCCGGTGCCAATCGGTTTGGTGAGAATCAGCACATCGCCGGGGCACATGCCGTTCTTGCGCAAGATCTGCGCCGGGTCGTCATCGATCAAGCCATTGATGGCAAAGCCCAACGCCAGCTCCTTGCCTTCGCCGGTGTGGCCACCCACCAGGGCGCAGTTGGCCTCGTTCAACACTTCCAGCGCGCCCGTCATCATCTGGAACAACACGTCTTCGACCTTGCTCTCCAGGCCCGAGGGCACGGTGGCAATCGCAGTGGCCGATTGCGCCTGCGCGCCCATGGCCCAAATGTCGCCCAGTGCATGGTTGGCGGCGACCTTGCCAAAGAGGTAGGGGTCGTCAATGAAGGAGCGAAAGAAGTCCACCGAATGCACCATCGCTTTGCCGGCTGGCACCCGCACCACGGCGGCATCGTCCGGGTCGCTCAGGCCGATGATCACGTCTTCGCGCTGCACCGGGTGCAATTGGCTCAAGGCGCGGGACAACACCGTGGCGCCCACCTTGGCGCCGCAGCCGCCGCAGCGCATGGCAATGGCCGAGATGGCTTGCAGCGATTCTTCGGGCGTGAGCTGCACTGTCCCAGCTACACCAGCCGATGTCGGCTGCGCGCGGGTGCCATGAGTGTCCATGGGTGTCAGGTCCTGGAACTTGGCCATGAAGCGCCGGTCAATCCAGTCCTTCCAGCGCCAAACCCAGGCCCCGGCAAAACCGAGCCAGCCGCGTGACGCCACCGCGTACCGGTCGCCGGTGCTGATGAGCGCCAACCAACTGCGTTGCGGGTGGTAAGGTTTCAACGTGCCGCCCTGCACGCTCAAGCGCAGGTTCGCTGCCAGCGGTGGCCCCTGGCGCACCGCAAAAACGCCGGCTTTCTCCAGCGGGTGGTTCACCATGCTGGCAATGTCGCCGGCGGCAAAAACGGCGGGGTCGGTCACCGTCTGCAAGGTGTCGGTGACTTGAATGAAACCATCTGCGTCCAGCGCCAGGCCGGTGTCTCGCAGCCAGGCAGCGCCACCGGCGCGGGTCACCCAGACGATCTCGTCGGTATCGATCACCTCGCCTGCCGCGGTTTGCAGCCGCCCCGGCGTCACCTGCGTGACGGCTGCATTGCGGTGCACCCGCACCTGACGCTCGGCCAGCACGGCGTCAAAACGCCTGCGCACGCCCAGGTTGTGGGTCGGCAAAATGTTGGCGTCGCTGCTGAACAGATGAAAGACCAGCTCATCGGGGTTGCGACCCAGCGCGCGCAAGGCATGGCGCAAGCGCCACTGCATGGCCAGCAGCAGTTCCACGCCGCCGGCACCGGCCCCCACCACGGCCACGGTGGTGGTGCCGGGGTGGCGCTGCACACGTTCCAGCAGTGCCAGCCAGCGCTCGTTGAAGCGGGTGATGGGTTTGACCGCAATGGCGTTCTCAAGAGCGCCCGGCACGCCGTGGAGCTGGGGCGTGGAGCCGATGTTGATGGACAGAACGTCATACGGCACCGGCGGGCGGTTGCGGCACAGCACCTTGCGGTTGACGCGGTCCAGCCCGATCACCTCGTCGCGGTACAGGCGCGCGCCGGCGAATACCGCCAGACGGCTCAGGTCAATGTGAACTTCGTCATAGTCATAGTGGCCCGCCACATAGCCGGGCAGCATGCCCGAGTAGGGCGTATGCATGTCGGTGCAGATGACCGTCAGGCGCACGCCGGGAACCGGCTGCATGCCAAAGCTTTTAAGCACGCCCACGTGGCTGTGGCCACCGCCGACCAGCACGATGTCTCTGAGGATGGGTTGTTCAGGTGCTTGCATCGAGTCGCTTCACTTTGGATCGGGGGTTCAGGGTAGCAAGTCACGCACCAGCGCATGCAGCGCGGCTTGTTCGGCGGCGGGTGCAAACAGGGGCGCACGCTGTGCACACTGGGCCTGCAACTGGTGATAGAAATTGTCGGCATGTGGGTGGTTGCTGGCCTGGTCGCGGCGGCAGCGCAGCAGCAAATCGGCCAGCGCTTGCGCATCACCTGGCGCAAAATAGCCTGCATAGTCTGGCCCCAGCATGCCCACGTTGCCGGCAATGTGGGAGGCCAGCACGGGCGTGCCGCTGCGCACCGCTTCCATCACGACATGCGCGCCGCCCTCGATTCGGCTGGCATGGATGAGTAGATGCGCGCGCTGAATGTGGCGCCGCGTGGCTTCATGGGGCAAGCCGCCCAGCCAGCGGTAGTGTGGGCATTGCTCGGCGCAGGCTTGGGCTTGCGCGCCCAGTTCTGCGTCCAGCGCCGCGCCAATGTGGTCGATGAAGATGTCGGGGTGGCCTTGCAGCAGACGCGCAGCGGCAAACAGGGTTTGCGGTGATTTTTCATCGCGCAGATGCCCCACCATCACGGCGCGCACATGGTGCACTGTCTTGACGACCTTGTCCCGTGCGGGGGTGGACTGAAAAATCACCCGCGCCTTGTGCCGCAGCGCAGGAGGCAAGGCATCCGGCCCGCTTTCCTGCAGCAGCACCAGTTGCTGTGCATAGGCCAGGGAGGCTTGCGCGCGGGCATCGATTTGAATATCGCGGTACAAATCGGTGCCGGTGAGCACCACGGCAAGTCCTGGTGCATCCGCAACTGCACCTTGCGCGCGGGCCCAGGCAGCAATCGAATCCGCAGAGCGCCGCGCGTGCAGCGCCAGCATCACATCAAACGGCTCGCCATGCCAGGTCTGCGCAATGGTGGTCTGATACGCAGGGCTCAGCATGCGCGACCAGCGCCGCGCGGTTTGCCAGTTGCCATTGTTGGCATCGGCTAACGCGGGGCTGATGATGAGGACGCGGGCTTGGGTCATGGGGAAGTTTTGCAGCCGGCATCAAGCACGGCGGGTTAGCTTAGTCGTCTCCGAGTCAAAAAACCTTACACCTCTTTTTCAAGCGGCACATGGTCTGCAGGCGTGGCCGGATTCGAGTCTAATCGTTACTTCGTTTTCTCACTTTTCAGGCTATGCACATGACTAAATTTTCTCCAAAACATATTTTTCTGGGATGTGCGCTGGTTCTCTTCGGATCGCTGGCGCAGGCCCAGGCCGTGTTCAAAGTGACCGCCATCCCCGATGAGTCGCCCACCGAGTTGGCGCGCAAGGCGGCCCCGCTGGTGAAATACCTCGAAAGAATCCTGGGCAGACCAGTCGAATTCACGCCGGTCACCGACTATGCGGCGTCGGTCGAGGCCCTGGTCAACAAGCAGGTGGACATGGCGTGGTACGGTGGCTTTACCTTCGTGCAGGCCAATGTGCGCTCGGGTGGCAAAGTCGTCCCGCTGGTGCAGCGCGAAGAGGACGAAAAGTTCCGCTCGGTGTTCATCACGAGTGATCCCAGTATCAAAACCCTGGCGGATTTGAAAGGCAAGAGCGTGAGCTTTGGCTCGCAGTCCAGCACCTCCGGTCATTTGATGCCGCGCAGCTTTTTGTTGCAGGCCCATATTGACCCCGACAAAGACTTCAAGCGCGTTGCCTACTCCGGCGCGCACGATGCCACCATCGCCGCCGTGGCGGCGGGCAAGGTGGACGCCGGTGCCCTGAACATCTCGGTGTGGGAAAAGTTTGTTAAAGAGGGTAAGGTAGATGCCAGCAAGGTGAAGGTGTTTTACACCACCCCCGGCTACTTTGACTACAACTGGACGGTGCATGCCGACATGCCGGTGGCGCTGCGCGACAAGCTGACTCAGGCCTTCCTGAGCCTGGACCGCAACACGGCCGAGGGCAAAGAAATTCTGGAGCTGCAGCGCGCCACCCGTTTCATTGCCACCAAGGCCGACAACTACAAGGGCATTGAACAGGCCGCCCGCAACGCGGGTTTGCTGAAGTAAAGTGCCGCACGCAATTGCTATGTATTTGATAGCTGTAGGTGCTTGTTCCATGAGGTCTATTGCCCTATTTCGTTCATGAAAATCAGCCTGAACGGCATCTCGGTACAGCACCCCTCGGCCAAGCCGGGTGCCGTGCCGGCGCTGCGCGAGCAGAACCTGACCGTGCGCGCCGGAGAGCAGCTGGCCATCATCGGCCCGTCAGGTGCGGGCAAGACCACGCTGCTGCATTTGTTGGCGTGTGCGCTCAAGCCGTCCGCAGGTTCCATGCTGTTGAACGACCAGGACCCGTGGCAGCTGTCGCGCGGCGCGCTACAAAAGTTGCGCGGTGCCTTGTTTCTTGCGCCCCAGGTTCCGCCGCTGCCACCGCGCCAACGCGTGGTCACCGCCGTGCTGGCGGGACGCCTGCCGAACGAGAGCCTGTGGGCCAGCTTGCGCAGCCTGTTTTACCCAACGGACATCGCGCTGGCGGAACGAGCCCTGGCCGGGTTTGATGTCGGTGACAAGCTGTTTGACCGCGTGGACCGGCTCTCGGGTGGCGAGCGCCAGCGGGTGGGCCTGGCGCGGGCGCTGGTGTCCCAGGCCAGCCTCATCCTGGTGGATGAACCCTTGTCGGCGCTGGACCCGACACGCTCTCAACACGCCATTGAAACTTTGACCCGCGCTGCACAAGAGCGCGGTGCCACGCTGGTGGCCACACTGCACCACGTCGAGATGGCACTGGCCCATTTCCCGCGCATCGTGGGCTTGCGCGACGGCCAGGTGGCCTTTGATTTGCCTGCCGCCGAGGTCACCCCGGAGCTGTTGCAGGCACTGTATGCGCAGCACCTGCATGAATTGACCGGCCTGGCAAACCTTGAGGCAGATGATCTACCCACCGACCCGGCGCCGGTGGTGATGCACTGCCGCTGAGACCCACACCGCGCCATGCCCAACGCTTCGCCCACTCCGGCCTTGATGCCAAACCGCCCCGCCTTGCGTGACCCGGCTTGGGCCGCGCGCGTCTTCTGGGCGCTGGCTGGTTTGGCCTTGCTCTGGCCAGCTGTGGTGCTGACCGAATTCAAGCCCTGGGTGCTGCTGGAGCCGGGCGCCTTGAAGCCAGCGCTGAATTTTGTCGGCGCTTTCTTCCCGCCGCGCACCGACGCCGAGTTTTTGGGGCTGCTGGCGCGTGAAACCTGGCGCACCGTGGCCATGGCCACAGCGGGCCTGACGCTGGCGCTGCTGCTGGCGATCCCTTTGTCGCTGCTGTCGGTGCGGGTGCTGTCGCTATCAAGCCTGACCGGTCGCATGGCGATGGTACCCAGCGTGCTGCGCCAAGGGGTGCGCTGGCTGCTGCTGGTGCTGCGCAGCGTGCCCGAGTTGGTGTGGGCGCTGGTGTTTGTGCGGGTGGTCGGCCTGGGGCCCACCTCGGGCGTGCTGGCCATTGCGCTCACCTACAGCGGCATGCTGGGCAAGGTGTACGCCGATATCATGGAGAGCGGCGACGCCCACGCCACCACTAATCTGATGCGCAATGGTTCGGGTCGGCTGCAAGCCTTCTTCTATGGCCTGCTGCCGCAAAACGCGGGTGAGCTGACCAGCTACACCGTGTACCGGTGGGAGTGCGCCATACGCTCCAGCGCGGTGTTGGGTTTTGTCGGGGCCGGTGGGTTGGGGCAGCTCATGGACTCCTCCATGAAGATGTTCAACGGGTCTGAAGTGGCCAGCATTTTGCTGATTTTCATGGCGTTGGTGTGGCTGGCAGACCGCATGAGTGCGATGCTGCGCAAGGGTTTGGCATGAGGAAGAATGCATGAACCCCAGCGCCGCCAACGACACCTACAAATTGCCGCCCAAGCTGTTTGATGCACGCTGCAAGGCATGCTGGTTGATGCTGGGTGTGCTGATACTGGTGGTGGCCAGTTTTGCAACTCTCAATCTGCAATGGGCGCAGTTCTGGTCGTGGAACGCGGCGCAAAGAATGGGCCGTTTTTTGGGCGAGTTGCTGCATCCGCAGACCAGCACGGTGTTTGTCACCAAGGTGCTGCTGGCCGCCCTGGAAACGCTGGCGATGTCGGCCTTGGGCACGCTGCTGGCGGTGCTGTTGGGTCTGGCCTTGGCGCTGCCCGCCGCAAGAACCCATGCACAAGACCCGGCGCGCTGGCGCGGGACCACACGCTTGCTGCTCAATGCCTTGCGCAGCACACCTGAACTGGTGTGGGCGGCTCTGCTCCTGATTGCGGCCGGCTTGGGGCCGTTTGCCGGCACGCTGGCCTTGGGCCTGCACACTTCGGGCGTGTTAGGGCGCTTGTTTGCCGAAGCAATAGAAAACGCCGCGCCGGGGCCAAGCTTTGCGCTGCGGTTGCGCGGTGTCGGTGAAGCCCGCGTGTTCCTTTACGCCACCTTGCCGCAAGTGTTACCGCAGTTGATGAGCTACACCCTTTACCGCTGGGAGAACAACATCCGCGCTGCCGCCGTGCTTGGCGTGGTGGGCGCTGGCGGCCTGGGGCAGATGCTGGCCTTTCACATGGGCCTGTTCCAGATGGGCGAGACCAGCACCGTCTTGCTGGCCATGCTGGCGCTGGTGGCGCTGGTCGATGCGCTGAGTTATGCGGTTCGCAGCGCGCTGTCGCGGTGAGGGGCGCGCAAAGCCTTGTTAAAGTGCCACCGTGCGAAAACCGGCAAACACCTCGGTGCGATGAGGCTGGAAGAAATTGCGGTAGCGCGGGTTGTGCATGCGGGCGTGGCTGGCAAATGCGCCGCCACGCATCTCGCGGTGATTGCCAAACCAGGGCTGCGAGTAAGCATGGTAAGGGCCGGGCTCAAAGCCGGGGTAGGGCGCGAAGGCGCTTGAGGTCCACTCCCACACGCTGTGGCCCCAGTGAAACCCCGGCTGCGTTGTTGCCGCGTATTCCCACTCGCTCGCGGTCGGTAAACGCCGACCGGCCCACAGGCAATAGGCTTGGGCTTCAAAGGCGTTCAGATGCATGGCGGGTGCTGTGTTGACCAGTGGCAGCCAGTGGTCAAACCAGCGCATTTGCCAATCACCGTGGGGGCCGCGTCGCCAATGCTGCGGGTGCGCGCAAGCCGACTGCGCTCGCCACACGCCAGCGTCGGCGGGCCAGTATTTTGCGCTGTCATAGCCCCCGGCCTCGACGAAGCGGGCAAACTCGCCGGCGGACATGGGCGTGCTGTCGATCTCGAAGTCGCCCAGTCGAACGTTCATGGCGGGGCGTTCATTGTCGAAGGCGAAGCCCGGTTCCGTGTTGCGGTAGCCAATGCAGACCTCGGCCCCCGGCACGGCCAGCGGCCTGCTGACGGGCAATTGCGGCATTGCCACCCCGTCGGGCGCGGGATAAGCCAAGGCCGAGCGCATCCAGCAAAAGGCTTCGCCGTGCATATCCTCGTGGAACAGGGCCAGGAGATGAAAATACAGCGGGTCCTGCGCGTCATGGGTGCACGCAGTAGCGCCAGGCGGCAGCGCTGCGATACAGGCTTCCAACTGATTCGACAGCATGGACGCCAGCGCCGCACGAGAGGGCATGGCTTGACCCCAGCGCTGGGCGTGTGCCAGTCGCGCGGAATCAAACAATGCATCTGGTCCGGCAAAGCGGGGGGCGTGCGCGGCGTGAACCAGCCCTTGCTCATCGCGCTGATGCGGGCCCCGCAAGATCCAGAACTCGGCAAACCAGGCAATGTGTGCCAACTCCCAAGCCACCGGATTGACCCCCAGTTGCGGGGGCGGGCTCCATTGCGCGGGGCTCAAGTCGTTCACCAGCGACAACGTGCGTTGACGGCTCTCACGCAGGGCCGCGGCCAGTTCTGCACCACAGAGTTGGCGCGCGTCAGACATAAAGTTGCTCCGGTAAGGTGCAGGGTTTGGCTGTTTCATGGTTCTATGGGATCAGGCTGCGTTTGGCGTACGCCAATGAGTTTGTGTTCTGCCAGCGTGCGCGCCTCAACACAGTGCGTACCGTCGTACAGTCGCAGCAACCCGGCAATTTCGTCCAGACTGAAGCCCAGTTGCTGTGCCGACTTGACGAACCGGACCCGTGCCACGTCCGAATCTCCATGACGGCGAATGTTCCCCAATGGTTTGTCGGGTTCCGAGAGCGGGCCCGTGCGCTGGTAGAAACTGATGGTCTCCACATTGACCCCGGCGGCTGGGGCAAAAGCACCAATGGCGAGACTATTTCTGAAGCCTTCGAATCCATTTTGCATACAGTGCTTGACTCCGTACTTGACCACAAACTTATCTTACGCTGTCTGCCACCACACACTGATCAACCGGAGACACGCTATGACACTGATAATCCGCATCGCCGACAAAGCCGGTACCTTTGGCAGCATCGTCCCGGCCCTTGGCCTGGGCTTCTTGCAGGATTACATGGACTTGTCCAGCAGCCGCCTGATGCCGCTGTTTGCCGCGCCTGCCAGGCATTGCATCCGTCCTGCTGACCATGTGCTTGATTCGCAGTGTAAGAACCAGACGTTCATTGGCGACTATGCTTGCACAGGGCGATAGTTGTTGCCTCACCGAAGTCGAACGAAGAAGGGCAACCCATGAAAAAACTATTAATTCTTAGCGCTGCTGCCTTGTTGGTATTCGGTTTCTTTGCACTGGATTTGAACCGCTACCTGACACTCGATGGCATGAAAGCCAGTCTGGGTCAATTTGAGTCGCAACGTGCCGCGTCACCCGTTGTGGTTGGGCTGGTCTTCTTTTCAGTCTACGTGGTGGTCACAGCGATGTCACTGCCGGGTGCTGCGATATTGACCCTTGCTGCCGGTGCTTTGTTTGGCTTGTCCATGGGCACGTTGATTGTGTCGTTTGCGTCAAGCATCGGCGCTACCCTGGCTTTTCTGGCATCACGCTACGTGTTGCGCGATGCCATCCAGCGCCGTTTTGGTGATCGGCTCAAAGTCATCAACGAAGGCATGGCCAAAGATGGCGCGCTGTATCTGTTCACGCTGCGTCTGGTGCCCCTATTTCCGTTCTTCCTGGTCAATTTGCTCATGGGCCTGACACCGGTTCGTACACTGAGCTACTACTGGGTCAGCCAGGTGGGCATGCTGGCTGGCACCCTGGTTTATGTGAATGCCGGCACCCAACTGGCCCAAATCAACAGCTTGGTCGGTATTGTGTCGCCCGGCCTCTTGCTTTCCTTTGCACTACTGGGCGTATTCCCCATGCTGGCCAAGATGTTTATGCGTTTGCTGCAAGGTCGCCGCGTGTATGCCAAATGGCAACGCCCCAAAAAATTTGACCGCAACTTGGTGGTCATTGGTGGCGGCGCGGCAGGTTTGGTTACTTCCTATATTGCGGCAGCCGTCAAGGCCAAGGTGACCTTGGTTGAAGCCCACAGGATGGGGGGTGACTGCCTCAACTACGGCTGTGTACCCAGCAAGGCCCTGATCAAGTCAGCCCGCATCGCCAATCAAATGCGCCATGCCGAAAGTTATGGCCTGAGTGCAGCAGAACCACAGTTCAGTTTTCGCAAAGTGATGGCCAGAGTGCATGAAGTGATACGCACGGTGGAGCCACACGACAGCGTGGCGCGCTACACCGAACTCGGAGTGGAAGTGCTGGAGGGTTATGCACGCATCGTCGACCCCTGGACAGTGGAAATCAAGCTCAACAACGGCGGCATGCAGCGCCTGACGACCCGCAGCATCGTCATTGCAGCCGGGGCCAGCCCGTTTGTGCCACCGCTGCCCGGTCTGGCTGATGTGGGTTATGTCACCAGTGACACGCTGTGGGACGAATTTGCCAAGCTGGACGCGGCCCCAAAGCGACTGGTGGTGCTGGGCGGTGGCCCCATTGGCTGCGAGTTGGCGCAGAGTTTTGCCCGTTTGGGCTCCAAGGTGACTCAAATCGAGATGGCTCCGCGCATCATGATCCGCGAAGACCTGGAAGTCTCCGATCTGGCCCGTGACTCATTGAGGCGCGATGGCATTGACGTTTTGACAGGTCACAAAGCCCTGCGATGCGAGCGGGAGGGGACTCGCAAATTCATCGTGGCTGAGCATCAGGGCAAAGAGATACGCATCGAATTTGATGCCTTGCTGTGCGCGGTCGGGCGCGTGGCCCGTTTGCAGGGCTATGGCCTGGAAGAGCTGGGGATTCCCACCCAACGCACCGTGGCGGTTAACGATTACCTGGAGACCCTGTACCCGAACATCTATGCGGCCGGCGATGTGGCCGGGCCTTATCAATTTACCCACACGGCTGGCCACATGGCGTGGTACGCCGCTGTCAACGCGCTGTTCGGCGACTTCAAGAGATTCAAGGTGGATTACTCAGTGGTGCCCTGGGCGACTTTCATCCAACCCGAGGTGGCTCGGGTTGGACTCAACGAGCAAGATGCCAAGGAGAAAGGCATTGCTCATGAAGTTACCAAATACGGCCTGGATGACCTGGACCGCGCCATTGCCGACGGCACGGCGTACGGTTTTGTGAAAGTGCTCACCGTCCCCGGCAAAGACCGCATTCTGGGTGTGACCATCGTTGGTGAGCACGCCGGGGATTTGCTGGCCGAATTCGTGCTGGCCACGAAGCATGGTTTGGGTTTGAACAAGATTCTGGGCACCATTCACACCTACCCGACGCTGGCAGAGGCAAATAAGTACGTTGCCGGTGAATGGAAGCGTGCGCACGCGCCTCAAAAAGTGCTGGCCCTGTTGGCACGCTTTCATGCCTGGAAGCGAGGCTAATCAAGATGCTTGGCAGAACTTGCCTTGCGCTGTGCGTGCTCGCTGGTTTGGCGGGCCTGGCGCGGGCAGAAGGGCTCGGCAGTTCCCATTGGGACGAGCTGCTCAAAAAACATGTGCAGGTGCTGCACGCCGGACAGGCCAGCGAGGTGGATTACGCTGGATTCATGGCGGACCGAACCCCACTCCAAACCTATCTGGCCAGCATATCGAAGGTGAGCCGAGCTGAATTTGACCGCTGGAGCAACCCGACGCAATTGGCACTTTACAGTGTGCCTTTGGGGCTGAATGTTGACACTTCCAGTAAACTGCCAGCTCGCAGACTTGGCATCGAGTTTCTGGACTATGACTGGCGACTGAACGCAGCCGGTCGATCAGACAGGAGCGGCAAATCGTGACACTGTCCATCATCGTTCCTGTTCTCAATGAAGCGCAGGTCCTTCCAGCGTTGCTGGAACGCTTGCTGCCATTGAGCCGCCATGGCTGTGAAGTGCTGTTTGTCGATGGTGGCAGTGTTGACGGATCGGTCGCGATGATCGAGTGCGCTGGCTTTAAGGTCGTTCACGCGCCATCCGGACGTGCAAGGCAAATGAATGCCGGCGCAGCATGTGCAATCGGTGGGGTTTTGCTGTTTCTCCACGCTGACACCCAATTGCCACAAGGCGCTTTTGACTGTGTCAATCAGTCGCTCGCCAGTGGTTTGCACAGTTGGGGAAGATTTGATGTTTACATCACGGGCCATCACTGGATGCTGCGTGTCGTGGGTCACATGATGAATCTGCGCTCGCGCTGGACCGGCATTGCCACGGGTGACCAGGCGATGTTCGTGTCCCGCACTGTCTTCGATGCCGTGGGTGGGTTTCCGGACCAGCCCTTGATGGAAGACATTGAACTCTCCAAACGCTTGCGCTGCCTGTCTCGCCCGGCCTGTATCACACGCTGCGTGACCACCTCGGGGCGGCGCTGGGAAACGCGTGGTGTTTGGCACACCATTTTCCTGATGTGGCGTTTGCGCTGGGACTACTGGCGCGGGGTGCCCGTTGGCCTTCTGGCGCGTGCCTACGGATGAAACCGGTACGCATTGTCATCTTTGCCAAAGCGCCGCTGGCGGGTTTGGCCAAGACCCGGCTGATCCCGGCCCTGGGGCAACACGGCGCAGCCGAACTGGCGCAGCGTTTGCTCGCACAAACCCTGCATGAAGCCCTGATTTCCCAGGTGGGGCCAGTGGAATTGTGTGTCACACCATCAGCAGTCCAAGCCGTCTGGGAGACGTTGGCAATATCCAGGACCGTACACAGGACTGACCAGGGCGACGGCGATTTGGGTGAGCGTATGGCACGCGCGGCAAAGCGTGTGCTTGACGCGGGTGAATCTATTTTTTTGATAGGTACCGATTGCCCGCAATTGGACGCGGCCCAACTGCGGCAAGCCGCCCGTGCTCTGCAATTCGCAGATGCCACATTGGTTCCTGCCTTTGATGGCGGCTATGTGCTGCTCGGATTGAACCGGTTTGATACACGTGTTTTCTCCGGCATTGCCTGGAGCACCAGCAGCGTCGCGACTGATACCATGAGTCGAATGAAACAGCTTGATTGGCGTGTGGAAATTCTCCCTATGCTGCATGATATTGACGAGCCGTCCGACTTGAAATGGTTGCCGAAAACGTGGCTCACCTCTGCCAGCTCTGCCTCGCAATGGCCTTGGCATGAGGGCTCAGCATCGTGAGAGTGCCCAGTTTCTTGCGCACCAACAGCTCGATGGCTTGGACGCGCTCTATGCCGTGCTGTCAGGCGCTGTCACTTCCGGCGTGGGCTACGCCGTCTGGTACCTCGTTTTGCCGAAACTCACGAGGACGCGCGCGGCAGCGGTTTAACTGAGTGTGCCGGTGCGGGCCTCACTGGCCGGTGCTTTGTTTGTCCACGAGCCCATTACCTTGAGTCTGCTGCTGACTTCAATCGCTGTACTGGGCGGTATTGCCATTGTGGTGTACAGCAGGCCCAGCGCAATTTAGTGCTTTGCGGGCAAGCCCGCCCCGCCTGGAGAGACGCCAGGACGCCTTACTCTATGTTTTGCACCTGCTCACGCATTTGCTCGATCAACACTTTCATGTCCACCGAAATATGGGTCAACTCCAGCGCGGCCGATTTGGAGCCCAGCGTGTTGGCTTCGCGGTGCAACTCCTGAATCAGGAAGTCGAGTCGTTTGCCCAGTTCGCCACCTTTTTTGATCAGGCGTTCAATTTCATCAAGGTGCGACTGGATGCGGGTGACTTCTTCGGCCACGTCAATGCGGATGGCAAAAGCGGTGGCTTCGGTCAGGGCCCGGTCCCGCGCAGCTTCCGGTAGCGTGCTGCCGTCGGTCAGGGCCATGGCCTCCTGCCAGCGATCCAGAAAGCGTTGGCGCTGCTGCGCCACCAATTGCGGCACCAGTGGCACGGCAAGTGCTGCCAGCGCGCGGATCTGGCCAAGGCGATCGAGCAACATGGTGGCGAGTCGCGCGCCCTCGCGCTGGCGGGCACTGAGCATTTCTTCCAGCGCCTGGCGGGCCAGTGTCAGAATGGTTTCGCTCCAGTCACAGTTGGCACCGAGCTCGCCGGCGGCCAATCGGATGACGTCCGCCACGCTCAAGGGTGCGGCGTCCGGTAGCCAGGCTTTGACGTTATCTTGCACCGCGTTGAGACGCTGCAGCAGCCGTGGCGTGGGATCCACCACGCTACTCTGGACGTTGCTTTCAATGGCGGCGCGTACTTCGACCTTGCCGCGCTTGAGCCGGCTGACAAGCAGTTCGCGTAGCACCGGTTCATACTGCCGGAGCTCTTCGGGCAACTTGAACGACAGGTCCAGAAAACGGCTGTTGACGGAACGGATTTCCAGTCCGAGATGATTGGGCGGCGCGCTTTTGGACTCGGCCTCGGAACTGGGGCGGTCGCTGCTGTGCTGGGCACTGGCATAACCAGTCATGCTGTAAACTGACATCTTGACTCTTTGATCAATGAAAGTGCAAGAATAACCCGGTTCCTGCCAGCCCCGTCGGAGTTCGCTCAATAAATATGTCAAAGGTCAGACCCGCACCCTTAGCGCCCAATACCCTGATCGGTGGTTACCGCGTTGTCCGCAAAGTTGCGGCGGGCGGTTTTGGCGTGGTCTATCTGGCCGAAGATAGCGAGGGTCAGCAAGTCGCGATCAAGGAGTACCTGCCGTCGGCGCTGGCGACCCGCGTGGCGGGCGAATTGCTGCCGCAGGTGCAGCCGGAAAGGTTGTCCTTGTACCGCCTTGGCCTCAAGAGTTTCTTTGAAGAAGGCCGCTCGCTGGCGCAGATATCACATCCCTCCGTGGTGAGCGTGCTGAATTTTTTCAGGGAGAACGAAACCGTTTACATGGTGATGAATTACCTGGAGGGCGCGTCGCTGCAGGATTTCATCGTCACGGCGCGAGACCTCAAGCAGGCCAAAGTGTTCCGGGAGTCGACCATTCGGTCCCTGTTTGACGAAATTCTGCGTGGTTTGCGCATTGTTCATCAGCACAAGATGCTGCACCTGGACATCAAGCCGGCCAATGTGTTTATCACGGATGACAATAAGTCCGTGCTGATTGATTTTGGTGCGGCGCGTGAAGTGTTGAGCAAAGAGGGTAATTTCGTCCGCCCCATGTACACCCCCGGCTTTGCCGCCCCTGAGATGTACCGGCGCGATGCCGCCATGGGGCCTTGGACCGACATTTACGCCATTGGTGCCTGTATTTATGCCTGCATGCTGGGTTACCCACCCAATGAGGCGCCGCAACGTCTTGAAAAAGACCGCATTGCCATGGCGCTCACGCGTATGCGCGGTGTTTACTCTGACAACCTGATTGAGATCGTGGAGTGGTGCATGTCGCTCGATCCGCTGTCGCGGCCGCAGTCGGTGTTTGCTCTGCAGAAAGAGCTGAGCCGCGCGGGTGAGCGTCGCTATACCAGGCTCAGTGTGACTGAAAAAGTTCGACTTCAATTCGACACCATGGTGTCAGACACGAAAAAGAGCGTCCAGAAAGCGACCCGTTTTGGCGCGAAAATCAAATGAAATTTTCCATTTTTCAGATCAGCCGCAAAGGCTCGCGGGAAAAAAACGAAGATCGCATGGGCTATTGCTACACGCGCGAATCGGGCATTTTTTTTCTTGCTGACGGTATGGGGGGCCACCCGCAAGGGGAGGTCGCGGCGCAGCTGGCTTTGCAGACCATCGCGGCCATGTACCAGAAAGAGGCGCAGCCGAAAATCGTTGATATTGCTGCGTTCCTGACCTCTGCGGTGTTGACGGCGCACCGCCAGATTTTGCAGCATGCCATTCAAAACGGCATGCTCGATACGCCGCGCACCACGGCGGTGGTGGCATTGGTGCAGGATGGGGCCGTGAGTTGGATTCATTGTGGTGACTCCCGGCTCTATCTGGTGCGCCAGGGCCAACTGTTGGTGCGAACCCGCGATCACTCGTTTCTCGAGCAGCAACGGGCCACTGCAGCAGGTAAAAAACCGGCGGAGCGCATCAACCGCAATGTCCTGTTTACCTGCCTGGGTTCCCCAACCAAGCCGGTGTTCGACATTGCCGGACCCGTTGGACTGCAGCAGGGCGACAAGCTGATGTTGTGCTCGGACGGCTTGTGGGACCGGCTCAGCGAGGCCGACATTGTTGACTGTCTGGCGCATAAACCAGTCAGTGAAGCAGTCCCGCAGCTGGTGGAAAGCGCACTGCGCACGGCCGGCGATAGAAGCGACAACGTGACGTGTATCGCGCTTGAGTGGGAAATGCCCGATGGGTTTGAATCAACCCGGGGCAGTATTTCAACTGACACGCTCAGTGATGGATTTTTTGCCTCAACGTTTCAGGCCGACACGCTGGACGCGGCGCTGGAAGACCTGGACGATGCCGCCATTGAGCGCTCCATCGCTGAAATTAACGAAGCCATTCGCCGCTCGGCGCTTAAAAAGAGCGCCTAGGCTCACCATTTCACTATGCATCAATTTTTGCGAGTCGGCGCACGCGCCGCCAACCAGCTGCGAGCGGTCAAAATTCAGCGCGGCTACACCATGCACGCCGAAGGTTCGGTGTTGATCGAGTTCGGCAACACCAAAGTGTTGTGTACGGCCTCGGTGGAAGAAAAAGTGCCGGCTCACAAAAAAGGCAGCGGCCAGGGCTGGGTGACAGCGGAATATGGCATGCTGCCGCGTGCCACCCACAGCCGCAACGAGCGCGAGGCGGCGCGTGGCAAGCAGAGCGGGCGCACGCAGGAAATTCAGCGTCTCATCGGTCGCGCTCTGCGGTCGGTGTTTGACCTGAGCCTGCTCGGTGAGCGCACGATTCACCTCGACTGCGATGTGTTGCAGGCCGATGGCGGTACCCGCACGGCGGCCATCACCGGTGCGTTTGTGGCGGCGCAGGACGCCGTCACCCAGTTGCTCATGCAGGGCAAGCTGCAGTTGTCGCCGATTCGCGACCATGTGGCCGCCATCTCTGTTGGCATCGTCGACGGCACGCCCTTGCTTGATCTGGAATACACCGAGGATTCAGCCTGTGACACGGACATGAACGTGGTGATGACGGGGGCCGGTCAATTTGTGGAAGTGCAGGGCACGGCCGAGGGCGCGGCATTTTCGCGCCGGGAGATGGATGCCTTGCTGGCGCTGGCCGAACAAGGCATCAGCGATCTGGTTGCATTGCAAAAAATTTCACTACTAAATAAATAGCAAACTATTAATATTTCACGGGGGCTACAGCCCTATTTAATGAAAATTGTTTTAGCATCCAACAACCGCGGCAAATTGGCCGAGCTGCGCGCCATGTTGGCTCCGCTCGGGTTTGAGTTGATCACCCAAGGCGAGCTCGGTATTCCCGAGGCGCCTGAGCCGTATCACACCTTTGTCGAAAACGCGCTGGCCAAGGCGCGTCATGCCAGCGCGCACAGCGGCTTGCCCGCGCTGGCCGACGATGCCGGCCTGTGTGTTGATGCCTTTGGGGGTTTGCCGGGGGTGCAAACGGCCTTCTACGCCACCCGGTTTGGCTATGAAAAAGGCGACGACAACAACGTGCGCGCCCTGCTGGAACAAATGCGCGATGTCGACAACCGGCGTGCCGCGCTGGTGAGCACGCTGGTGGCGGTGCGCTCGGAGCAGGACCCGGAACCCTTGATTGCCGTTGGCCGCGTGGTGGGCGAGATTGCCCGCGCGCCGGTGGGCAGCCATGGTTTTGGTTTTGATCCGGTGATGTTGATCCCCGAGTTCGGCCAGACCTTTGCCCAATTGCCGGTCGAGGTCAAGAACGCCAACAGCCACCGGGGCCGGGCCGCCCGCGCCATGCTGGCGCTGATGCGCGAGCGCTGGCTGTAAGGCATGGCGGACTGCGCATGATTCCGGTTGTTTCCGCCACTGAGTCAACTTCGGCGCCGCATGACATGGGGCACTACTTGCGCCCCGGCACCTTACAGTTGGCCGCCTTGCCGCCGCTGTCGCTTTATGTGCATCTGCCCTGGTGTTTGAAGAAATGCCCTTATTGCGACTTCAACTCGCACGAGATGCGCGCCGCCGAGCTGCCCGAGCAGCGTTACCTGGCGGCCTTGATGGCCGACCTGGAAGCCGCCTTGCCTTTGACTTGGGGCCGCACGGTGCACAGCATTTTTATCGGTGGCGGCACGCCCAGCCTGTTTTCACCCGAGGCCATCGACCATCTGCTGAGCGGCATCCGGGCGCGGCTGCGACTGGAGGCGGGTTGCGAAATCACGCTGGAGGCCAATCCGGGCAGCTTTGAGAAAGATCGCTTTCGGGCCTTTCGCGGCGCCGGCGTGACCCGCTTGTCGGTTGGGGTGCAGAGCTTTAACGACTCATTCTTGAAGACCCTGGGGCGGGTGCATGACAGCGCGCAAGCGCTCGCCGCGGTGGAAGAAGCGGCGCAGGCGTTTGACACTTTCAACCTGGACCTCATGTACGCGCTGCCTGGGCAGACGCTGGCTGACGTCAAGCAAGACATGGCGCGCGCGCTGACCTTTTCGCCGCCGCATATTTCGATTTATCAGCTCACCATCGAGCCCAACACCTTCTTTGCCAAGTATCCGCCGCCGCTGCCTGAAGACGATACAGCCTACGACATGCTGGACCTCATCACCGACATGACCGGCTCAGCAGGCCTGCAGCGCTACGAAGTGTCGGCCTATGCCGCTCCCGGCCACCGCTGCTTTCACAACCTCAATTACTGGCAGTTTGGCGACTACCTCGGCCTCGGAGCCGGCGCGCACAGCAAGCTCAGTTTTGCGCACCGGGTGGTGCGCCAAGTGCGGTTTCGCGAGCCCGGGCGCTACATGGAACAAGCCTTGGCGGGCCATTGTCTGGCGCAGGACGAAGAGGTCAGCCGGGCCGATTTGCCGTTTGAGTTCATGTTGAATGCCTTGCGTTTGAAAGACGGCTTCGCCCTGCAACTGTTCTCAGAGCGCACGGGTCTCGCAATTACCACCATTCAAGCGGCGCTGGAGCAGGCTCAGGCGCAGGGTTTGATCGTGCGCGACCTGGCCCGCGTCACGCCCACTGTGCGCGGTTTTGATTTTTTGAGTGACTTGCAGTCGCTGTTTCTTCCCAAGCGCCGTTGACCCCTGGCAGGCTATAGTCGGCCCGAACAAAACAAGGGGCAGACCATGTTCTCAATCTATGGTGTGGCGGGGCAATTGTTTCGTGGTTCCATGGAACAACTGCGCCAGGTGGGCGGTGTTGGTGCCATCGCGCGTTCCAACGCCATTCAGGCCGTGGGACGTGACGGGAGCGACCCGGCCGCTGAAGCCGCCTATGCCGCTCTGGCGCAGCAAGCGGCCCCGAGCGACGAGGCCCATCGCAGCGCCCTGGCGGCCTATGCCGAGAGTCAAAAAGGGGTGACTCAGCCGCGCCATCCCCTGAAGCTGGTCGATGCCTTGATGAGCCGGGCCGTGATCACCCTGCTTGATACCGCCACGGTGCAGGACGCCTGGCAGACGTTGGCCCGGCAGGGTGTGGGCCAGGCCCCGGTGCTGAATGCGGCCGGTACCCTGGTGGGACTGTTGTCGCGTGCTGATTTGCTGCGGCCTGAGCGCCTGCCCACACCCGACAGTCATGCCCTGGTGTGGCGCGCACTGCTGGCGCAAAGTGTGCTGGACATCATGTGGACCCCAGTGCCCAGCGTGGCCCCGGACACTGATATTCGCCGGGTGGCGCGCGTGTTGCTCGATGCCGGCCTGCCGGGCTTGCCGGTGGTGGATGAGCAGGGTCTGGTCATCGGCTTTGTGTCGCGCTCGGATATTTTGCGGGCGGTGGTGACGGATCCGCCACTTGACCTGTGGGGCTGAGTCCCGGGTCTGGTGGACCGGGGCGGCAGGCCGAGACTTCAATCAACGCAAAATCGGGCAGACCGGGGAGTAGGGTGGTGAGCGGCTTGCAACCCCCATTGCTACAGATTTCGTAGCCGGCGGTGTAAGGGGAGTGGGTGAGCCTCAACCGTTCGAGTGGTGGCAGGATCGGTTTGTAGTGCCAGACGCCGTTTTTGAATTTTGCGTCGGCAGGCGGCTCCATGCCGGCACCGCTGCCCCGGATGCGCGCTTCTTCGAGAACCAGGCGGCTATCCTGGATGCGGTAATCCTCCTCCCAGCGGATTTTTTCGATCGAATGCGTCCATGCCAGCGTGAAGGCCGACAGTGGCAGGGTCGCGGCGATCACCCCGGCGGCCAGGCAGAGGCCGCTCATCTCATGCAACTGCTAATTGGGGTGCCTTGCGATTCCTGAACCACTGCCAAATGATAAATACGGCTGCCATGGCGAAGCCGATTTCGTCGGTGAAGGGGATGGCGGCCACCAGCAGGGCGGCGGCGACGAAGGCAAAAACGCGCCAGAGCAATCCGACGGGCTGCCACAGGTAGCCGATGGTCATCACGGCCCACAGGCTGATGGCGAGCACCGCCTTGAAAGCGACGTAGGCCACGGTGAGAGCGGTCCATTGCCCCTGCAGCATCAGCGCCGGGTCGTAGACCGCCATGAAGGGCACGACGAAACCGGCGATGGCGATCTGGGTGGCCTTGTAGCCGATCCTCATCGGCGAGGCCTTGGCGATCGAGGCAGCGGCGAAGGCGGCCAGCGCCACCGGCGGCGTCAGATCGGCCATGATGCCGAAATAGAACACGAACATGTGCGAGACGATCAGCGGCACGCCGAGCTTGAGCAGGGCCGGGGCGGCAATGGAGCTGGTGATGATGTAATTGGGAATGGTCGGGATGCCCATGCCCAGGATCAGACAGACGATCATGGTCAGGAACAGCGAGGCGAACAGGCTCTTCTGCCCGATGGTCAGGATGTAGCCGGCGAAGCTGGAGGCCGCCCCGGTCAGAGTCAAGACGCCGATGATGACGCCGACGACGGCGCAGGCGATACCCACCGGCAGCGCCTGCTTGGCGCCGTCGACCAGGCTCATCTTCATGGTGTGCAGGGTCTTCTTGCCGCCTTGGACGAACAGGTTGCCGACCGCGAGCGCGGCGATCACCGCCATTACTGGCTGTATGCCCCATTTGGCGAATGAGGCGGCTGCCAGGCCCATCGCGAACCAGAACACGACGCGGAATGCCGTTTGTGAAATGCGCGCGGCGATGGCGCTGCCCAGAATCAGGATGGCCGTCAGGGCCAGGCCCATCATGCCCGCGAACATCGGCGTGAAGCCTTCGAACAGCATCACCACCAGTGCCGCCAGCGGCAGGATCAGGTACCAGTTGTCCTTGATGGCGCGCCAGGGATTCGGGCACTGGTCCTTGGGGATGCCGAGCAGCTTCAGGCGGCCGGCCTCCAGGTGCACCATGACGAAGGCCGTGAAGTAATAGAGGAAGGCCGGGATCACCGCAGCCTTGACGATGTCGGCGTAGGGCACGTTGAGCGTTTCGGCCATGATGAAGGCGACCGCGCCCATCACCGGCGGCATGATCTGGCCGCCCATCGAGGAGGTGGCCTCGACGGCGCCGGCGAAGACGGACGAATAGCCGAAGCGCTTCATCAGCGGGATGGTGAACTGGCCGATGGTGAGCACGTTGGCGACGCCCGAGCCCGAGATCATGCCCATGAAGCCGGAGGAGATCACCGCCACCTTGGCCGGTCCGCCCTGGGCATGGCCGACGAAGCCCAGCGCCACGCTATTGAAGAGCCTGATCATGCCGGCGTGTTCAAGGAAGGAACCGAACAGGATGAACAGGAAAATATAGGTGGCCGACACCAGCGTCGGGATGCCATAGATGCCTTCGGTGCCGAAGCCAAGCTGGTCCACAAGTTGCGCCAGGGTATAGCCCCGATGGGCCAGATCGCCCGGCAGGTATTGGCCAAACAGGCCATAGAGCAGGAACAGGCCGCAAACGATGGGCAGTGCGATGCCGAGGATGCGCCGGGCGGCCTCGAATACCAGTAGAACCACAATGGCGCCGACGACGAGATCGGTCATGGTCGGATCGCCCGAGCGCTGGATCAGGTCAGCCTCGAAAATCCAGTGGTAGAAGGCGAGGCCGAAACCGGTCAGCGCCAGAATCCAGTCGTACCAGGGGATGCGGGTCTGCGGCTTGGCGCGCTGCAGGGCAGGATAGAGCAGGAAAGCGATCAGGAGCAGGAAGCCGACGTGGAACGCGCGGGTGATGAGGCTGGACAACGGTGAGAACCCGGCCACCATCAACTGGTAAGCGGAAAAAGCGATGGCGGCAAAGACCACGGTCTTCAACGCCCACCCGCCGAGATTGCGGGTATGACCGTGCTCCTGGAATTCATCGGTTGGTGCAGGATGGTCGAACAGGCCCTGCGGCGTGTCATTTGCGGCGTTAGTCATGGCGATCCAGAATAAAGTTTAAAGTGCTGGAGACAGAGTTGGCTCGCGATGCGCAGCTGCGGACTGTCCCACAAGATATTAAAAAAAGCCGCTGTGGCGTTTGACCAGCGCGGCTCGAATACGATCACGGCCAATCGCTTACTTGATCAGGCCGACTTCGCGGTAATATTTCTCGGCACCGGGGTGCAGCGCAAGAGGCATATGCATGGGGCCTTCCTCGCGCCTGATGGCTTTTGCCGCGGTATGGGCAGCGACCATCTGATCGAGGTTTTCGTACATGGCCTTGGTCATCTTGTAGACCGTGTCAGTCGGCACGCTCTCATGGGTAACGATGAAATTCTCGATCGCCACGGTGGTCACGCTCGCGGTCTGTCCTTCGTAGGTATTGGCCGGAATGGTGCCGGCAATGTAGGCGGGGTCGTTGATCTTGGTCACCACGTCGGCGGGAATCGGCACGACGATCATCTTCACCGAGGTCGCCAGGTCACGCAAGGCTGAGACGCCAAGGCCCGCCGAGATCAGTGTCGCGTCTATCTGGCGATTTTTCATCAGTTCGACTGATTCGCCGAACGGCAGGTATTCGACCTTGCCCAAGTCTTTATAGCTTAGCCCGGCGCCCTTGAGGATGGCACGTGCATTGATTTCGGTGCCAGACTTCGGCGCGCCGACGGCGACGCGTTTGCCCTTCAGGTCGGCCAGGGTCTTGATGCCCGAGTCGGCGCTGGCGACGATCTGGATGTAGTTGGAGTAGATACCGGCGACACCACGCAGTTTTTTCAGTGGCACCTTGAAACCAGCTTCCTCGTTGCCTTTCCAGGCGTCGGAGAGGGCATCGCCAAGGGTAAAAGCGATTTCGCCGCGGCCTGCCTGGAGCAGGTTGAGGTTTTCGGCGGACGCCTTGGTGGCCTGTACTGAAGACTTTGCGCCTGGAATGGCCTTGCCGTAAATCTGTGACAGGGAGACGCCGAGCGGGTAGTACACCCCGCTGGTGCCGCCGGTCAGCACGGTGATGAATTGTGCTTGCTGCGCCAAAGCAGAACTGCTGGCGATGGCGGCACCAAGCCCCAGGGCAAGACCGAGTTTTCGGATAAAACGCATGGAACTGTCTCCTTGTGATCAGGGTAAAAGATTTTTGTCAGGCTGCCTTACAGAATACAACAAATAAACGTTGAATAATCAGCCGGGGGCAAGCAATGCTTAGGGGTTTTCCCGTGCCTGTGTGCCCTGCCGGACGTGTGAAATGCCAGCGAGGATTCCGTCGGAACGAGAATGTTTGAACTTATTGAAGTTCCTGCAGGCGTCTGGTTTGCCGTTCAGTCAAACGGGCGACGTCGGCCATGTCGGAGTTTGACAGCCGTAACCCGGGTTTTCGCAGCGTCGCGCAGGCAATGACACCGCGTTGGGCCATGATGTGTTTTCTCACCGCCAAGCCGATGCCGGCTTGTTGTTCATAGCGGGCCAGCGGCAGATAGGCATCGAAAATATCGTGCGCCTTTTCGATCTCACCCGCCGCATGCGCCGTGATGACATCGACCATCATCTCGGGATAGGCAAAGCCGGTCATGGCGCCGTCGGCGCCGCGCGTCAATTCCTCCGGCAAGAACAGTCCGCCGCCGTTGCCGGTCAGGATAGCCACACGCCTTGCATCGCCCCGATCACTTGCAGCGCGAATCGCCGACAACTTGGCCAGGCCAGGACAATCTTCATGCTTGAGCATCACACAGGTGGATGAATTTTTGACGATGCGCAAAATAACGCCGGTTGACATCTGCACGCCAGTGGAGACTGGATGATCCTGCAGAACCCAGGGCACATCACTGCCAAGCGTCTCGTTGACCATGTCAAAGTAGGCCACGATTTGATCATCGGTGCGTACTGAAGCAGGGGGCGCGATCATGACGCCCGAGGCCCCCAGCGCCATCACGCTCTGCGTCAATTCACGCATCGGCGCAAAACCTGCGGATGATGCGCCCACCACGACCGGGACACGCCCATTCACACGCTGCAGCACCTGTTTGGTGAATAATTTTGATTCTTCAGCAGTTAACTTGGTTGCTTCTCCGAGAATGCCCAGGATGGTCAGGCCCGATGCGCCCTTTGCCAGATAAAAATCGACCATCCGATCCGTGCTTGCCAAGTCAAGCGCACCGTTCTCGGTAAACGGGGTGATGGCAATCAAATAGGCGCCCTTGGCGCTTGCAGACAATTTATTCATGCTTTCTCTTTTGACGCTTCATAGCGGACTTTGGTAGCGGCGTTCGGTGGGTAAAGTCCCGGCAAGGCGGCACCCTTTTCGACCTCGTTCATGATCCAAGCTTCCAGGCGTTCTTGCTCGACAGCCAAGGCCACAACCTCTTCCAGCAGCGCCGCCGGAATGAGCACCGCGCCATCTGAATCAACGACGATGACATCGTTGGGAAAAACGGCGACGCCACCGCAGGCAATTGGTTCCTGCCAACTCACGAACGTCAGGGCAGCAACCGACGGCGGCGCCGCCGTGCCGGCGCACCAGACCGGAAATCCGCTGGCGAGCACACCCGCCAAGTCGCGCACCACGCCGTCGGTGACAAGACCTGCAACGCCGCGTTTGCTCATCCGTGTACACAGGATGTCACCGAAAATGCCGGCATCCGTCACGCCCATGGCATCGACCACGGCAATACAGCCTGCGGGCATGGCTTCGATGGCCGCCCGTGTCGAGATAGGTGAAGACCAGGATTCCGGCGTGGCCAGATCTTCGCGTGCCGGGACGAAGCGCAAGGTGAAGGCCCGTCCAACGCGACGCGGCTGATCGCTTTTGATCGGCATGGTGCCTTTGAGCCAGACATGACGAAGCCCCTTTTTCAAGAGCACCGTCGTCAGGGTGGCCGTTGTGACATTGGACAGCGTGCGGATGAGGTCCGCGTCCAGGGGGAGTGTTTCTGTGGTCATGGGTCGCCTTCTTTGACAGTGTGTATCAGATGCTGGAAATCAATCCGCCATCCACGCGCAACGTAGATCCCGTCATATAAGACGACCGCGTGCTGGCCAGGAAGGTAACGACATCGGCATATTCTTCCGGGTTGCCGTAGCGGCCCATGGGGATGGCGCTGGTGCTTTCTGCACAGACTTGCGACACGGCGCGTCCTTCTCTTTTCGCTTTCGCTTCATCGAGAAACTTGATGCGCTCGGTGGCAATTCTGCCGGGCAAGATAATGTTGCACGTAATGCCGTCCTGCGCCACCTCCCGTGCCAGTGTCTTGGACCAGCCGACCAGGGACAAACGCAGCGCATTGGAGATTGCCAGATTCGGGATGGGGGTCACCACGCCGGAAGAGGTGCTGGTGATGATCCGTCCCCACTTCTTGGCGCGCATGCCCGGCAGCACACGATCCGTGATGGCCAGCACCGACAACACCATGCTCTGAAAACTGCGCGTCCACAGGGCCGCGTCTTGGCCAAACGCCGTGGTGGGCGGTGGGCCGCCCGTATTGTTGATCAGTACATCCACGCTGCCAAATCGGCTTTCAATTTCCAGCATGCGCGCATCCACCACCGACAGGTCGCCAATATCCCACAGCAGGGGCAGTGCGGTGCCGCCCGCTTTTTGCACCGATTCAACGGTGCGCATGAGCGCCTCTTCATTGATATCGGCGACCGCAATGTTGGCCCCTTCGCGTGCCAATGAACTGGCAATGGCGCACCCCAATCCGCCACCTGCGCCAAGCACCAGTGCAGTCTTGCCTGCTAATCCCATATCCATAAACAGTCTCCATGTTGATTGCATTGGCGAAGGACGCCTCAATGGTGGAATTTTTTCAATCCAAAAATGCTAGCGCGAGTGTGGGGTTTTCAGAAAGATAGATAAAGACCGTTATCATCCTTTCAGGAAGCAGTTTTTCTACGTTATGGACACCTTATTTCTTGAAACTTTGATCGCGGTTGTTCACAGTGGCACGCTGGTCGACGCCGCGCGTCAAATGAATGTGACGCCGGGGGCCGTGGCGCAACGCTTGCAGACGCTGGAGGCCGAGATGGGAACCAAGCTTGTCATGCGAGCCGGACGCACGGTGCGCCCGACCGAAGCCGGTGCAAAACTGGCCTTGCGGGCCCGAAGTGTTCTAAGAGATTTCAACGACCTGCGCTTTGTGGTCGACCACGACATTCTTTCTGGTGAACTCAGGATTGGCGCCATCGCAACCGCGCTCACCGGGATGGTTCCGCACATGCTGGGGGGACTGGTCAAATTACATTCAAAAATTGAAGTTTTCATCGAACCCGGTTCCTCGGAACGTCTGTATCGACGCGTTCACAACGGCGATCTGGATGCCGCCATCATTGTCAAACCGGGGTTTCCCATTCCGAAAGTGCTGGACTGGATCAATCTGAGAAAAGAACCATTGATCGTCATCGCCTCGACTACAACCACGCAAGACGACCCCCATGCTCTTTTAATGAGTCACCCCTTTATCAGTTACGACAAAAATCAATGGGGCGGTCACCTTGCGGAACGCTACTTGCAGCAGGCAGGCCTGGCCCCGAAAGTCCGGTTTGAACTGGATGCGCTTGACGCGATCGCCGTCATGGTGGATCAAAATTTAGGCGTGTCTTTGATCCCGGACTGGGCGCCACCTTGGCCGCAAGGTCTTTCGCTAAAAAAAATCTCCCTTTCACGACCCCACCAAAACCGGGAGGTCGGCCTGATCTGGAACAAAGGGTCTTCTCGCATTCGGCTGGTCGATGCTTTTCAAAAAGAGGCCATGCGTTTCGCACAACCTGGGTAGAACGCCGTGTGCAATTGGATTCACGCTGAACCGGTCTAACTGGCTCAGTGTTGAGTGGGCAGGCGCCACCACCACCCGGGCGCTCAGGCGTTCAGGCGTTCAGGCTTTGTGCGACATGATCGGCGATGGCCAGCGCGGCGGTGAGTCCGGGCGATTCGATGCCAAACAGATTGACCAGGCCCGGGATGCCATGCCGGGTGTGATCGTCAATCCGGAAATCTGCGGCCGGTGCGCCCTGCGCCGCCAGTTTGGGTCGGATGCCAACATAGTCGGGCTGCAAAGTGCCCGCGTCCACACCCGGCCAGTAACGGCGGATCTGGTTTTCAAAGGTGGCTAGTCGGTCCGCGTCCACGGCGTAGTCAATTCTTGATGCCCATTGCACATCCGGACCAAAGCGTGGTCGTCCGCCCAAGTCCAGCGTGAGATGGATGCCCAGGCCACCGGCTTCAGGCATCGGATAGATCAGATGCGAAAAATGGGCCCGTCCGCTGAAAGAAAAATAGTTGCCTTTGGCATAGAACAAAGGGGGAATGCTGGCCGCGGGCAGGCCGACCAGGCGCGCGGCCACCTGCTGCGCCTGCAGGCCGGCGCAATTGATGACGCGGTGGGCCAGCAGGGGCTCAATGGCGCCCTGGACGCGCAGGGCGATGCCCTCAAACGTGATCTCGCCAGCCTCAACGGCCGACTGAAAGGCAAACACGGCACCGGCCTGCTCGGCGTCGGCTTGTAGCTGCAGCATGAGGGCATGGCTGTCAATGATGCCGGTGCTGGGCGACAGCAGCGCTGCCACACAAAAAATATCGGGCTCCATGGCTTTGACCTGCGCGGCCGTCAAGCTCTGCAGATCAAACACCCCATTGGCATGGGCCTTTTCCCGCAAGGCTTGCAGCGCGCTTAACTGCCCGGCATCGGTCGCCACAATGAGTTTGCCGCAGCGCCGATAGGGAATGGCGCGGCTTTCGCAATAGGCGTAAAGCGACTGCCTGCCCCGCACGCACAGGCTTGCCTTCAAGGAGTTTGTCGGGTAGTAAATACCGGCATGAATCACCTCGCTGTTGCGGGAACTGGTGCCGGTGCCGATGCTGTGGGCAGCCTCCAGCACCATCACCTCGCGCCCGTCCTGCGCCAAGCGGCGCGCCACCGCCAAGCCCACCACGCCGGCACCGATCACGACACAGTCAACGCGTTCCATGCGCCGCGTCCGCAAGCGGATAAATGGTGGATACCGAATAGTTGAACGATAGCGTCAATCCAAGCCGCTTCGCGGCGGCCAGCAGGTGCGCGCGCGCAGCTTCGCGCGCTGCGTTCGGATCAGCGGCGACGATGGCCGCCAGAATCAAGCGGTGCTCCTGTTGCGCGGGTGATGGCCCGACCGCGCGCTGCGCCGAGTTTTCCCACGCCAGGCGCCGGGTTTCGAGCAACTGGTGCGCCAGAAAGTCCACAAAGCCCGAGAAATACGGGTTGCAGGTGGCAATTGCGATGGCCCGATGAAAGGCGAGGTCTGCCACACCGGCAGCCGCAAAGTCGTTCGCACTGTGATCCATGTCATCCAGCGCGCAGCGCATGGCCAGCAAATCGTTCGGGGTGCGCCGCAGCGCCGCGAGTTCGGCCGCTGCACATTCGGCCCAATAACGCAACTCAAAGACGTGCTGAAAATTGATATCTCGCCCACCGCCCGCCTGGCTGCTGTCCGCCAGCCGGTAGGCGTTGCCCACCGGGTTGTCTGACACATAGGCCCCCGATCCCTTGCGCGTCACCAGAATCTGATCGACCTTGAGCCGGGCAATGGCTTCCCGGATGACCGGGCGGCTGACCTTGAAGTTGTCGGCCAGCGTTTGCTCGGCCGGCAGCCGCATGTTGGCAGGATAGACCCCTGACTGAATTTCGGTCTGCAGTTTGTGCACGACGCGCTCCACAAGAGAAGACGGTCGCTCTAGCGGATCAATCATCAGGGCTCCAATCTATCTGTAAGGCTGCATGACAAATTATAGCCAGATGGATTTTGCCCAGCGTTATTTCGAGTGTTGGAACGGGCTAGAAGGGGTAACGCTCACGCATGCTGCGGGCGTTGAGCAGCACACCTGCCATCAGCGTGAACAAGGCGACGGAAGCCAGAATAATGGCGGCAGCCGTCCAGGGCCGGTCGATTTGCTGCCGAAACTGGACCAGTTGAACGGCTGTGCCCAGCCAGCTCGCGGTTGCGCAATAGGCCGCGAGTTGCAACAAGAAAAGGCTCCAGCGGCTTTTGTAAAAAAACAGCAGGGGTGTTGCCAAACACAGGCCAAGCACAAGGAAGTTGCCCATCCTGAAAAAATGAGCCCCCATGAGGGAGGCGGCGATGACATAGAGGCTGATGCGCAGGGTCATTTGTAATCAATCCGGAATAAGCGATATTTGGCGGGATCTTGGGCTTTGCAGCCTGGGTTCCTGTTAACGTTTCACATCAACCACAACACGACCGCGCACTTTGCCGTCCAGTAATTCTGTTGCCACGGCGATGGCCTGCGAAAGTCCTATTTCACGGGTGATGGCTTCGAGCCTGGTGATGTCGAGGTCGCGGCTGAGCCGCTGCCACGCTTCTTGACGAACCTTGAGCGGGGCCATGACGCTGTCGATGCCATACAGGGTCACGCCGCGCAGGATGAATGGCGCCACCGTGGCCGGGAAATCCATGCCGCCCGCAAGTCCGCAAGCGGCCACCGCACCGCGGTATTGCGTGGTGGCGCAGGCATTGGCCAGCGTATGGCTCCCGACGGTGTCAATCACCCCGGCCCAGCGCTCCTTGCCGATGGGCTTGCCGGGTGCTGAGAGTTCGCTGCGATCGATGACCTGGCTTGCGCCCAGCGCCTTGAGGTAATCGGCCTCGGCGCTGCGCCCGGTCGACGCGACGACCGTGTAGCCCAACTTGGCAAGCAAGGCGACGGCGACGCTGCCCACACCACCGTTGGCGCCGGTGACGAGAATCTCACCATCGGGAGGCTCGATGCCATGTTTTTCCAGCGCCAGGACGCACAGCATGGCGGTATAGCCGGCGGTGCCGATGGCCATGGCCTGGCGTGTCGTGAAGCTGTTTGGCAGAGCAAGCAGCCACTCGCCCTTGACACGCGCTATTTCAGCCAGACCCCCGCAGTGGGTTTCGCCCACACCCCAGCCGTTCAGTATGACCTTGTCGCCAGCCTGCCAGGCTGCGTTGGTGCTCTCAAGCACGGTACCCGCGAAATCGATGCCTGGGACCATGGGGAAGCGTCGAACCACCGGTGATTTTCCGGTGATCGCCAGCGCGTCCTTGTAGTTGAGTGTTGACCACTCGACCTGGACCGTGACATCGCCAGCAGGCAGCACGGCCTCGTCGATGGTCTGAAGCTCGGCCTTGTAACCGGCATCATCCTTGGTGATGAGAATTCCTCTGAACATGTTATTTCCCCGGCTGTAAAAAATGAAACATTCGCTTGTAGTTTATGGCACGAACGCGCAAGCGCAAGAGCAGCGGCGCCCGATAATCGCAACTCAAATATCCGGAGAAGCCAAATGAGACGAGTTGTCGATGCAGTGGGAAAAGTCGTGGTTGTCATCACCGTTCTGATGTGCTCCGGGTGTGCCGTCGTGGCCGTTGCTGATGCGGTGGTGACGGTGGCTGCAACCGTCGTGACGACCGGTGTCAAGGCGACTGGCGCGGTGATTGGCGCCGTGATCCCGGATTAGAAGGCCTGGACCACTTGACCCTCTTGTATGACGGGCACACGGCACAGCTCAAGCCGTGCCGTGTTCCATTTGTCTGCTCTCAATGCCGATTTGGACCGGTGCCCAGCCTTTAAGCAAACACCCCTGCCGTGTCCTGCATCCGCTCTGACACCTCACCCAGATGGTGCAGGCTGTCGCCAAACGTCATTTCCAGTTGGGTCAGTTTCTTGAAGTAATGGCTCACGATGTATTCGTCGGTGACGCCAATGCCGCCGTGCAGTTGCACCGCCTGCTGGCCAACAAAACGCATGGAGTTGCCCAATTGGTACTTGGCACGCGCCATCGCGGCACGGCGCTCGGGCGCGGGGGCGTTGAGTTTGAGCGCGGCATAAAAACTCATGGACCGTGCCAGCTCGAGCTGCATTTTCATGTCGGCGGCGCGGTGCCGCAGCGCCTGGAAGCTGGCGATGGCCACGCCAAATTGCTTGCGCGTGTTCATGTACTCGGCGGTGATCGCCAGGGTCTTGTCCATCACGCCGACTGCTTCGGCACAGGCGCTAGCAATGCCGATGTCCACCGCGTGCTCCAGCGCGCTCAAGCCATCGAGGGTGATCAGCGTGGCGGGGGCATTTTGCAGCGTCACTTCGGCCGCCCGGCTGCCGTCCTGGGTGCCGTAGCCTTGGGTGCTGACCCCGCTGGCGCTGCGCTCGACCAGAAACAAGGCCAACTGGCCGTTGAGCAAGGCAGGCACCATGAAGGCGTCGGCTTGATCACCTGCTGGAACTATACTTTTAGTAGCTGTCAGCGTATAAGCAACGGGGGCTGGAGCCGCTTTTGCCTCACAGCTATCGAGGCGGTAGCGAGCGGCGCGCTCCTGGTACGCCAGCACCACCAGCGCTTCGCCGCTGGCTATTTTTGGCAGCCAGGCGGATTTGACGGCCTGCGGTGCGTAGCCGCTGAGCACGCCGCCCGCGATCAGGCTCTGGTTGAGAGGTTCCAGCACGATGCCGCGCCCGAGCTCTTCCATCACCACCATGCCCTCGACCGGGCCCATGCCCATGCCGTCATACTGCTCCGGGATGTACAGGCCGCACAGGCCCAGCTCGGCTATTTCACGGAATGCGTCGCGTGAAAAGCCACCGGCCTTGACGGTGGCCCGGCGGCGCTCAAAGCTGTAGCCCTTGTCAACCCATTTGCGCACGGCGTCGCGTAATTGTTCCTGGTCGTCTGTGAAATCGAAATCCATGTTGGTCACCTGTCTTGTTTTGGAGTTCTGCAGCTTCAGCCGAGGACGGTCTGGGCCACGATCGTGCGCTGCACTTCATTGCTGCCGCCATAAATGGTGGTCTTGCGCAGGTTGAAGTAGGAGGAGGCCAGCGGCGCGCACCACGCGGCCGCACCGGGATAGTCGCCTTGCCAGCCGGCTTCCATCGCCTCCTGGATCAGGGGCAGTGCATAGGGGCCAGCGGCGAGCATCATCAGCTCGCTGTAGCGCTGCTGAATCTCGCTGCCGCGTATCTTCAAGAGGCCTGCAATGTCGAGCGAGTTCTTGCCCGACTTCTCTGCCGCCAGCACGCGCAGCACCAGCATCTCGAGCGCCACCACGTCCACTTCAAGCTTGGCGATTTCGTCGCGAAAGCGCACGTCGTTGTAGACGCCTTCGGCCCTGGCAACGCGTTTGAGGCGCTCCAGCTCGCGCTTGGTGCGGTTCACGTCGGCGATGTTGGTGCGCTCATGCGAGAGCAGGTGTTTCGCGTAGGTCCAGCCCTTGTTCTCTTCACCGATCAGGTTCTCCACCGGCACTTCGACGTTGTCGAAAAAGACCTCATTGACTTCCGCCTCGCCGTCGAGCAGCACCACCGGGCGCACGGTGACGCCGGGGGACTTCATGTCGATCAGCAGGAAGCTGATGCCGGTTTGCGGCTTGCCTTCATTGCCGGTGCGCACCAGGCAGAAAATCCATTCGCCGTACTGGCCCAGCGTGGTCCAGGCCTTCTGGCCGTTGACGATGTATTTGTTGCCCTGACGCTCGGCTTTGGTCTTGACCGATGCCAGGTCGGAGCCCGCGCCGGGCTCGCTGTAGCCCTGGCTCCACCATACCTCGCCACTGGCAATGCCGGGCAAAAAGCGCTGCTGCTGCTCCGGCGTGCCAAACGCCATGATGACTGGCGCCACCATCACCGGGCCAAACGGCAGCACGCGCGGCGCACCGGCCAGGGCACATTCTTCTTCAAACAAGTGTTTCTGGATCGAATTCCAGCCGGGGCCGCCAAAGGACTTGGGCCAAGCGTGGCCGAGCCAGCCCTTTTTGCCCAGAATCTTGCCCCAACGTTGCAGGTCATCACGACTCAAGCGCAGGGCGTTGTGCACCTTGTGTGAAATGTCAGTGGGCAGGTTTGCGCGCACCCAGGTGCGTATGTCTTCACGAAACTGCTGCTCTTCAGGGGTAAAGGCCAAATCCATAGGGGAGTCTCCAAATAAGCCGTATTTTTAGTTCCGACATAACTTGAGTACAAATTAGTCTTCACTGAAACTGCGTTTTAGTTCCGAATCACTTGAGTACCAAGTTAATCCTCACTGAAGGTGGTTTTTAGCACGATCGTGCGATTAATGCTGTCGAGGTGGAGACACATCGAGTTCAGCAGCCAGTTTTCTCAAATTTTCGTCGCTATCGACCATCTGTTCTGAGCAACGCCTGCACTTGCCTGTTTGCTGGAATCTTGAGAATACGCAAGGCTCGCAAGGACGGGCTTGAGCACAGTGGGCATTTCCCGCGATCCTGTCCCTGCGCGACGTCAACACACAGAGGGCGCGATTCGGATATTTTGTCTGCATGATGTGCATGCCGCTGCATTGAACATTGGGAGACCGCATTTGGATGCCGCGATCAACCGCAATCAAAACCACCTGCTGGCTGCCTTGCCGGCGGTCGAGTTCGGGCGCATTGCGCCGGAACTGGAGTTGGTTGCGATGTTGCAGGGCGAAGTTCTTTATGAATCCGGGCAAGCCCTGCAGTATGTCTATTTCCCGACAAGCGCCATCGTGTCCCTGAACTGCGTGACCGAGAGCGGCGCAACGTCCGATATCGCTTGGGTGGGCTGTGAGGGCGTTATTGGCACTGCGCTTGTCATGGGCTGCCATGCCACCCCGACAGCGGCCGTCGTCTGTGTCGGCGGCTATGGCTACCGACTGAAGGAACAAATGCTGATGCAGGAACTCCGTCGCACCGGCGGGCGCCGTGCCGGGGTGATGCAGCACTTGTTGCTGCGCTACACCCAGGCGCTGATGACGCAGCTATCCCAAACGGCGGTCTGCAATCGGCATCATTCGGTGGAGCAGCAACTGTGTCGCTGGCTGCTGTCAACGCTCGACCGTTTGCCCTCCAATGAATTGACCATGACGCACGAACATATCGCCTGCATGCTCGGTGTGCGCCGTGAAGGCATCACCGAAGCCGCCGGGCATTTGCAGCAAGCGGGTCTCATTCGTTATTACCGCGGCCATATCACCGTGCTTGACCGCGCGGGCTTGGAGACCCACGTGTGTGAATGCTACGCGGTGGTCAAAAAGGAGCATCAGCGTTTGCTGCACGACGTAGGCGAGCGAGCGGAACTTTTTCCCAGTCAGTCGCCGCAAATTTTTCACCTGGCGTCAGACTTTGCCTAGACCTGTTCAGGAGGAGAAACGCCCAACTCGGCGCACAGCTTTTGCACCGTTTCACGCAAGTTGGCCAGTTCCGATTCGAGTCGTTCCAGGCGTTCGGCGGTGTTGCCGGGCAGGCCTTCAGACGAGCGGCCAAGCCCGGTTTGCGTCGCATCCACCGGGCCGCACAGCAGGTGGGCCCAGCGTTGCTCCCGAGTGCCGGGTCCACGCGCCAGTTTGACCACCAGCGGCCCCCCTTTTTCAGCGGAGCGGTCCTGCAACTCTTCCAGAAAGCCCTCGACCGAGGAAATGTCGGCAAATTTGTACCAGCGTTCGGTGTTCAGGCGCAGCTCACCCGCCGTTTGAGGGCCGCGCAGCATCAACAGTCCCAGCAGCACCGCGGCCTGTTCGTAGACCCCGATGCCGCGTTGAAAATTGTGTTCAAAGCGTGTGGTGCGCGAGCCACTGCTTTCGCGCACCAGATGGGCTTCTTTCAGCGTGTTCAGGGCAGCGGCCACGTCGGCTTCGGTCAATTCCATCAGCGGCTCGCGGCTGGACTTCTGGTTGCAGCCCAGCAGCAGCGTGTTGAGCGTGAGCGGGTAGCTGTCAGGCACGGTGCGGGCTTTTTCCATCAGGGTGCCGAGCACACGCGCCTCGATCGGGGTCAGGACAGGCGAGGGCGTTGAGGGGGCGAGGGGGGTGATCAAGGGGGAAGGGGTCAAGGTCATAATTCGGGCCGATATGAAAAACATCGTTATTTTGATCTCAGGCAGCGGCTCCAACATGGCCGCCATCGTAAAGACAGCGCAGCGTGAGGGTTGGCAGGACAAGTTTGGGGCCCGGGTGGCGGCCGTTATCAGCAACAAGGCATCGGCCGCGGGACTGGTTTTTGCGCGTGAACACGGTATTGCCACCGAGGTGCTGGAGCACAAAGCGTTTGCTTCGCGTGAGGCGTTTGACGCGGCATTGGTCCAGATCATTGACCACTTTGACGCGCCGGAGCAGCCTGCGCTGGTGGTGCTGGCGGGCTTTATGCGCATTCTCACGCCCGCATTTGTGGGCCGCTATACCGGGCGCTTGCTCAACATCCACCCGTCGCTGCTGCCGGCTTTTCCGGGTTTGCACACCTATCAGCGCGCGCTGGATGCGGGCTGCAAGGTAGTCGGGGCCACGGTGCATCAGGTCACCGCGGAACTCGATCACGGCCCGATCCTGGCGCAAGCCGCGGTGCCGGTGTTGCCGGGTGATACGGCAGACAGGCTGGCGGGCCGTGTGCTCACGCAGGAGCATCTCATTTATCCGCGAGCGATTGCAGATTTGCTACAAAAAATATAGCTATATATGTATATTTAACGGGGGCTGCAGCCAAATTTGTCATAAATTTGTTGCTCGGGTCGCCGTGCGGACGACGCTTTTGTTCACCGAGGCCTGGCGCAAGAACGCCGCAGTGTAGAACCACACTGCGGCGCTGGTTTTTGGTGGGCCTCCCGTGAGTCGAACACGGCACCAACGGATTATGCTTACCAACTACGACTTTCGTCGCCCCTTTCGGGTTTGTGGTCTGGACTGTCTCTTGTCTTTACGACCTGCCCGTACAGTCTCTACACGTTCTCTCCCAAAGAAGAGCTTCGCTCGGGATTGCCACGGTAATTGTTCACCAGAGGTTTCCCCGACTTTGAGCAGTTCTACCAAGGGGCAGAGTTAACTTGCGCCCAGGCAACCCAATCTGTTTATTCCACTCTCAGTGACTGAGGCTGAGGAAAAAACCACTTTAAGTCCGCTGCTCTAACCAACATGAGCTAGAGGCCCGAAGCGCAGATTGTAAAGGCCTACTTGTGGTAGCTCAGGGCGTTGCTGACCAATTTCGACGTAATGTCCACAATCTGGATCATGCGGTCGTAGGCCATGCGCGTAGGGCCGATGACGCCCAGGGTGCCGACGACCTGGCCGTCCACTTCGTACGGTGCGCTGACGATGGACAGATCCTCGAAGGGGACCACCTGGCTTTCGCCGCCGATGAAGATGCGCACCCCCTCGGCCTGACCGGCAATATCGAGCAAGCGCATGAGCTGCGCTTTTTGTTCAAACAGATCAAATGCGCGGCGCAGGTGGCCCATGTCATTGGAAAAATCAGTCACTGCCAGCAGGTTTCGCTCGCCCGAAATAACCACTTCGTCCTGCGTTTCCGACATGGCCTCGGAACTGACCGCCACGGCCGCCTGCATCAGGCTGGCAATTTCCGAGCGAAGTGATTCCACCTCGTTTTTCAATCGCTCACGAACCTGCTCTATGGCCAGCCCGACGTAATGGCTGTTCAGGTAGTTGGCGGCTTCAATCAATTGCGCCTGAGAATAGTCCGTCTCGGTAAAAATCACCCGGTTTTGCACGTCACCCTCGGGCGAGACGATGATGACCAGCAGGCGCCGCTCGGACAAGCGCAAGAATTCAATGTGGCGAAACACGGAGGAGCGGCGCGGCGCGATGACCACGCCGACAAACTGGGACAGGCTCGACAGCAGGTTGGCGGCGTTGGAAATCACTTTTTGCGGCTGATCGGGCGCCAGGACGTGGGCTGCGAACTGCTCTTGCCGCACCGTCAGCATGGTGTCGACAAACAGGCGGTAGCCGCGCGCCGTCGGAATACGTCCGGCCGAGGTGTGCGGACTGACAATCAGGCCCAAATCTTCCAGATCAGACATCACGTTGCGGATGGTGGCCGGTGACAGTTCCAGCCCCGAGGCTTTCGAGAGCGTGCGCGAACCCACTGGTTGCCCATCGGCGATATAGCGCTCAACCAGCGCTTTCAATAACAACTTGGCACGGTCATCGAGCATGGGGGCATTTTAGTGATGTAATTTGCCAATGAAATCAAAATTCCGGCACGTGGCGCTGATAGGCAAATACCAGACGGTGGCATCGGGCGCATCAGGCGCGTCCTCACGTCGGGTGCTGGAAGACATTGCCCATTTTTTGGGTGCGCAGGGTTGCGAGGTGGTTTTTGAGCATGACACCGCGCACAACATGGGCATTTCCGGCTACCCGGTACTGGATGTCGACGCCATCGGCGCGAAATGTGATCTTGGCTTGGTGGTGGGCGGCGACGGCACCATGCTCGGCATTGGCCGCCAACTCGCCAAGTTTGGCGTGCCCCTGATTGGTATCAACCAGGGGCGGCTGGGGTTCATCACCGACATCCCGCTGGACGGTTATGCGTCCGCGCTGGCGCCGATGCTGCGCGGTGAGTTTGAAGAAGATCATCGCAGCCTGATGCACGCCAGGGTGATGCGTGACGGGCGCTGTGTTTATGACGCGCTGGCGATGAACGATGTGGTGGTGAACCGGGCGGCTACCTCCGGGATGGTGGAGTTGCGGGTTGAAGTCGATGGCCACTTTGTGGCGAATCAGCGCGCCGACGGCCTGATCATTGCCACACCGACCGGCTCCACCGCGTATTCGCTGTCAGCCGGCGGGCCGCTGCTGCACCCTTCGATTCCGGGCTGGGTGTTGGTGCCCATTGCACCACATACCTTGTCAAATAGGCCCATAGTCCTCGCCAACATTACAGAGATTGCTATCGAAATAATATCAGGACGGGATGCCAGCGCCAGTTTTGACACGCAATCGCTGGCCTCGCTGCTGCGAGGGGACCGCATCGTGGTGACACGCTCCGAACACAATGTGCGCTTTTTGCACCCCAGAGGCTGGTCCTACTTTGACACCCTGCGCCAAAAATTACACTGGAATGAAGGAGTGGCCTGACTGTGAGCCTCAAACGTATTGTCTTGCGTGATTTTGTGATTGTGCGCGAGCTCGACCTCGATCTGGCTGACGGTTTCACCGTTCTCACCGGTGAAACCGGTGCCGGCAAGTCGATCCTGATTGACGCGCTGCAGTTGGTCACCGGCGGCCGGGCCGATGTCGGGGTGATCCGCGAGGGCTCAAGTCGCACCGATGTCAGCGCCGAGTTCGACGCGACGGCTGACCTGGCGCTTTGGCTTGAAACTGCGGGCTTTGAGCTCGGTGACAGCCTCTTGTTGCGACGCACCGTGGACGCCCAGGGCAAAAGCCGCGCCTGGATCAACGGCAGCCCGGCCACGGCCACCCAGTTGCGGGCGGTGGGAGAGCAACTGCTCGATATTCATGGGCAGCACGCCTGGCAAAGTTTGACCCGTCCGGAGGCTGTACGGGGCTTGCTGGACGCTTACGCCCAGGTTTCATCTGCCGCCCTGGCAACTCTGTGGCAACAGTGGCGTCAAGCGCAGAGCGATCTGGCGCAAGCCCATGGCGCGCAAGAGTCGTTAGAGCGTGAACGCGAGCGACTGGCGTGGCAAATTGGTGAAGTCGAAAAGCTGGCGCCGCAGCCGCACGAGTGGCTTGAGCTCAACACAGAACACGGCCGACTGTCCCATGCGCAAGCCCTATTGGATGCTGCCCAAGGCGCCTTGCAGACGCTGGGTTCTGACGATGACGGCGGCGCTCTGGTGGCGCTGCATGACGCCTGCCAGTTGCTTCAACAACAGGAGCACCTTGAGCCCTATTTTAAAGGGCTGACGGAGGTTTTGACCTCAAGTCTGGCGCAGGTGGAAGACACGGTTCATTGCCTGCGGGGCTACCTGCGCAAGACCGAGCTTGACCCCCAGCGCCTGGGCGAACTCGATGAGCGCATGGCCTTGTGGCTGTCCTTGGCCAGACGCTACCGCAGAGACCCGGCGGAGTTGCCTGATTTGCTGCTGTCCTGGAAACAGGAACTGCAAAAGCTCGATGCTGCCGGCGATTTGGCCGGGCTGGAAGCCGCATGCGCGGCGGCTCTGGGCGCCTATATGCAGCAGGCCCGGCAGCTCTCCAAGGCGCGCACCAAAGCCGCACCGCGGCTGGCAGCAGCCATCACCCAGGCCATGCAGGGGCTGGGTATGCAAGGGGGCCGGTTCGAAGTGGCACTGCAAGCCTCTGCTCAGCCGACGCAAAGTGGCCTGGAAGAGGTCAGCTTTCTGGTGGCCGGGCATGCGGGCAGTACGCCCCGGCCGGTCAACAAAGTGGCTTCTGGCGGTGAGCTGTCCCGTATGGCGCTGGCGATCGCGGTCACGACCAGCCGGCTTGGCACCGCACAGACGCTTATTTTTGACGAGGTGGATGCCGGCGTGGGTGGCGCTGTGGCCGAGACCGTCGGTCGCCTCATGCAGCAATTGGGTGTTGACCGGCAGGTGCTGGCGGTGACCCATCTGCCTCAGGTCGCTGCCTGTGCGGACCACCATTGGGTGGTGGCCAAACAATTGCTGGGCAAGTCGACGGTGAGTTCAGTCCTTGCTGTGCAGGGCGAACAACGGGTGGCGGAAGTGGCGCGCATGTTGGGTGGCGAGCGCCTCTCAGGCACGACACTGGCGCACGCCAGGGAAATGCTGCAAACAGGGGAATCATTCGATGAAGTCCGAGGCCGATAATTTGCAGATTGTCCTGATCACCGGCATGTCGGGCTCCGGCAAGTCGGTGGCACTGCACGCGCTGGAGGACGCTGGTTTTTTTTGTGTCGATAACTTGCCGCCCGAACTTTTTCTGCCATTCGTTGCGTTGCAGAAGATGCATCAAACCAAACGGGTCGCCATTGCGATGGACGTTCGCACGGCTTCGTCGCTGCCCTTGGTACCCGAGCAGCTTGCGACCCTGCAGGCGCAGGGTGTCATGGTCAAGTCCCTGTTTCTGGATGCCACAACCGGAACGCTGGTACGACGTTATTCGGAAACCCGGCGCAAACACCCGCTGTCACAGGCAGCCTCCGAGCACTCGCCGCTCGACCAGCGGCGCGCACTGGTGGACGCTATTGAGCTCGAGCGTGAGCTGCTGGCTGATCTGCGGGAAAATGCTCACGTCATCGACACCAGCATCATCAGGCCGTCGAAGTTGCAGGGCTACGTCAAGTCACTGATCTCCACGGCCAGTGAGCAATTGACACTGGTGTTCGAGTCTTTCGCCTTCAAGCGTGGTATTCCGGGTGATGCCGACTATGTGTTCGATGTGCGCATGTTGCCGAACCCGCACTATGAGCCCGAGTTGCGCCAGCTGACCGGGCGGGACCTGCCAGTGGCTGACTTTTTGAAGGAGCAGGCAGACGTCGCGCTCATGCTGGAGCACATTCAGAAGTTTTTGAACCAATGGCTTGGCGCACTGGCGCGGGACCACCGAAGCTACGTCACGGTAGCCATTGGCTGCACCGGTGGCCAGCATCGTTCGGTCTACCTCGTAGAAAAATTGGCGGAGCTGTTTGGCGACCAGTGGATGACGCTGAAGCGGCACCGGGAACTTGAAGCCAGCCCGTTAACCCTGGAGTAGCAATTTTTTAACGGGGGCCGGCAGGCCCAAGCGCGGCCACTCATCTGCGCTCATCCACCGCCCCTGCGACGACGCCAGGGCAGAGCCTGGCATTTGTACCTGAACCGGATGCAGATACAGGTCCTTGTGGGTCAAGACATGGACAAAAGAAGGCGTGTCATGCAAGGCGGTGCGATAACGCGCGGGAACCGCCGCCTCCAGGGCCTCGCGCTGGTCGAACCATGGCAAGCAGTAAAGCCCCGCCCAGACCCCTGGGGTCGGCCGCTGGCTCAGCCACACGGAGTTATCTTCGCCTTGAGCCCATAGCAGCCAGATCGCCTGTGAACTTCGCTTGAGTTTGCGCGTCTTCATCGGGTAGGACTCGGGCCGACCCAGACCCCGTGCCACACAAGACCGGGCTAGCGGGCAGACTGCGCAGTCTGGCTTTTTGGCGGTACAAACCGTGGCACCCAAGTCCATCAATCCCTGCGTGTAGCGCGGCATGGCATGCGTCAGATCGCGTAGCGGCAACATTCGCGACGCTTCATCCCAAAGTCGTCGTTCGTTGGCCACTGACGCCAGGTCGCTGTCAAAGCCCAGCACGCGCGTGAGCACGCGCTTGACGTTGCCATCCAGAATGGCCACCCGTTCACCAAAGCACAAGGATGCAATGGCTGCGGCCGTCGAGCGACCAATACCCGGCAGGGTTTGAAGCAGCTGGGCTGTTGGGGGGAAAAGGCCACCATGCAATCTCATGACCGCCCCGGCGCACAAATGGAGGTTGCGGGCGCGGGTGTAATAGCCCAGGCCGCTCCATAAACCCAAGACGTCATCAAGCGCTGCTGCGGCCAGCGATTCAACGCTCGGGAATCGCTCCAGAAAGCGGGGAAAATAATCCAGCACGGTCGCCACCTGCGTCTGTTGCAGCATGATTTCAGACAACCAGACCCGGTACGGATCGCGGGTGTTCTGCCATGGCAAATCATGGCGGCCATGGGTCTTTTGCCAGCGCACCACCTGAGTGGCGAAATCCGTTACCACGCTTTCATTCAAGCTTGTCAAACCAGCTCAATGACATCACTTGCATCAGCGACATCAGTCACTGCGCACCGAGCCGGGTCGGTCGCCGTCACCAGATAGCCGGTTAGCTCTGACAGTTTGGCGTTGAGTTGATTCAAGTTGTTTTTTTGCGCCTGAATTTCATCAATGCGCTCACCGAGTCCACCGGAGGCTTGTTGAATTCGATCAATGGCTTCCAGTCGCCGATTGAAGTTGCGCCGCCGCTCGCGTAACTGAACATCGAGTTGGGCCGCGGCCGCTTTGCTCCACAACTCAAGGTCTCCCAACGCCGTTTCATGGATGGTGCGCAGACGGTTGGACAGGGCACGCACCAGTCGATCTGCAAATTCAGGCTGCGCCAGCCTGAACGTGTTGCCAAGACTCAAGTACTGGAGATGGCTGCGTTCCACCAGATCAAGATCGTGCAGATAACCGTCCAAAGCAGGTTCGGTTGGCGCCTGCAACGAAAACCCATATTCGCCGTTCAATTGTCGAAACGTTGCTGCCAGCATGACCTGGATTTCGGCGCTGATGGATTGCACTTGCTGCAGGTTGTTGCGCAGCCGCTCAAAGGTGTCGCCATAGGCGCGTTTGACGCCCAGCTTGATGCCCTTTTGCTGCAATACCTGGGTGAGCTGGGCCATTTCTTTCTTCAGTGCTGTCGGCCCCAGAAGACTGAATACCTCACGCAGCAGTTTCAGGTGGACCGAACGTACCGCATGAATCTTCGCGCCGCCCAGATCAAACTCGGTTTGCTCCTGCGAAATGCGGGACCGCATGTTTTTGATCACGGCTGAGTTTTTGCCCTGCAGACCCTCAAGCTCCATCAGTTGCTCTGTCAGGTCACGTCTGCGCATGTGAATAACGCGGCCTGTTTCGGCCTGTAAATCTGAAATGCCGCCGAAGATGGCTGAGCCCAACATCTTCTGCCGTTGTCCCATGATGCCCCGGCTGAGCGCATCTTCAAGCGTGGATAGACAGCTCAGTTCCAGCAAAGCCGAATCGTCTGTCACCTTGGCCACCAAGCCCTTTTGCGCGGATACCGGGATCACCTGCTGCCTGGGGATGCCCAATATTTCGGCGGTTGAAGCCTGCTGGCGCTCAATCTGCGCCTGCACCTGAGCGGGTGAACTCAGGGCGTCCCACAAAGTGTCTATCTTGTTGAGAACCACCAGCCGTGAACTTGCATCAACCGAATCATCCACCAGGTGCTCACGCCAGATGGCAAGGTCCGACTTGGTGACGCCAGTGTCTGCGCCCAGAATAAAAACGACGGCATGGGCCTGTGGAATCAGGCTGACCGTCAGTTCAGGTTCGGCGCCGATGGCGTTAAGGCCTGGCGTGTCCAGAATCACCAAGCCCTGTTTCAATAAAGGATGCGCAATATTGATCAAGGCATGCCGCCATTTGGGGACTTCCACCAGGCCTTGCGCATTGACCGTCGGATTGTCTTCCGGCGTCTCGGTCTGCCAAAAACCAAGCGCCGTGGCTTCGGTCTGCGTCACATGACGGGTCTCCGCCACCTTCTCCAGGGCCTCCGCAAGCTGCTTTGGATCATGCACGTTCAAATCAATGCGCGTCCATTTCTCGGGCACCATGCGCCATTCCATCAAGGCTTGCGGTTGCAGGCGTGTCTCAATCGGCAGCAGACGCAGACAAGGTGGAACGTCCGCGTCATAACTCATCTCGGTCGGGCACATCGTGGTTCGCCCGGCGCTGGCGGGCATGATGCGCCGGCCGTAGCCGGCAAAAAAAATGGCGTTGATCAACTCGGATTTGCCGCGCGAAAACTCGCCCACAAACGCGACCATGACTTTGTCGACGCGCACCTGGGTTTCCAGGCGGCGCAAGCGCTCTTCTACGGCCGCGTCGAGCAGTTCGTGGTCGTTCAGCCACTCGGCCAATAGCTTCAGGCGCAGGGCAAACTCACGCCGCCAGGTGCCGTGCAAATCAAATTGTTCGTTGAATGAAGTTGCCAAATTGCCTCCGCGCAATGTTTCAATATAGCACCGAGCGGCGCTTCAACGCCTAGGCTTTCTGGCAATGAGGGCAGTAGAACGTCGACCGCTGACCTTGTCGGAGGGATTTGATGGGCGTTGCGCAGACCCGGCAGGGCTGACCTTGCCGGGCATAAACCATGGCTTCCAGCTGAAAATGCCCGTTCTCGCCTTTTGCGCTGGAAAAGTCCCGCAGCGTGCTGCCGCCCGTTGCCACCGCGCGCGCCAGCACATCCCGGATCGCTGCGTGCAGTCTGGCGCTGCGCGGCCGACTGAGTCGGGCAGCGCTCAAGGTTGGTCGAATGCCGGCCATAAACAGTGCTTCTGACGCGTAAATATTGCCCACGCCCACCACCGTGTCACCCGCCAGCAATACCTGCTTGATCGCCGCTCTGCGGCGCTTCAATTCATCATGAAAGCGGTCGACATCAAAATCATCAGACAAAGGCTCCATGCCCAGTTTGCCCAAAAGTTTGTGGGCTTCGGGTGCGTCTTCACCTTTTGCGTAAACCACCGCCCCAAACCGGCGGGGGTCAGTGAGTCGCAGCGTGCCAAGGGTGGTTGTCATCTCAAAATGGTCATGGGCGCCAGCGGGTGGCAATTGCCTGGCAAAACTCAAGCTGCCGGACATGCCCAAGTGAACCAGCAGCAAGCCTTGATCAAGATCAATCAACAAGTACTTGCCACGTCTGCGCACTGCCTGCACGGATCGCCCCGCCAACTGGGTGGGAGAACATCCCAACGGCCAGCGCAACGGTTTACCGATGCGCACAGAAATGACTCTTGCGCCTGCTATTTCGAAGGCAAAACTCAACCGTGTGACTTCAACCTCAGGCAATTCGGGCATGGCAAAGAAATTTGGGTGGCATGGATTATTATCATCTTATGATGCCTTTTCACCGTTTCCGTCGTTTCCCCGTGCTGCTTGCCCTCGTTTGCGCGTTGAGCGCGAGTGCACAAACACAGTCTGGAAAAGCGGCTGAGCCCACGACTTCAGCGCTCAGCAGCGAGCTTTTTTATCAATTGTTGTTGGGGGAGCTCAATGCCCGCGGCGGCGAACCCGGCGCCGCTTACTCGCTGATCCTTGATGCGGCGCGAAAAACGAATGATCCAAGACTCTACCAACGTGCTGTTGACATCGCCTTGCAGGCCCGCTCGGGCGACTCGGCGTTGCTGGCCGCGCGTGCCTGGAAACAAGCGCAGCCCGCCTCCCGTGAGGCCAATCGCTACGTCCTGCAAATATTGATTGGTCTGAACCGTATTGGCGAGACACTGGAGCCGCTCAAGAGCGAGGTTGCAACAAGCGATGCCAAAGAGCGGGTCAGCACCATCTTGGGTCTTGCACGCTATTTTGCCCGCGCGGCCGATAAGAAACTGGCCGCCAGCACGGTTGAGCAGGCGCTGACCAGTCACTTGAACGCGCCAGGGACCGGCGCTGCTGCCTGGAGCGTTATCGGACGCATGCGTCTTGATGCCGATGACGCCAGCGGCGCATTGAGCGCGGCGCGCAAGGCCCAGGCGCTGGATGCCAAATCAGAGCATCCCGTCTTGCTGGCCTTGGCCATGATGGGTGCCAAAGTGCCGCAAGCTGAAGCCCTTGTGACTAAATATCTCGAAGGTAAACCGCGGCCCGAGGTGCGAATGGTGTATGTGCGCGTCTTGCTGGACGCGCAGCGCTATGCTGAGGCGACAACGCAGCTGCAACTCGTGACTTCTGAAAAACCTGACTATGCAGAGGCCTGGCTGATACGAGGTGTACTCGAATTACAGGAGGGCCATCCCGCTGTGGCCGAACGCTCGCTGCAGCAATTTGTGGATCGGACACTGGCCCAGCGCGACGACACACCGCGCCCGCAAGCGCTGCGTGGTTTGACTCAGGCTTATCTTTCCCTGGCCCAAATTGCCGAGCAAAGGAAGGATTTTGTTCAAGCCGATGTGTGGCTACAACGCATTGACAGTCAAGAAGACCGGCTCAACGCCCAACTGCGCCGGGCCGCTCTCCTGGCGCGGCAAGGCAAGCTGGAAGACGCGCGCCAACTGATTCGCAGCCAACCCGAGGTGTCTCCTGCAGACGGTCGGCTAAAAATAAGTGCCGAAGCACAACTGCTGCGTGACAGCAAGCAGTACCCGGCCGCCTACGAACTTCTGGCCCAGGCTGTTTCGACCAATCCTGGGGATTTTGACCTCACTTATGACCTGGCCATGGTGGCCGAAAAACTGGGCAAGCTCGATGAGATGGAACAGCTGCTGCGCAGCGTCATCGCGGGCAAACCCGACGATCCCCATGCCTATAACGCATTAGGCTACTCACTGGCAGATCGAAGCATTCGCTTGGCCGAGGCCAAACAGCTCGTTTTGAAGGCGCTGGACTATGCGCCAGGTGACCCCTTCATTAGCGACAGTCTGGGCTGGGTTGAATTCCGCAGTGGCAATCTGGCCGAGGCTCAACGCATTCTGGAGACCGCATTCAAAGCCCGCCCGGATGCAGAAATTGCAGCTCATTTGGGTGAGGTCTTGTGGAACCTGGGTCAGCGCGATCAGGCGCTGAGCACCTGGAAGCAGGGCTTGGAAATCAACGCCGAAAATGAAACCCTGCTTGAAACACTGAAACGCCTGCGCGTGACCTTGTGATGCGGCGCGGCATAACTGGTTTTGCGGCTGTTTTTTTTGCTATTGTATTTATAGCTGGTTGTGCAGTCCCGACGAGGGTCAGCACCACAAATCAGTCTGAGCGTTCAATTTGGCGCGGGCGGCTGGCGGTTCGGGTCGAGTCCGATCAGGCACAGTCTCAGCCCCAGGCCTTTGCTGCCGGGTTTGAGCTGACTGGCAACGCCCAGGCCGGTGAGTTGACGCTGTACACGCCTGTGGGCACGACCGCCGCGGCGCTCTCCTGGTCGGCCCAAACGGCCCTTATGCGCACCAATGGCGACATTCGCTCTTTTGCATCGCTGGACGCCTTGATCCAGCAGGCAGTCGGCGCCGAGATACCCGTGGCGGCGCTCTTTGCCTGGCTGGCGGGAGACAACATGAGTGTGGCGGGCTGGAGTGCCGACTTGTCGCAACTGGCCAATGGCCGGGTCACCGCCCGGCGCACAGAGCCCGCGCCCGTGACGGAACTGCGTCTGGTGCTTGAAAAGTGAAGTCACTCTACGATATTTGCGCCCCGGCCAAGCTCAACCTGTTTTTGCACATCACAGGCAGGAGAAGCGATGGCTATCATTTGCTGCAGTCGGTCTTCATGCTGATTGATTGGTGCGACACACTGCATTTTGACCTGCGTGTCGATGGACAAATCAGCCGCGAGGATCTTGCGACGCCCTTGCCGTTTGACGACCTTGTTGTCCGCGCTGCGCGGGCTCTGAAGGCTGCCAGCGGCAGTCCATTGGGCGTTCATGTCGGGATCGAAAAATGCATTCCCGCGCAAGCGGGCATGGGCGGTGGATCTTCCGATGCGGCGTCGACCCTGTTGGCATTGAACCATCTGTGGCGGCTCAACTTTTCACTCGAAAAGCTAATCAGCATCGGGCTGCAACTGGGTGCCGATGTCCCGTTTTTTCTGGGTGGTCACAACGCCTGGGTTGAAGGAATCGGTGAGAAAATGGACCCTGTTGTCCTGCCCTCAGGTCGCTTTTTGGTGGTCAAGCCCGTAGAGGGGCTCGAAACAAGATTAATTTTCTCGGATCCGGCTCTCAAAAGGGACAGTGAAACAGCTATAATTTCAGGCTTCGCTGCAAATGCATTCGGTTTTGGTCGTAACGACCTGCAGAGTGTTGCCCAAAGACTTTGTCCCGGCGTGACCCAAGCCCTTGAGTGGCTTGCATCGCGTGGACTCAGTGGTCGGATGACAGGCTCTGGAAGCGCGGTGTTTGCACAAACGTTGCAAGATGTTGATCTGAGAGGCGCTCCAAGCGGGTTTCAGGTCAGGTTGTGTAAGAGTTTGGATGTTCATCCCTTGGTGGGTTGGGCAGTCAGCGACAGGTTGTCGGTTGGGAGCGCTTAGCTGCCAACCCGTGTAGGGGAGTCGCCAAGTTGGTTAAGGCACTGGATTTTGATTCCAGCATGCGAAGGTTCGAATCCTTCTTCCCCTGCCAAATATTTTGTTGTATGGTCCGGCCGCCGGACGTACTGACGCAAACGCTACTCAATCGCTGGAATACTCATGCAGGCTCCCCACACCCCTGATTTCATGGTTTTTACCGGCAATGCCAATCCGGCTATGGCAGAGGACATTGCCAGCTACCTCAATATTTCACTGGGAGCGGCGACGGTTGGCAGATTTTCGGACGGCGAAGTCACCGTCGAAATCAATCAAAACGTGCGGGCACGGGATGTTTTTGTGGTGCAGTCCACTTGCGCGCCGACCAACGATAACCTGATGGAATTGCTCATCATGGTGGACGCACTCAAGCGCGCGTCGGCAGAACGCATCAGTGCCGTGATCCCCTATTTCGGTTATGCGCGGCAAGACCGTCGCCCACGCTCCAGCCGTGTCCCGATTACGGCCAAGGTCGTCGCCAACATGCTGCAGACCGTTGGTGTGGCCCGTGTTCTGACCATGGATTTGCATGCGGACCAGATTCAGGGTTTTTTTGATATTCCAGTCGACAATATTTTTGCGTCCCCCGTTCTGCTGGGCGATCTGCGTCAGAAAAATTACGAAGACCTGATTGTGGTGTCGCCCGATGTGGGGGGTGTGGTGCGCGCGCGTGCCCTGGCCAAGCAGCTCAATTGCGACCTCGCCATCATCGACAAACGTCGTCCCCGAGCCAATGTGAGCGAAGTGATGCACGTGATTGGAGAAATTGATGGCCGCAACTGCGTCATCATGGATGACATGATCGACACTGCTGGTACCTTGGTCAAGGCGGCTGAGGTTTTGAAAGAGCGCGGCGCAAAAAAGGTCTATGCCTACTGCACGCACCCTATTTTTTCGGGGCCCGCCATAGAGCGCATCACCAATGGCGATGCGCTTGATGAAGTGGTGGTCACGAACACCATCCCTTTGAGCCAGACGGCATCCGCCTGCGGCAAAATTAGGCAACTGAGTGTCGCGCCGCTGATCGCCGAGACGATCCAGCGTATTGCCAAAGGCGATTCAGTCATGAGTTTGTTCTCGGATCAGGAAAACCTCTTTTGAGGTTTCTGCAGAGCTTCATGAGAGGTTTTGCAGAGTCTTTCTGATTTGGGCAAAAGTGGGCTCACGCACAAAACATGATGTGTATTGAGCTTTTTTAAATCGGAGTCACACTGGTCGCGGTGGACTCCTCCTGGAGTAAAAACTATGAAATTCGTCGCTTTTGAGCGCGCCAAGCAGGGCACGGGTGCGAGCCGCCGTCTCCGCATCACCGGTCGCACACCGGGTATTGTTTATGGTGGTGGCGCTGAGCCACAACAGATCGAGATCGATCACAATGCCCTCTGGCATGCCTTGAAAAAAGAGGCATTCCACGCCGCCGTTCTGGATATGGAGCTGGACGGAAAAGACAATAAGGTTTTGCTGCGTGACGTGCAAATGCACCCGTTCAAGCAGCTCATCCTGCACGTTGACTTCCAGCGCGTCGATGCCAGTACCCGACTGCACATGAAAGTGCCGTTGCACTACAGCGGCGATGAAAACTCGCCCGCCGTCAAGACCGAAGGCTGCATTGCCAATCACGTGATCACCGAAATCGAAGTGTTGTGCCTGCCGACTGATCTGCCTGAATTCATCGCCGTGGATTTGAGTGGCCTGAAAAAAGGTGCCTCTCTGCATTTGGCCGATGTCGCACTGCCCAAGGGCGTGACCGCCGTGACACGCGGCAACAAAAACCCGGTTCTGGTATCGGTGGTGGTTATTGGTGCCGCAGAGGCGCCGGTTGCCGAAGCTGGCGCGGCACCAGTTGCTGCTGCTGCACCCGCAGCAGCTGGCAAGGCGGCGCCTGCAGCCAAAGCACCAGCAGCCAAGAAGAAGTAACGCTTGAAGTGTTGGCGCAGCGCGCCCTGCCACGCAGGTCGCGCTGTGTTACATCAATGGCAATGACTAACTGCCAACTTCCCCTTAATGGCCCACTCGTGGGCCATTTTGTTTTTTTGCGCTTACCCTGATAATTTGGACATGATCAAACTCTTTGTTGGTCTTGGCAACCCCGGCCCCGAATACGAATTCACCCGTCACAACGCGGGCTTTTGGTGGCTGGACGCGGTCGCCCGCGAGCTCAAAGCAAGTCTGGCGATGGACAAAACTTACCATGGCCTGGTAACGCGAGTCACCGTCAACGGGCAAGCGGTCTGGCTGCTCAAACCGCAAACCTTCATGAACCTGAGCGGTAAATCGGTCGCAGCACTGGCCCGTTTCTTCAAGATTGAGCCACAGGAAATACTGGTGGCACACGACGAACTGGATATCGTGCCCGGCGAGGCCAAGCTCAAGCTTGGAGGCAGCCATGCCGGCCACAACGGTTTGCGTGACATTCACGCTCAACTGGGTACCGACGACTATTGGCGCCTGCGCTTGGGTGTCGGGCATCCGGGTGTCAAGTCGGAAGTCATCAACTGGGTGTTGAAGAAACCATCGCTGGATCACCGACTGGCGATGGATCAGTGCATCGCCCGCGCCATCACAGCCCTGCCGCACCTGTTGGCCGGTGACATGGACAAAGCCACGCTGCTGATACACACCAGCAAGCCGCCCAGACCGAAGCCGCCCAGACCTGAAAATACACTGCCTGCAGTGCCGTAAATCCAGACACGCTTTTATCCCATCCAACCGGAGCTGCACCATGCCAGGTCACACGTTAATTGCTATGTTTATAGCAGCATCTTGCGCTTTATCGACGGGGGCTAACGCTCAAAAAGTCTATAAGTGTGGCAATGTCTACAGCCAGACGCCCTGTCCCGGTGGGGACCTTATCGATCCGGCGGACCCGCGCACTTCGGCCCAGAAAGATCAGACCGATCTGGCCATTGGTCGTGATGCTCGTCTTGCTGACGCGATGGAGAAGGCCCGGCTGGCGCAAGAGAAAAAAGACCTGGCTGCGAACACGCCGACGAAAAAGTCGCTGGAAAAGCCAGCAAGCGCCAAGACCCCAAAAAAGCTCAGTACCCAGCAGGCGAAAGTAAAGAAAAAGAAAGAAAAAGAGTCTGACTATTTTGTCGCGCAGCTTCCGGGCGACAAAAAGAAAAAATCGACGCTCAAAAAGAGCACGCCGGAAAAGGACGTGAACAAGATCTGACGCCGGCCGCGTCGATGGCGTCGCTCAAAGGACGACGGGCTTCGTCAACTCAAGCTGCAGCCGCCGGTATTTTTGCCACAGTGTTTCCCGGTCTTCCACAAACTGCGGATCAATCGGTATGCAGGCCACCGGGCAGACCTGCACGCATTGGGGTTCGTCAAAATGCCCGACACACTCGGTGCATTTATGCGGATCAATCTGGTAAATTTCGACGCCCAGATAAATGGCCTCGTTGGGGCACTCCGGCTCGCACACGTCGCAGTTGATGCATTCGTCAGTGATGATCAAAGCCATGGCTGGACATCCGCTGCAGGGTCAAAGGTATTCGGATTAACTAACATGGTTCTAATTATCGATGCTGCCACACCAGGCGGCCTCAAGTCCCTACTGGCATCAGGCCCACAATCGAACAACCGGATAGGGTCAGTGTGCGGCACTCGCCGGCCACCGCGGCTTGCGGTGAGCGGCCGTCTCACGACGCTGCGAGAGTGGGGCGCTTGTGCCGCAGCCAGAGCTTCTCGATCTCGACTGCGATGAAGACCACAGCGGACGCCGCGAGACATAACATCAGCTCCACCGGACTCAGGGCCTGTGTCTTGAAAATCGGGTTCAGCACCGGCACGTAAATCGTGGCCATTTGCAGCACGAAAGTCAGCAGCACAGCGCCCAGCAGCGGCCGGTTCGAGCCCAGGCCGAGGCGCCACAGTGACTCGGTCTCCGAGCGGATCGCCAGCACATGCGCCATTTGCCCCAGCGTCAACACGGTAAACACCATGGTCTGCCAGTGCGCATGGCCGGTGGACATCGCCCAGGCTTGCACCAGCAGACATAAACCACCAAGCAGCAAACCAACCCACAAAATGTGCTGCCACAGCCCGTTGACGAACAGGCTCTCCTGCGGCGCGCGCGGCGGGCGCTGCATGATGCCGCGTTCCGCCGGCTCGGCCGCCAGCGCCAGGCCCGGCAGGCCGTCGGTCACCAGGTTGACCCAGAGGATGTGAATGGGCAGCAGCGGGATGGGCAAGCCCAGCATCGGGGCCAGAAAGATGGTCCAGATTTCGCCCGAATTGCCGGTCATGGCATAGCGGACAAATTTCCGGATGTTGTCGTAAATGCGCCTGCCTTCCCGCACGGCGGCAACGATGGTGGCAAAGTTGTCGTCCAGCAGGACCAGACTCGCCGCCTCGCGCGCCACATCGGTGCCGCCACGGCCCATGGCCACGCCGATATCGGCCCGCTTGAGGGCCGGTGCGTCGTTCACGCCGTCGCCCGTCATGGCGACGAACTCGCCGCGCGCCTGCAAGGCTTCGACAATGCGAATCTTCTGCGCCGGATCGACCCGTGCGTAGACCCGCACGGAAGCCACGCGCTCGCGCAAAGCCGCTTCATCGATGGAAGCCAACTCAAGGCCGGTCAGCACCTCAGCGGAGCCATCCACGACGATGCCCAGACGCCGCGCAATCGCCAGCGCCGTGGCCGGGTGGTCGCCGGTGATCATCACCGGCGTGATGCCTGCCGTTTGGCAGTCGTGCACGGCGAGCGCCGCCTCCGGGCGCGGCGGATCGATCAAACCCACCAGCCCGATCAGGCTCAGGCCGGACTCCAGCGACTCGACTTCTCCGGGCGCGGGCAGCATCGCATGTGCGCGACAGGCCAGCGCCAGCACGCGCAAGCCCCGGGCCGCCATGGCCTCGGCGGCCGCCAGCATGGCCTCTTGCTGCAGCGGCACCGCACCCTCCACACGCCATTGCGCGCTGCACAGGGGAATCACCGATTCGGGCGCACCCTTGGTGTAGGCCAACAAGCCGGTCTCCGATCGATGCACGGTGCTCATGCGCTTGCGCTCCGAGTCGAACGGCAGTTCCTGTACCCGTTCAAACTGGCGCTCCAACTCGGCTTTGTCGAGCCCGGCCTCCAGCGCCACTTGCGTGAGCGCGGTTTCGGTCGGGTCGCCCTGCCACCGCCCTTCGCGGTTGCGGCTGGCGTCGTTGCACAAGGCTGCCGCACGCAACAGCTCCAGATGGAGCGGCCCGGCAGGCTCGCGACCCGGGGCGCCGCTTCCCGGCACCCACTCCTGCCCATCGGCCAGCAGCAGTTCTGCGTGCATGTGGTTCTGCGTCAGGGTGCCGGTCTTGTCTGAGCAGATGAAGGTGACCGAACCCAGCGTCTCGACCGAGGGCAAACGGCGGATCAGGGCATTGAGCGACACCATGCGACGCGCGCCCAGCGCCAGCAACACCGTCACCACCGCAGGCAAGGCCTCGGGAATGGCGGCCACGGCCAGGCTCACGGCGGTCAGGATCATCAGCATCGGATCTTCGCCGCGCATCACCCCGACCAGAAAAATCACCCCGCAGATGGCGATGACCGCCAGCGCCAGCCGTTTGCCGAAAGCCGCCAGGCGCAGCTGCAGCGGCGTGCTGCGGTCGGTGTCGCGGTCCAGCAACCTGGCCACCTTGCCCAGTTCGGTTGCCATGCCGGTGGCGACCACCAGACCGCGTCCGCGGCCGTAGGTGGCCGTGGTGCCCTTGAAGGCCATGTTGAGACGGTCGCCCAGCGGATGGGCGACACCATTCAATGTGGAGGTGTGTTTTGCCACCGTGACCGACTCGCCGGTCAGCGCCGATTCATCCACCTTGAGTTGGGCAATCTCGATCAAGCGCAGATCCGCCGGCACCTGGTTGCCAGCCTCCAGCAACACAATATCACCGGGCACCAATTCACTGGCCGGGACCACCTGGGCCTGCCCACTGCGCAAGACGGTGGCCTGGGTGGCGGCCAGTTGCTGGAGCGCCGCCATGGCTTTGTCAGCTCGCCACGCCTGCACAAATCCGATGGCGGCATTGAGCAGCACGATCACCAGAATCGCCAGCGTATCAACCAGATCGCCGATGACGCCCGAGATCACGGCGGCGCCGATCAGTACCAGCACCATGAAATCCTTGAATTGGTCAATAAACTGGCCCCAAAGACTGCGTCCCGGCCGCCCCTGGATTTCATTCGGGCCGTGCTGTTGCGCACGGCGGCTGGCCTCGTCCTCATGCAGGCCATGCGCCGGGTCCACCCCGTGATGGCGGGCTAACTCCTGGGCATCATGCAGGTGCCAGTTATCCTTGGTAACCGGAGGTGCTTCCTGCGCCATCGCGACTTCAATGCGGGCTCAACCCCTGTCATTGAACCTCATCAAGGTCAGCCTCATCAACATCCGGTGCTTGCGCCGCCTTGATAATCATGACCGGCACATTCGCGGCGTGCAGCACTTCATTGGATACCGATCCCAGCAAGGCACTGCGCAAGGGACTCATGCCGCTGGCACCCATCACCACCAGATCGCATCCAAAACGCTCCAGAATATCAATCAGGGTATGGGCTGGATCACCTGAGGCCACTTCAGACTCGTAGGGAATGTTGGCCTCCTGCAGTAGCGCCTCGGCCGCCGCCAGCGTATGAGCGCCAGCCGCGGCGCTGACCTCTTCAATCACTTGTGGATCGTGCGCCACCATCAACTCATACAAAGTGGCAGATTCCTGAACATTGGCCAACACCATGCTGCTCTCCAGGCCGTCTTGCGCCATGCGAATGGCAAAGCGAACAGCGTCCAACGCGACAGTGGAGCCATCCACGGGCAATAATATTTTCATTTTTTTCTCCGGTTTGAGTTCGGGTTCTTGAAGATTGAGATTGAAATGGTCCAAGCGTGGAAAGCGCGCTTGAACCCTGCTGCCACAGGGGGTCAATATACGCCAGTCATGGCCAACGGCACTGACCTCAGGGCTGGGCCAGACTGCGAACTTTTTCGATTAGACATTCATTCACACTGGGCGATACAAATTTGTCCACCTCGCCCCCGAGCGAGGCAATTTCACGCACAAAGGTACTGGAGATGAACTGGTATTTGTCGCTCGGCGTCAAAAAAACTGTTTCTACGTCAGGCATCAGGCTGCGGTTCATGCCCGCGAGCTGGAATTCGTAGTCGAAGTCGGTCACGGCGCGCAGGCCGCGCACCATGGCCTTGGCGCCCTGTGACACCACAAAGTCACGCAGCAATCCTGAAAAACTCTCCACCTGCACCTTCGGGTAGTGCTTGACCGCCTCACGCGTCATGGCCATGCGCTCCTCCAATGAAAACAGCGCTTTTTTGTGATGCCCCGCTGCGACTGCAACGATGACGCGGTCAAACAACTGCGTTGCGCGCCTCACCACATCTTCGTGGCCCAGGGTGATGGGGTCAAAAGTGCCTGGGTAAACAGCAATCACGTGGTTGGCCATGGTTTGCCTGTCAATGGAGTGAAGAAAGAGCTCAGTGGCTCAATGGGCCTTGGGGCTTGGCTGATGAACATTATGCAGCGCCGCTCAAGCGTCTGACCCGATGCGCTTGAGCAGATGGGCGTGAACAGCACCGGCTTTGAGGTGCCGGTGCACTTGCAGCCCGGCGCTCTCAAGCTGCGCGTCTGTCCATGGAATCGGGGCCTCCAAGTACACAAAACCACCTGCTGCCACGGCGCGGCCTGCTGCTTGCAGCGCCGCCTCAAACAGCACGGAGTCAAAGGGTGGATCCAGAAACACGGCGTCCATGCTGGCTGGGTCCAGGTGTTTGAGGGCCGCCAGGCCATCACCTCGCACGATCTGCGTCGTGCTGGCTTGCAGTTGGATCTGAACGCGCTTGAGCTGGGCCACCAGGGCGGTGTCCTGCTCCACCAGCAACACTTCTTTGGCACCACGGGACGCGGCCTCAAAGCCGAGTGCACCGGTACCGGCAAAGGCATCGATACAGCGCCAACCGGTCAGGTCCTGGCCCAGCCAGTTGAACAGGGTCTCGCGCACGCGGTCGGGTGTCGGGCGCAGGCCCGGATGTTCGACCACGGCGAGCTTGGTGCGTTTCCAGAGACCACCGATGATGCGCACCTCATGTGTCTGCGGGCTGCGGGGCCGGATGGGCTGTGCCGGTTTCTGTGGCGCTGCGGATTTGTCTTGTTTCATCAGGGAGCTTGAGTAAGGAGGAAATTCTTGCGCCATGGTAGCGCGTCCATTAGCTGTCTATGTCACTTGATTCGTGATTTGATGCCCGCAAGTTGCCAATTTTGGCATCCGCTGCCGCCGTTGTCCCGCCCGAACGGCTTGGCACGATCGAGGCTGATTTGTGCGAAATTTGGCTCGTTTTGGAGCCGTACTCGTGTGAAAACACCCAGGTGAACTCAGCCCCGAGCAGAAAAATCTGCGCCGAAAAATAGACCCACACCAAGAGAAGCACCAGCGAGCCGGCGGCACCAAAACTGGACGCCACGCCGGTCTTTCCCAGATACAGACCAATCAGAAATTTGCCAATTTCGAACAACAACGACGTGACCGCGGCGCCAATCCACACATCCCGCCAGGCGATGCTGGCGCGCGGCATCAGCTTGTAAATCATCGCAAACAGTAAAGTTGAAATGGCAAAAGAGACGCCGAATGTGAGCAGATGAAGCACGGTTTCCCAGCCCTGGAAAAGCCCGTCACTCCATTTGCCCAAGGCAGCGATCATGGCACTGACCACCAGCGAGACCAGCAGAAGAAACACCAAGCCCAATACCAGGCCGAACGACAGCAGGCGCGTGCGCAGCAGGGTCCAGAGTCCATTCCCTTTCACGGAGGCGGGAACGCGCCAGATGCGGTCAAGGGCGCTTTGCAATTCGGCGAATACTGTGGTGGCTCCAATGAGCAGGGTCGCGAGACTGACCAGCGCTGCCAGTAAATCCTGCGCCGGTTCCCTGGCGCTCTTGAGCAGCCCCTGTACTGCGACGGCACCTTCCCAACCAATGATGCCCTGGATTTGCGCCACAATTTCACCGCGGGCCGCTTCCGCGCCAAAGAACAGGCCGGCCACAGCGATCACGATGATGAGCAGCGGGGCCATCGAAAACAGCGTGTAGTAGGCCAGCGCTGCGCCCATGCTCGGGGCATAGTCGTTGATCCACGCCGCTACCGATTTATTGATCAGATTCCAGATTTGTTTGTGATACATGTCGGGCATTTGATGTTGTGAAAATTTACCCGCTCAAAATGGAACTCATCAATCGGCATTTGAATCTGGGCGTGCTGACTAACCCTCATTTGCCAGCGTTCACGCCACCCAGCACCACCGTCACCATCCTGTCTGGCTGCAGCCTGCGCTGAAATGCGGTCTTGATGTCTTTGGCCGTGACCCTCGCCACCTGCTGGGTCCAGGTTTCCAGATAGTCCAGCGGGAGCCCGTTCCAGGCGATGTTGGCAACGTTGTCGAGCAATTTGCCGTTGCTGTCGATGCGCAGGGCAAAGCCACCGATCAGGTTGTCTTTGGCGGCTTTGAGTTCGGCCGCGGTCGGGCCGTGGGCGACAAAATTGGTGAGCACGTCGCGAGACACCTGCACCGCCTGCTCGGCCTGGTCGGGCCGGGTTTGCAGGCCCAGTGTGAACGCACCGGCATGCAGACCGGGCGCGAAGTAGCTGTACACGCTGTAGCTCAAACCCCGCTTTTCGCGGACCTCGTTCGTCAGGCGCGAGACAAAGCCGCCACCGCCCAAAATGTAGTTGCCCACCGTCAGCGCAAAGTAATCGGGATCATTGCGCTTGAAACCGGGTTGTCCGATGAGCACATGGGCCTGCGCGGAGTCGAATGAAATCTGCTTGACGACGGGCTTGTCCAGCGGCACCACCTCCGCCACGGTCGGCAGCGCCGGGCAGGCGGCGTCCGCGGTGGGCAGGCGCGCCAACAACTGCGTCACCAACGCTTCGGCCTGGGCCCGGTTGACCGCTCCCACCAGCGTCACCTTGGCCCGGCACGGGGCAATCAGGCGGGCATGCAGCGACTTCATATCCGACACGCTGATGCGCGCCAAGGTGGCCTCTGTCATCTCAAAGCCATAGGGGTGCGGGCCGTAGACTGCCGCTGCGAAGGCGCGATTTGCCAGCGTTGCCGGGCGGGTGTTGGCTTCCTTGATGGCGGCGTTCAGGGTTTCGCGCTCGCGCTGCCAGATCGCCTCGGGGAAGGCGGGCTCACCAAGTTGGCGGGCCGCGAGTTGCACCGCCCGGGCCAGCAACTCCGGGTCGGTGAGTGAGCGCAGCGAAAAACTCATGCGGTCGCGGCTGGCACCGGCGTGAAACGAGGCACCCAGGTCCGCCCAGGCTTCACTCAAGGCATTCTCGTCCAGGGCGGGTTCGGTGGCGCCAGCGCCCGCTGCATTGCCCGGACCTGCCAGAACGCCCTTGCCGGTCATGCTGGCGCTGACGCTGGCCAGCCCGGCCTGGTCGGCAGGGTCACGCCGACTGCCGGCGTCAAAGTCGATTTGCACATCCAGCATCGGAATGCCGTGGCTCTGCACCAGGTAGACTTGCGCGCCGGAGGCTTGCGTCCAATGTTCAATGGGAATGCCGGCCTGCACCGGATTTATAAGAAATAGAGCTGTAGCCCCCGTCCATGCTGCCCAAGCAGCTATTTTTTTTATAGTAATCATGAGATGTGCTTTGATCTGTGTCAGGTGCTTCATCAATGCCGGGCGCCCGCTGGGGGCGTGCGCCGGATGCGGGTTTTGTCCAGCGGCTGCGGCAACAACACGGCCACGGTCAACTGGTCATCGCCAAAATAGCGCTGTGCCACGTCCTTGACCTGCTCCGCGGTGACCGCACGCAAGCGCTCGATCAAAAGCGCGTCCGCGTTCAGCGGCAGCCCCTGTACCCAGTTGCTGCCCAGCTCCTGCGCCTGGTTGAAGACCGAATCGAGCTTGTAAACCTCGCTCGCCACCCATTGGGTCTTGACGCGCGCCAGCTCCGCCTCAAGCACACCGTCGCGCGCTACGCGCGCGACTTGGGCGCGTAGCGCGAGCTCGACTTGCTCGGCCGTCTTGCCATTCGAGGGCACGCCTACCAGCGAGAACAACTGCGGCCCACGACCCCGCAGGCCGTTGTCGGCGCCGACGCTGTCGGCGACACGACCCTCGCCCTGGGTCAAGGCGCGCTCCAGCCGGGCACCGCTGTAGCCGTCCAGTACGGCCGCGAGCACGGTGAGCGCCAGCGCGTCAGCGTTCTCTTTTTTTTCATCCAAAGACTTCAGGCTCGGCACCTTGAATGCCAAACTCACATACGCTTGTTCAGCGGGCGCCTTGAACGCCAGGCGTTTGAGGCCAACCTGTTCAGGTTCCTGCTGCGGCTTGCGCTCTGGCACGGCCCGTGCGGGCAAAACACCATAGTATTTTTCAGCCAGTCGATGCACCTGCGCCACATCCACATCACCGGCCACGACCACCGCCGCGTTGGCCGGCACATACCAGCGTCGGTAAAACGCCCGTGCATCCGCTGATGTCAAGGCCTCCAGGTCGCTCATCCAGCCGACAACGGGCCGGCGGTAGGGCGATGCAACAAAAACAGCCGCGTTGAGCGCTTCATGCAACAGGGCGCGTGGGTTGTCTTCGGTGCGCAGGCGGCGCTCTTCCTTGACCACTTCCAGCTCTTTTTTGAACTCGCCATCAGGCCACTGGTTATGGGCAAAGCGGTCGGCCTCCAGCTTCATCACTTCTTCCAGCCGCGCGGCGGGAATCTGTTGGTAAAAGCCGGTGTAATCCTTGGTGGTAAAGGCATTCTCGCGCCCGCCCAGGGCCGCGACCCGGCGCGAGAACGCACCGGCCGGCACGGTCGCTGTACCTTTGAACATCATGTGCTCCAGCACATGCGCCACGCCGGAGGTGCCGTTCACCTCGTCCATGGCACCCACCCGCACCCACAGCATGTGGACGGCAGTGGGCGCGCGTCGATCGGGTTTGACGATGACGGTCAAGCCATTGGCCAGGGTGAATTGTTCCACCGGGCTCGGGGTTTGCGCGTGAGCCGTCAGGCCGCCCAAAAGCAACAGGCCGTACCAGGGCAAGCGCTGCCACACAGCACGCGGACGGGGACTGGAGGGGCCCTGCAGGCGTGGTCGAACTGACAGTTGCGCCCAAGACGTGACGACTGCGCGGAGCGAAAAGCAGAAAAAATACTGGTATATCAAGCGCATGGGCACAGGGGAGGTGAGTCGTTTCATAGAATGCTGTGATTCTAAGAAGTTGCCAAATGTTCAGTTTTTTCAAAAAGAAACCTCCTCCCACCCCTGTATTGCCAAAGTCACCCGACGCGGCGACTGAGCCAGCGGGCGCGGCAACACCCATCCGCAGTGGTTCCTTGATTGGCAGCGCCCTGGTCACGCCGATTGACATTCCCCTGCCCGCCAGTGTGCCGCCTGAGCGGCAAAAGTGGCTGGACAAACTTAAAGCAGGCCTGGGCAAGACGGCCAACAGCATCTCCGGCGTTTTTAGCGGTACCCGGATTGACGAGGCGCTCTACGAAGAGCTTGAAGGCGCGCTGCTGATGGCCGATACGGGGGTCGCGGCCACCCAGTACCTGCTCGATGATTTGCGGCGCAAGGTCAAGGAGAGTGGCATTACCCACCCGGTGGCCCTGAAAAACATTTTGGTGGCAAGCCTCACCGAATTGCTGCTGCCACTGGAAAAGCCGCTGGTCATTGGGCAGCACAAGCCCACCGTCATCATGGTCACTGGTGTTAATGGTGCGGGCAAAACCACCTCGATCGGCAAGCTCACCCAGCACCTGGCGATGCACGGCGCTAGCGTACTGCTGGCCGCTGCGGATACTTTCCGGGCGGCCGCGCGTGAGCAACTGGGCGTTTGGGCGACGCGAGCGGGCACCAGCACCGACACACCCGACCACAGCGTGGAGATCATCAGCCAGCAGGGTGGCGACCCGGCGGCCGTGAGCTTTGATGCGGTCAGCGCTGGCAAAGCGCGTGGCAAAGACGTGGTTTTGGTCGATACCGCCGGACGCCTGCCAACCCAGCTGCACCTGATGGAAGAACTGCGAAAGATCAAGCGCGTGGTGCAAAAAGCCGACGCCACGGCACCGCATGAAATCCTGCTGGTGATCGACGGCAACACCGGTCAAAACGCCTTGACGCAAGTGAAGGCATTTGACGAGGCGCTGGGCCTGACGGGCCTGATCGTCACCAAGCTGGACGGCACCGCCAAGGGCGGCGTGCTGGCTGCCATAGCGCGGGAGCGGCCGGTGCCGGTGTACTTCATCGGCGTGGGCGAGCAGCTTGAAGACCTTGAGACGTTTAATGCCCGTGAGTTTGCGCAGGCACTGTTGGCATGACGCCATAGGCTTTTTGCCATCTGCTTATCCGCAGTGACCCTCTAGGTGGGCGGCTTCAACCCGCTAAACTGCGCGCATGTCACAACTCGTTGATAAGTTAGCCGACCTGACCGACCTTCGGGATCGCGGTGCGCTCGACCTCGCCCTGGTCAGTGCCATTCATGACTTGTTGCAGCCGCAGACCGCAGCGATCTGTCGCGTTGTCGGTGAAGCCGGCAATGAGCGCTGGTTGACCACCGCCCAGATCAAGGCCGATCAACGGGTGCCCGTATTTGACTCGGCTTGGTCCGATTTGCTGGCACTGCCACGTTTGGCTGAGTACCCGCTGCGCCAGCAGGCCGGCGTCGGCAAACTGGTGATGCAGTCAAGGCTATATCCCGGCATCACGGTATTTCCGGTGAGCAGCAGCCCGGGTACGATCGGTGTGCTTGAAATCGCCACCCAGGAGCCGCTGTCTGAGGAACTGAGTCGATTGGTCAGTGGCGTGCTGCGCCTGTACCTCAATTTTCAAAGCCTGCTCGACTATGGCGAGCGCGATGCACTGACCGAGCTGCTCAATCGCAAGACCTTTGATGGTGCCTTTCTCAAGGCAACGCTGGCGCAGCAAGTCGCCGTCGATGGCGCGCCCGACAAGCGGCGCGACACCAGCTGCAGTGGCAGCTTCTGGCTGGCGATGATTGACATTGACCATTTCAAGCATGTCAATGACAACTTCGGGCACCTCATCGGCGACGAAGTGCTGCTGCTGCTGGCACGCTTGATGCGCGTCAGTTTCCGCTTTCACGACCAGCTCTACCGTTTTGGGGGGGAAGAGTTTGTGGTGCTGATGCGCTGCAATGGCGAGGCAGAGGCGGCTGCCGCGCTGGAGCGGCTAAGAACCAACACCGAAAATTACCTGTTTCCCCAGGTTGGCAGCATCACCATCAGCATCGGTTTTTCTGAAATCAAAACCGGCGACACCCCCAGTGGCGCCTTTGAGCGCGCCGACAAGGCGGTTTACTATGCCAAGGAGCATGGCCGCAACCAGGTGTGCAGCCATGCCGCCCTGGTTGCCAGCGGTGTGCTGGTGGAGCAGGCCGCCAACGTCGGCGACATGGAATTGTTTTGAAACCTTGTGGGACAGACCACAGTTACCCGAAGCGAACAAGCTCTGTCCCCAACTGATTACATATGACAAACACCCTGCTTCCCCGCATAGAAATTGAATCGGCCCCGCAGCCCACGGCTGCCGTTATCTGGCTGCACGGTCTGGGCGCCGATGGCAACGACTTTGCCGCTCTGGTGCCCGAGCTGGACTTGCGCGCCTGCCCACCGATCCGTTTTGTCTTTCCACACGCGCCCTCTATGCCGGTGACCCTCAACGGCGGCTATGTCATGCCGGCCTGGTATGACATTCGCGGCACCGATCTGGTGAGCCGTCAGGACGTGGCCGGCATCCAGAAGTCCGCGCTGGCAATTGCCGCACTGATCGAGCACGAGGCGGCGCGCGGCATCCCGTACCAGCGCATGGTGCTGGCGGGCTTCTCGCAGGGCAGCGCCATGGCGCTACACACCGGTTTGCGCTTCAAGCAGCGGCTGGCAGGCATCATGGCGCTGTCGGGCTACCTGCCGCTGGCAGATACCTTTGCCGCCGAGCGCAGCGCCGCCAATGCCTGCACGCCCGTCTTCATGGCGCACGGCAGCCAGGACCCGGTGGTGGCGCCGGCCCGGGGCGAAGCCTCGCGCGATCTGCTGCTCAGCCTGGGTTACCCGGTGCACTGGCACAGCTACCCGATGCCGCACAGCGTGCATCCGCGCGAAGTGGCCGACATTTCGCTTTTCCTGGCCGACGTGCTGGGCTGAGGATGGTCTGAAAGTGTCTTGTGTTGTTTTTGCCTGCCGCTAACATAGCGCACAGAGTTCAATTTACAGGAGCGCGTCATGCCAGTGGTCGTGGTTGCCAATCCAAAAGGCGGCGTGGGCAAGTCCACTCTGGCCACACATATCGCAGGTTATTTCGCGTCCCGCGGACACACCGTGATGTTGGGCGATGCGGACCGCCAGCAGTCCTCACGCTTGTGGCTGGGCTTGCGCCCGGCGGCCGCACGTCCCATCGCCACCTGGAGCGTGAGCGCCGACCTGATCGCCAAACCGCCCAAAGGCACGACCCATGTGGTGCTCGACACGCCTGCGGGCCTGCATGGCAGGCGTTTCAATGATGTGATGAAGCTGGCGGACAAGGTGATCGTGCCCTTGCAACCCAGTGTTTTTGATATTTTTGCCACGCGGGCGTTTCTGGATCAACTGCGACAGAACAGGCACCATGACAAATTGCAGATTGGCCTGGTGGGCATGCGGGTGGACGCGCGCACCATCGCCGCTGACAAACTGCATGAATTTGTGGACTCCCTGGGCCTACCGGTGTTGGGTTACCTGCGTGATACGCAAAACTATATTCATTTGGCAGCCCGTGGCCTGACCCTGTTTGATGTGGCGCCCGGCCGGGTAGAAAAAGACCTGGCGCAGTGGCAGGCGATAGGCGAGTGGCTGGAAACTTGATTGGCTGAGCAGGTGAGCGGGCTGCTTTGTCGCTCATCTGACAAGTGACTTGCGCGCGCGCCGCTACAGTGGCTGCATGAAAACTTTTCAAACTCTCTCCGAACTCTCAAGCTTGATCGGCCAGGAAGTTGCCGTGAGCGACTGGATCACCATCACACAAGAACAGGTGAACCAGTTTGCGCAAGCCACTGGCGACCATCAGTGGATTCATGTGGACCTCGAGAAAGCCAAGGCGGGGCCATTTGGGGGCACCATCGCGCACGGGTTTTTGACGCTGGCGCTGATTCCCCGCTTTTTTGAGTCCTCTCTGACCATTGTGCAAACCCGCCTCAGCGTGAACTATGGGCTGAACAAGGTTCGTTTTACGGCCCCGGTGCCGGTGGGTAGTCGCCTGCGCGCCCGCATGAAACTGCTCAACAGTGAACCCATCGACCAGGGTGGCGTTCAAATGACCTGGCAGGTGGCGATTGAGCGTGAGGGCGCGCCCAAGCCGGTGTGCGTGGCCGAGTCAGTCGCGCGGCACTACCCGTGATGCGCCAAAGGCGTTTTGGCGCCAGGCTTCAAATACAGTGACCGCCACGGCGTTTGACAAATTAAGGCTGCGCTGGCCTTCGATCATGGGCAGCTTCAGGCTTTGAGCGAGGGTAAATGATTGCCGCACGGCGTCGCTCAAGCCCTTGGTTTCAGACCCAAACACCAGCCAGTCACCGGGCGCAAATTGCGCCTCATAAACACTGCGACCGGCGCGGGTGGTCAGGGCAAACATGCGCTCGGGGGCTGGCTGTTCGCCAGCCAGAAAGGCCTGCCAGCTGGCATGGCGCTTGACGGTGGCGTACTCGTGGTAGTCCAGCCCGGCCCGGCGCATGTGCTTGTCGTCCATGGAGAACCCCAGCGGCTCAATCAGGTGCAGGGCGCAGCCGGTGTTGGCCGACAGGCGGATGATGTTGCCGGTGTTGGGCGGGATCTCGGGTTCGACCAGGACGATATGAAACATGGGCTGATGTTATTCGGTGCGCGCAATCACCAGGCCCGTGATGTGCGCCGCGCCCGCTGCCCGCAGTGTCCGCGCCGCGCAAAAGAGCGAGGCGCCGCTGGTCATGACATCGTCTACCAGCACGACGCGCGCGCCTTTGAGTTGCGCAACAAGTAAAGGATCAACCGCAAACGCGTCTTTCAGGCTGTCGAGACGCTCGGCACGTTTGAGCGAGCTCTGCGCCGGCGTGTCCTTGATGCGCAGCAGCAGTCGGGTGTTGGTCTTGTCGGGCGCGAGACGGTGCGCCAGCAACAGGGCCTGGTTGAAGCCGCGCGTTTGCAGGCGTTGTCTGGAGAGCGGCATGGTCAGCACGAGGTCGGCCGCGTCCAGCGCGGGTTCCACCCACGGCGTGCTGCGCAGCAACAGAGCGAAGGCATTGGCCAGGCCGGGGTTGTTGTGAAACTTGTAGTCAACGATCAAGTCTGACCAGGGGAAGGCGTAAGCCACCGCAGCCAGACAGGCATCCAGTGGCGCTGGGGTTTTGACGCAGGCGCCGCAGCGTCGGATGTGCTGTGGCACCGGCAGCGCACAGGTTTCGCAGCGTGGCTGCGGCTGGGCGAAGCGGCTCACGCAGGTCTCGCAGATGGGCTGCGCGGGCCAGGCATGGCAGACCCGGCACTGGCTGGGCAGCGAGTTTAAAACCCGGGACGTCCCTTTAAGCAAGCTGGAAAACATGGAGTCAATATACTCTGCCGACTCCATCACGCCCTGTCTTATGTCCACTCAACGTCCCCCCACCATCGATCCTCAAGCGGCCCAGCGCTGGCAGCGCATGGCGCCTGCTCCGTCACCGTGGCTGCATGAGGAGGTGGCGCGGCGTATGGAGGAACGACTGGCCTGGATCAAGTGCCAGCCCGACAGCTGGGCCCATTGGGAGCCGGTGCGTGGGGGGCTGCAGGCGCATGCGCTGCTGGCGCAGCGCTATCCCCATGCTGGGTGTTTTGTGGCCGAAGCCCGCAAGGACAAAGCGCAGTACGCTGCAAAACAAATAGCAAAGCCGTGGTGGCGGCCGACACGCTGGACCGCCGGGGCAACGCAATTTGAGATGCCGGGCGATGGCGCGGTGCAAATGCTGTGGGCCAATATGACCCTGCACATGGCGGCCGATCCGCAGGACGTGATGGCGCAGTGGCACCGGGCGCTGGCCGTGGATGGGTTTTTGATGTTTTCCTGTCTGGGTCCCGATACCTTGCAGGAACTGCGCGGTCTTTACCAGTCGTTGGGCTGGCCCGCGCCATCGCACGAATTCACTGATATGCATGATTGGGGCGACATGCTGGGCGCCGCCGGTTTTGCCGAGCCGGTGATGGACATGGAGCGTATTACGCTGACCTTCGAGACGCCACAGCGCTTGTTGCAGGAACTGCGTGGCCTGGGGCGCAATTTGCAGCCGCAACGTTTTCCTGGTTTGCGCGGCCGGCAGTGGCGCGAACAATTGCATCGGGAACTCGAGCGCTTGCCATTGCAGCTGACGTTCGAGGTCATTTACGGCCACGCCTTCAAACCCGCGCCGCGCTTGACAATGCGTGCTGAAACCGTGCTTTCCCTGGACCAAATGCGTGAAACCTTGAGCCAACGCAAGAAATTTTCGAACAAATCTTAATAAAAGGGCTTGACAACGCCGCGTCGTGTAAAAAAGTGTGAACTACAATCCTGTCCGGAGTTGGGTAGCGCCAACCGGGTCACCGGTCGCTGTCGGCGATGTTGGTTCAGACCCGGCTAATTTGAGGCAATATAAAAGTGGACATGATGAAGCGCATTTTCAGTAAATTGGCGGCCACATTGTTGGTCGCAAGTGCCTGGGCAGGTACGGTTGCCTTCACGGCGGCGCAGGCCGTCAGTGATTTGCCGGGTGGCCCGGCGGTGCGGCAACTCAATTTGCACCCGCCCGTCACCAAAATTGCCGAAGAACAGGCTTGGCTGCATTGGTTCATGTTGATTCTTTGCACGGCGATTTTTGTTGCCGTGTTCGCGGTGATGTTTTATTCCATCTGGAAACACCGCAAGTCGGTGGGGCACAAGTCAGCCAATTTTCATGAATCGGTGACCGTCGAGATTGTCTGGACGATCGTGCCTTTTGTCATTGTGATCTTGATGGCGCTGCCGGCCACCAAAGTGGTGGTGGCCATGAAAGACACCACCAATGCCGACCTCACCATCAAGGTCACCGGCATGCAATGGAAGTGGGGCTACGATTACCTCAAGGGCGAGGGCGAAGGCATCGGCTTTCTCTCGGCGCTGGACCGCACACAACGCGAAATGTCAAATAATGGCGGTCCCAAAGCGGGCGAGCAGGTGGAAGATTACCTGTTGAAAGTCGATCACCCGATGGTGGTTCCCGTCAACAAAAAGATCCGCCTCATCACCACTGCCAACGACGTGATTCACTCCTTCATGATTCCCTCGTTTGGCATCAAGCAGGATGCGATTCCCGGCTTTGTGCGCGACACCTGGTTTCGGGCGGAAAAAATCGGCGACTATCACGGCCAGTGTGTTGAGTTGTGTGGCAAGGAGCACGCCTACATGCCGATCCATGTGAAGGTGGTGTCAAGCGAGGATTACACCCTGTGGGTCAATGAAGAAATGAAGAAGCTGGCCGCGCTGGCCGACGATCCCACCAAGGTCTGGACGGCAGAAGAATTGTTTGCCCGCGGTGAAAAAGTTTACGCTGCCAATTGCGCCGCCTGCCATCAGCCCAACGGCAAGGGTGTGGGCACAATCAAACCGCTTGATGGTTCTGCCGTGGTGCTTGATGCAGACAAGGGTCAACAACTTACCGTGCTGCTCAATGGCCGCACGGTGGCGCTGCCCGACGGCAAGACCAATGTGATGCCCTCATGGAAGCAGTTGAGCGACACCGAGATCGCTGCGGTCATGACGTACACCAAAAATAACTGGTCCAACAAGACCGGCCAACTGGTTCAGCCGTCTGATGTGACGGCGGCGCGCAAGTAAACGGCATCACCCTAATACGAGTATTGAGAAGGAAATCAGCATGAGTGCCGTTCTAGACCGCGACGACCACGTCGAGCATGACCACCACAGCCACGCACCCACCGGCTGGCGCCGCTGGGTGTACGCGACCAACCACAAGGACATCGGTACTTTGTACATGTGTTTCAGCCTGACCATGCTGATGATTGGCGGCGTGCTGGCCCTGCTGATTCGAGCTGAGCTGTTTCAGCCCGGCCTGCAACTGGTGAATCCTGAGCTTTTCAACCAGCTCACCACCATGCACGGCATCATCATGGTGTTCGGCGCCATCATGCCGGGCTTTGTGGGTTTTGCCAACTGGATGATTCCGCTGCAAATTGGCGCCTCGGACATGGCGTTTGCCCGCATGAATAACTTCAGCTTCTGGCTGATGGTTCCTGCCGCTGTGATGCTGGTGAGTTCATTCTTCATGCCGGGAGGCGCGCCAGCAGCAGGCTGGACGCTGTACGCGCCACTGACCCTGCAAATGGGCCCGAGCATGGACGCCGGCATTTTTGCCATGCATTTATTGGGTGCGAGCTCCATCATGGGTTCCATCAACATCATCGTGACCGTGCTCAACATGCGCGCCCCGGGCATGACCTTGATGAAAATGCCGATGTTTTCCTGGACCTGGCTGATTACGGCGTATTTGCTGATCGCCGTGATGCCGGTGCTGGCCGGCGCCATCACCATGACCTTGACCGACCGCCATTTCGGTACCAGCTTCTTCAACCCGGCCGGTGGTGGCGACCCGGTGATGTACCAGCACATTTTCTGGTTCTTCGGTCACCCGGAGGTCTACATCATGATCTTGCCGGCATTTGGCATCATCAGCCAGATCGTGCCGGCGTTTGCGCGCAAAAAATTGTTTGGCTACGCGTCCATGGTCTATGCCACTTCAAGCATTGCGATCCTGTCCTTCATTGTGTGGGGACATCACATGTTTTCCACCGGCATGCCGGTGACCGGTCAGTTGTTTTTCATGTATGCCACCATGCTGGTCGCCGTGCCGACGGCTGTGAAGATTTTCAACTGGGTGGCCACGATGTGGCGGGGTTCCATGACCTTTGAGACCCCGATGCTGTTTGCGGTGGGCTTCATCTTCGTCTTCACCATGGGTGGTTTTACCGGCCTGATTCTGGCCATGGCACCGATTGACATCCAGGTGCAGGACACTTATTACGTGGTGGCCCATTTCCACTACGTGCTGGTGGCCGGTTCCTTGTTTGCCATGTTTGCCGGCTACTACTACTGGTCACCCAAGTGGACTGGTGTCATGTACAACGAAACACGCGGCAAGATCCACTTCTGGTGGTCACTGATTGCATTCAACGTCACTTTCTTCCCGATGCATTTTCTCGGGCTGGCCGGCATGCCGCGCCGCTATGCCGATTACCCGATGCAATTTGCCGATTTCAATGCGGTGGCCTCGGTAGGTGCTTTCTTCTTTGGCTTTGCACAGGTCTTTTTCCTGCTCTTCATCGTGACCCCCACCATGATGGGCAAAGGCCAAAAGGCGCCGCAAAGGCCTTGGGAAGGCGCGGAAGGTCTGGAGTGGGAAGTGCCTTCGCCGGCACCGTTCCACACCTTCGAGACGCCGCCCAAGCTGGATGCCACGGCAACCAAGGTTATTGCTTAGCGCATGACGATCGGAAACATGATGACTCCCGAGCAAAAAAAAGCCAACCTGAAAACCGGACTGATCCTGGCATCGGTGGCGGTCGCGGTCTTTGTTGGTTTCATGGTCAAGATGATTTTTTTGGGCAAGTAGGGTATGACTCTACGGCGTGAAAACATCAGAATGGTCGGCAAACTGTTTGTCGTGGCAGTGGGCATGTTCGCATTCGGTTACGCGCTGGTTCCCATTTACAAGGCTGTGTGCGAGGCCACGGGTGTCAATATTCTCGCGCTGGGTGACAGCGACGTGCCCGGTGCCAAGGCGACATTGCCTGCCAATACCCAGGTTGACGCCAGTCGAACCATCACGGTCGAGTTCGACGCCAACGCGCGCGGCCCTTGGGAGTTCAAGCCGGCTCAGCGATCGCTGCAGGTGCATCCCGGTGAAATGGCCACGGTGATGTACGAGTTTCAAAATGTGCAAAACAGGCGGATGTCAGCGCAAGCCATTCCAAGCTATGCGCCGGTGCAGGCCAGCACCCATTTCAACAAGTTGGAGTGTTTTTGCTTCAAGCAGCACACCCTGGAGCCGGGCGAAAAGAAAGTCTGGCCGGTGGTGTTTGTGATTGATCCCAAGTTGTCCAAAGATGTAAAGACCATCACGCTGTCCTATACCTTTTTTGAGGTAGGGGGTAAGACACCGGCGGCTCCTTTGGCTGATGCGACCGGTCAGATCGGCATCGGAGCTGGGTCATGAGTGAGCCGGGGCACGAGACCAAACCGGTAGCGTCCGGGGCGTTTTTTCGCACCATCAAGATGGTGGCCTGGTCGCTGCTGGGGATCAGAAAGAATAGCGAGTTGGAGAAAGATGCGGCGCAAGTCAGTCCGATTCACATCATCGTGGTGGGGGTTGTGACGATCATCATTTTGGTCGTTGGCCTGATCGTGCTGGTGAACGTGGTGGTTGCCAAATAGGGTCGATCCTGGCGTCTCATGAAGATTAAACAGAACTGGAAAGAATGGAGCTGATATGAGTTCAACAATCGGGGCTGCAACCCCGCACTATTTCGTGCCCGGCCCCTCGCGGCATCCCTTTTTTGCGGCTGTGGGCCTGTTTTTTGTCTTGCTGGGCGCCAGTCAGTGGATCAATGGCGCGGAGTGGGGCAAGTACTCGTTTTATTTTGGCTTGCTGTGGTTTGCCGGCGTGCTGTACCAGTGGTTCAGTGAGTCGGTGGGTGAGAGTGAAGGTGGCCAGTATGGGCACAAGGTTGACTCGTCTTACCGCTGGGCCATGAGCTGGTTCATCTTCTCCGAAGTGATGTTCTTCGGGGCGTTCTTCACCGCCTTGTGGTGGACTCGCGCCCATTCAATACCCGCCTTGGGCGGTATCGAGAACGGCTTGCTCTGGCCCGACTTCAAAGCCGTGTGGCCGAGTCTGGCCGCTGGCGTGACCGGTTCACCGGCGGACATCGTGGAGCCGTTCCAAACCATGACACCCTTTTGGTTGCCCACCATCAATACCGCGATCCTGCTGAGCTCCGGCGTGACACTGACCATTGCCCACCATGCCTTGATCGGCGCCCATCGCAGCAGGGCGGTGGCCTTCATGTGGCTCACGGTTTTGCTGGGTATCGTGTTCCTGCTGGTGCAAGGCTATGAGTACTACCACGCGTATCACGAGATGAACCTGAAGCTGACATCAGGCGTGTATGGTTCCACTTTTTTCATGCTGACCGGTTTTCACGGCTTCCACGTGTTTGTGGGCATGTTGATGCTGCTGTTCATCACCTTGCGACTGCAACGAGGTCATTTCACGGCAGAGCGGCATTTCGGATTTGAAGGGGCCGCCTGGTACTGGCACTTTGTCGACGTGGTGTGGCTTGGCCTCTACACGCTGGTCTATTGGCTGTAAGCTACCGTGCGGCTGTGAAAAGGGAGGCACCGCAGGGTGCCTTTTTGATTGCCGCAGCGCTTGATCCGTTTACTGCCCTGCAGAAATGCCGCTCGGCTGGATCAGCCCCAGTTTCCAGGCCAGCAGGATGGCGATAAACAGCGCAATCGAAAGCCCCACCCGCAAGGCCAGCGCCAGCGCCATTTTTTGGCTTCTGGATTTTCCTTTTGAATCGCTCTTCATCATGAAAAATAGGGCTGTTCCCAGGCTGATGACAATGGCCGCAAATGCAAGAATGACAAAGTATTTCATCGACTGGATTATCTCGTGAACGCGGGCTGGCGGTCCTGGCTGATCACTGCGCTTGCGCTGCTGTCAATGGCCGGCACGCTGGCGCTCGGGCGTTGGCAATTGTCGCGGGCCGCGCAGAAAGTCGCCATGCAGGCCGGCATGGAGGCCAAGTCGACGATGTCAATCCTGGACGGTCGAGTCCTGGCGGCGCGCGCTGATCCTGCCCTTGAACTGCACCGACGTGTCGCGCTGCGGGGCCAGTGGATTCCCGAACGTACGGTGTTTCTGGACAACCGCCCGATGAATGGCCGGACCGGCCTGTATGTGGTGACGCCGATGCGGCTGGAGGGCAGTGCAGCTGTGGTGCTGGTTCAGCGCGGTTGGGTGGCGCGCAACTTCATGGATCGCAGCCATTTGCCCACGATTGAATCACCGGCTGGTGTGCGGGAGATTGTGGGCCGTATTGCCCCGCCGCCGGCCAAGTTATACGAGTTGAGCGGCTCGGATACCGGCCTCATCCGGCAAAATATCGATTTGGCTGGCTTGGCCGTCGAGACGGGTCTGGCGCTCCTGCCGGTGTCGGTTCAGCAAACGGGCGCAGCCGGCGACGGCATGTTGCGTGACTGGCCACAGCCTGCAGTCGGCGTGGAAAAGCATTACGGTTATGCTTTCCAATGGTTTGCCTTGAGCAGCCTGATTGCGATTCTTTATGTCTGGTTCCAAATTGTTAGACGATTCATTTACCCGCGCCGCGCCTGAAGCATCCCAGCATCGGGCCAACGGTCACGGCGACCAACCGCTGGGCATGACGGTTCACTCCCTGCCTTCACCGGCGCGCGTGATGGACGCGCAGGCCCGGCGCACCGCCACTGGACGCTGGAAGATGCTGGTCGTGCTGCTGGTTTGTGCTGCACCGGTGCTGGCCTCCTATTTGACTTTCTATGTTTTCAGGCCGGAAGGGCGGCGTAATTTCGGTGAGTTGGTTGACCCGCAGCGCCCCTTGCCGGAGCAGACCGTGGTCAGCTTGAGCGGGCAGGCCAGCAGCCTGAAGGCGCTGAAAGGGCAATGGCTCTTGTTGAGCGTGGCCAACGGTGCCTGCGATGAAGTCTGTAGCCGCCATTTGTACCTGCAACGCCAGTTGCGCGAGGGTTTGGGCAAAGACAAAGAGCGGGTGGACTGGGTCTGGTTGATCTCCGACGCCGCCCCCGTGCCCGAGCGCTTGCTGCCTGCCTTGAAGGACGCCACGGTACTGCGCGCCGATGGGCAGGCACTCTCCAACTGGCTGGAACCGGCCCGCGGCCATCGGCTGACGGAGCATCTGTATTTGGTAGACCCGTTGGGCAACTGGATGATGCGGTTTCCGGCCAATCTGGACCTGGCCAGCGCGGCCAAGGTCAAGCGGGACCTGGAGCGGCTGTTGCGCGCCTCCAACTCGTGGGATCAGCCGGGGCGCGCGTCTTTGACTGAGGGGAGGGGTGAAAATGCCAAGTAGCAACGCCATGACGGTGCAAGCCCTTTACGATCTGTCGCCGCTGGTGCAGATGATGTTTGGCGGTGCCGTGCTGGCCCTGGCGCCCATGGCGTGGGTGTGGTTTCGGCATCGGCGCGCTTCTCCCTTGGGTCGGGTTCAGGCGTTGACGCTGTTGACCCTGTTTCTCACCTTTGATCTGGTCATGTTTGGGGCTTTTACTCGCTTGACCGACTCCGGGCTGGGCTGCCCGGACTGGCCCGGTTGCTATGGCAAGGCCAGCCCGGTTGGGGCGCATGCTGCGATTGCGGCCGCCCAAAGCGCCATGCCCACTGGCCCGGTGACGTCCGGCAAAGCCTGGGTAGAAATGATTCACCGCTATCTGGCCACCAGCGTTGGTGTGTTGATCCTGGTGCTGACGGCCGTGGCCTGGCTGGGCCGCAGCGCTGGCGGGCGCAACATGCAGGTGCAGCCTATCAGCCCGTGGTGGCCCACTCTGACTTTGCTCTGGGTCTGTGTTCAGGGTGCTTTTGGCGCGTTGACCGTCACGATGAAGCTTTTTCCCGCCATCGTTACCCTGCACTTGCTCGGTGGCCTGGTTCTGTTGGCCCTGCTGTGCGTGCAGGTTGTGCAGTTTGCGCAACTCGAAGGCAAGGTCGCACCGGTTGCCCTTTCCCCTGGCTTGCGCCGGTTGCTGGGGCTGTCTTTTGTATTGCTGGTGCTGCAAGCCGCTCTGGGGGCATGGGTCAGCACCAATTACGCCGTGTTGGCCTGTACCGATTTTCCCAAGTGCCAGAGCAGTTGGTGGCCGCTGATGGACTTCTCGGAAGGTTTTGAGCTCTGGCGCCCACTCGGTTTCACGGCGGCTGGCGAGTACATCGGCTTTGCGGCCCTGACGGCCATTCACTATGTTCACCGCTTGATGGCGTCCCTGGTATTGGCGTTGCTCGGTGTGTTGGCCTGGCGGTTGAACCGCGTGACGGCACTACGCAACCCGTCGCGCTGGATCGCTGCACTGGTTGGACTGCAGCTGGCGACGGGCCTGAGCAATGTGGTGCTGGACTGGCCTTTGCTGGCTGCCGTTTTGCACACCGGCGGCGCGGGCGCACTGGTGCTTGTTCTGACGTGGACCGTGGCCGCGAGTCGCACGGGCAGCAGCGCCAGGGTGTCGGTCGTGCCAGATTTCACAGCCGTGAGACAGACCGCATGAGCGTCCATGTTCTGAGTGTTGAGGTCTCGGTTATCAAGCAGTTTTATGCGCTGACCAAACCGCGCGTGATTCAGTTGATTGTGTTTTGCGCCTTGATCGGCATGGTGCTGGCCGTGCCGGGCTTGCCGACCTGGGCCGAGCTCCAACTGGCCTTGTTGGCTTGCCTGGGCATCTGGCTGGTGGCGGGCGCAGCGGCGGCCTTCAATTGCGTTGTCGAAAAAAGCATCGACGCCAAGATGAAGCGCACGGCCTGGCGGCCGACCGCAAGGGGCGAACTGGCCGATTGGCAGACGCTGCTGTTTTCGGCCGTGTTGTGCGCGGCGGGCTCCATACTGCTGTATTTTTGGGTCAACCCGCTGACCATGTGGCTGACCTTTGCCACCTTTATTGGTTATGCGGTGGTGTACACCGTGATTCTGAAGCCACTGACGCCGCAAAACATCGTGATTGGCGGCGCCTCCGGCGCCATGCCGCCGGTGCTGGGCTGGGCCGCCATGGCGGGCGACGTCGGCCCGGAAGCGCTGATTTTGTTTCTGATTATCTTTTTGTGGACGCCGCCGCATTTCTGGGCACTGGCCTTGTACCGCGTGGAGGACTACCGCAAGTCGGGCCTGCCGATGCTGCCGGTGACACACGGCAATGAGTTCACCCGCTTGATGGTGCTGCTCTACACCTTCATTTTGTTTGCTGCCTGTTTGATGCCGTATGTCTACGGCATGAGTTCCTGGCTTTACCTGATTGCCGCCGTGGTTTTGAATCTTGGCTTTTGTCTGTATGCCTTCTATCTCTGGCGTGATTATTCGGACTTGCTGGCCCGCAAAACCTTTCGCTTCTCACTGATCCATCTGAGCCTGCTGTTTGCCGCCTTGCTTCTGGATCACTATCTGCTTTGATACCCCATGAACAAACGAAATGCTCTTAAATTAATAGCTATTTACGCCCTATTGACGGGGGCTATCGGCCTTATTCCTGCCTGTTCCAAACAGGGGCCGAGTTTTGCCGGAATTGACCTCACCGGTGCCGATTACGCCAAAGATTTCGCCTTGACCGACCACAATGGCCAGCCCAGGACCCTCAAGGATTTTGCCGGCAAGGTGGTGGTGATGTTCTTCGGTTATGTGCAGTGCCCGGATGTCTGCCCCACCTCGATGGCTGAACTGGCCGAGGTGAAGCGCTTGTTGGGCAAGGATGGCGAACGCGTGCAGGGTTTGTTCGTCACGGTCGATCCAGCGCGTGACACCCCCGAGGTGCTCAAAGGCTATATGGCAGCCTTTGATCCGACCTTTCTGGCGCTCTACACCACGCCGGAAAAACTGGCTGTGCTGGCCAAAGACTACAAGGTCTATTACAAAAAAGTGGAGGGTCCCACGCCCACCAGCTACTCCATGGATCATTCGGCGGGCAGCTTCGTGTACGACACGCAGGGCAAGTTGCGTCTGTATAACCGCTATGGCAGCGGCGCTGCGCTGCTTGCGGCCGACATCAAGCTCTTGCTGCAGCAGTAGGCCGCGTGATCGACGTTAGGCCGTTGCTGGGGGGCCAAAAGGCGCGACCCGCTGGATGAGGGCCTGCTGCTGTTGCAGCCGTGGGTACGGGACCCGGATGAAAACATTCGCCGCTTCAATGGGTCGGTCAGCTGGGCGAGCGCTGGCTGGTCGAGTCCGATGCGCCCCAGACCCGCTGCATTTTGCGCCGCGCCCTGCGTTTGCTATCGAAATAATAGCAAACTGTGTCCCGTGGACGGTGGCTGGTGCCGAATTCTGCAATTAATCGGGTTGGATGCCCCGCAGGGCAATCACGCCGCCCAGCAAGGCGGTATCGAGCTGGATGCGTTTGGCCAAGCCCTCGGCCGAACTGCCCACCACCTGCCAGCCTTGCTGGAACAGTTTCTGGCGCATGTCGGGCGCGCGGGCGATGGTGCTGAACAGGGCGGACAGTCTGGCAACCACCGGCTGGGGCAGCGAGTTCGGCGCGGCGATGGCGTTCCAGATTTCCAGATTGAAACCCTGCACACCGGCCTCCGCCAGGCTGGGCAGTTCCGGCACCAGCGTGCTGCGTCCGCTGGACGTCACGCCGATGGCGCGCAGCTTGCCCGCTTTGATATGCGCCATGGCCAGCGCCGGCGGCAACATGGACAGCTGCAACTGGCCGCCGAGCATGGCGTTGGCAACCTGCGGATAGCCGGGGTAGGGCACATGCACCGGCTTGATCTGGGTCTTGCTCTTGAGCAGCTCCATGCCGATGTGGCCCACGGTGCCCACGCCCGGCGAGCCATAACTCCAGGTGTCCCCCGCTTGGCGCGCCGCCGCCAAAAAGTCCTTGGCGCTCGCGCCGGGCGAGCCGACCGGCGCCGTCAACACCAGGGGCGACACGCCGATCAGGCTGACGGGCGTGAGGTCTTTCAGCGGATCGTACGGGAGCTTCGGGTTGAGCAGCTTGGCGATCGTCAGGTTGCCATTGATCATGAGACCAAGGGTGTGGTCATCGGTGGCGTGGGCGACGTAGTCGGCGGCGATATTGCCGCCGGCGCCCACCTTGTTTTCCACGATCACGAGCTGGCCCAGCGCCTTCGCCAGCGGTTCGGCGAGGGTGCGCGCGGTCAGGTCAGGTGACGAACCGGCCGGAAAGCCGACGACGATGCGCACCGTCCTGGTCGGCCAGGCCTGCACAGGCTTGGCGTCTTTTTGGCCTATAGCCCCCGTAGCTACTGCGCAAGCAGCTATAAAAATAGTAGTAATTTGAAGCAGTTTGCGGTGCATGACTATCCCTTGAATGAAAAATGCCCCTGCGGGCCGTGGCCGTCAGGGGCATTGTGTCGCAGGCGCAGGATGTCAAGCGTACTCGGCCAGCGTCTTTTTCATCTTCTTCATCGCCGCCACCTCGATCTGGCGGATACGTTCGGCGCTCACGCCATACACCGCTGCCAGTTCGTGCAGCGTCATGCCGCCCGAGTTGTCATCGTTGACCTTGAGCCAGCGCTCCTCCACGATGCGCCGGCTGCGCTCATCGAGCGCCTCCAGCGCCGTTGCAATGCCATCGCTGGCCAGCAGGTCACGCTGGTGCGCCTCGATCATTTCAGTGGGTTCGTGCCGGGTATCGGTCAGGTAGGCAATCGGGCCAAAAGCGTCGTCACCGTCGTCCGTGGGGCTGGGGTCGAGCAGCACATCACCCCCCGAGAGCCGGGTTTCCATCTCCATGACCTCCTCGCGCTTGACCCTGAGCTCAAGGGCCATCGCGTCAATCTGGTCTTCGTTCAGCGTGTCGCGGTGGGTGCCAAGGTCGGCGGCAGCGTCATCTGACTTGTAGCGCTGTTTCATGGAGCGCAGGTTAAAAAAGAGCTTGCGCTGGGCCTTGGTGGTCGCCACCTTGACCATGCGCCAGTTTTTCAGGATGTACTCGTGGATCTCGGCCTTGATCCAGTGCAGCGCGTAGCTCACCAGACGCACACCGTGATCGGGGTCAAAACGTTTGACGGCCTTCATCAGTCCCACATTGCCTTCCTGGATCAGGTCGCCGTGCGGCAGGCCATAGCCCAGGTACTGGCGCGAAACCGATACCACCAGCCGCAAGTGCGACAGCACCAGCTTGCCGGCAGCCGCCAGGTCGTTGTCTTGTCTGAACTTGCGCGAAAACTCCTGCTCTTCCTCAAGGGTGAGCATGGGCAGGCGATTGGCCGCAGAAATATAGGCGTCAAGATTACCCAGCGCGGGCACCATGGACCATGGGTTGACCACAGCCACGGCAGCACCGGAAACACCAGATTGATAAGACATGCCAGAACTCCTTTTTCTCATATTTATAATGTTAGCACTCTATGAGAGAGAGTGCTAATTCAGAAGTTCAATGCGGTCGATAGATTTAAAGTCGAAACTGGACAATTGCCGATTCCCGGGGAGTTTTGAATTTTTATCACTGAGTTTTGAACTCGGTTTGCGCAGGTCGGTGTCGATGATCGCTTAGGCATGCTTTTTTACCAAGCGAACCAGCGCCGGCTGGCTCTGTTGGTAGACGCGCAGCCACAGCAAGGTAGCCAGTTCCAGGACGACGGCCCTCACCCACTTCAAGGCATCGCTTGCGGCAACTGCGTCCGCAATGTGAGAAATATATACGTTTTAGGCCAGTAGCCCCCGTCCAATAGGCGCAAGCAGCTATTGTTTTTGTAGCAATTCTGTTTTGACGAGTGTCCTTTGCCTGGCGTTAACCGGGTAGAAGAAGTGACGACCGGGCGGCGGATGAATGCGCCGATTCGCGCCATCAGCCCGCGGGACGGCCCCCGCAATCCTAATCTTCTGGGGGTGTACCATCCGAATTTGTCATAAGGAACTATCGTGAAAGTCATGACGACCCCCATGATCAAAGTTCTCGCTGTGTCATGGCTGTTGGCACTGTCGGCTTGTGGTGGTGGCGGCGGGAATGGCGGCAGTCCGTCTGCACCGGTCATCAGTGCGGAAGGGCTGTGGACCGGAAGCACCAGCACAGCCCGTACGGTGACGGGTGTTGTTCTTGACAACGGCACCTATTGGCTTCTTTATTCGGTGCCCAATGTCAGCGTCCTCACTGCCGGTTTTGTTCAGGGCACCGGTACCTCGCTTAACGGCAGTTTCTCCTCTTCCGACGGCCTGGACTTCAACATCTCAGGGCAGGGCATCAACAAGGCCACGCTGTCCGCAAGCTACGCGACCAAGCAAAGTTTCAACGGATCAGTCACCTCCCCCAACCTTAATTCAACTTACACCTTCACCAGCGCGTATAACCCGGACTATGACAAAACCCCTAGCCTGTCAGTGATCGCCGGCAACTATGTGGGCATCGCCTCCGTGGCGGGCCGCAATGAGGCGATGACGATGGTGATCAATTCGCAGGGCCTGGTTGCCGGCACCGGAACCAGCAGCTGTCAATACGCCGGACTCGCCGTGCCGCGCGCAAAAGGCAATCTGTACGATCTATCGCTTGTGATCAGCGGCAGCAATTGCGCCACCGGCACGAGTTCCGTCACCGGCATTGGCTACTTTGACTCGGGCGCAAAGCGTCTCTACCTGGCCGCGCTCAACAGTGACCGAAGTAACGGCCTCGTCTTCGACGGCGTCAAACCTTGAGCTTTGCGGGCCGGTTGCTTTTTGAACTGCGTCTGGATGGATCCAGTCAGCCCTGCCATTCAAGCTGCCATGCGCGCCGCTATTGCAGGATGGAGAAGATACTGCTGTAGTCATCTTTCCATGGCCGGAACCGGTCTGGATCGGCAATCGTCGTTGCACTGCTGAGGCGGGGGTCTCTGAAGAAGGCAGCATCACTGCTGATCAGTGCCCAGCGTGAACGCAACACCAATTTTTCAGGAATGCCCTCTGAATCCACCAGACGCAGCTCCTTGCCAAAATGATTGGCCGCCGTCTTCACCACCGGCCGCAGGTCCAAAAACCGGTTGGTAATGTGCACCGCCAGCACACCCTCGGGCTTGAGATGCCTGAAGTACTGGGCAAATGCCTCAAGCGTCAGCAAATGGATGGGCACCGAGTCGCCAGAGAAGGCGTCAACCACCAGCACGTCAAATAATTGCGCGGGTTCCCTCTCCAACTGCAGGCGGGCATCGCCCAGAACAATTTCGGTAGCGGCTTGGGTACGTGAGAGAAAGCTGAAATTATGGCGGGCGATGTCGATCACCATGGGATCAATCTCGTAGAGCCGGAAGTAATCGCCTTTGCGTCCGTAGCTCACCAGTGTGCCGACGCCCAGACCAATCACCCCGACCCGCAGTAGACCCTGTCCGGCCTTGATCTGCAAGGCTTTGCCCGCACCGCCGTCCGGGCTGTAATAGGCGGTGGGCAGGTCCAGCTTGTCCGGTGCCGTGTGTTGTCGCCCATGGGTGATTTGCCCATGGTACATGGTGCGGTAGGCATCCGGTACGTTGTTAAAGACCTGCAAGGTACCGTAGAAATTGCGCGTCGTCAGTTCTGCGCCGCGGGTCTCTTCCATGTGGTCGTCAATGCGAATCCAGGCCAACGCCAACAGCAGCGCCGCAGTAAAGAAAATACCAACGCGACGCCACAAAGGGCGTGCAAATTCCATCTTGGGGATGATCGCGATGGCTGCAACCAGTCCGGTGAGCAAAATGCCAATCGACAACTCGTAGTTGCTGTTAAACCAGTAGGGCGCGATGACCCCGACAAAAAAACCACCGACCACACCACCGACTGCCAGCATCAGGAAGTAGCCGGTCAGATGGCTGGGGTGCGGCTGCAGGCGGGCGAGTTCGCCGTGGCACACCATGCAGGCGACAAAGAAGGCCGCCAGGTTGATCCCCATGGAGATTGAGAGGGGAAATACGTCAATCCCCAGGGTTGGCAGGTAGGCCAGAGCACTCAACCCCAGCACCAGCAAAGGCAGGAACACTTTGCGCTGGTACCAGCCGCGGCGCTCAAAGCTCATGATGAATGAAAGCAGGTACAAGGCCAAGGGTGCGACCCAGATCATGGGGATGGGTGCAATGTTGGTGGTGAGGAAACTGGTGTCGGCCACCATCAAAATCGACGGGCAGGCCGCCAGGGCCGCCCACAGCACCTTGTCCCCCCAACGCGGCGCCGGGCCTTCGTGATGGGCTTGCTCGATGATGGGAACGCCATGGCGCCCACGCCAGGCCAGGAGCGCGCAGGCTGCGACAAAGCAGGCATACAGGCCCGACCACAGGTAGGACTGCCAGAGGGTCGGGAAAATGGGTTCCACCGCCACCGGGTAGGCCAGCAGCGCCAGCATGGAGCCAAAGTTGGACAGGGCGAACAAACGATAGGGCACCAGCCCCGAACGCTCCCGCGCAAACCAGGCCTGCAGTAGCGGGCCCGTGGTTGACAGCACAAAGTAGGGCAAGCCGATGGACACGGTCAGCAAGCCAAGGATGCGCAGGGTGGGATTCTCGGCGCCCGTTGGCTTCCAGTCCAGGCTCGGGCTGATCGGGATCAGCAGCAAGCTGACCAACAGCAAGCTGGCGTGCACCAGGCTTTGGCGGGAAGGACTGAGGTAGCGAACCACCCAGTGGGAGTAAAAATAGCCCAGCAACAAGACCAGCTGGAAGAACAACATGCAGGTCGTCCAAACGGCGGCCGAGCCACCAAACCAGGGCAGAATCATCTTGCCAATCAAGGGCTGTACCTGGAACAGCAGGAACGCGCTGAGGAAAATGGTAAGCCCGTAGTGAAAGGTCAGGCGCAGGTCAATTTTCATGGGTCGTCGTGTTGATCCGTGGCGAAAGCGCCTCCTAACAGTGGGCGCAGTGTACAGGTCCAACTTTCGCGGCAAGGTCGATTTTTCTGGCCAAGACACTACCTTGTCGCAAACCGTTTGTCGCAATTCCTTCAAACCTGCCTAATCGCCTTGCCGCCAGTGGCCATGTCCGGATGGAACGGCTAAAAGCCCCGGTTTTCCCCTGGCACCAAAAATGCAATGAAGACTGCACCAAGCAGCTCAACCCCGGCGCCGCCGCATCAGCCTCTTGAAGGCCTCCTACGACGGAGAACCAACCATGATTAACACCTTTAACGTCACCGCTGCCCAGCGGCGCCACCTGGACACCGACCTTTGTGGCCGCCCTGCACGAAGAAAAATGCATCGGTTGCGGTCGCTGCTTCAAGGTCTGCCCGCGCGGCGTGCTCGAACTCGTAGGCCTGAATGAGGATGGCGAGCGCATTCGCATGGACCTGGACGACGATGAAGACGAGGAATACGAAAAGAAGGTCATGACGATTGCGCACCAGGAGCTTTGCATCCGTTGGTACGCGGCGTAGCCATTGAGCTATCGCCATCTTGAGGAAATGCTGCAAGAGCGAGGTGTGTTCGTCGACCATTTTTCGATCAACCGCTGAGCGATCCAGTCTGAAGGGTTGCCATTTGTCCCCGCCAGGATCACGCTCATCAGGAGTTGACGCGACAAAAACCGCTGGCGGGCATCACTTCGGCGGTCGTGGTCATCAGTTCGTGGCCTGAGGAGGCATTTCAAACACCAGGCAGGTGGTGGTTGCATGGGCGTAGAGAGAACCATCCGCGCCGATCAGACGGGCCTCTGCTGTGGCCAGTTGTCGCCCGCAGTGAATGACTTTGCCCTCAGCCCGCACTCTGCTTACCTTTGGTGTCAGGGCGCGCAAGTAGTTCACACTCAGTTCAGCCGTGGTGTAACCCTGGCCGGGAGCCATGCGGGTCTGGACCGCACAGCCCAAAGCCGAATCAAGCAGGGTGGCAAACCAACCGCCATGCACCGTGCCCATCGGGTTCAGGTGCGCAACGCCCGGAGCGCCTTGAAACAAGGCACGGCCGGGACCAACTTCCAGAATTGTGAAGTCCAGTGTTTGCGCAATCGGGGGGTACGGCAGTTCACCCCGCAGCATGGCCTGCATCAATTCCAGTCCGGTTTTGCCGGCGATCTGATCGGCCCGGGCAACGCCTGGACCGGCGCCTGCGTCCATCAAAGCGCGAATGGTTTTTTCTTCGGCAAGCCAGGCATCGAGGTGATTTGTTTTGGTCATGGTGTTTCCGGTTCGTGATGAATATTGCATATGCAATCATTGTAGCTACAATGATTGCATGATAGAGAACCTACTTTCACCGCCTTTGGCTGCTGAAGCCAAGTTGCAGGGTTGTACCAATCTGAAGCTGCGTCAGTTGACGCGTCGTATGACTCAACATTACGACGCCGAACTGGCCAAGACCGGGCTCAGAACCACCCAGTATTCGCTCTTGTCGCACGTACTCAAACTGGGTCCAATCCGCCCCGGTGATCTGGCGCACGCCATGAAAATGGATCCGTCTACGTTGACTCGCAACCTCAAGCCCCTGCTGGCTGCGGATTGGGTTCACCTGGCGCAGGGGGCCGATGGACGAAGCCGCCTAATCACCATTACCGATGCTGGTCGTGCGAAGCGACAAGACGCCCAGCGGCATTGGAAGGCCGCTCAGAGCAGTCTTAACCGCCTCTTTGGTATGCCGCGCATGTTGGCACTGCACGCACTCATTGATGAGTCTTTGGATCTTCTCGCCCTTTGCGCAGAAGGAGGCATCATTGATTAAGCGACGGACGGCGGGGGATCGTCCATTTTCAGTCTGGTTGGTGCTGCTGGCGGCGGGCGGCACCTTTGCTCTGACGATGGGCGTGCGCCAGACCATGGGCCTGTTCCTTTCAGCGCTCAATACCTCGACTGCGTTGGGTATTGGCAGTATCAGCCTGGCCTTTGCGTTCGGGCAGCTTTGGTGGGGCCTGACTCAGCCATTTGCGGGTGCCGTGGCTGATCGCATCGGTACCGGCCGGGTGATTTTTCTGGGCGTGCTGTTGGTCGCCATTGGCACCTTCATCACACCGCTCATGACCAGTACCCTGGGTCTGATCTTTGCCATCGGCCTACTTGCCGCGGGTGGCGCTGGCATGGCCGGCCCCTCGGTATTGATGGCCGCGAGTACGCGCCTGGTGCCACCGGAAAAGCGCGGACTCGCCACCGGCATCGTTAATGCCGGCGGCTCTTTTGGCCAGTTTGCCATGGCACCGATCGCCATTGGCCTGACCGCAGCCGTCGGCTGGGCCAGCGCGATGCAGTGGCTCGGCATCATGCTGGCGTTGGCGCTACCGGCCGTGTTTGTGCTCAAGGGCAACTCGAAGGCCCTGGCTGCGCAGGCCGCAGCGGCCTCTGGCACCCAGGCACTCAATGCACGCCAAGCCATCGGCCAGGCGCTCACCAATCCCAACTACCGCTATTTGAGTCTCGGCTTCCTGGTGTGTGGATTTCATGTCGCTTTCCTGGCTACCCACCTGCCTGGCGTAGTGGCTGCATGTGGCTTGCCACCGGAAATCGGGGGTTGGGCGCTGGCCATGATCGGCCTGTTCAATATCGTCGGCAGTCTCGCGATGGGATGGGCGGTGGGTCGCTGGCGCATGAAATCATTGCTCGCCTTGCTCTACGCGACCCGCGGCGTGGCCGTTCTGGTCTTCCTGCTGTCGCCAAAAACACCGGCCGTGATGCTGATCTTTGCGGCGGTCATGGGCGTGACCTTTCTTTCAACCGTGCCACCGACCGTAGGACTGGTGGCCAAAATGTTCGGCACTTCCAACCTGGCGATGTTGTTCGGTATCGTGATGCTGGCGCACCAGATCGGTGGCTTCTTCGGTGCATTCCTGGGCGGCTACGTGTTCCAGGCGACGGGCAGTTATGACTGGGTCTGGTACATCGATATCTTGTTGGCAGCCGGTGCTGCGTTGGTCAACCTTCCAATCCGGGAAAGGCACCTGCGACGGGTTGCGGCTCATTAACCTTGCCACCTGGCTGCCACTTTGAAACGCTGATTGACAAGACGCTGATGCGTTGCCAACCCGTCTGGGCGCAACACTCGATTCCACATTCAGTCGTGCCTTTGAAGAGTTTTCAAGTGGCGAGTTGATCCAGCGTACATGCCTGCATGATCGAGGACCCCTTGGGAGACCGGCGAGGAAGTCGTTGATTTTGAAAGATGCTTTGTTCACGACTTTGTGGGAATCGACACTGGCGTTGGGTTTTTTGCCTTGTCCATCAGGATATTTAGGATAATTAGCTGATTCGTGACTGACCGTTTTTAACTTCTATTGACCGCCCTATGACACTCAAACTCTGCGTTGCCCAACTCGATTTTGTGGTTGGTGACATGGCGGGCAATGCAAAAAAAATCATTGAGTCGGCGCGTTCGGCCTATGCCGATGGGGTGCGCTTGTTGTTGACCCCCGAACTCTCCATTTGCGGTTATGCCGCCGAAGACCTGTTTCTGCGGGCCGCGTTTATTGCCGCGTGTGACGACGCGGTGAAAACAGTGGCTCGTGAGCTGGCCGGTTTAAAGGATATGAGCGTGGTGGTCGGGCATCCAACCGGGGGTGACAGCCGAACCCGCTCGGTGGCCGTATCCAGGCGGCACAATGCCGCCAGTGTCTTGCGCGAAGGCGCGGTGATCGCCACCTACGCCAAGCGCGAACTGCCCAACTACCAGGTCTTCGACGAACGCCGTTATTTCACACCGGGGCACGACGTCTGCGTGTTTGAAGCGGGTGAAGCCGACAAGATGGGCCAAAAGATCAAGGTCGGCCTGCTGATCTGTGAGGACGCCTGGTTTGAGGCGCCCGCCCGGCAGACCCAAGCCGCCGGTGCCGAGCTGTTGGTCGTGATCAACGCCTCTCCCTTTCACGTCGGCAAGGGCGACGAGCGTGAGCAGATGATGCGTGAACGGGTGCGGGCCTGCGGTTTGCCGCTGGTCTATGCGCACCTGGTCGGGGGGCAGGATGAGGTGGTGTTTGAAGGCCGCTCATTTGCTCTCAATGCCAATGGCGAGGTCGCCGCTCGTGCGCCCAGTTTTATACAGAATGAGCTTGTCATCCAAGTCAGTCGGGCGTATGAGGCTATTTATTTGGCAGCAGATATAGCACCGGAGCGCAGCCTGGACGCCGACCTGTGGGACGCGCTGGTGCTGGGGGTACGCGACTACATCGGCAAGAACGGCTTTCCCAGCGTGCTTCTGGGTCTCTCCGGCGGTATTGATTCGGCACTGGTGCTGGCAGTGGCAGTGGACGCTTTGGGCAAAGACCGGGTGCGCACGATCATGATGCCATCGCCCTACACGGCGGACATCAGCTGGATCGATGCGCGCGACATGGCGGCGCGCCTGGGCGTGCGTTATGACGAAATCTCCATCGTGCCGGAATTTGAGGCTTTCAAGAAATCTCTGGCCGGTGAGTTCCAGGGCCTGGCCGAGGACACCACCGAGGAAAACATTCAGGCCCGCATTCGCGGCACGCTGCTGATGGCCCTCTCCAACAAGTTTGGCAGCATCGTGCTGACCACCGGCAACAAGTCCGAGATGGCCACCGGCTACTGCACGCTCTATGGTGACATGGCTGGCGGCTTCGCTGTGATCAAGGACCTGGCCAAAACCACGGTGTTTAGATTGGCACGCTGGCGTAACGAGCACGATCCCTATGGCACTGGCCAGGCGCCGATTCCGGAGCGCATCATCACCCGCCCGCCGAGTGCCGAGTTGCGCCCGAACCAGACAGACCAGGACAGCCTGCCTGCCTACGAGGTGCTGGACGCGATTCTGGAGCGCTACATGGAGAACGACCAGAGCATCGAAGAGATCATTGCGGCCGGTTTTGCCCGGCTTGACGTCGAAAAGGTCACGCGCCTGATCAAGATCAACGAATACAAGCGGCGCCAGGCCCCGGTGGGGATTCGTGTCACGCACCGCAGCTTTGGCAAGGATTGGCGTTATCCTATTAGCAATAAGTTTCGCGCTTGACCACTCATATCACTTAAGGAATACCATGAAACAGATCACCGCCATCGTCAAACCGTTCAAACTTGAAGAAGTGCGTGAAGCACTGGCCGAATGTGGCGTCACCGGCCTCACGGTCACCGAGGTCAAGGGTTTTGGCCGTCAAAAGGGCCACACCGAGCTCTATCGGGGCGCCGAGTACGTCGTGGACTTCCTGCCCAAGGTCAAGGTGGAAGTGGTGGTCAGGACGGTTGATGTGGATCGTTGTGTGGATGCCATTGTCAAGGCCGCTCACACCGGCAAGATTGGCGACGGCAAGATATTCATCACCGCCGTGGAGCGTGTGGTGCGCATTCGTACCGGTGAACTGGACGAGTCGGCCATTTGACGGCGCTGCGCAGTTGAGAAAGATCAAACCCTGAGGCGGGGAGCTGCATAAACTGATGATTTAGTCTGACCTTCATGGCCGTAGCAAGGCCGGTCTGCCTATGGCCCACATCGAACAATCGGCTGCACCGCGCGCGGGGAGGACCTGGTGAAAGCACTCGACCGCAAGCTGCTGCGCGACCTGTGGCAGATGAAAAGCCAGGCATTGGCCATTGCCCTGGTGGTGATGTGCGGCGTCGGCACCTACATCATGTTTCTCACCACGCTGGGGGCCTTGCGCGCGACCCAGGACAGCTACTACCGGGACTACCGTTTTGCCGAGGTGTTCGTCACCTTGAAGCGGGCGCCGCAGGCGCTGCTCCAGCGCGTGCAGGCCATCGCGGACGTTGCCCAAGTGGAGACGCGGGTGGTGGCGCAGGTGCGCCTGGACATGCCGGCGTTCGCCGAGCCGGTGACCGCCTTGATGGTGTCTGTGTCCGACGCTGGCCGTGATGGACTCAATGCGCTGCATCTGCGCCAGGGGCGCCTGCCTGCGCCGGGGCAGTTCGACGAGGTGGTGGCAAGCGCATCGTTTGCGCAGGCGCATGGCCTGCAACTGGGGGACCGCTTTGGCGCCATCCTCAATGGGCGGCGCCAGGCCTTGACCCTGGTGGGCACGGCGCTGTCGCCGGAATTCATTCAGCAGATGCGTCCCGGCTCGGTGTTTCCCGACTACAAGCGTTTTGGCGTGATGTGGATGGGGCGTCGCGCCCTGGGTCAGGCCTACGACATGGAGGGTGCGTTCAACGATCTGGCCTTGAGCCTGCGCCCGGGCGCGGACAGTCAAGCCGTCATCGACCGCGTCGACGAATTGCTCAAGCCTTATGGGGGGCTGGGCGCCTATGGACGCAAGGATCAGCTGTCGCACCGCTTTCTCAGCCAGGAGCTGCAGCAGCTCGGCACTCTGGCGAGTCTTTTTCCTGTCATGTTCATGGGCATCGCCGCTTTCCTGCTCAACGTGGTGATCGGGCGACTGGTGGCGATGCAGCGTGAGCAAATCGCCGTACTCAAGGCCTTTGGCTACAGCAATCTTGCCGTGTTGTGGCATTACCTGCGAATGGTCTCGGTCATCGTGGTGCTGGGCGTCGTGACCGGCACCGCGCTCGGATTGTGGTTGGGCAAGCTGCTGTCTGACATCTACACGGCGTTCTATCACTTCCCCTATTTGATGTTCCGCCTGCAGCCCGGCACGCTGCTGGAGGCCAGCGCCGCCAGCCTCCTGGCGGCCGGGACGGGGACGGTATTTGCCGTATGGCGGGCCGCCACCTTGCGCCCTGCGCAGGGGATGCGTCCCGAGCCGCCCGCGATCTATCGCGAGACCTGGATCGAGCAGTTGGGCCTCAAGCGCTGGCTGTCGCCACCAATGCGCATGATCGTCCGCCATATCCAGCGCCGGGCCTTGAAGTCCATGCTCACCGTGCTGGGCATTGCCATGGCGTGCGGCATCATCCTGACCGGCCTGTTTCAGCGCGACACCGTCAGCTACATGGTCAACATCCAGTTCAGCATGGCCCAGCGCGAGGATCTGTCGGTGACCTTCACCGACCCCGCCGCCTACCGCGCCCGTTTCGACCTGCTCGGTCTGCCGGGGGTGCAGCACGTGGAAGTGTTCCGCGCCGTGCCGGTGCGGCTGCGCCATGGTTATCTCACTTATCGCACCGGCATTCGCGGCGTGGAGCCGGGCGGCGATATTGCGCGCCTGCTCGACGCCGACCTGCGGCCCGTCGCCTTGCCGTCCGAGGGCATCCTGCTGACCGACTATCTCGCCAAACTGCTTGATGTGCGGGTTGGCGACCGCCTGACGGTGGAAGTGCTGGAAGGCAACCGGCCCGTGCGCGAGGCCACCGTGTCCGGTCTGGTGCGGGAGTATCTGGGGGTGTCGGGCTATATGCACCTGGCGGCACTGAACCAGTTCATGCAGGAAGGCCCGACGATCTCGGGCGCCTACCTCAGTGTCGACAGCGTCCAGCTGGCCGCGCTGTACAAGCGATTGAAGGGCATGCCGCGCATCGCCGGGCTGGCCGAGCGGGTGCAGGAGATCCGCAATTTCAACCGTGTGATGGATGAGACCATGCTGTTCTTCACCTACGTTGCTACCGTGTTTGCCGTCATCATCGCCTTTGGTGTGATCTACAACAGCGCTCGCATCGGGCTGACGGAGCGCGGGCGCGAACTCGGCAGTTTGCGGGTGCTGGGTTTTACCCGCGCCGAGGTGGCCTACATCCTGCTCGGCGAACTCGGTCTGCTGACCCTCGTCGCCATCCCGCTCGGCCTGTGGCTGGGTGTCGGGATGTGTTACTACATCGCCCATACGATGCAAAACGACCTGTTTCGCGTGCCGGTGGTCCTGGTGCCCCAAACCTATGCCTTTGCCTGCGCGGTGGTGCTGGTCTCTGCGCTGCTGTCCGGCTTGGCGGTGCGCCGCCGCCTGGATCAACTTGACCTGATTGCCGTCCTGAAGTCGGCGGAGTGACCCTATGAAAAATAATGTGCAGTGGCGGCGTCGACTTGTGCTTGGCCTGCTCGCCGTTCTCGTCGCCTGGGGTTTGTTCCAGGGATTTCGCCCCCAGGCGGTCGAAATGGACATGGGTACCGCCAGCCGTGCTGCGCTGCGGGTGACGCTGGAGCAGGAGGGGCGCACGCGGGTGCTTGACCGCTACGTGGTCACCGCGCCCGTGACAGGCTACGCACGCCGGCTCCGGTCCGAAGTGGGCAACGCGGTCGAGCGCGGCGCCATTCTGGTCGAGCTGGAGCCCCTGCGCGCCGAGGCGCTGGACCCGCGCCGCCGCGCCGAGGCCCAGGCCCGCATCGCGGCCGCCGAGAGCGGCGTCAGCGCCACCGAACAGCGTGCCAGGGCTGCCGCCAGCAGTGCCGAGCTGGCGCAAACAGAACTCCAGCGCGTGCGCGCGCTGCGCCTGCAGGGGCACGTCAGCGCCGCAGCCGAGGACCGTGCCGCCAGCGAGGTGCAGCGTAGCGCCGCGGATATGCGCTCGGCGCAATTTGCCGTCACCACCGCCCGGCACGAACTCGAGGCGGCCCGCACCACGCTGAAGTACGCCGGCAGCGCCAGCAACACCGAGCCGGTGACTGTCCGTGCGCCGGTGGCCGGGCGCGTGCTGAAGATTGCGCACAAGAGCGAAGGCACGGTGGCCAGCGGCCAGCCGCTGGTCGAGATTGGGGACCCGGCTGCGCTGGAAGTCGAAGTGGACCTGTTGTCAGCCGATGCCGTGCGCATCCATCCCGGCACCCGCGTTGTGTTTGAGCGCTGGGGCGGTGAGGGCTCGCTCGAGGGTGTCGTGCGTGTGATTGAGCCCACTGGCTTTACCAAGGTCTCGGCCCTTGGCGTTGAAGAACAGCGTGTCTGGGTCATCGTCGCCTTCAGCTCACCCGCCACCCAATGGCAACGCCTGGGCGACGGCTACCGCGTCGAAGCCAGCTTCATCGTGTGGGAAGGCAAGGACATCCTGCAAATCCCCGCCAGTGCGCTATTTCGCGACGGCGACGGCTGGGCCGCCTTCGTGGTGGAGCAGGGCAAAGCCGTCAAACGCCGCGTCGAGATCGGCCAACGCACCGGCCTGCGGGCCCAGGTCGTCTCCGGCATCCAGGCGGGCGAACGGGTGATCAATCATCCCGATGACCGGGTGCGGGAGGGGGTGAGTGTGGTGGCGCGGTAAAAGAAGCGCTTCGAATACTGTGGCAAACGATGATCTGCAAGGTCTTGTGCACGCTGGCGAACAGGCGGCCTTGCCGAGGCCGAATATGATCGATTCCCATCGGCAGCAAGCTGCCCGGACCCGCAGCATCAAGGACGTATTTCATGAAACCATTGACTTATCCAGGGTCAGAGATTACAGACCGCAAATTTCAGCGCACTTGTCAGCGCACCGCTGACTGAAGATGACCCGTCGACAAAAAAAAGCCATGTTTGTCACCCCACTCGAAGTTCTTGTCGAACCCCTTTCGACCCTGTCTGCACGTCCAGGCGCGGGTCCGGCGAAGGCCGCCGTGGTCAACGCCCGTTGCGCGCACTGTCATCTGCGAACGTGGTGTTTACCCAGCGGCACGGAGAACAGCGATGCGGACTGCATCAACAGTCTGCTGTTTGGTCGACGCAAGATCAAGGCCGGTCAGAACTTGTACCTGGAGGGACAACCGTTCCAATACCTCTACGAGGTGCGCAGTGGCAACCTGAAATCTAGCCTGAAGACGTCGGATGGGTCCGAGCGGGTCAGTGCCTTTCACATGGCGGGAGAGCTGATTGGGCTGGACGGCGTGGCTGAAGGCCAGCACGCCAGCAGCACCACCGCGCTGGAAGATAGCGAGGTCTGCGCCGTTTCCTACGCACTGTTGACCGAATTGGCGGGCAACAATGCCCAATTGCAGCGCACGCTGATGCAGCATATGAGTCGCGAACTCGTGCGTGAACTTCGTTTGCTGATGCTGCTGGGTGGCATGACGGCCGAGAAGAGATTGGCAGCCTTCTTGTTGAACCTGTCGCAACGGCTGTCGGCCCGGGGCTATTCGCCGAGCGAGTTTCGAATAAGGATGACACGGGCCGACATCGGCAGTTATCTGGGTCTGACGCTGGAGACCGTCAGCCGTACCTTCTCTGCGTTCCAGAAGCTGAACCTGCTCGAAGTCAAAACCCGCCACATCCGGATCACTGACCTGGGCGGCCTGACGCGCATCGGCGATGTGCATGCGCCGGCAACTACCAAGCCATCGTGACGCGGATGGCTTGCCTGCTTCAAAGGTTCAAATGTTTTTGACCTCTAGCCCGCGCACGCTTTGTGTGAGTAGCTCCTGAATTAATAGCAAAAACTTGCCATCTGCCAGCTTAGGACAACTGCGCATCCACCGGGTCATCAAACAAACCCGGCCCGTTGAATTGGGCATGCTCAATCAGCAGCAAACGCAGCTTGGTCGTGACATTGCCATGGGCCGAGAAGCCGCCCGCCCGCCCGTCGGCAGCGAGCACTCGGTGACACGGCACCACCGGTGCAAACGGGTTGGCGCCCAGCGCTTGCCCTACGGCGCGCGCCGCGCCGGGGTCGCCCAGCTGACGGGCGATGTCGCCATAGGTGACGGTCTCACCCGGCAAAAGGCGGCGCGCCAACTCGTAAACACGCTGGTGAAACGGCGGCACACCGTCCATGTCGAGCACCACGTTCATTAAGTCCACCGGCGCCTGGAGCGCGCCACTGAGCAAGGCCATCACAGCGTCGATGGCCTCTTGTACCTGGGGTGGTGCAATAGCTTCACTGCATTGTGGAAACCTGCGGTCCATGCGCGCGCGGGTCGCGGCCTCGTCCTGCTCGGGCAGCTGCACACCGGTCAGCCCGCGCTCGCTCCAGGCGATGCCGCAGTGGCCGATGGGCGTGGGGAAGAGGGCGTAGGCTTGGGTTGGCATGGTTGGGAGTGAGGGGGCTGGCAGGGGGAGGGGCCGTCCAGGTGTGCAGCATGCGGTGGGTCCGGTGCAACGTCGGGTTGGACATCGCCTATTTTGCAACGGTTGCGCGGATAGCCCAAGCCCGGGCGGTCAACGAGATCGAGCCGTCGGCCTGGACGGCGATTAGCTCTCGTATGCGGTTCCGTATGCGCGTTCTTGTGTTTTCATCGAGTGACATGGCGTAGGCGGGAGCCGGTCCCTGACCGCCCAAAAAGGGCTGCCAGTAGTCGTCGAAACTTGCGAACGGCGTCGGCACGTCGATGGCCGTCCCTTCTACGCCATGGAGTCCGGCGCCGGCGAAGAGCGCCATGAGCGCCTCTGGATGGCAGAGTGGAAAACGAATTCCTTCATCCATCCTCGCGGCATCCGGATTGAGCTCTACCGCTGCATCCCGGAAGAGGCGCATGAGTTCCATCTTTCCGGCGTAATCCCAGACATACGCTGCAATGGTTCCGCCGCTTGCCAAAACCAGAATCACTGCGTCGGGTCAAGGAAAGGTGTTTCTGGATCACTCACATAAAAGATCAGCACCCGAAGCGGCTCGGTACTGCTGCGGTTGTAACCGGTCATTTTGACGTTTGGCGGCTCCACGAATGCTTGGCCCGTCTTCAGGACAACCGGCGCACGTCCCTCCAGCGCTAACGTGAATGCGCCGTCCAGGACGAATACTGTGACCGGAAATCGATGCGTATGGAACACGGTCTTGTCGCCGGGCTTGAAGTTTGCCGTCAGGACGCGAACTTGCTGCTTTTCGCCCTTGGGCATGCCAGACACATCTTCTTTCAAGATCATTTCGGGTCTTGCAATACTCTCCTGTTGCGCCATCGATGGCCAAGCCATGAACAGGGCCGCGAACAACAGGCCAGCGTGGATCGGTAGCTTCATACGTTCTCCTTTCCGGGTTGTCATGGAATCGTGCGTGTTCAGGGGTGACGCCTGACGGATGAAAGGGACTTCCCCATCCCAAGGTGGCCGTGCGCTTCATTCGGATTCTTGAATCTGAAGCAATTGTGAATCACGGAGAATTAAATGCTGAACCGGTTGATGATGGAACCCTTGATAAATCTCAAAGTAGCGGCGTGATTGAAAGATGAAAAAGCAGCGCTCGTCATTGGTGTGACGGCCATCGCTGCAACACTTGCTAACCAGCCCGGTTGGCGAGACCTCAACCCGCGCTACTTGCGCAACACAATCGTGACCAGGGCTGACGCGTCTTCGAGTGCGGTCAGGCCATGCTGAACACCGCCTGCTACATACATGAGTTGATTGGCTTTCAGGGTCTGGGGCGTGTCTTCAATCGTGACTTCGACGCTTCCCTCCAGGCACTGAATGGTGATTTCACCGGCCACTTTGTGCGGTGGAAACGATTTGCCGGCCGGGAGCACCAGCTGGATGACTTCGAGCTGCTCGGACTTGAATAACGCCGTGGTACGTGCATTCGCCAAGGCGCTTCCGAGCGGTAAAACATTGGTGGTCTGGCCTGCGGCCAAATGAGACATTGCCATAGTCAACACTCCATGTGGATGTGGATCCAAGTTTGATTATCGTGCGTCCATGGTCACGGTCGGCGCAGACCCTGCGGCCGGTGTGCCCATGGTTTGATGCCGTTTTGGCCTCCAGCCCCCGTGCCTTCTACCCAAAATGCTATCTAATTAATAGCTAACTGAGTTGGCCGTGTGCCCAGGCAACGACAATTCAGCCGGATCGCTTAAACTCCGCCCTGCCCGGGGTGCGCTGTGATGGCGCTGAGATGGTCGACCGAACCCGCGAACTTGATCCGGTTCATACCGGCGTAAGAAGCGCCAGACTGCATTATTCCTACCCTCTGTCGGGTCGCGCTGTCTTTCCTGTTCGCTGAGTTGATGGACTGTTCTCCGGAGCACTTCCTCATTTCAGCTTCAGGAGACCACGCGATGAATGCACCCGACAAATTCAGCCAGTTGATGAGCCTCACGCGCGAGCCCCTGCCGGCCTCGCGCAAGATCTACGTGCCCGGCACGCAAGCCGATATTCAAGTGCCGATGCGTGAAATCATGCAGAGCAACGGCGAGGCCGTCGTGGTGTATGACACCTCCGGCCCCTACACCGATCCGAATGCCAACATCGACGTGCGCCAGGGCCTGCCCTCGGTGCGCAGTCCCTGGATCGAATCGCGTGGTGACACCGAGTCCTACACCGGCCGCACGCCCTTTGCACTGGACGATGGACTGAAGAATGGCGACTCTGAATCATTGGCATCCTTGCGCGTGCAGGCTGCGGGCCTGCAGCGCACGCCGCGCCGCGCCAAAGCCGGTGCCAACGTGTCGCAGATGCATTACGCTAGATCCGGCATCATCACCCCCGAGATGGAATACGTCGCCATCCGCGAGAACCAGAAGCTGGCGTGGATGGAGCAGTACCTGGGCAATGCCGAGCGCGAAGCACGGCTGGCGGGCAACAGCTTCGGCGCCAACATCCCGAAGATCATGACGCCCGAGTTCGTGCGCGATGAAGTGGCCCGTGGCCGCGCCATCATCCCGGCCAACATCAACCACCCCGAAGTCGAGCCGATGGTGATTGGCCGCAACTTCCTGGTCAAGATCAACGCCAACATCGGCAACTCGGCCGTGACATCGAGCATCGAGGAAGAAGTCGAAAAACTGGTGTGGTCGATGCGCTGGGGCGCCGACACCGTGATGGACCTGTCCACCGGCCGCAACATCCACACCACGCGCGACTGGATTCTGCGCAACTCGCCGGTGCCGATCGGCACCGTGCCGATTTACCAGGCGCTGGAAAAAGTCGGCGGCGTGGCCGAAGACCTGACCTGGGCAATCTTCCGCGACACGTTGATCGAGCAAGCCGAGCAGGGCGTCGATTACTTCACCGTGCACGCCGGCGTGCGCCTGGCCTTCATCCACCTCACGGCGAATCGCATGACCGGCATCGTGTCGCGCGGCGGCTCGATCATGGCCAAGTGGTGTATTGCCCACCACAAAGAGAATTTCATCTACAGCCACTTTGATGAAATGACCGAAATCCTGAAGGCCTACGACGTGAGCTACTCATTAGGCGATGGCCTGCGCCCCGGTTCCGGTGCCGATGCCAATGACGAAGCGCAGTTCGCCGAATTGCGCACCCTGGGTGAACTCACGCAGCAAGCCTGGCAGCAGGACGTGCAGGTGATGATCGAAGGCCCCGGCCATGTGCCGATGCACATGGTGCAGGCCAACATGACCGAGCAGCTAAAAGCTTGCCACGAAGCGCCGTTCTACACCCTGGGGCCCCTGACCACCGACATCGCGCCCGGCTACGACCACATCACCAGCGGCATTGGCGCGGCCATGATCGGCTGGTTCGGCACCGCCATGCTGTGTTACGTCACGCCCAAGGAACACCTGGGTTTGCCGGATCGCGACGACGTCAAAGTGGGCATCATCACCTACAAGATTGCAGCCCATGTGGCCGACGTGGCCAAGGGTCATCCCGGCGTGCGGGCGCGTGATGACGCGCTGTCCAAAGCACGCTTCGAGTTCCGCTGGATGGACCAGTTCAACCTGTCGCTTGACCCCGACACGGCGCGCAACTTTCACGACGAAACTTTGCCCAAGGACTCGTCGAAAGTGGCGCATTTCTGCTCCATGTGCGGACCCAAGTTCTGCTCCATGAAAATCTCGCAGGAGGTGCGCGACTACGCCAAGACCCGCGGCGTGAGCGAGGAGCAGGCGCTGCAGTCTGGCATGCAAACCAAGTCCGAGGAGTTCAGACTAGCCGGTGGAGAGATGTACATCCCGATCAGTCCGGCTTGATCACTGCGGCCGCAGCCAGCGCTAAAAAAGACTGGTTTGCGCCGCTGGTGTCACGAAGTGATTGGTAGCGCCTGTCCCGAGGTGTTGATGAACACCACTTGCCCTTGCTCGTCAACGCAGAAGGTGCCGGCGCCGGATTCCTGACGCAGCCGTGCCATCAGTTTGTCAAAGCGCAGGTCCACCGCCCCGGCCACGCCAACGCTCACCTCAAGCTTGGCGGCGCGTCCCAGCGCGATTTGCTTTTCCAGCTCAACTTGTTCAACCAGGGATTGGCCCCAAACCTGCACGGCGTGCACTCTGGAGGCCTTGACACGCTCCAACAGTCCCTTGGGGTCCCCCGCGGCCGTCAGTTGCTTGGCCAGTTTTTCCAGGTTCTCTTCAATCGATTTTTCTTTGGCGATGCGCTCTTGCAGCGCCTGGTATTTGGCCTGCAGCTCCGCGTTGGCGCCCAGCACCAGTTGCGTCACACCGGTCTTGGCCGAGCCCAGCAAGGGCACCTTGATCAGCATCATGGCGGTGGCCGAGCCTCCAAACATGCGTCCGCGCGTGGGCGAAGCGGCGCCGATGACGATTTGGTTGAGTGACTGCAATTCACACTCCAAAGCCATGTCGTCCAGTGCAATCACGGTACCGGCATCAATATGGGCGCCTTCTGCAAAACGTGCGCTGACTGAGCCACCTGCGCGCAGCCTGGCATGGGCGATGACGCCCCCTGTCACTTGAATATTGCCACCGGCCTCGAGAAGCCCGCCGTCCACCATGCCCTTGACCACGATGTCGCCGCTCGCCCGGACTTTCATGCCCTGCAGGACGTCGCCATCGACCTGCACGGTGCCGTCATAGTGGATGTTGCCGGTCGCCATGTTGACTTCCGCGACCCGCAGGATCGGCTCCACCATGATGCCGCCTTTGACCCGCACCGGTTGCCCGCTCACCGCTGCCAGCAGCAGGTTGGGGTCGTCGCTGGCCATCTGCGCGCCAGTCAGTCCGGCGGCAAAAGGCTCGTCGCGTCCGGGGCGGGGCGCCAGCACACGGCCACGGATGCTATGGCCGACAACGCCGGCCGTCGGCGGAATGCGGCGCATCAGAGGCGCACCCGCCTGTACCGAGTCAATGCTGCCGTGCTCCCGGTAGTCGATCAGGCCATTTTCATCCAGCTGGGGTACGCGGTCCACTGCTTGCGGGATCATTGCTTCAAAAACGGTGTCACGCCCGTCTTCGGCTTTGACACCACGGGCCACCAGCACACGCTCGCAGACTCCCGGCTCACAGGCCCGCAGCAGTGCCGCTTCGTCGACGCCGAACAGGACGCCCGCCTCAGCCAGCGCCCGCATGAGGTCTTCCATGGCGATCGTCTTGCCGCCGTGTGCGGGACTCAGGCTGATCTCGGCTGCCATTTCGTCGGGCGCAATGTGGACCTGGATCGTGGCGTCGCTGCGCTGGGCTAGCAGCCGCTCGAAGGGGCTTTGCTGGGTGTTGCAATCGTGGGCAGCACTGGCAATCGCCTCTTCGTGCAGCAGGCAATCGCCATACCCGGCTTGTGCCAGCAGGGTATGCAGTGCGGCGCTGTCAACAGGCAGGCGCTCTGGCGCTGGCTCGCAGCGCAAGAACACCTGTCCATCCGCTTCCCGGAAAGAAATGTTTGGAAGGTCCATGGCCTATAGTTTGCCCGACTTTCCTATGGCGGTTCGCTGGACTGCGGTGTGCAGCCAGTTTCTTTAACCCAACCTTGCCCGGTGTCGTGCGATCTGCGCGCGCACCTGGTTCGGCGCGGTCCCGCCCAGAATGTCGCGTGCATTGAGCGAGCCGCGCAAGGACAGCACCTCGTACACGTCCTTCTCAATACCCGGGTTGAACTGCTGCAACACCGCCAGCGGCAATTCCGACAGATCCACCTGGTGGGTGATGGCGGCTTTCACGGCGTGCGCCACCGTCTCATGCGCATCGCGGAATGGCAGGCCTTTTTTGACCAGATAGTCGGCCAGATCGGTGGCGGTGGCGTAGCCTTTGAGCGCTGCTTGTTCCATGGCTTGCGGGTTGACGCTGATGCCACCCTCTTTGATGCCGGTGGCGGGGTTGAGCTGGCCGCCGATCATCTCGGCAAAGATGCGCAGTGTGTCTTTGAGCGTGTCCACCGTGTCAAACAGTGGCTCCTTGTCTTCCTGGTTGTCCTTGTTGTAGGCCAGCGGCTGGCCCTTCATCAGGGTGATCAGGCCCATCAGGTGGCCGACCACGCGCCCGGTCTTGCCGCGCGCCAGTTCGGGTACGTCCGGGTTTTTCTTCTGCGGCATGATGGAACTGCCGGTGGTGAAGCGGTCGGCGATTTTGATAAAGCCAAAGTTCTGGCTCATCCACAAAATCAGCTCTTCGCTCATGCGGCTGATGTGCACCATGCAGAGCGAGGCGGCCGCGGTGAATTCAATGGCGAAATCACGGTCGCTGACAGCGTCCAGCGAGTTCTGGCAGACGCAAGGATGGCCTTTCTCATCGACCATGCCCAGACTGACCGCCACACGCTCGCGGTCCAGCGGGTAGCTGGTGCCGGCCAGCGCGGCGGCGCCCAGGGGCAGGCGGTTGGTGCGACGGCGCACCTCGCTCATGCGTTCGGCGTCGCGGCTGAACATCTCGACATAGGCCAGCATGTGGTGACCAAAGCTGATCGGCTGCGCCACCTGCAGGTGAGTGAAACCCGGCAGAATCACTTCGACATTTTTCTCGGCCACTTCCAGCAGTGCCTTTTGCAGGTCGGTGAGCAGCGCGCCGATCAGGTCAATCTCGCCGCGCAGCCAAAGCCGCACGTCGGTGGCGACCTGGTCGTTGCGACTGCGGCCAGTGTGCAGGCGCTTGCCCGCCAGGCCGATGAGTTGCGTCAAGCGCGCTTCGATGTTGAGATGCACGTCTTCGAGCTCAAGCTTCCAGTCAAAGGCGCCGGATTCGATCTCGGCGCTGATGGTGGCCATGCCGCTTTGAATCGCGTTGTGATCTTCGCTGCTGATGATTTTTTGCGCCGCCAGCATGTCGGCATGGGCCAGACTGCCGGCAATGTCGGCCTGCCACAGCCGCTTGTCAAAAAACACGCTGGCGGTGTAGCGCTTGACCAGATCGCTCATGGGCTCGGAGAACAGGGCGGACCAGGCTTGCGATTTTTTATCAAATTGGTTGTGTGACATGGGGTGGGCTCATGCGAGTAAGGCTTGCGCCAGAGAATCATCAATAATCAGCCCCAAGCTTGCGTCAGCTTGAAACCTCATTAATCAATGAAAGATTCCCAAATTTTATCGACCTTCCAGGAACAGGCGCCAGAGTTGTCTGCGCCGGCGCCCAAGCCTGCGGCCATGCTGGTGTTTGATGCCTGTCACGTGGGCGTGATGCTGCGTGCCGTACTGTTTGTTGAAGCGGTGGTGGCGGTGGGGGCCATGTTTGGTTCCGCCACGTTTCTTGACTGGCTGACGCGCCTGTCCCTGCTCACCGGCGGCGCTTTGCCGGCCACATTGGTCTGGTTGATTGTGGCGTGCAGCCTCAAGAAATTGCTGGCCCGGCTGAGCAGCAGCGCCCAGCAGGTGGTCGGGGTCGCCCTGGGAGCTGTGGCTGGTTTGTATGGCTGTGGCGTGCTGTCCTTGGTGGGGCTGCTGGAGCCGGCACCCTGGCTGGCCAGTGCGGCCAGCGGTGCCCTGTTGTCGGCGGCGCTGGTGGCGGCGCTGGTGTTGCGCGCCAAAGGCCAGACGCCGGCGGCCACGGCGGCGCGCTTGAGTGAGTTGCAGGCCCGCATTCGTCCGCATTTTTTGTTCAATACGCTCAACACGGCGATTGCGCTGGTGCGCGCTGAGCCGGCCAAGGCCGAAACCTTGCTGGAAGATTTGAGCGACCTGTTTCGCCATGCACTCATGGAACAGGGGAAATCGGTCACCCTGCTTGATGAGATCATGCTGGCGCAGCGCTATCTGGCGATCGAAAAGCTGCGCTTTGGTGAGCGCATTCAGGTGGAGTGGGCATTGGACCCGGCTGCATCGACCGCCAAATTGCCGCCCTTGCTGTTGCAGCCGCTGGTGGAAAACGCCGTCAAACACGGGGTCGAGCCCAGCGCGCAAGGGGCAGAAATCAAAATATCCACGCAACGCCGCGGCTCAAGCGTCGTCATCAAGGTGACCAACACGGTGCCCGTGGGCAACAGTGAGCCTGGCAGCGGCGTGGCGCTGAATAATGTGCGGGACCGGCTCAGCCTGCTGCACGACCTGCAGGGCCAGTTTCAGTACGGGTTGAAAGACGGCGTGTTTCAGGTTCGCATCGAGGTGCCGCTATGAGGCCAGGGAGGCTGGCGCGATGGCTCTGAAGGTATTGATCGTGGACGATGAAGCCCTGGCGCGCGCCCGCCTGCGAACGCTGCTGGGGGATTGCAACGCGCCTGCGGCCAGTGTTGAGGCCGAGGCCGCCAACGCCGCGCAGGCCTTGGCGTGGCTGCAGCACCACCCGGTCGATGTGGCCTTGATCGATATTCACATGCCGGGTTCCGACGGCTTGAGGCTGGCGCAGACGCTGCGCACGCTGCCCCAGCCGCCGGCGGTGGTGTTTGTTACCGCCTACGCTGAACACGCCGTGCAGGCGTTCGAGGTCGAAGCGGCGGACTATCTGACCAAGCCGGTCCGGCTGGAGCGGCTGCAGCTTGCGCTACAAAAAATAGAGCGAAATAGGCAGAATGGACGGGGGCCGCAGCCCGATTTTCCTGGGGAAGTGTTGATTATTCAAGACCGTGGCCGGACCGAGCGTGTACCGCTGGCCGAGGTGTTGTACCTCAAGGCGGAGCTGAAATACATCACGGTCCGCACGGCTGCTCGGAGCTATATTCTGGAGGGCTCCTTGAGTGAGCTCGAAGACAAGTACGGGACGCGCTTCCTGCGCATCCACCGTAATACCCTGATTGCCCGGCGCGCTGTGCGCTCGCTGGAGAAGTACCATGACCCGCAAGAAGGCGAGGGCTGGGCGGTGCGGCTCAACGGCATTGATGAATTGCTGTGGGTGTCGCGCCGGCAATTGGCGGCGGTGCGGGAGCTGGTCGCAAGTTAGACCGTGAACATCCTGGCCGGCCAAGGTCATGCAGCGCTGGCGGCGGCGCAAGTCAAAGGGATCCGCTTGAACCCCCTCGGCCAGCAATGCCTTGCCTGAAGTGGTTCATGTGTTTTTGATCTCCATGCCGACTTGGCAATCCCCCCGCAGCACAGTCTCGGCGCGCGGGCATCCATGAAAACAAAATTTTTTTCTGAGGAACGGATTGCCACTTGTTTACCAGTTTACAAATGACTATCATTACCAAATTGATTGAAAAAAATCAGCTTGATTCAAGAATATTCGGGGAGTTGGGGACGTCTTAATCAAGGAGAAGAAAATGAACTTTGGATTTGTTCGAATCGTCGCAGCGACCCTGATGATCTACACGCTTGCCGGATGCGGGGGTTCCGACGGTGCCACTGGCCCGACGGGCCCCACCGGCCCTGCGGGCCCACCCGGCGCGCCAGGCGCGAACGCGGGTTCGGTCGTGAAACTCTCCAGTCTGACCCCTGAACAATACGCTGCAACCTCATTTGAGGCAACAATCACCGGCGTGACCATCGCCAGTGCACCGGTGGTGAGTTTCAAAGTTGCCGACGCGAACGGCACACCCATCGTGGGCCTGGGCCTGGCCACCAAAGCGTCAAATGCGACGGTCGCGCGATACCAGAATTTGGCCTTCTCTCTGGCAAAACTGGTGCCGGGGCCGGCCGGTGTGGTAACGGGCACGAGCGGTGGCCCCAGCAAGTGGGTCAGCTACATTGTGACGACGGTGCCGACCACGACGACCGCGGCGACCGCCAGTCGCCCCTCGACCGACAGCCAGGGCACCCTGGTGGACAACGGAGACGGCACTTACCAATACACTTTTTATCGTGATATCACTCAAGTCAAGGCGCAAGTCGCCGGTTTCACGCTCACCGGCATCAATGCCGCGGCGGATCTGGGCGATCTGACCTACGACCCGAACGCAGTTCACCGGCTGGCGCTGTCGATTTCCGGCAATGTCCCGGGAACCGGCAACAATACCGCCGACGAAGTGCAGGTGGTTCCGGCGGTACCGCTGGCCAAGCCGAACAATGCCATCTTTGACTTCATTCCAGCGACCGGCACAGCACTGGCCGTCACGGATCCGGGACAGCGTCTGATCGTCGACAAGATCAGCTGCAACGAATGCCACGGCAAACTCGGCGGCATCCCCGGGACCGAAAGTGCAGCCTTCCATGGCGGTAGCCGTTACGACCCACGCTTCTGCGTCACCTGCCACACCGACCAGCGCAAGTACGGGCAGCCAAGAGCGGTGTCCACCAATTTTGCGTTCCCGGCACTTACCAAGACGGTGAGCGCGACGGGTAGCGTCAGTTACTCACCTTCCACCTATGTTGCCGACGGCGTGACGGTTGGGGACTTCCCGGTTCTGATTCACAGAATCCACAAGGGTGACCTGCTGGTCAAGCAAAACTATAACTTTGCCAACGTCTTGCTGAATGAAACCAAATTCCCGCAAGACATCCGCAATTGCAGCAAGTGTCACGACAATACCGCGCCCAAGGTTGCGCCGCAGGCCGACAATTTCAAGAATGTCCCCAGCCGTCTCGCCTGCGGTGCCTGCCACGACGGCATCGACTTTGCGACTGGCCAGGGTGTGACCAACGCTGCCTTTAACAGCGCAAAACTGCTGGGCACAACCCCGGCGGCCACCGGCCACGTCGGTGGGGCCCAGGCCGACGACACCAAGTGCGGCTTGTGCCATGATGCGACCTCGATTCAGCAGGTGTATCACGTTGCGATAACTCCCCCGAATCCGGCGAACGCCCTCGTCGCGGGCGGAACCAACAACAACACCAACGCGGCGTGGATTGCCTCAAACGTGGACAACCTGCCCACCGGCGCGATCAAGGTGACCTATGACGTCCTCAGCGTTTCGCGCAATGCCAGCAAGCGGCCGGTGATCGTCTTCAAGATGCTGCAGAACGGCGTCGCGGTGCCTTTCAACACTTTTAGCGCTACCGGCAAAACGGAGATGTGGGACAACTTCATGGGTTCGCCCAGCGCGCAATTTGTCTTTGCCGTGCCCCAGGACGGCATAGCCGCGCCGGCTGACTTCAACGCCTCGGCCTCTGGCTATCTCAGAAGCATCTGGAATGGCAGCGCCACCGGCAGTTCCGCCGGCACGATGACCGGCCCGGACGCCAACGGCTATTACACCGTCACCCTGACCGGCGTCACCATTCCCGACAACGCCGTGATGCTGACGGGCGGCATCGGCTACAGCTACGGCCTGCGGACCAGCATGCCGCTGACGCAGACCAATCTGATCGACAACTCGCTGGCCGACCCGAATCGAAAGGGTAGATTTGCCCTTGCCGCCGCAACTGCCACCTCGGGCCTGACGGCTGGCATGCCGAACATGATCGGTGGCCTCATTGTCATCGCGCCGGATACGCAGAAGGCGGCCACGGCGACAACGGGTCGGCGTGCCATTGTCGAAGACAAACGCTGCAATGCCTGCCACCGGGAACTCGGGGCGTTCACGACGGAGTCCTTCCACGCCGGCCAACGCAACGACGGCACGACTTGCGCGTGGTGCCACAATCCCAACAAAACCAGCAGCGGCTGGTCTGCGGATTCGACCTCCTTCATCCATGCGATACATGCGAGCGACAAGCGCTCGGTGCCCTTCACCTGGCACGCCTCGTCGACCACGGAGTCCTTTGCCGACATCGGCTATCCCGGCATCCTGAACAAGTGCGAGACCTGCCACCTGCCCGGCACCTATGACTTCAGCGCCAGCGCGTCGGCCGCGGCAGCGCCCAATCGCCTGTACCGGTACGTTGGTACGGGCAAATTCGACGGCACGGTCGCCGGGTCGCTCGCCGCGTTCTCTATCTCGCCCTATGTGACAGCGGACAATGTGAAAGACTACGGCGCAGGTTTCAGCTTCAATGCCAGTACCGGGGTGACGGTTCCGGCGGCGGACACCACGCTGGTGAATTCGCCGACCGCCGCCGTCTGCTTTGCTTGCCATGACAATGAGGTAGCGGTGGCGCATATGCGAACCAACGGTGGTTCAATCTACGCGGCGCGCGCCGTTGCGCTTGCTACCACTGAGTCGTGCCTGATTTGCCATGGTTCAGGCAAGGTGGCGGATATCAGGGTGGTGCACACGAAGTAGCGTGCCGCGATCTTGATTGTGTTGCAGGGCTGGGACCGGGTGCGGATCGTCAACCGCATCGGTCCAAGTCTTGCGCCCTGGACTCGATACGCGCACACTGGCATCGGCCCCTGCAGGCCAGCAATAGCTGGCGTGAAACCGCCCACGGCTAACGGTCAATTAGCTATATAAATAATAGCACGCTACGCTTATTACACGCTGGCTACAGCCTGATTACTTATAAATAGTCCGGTATGCGATCGAACTATTCTTCACACCGACCACTCTGCAAGAGGGCAGGGCAGGCGCAGGTGCTTAACCGGTGTTCCTGAGCCCTGCGGCAATGCCATTGATCGAGATATGAATGCCGCGCTTGAGGCGTTCATCGGTCTGTCCGGCACGGTAGCGGCGCACCAGTTCGACTTGCAGGTGATGCAAGGGGTCAATGTAGGGAAAGCGGTGGCGCATGGAGCGTTGCAGGGCGGTGTTGTGGGCCAGGCGATGCGGGTCGCCGGTGATCAGGCTCAAGGCGTCGGCGGTGCGGTGCCACTCGGCTTCAATGGCGCCAAAGATTTTCTTGCGCAGGCGGGCGTCCGTCACCAGCTCGGCGTAGCGAGAACCCAGCGCCAGGTCGCTTTTGGCCATCACCATGTCCATGTTGGAGAGCAAGGTCTTGAAAAAAGGCCATTGCCGGTGCATTTTTTGCAGCAGTGCCAAGGGGTCTTTCTGCCCGTCCTGGGCCAGAAACGATTCAACCGCTGAGCCAAAGCCGTACCAGCCGGGCAGCGTCAAACGGCACTGGCCCCAGCTAAAGCCCCACGGAATGGCGCGCAGGTCTTCAATTTTGTGTGACGGCTTGCGCGAGGCCGGCCGTGAGCCCAGGTTGAGCTCGGCAATCTCGCGGATTGGCGTGGCAGCAAAAAAGTAGTCGGTGAAACCTGGGGTTTCATAGACCAGTTGCCGGTAGGCTGCCATGCTGCTGAGCGACAGCTCGGCAGCAGCTTTCAGGAACGGCGCGCTGGCCGACTTGGTGGGCTGGAGCAAGGTGGCCTCCAGCGTGGCGGCCACCAGGGTTTCGAGGTTGCGCCGGCCGATCTCGGGGTTGGCGTACTTGGAGCCGATCACCTCACCCTGCTCCGTCAGCCGGATTTGACCGCGCACGGTGCCGGGTGGCTGCGCCAGAATGGCCTGGTAGCTGGGGCCGCCGCCGCGCCCCACGGTGCCGCCGCGACCATGGAACAGGCGCAACTGAATCGCCCGGACCTCAGTCACCGACCCGGCATCGCTTGGAATATTTTGGCTGGCCGCCATTTCGTCAAACACGTCGACCAGCGCAATTTCGGCCTGGTACAGCTCCCAGTTGCTGGTGAAAATGCCGCCGTCCTTGTTGCTGTCGGAGTAGCCCAGCATGATGTCCTGCTCGTGGTACTGGTCGGGCCGGCCCCGGCTGACCAGCGCGTGGATGCCGGGCAGGGCGTAATACTCGCGCATGATGGACGCCGCATGGCGCAAGTCTTCAATCGTTTCAAACAGCGGCACCACGATCAGGTCACAGCGCGCCTGCTCGTCGAGCGTGCCCTCCAGCAAACCGACTTCTTTTTGCAGCAGCAGCACTTCGAGCAGGTCGCTCACGGTTTCGGTGTGGCTGATGATGTAGTGGCGAATCGCCTGGGCGCCAAACAGCGAGCGCATGACTTTGGCGGTCTCGAAAACAGCGAGTTCGCTTTGGGTCAGGGCCGAATAGGTGGCGCCCATCACACGCAGTGGCCGCGCATCGTTCAACAGACCCATGAGCAGCCGGCGCTTGGCCATTTCGTCGAGCTGGGGGTAAGCGCTTTCCAGCCGCGCCACCGCCAGCAGTTCCGCCATCACCGCTTCATGCTGATCCGAGCTCTGGCGCAAATCGACCGTAGCCAGATGAAAACCAAACACCTCGACCGCCCGGATCAGCGGGTGCAGTCGCTGCGCCACCAAGGCTTCACCATGGTGCGCCAGCAGAGAGGCTTCGATGATGCGCAGGTCGGCCAGAAATTCTTCCGCATTGGCATAGGCGTTTTGTGGCGCCACCGCATGGCGCGCTGCCTCGCCCCCGGTCAGGTCCTTGAGCACGGCGGCCAGGCGGGCATAGACGCCGATCAGGGCCCGCCGGTAGGGCTCGTCCTTGCGGTGTTCATTGCTGTCGGGCGAGCGCTCGGCCAGGGCTTGCATGGGCGCCAGGCAGTTCACCAGCATGGCCGAGAGCGACAACTCGCCGCCCAGGTAATGCACCTCGGTCAGGTAGTGGCGCAGTGCCACGTCAGCCTGGCGGCGCAGGGCGTGGGCCAGGGTTTGTGCGTTGACGTGGGGGTTGCCATCGCGGTCGCCGCCGATCCATTGCCCCATGCGCAAAAAGCTGTGCACCGGGTTTGGGCCCAGTTCGCGTTCCAGTTCTGTGTAGAGTCTGGGAATCTCGCTCAGGAAAGTGGTTTCGTAGTAGCTCAGGGCGTTTTCCACTTCATCGGCCACCGTGAGCTTGGAAGAACGCAGCAGCCGGGTTTGCCACAGTTGCAGCACGCGTGCTTTCATTTGCTGCTCGTTGAGCAGCAGTTCGCGTGGCGTCAGGGCGTCTTTTTTGGTGTTCACGCTACGGTGTGCGGCAGCGTTGACTTTGATTTCATCGCGTGCGGTCAGCAACTGGGCAATGTCGCGCTCCGCGTCCAGAATGCTCTTGCGCTGGACCTCGGTCGGGTGCGCCGTGAGCACTGGCGACAGATAACTGCTGGCCAGTGATGACGCGATTGATTCAGGTGTTATTCCTGCCGCATGCAAGCGGGCCATGGCCACTTCAATGCTGCCTTCCTGGGTGTCGCCAGCACGCTCGTGGATAGCCCGGCGGCGAATGTGGTGTCGATCTTCCGCCAGGTTGGCGAGGTGGCTGAAATAAGTGAAAGCGCGGGTCACGCTGACGGCCTGGTCGCTGCTCAGTCCCTTGAGCAATTTCTTCAGCGCCTTGTCGGCGTCGTGGTCGGCGTCACGGCGAAACGCCACCGAGAGCTGGCGGATCTCTTCGATCAGCTCATAGGCGGCAACGCCTTCCTGCTCGCGGATGACATCGCCCAGAATCCGGCCCAACAGGCGGATGTCATCGACCAGGGGGCGTTCGTTGTCCTGGATGCGCTGGGTGGGCGCGACTTTTTGAGGTTTGATCATGGCGGTTATGGGGCAGGTGGCACAAGACGGCAACGCCGGGCATGCTAGCATCCTCCACACCTTAAAGATTACCAGCAGGTTACGTCCTGCCACACCACCTCATGAGTACTTTGACAATCGCCACACGAGAAAGCCGCCTGGCCCTGTGGCAGGCCGAATATGTCCAGGACCTGCTGACGCGGCGCGGTCACCAGGTTGGTCTTTTGGGCATGACAACCCTGGGTGACCAGATTCTGGACCGCGCTTTGAGCAAGGTCGGTGGCAAGGGCCTGTTTGTCAAGGAACTGGAGGTTGCGCTGGAGGATGGCCGGGCTGATCTGGCCGTGCATTCACTCAAAGACGTGCCGATGGAGCTGCCCGACGGCTTTGCGCTGGCCTGCGTGATGGAACGTGAAGACCCGCGCGACGCGTTTGTGTCGAATCAATATGCCAATCTGGCCAGCCTGCCGCAAGGCGCTGTGGTCGGCACCTCAAGCCTGCGCCGGATGGCCTTGTTGCGCGCCCTGCGTCCGGACCTCAAGATCGAGCCCTTGCGGGGCAACCTGGACACCCGGTTGCGCAAGCTCGATGACGGTATGTATGCGGCCATTGTGCTGGCGGCAGCCGGTTTGAAGCGGCTCGGTCTGAGCCAGCGCATCCGCGCCACTTTTGAGCCCACCGATATGTTGCCCGCTGCCGGGCAGGGTGCGCTCGGCATCGAGGTGCGTAGCCAGCGTCAGGATGTGATTGATGCCTTGGCGCCATTGGCGCACCACACCACTTGGCTGGCGGTTTCGGCTGAGCGCGCAGTGAGCCGGGCCATGGGCGGGAGTTGTTCCATGCCGCTGGCCGCGTATGCCACCCTGGCCGCCGATATTTTGACGATCGATGCCGCCTGGGGCGACCCGGATGGCAAGCTGGCCTTGGTGCATGTGCGCGCCAGTGCGGCGGTGTCCGATCTCGCCAGTGCCACAGCATTGGGCGCTCGGGTGGCGGCAGATTTGCGCGCGGCCGTGCTGGCCAATGGCGGCACACTGCTGGTGGCGGACGCGCCGCAGGGCCAGGCCTGAATGCGGGTCATCGTGACCCGCCCACAGCGCGAGGCACAGCAATGGGTCCTTGATTTGTCGGCACAAGGCCTGCAGGCCGTCGCGTTGCCATTGATCGAGGTGGGTCCGGTGCACGACACGGCAGATGTCGTTCGGGCCTGGCAACATTTAGGCGACTATGTGGGTGTCATGTTTGTCAGCGGCAACGCCGTTGACTATTTTTTTAGATCTAATTCGGCTCTAGCCCCCGTATTTATTGGATCAATAGCTACTAAAACAAGAGCTTGGGCAACCGGCCCCGGCACCGCCCGCGCCTTGTTGCGGCAAGGTGTTGCGCCGGAGCGGCTGGACGCGCCGCCAGTCGACGCGAGCCAACTGGATTCGGAAGCCTTGTGGCAGGTGGTGGGCCCGCAGGTGCAGCCGGGGGACCGGGTGCTGATTGTGCGCGGCGGTGATTCTCTGGGCAGCGCGGCTGCGTCGTCCAATGCGGCTCAGGGCGCCGGGCGCGATTGGTTTGCCAACCGGGTGATGCAGGCCGGTGGTCGACCGGAGTTTGTCATGGCCTACCAGCGCGGCGCCCCTGAATTTGGCAGCCAGGCGCGCGAGTTGGCGCAGCAGGCCGCTACCGATGGTTCGGTGTGGCTGTTCAGCAGCACGCAAGCTGTCGTCAACCTGAGCACCTGCCTGCCCGGGCAGAGCTGGGCTGGTGCACGGGCTGTGGCCACGCACCCCCGAATTGCAGCGGCAGCGCGGCAGGCCGGTTTTGGCGTGGTCCAGGAGTCGCGCCCGACGCTGCCTGAGTTGGTGGCCTGCTTCAAGCTGATGCAACAGACGGCCCACTGAGTTGCCAACAAGCGCTGTCCCCTGACCCGTTTTGGCTCTGTCCCCAACACTTTAGAATCCAAGCGATGAACTCTGATGCCAACGTCAACGCCGACGCTACCGCCGATACGCCGGCTCCTGGCGCAACGGACCTGCCTGCGGGCGTCGTTGCTGCGGTAGAGGCGCAACCCAGCGCGCTCAAGGCGCCGGCGGTGCCGCGCTGGCAACGCCTGGCGGGGCTGGCCACCGCGGCTACCGCGTTGCTGGCTTTGCTGCTCAGTGGCTTGTTATGGCAAAAGCTGTCATCCATGCAGGAACAATTGGCGCGCCAGAGTGCCGATGCCAGCGCCCAGTCGCTGGAGGCTCGCTCCACGGCCAAACTGGCGCAGGAGTTGGCTCGCGAGTCGGCGGCGCGGGTGGCGGTCTTTGATGCGCGTTTGAGTGAGATCACGCTGCAACGCACCCAGCTGGAAGAGTTGATGCAAAGCCTGTCGCGCTCACGCGATGAAAATCTGGTGGTTGACATTGAATCGGCCATTCGCCTGGCACAGCAGCAGGCCCAGCTCACCGGCAGTATCGAGCCCTTGCTGGCGGCTTTGAAAACCGCGGATCAGCGGGTGTCCAGGGCCGCCCAGCCACGACTCACGTCCTTGCAGCGTGCTGTCCGGCATGACATTGACCGTGTCAAGTCGGCGGTTGTGAGCGACACGCCCGGCCTGTTGATGAAACTCGATGAGCTGGTGCGCCTGGCCGATGAGTTGGTGCCGGCCAATGCCGTGGCGCCGGTGTCGGCCACGGGCTCCATCAAGCGTCAGAGTCTTGAGACGCTGCCCACTTGGTGGCAGCGCAGTCTGCAGGTGGTGATGACCGAGGCACGCAGCCTGGTTCGGCTCAGTCGTATCGAGCAGCCCGAGGCGGCCCTGCTGTCGCCGGAACAGTCGTTCTTTGTGCGGGAAAACCTCAAACTGAAATTGCTCAACGCCCGCCTGGGACTGTTGGCGCGGCAGATCGAGTCAGCGCAGGCCGATCTGGCCGCGGCGCACCAGACGCTCAATAAGTACTTCAACGCCACGTCACGTAAGACGCTGACCGCCGTCGCCTTGTTGCAGCAGGTGCAAAACCAGATGAAGACGCTGCAATTGCCGCCGGTGGACGAAACGCTCGCCGCACTGGCTACGGCAGCTGCCGGAAGGTAGAGACAACTATGCGGGCTGCCCTGTGGTTTTTGGGATTGTTTGGTGTGGCGGTGGCCATGGCCTTGTTTGTCGGTAATAACCAGGGCACCATCACGATTTTCTGGCCACCCTACCGGGTTGATCTGTCGTTCAATCTGGTGGTGCTGTTGTTGGCCTTGTTCTTTTTGGGTTTGCATGTGGCCTTGCGTGCGTTGGCCGCCTTGTTTGCCATGCCGGGCCACGCGCGCAGCTGGCGCATCCAGCATCAGGAGCGTGCCATGCACGTCGCTTTGCTCGATGCCCTGTCGCACATGATGGCGGGGCGTTTTATTCGGGCCAGAAAAGCGGCTGAGGTGGTGCTGGCGCGGGAAAGTGCCATGACCCGCAGTGGCGAAACACTGGCTTATTCGGCTCGCCTGCGTGCGCTGTCGCACTTATTGGCTGCCGAAAGCGCCCAGTCGCTGCAGGACAAGGTGGCGCGGGAGGATCATCTGCGCCAATCGCTCGAACAGGCGTCAAGACGCGATGCGCAGGAAACCCGTGAAGGGGTGCAACTGCGGGCAGCCCGTTGGGCGCTGGAAGACCACGATGCCCAAAGCGCGCTGCAGTGGCTGAACGATCTGCCGCAAGGCGCCTCCCGGCGCACCCTGGCCCTGCGTCTGCGCTTGCAGGCTGCGCGGATGGCACGCCAGACGCAGCTGGCGCTGGAAACTGCCCGCTTGCTGGCCAAACATCGTGCATTTTCCGACGTCGCGGCACCCGGAATCTTGCGCAGTCTGGCGCTAGACCTGGTGCTGACCGCGTATGACCCGGATCAGCTGCAAACGGTGTGGCGTCAACTCGACGAGGCAGAACGCCTGATGCCCGAGGTCGCCATTGAGGCCAGCAGCCGGATGCTGAAAGTGGGCGGCGATATCGAGCTGGCCCGCAACTGGCTGCTGCCGGTCTGGGATCACATGCTGGCACAGCCGGGAGCATTGACAGAAGCCCAGCGCATCAGTCTCATTCGGGCATTGGAAAGCAGCTTTGCAATGGCGTCCGGTGCACCAGAAGCGCCCTGGCTGACCCGCATCGAACAGGCCCAACTGGCTGATCCAGCCGACGCAAATCTGCAATATCTCGCGGGCATGACCTGTATGCGACTGCAGCTGTGGGGCAAAGCCCAGCAGTTGTTGCAACACGCACTGCCCAAGTTGCAGGACGCCGGTCTGGCCAGAAACGCCTGGGCCGCGTTGGCCGACTTGGCGGATCAACGGGGCGACGTAGTGGCGGCCACGCAAGCCTGGAAAAACGCGGCCAAGGCGGCAGCAAGCGCGTGACGCCCCTGGTGTTCGGGACTATTATGCGAGACCTATGAGCACCTTGATCGAACACATTCTCAAGCTGACCGACCATCGGGATCGGGATTTGCTGGAACTCACGCTCTCCAAGGCGCTGATTGATCTGTTGCCGATTCAGCGCATCGTCATTGCACGCGTGATGAGTGAGGAGGCTGAACAGCGCTGGCTGGAGGTGGCGCGGCTCGACGCCAGGGGCGGCGGCAAAGTCGTTGATCCGATGCGGGTTGACTTCTTGACATTGGCCCGCCTGAACGATGCGACGGATCGCCTGAAGTGTCTGTTGGGCCGTGAAATGATCGAAATAGCATGGGCTGGAGACGAGGGTCCGCGCATTTACATGCTCCCCCTGTTTTCTGATTCACGCAAGGATGATGCGGGCGTTATCGAACTTCACTCGGATTCGACCTTGGCCGCAGAACATCTTCTGATGGTCGAGCAATTGCGCCGTATTTACCGCAACATGTATACCTTGCTGGAGTACAGCGACCGCGATGCTCTGACCGGCCTGCTCAACCGTAAATCCCTGGATGATGCTTTTTACAGTGCGGTGCTGGAAGAGCTTGACGGTCTCGCCGGTGAGGCCCGAACGGCGGGCTCTCCCAAAGGACTGGATCAGGAGCGTCGCCATCGGGTGCCGGCTAATTACTGGCTTGGCTCGGCCATTGTTGACAACTTTGAACAGGTCGGCGAGAAGCATGGTCATCTGATCGCCGAAGAAGTGCTGCTGCTGGTAGCTCGTGTGATGAACAACACATTTCGCACTTACGATCGCCTTTACCGCTTTGGCGGTGAGCATTTTGGTGTGTTGATGCATTGCCCCGACGAGGCCTTGGTGCTGGCTGCCTTTGAGCGTTTTCGTGTCAGTGTTGAAAAGTTCAATTTTCCGAAGGTCGGCCGGGTTACGGTGAGTTGCGGTTTTACCAATGTGCTGGCGGATGATTCACCCAGCAGCGCGCTGGAAAAAACAGAGCGTGCAGTCGATTTTGCGCAGCGAAGCGGCGGCAATAAAGTGTGCAGTCATATCGGCTTGGTGCGTCGAGGCTACTTTGGAGACGCGCCCAAGGTGGGGGCAGTCGACATTTCTTGACAAAGGTGGGGCGTAAAAAAAGGGCACTTGACGTGCCCTTTTTTGTGGCTGCCCCGAGGGGCGGCAAGTCGATTTACTGAGGTTCCTTTTCTTCAAAGGGCAGCGTCATGTTACGCAAATCGCGTTTGGTTTCCACTAAAACCAGTGGTCCACCCTCAACTTTTACCACTGCAGGGCGTTCACGGGGCACGTGAACTGGTTTTGGTTCGGCCGCGATGGCCGCCTGGACCGCTGCAATCTTTTCAGGGTCTGAGTTGACCCAGCTCAGGCCGGAGCTCTGGGCCACCTGGACCAACTCGCCCAGTGGCAACTCAAACTGCTCAAGCCTGGGCATGGCTGCTGCCGCTGCCACAGGCTCAGCCGCTGGGGCCGCGACCATGGACACGGTGACCGGTGTTGCCACGGGCTCCGGCGCGGCAGATGACACAGCGACAGGGATTGCTGCCGGCGCTGCGGCTGGCGTTGCCGCAACCGGGGTCGGTTCCGCCGGGGTCGCGGCTGCTTCAGGGCTGGCCGTAAAGTAGGACTTGCGGGGCTCTTGCGCCGACGGTTCTGCTGAAGGCTGGCTGTCGCGCGATGGCTGGTCCTGACGCTCCCCTTGTTCGGGGCGCTCACCGCGAGGTGCACGATCCCGGCCATAGCGGTCACGGCTGCGCTTTTCACGCGTTGGCGTGCCCTCGGGACGCTCCGTCGCCTGAGCGGCAAGGCCTGGTTCGAGGTCGGCAACATTCTCGCGCGAGACGGCTAATAAGACATCGGTGCGGTTGGACTCTTGGTTGAACGCGTCGCTGGGGACGTTAGCAACGTTGGCGTCAGGCCGACGGTTGCGTTCGGGACGACGCTCGTTGCGCAGGTCGGGCCGGAGCTCTTCGCGTTCAGCGGGACTGGTTGACTCGACGCCGTCGACTCGCTCGCTGCGGCCGCGACCACCGCGGCCGCCACGGCCACCCCGTTCCGAATTGCGCGCTGGGCGCTCTTGCCCTGGTTCCGTCCGGGATGCTTCCTGGCCTGTCCCGTTGAGTGACGTCTGCACTTGGCTGGCGCCCGTATCCATCGCGGCGGGTCTGCCTTCGCCGTCGAAACGCTCACGCGGGCCAGACGCTGGACGCTCACCGCGACCGGTTCTGCCGCCACGTCCGTCACCACGTCCGTCACCACGTCCGTCACCACGTCCGTCACCACGTCCGTCACCACGTCCGCCGCGGCCACCTCTGCCGCCACGACCTTCGTCGCGACCGTCGCTTCGGGGTTCGCCACGACGGGCGCCTTCGCGGCTCGGGCGTTCTTCGCGCTTGTCGGCCTGGGCCGAGTCTGCCTTGGGTTGCGCGGGGACAACAGGCGTTGCTTCGGGCGCAAACAGCCGCTTGAGCCAGCCAAAGAAACCACCTTCTACCGGTGGCACTGGGGCCACGGATGCAGGTACGGGCCTGGGTGCCGTGCGCGCGGCGACCGCTGGCTTGACGGGCTCGGGCCGGGGCGGTGCAACAGGCGCCGGGGCATCGGGCAAAACGCCTTTGATGATCGGCGTCTGCTTGTTGGTGGGTTCCTGCGAGCGGCGTGTCACCGCCGTGGCGTCTTCCATCTGATCGGCCAACTTGTAGCTGGATTCGATGTTGTCCAGGCGCGGGTCGTCATGCTTGAGACGCTCCAGCTTGTAGTTGGGGGTTTCCAGTGTCTTGTTGGGCACCATCAGGACGTTGATGCGTTGCTTGAGTTCAATTTTTGCAATCTCGGCCCGTTTTTCATTAAGCAAGAAGGAGGCAACCTCAACCGGGACCTGGCACAGCACCGAAGCCGTGTTGTCTTTCAGAGACTCTTCCTGGATGATGCGCAAGATCTGCAATGCACTGGATTCCGTGTCACGGATGTGGCCGGAGCCGCCGCAACGCGGGCAGGGAATGGAGGCGCCCTCTGACAAGGCGGGGCGCAGCCGCTGGCGGCTCATCTCCATCAGACCAAATTTGCTGATGGTGGCAAACTGCACACGGGCGCGGTCTTGCCGCAGCGAGTCACGCAGGCGGTTTTCCACGTCGCGGCGGTTGCGGCTTTCTTCCATGTCGATAAAGTCGATCACGATCAGGCCACCCAAGTCCCGCAGGCGCATCTGGCGTGCCACTTCTTCAGCCGCTTCCAAATTGGTGCGGGTGGCAGTTTCTTCGATGTCGCTGCCTTTGATGGCGCGTGCCGAGTTGACGTCCACCGACACCAGCGCTTCGGTGTGGTCAATCACAATGGCGCCGCCGCTGGGCAATTGCACGGTGCGGGCGTAGGCCGATTCGATCTGGTGCTCGATCTGGAAACGGCTGAACAGCGGTGCATCATCGCGGTAGCGCTTGACGCGGTCGGCGTGCTCGGGCATCACGTGGGCCATGAATTGCTGGGCCTGGTCAAACACGTCGTCGGTGTCGATCAGGATGTCGCCGATGTCGTTGTTGAAGTAATCACGAATGGCGCGGATCACCAAAGACGATTCCTGGTAAATCAGGAAGGCGCCCTTGGCACCCTTGGCGGCGCCATCAATGGCGGCCCACAATTTAAGCAGGTAGTTCAGGTCCCATTGCAACTCGGGCGCACTGCGGCCAATGCCGGCGGTGCGGGCAATGATGCTCATCCCGTTGGGGTATTCAAGCTGATCGAGGGCCTCTTTCAGGTCGGCCCGGTCTTCGCCTTCAATGCGGCGTGAGACACCGCCTCCGCGTGGGTTATTGGGCATCAGCACCACGTAGCGGCCAGCGAGCGACACGAAGGTGGTCAGGGCAGCGCCTTTGTTGCCGCGCTCTTCCTTTTCCACTTGCACCAGCAGTTCCTGGCCTTCACGGATGGCATCCTGGATGCGTGCCTGGCCGACGGCCACGCCGGGTTGAAAATACTGCCGGGAAATTTCCTTGAATGGCAGAAAGCCATGACGGTCTTCACCGTAATCGACAAAACAGGCTTCCAGCGACGGCTCGACGCGGGTGACGACGGCCTTGTAGATGTTGCCCTTGCGTTGTTCGCAACCTTCGATTTCAATCTCGTAGTCGAGGAGTTTTTGTCCGTCGACAATGGCCAGGCGGCGTTCTTCAGCCTGCGTGGCGTTAATCAGCATCCGTTTCATGGGTAGCATTCCTTCAATTCAAATAACAAATAAGCTCTTGACGAGCCATTGATACCGGAACTGACGCTTCGAATTGAGGAGGAATTGCCGGAGAACCAGGACTCAAACAAAAAGTTCTGGTGTAGGCGCGTGGAGGGGAACGGGTTGTCTGGATTGTGAATTTGCTACTAAATAAATAGCTCTATGCGCCCATTGTGTGGGCGCTGACGGCCAATTCATGCCAAAACGCGGCGCGCAAACGCGCCCCAGGCAATTTTGAATCAGGCTCAACAACACAAACATCTCGTTTCATTCCGATCACAGGCAAAGCTGTCTGTGATCTTGGGGTATTCCGTATCAGGGTTCCAAAGCGTCGTCTTGACCGTTTGTCCTGCAGGCCACTGCAAGCATCTGGCTTGCGGTTTGCGTGCATTGGCAATCGGCGGTATCGACCTTCTGGCGGTGCTGTTGAGTGCTGGTGAACTAAACTCCACGTCAGTCATGAATTAACTTCTCGTTAAATCAACCACTTACAGCTCTTCGCTAGTGAAACACATTATAGGGGGCAATCCAGTCCCACCGGCACCTCAGGCTACAACGATACGCGTCGACGAAGACGCGGCTGGGCAGCGCCTGGATAATTTCCTGATGCGTCACCTCAAGGGTGTACCGAAAACCCATGTCTACCGCATCATTCGCAGTGGTGAAGTCAGGGTGAACAAAGGTCGGGCCTCTGCCGATGCACGGTTGGCGGCGGGTGATACCGTGCGTTTGCCGCCGCTGCGAATTTCCGAGCGGGTGGCGGAAAAGGCCGAGGCCATGACACAAGCCATGGCCCATGGAGCGCCGGCGCGCGACTTTCCCATTTTGTTTGAAGATGAGCAACTGCTGGTGATTGACAAACCGGCCGGCGTGGCCGTGCACGGTGGTTCGGGCGTGAGTTTTGGCGTGATCGAACAATTGCGCATGGCCAGGCCCGAGGCCAAATTTCTGGAACTGGTGCACCGCCTGGACCGGGACACCAGCGGCATTTTGTTGATTGCGAAAAAGCGCAGCGCGTTGACCCGGCTGCAAAGCCAGTTTCGCGAGCGCGAAACCGGCAAGACCTATCTGGCCTTGGTGGCAGGGCACTGGCCAGCCAACCGAAAAGTGCTGGACAAGCCGCTCTATAAATACCTGCTGCCAGGCAAGGACGGCAGTGCGGGCGAGGGCGAACGGCGCGTCAAGGTGGTGTCCCGGGATGATCCCAACGGCATGCCGTCGGTGACGCTGGTGAAAGTCAGGGAGACGACGGCGACCAGTTTTACCTTGCTTGAAGTCACTATCAAGACCGGGCGCACGCATCAGATCCGGGTTCATCTTGCCAGCGAGGGCTATCCGATTGCAGGTGACGATAAATATGGCGACTTTGGGCTGAATAAGAAATTACTGCAGTCCGGGCCCCGGCCCGGCCTCAAACGCATGTTTTTGCATGCCTGGCGCTTGCAGTTCAACCATCCCGCCAGCGGCGAGCGAATGGAACTGCTGGCGCCCCTACCGACTGAACTTGAGGCTTTTTCCGACCATGCCGCACCTTCTTCATCCTGAGATTGCCAGAGTCCGCCAGTTCGACTTGATCGCCTTCGACTGGGACGGTACCTTGTTTGATTCCACCGCCATCATCACGCGTTGCATTCAAAACGCCGTGCGCGACGTGGGCGGCGCGGTGCCGAGCGACAAGGATGCCGCCTACGTGATCGGCATGGGCTTGATGGAGGCCTTGGCGCACGCGGCGCCGGACGTGCCAGTGGATAAATACCCCCAGCTGGGGGCGCGCTACCGCCACCATTACCTGTCCCATCAAAGCGACATCAGCCTGTTTGAGGGCGTGTTGTCGCTGCTGGCCGATTTGAAGGCGCGCCAGCACTGGTTGACCGTGGCCACCGGCAAGAGTCGGCGCGGCCTGAACGACGCTTTGCAGGCGGTGGAACTCAAAGGCTTGTTCGACGCGTCGCGGACGGCAGATGAAACGGCGGGCAAGCCCGACCCCCGCATGTTGCACGAGTTGATGCGGGAGTTTGATGTGGCACCTGAGCGCACGCTGATGATTGGTGACACCACGCATGATCTGCAGATGGCACTTAACGCGGGTTGCGCCAGCGTGGCAGTGAGTTACGGCGCCCATGAGCCTGAGGCGTTTGTCGCCCTGCAGCCCCGCTTCATTGCCCATTCGGTGGGCAGTTTGCACCGCTGGTTGCTGGACAATGCCTGATATGTTTGAGTCCCCCGCATGGAGCAATTGATTCCCCTGTGCCCTTCAGCTGATTTACTTAACAGTGGCGAAGGCGTGCCGTTTGAAGTGATTTATTGCGGCCGCAGCGGCCGCGGCTTTGCGATCCGTTACCAAGGTCAGGTCTATGCCTACTTGAATCAATGTTCGCATGTGCCGATGGAGATGGATTACCAGCCCAACCATTTTTTTGACAGTACGGGCCACTGGCTGATGTGTTCCACGCATGGTGCCATTTACGCCCCCCAGACCGGCCACTGTCGTATGGGTCCGTGCCGGGGCGGCCTGATCAAAATTGGAACGTCCGAGCTTGACGGCGTCGTGCACTGGCATACTGCCCCTAATCTCAAACCCCTAGAGTTTTAAATGACTGAACCCAACAACCCTGACAAAACTGCCGAAGTGTCAGTTTCGACCACGCCTGAGAATTTAGAGCCAAATCAGGCTGCAGCCCCCGTCCATGGTGAGAAGTATGCTACCAAAATAGGTGGAGAAGATGCGGCGTCTGGCAGCCCGGGTTGGGAGCGCGCGACGCTGGAAAAGCTGGCATTTGCGTCACTGACCGAGCAGCGTTTGGCGCGCCGCTGGCGCACTTTTATAAGGCTGGCCTGGTTGGCATTTTTTATTATTGTGGCGTGGCTGGTCATCAGTCAAAATGGGGCGTCCCGTGCCGCCTTGAAGCCGCACACGGCCGTCGTTGAGATCAAAGGCGAAATTGCGTCTGGCGCTGACGCCAGCGCGGACGCGATTGTTGCTTCTTTGCGGGATGCCTTTGAAGACGCCGGAGCCCAGGCGGTGGTGCTGTTGATCAATTCGCCGGGTGGCAGCCCGGTACAAGCGGGCATCATCAACGATGAACTGCATCGCCTCAAAGCCAAGCACAATAAGCCGGTCTACGCCGTGGTTGAAGAAACATGTGCGTCGGCGGCTTATTACATCGCCGTTGCGGCTGACAAGATTTACGTCGACAAGGCCAGTATCGTCGGCAGCATTGGCGTGTTGATGGATGGTTTCGGCTTTACGGGTTTGATGGAAAAACTGGGTGTCGAGAGGCGTCTCATGACGGCGGGCGAAAACAAGGGTTTTTTAGACCCGTTCAGTCCGCAAACCGAGAAGCAGCGCGTTTTTGCCCAAGCCATGCTGAACCAGATTCACCAACAGTTCATCGACGTTGTCAAGGCTGGGCGCGGCACCCGGCTCAAGGAAACCCCTGAGACCTTTAGTGGCCTGTTCTGGAGCGGCCAGCAGGCGATTGAACTCGGACTGGCGGACCAGTTCGGCAACCTTGACTTTGTCGCGCGTGAAGTGGTCAAAGCCGAAGACATCATTGATTACACCCGACGTGAAAATGTCGCAGAGCGTCTGGTCAAACGGTTTGGCGCCTCTATTGGCCAGGGCGCGGTGCGGGCGATTCAGTCGACGCCGACGCTGCGCTGAATCTGCGCAGCGTTGTCAACGACCCAGCGCGAACACCGCTGGCGTCGAATTGTCCAGCGGCGAGGATTTTTGCCGCCAGTTTTTGATGGTTTCGCTGCGACACACGCCCCGGCTCAAGGTGAGGCCACTGCACACTGCCAGCCGCGTGTTGTGCTGCAGTGTCTGCAGCAGCGTCTGCAGCATGGCCGCGTTGCGGTAGGGTGTTTCAATAAACAACTGGGTCTGCCCGGTTTTTAATGCCAGTGATTCCAACTCGCGCACGCGCTGGGCACGCTCCGCAGCGTCTTGCGGCAGGTAGCCCACAAAGGCAAAATTCTGGCCGTTGAGCCCGCTGGCGGCCAGTGCCAGCAACAATGAAACCGGGCCGGTGAGCGGCACAACTTCGATCCCCAGATCATGGGCGGCGCGCACCACCGAGGAGCCCGGGTCCGCCACGGCCGGCATGCCGGCTTCGCTGACCAGCCCCACGTCATGGCCTTGGCCTGCAGCGTCGAGCAGATGACGCGCGTCAAAGTTGCCGGTGTGATCGCCTTTCTTATGCACTTCGCGAGGCAGTTCTTGAATGTGCAGGGCCTGCAGCGGGACGCTCAGTGGTGTGATTTCATTCACTCGTTTCAAGTAGGCGCGAGCTGATTTGGCGTTTTCACAGACCCAATACTGGAGCCGTGCGGCCACCGCCAGGGTGCCCTGGGGCATGGTATTTTCCAGGTTGACTTCGCTGGCGCAGCCGAAGTCCAGCGGCGCAGGTACCAGGTAGAGTTTGCCGCTGCTAACTTGCGTGGGCTTGGTCGGTGTTGTTGTCATGCGCCCAGCACCTTGATGCCTGCGGCTTGAATCATCCGGCAGGTGCGGATCATCGGCAGTCCCACCAGGGCCGTCGGGTCGTCGTTGTCAATACTATCGAGCAAAGCGATGCCAAGACCTTCGCTCTTGGCGCTGCCCGCGCAGTCATAGGGCGTCTCCGCGCGCAGGTAAGCTTCGATTTCGGCATCCGAGAGCTGGCGAAAGTTGACTTTGACCTGGGCCAGATCCATCTGCGCAAAACCGGTCTCAACGCAGACCACTGCCACTGCAGTCTGGAAAATCACGGACTTGCCACGCATTTGCTGCAACTGGGCAACCGCGCGCGCATGGTTGCCGGGCTTGCCAAGGGCCTGGCCGTCCAGCTCGGCCACCTGATCCGAGCCAACCACGACGCAGGACGGAAATTGCGCGGCCACGGCACGGGCCTTGGCCATGGCCAGGCGACAGGCCAGCTGTTGCGGTGTTTCGCCAGCCCGTGCTGATTCATCGACATCGGGCGCGGCGACTTCGAATGGAATGCGCAGCCGCGCCAGCAGTTCGCGGCGGTAGGGCGATGTGGAGCCCAGGATGAGTTTGCGTTGGATAGGTTCAGACATGCCGTGATTCTCTTACACTGCGGGCATGAAACAAGAGTCAGCCCCTACCCATTTGGATGTCAAGGTGTTTGCGCAAGCCGCGAGTGCGATCACCGGACATGATTTGCTATCAAAATACGAGCGATTGACTAAGGAAACCCAGGGGCAGGGTGTTGATCGGCTAATTAACTGGGCTGCGCGCGGCGAGTTGCGCCGCGACGAAGCGGGCGCCGAGCAGATCTGGCTGCATTTGACGGTTGATGCCAGTCTGCCCCTGATTTGCCAGCGTTGTCTGGGGCCGGTGGATATTGCTGTATGTGTTAGCCGGTCTTTCCGCTTTGTTGGAAGTGAAGAAGCGGCTGAAGCACAGGACGAGGAGGCCGACGAAGATGTGCTGGTTTTGAGCCGTGACTTCAACCTGGCTGATCTGATCGAAGACGAGGTGTTGATGGCGTTGCCGGTGATTCCCCGTCATGAAACATGTCCGGTGGCGCTTAAGCTGACGGCTGTAGATCCGGGTTTTGAGTCAGAGTCCACCGAAAAGGTCAATCCTTTCTCGGTGTTGGCCAAGCTCCGCAGCGGCAAAGGCAGTTGAAACGGTAAGGTAGGCTATAATTTGAGGCTTCGCGCGGATCAAACAAACGCGTGTTCCACTAACCCAAGTTGTTGCAGCGTTCGCAACACACCTGCCAAGGAGCCGATCATGGCCGTTCAACAAAACAAAAAGTCACCCTCCAAGCGCGGCATGCACCGTGCGCACAATGCCTTGGTCGTGCCGGGTATTGCCGTTGAGTCCACCACGGGCGAAACCCATCTGCGTCACCACATCAGCCCCAATGGCTTTTATCGTGGTCGCCAGGTTCTCAAGACCAAGTCAGAAGCCTGATCGTTTTTTCTTAACCAAGGCCCGAGGCTGCTATGTTTGTAGCCTCGGGCCTTTGTTTTAATGCGCCTGGTAACCGGATTTCATTTGCTTGGGTGGGCTAGCTTGTCATGATCACTATCGCTGTCGACTGTATGGGGGGCGATCATGGCCCGCGCGTCACGCTGCCTGCTTGCCGTCATTTTCTGGATCGTCACGCCGACGCGCAGTTGTTGCTGGTCGGGCGGCCTGAGAGTCTGGGCGCATTTTCCCATCAGCGCGCCAAAACGGTCGCGGCCAGTGAAGTCGTCAGTATGGATGATCCGCTTGAAGTCGCTCTTAGGCGCAAGAAAGATTCTTCCATGCGGGTTGCTATCCAGCAGGTCAAGGATGGCGCTGCACAGGCGGCGGTGTCGGCCGGCAACACCGCTGCGTTAATGGCCATCTCGCGCTATTTGCTCAAAACCCTGGATGGCATCGACCGCCCAGCCATCGCTGGCCAGATTCCCAATGCCAAAGGTGAAGCAACGACCGTGCTGGACATGGGGGCCAATGTCGATTGTTCAGCTGAGCACTTGCTGCAGTTCGCGATGATGGGCTCCGCCCTGGTATCGGTCTTGAACGGCAAGGACAGTCCTAGCGTCGGCCTGCTTAATATTGGCGAAGAAGCAATTAAAGGTAATGAGGTCATAAAAAAAGCGGGTGAGCTGCTTCGATCTGCCTCCAAAGCGGGGGATTTGAATTTTTATGGCAATGTCGAGGGCAACGACATTTTCAAGGGAACTGCTGACATTGTGGTGTGTGATGGTTTCGTTGGCAACGTTGCCTTGAAAGCCAGCGAGGGCTTGGCGACGATGATCGTTGATTTTTTGAAAATGGAATTCTCTCGCAGTATTTTCACAAAATTTGCGGCAATTGCTGCCTATCCCATCATATCGGCGCTTAAAAAGCGTATGGATCATCGTCGCTATAATGGCGGTGCTTTGCTGGGCCTGCGCGGTCTGGTCTTCAAAAGCCACGGCTCCGCCGATGAGTTGGCGTTTGAATATGCTTTGACGCGCGCGTATGATGCGGCCCGGAACAACCTGCTAGACCGTGTTCAAGCCCGGATTGCCCACGCGGCCCCCCTATGGGGAGCCAGTGGGAGATCCGTGCCATCCGGCGCGGCCGTACCCGTCTGATCAATGAAACTCTATTCACGTATCACTGGAACTGGCAGTTATCTGCCGCCCCGTCGACTGACCAATTCCGATCTGGCGGCAGAACTTGCCACGCAAGGTGTTGAAACTTCGGACGACTGGATTGTTGAGCGCACCGGCATTCGAGCGCGTCATTTTGCTGCGCCGGAGGTTTGCAGCAGCGATCTGGGCCTTGAAGCCGCGCGCCGGGCTTTGCAGGCTGCGGGGGCAAAGGCCCAAGATATTGACCTCATCATCGTCGCCACCTCCACGCCCGATATGGTGTTCCCCTCAACCGCTTGTATATTGCAGGACAAGCTGGGAGCCAATGGTTGCCCGGCGTTCGACGTGCAGGCTGTCTGCAGCGGTTTTATTTACGCTTTGAGCATTGCCGACGCAATGATCAAGACCGGCGCTGCCAAGAAAGCGCTGGTGATTGGCGCAGAAGTCTTTTCACGTATTCTCGATTTCAAGGACCGGACCACGTGTGTGCTGTTCGGTGATGGCGCTGGCGCCGTGGTGCTGGAAGCGTCCGACACCCCCGGTATTCTCGCCAGTGACTTGCATGCGGACGGCAAGCATGTTGGCATTCTGTGTGTACCGGGTCACGTCTCGGGTGGCAATGTGCTGGGCGCCCCGTTGCTGCAGATGGATGGCCCGGCCGTGTTCAAGCTGGCGGTGGGCGTGCTGGATGAAGCCGCCCGCGCCGTTCTGGCCAAGGCGGGCAAGACAGCGGCCGATATTGACTGGCTGATTCCTCATCAGGCTAATATTCGCATCATGCAGAGCAGCGCCAGAAAACTCAAACTGTCGATGGATAAAGTCGTCGTCACGGTTGACCAGCATGGCAATACCTCCGCGGCGTCCATTCCCCTGGCGCTTGATGCGGCGGTGCGTAGCGGCAAGGTCAAAGCGGGTGAACTGCTGCTGCTGGAAGGGGTGGGCGGCGGATTTACCTGGGGTGCTGTGCTACTGAATTTGTAGCATATCTTGAAGCAAGAACGGGGGCTATAGCCTCATTTAGTCCTAATATTAGCCAAAACAGCATGCAAGCTTTCGCTTTTGTTTTTCCCGGCCAAGGGTCCCAGTCCCTGGGTATGCTTGACGCTTGGGGTGATCATCCGGTGGTGTTGGAAACGCTCCAGGAAGCCTCCGATGCCTTGGGTGAAGATGTTGCAAAGCTCATCCGGAGCGGTCCCAAGGAAGCGCTGGCCCTGACGACGAATACCCAGCCGGTGATGTTGGTGGCAGGGGTGGCCGCGTACCGTGTCTGGATGACCGAGACCGGCGCTGCGCCATCCGCTGTGGCGGGGCATTCGTTGGGCGAATACTCGGCGCTGGTGGCTGCCGGTGTGCTGACACTGACTCAGGCCGCCCCGTTGGTGCGCTTTCGGGCCCAGGCCATGCAGGATGCGGTGCCTGTCGGCGTGGGCGCCATGGCCGCCATTCTTGGCTTGGATTCTGCAAAAGTCATAGCGGGCTGTGCAGAGGTCACCAAGGAGTTGGGCGAAACATTGGATGAAGTAGTGGAAGCCGTCAATTTCAATGACCCTCTGCAGACGGTCATTGCCGGTACGAAAGCAGCCGTTGAAAGAGCCTGTGTGGTGTTAAAGGCCAAGGGCGCCAAGCGGGCCCTGTCGCTGCCCGTGTCAGCGCCTTTTCATTCCAGTTTGATGAAGCCGGCCGCGACAAGACTCAAAGAAAAATTGAAATCGGTCGACTTTTTGGCGCCCCAGATTGCGCTCATCAACAATGTGGATGTCGCCGTCGAGGTTGATGCTGATCGGATTCGCGATGCCTTGTACCGTCAGGCCTTCGGGCCGGTGCGCTGGGTTGAGTGCATCCAGGCACTCAAGGCTCGTGGATTGACTACCCTTGTGGAATGCGGTCCCGGCAAGGTGCTGGTCGGCACCGTTAAACGCATCGACCCGGACTTGAACGCCATCGCGCTGTCAGATCCAGCCAGCCTGGTTGAGCTTAAGAAATTACTTTTGGGTGCCGCATGACTGATATCAAATTTGACGGGCAGGTCGCTTTGGTGACGGGTGCGTCGCGTGGCATTGGTGCCGCCATTGCCCTGGAGTTGGCAAAACAGGGGTTGAAGGTCATTGGTACGGCGACGAGCGACGACGGAGCCGCAAAAATTGGGCAAGCCCTGGCGGCTTTCCCCGGGTGCAGCGGCAAGACTTTGAACGTCAACGATGCGCAGGCGGCCGAAGTTTTGATTGGTGAAATTGTCAAGGAGCATGGCGGCTTGCAGGTGCTGGTGAACAACGCCGGTATCACGCGCGACAACCTGGCCATGCGGATGAAAGACGACGAGTGGGATGCCGTGCTGGACACCAACCTCAAAGCGGTATTTCGCATGAGCCGTGCCGTCATGCGCACCATGATGAAGCAGCGTTATGGCCGCATCATCAGCATCACCTCCGTGGTGGGTGCCTCAGGCAACCCGGGGCAGGCCAACTACGCCGCCGCCAAGGCGGGCGTGGCCGGCATGACCCGCGCGCTGGCCCGAGAGCTGGGTTCGCGTTCCATCACGGTCAATTGCGTGGCACCCGGTTTTATCGAAACCGACATGACCGCCAGCTTGCAGGAAGAGCAGAAAAAAGCACTGGTGAGCCAAATCCCGCTGGGGCAACTCGGCCAACCCTCTGACATCGCCCACGCGGTGGTCTACCTGGCTTCACCGCAAGCGGGCTACGTGACCGGGCAGGAATTGCATGTCAATGGTGGCATGTACATGTAAGATGTAAGCCGATTTATCCGCTCGGCAGCCGGATTGGGGTATCAGCCCTGCGCCCGGCTAGAATCGCGGATTAATTTACAACACTCTGAGTGAACCCATGAGCGATATTGAAGCACGCGTTAAGAAAATCATTGCCGAACAACTCGGTGTGGAAGAAGCACAAGTCACCAGTGAAAAAGCCTTTGTGGCCGATCTGGGGGCTGATTCGCTTGACACAGTGGAGTTGGTGATGGCCCTGGAAGATGAGTTCGGCATAGAAATTCCGGATGAAGACGCCGAAAAAATTACGACAGTGCAAAACGCCATTGATTACGCCAATACACACAAAAAAGCGTAAGGAGCTCTGCTGGCGACGTGCTAAAGCGTCGTTGCGCTTGCTCTGACGGACTGGGCTGCTTTGGCGCCAGTCTGCAAGACTGGTTTCATGCCGCTGCTGGCGGCCTTCCTTAGCTAAACTACTGGCTGAAAATTTTTATGTCCCGTCGTCGCGTTGTAGTAACAGGTTTGGGGTGTGTCAGTCCCGTGGGCAACACGGTGGCTGACGCGTGGGCGAACCTGCTGGCCGGAAAATCCGGCATTGAACTCATTACCAAGTTTGATGCCTCCAGTTTTGCCTGCAAAATTGCGGGTGAAGTCAAAGGCTTTGATCTGGGGTCTTACATCGGCAGCAAAGAGGCGCGCACGATGGATACCTTTATTCACTTCGGTATCGCGGCGGCGAGTCAGGCCGTGGCCGATGCCGGCCTGCCCACCGGCGAAGCGCTGGCAGAGGAACTGGCAGTGCGCATCGGCTGTTTGATCGGTTCAGGCATTGGCGGCTTGCCAATGATCGAGGACATGCACACCGAGTTCGTCAACCGGGGCGCGCGCCGTATCTCCCCATTTTTTGTGCCGTCCACGATCGTCAACATGATCGCCGGCCATGTGGCGATTCGTTGTGGTTTCAAAGGGCCCAATATGGCCATTGTCTCGGCTTGCACGACCGGCCTGCACTGCATTGGTGAAGCCGGTCGCATGATTGAATATGGCGATGCCGACGTCATGGTGGCGGGTGGCTCTGAAGCCGCGGTGTCTGCCTTGGGTGTTGGTGGCTTTGCCGCCATGCGGGCTTTGAGCACCCGCAACGATGACCCCCAAACGGCCTCTCGCCCGTGGGACCGGGATCGGGATGGCTTTGTTTTGGGTGAAGGTGCCGGCGTGATGGTGCTCGAAGAGTACGAACACGCCAAGGCCCGCGGTGCCAGGATCTACGCCGAGCTGGCTGGTTTTGGCATGAGCGCCGATGCCGGCCACATGACCGCCCCCAACATGGATGGTCCACGCCGCGCCATGCTAAATGCCATGCGCAACGCCGGGGTCAACGCCGATCAAGTTGATTATTTGAATGCCCATGGGACTTCCACGCCGTTGGGGGACCTGAACGAAACCAATGCCATCAAGGCTGCCTTGGGCGAGCATGCGAAAAAGACGGTGGTCAACTCCACCAAATCCATGACCGGGCACCTGCTGGGCGGTGCTGGCGGCCTTGAGTCCATCATTACCGTGCTGGCGCTGTATCACCAGAAGAGCCCACCAACCACCAATATTTTCAACCAGGATCCCGAGTGTGATCTGGACTACTGCGCCAATACGGCGCGCGACATGAAAATTGATGTGGCCCTGAAAAACAACTTTGGGTTTGGTGGTACCAATGGCTCGCTTGTTTTCAAGCGCGCGCCCTGACGTTTGCTTGGCACTGCACCCAATTTTTACAATTTGACTGATTCCAGCATGCACAGCGCCCCAGCGGTTAATTATCCGGTGGGGCGTTCGCGTTTCCAGGGTTGGCTGCTGCTGGGGCTGGGTTTGGGCGCCTGCTTGACGGGCGCGCTCTGGCTGCGACAGCTCGACGCTGTCGGATGGCGTCAATGGCTGTTTGCCGGGGTTCTGTTGGGCGCTTGCGGAACTGCAGCGGTGGCTTGGCGCCGTTGTGCCCAAGGAATCTTGCGTTGGGATGGACAAGCCTGGCATTGGACTGGCGCTGATGCGTCGGTCCCGGTGCTGCTGACGGTACATCTTGATGGTCAGTTTGTTTTGTTGTTGAGCCTGCGCCCAGACACGGGCAAGCGCCTCTGGCTCTGGCCGGAAAGCCGACTTGATGCGGCGCATTGGAACGCTTTGCGCCGGGCTGTCTTTTCTCGTGGTGGCGCGGGACACGCTCAAAGCGCCGCTGCCGTCGTTCACACGTCGAACCGGTGACCTTGTGAGCGCAGACTCCACAAAACCCACCTTGCCAGCGCTGACCGGGGCCACTGACAGCGACCTGATGCTGGTGGAGCGCGCTGTCGCAGGTGATCAGAACGCCTACGAATTGCTTGTGATCAAGTACCAGCGCCGGATTCAACGCCTGATTGGCCGCATGGTGCGTGATGTGGATTTGGTGGAAGACATTGCCCAAGAGACTTTCATTCGGGCCTATCAGGCCTTGCACCAGTTTCGCGGGGATGCCCAGTTTTACACCTGGCTGTACCGCATTGCGGTCAACACGGCCAAAAAATTCTTGATGGAACTCAAGCGTGACCCCACGGTGTCGGAGAACGCCTTTAAATCAGATGATGAGGGTGATGAAACTTCTTGGGCTGGAAATGAACCAATTGACAGTGAGACGCCGGAGTCGGTGCTGGCTGCCAAGGAGGTTGCCATGGCGGTAGATGCCGCGCTCGAGGCTTTGCCAGAGGATTTGCGGCAAGCGTTGACTCTGCGCGAAATTGAAGGCTTGAGCTATGAAGAGATTTCGGAAGTGATGGATTGCCCGATTGGTACCGTTCGTTCCCGGATTTTCCGTGCTCGGGAAGCGATATCGGACATTGTGAAACCAATGCTGGAAAGACAGACCAGCAAACGCTGGTAAATCACAGGCTGAGACGGGTAAAAAAACTGGAATTGATGATGCAAGAAGTTGCGAAAAATCGTGAATTGATATCGGCACTGGCCGATGGACAGTTGCGCGACGAGGATTTCGCGCGAACGGTCGAATGGGTCAATCAGACTGAAGAGGCCCGACTCACCTGGCACACCTATCATCTGGTGGGCGATGTGTTGCGCTCGGGTGAGCCGGTGGTGAGTGCACGCGACGCTGATTTTCTGCAAAGTCTGAAGTTGCGCTTGCAGCAGGAGACGCCGCAAGTGCGCCCTGTGAATGCTCCTGAATTGGTAGCTAATGATCCAGGTATGACGGTGGCTGGAGTCCAGAATGGCTCAAAATATTGGAGCGCCAACGACGGTCGCTTCCGCTGGAAAATGCTGGCTGGCTTGGCATCCTTGTCGACGGTCGCGCTCATTGGCTGGCAAATTGTCAGCGGCTGGGGCGATCCGGGCGGGGCGCGGCAGCTCGTGCAGGTGCCAGTTCAGGCGCTCCAGCCCGAGGTCGGGTTAACGCAGCCTGGCGTCGGTGCAGAGCCGCAGCGCATGATCCGCGACCCGCAACTTGATGCGCTGCTGGCGGCACACAAACAATTTGGCGGCACGTCTGCGCTGCAGGGACCGGCTGGGTTTCTTCGTAACGCCACGTTTGAGGGAGGTGTCCCTTGAGCCGTTACATGGCTGGATTGCTGCTCATGGTGCTGAGCGCCACAGCAATGGCTCAGACCACGATTGCCGCTGCGGCGCCTGCGGCTGTTGACCGACCCGTCGCTGAGCGCAGTGTCAGCGACTGGTTGCAGCGCATGCACGATGCGTCGCGCCAGCGCGCCTATGTGGGCACATTTGTGGTTGCGGGGGGAGGGCGCTTGTCAAGCGCCCGCATTTGGCATGTCTGTGATGGCATGCAGCAAATGGAGCGCGTAGAGTCGCTGACGGGCGCGCCGCGCTCCACGTTTCGCCGCAACGACCAGGTACTGACGTTTTTGCCCGAGAACCGGGTGGTGCTGGCAGAAAAGCGCGAGTCATTGGGACTTTTTCCGCAGTTGCTGCAAGCAAACAATGCTGCCATTGCGCAGTATTACCGTGTTCACGAGTTTGGCCGCGATCGGGTGGCCGGTTTTGAAGCCGATGTATTGGAACTGCAGCCGGTCGACAGCTTGCGTTTTGGCTATCGGGTCTGGATCGAGAAAGATACCGGATTGATGGTCAAACTGCAAACTCTGAACGCGCGGGGGCAGGTGCTGGAACAGGCGGCTTTCTCCGACTTGCAATTTGACGTACCGGTCAGCATGGACAAGCTGGCGCAAATGATGAGCCACACCGAAGGCTATAAGCTTGAGAAGCCTCAGGTGCGTAAAACCACGGCCGAAGCTGAAGGTTGGGTTTTGAAGCAAGTAGTACCTGGTTTTCAGCCCATGAGCTGCTACCAGCGCTCAGTGAAGGGCAGCGCCCCAAGTCAGTATGAGCACACCTTGCAATGGATTTTTTCCGACGGGCTCGCATCGGTTTCGCTTTTTATCGAGCCCTTTGTTGCCCGGCGTCATGGCCAGCCAGCTAGCCAGGCCATGGGCGCCACACACACCCTGACGCGTCGTTTGGGGGACTGGTGGCTCACAGCTGTTGGCGAAGTTCCGACCGAAACCCTGGCGGCTTTTGCGCAGGGGCTTGAGCGGCAGAAATGAAACCTTATATGTCCGAAGCGTATCGAAGCTCTGTTTCCATTAATTAGCCGTTTGTTTATTGAAGAAAGGTCGATGATGATTCATATCGATTGGAAGAAGTTGCATTCTTTTGTTCTCGCCAGTGCTTTTGCTTTGACGGCGTCGGTCGTTCTGGTGCCCGTGTCGCAGGCGATGGCTCAGGTGCGCACCTTGCCGGACTTTACCGACCTGGTGGAGCAAGTGGGGCCATCGGTGGTGAACATTCGCACGCTTGAAAAGGTGACACCATCTGACGGTTCCGGTGGTGTGGACGAACAAATGCTGGAGTTTTTCCGTCGTTTCGGGTTGCCGATTCCGAATATGCCCAATGTTCCGAAAAATCCGCACCAGACGCCGCCCAAGAATCATCCGCCGATACCAGAAGACTCGCAGCCGCGTGGCGTCGGTTCCGGCTTCATCCTGTCGGCGGACGGTCTCATCATGACCAATGCCCACGTCGTCGATGGCGCTGACGAGGTGTTGGTGACGCTGACTGACAAACGCGAGTTCAAGGCCAAAATCATTGGTGCGGACAAGCGCAGTGATATTGCGCTGGTCAAGATCGAGGCCGTTGGCCTGCCAGCTGTCAAAGTGGGTGATGTGGGTCGACTCAAAGTTGGCGAATGGGTGATGGCGATCGGGTCACCGTTCGGCTTGGACAACACCGTGACGGCCGGTATTGTGAGTGCCAAGCAGCGCGACACGGGCGACTATCTGCCCTTCATTCAGACCGATGTGGCTATCAATCCTGGCAATTCGGGCGGCCCCTTGATCAACATGCGCGGCGAAGTGGTGGGCGTCAACAGCCAGATTTATTCGCGCTCGGGTGGCTCTATGGGCATCTCGTTTGCCATTCCGATGGACGAAGCGTTTCGCGTCAGCGAGCAGTTGCGCGTGTTGGGTCGGGTCTCGCGCGGGCGCATCGGTGTGCAAATTGACCAGGTGACCAAAGAGGTGGCGGAGTCCATCGGTTTGGGCAAGGCCCAGGGGGCGCTGGTACGCGGCGTCGAGACTGGATCGCCGGCCGAGAAAGCAGGCGTGGAAGCAGGCGACATCATTATCAAGTTTGAAGGGAAGGTGGTCGAGAAGTCCAGTGACTTGCCGCGCATGGTGGGTAGCACCAAGCCGGGTACCCGAAGCAGCCTGACTGTGTTTCGTCGTGGCAGCCAGAAAGAGTTAACGGTCACCATCGCGGAGATTGAAGCAGACAAAGTCCCAGCCAAAGCGGTTGAGAAGGTGGAAAAACCCAAAGCATCCAGTGCAGGGCAGGCGCTTGGATTGGCTGTCGCCGAATTGACTGATGCGCAAAAGAAAGAGCTCAAGGTCAAAGGTGGCGTGAAGGTCGAAGCCGCCACCGATGCGGCTGCCCGCGCCGGTATCCGTGAGGGAGATGTGATTGTGGCTGTTGCCAATGTGGCGATTACCAACATCAAGGAATTCGAAAGTGCGCTGGCAAAGCTTGACAAGAACAAAGCAGTCAGCGTTCTTTTGCGGCGTGGCGAATGGGCGCAATATGCGGTGATTCGACCGGCGCGTTAGGCAAGCAAGCGGTGCAAGACCCCAATTCAAGGAGGGGTTTGATGTTTTTTTTACCCGTCTTTTTGTTCGGCCCAAGTTTGCATTCACTAACTTTTAATTCTAACTATGGCTGTTTTGGTTAGAATGAGAGTACACAATTGGGGCTTAAAGGCATATCAAAGGGGTTGGACCCCACGATGCGGGATAATGAACAGGGACACACAGATGATCCACAGTTCACCCACAAGTTGTCCAGAGGTTGACCTATCGATTATGTTGATAAGCTGTGTATAAAATTTTGTTGCTGCACTGCAACGACTCATGTTGACTGTTTTTTGGGCTGTATGTTCTGGGGTTTTTACCTACAATGAACTTCCAGCTATCGCAGTTGCCAATGATTGTTGGTTCAGGGCGCGTCAAAACTTGACGTGCCCTTTTTTCTTGCCTCTCATCGTTCTAATTCAGTCACTTGAAGCTCGCCCTTGATGAATCACATCAGAAATTTTTCGATTATTGCGCACATTGATCATGGCAAATCCACCCTGGCAGATCGCTTGATCCAGCGTTGTGGGGGTCTGCAAGAGAGGGAGATGGAGGCCCAGGTGCTGGACTCGATGGACATCGAGAAAGAGCGCGGGATAACCATCAAGGCGCAGACGGCGTCACTCAAATACAAAGCGCAGAACGGCCAGATTTACAACCTCAATTTGATCGATACACCGGGGCACGTTGACTTCTCCTATGAAGTCAGTCGCTCGCTCTCTGCCTGTGAGGGTGCACTGCTGGTGGTGGACGCCAGCCAGGGCGTCGAAGCACAAACGGTGGCCAACTGCTACACCGCGCTTGATCTGGGGGTGGAGGTGGTGCCGGTCTTGAACAAGATGGACTTGCCCAATGCGGATCCGGATAACGCCAAGATAGAAATTGAAGATGTGATTGGCATTGATGCCACTGATGCCATCGCGTGCTCGGCCAAAACCGGCATGGGCATTGACGAAATCCTGGAAGCCGTGGTGGCTCGCATGCCGCCGCCCAGAGGCAACCCGGCCGGTGCACTGCGGGCCATGATCGTTGACAGCTGGTTCGACACGTATGTGGGTGTGGTGATGCTGGTGCGTGTGGTCGATGGGCGTCTGGCCAAGGGTGAGCGCATCAAGATGATGGCCACCGGCACCACCTACAACGCCGACAGCCTGGGGGTCTTTACGCCCGCTAATGAACCGCGCGAGTCATTGGAGGCCGGTGAGGTCGGGTACATCATTGCCGGCATTCGCGAACTGCAGGCGGCCAAGGTGGGTGACACCATTACCCTGATCAAAGCCGGTACCGGTGGTGCCGCGTTCACGGCCACCGAGCCCTTACCGGGTTTCAAGGAAATCCAGCCACAGGTGTTTGCGGGCCTTTATCCGACCGAGGCCAGCGAGTATGAAAGTCTGCGTGACAGCCTGGAAAAACTCAAACTCAACGACTCTTCACTGCGCTATCAACCTGAAGTGTCGCAGGCACTGGGTTTTGGTTTCAGGTGTGGCTTTCTGGGTCTGCTGCACATGGAGATCGTGCAGGAGCGTCTGGAGCGCGAGTTTGACCAGGACCTGATCACCACGGCACCGAGCGTGGAATACCAGGTGGTGCAGGCGGATGGCACGGTCAAGATGGTCGAGAACCCATCCAAGATGCCCGATCAGGGCCGCCTTGACGAGGTGCGCGAACCGATTGTCACCGTGCACTTGTACATGCCGCAAGACTACGTGGGTGCGGTCATGACGCTGGCCAACCAGAAGCGCGGCGTGCAGATGAATATGGCGTACCACGGCCGGCAAGTGATGCTCACCTATGAAATGCCGCTGGCAGAGATCGTCATGGACTTTTTTGACAAACTCAAGTCGGTGTCGCGCGGCTATGCGTCGATGGACTATGAGTTCAAGGAGTACCGCGCCGCCGATGTGGTCAAGGTTGATATTTTGCTCAATGGCGACAAGGTCGATGCGCTGTCCATCATCGTGCACCGCTCCCAGTCGCAATACCGGGGTCGTGCGGTGGTTTCCAAAATGCGCGAGATCATCTCCCGGCAAATGTACGACGTGGCGATCCAGGCCGCGATCGGGTCCAACGTAATTGCGCGTGAGACAATCAAAGCCATGCGCAAGAACGTGATCGCCAAGTGCTATGGCGGCGACATTTCGCGTAAACACAAGCTTTTGGACAAGCAAAAAGAAGGTAAGAAACGCATGAAACAGATTGGATCGGTGTCCGTGCCGCAAGAGGCATTTTTGGCGATTTTGCAGGTGGATGCTTGATGCAGATTCTTACCTCCTTTATTCTGGCGGCCTTCGTCGGCTACGCCGGTGCCTGGTACCTTGGCATGCTCGAAGGCAACTTTGCCTTGTTGCTGTTTCTGGCCACGGTGGTGACCGGGGTTTACTGGCTGGCCGAGCGCTTTTACTTCCTGCCGCAGCGGCAGAAGGCGGTGGCGTTGCTGGAGGCGGATGCCATCAAGCGCCGCGAAGCACTCGTCAAACAAGGTATCAGCCAGGTTGACATGAATATCACCGAGGCCAGAAGCCGCCTGCTGGCGCAGCCCTGGTGGCTGGACTGGACGGCGGGCTTGTTCCCGGTGATCATCGCCGTGTTTTTCTTGCGCTCGTTTCTGTTCGAGCCCTTCAAGATTCCGTCTGGTTCCATGATTCCGACCCTGACGGTGGGCGACCTGATTCTGGTCAACAAGTTTCACTACGGTGTGCGCCTGCCGGTGCTCAATACCAAGATAAGCGAAGGCACGCCGCCGCAGCGTGGCGATGTGATGGTGTTCCGCTATCCACCCAAACCAAGCCTCGATTACATCAAGCGTGTGGTCGGCGTCCCCGGTGATGAGGTGGCCTATCTGAACAAGCGTCTCACCATCAATGGCCAGGTGATTCAAACCGTCGCCTTGCCGGAGTATTTCGACGAAGACGCCATGCGTTACTTCAAACAGTTTGAAGAAACCCTGGGTGAGCAAAAGCACCGTTTGCTCAACGATGATGACCGGCCCGCCTTTATTCCCGGCGCGGACGACTTTGCCTTCAAGCAAAACTGCCGCTACAGTGTTGAAGGCGTGGTGTGCAAAGTGCCTGCAGGCCACTACTTCATGATGGGCGACAACCGCGACAACTCGCTGGACTCGCGTTACTGGGGTTTTGTGCCGGATAAAAACATTGTCGGTAAAGCATTTTTTGTCTGGATGAACTTCAGCAGCTTGAAGCGCATCGGCTCGTTCAACTGATTAGGAGAATGCGAGATGGTTCAGTTCAAATCCAGGCAGCGTGGTCTGTCTTTTTTGGGGCTCCTGTTTGTCGGTGGTCTGCTGGCTGTGGCGGGCGTCATCACCGCCCAAATCGTGCCCACTGCCATCGAATACCAGGCGGTTCTCAAGGCGGCGAACAAGGCCAGTGAAGGCAACTCGGTGGCCGAGGTGCGAAGTATTTTTGACAAGGCGGCGGCGGTCGACAACATCAGTTCCCTAGGTGGCAAAGACCTGGAGGTCACCAAGGAGAACGACAAGATCGTCGTCAGTTTTGCCTACCAGCGCGAGATTCACCTCGCCGGTCCCGGCTACCTGACGCTTAAATATGCTGGACGTTCGCGCTAAAGTGTTGGCTAAGAGGTGTGGGTTTGAATAATGGTTTGATGGCGCTGCAGGCTCGCTTGCAGCATGAGTTTTCCAACCCGGGTTTGTTGACGCGCGCGCTCACCCATCGCAGTTTTTCACTTGATCACAATGAACGGCTGGAGTTTCTGGGCGACTCGGTGCTGGGTCTGGCTGTGGCTGATCTGCTGTACGAGCGCCTGAGCACGCTGCCGGAGGGTGATTTGTCGCGCGTGCGTGCCAATCTGGTCAAGCAAGATACGCTGCATCATTTGGCGCTGGGCTTGGGTTTGCCCGAGGTCATTCGACTGGGCGAAGGCGAGGCCCGCTCCGGCGGACATAAGCGGCCTTCTATCCTGGCTGACGCGCTGGAGGCTGTCATTGGGGCGGTTTATCTGGACGCCGGTTTTGCCGTGGCACAAGGCTTGGTGCGGCGCCTGTTCCAGGCGGTTGAAATCAAATCCGACATGGAAGCCATTGGCAAGGACCCGAAGACCGAATTGCAGGAATGGTTGCAAGGGCGCAAGATGAACCTGCCGCTGTACCGGGTGGTTGCCACCCTAGGGGCGGCGCACAAGCAGACGTTTGACGTCGAGTGCGAAATTGTCGAACTTAACTTTTTAGAACGTGGCATCGGCGGCTCCCGTCGTGCTGGCGAACAGGCCGCAGCTGCTGCGATGCTGCAAACACTCAAGGCAAAGGCCGCGCAATGACTGCTTCAAAAACTACTGTTAAAACACCAAAACCCAAGAAATTGGATGTCGCCAAATCATCTGCTACTGAATCAGTAGCAGATGATGCAATAACGGCGGGGGCTGAAGGCCAGAATGATATAGAAAGCATGCTCAAGAGCATGCGCGTGGGTGCGGCGGCGGGGACACCGGTGGCAGGTCAGCGCTGCGGCTTGATCGCCATCGTCGGCAAACCCAACGTCGGTAAATCGACCTTGATGAATGCGCTGGTCGGCCAAAAGATCAGCATCACCTCGCGCAAGGCGCAGACCACACGCCACCGCATCACCGGCATTCACAGCCAGGGCGCGGCCCAGTTTGTGTTTGTCGATACGCCGGGTTTCCAGACGCGGCACAACAACGCCCTGAATCGCTCGCTCAACAAGACCGTGCTCGGCGCGGTGGGCGATGTGGACCTGATTCTGTTCGTGGTCGAGGCTGGCATGTTCAACCAGGCCGATGCGAAGGTGCTGGCGCTGCTGAGCAAGGACATTCCGACCTTGCTGGTGGCCAACAAGCTCGATCAGGTCACGCGCCGCGCCGACATCGCGCCCTGGTTGCAGGAGATGCAGCAGCGCCACAAATTTGCCGAGTTCGTGCCGATGTCGGCCAAGAACGCCAAGGACATCGAGCGTATGCTGGGCATCTGCGAAAAATACCTGCCCGAGCAGGCCTGGTGGTACGCCGAAGACGAGCTGACCGACCGCAGCGAGAAGTTTTTGGCCAGCGAGACGGTGCGCGAAAAGCTGTTCCGCTTGACTGGTGACGAACTGCCCTACACCTCCACGGTGGTGATCGACAAGTTCGAGGAAGAAGCCGGTCGCGGCAAACAAAAGCGCCTGCTGCGTATTGCCGCCACCATCGTGGTCGAGCGTGACACGCACAAAGCGATGGTGATTGGCGACAAGGGCGAGCGCATCAAGCGCATCGGCATGGAAACCCGGGTGGAGCTGGAGAAAGCGCTGGACTGCAAGGTGTTCATCGAAATGTGGGTCAAAGTGCGCTCCGGTTGGGCCGACGATGAAGCGCGGGTGCGCTCGTTCGGCTACCAGTAAGCGCTGAAAAAGGCAGCTTGATGCCTACTTTGGGAACCATGCCCCACTCTTTGCAGGCGGGGTCCTTCGGTCACGTAGCAGTCTTGACTCTCGCGAAGCCTTGAAACACTGCACCTGAGTCCGAAATCCTCACAGGTTGAGCTGTTTGAGTGAAAAAGAAGCGATGAACAAAACTGAAGCTTTCAACCAATTGCTGTTCCTGTGGATCAATGCGGGTGTCAACACGCCGTCATGGGCGGTTGATACGGCCATTGTTCTCGCCGACGACCTCATCTACCTGATCCCTGTGCTGCTATTGGTGCTCTGGCTTTGGGGCGATGGCGCACGCCGCAATCAGGCGATTAAGGCGTGCCTGGTTACCCTGTTGGCGCTTGGTGCAAATCAAGTGATTGGTTTCGTCTGGCAGCATCCGCGACCGTTCATGATCGGACTCGGCCACACATGGATAACTCACGCGGCCGATTCCTCTTTCCCCAGCGATCACCTGACCGTATTTGCCGGCATCGGTTTGACCTTGCTGTTTGGTGGTGCGTTCCGAATGGCCGCTGCGGTACTGGCAACAGGTTTTGTTGTTGCCTGGACGCGGGTGTTCCTGGGGCTGCATTTCCCGTTGGACATGGTGGGTGCCGTCGCTGTGGCTGGTGCGGCTTATGCCGTCGTCTCGCCGCTTTGGCGAATGGCTGGCGACACACTCACCAACCTGGCGGAGACGACTTACCGCACCGTCTTTGCCCACCCGATTGCTTCTGGATGGGTTCGGCGCTAGTCGGCCGATGTTACGCATTGCTAAAAATGGCTGACATAAAGAAGTTGTTTAAGGAGACGACGGTGCACTTCGCCTTTGAGATCAGTGTTGTGCCTCAAAGGCATCTTTGCGCTGGCGGAAACCGCCGCCATCATTTTGCCTACTTCGTTACCGGGTAATTCCTGCTCGACCTGGCACGAGTCCTTACAGCATCAATTTGTCAGTTCTGCATAGGACTTGATCTATGCCAGATGCTCAAGGGTGGAGGGTGCACCGGACGGTTTTACTGTGCACCATTTTCCGCGATTGAATAGGTTTTACTTCACAGCCGGGGTGTCGGTGCTGATGGTCATGCTTCCTTTGCCGTCCATTGCGCTCATATCACCCATGCTGCCGGAGCCAGCATTGCTGCCCATGCTGCCGGAGCCTGTATTGCTGCCCATGCTGCCGGAGCCCGCATTGCTGCCCATGCTGCCGGAGCCCGCATTGCTGCCCATGCTGCCGGAGCCCGCATTGCTGCCCATGCTGCCGGAGCCCGCATTGCTGCCCATGCTGCCGGAGCCCGCATTGCTGCCCATGCTGCCGGAGCCCGCATTGCTACCCATGCTGCCGGAGCCCGCATTGCTGCCCATGCTGCCGGAGCCCGCATTACTGCCCATGCTGCCGGAGCCCGCATTGCTGCTCATGCTGCCGGAGCCCGCATTGCTGCCCATGCTGCCGGAGCCCGCATTGCTGCCCATGCTGCCGGAGCCCGCATTGCTACCCATGCTGCCGGAGCCCGCATTGCTGCCCATGCTGCCGGAGCCCGCATTACTGCCCATGCTGCCGGAGCCCGCATTGCTGCTCATGCTGCCGGAGCCCGCATTGCTGCCCATGCTGCCGGAGCCCGCATTGCTGCCCATGCTGCCGGAGCCCGCATTGCTGCCCATGCTGCCGGAGCCCGCATTGCTACCCATGCTGCCCATGCCACCCATGCCAGCACCGGCAGCGTTGATCGAGGTAACAGTCAAACCGAGTGCAAGAGCTGAAAGGGTGCTGAGCACGGTATGTTTAATCTTGAGCATGATATTTCTCCTGAAGCTAAAAAAGTTGACGATGGTTTTGGACTACAGCGACAACAAACTGCCTACGCTGGTGCGGCGATACCGATGTGCGCAAACGTCTGTTCTGTTTCCGTTGCAGCCCTCTTGTGTGTGATAATTTCCCACACACAAGCGCAGTATACGTGGGAAATTATCACACATCAACATGCGTGTGATAATTTCCCGCACTTTATGTTAAAGTGACATCAACCTGCTTTGCACCATCCCGACAATGTCCCAGTCCGATACCCAAGCAATCAACCCATCACCCGCTTTTGTGCTGGCTTTGCGTCAAGCGCTGCGTCCATTGGTACGCTTGATGATGGCGCGGGGCATCACGTTCTCCTATTTGACGGAGCTCCTCAAGTCTTTGCTGGTCGAGGTAGCCGAGCATGATTTTCCAATCGATGGAAAACCTTCTACGGACAGTCGAATAAGCCTGCTCTCGGGGCTGCATCGAAAGGATGTCAACCGCTTGCGACAGCCACGGGTTACGGCAGAAGAGAAGATGCCCTCGGTGGTGTCTTTGGGCGCGCAACTGGTGGCGCAGTGGCTTGGCAATTCGCTCTACCTGGATGCACAGGGGCAACCCAAGCCCTTGCCGCGCTACATCAGCGAGGGCGGCGCACAGTCCTTTGAGGGGCTGGTGGCAGGTGTCAACAGTGATATACGCTCGCGTGTGGTTTTGGATGAATGGTTACGTCTGGGGGTCGCACATTTTGATGAGCAGTTTCGCGTGTGCCTCAATACCCAAGCTTTTGTACCCGCTAAAGGTTTTGACGAAAAGGCCTTTTACTTTGGGCACAACCTGCACGACCACGCTGCCGCCGCAGCCCATAATTTATTGGCTCAAACGCCATCGTTTTTAGAGCGTAGCGTGCATTACAGGGGGTTAAGCGCCGAGTCTGTCGAACATTTGGCGGCGCAGTCGCAAGAACTCGGGATGCAGGCGTTATTGGCTGTCAACAAAACAGCCATAGAACGGGAACTGTTGGATGCTGCGTCGGAAGCACCCCGTCAGCGCATGACATTTGGCATTTATTTCTACGCCGAGCCATGCCAACTTGAGCCCGCCAATCCTGCTCCACTCGAAGGAGTCGAACATGCCATCAAATCCTAGTTTTTATGCGCGTCAGGGCGGTCCGACTTTGCTGCGTCTGATCGTTGTGCCGCTGGCTGCTTGGCTATGCTTATTTTTGCCCATGCCAGTGCAGGCCCAAAATGTCTGCGCAACCCAAGCCTCACCGGTCAATCCCGGATCACGCAGTGGTGTGGCTGCGATCATGAAAGATCCCGGTGGAATAGGTGGCACGGGCATGGTGGCAAGCAAGCCCTTGTTTGGGGAAGGCGGCATTGGCGGCACCGGTATCGTTGGTGTGATCACCGGTTTTGCCAGTATTTGCGTCAATGGCATTGAAGTGCACTATGACGAGAAGACTCCAGTGCGGGACAACGGTCAATCAGGCTCTGCGAGTCAACTCGCGGTGGGGCAAGTGGTCGCCGTGACTGCCACAGAAGATGGCGCGCAAATAACGGCCCGTGGCATTTCGATGATTCATACCATCGTAGGACCTGTCAGTGCATTGGATGTGGCAAAGGGCCACTTGGAAGTTGTAGGCCAAGAAGTTTCGGCACTGGAGTCAGTTGATTTGACCGTGCTGCATACAGGTGATTGGGTTCGCGTGGGCGGCTACCGCACGGCCAATGGCGCAGTCATGGCGTCGCGTGTCGACCCATTCTCTGTGCAGGCGACTGAGCAACTGGCTCAAGTTCGTGGTCCCGTCAGTGTGCTTCAAGGCAATACCGTCATGGTGGGTGATACGCAGATCGATTTGGCATCGTTGGCGCTACCTCATGGCTTGGCCGTAGGGCAGGAGTTGTGGGTCAGTGGGATGTGGAACGATGGTGTGTTGCATGCCCGACAAATCGCTGTCAATCCCACGATGGAGGGTTTGGGTCACGTTAATAAAGTGGTGCTCGAAGGTTATATCCATCAATTGAGCGAGAACGAAATTAGCTTGGGTTTTCAGTCTCTAAAACTCGCGCAAGGTGTGCATATGGTGGGTGGTACGAAGGCTGAACTCGCAGTGAACCGTCGCGTGCAAATCAGCGGTCGGGTTGAAACGGATCAACGTATCACTGTCGATCGGATTGAGTTCAAGGGTTCGACATCAAAAAGTAGCATGGCTGGCTCCGCAGTCATGAACAGTGCAGGGGGCACAGGCGGTACGGGTAGCTCAGGAAGTATGGGCGGTTCAGGCGGCATGGGGGGCTCAAGTGGTTCAGGCAGTTCAGGTGGTATGGGTGGGTCCGGCGGCATGGGAAAATCTGGCGGCATGAAGTAACGGTTACTTGTCATGCGTGGAAGGTGAATAAGGACTCTGATTCACCGTGAATGCGCGCAGTTGAGTCACTTGTATTGGAACATGTGGCCCCATCGTGGCATCAATGTATGATGACGTCTATGGAAGGGGGGACACCGTGGAAGCCGTTATTAAAAGCCGCATCGACGCCGGTTTGAAGGCCGAGGTTGAACAAGTTCTGTCAGCCTTGGGTTTAACCGTCAGTGATGTGATGCGCATGACTTTTGCGCAAATCGCTGCGCGCAAGGGCTTGCCGTTTGATGTCAAGTTACCCAATGCGCAAACGATGGATGTGCTGAAAGAATCAGACGCTGCACTGAATCGCTTGCGCGCCGGCGCTGCACCGCGCTTTGACTCTTTGGACAATTATTTTGCTGCCATGGATGGCAAGGTGGCAAGGTCCGATGGCAAAAACTAAAGCGCGCAAGCTGCGGCAGTTTGAGCCACTCAAGGCTTTTGACAAAGACTGGGAAAAACTTGCACACAGTGGCCGTCATGAGCTGACGCGGCTCAAGGTGGTGATGGCTTTGTTGCTTGACCACGAGGCACCTTTACCCCCTGAATATCTGGATCACCCGCTGCAAGGCGGCTGGGACGGTCACCGCGAGTGCCATATCGGCGGCGATTGGCTTTTGATTTACCGTTTGGCCGATGTGGGCTCAAAGACCGAGAGAGTCATTTTTTGTCGAACGGGGACGCATTCAGCGTTGTTTGGCTACTACTGATGGCGACCCAACGCATCTCTGACGAACCCGCTTACGTCCTGCACCGCCACGACTGGAGCGAGTCGAGCCTGATTCTGGAGGTGTTCACCCGCCACCACGGTCGTATTGCGCTGGTGGCCAAGGGCGTCAAGCGGCCCAGTTCCAGTTTTCGCCCGATTTTGTTGCCTTTGCAGCTCTTGCATGTGGCCTTTGGCGGCGATGCCGAAATCCGCATCTTGAAGGCTGCCGAGTGGCAGGGCGGCCACGTCATGCCGACCGGCGATGCGTTGATGTCCGGTCTGTATCTCAATGAACTGTTGTTGACACTGCTGGCGCGCGACGACCCGCACACCCGCTTGTTTGACGTCTATACCCAGGTGGTGCAGGTGATCGCCTCCGGGCATGGCGAGGTTTTGCAGTCGGCCTTGCGCGCCTTTGAGCTGTTGCTGCTGCGCGAGATCGGCTTGTTGCCCCTGCTGGATGCGCAGACCATGACGCTGTTGGCACTCGACCCTGAGAGCCGCTACAGCCTGGTGCCCGAGGGCGGCTTGCGTCAAACCAATGACGCCGATCGGGCCAGCCTGAGCGGCGCCCAATGGGTCGCGTTGCAGCAGTCGCTGGTCGACTCGGCGCCGTTTACCGCCACGCTGCGCGCCTGTTCGGAAGTGATGACGCAACTCAAGCCGCAACTTCGCGCGCTGCTGAATTACCATTGCGGGGTGCAGACCCTGCGCACGCGGCAAATGATGATCGACCTGCAATCCCTTTCGCTATGACCACCAAGCTTTCAGTCAACCTCAACAAAGTGGCGCTGGTGCGCAACACGCGCCACCTGGGCATCCCCAGCGTGACGCGGGCGGCCACCTTGTGCCTGCAGGCCGGTGCCAATGGCATCACGGTGCATCCTCGGCCGGACGAGCGCCATATCCGCACCGACGATGTGCGGGACTTGGCGCTGTTGATGCAAGCCTGGCCGGATCGTGAATTCAATATCGAAGGCAACCCGCTGCACAATTTGATGGACGTGGTGCATGGTCTGGTTGAGAAAAAACTGCCGGTGCACCAGGTGACCTTTGTGCCCGATTCAGAGGGTCAATTCACCAGCGACCATGGCTGGAATTTCCCTGGCGATGCCAGTCGTCTGCGACCGTTGATTGCGCAAGCCCATGCGTGGGGCTTGCGCGTCAGCCTGTTCATGGATGCCGACCCGGCCGCCATGGCCGGGGCCCAAGCGGTCGGGGCCGACCGGGTCGAGCTCTACACCGAGCCTTATGCCGCCGCTTGGGGCACAGCGCAGCAGACCCCTCAACTGGCGCGCTTTGCCGAGACCGCACGCGCGGCACTCAAGCTGGGTTTGGGCGTCAACGCCGGCCATGACCTGAACCGCGACAACCTCAGCGCTTTCATTCAAGCCGTGCCAGGCGTCGCAGAAGTTTCCATCGGCCACGCGCTGATTGCCGACGCGCTGGAGCTGGGCTACAGCGCCACGGTGCAGGCTTACCTGCGCTGCATCGCCCAGGGTCGCTCGTGATTTACGGCATTGGCACCGACATTTGCGACGTGCGCCGCATCCGCGCCAGCCTGGCGCGCCACGGCGAGCGCTTTGCGCAAAAAATTCTCAGCGACGCTGAATTTGCCACCTGGCAGGCGCGTAGCGCGCGCTGGCCCGAGCGCGGCGTGCGTTTTCTGGCGACCCGTTTCAGTGCCAAGGAGGCATTCAGCAAAGCGATTGGCTTGGGGCTGACGATGCCCATGACCTGGCGCTCGTGCGAAGTTGGCAACTTGGCCAGCGGCAAGCCCACCATCGTGCTGCATGGCGCCTTGAAAGACTGGTTTGACGCGCGGGCCTTAAGCGCCCATGTGAGCGTGACCGATGAAACCGACTACGCGGCCAGCTTTTGTGTGGTCGAAAGTTTATAAGAAATTGGCCTCTAGCCCCCGTTTAATATAGGTAAGTAGCTATTAAAAATATAGCATTATTTTCTACCAAAGGTTTCCCGATGACCCAACATGCCCCTCTCCTCATCGACATTGCGGGCTTGAGCCTGTCCGGCATTGACCGCCAGCGCCTGCAACACCCCCTGGTGGGGGGGCTGATCCTGTTTGCCCGCAACTGGCAGAGCCGCGCCCAGCTGACCCAGTTGTGCCGCGACATCAAAAAAGTGCGGCGTGACTTGCTGATCTGTGTTGACCACGAAGGCGGCCGTGTGCAGCGCTTCAAGACCGATGGTTTTACCCATTTGCCGCCCATGCGGGCTTTGGGCGAGCTATGGATGAATGATAAGAAAGGCGGACAGGGCAGTGGTGCCATGCGTGCCACCAACGCCGCCAGCGCCTGCGGTTTTGTGCTGGGGTCTGAGTTGCGGGCCTGCGGTGTCGACTTCAGCTTCACCCCGGTGCTGGACCTTGATTTTGGCGCCAGCAGCGTCATCGGCGACCGCGCCTTCCATCGTGACCCGCGCGTGGTGAGTCTGCTGGCCAAGAGCCTGATGCACGGCCTGCTGCAAAGCGGCATGGCCAATTGCGGCAAACACTTTCCGGGCCATGGCAGCGTGGCAGCCGACTCCCACACCGCCGTTCCCGTCGATAAGCGCAGCCTGAAAGCGATTCTGGCTGACGACGCCGCGCCGTATGGCTGGCTGAACACCACGCTCAGCAGTGTCATGCCCGCGCATGTGATCTACCCCAAGGTCGATGCGCGGCCAGCGGGTTTCTCAAGCAAATGGTTGAACGACATCCTGCGCGGCCAACTGGGCTTTGGCGGTGCCATCTTCAGCGACGACCTGTCGATGGCCGGCGCGCGCCTGCTCGACGGCGAGCCGGTCAGCTACACCCAGGCGGCGGTGGCGGCATTGAACGCGGGTTGTGACCTGGTGTTGTTGTGCAACCAGTCGCTCGCCAGCAGCGAAGGTGGTGGCGGCGCGCTGGATGCCTGGATCAACGGGCTGACCGAGGCACAGCTCAAAGGCGCCTGGCAGCCGCTGGAGGCCAGCGAAGAGCGCCGCCGCGCTCTCTTGCCGCAAACACCCGCGCTGCCATGGGATGACTTGATGCTGCGCCCGGACTACATGCACGCGCTGACGCTGGTGCCTTAGGGGGAACGGTGCAGGCGCGGCGCCGTCAGCGCCGCGATCATGTCGGTGGTCGCGGCATCGATGTTGGGGTGCTGCGCCAGCAGTTTGGCTTGGGAGAGGAGGACGCGCAGTTGCTGCAAATCCTTCACCGTGGGGGCGACTTTGATCTGTGCCAGCGCGGCCGAACTGTTGCCTGCTTGAATCAGGGCGGCGACCTTGGTCGCCCACACTTGGGGACGTGACATACGAAGAACTCCTGACAATCGCTTTGCTTATAAGCCATTTTGGCACGTTGCCCTCGTGCTTTCTTTGTGAGTAGCTACTAAAAATATAGCTTTATTCAAGACGACAGCAGCGGGCGCCAAGCCTGGCAAGCTTGGCCCGTCCCGGTTGCGCGGCGACCGCCAGTGCGGCCGTCGGTTTCCGCGACAATGGCCGCCATGAATCACCCCCCGCACCTTTGGTTTCGCCTGGTTCCGGCCTATGCCCTTGGCTATTTCTTGTCGTACGGACTGCGCAGCGTCAACGCCGTGATCGCACCCGAGTTGATGCACGAGCTGGACATGACGGCCACCGGCCTGGGTCTGCTGACCTCTGCCTATTTGCTCGCCTTTGGCCTGTTTCAACTGCCGCTGGGTCTGCTGCTCGACCGCTTTGGCCCGCGCCGGGTCGAAGCGGCACTGCTGCTGGTGGCCGCCTCGGGCTGCACGCTGTTCGGCCTGGGGACGACGATCGGCGTGCTGGCGCTGGCCCGTGCGCTGATCGGCCTGGGCGTCTCGGCCTGCCTGATGGCCAGTTTCAAGGCCTTCAGTCAGTGGTTCCCGGTCGAGCGCCTGCCATCGTTGACGGCCACCATCATGGTCGCCGGTGGTCTGGGCGCGCTGTCAGCCAGCGTGCCGGTGGAGGCCGCGCTGCCGCTGCTGGGCTGGCGCGGCGTGTTTTTTCTTTGCGCCGGTCTGCTGGTGCTGACGGCGGGTTTTCTGCTGACGGTGCCCGATCATGCCGCGGGTACACGGCGCGAGCCTTTCGTTCAGCAACTGCGCTCCCTGCGCGCCATCTTCTGTGACCGCACGTTCTGGCGCTTTGCGCCGCAGGGCTGCCTGGTTTCTGGTGGCTTCATGGCGATCCAGGGCCTGTGGGCGATGCCCTGGCTGATGGAGGTCAGCGGTGTGACGCGCACCGATGCCGCCGGTGTGCTGTTCTTGCTGGCGCTGGCCATGCTGGCCGGTTTTCTCTTCGTGGCCACCTGCTCGGGTCGGCTGGCCCGCCGCGGCATTGCGCCGATGACGCTGCTGAGCGTCGGCATGGGACTGGCGCTGCTGACCGAGCTGGCCATCATCCTTGACCTCGCCCGCCCCGCTTGGCTGTGGCCGCTGCTCGGCGTGTCGTTCAGCCTGAGCAATATCGCTTATTCGCAGCTCAGCGCCGCCTTCCCGGTGGCGCTGGCCGGGCGGGTCAATACCGCCCTCAATCTGCTGGTTTTCGTCGGCGCCTTTGGCCTGCAATGGGGTATTGGCGCCGCCGTCGACGGCTTCGCCGGTGGCATGAGCCGCGCTGCTGCCTTTCGACTCACGTTCGCCGCGCTGCTGCTGGTGCAGGGGCTCGCTTTTGCGTGGTTCCTGCTGCCCGTCAAGCGGGTCCATGCAGCGCCATGACGGACCGACCCGTCGTCCATCCATCCATCATGACTTTACCGAGGCCGATTCATTCATGAAGTCCAGATCAACCAGCGGGGGCCTGGTCTACAGCACCGACAGTGGGCGCATGTGCCCGCAGTGCCGTTTGCCCGTGGCCAGTTGCCGTTGCAGCGCTACTGTGGCTGCGGCGGCGTCAGATGGTGTGGTCCGCGTATCGCGTGAAACCAAGGGTCGCGCGGGCAAGGGCGTGACCCTGGTGCGCGGCCTGGCGCTGGAGCCGTTGGCGCTGGCCGCCCTGGGCAAACAGCTTAAAACGGCCTGTGGTTCGGGCGGGACGGTCAAGGAGGGGGTGATTGAAGTGCAGGGCGACCACTGCGTGCGCGTGATGGAGATGCTTAAGAGCCAGGGCTTTGTCGTCAAGCGGGCAGGGGGCTGAGCATGCAGCCGCAAGACCTGCAATTGCTGGTGACGCGCAGCATGCCGTTTGGCAAATACAAAGGCCGGATCATTGCCGACCTGCCGGGCGACTACCTGCGCTGGTTTGTGCGCGAGGGCGTGCCCAAGAGTGAAATCGGGCGGCTGCTGGCCCTGATGCATGAGATCGACCACAACGGACTCAACGACTTGCTCAAACCGCTGCGCAAGGCTTGAAAAAGTAATCTCTAGGCCACAAACACCCTTGCCTTGCGTGGCGTCAGCACCAGCGTGTCGCCTTCCTTGAAATCGAGTTCCCGGTAATGCTGGGCCGGAATTTGCGCCTCAATAATGTCGCCACTGCCGGCGGCTGATGCATCCAGGGGCAGCAGCTCCAGCCGGGCAATCGGCCCAATCACCATCGCGCGGGTCAGCTTGGCCACAATGCCGCGCGGCTGGTCTGCCGTGTTCAAGCCCACCACGTAGCGCTGCACATCGAGATCATGCGGACGCACGTAGGCAAAGGCTTTGCTGTCCTGCACATCGCTGTGCTCAGGGCTGGCCAGGCGCAGACCGTGCTGGTCTTCGCCGATGAGCATTTCGCCCTCATGGGCGCGACCATGGAACAGGTTCACGTCGCCCAAAAAGCCATAGACAAAGGGGCTTGCCGGGTGGTCCCACACCTCTTGCGGCGAGCCAATTTGCTCCACTTGGCCGCTGTTCATCAGCACCACCCGGTCGGCCACTTCCAGCGCTTCTTCCTGGTCATGGGTGACAAAAATGCTGGTGACGTGCAGGTCGTCATGCAGGCGGCGCAGCCAGCGGCGCAACTCCTTGCGCACCTTGGCATCGAGTGCTCCAAAGGGCTCATCGAGCAGCAGCACCTCGGGTTCCACCGCCAGCGCGCGCGCCAGGGCAATGCGCTGGCGCTGCCCTCCCGAGAGTTGTGACGGGTAGCGGTCTGCCAACCAGTCGAGCTGCACCAGACCCAGCAGCTCATGCACTTTTTGCTTGATCACGGCCTCTGCGGGGCGCGTCGCCTTGGGCTTCATGCGCAGGCCAAAGGCCACGTTGTCAAACACGCTCATATGGCGAAACAAGGCGTAGTGCTGAAACACGAAGCCCACGTTGCGCTCGCGCACATGCTTGCTTGTCGTGTCTGCGCCATTGACCACAATGTGGCCCTGGTCGGCGGTTTCCAGTCCGGCGATGATTCGCAATAGCGTTGTTTTGCCGCAGCCCGAGGGGCCGAGGAGCGCTACCAGTTCACCGGATTCGATGTCCAGGTTGACGCTGCGCAGGGCGTGGAAGGTGCCAAAGTCTTTGCTGACGTTGCGGATTTCTATGCTCATTTGGTTCGATTCAGTATGTGTTCTTAATGTTTGGGGCAATCGTGTTTTTTCGTTGTCTCCCCCACTCACTCCCCCAACCCCTCTCCCGCCCCGCCGGGCGGAAGAGGGGGGTCTCATGTGGCCGCGTCTTTGAAGGTGGGAAATTGGTCCTTGATTGCACGTTGGCCTCAAAGTGGCAGCAGCATCGCCCGCGGGCGCTCAAGTTCCTGGTGTCGTTGGCTGCCTCAGCGTCAAATGGCGCGGGTACGTCCCACCTGAAAACACGCGGCCAAATGTGGCGGTTGGCTCCCTCTTTCGCCCGGCGGGGCGAGAGAGGGCGGGGGGAGTGAGTGGGGGCAGAACAAGACATAACTAAATTAGCGTCAAAAATTCAGCAATCAACTCAAGCGACAGGACGTTCAGGCGGCAAGGCAGCCGCCGCCTTCTGGTCGCGTTCAAACTGCCACTCCACCACCGACTTGATCAACAGTGTCAGCACCGCCAGCAGCGCCAGCAGCGAGGCCACGGCAAAAGCTGCCACCGACTGGTATTCGTTGTACAAAATCTCCACATGCAGCGGCAGCGTGTTGGTCTGGCCGCGGATGTGGCCTGAGACCACCGACACCGCGCCAAACTCGCCCATGGCGCGGGCGTTGCACAAGATCACGCCATAGACCAGCCCCCACTTGATGTTGGGCAGCGTCACGTGCCAGAAGGTTTGCCAGCCGGTGGCGCCCAGCACAATGGCCGCTTGCTCTTCTTCGGTGCCTTGCGCCTGCATCAGTGGAATCAACTCGCGCGCGATGAAGGGAAAGGTGACAAAAATCGTGGCCAGAATGATGCCCGGCACGGCAAACACAATCTTGATGTCGTGCTCGGCCAGCCACGGCCCGATCCAGCCCTGCGCGCCAAACATCAACACGTAAATCAGGCCCGCCACCACCGGCGACACGGAAAATGGCAGGTCGATCAGCGTGGTCAAGAACGCTTTGCCCTTGAACTCGTACTTGGCCACGGCCCAGGCGGCTGCCACACCAAACGCCAGGTTCAGCGGCACCGCCACGGCGGCGGTGATGAGCGTCAACCTGATGGCGCTCCAGGCATCGGGTTCGCGCAAAGCTTCCAGTGCGGCAGGCAGGCCTTTGCGCAGCGCCTCGGTGAACACGGCGGCCAGCGGCAGCAGCAAAAACAGCAGCACAAAACCCAGTGCCAGTGAGATCAAGGAGACGCGTACCCAGGTGGGCTCAGAGGTTCCCGCACGCGCACTCATGACTTACCCCCGGAGCGGCGGCGCTGCCAGGCTTGCAGACCGTTGATGACCAGCAGCATGACAAACGAAATACCGAGCATCACCGTGGCCACGGCGGTGGCACCGGCGTAGTCGTATTGTTCGAGCTTGCCGATGATGATCAGCGGCGTGATTTCAGAAATCATGGGCATGTTGCCTGCAATGAAAATCACCGAGCCGTATTCGCCGATGGCACGCGCAAAGGCCATGGCAAAACCGGTCAGCAGCGCGGGCGCGATGGTCGGGAAGATCACGTAGCGAAAGGTCTGCCAGCGGCTCGCGCCCAGGCAGGTGGCGGCTTCTTCCAGTTCTTTCTCGGCGTCTTCCAGCACCGGCTGCACGGTGCGCACCACAAACGGCAGGCCAATGAAGATCAGCGCAATCACGATGCCGTTGCGGTTGAACGCCAACTGGATACCCAGCGGCTCCAGGTATTGGCCAATCCAACCATTGCCGGCCAGCAGCGCAGTCAGTGAAATGCCCGCCACCGCAGTGGGCAGGGCAAACGGCAAGTCCACCAGCGCATCGATGATTTTCTTGCCTGGGAAGCTGTAGCGCACCAGCACCCAGGCCAGCAACAGGCCAAAAAACACGTTGACCAATGCCGCCACAAACGATGCCCCAAAGGTCAGCCGGTACGAAGCCAGCACGCGCGGACTGGCCACGGCGGCCCAGAACTCCACCCAGGTCAGGGTGAAGGTCTTGAACAGCAGGGCTGAGAGCGGAATCAGCACGATCAGGCTGAGGTAGAAAAGCGTGTAGCCGAGCGTCAGCTTGAAACCCGGCAGCACGCGCCGGGTGGCGCGTTTGGCGGGCAAGCCACCCGCGAGGGGCGATGTGGAGAGGATGGCAGAGGTCATTGAAGCGTCATCAAAATGTTGTCGTGCCGGATGCGATCCGGCAGTCAGGGCGGTGTAACGCTTACTTGACGGTATAGATCTTGTCGAACTGGCCGCCGTCGTTGAAGTGAACCTTTTGCGCTTCAGAGAGCGAGCCAAAGTACTCGCTCACCGGGAACAATTGCAGCGGTTTGAAGGTGCTGGCGTATTTGGTCAACACTTTTTGGTTGCTTGGGCGAATGCCGTGCTTGGCGGCGATTTCTTGCGCTTCGTCGGAGTACAGGTAGTTCAGGTAAGCCTTGGCCAAATCGCCGGTACCTTTCTTGGCCACGGTACGCTCAACGACTGCCACCGGGTTTTCGGCAATGATGCTGACCGACGGGTGGATGGCATCCACCTTGCCGGCGCCAAATTCGCGGTCCACCGACACCACTTCAGACTCAAACGTGATCAGCACGTCGCCAATGTTGCGCTGTAAAAAGATGGTGGTGGCATCACGCCCGCCCTTGGCCAGCACGGGCACGTTCTTGAACAGCTTGCTCACAAACTCAGCCGCTTGCGCGTCGGTGCCGCCCGTTTTGCGCACATAGCCCCAGGCGGCCAGGTAGGCCATGCGGCCATTGCCACCGGTTTTGGGGTTGACCACGATCACCTTCACATCGGGGCGAATCAGGTCGTTCCAGTCCTTGATGCCTTTGGGGTTGCCGTTGCGCACCAGAAACAGCATGGTCGACGTGGTGGGTGAGGCATTGTTGGGGAAACGTTTGGCCCAGTCAGCCGCGACGATGCCGCTTTTGGCCAGAAACTCGACATCGGTGGTGGTGTTCATGGTGACCACATCGGCGTTCAGCCCATCGTTCACCGCCCGGGCTTGCGCGCTGGAGCCGCCGTGCGATTGATCCACCTTGACATCCTTGCCCGTGGTCTTTTTGTAATGGGCCACAAAAGCTGCGTTGTAGTCTTTGTAGAACTCGCGCGACACGTCGTAAGACGCATTGAGCAGGGTCTGAGCTGCTGCAAATTGTGTAGCTGTAAGCGCAATGCCGGCAATGGCTAGAGCCACTTTTTGCATAAATTTCATGGTGTTTCCTTTGGCGTCTGTAGAAAGTTAGAGGAGTGTGTACGGGGTGTCAGGCTGCGGCCAAAGCAGCTTGTTCAAAGGCGACAGCTTCACCGATGAGCGACTGCAGCAGCGCCAGCCCCAGCGGCCAGGGACCAAAGCCCGCCTCCAGGTTGATGTGCCCCGCGTTTTGCAGCCGTACAAATTCGCTGCCCCAGGCCCGGGCGTAAGCGCCTGCGGTGCGGACCGGGCAATAGGGGTCGTTGTTGCTGGCCACGATGATGCTGTGGTACGGCAGGGTCTGGCACGGCACCGGGGCAAAGTCGGCCAGCACACCCCGGCGCTCGGGGTCGGCCGGGGCCACCAGCAGCGCACCCTTGATGCGGGCGTTGGCCTCAGGGGGCAAGTGGACGGTGGCAATGCAGCCCAGGCTGTGCGCGGCAATCACCACCGGTTTGGTTTGAGCCAGTACCGTGCGGGCAATGGACGCAACCCAGGCGCTGCGCGAAGGTGCCACCCAGTCATCTTGCTGCACACGGACCGCGCCCGGCAGTTGGTCGGCCCACAGGCTCTGCCAGTGGCCAGCCGGCGAATCGCGCCAGCCGGGAATGATGATGATGCTGACCATGGGGAAGTGTTTGCGTTGCAAGCTGAAATTGGAGTTGGTCGCATTGTGGGGTGAGCTGCTTAAAACGCAAACTACTTGTTTTTCATTTGGTTATCTCGAAATTTGCATATAAAGGCGTCATTCATCGCGACAGCATGGTGGCTGATGGCTGCTTCAGCCTGCCGCTCCATAAGCCGATAGGCATCGGCTGCCGCGTTCTCTTGTTCAAGCTGCGTTGACAGGGGGTGCGGGTTCTGAAAGATGGCGCATGCGATGCCGCAGCGCCCGAATGGCCAGCACATGCAGCAGCAAGGCCAGCGGCACCATGAGGCCGGGAATGTACGAAAAGGGGAGGGTTCCGATGGCCGTGTTGGGCACCTCGGTGGTGATCAGATGCAGTGGCCCGGGGGCGGTGAGTACACCCCGCAGCGCCACATTGGCGAGCATGGCGATCCCGAGCACATTCCACGCCAGCGCAGCCCGGTCGGAAATTTTCCTTGATGCCAACAGCCATGCCATGAGCGGTGCTGAAGCGCCGATCAGAATGTCGAAGTTGGCGCCATGGAACGTCATCATCTTGGGCAGTTGTCCGTCACGCCACAGCTGGTCCAGGAAGAGTTCCACCACCAGGCGGAACGACTCCGTGCCCATCAGCAGCCAGGTCGGAAAGCTCAGTGCCACGGTCAATCCCATGCGGGACCGGGCCATGAACATGACCAGCAGCACCATGGGTGCGAGCAGGTAGAAAAGCCCCGGCGGCATCAGCGATGCGTTGCCAATCACGCCAGCGTAGCCCAGCATGCCGCCGTAGGCGATCCATGTCACCAAGCCGATCAGAGCCGGCGTCTTGTAAGGGCGCGGCAGGTAGCGCACCATGCCGGTTGCCACGATCACAACCATGGCGCAGGCGAAGAGCAGAAACAGCGTGTTCATGTTCATTCCCTTTCGCCTTATTGCGCCCGGGGAGTAGCCACCAGATGTACCGCCGGCAGGTCCAAGCCCGGCGTGTGTGTGGCGAGCCATTGCGCCGAGTCCGCCGCCAAAGCAGTCTGGGTGAGGCGGGGAAAATCGTTGGACCGTGCGAAGCGTGTCGGGTCCAGCGCGGGCGTCAACAGGATCTTCACCATGCTGCCCAGCGCACGCAGGCGGGCGCCCATGTTTCTTTGCGCGCTGGGCGATTGGCCGATGTAGCGGCGAACAATCGTCTCGAAATCTTCCGGCCGTTGCCCGGTGACCTCCAGCACGGCCTGCGTCGGTGCTCCCACGGCAAACGCGTTGCGCTGGTAGTCATCGAGGTACCACAGCACCTGGGCAATCGTGAAGTCCGGAAAGTTCAGCGCGCGGGCCACTTTGGTAAACATCCCGACTGGCGCATTGACATACTTGACCGGCCGCCCAAGAACCTTCGCATAGGTCGCCGCAATGTCTTCGGGGGACAGCAGCGCGGGTCCGGTAGGCCGGTAGGTCTTTCCGATGTGCGGCTCTGGACGTTCAAGTGCGGCCACGATCACCCGCGCGATATCCTCGTTCGACGGTGGCGCATTCATGCCTTCTCCAAGCGGCATGGGCATCATGCCGAACTGGGCGATCGGCTCCAGCGCGGCCATGTAGTTGTCGGCGAACCAACCCGGATTCACGGTGACCACATCAACATCGGGCATCCACGACAGCATCTTGTCGGACAGCCAGGTTTCGCGTGTGTGGATGGAGGGATGCAGCGGATCGGCCAGCCACTGGCTCAGGGCCACGACGACCTCAAGCCGCTGCTCTTGCGCGGCGCTGGCAAATATGGCACTGGCACTTAATCCGCCCCGCAGCAGCGGCGCACAGAAATAGGCGCGTTGCACATCCCGAAGGGCCTGGCGCACATCGTCCATGTCCTGCAGATTGCCCACTTGTATCTCTGCGCCGAGCGCTTTCAAGGCGTCGCTGCGGGCGTCCACGCGGCGCACCAGTGCGCGCACCGGGAAGCCTTTTTCCAGCAATTGCTGTGTGGTCTGAAAGCCGGTGTTTCCGGCGGCGCCGGTGACCAGTATGCGGGGCAGTGTCATGTTCATCTCCTGGGGTTGTATGATGATCATCATCTAATGAGGTAAAAAAAAGCAGCGAACCGATTCAGTCCAGCCACGTGCCGTACAAATGCAACAGCTGGGTGCGAACCGAATCGAGCAATAACTTGCTGAGCTTGGGGTCGTTGACGGCCCGCGCGACCAACACGCCTCCGGCCATGCTGGAGAGAAGCACCATGGCCTGCGTGAGCCGGCTCTTCTCACTGGCACCGGGCATGTAACGGGCCATCTGGTTCAGGTTCTGCTTGGCTGCCTGGGTAAAGGCGTCGCGCACGGAGTCCGCCTGCCCGGCAATCTCGGCTGCCAGCGCGGGGAGCACACAGCCAAAACCCGGCTCATCCCGGTGCGCAGGGCTCAGGTAATAGTCCAGCATGGCAGCCACTTCCTTGCCGGGCTTGGCCGCTTGGGCCGCCGCCATCAGTTGCTGAAAACCATGGTTCGCGGCGCAAACCGCCGCCTCTTCCACCAGCGCATCCCGGTCCTTGAAGTGGGCATAGAAGCCCCCGTGTGTCAGGCCCACCTGCGACATGAGATTGGAGATGCCGATCCCCTGCAGTCCCTTGCTACGGAACTCCCTGGCGGCGATGTCCACGATCTGCTTGTGTGTTTCGGCCTTTTGGTCGGCGGGATAGCGCATTTTTGGTTCGCAATATTTTGTATGACGACCATCATACTATAGCCCGCGATGCCGTCAAGTGCATTTGCCAACGACGAATTTGCATCAGCAAAAACAGACTTGTTTGCGTTCCTTAATTTTCTAAGCCATTTAGGCCTTTAGCCGCCGTCAATACTGTGTCATTAACTATCAAAATAGTAGTGACTTACGGCCTGCGGTCTCGCGCGGATGTTTATGCATTTTCAAGGATCGATGCTTGAAATCCGTCGTTCACCACAGTCCTTTGACTGCCTAATATTTGAGTCTTTGATGTCCACCGGGGAAACAACATTACCGAAGCCTTGCGACTCGCACTGCGACCCGTTGGTGTCATCTGATCAAACACGTCCTGCACGCCGGCATTACCATTGACTACTTCGCAGCGGTAAGAATCATTCGAGGTTCGGGCGTCAGTGGCAAGTTGCGACCAACTGTTCCAGCCTCCATCCGTGCCCGCAAGAACGCCTCAAACTGCTCTCTGGGCATGGGCTTTGCGAAGTAATAGCCCTGGACTTCATCACAGCCATGCGCCATCAGGAAGGACAATTGAGCTTGCGTTTCTACGCCTTCCGCGATCACACTGAATCCGAGGTTGTGGCCCAGTCCGATGGTGGCAGCGGCAATGGCGCCGCCCGGGTGTCCGGGTTCATCAGTGATATCGCGGACAAAGGCGGCGTCGATCTTCAGGCGATCAATGGGCAGGTCCCTGAGTTGACCCAGTGACGAATAGCCTTGCCCGAAGTCATCCAACGCGACCATGATGCCGCATTCGCGCAGGGACTGGAGCAGGCGTGCAGCTTCGTCAGGGGACGCCGTCACCGCCGTTTCGGTGATTTCCAGCTCCAATCGATCCGCCGGCAAGCCGGTTTCCGCTAGTACACGTTTCACCAGTGTGAACAGATTCTTGTCCTGGAACTGTCTCCCCGAGACATTGACGCCGATCCGCGGCAGTGGCAAACCGTCTCGCAGCCATTGGCTCGCCTGTCGGCAGGCGTTTTCCAGCACCCACTCACCGATGGCGCCAATCTGGTTGGTAGCTTCTGCCAGGGGGATGAACACCGCTGGCGAAATGAATCCCTTCTCCGGATGATGCCAGCGCAACAACACCTCGGCGCCGATCACCTGTTGTTCAGGCAGGGACAGCTGGGGCTGGTAATACAACTCGAATTGCTGATTTTCCAGCGCCCCGTGCAACAGGTTTTCCAGCTCCAGTTTTTCATGGGCATGCAGATTCATGTCCGATGAAAAGAAACAGAACCCGTTACCCCCTTCCGATTTGGTGAAGTACATGGCCGTGTCGGCATGTTTCATCAGATCGTCCATGCGTTCCCCGTTGCCGGGATAGAGGGCGATGCCGATACTGGTCGCCGTGCGCAGGGTGTGCTGGCCAATCTGAAACGGCTGGTTGAGATGCAGGCGGATTTTTTCGGCAACTGCTGAAGCCACAGATGGCATGTCATGGCCGCGCAAGATCATGACAAACTCATCGCCACCCAGCCTTGCCACCATGTCGTACTGGCGCACACTTGTCTTGAGGCGGTCTGCCACCTGGATCAGCAGGTCATCTCCGACCGGATGGCCGAGGGTATCGTTGATCGTCTTGAAACGGTCCAGATCGAGGAACACCACCGCCAATTGTTCTGACATGCGCTTGGCGATCAATATCGATTGCTCGAGGAACACCTGCAAATGCAGCCGGTTCGGCAGGCCGGTCAGGGTATCGTGGTGCGCGAGGTGTTCGATGCGCCGTTCGGTTTCCTTGTAGTGGCTGACATCGACGAAATTGGCCAGATAGAAGTCGATATCCCCGGCCCGGTCGAGCACCACGGAAACGGTCATCATCTTCGGGAAAACGCTGCCATCCTTGCGCCGATCCCAAAACTCGCCCTGCCAGAAGCCGCCTGTCCGAATGGCTGCCCACATGGCCTGGTACTCTTTCCGCGTGGTCCGTCCCGAGGACAGGAACTTGGGATTCTTGCTCAGCACCTCGGACTTGTGGTATCCGGTCAACGTCGTGAAGGCGGCATTGACATCGACAATCTGGTTGTCGCGGTCGGTAATCATGATGGCTTCGCCGCTGTACTCGAAGACATGCGCGGCCAGGCGAAGCTGGATCCGGTCGGCATTGCGCTGGATCAGATTGCGCACCCGCACGATCAGGACGTTGGTCGATACGGGTTTAACGAGATAGTCGTTGGCACCCAGATGCAGGCCGGCGATTTCGCTTTGCTCCGATGCGTCAGCACTGAGCAGGATGACCGGAATATCGCTGGTATGCGGGTCATCGCGCATCCGGCGCAGCACCTCAATGCCGCTCATGCCGGGCATCTTGACATCGAGCACGACCAGTTTCGGTTGGTCCGCCTGCTGGGCCAGCAGCGCCAGGGCCGAAGCGCCGCTGATGGCTGTCTTGAGACGGAAATCCGCTTTGAGCCCCGCCACCAGGACATGCAGATTGGCCGCCAGATCGTCCACCAGCAGGAGCAGCGGCTTCTCGGATTGAATCGGGTGGGTCTCGTTCATCCTTGTACCGCCTGTTCTACCCGCAACAGCTTGAACGCCTCCAGGACCTCGCCATGTTCGAAGTTGTCAAGGTGATGCCGCAACTGCCGCGCCAGCGGTGAATATGGCAAATCGGCGGTGCTAATCCGCTGCAAGGCGACCAGCAAGGCGTCGGGAATCACTTCCTGGCCGACGATGAAGGGCTCCAGCGCCAGCAAGGTGTGTTCCAGCGAGACAGGCTCTACCGCCGCCGCCTCGGCCAGGTCGGTTTGGACGTGGCCGGCGATATGTTGCTGCATCTGCGTGAGCGTCTCGACCAGGGTTGTATGGAAAGCGAAGCGAGAGGCCAGTGGCGTCGCCGACCTCAGTTCTTCGATCAAGCGGCGGCTGGCCTCGGCCAGCGCCACCGCGCCCAGATTGGCGGCAACGCCTTTGAGGGTATGGATCAAATCGACGGCTTCGGTCGTGTTTTTTTCCGCCAGCAGTGCGTCCAGGCGCCCGACGATGTCGTGATGGCGCTCAACGAACCCCAGCAGCAGGCGTTGCTGCAGTGCACGGTCGCCGTCCAGGCGGCGCAGGCCTTTCACCAGATCGAGCACCGGCTCGCCCGCCTGAATGGTCGGCGTGGTGGCGGGCGGCGTCTGCGTCCCCGGCCGGGTGTACATGACGAGCACCCGCGCCAGATCTTCGGGCTCCACCGGTTTGGCGACGAAGCCATTCATGCCGGCTGCTCTACACCGCGCCCTGTCTTCTTCCATGACCGCCGCCGTCATGGCCACGATCGGCAGGTTTTTCCCCTGCGGCAGTTCGCGAATTCGACGTGCGGCTTCGATACCGCCCATAACCGGCATGTGCAGATCCATCAACACGAGGTCAAACTGCTGGTGTTGAATCAGTTCCACGGCTTCGCCACCATGCCAGGCAACGGTAACGGACACGCCGCGTTTTCTCAAGAAACTGGATGCGACCTCCTGGTTAAGGTCATTGTCCTCGACCAACAACACGCGAACACCATCGAATCTCTGGGCAACAAGTTCATCCGATGCATCCGGGTGGCGGGGTTCGCCCTGCAGCAAGGCATCGAACAAGTAGGAAGGCACCACCGGTTTGGTGAGAACCCCGTCGATGTTGGCGGCTTCGGGTTCTTGCAGCAGCGATTGTTTGTCGTAGGCGGTCACCATCAACACCTGCAAAGGTGTCGGGAGTCCCTTCGCTTCGTCCTGTGCCTTCAGCGCGGTCGCCACCTCCAGGCCGCTCATGCCGGGCATGCGCCAATCCAGCAATACGGCATGGAACGGCCGTCCCGCCCGGTTCGCCTCGGCGACCCGGGCCAGCGCTTGCGGTCCGCTTTCTGCCTCGGTCGCTTCCATCCCCCAGGCCTGCAGCAGGCGCGACAGGATCTGGCGCGACGTCGCCTGGTCGTCCACCACCAGCACGCGCTTGCCGTGCATCTGCTGCAAGTCCTGACCCATGTGGGTGACGCGGCGAAAGTCGTCCGGCGCCATGCCGACTGCGACGCTGAAGCTGACGTTCGTCCCCTGGCCGACCGCGCTGTCCAGCGTGATCTGGCCGCCCATCAACTCCACCAGCTTCTTGGCGATGGTCAGCCCAAGCCCGCTGCCGCCGTAGTTGCGCGTCGTGCTGGAATCGGCCTGTGTGAAGGATTGGAACAGGACGCCGATCTGTTCCGGTGCCATGCCGATGCCGGTATCGCGCACGTTGATGCACAGGGTCAGCGTGGCATCGCCATAGTGCGCGACCCGCACGCCGATATGAATCTCGCCGTGATCGGTGAACTTGATGGCGTTGCCGACCAGATTATTGAGCACCTGGGTCAGGCGTAGCGGGTCGCCTATCACCTGCAGCGGGGTCTCGGGTTCGATGTCGAGGAACAGTTCCAGCCCCTTCTCTTCGGCCTGGGCGCTGAACAGGTCGGCGACTTCCAGGAGCACCGCCTCCACGCGCAGGGGGATCCGCTCGATCGCCAAGCGCCCGGCCTCGATTCTCGAAAAGTCCAGGATGTCGTTGATGATGCGCACCAAGGCCCGGCCGGACTTGCTGACCTTGATGAGCTGCTCCCGTTGCTCCGGCTTCAGGTCCGACTCCAGCACCATGCGGGTCAACCCCAGGACGGCGTTCATCGGGGTGCGAATCTCGTGGCTCATGTTGGCCAGGAATTGCGACTTGGCGAGTGTGGCAGCCTGGGCGGCTTCCTTGGCACGTTTGCGCTCGGTGATGTCGGCGCGGATCGCAACATACCTGATTGGTTTACCGCTGTCATTGACATAGGGCACGATGGTGGTCGACACCCAATACAGGGAGCCATCCTTGGCGCGGTTGCAGATGTCACCTTTCCAGACCTCGCCGCTGGAGATGGTGCGATACATGGCCTCGAAAAATTCTTTTGGATGTGCGCCGGAATTGAGCAGCCGATGGTTATGTCCAAGCAGTTCGTCACGGGAATACTGGCTTATCGCGCAGAACAGATCATTGACATAAGTAATTGTGCCGCGTACGTCAGTGGCAGCAACAATCGCATGTTGATCCAATGCGTATTTTTGATACGTCAATTCGGCTTCATTGTGCCGACTCTGCTCCAGTGCTGTTTCGAGCTTGGCAACCGTGATGACGTAATTGGAAAAATAGCGGCGCATCGCGCCGATCGAGAGACTCACGATCAATCCATCGGCGCAAAAAATCACCACGGATATCAGTGTGTGATGTTGAAATTCGAATACAAACGCCTCGTAAGGGGGGAAGAAGAAATAGGTGCCCATCGTGGCGCCGATGAAGGTGGTGAATAGCCCTGGCCCGGTGCCAAAAAGCACCGCGGAGATTGCGACAGCGGGAAAAAAGGTGATGAATTGCAGTCCGGCATCTTCCGGTGCAATGACCATGCGGGCAAATAGAGCAACAACCGAGAGAACAAGCGTCAGCAGATAACGGTACAGTCCCTTGTGTTCGGAATGCGCCAGCTTTGCGTAGAACCGATCCAGCAGGTTCAGCAGCCTATTCCAGGCTGGATGCTTGTGTCGCAACTCCTGGTTTGGGAGCAGACTCACGGATCGATCGCTTGCCTTGCCGTCGTCATTGCCTTGTATTTTCCCGCTGGTATTCATGTTTGTCCTCAGTCATTGCCACCACACGCGCATCCGCATGTAAGCGGGGTTGAGCAAGGCGTTGGTTGTGCTTGCAGGTCCGCACGACGCGACGTACCGCCACGCAACGCCTGCGCCATGAGTGCCCTGATTTCGGGCTGATTGACGTGTTTCTTGAATTCGGCGATGGCCAGCTGATACTTGTCTGCCGCAGTCTGACAGGTGGCTCCCTGCGCGTTCAGGCGCGGCTGAACCCGCAGATGGGCCGGAACAAGATATTGCTGCTAGCAGAGCCAGACTCCCACCGCGCCCGCCAGTCGCATGGGCGCCGCTGTGACTGCAGGCAAGCGTAGATCGGGTAAAGGAATTCTTGTGATTGTCAATAACATTTGTCGCAGTATCCTGTAAAGATTGTGGTTAACAGTCAGGCGACTCGAATATTGTGCTGCCCAATAGGGCTATTGCTGCAAAGTCGCTGGCTGGGGTTGTGTGAGTCCCTTGTCCTGATTTGCCCGTGGACACCTCGATTGAAAGCAAAAATCTATGGGGCTGAAGATTTTTCTCATTGTCATCCTTGCTCTTGTCGTCATTTTCTTGGTGGCCGTGGGCTATGGCGGATTTCGCTGGGAAGATGGCACTCGGGAACTGCGGGCGCGCCTGGACGCGGCTCGCGTTCCTCTGCACCCGCAGGTGGTCGATTTCCGAGAACTCGATAACCTGCCCCCGCCCGTCAAACGATTTTTCCGCAAGGTACTGAAAGACGGGCAGCCGATGGTGGCTGGCGCAAGGGTTCGGCACAGCGGTACTTTCAACATGGGCGAAGCGACCGACCGATGGAAGTCATTCACGTCGAGCCAGCAGGTCATCACCCAACGACCGGGATTCGACTGGGACGGCCGAGTCAGCCTGATGCCGGGCTTTCAAGTGCGGGTGCACGACGCCTATGTGGCCGGTGAAGGCATCCTGCACGCCGCTTTGTTCGGGCTGTTTTCAATGGCCAAGCTGCGTGGCACCGGCGATGTGGCCAAGGGCGAACTGATGCGCTTCTTCGCTGAGGCAGCCTGGTACCCCACGGCGCTGCTGCCCAGCCAGGGTGTGCGCTGGGATGCAGTGGATGATCACTGTGCTCGCGCGACTCTCACCGAAGGCAGTATCGCTCTGACAATGCTCTTCACCTTCAACCCGCAGGGGCTGATCGACACCGTGCGCGCCGAGGCGCGCGGACGCACGGTGGGTGGCGCGGTGATTCCGACACCCTGGCAAGGTCGCGTCTGGAACTATGAAGAGCGTGGCGGTATGCAGGTGCCGCTCGATGCAGAGGTCGCATGGCTGCTGCCCGAGGGCGCAAAGCCCTACTGGCGTGGTCACATCACCAAGATCGACTATGAATTCGAGCGCTAATTGCTGCGCAACAGGTCAAAACCCGGCAATCACCGCCCCCTTGAACTGGGTCTGGATGAACCTGCGAATCTCATCCGACTGGTAGGCCTTGACCAGTTTCGCCACCCACGGTTTGTCCTTGTCCTGCTCACGCACGGCAATCAGGTTGACGTAGGGACTCTTGGCACTTTCCTGGGCGATGGCATCGCGGTTGGGTTGCAGACCGGCTGACAGGGCGTAGTTGGTGTTGACGGCCGAGGCATCCAGGTCGTCCAGCGAGCGCGGCAGTTGCGCGGCATCGAGCTCCACGAACTTGAGCTTTTTCGGGTTGTCGATCACATCCAGCGGCGTGGCTTTCAGGCCGGCTTCGGGTCTGAGCTTGATCAGGCCCTTGTCCTGCAGCACCAGCAAGACACGTCCGCCGTTGGTCGGGTCGTTGGGGATGCCGAACTTGGCACCTTCCTTCAGGTCTTCCAGATGCTTGACCTTTTTGGAATACAGACCAATCGGGAAATTGACGGTGTAGCCGACGTTGGCCAATCTGTAGCCACGGTCCTTGATCTGCTGATCCAGATAGGGTTTGTGCTGGTAGCTGTTGGCATCGAGGTCACCGGTGGCCAGGGCGGCGTTGGGCTGCACGTAGTCGCTGAATTCGACGATCTGGATCTTCAGACCGTCTTTCTCGGCGATTCTCTTCACCTGCTCAAAGATCTGGGCGTGCGGCCCGGCGGTGACGCCGACCTTGAGCGCTTTGTCTTGTGCCAGCACGGGTGAAATTGTGGCCGCCACCAGCAGGGCTGCAGCGGCTTGGATCAGGGAACGTTTGTTCATGAATACTCCTAAGTGAAAAAAATTCGCTATTAAAAAAAATAGTGCCATATGTAGATGACACGGGGGCTAGAGGGCTAAATGACCATTAGCGATGGCTGATGCGCCGCACCGCCCAGTCGCCCGCGCTTTGGACCGCCTGCACAAACACAATCAGCACCAGCACCACAGCCAGCATCACCTCGGGCAAAAAACGCTGGTAGCCGTAGCGGATGCCCAGGTCACCCAGGCCGCCACCGCCAATCGCTCCGGCCATGGCCGAGTAGCCGGTCAGGCTCACCAGGGTGATGGTCAGCGCCGCCACGATGCCAGGCAGGGCTTCGGGCAAGAGCACCTTGAACACGATCTGGCGCGTGGTGGCGCCCATGGCCAGCGCCGCTTCCACCAGCCCATGGTCCACCTCGCGCAGCGCGGTCTCGATCAGCCGGGCCACAAAGGGCGCCGCCGCCACGGTGAGCGGCACCACCGCGGCTGCCGTGCCGATGGAGGAACCGGTGATGAAGCGCGTGAACGGGATGATGGCCACCAGCAGGATGATGAAAGGCGTGGAGCGCACCGCGTTGACGGTGGTGCCGACGATGTGGTTCAGCGGCAGGTTCTCCAGCACGCCGCCGCGGCCGCTCAGGTGCAGGTACACGCCCAGCGGCGTGCCCAGCAGGGCGCCCACGGCACCCGAAATGGCCACCATGACCAGCGTCTCCCACAGCGACGAGGCGAACAGTTCCAGCAACTGGGGGGTGAAGGTTTCAAACATGGGCGATCTCCTCTTCTTGCACCACCACACCGGCGCTGCGCAGGTGCGCCACGGCTTGTACCAACTGGGCGCTGGCGCCGCGCACATGCACTGCCAGCGAGCCAAAGGTCTGGCCCTGGATGTCGTCGATCTGGCCGTGCAGGATGTTCAGGTCCAGGCCGAAGCGGCGTATGACATCGCTGAGCAGCGGTTGCCCCGAGCCGTCACCGGCGAAAGCCAGGCGCAGCAGCTGGCCGCTGCGCTGCGGCTCGGCCGCCATCAGCGCGCGGATGCGCGCAATCACGCTGAGGGGTAGTTCTTGCGGCAAGATTTCGTCAATCAGGCTGCGCGTGGTGGCGTGTTGCGGCCGGGTGAATACGTCGATGACGGCGCCTTGCTCCACGATGCGCCCGGCATCGATCACCGCCACCCGGTCCGCCACCTGCTTGATGACCTGCATCTGGTGTGTGATCAGCACAATGGTCAGGCCAAAGTCGCGGTTGATCTGGCGCAGCAGGCCCAGAATCGAGCGTGTGGTTTCCGGGTCCAGCGCCGAGGTGGCCTCGTCGGACAGCAAGACCTTGGGCTTGCTGGCCAGCGCCCGGGCAATGCCCACGCGCTGTTTCTGGCCACCGCTGATCTGGGCCGGGTAGCGCTCGCGCAATGCGGACAGCCCCACCAGATCGAGCAGCTCATCGACTCGCGCTCTGATGAGAGCCGGGCGCACGCCGGAGAGCTCCAGCGGCAAGGCCACGTTGTCAAACACGGTGCGGGACGACAGCAGGTTGAAGTGCTGAAAGATCATGCCGATCTGATGCCGCGCCGCGCGCAAGGCCGATGCCGACAGCGCGGTCAGCTCCGCGCCCGCCACGTGCACCTGGCCTTGTGAGGGCCGGTTGAGCAGGTTGATCACCCGGATCAGCGAGCTCTTGCCCGCACCGCTGCGGCCAATCACGCCAAACACCTCGCCCGCGCGCACCTGCAGGTTGACACCCTGCAAGGCTTGCACCGGGGCCGGGTGACCGGGGTAGCTCAGGCTGATGTCTTTTAGTTGGATCATCGGTCAAGCCGCCCGGGCGTCCTGGCGAACCAGGAGATGCTGGTTCTCAGGTCGCGCCAAGCCCAGGTTTTCACGCAGCGTTTTGCCTTCGTACGCCGTGCGAAACAGCCCTCGGCGCTGCAGCTCGGGAATCACCAGGTCCACGAAGTCATCCAGGCTGCCGGGCAACACCGGCGGCAAGACATTGAAGCCGTCGGCCGCTTCGTTTTCGAACCACAGCTGCAGCTGGTCGGCCACTTGCACGGGCGTGCCCACGATGGTCCAGTGTCCGCGCGCGGTGGCAATCCATTGGTAGAGCTGGCGGATGCTGAAGCTGTGCTTGCGCGCAATGTCCACCATCATCTGTTGGCGGCTGACCCAGCCCACGGTTTTGGGCAGTTCCGGGAACGGGCCGTCCAGCGGGTACTGCGACAAATCGGTGCCGCCGGAGAGTCCCGCCAGCAAGGCCAGCCCGGCCTGCGGATGAATCAAGTCATTGAGCTGCTGCAGCTTGGCTTGCGCTTCACGTTCGGTGGCGGCCACGTAGACCGAGACCCCCGGCATGATCTTGAGCTGGTCGGCGCTGCGGCCAAACTTGGGCAAACGGCTTTTCAGTTCACGGTAAAAAGCCTGCGCATCTTCCAGGCTTTGCTGGGCGGTGAAGACCACTTCCGCCGTGCGCGCGGCCAGTTCCAGCCCAGGCTCGGACTGGCCGGCTTGCACGATCACCGGGTAACCCTGTGGCGGGCGCGACACGTTGAGCGCGCCGTCCACGGAAAAATGCTTGCCCTTGTGGTGCGGCGGGTGCAGCTTGGCCGGGTCAAAAAACTGGCCGCTGGCCTTGTCGCGGATGAAGGCATCGTCTTCCCAGCTGTCCCAGAGTTCGGTCACGGTATCGACAAACTCCTCGGCGCGGTCGTAGCGGTCCGTGGCAACCGCTTGCTGCGCGCGGCCGAAATTGCGCGCGGTGGCATCGTCGGTCGAGGTCACCACATTCCAGCCCGAGCGGCCCGCGCTCAGGTGATCCAGCGAGGCAAACTTGCGCGCCAGCAGGTAGGGGTCTTCGTAGGTGGTCGATGCGGTGGCGATGAAGCCGATGTTCTTGGTCACGGTAGAGAGGGCAGAGAACAGCGTCACCGGCTCAAAGCCGGTGCTGCGGTCGCGCCGGCCCGCATCATCACCGCCAAAATTCACCGACAGGCCGTCAGCCAGGAAGTAGGCGTCGAACAGGCCGCGCTCGGCGGTCTGGGCCAGGCGTTTGTAGTGTTCAAAATCGAATACGCTGCTCGATGCGGCATCGGGGTGCCGCCAGGCGGCCACGTGTTGTCCGGCGCCGGGTAAAAATGCGCCGAGTCTGAGTTTTTTGCTCATGATGTTTTGCTCCTGAACTTGATTGACTACAACTTGGCAATCGACACTTCGGTCGACTTGACCAGCGCCACCACTTCAGAGCCCACCTTCAGGTCCAGGTCTTTGACCGAGCGGCTGGTGATGACGGAGGTGACGATGCCCCAGGGGGTCTCGACATCGACCTCAGACACCACGTCGCCGTGGATGATTTCCTTGACCTTGCCGCGGAACTGGTTGCGTACGTTGATGGCTTGAATGGACATGGGTTCTCCTTGAAAAGTCCGTTAAAAAATAGAAGTGGTCAGACGGCCCAGCGCACACCATGCGCTGGCACGCCGGGCCAGCGGGGTTCGCCGTCATTGGGATGGGTGAAGGATTCACGCTCGGGTGCGGCGGGCTTTTGCAACACCCGATCCAGGATGCGTTTCTCCAGGGCCGCAAAAGCGGCATCACCTTGCGAGCGCGGCCGCGCCAGCGACACAGTCTCGTCCAGCGCAATGCGGCCATCCTCGATCAGGATCACGCGGTCGGCCAGCGCCACGGCTTCCTGCACGTCGTGCGTGACCAGCAGGGCGGTGAAGCCGCTGGCGCGCCACAGGTCTTCAATCAGGCGGTGCATCTCGATGCGCGTCAGGGCATCGAGTGCGCCCAGCGGTTCATCGAGCAACAGCAGGCGCGGCTTGTGCACCAGGGCGCGGGCCAGCGACACACGCTGGCGCTGGCCACCGGACAGGCGCGCCGGCCAGTCATTGGCGCGGTCTGCCAGGCCCACTTGATCGAGCACCTTGAGGGCTTCGGCGCGCCTGTCTTTGGGCAGCCCCAAGGCCACGTTGTCGATGATGCGCTTCCAGGGCAGCAGGCGTGCGTCCTGAAACATGATACGGGTGTCATCGGACAAGCCGGTGAGCAGCTTGTCGTTCACGGTGATGCTGCCTGCGCTGGCCGTTTCCAGCCCGGCCACCAGGCGCAACAGCGTGCTTTTGCCGCAACCGCTGCGCCCGACGATGGCGATGAACTGGCCCGGCTCCACGCGTAATTGTGTGTTGCGCAGCACCTCACGTGCGCCGAAACGCTTGCTCAAATCGCGCAACACCAGCGGTTCGCCGCGTCGCCCGGAAGTGACAGAATTAGTAGTCAAATTGGCCTCCAGCCCTCATGAAATATGGATAAACAGCTATTAAAGTTATAGTAAACAGATTCACGCCGCCTGATACCCCGGATGCCAGCGCAGCCAGTAGCGCTCCAGCCCCTTGGCAAACACGTCGGCCAGCTTGCCCAACAGGGCGTAGAGCAGGATGCCCACCAGCACGATGTCGGTCTGCAAAAACTCGCGTGCATTCATGGTCAGGTAGCCAATGCCAGCCTGCGCCGAGATGGTTTCGGCCACAATCAAAATCACCCACATCAGACCGAGCGAAAAGCGCAGCCCCACCAGAATGCTCGACAGCGCACCGGGCAAAATGATTTGCGTGTAGAGCTGCCAGCGGTTCAGGCCGTAGGTGCGGCCCATCTCGATCAGTCCCGGGTCGACACCGCGAATGCCGTGAAAGGTGTTGAGGTAGATTGGGAAGAACACCGACACCGCGATCAGGAACAGCTTGGCGGTTTCGTCAATGCCAAACCACAAGATCACCAGCGGAATCAGCGCCAGCGCCGGGATGTTGCGCACCATCTGGATGGTCGAGTCGAGCAGCGTCTCGGCCAGCCGCGAGGAGCCGGTCAGCAGCCCCAGCACCAGGCCCAGCCCGCCGCCCACCGCCAGTCCCGACAAGGCGCGCGCGGCACTCACCTGCACATGCGTCCACAGTTCACCCGAGGCGGTGAGCGTCCAGAATGCCGTGATCACCTCCAGCGGCGCGGGCAGCACCCGAGTCGACAGCCAGCCCAGGCTGGAGGCGATTTGCCACAGGGCGATCAACCCCACCGGCACCAGCCAGGGCAGCAGGCGCTGCCACACGGCCCGCAGGGTGGTTGCCACTTTGTGCCAGGGGAAAGGATTGCCGGCCAGGGTCGGGCCGGCCCAGGGCTGGTCGGGGTGCACACTGGCTGCGCTCAATGAGATTTCGGTTTGCGGGATGGTCATGGGGTCTCCGTTCAAATACCAGGGTTCAGTGCTACGCCGCGCGCAAGGTGCTGGGCACAATGCCGTTACCCAGCACCTCACCCGCCGGGCGAACCAGGTTCTGGCCTGGGGCGGCACCCGGTGCCTGGATGCTGATGTGCGGGAACACCAGCTCGGCAAAGCGGTAGGCTTCTTCCAGGTGCGGGTAGCCCGAGAGCACAAAGGTCTCGGCCCCCAGCGCTTCGTATTCCTTCAAGCGGCGGGCGATGGTTTCGCCGTCGCCCACCAGGGCGGTACCGGCACCGCTGCGCGCCAGACCCACACCGGCCCACAGGTTGGGGCTGATTTCCAGCTTGGCGCGACTGCCACCATGCAGGGCACGCATGCGCCGCTGGCCCTCGGAGTCCATGCCGGACAAATTGTTTTGCGCCTTGGCAATCGTCTCCTCATCCAGGTACTTGATCAGGTCGTCTGCGGCGGCCCAGGCCTGATCGTTGGTGTCGCGCGGGATCACGTGCAGGCGCACACCAAATTTCACTTTGCGGCCCAGCTTGGCGGCGCGTTTGCGCACGTCGTCAAACTTCTTCTCGACCTCGGCCGGGGGCTCGCCCCAGGTCAGGTACAGCTCGACTTCTTCGGCGGCCAGGTCGTGCGCCGCGTCTGACGAGCCGCCGAAATACAGCGGCGGGTACGGCTGCTGCACCGGCGGGAACAGTTGCTTGGCCTTTTTCACCTTGATGTGTTTGCCCTCGTAGGTGACTTCTTCGCCAGCGAGCAGACGCTTCCAGACATGGATGAATTCCCTGGCGTGTTCATAGCGCTCGTCGTGGCTCAGGAAGGTGCCGTCGGCCTCCAGGTCACCGGTGTCGCCCCCGGCCACGATGTTGACCAGCAGACGGCCTTCACTCAGGCGGTCAAAGGTGGCGGCCTGGCGCGCTTGCACCGTTGGGGAGATGGTGCTGGGGCGCAGCGCCACCAGGAACTTCAGGCGGCGTGTCACCGGGATCAGGCTGGAGGCGACGATCCACGAGTCTTCGCACGAGCGCCCGGTGGGGATCAGCACCCCGCCGTAACCCAGCTCGTCAGCGGCCTGGGCGATTTGTTTCAGGTAGTGGTGGTCCACCGCGCGTGCGCCGTGTTGCGTGCCGAGGTAACGGCCATCGCCGTGAATGGGGAGAAACCAGAAGATGTTCATGAGGGTTGTCCGTCAGATGTAGGGTTGGTTTATTGGGTGGCGGCTTTTGCCAGGTGCGCCGTCTTCGGACTCCAGACGATCTCGGCCACGGCAATCGGCTTGGGGATCAGGCCCAGCTTCTGGAAGCTGTCAGCCACCCGCTGCTGCGCCCGCACCGTACCGGGCGTGATCGGTCCCACCGGGGAGGGCGGGCGGCGCTGCAAAAAAAGACTCACTACACCCGCATCCAAACCGCTGAATCCCGCGATCAGCTTGATGGCCTCGCTGCGGTGTTGCTGCACAAATTGGTCCGCGCGGCTGAGTTCTTCAAACAACACCGCCAGCGCCTCGGGGTGGTCGGTGGCAAAGCCGCGGGAGGCGAGGTAAAAGGAGTTGTTGCTTGACAGGCCTATGCCGGTGGTCAGCACACGCGGTGACAGGGCGAGCTCGGTGGATGCATAAAACGGGTCCCAGATCGCCCAGGCATCGACACTTTTGCGCTCGAAGGCGGCGCGGGCATCGGCCGGGGTCAGGTAGATGGGTTGAATGTCCGTCCACTGCAAACCGGCTTTTTCCACCGCGCTGACCAGCAGGTAATGGGCGCTGGAGCCTTTTTGCAGGGCAATCTTCTTGCCCTTGAGGTCGGCCAGGGTCTTGATCGCCGAGTCTTTGGCCACCAGAATGGCCGAGCTCTCGGGTTTGGCAGGCTCCGCCCCCACATAGACCAGGTCTTTGCCCGCAGCCTGGGCAAACACCGGTGGCGAGTCGCCAGTCAGGCCAAATTCCAAGCTGCCTACCGCCAGCGCTTCCAGCAACTGCGGCCCGGCGGGGAAATCGATCCACTTGATCTGGGTGTTGGGAAAGCGTTTCTCCAGCACGGTTTGCTGCTTGACGATGACCAGGTTCACCGCCGATTTTTGGTAGCCAATGCGCAGTTGGGAAAGCGTGGGACCCGCGCCCTTGCCTTGCGCCAGGGCCGTGGATGCAATCGGGCCGGACAGGCCCCAGATGCCAGCGCTTACCGCCAGCAGGCGCAGCAGGCCACGGCGCGAGCCGGCCCCTGCAAAGAGTTGTTGTGTCATGTGTGTTCTCCCCGGATCGTTCAACCCAGATCAACCGGTGCGGCGTGCAGCAGGTTGAGTTTTTTCGGGATGAGTTTGAGGTCGAAAAAGGTGTCGGCAATCACTTGCTGCTCACCCAGAATGTCGCGTGTGACGGGCGCGGTGCCGTAGGCGGCGCGGCTCAGGTAGAGCTCGGTGACGCTCTTGTCCAGACCCAGCACGCCCGCCAGTTCTGTGGCGGCAGCGGGTTTGTTGTTGGCAATCCAGCTGTCAATGGCGTTGATTTCTTCAATCGCAATCTTCAGCACGTCGGTGTTTTTGGTGGCGAAGTCGCGCGAGGTGAAGTAGTAGCCGCGGTTGTTCACAATGCCCTTGGCATCGGCCAGGATCTGCGCATCCAGCGTTTTTTGTGCCGAGGCCAGGAACGGATCCCAGATGATCCAGGCATCGACGGCCCCTTTTTGAAAGGCGGCGCGGGCATCGGGTGGGGGCAGGAAGATGGACTGCACGTCGCCGTATTTCAGGCCATGTTTCTCCAGCAACTTGACCAGAAAGTACTGCACATTGGAGCCTTTGTTGAAGGCGATCTTCTTGCCCTTGAGGTCGGCCACGGTTTTGATGCTTGAGCCCTTGGGCACGATGATGGCTTCCAGCTGAGGACGCGGCACGGTGGCACCGGCATACACCAGCGGCGCACCGGCAGCCTGGGCAAAGATGGGAGGCGCTTCGCCCACGTCACCAAAGTCAATGGCGCCGACGTTGAGTGCTTCGAGTTGCACCGGGCCGGCGTTGAATTCGGTCCAGCTGATGCCCACACCCAACGGCGCCAGGCGCTTTTCCAGCGTGCCCCGGGCTTTGAGGATGGACAACCAGCCTTTTTGATGGCCGATGCGCAGCGTGCGCGCGGCCTTTTGTGCCAGCGCCAGTGAACTGCCGCTGAGGGCGGCCGTGGCCAGACCAGCCGCCAGAACCTGACGACGCGAAATAGGGAGAGCGTTGGGCATGGTGAATTCCTTGAAAAATGGGCAACAGTTGTCCCCGGCCGCATGCAAACGACCTGAAACAAAAAGGGGGGGGAAGGAGGTCGTCAGCCTCTTGGGGGCCGACGACCGGGGCGCTTACACGCTACATCGCACCTGCGAAAAATGCACCGGGGCAAAGCGCCGGGTATGCACTTCGGTGGCGGGCAGCACCTCGCGAACCAGGGTGTTGACTGCGTCGTCCAGCCGTTGACCAATGTCGGCGTTGACTTCGTAAGCACCCGACTCGCTCACGGCCACCTGCGCATCGGTGGCATAAATGCCCGGCAGGATCTGTTTGGCAGCCAGCGACTGCAAGACCGGGCGCAGCGCATAGTCCAGCGCCAGCATGTGATTGGGGCTGCCGCCCGTGGCCAGGGGCAACACGGTTTTGCCTGCCAGCGCGTTTTGCGGCAGCAGGTCCAGAAACACCTTGAGCACCCCGCTGTAGGCCGCCTTGTAAACCGGGGTGGCCACCACCACCACGTCAGCCTTGGCGACCCGGCCAAGGGCGTGGCTGATGCTGGGGTTGCCAAAGTCGGCCAGGATCAGCGCCTGCGGTGACAGGTCGCGAATCTGAAGACGTTCGGTCCGGACGCCGCGAAACTGCAGGCGTTGGGCCACGGCATCGAGCAATGCCGCAGAGCGGGAGCGCTCTGACGGACTGCCTGCGATCAATAAAACACTCATTTTTTACTCCCCAAGGCTTTGATGTGTGACAGCGGACAGGCAACGTTTACTTATTTTTTGGTGTAGATCTGGTCGAAGGTCGCGCCGTCGGCAAAGTGATCTTTGGCTGCCTTGGTCCAGCCGCCAAAGGCTTCGTCGATGGTGAACAGCTTGATCTTGGGCAGTTGTTTGACGTACTTGGCCTGGAACTTCTCGGAGATGGGGCGGTAGAAGTTCTTGCCGGCAATGTCCTGGCCTTCATCGGTGTACAGGTATTCCAGGTAGGCGGTGGCCACGGTGCGGGTGCCCTTCTTGTCCACGTTTTTGTCCACCACGGTGACCGGTGGCTCGGCCAGAATGCTCCAGGATGGGTAAATGATGTCCACCTTGCCGCCAAATTCTTTTTCCAGCAGGTGGGCCTCGTTTTCCCAACTGATGAACACGTCGCCCTGGCCACGCTGGGCAAAGGTGATGGACGAGCCGCGTGCGCCGGAGTCCAGTACCGGGACGTTCGCGTACAGCTTGGCAATGAAGTCCTTGGCCTGGGCATCACCACCGTACTTGCGTTTGGCAAATTCCCAAGCGGCCAGGTAATTCCAGCGCGCACCGCCGGAGGTTTTGGGGTTGGGGGTGATCACGCTCACGCCCGGTTTGATCAGATCATCCCAGTCCTTGATGCCTTTGGGATTGCCCTGGCGCGTCACCAGCACGATGGTGGAGGTGTAGGGAGACGAGTTGTGCGGCAGACGCTTTTGCCAGTCGGCCGGAATCCAGCCGCCGTTTTTGTGAACAGCGTCAATGTCGCCGGCCAGGGCCAGAGTGACCACGTCGGCCTCCAGGCCGTCGATCACCGCACGCGCCTGCTTGCCCGAGCCGCCGTGGGACTGCTTGATGGTCACGTCCTGACCGGTCCTGGCCTTCCAGTGTTTGGCAAAGGCAGCGTTGAACTCCACATAGAGCTCACGGGTGGGGTCGTAAGACACGTTGAGCAGTGTGACCGGGGCGGGCTGGGCGCTGGCAGCAAAAGCAGCACCGGCCAGCACAGCGGCTGCAGCGACTGCAGCGGCGTTGAAAATGCGGCGGGAAATGGATGACGTCTGTGTCATGGTTGAGTCCTCAAGATTCATTGCCAAAGTGCAATGGAGTGAATTCTGGGGGTCAACCGTTGAAACTGGAACTACTGATTTCTCAGTTTCTAATTACCAAATCATCTTTAAAGGGCGTCAAGCACCAGGGCAGGGCGTACCCGGATGTTCAATTTCCAGAGCCTCGTCCGGCCCGAGTGGCTCCAGGGTGCGCATCTGCTGCGCCAGCACGTCCAGTGTCGCCTCGGACGCATCCTGTCCCAGGGCCGTGCGCGCCAGGATGCGTTCGCGCAGCTGCTCGGGCGCGGCCTGCGGCGCCAGAATGCTGAACGCCACGCCGCAGTCGCGCGCCAGCGCCCGAAAGGAGTCGCGGTCGGCCCGTCGCAGGAAGGTTGCATCCACAATCACCGACCAGCCCGCGCGCAGCAAGCGGCTGGCCTGCTCACGCAGGTGGCCGTAGGTGCGGCCGTGGGCATCGGCGGCGTAAATGCCGGCGTTCAGCGGCGCGCCGCTGCGCTCAGTGCCGGCCAGTCCGAACAGGCGCTTGCGCTCCACATCCGAGCGCAGGCGCAGGGTGCTGGCATGGGGGTCGTGCTGCAGCAATTTGTCTGATGCCACGGTTTTGCCGCAACCTGAGAGTCCGTGCGTGATTACCAGGCGGGCCACGGGTGGTGCCGTCAGGCGCTCGGCCAGCGCGATATAGGCCAGCGCTGCGCTGCCGTCGTCCCGGGTCTGGCGCGTGCGAATGGCCGCTACCTTGGCCCGCACCAGCGCCCGGTACACGGCATAAAAGCGCAGCAGCAAAGCGGCTTCGTAGTCGCCACTGCGGCTCAAAACTTCGTCGATCCACCAGTCGGCCAACCCGGGCTGTTCGTGCGCGAGCAGGTCAACATAGGTGAAAGCGATTTCACTGGCCACGTCAATCCAGCGCAGACTGTCGCTGAACTCAATGCCGTCAAACATCCGTACCCGCTGCTTGATCAGGACCAAGTTGGCCAGATGCAGATCGCCGTGGCATTCACGCACCCAGCCGGCTTGCTTGCGCGCTTGCATCAGGGGGGTGAGTTGCGCAAATTGCGCTTCGGTCCAGGCCCGCAAGGCCGTAATCCGGCTTGGCAGGCCCGTCTGGGGCAAGCCGTCCGTCAGAGCGTCGAAGTTGTCGCGCATCGGCGCGATGATTTGTGCCGGTGAGCCAAAGCTTGACTCGACCGGTGCGACCTTTGCTGCCTGGTGAAAAAGGCTCAGGGTGTCGGCCAGATCGGACAAATGCGAGGCTTGCAGTTCACCGCGGGCACAGACCCGGTCGAGCCGCCCGGCTTCATCGAAGCGGCGCATCTTGACGGCGTATTCGATCGGTGTGCCCGCGCCTCCCCACTGCGGGTCCTGGGGCGTGTTGCCAATAGCCAGCACTTCCAGGTAAAGGTCCGGCGCATAGCGGCGGTTCAGGCGCAACTCGTTCTGACAGTAGCGCTCGCGTTGCGCCAGCGAGCTGAAGTCCAGAAAAGACAGCTTGACCGGCTTTTTGATCTTGTAGGCAAAGTCCCCTGCCAGCAGCACCCAGGAGATATGGGTCTGGACCAGGTCAACCCGTTGCACCGCACCTGGATAGCGCTGGGGCTCCAGCAGGGCCGCAACGAGGGGGGGTAAGTTGTCGTCCATCAGCGCGATGATGCCAGAGGCCGAGGATCAGGCCGGTGACGCGGGGCAGGGCTGAGCTTGCAGCCCCCACAAACGCGGCCCTGAAGCATCGAGATGGGTCAGATAGACCCGCAACTCAAACTCCAGCTGGTGGTAGCGCGGCTCCATGTGGCAGCACAGCTGGTAAAAGGCCTTGTCATGCGCGCGCTCCTTGAGGTGCGCCAGCTCATGCACGCTGATCATGCTCAGGAACTCGGGCGGAGCGTCCTTGAACAGGGCGGCGATGCGGATTTCGCGTTTGGCTTTGAGTTTATTGCCCTGCACGCGCGATACCGTGGTGTGGGTGCCCAGCGCGTGCTGCACGATCTGCAATTTGCTGTCAAACGCGACCTTGGCCAAAGGTTCGGCACCACGCAGGTAGCTTGCCTTGAGCGCCTGCACGTACTCAAACAGCGCCTTGTCGGTGCGCACGCCGTGGGCATCGGGGTACTTGTTCTGCAGCCACTGGCCCAGCCGCTGGTCAGCGATGAGCTGGGCCACCTGCGCCAGCGTGTCAGCCGGGTAGCCCTGCAGAAACTTCAGGCGCTGGGCGGGTGCACTGGTTGCTACTGAAGTCATAGCATGTTACGCAGTATTTGCGGGGGCTAGAGGCCTATTTTTCTTAAACTTCGTGCCGCAGTGCCGGGAACAGGATCACGTCGCGGATGCTGCTGCTGTCGGTCAGCAGCATCATCAGCCGGTCCAGGCCCACGCCGCAGCCGCCGGTGGGCGGCATGCCGTATTCCAGCGCGCGAATGAAGTCGTGGTCGTAGTACATGGCCTCGTCGTCGCCGTCGTCCTTGGCCGCCACCTGGGCGTGAAAGCGGGAGGCTTGCTCTTCGGCGTCGTTGAGCTCGCTGAATCCGTTGCCGAATTCGCGGCCGGTGATGTAGAGCTCAAAACGCTCGGTCACGCCGGGTTTGTGGTCGCTGGCGCGGGCCAGCGGCGAGATTTCGACCGGGTGCTCGCAGATGAAGGTCGGCTGCCACAGTTTTTCTTCCACGGTTTCTTCAAAGTACAGCACCTGCAGGCTGGCCAGCGAGCGGGTGGAGAGCTTGTGCTTGCCCTCGGTCAGGCCCAATTTGCGCAGGGCGCTGATGAGCCAGGCGGCGTTGTCCACCTTCAGGCAGCCGTCGAGGTTCGCGCCTTCGAGCTCTTGACCGGCTTCGGTGAACTTGCAGATGGCCTCATGAATCGTCAGGCGTTCAAACGGCTGGGTCAAATCGACCGCTCGGCCGCCATAGCTCAGCTCCAGGGTGCCGACGGCCTTTTGCGCCGCGTCGCGAATCAGCTTTTCGGTGAAAGTCATCAGGTCCTGGTAGTCCCAGTAGGCGGCGTAGAACTCCATCATGGTGAACTCGGGGTTGTGGCGCACCGAGATGCCTTCATTGCGAAAACTGCGGTTGATCTCGAACACGCGCTCGAAACCGCCCACGATCAGGCGCTTGAGGTAGAGCTCGGGTGCAATACGCAGGAACATTTGCTGGTCCAGCGCATTGTGGTGCGTGGTGAAAGGCTTGGCGTTGGCGCCCCCGGGGATGGGGTGCAGCATCGGCGTCTCCACTTCCAGGAAATCGTGCGCCACCATGAACTCGCGGATGCCGCTGACCGCTTTGCTGCGGGCCGTGAAGCGCGCGCGCGCGGTCTCATCCATCATCAAATCGACATAGCGCTGGCGGTACTTCGTTTCCTGGTCATTCATGCCGTGAAACTTGTCGGGCATCGGACGCAGGCTCTTGGTCAGCAGTCGCAAGCTGGTGGCGTGAATCGAGAGCTCACCGGTTTTTGTCTTGAAAATCTTGCCCTCTGCGGCCACGATGTCGCCCAAATCCCAGTGCTTGAAGCTGGCGTACACCTCGGCGCCGACATCTTCCCCCTTGATATAGAGCTGGATGCGCCCCGTGCTGTCTTGCAGGGTGGCAAAACTGGCCTTGCCCATGACGCGCTTGAGCATCATGCGCCCGGCGACTTTGGCCGTTGCGCCTTGCTCGATCAGGCCTTCCGGTGTCTGGCCGACGTGGGCGGCAAACAGATCAGCGGCGTGGTCGCTTGGCTTGAAATCGTTGGGGAAGGCGACGCCCTTGCCCTCGGCCTGCAGCTGGCGCAAGGCTTTGAGCTTGTCACGTCGCTCCAGGATCAGTTGGTTTTCGTCGACGGGGGCTGGGATGCTTGGGTGGTCTGACATGAGGGCGCAGTAGAAATAGTGAGGGCGACAAGGCAAGAACCGCAACGGGTGTTCTTGCCGAAACAGAGGATTTTAAGTTGCTCCGCCCGCTCGCTATGATTCGGGCAGTCTATAAACTCAGTTGTTATGTTGTACCAAATTTTTTCCCTGTTGCTTGAAGTGGCCACCGGTGTGCTGGCCGGGGCCTGTTTGCTGCGGCTTTACATGCAGTACCAGCGCATTCCCATGTCAAGCCGCTCGGGCAATCCGCTGGGGCGTTTTGTCTTTGCCTTGACCGACTGGCTGGTGCTGCCGTTGCGGCGTGTGGTGCCGGCAGCGGGGCGCTGGGACCTGGCCAGCCTGGTGGCGGCCTATGGGCTGGAGCTGGTGCAATTCTTGTTGTTGTGGCTGCTCGCGGGGGCCAGCGGCGGCTTGTTTGCGGTGCCGATTCTGGCCGCGTTTGGCCTGGTGCGGCTGGCGATCTCGGGCCTGACCGGCCTGGTCATTGTGTATGCCGTCTTGTCCTGGGTGCCCACCCAGTCGGTGATATCGGATGTGATTGGGCGGCTGTGCGCCCCCCCGTTGATGCCGATCCGCCGTGTGCTGCCCCTGGTCGGCGGCATCGACTTGTCGCCACTGGTGCTGTTGTTGTTGCTGCAAATCGCCTCGATTGTGCTGGGGCATTTGCAGGGGCTGGCACTGCTGGCTGTTTGATGTAGGCCTTTTTCGACCGAAGCCCTTGTTGCATAAGCGTAGTGCGCTCTGTTTTTTGTAGTATTCTTTGAATTTTGCCAGCAATAACGCTTGGTTCAATAAACCGGATTTCGGTTGCGCTTTTTGTTTTTTAAGTGTTGTATTCCCCCCCTCACCCCCAACCCCTCTCCACCCCCGCCGGGGCGGAAAGGGGAGCCAACAGCCACATTTGGCCAACGCTTTTAAGGCAGGACGTACACGGGCCGATTGGCGTTGAGACAGCAATTTGCTTTGAGCGCCTCGTTGCCATGTTGCCGCCATTTTGAGGCCAGCGCGCCGTCGAGCGTTTGTTTCCCACCTTCAAAGAGTTGGCCAAATGTGGCTGTTGGCTCCTCTTTCCCGCCCGGCGGGGCGGGAGAGAGGCGGGGGTGAGAGAGTGGGGGCAACAACGTTAAAACTCCCAACCCAGTCAAAAGAACACTATCCACCCGGAAATCTTGCTACTGCTTAGCTTTTTGACCTTAGCTCACTGCATCTGCGGATTGGCGCGTCAACATGGCCAGGGTATTGGCGATGGTCTTACGCAGTTCGCGGCGATCACAGATAAGGTCGATCGCCCCCTTGGTTTGCAGAAATTCGGCGCGCTGAAAGCCTTCGGGCAGCGTCACACGCATGGTGGATTCAATCACCCGTGGGCCGGCAAACCCGATGAGCGCCTTCGGCTCGGCAATCACCACGTCGCCCAGAAAGGCAAAGCCGGCGCTGACACCGCCCATGGTCGGGTCGGTCAGCACGCTGATGAAGGGCAGGCCTTTTTTGGCCAGTCGCGTCAGTGAGGCATTGGTTTTGGCCATTTGCATCAGGCTCAGCAGCCCTTCCTGCATGCGCGCGCCGCCGGTCGACGAAAAACAGATGAACGGCACTTTTTGCTCAATCGCGGTATGCACGCCGCGCACAAAACGCTCGCCCACCACGGAGCCCATGCTGCCGCCCATGAATTCAAATTCAAAGCAGGCCGCCACCACGCCGATGCCCAGCACGGCGCCGCCGATCACCACCAGCGCATCGGTCTCGCCGGTGTTTTCCAGCGCTTCTTTCAGTCGCTCCGGGTACTTGCGGCTGTCCTTGAACTTGAGGGCATCGACCGGCAGCACCTCTTGCCCAATTTCATAGCGACCCTCATTGTCCAGAAAGACATTGAGCCGGGTGCGCGCGCCAATCCGGTGGTGGTGGCTGCAGCTGGGGCAGACGTTCTGGTTTTGCTCCAGGTCGGTTTTGTACAGCACGCTGTCGCAACTCGGGCACTTGATCCACAGGCCCGAGGGCACGCTGCGCCGGTCGGCCGGGTTGGTTTGCTGAATTTTTGGGGGAAGTAGTTTTTCGAGCCAGCTCATACGTATTCCTAATCAGTTGGGGACAGAGCTTGTTCACTTCGTGTAACTGCGGTCTGTCCCACAAGGCTTCAGTTTAGTTGGGGACAGAGACAAGCTCGCTTCGCGTAGCTGCGGTCTGTCTCCCACAAAGTTTCAATTATCGAGCGCGGTGCGGATTTCACATAAAAATTTTTGCGCTACCGGGCCCACCTGGTCCCGCGGCTGTTCATCAATCAACTGGATGATTTTGCTCCCGATGACCACCGCATCGGCGACCTGCCCGATGGTGCGGGCAGTGGCGGCATCGCGAATGCCAAAACCGACACCGACCGGCACCTGCACATGGGCCCGGATGCGCGGCAGCATCGCCTCGACGGCACCGGTGTCGAGCGCGCCCGATCCGGTGACACCCTTGAGCGAGACGTAGTACACATAGCCACTGGCCACCCGCGCGACCTGCTGCATGCGCTCGTCGGTACTGGTGGGGGCGAGCAAAAAGATCAGGTCCAGCCCCGCACTTTTGAGCTCGGCGGCAAAGGCCTCGCATTCTTCGGGCGGGTAATCGACGATCAGAACGCCGTCCACACCGGCTGCCGCAGCATCAAGCACAAAAGCACTCTTGCCGTCGTGGCGGTCATGCTTCTGGTTGTAGCGCTCCACTGGGTTGGCGTAGCCCATCAGCACCACCGGTGTGCTCGCATCCCGGGTGCGAAAGGTGCGCACCATGTCCAGCACCTGCACCATGCCAATGCCCGCGGCCAGTGCTTTGTCGCCGGCCTTTTGAATCACCGGGCCATCCGCACTGGGGTCGGAAAAGGGCACGCCCAGCTCGATCACATCGGCGCCGCCGGCGACAAACGCGTGCATCAACTCAGGCGTGATATCGGGAAAGGGGAAGCCTGCCGTGACATAGGGAATCAGGGCTTTGCGCCCTTGGGCCTTCAGGCCGGCGAAAGTGCGGGCGATGCGGCTCATTGGGCGACCTTCACAACTTGTTGGTTGGCGCTGGGCTGCGCGTTGTCTGCGCCTTTGACCGATTGGCCTTTGCAACTCGGGCGGCAATAAAAGTCGGCGTGGCTGAGGTCGGCCACGGTGCCGATGTCCTTGTCGCCGCGGCCCGACAGATTGACCAGGATCGACTGGTCGGGGCGCATGGTTTTCGCAAGCTTCATGGCATACGCCACGGCGTGGCTCGATTCGAGCGCCGGAATGATGCCTTCGGTGCGGCACAGGTAATGGAAGGCAGCCAACGCCTCCTGGTCGGTGATGCCGACGTATTCGGCGCGGCCGATGTCCTTGAGGAAGGCATGTTCCGGGCCGACGCCAGGGTAGTCCAGCCCGGCGCTGATGCTGTGGGTTTCGGTCACTTGCCCGTTGTCGTCTTGCAGCACGTAGGTGCGGTTGCCGTGCAGCACGCCCGGACTGCCACGTTGCAGGGACGCCGAGTGTTTGCCGCTGTCCATGCCAAGGCCGGCTGCCTCGACGCCGATCAGGCGTGTGGCTTCATGCGCAATATAGGGGTGAAAAATACCCATCGCGTTGGAGCCGCCGCCGACGCAAGCCACCACCGCATCGGGTTGCGTTGTATGGCACCCTGCGGCTTGCAGCATTTCGGGCATTTGCACCAGGCATTCCTTGCCGATGACGCTCTGAAAATCGCGCACCATCATCGGGTAGGGGTGTGGTCCGGCGACCGTGCCGATGATGTAAAAAGTGTTGTCCACGTTGGCCACCCAGTCGCGCATGGCCTCGTTCAAGGCATCTTTGAGGGTTCGGCTGCCGCTCTCGACCGGCACCACCGTGGCGCCCAGCAGATTCATGCGGTACACATTGGGGCTTTGCCGCTTGACGTCTTCACTGCCCATGTAGACCACGCATTCCAGACCGTAGCGGGCGCAGATGGTGGCCGTGGCCACGCCGTGCTGGCCGGCGCCGGTTTCGGCAATGACGCGCGGCTTGCCCATGCGTCTGGCCAGCATGGCCTGGCCGATGGTGTTGTTGATCTTGTGGGCGCCGGTGTGGTTCAGGTCTTCGCGCTTGAGAAAGATCTGCGCGCCGCCCTGTTCCCGGCTCATGCGATCGGCATGGTAAACCGGCGAAGGACGGCCGACGAAGTGGGCCAGCTCGTAGTTGAATTCGGCGACGAAGGCCGGGTCAAACTGGTACTTGGCGTAAGCCGCCTTGAGTTCGTTGATGGCATGCGTCAGCGTTTCGGAGACAAAGCTGCCGCCGTAAATGCCGAAGTGGCCACGCGGGTCGGGTTGTTGATACTCAAACATGTTTTGACATCTCTGCAAGTTGTTGGTCGGCGGCGCGCACGGCGGCGACAAACTGGTTGATCTTTTCGGGGTCTTTGATGCCCTTGTTGCCGGGGCCGGACACTTCCACCCCCGAGCTCACATCTACCGCCAGCGATCTACAGCGCGGGCGTACCTGCAGAATGCCCTCGATCACGTTGGCAGCGTTGAGCCCACCACTCAAGACGAGGTGAGCGTTGACGTTTGGAGGCAGTAGTGACCAATTGAATGTTTGACCGCCACCGCCGTAGCCCTCCACATGGGCATCGAGCAAAATGGCTTGGGCCTGAGAATAATCTAGAGCGAATTTTACGAGATCGAAGCTGCCAGCGGCGTCGCCCAGTGGAATACGTGCCGCACGCAAATAGGGGCGCGCACCTGACTGGGACGCCAGCCAACACTGCTCAGGTGTTTCGTCACCGTGAAATTGGGCTGTAGCCCCCGCTATGCTTGCGTAAGCAGCTGCTATTTTTGTAGCACTTTCGTTGACGAACAACAGCACCGGCGTGACAAAAGGGGGCAGTCGGCGCGCCAGCTCGGCAGCCCGCACGGGCGACACACAGCGCGGGCTTTGGGCATAAAGCACAAAACCGACGGCATCCGCGCCTGCGGCCACGGCGGCGTCGACATCCTGTTCGCGTGTCAGGCCGCAGATCTTGATCCGGGTCCGCTGTGCCAACTGGTTTTTGGGTAATGGCGTCTGGCTCATGGCAATCGATCAAAGGCAGGGGTGCGATCCGGCAAACCCCAGTGCGGCGCATAGCGCGGCCCCAGAAAATAGAGTCCGTGCGCGGAAAAGGTCGGCGCCGCAACATTGCGGTTGCGCGCCAGCAGCACCTCTTTGAGCCACTCGGGAGGTTTTTTGCCTTGGCCCACGGTAATCAGGCAACCCATGATGTTGCGGATCATGTGATGCAAAAAAGCGTTGGCCTCAAACTCAAAACGCCAGCAGGCACCATGGCGCGAGATGTCGAGGCGCTGCAGCATTTTGACTGGCGACAGCGCCTGGCAGGCCGATGCCCGAAACGAACTGAAGTCGTGCTCACCCAGCAAGTGGCTCGCCGCCTGCTGCATGGCCACCTGTTCCAGCGGTTTGAAAGTCCAACCGACCTGGCCCGCATCGATGCTGGGGCGCACTGGTGATTCCAGCAAAATATAGGCATAGCGGCGTGACAGCGCGCTGGCACGGCAATGAAATTCAGGGGGCACGGGCCTGGCCCACTCGACCGCAATGTCGCGCGGCAAGAGAGCATTGGTGCCCCGTACCCAGGAATTGGGGGCGCGATCAAGTGGGGTATCAAAATGAATCACCTGCATCAGGCCATGCACCCCCGCGTCTGTTCGACCTGCACACAGGGTAGAAACCCGGTGCGATGCCAATTTGCTCAGTGCCATTTCAAGCTGGTCCTGCACGGTTTGCCTCGACAACTGGCTTTGCCAGCCTTGGTAGGCTTGCCCGTTGTAGCTGACGCCGAGTGCCAGCCTCACAGTGAGTTCATGACGCGGTTCTCGGAGAATGCCTGACTGCGAAGTCGGGTCAGAGATTGCTCAGAGCGCGCTGCGCCTTGATCTTCATGTCGCCCGAGGCTTCCGAGATCACTTCTTCAATCAGCGCCCGCGCACCGTCCTCGTCACCAATTGCGCGGAATTCTTCTGCCAGTGCCAGCTTGGTGACCAGCGGGTCTTCATACCCGTGTGCGTTAGGCGTTGCGCTGGTTTCAGTTGGCGGTTCGTCCCCCAGATCAAGGGACAATGAGCCAAGGTCAAATTCCAGCATGCCTAAATCAGGAGCGGGAGGCGCTGGCGGCGCCGAATCGGGCAAGGGCACTGGGCCGGTGAGCCCAAAACTATTGGCGGCCTGCAGTTTGAAATCTTCGCTGTTCGCAGCCGGTTGGCCCTGGTCATTGTCTGCAGTATCCAGGTCGGGCAGCGAGAATTCGAAGGCATCGGGGCCATTGGCTGCGTCGGCCTTCGCAGCGGTCTCGGGGGCTGCAAAAGGTGCCGTGGCTTCGATCAGGTCAAAGTTCAGATCAAGTGCAGGGGGGGCGTCGGCCGCCTGCAGGCTGATGGTGGGTTCGGGGTAGCTTGCTTTGGTCTCGCTGATGGCGCTGACGGGTTCTTCGTCAAGCGAAAAGTCGAGGTCCAGATCGAGGTCTACCGCACCGCCGACCTGGGGCGTAACGACTTGTGTTGCCGGTGCATCCGTGCCGCCGGCAAGATTGCCGGTCTGGTCGAGAGGCATCGGACGAGATGGCGTGCCATCCAGATTGTTGGGCTGGCCACCGGGTTGGTACAGCGCATTGTTCGGGTCAATGCTCAGACCCAATTGGCAAATGCGCTCCCAGTCCGATCCCTCACCCTTGGTTATCTGGAAGGTCTGGGTGGCCATCTTTTCAAAGTTGTTGGCGTCACGGCGCTTGGCGAAAATTTCAAGCAACTTCTGATGGATCGCGAGACGTGCGGGGTTGCTGACCAAGGCGTCCTTCAAGATTTCCTCTGCCTGCAAATCACGCCCGTAGGCGAGGTAGACATCGGCTTCAGCGACGGGGTCAACATCGTCTACCGCATCAAGCTGGCTGGGCGAGTAGACCATGGACGAGCCAGTGGCCGCATTGTCACTGGTGTCGACACTTTCACCACCACTGGCACCAAAGAATGAGTCGGGCTGTAAACGACTGTCCAGAAATGAACTGTCGCCCGAGGCGACTTTCTTGTGCTGCCTTCTGCGGTAGAGTCCAAAGGCGACTAACAGGGCGATCAAGCCGAGGGCGCCGGACAGGGCCAGGGGACTATCGGTCAGATCATCAAGCGGGCCCGGTTCGGGCACAGAAGCGGGGGTGATCGCAGGCACTTTCTTGGCTACCGAAGCGGCTGGCGTTGGGGCGGAGGCTGCTGCGCCGACCCCAGGTGACGGAACAACTGCGTTTGCGGAAACTGCTGCGGACCCCGCTTGTGCCGAGGCTGTGACAGCGGCGGCGTTTGACGCAGCGTCCGGCGCGGCGGGCGATGCGGCGGATGCCGACAGAGCGGGTGCCACGACGCTCGAAGCGGCACCCAACTTGCCCAGATCACTGATGTTCTTGGCGATTTCAGTCGCCCGGTCGGCAGCCTCCTTGACATTGCGCTCCTTGGCCAGTTGAGCTTCAGCTGACGTTCCCTGAATAGCTCCTTTTGACAATGTCAATTTATCAGGTACTGCGGCGAGGGGTTTTTTCTCCTCAACTTTGGCCTGCACCGTGCCGCTCGCTGTGCGGTCTGCACTTGCGACCTGGGCGCTGGGCGCGGCGCCTGCCAGCTTTCTACGGAAGTCGTTGAAGTCCTTGCTTTGGGCAATGATGATCTGGCGGGCGTCTGCGGCAGGCGTGGCTTCTGCTTGCGCCGCGGTGGGGATGTTCACGACTGAACCAGCCTTGACGCGGTTGACGTTGTCGCCGATGAAGGCAGCCGGGTTGGCGCGCAGCAAGGCCACCAGCATCTGGTCCAGGGAGACGTTAGCTGGTTTTGTCGCCGTCGCTATTTTGCCGGCCGTGTCGCCGGGATTGACGGTTACTGAGTGGGCTTCGGTGTCCTGGGTTTTAACGACAGCAGGGCGTGTGATCGGCTTGACTGGGCTTTGACCGGGCTCAACCGCAGGCCCCGCGATCGGTCTCGAGGATGCAGGCGCAGCTGAAGCGGTCCGGCTGGCCGACGATGGGGCTGGAATTTGCGCCGGGACTTGAGCTGGGGTTGGTGCAGTGGCTGGCGCTTTGCGCAGACTGGGGGGATCAAACAAGAGGGTGTAGTCACGCACGATGCGACCGGTCGCCCAGTTGGCTACAAGAATCATGTCAACGAACGGATCGTTAATGGCCCGGTCGCTGCTCAAACGAAGATAGGCACGTCCGTCAGCACGTCTTTGAAGCGTGACCTGCATGGCCGCCATGGCAGGGTTGTACTCCAGCCCGGCAGCCCGAAAGGCTTCCGGTAATGCAATAGACGGCTTGAGCGATGCTGCCTCTTCTGCATTGATTTCCGGAACTTCAATTTCCGCACGCAAAGGCTCACCAAGCGCTGATTGGACGGAGATTCGACCCAGTGAAAGTGCTGTTGCATTCGATCCCCAGAGGCTGAAAAGCGCAGCAGCCGCAATTGCCATGGCAGTTTTTTGCCAACGATGAGACTTAGAAATCAATTTGTGGACTCCGGTGTTCGGGCGGCTGGGAAATTTGTCGTCATTATGTGAACAAATGCAGTGGTACTGAAAACGTGAAAAGCACCATAGCATCAATGCCCTGACCTGACAAGCCAAGCCAGCTCTTAACTTTGAATCATTGGCAGGCAAGGCAAACACATGTTGATTCTATGTTGTCGAGCGACAACGACCTGCTCTTTGTGCCGCTAGGGCAAACCCTTGGACGGCATTCAATCAGTGCTTAGGCGGCCAGCAAAATACGCAGCATGCGGCGCAGGGGCTCTGCGGCGCCCCATAGCAACTGGTCACCAATGGTGAACGCACCCACATATTGCGGACCCATGGCGAGTTTTCGGATGCGCCCAACCGGGATACCCAGTGTGCCGGTGACGGCCACCGGTGTCAGGTGTTGCACACTTGCTTCGCGCGTGTTGGGCACGACTTTGACCCAGTCGTTATCCGCCGCGATCATGGCTTCAATGTCGGCGGCAGGCACATCTTTTTTGAGCTTGAAGGTCAAGGCCTGGCTGTGGCAGCGCATGGCGCCCACGCGCACGCAAAAACCGTCAACCGGGGTCTCAGCCGTGCCAAAAGCGGCGCCCTGGCCCAGAATCTTGTTGGTCTCGGCGCCGCCCTTCCATTCTTCGCGGCTCATGCCGTTGCCGAGATCCTTGTCGATCCAGGGGATCAGGCTGCCGCCCAGCGGCACGCCGAAATTGGCCGTCTCGGCGCTCGTCAAGGACTGCTGTTTGTGCAGGACCCTGCGATCTATTTCCAGAATGGCGGACTTGGGGTCGTCCAGCATGTCTTTGACCTCCGCGTTCAGGGTGCCGAATTGGGTCAACAACTCACGCATGTGCTGCGCGCCGCCGCCGGATGCCGCCTGGTACGTCATGCTGGTCATCCACTCGACCAAGCCCGCCTTGTACAGCGCGCCAACCCCCATCAACATGCAGCTCACGGTGCAGTTGCCGCCAATCCAGTTGTTCCCACCCTTGGTGAGGGCATTCTGGATCACGGGCAGGTTGACCGGATCCAGGATGATGATGGCATCATCTTTCATGCGCAGAGTTGACGCGGCATCAATCCAGTGGCCCGACCATCCTGCAGCACGCAGTTTAGGAAAAACCTCAGTGGTGTAGTCGCCCCCTTGTGCACTGATGATGATGTCGCACTTTTTCAGCGCTTCAATGTCAAAAGCATCTTGGAGGGTGGTTTCGTTTTTAGCCAAAGCCGGGGCCTGTCCACCGGCATTGGAGGTTGAAAAGAAGACCGGTTCGATCAGATCGAAATCGCCTTCGGTCTGCATGCGGTCCATCAATACGGAACCCACCATGCCGCGCCAGCCTACCATGCCGACCAGATTGCCAATTTTCATCATGTTGCCCTTTCAGATGTTTGAAATACAGGAATTTCATCTGCCCGGCTCGTCTGGCCGGTGGGGCGCGACGAACCGGGCTGTGTCAGCCTTTAATGGTTGTCGTTTTGGTGGTTGCAGAGAAGATCAACACGCTCACGCGACAGGCGCCGCTCAACGGGAGCATTTCTGTCGGTTCGCGAATGAGCGTGTTGCGATGCATTTTTTGATTGTAAGCGAAACTATTTCAAGGCCTTTACCACCGCCGCGCCCATTTCAACCGTGCTGACTCGTGTCGTGCCCGTGCTGAAGATATCTGCGGTGCGCAGACCTTGCACCAGCACATCTTTGACGGCGGCCTCGATGCGCTGGGCAGCCACTTCCTGGTTCAGACTGAAGCGCAGCATCATGGCGGCGCTCAGAATGGTCGCCAACGGGTTGGCGACGCCTTTGCCGGCGATGTCTGGTGCGCTGCCGTGGCTGGGTTCGTACAGGCCTTGACTGCTGGCATTCAGGGACGCCGAAGGCAGCATGCCGATGGAGCCGGTGAGCATGGCGGCTTCGTCGCTCAAAATGTCGCCAAACAGGTTGCCGGTGACGACCACGTCAAATTTCTTGGGCGCGCGCACCAGTTGCATGGCGGCGTTGTCCACGTACATGTGGTCGAGTTCCACGTCCGGGTATTGCTGGCCGACTTCAGTGAGCACGTCGCGCCAGAACTGGAAGGTTTCCAGCACGTTGGCCTTGTCCACGCTGGTCACGCGTTTGCTGCGTTTGCGGGCCGCCTGAAACGCGACGTGGGCAATGCGCTCGATCTCGGGGCGTGAATAGCGCATGGTGTCAAACGCTTCCTCGGCACCGGGGAAATGGCCGTCCGTGGCGGTGCGGCGCCCGCGCGGCTGGCCGAAATAGATGTCGCCGGTCAGCTCGCGAATGATCAGGATGTCGAGGCCGGCAATCAGCTCGGGCTTGAGGCTCGATGCATCCACCAGTTGCTCGTAGCAGATGGCCGGGCGGAAGTTGGCAAACAGGCCCAGATTCTTGCGCAAGCCCAGAATCGCTTGCTCGGGCCGCAGCGGCCGGTCGAGCTTGTCGTATTTCCAGTCGCCGACCGCACCAAAAAGAACGGCATCGGCTTCTTTGGCCAGCTTGAGGGTGGCGTCCGGCAGGGGGTGGCCAAACGCTTCATAGGCGGCGCCGCCAACTAGCGCGGTTTCCATTTCAAGTTTGAGGTCGAGCGCGTTTAAAACCTTGACGGCTTCCGCCACGATCTCGGTACCAATGCCATCGCCTGGCAACACTGCAATTTTCATAATGAACCCGATTTGCTATTGAATTTATAGTTGCTTATGCAAGCAGAGTGCGCGCGAGCCATGGTTTTTGTGCTAAACGCTGGGCTTCAAAGGCCTTGATCTTGTCCGCCTGGCGCAAGGTCAGGCCAATGTCGTCAAAGCCGTTGAGCAGGCAGTATTTGCGAAACGCCTGCACCTCGAAAGGCAGTTCTTTTCCATCCGGCTTGATGATGACCTGGCGCTCCAGATCGATGGTCAGCGCATAGCCCGGGAAAGCTGCTGCCTCATCAAACAACTGGCTGACCTGGATTTCGCTCAGCACAATCGGCAGCAAGCCGTTTTTGAAGCTGTTGTTGAAAAAGATGTCGGCGTAACTCGGCGCAATGATGGCGCGAAAACCGTATTGATCAAGCGCCCACGGGGCGTGTTCCCGCGATGAGCCGCAGCCAAAGTTCTTGCGCGCCAGCAGAATGGACGCGCCTTGGTAGCGGGGCTGATTCAGCACAAAGTCCGGGTTGGGCTTGCGACTCTTGGGGTCCTGGCCGGGAAAGCCCGCATCCAGGTAGCGCCACTCGTCGAACAGGTTTTGGCCAAACCCGGTCTTGCGGATGGACTTCAGGAATTGCTTGGGAATGATGGCGTCGGTATCGACGTTTTCGCGGTCCATCGGGGCGACCAAGCCCTTGAGCAGGGTAAATTTTTGCATGTTGGTTTCCTTGGCCTGTCCGTTCAGACAAACTTCCTGACGTCCACAAAATGGCCGTGAATGGCGGCAGCAGCGGCCATGGCGGGGCTGACCAGGTGCGTGCGTCCGCCGGCGCCCTGGCGGCCCTCAAAATTGCGGTTGCTGGTGGACGCGCAGCGCTCACCGGGCTCCAGCCGGTCGGCATTCATGGCCAGGCACATCGAGCAGCCTGGTTCGCGCCACTCGAAGCCGGCCGCCTTGAAAATCTCATGCAAGCCTTCGCGCTCCGCCTGTTCCTTGACCAGGCCTGAGCCCGGAACCACCATGGCCAGCTTGACATTTTTGGCGACTTTTTGCCCCAATTTTTTAACCAGTGCGGCGGCCTCACGGATGTCTTCAATCCGGCTGTTGGTGCAGGAACCGATAAACACCTTGTCCACATGCAGGTCGTCAAGGGCTTTGCCTGGCTCCAATCCCATGTAGACCAGTGCGCGTTCGATGGCGCCGCGTTTGTTGGCGTCTTTTTCTTTGTCGGGATCGGGCACACGGCCGTCAATGCCCAGCACCATCTCAGGCGAGGTTCCCCAGGTGACCTGAGGAATGATCTGGGCGGCGTCGAGTTCAACAATGGCGTCGAAGTGGGCGTCGGCGTCAGAGTGCAAGGTCTTCCAGTACGCCACCGCCTGGTCCCATTCGACGGCAGCGGCCGTGTCGTTGGCGGCGTTGTGCCCCGGCGCCAGCGGCCGGCCCTTGACGTACTCGATGGTTTTTTCGTCCACTGCCACCAAGCCGGCACGCGCACCGGCTTCAATGGCCATATTACACACGGTCATGCGGCCTTCCATGCTCAAGGCACGAATGGCGGAGCCGCCAAATTCAATGGTGTAGCCGGTGCCGCCTGCGGTACCGATTTTGCCGATGATGGCCAGCACAATATCTTTGCCACTGCAGCCTCGCTGCAAGGTGCCATCGACCCGAATCAGCATGTTTTTTGCTTTTTTGGCCAGCAGGGTTTGCGTCGCCATGACGTGCTCGACCTCACTGGTGCCGATGCCATGGGCCAATGCGCCAAAGGCGCCGTGAGTGGACGTGTGCGAGTCACCACAAACGACCGTCATGCCTGGCAATGTGGCGCCATTCTCTGGCCCGATGACGTGGACGATGCCCTGGCGTTTTGACATGAACGGAAAATAGGCGGCCGCGCCGAATTCCTGCATATTGCTGTCCAGCGTCACGACCTGCTCTTTGCTGGTGGGGTCCGTGATGCCGTCATAGCCCAAGTCCCAGCCGGTGGTCGGCGTGTTGTGATCGGCCGTGGCTACGATAGAACTGACGCGCCACACCTTGCGGCCCGCCTGGCGCAGGCCTTCAAAGGCTTGTGGACTTGTGACCTCGTGCACCAGATGGCGGTCTATATACAAGATGGCCGTGCCGTCTTCTTCCGTATGGACAACATGTTCGTCCCAGAGTTTGTCGTACAGCGTGCGTCCGTGCGTTTCAATTTTTGTGCGGTCCATCGGCTTTTTCCTTAGCAATCAACAATTTTAAACGGCGCGGTAAAACCATTGCGCCTGACAGCAAAACGCCCGCCGGTGTTGCCATCCGGCGGGCGCTTCAGATGACAGGGTTTCAGCGTTTGGAAATCGGCAGAACATCCCGTTTGACAGAACCAGAGAACAGTTGACGCGGACGACCAATTTTGTATTCAGGGTCGCTGATCATCTCGTTAAGTTGGGCAATCCAGCCGACAGTGCGGGCCAGTGCGAAAACCCCGGTGAACATGTTGACTGGAATGCCGATGGCACGTTGCACGATACCCGAGTAGAAATCGACGTTGGGGTAGAGCTTGCGCGAGACAAAGTATTCGTCTTCCAGCGCAATCTTTTCCAGGGCCATGGCCAGCTTGAACAGAGGGTCATTTTCCAGGCCGAGCGCACCCAGAACCTCTTTGCAAGTTTCCTGCATCAGTTTGGCGCGTGGATCGTAGTTCTTGTAAACCCGGTGTCCAAAGCCCATCAGCTTGACGCCAGAATTCTTGTCCTTGACCTGTTCCATGAAATGACCAACTTTGGCGATGCCGCCCATTTGCTGGATCTCACCAAGCATGTTCAAACAAGCTTCGTTGGCGCCACCATGGGCCGGGCCCCACAGACAAGCCACGCCAGCTGCAATTGCCGCAAACGGGTTGGTTCCTGAACTGCCGCACAGTCGAACAGTGGAAGTAGATGCGTTTTGTTCGTGGTCTGCATGCAGGATAAAGATGCGATCCATGGCGCGTTCAATGATCGGATTGACCTTGTATTCTTCGCAGGGTGTGGCAAACATCATGCGCATGAAGTTGCCCGCATAGCTGAGGTCGTTCTGCGGATACATGTAAGGCTGGCCGACGCTGTATTTGTAGGCCATGGCCACCAGAGTCGGCATCTTGGCGATCAGCCGGATCGCCGAAATTTCACGATGCTCAGGGTTGTTGATATCGGTGCTGTCATGGTAGAACGCCGACAGGGCGCCGACCAGGCCGGTCATGATGGCCATCGGATGGGCGTCACGCCGAAAGCCGCGCAGGAAAAACTGCATCTGCTCGCTGACCATGGTGTGGTTGGTCACACGTTTGGTGAATACTTCCTTGCCTGCGGCATCCGGCAGGTTTCCGTACAGCAGCAAATGGCAGGTTTCCATGAAATCGCAGTTGGTGGCCAACTGCTCGATGGGATAGCCGCGGTACAGCAGTTCACCTTTGTCACCGTCAATGTAAGTGATGGCCGACTGGCACGAAGCCGTGGACAAGAAACCCGGATCATAGGTGAACATGCCGGTCTGACCGTACAACTTGCGAATGTCAATCACATCCGGTCCGACGGTGCCTTGGTACACCGGCAAGTCGATGCTGGGTTTGCCGTCGCTGAACGACAGGGTGGCTTTATTGTCAGCTAGTTTCATCTTTTACCTTTCAAGGGGTTTTTTCAACATACACAAAACTTCACGCACATCATCACGATCCAGGTCCACACTGACTTGCGCGCCAGCGATAACTTGCGCCAGCGATTTGCGCTCCAAATGCAGATCCAGAAGATCCTTGTCGCTCAGTTCCATCAAGGCGCTTAAACCCTGTCCTTGTCCAACCGTCAGGTTCGATTCAAAACGCCGAAAAAACCGCTCGATAAAAATGTCGTTTTCAAGCAGACCACGGCGACAACGCCATTTCAGTTTGCTCAGAGCCCGTTCATCGATTAGTTCTTTATCTGGTGCCATCGCGCTAGTTTCCATGCCAGGTCAAAGCGCGCGACGAACCATCATTTCCTTGATCTTGCCAATTGCCCTGGTCGGATTAAGGCTCTTCGGGCAAACATCGACGCAGTTCATGATGCTGGTGCAGCGGAACAGGCGATAGGGGTCTTCGAGGTTATCGAGCCGCTCACTCGTGGCCTCATCGCGACTGTCCGAGAGGAATCGGTAGGCTTGCAGCAAACCGGCCGGGCCGACAAATTTGTCCGGGTTCCACCAGAAAACTGGGCAACTGGTGGTACAGCTTGCGCACAAAATGCACTCATACAAGCCATTGAGTTCATCTCGCTCCTCGGGACTTTGCAGACGCTCTTTTTCTGGCGGCCGGGTCTCATTGATCAAATAGGGCTTGATCGAGTGGTACTGCTTGAAGAACAGCGTCATGTCGACAATCAGGTCACGCACCACGGGCAGGCCTGGTAACGGCTTAAGAACAATTTTGTCGGGCAAAGTCAACATATTGACCAGGCAAGCCAAACCGTTCTTGCCGTTGATGTTCATCGCGTCCGAGCCGCAAATGCCTTCGCGGCATGAACGCCGGTAAGAAATGGTGGGGTCCGTTGCTTTGAGTTTAGTCAAAACGTCAAGCAACATGCGTTCGCTGCCATCAAGCTCGACCTCGATGGTCTGCATATAGGGCTTGGCATCGGTGTCAGGGTTATAGCGGTAAATTTGTATAGTACGTTTAGCCATGATTTGCTTTCTTGTTCAGTTGGAGGCAGCGCTTGTGGTCTGTACTGCAAGTTATCAAAAGGTTCGGATCTTGGGCGGTACGGAGGCAACAGTCAGGGGTTTGAGGTTGACTGGCTTGTAGCTCAGACTGTTGGTGGCTTTGTCCCACAATGTGTGTTTGAGCCAATTGACATCGTCTCGTCCCAATGGACAGGTGGCGTCGTCAGCGGGACGGTCGTAATCCATCACGCTGTGAGCACCACGGCATTCATGCCGTGCCGCTGCCGACACCATGGTTGACTGAGCCACTTCAATCATGTTTTCCACTTCGAGTGCCTCGATGCGCTCAGTGTTGAAGATTTGCGACTTGTCGGTCAGCTTGATATCGGTGACGCGTTGGCGCAATTGGGCAATCTTGACGACGCCTTCGTCCATGCTCGCCTGGGTACGGAACACGCTGGCGTGCTGCTGCATGATGTCGCGCATGTCGCCAGCGACAACCTGCGCGTATTCTCCTGTCGTGGCCGTGTTGAGCCGGTCAAGGCGTTCGATGGAAATATCCGCGGCATTGGCCGGTATCGGCTTGTGTTCCGTGTTCTTGTTGTTGAAATCGATGATGTGCAGGCCTGCAGCACGGCCAAAAACCACGATGTCAAGCAAGGAGTTGGTGCCTAGTCGATTTGCGCCGTGCACGCTGACACAGGCACATTCGCCCACAGCGTACAGACCGTTGACGACTACCTGCGCCCCACTGCTGCTGGGCACAACGACCTGACCGCTGATATTGCTGGGAATGCCGCCCATCTGGTAATGGTTGGTCGGAATCACCGGGATCGGCTCTTTGGTGATGTCGACATTGGCAAAGTTGTGGCCGATTTCAAACACGCTGGGCAAGCGCAGCGCGATCGTCTCGGCACCCAGGTGCGTCATGTCCAGGTTGATGTAGTTCTTGTTCGGGCCGCAACCGCGTCCTTCCTTGATTTCCTGGTCCATGCAGCGCGACACAAAGTCGCGGGGCGCCAAGTCCTTCATGGTGGGTGCATAACGCTCCATGAAGCGCTCTCCATTGCTGTTGCGCAGAATCGCGCCTTCACCACGACAGCCTTCGGTGAGCAGGACGCCTGCGCCAGCCACGCCCGTGGGGTGAAACTGCCAGAACTCCATGTCTTGCAAAGGAATGCCGGCGCGAGCCGCCATCCCCAGCCCATCACCCGTATTGATGTAGGCGTTGGTCGATGCGGCAAAAATCCGACCGGCGCCACCTGACGCTATCATGACCGTCTTCGCCTGCAAAATGTAGACTTCACCGGTTTCCATCTCGAGTGCCGTGACGCCAACGACATCGCCATCGGCGTCGCGAATCAGATCCAGCGCCATCCACTCGACAAAGAAATTGGTTCGCGCCTTGACGTTTTGCTGATACAGCGTGTGCAGCATGGCATGACCTGTGCGGTCCGCCGCTGCGCAGGCGCGCCCAACTGGTTTTTCGCCATAGTTGCTGGAATGCCCCCCAAAAGGACGCTGGTAAATGGTGCCATCAGGATTGCGGTCAAACGGCATGCCGAAGTGTTCGAGTTCGTAAACCACTTTGGGCGCCTCGCGGCACATGAACTCAATCGCATCTTGGTCGCCCAACCAGTCCGACCCCTTGATGGTGTCGTAAAAGTGATAATGCCAGTTATCCTCGGCCATGTTGCCTAGGGCGGCGCCGATGCCGCCCTGTGCTGCAACGGTGTGAGATCGTGTCGGGAATACCTTGGACAGCACCGCGACGTTCAGGCCGGCATTGGCCAGTTGAAGCGAGGCGCTCATGCCAGCGCCGCCAGCACCGACGATAACGACGTCAAATTTGCGCTTGGTAATTTTGGAAGTAGCAGTCATGATTTATATTGAGTCTCGGTTTTTGGATGCAACAAGCCACAGCTTGCAGGCCATTTTTACGAACACACGGGGACGAATTTTTTGAACGTTTCTTACAGGCGCCACAAGACTTGAATGCCCCAGCCTGCGCAGCTGACCAGCCAGACGATGGCAAATACGTCCAGGACAAAGCGAACGCCATAGGGATGGACGTAGTCCTGGAAGATGTTACGCATGCCAACCCACACGTGGTAGAGCAGGGAGAGGATGACGGTAAAGGTCAAAGCCTTCATCCATTGCGGTGAAAAAATACCGGCCCATTGGGCATAGCCGATAGGGCCCTTGGTAAATATAAGCTCGGCCAGAACCAGCACGGTAAACAGCGCCATCAGGACAGCGGTCACACGTTGGGAAAGCCAGTCGCGCATACCGTAGTGAGCTCCGACAACAAGGCGATGAGGACCAAAATTAACAGACATGATTAGTTTCCTGGTTGTTTGGGGCAGCGCCGACGGGCTGACCCACAAAATTTAATAAAGGCCGAAAAGCTTGGCGCCAAGAATGACCGTCAGGCCCAGGGTGACAGCCATGACGAAGGCGGCTGACGATTTGCCGAATTCCTTGGTGGTGGCTTCGTGATGGGTATCCATCCACAGATGGCGAATACCGGCAAGGAAGTGGTGCAGGTAAGCCCAGATCAGCCCCAGGGCGACCAGCTTCCAGATGAAACCGGGCAAGCCCAGCATGCCAACATTGAAGGCGGACGTGAATTTGTCAAATGAGATTTCAGACGAAATCGAGTTGTCAAACATCCAGATGACGAAAGGCATCAAGAAGAACATGATGGCACCGCTAACGCGGTGCATTCCCGACACAATAGACGCGAGTGGCCATCGGTAACTGATGAGATCGCTGCCGCCAATGTTGTAGAACTCGGGACGTTTTTTTGCTGTGCTTGTCGCTGATTCAGACATACTTTGCTTTCTATGTTTTGGGTAACTGCTTTGTAACCGGTCTCGGCAGCTGCAAACATTCTATTGCAATGTTGAGGGTATACCCGCCCAAGCTGGCGACAGCTTGATCTGCAACAAAAGATGTGCTCACGATCCGTGCTTATTCATTGTTGTGATGGTCAGTCGTCCGATGGCGTGCGCCATGAAAAGTGTCGAAATTCATGGCTCATCCCAGGGTGTTGTGATAGTGATGCGTGTCAGTGCGGTAGTAGCCCCGGCGCAGCTCCATGGGTTCGTCCTGATAGGTGTAGGCAATCCGCTCCACACTCAACAAGGGCGTGCCGCGCTCTACCTTTAATAGCTTTTCACGACCTTCTGACGCTGGCTCGGCGCGAATTTTTTCTTCAGCACGCACCATGCGAACATTGAATTCTGTCTCGAACAACACGTACATCGGACCCTGGTAGTTGGCCAGTCGTTCAGCGGTCAGGCCTTTGAACGGAACGGCGGGTAGCCAGATATCTTCCAGAATGGTCGGCGTGCCGGCAAAGCTCAACACGCGGCGCGCCTGCAGCACCGGATCGCCCGTACGCAGTGCCAGGGCCCGAGCGATATCGGCGCTGGCGCGGGTGCGGCGACACGCGATGATGTCTCGTTGGGCCGGGCCTTCGCTGCCCGGTGGGCCGCTGTCGGGGACGAGTTTCAAGAACCGAAATTGCACTTGTTGCTCTGCATGGGTGGCCACAAAAGTACCCTTGCCTTGACGCCGTAGCAGCAGATTCTCTGCCGCCAGTTCATCAATGGCTTTGCGCACCGTGCCTTGGCTGACCCGAAAGCGTAGCGCCAGTTCCATTTCACTGGGAATCGCTTCGCCGGGTTTCCATTCGCCCGAGCGCAGGCTGTTCAGGATCAGGCTTTTGATCTGTTGGTACAGCGGGCTGAACGCCGGCGCGAGGGGCGCGGAAACAGCCCCCATGCTGCCAGCCAATGGAGAGGATGTGAGTTGCATATTGCAACACATCTTATCTTATATAAGACATAAGACAAAATTGACGACTCAGGGTTTTCCAGAGTAAACTTGCTGTCATTCTGAGGGGCTCATGCAACCCGTTTGAGCAGCCACCAGGTCCCGTTTCACAACACTGGAGTTCTCACTATGAGCAAAAAGCCCGTCCGCGTTGCCGTTACCGGCGCAGCTGGTCAAATTGGTTACGCTATTCTGTTCCGCATCGCCTCCGGCGAAATGTTGGGCAAGGACCAACCCGTGATTTTGCAATTGCTGGAGGTTCCGGTGGAGAAGGCACAGCAGGCGTTGCAAGGCGTCATGATGGAACTGCAAGATTGCGCGTTCCCGTTGCTGGCGGGTATGGAGGCGCACAGTGACCCCATGACGGCTTTCAAAGACGTTGACTACGCTTTGCTGATTGGTTCGCGTCCGCGCGGCCCCGGTATGGAGCGTGCCGAGTTGCTGGCTGTCAATGGCGCTATCTTTACCGCACAAGGCAAGGCGCTGAACGCCGTAGCGAGCCGCAATGTCAAGGTGTTGGTGGTTGGCAACCCGGCCAACACCAATGCTTATATTGCCATGAAGAGCGCGCCTGATCTGCCTGCCAAGAATTTCACCGCCATGCTGCGTCTGGATCACAACCGCGCCTTGAGCCAACTCGCCTCCAAGACCGGCAAAGCCGTGGCTGACATTGAAAAAATGGCAGTCTGGGGCAATCATTCACCCACCATGTACGCTGACTACCGTTTTGCCACCATCAATGGCGAAAGTGTCAAGGACATGATCAATGACCAGGACTGGAACGCCAACACCTTCCTGCCCACCGTGGGCAAGCGCGGCGCGGCCATCATTGCCGCCCGGGGTGTGTCGTCGGCCGCCTCCGCTGCCAATGCAGCCATTGACCACATGCGCGACTGGGCGCTGGGCACCAACGGCAAGTGGGTCACCATGGGCATCCCGTCGGACGGTCAATATGGCATTCCGAAAGAGACCATGTTTGGCTTTCCCGTGACCTGTGAAGGCGGTGAATACAAGGTGGTGCAAAACCTGCCCATCGACGCGTTCAGCCAGGAATGCATCAACAAGACGCTCAAAGAGCTGCAAGACGAGCAAGCGGGCGTGGCCCACCTGCTGTAAGAAAGTCTGCCGTCCCGGCGTTGGACCGTGATCCATGGCGGTGAGGCCCCGGTCGGGCTTTCGCAGCAACGGTTGCGAATCAAGCCCGGCACGGCAAGCGTTTCAATGCAACATCCCCGCGACATCCTCCACGGTGCCCAAGCCGTCACACTCTTGCCGGTGTGCGACCATTACTGCGGGGTCGAGGCGCTGATGATCAAGAGCCTGGCTTTGCAGGCTGAAATGTCTGCGGAGTTTGGCTCTTGTGTTTTTGATGTCACGCTCGATTGCGAGGACGGCGCGGCAACTGGCGATGAAAAAAAACATGCCAATCTTGTTGCTGCCCTCGTCAATCAAGCGTTGTCAGCTACTAAAAATATAGTGAGTGACAAGCTCCAGCGGGTTGCCGCACGGGTCCATCCGGTCGGACACCCGGCGTTTGAACAGGATGTGGACATCATTGTCGGTGGCGCGGCAGCAGGCTTGTGTCACTTGATGATTCCCAAGGTGGAGACGCGCGCTGACGTCGATCGGGCCGTGCAACGGGTGGATCAGGCAGCGGCACAATCCGGGCGAACCGTCCCGCTCCCTTTGCATGTATTGCTTGAGTCGCCTGCCGCGGTGCAGCACGCCTTCGAGATTGCGGCGCACCCGCGGGTTCAGTCACTCAGTTTTGGCTTGATGGACTTTGTGTCAAGCCACGGCGGCGCGATTCCTGCCAGTGCGATGGGCGTCGATGCCGACCCGGGTCGGCACAGCCTGGATCAGTTTACCCATCCGCTGGTACGACGGGCCAAGCTGGAAATCAGCGCCGCCTGCCATGCGCACGGCAAGGTGCCGTCGCACTGTGTGGTGACCGAGTTTAAAGACGGAGCGCTGCTGCAGTCGGCTGCCAGGCAAGCGGCGCGTGCTTTCGGCTTCACCCGCATGTGGAGTATTCATCCGGCGCAAATCCGGCCTATCCTGCAGGCTTTTGCACCGGAGGCGCAAGAGATTGAACTGGCTGCGAATATCATGCAGGCGGGCGGTCAGGCTGATTGGGCGCCGATCTCTTATGGCGGTAAATTGCACGACCGTGCCAGCTACCGTTATTTTTGGCAAGTGCTGCAGCGGGCCCACCAAACCGGCTGTCGTCTCCCGGCAGCAACTGATGTTTATTTTTCAGATTTTGTTTCGACGCCATGCCATTAACCAAGGTTACTCCAGTGAAAAAAAATATTCTTGCATCGGCCCTGTTGATCGCGCTGCCTTTGACCCTGCTGGCGCAAACGCCAGCCAAGGCGGTCCACAAGGCCAAGCGCTTGGCCCCGAGCCAGGTAGAAATCAAATCCAAGGCGGTTCAAATGGCCGCTGGTATCCGAGCCGCGGAAGCTGCCTTGAGCCCCGCCGAGCTGGCCATTGCAGCATTGATCTACCAAGGCAGCATGCCTTGTGAGCTGGGCGCTTCTGTCACCGTGACGGCCGACCCCAAAGCACCGGGTTATTTCGATCTGCAGATCAAGAACCTCAAATACCGCATGACGCCGGTCGTCACGAGCACTGGCGCCATCCGGTTGGAAGACCAGCAAGCCGGTGCCGTGTGGTTGCAGTTGTCCAACAAGTCCATGCTGATGAATCAAAAGCTCGGGCAAAGGCTGGCCGATGTCTGCATGAATCCTGAGCAGGTGATCGTGGCCGAGCGTCTGATCAAGAGTCCGGCCCCCAGCCTGCTTGATAAACCGATTGTTGTTGCCTCAGATCCAAAGCCGCCTGTCGCCGCGCCAAGTGTGGCCCCCAGCCTGCCTGATGCACCGATCGTTGTTGCCTCAGATCCAAAGCCGCCTGTCGCCGGGCCAGATCCGGTCCCTCAGCCTGCTCTATGCGCCGCTCCCAGTTACTGCTAAATAGATAGCGGGCAACGCAAGCCCGACAAGGGCTGGAGACATTTTTTTCATAAATAAGGAGTAAATCATGTTGAAAAACTACCGTGCCCACGTGGCCGAACGCGCCGCCCTCGGCATTCCCCCTTTGCCCTTGTCGGCCCAGCAGACCGCCGAACTCATCGAGCTGCTCAAAAATCCGCCCAAGGGTGAAGAAGCCACTCTGCTGGACCTGATCACGCACCGCGTGCCCGCCGGTGTTGACGACGCGGCCAAGGTCAAGGCCTCTTATTTGGCCGCCGTGGCGCATGGCACTGAAAAATGCCCGCTGATCTCGCCTGAAAAAGCTACCGAGCTGCTGGGCACCATGCTGGGCGGCTACAACATTAGCCCGCTGATCGATTTGCTGGATCAGCCGGCGGTGGCCCAGGTGGCGGCCAATGGGCTGAAAAAGACCTTGCTGATGTTCGACCAGTTCCATGATGTGCAGGAAAAAGCCGACAAAGGCAACGCACAAGCCAAAGCCGTGTTGCAAAGCTGGGCTGATGCCGAATGGTTCACCTCGCGCCCGGAAGTGCCGCAGTCGATCAAGCTCACTGTCTTCAAGGTGGCCGGCGAAATCAACACCGATGACCTGTCGCCGGCACCCGATGCCTTCAGCCGCCCGGACATTCCCTTGCACGCTTTGGCGATGCACAAAAATGCCCGCCCCGGCATCGTTCCCGAAGAAGACGGCAAGCGCGGCCCGGTCAAGTTTTTTGATGAACTCAAGGCCAAGGGCAACCTGGTGGCCTATGTGGGTGATGTGGTGGGCACGGGCTCCAGCCGCAAATCAGCCACCAATTCGGTGCTCTGGTTCACTGGCGAGGACATTCCGTTCGTGCCGAACAAGCGTTTCGGTGGTGTCTGTCTGGGCGGCAAGATCGCCCCGATTTTCTACAACACCATGGAAGACTCGGGCGCGTTGCCGATCGAGCTCGATGTGAGCCAGATGGCCATGGGCGACGTCATCGAGCTGCGCCCTTATGACGGTAAAGCCTTGAAAGACGGCAAGGTCGTGGCCGAGTTCAAACTCAAGAGCGACGTCTTGTTTGACGAGGTGCGCGCTGGTGGCCGCATTCCCTTGATCATCGGCCGCGGCCTGACCACCAAGGCGCGCGAAGCGCTGGGCTTGCCCGTGAGCACCTTGTTCCGCCTGCCGCAAAACCCGGCGGATACCGGCAAGGGTTTCAGCCTGGCGCAAAAAATTGTCGGCCGTGCCTGCGGTCTGCCAGAAGGTCAAGGCGTGCGTCCCGGCACTTACTGTGAGCCGAAAATGACCAGCGTGGGTTCGCAGGACACCACCGGTCCGATGACGCGCGACGAGTTGAAAGACCTGGCCTGCCTGGGCTTCAGTGCTGATCTGGTGATGCAGTCTTTCTGCCACACCGCGGCCTACCCGAAGCCGGTGGACGTGAAAATGCACCACGAACTGCCCGCCTTCATGAACAACCGCGGTGGCATTGCGCTGCGCCCAGGCGACGGCATCATTCACTCGTGGCTCAACCGCATGTTGTTGCCTGATACCGTGGGCACCGGCGGCGACAGCCACACCCGTTTCCCGATCGGCATCAGCTTCCCCGCCGGCTCCGGCCTGGTGGCGTTTGGCGCCGCCACCGGCGTCATGCCGCTGGACATGCCAGAGAGCGTGCTGGTGCGCTTCAAGGGCAAGATGCAGCCGGGCGTCACGCTGCGTGATCTGGTCAATGCCATTCCGCTCTATGCCATCAAGGCTGGGCTGTTGACGGTGGCCAAGCAGGGCAAGAAGAACGTATTCTCGGGCCGTATTCTGGAAATCGAAGGCCTGCCGGATCTCAAGGTGGAGCAGGCCTTTGAGCTTAGCGACGCTTCCGCCGAACGTAGCGCCGGTGGTTGCACTGTCAAGCTGAACAAAGAGCCCATCATTGAGTACATCAACAGCAATATCACGTTGCTCAAATGGATGATTGCGACCGGCTACCAAGATGCGCGCACCATCAACCGCCGCATCAAAGCCATGCAAGCCTGGCTCGCCAACCCGCAGTTGCTGGAGCGTGATGCTGATGCCGAGTACGCTGCCGTGATCGAGATCGATCTGGCCGACATTCATGAGCCCATCGTGGCTTGCCCGAACGACCCCGATGATGTGAAGACACTGTCTGAAGTTGCCGGCGCCAAGATCGAAGAAGTCTTCATCGGCTCGTGCATGACCAATATCGGTCACTTCCGCGCAGCCAGCAAGCTGCTGGAAAACAAGCGTGATATCCCGGTCAAATTGTGGGTCGCGCCGCCGACCAAGATGGATGCCAAGCAGTTGAGCGAAGAAGGCCATTACGGCGTGCTCGGCTCGGCCGGTGCGCGCATGGAAATGCCGGGCTGCAGTCTGTGCATGGGCAACCAGGCACAGGTCAAGGAAGGCGCTGTGGTGTTCTCCACGTCAACGCGCAACTTTCCGAACCGCTTGGGCAAGAACAGCAACGTCTACCTGGGCAGCGCGGAACTGGCGGCCATTTGTGCCAAGCTGGGGCGCATTCCGACCAAAGCCGAGTACATGGCCGACATGGGCGTGCTGACCGCAGCCAGCGACAAGGTTTACCAGTACCTGAACTTCGACAAGGTGCAAGACTACACCGACGCCGCAGCCTCCGTGGCAGAAAGTGTTGCCGCTTAAATCAACGGGTGGGGCGCTGCCAGGGTGCAGCGCCGGGCGTGATCAGTTATGAACGCCCGGAGCTGCCGCGGCGTCAATTACTCAGGATGATGTGCGCGATCAGGCCTGTGGCAATGGCAACCAACACATAGTCCGGCACCACCTGCACCCACTGCTGGCCGTACGGAGGCGGGCTCAGGTGGTATGAGCGGTAGTCCGTCACCACGTACTGGTGGTTGCGGTATTCGCGCGGAATGTAGCCGCCGCGCCTGAAGTCCGGGCCGCGTGCGCTGTAGTAACCGTTGCGGTCGTTTCGACGCACCTCGCCCTGGTCGAATCGGCGATCATCCTGCCTGTAGTAACGCTGTTCCGTACGGCGTTCATCATGGCGGCTGTAACGCCTCTGGTCACGCTGGCCGGCATGACGGGGGTCGGTCTCTTGAATCCGCACAGGCTCCTCACGCATACCGTGCCGGCCATTACCCTGTGCTGACGCGATTGCGCTAAACCCGAGGCTGGCGGCGGCAATGGCAAAAACAATGGCAGTGGATTTCATGCTCTATCTCCAGATCGTGAGTGAGCTTCCATGGTGCGCCTCCTTTGTGTCCTATGTGTCAATGGACGCGGGTTATTGTGCAACGAAAGGTAGCAAGGGGTGCCAGAGCCCGAGGTATTTCCGGGCTACGAGGCGCCTAGTGTCGCCGGACTGACGTCGCCTCAGATGCGGGCGGAACTCTCGTGCCGGTTCGCGGCGGCGAATAGATCGTCGGCAAAACGCGGGTCGCTGTCGATCTGCTCGACCGCAAAGGCGCGCAGTTCTTCTGCCTCCTCAAATGCAGTCTTGGCGGTCTGTGGCTGCCCCACGCTGATGAGCGATCCGGCGGCTGCCCACAGGGCCAGCGCCAGTCGATGGCCCGCAACGACCAGTCCGTGAAAGGCATCGCCCACGTTTGAGGGTTGCGCTGGTGCGAGGTTCAGAGAGTGCAGTGTTGAGGTTGTCATGGTAAATCCTCTGGATAAACGATTAATGCTGCACTGCAGTATAGGGTAAACCCTAGGTTTTGACCGGTGGTAGGGATATTGAAAGTTTCGGCGCAACCATTACGAACGCGGTTCAGTCCACAGCACGCCACCGGTGGCCCAGTTTTCGCGCTTGACGTCAGTGATCAAAATATCGACCGAGTCGGGGCTCCCGCCCAGCACTTCAACGGTGACGCGGGTGATTTCTGCCACCAGCTTTTTCTTCTGTTCGATGGTGCGACCTTCCATCATTTCGATGTGGTAAGTAGGCATGTTTTTCCTTGGTTTAAGTTGTAGAGAAAGGCCAGCGTCACTTCGCCCGGACCCCTTGCACCAGTGCGCCCAGCGCAATGCCGGCCAGCGCCCACAGCAGGCTCCAGTTGCCTGCGCCCAGGCCCGCAATGGCCGGTCCCGGGCACACGCCGCACAGGCCCCAGCCGACGCCGAACAGAGCCGCGCCCACCAGGGTGTCGCGGTTCCAGACGCTGGGATGCACATGGAAGTGCTCGTCCAACAGGGGCCGCTCCAGCAGGCGGGGCGCCAGCTGGTAGGCCAGCAGCACCACCAGCACGGCGCCGCCCATCACCAGCATCAAGCCGAAGTCTTGAAAGCGCAGAAAGCTCAGCACCACCTCGGGCCGGATCATGGTGGACAGTGACAGGCCAAAGCCAAACAGGGCACCCGCCGCCAGTGTGGCGAGCGACTTGAGGAGGGTCTTGTTGGCGGCGTTCATGCGAGCCACCTTGCAGCCATGTTGGCCGTCAGGAATGCGGTCGCCATAAAGGTCAGCACCGCCAGGAGCGAAGGCCATTGCAGCGAGCCCAGCCCGCAGATGCCGTGACCTGACGTGCAACCGTTGCCCAGGCGAGCGCCGTAACCGACAAAAAATCCGCCCACCAGCAACTGCCATGCCGGCACCGCCGTGGCTTCGCGCACACCGCCGGCAAAGCCCAGCCACCACACCAGTGCACCCAGGATCAGACCCAGCGCATAGGCCAGCCGCCAGCCACGCGAATCGACAAAGCGCCCCTGCTGAAAAAACGGCCGCTGCACCAGATACGACCAGCTGCTGGAGAACACCGTGCTCATGCCGCCGATGCGGCCGGTCAACACGAACAGCAGCGCCGCACCCGAGCCAATGATGAGACCGCCCAACAGATAGTGCTGCCAGCCGAGGGGGAATAGAGAAAGTGAAAGGTTCATGGGGGAGGATTATCCGTGGGTGGATTACTTGGGATCTGACTCCGATTCGCGGGTCCACACAAGCAGAAGGTTATTGGCCGGCATGGCATGCCGGGCAGTCAGTTGCAGGCCGGCGCGGGTGGCTTCTTGCGCGACCTCTTCACGCCGGCGAATGCCCCAGTCGGGATTTTGCGCGCGCAGGCTCTGGTCAAACGCCAGGTTGCCCGCGGCGGTCGGCACCTCGTCTTCCAGATACGGCCCGTAGGTGACGAGCAGGCCGCCCGGCGCCAGATGCCAGGCACTGCCGCGCATCAACGCGGCGCAGCTCGCCCACGGCGAGATGTGCAGCATGTTGGCGCAGAAGATCAGGTCAAACTGGGCGTCCTCTGCCAGCCAGCGCGGCGCCATCACGTCCACCAGCAAGGGCGTGCGCACCTGGGTCAAGCCCTGCTGGGCCACGCGCTGGGCGATGACGCTCAAAGCGCCGGGCTGGGCGTCGGTGGGCTGCCAGGTCCAACGCGGCAGGTGGGCGGCAAACCAGATGACATGCTGGCCGGTGCCCGAGGCAATCTCCAACGCGCTGCCGCGTTCGGGCAACATCTGGCGAAGCACTTCAAGTATGGGCTGCTTGTTGCGCTCGGCCGCGGGGCTGAAGTCGGCTTGTGACATGGTGTAAGTGTAGAGATCAGAGTTTTTAACAAAAATTGGCTGTAGCCCTCGTGTAATAAGCACATTAAGCTATATAAACTGTAGCATACCCCGTTCGATGCTGAATGCCCGGTGCAAGCAGTCTGCGGAAAACCCGCCTACCATGATGCCATCCCCAACTCAATGAAAGAAGAAAAATGACTGACCATCATCTGTTTGAAACGTTCCATCTGGGCAAGCTCACCCTGAGTAATCGTCTGGTGATGAACCCGATGACCCGTTGCCGTGCCGACGCCGCTGGCGTGCCCAACCCGTTGATGGCCGAGTACTACGCCCAGCGCGCCAGCGCCGGCTTGATCATTACCGAGGGCATCGCCCCCTGCGCCAACGGCAAAGGTTACGCCCGCATACCGGGCTTGTGGAGCAGCGCGCAAGTGCAGGCCTGGAAGGCCGTGACCAGCGCCGTGCACGCCGCCCAGGGCGTGATCTTTGCCCAGCTCATGCACTCCGGGCGCGTCAGCCACCCGGCCAACATGGCCGCCGGCGCCAAAATTGTGGCGCCCAGCGCCATTGCCCTGGCGGGCCAGATGTACACCGACGCGCTGGGCCTGCAAGACTACCCGGTGCCGCAAGCCATGACGGAGGCCGACATTGCCCAGGCCAAAGCCGAGATCGTGCAAGCCGCCAGGAACGCCATTGCCGCCGGGTTTGACGGCGTCGAACTGCACGGTGCCAACGGCTACCTGCTGGAGCAATTCCTCAGCCCCGACACCAACCAGCGCACCGACGCCTGGGGCGGCAGCGTGGAAAAACGCATGCGCTTTGTGCTGGAAGTGGCGCGTGAGACGGCGGCGGCCATCGGTGGCGACAAGCTGGGCATTCGCCTCTCGCCCTATGGCACCAACGCGGGCATGGGCGCCTACCCCGAGGTGGAAGAAACCTATTTGAAACTGTTGCCCCTGCTGGCCGACGCCGGCCTGGTCTACGTCCACATTGCGGACCATTCCGCCATGGGCGCGCCGCCGGTGCCGCTGGCCTTCAAGCAGGCCCTGCGCAAAGCCTGGCCGCGCACCTTCTTCATCGGCGGCAGTTTCGAGCAGGCTTCGGGCCAGCAGGCCGTGCACGATGGCTTGGTGGACCTGGTTGGCATGGGTCGCGCCTTTCTGGCCAACCCGGATCTGGTGGCGCGTTTCAAGAAGGGTCTGCCACTTAATGCGCCCGATGCCGACACCTTCTTCACACCGGGTGCCAAAGGCTACACCGACTATCCGGTGGCTGCGGTCTGAGAAAGCCCGTGAGCGCCATGGCAGGCGAGTTACGTTTGGCTACGTTCTTCACGTGCATGCTGTAGACGGTTCGCAGGGAACTGCGTTTAATAGGCACAAGGGCAATTCGTGCCCCGTTAAGGAGAAATCTATGAAGACAGCCATCATGCTCAACCGTTCCGTCTTTCTGGCGGGTGCCACGGCAACATTGGCTATTGCCGCCCTGGTTTTTGCCGACTCTGCCCACGCCAGAGACAACGTGTTCTGGTCCGTGGGCGTGGGCGCGCCTGGCGTGGCGCTGAATGTGGGCAATGCAAGTCCGGTGTATATGCAGGCTGCGCCTGTCTATTTTGAGCCAGCGCCGGTTTACTATGAGCCGCGCCCTGTTTATGTCAGGCCTGCACCGATCTACGTCCAACCGCAGGTCTACTACGGTCGCCCCCACGGCTGGAACAAGCACCATGGCCCGCAATTTGTGCAGGCAGAGGGCTACGGCGGGGGCTATGCGCCCGTTTATTACCAGCGAGAAGGCCGGGGCGACGGCCGGCATGACCGTCGACATGAAGATTGACGCTGACGTTGATTAGCGCCATGTGAGCATCCCGCGAGCCCTGCAGTCGCGACGTCAATACCGGGTAAGTCTCTGCTTGTCCTACACGGCGTCAACCGATGCAGGGCAACAATGAACTCTTTGAGTTCATCTACAAAGTCGGGAAGCCCCATGAAATCCAAACTCTTCACTGTTTCATTATTGGCATCAGCCTTGTTCGTCGGACTGGGGTTTTCTCCGGTCATGGCGCAGGGCACCAACACGCCTCGTATTGACCAGACGCAGCAAGCGATCAGTGCGCGCATCCAGCAAGGCCTGGCGTCCGGCCACATCACGCCCTCCGAAGCACGCGAGCTCTATCGCCGGGATCGCGACATTGAGATTCGCGAAAGCCGCTTCAAGTCGGACGGAACTGCTACTGCCCAGGAGCGCCAGCAGTTAAGGGCGGACCTGGATCGCCTGAACGCCGAAGTTGAACGCATGATCGCCAACCGCGACGTGGTCAGGCAGTCCGGCAACACCAACGGCATCGACAATCGTGAATTCAATATCAGCCAGCGCATTGACGAGGGCGTTCGCTCTGGTCACCTCAGCCAGCGCGAAGCGCGCAGCTTGCGCAGCCGGGAGCGCGACGTTGCACGCCAAGAGGCGCGCTTCAAACGCGACGGGGTCGTTACCCCGCAGGAACGCCGTCAACTGCGCAATGCGCTTATGAAATTGCGCAACGACGTGGAGCGGATGATTCGCAAAGACCCCCGCGGTCGGCGTTAAGAACACGTCAGGCGCTCACAGCGCCTGAGGCTGCTGCGCCGTCAAGCCCAGCTTGGCGCTGAGTTCAGTCGCATCGGGCGCTGAGCATTGGGTGTTGTGCCAGTCGGTGAACGGCCCGCCGCCGGGCAGCACGTTGCCCGCTGCGTCATAACCAATGGCCTTGAATTTCCAGCTGCTGCCAATGCGCTTGAGATTGCCCACGTGTGATCCATCGGGCAGGTGCACGCTGTGCACATTCGCGTTGACAAAGGTGAGGGTGAGTGCGGCCACGGCCAAGTCAGTGGGTGACGAACTCGTAAGCCACGTCTTCGCTCTCCACCATGTCCAGGATGTCGTTCAGGACATCGTTGTCCTCCGTGCTGCTCCAGGTTTCCTCGGGGTTGCTGGCGAACAGCGGCTCGATGGCAAGGTCCAGAAACTGCTTGTTGGGCAGCTTCAACACGTGCCCGCCTTCCGACGTTTCGACCAGTTCCCAGTCATCCGGGACGGACATTTCCAGTTTGATGGTGACGTTGAGTTTCTTCATGGTGTTCCTTTGTGGCTAAGGCCGCAAGGTTAACCCAAGGCGCGTCGAGAATTCCTAAACGGGGTTTGTCTTGCCCAGTTGCGCGGCTTCCTTGGCGTACAGCTTGGCCGCGATGTAGTCACCGTGGCTGACGTGCAGCAAACCGGCAACTTTGCTGATCAGGTGGTTTTCGTTGGCATCCAGGTGCCCGTCTGCATAGGCGACTTGCCACATATATTCCACCACCTGGATCTTTTGGGCCTGCGTGAACTGGTCGTTCATCGCGCTGGTAAAGCGGAAGTAGTCGTTGGCGCTCTTGGCGGTGTGTTCCGCTTGCGCCAAGAGCCGGGCCAGTTCATCGTCGCTCAAAGCAAACTTGTGGCGCAGCGCCGTCACGGTGGCGGCGCGCTCCGCGGCGGTGACGGCGGCGTCGGAGCGCATCACCTCGACCAGCAGCACGGCCGTAGCCAACTGCAGGCCGTGCGCCTCATCGAAGGTCGACTGGCCGTTGTCAGGCATGAAGAATTGGGTCAGCAGGTTTTTGAGTGGATTCAGCATGGCTCTGGTTGTTTACGTCGCCTGTTTGGCGGCATGTTTCAGTTTGGACTGTACGGTGCGGGAAAGGTTGAACGGAAGTCTAACGCTGTCAACGAAGTGAGTGTGAAATTGGCCTCTAGCCCCCGTGGAATATGGATAAGTAGCTACATAAATAGTGGCAACTGCTTATCGCATCGCAGCCACCATCGGCAAGCGGGACTTGCAGCGCGGATAGTTGCTGCAGCCCCAAAACGCAGGGCCACCCTTGGCTGGTGTGCGCTCCACCAGCTTGATGCCACAACTCGCGCAGGTGGGGCGCCAGTATTCGCCTTCATGCGCCACAGCCAGCAAGGCCTGCTGTTGCTCCGGCGTGCGTTTGGCAATCAATGCCAGCAGGGCAGGGCCGTCCATGGCGTTGATGCCGTTGGCTTTGGCGAACTGCTGCGCGTCCGCCGTGTAGGTGGATGTGGTGGCGTAGGTGCCGCGCTTGAGTTGGTGCGAGGCCATCACGCCAAAGAACTCGCGGATCTCTTTCACCCCCACCGCCTTGCCCTGCCAGTGCTTGCACTGCACCACGGCCACCGGGCCTTGCGCATTGGCCGAGTGCAGCCAGATGTCCACGCCGCCGTCTGCGCCGTGCGATTGCGAGCGTGTTTCAAACCCGGCTTGGGCAAACAGCGCTTCACACACGGCTTCAAAGCGGCGCCACTCGATGGCGGCAAAGACGGCGGGGCTCCAGCGGGTTGCGACCTGCCGTGTTGGGGGTGCTGCAGCGCTTGGCGCGCGCCGGTGCGCAGCAATGTCATCCTTAGTGCCTTGCAGCACTGTTCTTTCCGTAGGTGTGGGTGCGCGCGGAGTGAGTTGGGGCAGGGGATTGGTTTTTGCGATTTTGGCCTGGGTCACATGGTGAATGCCCAACAGCACCACCCCTGCCGCCAATGCCAACCAGCCAGGAGTGCGAAGGCCCGCCGCGACGACCTTGAGCATCGGCGAAGAGCCGATGAACCAGGGAATGATCAGAAACCCAAGGCCCAGAGCGCAAAGCCCAATGCCTTTCTCCTGCAATGTATTGACTGCACGCTTCTGCCGCTTGTTGGACTTTGACCTGGCCATGTGCTTTTCTCCCTGTTGCTGCCCACTATGCGTGTGGGTTGAATGCAGTGTAGCTTCAAGAGAAATTGGTTGCTAGCCCCCGTGGAATAAGCGCAAGTAGCTATATAAAATATAGCGTATTCTTCGTGCGGCACAGATTCGTCAGCAAGCGGCATTTGCAGCGCAAACGGCTCAGACTGGATGGAAGTCTTGCGGCCACAAAAAGTAGGGGCCGAAACGTGACTTGGCGACGAACTCAACGCCAGCTTTTTCTCCCTTGGGGCTCAAGACATGCTTTTCGCCGTCGAACGCCAGATAGCCTTGCTCAGTAGCGCGATCCAGAAACTGCGCTGTTTTCAAACCCAATTTCTGGCCTATCTTGGATGAAGTCAACTTGTCCTCCCTGTTGGCTCCATCAGCACCTTTGTCATCGTCCCGGCTGGACGCTTCGGGTTCGCTGATCACCCGTTCCAGTGATATACGTACTTCATCGCTGATGCGGATGATGCGCTGGGCTTCTTCATAGGCGTCCTTGTACAACTGACTGTCCTCAGCGCGTCGAATCAGAATGCCCATCTCGTTGTTGTTGACCTGGCTGAATTCATAGAAATTCAGACTGGTGACGATGCACATCTCTTCATTCATGTAGCACTTGGCATGCAGGTTTTTGCAGAAGCTGGTGCGGATGTAGGTCAAGCCGCGCAATCACTCAATTTCCTGCGGCCACAACTCACTTTTGCCGTACACGATGCGCATGTGTCGATCTTGAGCCTGTTTTTGTCCGCCAGCAGTTCTTTTATGCGGTCGTTGAGCTTGAGAAATGGGCTAATCAGGATTAGTCGGTCGACGCACCCTTGATCATCTCTTCAAGGAAATAGTTGGTGGCGCTGGTGTTTAGAAATCTTGTCATTTGAATTCTGATGACCCCCTAATGATGCATCTATTAGTGTCTGGTCAATTGGAATCTGATCCTAATTCCCATGAATTATTTGCTAGCCAGCGATGTAATTAGTGCAAATGTAAATGCACATCCGAGAAAACCACAAACAACGAAAACTGTACCAAAAGACTTGGTGTAGGTAAGACGATTTGTGAATATTGGAAATGTTGCGATAGGGTTTTGCTGGTCAATGGAAAATGGTAAGTGCTGAACTACTGTCGAATTTTTTAGAAAAAAACTTTCTATTTCTAAAAGAGATTTTTCAGCATTCTTTATCAAGTCTTTTGTTCTTTGGTCTATTTTCCAGAAAATGAATGCCAACATTGCCATTAATGGCCCAATCATTATTGTCAAATGTGAGTCGGCGAATTGCGGCTTCGACTGAAGTACAAAAAAACCAGCTCCAATGAGTGCAGTCTCGAGTGTTATAAAAAATTGAAAAGCACTCATCCTCTGTTGTGCATGTAGGGAAAAATAGTTCCAACAGTGATTTCTGATTTCCGATTCGATGGATGGGTCAAAGGATGAGCTCATAAATTTACTTGGTGATAGTGCATTGAGAATGCATTTAATAGAAGGCGATTTCGGGAAATAACTCGAACGGTACTGCCAGTATCTTTCTCTATTAGTCTATAATTAGCCGAGTCTTTTATAAACTCTAGTGACAAATTATTTTTGATTAATTTCGAGAGTATCGTGGCGCATTGGTCCACCGTTCGAACAACCAAAATTCCATTTAGAACTCCTGTAGAGAGGATAACTTGGAGAGCCAGCGGATGAATTTCTCTGAATAATCTAGCGCGTCGCTCGAAGATTATTGCATTGGCTACAAATGCATTGATTATGGACTCACGAAAATCTTGGATCGAGATGGATGTGTGGTCTCCTCTTTTGCAGGCGTCGAGCCATTTTCTGTATTTGGACCGGAAATTCTCGGGAATCCTACTTTGTTCCTCATAGAGATCAAAATCGGCCCAGTGAGTCTCAGCAATTTGACCAAGTTCAGAATCGTCTAACATAACTAGTAGCGCAGTCAGAACATATCCGAATATCGCTTGCTGGTCGACACTTTCATCAATAGAATCGCGCTCTTTGTCATCAAGCATGCCCAATAATTCAATTCTATTTTTCTTGAACAAACTTTCTGTGTCGTGTGAGCCATCCGGAAAACTAAGTCTTGGAACATAGACGATTACAGGCTTACCTTGTCCAAGCGCAACACTGGCCTCAGAATCTTTGCCAAAAGTGTCAGTTTTCTGTGCCATGTAAATAGTCACTGATGCGCGTTTAAGCATCAGTGCCTCCACTAATCCCTTTGCTATTCTGTCGTCTATCCACGATTGTGTTGGATTGAAGTGGCGTAGTTTTAGGTCTTTTACTTGGCTGTGAAAAAATAATTTTTCGGTAAAGGTATTGACAGAAACAAAGTCGGCGTCTGAGCGCATGGATGTTGCTACGTATACGTCCAAAAAATCAGAGGCCAAGTAGAATGCCAAATTCTCCAATGCTTGCATCTGAGTGTGGCCCATTTGTTTGATCTCGTCATCTGATTTTGGTGCAAGCCTGTCTGCTTCCAGATCAATCTCGTCCGCACTAGGTGCAAACAATGATGAAAAGAGTCCATGCTGAAAATGAGATTCGAATTTTCGGAGCAATGAATCCATTCGAATTTTTGTTTTACTTGGAATATCTGCTATCGCTCTGCTTGGATCTTTCTCACGAAATGCTGTCGCTAAACTCTTCAGAAATCGACTCAGAGTTCCCCGTTCATCATTCTCCTGTTTCACTCGCGCGGCGGAGATGTATCCTAGATCAGGTAATCTCTCATCAACAATCTCGTTGGGTATTTTCCAGTCAGCACGATCACTGTATCCCTTAATATCTTTTATATCAATTGCCGCAAGACACTGATCGATGTTAGTTGCCTTGTTCAGTTTTTCGTAACCATCTTCGAAAGTGCTATACATTCGGACGGCATCTTCTTGGTAGATTAATACCGAATTTCGAAATGCGGTTGGTGAAGTAAAACTATTAGTCTTAAAGTACTTCTTGAAGAACTGTTGGCTAGCAGGCCTAACGCCGTAGAAAACTAATATGCTATTGAAGAGATTGTGAAGTTGAAACTCTGAATTGGTGCCGTCGAACAGGCGTTTTATGGCCTTATCTGCAACAAGGCGAGTACTAGTTTCATGTCTGTCAAGCGTGACACTCCGACCGCACAACTCAGCTAATTGCTCCTCAAAATCTGATCGTGTTTGAACGTCTTGATCTAGAAACTCCATCCAATAATTTTTTGGAATATCGAGGTGGATGCAAATTTGTTCCAAAATATCTGCTCTTGGCAGACGAAGACCTTGTTCAAGATGTGCGATATTGGATCGGTTGATTCCAGGTAGTGCACTACTAAGTGCATCTTGTGACAATTTTTTGTGTTCACGCATGGACTTCACCAGTTCACCAAGTCGTTCTCGAGAATTTTGCATGTGCCGATCTCTCTAGTAATTTTTTACGACAACTTCCGCTGCCATTTTTCTATGCCCAGCAAAACCGGCAATGTTCCTTCGAACTTGTATCGTCGTGCTATTCCATCGTTTGGAGAATCTTGAGATCTCCGCACATTCGGTGTAGGAGAGCATGAATTTCACTCCTCTTCTATCAGCCGCATTCAGTTCAACCCAGAGATTTTGAATATCTCGCAGGCCAAAAGAACTGGCGTCATACTCGCAAAATTCATTGTGTTCCTTGGAGGCGTAGGGTGGATCGACATACAAGAAATCTCCTCTTTTAGTACGAGAAATCGTTGTTTTGAAATCGTCGTTTCTGAGTTCGCAGTTATTGAGAAGTCTACTCGCGTCGGATACTTCTTCCCTTGACAGAAGTTTTGAGTTTCGCTGGCCGCTATATGGAACGTTAAACTGACCGGATTTATTTGTTCGATAAAGCCCGTTAAAGCAAAGCCTATTGAGATAGAGAAAACGCGCGGCGCGCTCCACCTTGGTCAGAGCTTGCGGTTCAAGTGAACGAACTAAATAATATATTTCTCGATCATCAGGCAAGCTTTCATATTTCTCCATAACTGACTTATTTCTTGATTTAATTAAGTCGAGTGCATTTATCAACTCCGAGTTGATGTCTGATAGTACTGAACTTGCTGGTTCAGATAAGAAAAATAAACTAGCTGATCCACAAAATGGCTCAATATAGCGATGCATAACCTGTGGAAACTGTGGTAAAAGATACTTTGCCAAATATCTCTTACTTCCTGCCCAGCGAAGAATTGGTGTCATTTGGTTTGAGATATTGTTCCGGAACGCCATCCACGTTGGCGTGCCACGTAACTATTAAATAGGCATCCTCATTGCTGTCTGCATAGTGAGTGATTGTTTTTCTACTATTCAAATCAGCGTGCCCCCCGCGCTTGACGGCCGGCTGTGCCGTCGTTCCCAATCTTGATGTGTGCGCACTGAGGCCTCGGGCAGTTGCAGAAGATGCGTCTGAAAAAGGCCGGACTTCATTCTGATATGCGGACTGCTGGCGCGTCAATATGGGTGACCAGCCAGACTTTTCATGCTCGCATTTCACCACGCGTTGAAAGGGGAAGTTCCGCGCCCAAGTCACGTTTGGCGCCGAGCTGACCCAGTTCTTTGTCAGTCATAAAAATCTATCTCCGTGTCTAAATGGTCACTAGCCCTGCTCTAGATAGCTCATCTTCCCCACGAATCCTCCAACCCCACCGCCAGATTAAACACCGGCTTCGCTTTCGTGTGGTCCACCCCATCCGCCACAAAGTACCCATGCCGCTCAAACTGAAACTTCTGGTCAGCGCGGGCGCTGGCCAGGGATGGTTCCACAAACGCCGTCACCACTTTCAGGCTGTTTGGGTTCAGGGCCTCGATAAAGTCTTTGCCGCCCGCGTCGGGTTGGGCCTCCAGAAACAGGCGGTCGTACAGGCGCACTTCAACCGGCAGGCCGTCGGCCACGGCGACCCAGGTGATGACGCCTTTGACCTTGACGGCGTCGCTGCCGGGGGTGCCGCTCTTGGTGTCGGGCACCAGCGTGGCTTGTACCTCGGTCACGCGGCCGTCCGCGTCTTTGGTGCAGCCGGTGCATTCCATGACGTGGCCGTATTTCAGGCGCACCTTGTTGCCGGGGAACAATCTGAAAAATCCTTTGGGCGGCGTTTCTTCAAAGTCCGTGCGGTCAATCCACACCTCTTTGCCGATCTTGAATGCGCGCTTGCCCAGCTCGGGGTGGTGCGGGTGAAGGGGGGCGGAGCAGTCGTCAAGCTTGCCCGCGCCCATCACGTCATCCCAGTTGGTCAGCACCAGTTTCACCGGGTCCAGCACGGCCATGGCGCGGGGGGCGCACACGTCCAGCGTTTCGCGCAGGCAGCCTTCCAAAGTTGAATAGTCAATCCAGCTGTCGCTTTTGGTGACGCCAATACGTTCGGTAAACAGTTGAATCGCCTCGGGCGTGTAGCCACGCCGGCGCAGGCCGACTATTGTTGGCATGCGCGGGTCGTCCCAACCCTTGACCTTGTGGTCGTACACCAGTTGCGCCAGCTTGCGCTTGCTGGTCACGACATAGGTCAGGTTCAGGCGGGCAAATTCGTACTGGTGCGGGGGTGGGCTACTTAACAGGCCGCCTTCTATCAGGCGCTCCATCAGCCAGTCGTAAAACGGGCGCTGGTCTTCAAATTCGAGCGTGCAGATGCTGTGGGTGATATTCTCCAGCGCGTCCTCAATCGGGTGGGCAAAGGTGTACATCGGGTAGATGCACCATTTGTCGCCTGTGTTGTGGTGCGTGGCGCGGCGAATGCGGTAGATGGCGGGGTCGCGCAGGTTGATGTTGGGGCTGGCCATGTCGATCTTGGCGCGCAGCACCATGGCGCCGTCTTCGTGCTGACCGTCGCGCATTTCGCGAAAGCGGGCCAGGTTCTCGGCCGGGGTGCGGGCGCGGAACGGGCTGTCGACACCGGGCTTGCCGAAATCGCCCCGGTTGATGCGGATTTGCTCCACCGTTTGCTCGTCCACATAGGCGTGGCCGGCTTCGATCAAATACTCGGCCGCGCGGTACATGAAGTCGAAGTAGTCGCTGGCCTGGTAGGGCGTGGCGGTGGGCGAGCCGTTCCACTCAAAGCCCAGCCAGCGCACCGAGTTCATGATGGTGGTGACGTACTCCAGCTTTTCTTTTTCGGGGTTGGTGTCGTCAAAGCGCAGGTGGCACACGCCGCCAAAGTCGCGCGCCAGGCCAAAGTTCAGGCAAATGCTCTTGGCGTGGCCGATGTGCAGGTAGCCATTGGGCTCGGGCGGAAAGCGGGTGCGGATCTTGGCCGGGTCAGGCTGACCCTGGGCATGGTGCGCGGCATCACCGGGGCTGCCGGCCCAGCGGCGTGTAGCGTAGGTGCCGGCGGCCAGGTCATGTTCGATGATCTGGCGCAAAAAGTTGCTGGGTTTGACGGGCTCAGAAGCAGCGGCGGCGGCTTTGGTGGCGTGGGCCGGGGGTGTTGCGGGGTTGGGGGTGCTCATGCGAATGATTTTAGACTGCGCAGTGCTCTGAAGTACCATTCTAGGTCCGGCGCGCTCCCTTACCCAACCCTATGAATACCAACGATTTCCCTGACACGTCCCCCGACACAGTGTTCGATACCGTGCAGCTGCGGCGGGGCGATCTTCAGGCTGCGGTGCAGGACGGCATTATTTCCATCACGCAGGCGCAGCACCTGTGGTCGCGGTGGTCGCCGGGCGCGGCGGTGAATGCGCGGGCGCCAGCACAGGGGTGGCGGGTCGGGCGCGCGGCGCCGGGCCCGGGCTTGAGCTTCACCAACACCTTGTATTACTTTGGCGGCATGGTGGCCATTGGCGCCATGACGCTGTTCATGACCTTGGGCTGGCAGTCTTTTGGCGCCTGGGGTCTGCTGGCGATCAGTTTGGGGTATCTGGCGGCCTGCCTGAAGGTGGCCGACCATCTGAAGACCCGCCAGTTGCCCATTCCGGCCGGCATTCTGGCCACGCTGGCGGTGTGCCTGGTGCCCTTGATTGTGTGGTGTGTGCAGCAAGGGTTGGGGCTGTGGCCGCCGGGCGGGCCTGAGCGCTATTCGGCCTACCACACGCATATCAACTGGCGCTGGCTGACGCTCGAATTTGCCACGCTCATCGCCGGTGTGGTGATGCTGTGGCGCTACCGGTTGCCGTTCATGGTGATGCCGGTGGCTGTGACGATCTGGTACATGAGCATGGATGTGGCCAACGCCCTGATGCAAAACCAGGGTTTCAACTGGCAGTTCACGCGTGATGTGTCGCTGGTGTTTGGCCTGGCCACCTGTGCCGTGGCGGTGTGGGTGGACGTGCGCTGCCGTCAGGCGCAAGAGCCCGCCTGGCGGCAGGACTATGCGTTTTGGCTGTACCTGTTTGGCGCCATCATGTTCTGGTGCGGTTTGAGTCTGCGTGATTCCAGCTCCGAGTTGGGCAAGTTCATTTATGCACTGCTCAATGTGTTTTTGGTGTTTGTGGGTGCGGCCATTGGGCGACGGGTGTTCACGGTGCTGGGGGCGTTTGGCGTGGCCGGGTATCTGGGCTATCTGTCGCACCGGGTGTTCCAGGACAGTTTGATGTTTCCGTTTGCGCTGACGCTTTTGGGTCTGGGTTTGGTGGCCTTGGGCATCTGGTGGCAGCGCCATGAAGATCGCATCTACGCGCGCCTGAGCGCCTGGGTGCCGGCCGGCTTGCGCGCTTAAGGGGAGGAGGGCAGGGCCAGGTACTTGGCCTCGAAGATATCGCTCGGCACCGGTTTGCTGAATAGAAAACCCTGGATTTCATCGCAGTTCAGCACCTGCAGCAGGCGCGATTGCTCCTCGGTTTCGACCCCCTCGGCCACCACCTTGAGCTTGAGCGCATGTGCCAGGCTGATGATGGTGGACACCAGCGCCAGGCTTTCCGGCGCATCCGTCATTTCGATCACGAACGAGCGGTCGATCTTCAGCGTGTCCACCGGGAGTTTTGACAAGTAGCTGAGCGAGGAAAAACCGGTGCCAAAGTCGTCAATGGCCAGGGTGACGCCCATGTCCCGGATCGCGTGCAGGCTGGTGATGCTGTGCTGGACGTTCTCCATCAGCAGGCTTTCGGTGATCTCCAGTTCCAGCCCAGCGGCCGCATGTGCGTCAATGCTGATGGCCTGCCTGATCTCGTCGATGAAGCCGCGATGGCGCAGTTGCAGCGGCGACACGTTCACCGCGATGCGCACGGCGGCCAGGCCCGCGCTGCGCCAGCGCAAGGCGTCTTTGATGGCCTGGCGCAACGCCCAGCGTCCAACTTCGTGGATCAATCCGGTTTCTTCGAGGATCGGGATGAACCGGCCGGGTGGCACCAGGCCCGTGCGCGGGTCGTTCCAGCGAATCAGCGCCTCGGCGCTGGTCATCTTGCCGCTCGCAAGATTTACCTTGGGCTGGTAATGGAGCACGAACTCACCTTTGTCGAGCGCCTGGCGCAACTGGTTTTCCAGCGTCAGCTTGCCGGCCGCCATATCCGTCATCTTCTGTGTGTAAAACAGGTAGCGTTCGCCGCTCGTCTTGGCCTTGTTGAGCGCGGACTCGGCGTTCTTGAACAAGGTGTCGCTGTCAGCACCGTCGTAGGGGAACAGGGCTATCCCGACCTTGGCGGAGATCCGGAACACGGCGTCGTTCAGCCGGAATGGATGCTCCAGAAAAGCGGCCATCAATTGATCAAGAGCCCGCGCCACCTCGCCATCCTGCTTGACCTCCGGCAGCACCACGGCAAACAGGTCAGCACCGACGCGTGCCAACAAGTTGGCGTCGCCCACCTTGCTCGTCAGCCACTCTGCTACCAGCCTTAACAGCGTGTCGCCAGCCGGTCGGCCCAGGCTGTCGTTGATGTTTTTGAAACGCTCCAGGTCAATCAGAAACAAGGCAAGTTTGTCCCCGCTTCTGACAGCGCTGCGCATGGCCTGCGCCACCCGTTCGAGAAAAAGACTGCGGTTGGCCAGTCCCGTGAGCACGTCGTAGTAGACGAGGTAATTAAGCCGCTCCTGCTTCTCGATGTGATCAATCGCGAACGCGACGTCGCCTGCCAATTCCGATAGCAGCTTCAACTCCTCTTCCTTGAAAAATTCAGTCTCGCTGGCGTACAACGCCAGCACACCCACGGCTTCGTCCGAGACAATCAGCGGGAACACGGCCATCGAGTGGACGCCGGCTTTGATGTATTTCGCGCTAAACAAGACCTGGGGGTCGTTTTGTGCCGCATTGGACACGACCGCCTTTTTGTCCCGGATTGCCCGCGCGCTCATGGTCTTGGGCGCATGTTCACTTGACGACAAGATATTGTTGATGGCGGTCATGAGCTCATCATCCTTGCCCGCAGTTGCAACCGGGACGATCTGCGTCGTGCTGTGATGGACAGTGGCGATCATGGCCATACGGAAACCGCCTTCCTCGACCGCAATCCGGCACGCCTCCTTGAACAGCTCGTCGCGGTTGCGCACGCGCACGATCAGCGTATTGATGCCGCTCAGCACGGCATACACGCGGTTGAGGTGTGTGATCCGGTCCTGCGCAGTCTTGATCTTCTCGGCATCGGTCTTTTGATCAGTGACGTCGGTGGCGATGCCTGCGATGCGCACGATCTTGTCGGCGTCGTCCCGGACCGGAAAGCCTCTGACCTTGATCCAGCGAATCGAGTCATCCGGGCGCACCATCCGAAACTCGAACTCGGTTTTGCCTGCCGACACGATCTGCCCGTATTTTTCGTAGGCCGACGCCCGATCATCCGGGTGGACCGCCTCGGTCCACGATTGCGGATTCGCGTACAGGCTTTCGCTGCTGCGGCCCCAAATTTCTTCGTAGGCTGGGCTGACATACAAAATCCGTTCGTCCTCCACGTCGGCGAGGAAGAACACGTCGCGGATGTTCTCCGCCATCTGCCGGAATCGCTCTTCGCTGTCAATCAGCGCCGCTTGAGCTCGCTGATTGGCCGCACGGATTTGCGCTTCTTTCAGTTCACGTTCCAGCGCCGGCGCAAGCCGCGCGAGGCTCGACTTCATCATGTAGTCGCTGGCGCCGGCCTTCATCGCGGCCACGGCGGTGGCCTCGCCGATGGTGCCGGAAATGAGGATGAACGGAATATCGAGGCCGGCCGAGCGGAAAATTTCGAGCGCCTCCAGGCCGGTGAAACCCGGCATGCTGAAATCCGAGATGACGGCGTCCCAGCGTTCCTGCGCCAGCGCGGCTTGCAGGCCCGCCGCCGTCTGGACACGCTGGTGCGTCGGGTCGAACCCGCCGCGATGCAGCGCCCGCAGTGCCAATATTGCGTCGTCTTCGGAGTCCTCGACGATCAGGACTTTGATCGGCTTGTTCATGTGGTGTTGCGCTCCGGCGGCGGTTGATTCGTCATCATCCAATAGATGCCGAGAACTCTCACCGCCTCCAGGAACTCGGCAAAGTTGACGGGCTTGCGCACGTAGCTGTTCGCCCCCAGTGAGTAGCTTTGGATCAGGTCCTGCTCCTCTTTGGATGACGTCATGACGACCACCGGAATGAGCCGGGTCTGCTCGTCGGCGCGGATCGCCTTGAGTACGCCCAGGCCGTCGAGTCGGGGGAGTTTGAGGTCGAGAATGATCAGCGTCGGCAATGACTTGCTGGCGCGCTCGGCGTAGGCACCGCGCGCAAGCAGGAAATCGAGCGCTTCAACGCCGTCCCGCGCCACGATGATCGGGTTCAGCATGTTGTTGCGTTTGAACGCGCGCAGTGTCAGCTTCACGTCGTCCGGATTGTCTTCAACCAGCAGGATGGTCTTGTTCATTTGATCCATTTTTCGATTCCTTCAGAGTGAAAAAGAACGTCGCGCCTTCGCCTTCCTTCGCCTCGGCCCAGAGCTTTCCGTCGTGCCGACGGATGATCCGCTGGACGATCGCCAGACCGATCCCGGTGCCGGGGAAATCCTCAACGTGGTGCAGCCGCTGGAAGGCGCCGAAGAGATTGGCCGCGTGCGCCATGTCGAAACCGACGCCGTTGTCGGCGACGAAAAATATCGTTTTCGAGTCGCGTTCCAGTGCACCAACGCGAATCACCGGTTGCCCGGATCTGCCGGTAAATTTCCAGGCGTTCTGGAGCAGGTTTTGCATGGCGATTCGCGTCAGCGCCAGGTCGGCGTGGAGGCTCAAGCCAGGTTGAATTTCCCATTTTGTCGACCGATCGGGCTGCTCCCGGTCCAGGGTATCGGCGATGTCCTGCGCGATTGCACTGAGGTCGACCCGCGTCACGTTGAGCTCGGCCCGTGTCACCTGGGACAATCGGAGCAAGTCGTCGATGAGGTTGCCCATGCGCTGGCTCGCCGCACGGATGCGCTGCAGGGCGTCCTTGCCCTCTTCGTCCAGTTTGTCGCCGTAGTCCTCGATCAGCACCAGTGAGAAGCCGTCCATGCTGCGCAGCGGTCCGCGCAAATCGTGGGACACGGAATAGCTGAATGCTTCGAGTTCCCTGTTCAAGGCCGCGAGATCCTGGTTGCTGCGCTCGACCTGCGCAAACGATGCCTGCAGCGATTGGGTCATGGTGCCGAAATTTTTCGACAACTCACCGATCTCGTCCTTGGCGCGTATGTCAAGAACAAAATTCCAATTGCCCGCGGCAACGTGGCGCGTCGCCTGCTGGAGCTGGGCGATCGGCATCAGCACGCCGCGTCGCAGAAACCATGACGTGGCGACAATGATTGACGCGATCAAGGCCAGCCCGGCGAGGATTGCAATCATCACCTGCCATTCGGCGTCCATGATGCGCTGCGTCGCGAGGTCGGTCAGGCGCTGCGCGTCGGCGAAGTTCTCCTGCTGGTAGACCATCAGTTGGCTCAGCAGTTGCGCCTCATGTCGCCGACCCGCCTCGTCCAATGGGACGTCCCCGCGGCCTGCGAGCTCTGCCGCGGTGATTTCGGTGAAGAGGCGCAGCCCTATCGCCCTTTTTCCCCGCAAATCGGCCAGGATTTTGCTTTGCGCGGGCCTGCGGAACCGGGCGTCCGCGATCAGCTGGTCAACATGGTCCGACACCGCGGTCCACTGCACCCGAGCCCGTTCATTGTGGTGCAGGTTGTACTCGAAGGTGAGCAGCCTCAGCTCGGTGAGTTCGTGTCCGATCTCAGTCGTCACGCGGCGCTGGCGATTCGCGTCCTCGACTTCCGAGTAGGTCCACCAGATCATCGCCGCAATAAGGGCAATGATCGCGAGCCCCGTGCCCGTGACAAACCGCTCTTTGGTGCCGATTTTCATGCGTGGGTCCGGCGCTAGCGCAGCAAGGTAACGCGGTTTGGCCAGACGGCCAGCAGCGATTGGAATTGCCGCCCGGGCAAGTCCGGACAGTGATCCGGGTTCAGTCCACGGCCGTGCTGAGCCTGTCCAGCCTCATGAGTGAAAACGCCAAAATTTGAATTGCTCTTAGACATGTTCTATTCCCCTCCAAATAGTCTACGCGCGCTTGCCGTGACTTTCTGTGTGGTAGGGAACATAGTCACCTTTTATGTAACGGACTGTTAAATTGTTGCTGAAAGATTCCACACCACAAGACATCAGGAACTTGTCCGCCAAGAATGGTGACGTTCAGATTGACCTTGCTGAACGCCATCGATTTGGGGATCAGCCCGATGTGTCAAGTGGCGATGCCGCTGCGTTCCAGAAGATCGCTGACCAGTTCCAGCCGCACCAGCGGGTTGTCGAGTTCCATCAGGCGCTGCTTGTGCTCCAGTGGCATGGGCAGCAACTCACACCAGCGGTTGGCGACCCAAGCGCAATCATCGAGCTGGTAGGGTGGTTGCACCGGCATCTGCGCCAGTGGCAGTGCACGTGCCAGCAGGGTGTTGATCAGATTGCCCAGGGCGGTGGCGACGCCCTGCAGGTCGTCCGGGATCTTGACTGTCAGATCGTTGGCCAGAGGAGATACGTCGGCAACCCACAAGCCGTGTTTGAGCCTTTCCTGGTGGGTGATGCGAAAGCGTTGCATGCCGGTGCAGCGAATCATCATCAGGCCCGACTGCGGGTGTGAAAATTCAGTGATGCTGGCCAGGGTGCCCACGGCATGAAACACTTCAGGCGCGAAGCCATCACCAGTGGGCGAGCCATTGTCGGGTTTACGCACCTCGGCGCCTGTTGTCAGCGCGACCACACCAAACGGTGCCCCGGTCTTGTGGCATTTGCCGATCATGTCGAGGTAGCGCACTTCAAAAATTCGCAACGGCAGCGTTCCGCCTGGATACAGTACCGTCGAAAGTGGAAACAGGGGGAGTGAAAACAGAGCCAGGGATTCAGACATTTTCAGTGCCACGATTTGCGTTGCCGGCATCATCCCATGAACTTATCCGGCTTGGTGGGTGTGCCTGCAGAGCATGCTGTGATAATCGCTGCTCTTTGAAGGAGTTAGTTTGGATATCGTATTGCTGATCAAGGCCGCCATCATGGGGCTAGTCGAGGGCCTGACCGAATTCTTGCCCATTTCATCCACCGGGCACCTGATTCTGGCCGGGACCCTGCTGGGTTTTGACAATGAGGTGGGCAAAGTATTTGACATCGCCATCCAGACGGGTGCCATCTTCGCGGTGATCCTGGTTTATTGGCAAAAAATTCGTGATACGCTGGTTGCCTTGCCGACCGAGAAACAGGCGCAGCGCTTCAGCTTGAACGTGTTGATTGCGTTTGTGCCGGCCGTCGTCCTGGGCTTGTTGTTTGGCAAAGCCATCAAGGCGCATCTTTTTACCCCGGTGGTGGTGGCCAGTACTTTCATTATCGGCGGCTTCATCATTTTGTGGGCTGAGCGGCGGCAAGAAAAAAATCCGGCGGCCGTACGAATTCATGACGTGGAGTCCATGACGCCCATGGATGCGCTGAAAGTCGGCCTGGCGCAGTGTCTGGCCATGATTCCCGGCACCAGCCGCAGTGGCGCCACCATCATCGGCGGCATGCTGCTGGGTTTGTCACGCAAGGCTGCCACCGACTTTTCTTTCTACCTGGCGATACCGACCCTGATCGGTGCCGGCGTTTACAGCCTGTTCAAGGAACGTGCCTTGCTCTCGATGGCTGACCTGCCGACGTTTGCCGTGGGGCTGGTTGTTTCGTTTTTCAGCGCTTGGTTGTGTATTCGCTGGTTGTTGCGCTATATCGCCAGCCACAGCTTTGTCGGCTTTGCCTATTACCGCATCGTCTTTGGCGTGGTGGTGCTGGCGACGGCCTGGAGCGGTGCTGTCACCTGGGCTGCTTAAGGGTTTGCCAATGTGGGCTGGCCCGATTCAAGCCAGGCTCTGCAGGTTCAATAGCGCCGCTTCAATCGCCGCCGCCGTGGCGATCGGTTTCTCCATGGGAAACAGGTGACTGCCGTCGAGCATCATGATGCGGCCTTTGCATATTTTTTGTGTCATGGCCATGCCGACCTGTTTCATCTCCACCGAGCCGATGCCGCCGATGAACGCCACTGGACACTTGACCGGATGGCGCTGCAGCAGGGCGTCCAGATTGTGCGGCAGGGTGTTGTAAATGGCGGTTTCCACCGCGCGATCAAAGCTCAACACGCGTTTCTTATCGTCTCCGTGGCCATCGTCATGGGTGCCATGGGCAATGTAGTCCTGCAGCACCTGCGGGTCCCACCTGGCAAAGGCTTTCTTGCTGCGAAAGTGCTCCAGTGCCGCCTGTTGGCTGGGCCAACTGTTGCGACGCTTGCGGCTGACGGTGCCCGGTGAAAACGAGCCGACGAGTTGTGTGCTTTTGATGACGCCCAGGGTGGTGGCGCGCCAGCCACCCAGAACGGGCGAATCCACCAGCAGCACGCCGCGCACCAGTTGAGGTGCCCGGGCGGCGGCCATCAGGCTGAGTAATCCACCGAGTGAATGGCCCACCAGGAAAACGGGCTCTGCCGACTTGTCAACCTGCACCTGCGTGAAGTCAATGAGTTGCTGGACCAGATGCGGCCAGTTGTTGGTGACAGGGTATTTGCTGTCATGGCCAAATTTTTCGATCGCGTTGACCTTGAAGCCCCGTGCTCTCAGACTTTTGAACAAAACGCTGTAGGTGCTGGCGGCAAAACTGTTGGCGTGCGAGAAGATCATCAGATTAATTTTTCCTGGGGCGTCGTGATTTTTTTCAAAGCCTGGTTACGGCCAGACTGCAGCATCAGTGGCACGTCGGTCTGTTCACCGTTCCACATCGGGTCTTCAATGCTGTCAAACACCTCGCGCAACTTTTGCCCCCAGCTGCCGCGCAGCATTCTGAAATAAGGGTTGTTTTCGTCGATGCACACCACCTTGTCGGTCTGGAACTGATTGGCTTCATAGACCACCAAGTCCAGCGGCAAACCCACCGATAGATTCGATTTGAGCGTGGAATCCATGGACACCAGCGCGCACTTGGCGGCCTCATCCAGCGGTGTATTGAGCGTGATGACCCGGTCCAGCACCGGCTTGCCGTATTTTGATTCGCCGGCCTGGAAGTAGGGCGTTTCGGGTGTGGCTTCAATGAAGTTTCCGGCCGAATAGACCTGAAACAGGCGCATGCCTTCACCCTTGATCTGCCCGCCAAAAATCAGCGACACATTGAAGTCAACGCCCGCCTGCTTGAGCGCGACCGCATCGCGTTCATACACGTGGCGAATGGCCGCACCCAGCACGCGCGCGGCATCAAACATGCTCTTGGCGTTCCAGATGGTGATGGCCTCACCGTCGGGATGCTCCTTGAGCTGCTCCACCTGCAGAATTTCGCGCACCGACTGCGAAATGCTGAGGTTGCCGGCCGACAGCAGCACCATGAAGCGGTCGTCAGGCCGCTCATAGACGATCATTTTGCGAAAGGTGCTGATTTGGTCCAGCCCGGCGTTGGTGCGCGAGTCGGAGAGGAACACCAGCCCGGCGTTGAGTTTGATGGCGACGCAGTAAGTCATGGTGAATGCGAAGGTTAATACAGAAGTGTAGGTCGAGGCAGTGCCCTATTGTCCCGTGAACTCCGTCATGCCTTGCCAGACGCCAGCTTCTTCAACTGGTACAGCGCCTCCAGCGCCTCGCGCGGACTTAAATTGTCAGGATTCAGGGCTGCAACGGCGGTCTCGATGGCGCTGTCAGCTGCTGTTTCGGTAGCCGGCGGCGCGGCGAACAAATCGACCTGGGCCTGATTTTGGGTCGCTTGTGATTCCAGCGCGGCCAGCGTCTGGCGGGCCTGGTTCAGAACGGCGGCCGGCATGCCGGCCAGGCGCGCGACCTGGATGCCATAGCTCTTGCTGGCGGGGCCTGGCTGGATTTCATGCAAAAACACAATGTCGCGGCCCGCCTCGGCGGCACTCACGTGCACGTTGATGGCTGCATGGTGCTGGGCCGGGAACTCGGTCAGCTCGAAGTAGTGGGTGGCAAACAGGGTGTAGGCCTGCGTTTTGTCGTGCAGCTGGGTGGCAATGCTTGACGCCAGCGCCAGGCCGTCAAAGGTCGAGGTGCCGCGGCCAATCTCGTCCATCAGCACCAGTGAATTGGGCGTCGCAGCAATCAGTATCTGCGCGGCCTCCAGCATCTCGAGCATGAAGGTGGACTGGGCGTTGGCCAGATCGTCGGCAGCGCCGATGCGGGTGTGGATGGCGTCGATCGGCCCCAGCCGGCAGGCGCTGGCCGGCACATAACTGCCCATGCTGGCCAGCAGCACGATCACGGCGATCTGGCGCATGTAGGTGGACTTGCCGCCCATGTTGGGGCCGGTGATGATCTGCATGCGCTGCTTCGGGCCCATGCGGGTGTCGTTGGCGATGAAGGCGCCGCTGCTGGTCTCGGCCAGGCGGGCCTGTACCACCGGGTGGCGACCCTGCGTGATGTCCAGACACGGCTCTTTGACAAACTGCGGCGCGCACCAATCCAGTGTCAGGCTGCGCTCAGTCAGGGCGCACAGCGCGTCCAGCGTGGCCAGGGCGCGTGCGACTCGGGTGAGGGCGGGCACAAACACTTGCAGTTGGTCCAGCACCTGCTCGTACAGCCATTTTTCACGCGCCAGTGCCCGCTCTTGCGCGCTCAGGGCCTTGTCTTCAAACGCCTTGAGTTCGGGCGTGATGAAGCGCTCGGCGTTTTTCAGCGTCTGGCGGCGTCGGTAGTCGTCGGGCACTTTGTCGACTTGCCCTTGTGTGACCTCGATGAAGAAGCCGTGCACCTTGTTGAACTGCACGCGCAAGTTGGCAATGCCGGTGCGGGCCTTTTCACGCACTTCCAAGTCGAGCAAGAAGCCGTCGCAATTGGTTTGAATGGCGCGCAGTTCGTCCAGCTCGGCGTCAAAGCCGCTGGCGATCACGCCGCCATCGCGCACCAGCACGGCGGGCTCGGGGTCAATGGCGCGGGCCAACAAGTCGGCACAAGCTTCGGGTGCCAGCAAATGGCCAGATATTTGAGTCAAATAGACCTCTAGCCCCCGTGTTGTATGCGTTAGTAGCTCTGTTTTTTGTAGCGTTAACTGGAGTGCGACCAGTTCACGGGGACGCACCTGGCGCAGCGCGATGCGGGCGGTGATGCGCTCCACGTCGGTGCTGCCCTTGAGTTGTTCGCGCAGTTGGCGCCAGACGCCCGCACGCGACGTGTGCGCGTCACCGCTTTGCAGGGCGGCGATGGCGTTCAGGCGTTGCTGCGCCTCGCCACGGTCGCGCCGGGGTTCAAGCAACCAGTTCTTCAGCAGGCGACTGCCCATGCCAGTCATGCAGGTGTCAAGCAGAGAAAAAAGCGTGGGTTGATCTTCACCGCGCAAAGTCTGGGTGAGCTCCAGGTTGCGCCGGGTGGTTGGCGGCAGGTCGATCAACTCGTCGCTGCGCTGCACTCGCACACTCTGGATATGGGTCAGCGCCTGGCCTTGTGTGTGCTCGGCGTAACCCAGGAGGGCGGCGGCGGCGGCGTGGGCCTGCGGCAAATCTTGCGCCTGCCACGGTGCCAGACTGGCGGCTTGTAGTTGGGCCAGCAGCTTTTTTTCACCCAGTCCTGCGTCAAATTGCCAGTCGGGCCGCACGCTGACAGATACCGCGCCCGCGAGCGGCGCGCCACGCAGGCGCGCTTCAAAAGTCGGTGTCGTACCCGCGCTGAAAATGATCTCGCCGGGAGCGATGCGAAGCACCCACTGCGCCAGGTCGTCCACCGCGCACTCGGCCAGATGCACTTCGCCCTGCGTCACGCTGAGCCACGCCAGGCCGCACGTGTTGCGCGGACCCTGGTGCACAGCCAGCAGCATCGACTCGGATTTATCGCTTAGCAGTTCCAGATCGGTCAGCGTGCCAGGGGTGACGACGCGCACCACCTTGCGCTCCACCGGGCCTTTGCCGGTCACCTCGCCGACCTGCTCGCAAATCGCCACTGATTCGCCCAATTTGATGAGCCGGGCCAGATACGTGTCCACGGAATGAAACGGCACGCCGGCCATGACCACGGGCTGCCCGGCGCTCTGGCCGCGCTGGGTGAGGGTGATGTTGAGCAGGCGCGCGGCCTTCTCGGCGTCGGCAAAAAACAGCTCGTAGAAGTCGCCCATGCGGTAAAAAAGCAGGGTGTCCGGGTAGTCAGCTTTGAGGCCGAAATACTGGGCCATCATGGGGGAATGTTCAGCTGGTACCGGAGAAGGTTTCTTGCTTTGTGTTTTTTCGTTTTGCATCAATGACTTGGCGCGCTTGCGTATTCGTTTATTTTGCCTGTTTTGGCCAGTCCGGAATTTACTTCACATTCCTTGACTCAGGGTTTCAAACCTGGGTGCGGGGGCGGTATATTTTGAATAACTGCGCTGGGCCGACAGAAATATAGCCCGCTGGGCCACCACCTCGCAAAATGTGGTTGGCCGATGCCGTGTCGTGGAGTCCATTGATCAGCAGGCGTTGCGCGATATGCACCGCCACCACTTGACCGAGTACCTACCATGCCAACCCGGCTACGCCCTGAAAACCCCCGCGCGACGTTGCCATCGCGGGTGAAGCAGGTCACCCGTTGCCAAATTCGTGGTCGTTGATGAGTCGCACTGCGGTCGCAAAGTCTGGCAAGCGCGTGCAAGCCCTGGGCGGTGCCAAGAACCACATAGCGGTTATGCCCGATGCCGCGCTATAGCAAGCCACCTTCACTCATCAACCGCCCAAATAGGCGGCTTTGACGGCTGGATCGTCTTTGAGTTTTGCAGCTGGACCATGGACGGAAATACGGCCGTTTTCAAGCACATAGCCGTAGTCAGCCACCTTCAGGGCTGCAGCTGCAAACTGCTCCACCAACAGCATGGTGACGCCCTGGGCCTTGAGGCGCGAGATGATGTTGAACACCTCTTCAACCAGAATTGGCGCCAAGCCCATGGAAGGCTCGTCGAGCAAAATCACTTCAGGGTTAAGCATGACGGCGCGAGCCATGGCCAGCATCTGTTGCTCCCCGCCAGACAAGGTTCCGGCCAACTGATGGGTACGCTCTTTCAGACGAGGAAACATTTCCAGCGCCTTGTCAACGTCGCCCTCCACGTCGCCCTTGGGCCGCGCGTTGGTGTAGCGCACAAAAGCGCCCAAGCGAATGTTGTCAACCACGCTCAACGTGGGGAACACGCGACGGCCCTCAGGCGAGTGAGCCAAACCACGCCGCGCGATCTGGTGCGAATCCAGGCCGGTGATGTCCTGACCTGACAGCATGATCTGGCCGGAAGTCGGCTTGATCATGCCGGAGACCGCCCGCATGGTGGTGGTTTTGCCGGCACCATTGGAGCCGATCAGGGTGACAATTTTTCCTTTGGGAACATGGATCGTTATGCCATGCAGCACCTGAACCTTGCCATAACCCGCCTGTAGATTTTCAATTTTCAGCATGTTGAATGTTCCTGCGATCAGTGCGCGCCTTCGCCGCTGCCCAAATAGGCTTCGACCACGGCTGGGTTACTTTGAACATCAGCGGGTTTTCCTTCGGCAATTTTTTGGCCGAAGTCAAGCACCGACACCGTGTCTGAAATCCCCATCACCACGTCCATGTGGTGCTCGATCAAAATCACGGTGATGCCATGGTCGCGAATCTTCTGGATCATCTTGGTCAGTTCCGGCAAGTCGGCTGGCGGCAAGCCTGCAGCGGGCTCGTCGAGCAACAGCAAACGTGGCCCCAGGCCCAACGCACGGGCGATTTCCAGCATACGTTGCTTGCCGTAGGGCAGGTTGCGTGCCTGTTCTTCGCTCAGATCCGTCAAGCCAACAAAGTCCAGCAAACTCGCAGCCTGCTCGCGGGCGGCCGCGTCCTCGCGCAGATAGCGCGGTGTGCGCAGCATCACGTCGAGCGTGTTGCTCTTGAACGTGTGATGCAAACCCACCAGCACGTTGTCAGTGGCGGTCATCTCACCAAAAAGCTGCACGTTTTGGAAGGTGCGTGCAATACCTGACAACGCAATGTGTGACGGTGTTTGACCGGCCAAAGACTGGCCATTGAACACCACCTGGCCGGCGGTGGGCTGGTAAATGCCAGTCAGCACATTCATCATCGTGCTCTTGCCCGACCCGTTGGGCCCGATGAGTCCGTGAATTGATCCGTGCGCAATGCTCAAGTCCACCTGATTGAGGGCTCTGAGGCCACCGAATTGCATCAACACCTGCTGCGCATCGAGCAGCGGACCTGCGCTAACGGGAGCCGCCTTGTGGGGCGTGGTCCAGGCGCGCACCTTGATGCTTGGGGTCTTGCCGCTGGCGTGCGCTGCGGGTTTGGCAAAACGCGCGAACAGTTCACGCGCAAAACCCACAACACCATCTTGCAGGTAATAGACCACAAACAGGGTCATCAGGCCAAAAATGGTCAGGCGCCAATCGGTGATGTTTTCCAGCCTAAAGGAAAACCCCGCCATGGCCACCGTGGCGAGCACGGGCACGGCCAACTCGCGCACTGTCTTGACTTTTCGAATGAAGTTGTAAACCGCCATGCCGCTCACGGCGATTGCCAGCACGGTTGCGATCTTGCGAAAGAGCTCGATGTCCGACAGCAAGCTGGGCAACATCACCACAATCACGGCCCCAATCAAGGCTCCCGAGCGGGTTTTCCGCCCGCCCATGATGACTGCCAGCAGGAACATGATGGTCAGCTCAAAATTGTAAGTGTTGGGTGAAATATATTCTTCCGAATAGGCGTACAGCGAGCCCGCCAGACCTGCCAGTGCGGCACTGATCACGAAGGCATAAACCTTATAGCGGTAGACAGAAACCCCCATGCAATCACACGCCACCGGGCTGTCGCGCAGGGCCTCGAAGGCACGGCCCAGATGGGATTTCAGGATGCGGTGCACCACCACCAGCGCCAGTACCATCAGCACGGCAACCACGTAAAAATACTCGACCTCGGTCAGCTTGTGGCCAAAGAACATCGGCTTGTGTACCTTGATACCAATCGGGCCTTCGGTCAAAAACGTCATCTCGTTAATCAGAATCTGGATGATGGTGCCGAATGCCAGCGTCACCATGGCCAGGTAAGGGCCTGTCACCCGCAGGGCAGGGAGCGCCAGCACGGCACCGAACAGCGCCGTGACGCCAATGGCGGCAGGAACGGCTAGGAGAAAAGGCGCACCCAGCTTGAAGAACAGGGCACCGGCGGTGTACGAACCCACACCGAACAGGCCCGCATGACCCAACGACACCTGGCCCGTGTAGCCCACCACGATATCCAGCCCGAACAGCAGGATGGCGTAGATAAGGATGGTCTCGACGAGGTGGATGTAGTAGGGGTTGGGTACCAGCACCGGGTACAAGCCCAAGGCCGCCAGGCCCAGCACCATCAGGAGAAAAGATTTGCTGTTAATTTTCATGATTACTTGTGTTCGTCAAACCTTCTTGATGGCCATCTTGCCGAACAGCCCGGCTGGCTTGATCGCCAACACCAGCAGCAGCAACACCAGCCCCGGGACATCCTTGTAACCGGTGGAGATGTAGTAACCGGTGGTGGTTTCGGCAATGCCCAGAATCAAGCCGCCCACAATCACACCCACTCCCGAAGTCAAGCCCCCGATGATGGCCACGGCAAACGCCTTGAGCCCGAGGACCGAGCCCATCGTGGCGCCCGTCAGCGTCAGGGGTGCCACCAGCACGCCCGCCACCGCCGCCGTCACCGACGACAGTGCATAGGAGAAAGTGATCACGGCACCCGTGTTGATGCCCATGAGCGAGGCTGCATCCCGGTCATTCGACGTGGCGACCACGGCTTTGCCGTAAATAGATTTGCGGTTGAATAGCTCAACCATTGCCATCATGGCCAGCGCGCCAATCACCACCACGATTTCCATGGGCAGCACATTGGCGCCCAGAAACTTGATGGGGGCTTCCGGCAAAGGGGATGGGAACTTCAGATCGTCCTTGCCCCAGATGTTTTCAGCCACGTTCTTGAAAATAATGGCCAGTGCGATGGTGGACATGATCCAGCCAAATTCGCTCTTGATCTTGATGGCGGGTCGCACGCCGATCCACTCCACAAAAGCGCCTTGCGCTGCGCCAAAGAGGGCCACCAGCGGAATCATCAGCCAGTAATTCAAATAAGGGCCGCCGTGAATTGTCCCGACCAGTGACAGGCCGACCAGCGCGCCCAGCATCAAGGACTCACCTTGGCCGAAATTCAGAGTGCCAGAGGTCGCAAAAGTGAGCTGATAGCCAAAGGCGATGACGCCGTATATCATGCCCAGCGCAATGCCGCTGTAGATCAGTTGCAAGAATATTTCCATGCCAAATCCCAATTGAAATCAGGGTGATCCTGAGAAAAGAGGACTGAGTTCAAGAAGCCAGGATGGCTCCTTGAACTCGGTTAAGACTCCAAGCGTTGATTACTTGGTCGCCTTGGTGCGGACTTCGCCGCCCTTCTTCTTGTCGTCTTCGTAGGCGTAGACCACGTGACCATCTTGAACCTTGCCAATCACCGGCATGTTGAGGGTGATAGCCTCATGGTCTGCCTTGGAAAAAGGCTTGTTGTAGGTGGTGACCACACCTTCGACCGGGGTCTTCAAGTCTTCCAATGCTGCCAGCACTTTGGGGCCTTCCGTTGAGCCGGCCTGTTTGATAGCGGCGGCCAGCAAATAGATCGAATCGTAGCCTTGCGCTGCAGACACTGGTGACGGAATGCGAGTCACCTTGTAAGTCTTTTGGTAGGCATCGATGAAACTCTTGCGCTTGGGCGTGTTGCCTTCTTGAATAAAGGTTTGTGGCATCAGGGCGTCGTCGGCATTTTTACCGGCGTTGTCAATGAAGTTGCCCATGGACAAGGTCCAGGAACCCATCATTGGAACCTTCCAGCCCAGCTTGATCATGCCGTTGGCAATTTGCGCCAGTTCCGGGCCAATACCATAGGTGATCACGACCTGTGCGCCAGCTTCTTTGGCCTTGAGCAACTGCGGTGTCATATCGACATCCTTGATGTTGTACTTTTCTGTGGCAACAGGGGTAATGCCCTTGGCAGCCAAGGCTTTTTCCAGATCAGCCCGGCCAAGCTGGCCGTAGTTGGTGGAGTCTGCCAGGATGGCGACCTTGGTGTATTTGCGACGACCAATGACTTCTTCCACAATCAAAGTTGACTGGATGGTGTCATTGGCTGAGTTGCGAAACACGTAGTTTTGCGGCTGATCGGCAAACTGCTGGGTGATGGTGGTGGCCGTGGCCACGTTGTTCATCACCGGAATCTTGGCTTCCTGGTAAAAGCGCTGTGACGCCAGCGCTACGCCGGAGTTGATGTAGCCCACCGTGGCCACCACTTTTTCTTTGTTGATCAGCTCTTGGGCGATTTGCACACCGCGCTCGTTTTTGGCTTCATCATCACGCTCGATCATCTCGATCTTGCGTCCCAATAAGCCGCCATGGGCGTTGATCTCGGTCACGGCCAACTTGGCACCGTCGCGCATCGAAACGCCCATGGGGCTGGAGCCGCCGGTGAGCGGCCCTTGCAAGCCAATTTTGATGTTGTCAGCCGCCATACTCATGGATGCGACGGCGAGGGCGACTGAGCTCAATGCAATGGTACGAAAAAATTTCATGAAAGTCTCCTAATGGTTTTGAGGTTGCGGGGAAAAAAATTAGTTAGTGGCCACTGGCGCCAGCTCTGCCAAGGAGGCAAGCAAGTCACCAAAGCGCTCACCCTGCACCACGACATGCTCACGCAATGCAATGGCTGCCGAATCTGCATCAGCAGCGGTGATAAAACGCAAAATGGATTTATGCTCTTTGAGTGACACACCCATACGCTTTCGCACCCGCAACTGCAAGCGCCGGTAAGGGCGCAATCTGCGTTGCAGCTGAAAGGCTTGTTCACACAAAAATTTGTTATGGCTGCCCGCGTAAATGGCCGCGTGAAATTGCTCGTTGCAGTAAAAATAACTGTCAGTGTCCTGCGCTGCACGTGCGACCTCGCACGCCTTATACGCTGCCCGCAAATTGCTTCTTTCATCCTCTGTCATCCGTCTTGCGGCCAGTCGTCCGCACATGGCTTCGAGTTCCGCCATGACTTCGAACATCTCAATCAGGCGCGCAGGGCCAATGCTGGCAACCACTGCCCCTCGGCGTGGCCGGATTTCAATCAAGCCATCAGACGCCAACTGAATCAGGGCCTCACGCACAGGGGTGCGTGACACACCGTGCGCTTCCACCAGCATCGCTTCATCCAGGGCGCAACCCGGCGGCAACTCGCCTGTGGCAATTTGCTCTTCAATTTTTTCACGTAATTTGTCGGAAATTCGCATGGCCAAATTCTGCACTGGTATGCAAAAAAGTGCGATTAGGGTATTCACTGATGTTAAAAAAATATACAAATAATAGAGTTATGTATACATTCAAGAGAAGATCAATTGAATGTTTCTGTACTCAGGGCCATAGACCCTGGCAACGCGGTTCATCAAAATTCCAGGAGACAAAGACATGCAAAGACGTCAATTACTTCAGTCCATGGGCGGCCTTGCGGCCAGCACAATGCCCTTCTCGTTGGCTTTTGCGCAAACCTCGGCGCTCAAGATTTCGCATCAATTTCCGGGTGGCACGATCAAAGAAGGTGACTTCCGTGATCGCTTGGTGCGCAACTTTGCCGCTGAAGTTGAAAAACGCAGCAAAGGGGCCATGAAATTCGAGATTTACCCGGGCTCTTCATTGATGAAGACCAACGCCCAGTTCTCATCCATGCGCAAAGGCGCGCTGGATATGGCACTGATACCCTTGTCTTACGCCGGCGGCGAAGTACCAGAGCTCAACATTGGCCTGATGCCCGGCTTGGTCGTGTCTTATGAGCAAGCGTATAGCTGGAAAACCAAGCCGGTCGGCATAGAACTCACCCGTGTGCTGCAAGAAAAAGGCATTGTGCTGATCAGCTGGATTTGGCAAGCCGGTGGTGTGGCCTCGCGCGGCAAGCCGGTGGTGGAGCCTGAAGATGCCAAGGGTATGAAGATCCGTGGTGGCTCGCGTGAGATGGACATGATTCTTAAAGATGCAGGTGCTGCTGTCGTCTCGCTTCCCTCCAATGAAATCTATGCCGCCATGCAGACCGGCGCCATGGATGCGGCCATGACTTCATCCACCTCATTCATTTCATTTCGTCTGGAAGAGGTGGCCAAGGCGTTGACCACCGGTCGCACGGGGGCTTATTGGTTTATGTTTGAGCCGCTGATGATGTCAAAAGCCATCTTCGACAAATTGCCCAAGGACCAGCGTGACATGCTCATGACCGTGGGTGCCGAGATGGAGAAATTTGCTCTGGAAGCAGCCAAGAAGGACGACATTGATGTGGCGGCTGTGTACCAAAAGGCCGGTGCCAAAGTGGTCGATTTGTCTGATGGAACCATCAAAAAGTGGCAAGACATTGCGCGCAAAACCGCCTGGAAGGACTACGGAGCCAAAAATGAGGGCTGCGCCAAGTTGCTGGCTTTAGCGCAGCAGACGTTGTGAGTCACGGCTTTGATCTGGATGCGGCCCCGGCGCCGCTTCCGAGGCTGGCGGGCAACTCCGCTCTGGCGATGCTCGCGCGCAGTTTGAATTGGATCAACCTGCAAGTGCTGCGCCTGTCCATGGCGGCTCTGGTACTGACGTCAGCCGTCTTGACTTATTCGGTGGCGACGCGCTACTTTTTTAAAACTGCCACCGACTGGCAAGACGAAGCCTCGGTTTTCATGCTGGTCGGTGCCATCTTCATGTGCACTGCCTACGTGCAATCGATGCGGGGGCATGTCGGCATCGAAGCCTTGGCAACACTCTTGCCCGCCAGCGTGAACCGGGTGCGCGCCACAGTGGTGGACATTGTCTCGACCTTGTTTTGCAGCTTTTTTGCCTGGAAGTCATGGACGCTTTTCCATGAGGCTTGGGCAGAAGGGCAAACCACATCGAGCAGCTTCGCACCGCCGCTATGGATTCCCTACAGTCTGATGGCCGTGGGTATGAGCTTGCTGGCGCTGCAGCTGTTACTCCAGTCAGTCTTGCATGTCGCCGGTGGTGATGGTGAAGGGGATGCCAAGTGAGCGAGCTTTCCATTGGCCTGTCATACGGCGCAGTCACCCTGCTGGTGATGTTCTCGGGCATGCCCATTGCATTCGCCCTGGGCACTGTGGCCGTGACGTTCATGTATTTCTTCATGCCCGCCTCATCGCTGGATACGGTAACGCAGAACGTTTACGAAGAAATGGCATCGATTACTTTGTTGTCGATCCCGCTGTTCATCATGAAAGGCGCAGCAATCGGCAAGTCGCCGGCCGGGCAAGACCTTTACAGCGCCATTCACGCCTGGCTGCATAAAGTGCCCGGCGGTCTGGGCATTGCCAATGTGTTTGCCTGCGCCCTGTTTGCCGCCATGGCCGGGTCGTCGCCCGCCACCTGCTCGGCGATCGGTTCTGCCGGCATTCCCGAGATGCGCAAGCGTGGCTATTCGCCCGGCTTTGCTGCCGGCATCATCGCCGCCGGAGGCACCTTGGGTATTTTGCTGCCACCGTCGATCGTCATGATCTTGTATGCCGTGGCTGCCGAGCAATCACTGGGCCGCTTGTTTCTGGCGGGCATCGGACCGGGCCTGCTTCTGGTGGCCTTGTTCGCAGGATACGCCGTGGTACGGGCGCGCCAGGAATATAAACAAGCCCTGGTCATCTACCAGCAAGGCGGCCCCAAGTCAGCCTACCTGATTGAGGAGCACTTTACGCTGGCACAAAAAGTCGAAATGCTGCCGCGTGTGCTGCCCTTTGTGATCTTGCTGATTGGTGTCATGGTGGCCTTGTATGGCGGCTTGGCCACGCCGTCTGAAACTGCAGGCCTGGGTGGTTTGATGGCACTTGGTTTGATTGCCGTCGTCTATGGAATTTGGCGCCCCAAAGACGTGGCACCAATTCTGACCTCGACGTTGAAGGAATCGACCATGCTGATGCTGATCATTGGCATGTCGCTGCTGTACAGCTACGTGATGAGTCACTTGCATATCAGCCAAGGCGCGGCCCAGTGGATTGTGGCGATGCAGCTCTCCAAATGGGTGCTGCTGGGTGTGATCTTGTTGATGGTGATCGTGTTGGGATTCTTCCTGCCGCCGGTATCCATCATTTTGATGACCGCACCCATTATCCTGCCACCCTTGAAAGCTGCGGGGTTTGATTTGATCTGGTTTGGCGTGGTGATGACCATCGTGATGGAAATGGGCTTGATCCACCCCCCCGTCGGTCTGAACATTTTCGTCATCAAGAACGTGGCGCCTGATATCCCGCTCAAGGATGTAATCTGGGGGGTGATGCCGTTCGTCGGCTTGATGTTTGGCGCCGTATTCCTGCTATGCCTGTTTCCGGGCATCGTGACTGGGTTGCCCAATCTGGTGATGGGTGTCAAGTGACATGAACCAAGCAAATGGGCGCTGGAACCAGCAGGCACAGGGACGTGCGCAGCGGCTGGGCCGCGCTGCGGCTGTTTTGGGTACACGCCTGCATGGCAAGCGGGTATTGGCGGAAGATGCCACCAAGCTGCTCGAAGCTGTGCTGGAGCCTGGCGACCGGGTTTGTCTGGAAGGCAACAACCAGAAGCAGGCCGATTTTTTGGCCCGCGCATTGGCGCAGTTAAACCCGGCGCAGGTGCACGGCCTGCACATGGTGCAGTCGGTATTGGCCTTGCCTGAACATTTGGATGTGTTTGAGAGCGGCATCGCCTCCAAGCTCGACTTCTCGTTCTCCGGGCCACAAAGCGCTCGCCTGGCCAAGCTGGTTTCTGGCGGGCAAATCCAGATAGGCGCGATACATACCTACCTGGAGTTGTTTAGCCGCTACTTTGTAGACCTGACACCACGCGTGTCGCTGGTCTGCGCGCAAGCGGCTGACGCGCATGGCAATCTTTTTACGGGCCCCAATACGGAAGACACACCGGCCATCGTGGAGGCCACTGCGTTCAAAAGCGGCATTGTGATTGCGCAAGTCAATGAGCTGGTTGAGACGGTCGACCGCGTGGATATTCCCGGCGACTGGGTGGATTTTGTCATCCTGGCGCCCAAGCCCAATGTCATTGAGCCGCTGTTTACCCGCGACCCAGCGCAAATCTCCGAAATCCAGGTGCTGATGGCCATGATGGCGATCAAGGGCATCTATGCTGAATACGGGGTGCAGAGGCTCAACCATGGCATCGGGTTTGACACAGCGGCGATTGAGCTTTTGCTGCCCACCTATGCCGAATCGCTTGGTTTGAAGGGCAAAATATGCAATCACTGGGCGCTTAACCCACACCCGGCGCTGATCCCTGCTATCGAGGCGGGATGGGTGGAGTCGGTGCATTCATTTGGCTCAGAGCTCGGCATGGAAAACTACATCCGGGCCAGACCCGATGTGTTCTTTACCGGTGCAGATGGCAGTTTGCGCAGCAACCGGGCGCTGTGCCAGGCGGCAGGCCACTATGCCTGCGACATGTTCATTGGCTCCACCTTGCAGATTGACCTCAACGGCCATAGCTCCACTGCCACTCTGGGGCGAATCGCCGGCTTTGGTGGTGCCCCCAACATGGGTGCTGACGCACGCGGTCGCCGCCATGCGACCCCTGCCTGGCTGAAAGCCGGTGCGCAAGCGCACCAGGGACGCACGGGCGTGTCCGCCATGCCACGCGGGCAAAAACTGGTGGTGCAAATCGTGGAAACCTTCCGGGAACACATGCAGCCCGCTTTTGTGGAAAAGCTCGATGCCTGGCAGTTAGCCGAACAGGCCCATATGGAGATCCCGCCGGTGATGATTTACGGCGACGACGTCACCCACATTCTGACCGAAGAAGGCATTGCCAACTTGCTGCTGTGCCGCACCGACGAAGAACGCGAACAAGCTATTCGGGGCGTGGCAGGCTACACCCCGGTGGGCTTGGCGCGGGACAGGCGCATGGTAGAAAACCTGCGTGACCGAGGCATTATTCAACGCGCCGAAGACATCGGCATCGACAAGCGCGATGCCACGCGCAGCCTGCTGGCGGCGCGCACTATGCGCGATTTGGTACGTGCCTCGGGCGGGCTTTATGACCCGCCCAAACGGTTTCGCAATTGGTAAGTAGCAAGGACGAATCCGTGGAAAAACTTCACTTTGAATTTCCGGGGCAACATGCGCCAGGTCACTTCACACCCGTTCTGGTGGGTGTGGTGGGATCCGGCAATCTGGAGGTGATGTTGGAGCCTCATCGGGGCCCCACGTGCACCATCGACATCACCACATCGGCCTGTGGTTTTGGCCCGATTTGGGAGGCGGTGGTCCACGACTTTCAGGCCCGTCATCGCCTGGCGGGGATCGCTGTCTCCATCAACGACATGGGCGCCACCCCCGCCGTGGTGAGTTTGCGCCTGGACCAGGCCGCGGCTGCGCTGCCTCCGGGTTTGCAGGCAATTTCAGGTGCCCCGACATGAACCGCAGTTTTGCCGAATCCACCGCCCGTGAGCGTGTCACGCACTTGCTCGATGCCGACACCTTTCACGAAATTCTGGGGCCGGCCGAGCGCGTGGTCAGCCCGCACCTGGCGCTGCTGGGCGTGCCATCGGCGTTTGACGACGGTGTGGTCATTGGCAGTGGCTTGCTTGATGGCCAAGCCATCCTGGTCGCGGCCCAGGAAGGTGAATTCATGGGGGGTGGCGTGGGCGAAGTGCACGGTGCCAAGCTGGTCGGTCTGTTCAAACGGGCGCTTGTCGTCCAACCCGCTGCCGTCATCGTGTTGGCTGAGTCTGGTGGCGTGCGTTTGCACGAGGCCAATGCCGGGCTAATTGCGGTGTCAGAGGTGATGCGTGCCCTGCTTGATGTGCGTGCCCAAGGCGTCCCGGTGATCATGCTGATTGGTGGCGCCAACGGCTGCTTTGGCGGCATGGGGCTGATTGCTCGCTGCGCTGACCATGTGGTGATGAGCGATATTGGCCGTTTGGCCATGTCAGGCCCCGAAGTGATTGAATCCTCCAATGGGGTTGAAGAATTTGACTCGCGTGACCGCGCGCTGGTTTGGCGCACCACCGGTGGCAAGCATCGCTACCTGACGGGTGACTGTGATGTCCTGGTGGAAGATGACGTGGCGCAATTTCGTGCTGCCGCGATGGGTTTGCTTGGCCAGTCCTTGCCCTTGAGTCTGGCCTCAATGGAGGCAGAACACGCCCTGTTGGCCAGCCGTTTGAGCCGTTACGGCGACTGCCGCGACGCACTCGATATCTGGCAGCGCTCGGGTGTCGCTGAACCGTTACGGGTGGCCGATATGGAAGCCGGGCAGATGCCAGTCTTGAAAGCACTGAACCCCAAGGAGCTGGCATGAACTGGGAAACCTTGCTTGCCGCACTTTTTGGCAATTCGCACGAAGTCAAGCGCGATGGCGATCTGCTTAGTGGCTCTGCCGAATTCAATGGACGCACTCTCACGGTGGTGGGCACCACGAATCATGCGGCAATAGGGGTAGAGCTCGCGCTGGCACAGGCTCGCGTGGTGCTCAACACAGTGCGCGAGTATCCTGGGCGGGGTATTTTGTTGCTGGTGGACACGCAGGGTCAACGCTTGCGCCACCGCGATGAGCTGCTGGGCATTAATCGCTACATGGCTCACATGGGCTGTTGTGTTGAGCTGGCGCGGCGTCAGCATCACCCCGTGATTGGTTTGGTTTACGACCAGGCACTGTCCGGCGGTTTTATTACCTCCGGCTTGATGGCCGACGCTTGTTACGCCTTGCCTGAGGCAGAGATTCGTGTCATGCGTTTGCCGGCGATGGCGCGCGTGACCAAAATTGACGAGCAGCGACTTGCCGAACTCTCAAAATCCAATCCGGTTTTTGCGCCGGGGGTGGAAAACTACGTGGCCATGGGCGGTATTCGCGCGCTCTGGAGTGGTGATCTGAAGGCCTGCCTGTCGGCCGCGCTGCTGGATGCATCCACCCTGGACGCGCGTGCCGCTGATGGCGCTGCACGTGGCGGGCGCAGGCTTGCCGCGCAGGTCACAGCGCGTGTTGTCAACGCTTGAGTCATGGCATGCCTTGGTTGTGAATTAAATGAAAGTCTTGGCGCGTAACCAACTGGTGTGGCTTGACGCACAGGCTTGGGCGCAGATGCAAGCGCATCCTTGGGACGATGAGGCGCAGCACATTCTTGCGCATTGGCGAAGTACCAGTTTGCCGCTGGTGGTGTGCCGCCAGCGCGTTGAAGCCGCGCCAGATCAGATTTGCCTGGGTTTGCCGGCCCCCCAACATTGGTCCAGGCGGCGCCTGGCGCTGACGGCGCGCCTGGATCAGGTCCTTGCCTTTGGGGTCTTTCCTACGCTGTTTCAAGTCGCGCACGCCTGCCATTGGGGGCCAGCCGCGCTGGATCTGGACCTGGCGCTGTCCAACTGGGGTGTGACGGTCCATGTCTATGGTTCCCATGGTTGGCAGTTCCTCACCAACATGCCCTACTTGCATGACGGTTCAGACCTTGACTTGAGCCTGGCGGTGCCTGATTTTCAGACGGCGTGTCGGGTACAGGCGCAGCTGGCTGAAGTGGAGCTTGGGCGGCGGCTGGATGGTGAAATTGTCTTCCCAGGCGGGCAAGCCGTCGCCTGGCGGGAGCTGCAACGGCTGGTGACAGGGCAGACCTCGCAGGTCTTGCTGAAAGACCGCCAAAACATCCGGCTGGCAACCCTGGCAGAGGTGCAAGAGTTGGGCGCTTGTGCACCGCAAGACGTAGCCGAAACGGCTCTGGCGTTGCCCTGAAGCGCGGTATGGGACCGACTCCCGAGACGTCCGCTGTGCGCCGCGCCATGGCTGCAGATGCACAAACACTGGGGCTCGCCGCGGTGCGTGCACTCTACGCAGAAGTAGCGCTGGAGCCAAAACCGGGTTTGGTCTCGTTTCGTGACTGCGGAAGCCATGCCGATATGAGCGCAGAGACGTTTGTGCGCAGCTTGTTTGCCTTGCGCGGTTATTTTCCCCGCATGGCACAGGCAGGTCGTGACGGGCATCCGTTTGCAGTTCTGGAAAACCTGGGTAAAAACGCAGAGGCCCGCATGCTGGCGGCTACCCGCGGCATCAATACCCACCGTGGTGCGATTTTCGGCCTGGGTTTGCTGTGCGCCAGCGCCGGGCAGTTGCAGGCACAGGGCCTGGTATTCACGCCGCAACATTTGCGTGCCGTCCTGTTATCGACCTGGGGCGAAACCCTGGCGCACCGTGCCAGGGCGGCGCGCCTGGCAGCGCCTGACTCCAATGGACAACAGGCGGCCCAACGCTTTAAGCTGCGTAGCGCGGGAGAAGAAGCGGCCCAGGCATTCCCGGTGCTGTTCGAAGTCACTCTGCCGGCGCTGCAAGCCGCTTTGCAAGCTGGGGCAACAGATCGCGCCGCCCGCGTGCAAGCCCTGTTTGCCACCATGGCCGAGCTCGACGACACCAATTGCGTTCACCGTGGCGGCATGGACGGCCTGCGTTTTGTGCAGACATCAGCCCGCAAATTTTTGGACGCTCGCGGGGTCATGCAAACCGATTGGCTGCTGCATGCCCGTGCCATCCACACCACTTTTGTCGAGCGCAGGCTGTCACCGGGCGGTTCCGCTGACGTGTTGGCCAGCGCTTGCTGGGTTGAGTCGCTGCGGCGAGCGACCCTGGCCGAGCCATCTGCAACATCCATCAGCGAGGGTCGAGTGGCCTGGTCACGACATGAAATGCCGGTGTTTGCACCATGACTTATGCCCTTGTCTTTTCGGGTCAGGCCAGTCAGCACCCGACCATGTTGCCCTGGCTTGACACCGATCCCATGGCCGCTGATGCCTTGCATGCCATGGGTCTTTGCCTCGGTGCCAATTGGCGAACAGCGATCCAGGATGAGGGGTGCCGCAGCAACAATGCCTTTGCACAGGTGCTGATCACCGGCACCTCTTTGGCCGCGTGGGCGGCTGTCAAGGACAAGTTGCCCCAAGCACCAGCCGTTGTCGCCGGCTACAGTGTTGGCGAGTTGTCAGCGTTTGCGTGTGCCGGCGTGTTCTCGACAGATCAAGCCATCGCGCTGGCGGCGCAGCGCGCTGCGCTGATGGATCAAGCGGTTTCTGGCCTCCATACCGGCTTGCTGGCAGTGTCTGGTATTTCAGAGGGCAGGGTGCTTGCAGTGAGTGCAGGTCTTGGACTTGAATGCGCGATCCGGGTCAATCCAAGTCAGGCCGTATTTGCTGGAACGGATGATGCCTTGTCGCAAGCCGCGCTGGCACTGGGGGCTGCTGGTGCTGTATGCAAGCGTCTGGATGTGCGCGTGGCCTCGCATTCGTCCTGGATGGCACAAGCAGCCCACGCCTTTTCCGATGTGCTGAGCGCACTGCCTTTTGCCGCGCCTTTTTGTCCAATTGCCACCAATGCTTATGGCGTTCTCAGCAGACAACCGGCAGAGCTGCGTCAGGCTTTAGGTCAGCAACTCGCCTGCACGGTGCGATGGTCCTCTTGCATGGAGGCCCTGGCCGAGCGGCAAGTCTCCTGTGTGCTTGAAATTGGGGCAGGGTCAGCGTTGGCGCGGATGTGGAACGAACGCTATCCTGATATCCCGGCACGGTCGCTGGATGAGTTTCAGGGGCCCAAGGGCGCTGCGCAATGGGTTGGGATGCACTTCAGTTCATGAGACCCGCATTGATTCGGACTGCTTCGTTTGGCGCGGTTGAATCTCCTCTCTGTCCTTGCGAAATGTCAAGCCATTCGGAAACTATGACCATAGAGTGCAATCGGCGGGTCGTGCAAGGCGTCATGGAGGTGAGAGTGGCCACAACCAAAAATCATGAAAAGCGGGGCATGGGTTTTGCACTATTAGGGCAGAGCTCAGCATGACGGCGCAACTTCAGCCTGACTTCTTGGCTCCGTTGTTGTCTGTTGCAGCCAACGACCCGGATGTCATGGTGCGCATCGCCGCACTGGATGCGGCCGGTCGCTTCCCGCTGAGCCTGCCTGCCTGGCAGCGCATGGCCGAGGCGAACTGGCGGATCGTCCAGGCACAGCCGGCGGGTTCGCTGGCGCGCCGCCAGGCGCTGGCGCTGGCTGTGCGCATTCCGCTGCGTTCGCTGCGCGAGCATTTGCGTCGCATGGTCGAAGGTGGTGACGAGGTCGACCGCGATGCGCTTGCGGCGGCGCTTGACGTCGCTGGCGATCGATCGCGGATCCTGCCGTTGCTGGCCCAGGTGCGCGGCGGGCGCCTTGAAAAATTCGAATGGCTGGCGGCGATGCCGGTCGAGGATGTGATCACGGTCGAGGACGTGATGGCGACTCATGACGAGACTGCGCTGGCGCAGGGCGAGACAGCCTTGTTCTGGCGTGCACTGGTGCTGGCACGGCTGGGCGAGTTTCGGCCGCTTGATGCCTTCTTGTCCGGCGAGGCGCCTGAGCCTGGACTATTTTTTGGCAGTCCGTGGACGGCCTACAGCGCCATCGCGCGTATCCGCCCGATACCCGAAGCGATGCGAGCCCATCTGCTGGAGCTGCTCGCGCGGCGGGACGCCGCGCCCACGAACCGGCAGCCCGACGCTGCCACGCAGCGCTTGCTGCGACTGACCGTGTGGGCCACCACAGGGATCGCGGACGCCGAAGGTACGCCGCTGGCGGCCACTGAGAAACTGGCACCGATCCTGGCTTCGGCGACCGGGTCGACAGCGTCGTCCGATCAGGTCAATCTGGCCCTGGCTGTTCGGGCGCAGCTACCGGATGCGCTGTTCGTCGGACGGCGTGCGCCAAGTGAATTCGATGCGCTCAACTACCTGCCCCCAGAAAGTGTCGCCAGCCTGATCCGGGATGTGTTGGCACAAGGTAACCAGCGCGCGCTGGCACTGGGTTCCGAGGTCCCGGTGGCCTCGGTGCTGGGCAACGGCATCGTCGACTTGATCGGGCGTTGCCCCGTGAATGACGACTTGCCGGTTGCGGACCTCACTGCCGGACAGTTGGGCGCGCAACGCCCCGCGCTTGACGACGGGCAGTTCGCCTGGATCATTGCCCGCGATCGGGCCGAGCATCTGATCGCTCAACTTGCCAGCTTGCTGACGCCCGAGCGCAGCGTGGCGGAGCGCCTGCGCATCCTGCACCTGCTGGGTGTGGCAGCGGACTGCCAGGGCGGTCGGGCAGGTTCGCCCATGCGCGGTGCGGGCCCCGCTGGCAGCGGGTTCACCGGCCGCGAAGAGTTGATTGACGACACGGTTTACCTGGCGGCCAAGAGCATGGCGCCCAGAGAATCAGCGCCGCCGGCAAAGAGTATCGCGCCACGGAAGATGGCGCCACCGCCCATGGCGCCACCTGCCATGGCGCCACCTGCCATGGCGGGGGCAGCGATGGCGGCGCCAGAGGAAATGGCGGAGGTTGAGAGGCGCACGGTCAACGCGCACATCCTGCACGACAAGACGCGACGCAACACCTTCGTCACCGGTGCCGACAACATCATTCGTTGCTGGATCGGCCTGCCGGAAAAAGATGCCGCCGCGGCGGACAAAGCCATCCAGCGGGTGGACATCGGGCCCGAAGGCTTGCTGCTGACGGTGCAACTCGTGTGGCGCGACGGGAGCGGGCAGGACCATACCGACAGCAAGCCGATGCTGCTGCCGCCCGAGCGCACCGCGCGCAGCGGGGATTGCGATCTGCACATCCATGTGCCCGAGGGTGAGCGCTACGTCAGCGCCGAGATCATGTTCCGTTACCGCGGTCGGACCTTCGAGGCCGTGCGCCTGGAAGCGTTCGCGCTGGCGCCCGACGAGGCGCAGGGGCCGCAACACGAGGTACGAGTTCGGGTTCAGGCCAGTCGACGCGAAGTGATCGAGCTGGCGGACAGCCAGCCGGTCGATGCCGTCTTTGTCTTTGGCGACGAGCGCGCGCTTGCGGCACAAGACGCTGCTGCACCGGCGCCTTCCAGCCTGCGTGTGTTCGGCGGCCAGGGCGGCGGCAGCTTCAACCTCGGAGATGCCAAGGTGGCGATCAAGTGGTTGAACGAAACGCTTTTCACGACCGAGAAGCTGGTCGTGCGGCGGCAGGCGGCGCAGGACCAGGCCGGTATTGCGGAAGGAGCGGGTGCCCGTGCGCAGGACGTGCTCGATGCGGACGACCCCAACGTTCGCGTGCTGTTGCGCGACATGGCGCGTCACGGGGCGGGCTTGTACAACCACCTGCTGAGCCAGGGCTTCACAGACCCGGGCGAGCGTATCCAGGTGTTGAACCATGAGCCCAATACCTACGTGCCGCTGGAATTCGTCTATGACCGCGGCTACCCGGTCAGTGACGCCAAGCTCTGCGCGTCCGGGCTGGAAGCCTTGAAGGCTGGGGCTGGCGCCTGCCCGGTCTGCAGCGTGCCGGCAGCGGACGATCAGCGCAGCGGCGCGTCCGTCATCTGCCCGTTCGGTTTCTGGTCGCTGCGCAAGATCATCGAACGCCTTGCCTTGGGCGATGCGGGGCAGGCGTCGTCGCCTGGGGCGGGGCGGCGCAGCCTGCCGGTGATCGATTCTGTGGCCTTCGCTAGCAGCCATCTGGTTCCAGAGGACGAGAGACGGGCGACGCAAGAGGTTTTGCAGCAGAGCTTCGGGCGCCTGTTCGTGGCCGATGACTGGACGCAGTGGAAGAAAGCCATGCAGGCGCATCCATCGCTTTTGCTGCTGCTGCCGCACCACGGCATCCAGGCGGCACTCGACTATCTGGAAATTGGTGATGAGCAACTGGCCGAGGACCTCGGAAAGTTAAGCCGTGGGCAGATCGACCGGCAGTACGTGAATCTGGATGGCCGCGATCCGGGACCGATCGTGCTGCTGCTGGGCTGCCAGACTGCGGGCGAGACTGAGACCGGCTATGTTGAGATGACGCAACTCATCCAGCAGCAACACGCGTCCATCGTGCTCGGCACCTTGGCACAGATCCTCGGCCGCCATGCGGCGCCGCTGGCGCGGGAGCTGGTCGCTGAACTCGTGGCCGTGGAAGATGCACAGGCCGATTTCGGCACGATCATGCGCCGCGTGCGCCGTCGCATGCTCGGGCGTGGCTACCTGATGGCGCTGTGCCTGGTTGCGCTTGGCGATGCCGAATGGCGCCTGACGCCCCGAGCGCCTGTCGGCCACGCTTGACACTTTACCGGGAGACGATTCATGTTCCGTATCGAGATGCTGCCCGCCGCGCACGGCGATTGTCTGTGGATTGAATATGGCAATGCCCAGCAGGTCCGGCGCATACTCATCGATGGCGGGCCGGCCCACACCTACCCGGCCCTGCGCGAGCGCATCCTGCAACTGCCGGCCGATGAGCGCCATTTCGAGCTGCTCATCATCACCCACATCGATGCCGACCACATCGAAGGTATCGTGCGCCTGTTGCAGGACGCCCAAGCGCTGAACTGCCGCTTCGAGCGCATCTGGTTCAATGGCCGCGAGCAACTGAACCAGGTTGTTGATCCGGCCGGCGTGCCGCTCGGCGCACTGCAGGGTGAAATGCTCGGCATGCTGATCGCCGACTATGAAAAGCGGACCGGCAAGCAGGTGTGGAACGTCGGCCTGACCGATGCCCTGGCGGCGATCGATCGCACGGCGGGCAAGCTGCCGGTGGTCGATCTGCCGGGGGACTGCCGACTGACGCTGCTGTCCCCCGACCATGAGCGGCTGCTTGAACTCAAGGACTGCTGGCGGGACGAATTGCGCAAGGCGGGCGTGGCGTCGGGCGACGAGGCAGCCTTGCGCCAGGCGCTGGAGGGCGCGCGCAATCTGCGCCCGCTCGGCGACGTGCTGGGCGCGGACGGCGAGCCCATCGAGGACCGTTTTGAGCTGCCGGACCCGGCTGGGCGGGATCTGGCGGCGGGGCTGGACGACACGCTGGGTGGCGGCGACGGCGAGGCGGGCGCGGATGCGCCCTTCGGTGGTGACGCCAGCCGTGCCAACGGCAGCAGCATCGCGGTGCTGCTCGAATACCCGAATGACCAGCCGAAAGTCCGGTTTTTGCTCGCCGGTGATGCCTGGCCGTCTGTGCTGGAAGCCTCGGTGAACCAGCTGTTGTCGGGGCAGGACAAGCGGCTTTCGCTCACCGGCTTCAAGCTGCCGCATCACGGGAGCGTCGCCAATACGAGCGCCGCGCTGCTGCGCAAACTTCGCTGCCAGCATTACCTCGTGTCCACCAGCGGTGCCGTGTTCCGTCACCCGCACGTGCGCGCGCTCGAACTGCTCCTGAGTGAGCATGCCGGTCAGGGCAAACCACAGCTGCACTTCAACTACCTGACCGAGACCACCGCGGCGTGGAGCGATCCCGCTGACCAGCAGGCGCGCCGCTACCAGGCGTTTCATCCCAAAGGCTTGTCGCTTTTTCTCTGATGTCTCCGATTTATGGGCAGTTGCGAAATGTCAAGCTGTGGTGAAACGCCGGTCATAGAGTGCAACTGGTTTCTTGTGCCAGTTTTAGTCGGGGGAACAAATGAGCATCAGCATCAACGGGCAACAACGCAGAATCGGGCTCGCTTTGTCCGGTGGCGGTTTCCGGGCGGCAGCCTTCCATCTGGGGGTCATGCGAAAGCTGCAGAGCCTCGGGCTGTTTGCATCCATTGACCTGCTGTCATGCGTGAGTGGCGGCAGCATCGCAGGCGCCTTTGTGGCGCTGAACTGGGGCAAGGCATCGGTCCTGGATGAGCTCGAAAACTACCTGGCCACCCGCTCCATCGCCGTCAGCTCCGTCATCGGCGGCATTCTTGATCCGTTCGAGAGTCGCCTGGACAAGCTGGCCGGCACCTATGACCGCGACCTCTTCAAGGGGGCCAGGTTGAGCGCGCTTCGCGGCGGGCCGCGGATCTATCTCAACGCCACCAACCTGGCGACCGGCAACATGTTTTTCTTTGTCGCCGGGGGCGCTGGTCCGGAAGAGATGGGGGAGCATGAACTTGGTGTCGTGCCAGGCCCCGATTTCAGCCTGGCAAGAGCGGTGGCCGCATCGTCGGCGTTCCCGCCTGTGTTTCCTCCGCTGCGACTGGAGTCCCCGGAATACATCCCGGCCTCTCAAGTTGACTATGTCACGCTGGCCGATGGGGGTGTTTACGACAACATGGGCGTGAATCCGACCCTGCGTGCGCGCAACGCGCTCGACTACCTGATCGTCAGCGATGGCGGAAAGCCCTTTGCCAATGATGCACAGCCTACCGAGTCCGGCGCCATGGTTTTGAAGGCGGCGCTCGACATCATGATGGAACAGATTCGGGGGCTTGAGTTCGACCGCATGGAGCATCGGCATAAAGCCGGCCTCGGGCCCAAGCCCATGTGGTTCTCGATCGACAGCGTGGTCGGGCAAGCGCAAGACGGTGATGCGCAGTTTGCCGGTTCTATTGCGACAAATCTCATGGCGCTCAATGCGGCGCAAAGAGCGGTGCTGATTCGTCATGGCGGTGCCCTCGTGGAATCGCGCATCAGGGGCTATGCGCCCGAGCTGATTCAATAATTCTGGCGACAGCTCAAAGGACGGCCTTGCCCGTCGCTGAACCGGGATGGGAAAAAAACGCCGCAGCCTTCAGTCGTGCACAAAGAACACGTGGTCAATGAAGGCAGCTCCGAGCCACCAGTTGCGTCCCGCGCTTCCAAAGCGCTTGTTGACGGCGCCGGCCTGGCTCTGCAGCGGCTGATCGACATTGCCCGCGGCGTCGTGTTGAGCGGTGTTACCTGCGTCTTCAGGCACGACAACAGTGATGTGACCTGGGCGGCCCTCGGCGGCGCGGTCAGCGCAAATGATGCCTATCCCGCCGTCGTTCGCCGTGCTCTGAAGTGCGGTCGCGTCGGCCACACGGCGCCAGCCGAACATCGCGCCGTAATCGAGCAGCCAGCGGTACAGGTCATCGGCGCGCATCTCGCGCACCGTCTCTGCGTAGGCAGCTGTGACGGCCTGGCCAGCAGCCATCCTCGCGATGGCGGGGCTGGTCCACCACACGCGCGGCAGGTAAGCGGCCGCCAGATAGCAGTAGTCGGCCGCGTAGACATTACAGAAGGTCACGCCGTCCCGGCCCGCGTAGCGAGCGCTGTGTTCAACGTCCAGCCAATCACCGATCGCGGCAAGCTGCTGCTTTCGCAAGGCGGCAACTGCATTTGGATCGCGTGTCGGCCGCCCGGCCTCGCCGATCGGCGAAGCCAAGCCGCCGGTCGATTGGCGCGTGGCCGAGCGGTTGTCTTCCTTCCAGTACACGGCCGGAATTTGTGGGTTCGGCGCCGGCGCCGGCGGCAGCCCAGGTGCGGCCTCCAGGAAACTCGCCTTGACGTGACCGATGAAGGTGGCACCATTGAGCGTCACACGCACGCGCACCCACCCCGGTGCCGACACACCGAGCACCCGCAACAGCGTCCCATGCGGCAAGGTCGCAAGTGGGGTGTTGGCGTCGGCGGTCGGCACAAAGCGCAGGTTCAACTGGGTTGCGCTGACTTTCATCAGTTCGCCTTCTCCTGCCTTGACCTCAAAGCCCGCGGGCTGGAACTGACCGAACGCTGGCAGCGCGGTACAACGCTGCCAGCCGTTGCCGATGCTGCAAAGGTCCTGGTTGGTGACGAATTGTTTGATATCCCAGGCCGTATACGTTTTTGATTCGGCCCATCCGGTCGCTTCGGCGAGCCAGGTGAGCTCAACCAGGCCGGTTTTCTTCAGCAGCCGGCACGCCAGGCCCGACCCATAGACGCCCAGCTTGTAGTGTGAAACCCCGCCAGACGCCGCGTCCAGCGCAGCGCGCACGCCCTTGAAATACGGCAGCACGAACGTTTTGATCTGCGCTGCGCTGAAATCGACATCGACCGCGAAGTAGATTGCGCTGCCGGCTGGCTGGCCGATCTGCCCGGCGCTGGCAAAGGCGCTGGCACCATCAAGCTGGCCGCGCGCCAGATTGAAATCTTCGGTGAGCCGGGCGCGGTCCTGGTAGACGACTGCAATCTGCAACCCGGCGCGCGCCATCTCGGCGGCCTCCTTCGGGCGAAGTTGCTTTTCGGGCTGCTTCGTGGTGCGCGAGTAGTAACGGATCACAAAAGCCTTGCCGGCCGCCACCAGGCAAGTGGCCGAGCTGTCGCAGAGGCGGTTGGTGGAAATTCCCTCAAGCATGTTGCCTCCCTTATTGAACGCATCAGTGGCGTATGAAATGATCAATCTTGAACAGGTACTGCACTGCAGGAGAGAGCGTAGCCAATCCCGCTCAGCTGGGCAAGTGCTGAACCCCTCTTGGGGCGCGGCCGGCGTGACCATGAATTCTCAAAGCTGATCTTAGACTTTTAGGCCTCTAGCCCCCGTTTAATATACGTTAGTAGCTATACATTAGATAGCATATTACTGCTGTACCCCGTGCGTCGAAACCTCGTCTTTTTTGTGCACGGACCTGGCGCCACGTCGCCGTCTGCCGATTCACGCTATAAACTGAAAACCCGCACATGTGTGTTTGCAATGCGGTAGAAACCTGCGCTAGTGTTGCTTGTCCTGCGCGCTCCACCTCTTCTGAAAGGCTTTTGTATGAACACGTTGTTGTCCCGTCGCTGGCTGATCCGCTGCACTCCCATCCTGCTTCTTGCATCGGCCTCGGTATTTGCCCAAGCCCCTGTTCGCGTGGCGTCAAAAATTGACACCGAGGGCTCCTTGCTGGGCAATATGATGATTCAGGTGTTGGAGGCCAACGGCATCAAAACCGAGAACAAGGTGCAACTGGGTGCCACCAAAATCGTGCGCGGCGCCATCACCGCGGGTGAGATTGACCTGTATCCGGAGTACACCGGCAACGGTGCTTTTTTCTTTTCCGATGAAAAAAACCCGGCCTGGAAAAACGCCAAGGCGGGTTACGAGCTGGTGAAAAAGCTCGATGCCGACAAAAACAAGATCGTCTGGCTGGAGCCCGCCCCGGCCAACAACACCTGGGCCATTGCGCTGCGCCAGGATGTAGCCACCAGCAACAAAGTCAAGTCGCTCGCCGACTTGGGACCGTGGCTGGCCAAAGGCGGCCAGTTCAAGCTGGCCGCTTCAGCTGAATTTATCGAGCGCACCGACGCGTTGCCCGCGTTCCAGACCGCCTATGGCTTCAAGCTCAAGCAGGACCAGCTCCTGACGCTGGCCGGCGGCGACACCACCGTGACCATCAAGGCCGCCGCCCAGCAGACCTCGGGCGTCAACGCCGCCATGGCCTATGGCACTGACGGCGCAATTGCCGCTTTGGGACTGGTGGTGCTGGACGACCCCAAAGGCATTCAGCCGATCTACGCGCCGGCACCGCTGATCCGCGCGGAAACGCTGGCACGCTACCCGAAGATCAGGGATCTGCTCGCACCGGTTTTCAAGACGCTGGACGGCCCGACGCTGCAAGCGCTCAACGCAAAAATCGCGGTGGAAGGGCAAGACGCCAAAAAAGTGTCCGCCGATTACCTGCGGGCCAAGGGCTTCATCAAGTGAGACGCTGCTGCGTTGCTGCGCTGTAGGGCCACGCGATTGATGGAATGGTCAAAAACCGCGTAGTGGCTGTGCTGGTCCTGGCTGGCCTGGTTGCAGCGCTGGGCTTGCCATTTTTGACGCACGCGCCCAATCGACTGGCCGCTGGCACCGGTATACCGCTGGCGCAACTTGTCAGCGCCACAGCGGGCCGCCCCATCGGCTCCTGGTTGGCCTGGCTGGTCTTGCTGCCCGCCCTGTTGCTGGTGCTAGCCATTTTCACGCGCCCGACGCGCAGCACACAGATGATTGTTTGCCTGGCGGCAACGCTGCTGCTGACTGGCCTGGCGGGGCTGGCGGCGGACCACGCAACGCAGCTGGCGGGCCAGTCGGGCGCGATCGCCCGCACGTCCCTGGGCGGTGCGTTCTGGCTGCTGGCCGTTTTCAGCTGGCTGGCGGCGGCCGACGCGATACAGCGGCTGGCCTTGAAGCCGAGCTGGCGCCTGCTTGGCGCCGGCGTCGTCATCGTGCCGCTGGGGCTGCTGCTTGGCGGCGGCGCGTTCAAGGATTTGTCGCTGCTCAAGGAATACGCCAACCGGCAGGATGTCTTCACCACGGCGTTGTGGCAGCATGTGCAAATTGTGCTGGCCAGCCTGCTGCCCGCGTTGCTGATTGGCGTGCCGCTGGGCCTGGCGTCAAACAGGTCGCGCGCGCTGCGCCCACCCTTGTTTGCCGTGCTCAACGTGATTCAAACCGTGCCCTCGATTGCGCTGTTTGGCTTGCTGATGGCGCCGCTGGCGCTGCTGGCAGCCAGCGTGCCGGTGCTGGCCCAACTGGGCATCAAGGGCATAGGCCTGGCCCCGGCCGTGATTGCCCTGACGCTGTATGCCCTGCTGCCGGTCGTGCGCAGCACCGCCGCCGGGCTGAGCCAGGTGCCTGCGCCGGTGATTGAAGCGGCGCGCGGCATGGGCTTGACGGCGCGGCAGATTTTCTGGCGCGTCGAGCTGCCCCTGGCCTTGCCGATTTTTCTCTCGGGGCTGCGCGTGGCCACGGTCCAGACCATTGGCATGGCGGTGGTGGCGGCCTTGATCGGCGCGGGCGGTTTCGGCGCCATCGTGTTTCAGGGTTTGCTCAGCGGTGCGCTCGATCTGGTGCTGCTCGGCGTGCTGCCGGTGGTGGCCATGGCCGTGGCGGTGGACGCCTTGCTCAAGGCCCTTGCCCTGGCGCTGGAGCCCGACAATGATTGAACTGCAGCATGTCTCCAAAGGCTTCAACGGCGTGAAGGCCATCGAAGACCTGAGCCTGAATATTGCGCGCGGCGAGTTCACCGTGATTCTGGGCAGCTCGGGCTCGGGTAAATCCACCTTGATCAAGATGATCAACCGGCTGCTGGAGCATGACAGCGGCCGCATCACGTTTGCCGGCGACGAGATTCGCAGTTTTCGGCCCGAAGACCTTCGGCGTCGCATGGGTTACGCGATCCAGTCGGTCGGGCTGTTTCCGCACTGGAGCGTCGAGAAAAATATTGCCACGGTGCCGACCCTGCTCAAATGGCCGCCAAGCCGCATCCACGACCGCGTGACGGAGCTGATGACGCTGCTGCAACTTGACGCTACGCTGTACCGCAAGCGTTATCCGCACCAGCTCTCGGGCGGCCAGCAGCAGCGCGTGGGCGTGGCGCGGGCACTGGCGGGCAACCCCGAAGTGCTGCTGATGGACGAGCCGTTTGGCGCGCTCGACCCGGTGACGCGGGCCGCGCTGCAACTGGAGATTGCACGCATTCACAAGGCGTTTGACAAGACCATTGTGCTGGTCACGCATGACATTGACGAAGCACTGAGTCTGGCCACGCGCATCGTCTTGCTCGACCAGGGGCGCATCGTGCAAAGCGGCACGCCGCTGCAGATGCTCTCAAGTCCGGCCAATGACTTCGTGAGCGATTTTTTTGGCCGCAGCGATGTCGGCATCAAACTGCTGGGCCTGCAAAGCGTGGCCACGCGCCTGCGGGCGGGCGAGCACGCCGCTGGCGCGCCGGTGTTGGCGAGTTCGAGCTTGCGTGAGGCCTTGTCGATGTTTTTGTCGCGCCGGGTTGACCGCTTGCCGGTGGTGGACGGCGACGGCCAGGCCCTGGGCGTGATCGACTTCTCTGACCTGCTGGACCTGCGGCCATGAGCGGCGCAGCGCCTGTCAGCGCCAGCGGCCGTGCCTGGGCTCGCGATCCCTTGCCTTGGGCCTTGGCTGCCTTGCTGCTGCTGGTCTTTGGCATGGCGTGGCTCAAGCCCCTGTTTGCCGCGCTGTTTCCGGCGTTGGAGCGGCCGGTGTACGCGCAGGACAGCTTTTTGGGGCTGACGCTGGCGCACCTGAAAATCGTCGGTCTGTCCAGCGGTTTTGCCGTCATCGTCGGTGTGGCCGCGGGGATTTTTGCCACGCGGGCCAGCGGACGCGAGTTTCGCCCGCTGATTGAAACCGTGGTGGCCGCCGGGCAGACCTTTCCGCCGGTGGCGGTCTTGGCCGTGGCGGTTCCTGTGGTGGGTTTTGGCGAAGCGCCGGCCCTGATCGCGCTCGCCCTGTATGGTTTGCTGCCGGTGCTGCAAAGCACCCTGGCCGGTATCGCCTCGGTGCCCCCGGCGGCGCGCGAAGCCGCTGAGGGCCTGGGGCTGAGCCCCTGGCAGCGCCTGCTGCGCGTTGAGCTGCCGCTGGCCGCCCCGGTGATTCTGGCGGGCGTGCGCACCTCGGTCATTATCAATATCGGCACCGCCGCCATTGCCTCGACCGTCGGCGCCAAGACACTGGGCCTGCCGATCATTGTGGGCCTGAGTGGTTTTAATACCGCGTATGTGCTGCAGGGCGCGGTGCTGGTGGGTTTGCTTGCGGTGGTAACCGACCTGGGCTTTGAAAGGCTGGTGCAGCGGCTGGGACGCTGGCAGTCAGCGCAGTAACCCGCCCAGCGCAGCTGACGTCAATGGCAATACCCGCGACACCAAAAGGGTGTCACGGTCATCGCTGGCCCAGTCGGCAAGTCGAATGTTGCTATCATTGATATAGCTGTTTGCGCAGTATTTATAAGGGCTTATAGCCATTTTTGTTCCATAAATGCCGGTGATCTCTGGCGACCAGGTTGCGCCGTCGGGCGACGGTGAAGTCGGGCTCAAGGTCGGCTTGTTCATAAGGTATAGAATAAATAGACCTTATAGATTCGAGCATCAAAGGAGTTCCAAAAAATGAGATTCCAACATCAATGTTCAAACCTGCCCAAGCCCGGCGCGCGCCGTTCCAATGGCCCAACAGGAGTTGCATCATGACCATTACCCTCACGCCAGCAGCGGCCAAGCAGATCCGCTCGCAAATTGCCAAGCGCGGCAGTGGCTTGGGCTTGCGCGTCGGCGTCAAAAGCGTCGGCTGCTCGGGCTTTGCCTACACCTATGAACTGGCCGACGAAGTGCGGGCCGGCGAGCAGCGCTTTGACGCCCACGGTGCCACGCTGCTGATCGCCCCGCAAAACCTGCTCACGCTCGACGGCGCCTGCCTCGATTTCGTCACCGAGGGGCTCAAGCAGAGCTTCCAGTTTGACAATCCCAACGTTGGCACCACCTGCGGCTGCGGCGAGAGCTTCAGCCTGAAGGCGGGCGCTGGCAAAGGAGTCGCGGCATGAGTGCCGTCTTGCAAAACCTGGTCAATCAGCCCTACAAGCATGGCTTTGTCACTGACATTGCGTCCGATGTAGCGGCCAAGGGCCTGAGTGAAGACACCATCCGGCTGATATCAAACAAGAAGAATGAACCCGAGTGGCTGCTTGAATTCCGCCTGAAGGCGTTTCGCCACTGGCTCACGATGACCGACCCCGGGTGGGCCAACGTCAAACATCCGAAGATCGATTTTCAGGCCATCAGCTACTACGCGGCACCCAAGCCCAAGGCCAAGCTTAAAAGCATGGACGAGGTCGATCCCGAGTTGCTGCGCACCTTTGAAAAACTCGGCGTGCCGATGCACGAGCGCGCGGCGCTGGCGGGTGTGGCGGTGGACGTGATTTTTGACAGCGTTTCGGTGACCACCACCTACAAGGCCAAGCTGGCCGAGGTCGGCATCATTTTTGGGTCGATTTCCGAGGCGGTGCAAAATCACCCCGAGTTGGTCAAGCAATACCTCGGCAGCGTGGTGCCAGCGGCCGACAACTACTACGCCGCGCTCAATTCGGCGGTGTTCACCGATGGCTCCTTTTGCTTCATCCCCAAGGGCGTCAAGTGCCCGATGGACCTGTCCACCTACTTTCGCATCAACACCCAGGACACCGGGCAGTTCGAGCGCACCCTGATCGTGGCCGAAGAGGGCGCCTCGGTGTCCTACCTCGAAGGCTGCACCGCGCCCCAGTTCGACACCAACCAGCTGCACGCAGCCGTCGTTGAACTGGTGGCGCTGGACAACGCCGACATCAAATATTCGACGGTGCAAAACTGGTACGCAGGCGACGAAAACGGCGTTGGTGGCATCTACAACTTCGTCACCAAGCGCGGCCTGTGCCGGGGTGTCAACTCGCGCATTTCCTGGACCCAGGTGGAAACCGGATCGGCCATCACCTGGAAGTATCCGTCGTGCATTCTGATGGGCGACAACTCGGTGGGCGAGTTTTATTCAGTGGCGGTGACCAACCACCACCAGCAGGCCGATACCGGCACCAAGATGATCCACATCGGCAAGAACACCCGCAGCACCATTGTCAGCAAGGGCATTTCGGCCGGCCAGTCGAGCAACAGCTACCGCGGCCTGGTCAAGGTGATGCCGGGTGCCGATGGCGCGCGCAACTATTCGCAGTGCGACTCGATGCTGGTGGGAGACAAATGCAGCGCCAACACTTTCCCCTATATCCAGGTGCGCAACCAAAGCGCCCAGGTGGAGCATGAAGCGTCCACCTCAAAAATTGGTGAAGACCAGATGTTCTATTTCGCGCAACGCGGCATCGGTGCCGAGGAAGCCGTCTCGATGATCATCAACGGTTTTTGCAAGGACGTGTTTCGCCAGTTGCCGATGGAGTTCGCGGTCGAAGCCACTAAATTACTCGGGTTCAAGCTTGAAGGGAGCGTAGGATGATTGTTCAAAATAGCCAGACACTGCTGGAGGTGCGCGACCTGTGCGCCAGCGTCAACGGGACCGACATTCTCAAGGGTCTGAACTTCACCGTGAAGCGCGGCGAAGTTCACGCCATCATGGGGCCGAACGGCTCGGGCAAGAGCACCTTCGCCAAGGTGCTGGCGGGCCACGCGGCGTACCAGGTCACGGGCGGCGAGGTGCTGTTTGAAGGCAAGAACCTGCTGGAGCTGTCCCCTGAAATGCGCGCCCGTGCCGGTGTTTTTCTGGCCTTTCAGTACCCGATTGAAATCCCGGGCGTGGGCAATAGCCAGTTTCTGCGGCTGGCCTACAACACCGTGCAGGCTGAGCGCGGTCATGACGAGCTGGACCCGCTTGAGTTTGACGACCTGGTGCGCGAGAAGATGAAGCTGTTGGAGATGAGCCCCGAGTTTCTGGAGCGCAGTGTCAACGAAGGCTTTTCTGGCGGCGAGAAAAAGCGCAACGAGATTTTGCAGATGGCGTTGCTGGAGCCCAGCCTGGCCATCCTGGATGAAACCGACTCGGGCCTGGACATCGACGCGCTGCGCGTGGTGTCGCAAGGTGTCAATCACCTGGCCAGCAAGGACAACGCCATTGTGCTGGTCACGCACTACCAGCGCTTGCTGAACTACATCGTTCCTGACTACGTGCATGTGATGAGCGCCGGGCGCATCATCCGCACCGGCGGCAAGGAACTCGCGCTCGAACTTGAAGAACGCGGTTACGACTGGATTGAGGCCGAAGCCGAGGCCGCGGGGGCTGTGTCATGAGCACCGGGACTGCGCTTGTCACTGAGCGAGGGGTTCTGGACGGCCTGCTTGCCAGCCTGACTCAAACGGCGGGCAGCTTGGTATCAACGCAGCCAAAATGGCTCACAACGTTGCGCGCCCAGGCACTGGAGCGCGTGGGCGCACTGACGCTGCCCAGCACGCACGACGAGGCCTGGCGCTTCACCCCTCTGGCCACCTTTGCCCGGCAGTCGTTTCATCCACTGCGTACACCGACAGCCTTGCTGCCGGGCGATATAAAGCATCTGCACATCGAAGAGGTGACGACGCGGCTGGTGTTTGTGGATGGTGTCCATGCACCGCAACTTTCCAGTCTCAAGCCCGATGCCGGTCTGGCTGTCGGTACCCTTGCATCCATGTTGGCCAGGCAGGCGTCCAGCATTGAGCCGCATCTGGGTCAGCACCTTGCGTTTCATGATGCATTGTTTGCGGCGTTGAACACCGCTTTTTTGCAGGATGCGGCCGTGCTCGTCGTGCCGCGTGAGACCACGCTGGCCGCGCCCGTGCATGTACTCTATATTTCGACGCAGCCTGATGTGGCCAGCCACCCGCGCCTTCTGCTGGTGGCCGGCGCGGGCAGCAAAGCGACCTTGATCGAAGACTACGTGGCCTTGCACCCAGGCACGTATTTCACCAACGCGGTGGCCGAGGTGGCCTTGGGCGCGAACGCGCAGGTTTCGCATGTTCGCATCCAGCGCGAAAGCCAACAAGCCTTTCACATGGCCAGTTGCGCGGTGTCGCTCGGCGCTGCAAGCCGTTACCACTCGGCCAGCATCACCCTGGGCGGGCAGATTTCCCGACTCGACCTCAAGGTGCTACAGAGCGCCGATGCGGCGGAGTGCGCACTGGACGGATTGGCGCTGATCGGCGGCCAGCAGCTGGCCGATACGCACACTTTCATCGACCACGCCAAGCCGCACGGCGTCAGTCGCCAGTTGCACAAATGCATTGTGGGCGGCGCCGCGCATGCGGTGTTTAACGGCCAGGTGATGGTTCGCCCCGGCGCTCAAAAGACAGATTCGGCGCAATCGAGCCGCAACCTGCTGCTCTCAGGCAAGGCGCAGGTTGATACCCAGCCGCAACTCGAAATCTTTGCCGACGACGTGAAGTGCACGCATGGCGCCACCGTTGGCCAGCTCGACAGCGATGAAGTTTTTTATCTGCAAAGCAGAGGTCTTTCGGAGGCGGTGGCGCGCAATCTGCTGACCTACGCCTTTGGCGCTGAAGTCATCAACCGCATTCCCGTCGCGTCACTGCGGCGGCAGCTTGAGCAGACGGTGCTTGAACAGACCACAGGCCAGCCATGAACAACACATCCGCTGTCACCATGCCACCCGCCTTTAATGTGGCCCGCGTTCGCGCTGATTTTCCTATTCTTGGCCTCACGGTGGCGGGCAAGCCGCTGGTCTATCTCGATAACGCCGCATCGAGCCAGATGCCGCAGCCGGTGATTGACCGCCTGGTGCGCTATCAGAGCACGGAACACGCCAACATCCACCGTGCGGTGCATTACCTGTCGGAGACCGCCACCGCTGCCTACGAGGCGGCGCGCACCCGGCTGCAGCGGTTCATCAACGCGCGTGAAGCGCGCGAGGTGATCTTTACCAGCGGCACCACCGAGGGCATCAACCTGGTGGCGCATGGCTGGGGCCGCCAGAACATCAGGGCCGGTGATGAGATCATTTTGACCGTGCTGGAACACCACTCGAACATCGTGCCATGGCAAATGCTCGCGCTGGAGAAAGGCGCCATCCTTCGCGTGGTGCCGATCAACGACGCCGGTGAGTTGCTGGTTGACGAGTACGAGGCGCTTTTCAACGAGCGCACCCGTTTGGTGAGCGTCGGCCACGTGTCGAACGCGCTGGGCAGCATCAACCCGGTCAAGCAGATGATCGCTTTTGCGCACGCACGTGGTGTGCCCGTGCTGGTTGATGGCGCGCAGGCCGCGCCGCACCTGGCGGTGGACGTGCAGGATCTGGACTGTGATTTTTATGCTTTCTCGGGCCACAAGATGTGCGGCCCGACTGGTATCGGCGTTCTGTATGGTCGCGCCGCCCTGTTAGAGGCGATGCAGCCGTTCAAGGGTGGCGGCGACATGATCCATACCGTCACCTTTGAAAAAACTACTTACGCCCCCATTCCAAACAAGTTCGAGGCCGGCACGCCACCGATTGCTGCTGCCATCGGCCTGGGTGCTGCAGTGGATTACCTGTCAAGCATCGGCATGCCGGCCATCGCCGCGCACGAGCATGAATTATTGCGCTATGCGACTGAACACTTAAGTGCGCTGCCGGGTGTGCGTCTGATGGGCACCGCGAAAGACAAGGCCGCGGTGTTGTCCTTTGCCGTGCAGGGCATTCACCCGCACGACATGGGCACTTTGCTCAACCAGGAAGGTGTGGCAGTGCGGACCGGCCACCACTGCGCGCAGCCCTTGATGGTGCGCCTGGGCGTGGTGGCCACCTCGCGCGCTTCGTTTGCGTTTTACAACACGCTGGCCGATGTGGACGCGCTGGTCGCTGGCATTCGCAGTGTTCAAAAGGTGTTCGCATGAGTGCCGATCCCAAGGCCCTGTACCAGGAAGTGATCCTGGACCACAACCGCAAGCCGCGCAACTACGGCGAGCTCGATCACCCCAGCCACCATGCCGAAGGGGTTAATCCCCTCTGCGGCGACCACATTCACGTCGCGCTGGATCTCAAAGGTGACAGCGTCGAGCGCATCGCCTTTCACGGCGAATCGTGCGCCATCTGCAAGGCGTCGGCGTCGATGATGACGGTGGCGGTCAAGGGCAAGAGCGCGATCGAGGCCAAAACGCTGATTCACGAGTTTGTCGATATGGCGACCGGCCGCATCGCCGCCAAGGACAGCCCGCATATCGGCCGCTTGGCGGTCTTTTCCGGCATCAGTGAGCTGCCGATGCGCGTGAAGTGCGCCATTTTGCCGTGGCACACGCTGCAGGCGGCGTTCAACGCCGAGCCCAGCGCGTCGACCGAGGCTGAGGCCGACCCGATGCACACGCCCTTGGGCGACGCGTGAGGCAAGCGGCCTAACCGACAGGACAAAATCATGCCAAAAATCGCTGAAATTGAAGACACACCGAACCCGAATGCGAGGAAGTTTGTCTTGCGCGAGCCGCTCACCTGGGGTATCGCCCATTCGTATGAAAATGCCGAGCAGGCCCAGGGCGATGCACTGGCCAGCGCGCTGTTCGCCATTGATCATGTAACCAACGTTTTCTATATTGACCGCTGGCTTACCGTGACGCAGGATGGCCAGGCCAACTGGGACGCGTTGGTGCGCGAAATTGCGGTTCCCTTGCGGGCCGCGCCAGCAGCCAGTGAGCAGTCGGCTGCAGCCGTTTTTGAAGCGCGGGCCCACGTGGCGGATCTGAGCGCGCAAGACCGACAGCGTTTGGACGACATTGAGTTGATACTGGACCAGGAGATCCGGCCTTACCTGCAAAGTGACGGTGGTGACCTGCACATTCTTGGCCTCGCTGGCAACCAGCTCATCGTGCACTACCAGGGCGCGTGCGGCACCTGCCCGAGCGCGATCTCAGGGACCCTGCAAGGCATTGAGAGCCGGCTGCGCACCTTGGAACCCGACATCGAAGTGATCGCCGCCTAGGGCCAAAACCCCTCCCAAAATCCCCACAGAATTTCAATATGCGCCTGACTACGATGAGCGACTACGCGATGCGCCTGCTGATGTATGTCGGCCAGCATCCCGAGCGCCTGTGCACCATCTCGGAGGTGGCGCGCGCTTATGAGATTTCTGAGGCGCACCTGACCAAAATAACGCATCAATTGGCCCTGGCGGGCTGGCTGGAAACCGTGCGCGGCAAGGGCGGCGGCATGCGGCTCGCGGCGGCGCCGCAAGACATTGGATTAGGTGCCGTGGTACGCAGCATGGAGCCAGATTTCACCATTGTTGAATGCCTCACCAGCGACACCACGTGCCAGTTGACCAGCAGCTGCCACTTGACCGGCATCATCAATGGCGCACTGCAAAGCTTCATGCAGTACCTCGACCGCTACACGCTGGCTGACCTGCTGGCGCCAGGCACCGAAGGCAATACGAAGGTTCAGCCCCTGACCTTTCACAAGCGACCAAGCGCAGCGATCGCGTGACAAGCTGTGTTCACGCCTCATACCGATCATTTATCACTACCGAGCCCGCCATGATCCAGAAATCCATCGACTCATCCGCCGCCAAAAGCGAACTTCAAGCCGTGTTGTTCGAGGGTATTCACCCGTCTGCAGTCGAGGCGTTGGAGCAAGCTGGCTACACGCGCATCGTGACGCATGCCAAGTCACTGTCCGGCGACGAACTGCTGGCCGCCATTGCCGATGCGCATTTTGTCGGGGTGCGCTCACGCACCCAACTCACCGCCGAAGTTCTGCAGCACGCGCGCCAACTGGTTGCCGTCGGCTGCTTTTGCATTGGCACCAACCAGGTTGACCTGAAGGAAGCCATGCGCTTGGGCGTTCCCGTCTTCAATGCCCCGTTTTCCAACACCCGCAGTGTGGCCGAGCTGGTGCTGGCGCAGATCATCATGCTGATGCGCGGCATTCCGGAAAAGAACGCGGTTCTGCACCGCGGTGGCTGGGTCAAGAGCGCGGCCGATTCTTTTGAAGTGCGCGGCAAGACGTTGGGCATCATCGGCTATGGCCACATCGGCACACAAATTGGCGTGCTGGCCGAGCAGCTCGGCATGCGCGTGATATTTACCGACATTGAGGCCAAGCTGCCGCTGGGCAACGCGCAGCCCATGAGCAGCCTCGAAGCCCTGCTGAGCGCGGCCGATGTCGTCACCCTGCATGTGCCTGAAACGCCGCAGACGGCCCTCATGATCGGCGCGGCGCAACTGGCTGCCATGAAGCCGGGCAGTCACCTGATCAATGCGTCGCGCGGCAGCGTGGTCGATATTGAGGCGCTTACCGTGGCGCTGGAGAGCCGGCATCTGCACGGCGCCGCCATTGATGTTTTTCCGATCGAACCGCAAGGCAACGATTCAGTCTTTGTCTCGCCATTGACGCGCTTTGACAACGTGATCCTGACGCCGCACATTGGCGGCTCCACGCTGGAGGCGCAGATCAACATCGGCACGGAAGTCGCTGCCAAGCTGATTCGCTACAGCAGCAACGGTTCCACCACGTCGGCCGTCAACTTTCCCGAAGTGGCATTGCCCGCCCATACCGGGCGCAGCCGCTTGCTGCACATTCACCACAACGTGCCTGGGGTCATGGCGCATGTCAACGAGCGCTTATCAGAGGCAGGCATCAACATCGCGGCGCAGTACCTGAGCACCAACGAGGAAGTCGGTTATGTGGTGATCGACGTGGACAGCGCGGCGAGCCAGGTGGCACTCGATGAACTCTGCGCGGTGCCGGAAACGATCCGTTGTCGCATTTTGTATTGATCGCCATGAATATTCTTTGGCCAAACGATGAACAAAAAATTTCCCATACATCCCGCCAAACCGGAACGTGTTTGCTGGGGTTGCGATCAATACTGCTCAATCGATTCGATGGCATGCTCGAACGAGCGTTCACCGCACCCGGTGGAACTTTTTGGTGAGGACTGGCTGGCTTGGGGTGATAACCACCAGCACGATCAAAAGCCGGCGGATCCGCCCATCAAGCCAGGCAACGAATTTCAAAATCAGGCCAACAAGTGAGCGTTTCCCATAGGCTCAGAGCAGGCCTTGCTCGGTGGCAATGACAGCAGCGTGCACACGCGAACTGACGTCGAGTTTGCGCAAAATGTGCTGCACGTGAATCTTGACAGTGGTTTCTGCAATACCGTGCTCGCGGCCAATTTCCTTGTTGCTGGCGCCGCGCGCAATGCCACGCAATATGTCGCGTTCGCGCGGTGAAAGGCTGGCCATGGCAGGGCCGGCACTGACGGCCGGGGGCTGCGCTGTGCCGATCCCGGGGACTTCTTTACTTGTCCCCCGATAGGCGGCGACCAGCTTGTTCATCATCTCGGGCGCCACCACGCTGTCGCCCTGCATGGCACGCACGATGGCGGCAGTCAGGGCATCGCCTTCGATGGTTTTAAGGAGATACCCGGCGGCGCCGCCGCGCAGGGCCGCCGCCAGGTCGTTTTCATCTTCGCTGACAGTCAGCATCAGGATCACGGTGTTGGGTGCGGCTTCACGCAGGGCGGGCAGGGCGTCCACGCCGTTGACGCCGGGCAAGTGGTTGTCCAGCAGGATCAGGTCTGGTTGCATTTCCTGTGCCTTGCGCAACGCCTGACCGGCATCCGCCGCATCCCCAATGACACATAACTGGGGATCGCGCGCCAGAAGCGCTGTCAGGCCCCGGCGAAACAGGGTGTGATCGTCAACGACCAAAATGCGAATCGGTTGGGGAGAGACTGTTTGCATGAGGTTTCAAGCCTGAATCGAAGCCACTGGTTTGACTTTGGCCATGGGGTGTGCAGGAAGCGGCAATGTCAAAATGACCGAGCTGCCATGCGACGGCGTAGAAATGACATCAAGTTCAGCACCAATGCGCTGCGAGCGCTCCGACATGATACGCAGACCCACATGTGTTTCGTCGAGGGGGTCATCGCCCAGGTCAAAGCCAATGCCGTTGTCACGTACTTCAAAACGCCAGGCGGGGAGTTGCTGCACATCGAGCCAGACTTGTGATGCGTGGGCGTGCTTGCGCACGTTGGAGAGTGCCTCCTGAATGATATGCAGCACCTGTATTTGCAGGTCGGGTAATAGTGGCATGCCTTGCCCCTGCATTGCCAGCGTCGCCTTGATGCCACTCTGGTGCTCAAACTTGCGCAGGGTGGTGGCCAGTGCCGGCTCAATATCCTCGGCATTGGTTCGGGTTCTGAAATGCAGCAGCAACTCACGTACGTCACCATAACTTTCACGCACGCCAATATCAATTTCTTCCAGTACTTTTGCAATTTCTACCGGGTCGCTGGACTTGATGGCATCGCGCATCAGTTGCACCTGGATCTTCAGAAAAGCCAGTGACTGGGCAATCGAGTCATGCAGTTCCCGGGCCAGCAGGTGGCGTTCCTGCGATACAGCCGCTTCCATTTCAAGGGCATTGAGACGCAGGTTTTCCATACCGCTGGCCAGATGGCTGCTCAGTGCTTCCAGCAGGGAACGCTCCGGCAAAGTCGGATTGACGCGTGCGTGGAAGAACAAATCGACCTCTCCCATCAAACGTTCATGCAGTCGCACGGGAAGTGTGACCAAGGTCTCAAAGCCAGCTTTGGCGCAATGTTGCAGCGATGATCCGGCGATATTGCGGATTGGAATCACGTTCAGCCCGGGTTCAGCTTTGGCGGCACCACAATGGCAGTCGCCGGTGTAGATGCATTGCTCGGCATCCACCATGGAGACCGGCAGGCCGTGGGCAGCCAGAATCAGGTGGCGCTGGTTGGCCTGATTTGACCAGCGCAGGGCAACCCCGTCGGCGCGGGCAATCCGTGCCAGAGTTTTGGCAAATCCTTGCGCAAGCGCCTCCAGTGAAGTAGCGTTGCTCACCAGAGCGGTGACTTCATAGAGACTCTCCAGTCGTGCAGTCTTTTCTTGCAACTGGGCGGTCTTTTCAGCGACTTTGCTTTCCAGGTTTTGGTACATGGACTGCAGATGTGCTGCCATGTCATTGAAACCATCGGCCAAGGTGCCAAACTCGTCACTGGTGACGCGCTCAACCCGGGCGTCAAAATTACCTGACTGGATGTTTTCAATCGCCTGTTTGAGTTGGCTCACTGGCTCCAGCACGAAAAGATAACCGGTGTAAAGCAGCACCGCCGCTCCCAAGATCACCAGTGTCAGCATGCTGATCTGCAGCAAATGCAGCATGGCAGTCCATTTGGCAATGTGCGCCTCGATGCTGCTCACGAAGGCATCAATGTGGGAGGCAAAGGTCACGGTCTGCGCCCGCAAGTCAGTCAAGACGCGTGGTTGGCCTGCAATCCAACGGGCTTGATATTGGGACCAGTCTTGCTCGATAACGGCAAACCGCGCTGTCGAGGTGTCGTCCCATGACACAAACAAAGGTCGATCGGGGTCACCATGGCGCAAGGTGGCCAGACTGCGGTCAAATTCTGTAGCTAGCGCGGTCAGCTCTCTGGTTTCGCCGGTGCCAATAGCCAGAGACATGCGGTAAGACTGCATTCGCATGCGGCCGGCTTCATTGACCGCAGCGGCGCCACCATCAAGCTGCCAGGAAACCCACAGCGTTGCCACGGTAGAAATAAAAACCAGCAGCAGAAAGGGCGCCCCCACCAGCATCAACTTGGCGCCCAGACTCCAATGTCTTACGTGTGCCATATGGCGTTGTCTGCTGCGCGTCTATCGGTCAGGAGACGCGCTCGAAAACAGCTGCAATGCCCTGGCCACCACCAATGCACATGGTGACCAGTGCGTAGCGGCCGCCGATGCGCTCCAGTTCGTACAGGGCCTTGACAGTGATCAGGGCACCGGTCGCGCCAATCGGATGGCCCAGCGAAATACCGGAACCATTGGGGTTGACCTTGGCCGGGTCCAGACCCAAATCGCGACTGACGGCGCAGGCCTGCGCAGCAAAAGCCTCATTGGCCTCAATTACGTCCAGATCGTTCACGGTCAAACCCGCCTTTTTCAGGGCCATCTGACTGGCAGGTACCGGGCCGATGCCCATGTATTTGGGGTCCACGCCAGCATGTGCGTAAGCCACCAGTCGGGCCAGTGGTTTCAAGCCACGCGCTTTGGCGGTGGCCGCTTCCATCAGCAACACCGCGGCGGCGGCGTCGTTGATGCCGGAGGCGTTGCCGGCCGTGACAGTGCCGTTCTCTTTGAGGAAGGCGGGCTTGAGTTTGGCCAGGTCGGCCAGCGTGCAGTTGGGGCGATAGTGTTCGTCGGTGTCGAAAACCACGTCGCCCTTTCTGCTTTTGAGCACGACGGGCAGGATTTGGCTCTTGAAGTAGCCGGTTTCAATCGCCCGTTGCGCCCGGTTGTGGCTCTCTACCGCCAATGCGTCCTGATCAGCGCGCGTAATGCCCCATTTGGCCGCAATGTTTTCGGCGGTGACCCCCATGTGGACGGTGTCAAACGGGTCGTTCAGCGCACCGACCACCATGTCAACCATCTTGGTGTCGCCCATACGCGCACCCCAGCGCATATTCAGGCTGGCATAGGGCGCACGGCTCATGCATTCGGCTCCGCCACCAATCGCAATGTCACAGTCACCCAGCAAAATGCTCTGGCTGGCAGAAACGATGGCCTGCAGACCCGAGCCGCACAGGCGGTTGACGTTGAATGCCGGTGTGCCCTGCGCGCAACCGCCGTTGATGGCTGCTACGCGCGAGAGATACATGTCTTTGGGTTCTGTGTTGACGACATGGCCAAAAACCACATGGCCGACATCCTGGCCGTCTGTGTTCGCACGTTTGAGCGCCTCACGTACCACTTGCGCTGCCAGTTCGGTTGGGGCGATGTCTTTCAGGCTGCCGCCATAGGTACCAATAGCGCTGCGCACACCGCTGACGATTACGACTTCACGTGACATGGACGATCTCCGGTAGATAAAACAAAAGAATAAGCATATTGGTATGCCAACTGTCTTATCTTAGCCCTGCCGGTGATCCCGGAGCGGGTCGTCCGGCGCTTCGCATTAAAAGTTGACGTTGTAGGAATTTTCTGACAACGAGGTGGGCTGGCGCCCGATGGTCCTTTTGGGTTGACGCAGGCATAGTCGAATGAATTTTTTTCGACTTCACGGAAGTAACGCTACAGGCCATGCAACAGCTAAAGACTTACATCGTCGAAGACAACCCGGTCATCCGCGAGAGCCTGATCGTCACTCTGGAAGAGCTGGCACCTGTCAAGGTGGTGGGCACTGCCGTCGATGAATTCACGGCGGTGCAGTGGATGTCGCAGCCAGGCAATCAGGCCGACCTGGTGATTGTTGATATTTTTCTGAAGGCCGGTTCCGGCCTGGGTGTGCTCAGGGCAGCGAGTGGGTTAACGCCGCGGCAGAGATTGGTGGTACTGAGCAACTATGCCACGGCGGATATTCGGCGCAAATGCCTTGAACTCGGTGCCGACCGGGTTTTTGACAAGTCCAACGAGATCGATGCGCTTATCGAGTACTGCGCTCAGCTGCCAGTGGATCCAGGTGACGGCAGCAGCCAACCGGGTCCCGGAACGTCGGCCTGACTATGCGGCTATTGGATCAAGCCGCTTTTCAACGCGTAATAGGTCAGGTCGCTGTTTGTTTCGAGTTTCATTTTTTCCATCACCCGGGTTCGGTAGGTGCTGACCGTCTTGACGCTCAGCGACATACTGACCGCCATGTGGCCGATGGCCTCTCCCTTGGCCAGACGCAAAAAAACCTGTAACTCACGCTCCGACAGATTCTCATGAAGCGGCTTATCGGTTCCCCCGCTCAAACCGTCCGCCAGAAGCTCGGCAACACCTGCCGTGATGTACTTGCGCCCGCGATGCACCGTGCGGATCGCTTTGACAATTTCTTCCGGGTCGCAGTCTTTGTTCAGGTAGCCACTGGCACCTTGGCGCAGCAAGGTGGTGGCGTAATGTTCTTCCGCAAAGCCACTCAAAATCAGTACCGGCAAATCGGGTGCACGGGCCCGGATGGCGATCAGTGCATCAACACCGCTTTGGTCCGGCATGGAGATGTCGAGCAGGATCACGTCGACCTCGCCTTTGCGCACGATGTCAAGCGCCCCTCGGCCATTGGCTGCTTCGGCGACCACGGCGAAGTCGATCTGGTCGGAAAAAAATTGGCGCAATCCGGCGCGGACCATCGCATGGTCGTCAACAATGGCAATTCGAATCATGGTGTTTGGCAGCATTTTTTGTTGCATGATCCCACATTTTGGGGCAGGGGCTGAAGATGGATGTACTGAACGTTGCCAAACACGGCAACTCTGTCCTGCTGCTGGCTGGTGTCGCCGCCGTGGTGTCGATGATTATCAGTCTGTTGGCGATCTTCATGTATTGGCGCCAGCGTTCAGTGATTGACAAGCTGCGACAGGAGTTGCAACGCACCGTTCAGGTCGGACGTGATCGACTCGAAACCGAGGTCGCGCTTCGCACGGTGCAACTGACCGAGTTGACCCACCATCTGCAGACTGCGCGAGAAGACGAGCGTCATCGCCTGGCGCGTAATTTGCACGATGATTTGGGTGCATTGCTGACATCGGCCAAGCTTGATGCGGCCCGCATCAAATCGCGCCTGGCAGACCGGGCACCCGAGGCGCTGGAACTGTTGGCACATCTGGTTAGCACACTCAACAGCGGCATTGCACTCGGGCGCAGCATCATTGAAGACTTGCGCCCGTCCGCCCTGAGCAATCTGGGCTTGGTGGCGACGCTCGAAATTCTGACGCGTGAGTTTGCTGAAATCTCAGGTGTCGCAGTTCATTGCGAACTGGAGCCGGTAGAGCTTGAAGTCAGTGCCGAGCTGATGGTTTATCGTCTGGTGCAAGAGGCCATTACCAATATCACAAAGTATGCCCGAGCGCAGAATGTTTGGGTGCGCTTGGCCACAGACAATGGCCAGGTGGAAGTCTCGGTTCGTGACGATGGGATTGGCTTTGATACCAGCGTGCAGCCGCGTTCTGCCTATGGCTTGGTGGGTATGCGTTTTCGGGTTGAGGCCGAAGGCGGAACCCTGGCCTTGGTATCGGCGCCGGGGCAGGGCACGTTGATTCAAGTGAACCTGACGCCAGTGCACGGGCGACACGACCGTAGAAACAACGCAAGGCCAAGCTGATCTGCACCTGCAGCAAGGCGTTGTCAGTGACGTCCTACGCAAATTGGCGCCTCCACCCGACAAGGCTGCGGCGGGCTTGCCTATCGCCGTCACCTGCAATCAAGATCACACTTGAAGCATGCCGCGACACAGTTTGCGGGCCTTTCGTTCCAATTACCCTAAGCGGTTGGCCGCTTTTCAAACCAGGAGTCTGGATATGCTTCATTACGCTGTTGTATTTTTTGTCATTGCCTTGATTGCTGCTCTATTCGGCTTTGGTGGCATTGCCGCCAGCGCCGTCAGCATCGGCAAAATCTTATTCATTGTGTTTGCGATCCTGGCTGTGGCCAGTTTCCTGTTTGGTCTGATCAAAAAGCGCTGACGCCGGGTTGCGAAAGCGGGCCAGGCGAGCCGTCTGGATCGACGCCTCATCACCACAGTTTCCATTTAACTCCAGACTTTTCTTAAGGAACCTTCATGTTTAATAAAAACGCCCCAGAACCATCCAGCCTGACTGACCAGGCTGCCGAGTCCGCTACCCAGGCCATCAAGTCAACCCAGCGTATGACCCATGAGGCGCTTGATAGCTTGGCCGGAAGTGTGCAGGACTTGCGTCAGCAAGCCAGCGCGTTGGCGCATCGTGGTGCGGACAGTGTGCGCGACACGTCACAACAGTTGCGTGACAAGGCGCTGCGCGCCTCGGACAATACGCTGAACTACATCAAGGACGAACCCATCAAGTCGGTACTGATCGCCGCTGCAACCGGTGCTGCGCTGATGGCGCTGATCAGTATGATGGCAAGTTCGCGGGATCGACGCTAACTGCTTTTCATCAGGCGTGCGCGGCGCGGCAGCAGCCACTGCAGCATCGCCGTCAATGCAGACTCCGCGCTGTCCGTGACGGTTCCGGTCATGCATCCATTTCTCGATTCCGGAGCTTGACCGTCATGATTCACCCCCTGTTTTTCCTGATCGCGACCCGACCGCAATTGCTGGCAGACCATGCCGAGGCCTACGCCGAGCTGTTAGCCACGGAGCTTGGTCAAGTCTCGGCCGCCTGGAGGCGACGTGCGCTGCTCTACGCGGTGGCGTTGGCTTGCCTGGCAGCGGCTGCGGTGTTGGCGGGCGTGGCACTGATGATTTGGGCCGTTATTCCCGTGGCCACCATGCAAGCGCCGTGGGCCTTGGTTGTGGTGCCGTTGTTGCCGATGGCCGTGGCTGCAGGGTGTTTGCTGGCGATCCGGTCGCGGGTCGATGCCAGCGGTTTTGACAACATTCAACAGCACATGAAGGCCGATCTGGCCATGTTGCGCGAAGTGAGCACGTCATGAGTGCTGCATTGCTGACTCCATCCGAACGGCTGACCCTGTCGCGTGAGCGATTGCGCCTTGCCTTGCGCGACATTTCAGCCCCGGCGGGCGGCGGCGCCTCCAGTGCGCACGCCAGCGCTGTTGGGCTGGCCTGGCTCGACAGCCTGAAATCAATTCCCGCTGCCGCTATCGTGATCGAGGCCGTGCACAGTTGGTGGGCGCAACACCCGTGGCGTATCAGCAGTTTGCTGATCAGCGAAGCCACGAAAACTGTGGTGCAACCCATGGCACAGCGTCATCCGCTGGGGTTGATCGTGGGGGCTTTGCTTTTGGGTGGTGTGCTGGTCCGGGCGCGTCCGTGGCGTCTTGTCTTCACGTCGTCCCTCTTGGCCGGACTGTTGCCACAACTGTTGTCCAAGGCCGTGGCCCAGCTACCAACGCAGTCCTGGATCGCGGCACTGACAGAATTGCTCAGACAGCCGCGTCAGCCACAGGAACCAGCCCAGGCGGCCGGCTTGTCGCCAACCCGACCTGATGCCCCGACGCGCTGATGGACGCGGCATGGTGCCGCGCCAGGAACGACAGTTATATGCGGCCCATTAACAGCAACACGATGATGATGATCACCACCAGTCCCAGTCCACCACTGGGTCCGTAGCCCCAGTTTCGGCTGTGAGGCCAACTCGGAATGGCGCCTATCAGCATCAAGATCAGAACAATCAGCAGTATGGTTCCCAAGCTCATGAGCTTCTCCTTGAAGTGGTGAGTTGGTGGATTCAGTTGGCAGGTGCTGAAGCCGGTGGCGTCACGATGATCGTGGCGCCGCTACCGGCCTTGCCAGTTGCACCAGTGTCGCCGGTTGCGCCAGTGTTGCCGGTGCTACCGGTTTGGCCCTGCGGACCTGCGGGGCCGGGCACGGCCACGGGCGTTGCGGGGACAGTGACCACGGTGGGTCGGTCACAGGCGGCCAAACCCAGTGTGGCAAGCAGGGCTGAAATGAGCATCAAGCGTTTCATGAGAAATCCTTTGAAAGTTTTAGAAATATTGCGGTCGACTTGAAGAAGACATCTGCAACCAGACCGGCACGACCTGGCTGTCGCGCTCAGCAGACTTTCAGCTTAGGCCTTTAGCCCGCGCGGTTCTGTGCGTTGGCGAACACACAAGCCATATTTCTATTTGGTCTGTTGCGTCTGCCTGTGTGCGTCATCGCACAGACGTTCCAGCAGCGCGGGGCAATACTGCCCACGCGATGCACGGCGCCTAAGCGACTGTGCAAAACAGCAGCGTGAGCGCCGGATGGAAGTCGGGCAATTACATCAATGGGTTTCTGGATAAATACATAGGAAAGTAAATGAAAAAATATGACAGCTATGCCAGAGTCTTGCCGTGGTTCATGGCATTATTTCTGAGCGTTTTGGTTGCGGCCTGTGGCGGCGGACGAGATCCGATTCTCGGCAGTCCGGCCTTGGGCTTGGGCGTGGTTTCCGTCTCAGTGACGCCTGCAACGGCCTCAATGCCGACAGGTGGTATCCAGCCATTGATGGCGACTGCGACCTACGTCGATGGGTCAACCCGTGATGTGACCGCAACCTCCAACTGGGCGTCAGGCACCCCCAGTGTGGCCACTGTCGTGCAGGCCAATGGCGTTGCCGCCGGCGTCGCAAGTGGCACATCGGTCATATCGGCTGATTTTGGTGGCAAGTCCGGCTCAGCCGTCTTGACCGTGACCTCCGCAACATTGATGTCGATGGCAGTGGCGCCTGCTGCGGCCTCAATACCTATTGGCAGTATCCAGCCATTGATTTCGACGGCGACCTATAGCGATGGGTCAACCCGAGACGTCACTGCCTACACCAACTGGGCGTCCGGCACCCCCAGTGTGGCCACGGTCGTGCAGACCACCGGCGTCGTTACCGGCATCGCTAGCGGCGCATCGGTCATCACTGCCACTTTTGGTGGCAAAAACAGCTCAACCAACTTGACCGTGACTGCTGCAACGTTGGCTTCGATCGCCGTGACACCGGCATTGGCCACCGTACCCGTTGGCCTGACACAGCCTTTTGTTGCAAAGGGAACTTACTCTGATGGCAGCATCGTCGATATCAGCAAGACCGCGGTTTGGACTTCAGCCAGTCCTCTGGTGGCGACAGTCCTGTCGAGCACCGGCGTCGCCACCGGCGTGTCGGCTGGTTCGGCGCTGATCACTGCAACGTCCGGCAGCAGTTCCGGTTCCGCCACCTTGACTGTGCAGGCTCCGAAAGGCCCTGCCGCGGTCAATCTTGGAACGGCCGGAAACTTCGTGGTCTTGGCAAAATCGGGAATCTCAACGACGGGAACCACCGCGATTGTTGGCGACATTGGAGTGAGTCCAATCGACTCCACCGCCATCACGGGATTTTCTTTGATCGCGGACCCCACGAATGTTTTTTCAACATCGTTGTATGTGACTGGAAAGGTATATGCGGCCAACTATGCTGTGCCCACGCCTACCACCTTGACCACAGCCATCAGTGACATGGAAACCGCGTTCACCGACGCCGCCGGAAGAGCAACGCCTGATGCCATCGATTTGGGCGCAGGAAACATCAGTGGGCTGACACTCGCTCCCGGACTCTACAAATGGGGTACCGGCGTTCAGGTGACAAGTGCCGGCGTTACTCTGTCGGGCGGTCCGAATGACGTCTGGATATTCCAGATTGCTCAAGACCTGACCGTGGGCAACGGTGCCATTGTTACTCTGAGCGGTGGTGCACAAGCCAAGAACATCTTCTGGCAGGTGTCTGGACAGACGACCCTGGGAACAACCGCTGACTTCAAGGGAAATCTTATGAGTCAAACGCTGATTTCCTTGAATACTGGCGCAGTGGTGACCGGCAGGATGCTGGCACAGACTCAGGTCACGTTGAATGCCGCTCGCGTGACCAAGCCCTAATTTTTTTGCAGCACAGACAACGGGCGACAGAATCATTTCGGTCGACCGTTGTTGTCCAACCAAAGCAGAGTGAAAAAGTTTTAATTCCCTTCTGGAGAAAAATATGAAATTAGCTAGAACCAAATTGGCAAGCGCCTCAGGCAAGCTGAGCTTGATTGCACTGGCCATCCTCGCCGGCCCGTTCGCACTGGCGGATGACTTAGGCTGGTACGCCGGGGCCAATGTGGGCCGGTCCAGCGCGACCATTGATGACGCGCGCATCACCAGTGGCCTGTTGGGCTCTGGCTTGACCACGACCTCGATTACCGATGACAACCGTTCCAGTGGTTACAAGATTTTTGGCGGCTACCAGTTCAATCGGAATTTCGCTGTTGAAGGCGGCTATTTCGATCTGGGCAATTTTGGCTTCAATGCCAATACGGTGCCAACTGGAACCTTGAGTGGCAACATCAAACTCAAAGGCCTCAATCTTGACCTCGTCGGTACCTTGCCTATTTCAGAAAAGTTTTCTGTTTTGGGCCGCATTGGTGTGAACTACGCTGATGCCGCCGATTCCTTCGCCGGAACCGGAGCGGTCAATGTGCTCAATCCCAGCCCCAGCAAGCGTGAAACCAACCTCAAAGTGGGCGTCGGGCTGCAGTATGCTTTCACCGACGCACTGGCCATGCGAGCGGAGATTGAACGCTACCGCATCAATGATGCAGTGGGCAATAAGGGTGACATTGATCTGGTCTCGCTCGGCCTGATCTATCGCTTTGGTGCAAAGACACCAACTCCCGTGCCCGTGGCCTACGTTGCGCCACCGGTGGTGGTTGCCCAAGCGCCGCCGCCGGTGGAGGTGGCGCCGCCAGCGCCAGTGCCAGTGGTGGTGCCGCCACCAGCTCCAAAGAAGGTGTCCTTCTCTGCGGACTCTCTGTTTGACTTCGACAAGGCAAGCCTCAAGCCGACGGGCCAGCAGGACCTGGACAAGCTTGCGGCGGAGCTCAAGAACACTCAATTTGATGTCATCAAGGTCACCGGGCATACCGACCGGATCGGCTCGCATGCCTACAACCAGAAGCTCTCGGAGCGCCGCGCGGAGGCCGTCAAGGGCTACCTGATGACGTCAATCGGGATTGCAGGCGACAAGATTGTGACCAAAGGCGTCGACGGCGCTGAGCCGGTGACGAAGCCGGGTGAATGCCAGGGCAAAAAAGTCAGCAAAGCGCTGATTGCCTGTTTGCAGCCTGATCGCCGGGTCGAAGTAGAAGTTGTCGGTACACGTTAACGATGACTGTGGCGCGAGGAAACAGCTCAATACCTCGCGCTTTCTTGATCTTTAACTTGCATTGGGGTGCCAAGCAAAGCACCAAGTGCATAACACGGCGTTGTAGGCGGTGGCGTCAGTTGCCGACAGCGGCTTGTTTCGAGTTTTCATTAAGGCCCGCTTTGCTACATATATAGTAGCAATATATGCTTATTTCACAGGGGTTACAGCCTGATTTAATGTAAATTTGCGGTGGTTTTCCTGGGCGCCGCACGTTTGATTGCGCTCACCGGGACCCTTTTGACATCACCGCCCAGGGCATGACCGGGACCTTGACTGGCGGGCCTTGTGCAGGTCACATCAGCCAGCGTTACCTTGTCCAGCTCGGCCAGAAAATTCTGTTTTGCTGTCCAGAACACCTGCTTTAACTGGCACTGGGCGGTCAGGGTGCAGGTGTTGTGGCCGGGGTCAAAGCACTCGACCAGGCGAAAATCGGTCTCGGTCTGGCGTACCACATCGCCAATGCGAATATCGGCCGCTGGTTTAAGCAGGCGCAAGCCGCCACCGCGCCCGCGTGTCGTCTGCAACAGTCCTTGGCGGGCCAGATCGTTGACGACTTTCATCAAATGATTTTTGGAGATCGCGTGGCTCTCGGCCAGTTCGGCAATCGTGACTGAGCGCTCGGGATTGAGGGCGCAGAACATCAAAACCCGTAGCGTGTAATCGGTGTAGTCGGTTAGTCTCATGGGCGCTTTCAGGGTTTGCTTTGTTGTGAATTTTATCGCAGTTTGTCTTAAGATGCATATAAAATGTACTTTTTAAATAGTTGATGTGCCTGTCATCCTGCCGCCATGAAACCAACATCCTTGCCCCTCTTTTCTGAAACCAGAGCCGCCGCCCAAAGGCCTCAAGGCCTGCCTTTCTTGCGATTGGGTTTTCGGCCCTTTTATGTGGGTGGCGCACTGCTCGCGGCACTGATCGTGCCGTTGTGGGTGGCCATTTTCCTGGGTTGGTTGAAGCTCACGCCGGCGTCGCAGCCCCTGCTATGGCATGCCCATGAAATGTTGTTTGGCTTTGCAGTGGCCATCATCGTGGGTTTTTTGATGACGGCTGGCAAAGCCTGGACCGGCTTGGCCACGCCGCGCGGTCCCACGTTGGCGGCCCTGGCGCTGCTTTGGCTGGGCGCACGTGTGGCCTCGGTGACGGGACCCTATGTGGCTTATGCCGTGCTGGACATGGCGCTGTTGCCGATCGCGGCAGCCATTTTGGTCACGCTGCTGCTGCGGGCACGCAATTACCGCAACTTGCCGATCGGCTTGATTCTGGCCTTGCTGGCCGGCGCCAATCTGGTGTTCCACCTGGCCGTTCTGGGCCTGCTCAACGTGTCGGCGATGACGCCCTTGTATGCGGGTTTGGCTTTGATCATCATGATCGAATGTGTGATGGGCGGGCGCGTCATTCCGGCGTTCACGATGGCGGTAACGCCGGGCCTGAAGCTGGTCGCCCCGGTGTGGCTGGAGCGGGTCACACTGGGCGTCACCGGGCTGGGCTTGGCACTTTGGGTGCTGGCGCCGCCCAGCGCGATAGGTCTGATTGTGCTGGGCCTGGCCAGTGGGTTGCAGGTGCGGCGCCTGTTGGCTTGGCGTTTCGGCGTCACGCTGAAGCGGCCTATTCTGTGGATTCTGCATGCCGCCTACGCCTGGATTCCGGTCGGCCTGGCATTACTGGCCTTGGCCCAACTGGGCTGGGTGCCGGTGTCGGCGGGTGTGCATGCGCTGGCGGTGGGGGCCACCGGTGGCCTCATCATCGGCATGATCACCCGCACGGCGCGTGGCCACACCGGCCGATTGTTGGTGGTGTCGGGTCCCGAGGTGCTGGCTTACGCGCTGGTCATGACGGCGGCGCTGCTGCGGGTTTTTTTGCCGCTGTTGGCGCCTGCTCTCTATGCGTCGGCTCTGATTGCCACCGCAATGCTGTGGAGTGCCGCCTTTTTGATTTACCTCTGGATTTACACCCCCTGGCTGATGAGCACCCGGCTTGATGGCAAGGATGGTTGAGGCGCGTCGCAACGGTTTGGGAGCATCCGCATGGACTATCTTTTTGTGAAATATCTGCACGTCACTTGTGTCGTGCTCAGTGTCAGCCTGTTTGTTTTGCGTGGCTCGCTGGAGCTGTTGGCACAGCCCTGGCGGCAGTGGCGACTGCTCAAGGTGGCGCCACATGTGATCGACACCACGCTGCTGACGGCTGCGCTGTGGCTGGCCTGGCGCATCGGGCAATACCCATTTGTGAATGGCTGGCTCACGGCCAAGGTGCTGGCGTTGTTGGCGTACATCCTGCTGGGCATGCGCGCCCTGGGCAAGCGCACACCGCAGGAGCAACGTTTGCCGTTTTTTCTGGGGGCGTTGCTGAGCGTTGGCTACATTGTCGGCGTGGCGCTCACCCATTCGCCCAGTTGGGGTTTGCTGTGACGCCGCCGCGGCCCTGATTTCGGCCGCCGCGTTTTAGCCTGGTACACAGCTTGCCCTGCCAGGGCGGGGTTCTTGACTGGGTTGTCTTTTTTTAACGTTCTTGCCCCCCCACTCACTCCCCCAACCCCTCTCCCGCCCCGCTGGGCGGAAGAGGGGAGCTTCATTTGGCCGCGTTTTTTGAGGTGGGAAATTGGTACTTGATTGCGCGCTGGCCTCGAAGTGGCGGCAACCCACCGAGAAGCCGCTCAGCCGGTTTGTGGCCAACGTGCCATGGCGCGTTTATTTCCCACCTTCAAAGACAAGGCCAAATGTGGCTGTTAGCTCCCCTTTCCGCCCCGGCGGGGGTGGAGAGGGGCTGGGGGAGAGGGGGGGGAATACGACATCTGAAAAATGCAGGAGTCGCCAGTGGCCAGGCTGGTGGAACCAACGCTGCGCTTCAAAAGCCTCGTTGTGCTGAAAAAAGAACGCACCATCAATTGAAAATAAAGATGCATTCAAATTACCTTTTGCGAAAAGATGCACGTAGAATACATCTTATAGCTTTGTGAAAAACATGCGCTTATCCAATTTTCAACTCAACCATAAAGGAATCCCTGCCATGCATGCCACGCGCAAACTCTGGACCTGGCTCGCTGTCATCTGTGTACTGTCTTTTGCCGTTTTAGGCTGGGTCGGCACCGAGATCTATCTGACAGCGCCGCCTATTCCCAAACAAGTCGTCAGTACCAAGGGCGCTGTCTTGTTTTCCGAAGGACAAGTTCAGCTTGGTCAGGAAGCCTGGCTTTCCGCTGGCGGTCAGCAGTTGGGGTCGGTCTGGGGTCACGGCAGTTATGTCGCACCGGATTGGTCGGCTGACTGGTTGCATCGCGAAGCGCTGGCACTGCGTGCGGTGTGGTCGCAACGTGATTTTGGCAAGCCTTTTGATCAGCTAAGTGTTGGGCAACAAGCCGAACTCAGCGCGCGTCTCAAGAGCGAGATGCGGCGCAACACCTATGACGCCAGCACCGGCATCATCACGCTCTCGCCGGAGCGCGCCGAGGCGGTGGCCCAGGTTGCCGCGCATTATGTCGGTCTGTTTGGCAGCGACCCGTCACTGGACAAACTGCGTGAACAGTATGCAATGAACGCCGGCTCCCTGCCCGATGCGCTTGACTTGCAAGCCTTGCCGGCCTTTATCTTCTGGTCGGCCTGGTCGGCCGCCACCGACAGGCCCGGTGAGACCGATTTGAGCTACACCAGCAACTGGCCGCACGAACCGCTGGTTGACAACACACCAACGGCGGGCGCCGGTATCTGGTCGATCGCCAGCATTATTTTCATGATCGCGGCCATCGCCGGTATGATTTTTCACCACTCTACAGCCAAGGAAGAGGGCGACCCGACCCCGCCCAAAAGCGATCCGCTGTTCGATCTGAAGCCAACCCCGTCCATGAAAGCGACCCGCAAATACTTCTATGTGGTGATCGGCCTGATCCTGGTGCAAATCGGCATGGGGGCCATTACCGCCCACTACGCCGTTGAGGGCCAGAGCTTTTTTGGCTTCCCGCTGGCGCAGATCCTGCCCTATACGGTGAGCCGCACCATCCATACCCAGTTTGCCGTCTTGTGGATTGCGACCGCCTGGCTGGCCACCGGTCTGTACATCGCTCCTGCCATCTCGGGCCATGAGCCAAAGTACCAGAAACTCGGCGTTGACGTGCTGTTTTATGCCTTGCTGTTCATCGTGGTTGGCTCCACCGCCTTCGGTTGGCTTGGTTCATTGCAGCACCTGGGCAATAGTTTCAGTTTCTGGATCGGCAATCAGGGCCTGGAGTTCACCAGCATGGGCCGCGTTTGGCAAGTGCTGCTGTTTGTTGGCTTGTTGTTCTGGGTCACCCTGTTGGGCCGCGGGCTATGGCCTGCATTAAAGACGCCGTCGGAGAGCCGCGGTCTGATTGCCATGGTGTTTCTGGCCGCGCTGTGCATCGGCGGCTTCTATGCCACGTCCCTGACCTGGGGCCCGCACACGCACTACTCGATGATCGAGTACTGGCGCTGGTGGCTGGTGCACCTGTGGGTGGAAGGCTTCTTTGAAGTATTTGCCACCGCCGTGATTGCCTTGCTGTTCACGCGTCTGGGTCTGATCCGCGCCAGCACCGCCAACAGCGCCATCGTGCTGGAAACCATCGTGTTCCTGTTCGGCGGTATTCTGGGCACCTTGCATCATCTGTACTTCACCGGCACGCCCACCTTCGTGATTGCCATTGGTGCCATGTTCTCGGCGCTGGAAGTGGTGCCACTCGCCATGATTGGCGTTGAAGCCTACCGCAACTACCAGCGTTCCAAGTCGGCGCCCTGGGTGCAGGCCTACAAGTGGTCGATCCTGTGTTTCATCGCGGTGGGCTTCTGGAACGTGGTGGGCGCCGGCTTGCTCGGTTTCACGATCAATACGCCGATTGCGCTGTATTACCTGCAAGGGCTCAATATGACGGCTGCCCACGGCCACGCCGCGCTGTTCGGCGTCTACGGCATGCTGGGTATCGGACTGTTGCTGTTCTGCCTGCGCGGCCTGTCGGATCGCGCGGCCTGGTCTGACAAGCTGCTGGCCCCGATGTTCTGGTCGCTCAATATTGGCCTGGCCATGATGGTGTTCATCTCGCTCGTGCCGGCCGGCGTCTACCAGGCCTGGGCCAGCATCACCCAGGGCATGTGGTTCGCACGCTCACCGGCAGTCGTTCATTCGCACTTCATGGAAACCCTGGTCTGGATGCGGGTGCCGGGCGATGTGGTGTTCTCCGTTGGTGCTCTGTTCCTGGCCTGGTTTGCCGTGCGTTTGCTCACGGGTGGCAAACGCGCGCAGCTGGCAGCGTTGCCTGTGGCCAGCGCCAACCGGGCTTGACGAAAAGGCGGACAGACCGATCGTCAGGCAGGCGCTGCGACGGTCTGTGGACTGCGGCTCTGCACGCAGTTGCGCCCCTGGTTCTTGGCGGCGTACAGGGCCTGATCAGCCGCATCCAGCAGCGCTTGTGCGCTGCTGGTTTGGCCAGCTTTCAGGGTGGAGGTGCCCAGACTGACGGTGAGCTGGTTCGATATGGCGGATTTTCGATGCGGCAGATTGAGCGCCAGAACCGCGGTCCGGAGCAGTTCGGCAATTGCCAACGCTTTGTGCTCACCGCAGTCGGGCAGTATGACGGCAAACTCTTCACCCCCATAGCGGGCCAGCTTGTCGGTTGAACGCAACAGGACGGCCTGAAGGGCCTGTACCACGGCAATGAGCACCTTGTCGCCGGCAGGGTGACCATATGCATCGTTGTAGTCCTTGAAGTAATCCACGTCGATCATGATGAGCGACAGCTTGGTTCCTTTTCTTTGCGCCCGCGCGAATTCCTGCTGGTAGAAATGGTCGAAAAAGCCCCGACTGAAGGCGCGTGTGAGACTGTCGGTCATCACCTCGCGGTTGAGACGTTCTGATTGCCTTTGAAGTACTTTTTCGCGGGAAATTGCCCGGCTGGAATCGGTGATCTGAATCAGACAACAGGCACCCCATGGGGGCAGCACCAATGGTGTCATGGTGATGGCGTGCGGCATCCGGGCGGCCGCTGCGTCTGCTGGTGTCTGCGCGTACAGGGGCAGGGGGCAAAAGTGCAGCACATTGGACAGCACCACCGGCAGTCTGTAGCGCAGGGTGTTGCTCAACGCGGTCAGAAAAGAGGCCGACAGGCCCGCGCCAAACACGCCGGCCAAGGGCTGACCGCGGGCTGTCTGGGCGCTCACCCCGCTGTGGCGGGCCAGCCAGGCGTTCCACAGCAACACGCGCGCGTCGGCGTCCACCAGCACCAGACCCAGCTCCACGGCGTCAAGGATCAGTGGCCAGCTCGCGCCGCCATCGAGTTTTTCAGGTTCCATTTTTTGGGCAGTGCTAGATACGGGAGACGAACTGTTCAAGATGAAGCATCAGTTCCTGCAAAGACGAGGAGCTCAACCAGAAAATCAGGGTTCCCTGGCTGCGTCGCTTTTCGATCAGCATATTGATGTGCAAAACCAGCATCAATGGATTGTCGGCGTCGGCGACCAGGCGTTCAATGACAACGTCGGGCTCAGCGCTCGAATACTCGGGCAGCGTGCTTTCAAAGGAAATGCCCAGCATGTCCGCCATGGCCGACAGGCAGGCGTTCAAAATGATGTTGCCGACCTCGCACATGGCCTCTTGTTCATATTCGACCAAGTCCTCTTTCTGCACTTGCGAGCCCAGCATCTCCTGCACAATTTCCAGGGCCCGCTCTTCGGTGAACAAGAGGGAGGCTGTCAGGTTGAACGGCCCCCTGAATTTTTGTTTGACCGAGCCGAGTCGCGCCGAGGAAAGCGACAACACTTTGGCGTTGACCTCGTGGGCACGGTAAAACTCGACGCGGGGCACCGACAGCAGGACTTCGTCGCCCACGATGTCGCTCAGGCTGGACGCCGCGCGCCCGGCGCCAATGTTGAATATCTCGGTCAATGCGTCGAGCTGGGCGCCAGTGATCGTCATCAGTCTTACCCCTGAAAATAGGCCAGTGCCAGGGCCACCGATTTGGGGGTCACCGGCTTGGCCACGAACTGCGCACCCAACTGCGTGGCGCGAATCTGTTGCGATTCCTGAATATTCGCCGAGAACAGGGCGACGCGCACGGTCGGCTGCATTTTCAGCAACTGCTCGGTGGCCTCGGTTCCCTGCAGGCCCGGCATGTTGATGTCCATGGTGCAGTAATCAAAGGGCCGCGCCGCGGCCAGTGCCAGCGCTTCGTCTCCGCTTACCGCCTCAGTGACGGTCCAGTGCGGAAACTGGGCCAGGATCAGGGACCTGATCAGCAAGCGTGAGACACGGCTGTCGTCGACGATCAAGACGGATTTGGGGGAAGGGTGGTCCATGGATGGGCGGCTCTCGTGTTGGTATTCCAGCGAATTCGTCGACCAGTGTAGCGCCGGACCAGCTGGTTCAACCACGACCAGCGTCATCCAGATCAATGCTTGAATTCAGCCGCGCGTTTGCCCAGGTTGGCCATCATCGCTTCCTGCAGGTCTTTGCTCATCAGCATGGCCGCGTTCCAGGTGGCAATGTAGTTCAGGCCGTCGGCTACCGAGTGGTCACGCGCATAGGTGATCATTTCCTTGGTGCCGCGAATCGACAGCGGCGACTTGGCGGCGATGCTGGTGGCAATCTCCAGCACACCCGCGTGCAGCGCTTCGCGGGATTCAAACACCCGATTCACCAAGCGCATCTCGCGCGCTTCTTCGGCGCTGAACTTGCGGCCGGTGTAGGCCAGCTCGCGTGCCATGCCTTCGCCAATCAGTTTGGGCAGGCGCTGCAGCGTACCCACGTCGGCGGTCATGCCGATGTCGATTTCCTTGATGGTGAAGTAGGCGTCCGCCGAGCAGTAGCGCATGTCGGCGCAGGTGATCAGGTCAATGCCGCCACCGACGCAGGCGCCGTGAATCGCAGCCAGCACCGGCTTGCGGCAGCGCTCCAGGCTGGTCAAGGTGTCCTGCAGATCGAGGATGACGCGGCGCAAGGCTTCTCGGGTGCGGCCATCGCATTCGTTTTGAATTTGCGGGCCCAGCCCCATCATCATTTGCAGGTCGATGCCAGCGGTGAAGAGCTTGCCTTCGCCTTCCAGAATGGCCACGCGCGCCTCGGGCGTTTCATCGACCCACTGGAACGCCTTGCGGATCTCCTGCCACATGGTGGCGTTCATGGCGTTGGCCTTCTCGGGCCGGTTCAGGCGCACGGTGGCGATGTAGTTTTCCAGGGTGACGGAAAGTGTCTCGTAGCTCATGTCTTGTTCCTCGATGCGGGTTGCAGATTATTGGGTTTTGGCAGCTTTGTAGGCGCTTAGATAAGGCGCCAGACGCTTGCCCATTTCATCGCCCAGCGCTTGCAGGCCGCTCATGGGGCGTACCATGACTTCAAAGTCAACGATTTTCCCCTCGGCGTCGAATTGAATCAGGTCGATGCCCTTGAGCGCCTTGTCGCCCACCCGGGCGCTGAATTCCAGCACCACACTCAGACCGTCCGCGCTGGCCAGCTCGCGGTGGTAGCTGAAGTCTTCAAACACCTTGACCACGGTGCCCAAAATGAGTTGCACCGCCTGCGCACTGGCGTACGGCGTGTGCGCCATGGGCGAGCGAAAGACGGCCTTGGGGTGCAGGATGCTGGAGAGCTCGCTCACATCACCTTGGGCCACCATGGTGTGCCACTTTTTTAGCGAAGCCGCCACGGCGGGTTGCACGCCTTGTTGCTGTTTCGCAGCGGGCGCGGTGTCGGCCCCGGTGCCTGCGCCTTCCAGTGCCACGGCCAGCTCGGTGCCCTGTTTGATGGCGCGTTTGGCGTCCAGTTCGGCGGCCTTGTCGGCGCCGCCGATCAGGTGCACGCTGCAGCCGGCGGCCGCCAGCGCAGCCTGCAATTCGCGCTGCGGGTCCTGGCCGGCGCAGATCACCACGGTGTCGGCGGGAATGGTCATCTCGCGCTCATCCACGGTGATGTGCAGGCCGGCGTCGTCCACCTTGCGGTAAGTCACGCCCGCCAGCATCTCGACCTGGCGGTTCTTCAGTGACGTGCGGTGAATCCAGCCGGTGGTCTTGCCCAGGCCGTCGCCCACCTTGCTGGTCTTGCGCTGCAGCAGGTAAACCTTGCGCGGGCTCTTTTCAATGTGTGGTGCTGTCAAGCCGCCGCGCGTGCTGTAGTTGGTGTCCACGCCCCACTCGGCGAAAAACTTGGTCGGGTCCAGACTCGGGCTGGTGCCGCTGTGCAGCAGAAATTCAGCCACGTCAAAGCCGATGCCGCCCGCGCCAATCAGCGCCACGGTGTGGCCCACGGCGCACTTGTCGCGCAGCACGTCCAGGTAGCCCACCACTTTCGGATGGTCGATGCCCTCGATGGCCGGTGTGCGCGGTGTGACACCTGTGGCCAGCACGATATGGGTGTAGCCACCTTTGAGCAGCTCCTGCGCGCTGACTCGGGCATTGAGTTTCAGCTTCACGCCGGTCAGTTCAATCTGGCGGCCAAAGAAGCGCAGGGTCTCGACAAACTCTTCCTTGCCCGGCACCTGCTTGGCGATGTTGAACTGGCCGCCAATCTCGGATGCTGCGTCAAACAGCGTGACCTCAAAGCCGCGTTGCGCGGCGGTGATGGCAAAGGCCAAACCGGCCGGGCCTGCGCCCACCACCGCGATGCTGCCGCGCGTCTTGGCGGGCACGATGTTGAGCAGCGTCTCATGGCAGGCGCGCGGGTTCACCAGGCAGGAGGTGATCTTGCCGCCAAACGTGTGGTCCAGGCAGGCCTGGTTGCAGCCGATGCAGGTGTTGATCTCGTCCGCCTTGCCCTGTTCGGCTTTGCGCACAAACAGCGGGTCGGCCAGGAAGGGGCGCGCCATCGACACCATGTTGCAGAAACCGTCAGCCAGCAACTGCTCGGCCACGTCGGGCGTGTTGATGCGGTTGGTGGCGACCAGCGGAATGCCGACCTTGCCCATGAGCTTTTTCGTGACCCAGGCCCAGGCAGCACGGGGCACTTTGGTCGCAATGGTGGGGATGCGTGCCTCGTGCCAGCCCACGCCGGTGTTGATGATGGTGGCACCGGCCGCCTCGATCGCTTGCGCCAGTTGCACCACCTCGTCCAGCGTCGAGCCGCCTTCCACCAGGTCGAGCATCGAGAGGCGATAGATGATGATGAAGTTCTTGCCGACGCGCTCGCGTGTGCGGCGCACGATCTCGAGCGGAAAGCGAATGCGGTTCTCATAACTGCCGCCCCATTCGTCATCGCGCTGGTTGGTGCGCGCGGCGACGAACTCGTTGAGCAGATAGCCTTCGGAGCCCATGATTTCGACACCGTCGTAACCGGCCGATTGCGCCAGTGCCGCGCAGCGCACAAAGTCGTCAATGGTTTGCACCACTTCGTCGGTAGAGAGCGGGTTGGGGCGGAATGGGTTGATCGGGGCTTGCAATGCACTGGGCGCCACCAGATCGGGGTGGTAGGCGTAGCGGCCAAAGTGCAGGATTTGCATCGCAATCTTGCCGCCGGCGTCATGCACGGCCTGTGTGACCACTTTGTGTTTGGCGGCTTCTTCTTCGGTCGTCAGGCGCGCACCGCCCGGCATCGGGCGGGCGCGGTCGTTGGGGGCAATGCCACCGGTCACGATCAGGCCGACACCACCCGCCGCACGCTCGGCGTAGAACGCGGCCATGCGGGCAAAGCCGTCTTTGGCTTCTTCCAGCCCGACGTGCATGGAGCCCATCAGCACCCGGTTGGGCAGGGTGGTAAAGCCCAGGTCGAGGGGGCTAAGCAGGTGGGGGTAGGTGCTCATGAAGTTGTCCTCATTCAAAAAGGTCAAGGTGGTCGAAAGGCTGCAACAAGTCCATTGCGCGGGGCAACTATGCAACCAGTTGCAGAAGTTTATGGCAACTCTGATTTTTATGCAACCAGTTGCATAGTTGTGCTCATGCGCTTAGACTGGCTGACAGAAATTCCTGCCGCACTGTGAAGTTCCCATGTCCAGATTCCCATGTCATTAGCCCACGCCGTATTGACCTCGCTGATTGAAAAGTCGTCCTCCGGCTACGACCTGGCGCGCCGCTTTGACAAGTCCATTGGCTATTTCTGGCACGCCACGCACCAGCAGATTTACCGCGAGCTGGCCCGCATGGAGGCGGCCGGGTGGATCGAGTCCAGCAGCGCACCCGACGCCGGCAAGACCCGCAAGCGCGAGTACCGGGTGCTGAGCGCTGGCCGCGCCGAGCTGGCACGCTGGGCCTGCGAGCCCTCTGCGCCCATGGATTTGCGCGACGAGTTCATGGTCAAGCTCAGGGCCGACGCCGCTTTGGGCGAGATCGATTTGCGCGACGAACTGCGCCGGCGCATCGCTCTGCACCAGGAAAAACTGGCGCACTACCGCGCCATCGAGCAGCGCGATTTTCTGCACGGCAAGCCCTTGTCCCGCGAGGCCCGCATCCACCACATGATCCTGAAAAAAGGCATTCTGTTGGAGGAAGGGTCGATTGCTTGGGGTGCGGAAATGTTGGCGGTGCTGGAATAGACGTTGGTTTATATGTGCATTGAATGCACTTCAATGCAGTTTTTTACGACTAAATTGCTACTGATAAAGTAGCATCTTTGTTAATAAATACGGTGGTTAGATGGATATCTTGTCTTTATTCATCCAAGTATATGAAGTTCTTGTTTTGCACATCAAACCGACTTGCGTTGGCTGAATGCCGTGCCACGCTGAATTCGCAGACTCACCCGGTCGGGTACAGTTGGTAGAACTCAAAAGAACGACTAAACGCAGGAAGCATGCCGGATTTCAAAACAACCCAGACGCCGGGTTTGCCGCTGCTTTTAGGCGAGCAAGGTTTGCGTGCAGGGCGGGTGCTTCGCTTGGTGATTTTGCCGATTTATGCCGCAGCGGTTTGCGGTTGACTTGACGTTAGACCCGTCCCGTGCCTAGCCTCTACAAGTACCTACCCGCGAAGTACGTGGACGCCTTCGTCCGAGAGGGCGCGATCCTGTTTCGAGCGCTGTCGTACTTCCGCGACTACGAAGATGGGCAAGTACGTGGCGATGAATTTGAAGGAACAAAGCTCTATCGTCCGGCGAAGGGGCTTGAGATAACGCTTGTCGCAACACGCGAGACGCGGGTTCTGTCTCATTCGTTTGAGTCAACGGCAAACGAAGACGACATCTTCATCTTCTGCCTCAGTACCGTGCTCAGCGCCGAGTTGGCAGCTCAATTCCAAGCGAACGCATGTGTAGAAATCACCAATCCTACAAAGCTCATCGCGGGCGTTCGCGCTGCCCTGCTGCGAAGGCCGTCTGTTAAGAGCAAGATGCTTGTTCATGGCGAGGTCAAGTACTACATGCCGGACGAGCCGCCAATCGTAGATTGGGCGCTCCCAGAAAGGATAGCAATGTCGAAGCTCGATTGCTACCGTTCGCAGCAAGAGTACCGTCTTGCCTTCGGCATCCATGGGGCGTTTCGAGTCGAAAACACCCGCCTTAGCCTCATTTCGTCTGGAGAGCGGAGGGAGCCGAGAACGACGGTACATCCAGGGCGTACCTTGAAGATCGGTAGCGTGGCCAAGGTATGTAGGGTTCATCGCTTCGGCTGAACGGGTCGCAGTCTGCAGGTACAGCTTGGGAAGCAGAATGTCCAGCGTATCCGGCGGCAAGCCGATGCGGACCGGTTGACGACAACAAGTTACGTAGCTACCCTCGGCACTCTGTTTGACCGCTTGAAAATGGTTGTGAAGCGCCGCAAAGCAGCTAGCCAAAAGAAGCTGGCTGCGATTTCGCGGTGAATGACCGCTGACACGGAATGACAGACCTCCACAACTAATCGAAAAATCCATTTACTCCAAGGTGCAAACATGAGCGAAGACGCGCAATTCCGGCCCCTGCCAAAGACATCGGTTTCCTCCAAGGGTTGTTATCTGCTGGAGGCATTCAATCCGCCAGTCGTTAACGTCGATTCTGCCGCCATTCTTGTCATGACCGACCTTTCACAGGTGCCTTCGGCCACCATCAACGCAGACGCCTCTCTGGATGAAGCGAACCACTCCATGCTGGTGCGCGGCGTGAGGTTGCTATTTGTGGTCGGGGAGACCCACAACATCATCGGCGTGATCACGACCGTCGATGCCCTCGGGGAAAAGCCCGTGCTGGTGGCCCAAGCTCGTCAAACCAAGCGCAGTGAACTGCGCGTTGCCGATGTGATGGTGCCTGTGGAAAAAATGGATGCTCTGGATATTGAGGAAGTCAAGAAGGCTTCAGTGGGAAACATCGTGGCCTCATTGAAAGCAGATGGCAGGGTCCACGCCATCGTGGTGGGCCAGGGCAAGGATGAAAAACAATATTTGCTTGGAATATTTTCGGCCTCGCAAATTGCGCGTCAGCTGGGGGTGCAGTTACACGGGCACGAAATGGCGAGAACCTTCGCAGAAATTGAGGCGGTTATCGCGGGCGTCTGATAACCCGACAAGGCGCCAGTCCTGCCGGTTGGGCAATGGGCATTTCAACCCCCGCTTTGAGCTGGCTGACGCCAGGCGACAGCTGCAATGACGGCGGCCAGCGCCTGCATCAGTGCGATGGACAACACCGAGCCGCCCCAACCCCAGCCTTCGTAGGCCATCCCAGCCAGCAATGAGCCAGCCGCGCCGCCCGCGTAGTAGCTCATGTAGTAAATGCCCGTGGCCAGGGAGCGTCCCTCGCTGACGTTTTGAGCGATCGCGCTGAGGGTGGCCGACTGGCAAATGAAGACGCCTGTTGAACACACCGTCAGGCCGATGATGACCGCAGTCAAGGAGGGCAACAGGGTCAGCGACAAGCCAGCGGCGGACAGGGCCAAAGCCCCCAGGAGTGACCTCAGAAAACCGAACCGGACAACATACGGCCCTGCCAGCGGGGTCGCCAGAACACCCACCAGATAGACGCTGAAAACATTGGCCAAGCCAGCGGAAGAGAGATTGAAAGGGCTTGATGCCAGGTGCAGGTTGACATAGGTGAAAGTGCCCACCAGCGAGAACAGCACGCAGAAACCCACGGCACAAGCCGCCATCAGTCGCTTGTGATGCAGGTGACGCCACAGCGTGCCAAACCCCGCTCTGATATTTCGGTTGGCAACAAAGTAACGCGAGGGAGGCAGCAGCCACAGCACCAGCAAAGCCCCAAAAAGATTCAGTAGGGCCAGCGTGACGAACGCACCGCGCCAGCCCAACAAATGACCGGCGTGGCCCGTGATAAAACGGCCGCAAAAGCCACCCATGACGGTGCCGCCCACATAGGTGGCGGTCATACGGGCGACCCCGCCCGAATGGAATTCCTCGGACAGGTAGGCGATCAGGACCACCACGATGCCAGGAACCGCCAGCCCCTGAAGGAAGCGCAGGAAAATCAGCGCGTTCAGGCTGCCGGCCACAGGGATCAGGGCCGTCGGCACCGTCAGGGCGAACAGGGAGGCGCAGATGATGACTTTGCGTCCGAAGGCGTCGGAGAGCATGCCCATGAAGGGAGATACGAGCGCCACCGCCAGCACGGTTGCCCCCACCGTCAACCCGGCTTGCACGGGTGAGGCGTGAAAATCCTGCATCACCATGGGCAGCACCGCCTGCATGGAGTAGACATTCAGAAAGGCAAAAAAGCCGATCAGCCAGACGATGGGCCGGGACGCCTGTTGGCCGGCCTGACGAAAAAAAAGTTGCATTCTGTTGGTGGTAAAAAAAGCCAGGCTCAAATCAAATAAGGAGCGTCACGCCAGGCTCATCAAGCTGCGCCGGCTCTCAAACTGCCGGGCTTGCCCGCTGACCGGGTCGACAAACTCAATGCGCCGGGCCAGCAGTTGCAGGGGGTGCTCGTAGTCAACTTGTCCTTCGGGTGTGAGGGTAGGGTACAGGCCATCGCCCAGAATCGGCAGGCCCAAAGCCGCCATGTGCACACGCAACTGGTGGCGTTTGCCGGTGACGGGTTGGAGCTGGTAGCGGGCCAGGCCGCCCTGCACTTGCAGCACCTCAATCCGGGTCACGGTGTTGGGCGGGCCGCTGACCTCGTGCTGCAGCATGAAGTGGCCGGCCTCGACGATGCGGCTTTGGCGCGTCATCGGCAGCGCCAAACCCTCGCGCCACGGGGCAATCGCTTCGTAGGTCTTTTTGACGCTGCGCTGGCTGAACAGCGCGTGGTAGGCGGCCCGGGTTTCGGGCTGCACGGAGAACATCACCAGCCCGGCGGTGTCGCGGTCAATGCGATGCACCGGCACCAGCGTGTCGATGCCCAGTTTTTGCTTCAGTCGCACCAGCACGGTCTCTGCCAGGTAGCCGCCCGAGGGCATCACGGGTAAAAAATGCGGCTTGTCGACCACGATCAGCTGCTCGTCCTGGAACAGGATCACCTCATCAAACGGGATGCGCGGCTCATCCGGCACCGCGCGGTAGTAGTAGACCCTTCTGTGGCCCTGGTAGGCGCTGTGGGGCGCGAGCTGCACGCCGTGCTCATCGACCACATCGCCCTGCGCCATGCGCTGGTGCCAGACGTCCCGAGGGATGGCGGAAAAGCGCTCGGTCAAGAAATCAAGGGTGGTGGGCCAGGCGCCGGCGGGCAGCCCGATGCAGCTGGGCCCGACGCCGTTGCGGGCGGGCGGCTTGATGAAGTCAGACCCGCTCAAACACGATATCCCACACGCCGTGCCCGAGTTTGATACCGCGGTTTTCAAACTTGGTCAGCGGGCGGTAATAGGGCTTGGGCGCGTAGCCTGCCAGCTCCGGGTGAGTTTGTGTGGCCGTGTTCTTCAGCAGCGGCTCCTTGCTCAGCACTTCCAGAATCTGCTCGGCGTAGGGCTGCCAGTCGGTGGCGCAGTGGATGTAGCCGCCGACCTTCAGGCGTGCGGCCAGTTTGGCAATGAGGGCGCTTTGAATCAAACGGCGCTTGTTGTGCTTCTTCTTGTGCCACGGGTCGGGGAAGAAAATGTGCACACCGTCCAGGCTTTGCAGCGGCAGCATGTGGTCGATGACCTCGACGGCGTCGTGGGCCACGATGCGGATGTTGCGCAGGCCCTGCTCGCCAATGCGCTTGAGCAGCGCACCCACACCAGGCTCGTGCACCTCGCAGCACAGGAAGTTTTTCTCCGGCATCAGGGCCGCGATATGGGCGGTGGCTTCGCCCATGCCGAAGCCGATTTCCAGGATGACTGGCCCGGGATTTATATCATTATTGCCTCTAGCCCCCGTCGAATCTGCGTAAGTAGCTATAAAATCAATAGCACTTGTTTGGTAGGGCAACAGGAATTGGGGCCCCATGTCCTCCAGGGCCTTGGCCTGGCCGGTGGTGGTGCGACCGGCGCGGCGCACAAAACTCTTGATTTCTTTCGGAAAGGCCACGCCCTCCGGCACGCGGCCCCGGATGCGGGGTTGGCGCGCAAGGCTTGGGTTGTCAGGGGAGGTCGGTTGGGTGCGGTTTGTATCGTTCACGGGACAGGATTGTAGAGACGATGGCGGGCTCAATCCCCCGGGCGCTGGCTACCAGACCGGCCGGGCGACGATCATCGCTTCGGCCGCCGCCGCATCGAGCGGCTGGCCAAAATGGTAGCCCTGCCCGTATTCCACCTGCAGCGCCCGTAACTGTGCCAACTGCGCGGCATTCTCCACCCCCTCGGCAATGATGTCCATGTTCAGGGCATGGGCCAGGGTGACGATGCTCTGGATGATGTCGGCGCTCTTGCGGTCAACGTCCATGCGGCGCACGAACGAGGCGTCGATTTTCAGTGTGTTGATCGGAAAACGGTACAGGTAGGACAGCGATGAATAACCGGTGCCGAAGTCGTCCATCAGCAGCTTGATCCCAAGGGCGCTTAATTTCTCCAGCGCCACCGCCGCCTCCTCGGCGTGCGCCATGAGCAGGGTCTCGGTCACTTCGAGCTTGAGACTGCTGGTGGCCAGGCCGGTTTCCGCCAACGCGGCTTCGATTTGCTGCAGCAGGGCGGGCTGGGTGAACTGCCGCCCGGCAAGGTTGACGCTGATCTGCATGGGCGGGTGATCCGGGTAGCGTTGCTGCCAGCTGTGCATCTGGCGGCAGGCCTCGGTCAACACCCAGCGACCGATTGAGACGATGAGGCCGGTCTCCTCGGTGAGCGGGATAAATTCGCTCGGTGGTACCAGTTTGCCATCGGGGCGACGCATGCGAACGAGGGCCTCGAAACCCGCCAGCCGGCCCGTTTGCAGCGACACCACGGGCTGGTAATAGACAAGGAATTCCTCGCCGTGCGCCACTGCCCGGCGCAACTCGGTTTCCATTTCGAGAAGAGCGACGACACGCTCGCGCATATCGGCGGCGAACAACTCGTAGCACGCCCCGCCGCGCCGCTCGGCGTTGTGGCTGGCCGTCTCGGCGTCGCGCAGGAGCTCGCCGGCGTCGACGTAGCCCGAGTGGCCAAGAACGATGCCGATGCTGGCGGTCGTGAATAGTTCATGCCCCTCCAGGTTGAAGCCGACCGCCAGCGCAGATTGCAGCTGCTCGGCGTAACGTGCCGCCACCTCTGCGTCCTTGGTTTCGTCGAGGAGGATGGCGAAGCTTTCGCCGCCGATGCGGGCGATCGTGTCACCGGGGCGCAGGCCGGTACCCAGGCGTTGCGCGATGGCGATCAGCAACTGGTCGCCGTAGGCGCCGCCCAGGCTGTCGGTGATCGTGCGGAAGCGGTCAAGCGTGAGGAACACCAGCGCAAAGCCGCGCCTGGATTCGATCTGGATGCGTTTCATGGCATCGTCGATCCGGGTCAGAAGCAGCGCGCGGTTGGGCAGACCGGTGAGGCTGTCGCGCAGCAGTTCTTCCTCGATCACTGACGCAATCATGACCCTTGCCGAGGCGGTGCCGATGGCGCCCGCCAGTTGCGCCTCGCAGTAACGCGACAGCTCGGCGTCGATCTCCTGCGGCCATTCCAGGCCGCGCTGGCGGGCGTAGGCAACGAGCGCCTGGCGGGCGTTCTCGGCGCCAAGAAAACGCACCATCAGCGTGTGCAGATCGAGCAGCGAGCCGCTCGCGCGCCAGACCCTCTCGGCGCCGCGGCCATGCTTGAAGACGTCGACGAACAGCGCTGCCTGCGTCTGTTCGACCAGGCTCTGCCCGCTCATGATCGACACCGTCAGGTAGGCGCCGACGTTGGCCAGCATGCTCCAGAGCATGGCGTGGCTGATTTCGTCGAGCCCGTCCAGGCCGAACAGGGCAAGCGGGCGCAGCTGCGCGATGGCAAACGGCCCGTGTTCCAGCAGCGCCATGGGCAGCCAGCCGGAGCGGGCGAAAGCCGGCAGCATCAGCGTATAGGCCCAGACCAGGAAGCCGGCGCCTAGCCCGGACAGTGCGCCGCTTCGCGTACCGCCCTTCCAGTAGATGCCGCCCAGCAGCGCCGGGGCGAACTGGGCGACGGCGGCGAAGGAAATGAGGCCAATCGACACCAGCGCGTAAGCCTCGCCTGCCAGCCGGTAATAGGTGTAGCCGAGCAGCAGGCCGAGCACGATGGTGATGCGACGGATCGCCAGCAGCAGGGCGGAGATATCGGCGCGCTCGGTCAGACGCAGCGCCTTGATGCGCAGCAAGATCGGCATGACCAGGTCGTTGCAGACCATGGTCGACAGGGCGATGCTCTCGACGATCACCATGCCGGTGGCGGCCGAGAAGCCGCCGAGGAAGACCAGCAGCGCCAGTGCTTTCTGCTGTCCGGCCAGGGGCAGGGTCAGGACGAAGGCATCAGGATTGACGCTGGTGCCAAAATGCAACAGGCCGCCCATGGCGATTGGCAGGACGAAGAGGGAGAACAGGAAGAGGTAAAGGGGAAAGAGCCAGATCGCCTTGTTCAGATGTGCCTCGTCGACATTCTCAACGACGGCGATCTGGAACTGGCGCGGCAGGAACATGATGGCCAGCATCCCGACGAAGGCTGTCGAGAACAGCTCGGCCCAGCTCTGGTAGATGTCCATGACTGTGCCCGGTGCCAACGCCAGCCGAGTGGCAGCGTCGGCGGGCGAGGTCCAGCCGCGGTAGGCCTCGGTCGAGCCGCCAATGGTGAAGACTTCAGCGATGCGCGGCACTTGCGCGGCACGGGCGAAGATGTCACGCACGCCGTCATACATGCCCCAGGTGACGAAGATGCCGACTGCTAGAAAGGCCAGCAGCTTGACCAACGACTCGAAGGCAATCGCGGCCACCAGGCCCTCGTGACGCTCTGCGGCGTCGATCTTGCGGGTGCCGAAAACGATGGTGAACGCCGCCAGGATCAGGGCCGCGTAAAACGCCGTGTCGTGCCAGATGCTCTGCGGCGGCTGCGGCGGTGCCAGCAACAGGATGTCGGGGTAGCTGCGCAGGATGCCGAAGCTGGTGGAAATCGCCTTCAGTTGCAGCGAAATGTAGGGTGTGACGCCGACCAATGCGATCACCGTGACCAATCCGGCCAGCGCCGCACTCTTGCCGTAGCGTGATGAAATGAAATCGGCCAGCGATGTGATGCGGTTGTCCTTGGAGATTCGGATGATCTTGCGCAGTACCATCCACCACAGGGCGATCATGACGGTGGGTCCGAGATAGACGGGAAGGAAGCCAATACCGCTGGTGGCGGCGCGCCCGACGCTGCCGTAGAAGGTCCAGGCGGAGGTGTAGACGCCCAGTGAGAGGGCATACACATAGGGGCTGGCGATCAGGCTGCGTCCGGCATCGGCCGCCTTGTCGCCGCGGTAGGCGATGAAGAAGAGCAGTCCCAGATAGACTGCGACGGAGAAAAGGATGACCCAGGCCGACATGATTCAGTCCTCGAAGACCGGCAGAGGGATCCGACCTTCGCTGCCCATGGCGCTATCTCCTCTCGATCACGAGCGCCAGCAGGCCGATCAGCAAGGCCCAGGCAACAAACACATAGACATACAGCAGTGGAATGCCGCCCAGCATGCTGGCGCGGTTGAACAGCGCCAGCAGGGGGTAGTTGAACAGCAGGTTGGCGAACACAAATATAACGGCCAGACGCTGCATTTTTGTGTTTGACTGGTTCATGGAATCCTCCGCTGAGGTGTTGCGCTTGTTGCGCCATCAGTCTGAAGAATAGGCCGATTGGGTCACCGGCGCAACCCGCTCGCTCAACTGGGAAATCCCCGACTTGCGCGCCGCGCCGGCGCTGCCAGCGGGCAGGTCCGGCACGCGGCCCAACGAAGAATCTTTTTTGTGCCCGGCAAATATCAGCTTAAGCGCCAACTTTCAAGAACAAGTCCTGATCGGGCGCAAAGTTGGCGTGCAGCGGCATCAGCGCGCCGCCCAGTGCGCGGGCATCAGGGCCCACATTGCCCGCGATCACGTTGGCAGGCCACAGGCCCTCCCAGTTGTAGCGCTTGAGTGCTTGCTGGGTTTGCGCGATCAGGAGGGTCAGCAGCGGTCGGCAAAACGAGCCGTCGATCACCACCGCGTCGATGTCCAGAAATGCCGTGCCACTCACCACCGCATGGGCCAGCGCGTTGGCGGCCTGCTTGAGCCACGCCTGGGTTTCAGCCTCAAACGGCGTCGCCAGGGCGCGGTCGTCATAGGCGGCGTGGGGGTCCAGCCCCTTGGCCGTCAGGCGCTGCTCCAGTTCCCACAGCGACGCATGGTGAATCAGTTGTGGGGGCGGTGTGTCGCCCTGTGCCATGCCGCAGGGCAGCGAGGCCACCGCTCCCGCATTGCCGTGTAAACCGCCATGCAAGTGCGAGTTGATGACCAGCCCGCCGCCCACAAAGGTGTCGACAAACACATATAAAAAATTCTTCAGGTCGCGCCCGCGCCCGGCCACCAGTTCGGCCACACAAGCAGCCGAGGTGTCTTTGGCAAAGCTGACGGGTGTGTTGGTCATGGCCTGCACTTGGGCACGCAGGTCAATCTGGTTCCAGGTTTCTGACTGGGCCTCGGACAGGCCCAGCATCTTGTGCCAGCCGCCCAGTTGAAAGGGGGCCGCCACGCCCACGCCGACCAGGCGGTCTTTCAAAGCACCGAGTTGGTCACCCATGGCCTGCAGTCGCTCCTTGATGTCGGGTAGCAGCGAATGGGCATCGGGAAAGGCATAGTCCAGGCTTTGGCGCTGGCGCACCTGGCCGCAGAAGTCCACCATCAACCAGTCGGCACTGCGCCGTCCAATCTTGATGCCAATGGCAAACGCGCCGTCCGGGTTGAGCGACAGCGGTACCGAGGGTTGCCCAATGCGCCCGCGCACGCGGTCTTGCTTGAGAATCAAACCGTCCTCGACCAGCCGGGTGGTGATGAGTCCGATGGTTTGCGCGGTGAGGCCGGTAAGACGCGCCAAATCCGCTTTGGGCAGACTGCCGTTGAGCCGGATCGCCTGCAGTACCACCCGCTCATTGAACTGGCGCATGCCCACGTGGTTGGAGCCACGCGGGCGCAGCAGGGCAGGAGCTTCAGCGGTTGGGGCGGCGCGCGGTGGGGTCATGGGCGTAGATTCTCACCGATGGCACCTTTGCGCAAAATAAAGTTGCCAAACGGTTGCAGCTCGCCGGTCATCACATAGGCGTAGGCCGCGCGAGCGCGCTCATAAAACGCAAAGCGCTCCAGGGGCTCTGCGCTTTGGCCGCTGCGCAGCTCAGGCTCGACGAGCGCCAGCACCTCGCGTTGCAGGGCCGACAGGGCAGGGGGCTCTGTGCCGCTGGCCTGCATGAAAGCCACCGGATGAGCCACGTCAGCCGCCAATGGCAACACCGAGGTGATCGCCTGCGTCACTTGCGCCATGGACGTGCCCGGCAGCCTGATCACCGGTTTGCCTGCGGCAAACCGCATGGCGGTGAAGTTGGCGTCACCCAGCACCAGCGCGTCGTCGTGGCCCATTTCCATCAGGATTTTCAGCAGCTCGGGGGTGAGCAGGGGGTTGATTCCTTTGAGCATGGTGGGCCTTCAGGCGTGGGCGTTGGCGGGCAGTTCGTCCACCGTCTTGGCCCCTGTCATCACGGCCACGGTGTCGCTCATGCTGATGGTTTTGGGGTTGACCACCGCGGCGCGTTTACCCAGGCGCTGGATGTGGATGCGGTCCGCCACCTCAAACACGTGTGGCATGTTGTGGCTGATCAGAATCACCGGCAGGCCCTTGTCGCGTACCCGGCGAATCAGCTCCAGCACCATGTTGCCTTCTTTCACGCCCAACGCAGCGGTGGGCTCGTCCATGATCACCACATGCTGGGCAAAGGCGGCCGCGCGGGCCACGGCCACGCACTGCCGTTGGCCACCCGACAGGGTTTCCACCGCCTGTGTCATGGAGCGGATGCCAACCTTGAGTTCCTGCATGCGTGCAATCGCCTGCGCCAGCATTTCTTTCTTGTCCAGCAGTTGCAGCAGGTGGCCCAGCAGGCCGGGCCTGATGAGTTCGCGGCCCAGGAACAGGTTCTCGGCAATACTCATGGCCGGGGCCACCGCCAAGTCCTGGTAGACCGTCTCGATGCCGGCGCGGCGGGCATCGATGGGCGACTTGAAGTGCACAGATTTGCCGTCAAGAAAGATCTCGCCTTCATCGGGCACAGAGGCACCTGACAGGGTCTTGATCAGCGACGATTTTCCCGCGCCGTTGTCGCCAATGATGGCCATGATTTCTCCCGCGCGTAGTTCAAAGTCGGTACCGTCCAGCGCGGTCACCTGGCCGTAGCGTTTGACGATGCCCTTGGTCTGCATCACGAGTGGTTTTGACGTGGACGTGTTCATCAGCGTGCTCCCTTGCGCGACATCTGGTCGGCAGCGACAGCCAGAATCACCAAAATACCGGTGATCAATGTCTGGTACACCGAGGCCACACCCATCAGGGTCAGGCCGTTGCGGAACACACCCACAATCACCGCCCCCACCAGGGAGCCCAAAATAATGCCGCGACCGCCAAACAGGCTGGTGCCGCCCAGCACCACCGCGGTGATTGCATCGAGGTTTTCGGTTTGCCCGGCGTTGGGGTCGCCCACCCCCGTGCGCGCTACCGACAGCATGGCGGCAATGCCGTAAAACAGGCCGGCCAGCGAGTAAACAATCACCAGCACCCGGTCCACGCTGATGCCGGTCAGGCGCGCCGCTTCCGGGTTGTTGCCCACGGCGTACAGGTGGCGTCCCGGCGCGGTTTCGCGCAGCACAAACCAGGCCATGGCGTACAGCAGCAACATCGTCACCGTGCCCAGGCTGACTTCGGTGCTGCCAAGATTGAAGGTCTCTCCCAGCGCGGTCATGACGCTGGGCAGGTTGGTGATGGTTTGAGACTCAGAGTAGATCTGGGTGATGGCAAAGGCAATGTTCAGGGTGCCCAGCGTCACGATGAAAGGAGGCAGTTTGATGCGCGTCACCAGCAGGCCGTTGAGCAGGCCAAAACCGGTGGTCACGCCCAGGCCGCAGGCAATGGCCGCGTAGGGGTTCAGGCCGTAGTCGACGGCAAATTTGGTCATGACAACGCCGCCCAGGGCCATCACCATGCCGCACGACAGGTCAATGCCGGCGGTCAGAATGATCAGGGTCTGGCCAATGGCCAATACGCCTACCACCATCACTTGTTGCAGCACCAGCGACAGGTTTTCGCCGCTCAAAAAGCGCGCTGACTGGGTGGCAAAAAACAGGCAAGTGACCGCCAATGCGATCCAGGGGCCAAGCGCTCCCCAGGGAATGGGGCGTTTGTTTGTCGTGGACATCACTGTCTCCGTAGAAAAATTTGGGGGGCAAGAATTTGAAATGCCAAAGAATCGTTTTTTCGTCATGGCGAGCGCAGCCTGGCAATCCATGAGCGTCTGGATTGCCGCGTCGCTGCGCGCCTCGCAATGACGGTCTTTTTATAAGCTGTTGGCAGCTTACTTGTTGCCCCAGCACAGATCCAAGCCGACCTTGGTGTCCTTGCTGTCCACACCGGTCACTGCCTTGTTGGCGATCAGCGTCACGCCAGTGTCCACATAGCCAGAGACCTTCTTGCCGGTCTTGGCGTATTCAACCCCGGCAGCCACACCCATGGAGGCCATCTTCAGCGGGTATTGCTGCGAGGTGGCGGCAATCTTGCCGGCGGCGGTGTCCTTGACACCCTGGCAGCCGCCGTCCACCGACACAATGATCACGCCTTTTTCCTTACCGGCTTTTTTCAGCGCGTTGTAGGCACCTGCGGCAGCGGGTTCATTGATGGTGTAGACCACATTGATGTCCGGGTTCTTTTGCAGGCAGTTTTCCATCGCGGTCTGACCCTTGGCCTGGTTACCGTCGGTGTCGCCGGCGCACACCGTCTCGGCGGTGCTGGAGAGTTCGTTGGATTTGGCATCATTGGCCTTCAAGCCAAAGCCGCTCATGAAACCGTTGTGGCGTTGTGCGCCCACCGGGTGGCCAGGGAACAAATCGAGCATGGCGATCTTGGCGGGCTTGTCGCCCAGGGCTGCCTTGGCATACTGGCCGATCAGCACGCCGGCTTTGTAGTTGTCGGTGGCAAACAGGGCATCCGCGCCGTCAAACGGGCTGTCCAGCGCAATCACTTGAACGCCCTTGGCCTGCACTTTTTTCACGGTCGGGATGATGGCGTCGCCCGTGGAGGTAATCAGAATCGTCTTGGCACCTGCGGCGGCCATGTTCTCCAGCGCGGTGATCTGGCTGGCGGTGTCACCGTCCTTCTTGCCGGTGGCGGTCATCAGCTTGGCACCGGCTTTCTTGGCCTCGGCCTGGGCGCCTTCCTTCATCTTGACGAAGAAGGGGTTGGTTTCGGTCTTGGTGATCAAACCGATGACGGGCTGGTCAGCGGCAAAGGCGGCGCTGGCGGCCAGGGTCAGGGTGCTCAGAATCAGGGTGGTAGAGAGTTTCATGTGATGTCCTTCTTGGTTGCAGACCTTGCGGCCGGGGTGCTTGTAGTGACTCATCTTTTCCCGTGGTGTCCGCTACGGGAAATTACGCTTGTTCGATCAGCGTGGCTGGACTATAGTCCTGTCATTGTTACTAAATCAAGTTGTTTTAGTTATGGAAAACCCTTACATGCTGCAAATAAATTCTTCTATTCAAGTGGCCACGGCGGGCGAGGCCCTGATTGATTTCATTGCCCACGCCGATGGCCGGTTTGAGCCCTGCCTGGGTGGTGCGGTCTACAACCTCACCAGGGCGCTGGCGCGTCAAGGGATAGGCACGCTGTACCTGAATCCCTTGTCACGGGATCGTTTTGGTCGACGGCTGGCGCAAGGTTTGCTGGAAGCTGGGGTGCATCTGGCGGTGCCGGAGGCGGTGCCACAGGTCACTTCATTGGCGGTGGTGAATGTCGATGAACAGGGCCACCCGGACTATGCGTTTTACCGCGAGGGCGTGGCTGACCGCGCCACCTCGGCCGCGGCACTGAAGCAAGCGTGCAGCAGGGTTGAAACCCTGTCGCTGGTGTGCACCGGCGCGCTGGCGCTTTCCCCCGATGATGCCGAGACCTATCTGCCGTGGCTGGCCGCGCAGCGCCAGGCTGGACGCACCGTGGTGATTGATGCCAATTTGCGCCCGTCGGTCATGCCCCACCAGGAGCAATACCGCCGCCATGTGCTGACCGCGCTGCAGTTCGCCGATGTGATCAAAGCCAGTGACGAGGACCTGGCTGGCCTGAATTTGCCCGGAGCCGGCGCTCTGGCCCAGGCGCAACACCTGCTGCAAAGCAGCCGAGCCAGCGTGCTGGCGCTTACCCTGGGCGCGCAGGGGGCCGCGTTGCTGACGCGTGCGGGTCAGGTGTTTCAGGCGCGCGAGTTGGAGCCTGTAGCGGTCGTGGACACCGTGGGTGCGGGCGACTGCTTTCTGGCCGGGCTGGTTGCGGCCATGCTGGGGCACGAGTTGCCTGCGGATTGGGGAAGTGCGTTCGTTTCTGAAGAGGTAGCCAAGAAGCTGCTGGGCGGCGCCATTGCCAGCGCCAGTTTGTGTGTGATGCGCCGCGGGTGTGTGCCGCCTACGCGTTCGGAAGTGCTGGCCCGGCTTGAATCCGTTGCGATGTCGTTTACGTGTTGACGGTGGTTCTTGTCGTTGAGTCTCAGGCGTCCCAAGCTTCAACCCAGGCCTCCAGTGCACCCGCCACGCTGCCACTACAAGCGGGCAAGCCCAGCACGCGGGCGGCATGGTTCAACGCGGCCAGCGGCTCGGTCGTGTCAAGTGCCTGCGCGCCATTTTGTTTCGACAATTTCTCACCATGGGCACCCAGCACCAGTGGCGTGTGCAGGTAGCGCGGTGTCGGCAGCCCCAAATACTGCTGCAGCAGAATCTGCCGCGCCGTGTTGTCCGCCAGATCCTCGCCGCGCACCACATCGGTGATGCCCTGCGCCGCATCGTCCACCACCACGGCGAGCTGGTAGGTAAAGCAGCCGTCAAAGCGCTTGAGCACAAAATCACCCACCTGCGCTGGCACGTCCTGCTGTTGCGCACCCAGGCGGCGGTCGGTCCAGTGGATGATGTTGCATGCTATTAAATTAGTAGCTTCTTGCGTATATTCCACGGTGGCTAGAGGCTTATTTTGCTTAAACAAATCAGTGCGCAACCGCCATGCGCGCCCCACGCGGCCGTGTAAGCCGGTGCGGCAGGTGCCCGGATAAACCAGCTCGCCGTGGCGTGCTCGCGCCTGGCCCAGACGACTCAGCGCGGTTTCGATGTCCTTGCGTGAACAGGCACAGGGGTAGGCCAGTCCCTGCACCACCAACTGGTCCAGCGCCTGCTGGTAGAGCCCGGTGCGCTGCGATTGCCACACGGGCGGCTGGTCCGCGTGCAGGCCACACGCGGCCAGTTGCTGCAGGATGACCCGGTCCATGCCAGCCACGCAGCGTGGTGTGTCCACGTCTTCGATACGCACCAGCCACTGGCCGGCGTGGGCGCGGGCGTCGAGCCAACTGGCCAGTGCCGCCACCAGCGAGCCCGCGTGCAGCGGTCCGGTGGGCGAGGGGGAAAAGCGCCCTATGTATTGGGCCACCATGCCTTGTCTAAGGTTTAAACCACGGCCAGCGCCAGTTCCAGACCTGAGACAAACGCGTTTTCCACCCGATCGCCCAGGCACCAGTCGCCGCAAACGCCGAGGCCGGCGCCGGCATCCCACACGTGTGATTTACCCAGTGGTGCGGTCGTCTTGGCGTACAGCCAGCGTTGCGTATCGATATGGGCGGGCTCGGCGCGGATACCGGTGACCTCGGTAAATGCCTTGAGCAGCTTGGCTTGCACCCGCGCGGCATCGTCCTGCAGATGTTCTTGCGACCAGGCGGCGCTGGCTTGCACGGTCCAGCGCTCCACGCTGCCGCGTCCGGGCTTGCTCGACTCGCGCGCCAGCCAGGCAATGCGGTGGTGCGTGCTGCGCGCCGCATTCCACTGCGGTCCCAGGGCCGACAGGTCCGGCTGCATGGCCTGCGGAAACGCCAACATCAGCGTCCAGCAGGGTGCGGCGTCGACCCGGTCAATCTGGCGCGCCAGCCCGTCGGCTTGGGGCGAGGTCTCCAGCAGCAAGCGCGCCTGCTCTGCCGGAATGGCCAGCAGGACGGCATCGAAGCCGGAAAACACATGCTGCGCGCCATCTTGACCCTCGGTGTGAAGCTGCCATTGGTGTGGATGAACGGCATCGCGGCTCAGTTGCGTCACCCGTGTTTCCAGTTCGACGCTGTGTTGATCGAGCAGTGGTTGCGCCCAGCGGCTGACCAGTGCATTCATGCCGGGGGTGGGAACCCAATGGGTTTCGGCGGCGGGAAAGTCTGTTGCCGCGACCTGACCATGCGCGTCAAGTACCCGTATGGTGTTGGCGCTCCAGGTTTTGCACACGCCGGGCACAGTCGCCAACGCCCGCGCAAAGCGCGGATCGCGAACGGTGAAATATTGCGCACCGGTGTCAAACGTGCCAAAGGCCGTGCTGCGTGTCGCCATGCGTCCGCCCACGCCGCTGCTTTTTTCCAGCAGTGTGACCTTGTGACCCGCCTGCACCAAGGTACGGGCGCAGGCAACGCCAGCCATGCCAGCGCCAATGATGGCAATATTTTGAGATTGGAGTCTGGATTGGTTCATAAACGATGTGTCCAAGGATTGTTGTATGTCATGCACTTTACACGCCTCGGTAACGCTCCAGCAAAGCCATGCGTGTGGTGGGGCTCTCAAGCTGGGCCAGCCACCACTGCAATGCACGGCCCGGACTCGACTTGGCGACGCTGCGCCACGCGTAGTTGACCCGAATCAGTCGTTGCGGACGTTCCATTTTTTTAACGACCAGGCGGCCGGTTTCAATGTAGCCGCGGGCCATGCTATCAGGCACAAAGCCGCTGCCCAGCCCGCGCAGTTGCGCATCGAGCTTGTCCTGCATGGTGGCCACGGTGAACACGTCCTGCCCGCCCAGCAAGCCGAAGGTCAGGCCACCACCGCGGGTGATGGTGTCGGCCACCGCCACTGCGCGGTGTTGTCGCACCAGCTCGTCTTTAAGCGGCTCCGATGCATTGGCCAGCGGGTGATGCGGTGCCACCGCATAAACAAAGCTCACGTCGCCCAGCGGCTTGCTGTGAATGCCCGTGTTGGTGCTGGCTTCGGTGACACCAAGCGCCAGGTCGGCCTGGCCTGAAATCAAGGCGTCCAGTGTGCCCGACAGGGTTTCGTCGCGCAGCTTGATGCGGGTGGGCGGGTTGAGGGTAAAAAAGGTCGCGCACAGCTCCATCACGGTGGCCTTGGAGATGATGCTGTCCACGGCGATGGTGAGTTGCGGCTCCCAGCCGGTGGCCACGCGCTTGACACGATTTGCGACGGCGTCAATTTCTTCCAGCAAGCGTGCGCCTTCGCGCAACAGTTCGGCACCGGCTTCGGTCAGACGTGCCTGACGCGAGCTGCGGTCATACAGCAAGACGTCCAGCGCGTCCTCCAACTGGCGCACCCGGTAGGTCAGGGCGCTGGGCACGACCCCGAGGCTGCGGGCGGCAGCGGCAAAGCTGCCGGTCTGCGCTATGGTCTGCAGCAGGGCCAGCGCGTCGGGGGTCAGGACATCACGGGCGCTGGCCACCTTGCCTACAGCACTTCGCTGGCAAAGTCCGCCAGCCGTGAGCGCTCGCCGCGCGCCAGCGTGATGTGCCCGCCGTGCGCCCAGCCTTTGAATCGGTCCACGGCATAGGTCAGGCCGGAAGAACCCTCGGTCAGGTACGGGGTGTCGATCTGGGCGATGTTGCCCATGCAAATGATTTTGGTGCCGGGGCCGGCGCGTGTGATCAGCGTCTTCATCTGCTTGGGCGTCAGGTTTTGCGCTTCGTCGATGATGACGTATTTGTTCAAAAAGGTGCGCCCGCGCATGAAGTTCATGCTCTTGATCTTGATGCGGCTGCGGATCAGCTCGCTGGTGGCGGCGCGCCCCCACTCGCCGGCGCTGGTGTCGGTCTTGCCCAGCACCTCCAGGTTGTCATCGAGCGCGCCCATCCAGGGGCCCATTTTTTCTTCTTCGGTGCCAGGCAGGAAACCGATGTCTTCGCCCACGCTGACGGTGGCGCGGGTGACGATGATCTCGGTGTAGCGCCGGTCATCAAGCACCTGCGTCAGGCCCGAGGCCAGCGCCATCAGGGTCTTGCCGGTGCCGGCCTGACCGGTCAGGGTGACAAAGTCGATTTCAGGGTCCATCAGGATGTTCAGGGCAAAGTTTTGCTCCCGGTTGCGGGAGGTGACGCCCCAGACCGCGTGCTTGAGGTGGGTGTAGTCCTTCAGGGTCTTGAACACCGCCGTCTTGCCCCGGATTTCAGTCACGCGGGCGTACAGACTGGGCTCGCCGGGCGATTCAAAATAAACAAACTGATTGATCAGCAGGCTGGCAACAATCGGACCGCTGATGCGGTAAAACGTGTACGCGCCTTGTTGCCAGCTTTCGACCGTCTTGGCCTGACTGGTCCAGAAATTGGCCGGCAGGGCGATGGCGCCCGAGTACAGCAAGTCACCGTCATCGAGTGTCTTGTCGTTTTGGTAGTCGTCGGTCGCAAGTCCCAGCGCACGCGCCTTGACCCGCATGTTGATGTCTTTGGACACCAGCACGACCTCATGCGCCACGGGGCGTGCGGCGCCCTCGGGCGCGCTGGTGGACAGCTCTTTGTGCTGGCGGGCCTGTTGCTGGCGCAGGGCTTCCACCACCCCCAGGATCTGGTTGTCGGCCTTGCCTTGCGGCAGGCTGGTCGGCAGCGTGTAGTCCAGCAATTGGGTCTGGAAAAACAGCTTGCCGCTGGCTTCGCGGTGGCCGGTGGCGTTGAGCGGCAGACCGCTGGCGATGTCAGTGCCTTGATGGCCGGCCAATGCGTCGAGTGAACGACTGGTTTGGCGTGCGTTGCGGGCGACTTCGGTGGTGCCTTTTTTGTGGGCATCAAGCTCTTCGAGCACGATCATGGGCAAAAAGATGTCGTGTTCCTCGAAGCGGAACAGGCACATCGGGTCGTGCAGCAGCACGTTGGTGTCAAGCACAAACAGTTTGGCCGCCCCGTTGTGTTTGGTCTTCTTGGGCTTGATGTCGGCGGGCGGCTGGGTTCGGGTTGAAGCGGGTACTGGCGCAGGTACTGGCGCGAATAGCGGCGTTTGCACTTGCACGTCGGACTCGGGCCGAGTCTTGCGGGCCGAAGGGCTTGTTCGGGGTGTTCTGGTGCGGCTTGCGGACCTGTCTGCAAGCGCTGCGGCAGGGGCCTGCCCACTGGCTGGCGTGACTTCGGAGGCCACCCGTGCCTGAGGTGTTTCGGTCAGGCCAGGCTCGGCCAATGGGCTCGCAGTCTTGCGTGTTTGGGGCAGCCTTGCGACCGGCACATCGTAGTCCCGTTCGGACAGCAGCGCGGCGCGTTTGGCAGGGGCAGGAGGCAATGGCATAAGGAGTTTGCTCGCAAATATGGGAATTAAAGGGCGGCTTTAAAAGCAAAAAGCCGCCTTGAGAACAGGGCGGCTTGATACGGGGCCGGATCGACAAACACCGCGGCCTGGAACTCAGGCCGGTACGGCTACTTTTTTCTGCGCTTTGACCGCTTTCAAGACATCGTCCACATGACCTGGCACCTTGAGGCCGCGCCATTCTTCTTTCAGGGTGCCGTCCGCGCCAATCAGGAACGTGCTGCGCTCGATGCCTTTGACCTTCTTGCCGTACATGATCTTGTTTTTGACCACGCCGAACATGTGGCACATTTTTTCTTCCGTGTCGGCGATCAGCTCAAACGGGAGTTCCAGTTTGGCTTTGAACTCGTCATGCGAGCGCATGTTGTCACGCGAGACGCCAAATACGGTGGCGCCCGCCTTGACAAAGTCCTGGTAACGGTCGCGAAACTGCATCGCTTCGGTGGTGCAGCCCGGGGTGTTGTCCTTGGGATAAAAATACAGGACGACAACTTTTCCGAGGTGAGAGGTGTTGGAGACTCTGACGCCGCCAGTGGCCGTGGATTCAAATTCCGGGAGGGGTTTGTTGACAATGATCGCCATAGTTCTTAATCTCGTGTAACAGGGATGCGTCATTCGCTCAAATCGAGGGCTCCTATCGCAATCTGCCGCTGTGACAGCGTGCTTGTAGCCCCGACTACAGCCTGCTATTTTACCCCGAAACGATAAATTCTCTTTCGAGCCGGGCGTCCGCGTTATCCCTAGGGGGTTTCGATCAGCAGCGCCACGACGACACTGCGACCTTCGCCGGCCAGGATGTTGTAGGTGCGGCAGGCCGCTGGCGTGTCCATGGTTTCGAGGCCGATCTGTTTGTCAATCAGCGATTTGATCCAGGCGCCTTGCGGAAATCGCAGGCGCTCGCCACTGCCAAAGATCACCAGCTCGGTGTTGAGTGCGGCCAATAAATCAAAGTGCTCGGCGCTCAGGTCCTCAAAGCGGCGGCAATTCCAGGTCAGGCGTTCGCCACCCGAGCCAATCACCACGCTGGCGGTAATTTTCTCGGTGCCCAGGCCGATCCAGCCTGGGCCGTAACCGCTGATGGATTGCACCGTGATGACGTCGGGATGTATTTTCATGTTGGCAAAGAGGGAATTTGGATGCTGCACTGCGTCAAAGTGCAAAATTTTTACAATGAAATGTGGTCAAATTATAAGTTCCGCCCCGCGCAACCCCATCGGAGAGCCTGTGAAGACCATACGCAAATCAGCCAAATTGGCCAATGTCTGTTACGACATTCGCGGCCCCATCATGGACGCCGCGCGCCAGATGGAAGAAGAGGGGCACAAGATCATCAAGCTCAATATCGGCAACCTGGCGGTGTTCGGCTTTGACGCCCCGGAAGAAATCCAGCAGGACATGATCCGCAACCTGCCCAATTCGGCTGGTTACTCCGACAGCAAGGGTATTTTTGCGGCGCGCAAGGCGGTCATGCATGAAACCCAAAAGCAGGGCATCAAGGGCGTGACGCTGGACGACATCTATCTGGGCAATGGCGCCAGTGAACTGATCGTCATGGCCACCAACACGCTGCTCGACATTGGTGACGAGTTGCTGCTGCCCTCACCCGACTACCCGTTGTGGACGGCGGCCGCCAGTCTGTCGGGCGGCACACCGGTGCATTACATGTGTGATGAGGCCCGCGGCTGGATGCCGGACCTGGATGACATTCGCGCCAAGATCACGCCGCGTACCAAGGGCATCGTGGTCATCAACCCCAACAACCCGACCGGCGCGCTGTATTCCGATGAGCTGCTCAAGGCCATCGTGCAGATTGCGCGCGAGCACGGTCTGGTGATCTTTGCCGACGAGGTGTACGACAAAGTGCTGTACGACGGCGTGCGCCACACGGCGATTGGTTCCCTGAGCGACGATGTGCTGACGCTGACCTTCAACTCCCTGTCCAAGAGCTACCGCTCGTGCGGTTACCGGGCGGGCTGGATGATCGTCTCGGGTGACAAGAAACCCGCGCTGGATTACATCGAGGGCCTGAACATGCTCTCGAACATGCGCTTGTGTTCCAACGTGCCGGGTCAGTGGGCGATCCAGACCGCGCTCGGGGGCTACCAGAGCATCAATGACCTGGTGTGCGAGGGTGGGCGTCTGCGCCGCCAGCGCGATTTGGCCTATGAACTGATTACCGCCATTCCGGGCGTCACCTGCGTCAAGCCGAGCGCCGCGTTGTATATGTTTCCGCGGCTCGATCCAACGCTGTACCCGATCGCCGACGACCAGCAATTCTTTCTGGAGCTGCTGCAGGAAACGCGCGTCATGCTGGTACAGGGCACGGGCTTCAACTGGCCCGCGCCGGATCACTTCCGGATTGTGTTTTTGCCGCACGAAGATGACTTGCGCGAAGCCATTGGCCGTGTGGCCAAGTTTCTGGAAGCCTACCGCAAGCGCCACAGCAATTAGCATGCTATTATTTTAATAGCTATTAACGTATATTTCACGGGGGCTAGAGGCCCATTTAATTAAAATATTTATGAATCCGATTCAAGTAGGTCTTTTAGGCATTGGCGTTGTCGGTTCGGGCACCTTCAATGTGCTGCGTCGCAACCAGGAAGAAATCAAGCGCCGTGCCGGTCGTGGCATCGAAATCACCATGGTGGCGGATCTGGACGTGGCGCGGGCGCAAAGTCTGGTCGGACCAGACGTCAAGGTGGTCAATGACGCCCGGGCGGTGATTGCCAACCCCGACATCGACATCGTGATTGAACTGATTGGCGGCTACGGCATTGCCAAGACCCTGGTGCTGGAAGCGATTGCGGCGGGCAAACATGTGGTCACGGCCAACAAGGCGCTGCTGGCCGTGCATGGCACCGAGATTTTTGCCGCCGCATCCAAAAAAGGCGTGATGGTGGCATTTGAGGCGGCAGTGGCCGGTGGCATTCCCATCATCAAGGCTTTACGTGAAGGCTTGACGGCCAACCGGATCGAGTGGATCGCCGGCATCATCAACGGCACCACCAATTTCATCCTGTCCGAGATGCGGGACAAAGGCATCAACTTCGACGTGGCGCTCAAGCAAGCGCAGGCGCTGGGTTACGCCGAAGCCGATCCGACCTTCGACATTGAAGGCGTGGACGCCGCGCACAAGGTCACCATCATGTCGGCCATCGCGTTCGGTATTCCGGTGCAGTTCGACAAGGCCTATGTTGAAGGCATCACCAAGCTCGGCGCCGCCGACATCAAATATGCCGAGCAGTTGGGCTACCGCATCAAGTTGCTGGGCATCACCAAGCGGCGCGAGCTTGATGCGGCACAACACACTTCAGCCGGGGTTGAGTTGCGCGTTCACCCGTGCCTGGTGCCCGCCAAGCGCCTGATCGCCAATGTGGAAGGGGCCATGAATGCGGTCATGGTGCAGGCCGATGCCGTGGGCACCACGCTGTACTACGGCAAGGGCGCGGGCTCCGAACCAACCGCCAGCGCGGTTATTGCCGACCTGGTTGACATCACCCGCCTGCACACGGCAGACGCGGCACAGCGCGTGCCGCATCTGGCGTTCCAACCCAATGCCATGAGCGATCTGCCGGTGCTGCCCATGAGCGAGGTGGTGACCAGCTATTACCTGCGTTTGCGCGTGGCCGATGAAGCCGGTGTGCTGGCCAAGGTGACCGGCATTCTGGCGTCGCTCAGCATCAGCATTGACGCCGTTCTGCAGCGCGAGGCCGATGAAGTGGGGGGCCAGGGCGGTGTTGTGCAGATCGCGCAGACCGACGTCATCATCCTGACCCACGACTGCGTCGAGGCCAAAATGAACGCTGCTATTGGCCTGATGCAGGCCCTGCCCACCGTGCTGGAACCCATTACCCGCATTCGCAAGGAAGAATTAGCCTGATGAACTACATCTCTACCCGTGGCGACATGAGTCGCAAGCATTTTTGTGAAATCCTGCTCGAAGGCCTGGCGCCCGACGGCGGCTTGTACCTGCCCGAAAGTTATCCGCATGTGGACGACGCCACGCTGACCCGCTGGCGCGCGGTGTACCACCAGGAGGGCTATGCCGAGCTGGCGTTCGAGATTTTGTCGCTCTATATCGACGACATTCCTGCGCCCGACTTGCGCTCGATTTGCCACAAGACCTACACCGCCGAGGTGTTTGGTACCGGCGAAATTGTGCCGCTGCGCCACCTGGAGAATGGACTCTGGTTGGAGGCCCTGTCCAATGGCCCGACGCTGGCTTTCAAGGACCTGGCGATGCAGTTGCTGGGTAACCTGTTTGAGTACGAGCTGGCGCGCCGCGGTGAAGAGCTCAACATTCTGGGCGCCACCAGCGGCGACACCGGCAGCGCCGCCGAGTACGCCATGCGCGGCAAAAAAGGCGTGCGCGTCTTCATGACCAGCCCGGCGAATCGCATGAGCCCGTTCCAGCAGGCGCAGATGTTCAGCCTGTTGGACGAGAACATTCACAACATTGCCGTCGACGGCGTGTTTGATGATTGCCAGGATATGGTCAAGGCCGTGTCCAACGACCTTGAGTTCAAACGCAAATACAAGATCGGCACGGTCAACTCCATCAACTGGGCGCGCCTGCTGGCCCAGGTGGTGTACTACTTTGCCGGTTACTTCCAGGCCACCGAAACCAATGCCGAGAAGGTCAGCTTCACGGTACCCAGCGGCAACTTTGGCAATGTCTGCGCCGGTCATGTGGCTCGCATGATGGGCCTGCCGATCGCCAAGCTGGTGGTGGCCACCAATGAAAACGACGTGCTGGACGAGTTTTTTAAAACCGGTGTCTACCGCGTGCGCAGCAGTGCCGACACGCATGAGACATCGAGTCCGTCGATGGATATCTCCAAAGCGTCCAACTTTGAGCGCTTTGTGTTTGACCTGCTGGGCCGTGATGGGGCCCGGGTCAAGGCCTTGTTTGGGGATGCGCTGGCCCGCACCGGCCGCTTTGATTTGAGTCAGCACCCGGCCTTTAACCAGAGCACCTTGCGCTATGGCTTTCAGAGCGGCCAGAGCACCCATGCGGATCGCCTCGCCACCATCAAAGACAGCTTTGAGCGCTTTGGCATGCTGATCGACACACACACCGCAGACGGCGTCAAGGTGGCGCGTGAGCATTTGCAGCCGGGGGTGCCGATGATCGTGATGGAGACGGCCTTGCCCATCAAGTTTGCCGCCACGATTGTGGAGGCGCTCGGGCGTGAGCCGGATCGCCCAGCCAAATTTGTCGGCATCGAAGCCTTGCCCAAGCGTGTGACCCGCATGGCGGCTGATGTTGAGGCGGTCAAGGCCTATATTGCCGAGCACTGCGCATGAAGGTGGTTGGTTTTGCCGGGTTTTCCGGCTCGGGCAAGACCACGCTGGTGGAGCGGCTGATTCCGGCGTTGCGGCGCAGGGGACTGCGGGTGTCGGTGGTCAAGCATGCCCACCACCATTTTGACATTGACCATGCGGGAAAAGACACCTACCGCCACCGTGAGGCCGGTGCCTTTGAAGTGGTTGTGGCCTCAAGCAAACGGCTGGCGCTGATGCGCGAGTTTGAGCAGGCGGCACAACTCACGGTGCATCAATTGATTGCCGAACTCTACGAGGGCGTGGACTGGGTGCTGGTCGAAGGTTTCAAGGACTCGGACTTGCTCAAGGTGGAGGTCTGGCGGGCGCAGGCCAGGCAACCGGCGCGCTACATGGACGACGACTTCATCGTCGCCATTGCCACCGATTCACCCGATCAACTGCCGCACGCGACCTTGCGCCCGGTGCTGGACCTCAATGATGCCGAGGCGCTGGCGGATTGGCTGGTGGCGAATCAGGACCGCTTCAACTATTGCCTGGAAGACATGGCATGACGCGGCCCGGCTCGCCAGATTCGCCTCGTGCGGCCCTGATGCCGCTCGATGACGCTTTGAGCCAGTTGCTGGCTTTTGCCGTGCCGCTGGCCGATATCGAATTTGTGTCCACCTTTGAGGCCGATGGCCGGGTGCTGGCGCAAGATTTGGTGTCTGACCTGCAGGTGCCCCCGCACGACAACAGTTCGATGGATGGCTATGCCGTGCGCTGCTTTGACGTGGCGCAGGCCTTGCAGGCTACTGCGCCAGAGGCGGGCACTTTGCCCGTGTCGCAACGCATTGCCGCTGGCTCGTCGGGTGTGCCGTTGGCCCCGATGACCGTGGCGCGTATTTTTACCGGCGCGCCGATCCCTTTTGGTGCCGATGCCGTGGTGATGCAGGAAGACTGCGAAGTGCTGCCTGGCGCGGACGGACACAGCAGCAACGTGGTGCGCATCAAGTCCGTGCCGGCACCGGGCCAATGGATTCGCCGTGCCGGTGAGGACGTCACACGAGGCGCTGTTGTGCTCTCAAAAGGAGAGCTGCTAACGCCCGCCGCATTGGGGCTGGCGGCCAGTATTGGCATGAACCTGTTGCAGGTAGCGCGGCGCCCGCGGGTGGCCTTGTTCTCGACCGGCGACGAGTTGGTCATGCCCGGCGACGTGGCGCCTGAGCAGATGAAGCCCGGTGCCATCTACAACTCCAACCGCTTCTTCTTGCGCGCGCTGCTGCTGCGCCTGGGCTGTGAGGTGAGCGACCTGGGTATCGTGCCGGACCGCCTGGACGCCACGGTAGCCGCCCTGCAGGCGGCCGCGCAGGACCATGACCTGATCCTGACCAGCGGTGGTGTCTCGGTCGGCGAAGAAGACCACATCAAGCCCGCCGTGCAGTCGCTGGGGCAGCTTGATTTGTGGCAGATCGCCATCAAACCCGGCAAGCCGTTTGCCTATGGCCGGGTGGCCAACGCCCACTTTATCGGGCTGCCTGGCAATCCGGTGTCAAGCTTTGTCACCTTCTTGCTGCTGGTGCGGCCGTTTTTGCTTGAATTGCAAGGGGTCACCCATAGCGCTATTAAATCAATAGCTATACCCGCCCATTTCACCTGGGCTAGAGCCGATAAACGCCGTGAGTTCTTGCGCGTGCGGCGCAACGCCGCGGGTGGGCTGGATCTGTTTGCCAACCAAAGCTCGGGTGTGCTGACCTCGGCCGTCTGGGGTGATGGGCTGGTGGACAACCCGCCCGGCCAGGCCATTGCTATTGGTGACCACGTGCGGTTTATTCCTTTTTCGGAGTTGTTGGGATGAAAGTTACTGTCAAGTATTTCGCCTCCATCCGCGAGGCGCTGGGTTTGGCCAGCGAGTCCGTGACGACCGATTCAGCCACTTTGGCTGCGCTGCGGGATGAGTTGATTGCGCGGGGCGGGGCGTATGCTGATTGCCTGGCGCGGGGACGCTCGGTGCGGCTGGCTGTTGATCAGGTGATGTGTGATGAGGCTGTTGCATTGGTGGAGGGGGCTGAGGTGGCGTTCTTTCCTCCTGTCACGGGGGGGTGAATTTGTGAGGGCTGGTTTATTGCTATTTTTTCCCCCACTCACTCCCCCAACCCCTCTCTCGCCCCGCCGGGCGAAAGAGGGGAGCTTCATGTGGCCGCGTTTTTTTGAGGTGGGAAATTTGCAGTCGACTGCGCACTGGCCTTTGAGTGGTGCCAACCCATCGAGAAGCCGATCAATTAGTTAAAGGCCAACGTGCCTGGGTGCGTCGATTTCCCACCTTCAAAGACAAGGCCAAATGTGGCGGTTAGCTCCCCTTTCCGCCCCGGCGGGGGTGGAGAGGGGTTGGGGGAGAGGGGGGGAATACACCAATAAAAAGATCTGAGGCATCGCCAGTAAATGTGAGGCATCGCCAGTAAGGAAGCAACCCATGGAAAATCAAGCAACTTCACCACGAGTCAGCATTCAAACCGCAGATTTCGACCTCAGCACTGAGGTCGCGCTGCTACGTGCGCAAGACCCCCGCGTAGGCGCCGTCTGCAGCTTCATCGGCACCGTGCGCGACCGCACCGCGGGCACATCCGGCAGCATCAGCAGCATGGAGCTGGAGCATTACCCCGGCATGACCGAAAAATCGATCGAGGCCATGATGGATGCGGCGCTCAAGCGTTTTGACATCTATGGCGCGCGTGTCATTCACCGCGTTGGACTGCTGCAACCGCTGGATCAGATCGTGCTGGTGGCGGTTACCTCGGCGCACCGGGGCGAGAGTTTCAAGGCCTGCGAGTTTTTGATGGACTACCTCAAAACCCAAGCCCCGTTCTGGAAGAAGGAGCAAACCCCCGAGGGCGCGCGCTGGGTTGATGCGCGAGTCAGCGACGATGCCGCCCTGGCACGCTGGGGCATTGCGGCATCCAATTAGTTCAGGTAGCGCGGCGGCTCGGCACTGGCAAAGGCATCCGGCGGCGAAGAAGCTGGAGCGTCAGGGTTAGGGCTCAGCAACAGGCCCCAGTCGGCTTCTTTCAGCGCCAGTTCGAGCAGATGCATGAAGCCATGCAGCAAGGGCGGACCCAGGGTGACTTCAAAGCAGCGTGATCCCTGGCTGCCCTCCAGTTTTTCTTCAAACCCCACGCGCAAGTTGCCTGCGTCAAGAGGCGTGATGTGGATCGTGGTGGCCAGCAGCGGCTCCTGGCCGATCGGCAAGGCCGAGGCCTGCACTTTGAACGGGGTCTGAAAGTCGGCTTGCTGCAGTGCTTCCAGGCGTTTGAACTTGGCCAGAGCCCGGTCGGCGCCGCCGTCTTGACTTGCCAGCGGACGCAGCGGGCTGGGCGATGCGCCTGACGCCTGCAGCATGTGTAAAAACAGGTTCTTCACCATCCGGCGTGTCAGCCAAAGCCGCAGTTCCTGGTCCGCACGCGTGTTGAGCCGCACCAGCAGGCGATCCTGCGCCACCACGTAGCTGACTTGCACTTGATGAATCACCATGTTTTGATTTTAGTCAGCTCTGGCGCGCGCTGTTGGCCTTGAAATGGGCTTTGTTAACCCAAGGTAATCGTGAATCAACGATGAAGAGGATCGCCATGCGAATCGAAAAACTCACCACCAAATTTCAGGAAGCCTTGGGCGAGGCGCAAACGCTGGCCCTGGGCAGTGACAATGCCTATATCGAGCCGGTCCATGTGCTGATCGCCATGCTCAAGCAAGAGGACGGCCCGAAAGCCTTGCTGCAGCGCGCTGGCGTCAATGTGCCAGGGCTTCTGGCCGCCGCCGAAGCTGCCATGAAGAGGCTGCCCGAGGTGACCGGGCAAGAGCAGGTGCAGGTCGGGCGCGACATGGTGTCGCTGTTGCAGGCAGCCGAGAAAGAATCCATCAAGCGCGGGGACAAGTTTGTCGCCAGTGAGTTGTTTTTGCTGGTGCTGACGGACAGCAAGCAGGACATCAGCAAAATTGCCAGAGAAAACGGCTTGACCCGCAAGTCGCTGGAAGCGGCGATTGACGCCGTGCGTGGTGGCCAGAACGTGGACAGCGCGGATGCCGAAGACCAGCGTGAATCGCTCAAAAAATACTGTATTGACCTGACCGAGCGGGCTCGCCTGGGCAAGCTTGACCCGGTGATTGGTCGCGACGATGAAATCCGCCGTGCCATCCAGGTGCTGCAACGGCGCACCAAAAACAATCCCGTCCTGATTGGCGAGCCCGGTGTCGGCAAGACCGCCATTGTGGAAGGCCTGGCGCAACGCATCGTCGCCGGTGAAGTGCCCGATTCACTCAAGGGCAAGCGGGTTTTGTCGCTCGACATGGCCTCCTTGCTGGCAGGGGCCAAGTTCCGTGGCGAGTTTGAAGAGCGGTTGAAAAATGTGCTCAAAGACCTGGCCAAGGACGAAGGCCAGACCATTGTGTTCATTGACGAGTTGCACACCATGGTGGGCGCCGGCAAGGCCGAGGGCGCAATGGATGCGGGCAATATGCTCAAACCCGCCCTGGCGCGAGGTGAGTTGCACTGCGTGGGCGCGACCACGCTGGACGAATACCGCAAGTACGTCGAAAAAGACGCCGCGCTGGAACGCCGCTTCCAGAAAATCCTGGTCGGAGAGCCCACGGTGGAAGACACCATCGCCATCCTGCGCGGTCTGCAGGCCAAGTATGAAACCCACCATGGCGTGCAGATCACCGACCCGGCGATCGTCGCGGCCGCGGAGTTGAGCCACCGTTACATCACCGACCGTTTCCTGCCCGACAAGGCGATTGACCTGATTGACGAGGCGGCCTCCAAGATCAAGATCGAGCTCGACTCCAAGCCTGAGGTGATGGACAAGCTCGACCGGCGATTGATCCAGTTGCAGATCGAGCGCGAAGCCGTGCGCCGCGAGAAGGATGAAGCCTCGCAAAAACGCTTTGGCCTGATCGAGGAGGAGATCGTCCGGTTGCAGAAGGAGATTGCCGATCTGGACGAAATCTGGAAGGCCGAAAAAGCCCAGGCCCAGGGCTCCAAAGCGATCATGGAAGAGATCGAAAAGGTGCGTTTCCAGATTGAGGAGCTCACCCGCAAGGGCGATTTCAACCGCGCTGGCGAGTTGCAGTATGGCAAGCTGCCGGGGCTGGAAAAGCAGCTCAAGGACGCACAAGACCAGGAAGCGGGCAGAGCCAAGACAGCCAAGGACGGCGGGCGCGCGCAGTTGCTGCGCACCATGGTCGGTGCCGAAGAAATTGCCGAAGTGGTGAGCCGTGCCACCGGTATTCCGGTGTCCAAAATGATGCAGGGTGAGCGCGACAAACTGCTGCTGATGGAGGCCAAACTGCACCAGCGCGTGGTCGGGCAGGACGAAGCCATCACGGCGGTCGCCAACGCCATCCGCCGCTCGCGCGCCGGCTTGTCGGACCCGAATCGGCCGACCGGCTCGTTCCTGTTCCTCGGCCCCACGGGGGTTGGCAAGACCGAGCTGTGCAAGGCGCTGGCCGGTTTCCTGTTTGACTCGGAAGACCACCTGGTGCGCATCGACATGAGTGAGTTCATGGAGAAACATTCGGTGGCGCGATTGATTGGCGCGCCACCCGGCTATGTCGGTTACGAGGAGGGCGGCTACCTGACCGAAGCCGTGCGCCGCAAGCCCTACAGCGTGCTGCTGCTCGATGAGGTCGAAAAAGCGCATCCGGATGTGTTCAACGTGTTGCTGCAAGTGCTTGACGATGGGCGTTTGACTGACGGCCAGGGCCGCACGGTGGACTTCAAGAACACCGTGATCGTGATGACCAGTAACATCGGTTCGCAGATGATCCAGAGCATGGTCGGGCAAGACAGCGAGGACATCAAGGACGCGGTGACGGCGGAGCTGAAAAATTACTTCCGGCCCGAATTTTTGAATCGTATCGACGAGACCGTGGTGTTCCACGCGCTCGATGCATCGCACATTGCCAAGATTGCCGCAATCCAGATTCAGGTGCTGCAAGAGCGCCTGGCCAAGATGGAGTTGACGCTGGAGGTGTCTCCTGCGGCGCTGGCTGAGCTGGCCAAGGTCGGTTTCGACCCGGTGTTTGGCGCGCGACCCCTGCGCCGTGCGATCCAGCAACGGATCGAAAACCCGCTGTCCAAGCTGCTGCTGGAAGGCAAGTTCGCGCCGAAAGACGTGATTCCTGTCGATGTGGACCCGATCCGCTCGCCCGGGCAGTTCAGCTTTGAGCGGGTGGTGCACTGAGGGCGCGGCCTGAAGTCCCAATGCGAAAAAACCCGCCTTGGCGGGTTTTTTTATAAGCGCAAATTCTGGCCTTATTTTTTGGCAGCGCTGGCAGCCGGTTTGGCTGCATCAGCTTTAGGCGTGACAGCTGTCTTCACGTCTTTTGCAGTTTCTTTGACCGCGTCCTTGGTGCCGACAGCCGCTCCTTTAACCGCGTCCTTGGTGCTGATAGCCGCACCCTTGACGGCGTCTTTGGTGGTCACGGCCGCATCTTTGGCCTTTTCCGTCAATGGCTTGTTGGCTTTCTTGGCCGGTGCTGCACTTGGGCCCTGGTACGTGGCACCCGAGACAGTCAGACCTTCAGCGGAAAACTTGGCCGCATTTTTGTCGCCGACGCCTTTCACGCGGGTCACAAAATCGTCCCAACTCTTGAATTCACCTTTTTTGCGCTCGGAAATAATCAGCTTGGTGGTCACGGGACCGATGCCTTTGATGCCATCGAGCTCGGCTTCAGTGGCTTTGTTGACGTCGACCGCCGCGAACGCTGCGACCAGGAACATGGCGGCAAAAAAAGCCAGCAATTTTTTGAACATGAAAAACTCCTCAAAGTTTGGATTGAACTGGATCAGTGGCTCGTCATGCAAATAAAGAGACACCTCGCCATAACGGTCCGGTTCCAGGTTAGGTTGACTTGTCAGCGGCGCCGTCGTTCAGTAGTTGTCCAGCACCGCACCCTTGCTGGCGGTGGATGCGTTAAAGGCAAACTTGGCCTGCACGCCGCGTGTGTAGCGCGGCTGCGGGGCCGTCCACACGCTACGGCGTTTGGCAATGATGTCGTCGCTGACGTTGAGTTGCAGCAGCAACTGGTGCGCGTCGATGGTGATCGAGTCGCCTTCTTCAATCAAAGCAATCAGGCCGCCGGCAGCCGCTTCCGGTGCCACGTGACCGACCACCATGCCCCAGGTGCCACCGGAGAAACGGCCGTCGGTGATCAGGCCGACTGATTCGCCCAAACCCTGGCCGACCAGCGCGCCGGTCGGGGCCAGCATTTCGGGCATGCCGGGGCCGCCTTTGGGGCCGAGGTAGCGCAGCACCATGACATCGCCGGCCACAATCTTGTTGGCCAGAATCGCGGCCAAGGCCGATTGTTCGTCCTCAAAGACGCGTGCCGGGCCGGTCATGACCGGGTTTTTCAGGCCGGTGATCTTGGCGACGCAGCCTTCCGGGGCCAGGTTGCCCTTCAGAATGGCCAGATGGCCCTGGGCATACATCGGTTTGTTCATCGGCCGAATCACGTTTTGGTCTGCCCGTGGTGCATCCGGCACGTCTTTCAACACTTCAGCCACGGTCTGGCCGGTGATGGTGATGCAGTCGCCGTGCAGCAGGCCAGCGCTTAGCAGCATCTTCATCACTTGCGGAATGCCACCGGCGCGGTGCAGGTCCACCGCCAGGTACTTGCCGCTCGGTTTGAGGTCGCACAACACCGGGGTTTTTTGGCGTACACGCTCAAAGTCGTCAATCGTCCACTCCACGCCTGCGGCATGGGCAATCGCCAGGAAATGCAGCACCGCGTTGGTCGAGCCGCCAATCGCCATCACAACGGCAATCGCGTTCTCAATCGATTTGCGGGTCACGATGTCACGCGGCTTCAGGTCGTTCTTGATGGCTTCAATCAGCACCTTGGCTGATTCTTGGGCCGAATTCAGCTTCTCGTCATGCGGATTGGCCATGGTGGACGAGTAGACCAGGGAGATGCCCAGTGCCTCAAAGGCCGAACTCATGGTGTTGGCGGTGTACATGCCGCCGCAAGAGCCGGGGCCAGGGATGGCGCGGCGCTCAATCTCCAACAGATCTTCGTCGCTCATGCGACCTGCGGCGTTCTCGCCCACGGCCTCGAACACGCTCACGATGTTGAGGTCCTGGCCCTTGTAATGGCCCGGCAAAATGGTGCCGCCGTAGACATAAATCGCGGGCACATTGGCGCGCAGCATGCCCATCAGGCCGCCGGGCATGTTTTTGTCGCAACCGCCGATCACCAGCACACCGTCCATCCACTGGCCCTGCACGCAGGTCTCAATACAGTCGGAAATTACTTCGCGGCTGACCAGCGAATACTTCATGCCCTCGGTGCCCATCGACATGCCGTCGGAAATGGTGGGGGTGCCGAACACCTGGGCGTTGCCGCCGGCTTCTTCAATCGCGGCAATGGCGGCATCGGCCAGCTTTTGCAGGCCGGAGTTGCACGGTGTGATGGTGCTGTGGCCGTTGGCGACACCGATCATGGGCTTCTTGAAGTCGTCGGCCTCGTAGCCCATGGCGTAGTACATGGAGCGATTGGGCGCCCGCGATTTGCCCTCGGTGATGTTTTTGCTGCGTGGGTTCAGGATGACTGGTTTGATGTCCATAAGAAGTCTCTCGTGAAAGGATTGCCGTTTTTCAGGCCAGAGTATGCGCCGGGCTATTATGTTGTTCCAATATATTTTTAAGTGGCAATTAATACTCGCAGCATATGAATGAGTCGCTCAATCAGTCGTTCCACCAGCCGTTGAACCCGCACCTCATCGAACTGCGGCTGTGGCGGCAGTTCTCGGCCGTGGCCGAAGAACTGCATTTTGGCCACGCGGCCGCGCGCCTGCACATGACCCAGCCGCCCCTGACGCAAGCGATCGCCCAGCTGGAAAAGCTGTTGGGTGTGCGCCTGTTTGACCGCACCAAGCGCAGTGTGCAACTCACCGCCACCGGGCAGGCCTTGCTGCCGGCCGTGCTGGATCTGCTGGCGCGCGCGCAGGCCTTGCCGGCGCAGGCCCGGGCGGCAGCGACGGGCGAAGTGGGGCGCCTGCGGCTGGCCTTTGTGTCCACCGTGGGCTTTGCGCTGTTGCCGCAGTGGGTGCGCGCCTTTCGGCAGCTCTACCCCAAGGTGCAACTCGATCTGCTGGAAGCCACGGGTGACGTGCAGTTACTCGGGCTTGAGCGCGGTGAGATGGATGCCGGCTTTATGCTGCATGCGCCGGGCTTTGCCCCAGTGGGCCTGGCGCATTTGTTGATCACGCAAGAGTCGCTGGTGCTCGCCCTGCCCGAACATCATCGGCTGGCGAGTCGAGCCGTGCTGACTTTGAACGAGGTGTTGGCGGAGCCACTGGTCATCTTTCCGCGGCGCATCGTGCCTTCGCTGTATGACGCGATCTTTGCGCTGTACCACGCGGCAGGCTACCTGCCCGCGGTGGCGCAGGAGGCCATCCAGATGCAGACGATTGTCAACCTGGTGTCGGCCGGGCTGGGTGTGGCGTGGGTGCCCGAGAGCGTGCGCCAGTTTCAGCGCTCCGGTGTGATCTACCGCGAGGTAGGTGCAACTCAGAAAGCCCCTGGCAACAAGGTCAACGCGATGCCGGGCTGCGAGACCAGTCTGGTGTGGCGTCAGGACGGCATCAGTCCGACACTGGAGCGCTTTGTGGCGTTTGCACGGTCGCAGCTCGCATGAAACGCGCACGGGTCTTCGCGATAGGGGCCTGCGCTTGCGTGCACAATGCCGTCCATGCTGATTCATCCTCAAATAAATCCCGTTGCCCTGCAACTCGGACCGCTGGCCGTCCACTGGTACGGACTGACCTATCTCGCCGCTTTTGGCTTGTTCATGTTTCTGGGTATCCGTCGCCTTCGGCATGAGCCGTTTGCCTCGATCGCAGGGGCTGGTGCCTGGTCGCGCAAAGACGTGGAAGACATTCTGTTCATGGGCGTGATGGGCGTCGTGCTGGGCGGGCGCATCGGCTACTGCCTGTTTTACAAGCCGCTCTACTACCTGGCGCACCCGCTGGAGGTTTTTGCCGTCTGGCAAGGCGGCATGAGCTTTCACGGTGGCATGCTGGGCGTGATTGCCGCCATGATCTGGTTTGCCCATTCACGCGCCAAACCCTGGCTGCAGGTGGCTGATTTTGTGGCGCCGTGTGTGCCCACGGGCCTGGCGGCGGGGCGGGTGGGCAACTTTATCAACGGCGAACTGTGGGGGCGTCTGAGCAGCCCGGATTTGCCCTGGGGCATGGTTTTCAGGGGCGCGGGCGATCTGCCACGGCATCCATCGCAGGTGTATCAGTTCTTGGGCGAAGGGCTGCTGTTGTTCGTGCTGCTGTGGCTGTACGCTCGCAAGGAGCGCAAACAGGGCCAGGTGGCGGCGGCCTTCTTGGTGGGCTACGGCGTGTTTCGCTTTATCGCCGAGTTTTTCCGCGAACCGGATGCGTTTCTTGGCATTCTGTCGCTCGGCATGAGCATGGGGCAATGGCTGTGCCTGCCCATGATCGTCGGCGGTGTGGGATTGTGGTGGTGGGCCCGGCGCTCGCCAATGACTCATACAAAATAGGGCTCTAGCCCCCGTGGAATAAGCGCAAAATGCTATTTATATAATAGCAAATGTGTTGGCTGAGAAAGCTTGGTTTCATTCTGAAAGCAGATCGTTATGAGTTCTAAAGTGGCGCGGCATGGCCATGTTCACTGCGAGCACCGGGACGCGGTGGCGCTGGTCACGATCGCCAACAAGCCCAAATTCAATGCCATGTCGCGTGCCATGTGGCGCGACTTGCGCGCTGTTTTTGAGCGCATTCAGCGCAGCCCTGACCTGCGGTGTGTGCTGGTGGCGGGGGAGGGCGCGCATTTCTGCGCGGGCGGTGATATCTCCGAGTACGCTGATTTCCGGTTTCAGGAAGCCAGTTTGCGCGACTTTCACGAGAGCGACGTCTGGGGTGGCCTGCAGGCCATGCTGGACTGCGACGTGCCGATCGTGGCGCAAATTGCGGGTAACTGCATGGGTGCTGGGGTTGAGATTGCCAGTTGTTGCGATATCCGGCTGGCCGCTGCCAGCGCCCAATTTGGCGCGCCGATTGCCCGGCTGGGCTTTCCGATGGCGCCGCGTGAAGCCGCCCTGGTGGCACGTGAAGTGGGGCTGACCGTGGCGCGCCAGATGCTGCTGGCCGCAGAGATTCTCGAAGCGGTAGACATGAAGGCCGCAGGTTTTCTCAGCCAGGTGCTGTCAGAGGAGTCCTTGGCGGCACAGGCGCAAGCGATCACACTGCGCATGGCAGCCCTGGCACCGCAGGCGGCGCGGCTGAATAAACAGACATTAAGAGCGTTAAATCAGCCTCTAGCCCCCGTCAATAGGGTGCAAGAAGCTACCAATTTACTAGCAAATGGCGGCGCCAATGCCTACGCTTACGCTGCCAGTGCCGAACACCGTGAAGGCATCACCGCCTTTCTGGAAAAGCGAAAGCCGGTGTTTTGAAGGTGTCAAACTCAAAAAATCGTCCGATATGCGGACCCAAAACGTGATGAATCAAAGTAATGCCAATCTTTTTGCTGCCTTGCGCGCAGCATTCCCTCCAAACCTCGACGCGCTAGCGATTGAAACCGACACCGGCCTGCTGTACTCCTGGCGCGACCTGGAGCGCGCGACGGCCATGCTGGCCAACCTGCTCGGGTCGCTTGACTTGCCAGCAGGTGCCCGCATCGCGGTGCAGGTGGAAAAATCGGTCGAGGCGCTGCTGCTGTATCTGGCGACCTTGCGCGCCGGGTTTGTTTTTTTGCCGCTCAACACCGCCTACCAAAGCGCCGAGATGGCGTATTTCATTGGCAATGCGGAACCCGCCGTGGTGGTTTGTACGGATCGGAATTTTGGCTGGATCAGCCAACTGGCGTTCAAGGCGGGCACGCAGCATGTCTTCACGCTCAATGAGAATCGCACCGGCTCGCTGCTGGCGCGCGCCGCCGCCCAGCCCGATCAGCATGAGGTGGCATTCAAGCATGCCGATGAGCTGGCGGCCATCATTTACACCAGCGGCACCACCGGCCGCTCCAAAGGTGCCATGTTGACGCACGGCAATTTGCTCAGCAACGCCCAGGTGCTGAAAAGTTACTGGGGCTGGCGCAGCTTGGATGAGGGTGGTGATGTGCTGCTGCATGCCTTGCCGATCTTTCATGTGCATGGCCTGTTTGTGGCGATTCACGGCGCACTGCTGAGCGGCAGCCAGATGATCTGGCTCAATCAGTTTGATCCCAAAACGGTGATCAAGAAGCTGCCTGAAGCCACTGTGTTCATGGGTGTGCCCACGCTTTATGTGCGCCTGCTGGCCGAACCGGGCCTGACCCGGGAAGTGGCGCGTCACATGCGGCTCTTCATTTCTGGCTCCGCCCCCTTGTTGATTGAAACTTTCAAGGCCTGGCAGGAGCGCACCGGCCACACTATTCTGGAGCGCTATGGCATGAGCGAAACCGCCATGATCACGTCCAACCCGTACCGCGAGTCGGAAGGCGCGCGCCGCGGTGGCACCGTCGGGCTCCCTTTGCCGGGTGTCAGCCTGCGGGTGCAGGACGACGCTGGCGAGAATGTGGCGGCAGGGGAAATCGGCAACATCGAGGTCATGGGACCCAACGTGTTCAAGGGTTACTGGCACATGCCAGAGAAGACAGCCGAAGAATTCACCTTGGATGGTTTCTTCAAAACCGGCGATGTCGGCAAAATCGACGCGCAGGGCTATGTGACGATCGTGGGGCGCAGCAAAGACCTGGTTATCAGCGGCGGCTACAACGTCTATCCGGCGGAGGTGGAGGGCTATATCAACGAGTTGCCGGGCGTGGCCGAGAGCGCCGTGGTTGGTGTTCCCCACGCTGACTTTGGCGAGGTTGGCGTGGCCGTGGTGGTGGCCAAACCGGGTGTGGCGCTAGAGTCCGCCAGGATTCTTGTCAGCCTGAAAGCGACCTTGGCCAATTTCAAGGTGCCCAAGCAGTGCTTTGTGGTCGATGCCCTGCCGCGCAACAGCATGGGCAAGGTGCAAAAAAACGTGTTGCGCGAACAGTATTCAGCGTAGCACCAGCACCGGCACATGAGAGTGTGTGAGCACCAGCTGGGTTTCACTGCCCAGCAGCATGCGCTTGATGCCACGGCGGCCGTGTGATGCCATGACGATCAAGTCGCATTTGTGTTTTTTGGCTGCGGCAATGATGGCGTCCGATACCAGGTCCGACTTGACCGTGATGGCCTTGGTCTTGACGCCTTTGGCCAGCGCGGCTTGCTGCACTGCGTCGACAACGGCCTGACCGTCTTCAGCCCACTGTTTTTCAACCCGGCTAACCTCGGCTGCCTGCAAGGCCAGACCGCCCTCAAAATAGCTTTGCGGGTAGCGCGGGATGACTTTCATGGCCACCAATTCGGCCTCGCACAGCGCCGCCAGGTCAATCGCGCTGCTGACCGCTTTTTTTGACAAGGTGGAACCATCGGTGGCGACAAGAATTTTTTTGTACATGGTTTGTTCCTGGGGGCTAAAGACATGCAGCTTACACCGCTCGTTCGCTGTTGATTTGATGGTCGTCAAGTAAAATGCGGGCCTTGTCGGCAACTCTTGGAACTCATGTCAATTGCCAGTCCGGCCGTCGCCGTCGCGGCGCCACCTGTCCCGATCAATCCAGATGACAGCAGTCCAGCCCAAGCGCCAGGTTCTGAGGCGGCTGTAGAGAGGCTGCGGCTGCTGGATGACCCGCAGGAGTGGTCGGCCTTCAGTCGTCCTGATGTCAAGCGCGCCAATTATTGGGAGTCCAACATCCTGATTGAAGGCATGCACTGCGCGGCCTGTGCCTTGACGCTTGAAGATGCGTTGCTGGGCGTGCCGGGCGTGGTGACGGCCGACGTCAGTGCTGGCAGCCATCGTGCGCGCGTCGTCTGGTCGGCAGATGCGGTGCGCCCGTCGGACTGGATGGGTGCGGTGCAAGCGGCCGGTTACCGTGCTGTGCCGGCCAACGATGCGTTTGCCCGCGAGCGCCGAAAAACCGAAGCGCGCAAGGCGCTTTGGCGCCTGCTGGTGGCCGGGCTGTGCATGATGCAGGTGATGATGTACGCCTACCCGGCCTACGTCGCAGAGCCTGGTGATTTGACGGCCGAAATGGAGCAACTGCTGCGCTGGGCGTCCTGGGTGTTGACGCTGCCGGTGGTCCTGTTCTCCTGCGGGCCGTTCTTTGGCAGTGCCATGCGCGACGTGTTGCATCGCCGCATCAGCATGGATTTGCCGGTGGCCTTGGGCATGCTGATTACTTTTGCCGTTAGCACCGCTGGCACGTTTGAGCCGCTGGGTATTTTTGGTCGTGAGGTCTATTTCGACTCGCTCACCATGTTTGTTTTCTTCCTGTTGTCTGGCCGCTGGCTGGAATTGCGCCTGCGGGATCGAACCGCCGGCGCGCTGGAAGTCTTGATGAACCGCTTGCCCGACAGCGTGGCGCGCCGGGCTGGAGACGGAACTTATGAACGTGTGCCGGTGCGCCGCCTAGTGGCGGGCGACGTCATGCGAATCCTGCCGGGTGAGACTTTTCCGGCTGATGGTGTGGTGCTGCAAGGCGAGACAACGGTCGATGAGGCCTTGCTCACGGGCGAGTCGCGCCCGGTCGCGCGTGGCGTTGGCGCGGCGGTGATCGCCGGCAGCCATAACCTCTCAACCGTGGTTCAGGTTCGGGTCGAGCGACTCGGCCATCAAACCCGTTTTGCCCAGATTGTGGCGTTGATGGAAAGCGCGTCAACAACCAAGCCACCGATCGCGCGCCTGGCGGATCGCATTGCCAAGCCTTTTTTGTTGGCGGTCCTGTTGGCCGCGGGTCTGGCTGCTGCTTTCTGGTGGGGGCGGGGACCGGGCCATGCGCTGATGGTGGCGGTGGCGGTGCTGGTTGTGACCTGCCCTTGTGCCTTGTCATTGGCAACGCCGGCTGCCATGTTGGCGGCAGCGGGCACTTTGGCGCGACGGGGCGTGCTGGTACGTCGACTGGAGGCCTTTGAGGCGTTGGCGGCGATTGACACGGTGGTGTTTGATAAAACGGGCACCTTGACGCGTGATGCCATGGTATTGGGGGACGTTCAGACGCGAGCGGGCGTTGCCCCAGAGCAGGCGCTGGCCATGGCGGCCACTTTGGCGCACTATTCACTGCACCCGGTATCGCGGGCCTTGGTACTGGCGGCGGTCGGGGCCGCAAGCTCTGCGCCCTGGCAGGCCGAAGGCGTGCGCGAGTTGGCAGGCGCCGGGGTGTCGGGCCGGGTCCGGTCTGACAGCGCCGGCGGTGCACCGATTGAGCTGCGGCTGGGTTCTGCTGACTTCTGTGGTGTTGAGATTGCCCGGCCAGACACCTTGCAGGCCTGCCTGAGCGACGCGCAGGGCTGGCTGGCGACTTTTGAATTTCATGAAGATCTGCGATCGGATGCGATCGCGACGGTGGCGGCCCTGCAGGGTGCGGGCATCGCGGTGCACCTGTTGTCAGGCGATAGTCTGTCGGCCGCGGCCAGGGTTGCCGCTCAGGTTGGCATCACAGCGTTCAAGGGCGCCTGTTCACCGCAGGACAAGCTCGATTTCTTGCGTAGTGCCCAACAACAGGGGCACAGGGTGGCCGTCGTGGGGGATGGTCTTAATGATGGCCCGGTGCTGGCCGGCGCCCACGTGTCGTTCGCCTTTGGGCAGGCGGTGCCATTGGCGCAGGCGCAGGCGGACTTTATTGTGCTGGGTGATCAAATCGGTGCGGTGGCGCAAGCGCTGAGTCTGGCTCGTCGTACCCTGCGTGTGGTGCGGCAAAATCTCTGGTGGGCGGCCGGGTACAACGCGGTGTGTGTGCCGCTGGCTATGGTGGGGTGGATGCCAGCTTGGCTGGCGGGTCTGGGTATGGGCATGAGTTCCTTGTTGGTGGTACTCAACGCCTTGCGGTTATCCTATGGTGCGAAGCCTGCAAAAACACCCCTGCCTTGCCATGACTTGGCGGGTGTGCAATGACGACATACGACGTGAGCGCGGGTTCTGTGGTCTTGCTTCATGAAATTTCAGATCGTAACCCTGATCAGCTCCGGGCGAATAGTTGATCCGACATTGGCAAAGGACATTTTTTGAATTTTTCATCCTCCGTGGCGACTGGAGACAGGGCTGGTAATGCCATGGCTCAAGCCACAACCATCCTCGTGGTGGAGGATGCGTTGGGCGACTTTGGTTTGATCAAATCCTGTCTGCAACAAGCCGGATTCTGCCGAGACGACCATGAGCCTTCTCTGATATGGGCAAAATCTCTGGCGCAAGGTATTGCGCAAGCGCGTCAGGTCAGGCCCGACGTCATTCTGCTCAAGACTTCCTTGCCTGATTCATCCGGGATGTCCACCGTGGTGGCGATGAACGCTGCCTTACCCAATGTGCCCATCATTGTGCTCAACGGCGTCGATGACGATAACTTTGCCATTGCCGCCCTCGAGGCCGGTGCGCAGGACTATTTGATCAGAGGCCAGTTTGATTACAAAGCCTTGGGACGCACCATGCGCAACGCGCTGGTGCGTGCGAAACTTGAGTCGCGTTTGCGACTGTTTGAAGTTGCCCTGGATTCGGCTGCGAATGGCATTGTGATCACCGACGTCCAGGGGAAAATTGAGTGGGCCAACCTGGCCTTCACTCAGATGACCGGCTATTGTGTTGAGGAGGCGCTCGGCTGCAATCCGAGCCAGTTGGTGAGTTCCGGCAAGCATGATGGCGCGTTTTACCGGCACATGTGGGCGACCATCCTCTCGGGGCAGGTCTGGCGCGGCGAACTCATCAACCGGCGCAAGGACGGCTCCTTCTATGACGAGGCCATGGCGATTGCGCCAGTGACTGCGAGCGACGGTTCGATTCGTAACTTTGTTGCCATCAAGCAAGACATCACCGAAAGCAAGGCCGCCGAGCTGCTGATTCAGAAAAGCGAGCAGCAGTTGGAATTGGCGCTGGCCGGCTCCGGCCTGGGTCTGTGGGACTGGCATGTCGGCAGTGGCGAGTTTGCGACCAGTGCGCGCTGGTGTGCCATGCTGGGCTACGGCCAGGATGAGATCGAACCTAACATCCGCAGCCTGGAGAAGCTGGTGCACCCGAAGGATTGGCCACTGGTCTGTGCCGCGCGGGACGCACACTTGAGCGGCGAAACGCGCGCTTATGAATCCGAACACCGGATGCGCCACAAAGACGGCCATTGGGTCTGGGTGCTGGAACGGGGCAAGGTGGTTGTCCGCGACGCCGACGGGGGCCCCTTGCGTGCTGCCGGTACGCAGCTCGATATCAGCGACAACAAGCGTCTCAATCAGGAGGGTTCTGAGTTGCTGCGGCGCATTGAGTCGCTGATGCGTGAGGTCAGCAAGCCGCCTGCACTTGTCGAGCGCGAGCGGTCAGGTGAGTTGGATAGGTCGGCGCGCATTAGCGCCCGTCAACGTCAGGTCCTTGAGCTCGTCGCCATGGGGTGCACATCCGCACAAATCGCAGAGAAATTGCAAATCTCGCCTGCCACCGTGGTGACCCACCGACGCGATCTGATGGGCAAACTCGATTTGCACACTGTTGCCGAACTGACACGCTATGCGATGCAGAGCAAGCTGGGTTCAGAATAGACGCGGTGGCTTGCCCGGCAGCTTGCTGGTTCGATGAACCGCTTCAGCATATCGTGACGGCTCGTTTTACCTTTATGTAGGTATGAAAATACCGTGTCCAAGGTATTCTCACGGTGCAGTTTGAGGCGTACAGTCTTGCCAAGTACCAAGCCTGCCCATCAAGAGCCATTGAATCGATCCCATTGTCAGACCAGGCGTTGAAACGCCCCGGCTTCAAAGGCAGATTTGATGTGCGACTTCACCGATTGGCTGTCTTGGATGTTCCCTTGGATAATTTACACTTCAAATAGCGAAATTTTCCGATGATTGCAGAAACAAGTGTCAAGAAAACCCCGTTCGTGATCGAATGGCGAGACGGGTTAAAGATCGTTATCTCCAAAGTTGATCAAGAGCACCGGCACCTGGTCAAGCTTGTTGGATTGGGATAGTGAGAACTTGATGGACATACTGTATTTGTTGATTCCGTTGTCCGTCATTCTGGTGTTTTTCATCCTCGCTGGACTGTGGTGGGCGATTTACCGTGGTCAATTTGAGGATATCGAGTCTGAAGGTGAAAGAATTCTCAAGGATTCATGAGTATTTTTGTAAGAATTTGACAGGGTTCATAAGATCTGCTGGTAAGTGGCGAGACAACGTGACGAACCATAAGAAACTAATGTAAAACAAACTGAGAAGAGGTGAATATGGCATTTTCAAATACGCTAGCAACTACCTACGACGATAAGGTTGTCAGGCAGTTTGCTGTCATGACGGTGGTCTGGGGCGTGGTCGGTATGCTGGTGGGCGTGATCATTGCCGCCCAGTTGGCTTGGCCGGAGCTGAATCTTGGTATTTCCTGGCTTAGCTACGGTCGTTTGCGCCCCTTGCACACCAATGCGGTGATTTTTGCCTTTGGCGGCTGTGGTTTGTTTGCCGCTTCTTACTATGTGGTTCAGCGAACCTGTCAGGTTCGTCTGTTTGCGGGTGGTCTGGCCTCTTTCACTTTTTGGGCCTGGCAACTGGTTATTCTCTCCGCTGCTGTTTCTCTGCCATTGGGGTTTACCCAAGGCAAAGAATATGCAGAACTGGAATGGCCGATTGACATCCTGATTACGGTGGTCTGGGTTTCCTACGCGATCGTGTTTTTTGGCACGGTCGGCACCCGCAAAGTTCGTCATATTTATGTGGCGAACTGGTTTTTTGGCGCTTTCATTCTTGCTGTGGCGTTGCTGCATTTGGTTAACAGTGCCGCCATTCCCGCGGGCTACATGAAGTCGTACTCAGCGTATGCGGGTGTGCAGGATGCCATGGTGCAGTGGTGGTATGGCCACAACGCAGTTGGGTTCTTTTTGACGGCAGGCTTCCTGGGCATGATGTATTACTTCATTCCCAAGCAGGCTGAGCGGCCGGTGTATTCATACCGCCTGTCCATTGTTCACTTTTGGGCGCTGATCTTCACTTATATGTGGGCAGGCCCGCACCATCTGCACTACACCGCGCTGCCGGACTGGACGCAATCGGTGGGGATGGTGTTTTCCCTGATTTTGCTGGCACCAAGCTGGGGCGGCATGATCAACGGCATCATGACCTTGTCGGGTGCCTGGCACAAACTCCGTGATGATCCTATTCTGCGTTTCCTGATTGTGTCGCTGTCGTTTTATGGCATGTCGACCTTTGAAGGTCCGATGATGTCGATCAAGACCGTCAATGCCTTGTCGCACTACACCGACTGGACCGTGGGTCACGTGCACTCAGGAGCGCTGGGTTGGGTGGGTCTGGTGACCATGGGCTCCATGTACTACCTGATCCCGCGTCTGTTTGGCCAGAAGCAGATGTACAGCGTGAAGGCCATTGAGGTGCATTTCTGGACCGCGACGATTGGAATCGTGATCTACATCGCGGCCATGTGGATTGCCGGTGTGATGCAGGGTTTGATGTGGCGCTCGATCAACCCCGATGGCACCTTGACCTACACTTTTGTGGAATCCGTCAAGGCCACGTTCCCGTTTTATGTGTTGCGTTTGCTAGGTGGTCTTTTGTACCTCGGAGGCATGCTGGTCATGCTCTGGAACACGTTCAAGACGGCGACCAATGGCCGTTCCGTCACCGTGACCATTCCGGCCGCTGTTGCCCACGCTTGAAAAGGAAAATACCATGGCAAACAACAAGGCAAGCGGCGCACTGTCGCACGAAAGAATCGAAACCAACAACTTCCTGATGATCGTTTTGATCTTGCTGGTGTTGCTGGTGGGTGGCTTGGTGGAAATTGTTCCGCTGTTTTTCCAGAAGTCCACGACTGAGCCGGTCAAGGGCCTGCAGCCTTACACGGCACTCCAGTTGGCGGGGCGTGACATTTACACTCGAGAGGGTTGCTACAACTGCCACTCACAAATGATTCGACCGTTCCGCGCCGAAACCCTGCGTTACGGCCACTATTCCGTAGCGGGCGAATTTGTCTACGACCATCCATTTCAATGGGGCAGCAAGCGCACCGGTCCTGATCTGCATCGCGTCGGTGGCAAGTACAGCGATAAGTGGCACACAACGCACCTGAACAATCCGCGGGATTTGGTGCCTGAATCGAATATGCCGGCTTATCCATGGCTTCTCAGAGACTCTGTCGATGCGGATTCGATGCCGGCGCACATGAAAGCATTGCGGATCGTCGGCGTGCCTTATACCGATGAGCAAATAGCCAAGTCATCGGAAGAGTTGAGAGGCAAGAAAGAAGTTGAGGCCGTCATTGCCTATTTGCAGGTTTTAGGAACCTTGGTCAAGTAAACGGGAGATATTTTGTATGGAACTCGATATCAACACCCTTCGTTCGATGGCCACGGTGGTTAGCTTCATCACATTTATTGGCATCATTGTGTGGGCTTACTCCCGCCGAAATGCGGCTGATTTCGAGGAAGCCGCGAACCTACCTTTTGAACAAGACTGACGAACTGCAATAAAAAAAGAGGATAAAAGATGAGCGACTTTACAAGCAATTTCTGGTCGATATATGTCGCCGGAATCACCATCGTCAGTATCGTGGCCTGTTTGCTGCTGCTGATATTGACCGGCAAGTCCAAAGGCATGTCGACCAGCGATAACACTACCGGGCATGTGTGGGATGGCGATTTGCGGGAGATGAACAACCCCCTGCCGCGCTGGTGGGCCTGGTTGTTTGTCATCACGATTGTTTTTTCCTTCATCTATCTGGCGCTGTATCCAGGGCTAGGCACTTATGGCGGCAAGTTGGGCTGGACGTCCGTTGGGCAACACCAGGCGGAGGTCGATAAAGGCAATGCCGAGGTCGCCCCCTTGTATGCCAAATTTTCAGCCATGAAACCCGAAGACGTGGCCAAAGATGCACAGGCCATGGCTATTGGTGAGCGTTTGTTCATGAACAACTGCGCCCAGTGCCACGGCTCTGATGCTCGCGGCAACAAGGGTTTTCCGAACCTGACTGACAACGATTGGTTGGGTGGCGGTACGCCGGAGATTATCAAAGCCGACATCACCAAGGGTCGTATTGCCGTGATGCCACCGATGGCAGCGGCTGTCGGCACGGCAGAAGATGTCAAGAACCTGGCACAGTATGTGTTGAGCCTGTCTGGTAGCCCACACGATTCTGTTCAGGCAGCCCTCGGTAAGGAAAAATTTGCTGTCTGCGCCGCTTGTCACGGTATCGACGGTAAGGGTAACCAGACACTTGGTTCAGCCAACTTGACAGACAACATTTGGTTGCACGGCTATGGCGAGGCTGCCATTGTTGCCATGATCAATGAGGGCAAGACAAACCAGATGCCCGCCCAGGCTGATAAGTTGACAGAGGCTCAGGTTCACGTGTTGGCTTCTTATGTTTGGGGGCTTTCCAACAAGGGCGGTATCGCCGCTCAGTAAGCTCTATATCATTAGTCTGGTAGTCACTCGGAAAGTACGCTGTTGAACAATAAGGCATTCGGCAATTACAAGGTCATCCCCATCGTTCATCAAGAAGGCTTTGAGCCGCCGCGTCCGCCCGAATCAGCGGATGACGGCATGCTCTCCCTGTACGCCTCGCACCAGACGATTTATCCGCGCAGTGTCTCGGGCCTGTTCTCCAACTGGCGCTGGGGCATGGTCTGGCTGACCCAGATCATCTTTTACGGTCTGCCCTGGCTGGAGTGGGGCCAGCGCCAGGCCGTCCTGTTTGACCTGGCCTCCAGGCGCTTCTACATCTTTGGCCTGGTGCTGTACCCGCAGGACTTCATCTACCTCACCGGTATTCTGGTCATCTCGGCCCTGTCGCTGTTTCTCTTTACGGCAGTGGCCGGGCGCCTGTGGTGTGGTTACGCCTGTCCACAGACGGTCTATACCGAAATTTTCCTCTGGATCGAGAAAAAGGTCGAGGGGGATCGCTCAGCGCGCCTGCGCCGCGACGCCCAGCCTTGGTCGCTGGACAGGGGCATGCGCAAATCCACCAAGCATTTCCTGTGGCTGGCCGTGGCGTTTTGGACCGGCTTTACCTTTGTCGGTTATTTCACACCGATCAAACAACATGGCGTCGACCTCCTGCAGATGAGCATGGGCTCCTGGGAAGTGTTCTGGACCTTCTTCTATGGCTTCGCCACCTACGGCAACGCCGGCTTCATGCGCGAGCAGGTCTGCAAGCACATGTGCCCCTATGCGCGCTTTCAAAGCGCCATGTTTGATAAAGACACGCTGATCGTCACCTACGACACCGAGCGCGGCGAGCCCCGCGGGGCCCGCTCACGCAAGGCCGATCCCGCCCAGTTGAACCTGGGTGCCTGCGTCGATTGCAGCCTGTGTGTCCAGGTCTGTCCGACCGGCATTGATATCCGCAAAGGCCTGCAATATGAGTGCATCGGCTGTGGTGCCTGCGCCGATGTCTGTGACGAAGTGATGGACAAAATGGGTTACGCACGCGGCCTGGTCAAGTACACCACCGAACACGCCATGCAGGAGCATTGGACCCAGTCGCAAACCTTGCGTCACGTGCTGCGCCCACGCATTCTGGTCTACACCGCCATTCTGGCGACGATTGTGATCGCGATGGTGACCAGTCTGGCGCTGCGCAAACCGTTCAGGGTTGATGTGATCCGGGATCGCGGTGTCATGGCGCGCGTGGTCGAGGCGGGCAAGATTGAGAACGTCTACCGTCTGCAAGTCATGAACGCCACTGAAACGGATCAGCGCTTCAAAGTCACGGTGTCTGGTCTACCTGGGCTTGAAGTAACCTCGGACAACGAATTGACGGTACCCGCAGCGCAGGCGCGCTGGCTGGTGGTGCGGACCCAGTTGCCACCCGAAGTGGCGCCGCCCGGCTCACATCCGATCAAATTCGAAATTGAATCAATTGACATGCATGTCCATGATGCAGAAAAATCCGTGTTTTTGGTGCCGCAATAAGGATAGTTTATGAAAAACGATACCCTCAAATCTCCTGAACCCTGGTGGAAGTTTGGCTATGTTTGGCTGGTCGTGGCTGGTCCGGCTATCGTGGTCGTGGCCGCTTTTGTTACTTTGTATCTTGCCGTGACGAGACCTGATCCGGTCATTACCGAAGACTATTACCGCCAGGGGATTGAAATCAACAAGACATTGGGAGATGATGCGCAGGCTGCCAGCATGGCACCAGCCCTGCAGGCCCGTAACCATGCGCAGACTGGCTTTGTCACCGGTTCCAAAGCTGTCCATAGGCCTTGAACGTAATGACCTCTGAAATACAGGACGCCCGATTATGTTGTCGCAACGCTTAATGTGGATTATCTGGCCTGCCTTTCTGGTGGCTGGTGTGCTTGAAGTGCTTGTATTTGCAATGGTCGATCCGCAGGACCTGCAGTGGTTCGGGCAACCCATCGGGTTTTCCCGTCAGGGTGTTTACACCATGGCGTTTTTTGTCTTTTGGGGCATCACCATGTTGGCCAGTGGCTTGACCACCTTGCTGTCGATGTCGCCGTTTGAAGTCAACCGCTGCCCTTTGCCGGCGAATGCACGCCCGGAGAGCTGCTCCAAGCAAGGGCGCTGCTGAGTCGGTTTTTCTCAGGCTGTTCCGGCACCGGATTTTGGATTGACAATATCCTTCAACGCGTCCGTGTTGAGGATGCGGACATGACGTTGTTTGACTTCCACGATGCCTTCTTCAGCGAATCTTGAAAATGTGCGGCTCACGGTTTCGAGTTTCAAACCCAAAAAACTGCCAATTTCTTCGCGCGTCATGCGGAGTATCAATTCTGACTGCGAGAAGCCGCGGGCGTGCAGTCGCTGAACCAGATTCAAAAGGAAGGTAGCCAGACGCTCCTCTGCGCGCATGCTGCCCAACAGCAGCATCACTCCGTGCTCGCGTACGATCTCGCGGCTCATGATCTTGTGGACGTGGCGCTGGAGTGAATTGACTGCGCGTGACAGCTCTTCAATACGATCAAATGGCATGACACAGACCTCAGCGTCTTCCAGGGCAACGGCGTCGCACGTGTGGTAGTCGTTGACGATTCCGTCGAGACCCACGACTTCGCCGGCCATTTGGAAGCCCGTTACCTGATCCCGTCCATCCTCGGAGGCTACACAGGTTTTGAAGAAACCGGTGCGAATGGCATACAGGCTGGTGAACTTCTCGCCATTGCGAAAAAGAAGAGAGCCACGCTTGACCGTGCGCCGCGCGGCGACCATGTCATCGATCAAATCGAGTTCTTCTTCACTCAGGCCCAAGGGCATGCACAGCTCCCGCAAGTTACAGTTTGAGCATGCGACTTTGATGGTGTGAGGGTTCATGATGTCATTTTGGCACTAATCATTGACCTGTCCTGATGTGGGTCAATTTTTTAGGTCTTACACTTCTTTATGATTCAATCTAGGTCAAGAGACGATTTCAATTATTGAGGCACATTTGTCAAAATTGACAAGGAATTTCCATGAACACAGCCGTTGCTGAACCAATTTCCGAAGACCTCATCCGTCGTTTCGATGTATCGGGACCGCGTTATACCTCTTATCCCACCGCGGACCGTTTTGTTGAGGCATTTTCAGTTGAGGACTATACCCAAGCCTTGAAGCTTCGGCGGGCTGGGGGGGCGGCCATGACGCTGCCATTGTCTTTATATGTTCACATCCCTTTCTGTGAATCCCTGTGTTATTACTGCGCCTGCAACAAGATCATCACCAAGCACCATGATCGGGCCGGCCCTTATTTGCGCTACCTGAGCCGCGAAGTCGATTTGCACACGGAGCAACTGGGTGTAGGACAAACGGTGACCCAATTGCATCTGGGTGGTGGCAGTCCCACTTTTTTGACGGATGATGAGCTGCGCGAGTTGATGGCCATGTTGCGGCGCAACTTTACCTTCGCCCCAAGCGGTGAATACTCGATCGAGGTGGACCCGCGCACCATCGACGCGTCGCGGCTCGATACCTTGGCCGAGTTGGGATTCAATCGTTTGAGCTTTGGGATTCAGGATTTCGACCCTGATGTTCAAAAATCGGTACACCGTGTGCAGCCGGCCGAACAGGTTTTTGCCTTGGTGGCAGCCGCCCGCGAACGCGGTTTTGATTCCATCAATGCGGACCTGATTTATGGCCTGCCTCTGCAAAGCCCGGAGTCATTTGACCGCACACTGGCGCAGGTGGTCGAGTTGCGGCCGGAGCGTATTGCCTTGTACGCCTATGCCCACTTGCCCGAGCGTTTCAAGCCCCAGCGCCGCATTCCGACCGTGGAGATTCCCAGCGGTGCGGCCAAGGTGGCCATGCTGGCGCGGTCCATGGCCGCTTTTATGGGTGCTGGTTATGTCTATGTCGGGATGGACCACTTTGCATTGCCGACGGACTCGCTGGCGATTGCCAAGCGGCAAGGTCGGCTGCATCGCAATTTTCAGGGCTACAGCACCCAACCCGATTGCGACCTGATTGGACTTGGCGTGTCGTCGATCGGCCGGATTGGCGCCACCTATAGCCAGAATGCCAAGACCCTGGAAGAGTATTACGACTATCTGGATCAGGGGCGCTTCCCCGTGGTGCGCGGCTTGGCGTTGACGCGTGACGACCTGTTGCGTCGCGCCGTGATCATGGCCATCATGTGCCAAGGGCAAGTTCTGTTCGAGTCCATTGAGTTGGCGCATCTGATCGAATTTCGCAAGTACTTTGCGCCTGAAATGGAAGCCCTGCAAAAGCTGGCGGATCAGGGCATGGTCACGGTGGACGATGTCGGCATTCAGGTCACTGACATGGGCTGGTTTTTTGTCCGCGCCGTGGCCATGGTGTTTGATCGCTATTTGCAGACCGACCGCACGCGCGCGCGGTTTTCCAAGATTATCTGATCGGGTCAATGCAATCCTCTCTGGCTGTCACCGCCTTGTTGATGGGCCTGGCCGGAGGGCCGCACTGCATTGCCATGTGTGGCGCTGCCTGTGCCGGGATCGGGCAAGCAGCAGGCCCGCGCAAGAATTCAGCCATGTGGAGCTTCCAGATCGGTCGGGTATTGGGCTATTCCGCACTCGGGTCGCTGGCGGCAGCCTCGATGCAGGGTTTGGGCTGGTTGACGGTGCAGTCGGCCGCGTTGCGCCCGGTGTGGACGCTGTTTCATGTCGCAACCCTGGTGCTGGGCCTGTTGTTACTCTGGAAAGCGCAGCAACCGGTTTGGCTGGAGCAGGCGGGCAAAAAAATATGGATTGGTGCACGCTCCCTGGCTGCCGGGCGGGGCCGGGGTGCGCCACTGGTGATTGGCGCTCTCTGGACTTTTTTGCCCTGCGGCTTGCTCTATTCGGCGCTGCTGGTTGCCGCTTTGACAGGCCATGCCCTTGAAGGCGCCTGGGTAATGGCCTTGTTTGCCTTAGGCACCAGTGTCTCCATGATGGCGGGTCCCTGGTTATGGCTGCGTTTGCGGGGTAATGGGGCTGGCGATTGGGGTGTGCGCCTGGCCGGTCTGGCATTGGCTGCCAGTTCGGTCTGGGCTTTGTGGATGGCGTATGCCCACGACGCCGCGCCCTGGTGCGCAACGCCTTGACGAGTCGTTTTTTGCCGACTCCGAGCGCCCGGTTTCAACGCGTCTTGACCCGGTCGCCGTCTTTGAGCTTGGTGTCCGGGTAGACGATCACCTGAGTATCCTTGGTCAGCCCCGTCTTGACCCAGGCCAGGGCACCGTTGCGTGCTGCCACTTCAATCTCTTTCAGGCGAGCATGGCCCTTGTCCAGCACAAAAAGGCCTGAGCGGGCACCAACCGGAAACAAGGCGCTGACCGGAATCATGACCGCGTTTTCCACGACTTGGACCAGCACACGCACATCCACCTTGAACCCGTCGCCCAATGCCTGCCATTTTTCGGGAGGCGAGGTGATGTCGATAATCGCATTGACGCGCTGTTCTTCCACCCCCAAAGCCGAGACTTTGGTGAATGCCGCCGGTTCGATGAGCCGAACTTGTCCTGTCAGCACGTCGGGTCCACCCCAGTTTGAGAGCTGCACCGCGGTGCCCGGCTTGATCTGCGCGGCATCTTCGGTCAGGATATCCACCACCACTTCAAGCTGGGTCGGGTCGCCCAGTTCCATGATCGGTGTGCCAGCCATCACGATGCCTTCACTTTGCTGCTGCACCTTCAGAACCTTGCCTGAGACGGGCGCCTTGACGTCATAGGCACGTTGCCGCCCACCCGGCGTGATCTGGGAGAACTGGCGCAAGGCAACGCGTGACTGTTCCAACTCATGGCGCGCGGCGGCCTCTTCTTGCCGCGCGCTTTCCAGCTCTTTCTCGCGCAGGCGCACGGCAAGTCGCCCGGTTTCATTCTGGTTGGGTGAAACAAAACCCTGTTGGGCAAGCGCTTCGCTGCGTTTGAGTTCCGCCTGCGCCTGGTCAAGCGCCGCGCCGGCTCGCCCGACGTTGGCCTGTGCCCGTGCTACCGAGGCCTGCATCGCACCAATGCGTGCACTTTGCTCGGCGCGGGTGCGCTCATCAAGCAGTGCCGGGGCCACGGGCCAGAATGTCGCGACGGGGGCGTCGCGCATCACCGTATCGCCTTGTTTGAGGAGGATGCGCGCCACGCGACCCGCCAGCGGCGCCGAGACGACATAGCGGTCGCGCAGGCGGGTCTTGCCGTCCTCCTGCACAGAACGTTCAAACCGTCCCTGGGTCACGGCCGCTATCTCGACTTCTGCCGGGGTCGGCATGAAGGCCCACCCCAAGAGCGCCAGCACCAGCAAGCCAACGATCCCAATCCATACTTTTCTTTTCATTCTTTCTCCAGTTTTCCTATTCGCGTGTTTTGAGCACACCGACCAGATCCAGCGTATCCACCCGGCGCCGCACAACCAGCGCGCTGACAATGCCGGCGCCAAACACGCACAGGACAGCGTAGGCGTAGGTGGCGGGGTGGATCACAAAAGGAAAATAAAACTCATCCGTCTTGATCAAGCCAACAATGGTCGATGCCAGAAAGTAGCCCAGTGCCATTCCCAATGGTGTGGCCAGCGCGATTTCAATCGCCAGTTCGCCCAGCAGAAAGGCTGACACCTCGCCCCGGGTGAATCCCAGCACACGCAGACTGGCCAGTTCCCAGGCCCGCTCCGCCAGCGCGATACGGGCGTTGTTATAGACCACACCGATGGCGATGACGGTGGCAAATGCGGTCAGAATGCCGCTGAACACCATCAGGTTGCGCGCGGTGACCTCCTCGATGTTTCGTTTCATGACCGACTTGCTGACGGCAATCGCTACCCGCGGCAGCTCTTTGAGTTCGTTCAATAGCTCTGCGTCATGCCCACGGTCCACGGCGACGGTGAGCTGATTGACAATATCGCCCTCCCGAAGGAGGGCGTTCAATGCGTGTCTTTCGATATAGGCGTTCATCCCCAGCATCTCGGTCACGACCCCCGCCACGTTGATGTCCAGCGCCTCACGCCGCCCTTCCAGAAACTCCAGGCGCACGGTGTCGCCCGGCTTGACCTTGAGCCGATCGGCCAGGCGGTCTGTCAGGAGTAATCCGCTGCGCGGCGGCTTGAAGACCTGACGCTCCAGACCGACGATACGGTGCAATTCGGGCTGTTCAGGTTTTCCCTGGATGGCGCCGCGCCAGCTGTGATTGGCGTTGACCAGCCGTGCGGCGACCGTGCGGACTCCTTCCACCGCCGTGACATGCGGCAGTTTGGCCATTTCATGCTGGATGCGGGTCGGCGTGGCCTCGATCAGACCGATCGATACGTCCCCACGCAGAACCTGATTGAACTGCGTGTCCATCAAGCCCCCGATGGAGTCGCGCCAGAACGAACCGGTGATCACGATCGCCATCGCGACTGCGATACCAAAGACGGTCAGCGCCGTGCGCAGCGGGCGACGTTCCATGGTGCGCAAAATCATGCGAACCGCCGGGGAGAACCAGTGCTGCAAGCCCCAGCGCTCAATCAGCATCGGTTTGTACAGACCAGGAGCGGGTGGGCGCATGGCTTCGGCCGGTGCCAGTCGCACCGTGGCCCGAATGGCCGTGAGTGTGGCCAGCACCGCCGCCGCCGTGGCCACGCTGATGGCGGCCAGGATCAGTTCGGGCCTGACGCGGTAGCGCAATTGCGGGAATCTGAAAAAATCGGCATAAATGCCGACGAACCAGTGCCCCAGCGTGGCGCCAATGGCCAGCCCCAGGGCCAGGCCGAACACCACGATGATCAGCACCAGTTTCAAATAGTGCAGACCGATGGCCCGGTTCTCGTAACCGAGCGCCTTCAGGGCGGCAATCTGTTCGCGCTGGGTCGCAATCTGCCGGCTCAGCACCACATTCAACAGAAACCCGGCCACGGCCAGAAAAATGCTCGGCAATACCGTGCCAAGCACGCGCTGCTCCTGGATTTCCGAGTTGAGCATCATGTGGGACATCTGCTGATCCCGGCCATGGGCGCTGATCCCGCCATAGGGCGTGAGCAAGCGGTCCAGTTGGTCGATGACGGGCCCCTCGGTAGCACCGGGGCCAAGTCGCACCGCCACCTGGTTGAAAGCGCCTTCCATGTTGTAAGCGGCGGCCAGCGCCTGCCGGTCAATCCAGAAGACGCCGAAGCCGCGTTGATCCGGTGAGCCGGCCATGCCCGCGAAGATGTACTCGGGCGAGAGCGCAATTCCTACCAGCAGCAGTTCCTCACGCCGGCCGTTGATCAGCGCACCAATGCGGTCGCCAGGCTTGAGCTGGCGCCCAACCGCAAAGCCCTCTGACACCAGCGCTTCGATGGCGCCACTGTGATGCGCCGCTATCATGCGCCCGCTGCGCAGATGCACCTTGTTCAGGCGCTGCGGTGAGCGCGCGTCAAGCCCGATCAAGCGGCCAATGATGGGGTCGGCCACGTTCGGTATGGTGATCGGCACAAGCTCGGTCAGCGAAGTTTCCACATGGGCCGCGCCGGCAATGGTCTCAAACTGGCGCTCCAGCGAGAGGGGTGCCCGTTTGAGCGTGGCAAACACATCGGCAAAGCGGGCATCGGCGTAATAAAGATCGCGTGACCAGGACAAGGCATCGTAGGCGCTGAAGGTCGTGATAAATCCTGCCACGCTGCTGGCGACCACCAACGCGATGGTCAGCGCCTGGCTCCACATCAAGCGCAAATCGCGCAGCAGCTTGCGGTCAAGGGCTTTCACCCGGGCACCTTTACCAAGACAACTCCGACGGTTTCAGTTTGTGGGCGTTTGGTTCAACGCGCTGGATGCGCCCGCCGCCCAGGTACAGCACGCGATCGGCCATGCTGGCAATCGCGGCATTGTGCGTAATGACGATGGCCGTTGTGCCCAGCTCCCGGTTGACGCGTTCGATCACTTCCAGCACCAGTTTGCCGGTCACATAGTCCAGCGCGCCGGTCGGCTCGTCACACAGCAACACTTCCGGGCGCTTCACGATGGCGCGCGCGATGGCCACGCGCTGCTGCTCGCCGCCGGACAGCTGGGACGGGAAGTGATCCAGGCGCTCGGCCAGCCCGACCAGGCCGAGGGCTTCTTCGGCCGGCATGGGGTTGTCGGCAATATCGGTGACCAGCTCAACGTTCTCGCGCACGGTCAGGCTGGGAATCAGGTTGTAGAACTGGAACACAAAGCCCACATGCTCGCGCCGGTATTGCGTCAATTGCGACTCGGTCGCCGCCGTGAGGTCATGCTCGGCAAAACGGGCCAGGCCACTGGTCGGGCGGTCCAGCCCCCCCAGGATGTTGAGCAGGGTAGATTTGCCGCTGCCAGACGGACCCAGCAAAACGATGAATTCACCGCGATAGATGGTCAGATCGACATCCACCAGGGCCTGAACCTTCACCTCGCCCATCTGGTAGGTTTTGCTTAAGGTTTTTGCGGTGAAGACGGCCGGGCGACCGGCATCATCAACTGGTATTTCCTCTGTGGAATGGTCGGCGAGTGGGGGGGCAATCACGGTCTGGGCCTTGCGGTTGGCGATTTCGGATCACAGTGTGTCATGCATCGGGACGACGGCAATTGATGTTTGTCATGTATCCGCGGCTTGTGCCATGACTGGGATAATTCAGCCCATGCTGAGCCCGAAACCCGTTCCCCCCGACCGCTGGAGGCTGTCCGTTGCCCCGATGCTGGACTGGACCGATCGCCATTGCCGTTATTTCCATCGCCTGCTCACACAGCATGCGCTGCTTTACACCGAGATGGTGACGACTGGCGCCCTGATTTATGGCGACGTGTCACGTCACCTGCGCTACAACGAGCAAGAACATCCAGTCGCATTGCAGTTGGGTGGCAGCGAACCGGCCGACCTGGCGCGGTGTGCCAAGCTCGGTGAAGAGTGGGGTTATGACGAGGTCAACTTGAACTGTGGCTGCCCGAGCGAGCGGGTGCAGCGCGGCGCGTTTGGCGCCTGCCTGATGGCTGAGCCGCAGCTGGTGGCGGATTGCGTCAAGGCGATGGTGGATGTGGTGTCGGTGCCGGTCACCGTGAAACACCGAATTGGCATCGACAAAACCGAGAGTTACGAATTCGTGCGTGATTTTGTTGGCAGCGTCAGCGAGGCCGGCTGTCGCACTTTCATCGTGCACGCCCGCAATGCCTGGCTCAAGGGTCTGAGTCCAAAAGAAAACCGTGACGTGCCGCCCCTGCGCTATGAGCTGGCCTACCAGCTCAAACGCGATTTTCCCTCGCTCGTCATCGTCATCAATGGCGGCATCACCAGCAGCGCGCAGATCGCCGGGCACCTGTTGCACCTGGACGGCGTGATGCTGGGGCGCGAGGCCTATCACAACCCGTGGTGGCTGGCTTCCTGGGATGCGACGTTCTTCGGCGCTGACGCGACAGAAACCACCCGCGAGCAGGTCGAGCAGCAGATGTGCGACTACATGACGCGCGAAGCCGCCGAGCACGGCACACCCTGGCCCACCATGGCCCGCCACATGCTGGGCTTGCGTCACGGACTGCCGGGTGCGCGTCACTGGCGCCAGGTCTGGAGTGATCACAAGCTCAAGGGGCTGCCTGCGCATGATGTGATGGCCCTGGCGCACACCCCGGTGCCGGCCACGTAAGCCACACCCGTTTCCGGTCTTTATACAAAATCAGGCTTTAGCCCCCGTCGGTATTGCGCATGAAGCTATAAAAGATGTAGCAATTCAGGCGCTCGACCTTGGCACGTTGCTTTGCGCTGCACGTAAGCCTATAGTGTTCTTGGCGATCACGTTCACGCACCTGTTACGGCAAACAGGTGGCATGTAAGGTGGATCGCCATCCCCAACCGGGGAGGGAAACGAGTTGGATGGTTTGATTAACTGGAGACAGCTATGACAACAAATGACACACCGGTCAAAGTGGAACAAGTTGCATGCGAGATCTGCCTGAAGGAAGTGCCGATAAGCGAAGCCGTCGTTCCTGAAGCGACAGACTACGTGGCGCATTTTTGCGGACTGGACTGCTATCAAAAGTGGAAGGACCAGCGCGATGAGACGGATGCGCCAGTCGAAAAGTCTGGCTCATGATGTCTTGACGTGTTGAGGAGGGAGCTTGTTCGCCTTGAAGTGTTGAGGACAGAGCTTGTTCGCTTCGCTTGACTGCGGTCTGTCCCGCAAGCTTTTTGGTCTTGCTCTGACCCGCAAGTTTTTTGGTTTCGGCCTGTCCTGCAAGCTCAAGAATGGTCATGCCGGTGATGAATATCCGGGAAGTGCGGGTGGCTGTGCTGCAGGGTGCCGTGCCAGTGCGGATGCTCATGTCGCTCCGTCAGGTGCAACCAGAGCCCCGCGGCCATGAGCAGACCGGCGCCCCAGAACAAGGGCGACGTGCTCTCACCGAACACGCCAATGGCGATGCCTGCCCCCACGAAGGGTGCCGCGCCGAAGTAAGCGCCGGTGCGCGCCGCACCCAAACCGCGCAGGGCCAGCACGAACAGCGCCAAGCTGATGCCGTAGCCCACAAAACCAATCAGCAGGACCGGCCCCACCACGCGCCACGGTGGCAGAGATTGGCCCAGCGCCAAAGCCAATCCGATGTTGACCAGCGCAGCAACGATTCCTTTCAGGCCCGCAATAAACAAGGCATCCGAGTTGGAAACCTGGCGCGTCAGGTTGTTGTCCAGTGCCCAGCACAGGCAGGCGCCCACAATCAATGCGGCTCCCGCGCCGCCATGGTTTGTGCCAACCGCAGGGCCGGGCCAGGACAACAAAAGCCCGCCCGCCACAATCAGCGCCATGCCCAACACCACGCGCCGGTTGGCGTTTTCTTTGAAGACGAACCAGGCCAGCAGCGCCGTCAACACGCCTTCCAGGTTAAGCAGCAGGGACGCCGCCGCCGCGCTGGTGCTCGCCAGGCCCAGCATCAGCAAGGTCGGCCCCACCACGCCGCCGCAGCCGATGGCGGTTAACAGCCATGGCCATTCGCGGCGCGCCAGGCCAGGACTGTGCCAACCGTGGTCGCGCAGAACGCGCAAGGCCAGCAAGCCGACACCACTGCCCAAATACAGCAAGCCCGCCAGCAGCAGGGCCGACATGTCGCCGACAAATTGCTTGGCCAAGGGCGTACTGGCCCCAAACAGGGCGGCGGCGGCCAATGCCGCCAGCACGGCGCTGGATCCCTTGTGCGTTTTCACCTTGATGTACCTTGCCTCGGTTGTATCAGAAGCCACAATATGCTATATAAATAATAGCTATATATGTATATTCTACGGGGGCCACAGGCCAATTTTGTATAAACTTTGACCGAATGTTGGTGGCGCGGGTGAATGGGGGGTGCGCTCTGCGCGGTTGAAACGATTCACTTACCATCGCAGCATGACCAGTACCTCCCTTCATTTACCCCTCGCCGTGCCGCTCAAACAGGATGCCACCATCATTGGCCTTGTCGGCCTGGCCCATGCCAGTTCCCATTTTGCCCATCTGTTGCTGGCGCCGCTGTTTCCGGTGTTTATGACCGAGTTTGGTTTGAGCTACGCCGAGTTGGGATTGCTGATGACCACGTTTTTCGTGGTTTCGGGGCTGGGGCAGGCCTCTGCCGGTTTTGCGGTGGATCGGCTCGGCGCCAGGCCGCTGCTGTTTGTGGCGCTGGGGATTTTTGTGCTGGCGTGTGGCGCGGCGTCCCTGGTGACGGGTTACGCAGGCTTGGTCGGCGTGGCAGCGCTGGCGGGCTTGGGCAATGCCATTTTTCATCCGGTTGATTTCACTATTTTGAATCAAAGAGTCTCCGCCCCGCGGCTGGGCCATGCCTTCAGCGCCCACGGCTTGACCGGCTATCTGGGCTGGGCCGCGGCCCCGGTCTTTCTGGTCACGCTGAGCAGTCTGTACAACTGGCGCACGGCCTATCTGGCCGCCGCGGTGATGTATGTCGGCATTCTGGTGTGGCTGATTTTGCAGCGCGACAAACTGAGCACCCAGGTGGCGGTGCAGCATGCAGACGTTGGGGCAGAACACAGTATGGCGTTCATGAAGTTGCCGGTGGTGTGGTGGTGCTTTGCCTTCTTTCTGTTCTCCACCATGACGCTGGCGGTGGTGCAAAGCTTTTCGGTCTCCATTCTCAAAGCCATGCACGGCGTCAGCTTTGAGGCCGCTACCCTGACGCTGACTGCCTACATGTTGTGCGGCGCGGTGGGTATCTTTGTGGGCGGATTTGTGGCGGCGCGCACTGGACATAGTGATCGTGTGGTTGCCATGTCGATGGCGGTGGCCGCTGTGTTGCTGGCGCTGTGTGGCACCGGCCTTTTGGGTGCCACGGGCACCATGGTGGTGCTGGCGGGTACGGGATTTGCGGTCGGGATTGGCGGGCCGTCACGCGACATGATGATCAAAAATGCCACGCCCCAGGGCGCCACGGGCCGGGTTTATGGTCTGGTGTATTCGGGTCTGGATACCGGCTTCGCGCTATCGCCCTTTGTGTTTGGCGTGTTCATGGACCGGGGCTGGTATGGCGCAACGCTGTTCGGTGCAGCGGCGGTGCTGCTGCTGAGTGTGGTGGCGGCGCTGGGGGTGGGCCAGAGGACGGCGCGGTCAAGAAGGTAGCTTGTGGCGCGGGCTGGCGCGGCCATTGGCGCACACGGCGCGGGTTCCTGGCTGATGCTGCCGGGAGTGGCATCTGTGGCACTATTGAAACCACCTTGATTTGAAGGAGACCATCTTGCAAGGCTATCAACTGACTTTTTTCACTCAACAGGATCGAAGGCATGGCTGGACGCCTCTCGGGGAATGGCTGCTGAAAGAAGCCCGTAATCTCGGTGTCGGTGGTGCGACCTTGAGCGCCGCTGCGGAGGGCTTCGGACGCGACGGCAAGCTGCACTCGGCGCACTTCATCGACATGGCCGATCAACCCCTGGAGGTCACGATGGCGCTCAGTGCGGCGGATGCCGAACGTATGTTTCAGCGGCTGCGCGAGGAGAAAATCAATGTGTTCTTTGTGAAGGCACCGATTGAATTTGGCATGACCGGCGAGCTGTAAGTGTCTCTGTTGACGCCCCGGCACGCGCCGGGCGCATTGCCAACTACAAGCGGCTGCGGGAGATCAATCGCGCTGTCTCCGTTATTCTGTTGACCGGTACCGTCGGGCCGTCCGAGGTGGCAAAATCGCCAGTCCTGATTTGCCAGCCACTGAGGACAGGCAAGTCAATCGCTGCTTGCCAGCCATTACGTTCCCATCTTTCATGAAATTTTCACGCCAGGGCACGCTCGGCATTGACTTCGGCACTTCAAATTCGGCCATGGCCTGGGCACCTGCGGACGGCCAGGCGCGCTTGATTGCGCTGGAAGGCGAGTCGGCGTCGATGCCGACGGCCGTGTTCTACAACACGGAAGAGGTCAGCACCCATTTCGGGCGGGATGCCCTGGCGCAGTACCTCAACGGTACCGAGGGCCGGCTGATGCGTTCGCTCAAGAGTCTCCTGGGCAGCTCGCTGTTGCTGGAGTCGACACTCATCAACCACCGACAGATCAGTTTCCAGGACATCATCGCCACATTCCTGGCGACGCTGCGTGCGCGCGCCGCGCTGGCGCTGGGCGCAGAGCCTGGACGTGTGGTGATGGGACGGCCGGTGCATTTTGTCGATGATGACCCGGTGCGTGATGCATTGGCCCAGCAGTCCCTGCGGGAGGCCGCGCAGGCGGCCGGATTTGATGACGTGTCGTTTCAGTTGGAGCCCATTGCTGCGGCGCTGGACTATGAGCGGCGCCTCACGCGTGAAAGCACGGTGCTGGTGGCGGACCTGGGGGGCGGGACTTCGGACTTCAGCGTGGTTCGCCTGGGGCCGGGGCGCATGGCCCAGGCCGACCGAACGGGGGACGTGTTGGGCACGACCGGTGTGCACATCGGGGGCACCGACTTTGACCAAAAACTCAGCCTGGAGCAGGTGATGCCGCTGTTGGGCTATCGCCAGTTGGGGCCGCAGCAGCGTGAGGTGCCCAGCCGGATTTTTTTCAGTCTGTCCACCTGGCATCTGATCAACTGGCTGTACCCGCAGCGTGCCCTGAGCCAGGCCCGGGCGCTGCGCACCAATTATGCTGACCCGCATTTGCACCAGCGCCTGATGAACGTGCTCACGCACCGCCATGGGCACCGCATTGCCAATCAGGTTGAGCAGGCCAAGATTCATTGTTCGCAGGCGAACGGCGATACGGCGGTGGATCTGTCGTATGTCGAGGCGGGTCTGGCCGCGCCCATGGGTGTCGCCGACATGCGAGAGCACTTGGCAGCTTTGCTGGCACGGACCGTCGCGTGCGCGCGGGAATGTGTGCGGCGCGCCGGCTTGAGCGATGCTTCAATTGACGCCATCTACCTGACCGGCGGCTCATCGGCATTGCGGCCGTTCCAACAGGCCCTGCAAACTGAATTTGCGGGCGTGTCGGTGGTGGAGGGTGACCTCTTTGGCGGTGTGGCCTCAGGCCTGGCGTACAGCCGTGCGTGACTGGCGCAACCGGTCCCGCTGCCGGCGCTGAGAATAATTGATAGCTGTTGAAGCAATAAACACGCGGCTGTAGCCTGATTTGACATAAAAAAAGCCGGTGTGAACCGGCTTTTTGTTGTCAGCGCAAGATGCGCGGCTTACTTGATGTCAACGCCATAGAACACGTGGGTGCCAAACGGGCTGATCTTGAAGTCGACGACTTCATTGCGCACCGGCTTCAGGGCAACCGCGTGGGCGATGGTGAACCAGGGCGCCTGTTCCTTGAAGATCACCTGGGCCTGCTCATACAGTTTGGTGCGCTCGGCCAGGTTGGAGGTGATCTTGGCCTTCTGGATCAAGTCCTCGAACGGCTGGAAGCAGAACTTGGCAACGTTGGAGCCATTGGCCTTGGCCGAGGTGCAGCCCAGCAAGGTGTTGAGGAAGTTGTCAGGGTCGCCGTTGTCACCGGTCCAGCCGAGCATGCCCATCTGGTGTTCGCCGGCCTGCATGCGCTTGCGGTATTCACCCCACTCAAAGCTCTTGATTTCGGCCTTGACCCCCACTTTGGCCAGGTCGGCTTGCATCAGCTCGGCAATCCGGCGCGCATTGGGGTTGTAGGGGCGCTGTACCGGCATGGCCCACAGGTCGGTGCTGAACCCGTCCGGGTAGCCAGCGGTCGCCAGCAGTTTCTTGGCGGCTGCCGGGTCAAAAGCGTCGTCCTTGACGGATTTGTTGTAAGACCACATCGTCGGCGGGATCGGGTTGATGGCCGGGATGCCGGTGCTCAAATAGACCGCTGAAATGATCGCCTTTTTGTCGATCGCCATATTGATGGCTTTGCGCACGCGCACGTCATCAAACGGCTTTTTGGTTGTGTTGTAGGCCAGATAACCGACGTTTAGGCCGGGTTGCTCCAGCACCTTGATGCTGGTGTTCTTGCGCATGGCCTCCAGATCCGCCGGATTGGGGTAGGGCATGACATGGCATTCACCTTTTTGCAGCTTGGCCCAGCGCACCGAGGCGTCGGGGGTGATGGCAAAAATCAAATCGTCAATCTTGGCCTTGCCGGCCCAGTACTGCGGGAACGCCTTGTAGCGGATCAGTGCGTCTTTCTGGTACTGCACCAGGGAGAACGGGCCAGTGCCAACCGGCTCCTGGTCAAGTTTTTCAGGGGTGCCGGCCTTGAGCATGGCAATCGCATATTCCTTGGACTGCACGCCGTTGTGCGGCATCGCCATATTGGCCAGGAACGGGGCTTCCGGCTTGTTCAGCGTGATCTTGACCGTGTACGCGTCCACCTTGTCGACCGACTTGAGCAGCTTGGGCATGCCCATGTCGTCAAAGTAGGAGTGGTTGGAACTGGTGACCTTGAAGTAGGGGTCAGCTTGCTTCCACTGGCGCTCGATGGAGAAAATGAAGTCGTCGGCGTTGAAGTCGCGCGTTGGCTTGAAGTTTTTGTTGGACTGCCATTTCACGCCTTGGCGCAGGTGAAAGGTGTATTCAGTGCCGTCTTTGGAGATGTCCCACTTTTCCGCCAGGGCGGGCAGGACCTTGGTGCCGCCACGCTCGAACTGCACCGGCGTGTCATAGATCTGGACCCCGGCATCAAACGAAGTGCCGGTGGTGTTGACGCCCGGGTAAAAGTTCTCCGGGCTGCCTTCCGAGCAATACACCAGCGTCTTGGCCGCGGCCGGCGCCAACGCCAACAAGGCGGGCAATGCGATGGCGCACAGCACAGCAGGCTTGAGGCCGAATTTTCGGCGTGCGCTTGATTTTGAACAGGTCATCTTGTGGACTCCTTCGGGGTTAATGCTGCTCAGCAGCGGGTTGGATAAATTGCTCGGCCTCGTGGCACGCCACCTGGCGGCCAGCCAGTTCGCGCAGGACCGGACGCTCCGTGTGACAGCGTGCCACCACATTGGGGCAGCGGGTGGAAAACACACAACCGCTGGGTGGGTTCAAAGGCGAGGGCAACTCACCCGTGAGCACGATACGTTTGTGCGCCGTGCCGCTGCCAATGATGCCCGGTGTAGAGGCCAGCAGTGCTTGCGTGTAGGGATGCAGCGGCTGCGCGAAGATGGTTTTTTTCTCGCCTTGTTCGACCGCGTGGCCCAGGTACATCACCAGCAGGTCGTGGGCAATGTAGCGCACCACGCCCAGGTCGTGCGAGATAAACAGGTAGGCCAGGCCCAACTCTTGTTGCAAGTCGGCCAGCAGGTTGAGGACCTGGGCCTGAATCGAGACATCGAGCGCCGACACCGGCTCGTCAGCCACGATCACCGCTGGTCTGAGCATGAGGGCGCGCGCTATGGCCACGCGCTGGCGCTGGCCGCCCGAGAACATGTGCGGGTAGCGGTCATAGTGCTCCGGGCGCAGGCCGACCAGGGCCAGCATGGCGCGTGCCTGCTCGGCACGTTGTGCCGCCGTCAATTCGGTATTGATCTCCAGCGGGGCCTCCAGAATGGCACCGATTTTCTTGCGCGGATTCAGTGAGCCATACGGATTCTGGAACACCAGTTGCACGGCACGGCGCAGCGCATGGCGTTCAGTGGTGCTGGCTTTCACCACGTCCACGCCATTGAGGCGCAGTTCACCGGCAGTGGGCGTCTCGATCAGCGACACCATGCGCGCCAGCGTGGACTTGCCACAACCCGACTCGCCCACCACCGCCAGTGTCTTGCCGGCGTGCAGCGTGAAGGAGACACCGCTCACCGCCTGCAGTTGATCCGCGGCGTGCAGAAAGCCGCGGCTGATTTTGTAGACCTGGCGCAGATCGCGCGCGACGACCACGGGTGTTTCAGACGGGCTCATGCTTTTCCCCCGAGTGGAAACTGGCAGCGCACCATGCCGTCTTGCCACGGGCGCAGGGGCGGGCGCTGGGCGCGGCAGCTGTCCACCGCGTATGCACAGCGCGGCGCAAACAGGCAGCCACTGGGCCGGTCATAGAGGCCCGGCACCATGCCGGGAATGGTGGCCAGGCGGCTCACGCCGTCGCTGCGCTCGGGCATGGCGGACATCAGCGCCTCGGTGTAGGGATGGTGCGGCGTGGCAAACAGGGTTTGCGCCGATTGTTCTTCCATGATCTGGCCGGCGTACATAACCGCCACGCGTTGCGCCATCTCAGACACGACGCCCATGTTGTGCGTGATCAACACCAGCGCCATGCCACGCTCTTTTTGCAGGCTGCGCAGCAAGTCCAGAATCTGGGCCTGAATCGTCACGTCCAGCGCGGTGGTGGGTTCATCGGCAATCAGCAGCTTGGGGTTGCAGGAAATGGCCATGGCGATCATGACGCGCTGGTTCATGCCGCCCGACATCTGATGCGGATAGATCTTGAGGCGACTCTCGGGTGCCGGAATGCCGACTTGTTCCAGCAGTTCGATGGAGCGCCGTTTGGCCGCCTTGGCGTCCAGACCCAGGTGCAGCTTGAGCGTCTCGGCCAGTTGAAAGCCGACGGTAAAGCAGGGGTTGAGGCTGGTGGTGGGGTCCTGGAAGATCATCGCCACGTCTTTGCCGATGAGTTGGCTGCGTTCTTTGGTGGAGAGTTTGAGCAGGTCGTGACCGTCAAAGCGCAGCTTGTCGGCCGTGACGACACCGGGGTAGGCCACCAGCCCCATCAGCGCCATCATGGTGACGCTTTTGCCGGAGCCGGATTCGCCGACGATGCCCAGCACGTCGCCGGTGTCCAGTGACAGACTGACACCTTCGACCGCGTGCATCACGCTGTTGGTCGAAGGGAAATCGACCGACAGATTTTCAATTTCAAGTAAAGCCATAAGAAGATGATTAAGGTGGGCCGTCAGCGTTTGAGCTTGGGGTCAAATGCGTCGCGTAGACCATCACCGAGTAAGTTGAAGGCCAGTACTGTGATCAAAATAGCCAGGCCCGGGAAGGTGACCACCCACCAGGCGCGCAGCACAAACTCACGCGCATCGGCCAGCATGGTGCCCCATTCGGGCGAAGGCGGTTGCGCGCCCAGGCCCAGAAAACCTAAAGCAGCCGCGTCCAGAATGGCCGCCGAGATACCGAGCGAGGCCTGCACAATCAAGGGCGCGGTGCAGTTGGGCAGGATCTCGTTGAACATCAGGCGCAGGTGGCCGGCGCCATTCATGCGGGCGGCGGTTACATAGTCCTTGGAGGCCTCGGAGATGACGGCGGCGCGTGTGATGCGCACATAGTGCGGCAAGACCACCACCGCCACCGCCAGCATGGCATTCATCAGGCCCGGGCCCAAAATGGCCACGATCACGATTGCCAGCAGCAGGCTCGGCAGCGTCAGGATGATGTCCATCAGGCGCATCACGGCGACCTCAAAGATACCCCGAAAATAACCGGCGGTGAGCCCCAAAATAGTGCCAGTGATCACCGACAGCGTCACCACCGCCAGGCCAATCGCCAGCGACAGGCGGGCGCCAAAAATCAGTCGCGAGAGGATGTCGCGCCCAATGGCGTCGGTGCCCAGCCAGTGGGCGCTGGAGCCCTCGGTTTGCCAGGCGGGTGGTTTCAGAAAGACGTTGGGGTCGGTCAGGTCGGGCGCATAGGGCGCAATCAAGGGCGCAAACATGGCAATCAGGAGCACCAGCACCACAATCACCAGGCCGCCGACGGCGCCTTTGTTGCTGCTGAAGTAGCGCCAAAACTCACGCAGCGGGTGCGGTGGCTCCAAGGCCTCGTCGATCTGTAAACTTGTCAAACTAGTGCTCATCATGCTGGCCTTCAGTGCCGGATGCGGGGGTTGATGATGCCGTAGGTCACGTCCACCAGCAGGTTGACCGTCATCACGATCATGCCGAGCAGCAGCATGCCACCTTGCAAAACGGGATAGTCGCGTCGGCCAATCGCTTCAATCAGCCACTTGCCCACGCCCGGCCAGGAAAAAATGGTTTCGGTCAGGATGGCGCCGGTAAACAGCACACCGACCTGTAATCCAATCACCGTGATCACCGGAATCAGCGCATTGCGCAAGGCGTGCAGACCGACCACCCGCAGGTTGGACAAGCCCTTGGCGCGCGCGGTGCGAATGTAGTCTTCACCCAGTACTTCAAGCATGGCTGAGCGCGTCATGCGGGCAATTACCGCCAATGGATTGGTCCCGAGCACGATGGTCGGCAAAATCAAATGGGTGAAGGCGGACCAGAAGGCCCCTTTGTCGCCAGCCAGCCAGCTGTCAATCAGCAGCAGGCCGGTGACGGGTTCAATGAAATACTCCACGGCAATGCGACCTGACACCGGCGTCAGGTCGAGTTGCACTGAAAACAGCAGGATCAGCAGCAAGCCCCACCAGAAGATCGGCATCGAATAGCCGGTGAGTGACACACCCATCACGCCATGGTCGAATATCGTATTTCGTCGTACCGCCGCCAGAATACCCGCCGGAATGCCCAGCAACAAGGCGAAAAAAATCGCGCATAGCGCGAGTTCAATGGTGGCGGGAAACAGTGTCATGAACTCACGCAGCACGGGTTCGTGGGTGATGATCGATTTGCCCAGATCGCCTTGCAGCACACGGCCGATGTAAATGCCGTATTGCACCAGCACCGGGCGGTCCAGTCCGTACTCCTTGAGCAGGGTGGCGTGGCGCACGGCATCGATGCCGCGTTCGCCCGCCAGGGTCTCAATCGGATCCCCCGGTACCAGGCGAATCAGGAAGAACGCCAACAGCGTCATGCCGATGAAGGTCGGGATGATCAGGCTGAAGCGGGTTAAGAGAAAACGCAGCATGGTTCAGAGTTTGAGTGATCGGGGCAAAGCGTGGATCATGCCAGAACAAAAAAGCCGACTCGCGTCGGCCTTTTCGCTAGGCAGCGAACGCTGCTTATTTCAGGTGCTTGCCGATCAGGCCCGCCATCTCAAACATGGAGACCTGCACCTTGCCAAAAACTTCCTTCAGCTTGGCGTCGGCATTGATCATGCGTTTGTTGACGGCGTCTTGCAGCTTGTTCTTCTTGATGTAAGTCCACAGTTGCTTGACCACCTCGGTGCGTGGCAGCGGGCCGACGCCCACAACGGCGGCCAGCGCAGCGCTGGGCGTCAAGGCCTTCATGAAGGCCGCGTTGGCGGTGCGTTTTTTGGCAGGTGCTTTTTTGGCAACGACTTTTTTGGCCGGTGCTGCTTTCTTGGCTGGGGCGGCTTTCTTTGCCGGCGCAGCCGCCTTGACGGCTACTTTCTTAGCCGGAGCGACTTTCTTGGCCGGCGCTACTTTTTTAGCGGGTGCAGCTTTTTTTGCCGGTGCTTTCTTTGCAGTTGCCATGATTTATTGTCCTTCTGGAAGTTGATGAATCACCAGCAAAAAACGGCTTCCTCACTGGTGCGGTGGATGCTACTGGAGAATGAGCATGTTTCCAAGGGGGGAAGCCTTTATTTCATTGGTAAATGTTGTTTTTTTTGGTTTGCGATCATCACCTCTACAATTTTGTTGCTTAAAGGACAAGAACATGACCCCTTCATTTGCCACCTGTGACCTGTGCGATGCGCACAAAAACGATGTTTCCGGCGCCTTCAGGGTGTTGCCCCCGGTGTTTCGTGACTTTGGCGGCGTGCGCCAATTTTGCGGACCGGTGGTGACCGTCAAATGTTTTGAGGACAACTCAAGCGTCAAAGCGGCCGTCGAGTCAGTTGGCTACCAAGAGACGCCTGCGGGGCGCGTTGGCAAGGTGCTGGTGGTCGATGGTGGTGGCTCCTTGCGGCGCGCCCTGCTCGGTGGCAACCTGGGCGCGGCTGCTGCCAGAAATGGTTGGGCCGGTGTGGTGATAGATGGCTGCGTGCGTGACGTGAGCGAGCTGGCTGCGGTGGGTCTGGGCATTCGCGCTCTGGCGTCCATGCCGCTGCCAACGGAAAAGCGCGGCGAAGGGCAAAGTGACCTTGCGCTGCAAATCCAGGGCGTCTGGGTCCGACCAGGCGACTGGCTCTATGCGGACGAAGATGGCATGGTGCTGGCTGCCGGTCGACTCGTGTAGCGTCTCTAGCGCTGTGCTGGCAGTGTGGCCAACACCACACCAGCCAAGGCGATGGCGAATGCCAGTACCTGCATGCCACTGAGCGTTTCGCCCAAAACCAGAACCCCCACCAGCGCCGCCGAGATCGGCAGCATCACGGTGAAGACGCCGGCACTGGCAGCCGGTACGGTCTTGAGTCCAGTCATCCACAACCAGACCGTCCAGACACTGGCCGCCAGCGCATAGAACACGAGCAGCAGCCAGGTCGCGGGCCGCACCGTCAAAAAATCAAATTTCATGGCGGCGTAAAGACCGAATGGCGTCATCAAGATGAAGCCCCACAGGTTGATGAGTGCGGTGATACGTTTGGGTGTCAACACACCAGTGAGCTGCTTGCCGATGACGGCGTAAGAAGCCTCGCACACGACTGCAGCAAAAACAAGGAGATTGCCCAGCCATGCGTCTTTATATATTGAAGGTGGCTCCAGCCCGTGTCCTGTCTGCGTAACTTGTCCTGATTTTGACAGTGCAAAAAGGACAATACCGAAGGCGGCGCAGCCAATGGCCGTCCACACCCGCAGCCCAATACGCTCGCGCAAAAAGACCCAGCTCAGCAGTGCCACCATGGCCGGAATGGTGGCCATGATGATGCCCGCCGAGACCGCGCTGGTCAGGCTCACGCCATACAGCATGCACAGGGTGAACAGAAAATTGCCTAAAAAAGACTCCAGAAAAAGCAGCCTTTTTGTGTGCCAGGTCATCGGTACTTCGGTCGCTGGTTTGGCGAGCCAATGCGGCATCGCCAGAGCGCCAATGCCAAATCGCAACCAGGCCAGCAACAACACCGGAAGTGCGGCCGCCAGTGGCTTGGACAAGGCCACGTAGCTGCCCACCAGGGACATGCTGAGGGTCAGATAAAAATAGCCGCGCAACAGGCGGGATGTTGTTGGCTGGGAGCTTGGAGCGGGAGTCACTGCGGTCATCTACCTGGAAATTGCTGCAGTTGCGCATCATGCCTGATGTCTGTTGGGAGCCGCCCGCATTGGAGGCTCGCGCTGCGCCAGATATTTTGAGTTCCTGGTGCCCGCCTGCTATTGGCGCACCTGGCCTGGGCGAGGGCAGATTCTTATGCCGGTATAATTCAAAAAAAGCACGACCGTACTATTTTGTGCCGGATTAGCCGATTGTCATCTGGATGACCCGGCTGATGGATGGCACAGCATAGAATGTCCGAGTTGACGTGCACGTCAACTCGGGTGACGTGCCTTTTCAAGTCAATCGCCGAATTCGTAACTATCTGGAGTCGAAGCAATGAAAGTCCTGGTCGCAGTGAAACGCGTGGTCGATTACAACGTGAAGGTCCGCGTCAAATCGGACAACACGGGTGTTGATGTCGCCAACGTCAAAATGAGCATGAACCCTTTTGATGAGATCGCCATCGAAGAAGCCGTGCGCCTGAAAGAAAAAGGCGTGGTTTCCGAGGTCATCGCCGTCTCCTGCGGCGTGACCCAGTGCCAGGAAACCCTGCGCACCGCCATGGCCATTGGCGCGGACCGCGCCATCCTGGTCGAGACCTCGGTCGAGCTGCAGCCGCTGGCCGTGGCCAAGTTGCTCAAGGCGCTGGTGGACAAAGAACAGCCCGGCCTCATCATCCTGGGCAAGCAAGCCATTGACGATGACTGCAACCAGACCGGCCAAATGCTCGCTGCGCTGGCCGATCTGCCGCAAGCCACTTTTGCCAGCAAGATTGAAGTGCTTGAAGGCAAAGCCTCGGTCACGCGTGAAGTCGACGGCGGCTCAGAAACGCTGTCCATCACCTTGCCGGCGGTCATCACCGCCGACTTGCGCCTGAACGAGCCACGCTACGTGACACTGCCCAACATCATGAAGGCCAAGAAAAAGCAACTCGACATCTTCAAGCCCGAAGACCTCGGGGTCGACGTCACACCGCGCATCAAAACCTTGCGTGTGAGCGAGCCACCCAAACGCAGCGCTGGCATCAAAGTGCCCGATGTGGCAACGCTGGTGGCCAAACTCAAAAATGAAGCCAAAGTCATCTAAGCGATGACGAGTCTTACAGGAGCCCATTCATGACATCTTTAGTAATTGCCGAACATGACAACGCGACCCTCAAGGGCGCAACCCTCAACACCGTCACCGCTGCCGTCCAATGTGGCGGTGAGGTGCACGTGCTGGTAGCCGGTGCCAACGCCGGCGCCGCAGCCGCTGCAGCGGCGCAGATTGCCGGCGTGTCCAAGGTGCTGCACGCTGACAGCGACGCCCTGGCCCACGGCCTGGCTGAGAACATGAGCGCGCAGATTCTGGCCCTCGCCTCGAACTACAGCCATATCCTGTTTGCCGCCACGGCGTCCGGCAAGAACATCGCCCCGCGCCTGGCCGCCAAGCTCGACGTGGGACAGATCTCTGACGTCACCAAAGTCGACAGCCCCGACACCTTTGAGCGCCCGATCTACGCCGGCAACGCCATTGCGATTGTGCAAAGCACAGACCCCATCAAGGTCATCACGGTGCGCACCACCGGATTTGACCCGGCAGCTGCCAGCGGTGGCACGGCCGCCATTGAGGCCGTAGCGGCGGTCGCGGCCAGTGACAAGTCAACTTACATGGGCAGTGAAATCGCCAAAAATGATCGCCCTGAGCTGACCGCAGCCAAGATCATCGTGGCCGGGGGCCGGGCGCTGGGCTCCAGCGAGAAGTTCATGGAAATCCTGATGCCACTGGCCGACAAGCTCGGTGCTGCCATTGGTGCCTCGCGCGCCGCGGTGGACGCCGGTTACTCGCCCAATGACTGGCAAGTGGGCCAGACCGGCAAGATCGTGGCGCCGCAGCTGTACATCGCAGTCGGTATCAGCGGCGCGATCCAGCATCTGGCCGGCATGAAGGATTCCAAGGTGATCGTGGCCATCAACAAAGACCCCGAGGCGCCGATTTTCTCGGTGGCCGACTATGGCCTGGAAGCGGACCTGTTCGTGGCGGTGCCCGAACTGGTGGCCGCGCTGTAAGCCAGGCACAAACAGGGCATCGTTCGCGGTGCCCTTTTTTTTCGCGCCCGGTTTGAACGATTGAACGTGCGCGCTTTCTCTTTTCCATTTGGAGACTCACCATGAGCTACGTTGCCCCCCTCAAAGACATGCTTTTCAATCTCAAGTATCTCGCCGATATTGAGCAGATCGCCCAGTTGCCAGGTTTTGAAGATGCTGGTTTTGAGACGGCGCAAGCCGTGCTGGAGGAAGCTGCCAAGTTCAACGAGGGGGTGCTTGCGCCGCTGAACTGGGAGGGTGACAAGAACCCTTCCAGCTGGAAAGATGGCGTGGTGACGGCAACACCCGGTTTCAAGCAAGCGTTTCGCCAGTTTGCTGACGGTGGTTGGCAGGGCTTGCAACACCCGGTCGATTTTGGTGGACAGGGGCTGCCCAAGACCATCGGCGCGGCCTGCGGCGAAATGCAAAACTCAGCCAACATGAGTTTTGCCCTGTGCCCGCTGCTGACTGACGGCGCGATTGAAGCGCTGCTGACGGCCGGTTCCAACGAACTGAAAGCTACCTACCTTGAAAACCTGGTCAGCGGCAAGTGGACCGGCACCATGAACCTGACCGAGCCACAGGCTGGCAGCGATCTGGCCGCCGTGCGTTCGCGCGCTGAGCCGCTGGCAGACGGCAGTTACAAGGTGTTTGGCACCAAGGTTTTCATCACCTGGGGTGAGCACGATATGGCCGAAAACATCGTCCATCTGGTGCTTGCCCGCGTCACTGGCGCACCGGAAGGCGTCAAGGGCATCAGCCTGTTCGTCGTGCCCAAATTCTTGGTGAACAAAGACGGCTCGCTGGGTGCACGCAACGATGTGCAATGCGTCAGCATCGAGCACAAGATGGGCATCAAGGCCAGTCCGACAGCCGTGCTGCAATTTGGTGACCATGGGGGTGCTTTGGGTTACCTGGTGGGTCAGGAGAACCGCGGCCTGGAATACATGTTCATCATGATGAACGCTGCCCGCTTTGGCGTCGGCGTGCAGGGCATCGCGATTGCCGAGCGCTCTTATCAACAAGCGGTGACCTTTGCCAAAGACCGGGTTCAAAGCCGTCCGGTCGATGCTCTGGCACCTGCCAACGCGACCATCATCTATCACCCCGATGTGAAGCGCATGCTGATGACGATGCGTGCCTACACCGAGGGCTGCCGCGCCATGGCGACGGTGGCAGCTGCGGCCTATGACGCGGCGCATCATCACGCAGACGCCGAGGTGCGCAAACAGAACCAGGCGTTCTATGAGTTCATGGTGCCGCTGATCAAGGGTTACAGCACCGAGATGAGCCTGGAGGTCACCTCGCTCGGCGTGCAGGTGCATGGCGGCATGGGTTATATCGAAGAAACCGGTGCAGCGCAGTACTACCGTGATGCCAAGATCCTGACCATCTACGAAGGCACCACCGCCATTCAGGCCAATGACCTGGTCGGGCGCAAGACCGCGCGTGATGGCGGCCAAACCGCCAAGGCGCTGGCCGCGCAGATTGAAGCGACGGAAGGCTTGCTGGTCAAGAGTGGCAGTGCCGATGCGCTGGCGGTCGCCAAACGTCTCAAGGCGGCGCGTGTGGCCTTTGTCGACGTGGTGAACTTTGTGGCGACCAACACCAAGACCCGGCCCAGTGATGTGTTTGCCGGCAGCGTGCCCTATCTGATGCTGGCCGGTAACCTGATGGCGGGCTGGCAGTTGGCGCGCGCGCTGCTGATGGCGCAGGACGAGATCGCCCAAGGGGTGGATGTGTCCTTCATGCAAGCCAAGATCATCACGGCGCGCTTCTATGCCGACCATTTGCTGACCAAGGCCCCTGGCATGCGCGACGCCATTGTGGACGGCTGCGAGAGCGTCACGGCGCTGGCCTTGGATGCGTTCTGATCTGATTTAAAACTGCTACATATCTAATAGCCGCTCGCGCCTGCTGGACAAGGGCTAGCGGCTATTTTTATCAATAGAATTTCATGTTGACGGAGATCCGATGTCCCACTTGCCCGCGCCCCTGAACCGCTTGCCGTTCCCCGTGATCGGCTCGCCCTTGTTCATCATCAGCAACCCCAAGCTGGTGATTGCCCAGTGCATCGCCGGTGTGGTCGGTGCCATGCCGGCGCTCAATGCGCGCCCGGCCGAGCAGTTGGAAGAATGGCTGATAGAAATCACCGAAGCGCTCTCTGCCCACAACCTGGCCCACCCGGAGCAGCCCGCCGCACCCTTTGCCATCAACCAGATCGTGCACAAGAGCAATGACCGCCTGGAGCATGACATGGCACTTTGCGTCAAGTACAAGGTGCCGATCATCATCACGTCCTTGGGCGCGCGCGAAGACATCAATGCGGCTGCCCACTCCTACGGCGGTGTGGTGCTGCATGACGTCATCAACAACAAGCATGCGCACAAGGCAATCGAGAAGGGCGCGGACGGTTTGATTGCAGTGGCGGCCGGTGCCGGTGGACATGCCGGTTTGAAGAGCCCGTTTGCGCTGATTCAGGAAATCCGCCAGTGGTTTGACGGCCCGCTGGTCTTGAGCGGCGCCATTGCCACCGGCGACGCCGTGCTGGCCGCGCAGGCCATGGGCGCGGACTTTGCCTATATCGGTTCCGCCTTCATCTCCACCGAAGAGGCACGGGCCGCACAAGAGTACAAGCAGGCCATTGTCGACAGCAACTCGGACGATATCGTCTACAGCAACCTGTTCACCGGTGTCCATGGCAACTACCTGGCGCCCAGTATCCGCGCCGCTGGCCTGGACCCCGAGCACCTGCCGGAAAGCGACCCCAGCAAGATGAATTTTGGCGGCGACAAGTCCAGAGCCTGGAAAGACATCTGGGGTTGCGGCCAGGGCATTGGCGCTGTCACCAAGGTTCAGCGTACCGCCGATTTTGTGGCCCAGCTCAAGCGCGAGTACGCCAGTGCGCGGGCGCGACTGCTGGCAAAAAACTATGCCTGATTGGGCTGCAGCCCCCGCGAAGTAATTGCTTGGTGCTATTTAAAACGTAGCATCGTCAGCGGCCTGCCGTAGCTGGCATGGCTTTCGGTTCCGGGCTCGCGCCGATATGCACTTGCTGACGTGCCTTGGCCAGCTCCCATTGGCGCTGGCGTTCGCGGGCGCCGTCTTTCTGAATGTCGCGGGTGATGGCATGGCATTTGGGGCAGCTCACCCCCGCTTCAAACAGCGGTGATGCGAGGTCAGCATCATCCAGAGGCTGCCGGCAGGCGCGGCAAAGATCGTGCTGCCCAGGTATCAGGCCGTGGCCAACCGACACCCGTTCATCGAACACAAAACACTGGCCCTGCCAAAGGCTTTGCTCAGGGGGAATCGTCTCCAGGTATTTCAGGATGCCGCCTTCCAGGTGGAAGACCTCGTCAAAGCCTTGCGCCCGCAACAGGGCAGTGGACTTTTCGCAGCGGATGCCGCCGGTGCAAAACATGGCCACTTTGGGTTTCTTGCCGGTGGCCGGGTGCAAGGCGGGCGCTTGTGCCAGCCATTGCGGCAGCATGGCAAAACTCTGGATGTCCGGGTTGACGGCACCCGCAAACGTGCCGATGCCGACTTCGTAGTCGTTGCGTGTATCGATCACCACCACATCGGGGTCGCCAATCAATGCGTTCCAGTCTTGCGGTTTGACATAGGTGCCAACCACAAGGTTCGGGTCGATGCCCGGCACGCCCATGGTGACGATCTCGCGCTTGAGGCGCACCTTCATCCGGTAAAACGGTGCTTTGGCCGACCAGGCTTCCTTATGTTGCAGGTCTGCCAGGCGCGGATCACGCCTGAGATAGGCCAGCACGGCGTGTACGCCGACCGCCGGTCCGGCAATCGTGCTGTTGATGCCCTCAGTCGCCAGCAAAATGGTGCCTTTGACGTCGTTGGCTTCGCAGCAGGTGAGCAGCGGTGCTTTGAGCTGCGCGAAATCGGGCAGTTCGACGAACTTGTAGAAGGCGGCGGTCAGGAATTCAGTCATAGGGGCATTTGTGCGCGACGCGCCAGACTGTCGGCCGGCCACATCTGTGAAGCTTCGTAATATTCCTCAACAGCCGGGGTGTCGGGCCCGAGCACAACCCAGGGCTGCTTGGATGCCGTGAAAATGTGGATGTCGGGTGGCAGACGGTCTGGTTCATCGAGCGTGCCGACGCGAACAAAGCGAACAGCATCTCCGGCCCCGGCGTAATTGCTCCAAACGGCGATTCGGCATTGGGGGCAGCGCGATATCTTTTGACCCTTGCCACTGAGGGACGGTGTGTTGACAACCTCCACCGCACCTTGCAGCAATTGCACGCGGTCGGCTTCGATCATGGCATTCAACGCGAACGATGCGCCAGATTCGCGCTGGCACCAGCGGCAATGACAGCAATGGACGAACAGGGGCTTTGTTGTCATTCGGTAGCGCACGTGGCCGCAAGTGCAGGCGCCGTCGTAGTTCGTTGATTCTGGAGTGCTCATGGCGCCATTTTCGCTTCACTTTGCCATGTCAGGTGCAGGACGTGGCGGCATTTGCCTTGGCGTCCCACGTCGATGAAGCCGGCCTCTTCAAACACCAGGACAAAGCCCACGACGTGACAATGGCGGGCGCTGTCGCGTGCTGGCTCCCGGGTTGAATCTGCAATCAAACGACCGCACCGAAAAGTGCGCCCACCCCTGCCGTGATCCCCATCGCGAGCGCACCCCAGAACGTGACCCGCCAGGCGCCAACCAGAACACCGGCGCCGCCAACCCGGGCGGCGACGGCGCCCAACAAGGCCAGGAAGAGCAGGGACGTTCCGGACACCCAGCCAATCAAGCCGGTCTCGGGCGCCAACGCCGTGGCGGCCAGCGGCAGCACCGAACCGACCGCGAAGCTGGCGGCCGACGCCAGCGCGGCCTGAACCGGCCGGGCGCTAAAAGTATCGGAGATGCCGAGCTCGTCGCGCGCATGGGCGCCCAGGGCGTCGTGCTGCATCAGTTGCTCGGCCACCTGCTGCGCCAGGCCGGGCTGCAGCCCCCGCGCGACATAAATGGCTGCCAGTTCACGCCGTTCTGAGGCCGGGTCCAGTTCGAGCTCGGCGCGCTCACGCGAAAGGTCAGCTGTTTCGGTGTCTGCCTGTGAGTGGACCGAGACATACTCACCCGCGGCCATCGACATGGCGCCCGCCACCAGCCCCGCGACACCGGTCAGCAAAATGCTGCCATGGCTCGCACTGGCAGCCGCAACACCGACCACCAGACTGGCGGTTGAAACGATACCGTCGTTGGCGCCAAGTACGGCCGCGCGCAGCCAGCCTATCCGGTCAGTGCGGTGACGTTCCGTGTGGCGGTGAAATAGCTTCATGGGGGTCGTGTTGTCGCGTTCAAGGTAGATTTGATATTGTGATGGATTATCGATTGGTGACAATTTCCGTCCTTGGCACGCGACCGTAGCGACAATGCAGGATTCCGGTCCCGGTCTTGGGCTGGTGGGGCATCTGCGGCCGCGGCGAAGCCGCTGTGGCTGGCAGGCCGGCATCTATCTGGCTTGCAGTCTCGGTTTTCTTTTCACGGCTGTTACCGGTTTTGTCCGCGCTGGGGCCACCGGTTTGACGGCCCCCGCTTTTCGGGCTGTCCGCGTTTTTCCGGCACGCGCCGCCAAGGCCAGCTCGCGCACACGCTCAATGTCTGCATCGGAAAACACGCCATTGACGCCGGAGATGGCCGCCAGCTTCATGCCATGCTTTAGGCCCAGGCGGTAGATCTCGCGCACCTTCTCCCATTCGATGGAACGGCCGACCGTGTAGTTCTCGAACCGCCCCTCCAAGGCCAGCACGATGGTCTCGGCCAGGCAGGCATAGGCCAGGTTTTTGGGCAGGCCGATGTTCTTCATCTGGACATCCCCTGGCAGCTGGATTTCGCCGGATTCGATCACCAGCACATCCGGGCGCTTAACGACCTCCTCGGGCGGCAGGTCCAGCGGGCGTGCCACATCGGTGATGACGCAGCCGGGCTTGACCTTCATGATGTCGAGCACCTTCCTGCCGGCGCCGGAGGTGGCGGTCACGATCATGTCCATGCCGGCAATGTCCTTGTTGGCCCGGGCTGACAGAAACAGCCGGGCGTCCGGTGTCTCTTTCAGGATGGAGTCCTTGAGCGACAGCAGTTTGGCGGTCTCTGGGGAGACGAGGTAAAGCTCCTCGGCGAAAGTGGCCAGCAGGCGGGCGCAGACCGAGCCGATAGCCCCGGTGGCGCCGACCACCATGGCCTTGAATTGCACTTTCTGGCCCTTTCTGGGCATGGGTAGCAGTCGCATACGCAACAAGGCATCATGCGCGGCCCACAGCGCCCCGGAGGCGCTGTAGCTGTTGCCCGTGGTGATAGGCAGGGGCGCGCGTTTGGCGACGGTCAGCCCCGCATCGCCCACCACCTTGGTGAAAGCGCCCAGGCCCATGATCTGCGCGCCCAGCTTTTGGGCCATGTCGGCCGCGGCCAGCAAGCGGCGGTAGGTAAATTCGGGGCTGTGGGCCATGATCTCCCTGGGTGTTCCCCCCACCGAAATCAGCCACCCTTCAGCTTCCACACCCGTGGGCGACTTGATTCCCGTCACCCTTGAATAAACAAAAGGCGGGGCATAGGCCAGCACCTTTTCCAGTGAGTCCATGAACAGGGGCGGCGAGACCTGCGACAGCAACTCGATGGGCTTGACCACCTTGAAATACTCCTGCGACAGGGGATGGATGACGAAGGCAAAGCGGTTGACACGTTTGAATCCGCCTGGGTACAGAAGGCGTGGTTCCATCTGCAAATCGGTGATGATTTCCAGGTAGTCGTCCTCCAGCAGATCTGGTGGGTTCTTGCCGCTGGCGGCGATGATCATGGCATCCAGGATATTGGGGCCCAGCACGTGCTCGAACATTCTGGGCGCGCCATCAATCACCAGGTGAACGCCCTTCTCCTTGAATCGGGCCAAGCGCTCGTCATTGACAGAGGTGGTGATGAGGGTCTTGCCAGCCAATTCTTCCGCATTGAAATCGTCCAGTTCATGCACCGGTGCCACGATCACGGTCGCTTCCTGCATCGCCTTGCCCAGAACGAAACGGGTCCACTGCTTGACGGGGGCGCAAGACATCACACTTGGCAACGCCCAGTCGGATACGTAGTGCGCACCAGCGGCATACAGCTCCAGGGCATTCAGCGAGGTCAGCAGCTTGGGCACCCCGAACTGCAACAGCGGGTCGGCAAACTGCAGGTTCTGGCTGTACTCTGCCATGCACGTTGCCAGCTTGTAGTTGCTCATGCCGGAAAAAAACAGGGTTCTGGCGTTGTTGAAATAGTTGCCCAGCTTGATCTGCACATGGCGCAAAGCCCATTCCTGCAGGATGTCGTTCAAGCGACCCCCGGTGGTCACCGGGATGCGCTTGACAACGCCTGCCATGCGGGCGCTGTCTTTTTCAATGTAGCGGCGGGAACCGACGTTGTAGCTGTCTTTCGCGACCCCCAAGCCCAGCACATCGGCGTGTTTTTCCCAGTGTTTCAGCAGGCTTACGGCCTTGCTCGTGCTGCCGTCGGTGCCCAGGCGCTGAACACTGATTTGCTGTCCCATGAAGGATGCAACAAACTCAAAATCCTGGGCACGCGCGCCCAAGCTGATGCTGACGACTCTTTTCATGTGTCCGTCCAGTGAAGGTATTTCCACTTTGCCGCTGGCCACGGATTCGCGGGTTGATCATGATCAACCCGCTACCTTCTACCTTGTCATTAAATTGCACATATTTCACTGAATGCTCGGCAGACGCCACTGGCTGGTTTTGCGGCAAGTTCTGAGCGCCGGGGCCACCAGGCGCAACCAGGAGAACGATGTTGACCATGAATCTGATCGCGGACGTGGGGCGCTCGGTGGGGCTTTCGGCCGTCATGCGGGCGGCGGGTCTGGTGACGCGACTGATGCCCATACCGCAGCCCACCCTGCTGGTGGGACCCGGCTCAAGTGCGCGGCTGGGACAAGCTGTCTGCGGCTTTGGTCACCGCAAGGTCCTGATCGTCACCGACCCCATCGTCTCCGGTCTGGGCTTGCTGAATCGATTGACCCAGGCCTTGACCGAAGGCGGAACGGCCTTTGTGGTGTTTGATGAAATCACCCAGGACGCGCCCATCCCGCTGATCGAGAAAGGAATTGCGGTTTTCAAGACCGAGGGCTGTGACGCCATCGTGGCCTTTGGCGGTGGCTCGGCGATGGATGCCGCCAAGGCTATTGGGCTGTCGGCGGCCAACCACAAGTCGCCGCGCAGCCTGGCGGGGTATTTCCGGGGCTTGCACGCACCCGTTCCCATCTATGCCGTGCCAACCACCGCCGGCACCGGTTCTGAAGTGACCGTGGCCGCTGTCATTTCCGACCCTGAAAACAAGATGAAATTGGTGATTGCGGATACCCGCATTGTGCCAAAGATGGCGGCCCTGGACCCCGTCTTGATGACCGGGCTGCCGCGCCATGTCACTGCCGCCACCGGCATGGATGCGCTGACCCATGCAATTGAAGCTTTCATCGGCCACTGGTCCACCGACGACTCCGATCGCATGGCGCTGGCCGCGGTGCGCCTGATTTATCACAATTTGCGTGCGGTCTACAAGGACGGCAACAACCTCGAGGCGCGCGAACAAATGGCGCTGGCGGCGACCTATGCCGGCCTGGCATTCACCCGGGCCAATGTAGGCAATGTCCACGCCATTGCCCACCAACTGGGCGGCAAATACCACACGCCGCATGGTCTCGCCAATGCCATCATGTTGCCGCATGTCCTGCGGTTTTACGGCCCTGCCGTCAATGACAGATTGGCGGTTCTGGCGCTGCACGCCGAAGTGGGGACCCAGGGGGAGCCAGAGGACGTGCTGGCGCAGGAGTTTCTGGCGTCGATCGACGCGTTAAGCCGCGACCTTGGCATTCCGCGCCAACTGAACGCGCTGCGCAAAGCGGACATTCCCGCCTTGGCGAGAGCTGCCTGCCGTGAAGCGGATACCAATTACCCGGTGCCACGCTATATGTCGGTCGAAAGCTGTGCGGCCTTGATTCGCGCCGTGTTGCCAAAACCCGCCGCACGCAAAAAACTCAAGGCGCTGTGACGGGCTCTGACTGACGTCTTCAGTCCTGTCTTTTTCAATACTGCCAGCAATAAGCGGTTTGTGACAATTTTCGCCTCGGTACGCGAGCGCACATACAGCGCGGGATTTTTGGCCTAGCCTTCAACAATGCAATGTGGTCCCCCTGTCAGCCGCTCCATGCGCCAGCCGGCTATAACAAGCGGCCTGCGGTCTCAGACCCTCTGCATTCGTCATTTCGTATCACCGAGGAGTTCATCATGACCAGCATACGCTTTGCGTTTCGCAATCTCGCCCTTGCCGCAGCGGCCACCTTGCTGTGCACTTCAGCCGCGCTGGCGGTGAACGCCAGTGCCACGGCCGACGCGCAGGCGCGCTACCGCCAGGATATGGCGGCGTGTGCCAGCGGGCAATCAAACCAGGATCTTGCAGCCTGCCGTCGGGAGGCCAAAAACGCCTTGGCCGAAGCCAGGCGCGGTGCCCTCAACAGTGCCCCTGACCAGTATCAGCAGAATACGCTGCGGCGCTGTGACGCCCACCAAGGTGAGGACCGCATCGCTTGCCAGGCGCGCATTCTTGGTGAGGGCAATGTCCAAAGTGGTGTCGAGGCTGGCGGAATCTTGCGCAAGAGCGTGACGGTCACGCCTGCCCAATAGGCTGGGTAATGCAACGCAGCACGGTGATGGGCAGGTCCTGGCAAAGCTGCCGGGCTCCGGCTCAGGTCGGCCAGGTTGAACCGTGCTCCGGCATGATGGCCCGCCAGCCCAACTCGTGCTTGATGCGTTTGCGAAATTCGTCTGAAGCACCCCACTCGCCGTGGGTCACATAGACTTGGTCAGGTGCCTGGGGCATCGTGCGCAGCCAGGCCAGCAGCTGACTGGCGTCTGCGTGCGCTGAGGCCGACTGCAACTGCACCACTTCAGCCTGGAGTTCCACATCGTGGCCGTGGATGCGCACCGACTTGGCGCCACCGGCGATGGTCGCGCCGCGGGTGCCGGGTGCCTGGTAGCCGGTCAGGATGATCATGTTGCGGTGGTTCCCCGCGTAGTGCGCGAGGTGATGCAGCACGCGCCCGCCGGTGGCCATGCCGCTGGCTGACAGAATCACCATCGGGCCATGGCGACTGGCCAGGGCACGTGACTCATCGGTGCTGTTGACCATGGTGGCGCTGTGCGTCAGCGCGTGGGTGTCCTTGCTGCTGAGCCGGTGTTCACCCTGATGCGCCTCAAATAAATGGGTGGTGTGCACGGCCATCGGGCTGTCCAGAAATACAGGTAGCGAGGTGGGGAGTTCGCCGCGCAGCTTGAGTTGATGAATCGCGTGCAGCAGGGCTTGTGCCCGCCCCACAGCAAACACCGGAATCACCGCCACGCCGCCGCGCTTGGCCAGCTTTTGCAACGCGGGCGCCAGTTCGGCCAGCACGTCTTCCTTGGGGTGTTCGCGGTCGCCATAGGTGGACTCGATCAAGACCGTGTTGGCGGCTGGCGCCTTCGCCGGGGGATTCATGATCAGGTCGTCGGTGCGACCCAGATCACCTGAGAACAGAATGCGCCGTCCGGCCACTTCCAGCAACACACTGGCGGCACCCAGAATATGCCCGGCCGTGGAGAACGTGACGCGCCAGCCGGGGATGGGCTGGAAGGTCTTGCCAAAGTCGACCGCCTTGATCCGGGGCAGGCAATCGAGTGCATCTTGCCGGGTGTACAAGGGCAGGGCGGGCGCGTGTTTGGAGAAACCGTGGCGGTTGGCAAACGCAGCGTCTTCTTCCTGGATGTGGCCGCTGTCGGGCAGCAGGATGCGGCACAGGTCGCGTGTGCCGCTGGTGGCGTGCACATGGCCGGCGAAGCCTTCCCTGACCAGCAGCGGCAGGTAGCCGCTGTGGTCCAGGTGGGCATGGGTCAATACAACCGCATCAATCTGGTTCGGCGCGACCGGCAAACGGGTCCAGTTGCGCAAGCGCAGCGGCTTGTAGCCCTGAAACAGGCCGCAGTCGACCAGCAGAGATTCGGCGCCGTGGCGCACCAGGTATTTGGAGCCGGTGACGGTGCCAGCGCCCCCCAGAAAAGTAATGTTGACGCTCATGTGGAAATCTCCCGCTTAGGTGATGTCATGCCCACACTATGCACAGAAAAATGCCACGAAGACAGTTAAATCTTTCGTGGCATTTCTGGTGCGTCAATTTTTATGACGTTATGTGATTTTCCTCAACTGAAAAAACTTTTCAGCCGGTCGGTCCAGCTGTCGCCGCTGGGCGAATGTTTGCTGCCCCCTTTTTTCAGCGACTCGTCAAGCTCGCGCAGCAGCTTGCGCTGGTGTTCGCTCAACTTGACCGGTGTCTCCACCAGAATGTGGCAATACAGATCACCGGGATAGCTGGCGCGCACGCCCTTGATACCTTTGCCGCGCAGCCGGAATTGCTTGCCGGTTTGGGTTCCTTCGGGGATATCAATGGCGGCCTTGCCGCTCAGTGTTGGTACATCAATTTCACCACCCAGCGAAGCCGTGATGATGCTGATCGGCACCGAGCAATGGATGTCATCGCCGTCACGCTCAAAAATGTCGTGTTTCTTGAGGCGGATTTCGATGTACAGGTCACCGGCCGGGCCGCCGTTGGTGCCAGGCTCCCCGTTGCCGGCGCTGCGAATGCGCATGCCACCGTCGATACCGGCTGGAATCTTGACTTCCAGCGTTTTCTGCTTTTTGATCTTGCCCTGCCCATGACAGGCCGTGCAGGGCTCGGGAATGACTTTGCCAGTGCCGCGGCAGGTCGGGCAGGTTTGCTGCACGCTGAAAAAGCCCTGGCGCATTTGCACGGCGCCCGAGCCGCTGCAGGTGCCGCAGGTCTTGGCCTGGGTGCCGGGTTTGGCACCGCTGCCATGGCACACGTCGCACGCGTCCCAGCTCGGAATCCGGATCTGGGCATCCTTGCCCCGAGCCGCCTCTTCCAGCGTCACCTCCATCGCATAGCTCAGATCGCTGCCACGGAAAACCTGGCGTCCACCCCCCGCACCGGCCCGACCGCGCTGCTGGCCAAACATGTCGCCAAAAATATCGCCAAAGGCTTCGGCGAACCCGCCATAACCTTCCGCACCGGGTCCGCCGCGCATATTGGGATCAACACCGGCATGACCGTGCTGGTCGTAGGCCGCACGCTTTTGCGGGTCCGACAGCATTTCGTAGGCTTCCTTGGACTCCTTGAATTTTTCCTCAGCCGCCTTGGAGGCGTCGCCCTGATTGCGGTCCGGGTGATGCTTCATCGCATGTTTGCGATAAGCCTTTTTGATTTCTTCGTCCGATGCGTTCTTGGGAACGCCCAGGACTTCGTAGTAGTCTCTTTTAGCCATGTCTTTGAGTGCCTGGTTTCAACGCAAACGCCGCGTTGAACAATTATTCAACGCGGCGCCCCTTTTCAGTGTTTACAACAATGTCCAGCGCAAGCGCTTAACCTTTTTTGACTTCTTTCACTTCCGCGTCGACCACATTGTCGTCAGCCGCCTGGTTTGAAGTGTTTTGTGCACCCGCTGCCGCTTGGGCACCTGGATCGCCTGCGCCCGCTTCAGCTGCTTGTTTGGCCTGCATATCGGCATACATTTTTTCGCCCAGCTTCTGGCTGATGGTCATCAAAGCGGTGCTTTTTTCCTCAATATGCGCCTTATCGTCGCCTTTGATGGCTTCTTCCAGGTGCTTGATCGCTTCTTCGATCTTTTCCTTCTCGCCGGCTTCGAGCTTGTCGCCGTATTCGGTCAGGCTCTTCTTCACGCTGTGCAAGCTGGCATCGGCCTGGTTCTTGGCCTGCACCAGGTCAAGCTTGCGCTTGTCGTCGGCGGCGTTCAACTCAGCGTCTTTCACCATTTGCTGAATTTCCGCTTCGGTCAAGCCGGAATTGGCCTTGATCGTGATCTTGTTTTCTTTACCTGTGCCTTTGTCCTTGGCGCCCACATGCAGGATGCCGTTGGCGTCGATGTCAAACGACACTTCAATTTGCGGTGTGCCCCGGGCGGACGGTGGAATACCTTCCAGGTTGAACTCACCGAGCATCTTGTTGCCAGCGGCGATTTCACGTTCGCCCTGAAACACCTTGATGGTCACAGCCGGCTGGTTGTCGTCGGCGGTCGAGAAGGTCTGTGCAAACTTGGTCGGGATGGTGGTGTTCTTGGTGATCATCTTGGTCATGACACCGCCCAGCGTTTCAATACCCAGGCTCAAAGGCGTCACGTCGAGCAACAACACGTCCTTGCGGTCGCCGGACAGCACCTGGCCTTGAATGGCAGCACCGACGGCCACGGCTTCGTCCGGGTTCACGTCCTTGCGCGGCTCGCGTCCAAACAATTCCTTGACCTTTTCCTGCACCTTGGGCATGCGCGTCATGCCGCCGACCAGAATCACGTCGTTGATGTCAGCCACGTTGACACCAGCGTCCTTGATGGCGGTGCGGCAAGGCGCAATGGTGCGTTCGATCAATTCTTCAACCAGTGACTCAAGCTTGGCGCGGGTGAGCTTGATGCTCAGGTGTTTCGGGCCGGAAGCATCGGCCGTCACGTACGGCAGGTTGATGTCAGTCTGCGCACTGCTGGAGAGCTCAATCTTGGCCTTCTCGGCGGCTTCTTTCAGGCGCTGCAGGGCCAGCACGTCCTTGCCCAGATCAACCCCTTGCTCTTTCTTGAACTCGGCGATGACGAAGTCGATGATGCGTTGGTCAAAATCTTCGCCGCCCAAGAAGGTATCGCCGTTGGTGGACAAAACTTCAAACTGCTTTTCGCCGTCAACGTCGGCAATTTCAATGATGGACACGTCAAAAGTGCCGCCACCCAAGTCAAAAACCGCGATTTTGCGGTCGCCTTTTTCAGTCTTGTCCAGACCGTAAGCCAGTGCTGCAGCGGTAGGTTCGTTGATGATGCGTTTGACATCGAGTCCGGCGATGCGACCCGCATCTTTGGTGGCCTGACGCTGTGCGTCATTGAAATAAGCCGGCACCGTAATAACGGCCTCGGTGACCGTTTCGCCCAGGTAGTCCTCGGCCGTCTTTTTCATTTTGCGCAGCACATCGGCGCTGACCTGCTGGGGCGCCATCCGGTTGCCGCGCACTTCGACCCAGGCGTCACCATTGTCAGCGGCTGCAATTTTGTAAGGCATCAGGTTGATGTCTTTCTGGACTTCCTTTTCAGTGAACTTGCGGCCAATCAGCCGCTTGACGGCGTACAGCGTGTTCTTCGGGTTGGTCACCGCCTGACGCTTGGCCGAGGCGCCGACCAGTACTTCGCCGTCTTCCTGATAAGCAATGATGGACGGCGTGGTGCGCGCCCCTTCAGAGTTTTCAATGACCTTGGGCGTGTTGCCCTCCATGATGGCGACGCAACTGTTGGTCGTGCCCAGATCGATGCCGATGATTCTTCCCATGATTTTTCCTTAAATGAAAGTCAGATGCTGTTAACGTGTGGATCAGCCGAAAATTTTCAAGTCACGACGACCATCACGTTGCTAATTATTTTGGTGCGGCGACGGTGACCAGCGCTGGGCGCAGCACGCGATCGGCGATGGCGTAACCTTTTTGCAGCACCGTGACCACGATGTTGGCATCGAACTCCGAGGGCACCACGCTGATGGCCTGGTGCTGATGGGGATCAAATTTAGTCGTTCCAGGCTGTGGGTTGATGGGAATCACCTTGTTGCGCTCCAGTGCTGCCAGCAATTGGCGCAGGGTCGCCTGGGTACCTTCGCGAAGATGGTCAATGGTGGCGTCCTTGATGATCAGACCCGCCTCCAAGCTGTCTGCTACGGGCAGCAGACTTTCGGCAAAAGCCTCGACCGCAAACTTGCGCGCCTTGGAGATTTCGTCTTCGGCACGGCGCCGGGCGTTGTCAGCCTCGGCCTTGGCCCGCAGATACTGGTCGGCGAGTTCAGCGCTTTTGGCTTGTAATTCAGCCAGATCGGCTTGTGCACGCGACAAAGCGTCCGACTCGTAGGCGCCCTGCGCGGCGACCATTTCTTCGGTGCTCTGATACCCGGTAGCAGGTGGTTTGGTTTGGTTTGGATTGGTTTCAGACATGCTATTGAGCCAAATTTCAAATACTAAGCCCTCGATATGGGGCCATACACAGACAATTCAAGAGCGCAAGACGTACGAGCCGAAAGCCGGCTCAGGAACAAAGCGAGCGCGCCGGATGTGGCGCCCGGGTCGCTGGGTAAGCCGCTTGGGTGGCGCAGCAGGTCAGCCTGACAGGCCGAGCAGTTCGACGTCAAACTTCAATGTGGCATTGGGCGGAATGACACCACCGGCACCACGCGCGCCATAACCCAGCGCCGCCGGGATGATCAGGGTGCGTGAGCCGCCTACCTGCATGCCTGCCACGCCTTCGTCCCAACCTCGAATCACCATGCCGGCGCCCAGCGAAAAGACAAATGGGTCGTTGCGATCTTTGCTGGAGTCAAACTTGGCACCTTGAACGCCGTCGTTATAAAGCCAGCCGGTGTAGTGAACCGTGACGCTTTGGCCCTTGGTCGCCTGTGGGCCGGAGCCGATTACGGTGTCTTCATATTGAAGTCCAGAGGGGGTCGTTGTCATGTTGAAATCCTTGTTTGCTATAAAAAGTATAGCTTAATACGCCCTGTCTACAAGGGCTACAGCCATTAATAAAAAGTCTCAGCAGACCGGGGTGTTCAAATGTCTTTCTTGGCAAGGGTTGCCACCCATTTGGTGGCAAATGCCGGAAGGTCGGCCAAGCGTTTGAGCAGATCCGCCCCCAAAGTCGTGACGACGTAGCCCTCATTGCCATGATCGACCAGTCCGGCTGCGCGCAAATTCTTGATGCGGGTGTTCAGCGTGTTGGGAGTAATGGTGCCTACGCTGTCCTGCAGCAATCGAAAAGTCTGCGCGTGACCATCCCTCAAGGCCCACAGAACCCGAATGGCATAACGCGACTCGAGAAGTTCAAGCAGTTGACCGATTGCAGCATTTTCTTTGGAACTCATGAGACAACTCTCCTTTTGGTATTGATTGATCGACGAGCGTCTTGAACTGGCAAAAGTCGTCAGACATTTGATATCTGTAGTTTTCCGGCGCTGGCCGAAACTATAGCGCAGATTGAAGACATGCTACATGTTTCATAGCTATCATCAGTCGCACTGCCACAGCCACGGAAGTTTTTCTCATTCTTTTTCAGGATGATTGTTCTTGTCAGGGGCCAGTGGAGCTGCTAAGGTGATTTTCTTGAAGGCTTGATGTCTGGCGATATTTTGGAGGATTTCATGGTTATCAATTTTGAACAGGTTCACAATTATTACGAACGACTGGTGTTTGAGGCGGTGGCGCGGCAGTCTGCGGCGCACCCGGGTTTCACGTCCGATATGCTGGCTGATGTGGCCTGTGTCGCATTGAACCGCCTGCCTGCGCGTTATGTCCGGCACGATGTGGACATGATGTTCTACCTGACTGAACATGAACGCCATGCCATCGAACAATCCATGGCCGAAGGGCTGATTTTTGCCTTTGCTTTTGTCGCTGATCGGGTGGCCAAGCGCCAGGCGCTGGTTTAACAAGCCTGTTGGCTGATGTGGTTGGCGAGTTCAAGGACGCCAGCAAGGCATTTCAAGATTGCCGGGTATTGAGGGTGTGTTGGCGCGTGTTGTCTTGATAGACGGTTAAAATATACCGCTTGGACTGTAATTTGATCGCTTTGAGTCCCGTTGTGCCGGCAATTATTTTTTAGTTGCACTTGGCCTCAGGGTAAACCTCGGGACGTTAGTGCTGGTGTAATCCCTAAAATGTGCTGCAGTGCAATACAGCTATTTCAGCTTCGAACTGTGCTTAAGGGAATCCCATGCAATCCAAGAAAGTCGCTGAGCCAAAAGTCACCCAGCGGATCATAAAAAAATACCCTAACCGACGCCTTTACGACACCGACACGTCGAGTTACATCACGCTGGCCCAGGTCAAGCGCCTGGTGATGGACAGTGAGCCCTTTGTCGTGATGGATGTCAAAACCGGCGAAGACCTGACGCGCAGCATTCTGCTTCAAATCATTCTGGAAGAAGAGTCCAATGACTCTCCCATGTTCACCGCGCCAGTGCTGGCCAGTGTGATCCGTTTCTATGGCCATGCCATGCAGGGTTTCATGGGTGGCTACCTGGAAAAAAACATGCAGCAATTGATGGACGTTCAGGCCAAATTTGCAGAACAAAGCAAAGGTCTGTCACCGGAAATGTGGACCCAGTTCATGGCATTGCAGTCCCCCGTGCTGCAGAGCATGCTGGGCGGCAAACTGGAACAGTCCAAAAACCTGTTCGAGCAAATGCAGGAACAGATGCAAAAACAGACCGGTCAGATGCTCGGGGCGTTTGGCATCAAACGCTGATCGTGGCGCGAATGCTGGAACAATTTATTTATTTATGAGCGAAGTTATTACAAAAAGCAATACAGCACCCAAAGTCGGTTTCGTCAGCTTGGGTTGCGCCAAGGCGCTGACAGATTCCGAACTGATCCTCACGCAATTGAGCGCCGAGGGTTATCAAACCTCCAAGACATTTCAGGGTGCCGATCTGGTGATCGTCAACACTTGTGGTTTCATCGATGATGCGGTCAAAGAGAGTCTGGACACCATCGGTGAAGCGCTGGCCGAAAACGGCAAGGTGATCGTCACCGGTTGTTTGGGCGCCAAGACCGCCGAGGGTGGTGGCAACCTGGTGCGGCAAATGCACCCGAGCGTGCTGGCCGTCACCGGCCCGCAGGCAACGCAGGAGGTGATGGATGCGGTGCATGCCAACCTGCCCAAGCCGCACGACCCGTTTATTGATCTGGTGCCCAATGCTTTTGGTGTGGCGGGCATCAAGCTCACGCCCCGGCACTACGCCTACATCAAGATCAGCGAAGGCTGCAACCACCGCTGCACGTTTTGCATCATTCCGTCCATGCGCGGCGATCTGGTGTCGCGCCCGATTGGTGACGTGCTCAAGGAAGCGCGCGCCCTGTTTGAAGGCGGTGTGAAAGAGTTGCTGGTGATCAGCCAGGACACGTCAGCGTATGGCGTGGATGTCAAATACCGCACCGGTTTCTGGGATGGCAAACCCACCAAGACCCGCCTGCTGGAACTTGCCGCAGCACTGGGCGACATGGCTGAGCCTTATGGTGCCTGGGTGCGTTTGCACTATGTTTACCCGTACCCGAGTGTCGATGACTTGTTGCCTTTGATGGCCGCCGGCAAAGTGTTGCCCTACCTGGATGTGCCTCTGCAACACAGTCACCCGGAGGTGCTCAAGCGCATGAAACGCCCGGCCAGCGGCGAGAAAAATCTGGAGCGCATCCAGCGCTGGCGTGAGGTCTGTCCCGATATTGTGGTGCGCAGCACGTTCATCGCAGGATTTCCGGGCGAAACGGAAGAAGAGTTTTCGCATTTGCTCGATTTCATGCGGGAGGCTCAAATTGACCGTGCCGGTTGTTTTGCCTACAGCCCGGTGCAGGGTGCTGTCGCCAATGACATTGGCGGCATGTTGCCGATTGAATTGCGCGAAGAGCGGCGCGCACGCTTCATGGCGGTCGCCGAGGCAGTCTCAAGCGCCAAACTGCAACAGCGCATCGGCGCCACGATGCAGGTGTTGGTCGATTCCGCGCCTGGTTTGGGTAAAAAGGGTGGCCTCGGCCGCTCCTATGCCGATGCGCCTGAGATTGACGGTGTGGTGAAACTGCTGCCGCCGGAAAAGATCAGCAAGACTTTACGGGTTGGTGAATTTACCAAAGCGCGCATTGTCGGTGCACAGGGACACGATCTTGTGGCTCAGCCGTTTTAAGATTCAAGCCTTGAAACATTTCAGGACAAGCCGGGAGCCAATGCAAGAGCAGTGCTTCCTGGCCAAAAAAAAACCAGAAATCTTGCTAGAAGATCTCTGGTTTTCATTAACATTGGTGCCCGGAAGAGGACTCGAACCTCCACACCTTTCGGCACACGGACCTGAACCGTGCGCGTCTACCAATTCCGCCATCCGGGCATTTCAGGAAAGAGGATTATTGTATCAAAAATATTAGCCAAACCAGCGGCTTGCTGGACGAAGTTGAAGGAACCGTGCTGGGGCACCGTGATGGACATGGGTTTGTGACCCGTGATGACGGTCAACCCGACATCTATTTGCCACCCAACGAGATGCGTGCCGTGCTGCACAAGGACCGGGTCAAGGTGCGCATTGTGCGCAGTGATCGCAAAGGTCGCCCCGAAGGCCGCGTGCTTGAGATCATCGAAAGAACAAGTCAAACCATCATTGGGCGCTTGTTGCAGGAAAGTGGCATCTGGATTGTGGTGCCGGAAGACAAATGCTACGGGCAGGATGTATTGATTCCGAAGTCGGCGACCGGCCTGGCCAAGCCGGGTCAGGTCGTGGTCGTTGAGTTGACCGAGCCACCGTCCCTGTACGGACAGCCGGTTGGGCGCATCAAGGAAATACTCGGCGAGGTCGACGACCCCGGCATGGAGATTGAAATTGCGGTGCGCAAATACAGTGTGCCGCATGAGTTCTCAGAGGCCTGCACTGCATTGGCGCGCACCTTGCCCGACCACGTGCGTCCGCAAGACAAGAAGCACCGGGTCGATCTGACCGACGTGCCCTTGGTCACGATCGACGGCGAGGATGCCCGTGATTTTGACGATGCGGTGTACTGCGAACCAGTGAAAATTGGCAAGGGCAAGACGGCGGAGCAGGGCTGGCGTTTGCTGGTGGCCATTGCCGACGTGAGCCATTATGTGGAAAACGGCTCGGCCATTGATATCGACGCCTATGAACGCGCCACCAGCGTGTATTTTCCGCGCCGCGTGATCCCGATGCTGCCGGAGAAACTCTCCAACGGTCTGTGTTCGCTCAACCCTGAAGTCGAACGCCTGTGCATGGTGTGCGACATGATGATCAGCGCGGACGGGGAGGTTTCGGCTTACCAGTTTTACCCGGCTGTGATGTGGAGCCATGCTCGCTTTACCTACACCGAGGTAGCTGCAATTTTGGCCAATACGCATGGCCCCGAAGCCCTCAAGCGCAAAGAGCGGGTAGGTGATTTGATCAACCTGCACGATGTCTTTCAGGCCCTGCTGAAGGCGCGTGCACGCCGCGGCGCGGTTGATTTTGAAACCGTTGAGACGCAGATCGTGTGTGATGAGAGTGGGCGAATCGAGAAAATCATTCCGCGCACGCGCAACGATGCGCACAAAATTGTCGAAGAGGCCATGCTGGCGGCCAACGTCTGCAGTGCAGACTTTATTGCCCAGAGCAAGCATGCAGGGTTGTTTCGGGTGCATGAAGGCCCGACACCCGAGAAAAAAGAGATTCTGCGCAACTACCTTAAAGTGACCGGCGTGGGGCATTCCATCAGTGACAATCCCTCGCCGGGCGAGTTTCAGACCATTGCCAACGCCACCAAAGACCGGCCCGACGCCCAGCAGATTCACTCCATGCTGCTGCGTTCCATGCAGCAGGCGATTTACACGCCCGTGAATGAAGGGCATTTTGGTCTGGCGTTTGATGCCTATACCCATTTCACCAGTCCGATTCGGCGCTACCCGGATCTGCTGGTGCACCGGGTCATCAAGGCGATTCTGGCCGGGACCAAATACCACTTGCCGGTGTTGCCGCTGCCGGGCGAGGCTCACGCCAAGCTCTCACGGCGACTCGAAAAGGGCTTGGCCGCGCGCGTCGCCGAGCCGGGGCAGAAGCCCAAAAAATTGAGTGCCGAAACGCAGGCCTGGCAAGCTGCGGGCATGCATTGCAGCGCCAATGAACGTCGCGCCGACGAGGCCAGCCGCGATGTCGAAGCCTGGCTCAAGTGCAAGTACATGCGCGAGCATTTGGGTGAGGAGTACGGGGGTGTTGTCAGCTCCGTGACCAGCTTCGGCATTTTTGTCACGCTGGACGCCATGTATGTTGAGGGCCTGGTGCATATCACGGAGCTCGGTGGCGATTATTTCAAGTTTGATGAGATGCGCCAGGAGTTGCGCGGTGAGCGCACGGGTATGCGCTACGCGATTGGCACCCGGCTTCAGGTGCAGGTGAGCCGGGTGGACCTGGATGGGCGACGCATTGATTTCCGGCTGATTCACGAGGGGGAGGCACTGGCGGCGCGGGGCGGCAAAGACAAGGAGTTGCCGCGCGCCGCTGGCAGCCGTGATGCTCCCGCTGGCGAGTCTGCCAATGCAGCGGGCAAGCGCCGCGCACGAAAAACTTCGGAACCCGATGTGCGCGCGCCAAAATCCGCCAGCAAGAGCAAGGATCCAGGACGCAAGCCGCGTCGACGCTCCTGATTTGAGACCACTAATTTCTTTACGTAAGCAACAGATATGACCTCAAATTCAAAAGTCGCCATCGTCACCGGCGCGGGCAGTGGCATCGGCAAGGCGGCTGCGCTGGCGCTGCTGGCACACGGCTACCGGGTGGTGCTGGCCGGTCGACGCTCTGGGCCACTGGCCGAGGTGATCGCCTTGGGTGCGGCGCCCGAGCGAGCGCTGGCCGTGCCCACCGATGTGTCTGACGCTGATTCTGTCAAGGCACTGTTTGATGCCACGGTGAGCGCATTTGGGCGCGTTGATGTGCTGTTCAATAATGCGGGTGTCGGTGCGCCCGCTATTGCCCTGGAAGACCTGACGCTGGCGCAGTGGAATAATGTGGTGGACATCAACCTGACCGGTATGTTCCTGTGCATCCAGCAGGCGTTTCGGGTCATGAAGGCGCAGACCCCGCTAGGTGGGCGCATCATCAACAACGGCTCTATTTCTGCCACCACGCCGCGCCCCAATTCGATTGCCTACACCGCGACCAAACACGCCGTCACGGGCCTGACCAAGGCGGCTTCGCTTGATGGCCGCAAGTACGATATTGCCGTCGGGCAAATCGACGTTGGCAATGCCGCCACTGAGATGGCCCAGCGCATGGCAACCGGCATCTTGCAGGCCAATGGGGACATCGCCATCGAGCCGTTAATGGATGTCAACATCGTCGGCCAATCGGTGCTGTACATGGCCAATTTGCCGCTGGAAGCGAACGTGATGTTCCATACCGTGATGGCGACCAAGATGCCGTTTGCCGGGCGTGGCTAGACTTTATATGAGAAATCGGGCTGTAGCCCTCATGTGGATTGCTTAATTAGCTACTATTTTTATAGTGTCTTGGTTTTCTTGGGCAGGATCACCCTGAACACCGTCCCCTGTCCCAATTCGCTCTTGACCTCAATGCGCCCATCGTGTTTTTTGACAATACCGTAAGCCAGTGAAAGGCCCAGCCCGGTGCCTTGGCCGACTGGTTTGGTCGTGAAGAACGGTTCAAAAATCCGGGACAGATGCTCCGGCTGGATGCCGCGGCCGCTGTCTTGCACTTCCACCCACACACAGGCGTCGTCGTGCCCGGTGCGGATGGCAATGGTGCCACGCCCTTCAATGGCGTGCGAGGCGTTGATCAAGAGGTTCATGAACACCTGGTTAAGCTGAAAAGCAAAGCATTCGACTTGCGGAATACCTGCAAACTCCTTGATCACCTCGGCCTTGTACTTGAGCTCGTTCCAGACCACGCGCAAGGTGCTCTCCAGCCCGGCCTCCAGGTCGGCCCACTGGCGCTCTGATTCATCCACATGAGAAAAATCTTTCAAGTCCTGCACGATGCGCGTGACGCGCTTGAGCCCGTCCAGCGATTCGACGAGCAAGTTGGCGACGTCTTCGCGCAGGAACTCGACATCAATGTCCGCCTTGACCTGGTTTATCTCTTGCGTCGCCGCCCCAGGGAGGGCGCCTTCAGCCTTCTCGTAGACCGACAGCAACCTGAGCATGTCGGTGACATAGCGCTGCAAGGAGCCCAGATTGGAGTTGACAAACCCCACCGGATTGTTGATTTCATGCGCGACGCCGGCCGCCAGTTGGCCGATGGACGCCATGCGCTCCGATTGCAGCAGCTGGTTTTGCGCCTCTTCCAGTCGCTTGATCAAAATGGCCTGGCGCTCCTTTTCCTGCTGCAGCGTCTCATTGGCGGTATTCAAGTCGGCTGTTCGGGATCGCACCCTTTGTTCCAGCAAGTCGCGCGATTCACGCAATGCGGCTTCGGCCAGCGTGCGCTGGGTGATGTCCTGAAAACCAAACACGCGGCCGATAATCTGCTCACCCAGGTACTGCGGACGCGAGCTGACCTCGAACACGCGACCGTCCTGGTGGTGCAGCAGGTCTTCGGTCTCGCGCTTGTCCACGATCGCACCCAGTCGCGCGTGAAGCAGCCCGGACTCGATGACACGCCCGGCCACAAAACCCAGAATGCGCGCATCGTCATGCGAGTCGAGCAGATCGTCAGAAATCTCCCACATCTTGCCAAACAGGCGGTTCATACTCTCGATCCGGCCTTGCCAGCCAATGACCAGGATGCCATTGCCAGTGGACTCCAGCGTGGCTCGCAACTGCGACAAGGTTTGTGCCAGCGCGTCCTCCGCCTTGCGCTCATTGCGGGTCTGCACGGCCTGCACCAGCAGCAGAGGCGCCCCGTCTTGGTCAAGCAGCCGAATTGACTTGCTGACCGTCAAAAGTTCTCCCTGCGCGCAGCGATACTGCCCCTCCTGACTCTGTACTTCAAGACACTGGCCAGTTCGAACGTCCTCCCAATAAAAAACATCCTGTAGCGCACTTTCAATCTCGGTGATCGCCAAGCCCTGCAACTGCGCCAGCGAGTAGCCCAGTGTCTTGACCACCGACGCGTTGGCCATCATGATCTGCAGTGTTGCCGGGTTGACCAACAGCACCATCTCGGGGCTGTTGTCGAGCATCAGTCTGGCCAGCGCATTCATGGCATGCCCGCCTGTGGCCGTGCAGAGGACGCATCAAAGTAGTAGCTGACCCGTTTGCGCGGGCTCAAGTAGTTGTACACCTCTTGCGGCACTTGGGCCGGCCGGATGGCTTTCGCAATGTTGACCTCGGTCTCACGTTCCATGTCAAGCAGGATGGCTTCATCCTTGGGCACCTCGGCGTCGTACACCATCAACGTGGGCTTCATGGGGCGTGCCGTGTTGACGGTCACCACCATGCCAATGGCGCCGTTGGATAGCTGGACGATCGTGCCTGGCGGATACACCCCCAGACATCGAATGAAGACCTGCAGCAGCTTGGGATCGAACTTGCTGCGTAACTTGGCAAACATGAGGGACAGTGCTTCATGCGGTGTCAGCGCATCGGCAATGGCAGACGGGTTGCACAACTCATCGTAATAATTGGCAATGACCACAATGCGCGACAGCAGGCTGACCGATTCGCCTTGGAGCTTGGCCGGATAGCCGCTGCCGTCAAACAGCTCGTGATGCTCCCGGATGATTGACAGCGCTGCCGGTGCCAGACCCATGCGCTGACCCATCCCCACTCCAAACTGGCAGTGCATTTCATAGAAACTGCGCTCTGCCTGCGTCAGTGCTTCGGTTTTGCGCAAGATCTTGTCGGGCACTTCTTTGTGCCCAATATCGTGCAGCAGCGCACCGACGCCGAGCACGCTCACGACCTCAACGGGCAGTTTGATGTCGCGGGCCATCATGATCGACAGCATGGTGACGTTAAGCGAATGCAAGTACAGCTCTTCGCCCCCCATCTTGTCGCCCATCACATGAATCGCCAGTTCCGGGGCACTGAGAATCGAATCGGTGATCTGGCCAATCAGCAGGGTGGCCTGCTGCACGGTTTCAAGCGGTCGGCTGTACAGGTTTTTCTCGATGTTGCGGATGGTCTTGGCGGTGTTGACAAAGGCATTCTCGATGCGCTCGGTCGCCTGCCTTCGCAGCCGCATCTGCGCCATCATGGCCTGCTTGGTCAGCATGATCTGGGACAGCTCCGGCGCCATGCTGGCAGCCGCAGCCGTGTTGGGTATGGGGGTGAGCGGCGCGACCACCTGGGGAGGGGGACTGCCCTCGCTCAGTTCCTGGCTGAAGCGCACCGTCTTCAGACCCAGGTTGCGGATCAGCGTGATTTGTTCCTCGGACTTGATCCTGAAATGGCCAAACGCGAACGGATGCTCAAACCACTTCAAGTCAAGATGGACGTACAGCCCCACGCGAAGCTGGTCCACGGAGATATTGCGGTTGGCCGTGGCGTTCAAACCAGGCTCCTGGTCGCCTTGTCACAACCCAAGCCGCGGGTAAAAACCCGGCGCTGGCGGGCCGGTCCAAAAATCTGGCGCTTGTTTGTGTATCGGATGTTCATTGAGAAAATTCCCACTCAGGATGCGCTAGCCACGCGAATGTAGGCGGTTAATTCCATGCCGCCTGATTTTTCAAAAGTGATGATCTTGCCGATCATGCGTTGATCGAGCACATGCTCTGCCGACAGCATCAATAGGCCGCTCGGTGCGAGGAGATCGCGTGCCAGCATCATGCCTGCTTTCAGGTTGCACGCTTTGACCCTCATTTCAGAAAAGCTTTCCTTGTCAGCGGCTTGTCGTGGCACGCCACTGAAGACTTCCAGGAAGGCGCTCACCACCTCCGGGTCATAGCGCTGCCCGCTGCCACGGACAATCAGGGTTTTGGCTTCTTCCGGCTTTAGACGGCTGTGCGTCAGCGTGCCGATTTGCATGTTGTCGTAGTCACTGGCCAGCGACAAAATCCGGGTTCCGATAGGTATGTTTGGACCGCCAAGCCGGGCTGGGAAGCCGCTGCCATCAAAGCGTTCAAATTGTGCCGTGATGATGTCAGAGGCAGCGCGCAATTCGGCCAGCGGCAGCAGCAACTGCTCGGCTTGCACCGTGTGTTTTCGGTAGGCGTCCAACTGTTCAGGTTTCATCATCGCCACCGGCGTGTTCAGCAGTTCGTCGGCAAAACCGACCTTGCCAATTTCGTGCAACAGGCCGGCGACAAATATATCCTGCACCAGTTTGCTGTCGAGTTTGAGCTTGGTGGCCATGCGCCGCGCCAGATCGGCCACACGACGCGAGTGCCCGGCCAAATTGCCGCCGCGCATTTCCATCAGGGTGGAAAACACCTTGATCGAAGTGACGAAGCTGCTTTTCAGTCGCTCATTGGCGTCTTGCAGTGACTCGTTGGCGATCCTGAGTTCAGTCGTGCGCGCTTCCACCTTGGCTTCCAGACTCGTGTTGAGGGCCTTGAGTTCTTCGTTCTGGCGGGTGGTCAGCGCTTCCAGGCGCTTCTTCTCATGCTCCAGTGCCTGGCGCTCCAGCGCCTGGCGCACGATCAGCACGATGTCGTTGTCGTCCCACGGTTTGGTGATGTAGCGGTAAATCTCCCCCCGGTTGATGGCGTCAATGATGGCGTCGATGTCGGAGTGACCCGTCAGCAGCAGGCGTACCGTGTCGGGCCAGCGTACGCGCACTTGCGCCAAAAACTGGGCACCATCCATCTCCGGCATGCGCATGTCGGAGATGACCAGGTCAACCGACTGCGTCTGCAGCAGCGCCAGGGCGGCCTGGCCCCCTTCGGCGGACAGTACCTGCCAGCCTTTGCCGCGAAACAGCCGTTTGAGCGCCGACAGAATGTTGGGTTCATCGTCGACGCACAAAATGGTGGGCAGCAGCGCTGCACTGGCGCCGGGTGTCGTGGTGCTGTTATCCGTCATGTTGCGTTGGCTCCATTGGCTGCTGGCGTAGTGGTTTGCTTGAGCGGTGGCGCGACGTGAAAGGCGCTGCCTTTGCCAACGGTCTTGGTGGTGTAGAAATGGCTTGATCGACGTCGGCAAGACCTTGAGCTGCCGCCGCATTGGCCCGGATTGGACTGTTCATAAGCTTGAGTCCTCAGCCGTTCAAAAGCAGGCTGGTGGCGTCGAACTGTTGTTCGACGCTCGCAAAAACCTGCAGCAGGGTCGCTTCATCCAGACCCAATTGTTGCCACAGACCCGGCGGCACAGGCGCAACCAGGTCGTCGGCGTCCATCGACAAGTCCAGCGCATGGGCAATGGCGTCAGCGGCCATCACCACCAGCGAGAGCGGCTGCATGCCAAGGCTGCTGGGCGCATGGTGCTCGGCCAGCGCCTGTTGCATGCTCAGCGGGAACTGCCAGAGCTGCGTCAGCGCATGGCCCACCTGCGCGTGGTCAAGGCCCAGCACGGCGTGTTCTGCATCCAGCAGATGGCAATCCCGCTCGGCCCGGTACGTCATGGTGGCCCGGTACTGCGGCTGAAACTGCGTGACCAACACCAAGCGCCCAATGTCGTGCAGCAGGCCTGCGGTGTAGGCCTGGTCCGGGTTGAGATGGAGGTGGGGCGCCAGTTCCCGGGCGCACACGGCAGCCCCAATGGCGTGGCGCCAGAACGGGGTGAAATCGAAGCTGTTGCCAGGGTTGGCGGAGAAGTTGCCAATCAGGGCGGCTGTGGCGGCCAGGCTGCGCACCGTTCTGAAACCCAGGATGGCAATGGCTTCCTGGATGGTGGTGACCTGGCGCGCCATGCCATAAAAGGATGAATTGGCAAGGCGCAAGGTCTTGGCCGACAAGGCCTGGTCCTTTGTGATCTTTTCCGCCAGTGCCTCAATGTTGGCATCGTCCTGGCCCATGCACGCCAACAACTCCATCACCACCACTGGCAGCGAGGGCAGGTTGTGGATTCTTTCCAGCACGTCATCCATCACGATGTGGTTCATGGCACGGCAACCCTCCGGTAGCGCGCCATGAGCGCAAGCAGGTAGCGCCCCTCTGCGTTGTTGCCGGCCAGCCGAAATAATCGTTTCAGCCGTTCTTGTCGCTGCAAATCGCTCATGCGGCAGGCCCGGTATGAATCAAGGTGACTATTTTTCCTCTGGAGCGCGAGTTGATGCCCATGGGGTTCCACTTGACCAGGTAGCGGGTGTCGTCAATCAGCAGCTCGCAGGGCGTCCCTTCAACGGCAGCGGCGATGGCTGCATCGACGGCGGGTAGCGCCCGAGCCAGTTCAATGCCGAGCAAGGCGCCGGCGTCGGCGAACCGGTGTTCGGCAGCCACATTTGCAAACGCAATCAAGCCTTCGTCATCCACCCCAATCACGGGCAGCGGCATGTGCTGCAAGGCTTCACGCGCAATCGCCAGACTGGTTTCGTCGCGCTCGATCTGGTGGCGCTTGTTTTGCAGGATGTCGCCGAGTTGCCGATTGGCGGCAATCAACTCCTGGTTGGTGGTGCGAATCTTGACGTCGAGCTGGCGGTTTTCCTCCAGCAACTCCTTGTATTCAAAGGCCTTGTTGATGTGCTCGCGCAGTGGCTCATCCTCCCACGGCTTGGTCAAGAAGCGGTAGACGGCGCCTTCATTGATGGCATCCGTCACGGACTGCAACTCGGTGTAGCCTGACAGCACGATGCGAATCGTGTCAGGGTACAGGGCTTTGGCGGCGCGCAGGAACTCCACCCCGGTCATGCCCGGCATGCGCTGATCCGAGATGATCAGATCGACCTTTTGCCGGGACAACAGCTCCAGCCCCTCAGCGCCACTGTTGGCGGTCAGGATCAGATGGCCATCGCGCCTGAACAGGCGCTTGAGCGAGGCCAGGATGTTGGGCTCGTCGTCCACCAGCAGCAGCGTGCGCTGCGGCTTTTGCAGGCGCAGCAGATGCGCTGGCAACTGGCGACCTTCAGAAAACAGTTCTTCAATCGCCTGGGCTGAGATAGGCTTGCAAAAGAAATAGCCCTGAATTTCGTCACAGATGCTGGTGCGCATGATCTCGCACTGGGCTTCGGTTTCCACCCCTTCGGCAATGACCTTCATGCCCAAGCCATGGGCCATGGACACAATCACCTTCACCAGCAGGCTGTCGCTCTGGCTGGTGGCAATGTCCCGTACAAAAGATTGGTCGATCTTGACCTGGTCGAATGGAAAGCGCTTGAGGTAGCTCAGCGACGAGTAACCGGTGCCGAAGTCGTCCAGCGAGAGCTTGATGCCCAGGTCTTTTAGCGCCTTGAGCATGGCTTCGTTGCGTGGCACGTCATCCATCAGTGCACTCTCGGTGACCTCGATATAAATCAGCGCCGGGTCAATCTGCGATTCGGTCAGGGCGGCTTTGACCTGAAGCACCAAATTGTTGTCGCGAAATTGCAAGGGCGACGCATTGATCGCCACATGCGGGACTTTGATGCCGTGATCAAGCCAGCGGCGAATGTCCTGGCAGGCACGTCGCAACACCCACTCACCGATGCCGATGATGAGGCCCGATTCCTCGGCCAGGGGAATGAACTGCCCCGGCGATACGGCGCCCAGCTCGGGGTGCTGCCAGCGCAACAGCGCCTCGACACCGCAGATTTGCCCGGTTTGCAAGTCCACCTGGGGCTGGTACACCAGTTGCAGTTGATCCAGAACGATCGCCTGGCGCAAGGCTTTTATCAGGCGGTCGTGCGCCAGCACTTGCTCATACATGTCGTCGCTGTAGAACTGATAGGTGTCGCGCCCTTTGAGCTGCGCACGATGCATGGCGATTTCAACCGCTTTGAACAGCGTGTCAAAGTCAGCCCCGTTGTCCGGGAAGCTGGCAATGCCGATCGATGCGGTCAGGGTCAGTTCGTGCATGCCCAGTGAGCAGGGCCGGGACAGTTTCCAGAGCAGTTCAGTGGCCAGGTGTGCGGCTCCCATGGCCGGCGTGCCAGGCAAGACCAGCACAAATTCTTTGCCACCCATACGGGACACGGTATCTTGCTCGCGCACTGAATCGCTCAGGCGTCTGGCCATTTCGACCAATAGCTCGTCGCCAAGCTGATGCCCCAGGGTGTCATTGACGGCGCCAAAATGATCGATGGCGACCAGCAGCATGGTCAGCGGCTCCCGCGCGCGCTGCACCATGCTGAGGGCCAGCGCCGTGCGGTCCTGCAGCAGGGTGCGGTTGGGCAGGCCGGTGAGGGTGTCGAATTGCGACAGCCACTGGATGCGGCTTTCAGCGGCCTTGGCGGTGCTCAAGTCGCTAAAGCTCGCGACATAGTGCGTGGTTAGGCCCTGGCTGTCACGCAGCGCCGAGATGGCCATCCACTCCGGGTACACCGTACCGTCTTTTTTCCGATTCCACATTTCGCCAGCCCAATGGCCCGACGTGGTGAGCGCAGTCCACATGTCGAGGTAAAACTCCGGGCTTTGTCGCTCGGATTTCAGGATGCGCGGGTTTTGCCCCAGCACCTCGGCTTGCGTATAGCCGGTGATCTCGCTAAAGGCCCGGTTGACCATGATGATGTGGCCCCGAGCATCGGTGACAGTGATACCTTCGCGCCCCTGTGCAAACACCTGCGCCGCGAGTTGAAGCTGTTGTTGCTGGGCTTTGCGCTCGGTGATGTTGCGGCTGACGCCGACGATACCGACAAAGTCACCTTGCTCATTGCGCATGCCATTGGTGGAAATCTCGGTCCAGACCGTTGATCCGTCTTTGCAAGGTTGTTCCAGCTCGCCCCTGAATCCGATGAAGGGCAAACCGGCCGCCATGGAAGCCATGGACTTGCCCAGCGCCTCGGTCGCTACCGGGATCGATGAGGGGCACAGAGTTTGCGCCAGGGTTTGCTGCATCACCTCCGCACTGGTGAAACCGCGAAGCTTTTCGACCGAAGGACTGACGTAGGTAAAGCGGCCTTTCAGGTCCATGGTCCAGATGACATCACTGGCGTTGTCGGCGAGCAGACGATGCCGCTGTTCGCTTTCGTGCAGCGCTGTCTCGGCCCGGCGTTGACGCACGATGCGCCAGACGGCGTCGGCGATCAGGCGCACTGTTTCCACGTCGGCCTCGGTGTAGGGCTCGGGCTTGTTGCCGACGCCGGCCATCATGCGCACCAGGCCGCCGTCGATGACCGGCACGTTGATCAGGCGGTCGAGCTGCGCATGGCCTTCAGGCAGGCCATGTTTGCCCATCACGCTGGCGTAGTCATTGATGACCACCGACGTGCGCAGGCGCAGTGCATCGGCCCAGATGCGGGCCTGGCTGACGGGGTAGTGCCTGTCAAAAGCGCTGGTGCAGTACTGCGCCAGCGTGCTGCGCGACCAGTTCACCAGTTCAATCGTTTCCTGGTCATCGTGCACCAGATGAATGAAGGCGATCTGGCTGCCGGTGAGCTGCTCGGCCAACTCTTGCCCGTGCTGCATGAAGGCGCTCTCAGTCATGATTTCGGCTGCGCCAGGCAGCGTCAACAGCGCCTCGGCGCGGCGCGCTTCCAGGGTGAGTCTGGTTTCGTCTCTTTTTCGGTCGGTGATGTCGCGCGAGATGCCAAACAGGCCAATGACTTGTCCATTGCTGTCGCGCAGGGGCCCCTTGGTGGCAAGAAAAACGCGCTCGCCATCGACCGTTTCCAGTGTCTCCTCGTAGCTGGTGGTCCGGTTCAACGCGAGTACGCGCTGATCGTTGGCGCGGATCAACTCGGCTTGCTCAGGCGGGAACAGTGCCGTGTCATCATGGCCCAGCGCCCGCTCAGGTGTGGTGCCCATGACGCGCGTGGTTTCGTGGTTGAACAATAAGTAGCGTCCGGCCAGGTCTTTGGCGAAAATGGCGTCCGTTGAACTGTCAATCAGAGCCGTCAGCAACTGCTGGCTGCGATGATTTTCGGCTTGCGCTTCTTGCTCGCGCATCGAGGCAACTAGGCTCTGCCTCAGCAGTCGCCGTAGCAAGCCATAAAGCAACAGGGACGTGGCGACCACAAACAGCCAGCCTTTAAAGATGCTGGCCTGGACGATTTCGGCCGGATCGCTGACCAGCCACGCCAGCAATTCATCCGAGAGCCAAATCCACAAGCCGGCAAAGACAGCATAGACGAGCACCAGCCGCCCGGCAGCACGGATCAGTGAGGTACCCGCCAGATCATCGGGCGTCCTGGTGACGGGATTCATGGTCATATTTTCGTCATGGTTTCGTCAATGCCTGGCTGGTCTTGGTGCAGCGTGCGGTTGGCGTAGAACGCCTGCGCCCAGATGTTGAGTACAAAAATGACCAGTGAGCGCGACTGAAGAAATCTGGATTCATGCGGACTTTGACCGTGGGGGCTTCTTTCAATAGGCGTTGACGCCGGGACAGCGCTTGTGCAGTGCAGAGAATAATGGTTTTTCCAGGATTGGCGCTAGGTGTTTGCGATGAGACGGGTGCGTTTTGGGTACTGCCGCAACAGGTTGGTTCAAAATTGACCTGCACTCTTGATGCAGGTCAGCGCCACTGCTTATTTATATAAAATGAGCCTCTAGTCCACGTTCAGTCTGCATTTAATGCTATCTATTTAGTAGCTATTGAAGGGTTGCCATGAGCGACGGGTGGTCCGTGCCGCCCGCGGCAACCCAGGCTGCATCGCGCTGCCAGCTTGCCGCCCAGGCCGGAAAGAGGTCGGCGGGCATGGGCCGCGCAATGCCGAAGCCTTGCCCCAGATCGCAGCCCAGTTGCAGCAGCAAGGTGCCGTGGGCAATGGTCTCCACACCTTCGGCAATGACGTTGCGCCGAAACGCACCGGCCAGGCCGATAACACCCTGCAAAATGGCCATGTCGTCGGGGTCGTCGAGCATGTCGCGCACAAAGCTCTGGTCAATCTTGAGCAGATCGACTTGCAGACGTTTGAGGTAGGTCAGCGACGAATAGCCGGTACCAAAATCGTCCAGGGCAAACAGCACCCCCATTTCCCGGCATTCTTCAATCGATTGCGACACGCCAACCCAGTCTTCGAGGGCACTGGTCTCCAGCACCTCGATTTCCAGCTGAAACGGCTTGACCCCGGGTTGTGCGGCCAGCAGCTCGCGCAGGCGTGGCACGAAGTCGGCCTGCTGGAGCTGGCGTGCGCCGACGTTGACGCTAATCGGCATGTCCAGCCCGTCGGCCTGCCAAAGCTCGTTCTGGATCAGCGCGGTGGCGATCACCCACTCGCCAATATCGACGGCCAGCGGATGATCCTCGATCACGGGCAAAAACAGGGCCGGGGCAAGCAGCCCTTTTTCGGGATGTTGCCAGCGAATCAGCGCTTCAGCACCAATCACGGCGCCGGTGCGCATGTTGACCTTGGGCTGGTAATAGAGCACGAATTCACGTCGGTCAAGCGCCTGGCGGATGCGCTCCAGGCTCTCATGATGTCCGCGCGCGCTGCGGTCTTGTGCCGCGTCAAAAAAGTGGTAGCGGTTTTTGCCCGCCAGCTTGGCCTGGTACATGGCCTGATCGGCCTGGCGCAGCAACTGGTCAGCTTCCATCTCATCGACCTGCGGATAAAAGGTCACACCCAGGCTGGCCGAAACTTGCAGCGCCAGATCGCCCAGGCGCACCGGTTCGGCCGCCGCCGCCAACAAGCGGCTGAGCATGGGCGCGCTGGCCTTGCTGTCGCTCAGATCGAGCAGCACCGCCACGAACTCGTCGCCACCAATGCGCGCCAGCGTGTCGCCCTCGCGCAGGGTCTGCTTCATGCGGGTGGCGACTGTCATGAGCAGCAGATCGCCGGCTTCATGGCCATGGCGGTCGTTGATGGCCTTGAAGCCGTCGAGGTCGAGGTAGGCCAGCGCCAGCATCTGGCCACGGCGCTGCGCCTGCGCCATGGCTTGCTGCAAGCGGTCGGCCAGCAGCACCCGGTTGGGCAAGTTGGTGAGGGCGTCAAAGTGGGCAATGTGTTCGAGCTCGTGTTGGTGCGCCTTGATGGCGCTGATGTCGGAAAACAGCGCGACATAGTTCTGGACCTGGCCCTGGTCCGTGCGCACGGCGCTGATGGTGAGCATCTCGGGGTACAACTCGCCGTTTTTGCGCCGGTTCCAGATTTCACCGTACCAATGGCCTTGTTCGCCCAGGTCGTGCCACATGGCGGCGTAAAACGCCTTGTCCTGGCGGCCCGAGCCCAGCACTCGCGGGTTCTGGCCCAGCACTTCGTCCCGGCTGTAGCCGGTGATGCGGCAAAAAGCCTCATTGACATCAATGATGGTGGCGCGTGCGTCGGTGATGGCGATGCCCTCGCGGGCATGGCTGAAGACGTTGGCCGCAAGTTGCAGCTTGTCGTGCGCCAGTTTGCGCTCGGAGATGTCGCGAAAAGCAGTCCGGATGGCCGCTAGCCCCTCGTAAATAATCGAAGTGCTCTGGACTTCCACGTCAATCGGCGTGCCATCGAGCCTGAGATATTTTTCATCGATCAGAGGCGCCGCATGGCCGGTGTTGGTGATGTGCCTGACGCGCGCCGTGGCGACTTGATGGGAATCCGGATGAATCAAATCAAGGAGGGCCTTGCCGACCAGTTCTTGCGCTGTGCGGGCACCAAACATCGCGATGGCGGCTGGATTGAGATAAATGATGCGCAGCTCACGATGGACCAGGATCGCGGCGGGTGATTCCTCGATCAGGGTGCGAAAACGTTCTTCGCTGTCGCGCATTTTTTTGGCCGCGGCTTGTCCTTCAATCACGATGGCGGCGATCCGGGCAAAGCGCTCAACCGAGGCAATTTCAGCCGACGTCGGCGTGTGGGTGGTGTGGTGGTAGCTGGCAAAGGTTCCCAGCACCTGGCCCAGGGAGGAAAGAATGGGCTGCGACCAGCAGGCGCCCAAGTCGGCGCGTGCCGCGAGTTCCTTGTAGCGCTGCCAATACACATGGGTTGCAATGTCGCTGACGATGACGCGCTCCGCGGTAAAGGCGGACGTGCCGCAGGAGCCGGCACCGGCGCCGATTTCAATGCCGTCGATGGCCGCGTTATAAAAGTCGGGCAGACTCGGCGCCACACCTTGGCCCAGATGCTGGCCGTCGCCGCTGAGCAGCAAGATGCTGCACAGCATGGTGGGGTTGAGTTGCTCCACGCCGCGCACCAGGGCTTCAAGAATGAGGGGCAGTGGCTCACCGCTTGCCAGAAGCTCCAGAATGCGGCTGCGAAGTTGCTCGAATTTCCCGACCTGGATCCGTTCGGTGATGTCCGTAATGACACCGACAAAGCAATGTTGATGGGTGCTGGCGTCGTGGAAGCCGCGGCACGCCAGGTGGCCCCAGAATTCGGATTCGTCGGCGCGCCAATACAGGCGCTCCAAATCGGAGGACGAGACTTTGTTGGCCAGCAAAGCCAGCATGTTCTGTTGTCCGACATTGCGCTCCGCCGGGTGCACCAGGCTGACGTAGTCATGCCCGATCAGGGTGTCGAGCGGGCAACCGAACATCTCGGCCATGCGCTGGTTGGCTTGCGTGATGCGGCCCTGTGAGTCGATGACAAAGATGGCGGCGCTGGAGGTGTCAAGAATCTGCTTGAGCAGGGTCTCACGCTGGTGCAGGTGAGCCAGCAGGTGATTGAAGCCATCAATCAAGTGGCCAATTTCGTCCGGGTGAGCGACGGGCAGCGCGATCGGAAATGTCTGGGCTGTGGGCAGGGCCACCAAGGTTTCGGCGGTGGCGAGCAGCGGCGCCAGTTGCCGGCGCAGCATCCACCATGTCAGGCCGCCCGCCAGCAGGGTCAGCAGCACGGTGGCCAGCACAATACGCCGCTGCATGGCGTCGATGGGTGCAAAGGCTTCGGCGGTGGGCAATGCCGCCGCCACGTACCAATCGGCCAGCGTGATGCCCTTGGCCGAGGTCAGTGTTTCCACCTCAAAGGGGTCAACGAAAATTGCGGAACCCTCATAACCCTGCATGAAGCGGTCAATCAGGCGGTTGACGCCGGGCGCAGGCGCTGCCTCCATGACCCGTTTTTTGTCGGTGTTGGTGATCACCATCCGGGCTGGTCGCGCAACCAGCAGATAGCTGCCAGTCTTGCCATAACGGCCCTGGCTGATCGGGTCCAGCAGATTAGGCAATGTTAGATTGATCATGCCAGCCAGAGCCCCGATCACCTGGCCCTGTGGATTGCGAATGGGCGCCGCCATGGTGATCAGTGGCGCTGGCAGCGCCTTGTCCATCACCGGCTGACCGACCGTTGTGCGCCCCTGCCGCAGCGCGGCGGCAATCGCCCCGATCGCCAGGGTAGTAACGCCGATCCGTTCCTTGGCGAACGGCACCGCGTGGCTGACCGTGCCGTCCAGCGTGGTGACGATGACGCCGGCATTGAATAGACCGCGAAAAACCGGCTGTGCCTCCAGGAATTCTTGCAGTGCGGCGTCATGACGCAGCAGGGCCGGATCCATGCGTTCGGCCACCTGATCCAGTGCTACCAAACGTTCTTCCAATTTGTGACTGATCCCTGCCGCCACCCCAGTCACGCTCGCCAGTTGCTGGTCCCCCAATTGCTGCTGCATGTCCGCGCGCAACATGCGACTGGCAAACAGCGCCAGCGCCCAGATACTGAGCACAAAAATTGTCAGCGAAAAGAGGGTCACGCGGGCCTTGAGCGAGTGTGACTGAAAGATATTCAAATCCATGCCGATTTTGAATTGGGGTGCTTTCTTACCTTTTTGCTCAACGCCACGCCGTTGATGACTCTGGGTGCCGTATTGTGCATCTGCTTGATGGGCACTGCCGCTGGCTGCTGTCTACTCCCTGATTGATATGAAACTGGCCTCCAGCCCTTGTATTTATTGCATTAGTAGCTATTAATGTAATAGTAGACGAGACAAGGCTCCAGCCGTCAAGGCGCGCCCGGGGGGCCACCGATCGGCCGCCAGACCGTGCTGGTAGACCGCCTGGCAAGCGGCCTCAAAAGCGTCCAGGCCGCCCGCCAGGCGCGCGCCAATCAGCCCCGCCAATACATCGCCCGTACCTGCGGTGGCCAGGCGGGCGTTGCCGGTGGGATTGATGACGGAGGTCTGGCCGGGGGCAGCCATCAGCGTGCCCGAACCTTTGAGCACCACGGTGCAGTGATAGCGCTCGGCCAGTTGCCCGCAAGCGGCTAGGCGATCCGCCTGGACCTGTGCGGCGCTGGTGCCCAGCAGGCGCGCGGCTTCCAGTGGGTGCGGTGTCAGCACGGTGGCGGCACCACGCTGGCTGCGCTCGGTCAGCAAGGTTTGAAGCTTGGTGTCATTTGCTATTACATTTATAGCATCTGCATCAATAACGACGGCGGCTGCAGCCGATAAAATCCTGGGCAGCTGCGCACAAATGGCGTCCCCGCCACCACAGCCGCAAACAACCGTCATGGCGGACAGCTCAAGTGCCTCGACCGGTCGGAACATCAGCTCGGGTTGGCTGGTATCCACGCTCAGCGTGCCACCGTCGAGCAAGCCGACAAAAACCCGCCCGGCGCCCGCGTGCAGCGCGGCCGACGCTGCCAGCAGGGCGGCACCGGTCATGCCGGGTGCGCCGCCCACCACGGCGATATCGCCGTAGCTGCCTTTGTGCGAGGCATGCGGGCGCTCGGCCGCCGGCGGCGCGCCTGCCAGCCAGGCCGTTGGTGCAAGCGGTTGTTGCGCCAGGGCGGTGAGTTGATCCACGCCGAGGTCAGCCAGCCAGACGCTGCCAGCGGCGTCGCGCCCATGCGCGGTGAACAAGCCGGGTTTGAGTGTGAGCAGGCTCAAGGTGTGCGTGGCCTTGACGCTCAGTTGCGTCACGGCGCCGGTGTCGGCGTGCAGGCCGGTGGGCAAGTCCACCGCCAGCACCGCCTGCTTGCTGGCGTTGATCAACCTGATCCAGTCGGCCATGCGACCGTCGGGCTCGCGTACCTGGCTGCCGATGCCCAGCAAGGCATCAATGCACAAATCAAACGCGTCGGGCGGCGTCTGCGAGAAGGTGACGCCGGCCTGCAGCGCACGCTGGTAAGAAGCCGCGGCATCTGCTGGCGCCGTGTCTGCGCTGCCGAGCCAGGTGAGCACCGGCTGCTTGCCCCAGCGCTGCAAGTGCATGGCGGCCTCCAGCCCGTCGCCGCCGTTGTTGCCGGGCCCGCAGGCGATCCAGATGCGCCGGGCGTGCGGCGCCAGGGCGAGCGCCAGTTGCGCCACGGCCAGCCCGGCGCGCGCCATCAGGGTGTGAGCGGGCAGGGCGGCCTGTGCCGCCTGCTCCATGGCGCGTGTGGCCGCCACGTTGAACAAGGCGTGGCGGGTTCGGAAGTCTATTTTTTGCATCGGTTCTAAAACTCGTAGGTTTCGCCCTCGCGCGCGAGTCGAACCTCGGGGCCACCGGGGAGCGGCGGGTTGTCAAGCAGCACTTGGCGGAAAGCGGCTTCGAGTGCATCGTCGCTGCGGGTCGGTTCATGGTGCGTGCAAAACAGCATCTTGGCGCCAGCCGCCTTGGCGTACGCCATGCTGGAGTTGAAGGTGCCGTGGCCCCAGCCTTTTTTGGCCGGGTATTCCGCTTCAGTGTAGGAACTGTCGGCAATCAGCACGTCGACGCCGTGCATGGCGCGCAGGATGCTGTGGGCTTTTTCATCAATGAAACCCTGGTACTCGTCGTAGCTCTCGTCGCCGGGTTCGTAGATGTTGAGCGGCGGCTCATGGTCTCCGGTAAAGAACACCGACTTGCCGTTGGCTTCAATGCGGTAGCCGAAGTCAATCACGGGGTGATTCATGAGAAAAGGTGTGACCGTGGCGGAGCCAATCTGCAGGCTCTGCTCGGGCTTGAGCGTGACGTATTCCATGCGCGCCTTCATCTCGGCCTCGCGCACCGGGAAATAGCTGTACTGCAGTTGCACCGCCATCACCTGCTCCACGCCCTTGCCCGACACCGGGTCAAACGCACCATGCAGGCGCAAGGTGTTGCCGGGAATGAAGTTGGGGATGAAAAACGGCAGGCCCTGAATGTGGTCCCAGTGCGAGTGGCTGATGAACACGTTGGCAGTCACCGGCAGCTCGGCCAGCAGCGTCTGCGACAGCGGAAAAATGCCGGTGCCGGCGTCCAGGATGATCAGCTCGTTGTTGTCGGTGCGAATCTCGATGCAGGTGGTGTTGCCGCCATAACGCACGGTGCTCGGGCCGGGTGAAGCAATGGAGCCGCGCACGCCCCAAAATCTGATTTTCATGCAGTGACCTCAAACTTTTGAAAATATTTTGGCTTCTTCCAGCAGGGGTGCCAGGTCGCCCAAAGAGACAATCAGTTCGTCCAAGGTGCCACCCAGCCGCTGCGCAATAGCGGGTGGCAGTTGTTCGATGTAGGGGTTGCCGGCAAAGCCGAATTCGAGCTTCTTGCTGATCTGGTTGGCGGCAAAGACACAGGCGATCATCGGTGTGTCTTTGATTTCCGGGCCGTACTGGTAGCGAATGGTTTCCACCAGGTCGGCCGGGAAACGCCATTTTTCGACCAGCATCGCACCGACGACCGCGTGATCAGCACCGATCACGTCTCGCAGCGCCAGGTGCAGTGAGCTCTCGTTCCATTGGCTGGTTTCCAGGGCCTTGCGAAATTCGGTCGGCATGAACTGCGCGAACACCACCTTGCCAAAATCGTGCAGCAGGCCGGCAATAAAACAGTCCATCGGGTCGGCATCATCCAGACGCAAGGCCAGCTGCTTGGCGATGGCCGCCGTGGACAGCGAGTGAATCAGGTACTGCGCGCCGTCAAAACCGGCCGCATTGCTGGCCGGCAGCATGCCGATGGCGGCGATGCTCAAGGCCAGGTTTTTGATGGTGTTAAAGCCCAAGTAAACCACCGCATGGTTGATGGAGGTGATCTGCTTGGGCAGGCTGTAGTAAGCCGAGTTGACCACGCGCAGCACCTTGACCGTGACCACCGGATCCTTGTCAATGACTTGCACCAGATCCTTGGGCGAGCAGTTGACGTCGCGCGTGAGTTCCAGGATCTTTTGCACGCTTTTGGGAAACGCAGGCATGCCGTCCACGGCGGCGGCGAGTTTTAAAGAGAGTTCAGGGCTCATGCGGGAATTTTCTGTGAACCGGTTAGGCTGACAATGTAGCAGGCCCTGATGAATGTCTTGTTTTAGCGCCCCAGCCGTTCGATGCCGAATGCGTTGACGTCGAGGTCAGGTGGTCTGCCCGCCATCAGGTCGGCCAAAACACGGGCTGAGCCGCAACTCAAGGCCCAGCCACTGGCCCCATGCCCCAGGTTCAGCCACAGGCCCGGCACACCGCTGGCGCCCACAACCGGCGCCCCGTCGGGCAACATCGGGCGTGCACCTTTCCACTCCTGCACGCCGCTTGACAGTTTGGCGGCGCCCGGGAACCAGTCATGCAACACCCGGTAGAGGGTTTGCAGGGCGTCGGCCCGGTTTCTTCCAGGTACGCCGCCCAGTTCGGCCAGGCCTGACACGCGCACCCGGTTGCCCAGGCGGGTGATAGCCACTTGGTGGCGCCGATCGATGACGCCACTGCGCGGCGCGTTGAGCGGCTCGCGAATAGGCGCGCTGATGGAGTAGCCATGGACGGCGGCCAGCGCCAGCCTGATGCCCAGCGGGCCGAGCAAGCGCGCCGAATCGGTCCCCGCGCAGATCACAGCGGCGTCAAAGGGGCGGGCGCCGGTTTCGCCGGCGACCGTGAGCGTGACGCCGCCGGCGCTGCTGATGTGTGTGACTTCGGTGTTGAACTCAAATTTGACGCCACAGCGTTGCGACTCGTTTTTGAGCAGCAGGGCAAACTGGCGGCAGTTGGCGACCTCCGCATCGATGAGTTGAATGGCACCAAAAAATGGCGTGTCCGGACTCAAGGCCGGCTCCAGCTTGCGGACGTCGGGTGCGCTCAGTTCCTTGAAATCCCGGCCCGCTTCACGCATCAGCTGCAGACCAGGCTGTACCATTTTGCTGTCCTGCTCGGAGCGCAGCAACATCAGGAGACCCTCGCTGCGTTCGTAGTCCAGTTTTAAATCCGCCGTGATGTGGTGCAAACGTTCACGGCTGTAGCTGGCCAGGCTCTGCCTCTGAGCCTGACTGGCCCGATGGCGGTCAAGCCGACGGGCGCGGCGCCACTTCCAGAACCAGGCCAGCTCGTGAGCCGAAATTGGCCAGCTCAGTCTGATGGGGGTAGGGCGGCTGAAAATAGGGCTCACTTCCCGGTTCGGCATGCCGGGTGCCACGATGCCGGCATTGGCAAAACTGGCTTCTTCGGCTGCGGCACCACAGCGTTCCAGCACGGTGACATCGTGCCCATCACGGCTCAGCTCATAGGCCGTGGTGACGCCGATGATGCCGGCGCCAATAACTGCAATCTTCATGAATCCCTTTATTCTTGCAAACCTTGCGGGACAGACCGTAGCGAAGCGGAACTCTGTCTTAAACTAACTGATGAAATGGCCTCTAGCCACCGTGTATTATGCACAATGTGCTATTATTTTTGTAGTATTCGCTCGATCTGCAGCGCGATATTGAGCACGGTGTCGTCGCGCAACGCACCGGCCCAGACCATCAAACCCACGGGTAACTCATCGGCGGTCTGGCACGGCAGCGACAGCGCGCAGCCATCGAGCATGTTGACCACGCTGGGGTTGCGCAGCAGCAGGGCGTTGACGCGCAAGAAAGCAGCGTCGCGCGCGAGGCCTGGTGCCAGCTCCGCCATGGGTGGTGCCACGATCGGGACGGTGGGCGACAACACCGCGTCAAAGCCCTGCAGGGCCGATGCCATCTGGCTGATCCAGCGTTGCCGCTCGCGCAGCAGCGTGATGTAGTCATAGGCACTCATGCTGGCGCCGCGCTGGATGCGGCTTGCCACGCGTGGGTCGTAAGCAGCGGCGTTGCGCTCAAGTAACTGGCGATGCCAAACGTAACTCTCGGCCGCCGCCAAGCTGCCAGCGGCCTGAATCGACTGCAGCTGGCCGATCTCGGTCAGGTTGACTTCTTCAACCTGGGCTCCGGCCCGGCGCAGGGTGGCCAGGGTGCGCTGCCAGGCGCGTGAAACGGTGTCGTCCAGCTCGTCCTGCATCAGGGTGCGGGCAACGGCCAGGCGGTAGGCGGCCAGTGGCGCGGAGCTGCGCGTCACCTGGCGCTGGGCCAGCAGCTCGTGCGCCAGCATCGCGTCACGCACGCTGCGGGTCATGGCGCAGACCGTGTCAAGTGTGGTGGACAGTGGCAGAGCACCTTGGGTCGGCACCAGGCGGGCGGTGCTTTTAAAGCCAACAATGCCGTTCAGAGCGGCCGGGATGCGGATGGAGCCGCCGGTGTCGCTTCCCAGACCGATGAAGGCGGCGCCGGTAGCGACTGATACGCCAGCGCCCGACGAGGAGCCACCGGGAATGCGTGGCACATCGGTGCTGCACGGGTTGACCGGTGTACCAAAGTGTGGATTGGTGCCGACGCCCGAGAATGCAAATTCCACCATATGGGTGCGCCCCATGAAGGCGGCGCCAGCGCGGCGCAAACGCGCAACGGCCGGGCTGTCTTGCTCGGCGGGCGGGTTGTCCTTGAGGACCACCGAGCCGGCGCAGGTGGTTTGTCCGGCCACATCAAACAGGTCCTTGATGGAAACGGCCAGGCCCGCCAGCGGCTTGGTCTGGATGCCCGGGGTGTTGGCGATGGCGCGGGCCTCGTCAAATGTGGTCTGCACGAAGGCATGCTGGCAGGCAGGTGATTGCGCGGCCTGAATGGCCCGCTCAATTTCGCTTGTTGCCTGGGTTTGGCCAGTGCGCAAGCGCTGCCGGGTGGTGTGGAGGTCTGAAAGCATGGAATCGCAGGCTATAATTGTCAGGCTTTGCTGGGTGGCCCAAGTGGCTATTTGGTGAGCAAAACAGCAAACCAGTTTCATCAAGGTGTTGCAACTTTTTACCGGCGCATCAGTAGCGCCATCGAAAAGTGGCAAAAACGAACTGGATTTTAGACCTAACCTTTGGAATTAATTATGGCAATTACCATGCGCGAAATGCTGGAAGCCGGTGTCCATTTTGGCCACCAAACCCGCTTCTGGAACCCCAAAATGGCCCCGTTCATCTTCGGCCATCGCAACAAGATTCACATCATCAACCTGGAAAAATCGTTGCCGATGTTCCAGGAGGCCGCCAAGTTTGCGAGCCAGGTTTCCGCCCGGCGCGGCACCGTGCTGATGGTGGGTACCAAACGCCAGGCACGTGAGACCGTCGCCCTGGAAGCCCAGCGTGCCGGCGTGCCTTATGTTGACCAGCGTTGGCTCGGCGGCATGTTGACCAACTTCAAGACGGTCAAGACCTCCATCAAACGCCTCAAAGACATGAAGATCCAGCAAGAAGCGGGTCTGGACAGCTTGAGCAAGAAAGAGCAGCTCATGTTCGCCCGTGAGCTGGCCAAGCTCGAACGCGACATTGGCGGCATTCAGGATATGACGGTGCTGCCGGATGCGATTTTCGTGATTGACGTCGGTTTCCACAAAATTGCGATTGCCGAAGCCAAAAAGCTCGGCATTCCCCTGATTGCCGTGGTCGACACCAATCACTCGCCTGAAGGAATTGATTACATCATTCCTGGCAATGATGACTCATCCAAGGCGGTTATTTTGTATGCTCGCGGCATTGCCGATGCGATCATTGAAGGTCGTTCCAATGCGGTGGACGATGTGGTCAAGGCCGTCGTCGCTGAGAGCTCTGACGAATTTGTTGAAGTGAATGAAACAGCAGCCTGAGCTGTCTGCTGCCCTAAAAAAAAGGGGGCTTCTGGGCCCCTTTTTTGAGTCCCCATTTAAATATTTGAACTGATGACGGAGAAAAAAATGGCTGCAATTACCGCAAGCATGGTGGCTGAACTGCGTGGCAAGACGGATGCTCCCATGATGGAATGCAAGCGCGCCTTGACCGAGGCGCAAGGTGACATGGTCAAGGCGGAAGAGTTGCTGCGCGTCAAGCTTGGCAGCAAAGCCGGCAAGGCTGCTGGACGCATTACCGCCGAAGGCGTGATCACCAGCTACATGGAGGCTGACGTCGGCGCTTTGCTCGAAGTCAACTGCGAAACCGACTTTGTCACCAAGAACGACAGCTTTTTGGCATTGGCCAATGCGGCGGTCAAGCTGATTGCGCAGAACAATCCCGCTGACCTGGCGGCGCTGGCTGCCTTGCCTTACACCCAGGATGGTTTTGGGCCGACGCTTGAAGATGTGCGCAAGGGCCTGATCGGCAAGATCGGCGAGAACATGAGCTTTCGCCGCTTCAAACGTTTTGCGTCAGGTGCCAAGCTGGCCTCTTATTTGCACGGCACCCGCATTGGCGTCGTGGTTGAGTTTGACGGTGACGCCACTGCCGCCAAGGACGTGGCGATGCACGTCGCTGCCATGAAGCCGGTGGCTTTGTCCAGCGACGATGTCCCGGCCGAACTGGTGGCCAGGGAGCGTTCCGTGGCAGCCGCCAAGGCAGCTGAAGATGCTTCCGTGGCGACGGCTGCTGGCAAGCCGGTTCAGTCGGCCGAGATCGTCGCCAAGCGCATTGAAGGCGGCGTACAAAAATACCTCAAGGAAGTATCGCTGTTTAACCAGTCATTTGTGAAGAATGACAAGCAGACGGTTGAGCAGATGCTCAAGGCCACGGGTACGACGGTGAAGGCGTTTACGCTGTACGTGGTGGGTGAAGGCATCGAGAAGAAAGTCGAGGACTTTGCCGCTGAAGTGGCGGCCCAGATGGCGGCTGCCAAACAGGCCAGCTGATTGCCCTTGCCCCTGCGAAAACCAGGTATTTCAATCCGGGTTCAGATCGAAACCATAGATCTGAATTTGGATTTACCCCGCTCAACCGTCATCACATCAGGAGTTCATCATGTCCGTCGCCAAACCAGCCCATAAGCGTATTTTGCTCAAGCTGTCAGGCGAGGCCTTGATGGGCGATGACCAGTTCGGTATTAACCATGACACTATCGTGCGCATGGTCGACGAGATCGCTGAGGTGACACGTTTGGGCGTGGAGGTGGCGGTCGTCATTGGCGGTGGCAATATTTTTCGGGGTGTGGCGGGTGGCTCGGTCGGGATGGATCGGGCGACTGCCGATTACATGGGCATGTTGGCCACCGTCATGAATGCCCTTGCCCTGGGTGACACCATGAACAAGGCGGGGCTGACCGCACGCGTCATGTCGGCCATTGCGATTGAACAGGTGGTGGAGCCCTATGTTCGACCCAAGGCGCTGCAATACCTTGAAGAAGGCAAAGTGGTGATTTTTGCGGCCGGTACCGGCAACCCGTTTTTCACCACCGACACCGCTGCCGCTTTGCGTGGCGCTGAAATCGGCGCCGAGGTGGTGCTGAAGGCGACCAAGGTCGATGGTGTTTACACCGCCGATCCCAAGAAAGACCCGCAGGCTACTCGTTACAGCAAAATTTCATTTGATGACGCGATGACGCAAAACCTGGGCATCATGGATGCCACTGCGTTTGCCTTGTGCCGCGATCAAAAACTACCCATCAAAGTGTTCTCCATATTGAAACATGGTGCCCTCAAGCGTGTGGTGATGGGCCAAGATGAGGGCACGCTGGTTTATGCCTGACCGTGTCAAAATCGCATTTTTTTGAACAGTGTCCTTTGAACAGTCGAGTGAGGAATAAACATGACGATTGCCGAGATAAAAAACACGGTTGAAGGCAAGATGGACCAATCCATCGAAGCGTTTAAACACAACCTGACCAAGATTCGGACCGGTCGCGCCAACCCTGCGTTGCTGGACACCGTGCACGTTGACTATTACGGTGCCATGCTGCCGATCAGCCAGGTGGCCAATGTGTCCTTGCTGGATGCCCGAACCATCAGTGTGCAACCCTGGGAAAAGGGGATGGGCGCCAAGATCGAAAAAGCCATTCGCGACAGCGATCTGGGACTCAACCCGTCGTCCATGGGTGACTTGATCCGCGTCCCGATGCCAGCCATGTCGGAGGAGCGACGCAAGGAGCTCTCCAAAGTGGTTCGCGGTGAAGGCGAAGGCGCCAAGATCGCGATACGCAATTTGCGCCGTGATGCCAATGAAGCGATCAGAAAAGCCGTCAAGGACAAGCTGGCCTCGGAAGATGAGCAAAAACGCTGCGAGACCGACATTCAGAAAGTGACTGACCGGCACGTCATCGTGATCGACCAACTGGTGGCTGCCAAAGAGCAAGACATCATGGCGGTCTGATTTGCACCAAGCTTGCCTCAGGTGTTTCCTCCCCCATCGCCATGCAGATCAGCTTGTCATGCCGACTGTTGTGCGTGGTTTGGCTTGAGAACCAATAGATGTTGAAGCAGCGTGTTATCACCGCCCTGGTCATGCTGCTTATCTTGCTGCCAGCGATGTTCTATCGCTCGCCTGAGCCATTTTGTGCCATCGCCCTGTTGCTGATTGTTGCCGGTGGGTGGGAGTGGGCTCGCCTGAACGGCTATTCCCAGTCGGCCTCGCTTGGCGCTGGGCTGGTCTGCGGGCTGCTGTGTGCTGCGGCTTGGTGGTCAGGCTGGCTGGAGCGATCGCTGGGCGGGCTCTGGATGACTGCTGGTGCTGTTTGGGTGCTGGCTGGCGCCTGGGTGTTGCACCGTGGTGTGTCGGCCTGGTCGGCCCATCCGCGGGCGCTGCGGCTGTTGGCGGGTCTGCTGGCGCTGTGCCTGGCCTGGCTGGCAGTGGCGCAGGCGAGGGTGATTGGCATTAATTTTTTGCTCTCCATCCTGGTGCTGGTGTGGGTGGCGGACATTGGTGCCTATTTTGCGGGCCGCACCTTCGGCGGGCGTTTTAGCCGAAGCAAACTGGCGCCCAGCATCAGCCCCGGCAAAAGCTGGGAAGGTGTATGGGGCGGCATGGTAGGTGTCATTGCGCTGGCCTTTGCCTGGCGTTGGTTGGATGCCGCATGGGCCAGCACCGTACCCAGTTTTTATACCCACGTGGGTCGACAAGGTGGCTGGTTGCTGCTGATTGCCGCCATTTTCATGGCGGCGATGAGCGTTGTGGGTGACTTGTTTGAGTCGCTGGTGAAACGCAGTGCGGGCGTCAAGGACAGCAGCGGCTTGCTGCCAGGTCATGGCGGTGTATTGGACCGGGTGGACGCCTTGTTGCCTACCTTGCCGCTGGCCATGATGCTTTACTCTGTGTGACGGTGCCAATGAATGATGTGAAAAACTTGCCCAAGCAGCGGGTTGCTATTTTGGGCTCGACGGGATCCATTGGGGTCAGCACGCTCGATGTGATTGCGCGCCATCCCGATCGGTTCGAGGTCTTCGCCCTGAGCGCTGCGACTCAGACTCAATTGATGCTGGAACAGTGCGTGCGGTTCAAACCCGTGTTTGCCGTTATGGTCAGTGAGCCCCATGGACGCGCGCTGGAGCGCCAATGCCGCGAACTTCATTTGACGACACGGGTTCTTTGGGGCGCATCGGCTCTTGCCATGATTGCCTCGCATGAACTGGTGGACGCGGTTATGGCGGCGATCGTGGGGGCGGCCGGATTGGCCTCCTGTTTGGCGGCAGCCCAGGCGGGCAAACGTTTGTTGCTGGCCAACAAGGAAGCTTTGGTGGTGGGTGGTGCCTATTTCATGCAGGCGGTGGCCAAAGGGGGCGCCAAGCTGCTGCCGATTGACAGCGAGCATTCGGCCATTTTTCAGTCATTACCCGACGATGCTGCCGTCTGGTCGAGCCAGATCGACAAAATTATTCTCACCGCCTCAGGTGGGCCGTTCAGACAGCGCGAGCCCCAAACGCTGCGGGACGTGACGCCGGACCAGGCCTGCGCCCACCCCAATTGGGTCATGGGACGCAAGATATCGGTCGACTCTGCCACCATGATGAACAAGGCGCTGGAAGTCATTGAGGCCAGATTCCTGTTCGGTGTCAATCCGGAGCAGATTGAGGTGGTGATTCACCCGCAGAGCGTCATTCATTCAATGGTGCAGTACAAAGACAATTCCGTCCTGGCCCAGCTCGGCACGCCCGACATGAAAGTGCCGATTGCCTATGGCCTGTGCTGGCCGGATCGCATGGTCTCGGGTGCTGGTGCGCTGGATTTTCGGGCGATGGCTGACCTGACGTTCGAGTCGCTGGACTCGAACGGCCATGAACAACGTTTTCCGGGTTTGCAGCTGGCGTGGGCAGTGTTGCGGGCGCCTTCCGGTTCGACTGCCGTGTTGAACGCCGCCAATGAAGTGGCGGTCGCTGCGTTTCTTGACGGCCAAATACGGTTTGACCAGATTCATGGGGTTAATCTGGAAACACTTGAATCGGTTGTCCCAGCCAGCCCGCAGTCGCTGGAGGATCTGCTGGCGCTGGACGCCGAGTCGCGTGCTGCCGCGCAGCAGGTGGTGCGCCGTGTCGGCAATCAATAGATTTCCAATAGAAGACGCATGCTGACTCTTGCCGCCTTTGTACTTGCCCTTGGTGTTTTGATCGCCATCCATGAGTATGGCCACTACCGGGTGGCCGTGGCTTGTGGTGTCAAAGTGCTGCGTTTTTCCATTGGATTTGGCAAGACCTTGTATCAATGGCAGCGCAAGGGTTCATCGACCGAATTTGCGCTGTGCGCTTTTCCGCTGGGCGGCTACGTCAAGATGCTGGATGAGCGCGAGGCACCGGTGCCCGAGGGTGAGCGGCATCTGGCATTCAACAACCAGCCTTTGCGTTCGCGCGTCGCCATTGTGGCGGCGGGCCCGGTGGCCAATTTGCTGCTCGCGGTGTTGTTGTACGCGGTGGTGAACTGGAGCGGCGTGCAATATCCGGCAGCGATACTGGCCAGCCCCGAGGCGGGTTCGATTGCGCAGCAGGCCGGATTGGCGGGCGGTGAGCGGGTCCAGCGTGCCGGCTTTGCCGACGACGAAATGAAGAGCGTGGCGTCGTTTGAAGACCTGCGCTGGTTCTTGACCCGGGGGGCGCTGGAAGGGCAAGACGTGCGACTGGAGCTGACGGGGCCGGGACGTACGACGACAAGCGACGTGCTGCTGAAGCTCTCGGCCATGGATGCCAGCGAGGCCAATGCGGACTTGTTTCGCAGAATCGGGGTCGTGGGCCCGTACACCCGTCCTGTCATTGGCGAGGTCACCGTGGGCGCCGCGGCCGACAAAGCTGGTTTGCGCGATGGTGATGTGGTGCGCCAGGTCGGGTCGGTGCCGGTGGTGGACGGCCAGCAATTGCGTCGGCTGATTCGCGCATCGATCGTGAACGGCCGAACCGTCCCAGCCACCTGGAAAATTGACCGGGCCGGAATCGAACTTGAAATCATCGTCACGCCCGAGACTCGACAAGACGGAGAGTTGTTGGTGGGGAGAATCGGCGCCTATGTTGGGGCCATGCCGGAGCTGGTGACGGTGCGCTATGGCGCTGTCGACGGTTTGTGGCGCGGCGTGACGCATACTTGGGATGTCTCTCTCTTGACGCTCAGAATGATGGGCAAGATGTTGATTGGCGAGGCTTCAGTCAAAAACCTCAGCGGTCCTTTGACAATTGCGGACTACGCCGGCAAATCCGCTGCCATGGGACTGACGCAGTACTTGCTGTTCCTGGCCTTGATCAGTGTCAGCTTGGGCGTTTTGAATTTGCTGCCGCTGCCGGTTTTGGACGGTGGTCACCTGATGTATTATCTTTGGGAAGGCGTGACGGGCAAACCGGTTCCGGATGCCTGGATGGAGACTTTGCAGCGGGGTGGCGTTGCCATCCTGTTTCTTCTGATGTCGATTGCCCTCTTTAACGACATCACCCGCTTATTTGGCTAAATGTCTGGTGTTGACATTCAACATCGGCTTGATTTTTTTAATACTAAAAATGCAATTCAATCGCTTTGCTCTGCGCACCGTATCCGCCGTCGCGTCTCTGGTTTTTGTGGCCGGCACGGCCTGGGCGGTCAGTCCTTTCACTGTGCGCGATATTCGTATTGAGGGCTTGCAGCGGGTGGAGCCAGGCACTGTTTTCGTGTCGCTGCCGGTTCGCGTCGGCGACGTCTATAACGACGAAGTGGGCTCTTCCGCAATCCGGACACTTTTTGCGCTGGGTCTGTTCAAGGACGTCCGCATTGAGGTCAGTGGTGACGTGTTGGTGATTGTGGTCGAGGAGCGGCCCACCGTTGCGGAGGTTGAGTTTGTCGGCACCAAAGAGTTTGACAAGGACGTCCTCAAAAAAGCCTTGCGTGATATCGGCCTGGCTGATGGCCGCCCGTTTGACAAAGCCCAGCTTGACCGCGCTGAACAGGAACTCAAACGGCAATACATCAATCGCAGCCTGTATGCCGCAGAAGTGGTGACGACGGTGACGCCGATTGAACGCAACCGGGTCAACCTGACGTTTACTGTCACCGAGGGCGAGGCGGCAAAGATCAGCGAAATTCGGATCGTTGGCAACCATGTTTTTGGCGAGTCAACCTTGCGTGGCCTGTTTGATCTGGACACCGGTGGCTGGCTGAGCTGGTACACCAAGTCGGATCGTTATTCACGTGCCAAACTCAATGCTGATATTGAAACCCTGCGTTCTTATTACCTGACACGGGGTTATCTGGAGTTCAAAGTGGACTCAACGCAGGTGGCGATTTTGCCTAATAAGACGGATATTTCCATCACGATCAACATCACCGAAGGTGAGCGCTTTATCGTGAGTGGCGTCAAGCTTGAAGGTAATTTTCTGGGCAAAGACGACGAGTTCAAGTCGTTGGTGACAATTCGACCGGGGCAGGCCTATAACGCCGATGAAGTTGCCAAGACCACGAAGGCGTTCACCGACTATTTCGGCAATTTCGGCTTTGCTTTTGCGCGGGTGCAGGCGCGCCCTGACATCGATCGCGTCAACAACCGTGTCGCCCTGGTCCTGCAGGCAGAGCCGTCGCGGCGGGCCTATGTGCGCAAAATCAATGTAGCAGGCAACAGTCGCACGCGTGATGTGGTGGTGCGCCGGGAGTTTCGGCAATTTGAGGCATCCTGGTACGACGCCGACAAGATCAAGCTGTCACGCGACCGCGTGGATCGCCTGGGCTACTTCAGTGAGGTGGGTATCGAAACCCAGGAAGTAGCCGGGTCACCGGATCAGGTTGACCTGAGCATCAATGTTGTTGAAAAACCGACCGGTAGCCTGAGTCTGGGTGCTGGCTTTTCAAGTGCCGATGGGCTCGGGCTTTCCTTTGGTTTGAAGCAGGAAAACGCCTTTGGTTCGGGTAACTCCTTGGGTGTGCAAGTCAACACCAGCAAGATCAACCGGGTCATCGTTTTCAACACCACCGACCCCTATTTCACGGCGGACGGTGTGTCCAGAACCATTGATGTCTACCATCGGACCAGCAGTCCGTATCAGGATACAAGCTATTACAAGGTGGTGACCTCCGGCGGCAGTTTGCGCTTTGGCGTTCCTTTCACCGAGACGGATACCGTTTATTTTGGGGCTGGCGCCGAGAAGACGACGATCACGCCCGGTACTCTGCTGCCAAATTCGTACCTCCCTTACGTTGACCATGACAACGTGGCGATTCCGTTGACGGTGGGCTGGTCGCGTGATCGGCGTGACAGTGCATTGGCGCCGAACTCTGGTCGTTATCAACGAGCGAATGCCGAGTGGTCCGTTGCAGGCGACCTTCGTTATGTGCGTGCCACTTATCAGTACCAAGAATACATACCGCTCAACAAGCAGTTCACGGCTGCGTTTAACGGCGAATTGGGCTTGGGTGCGGCCGTCGGCGATAAAACTTATCCAGTGTTTAAAAATTTCTACGGGGGCGGTTTGGGGTCGGTGCGGGGTTTTGAACAGGGCAGTCTGGGACCGAAGGACAGCACAGGAACCGTCCTGGGTGGTACCAAAAAGGTGAATTTGAACGCCGAAATACTTTCCCCCTTTCCCGGCGCCGGCAATGACAGGACCTTGCGGATGTTTGCGTTCCTTGATGTTGGCAGTGTGTCGGGTTCGGGCGCGGTCAATGAAAATGCGGGCAGCCTGCGCTCATCAGTCGGGGTGGGCGTCAGCTGGATATCGCCGGTCGGTCCGTTGCGACTGGCGATTGCCAAGCCCATCAAAAAGTTCGAAGGCGATAAAATCCAGACCATGCAATTTCAAATTGGAACGACTTTCTAATGAACTATCTTCTACGTCGCAGTTTTGCCAGTATTCTGTTCGGCGGCCTGCTGGTATCGGCCCAAATGCAGGCTCAAGCCCAGGAGTTCAGGATCGGATTCGTCAGTACCGACCGGATTTTCAAGGAGGCGAGTACGGCCAAGTCGGCCCAACTCAAGCTTGAGCAGGAGTTTTCCAAGCGCGAAAAAGAGATCATTGATCTGGGGGCTGCGTTGAAGACGCTGGCTGACACCTTTGACCGTGAAGCTCCTACTTTGTCGGCGGGGCAGCGCACCACGCGGCAAAAGCAGTTGGTGGAGCAGGATCGTGACTTCCAGCGCAAACGTCGTGAATTTCAGGAAGATCTGAATGCCCGCAAAAACGAAGAGTTGCAGCAGGTGATTGAGCGCGCCAACAAAGTGGTGAAGCAGGTGGCTGAAGCCGAAAAATACGACCTGATTCTGCAGGACGCGGTGTATGTCAATCCAAGACTGGATATCACCGACAAAGTCCTCAAGGTCCTGAATTCGAACGGCGTTAAATAGCGGTGCCTCAGGCAAGTGACGTGTGACGCTGCTTCTAGGTTCGATTGTCGAATTGCTTGGCGGAGATTTGCAGGGCGATGCAAGTCTCAAAATCGAGGGCTTGGCGCCACTTGAAAGCGCAACGCCACAACAGTTGAGTTTTCTCAGCCACCCCAAGTACCAGAACCAATTGGCGGCCTCCAGAGCCGCTTGTGTCATCGTCAGCCCGGAAATGCGAGGAGTGGCGCTGGCGCGCGGGGCTTGCATCGTGACCGAGCAACCTTATCTGTACTTTGCCCGTGTCACGCAACTCTGGAAAAAGAGTCTGCCGCGGACGGTACGGCCGCAGATTCACCCGAGCGCTGTGATTGACCCTGAGGCTTTTGTGCACCCGCGCGCCTGCATTGGCGCCCTGTGCGTGATTGAGAGTGGCGCCAGCGTGGGTGCCGATACGGTGCTCAAGTCGCGCGTGACGGTGGGTGAAAACTGTGTCATCGGCGAGCGTTGTCTGCTGCATTCAGGCGTTGTGATCGGTGCCGATGGTTTTGGTTTTGCGCCCCATGCAGGGGCGTGGGAAAAAATTGAACAACTCGGTGCGGTTCGCATCGGCAACGACGTTGAAATTGGCGCCAATACCTGCATTGACCGCGGCGCCTTGCAAGACACGGTGATTGAAGACGGCGTCAAGCTCGACAACTTGATACAGATCGGCCACAACGTACACGTTGGAAAACATACCGCGATGGCCGGTTGCGCCGGTGTGGCTGGCAGCGCCACCATTGGCGCTCATTGCACCCTGGGCGGCGGTGCCATTGTGCTGGGACATCTGACGCTGGCCGATGGTGTCAACATCTCGGCGGCCACAGTGGTCACCCGCTCGCTTCGCAAGCCCGGTCACTACACGGGCATGTTCCCGATTGATGACAATGCCGCCTGGGAAAAAAATGCTGCGTCACTGAAACAACTGCACAGTTTGCGCGACCGCATTCGGGCGCTGGAAGATAAACTAATGACTTTGCGGGACAGACCGTAGTTACACGCAGTGAACAAGCTCTGTCCTCAACTAAATAAAAACCTTGCGGGACAGACCGTAGTGACACGAAGCGAACAAGCTGGGTCCCCAATTGAATAGAAATACCATGGACATTTATAAAATTCTCAAGCAACTGCCACACCGTTACCCCTTCCTGCTGGTGGATCGGGTGCTGGCGATTGACAAGGGTAAGAGCATCCGGGCGGTGAAAAATGTCACCATCAATGAGCCTTTTTTTCAAGGCCATTTTCCCTATCGGCCGGTGATGCCGGGCGTGTTGATGCTTGAAGCCCTGGCGCAGGCCGCCGCGCTGCTGGCGTTTGACGCGATCGATACGACGCCAGACGAGGATTCTGTTTACTATTTTGCCGGCATGGATGGCGTGCGCTTCAAGCGTCCGGTGGAGCCTGGCGATCAACTGATTCTTGAAGTTGAGTTGGTGCGCATGAAGGCGGGCATTTTCAAGTTCAAGGCGCGCGCCCTGGTGGACAATGAACTCGCAGTGGAAGCCGAGTTGACCTGCGCTGTGCGCAAAATAGCCTGAAGGTGTTGGTTTGACAACCATTCATGCCACGGCGATTGTCGATTCCCAGGCCCAGCTGGACAGCTCGGTGACCGTTGGCCCCTACAGCCTGATTGGCCCCAACGTCAAGGTGGGGGCGGGGACCACCATTGGTCCGCATTGCGTGATTGAAGGACACACCACGATCGGACGCGACAACCGCATTTTCCAATTCAGCTCTTTGGGTGCTATTCCGCAAGACAAGAAGTACGCCGGAGAACCCTGTGAACTGGTCATTGGCGACCGCAACACCATTCGCGAGTTCTGCACCTTCAACATTGGCTCGCCAGGGGATCTGGGTGTAACCCGCGTCGGCGATGACAACTGGCTGATGGCCTATGTGCACCTTGCGCACGATTGCGTCGTCGGCAACAAGACCATATTTGCCAACAATTCCCAGTTGGCGGGCCACGTCCATGTGGGAGACTGGGCGATTCTGGGCGGCTTCACCGTGGTGCATCAGTTTGTGAAGATTGGCGCCCACAGCATGACGGCCCTGTGCACGGTGTTGTTGGCCGATTTGCCGCCGTTCGTCATGTGTCAGGGCCAGCCGGCGCAGGCCCGCTCCATGAACTATGAAGGACTGCGCCGTCGTGGTTTTTCGCCAGAGCGTATTGCTGTCGTCAAAGCCATGCACAAAGCCCTGTATCGCGAGAGTCTGACGCTACAGCTGGCGCGTGAGCGCATTGCGGATTTGGTGAAAAATAGCCCTGAGTCCCTGCCAGATGTGGAGATGATGCTCTTATTTTTGGAGCAAACGTCGCCCCAGCGTGGCATTGTGCGCTGAATCAAAAGCGCGCTGAAGCCTGGATGGCAAATCAAATTAGCCAACATCTCCAGGTGGCGCTGGTGGCCGGCGAAACCTCGGGTGATCTGCTTGCGGGTTTGCTGCTGGATGGTCTGCGGGAGCAATGGCCACTTATGACCGCAGTCGGCATCGGCGGCCCTCAGATGGCGCGCCGTGGCCTGGTGGCCTGGTGGGGGCATGACAAACTCTCGGTGCATGGCTTTGGTTGGGAGGTGCTGCGCCGCTACCGCGAGATTGTAGGTATTCGCCGCCAACTCAAAACCCGGCTGCTGCGGCAGCAGCCCGATGTCTTCATTGGTGTGGATGCGCCCGACTTCAACCTGGATCTGGAGCAAGACCTGAAAGCCCAGGGCATCAAGACCGTGCATTTTGTGTCACCGTCCATCTGGGCCTGGCGCCCTGAGCGGGTAGAGAAGATTCGCCGCAGTGTCGACCATGTGTTGTGTATTTTCCCGTTCGAGCCCGCTCTGCTGGCCCGGCACGGCATCGCCGCGACCTACGTTGGGCACCCATTGGCCAACGTGATTCCGATGGAGCCCGATCGATCGGCTGCGCGTGCCGCCTTGGGACTGGCCGATGGGGACCAAGTTGTCGCGATCTTGCCCGGCAGTCGTCAATCTGAAATCAATCATCTGGCTTTAAGGTTCTTTCAGGCTGCAGCCCTTATCAACAAAGCGCATCCAGCTATTAAATTTATAGTTCCTGCCATTCCAGCGTTGAGGGCAGGCATTGAGCACGCCGCCCGTGCCAGCGGCATGCAGGCGCATCTGCAAATCATTGCGGGCCAGTCGCACACGGTGCTGGCGGCTTGTGATGTCACCTTGATCGCCAGTGGCACTGCCACGCTGGAAGCGGCCCTGTTCAAGCGTCCGATGGTGATCGCCTACCGCATGGGTTGGCTCTCCTGGCAGATCATGCGGCGCAAACAGTTGCAGCCCTGGGTCGGTTTGCCCAATATTTTGTGCCAGGATTTTGTCGTGCCCGAATTGCTGCAAGACGCTGCCACAGCACAAGCGCTGGCTGACGCGGTGTTGCTCTGGATCGATGCCAAGGCATCGCATCCTGCGAAAATAGCGGCTCTGCAACAAAAATTCACCGCCCTGCACACAGAGTTGCAGCGCGACACTCCTCGATTGGCCGCCCATGCGATCCAGCAAGTCCTCCAAGGCTGAACAAGCCGTGCTTCACACGCCATCCATCAAACAGGCATCGCTCCTGTGGGATGTTGCTGGATTGGTCGCCGGGGTGGACGAGGCCGGGCGCGGCCCGCTGGCGGGCCCCGTGGTGGCCGCCGCCGTGATCCTGGACGACCTGCAGCCGATCAAAGGTTTGGCGGATTCCAAGATACTCAGCGCGCGGCGTCGCGAGCAGTTGTTTGACGAGATTCGTGCCAAAGCTCTGTGCTGCTGCATTGCCCAGGCCAGCGTGGAGGAAATTGAGCGACTCAACATTCTGCAAGCCACGCTGCTCGCGATGCGCCGGGCGGTTGAGGGTCTGCGGCTTAAGCCCGCACTGGTGCTGGTGGATGGCAACCGGCTGCCGGTGTTGACCATGCGGGCTGAAGCCATTGTCAAAGGCGACGCACTGGTCGCTGCCATATCGGCCGCCTCGATTCTGGCCAAGGTCCACCGCGACCGCTGGTGCGCCGAGGTGGATGTGCAGTACCCGCAATATGGTTTTGCACGGCACAAAGGCTATGGCACGGTGCAGCACCTGGCGGCCTTGACAAAGCATGGGGCTTGCCCGCAGCACCGCAAAACCTTTGGCCCGGTGGCTGAGGTGTTGCGAGAGGCGCTGCCATGAGTGCGCCAGAGGTTCAGCACATCACGTCGCGCGACAACGCTTTTCTCAAAGACCTGCGTCGCCTGGCGCAAGATAACACCGGCTATCGGAAACAGGGCCGGTTCTGGGCCGAGGGTGAGCACCTGGGTGCTGCCGCACTGGCCCGTCATGTGACGCCCGCCATCGGTGTTTTTTCAGAGTCATTTTGGCCTCTAGCCCCCGCGAAATATGCGCAGGCAGCTATAAAAAGTATAGTTATCCCGGATTCCTTGTTCGCGGCGATCAGTGGCCTTGAGTCACCCGCCCAGATGGGCTTTGTCTTTGATTTGCCGCTGGTGGCGGCTTTGCAGCCGGTCATGGCGTCGGTTATTCTGGACCGGGTGCAAGACGCAGGCAATGTCGGATCGATTCTGCGCAGTGCCTCAGCCTTCGGCTTCAAACAAGTCATCGCCTTGAAAGGTACGGCTGCGCTGTGGAGCCCCAAAGTGCTGCGCGCCGGTATGGGCGCGCATTGGGGTTTGCAATTGATCGAAGGCGTGGCGCTGGCTGATCTGGCGCTACTGGCCGTGCCGATCGTGGTGACCAGCTCGCATCGGGGCTCCTATTTGCATCAGGCGATCGCCAATCAGGCGCTGCCGATGCCCTGCGCCTGGGCGCTGGGGCACGAAGGGCAGGGCGTCAGCGCCGAGTTGGAGGCGCTGGCCCGCTTGCATGTGCGTATTGCCCAGCCCGGCGGTGAAGAGTCTCTTAACGTCGCTGCCGCCGCTGCCATTTGCCTGCATGCCAGTGCGGCAACCTCCTTGGTGGGGTGATCGCTGCCTGACGGCCCCTCGGTTATACTTGGAGGCCTCATCGCACCCTGTACGCCTAGCGCCTTCTCAAGCCAATTCTCCCGACAATGCAAGCCAAGAGTTCAATCTTGAGCGGGCGTGGGCGTACCCGAAAACCCCTTCCGGAGAACCCAGTGCTTTTGTCTTTACAGGGAAATGTTCCCCCCGCCATCTTGGCGCTCGCAGACGGCACAGTCTATGTTGGTCATTCCATTGGAGCCGCCGGCTCCACCGTCGGCGAGGTGGTGTTCAACACCGCCATGACCGGCTACCAGGAAATCCTCACAGACCCGAGCTACTGCCAGCAAATCGTTACCCTCACGTATCCGCACATAGGCAACTACGGCGTCAATTTTGACGATGTTGAGGCCGATAAAGTGCATGTGGCCGGTCTGGTCATCAAGGACTTGCCGCTGCTGGCATCCAATTTCCGTCAAACCATGTCCCTGGGTGACTACCTGGTGCGCGAAGGCACGGTGGCGATTGCCAACATCGATACCCGCAAGCTGACGCGCCAGTTGCGCAGCCAGGGTGCGCAAAACGGCTGCATCATGGCCTTGGCGCAGGGCGAGGCGGTGACCCAGAGCCTGATCGACAAGGCCATTGCGCTGGCGCAGGCGGCGCCTGCCATGGCCGGACTGGATCTGGCCCGGGTGGTCACGGTCAAAGAGCCCTATGCATGGACCCAGACCGAGTGGCGCTTGTCCCAGCCAGTCCTCGGCGGCAAGCCCGGTTATGGAGAACTCACAAAGCCGAAGTTTCATGTCGTGGCGTACGACTTTGGCATTAAAAAGAACATTTTGCGCATGTTGGCCGAGCGTGGTTGCAGGGTGACCGTGGTGCCAGCGCAGACCCCTGCGTTTGATGCGCTCAAGTACCAGCCCGATGGCATCTTCTTGAGCAACGGGCCCGGCGACCCGCAGCCGTGCGACTACGCCATTGCCGCCGTTGCCGAGTTGATCGAGTCCGGCATTCCGACCTTTGGCATTTGCCTGGGGCATCAAATCATGGCGCTGGCCAGTGGTGCCAGGACCTTCAAAATGAAGTTTGGCCACCACGGGGCCAACCATCCGGTCAAAGACCTTGATAGCGGGCGCGTCAGCATCACCAGTCAAAACCACGGTTTTGCGGTGGATGAAAACATGTTGCCGACTCATTTGCGTGCCACCCATATCAGCCTGTTCGACGGCACGCTGCAGGGGCTGGAGCGCACCGACAAACCGGCGTTTTGTTTCCAAGGCCACCCGGAGGCCTCGCCGGGGCCGCACGATATCGGCTACCTGTTTGACCGTTTCCTGCTGGCGATGGAGCACAGGGCATGAGTTTTTACGGCGTCACCGACCTGTGGACTTATGTTGTCGGTGCTTTCGGCATCATTTTGCTGCCTGGGCCCAACTCGCTGTATGTGCTGTCCGTGGCCACCGTGCGCGGTGTCCGTGCCGGCTATCAAGGCGCGTTTGGGGTGTTTGTGGGCGACACTATTTTGCTGCTGTGTACCGCTTTGGGCGCGGCCAGCCTGCTGCGCACGCATCCGGCCGTGTTCATGGTGGTCAAGTACGCCGGTGCGGCGTATCTGTTTTGGGTCGGGTTGAATTTGCTGCGTGGCGCCATCGCTGGCTTGCGCGCGCGTGCGGATGTTCTGCCGTCGACGGCGGCGGCGCCTGCTCCCAAACCGGCAGCGGCGGCTGCGCACTTGCAGCGGCCATTTCGCCGGGCGCTGCTGATCAGCTTGCTCAACCCAAAGGCGATCTTGTTTTTGCTGTCGTTCTTTGTGCAGTTCATTGACCCTGCCTACGCCCAGCCTGAAGTGCCGTTTTTGATTTTGAGCGCCATTTTGATGAGCTTCAGTGCCGCCTACCTGACGGCGCTGATTTTTGCGGGTGCCCGGCTGGCGCAAGCCTTCAGCCAGCGCAAGCGGCTCTCAAGCGGGCTCTCCAGCCTGGTGGGTGGTTTGTTTGTCTGGTTTGGGGCCAAACTGGCCACAGCCAGCCTGAACTGATTCAGTTTGATACACCATTTTTGAGTTTATGAATTTGCAGATGCAGCCTCAAGGTTGCACCTGACAACGAGAGAGCAGTCAACAATATGCCAAAACGTACCGACATCAAAAGCATCCTCATCATTGGCGCCGGCCCGATCATCATCGGCCAGGCTTGCGAGTTTGACTACTCTGGTGTGCAGGCCTGCAAGGCGTTGCGCGAAGAAGGCTTCAAAGTCATTCTGATCAACAGCAACCCGGCCACCATCATGACCGACCCGGCCACGGCGGACGTCACCTACATCGAGCCGATCACCTGGCAGACGGTTGAAAAAATCATCGCCAAGGAGCGTCCCGATGCGATCCTGCCGACCATGGGCGGTCAGACCGCGCTGAACTGTGCGCTCGACCTGTGGCACCACGGCGTGCTGGAAAAGTACAACGTCGAATTGATTGGCGCCAAGCCCGAGGCCATCGACAAGGCCGAAGATCGCCTGAAGTTCAAGGACGCCATGACCAAAATTGGTCTGGGTTCGGCCCGCTCCGGCATTGCCCACAGCATGGAAGAAGCCTGGGGCGTGCAAAAGACGGTGGGTTTCCCGACCGTGATCCGGCCCAGTTTCACGCTGGGCGGCACTGGTGGCGGCATTGCCTACAACTCGGAAGAATTCGAAGTCATCTGCAAGCGCGGTCTGGAGGCGTCGCCGACCAATGAGCTGCTGATTGAAGAATCGCTGCTCGGCTGGAAAGAGTACGAGATGGAGGTGGTGCGCGACCAGGCTGACAACTGCATCATCATTTGTTCCATTGAAAACCTGGATCCGATGGGTGTGCACACGGGCGACTCGATCACGGTCGCGCCGGCGCAGACGCTGAGCGACAAGGAGTACCAGATTCTGCGCAACGCCAGTCTGGCCGTGCTGCGCGAAATCGGCGTCGATACCGGTGGCTCCAACGTGCAGTTTTCCATCAACCCCGAAGATGGGCGCATGGTGGTGATCGAGATGAATCCGCGCGTCAGCCGCTCCTCGGCGCTGGCTTCCAAGGCTACTGGTTTTCCGATTGCCAAGATCGCCGCCAAACTCGCAGTCGGTTACACGCTGGACGAATTGCGCAATGACATCACGGGCGGGGCCACACCCGCCAGCTTTGAGCCGAGCATTGACTACGTGGTGACGAAGATTCCGCGTTTCGCGTTCGAAAAATTCCCGGCGGCCGACAGCCGCCTGACGACGCAGATGAAATCGGTCGGTGAAGTGATGGCGATGGGGCGCACCTTTCAGGAGTCGTTCCAGAAAGCCCTGCGTGGCCTCGAAGTTGGCGTCGATGGCATGAATGAGAAAACGCAGGACCGTGAAGTACTGGAAAAAGAGTTGGGCGAGCCCGGCCCCGAGCGTATCTGGTACGTGGGCGACGCGTTTGCCGCCGGCTGGAGCGTGGACGAGGTGTTTGAGCTGACCAAAATTGACCGTTGGTTTCTGGTGCAGATTGAGCAGATCGTCAAGATTGAGCTGGAGATTGAGCGCTTGCCCGCGCCGGAACAGGGCTCCGCGCTGGATGCGATGGACGGCGCGACCTTGCGCGCTTTGAAGCAAAAAGGATTTTCCGATCGGCGCCTGGCCAAGCAGTTCAAGACCACCGACACGGCTGTGCGTGAGAAGCGCCACGCCCTGGGTGTGCGCCCGGTCTATAAGCGTGTTGACACCTGCGCGGCCGAGTTCGCCACCAACACGGCGTATCTGTACTCGACCTATGAGTCGTCCAGCCCGTTCGACACCGGTAGCGAGTGCGAGGCCGATCCCACGGACCGGAAAAAAATCATGGTGCTCGGCGGTGGCCCGAACCGCATTGGCCAGGGCATTGAGTTTGACTACTGCTGTGTGCATGCGGCGCTGGCGATGCGCGAGGACGGCTATGAGACCATCATGGTCAACTGCAACCCCGAGACTGTGTCGACCGACTACGACACCTCGGATCGTCTCTATTTCGAGCCGGTCACGCTGGAAGACGTGCTTGAAATTGTGGACAAGGAAAAGCCCTATGGCGTGATCGTGCAGTACGGGGGCCAGACACCACTCAAACTGGCGTTGGCGCTGGAAGCCAACGGCGTGCCCATCATCGGCACCTCGCCTGACATGATTGACGCCGCCGAAGACCGTGAGCGCTTTCAGAAGTTGCTGCATCAACTCGGGCTTCGTCAACCTGCCAACGCGACTGCCCGCACCGAGCCCGAGGCGCTTGAAAAAGCGGCCGCGCTGGGCTACCCGCTGGTGGTGCGACCGAGCTATGTGCTGGGTGGCCGGGCCATGGAAATTGTGCATGAGCAGCGCGACCTGGAGCGCTACATGCGCGAGGCGGTCAAGGTCAGCCACGATTCGCCGGTGCTGCTGGACCGTTTCTTGAATGACGCCATTGAGTGCGATGTGGACTGTGTGCGCGACGCGCAGGGGCAGACCTTCATCGGCGGCGTCATGGAACACATTGAACAGGCGGGCGTGCACAGTGGCGACTCGGCCTGCTCGCTGCCGCCCTACAGCTTGTGTGCCGAAACAGTGACAGAGATCAGGCGGCAAACGGCGGCCATGGCCGAGGCCTTGAACGTGGTCGGCTTGATGAACGTGCAGTTCGCCATTCAGACCCTGGAGGGCGCTGACGTTATTTTTGTGCTGGAAGTCAATCCAAGAGCGTCCCGCACCGTGCCCTTTGTGTCCAAAGCCACCGGTGTTCAGTTGGCCAAGGTGGCGGCCCGCTGCATGGTCGGTCAGTCGCTCGCCTCTCAGGGCATCGGGACGGAAGTGACGCCACCCTATTTCAGCGTGAAAGAAGCGGTGTTCCCCTTTGTCAAATTTCCCGGCGTTGATACCATTCTTGGCCCCGAGATGAAGTCCACTGGCGAGGTGATGGGCGTGGGCAAGACTTTTGGCGAGGCCTTTGTGAAGTCTCAAATCGGGGCCGGCACCAAATTGCCACGGCCGCGCACCCCCTCGGGCGAGCCTGCGGGCAAGGTGTTCATCTCGGTCAAAAACAACGACAAACCCCGTGTCATTGAGGTCGCGCGTGATCTGGTGGAACTGGGGTTCACGCTGCTGGCAACCAAGGGAACGGCCTTGGCCATCAACGCGGCCGGTGTGAGCTGTGCCACGGTTAACAAGGTGACCGAAGGGCGCCCCAACATTGTGGACATGATCAAGAACCAGGAAATTGCGCTGGTCATCAATACAGTGGAAGAGCGGCGCAATGCGATCGCGGACTCGCGTCATATTCGCACCTCGGCTTTGTTCGGGCGGGTAACCACCTTCACGACCATTGCCGGCGCCGAGGCGGCCGTGCAGGGAATGCGCTACATGGACGACCTGAGTGTTATTTCGATCCAGGAAATGCATGCCCAGTTGGCGGGTGCTTGATGCGACCTGACAATCACTGCATAATCTAACCCATTGGGGGCGCAGCTTGCCAGTTTCGCGTGACTTCCGTCTGTTGCGCAAACTTCCAGAAATACGGTTGCCCCTCGAACTCTTAGTCCATGCCGCCGAACGGTAACGCTCGGCGGTTTTATTTTTATATCCCATTCCCTTTAACGGAGCAGCACGTGGCTACCCTTCCTATTACCAAACGCGGCGCTGAAAAGCTCAAAGCCGAGTTGCACAAGCTGAAAACGGTTGATCGCCCCTGGGTCATCAACGCCATCGCCGAGGCGCGCGCCCAGGGTGACCTGAGCGAAAACGCCGAGTACGAGGTCGCCAAAGACAAGCAGGGCTTTATCGAAGGACGCATTCAGGAGATTGAAGGCAAGCTCTCGGTCTGCCAGGTCATTGACCCCGTTGAACTGCATGCGGAAGGCCGGGTGGTGTTTGGTGCCACGGTGCAACTTGAGGACGAGGCGTCCGGCGCAGCCGTGACTTACCAGATCGTCGGCGAAGATGAAGCCGATATCAAACTGGGCTTGATCAACATTGGCAGCCCGATTGCCCGGGCGCTGATTGGCAAAGAACAAGGTGACACGGCCGAAGTGCAGGCGCCGGGTGGCATCAAACACTATGAAGTGGTGGCGGTGAGCTACGTCTAAGCTGATGTCACGGTTGCCGTTGTGGGCGGCTGCTCTGTGGTGGGGCAGCCTGAGCACGATCGGATTCCTGGTTGTGCCCCTGCTGTTTGCGACTTTGCCGACCCCGGCGCTGGCGGGTAATATGGCGGCACGCCTGTTCGCCGCTCAGACCGGGGTGTCCTGTGTGTGTGCTTTGCTGCTGCTCATGAGTTCAAGGAAAAATCAGGCTCTAGCCCCCGCCCCAATTGAACAAACAGCTATTATTTTTATAGTGGGAGGGATGCTGCTGGCGCTGCTGGCCGAGTTTGCCGTGGCGCCCCGCATTGTGGCGCGCGAGAATTTGCGCTTGTGGCACAGCGTGGGCAGCGCGATGTATTTGCTGCAATGGTTGTGCGCTGGGGCGACTTTCTGGAAGTTGACGTCGCAACGTACTTAGAAAGGGCAGGTTTGATGCGTGTGGCTGGGACCTGTCCCGCAAGTTCTCGGAACTTCAGGTTTGACTGCGCTTCTTGATGCTGATTTGTTTCGGTTTGGAACGCTTCACCTGGCCCCCCGAAGTGAGGCGCTGGTTGCCCAGCACACGCAAGGTCTTGACTTCGGGACGCTGGCCGCCGCGTTTGCTGTATTTCAGTACTTTGAAGTCGCGTGGGCCGGGCATGCGATCTTCATCAACTGTTTTCTCCCGTTCCGGCATCGGTCGCCAGAGTACCAGCAGCTTGCCGATATGCTGAATCGGTGCGGCGCCCAGTTCGTCGGCCAGGGTCTGAAACATGGCTTCGCGTGTGGCCCGATCGTCCGAGAAGACGCGAATCTTGATCAGCCCGTGTGCGTTCAAGGCGGCATCGGCTTCTTTTTTAACCGCAGCGGTGAGCCCGTCACCACCCACCATGACGACGGGGTCAAGGTGATGCGCTTCGGAGCGGTGTTCTTTGCGTTGGGCGGGGGTCAGTTGAATTTGAGACATATCGATATTATCGGCGAGGAAGGCCAAAATGAAATCCCAAACTAAAAGCAGTAAGGTCAATCGGGCCTGGTTAAACGACCACGTCAATGACACCTACGTCAAATTGGCAAAACTCGAAGGTTATCGTGCCCGCGCCGCGTACAAGCTCAAGGAAATCGATGAAACGCTGGGTTTGATCAAGCCGGGTCAGCTGGTGGTGGATCTGGGCTCAACCCCCGGCGCGTGGAGCCAGTACGTGCGCCGCAAAATGTCACCCAAAACCGCCACCGGCGGCGGCGCGGCGGTCGGGGCGCTCAACGGCACTATCATTGCGCTTGATATCCTGCCGATGGAGCCGGTGGAAGGCGTCGTCTTCCTGCAGGGGGATTTTCGGGAGTCCGATGTCTTGCTGCAGCTTGAGGCTGAAATGAAGGGGCGCCAAGCCGATCTGGTGCTCTCCGACATGGCCCCCAACTTGTCGGGCATTGACTCTGCCGACGCTGCCCGCATTGAGAATCTCGTTGAGTTGGCGCTTGAATTCGCCCAGAACCACATGAAGCCGGAGGGCGCGCTGGTGGCAAAAGTGTTTCATGGCGCTTCCTACGACCCACTGGTCAAACGATTCAAGGAGACCTTTTTGCTGGTCAAGCGGATCAAACCCAAGGCCTCACGTGACAAGTCGTCAGAAACTTTTCTTGTCGGTCTGGGTTTGAAACCCCATTGAATCCCATGCTTTGTCTGAGGATGAACGGCAGAAAACCATGTCCGGCGCATCTTGAAACGCCTAAAATGCAACCCAAGTTATCTCTGTCTTCTTATTTGCTCACCCTTTGGAGCCTCGCTTGAATAATCAGTGGTTTTCAAAAATTGCCGTCTGGCTCGTTATTGCTCTTGTGCTTTTCACGGTATTCAAGCAGTTTGATGCGCGTGGGCCTGCGAGCGCCGGGTATCTGGGCTACTCTGACTTTCTGGAGGAAGTTCGAAATAATCGCATCAAGAGCGCTGTCATCCAGGAGGGGCAGGGCGGTACTGAAATTGTGGCTGTGACGACCGATGACCGCAGGGTCAGGACCACCGCGACATACCTGGACCGTGGTCTGGTGGGTGACTTGATCGCCAATGATGTCAAGTTTGATGTCAAACCGCGCGAAGAAGGTTCTTTGCTCATGACGCTGCTGGTCAGTTGGGGGCCGATGCTCTTGTTGATCGGTGTCTGGGTTTACTTTATGCGCCAGATGCAGGGCGGCGGCAAGGGTGGGGCCTTCAGTTTTGGTAAATCCAAGGCACGTCTGCTTGACGAAAACACCAACTTGGTGACCTTCGCTGATGTTGCGGGTTGTGACGAGGCCAAGGAAGAAGTCAAGGAAGTGGTTGACTTTCTGAAAGATCCGGCCAAATTCCAGAAGCTGGGTGGGCGCATTCCGCGCGGCCTGTTGCTGGTGGGCCCACCGGGCACTGGCAAGACGCTGCTGGCCAAAGGCATTGCCGGTGAAGCCAAGGTTCCGTTCTTTTCGATTTCGGGTTCTGATTTTGTTGAAATGTTCGTCGGCGTCGGTGCTTCCCGGGTGCGCGACATGTTTGAGAACGCCAAGAAAAATGCACCTTGCATTATCTTTATCGACGAAATTGATGCTGTGGGTCGGCAACGTGGCGCCGGCTTGGGCGGTGGCAATGACGAGCGTGAACAAACACTGAACCAGATGCTGGTGGAGATGGATGGTTTTGAGACCAATGTTGGCGTGATCGTGGTGGCTGCCACCAATCGCCCTGACATTCTTGACTCCGCGTTGCTGCGGCCGGGCCGCTTCGACCGGCAGGTGTATGTCACTCTGCCCGATATTCGGGGCCGTGAGCAAATTCTCAATGTACACATGCGCAAAGTGCCCTTGGGTCAGGATGTCAATGCCGGGGTGATCGCACGCGGTACACCGGGCATGTCGGGTGCCGATCTCGCTAATTTGTGCAATGAGGCGGCCTTGATGGCGGCACGTCGCAATGCCCGCACGGTTGAGATGGCGGACTTTGAAAAAGCCAAGGACAAAATTCTGATGGGCCCGGAGCGCAAGAGCATGGTCATGCCCGAAAGCGAGCGCAAGAACACGGCTTATCACGAGTCGGGTCACGCGTTGATCGGCAAGTTGTTGTCCAAGTGCGATCCGGTGCACAAAGTGACCATCATTCCGCGTGGTCGTGCCTTGGGCGTCACCATGAGTTTGCCAGCGCAAGACCGCTACAGCTACGACAGCGAATACATGCTGCACCAGATCAGCATGCTGTTTGGTGGTCGTATTGCTGAAGAAGTGTTCATGAACCAGATGACCACCGGTGCCAGCAACGATTTTGAGCGTGCTACCCATATTGCGCGCGACATGGTGACGCGTTATGGCATGACCGATGCCCTGGGTCCGATGGTCTATGCCGAGAATGAGGGCGAGGTGTTTTTGGGTCGCTCGGTCACCAAGACCACCACCATGAGCGAAGAGACCATGCAGAAGGTTGACGCCGAGGTGCGCCGCATCATTGACCAGCAATACAGCCTGGCGCGCAAGCTCATTGAAGACAATCGCGACAAGATGCACGCCATGGCCAAGGCCTTGCTGGAGTGGGAAACCATTGACAGTGAACAGCTCGACGACATCATGGCCGGTAAAGAGCCCCGTCCGCCGAAAGACTGGACGCCACGTATCCCGCCCGCTGGCAGTGACAGCAGCAGTGGTGGCACGCCCGCCGTCAAAACGGATGTGGCGCCAACGGCTGCCTGAAAACGGTATTTATCAAAAAAACGGGGCGACAAGCCCCGTTTCTGTTTTCAAATTTCTGGAGCGCTCTTTCAGCATGAAATGGAACACGGCCCGATTCCTGATTGACCTCAGCCGCCCCCAGGTGATGGGCATTGTCAATATCACACCCGATTCGTTCTCGGACGGTGGTCAGCACGCATCCACCGCAGCGGCTCTGCGGCACTGTGAGACGCTGCTCAAAGAGGGGGCTGACATTCTGGATATCGGGGGGGAGTCGACCCGTCCCGGCGCTTTGTCCTTGCCACTGGATGAGGAGTTGGCGCGGGTGCTGCCTGTGGTGCGTGAAGCGGTTCGCTTGGGTGTGCCGGTATCGGTCGATACCTACAAGCCAAGGGTCATGCAAGCCGTGCTGGACCTTGGCGCTGACATCATCAACGACATTTGGGCTCTGCGTTGGACTGAGCCCTGTGCCAACCCCGCACCCGCTGCCTTGAACGCCATGCAAGTGGTGGCAAAACACCCCAGTTGTGGCGTCTGTCTGATGCACATGCACCGTGAACCCTTGACGATGCAGATGGCCCCCATGGAGGGGGACGTGGTGCCGCAGGTGCTATTATTTTTGGAGCATTTGGCCCAATCGTTGCATGGGCTAGGGGTAGAAAAGAATCGTATCGTTATTGACCCCGGCATTGGCTTTGGCAAGACCGTGGCACAGAATTTTGCGCTACTGGCACGGCAGGGTGAGCTGCTGGGTGCGGGTTATCCGCTGCTGGTCGGTTGGTCGCGAAAATCATCATTGGCAGCGATCACAGCCACCCCGCTGGCCGCCGCGGCGACACTGGATGTTCATGAGCGCCTGGTGCCCAGTGTGGCCGCTGCGTTGTTGGCCGTGGAGCGTGGCGCAGCCATTGTCCGTGTGCATGACGTGCGGGAAACCGTGCAGGCTCTCAAGGTGCTCGGCGCTATAAGATAGTTGGCGTCGATTTCATTTAACAGATAGGCAAGAGTAGATCAATGACTAGAAAATATTTTGGCACGGATGGTATTCGCGGCACGGTTGGGCAAGCGCCCATCACCCCTGATTTTGTGTTGCGTCTGGCCCACGCGGTGGGTCGCGTGCTCAAAAAATCAGAAGCGCGTCCGACCGTGCTAATTGGCAAGGACACCCGCATCTCGGGCTACATGCTGGAGAGCGCGCTGGAGAGTGGTTTCAATTCTGCCGGTGTCGATGTCGTGTTGCTGGGTCCCTTGCCGACACCGGGCGTGGCCTACCTCACGCGCGCTCAGCGAGCCTCGCTGGGCGTGGTCATCAGCGCCAGCCACAACCCCTTTGCCGACAATGGCATTAAGTTTTTCAGTGCTCAGGGCAGCAAACTGCCAGACGTTTGGGAGCATGACGTGGAGGCTGCGCTGGATGAGCCACCGGTATGGGCTGATTCCGCCAGCCTGGGCAAGACGCGGCGACTCGATGATGCCGCAGGCCGCTACATTGAATTTTGCAAAAGTACATTTGCCAACGACCTCACGCTCAAGGGGCTCAAAATCGTGGTGGATGCTGCGCACGGTGCGGCCTACCAGGTGGCGCCCAAGGTGTTTCACGAATTGGGGGCAGAAGTCGTCGCCATTGGCTGTTCGCCCGACGGTTTAAACATCAACCACGAGGTGGGAGCCACACATCCGCAGGCCTTGATTGAAGCCGTCAAGGCGCACCAAGCTGATTTTGGTGTGGCGCTCGATGGCGATGCTGATCGTCTGCAGTTGGTTGACCATGCGGGTCGTCTGTACAACGGAGATGAGCTGTTATATCTGTTGGTGGACGAGCGACTGGGACGCGATGAACCGGTACCGGGTGTGGTGGGTACCTTGATGACCAATATGGCCGTGGAGGTGGCGCTTCGAGCCCGTGGGGTGCAGTTTGTGCGCGCCAAGGTGGGGGATCGTTATGTGCTGGAAGAGCTTGAAAAGCACAAGTGGCTGCTTGGCGGAGAAGGCTCTGGCCACTTGCTGGCGCTGGACAAACATACCACCGGCGATGGGCTAATCTCGGCTCTGCAGGTGTTGCAAGCCTGCGTACGCAGCGGGAAGAAGTTGGCTGAGTTGCTCGCTGAAGTAACACTGTTTCCGCAGACGCTGATCAATGTCCGCTTGCAGCCCGGCCAGGACTGGCAAGTCAGCGCCAACCTGGCCAGCGAATCTCGGGCGGTGGAGACAGAACTGGGTGCCGCGGGCCGATTGCTGATTCGTGCCAGTGGCACAGAGCCCTTGGTGCGCGTGATGGTGGAGGCGCGTGATGCCGTCCAGGCCAGGGCGTGCGCCGAGCGGATTGCCAACACCCTCTCGGTATGACCATGGCGCCCAACACTTCCCTGCGCGTTTGTCGCGCTGATTACGCCAACCCCGTGCATGCGCAAGCACTGGTGAGCTTGCTGGACGCCTATGCCCAGGATCCGATGGGGGGTGCCGAGCCCCTGAGTGAATTCGCCAAAGTCAATCTCATCCCGGCACTCGCAGCGCGCCCGCAGGCCTTCAGTGTGCTGGCGTTTGATGATGTGGGCGGTCTTGGCGGTGGTCTTCCTGTCGGGTTTGTGAATTGCATTGAAGGCTTCTCGACCTTTGCCTGTCAGCCTTTGGTCAACGTACACGATGTGGCCGTGTTGCCTGCGTACCGGGGGCAGCGTGTGGCCGAAAAGATGCTGGCTCTGGCTGAGAAAATAGCGCGTGAGCGGGGTGCCTGCAAACTCACGCTCGAAGTGCTGCACGGCAACGCGGGCGCCATTAAACTTTATCACCGCGTTGGATTTGCCAACTACCAACTTGACCCGGCCATGGGGCAGGCTCAATTTTTGCAGAAGTGGCTTCGTTAATGGCAAGCAGTTGAGCTTCCTGGTCAGGATGCTGTGCGCGTGGATAGCAGCAGAATATTGGCTATTCTTTTAAAATCCTGCGCATGAACTGGCTTCGAAAATTGCCTGGATTTCAGCAGACGCCCTATGGACTTGAGTGGCGCCTGCTGCGCTTGATGCCGACGGCGTGTCTGGCGGGTACGCTGTTGCCTGCCCTCATGTCGCTGGCTGCCCGTTTTTTGATCGTCGACGGCAGCGCGGCCGAACTGGCGCGACGCATTCAACTGTTTGATTTTGTGATGATTGGTTTGGTGATCTTTATCTGGGCGCTGGTGGTGACTGTCACCATCGGCTGTGTCATTGTCTGGCTCATGAAAGGCCCAGCCTACGTGGCCGATGGCTTTGATGTGTCGCACAGCGATAAGCCAGGTCGTTGATTCAGAGCCTTATGTCAATTGCGGACTGAGCGGGAACAAACGGCTGGTTTGAAGATGATTTTGTCCCCATGAACGCCTCAAACTGTTCAACCGGCAGCGGTCGGCTGAAATAGTAGCCTTGCACTTCGGTGCAGCCCTTGGCCTTCAAAAATTCAAGCTGCCCCTCGGTTTCTACCCCTTCGGCAATGGTTTGCATGCCCAGGCTTGTCGCCATGCTGATGATGGCGCCCACAATCGCCTTGTCGTCGGAGTCTTCGGTGATGTCACGCACAAAAGACTGATCGATCTTGATTTTGTAGACCCGAAACTTTTTCAGGTAGCTCAGCGACGAGTAACCCGTGCCAAAGTCATCAATCGACATGCGTACGCCGCGCTCGTGCAAATTGTTCATGACGGCAATGGCCCCCAGCGGGTCGGTCATGGCAACGTTTTCGGTCAGTTCGAGTTCCAGCAAATGGGCGGGCAACTGGGCTTCATTCAGAATGCTGGTTACCAGTTCAGGTAGGTCGGCATGGCGGAACTGCACCGATGACAGATTGACAGAGAGAGCAATGGGCAGCATCCCGGCGTCAATCCATGCCTTGAGCTGCTGCACGGAGGTACGCAGGACCCATTCGCCGATGGGCAAAATCAGTCCGCAGGTCTCGGCCACGGGAATGAATTCAGCCGGCGGCACAGCCCCCAGTTCGGGGTGACTCCATCGCAGCAAGGCTTCTGCGCCAACGACACGGCCACTCGCCAGCGAAATTTGCGGCTGGTAGTGCAACTGCAGCTGATTGCGCTCCAAAGCACGGCGCAGCGCATTTTCCAGCGTCAGGGTGCGTTCAGAGCGAGCCTGCATTTCTGCCGTGAAGAAGCGGTAGTTGTTGCGCCCGTCTTTTTTAGCGCGGTACATCGCGGCATCGGCGCAACGTGACAGCGTGTCGAAGTCCGAGCCATCGCCAGGAAACAAGGCAATCCCGATGCTGGGTGTCACCGTCAACTCATGCGGTTCGAGCTCAAATGCCACCAATGCCGATTGCAGCAACATTTCGGCGATATGTGCAGCACCCGCAGCATTTGTTTCGGGAAGTACCAAAATGAACTCATCACCACCCAGACGGCAAACTGTGTCCTGCTCACGCACGGCGCCTTTGAGCCGACCCGCTAGCGCAATCAGCACTTCGTCGCCTACCCGGTGTCCGAGCGAGTCGTTGACGTTCTTGAAATGATCCAGGTCCAGGAGCAACAGCGCCAGCGGTGTGCCATTGCGCTGCGCGGCGCTAAGTGCCAGGTTGCAGCGGTCGGTCAACAACACCCGATTGGGCAGGCCTGTGAGTGAATCAAAATGTGCCAGCAACTGGATTTTTCTCTCTGCCTGCTTGCTTTCGGTGATGTCGCGGCATAAAACCAAAAAGAGGGGTTCTTCGCCAGGCAACGCTGATTTTCGCGTCACCGACATTTCAAACCAGTGCATGCCATTGTCAAGCGGCACTTTGATTTGTTTGCCGATTGAACATTCTTTTTCTTTGGCTTCCTGCAAGGCCGCCAGCACGATCTGGCAGGCCTGCGGCGGCAGCAATTCCATGATCGTTCTGCCGATCAGGTCCTCGGTCGGCCATGGCAGTGAGTCAGTCCGGGACGAGTGTGCGTTGTAACAGCGCCCGTCCAGTCCCAACTCAAGCAGCGGGTCCGGAATCGCGCCCAGCGTGGCTTGAAGCTGTCGCTGCGTCGCCAGAATTTCAGCCGTGCGCTCGTTCACCTGCACTTCCAATCCCTGGTCACGCACCCTCATCTCATACAGTAACCAGGCGAGATAGGCCATCAACAGGCTGAGAAAAAAGTTGATGGTGGCCTCGAACCCGAGACGGTCTGATTGGCCCCAGCCGTTGATCGGCGCGACACTCAGTGTCCACTGGCCGTTGGGCAGTTCCAGCGTGCGCTCTACCGGTGCATCGAGCACACCGTTTCCAGACGCCTCAATGCTTTGTCGCTCGCCGGTGTCCGGTGCGGTGCGCCAAAGCTCGTAGGCATAACCGCGTTGCGTCAAAAGAGGCAGGCGGGCAGAGGCCAGAGCATCCGGAAACCGCAAGGTTACGTAAGTGAAGCCCCAAAACACCTTGTGTCCCTGCGCATCGTTCAGAAAGACGGGCAGACGCCCCACAACTCCCAGGCCACCTTGCGCAAGCTTGAGGGGTCCCGCCAGTGTCAGCCTGCCGGTGTCACGGGCCATGAGCGCCTCTTGGTTCTGGGTGTTGTCCTTCAACTGGTTAAAGCCAATACTTTTTTCATTGCCAGCAAGAGGCACCACGTTTCGAATAATGCCGTCGGGAGCCATTCCCAATGCGGCAACGCCCGGATAAAACGGCAGCATTTCAGTGGCGACCGCTTCGAAATCAGCGATGTTTCCCTGGCCCTGGCGAACCAGCGCGGCAATTGCATAGGTTGCAGACAAGGCCCGCTCGATATCGCGTTGCAGGGTGTGTGCGTGATCTGCGGTCAGATCAGCTGCTCGCGCGCGGACTTCTATAAGTGTCTGCTGTTCCCAGCGCCAGATTAAAACAGCGATGGCCACCGCGCTGAAAACAAAGACGCTCGTCGCCAAAATCCATTGGCGCGTGCGGTGCTGGCGGGCTGCATTCATCATGTCGGTCGGAGTCTATCAATAAAGGAGTCGGCTCGGTGTGCGCTTCATCGTCGACGGACCTGGTTTGACGCGTTGCGCCAGTTGAGCTGGGTGCGGAGTAAGCTGCTGTCACACGATTGTCACCAATACGGTCAACAATCAGTCATATAAACGAGCCTTGGGGCATCATGTCTTCATTCTTTCGTCAGCCAAAATTGATGCCGGCCACTGCAGCGGTGACGCTTCTTGATCGCGATCACAGCATTTTTGCGTTCAACGAGCGGGTGCTGGATTGGGCCCGGCGCAAAGACGTTCCACCGCTGGAGCGGCTGCGCTATCTGTGCATTGTGTCTTCCAATCTGGATGAGTTTTTTGAGGTTCGGGCGGAGCCTCATCTGGTGGCCAACCAGCGTCAGGACGCCAAGGGAAACTATACGGTGGCGTCGTTTGAGCGGCTTGCCATGACCGCACACACCTTGGTCGCGAGCCAGTATGCGCTGTACAACAATCACGTGATGCCGACACTGGAGGCGCAGGGCATCAAGGTGGTCTCCCATGGTGAGCGTAACGAGGCCCAGCGGCGCTGGGTCAAGCAGTTCTTCGAGCGCGAGGTGCGCCCTTTGCTGATTCCGGTCGGGTTGGACCCTTCGCATCCGTTTCCGCAAGTGGCCAATAAATCGCTCAATTTCATCGTGCGCCTGGGTGGCCACGACGCGTTTGGCCGAGAGAACGAGATTGCCATCGTGAAGGTGCCGCGTGTTTTACCGCGCATGATCCGCATGCCGGAAAAAATCTCGGGTAAAACATACCACTTCGTCTCCCTTTCCAGCGTGATTCGGGGACATCTGGCCGAGTTGTTCCCGGGGCGTGATGTCGGGCAGTTCTCACAGTTCCGGGTGACGCGCCATTCCGATCTTGCCGTGGATGAAGATGACGTCAGGAATTTGCGCACAGCCTTGCGCCAGGGCCTGGAATCCCGTCAATTTGGCCAAGCGGTGCGGCTGGAAGTGTCCGCTGGGTGCTCAGAGTACTTGTCAGCGTTTCTGCGCGAGCAGTTCAATTTGCCGGAGCAGGCCTTGTACCGCGTGCCCGGACCGGTCAATCTGGTTCGATTGACGCAGTTGATCGATCTGGTGCCGTTGCCGAAACTGTGTTTTCCCATCTACCAGTCCTGTTATCCGACGCAGTTGACACCGGGCGTATCGTTTTTTGAGCAACTCAAGCTGGGCGACGTCTTGATTCACCAGCCGTTTGAGAGTTTTGGCGGTGTCCTGGCATTTTTACGTGAAGCCGTGAATGACCCGCAGGTGCTGGCGATCAAACAGACGATCTATCGCACAGGCGTTGACTCAGAGTTGATGGATTTGCTGCGCGAGGCGGTGCGGCGTGGCAAAGAAGTCACCGTGGTGGTGGAACTCAAGGCTCGGTTCGACGAGGAGGCCAACATCAACTGGTCCGAGATGCTTGAATCCATTGGTGCGCAGGTTCTGTACGGCGTGGTGGGGCTTAAAACCCATGCCAAGATGATGCTGATCACCCGCCGTGAAGGCAAAAAGCTGGTGCGTTACGCGCACCTGTCGACCGGCAACTACAACCCTCGCACGGCGCGCCTGTACACCGATTGGGGCCACCTTACGGCCGACACGGTGCTCACGGCCGATGTTGAACATGTGTTTGTTCATTTGGCCAGCCACAGTCTGCTGCCCAAACTCAAGCGGGTATTGTTGGCGCCGTTTTATCTGCAACGCAAGCTGCTCGAGAAAATCAATAAATTGGGTGCTGTGGCCGCGTCCGGTGGGGTCGCTCGCATCGTTGCCAAGATGAATGCCTTGACGGATGAAGCACTCATCTACGCATTGATTCAGGCCGGGCAGAAGGGTGCCAGGATTGACCTGATCGTGCGCGGTGCCTGCATGCTGCCAGCCCAGGTGCCGGGTGTCACCGACAACATCCGGGTCCGCTCCGTCATTGGCCGGTTTCTGGAGCACTCGCGGGTCTTCTACTTTCGCCTTGATGACGTGGAAGAGCTTTACCTGTCCAGCGCCGACTGGATGAATCGCAACATGCTGCGCCGGGTAGAACTGGCCTGGCCAGTCACGGACCCGGCGCAACGCCAGCGCATTGTTGATGAAGAGTTGGTGGCCTATTTGCACGACGGTGTGGACGCGTGGGACTTGCTGCCGGACGGCACCTATGCGCGCGTCAAGTGCGAGCATCCACGCCTGGCGCATGGTGCACAAGCTGCCCTGATGGCGCGCTACGCCGGACAGGACGACAGGCGCGCAGGCTGATATGGACCTGATCTTATGGCGTCACGCGGAGGCGCAGGAATGGCTGGAGGGTTGTGACGACATGGCCCGTTCACTCACTTCGCGCGGCGAAAAACAGGCCGCACGCATGGCGAACTGGCTCGACCGTCAGTTGCCCGAAGGGACGCGTATTTTTGTGAGCCCGGCACGCCGTTGTGAGCAAACTGCGCAGGCACTGGGACGCAAATACAAGTTGCGAGAAGAACTGGCGCCGGCCGCCAGTGCCGACCAGTTGCTGGCGCTGGTTCAGTGGCCGCTTGCAAAAGGCACCGTGCTGGTGGTGGGTCATCAACCTACGTTGGGCCAAACCATCGCCCAGTTGCTCGGTTTAAGCGCGCCCGAATGCGCGGTCAAAAAAGGGGCGGTCTGGTGGCTGCGCAATCGCCAGCGCGAAGCACTGTCCCAGACTGTGGTCGTCGCGGTGCAGTCGCCCGAGGTCATTTAGCGAATCCACCAGCGCGGCATTTTCAGATGCGGTCCGGCAGAAGTTCGCGCCGGTTCAATCTTTGTTGGGGCGCCCGGTCTTGATGGCTGGCACGGCCTTCAGCGCGGCCAGAAAGGCCCCGTCTGACATGGCAGCCAGAGCCTTGATGCCGGCGCGGAGCAATTCACTTTTCTTGACGGCATGGGCCAGCTTGCCAGCGCGTTGCTTCAGGTCGTCGAGCACGGTGTATTCAGCCTTGGGGATGGTAAAGCTGTCGCGTACCAGTTTCGATTTTTTCACCTTGGCGGGCTTTTCAGTCTTAGGCATGGCAATTGGTTTGGCAATTGGCTTGGCGCTGCGTTTGGGCGCAACTTTTGCCATGGTGGCCGGCGCTACCGGCGCTGGCGTGACCTTGGCGCGAACCACTGCTGGTGCGGCTGTTTTTGCAGATTTGGCAGAAACGATTTTTTTGTTTGTTGTGACCATGGTGAACTGTCCTTTAAAAAACGATTTATACAGTTTATATTGTTTGATACAAATTCGTCAAGTTGCAGGTTCAATTGGACGGGTTTGCCTGGACACACACACGTGTCATCGCCATGGTTCGCGGTGTTTCACGGCACTGTCATAAAACCGCCGTCATCCTGTCATGATTGATTTTTATGCTGATGGCTTTTCAACCCGAGGAGTCTCCATGAAGTCAAATTTTTCACTCACCAACACCGCATCCGGCAAGCCTGAGCGCATTGCGCCAGGATCGACTCACCTGCAGCGCCGCCAAGTGCTCAAAGGCGCGCTCGGTGGCGTTGCCACGTTGGGGCTGGGAAGCTTGGGTCTGAGCGCCTGTGGTGGCAGCGATGCCGCAACAGCCGTTGCCCCCACGGGTGTGGAGTTCATCGGCATGACTGCCACCATGACCGATGTACAACGCGCTGCCACTTTCACCAGCGCCAGTGTCAAGATCAGCTATTCCGATGCCAGCACGAAGACCCAGGCATTGACCTACAACACCCTGTTCAAGACCGGCGACACGCTCAAGAACGGCAGCGCCAACGTGATTGCGGGCGCTTACTACGACATCAACGGCAACCCCATCATGGACACGTCGGGCACCACGTCTGAGCCGTTCTACTCCGATTGTCCGGACGGCAACTCCCTGATTTCCCTGCCCAACCCGGCCGTTGCGGGCGTCACGGGCAACACGCTGTTCCTGGTGACGCAGTACGAGTACAAAACGTTGAACAACGCTGGCGTCAGCATGTACGGAAAGTTGCCATCGCCCATTTCCATCACCACCCTGGACCAGGACAAGACGACGGGCGCGCTGAAGGCCGTCAAGCATTTCAACGTGGACACCAAGCCGGCCAACGGCCTGTGGATCACCTGCGCCTCCAGCCTGTCGCCCTGGAACACTCACCTCTCCAGCGAAGAATACGAGCCTGACGCCGCGAACATCGCCAGCAACACCATGTTCCAGGAGTTCAGCAAGAACCTGTACGGCAGCACCACCGCCGCCAACCCCTACCACTACGGCCACGTGCCGGAAGTCACGGTCAACCCCGATGGCACGGCCTCCATCGTCAAGCACTATTGCCTTGGCCGCATCGCGCGCGAACTGGTCGAAGTCTGCCCTGACAACAAGACCGTGCTGATGGGTGATGACGGCACCAACACCGGTCTGTTCATGTTCCTCGCCGACAAGGAAAAAGACCTGAGTGCCGGCAGTCTGTACGTCGCCAAATGGACCCAGACCTCGGCCACCGCGGGCGGTGCCGCCACGCTCACCTGGATCAAGCTGGGCAGCGCCACCAGCGCTGAAATCAAGACCCTGGCAGACACGCTCAAGGCCAGCGACATCGTCACCGTCAAGAAGACAGATCCGCTGGATGCGAGCTACACCAAGATCGCCTTCAACGGCGCGACCGAATGGGTCAAGTTCACCGTCGGCCAGGAAAAAGCTGCGGCCTTCCTGGAATCCCATCGCTATGCCGCTGTGATGGGTGGCTCAATGGAATTCACCAAGATGGAGGGGGTTGCGCTCAACCGCAAGGACAAAGTGGCGTACATCGCCATCTCGTACATCCAGAAAAGCATGTCGGATACGGCAGGTGACATTCAAGCGGGCGCCATCTCGGCCGGTGCCACCTACGAACTCAAGCTGTCGGCAGGCCAGAAGGACAAGGCGGGCACGGCCATCGGCAGTGACTGGGTGCCCACCGTCATGGCTGCTGTTCTCGCACTGGTGGGTGAAGACTTGGTCGCACCCGATGCCGTGGGCAACACCGCCAACGTCGACAAAGTGGCCAATCCGGACAACCTCAAATTTTCCGAAAAACTGCGCACGCTGTACATCGGCGAAGACTCGGGCATGCACGTCAATAACTTCCTGTGGGCCTACAACGTGGACACCAAGAAACTGTCGCGCATTTTGTCGGTGCCTGCCGGTGCGGAGTCGACCGGCCTGCAGGCGGTGGACAAGCTCAACGGTTTCTCTTACATCATGAGCAACTTCCAGCACGCGGGCGACTGGACGGCGATCCACTCTGTTGTCAAGGTCGGTGCTGATCCGCTGATCAATGCGAACTGGAACAACAAGAAGAGCGCCGCCATCGGCTACCTCAGCGGCCTGCCCACACTTTGAGCGTGTGTTGTTTCGGTTTGATGAAACCGATCGCTCCCAGGGTTCGTGCCAGTTGGAAGCTGGCATGTGTGCTGCTGCATCTGGTGCGCGGCTGGTGGACGGTGGTCCTGGTGTTTCCAGGACTGACGACTCCCCAAAAGCAAGAACGAATCAGGGCTTGGGCCCTCGCCCTTCTTGCGCTGCTAGCTATTAAATTGGTAGTAGTTGGCAGACCGCCAAAGCGTGGCCCCTTGTTGCTGGTGTGTAACCACATCTCGTGGCTCGATATTTATGTGATTTATGCGGTCTGCCATTGCCGCTTTGTCGCCAAAGCCGATGTTGGGCGCTGGCCCCTGATCGGAACTCTGGCTGCGGCTGTCGGCACCTTGTTCATCGAGCGCGAGTCCCGGCGTGACGCTTTGCGTGTGGTGCAGCAGATGGCAGATAGCCTGCATGCCGGTGACTCGATCGTGGTGTTTCCAGAAGGCACCAGCAGTGACGGCGTTGGTGTGCTGCCATTTCATGCCAACCTAGTGCAAGCCGCCATTGCTGCCAATGCGCCGGTGCAACCCGTGGCGCTGCGGTTTTCGGATGCCGCCAGTGCCGCGCACAGCCTGGCGCCGTGCTACATCAATAACGACACGCTAATGGGCTCCATGTGGCGCATGCTGACCGCGCCGCCGCTGTGCGCGACCTTGATCTTTGGCGAGCAGCAATCAGCCCAAGAGCGTGGACGGCGTGCGTGGAGCGCCGACCTGCGCCTGGCGGTAGAAGCCCTGCGGGCAAGCCCCATAGACAGTTGAGTGCAGAGAGCGGTGGCGTGGCGTGGGACTCCAGGCTTGCACCTTGGTTTGTTTCATGGTCGGCGCATCACAAGTTTTGATGTGAGTGTCATGGACTTCTTCTCTTGACCCATCCATCAGACGTCCCGAGTTCGATTTTTAATACCGGCCCTATCTTAGGTTCTATCGTGGTGGCGCCACTGCCAGCTCCGTTTTACTCACCACTTTGCGCAGCACGAAGCTGGAGTGCACACCGGTCACGCCCTCAATGCGGGTGAGCTGGTCAAGCAGCAAAGATTGGTAGTGATCCATGTCGCGCACGGCCACCTTGAGCTGGTAGTCGGCATCCTGCCCGGTGATCAGCAGGCAGTCCAGCACCTCCGGCAATGCGCACACGGTCGCCTCAAAATTGGCAAAGCGCTCGGGCGTGTGCAGGTCCATGGAGACGTTGATCAGCGCCAGCAGCGTCAGGCCCAGTTTTTTGGCGTCCAGCACCGCCCGGTAGCCCACGATCAGGCCGGATTCCTCCAGCGCACGCACCCGGCGCAGGCAGGGTGAGGGGGACAGGCCGATGCGGTCGGCCAGGTCCTGGTTATTGATGCGCCCGTCTTGCTGCAGCACTTCAAGTATGTGTTGGTCGTAGCGATCCAGTTTCATGTTTTGCCTCATATTCCGAATATGCAGGCAGATTATTCCAAATTAATTTAATTTACAAGCAGTCAATATCTAAAAACTTGATTTTTACGAAAACTACGCAATCTCCTGCTGGGCGCCCCGGTCTACACTTCCCTCACCTGTTACCCACGGGCAAATGCAACAAATTGGTCATAGCCAAACATTGCGCAAGCTGGCCTCACGAGGGCGGGCAATGCAAAACCAGAACCCAGGCGAAACATTCGCCCTGGGTTAATGGAATCTCTTAACCACCCCGCGTCCTTGAATGCCTTTCTTGATGAGGGGCGACGTACCTTGCTCAAAGATGGTCAAGGATTGCGAGCGATGCAACAACGGTGACAAGAGGTAAGCAAATCGCCTGAAATGGCTGAAATTTAAGGAGGCCTTAAGCAGGGATTTTTAGGATCCCGACTTCTTCAACATTAGGAGTTGGTTTATGACTTTTAGAAAAACAATGGATCGATATCACTTGGCGTCAATATCGCTGCATTGGCTGATGCTTGCCTTGTTTATCGGCGTGTATGCCAGCATCAATTTGCGCGAGCTTTTTGACAAGGGCAGCGTGCCCCGTGAGGCCTTGAAAAGCCTGCACTTCATGCTGGGTCTTCTCATGTTTGCCCTGGTTTGGCTGCGCCTGGCAATGCGCGCGATCTACCCCGCGCCGCGCCCGCAAGCCGCCCTGCCTCAGTGGCAAGCGATGGCCGGCAAACTGGCCCACCTGGTGCTGTACGCCATCATGATTGGCATGCCGCTGCTGGGCTGGCTCATGCTGAGTGCGGCCGGCAAACCCATTCCATTTTTTGGTTTGGCGCTCCCGGCGCTGATCGGGCCAGACAAGGCGTTGGCGGGCCAGCTCAAGGAAATCCATGAGTTCGTGGGGACCGCCGGCTACTTCCTGATCGGTGGCCATGCGGCGGCAGCCTTATTCCATCACTACGTCCAGCGCGACAACACCTTGCTGCGCATGTGGCCAGGTTCCAGGAAATTGGCCACATGAAGTGAAAGTGCAGCGGCTGGCGGACGGTGGTCCTGGTGTTTCCAGGACTGTCTGCCTCCCTCAAATAGTTGGGTGGCCTGGCGCAATCAGCAGCACTTAAGAGTTAAATGAGCTCACGTTTGTCTGCCGACCGCGACGCCACGCAAGAAATCAAGCACGCCGGGTTCTATTTTTAGCTTGGCAACCAGGGTGATGGCCAGACTGACATCGCGTGCTGCGCCAATACTCAATTGAAGCTCGGTCGCCTGTTCATGCCAGCGTTGCGAGCGCTTTTTGGGTAGCAGCGGCTGCAATGCTTCGATGCCGTAGCGCATTCGCTTGGCAATGATGCGAGCATGGTGCTGACTGTCCGGGTCGCTGGTGTCACGCAGGGCGAGCTGCAGCTGATCATGCAGGCGCTTGATTCGACGCCTGGCCCAGCCCCGCAGGGGTTCTTTGGGTTCAAGCGCGACTTCGTCCGGCGCCTTCAAAGTTGACCATCCTTCGAGCCATTGCGTGATTTCAAGCAGGCTTGCGCCGACCGCGGGCCGCTGGAGCGCCTCGCGCGCGAGTTCGCGCTGGCGCATGGCGGCCTGGGTCAGGGCCTGCTCCATCGTGTGCCAGGTTTGTGCCCGTTGGCTGTCTCCGGCGGCATAGGCGGCGCCGAGCGGGGGCAGCGTTTCGGTGCAGGCTACGTCGAAATTGCGCACGTCACCTAGAAGATTTAATAGCGGCCGTAGCGCTTGCCACGATGGCGTCGCGTTGCCTGGGAGGCTTACCTTGAAAAGTCGCAAAGCACTTTTAAAGCGTCGCCAGCCGACCCGGGCCTGGTGCACCACCTCGGGGTTGTCAGAGTTGCATAGCAGGCCAAGGTTGGTGGTGAACTGGCAGAACATCTCACGCAATACTCGCCGCGTCGTCTCGTGTAATGAGAGCTTGGGTGTCAGACTGGGGGGCTGGGCGCGCAGTGGCTTGTCCAGGCAGCCGTCGGCCAGGGTGTAGCCACGCTCGGCCTTGCTGGCATTGGCTGGCAATACGGCAGTTGTCTTCGCAATTTGTCGGGCGATGTCAAACAGGGCAAGGGGTGAGCCTGCGAGCAATTCAAGCTCCAATTCGCAAATTGGTGAATTCAAGTGATTGGCTTCTATTTGCCCAAGGTCCAGCGCGACCTCGACCACGCTGCCGTCGTGTTTTCGAATGAGCCAGATTGTTCGGTCGAAGACCGTTGAGAAACTTGGCACCAGGGACTGAAACACGCTTCCATCAGGATCGATATCGCTCCAGGGGGTCGCCTGGAGCGCCTGCAAGTCGAGCCTGGCATCCGGCACGCTCACTTCCCATTCACCACGCTGGCTCAGCGCCGAGTCACCAAGCCCCCCCATTTTGAGGGTCTGTAGCCATTGCGGTTTTGCATCGCTGCCAACACGCCGTATTCGCAATGCGATACGCGCCTGTCGCAATACCTGCGTCGGCGTATCGTAGTAAACATTGTGCAGGTGCAGGCGGGTCGCCTGGCGCCGCGCCAGCAAGGGTATCTGAGCCAGCTGCTGTGCCAGGTGCGAGGGATCAGAGCCTGGCAAGGCCAGCTTGAGCTCAATTTCTTGTGGACCCTGCGGGAGACTATTTGGTTTCATAAGATGCAAGCCAATTTGTTCATTATGCGTCTTTGGCCTCCATTCCTGACCCAGGCAGTGGCGTCTAGGAATAGGTGCGACGACTCATCAGACGTGAGCGTTGCAAAGCAAGGAATTCGAGCACACCATAGGCAATACAGGCCGGGATGGCCATGACGCGAAAGAAGGTTCTTTTGTTAAACATGGGGCAGACGCTGGCAGGCGTTTTGAAGTTGGCAGGAGCCAAATTACACCGGCCTTATGACAGCCTTGTGTCAGTGTCAAATAACGACGCCTATACAGACAAGCGTTGCACGCGCGACGGATTCGACGCTAAGCTCACCGTTCATGACGATCGTCCTTCAACTCTCATTCCATCGGCAACTGTGACGCAGACCAGGCTGCCAGAATTGCTTGCGTTGGAGCGCATCATTGAATTGGGTGCGGCTTGGCTCGAAACACGCGTGGTCTGTAGCGTCAATTTGCCAGGCGGGGGCTCCTATCCGGTTCATGTCATCGCATTGGGCAATCCAGCGCCCGACGTGCCGGCGGTGGGTTATTTTGGTGGTGTTCATGGCCTGGAGCGCATTGGCACCGGCGTGGTGATTTCGTATCTGCAAAGCTTGGTCATGCGTCTGCAATGGGACAGCACCTTGCACCGGCAACTTGAATCGGTTCGCCTGGTCTTTATGCCGATTGTCAACCCCGGCGGCATGGCGCTTGGCACCCGGGCCAACCCCAACGGAGTGGACTTGATGAGAAACGCGCCGGTTGAGGCGCAAGAGCCGGTGCCATTTTTGGTCGGCGGCCAGCGCTTGAGCGCTGGCTTGCCCTGGTACCGCGGTCTCAAAGGCCAGGCAATGGAAATTGAGAATCAGGCCGTGACCGATGTGGTGAAAACTGAGTTGTTGCCCCGCAGCTTCAGCCTGAGCGTGGATTGTCATTCGGGTTTTGGTGCCAGCGACCGCATCTGGTTTCCTTATGCCCATACCCGGGTGCCCATCACCCACCTGGCAGAGATGCATGCCCTCAAGAGCATTTTTGTGCAGTCGAACAGCCATCACCGGTACATTATTGAACCGCAAAGCTTGCAGTACCTTGCGCATGGGGATTTGTGGGACCATTTGTACCAACAGTCATGTGCGCAAGCCAAAAACATATTTCTGCCGCTCACGCTGGAGATGGGTTCCTGGCTTTGGGTGAAGAAGAATCCACGCCAGCTGTTTTCGCGGCACGGCATTTTTAATCCCCTGATCGAGCACCGCCAACAGCGGGTGCTCCGCCAGCACCAGTTGCTATTGGACTTTTTGTCGCGCGCTGCGTGCGGTCACCCACTTTGGCTTCCAGGCCATGAGACCCGGGCGCAACACCATGCACAGGCGCTACAGGACTGGTATTGATCGACAACGCGGGCGTGGCCTTGTGCAACCTTGTGCACGATCGACCGCTTGACGAAAGGCCCAGGGCTGTTCGGCCAGTGTGTGCACGGTGACACAGAAAAATCCTATACTGATTCGCACAGGTAGGGCGGTTCTCACACCGCGAAGGAGTTCGTTTGATTGACAGCGCAGCAACACCCGCGCACCCAGGCGTCACCAGGCCGTCGGGCCTTGCCTGGCTCAAGCGCTTGGTGCAACCGTCGCCCGGCCCGCTCAACCTCGCGCTTCAGGGCGGTGGTGCGCACGGTGCCTTCACCTGGGGCGTTCTGGACGCGCTGCTGGAAGACCCGCGCATTGAGTTCGAGGGCCTGAGCGGCAGCAGCGCCGGGGCCATGAACGCGGTGGTCTTTGCCGACGGCTGGATGAAGGGCGGGCGCGATGGCGCTCGCCAGGGTCTGTCGGACTTCTGGACCGAAGTTGGCAAGCAGATGCCCTGGGGCTTGATGACCCAGGGTGAGGGCGAGGCGATCAGCCTGTCGCCAGCCAGCAAGTTGCTGGTGAACTGGGCCGGCTACTTCTCGCCAGCACAGCTCAACCCTTTTGATCTGAACCCCTTGCGCGATCTGCTCAATCGGCTGGTCGACTTTGAGCAGTTGCGCGCGCGCAGTCCGTTCAAGTTGTTCGTCGGCACCACGCAGGCCAATACCGGCAAGCTGCGCGTGTTTCGCGAGCGAGAACTCAGCGTCGACGTGATGCTCGCCTCCGCCTGCCTGCCCAAGATACATCATTCGGTGGAAATCGATGGCGAGCCGTATTGGGACGGTGGCTACGCGGCCAATCCGGCGGTATTCCCGCTGTTTTACGACTGCGATTCGCGCGATGTGTTGCTGGTGCTGCTGAGTCCGCTGAAACGCGAAGGCACACCGAACACAGTGGATGAGATCGAGTCGCGCATCGCCGAACTGGCGTTCAGTGCCAACTTCATGCGCGAGATGCGGATGTTCGTTCATGCGGCTGAATTTTCCAGCCCGACATTTATGACCTGGGGCAGGCTGGAGCGACGCTTGCAGAAGATGCGGTTTCACATGATTGACGCCAGTGAGCTGGTCAGCCTGCAGCGCACCGAAACCAAGCTGCTGGCGCACGCGCCGTTTCTCGAGCTGCTGTGCGGTCAGGGGCGTGAGCGCGCCACGGCCTGGCTCTCGGAGAGTACCGATGGCATTGGACGACGATCAACCGTTGACATGAAAAAATGGTTTTTCTGATGTCGTGATGCGCAGGCATCTGGCGCCAGCGGGGCCGCCACTGTTGCCAAACACCATGGATTGAATTGTTACGGCCGCCACCACCTCGCCATGGCTGGCGATCAGGCGCCAGCAGGCGTAACTGCGAGCGCAAATCCTGTCACGCAACTGCCATGAAGTTGCCATCGTGTTGTCACGCCAGGCCGCCAACATCGGGTTCACCACGATGCAATTCGGGTTTGTCCCATTCTTTAAAGGAGCAAGTCATGAGAGAGCTACCCAGCCCCACCTTTCCTTTGTCGCCGCTATCTTTGCCCCGGAGCCTGTTTCACCGGCCTCACGCGCCTCTGGTTGTATCGAATCCACGACCAGTCGCGCCTGTCGAACGCGCCGGCCTCGTGGTTTCATGGGCCCAACACGCGGACGAAGTGCGGCAAGCGCAGCGCTTGAGGTTTGCGGTTTTCGCCCGGGAAATGGGGGCCCGGCTGGATACGACCGTACCCGGCCACGATGTGGATTTGTTCGACAACTATTGTGAGCATCTGCTGGTGCGCGACGAATCGACCCTGGAGGTGGTGGGAACCTACCGCCTGCTCACGCCGGCCCAGGCCCGGCGCGTCGGCAGCACCTACAGCGACCTTGAGTTTGACCTCACCCGCCTGCGCAGCCTGCGTGAGCGCATGGTGGAGCTGGGGCGAAGCTGCGTGCATCCAGACTATCGTCACGGCGGCGTGATCATGGCCTTGTGGGGCGCGCTGGCCGAGTTCATGGTGCGCAACAAGCTCGATACCATGATTGGCTGCGCCAGCATTCCGATGCTGCATAACGGCATCGTTAGCGGTGATGTGGCCGCCAGCATCTGGCATCAACTCAAGGCAACGCATCTGGCACCGATCGAACACCAGGTGCATCCGCGCCTGGCGCTGCCCGTGGATCGGCTGTACCACAGCCTGAGCGTCGAGCCGCCGGCCTTGATCAAGGGCTATTTGCGACTGGGCGCCAAGATTCTGGGGGCGCCCGCCTGGGACCCGGATTTCAACACGGCCGACCTCCCCATGCTGATGCGCATCAACGACTTGCCGCCGCGCTACCGCAAGCATTTTCTGGGCGCGTGATGCGAGCCATGACCATGAGCACAGTACTTTCAAAATTCAATGGCGCGTGGTCATTTTCGCGGCAAATACGGGTCGTGCTGTCGCTGGTTCTGGCGGTCGCCCTGTTGGGCTCGGCGCTGGGGGTCTGGTCTTTGCAGCGAGTGGCCAACGAGACCAGCCGCATGGTCGATGACGCCATGGCTACCGAGCGTCTGGCGGTGGATTTGTACCGGCATCTCGCGCTCAATGTGGCGCGCTCCAAGGCCTTCGCACTGAGTTCGGAACCCCAAGTCGCTGATGTGTTGACCCCGGAGATCAACCAGACTTCCACTGTAGTGGACGAGTTGCTGCGTCAATTGGGCTCTCGGCTGAGCAGTCCCGATGATCAATTGATGCTTGGGCACATGCTGCAGGCCAATCGCGAATTTTTGCGGGCGCGGCAAGAATTGACGCTCGCCCGCGATGGCGGTGTGACGGCCAACATTGAACAGGTGTATGCCAAGCGTTTTTCCCCGGCTGCGCAGGCCTTGCTGGAAGCCGTTGCCCGGCTGCGGGATTCCCGGCAGGCCAGGATCGATGCTTCTGTCGTTGAAATAGCTGGTTTGAGCCGGTCAGCGCAATGGGGTTTGGTTCTCTTTGGCTGTGGGGCCCTGTTGCTGGGCGGCCTGCTGTCGGCGTGGCTTGTGCGGGCCATCACCCGGCCCATCCATCAGGCGGTGGATGCCGCTGACCGGGTGGCGGCGCTGGACCTGAGTGACCCCATCGACGGACACGATCGCGATGAAGGCGGCCGCCTGCTGGCCGCACTGAGCCGAATGCAGTCGTCTCTGCACACCTTGGTGTCTGAAGTTCAGGGCGCCAGTCACGGTGTGGCCGAGGGCGCCACGCAGATCGCAACTGGCAATCTTGACTTCTCCAGCCGAACCGAACTGGCCGCCTCCTTTCTGCAGCAGACCGCCGCTGCGGTGGAGCAGATCGCGGCGACCCTGCATCAGTCCCTGGCGGCAGCCTCGCGCGGCGAAGCACTGGCCAGATCGGCAGCTGTGGAGGCAACAGCCGGCCGAAAGGCCATGACCGAAGTGATGCAGACCATGAGCGACATCAGCCAGTCGTCGCACCAGATTGCGCAGATCACGGCAGTCATCGACGGCATCGCTTTCCAGACCAACATCCTGGCGCTCAATGCCGCCGTTGAGGCTGCTCGCGCCGGTGAGCACGGGCGCGGCTTTGCGGTGGTGGCCGCCGAAGTCCGCGCGCTGGCCAACCGCAGCGCCGTGGCAGCGCAGGAAATCAGGTCCTTGATCGGCGTCTCGGTGGACAAGGCAAAACTGGGTACGCTCAATGTACGCCAGGCGCGTGACACCATGAGCGCCATCGATGATGCCGTGGCGCGGGTGGTGCAGGTGATTGGCGACATCAGCACCGGCACCCGTGAGCAAAGCGCCGGCATGGCGAGTATCAATACGGCTCTGAGTCGTCTCGATCAAATGACCCAGCAAAACGCGGCCGTCGTCGAGCAGTCGGCGGCCGCTGCCCAAAGCTTGCAGGCGCAGGCTGGCGATTTGCGGGATATGGCCGGGCAGTTTCGATTGCCGGCGCTTGCCCTGGCCCTTCGCTGAGGGGGGCGGCAGCTTGCCACGCTGAAACCATTCCTGTTTTTTGAAAGAAAGCAATGCTATTGAACATGGTTCAAGCGGGCGCAGCGACGGCGCGGCCTGCCATTAACTTTAATTCAGCTGATACGCGCGACAGGCCGATCGGCAGTGCCAGGTCGATGCTGATGGTGACGCGCTCCTATGCCGTGCGGCGTGGTTGCGGGCCGCTGGCTGACCTGATGCGCGGCACCGGGCTGTACCCGGTCTATCAGCCCATTGTGTCGCTGGAGGGTGGTGCCATTTATTCCCATGAGGCCCTGATTCGCGGGCCACAAGGCACCTCATTGCATACGCCCGATATGTTGTTGGCAGCAGCGGCACATGAGAGGCTGAACTTCGAGTTTGAAACCCTGTGTGTCATTGCCGCACTGGATCAGTGGGGCACGCTGCTTCAAAATGGGCGACTGTTTGTCAATATCAGCGCGCAGGTGCTGGTTCAGGTCTTGAAACAATGCGGGCGTGATGCCCTGATCGAGATGGTCAGCGGCTTGGGTGTTTTGCCACGCCGCTTGGTGCTGGAGATCACCGAGTATGAGCGGGTGACCGACATGGATTATTTCGCCAGCGTCGTGGGCGAGCTGCGTGCGATCGGCGTCTCCATCGCACTGGACGATTTTGGCGATGGTCGCTCGAGTCTGCGCCTGTGGTCGCAACTCAAGCCCGAGATCGTGAAGATCGACAAATACTTTACCAAGGACCTCAGCCTGCACGCCGACAAAGTCAAGACGATTCAGGCTTTGCAACAAATTGCCGCCATCTTTGATACCGCCCTGGTCGCCGAAGGCATTGAGACCGAGGACGACTTGCGCGTTCTGCGCGATCTCGGCATTTCTTATGGCCAAGGTTATCTTCTGGGGCGCCCGGCCGCACTGCCGCGGGAGCAGATTGAAGAGCCGGCAATGGCCGTGATGCAGGACCGTCGGGTCGCCGTGTTCCCCGAGTTGCGGCGGGCGTCCAACGCGGGCTCCTTAAAACGCCTGTTGGTGCTGGAGGCGCCTGCTGTCGGCTTGGATGCGACCAACGATGAATTGGCGTCGCTGTTTATGACGCACACCAAGCTGCATGCCGCGGCAGTTGTTGACGGCACCCGCCCGGTGGGGATCATCAACCGTTCACGCTTTATGAACGAATACAGCAGGCTGTATTACCGTGAGGTATGGGGCCGCAAGCCGTGCCTGGTTCATGCCAATCTGGAGCCCCGCTTGATCGAGCGCGACCACAATGTTGACGAGTTGATCGGCATTCTCACGTCGGACGACCAACGTTACCTCGCCGATGGATTTGTCGTGACGGACAACGGCCGCTATGCTGGCTTGGGCACCGGCGATCAGCTGGTTCGCTCAGTCACGGAGACACGCATTGAAGCGGCCCGCCATGCCAACCCACTGACTTTTTTGCCGGGCAATATTCCGATCAGTCAACATATCGAGCGGCTCTTGAACAGTGGCGTTGATTTTGTTGCCTGCTACGCCGATCTGAATAATTTCAAACCCTTTAACGACCAATATGGTTATTGGCGCGGCGACGAAATGATTCGTCTGGTGGCCCGGCTCGCCCAGGCGCATTGTGATCCACGGCGTGATTTTGTCGGGCATGTTGGTGGCGACGACTTCATCATCCTGTATCAGAGTGATGACTGGCGGGTGCAATGCGAGCAATTCATCGCTGAATTTGCCAAGCGCGCGGTGGAGCTGTTTGATCCGTCGGCGCGTGCGGCTGGCGGTATTGAAGCTGAAGATCGCTTTGGAGTACCCCGATTTTTCCCTTTGACCACCATCTCGATCGGTGCCGTCAAAGTCGCGCGCGATGAGTATGCCAATGCCGAGCAGGTCGCGTCGGAGGCGGCACGGGCCAAGCACGACGCCAAGACCCATAACGTGGGACTGCTGGTGCGCGATACCCTCGACTTCAGCACTCGCTGAGAATCATCAGCCCACAAGCCGACCGTCCGGGGTAAGCATGCTTTGCGTAACGTAGGACCCGCCGCGTCCCTGCGTATTGAAGCTGACACGAAACCCGCTCAGGTCAACCGCATGACGCTGTTGAAATGCCTGCAAGGTAGTCTGGCGTGTCACGACGCCTTCCACGGTGCCTAATACTGCACTTGTGTAGCGTGCTGCGATATAACCGGCCAAACTTTGCGGTGTTGGCGGCTCATCAAAAAGTCGAGCCAGCGTCTGACGGTAGGACTTCACGAGGGGCGACGGGGAGTTGACCATGGGGACAACCTGCGTGGCCATGATGGGTGTATGGCGCGATGCACCCATTTGCATCAGGGTTTGCAGGTTCACATCAGCCAGCGCAACCAGATAGCGTTGCCGAGCCTGCTGGTCAATGCTTTGGGTAAACTGCATGAGCTCCGGTGTGCCGCCCATAAACAACAGAATCCGGGGCGTGTCGGCGTTCAGGCTTTTTCCAACTTGTGCCAGACCTGCACCTGGTTTGAAAGACATGAGCTTGATTTTCAAGGCAGCACTCGCCCGCTCAACATCGTCGCGGTACAGTGAGTACTCTTGCTCAGACGCGTAGACGGCACCCATCTCAGGTACGCCCATCAAGGACAGCGATTTAATGGCTTGCGCGATTTGATCCTGACGCGATGCAAAAATGGGAAACGTGCGATTGTCCCCATCCAGATCAGAATTTTGTAACCAGGGTGCAACGTGGGCAATGTCGTGCTGATCTTGCTTCAACAATGCCACGAGCTGGCTGGCGGCACGGTCACCCGCTGTACCGGAAAGCACCACGCAATTGGCCGTTTTCTTGATCGTCTCAAGGGCTGCACGCAGGCTGGTGGAACTGCCGTCGACCTCCAGGACCAAGTGCTGGATAGAGCGTCCATTGACGCCCCCTGTTTTGTTGACCTCTTGCCAGGCAGCGCGGGACCCAATCAGAAAGTCCCTGGACACGTCCAGCTGACTTGGTGTGTTGTCCACGACCTGGGCCACGACTAGCATACGCGGGGCGCCTGCAGATTTTCCTGACTGCGGCCAGGCTGATGCCGCCGTGCACGCAGCCAGACTCACTGCGCCGCGCAAGAGACTGCGCCGGGTCCATTCAGACGGATACACCCTCATTTCTTTTGAGCGCTAGCGCACCCGGCCAACGCAGCGGCAACAGGGGCAAAACCCAAAACCCGACGGTTCAACATGAAAGACGCTCCCGGTCAATGAAAAACCGAGGATAGTTTTGTCCTGTGACAGGCAGGTGACTATGGCACTAATTTCGCTCTGTGCGCGAAACCCCCGACTTCAGCCGTTGCTGAGGGTCAATGACCAAGGTGTTTTTTGCCACGCCAGCACTTCCTCGCGCAACAGGTGCGCCGACTGGGGAAAAGCCTGGGCCCAGCCGGCCCGCCAGTCGAGGCTGAAGCTGTTGGCACGGCCCGTCCGCGTCAGTGTCAAACCGCCCAGGTCGGGGTCGCGACGGGCGTGGCACAAAATGACCGCCAGGCGCAAGCACAGCAGTTGTTGGACAAACAGCTCGTCTTCAAAGTCCACATCAAGTTTTCGCAGCTTGCCCCGGTGCCCCAAGACCAGCAGGCTGAGCTTGTGCAGTTCGGGCAAGGTAAAACCCATGGCATCGGCATTGTCCAGAATGTAGGCGCCGTGTTTGTGGTAGTCGCTGTGGGAAATGTGGCTGCCAATGTCATGCAATCGGGCCGCCCATTCGAGCTTGCGCAGCATGCGTTCAGCCAGTGGGTCCTCGGGCAGGCTTTGCGGCTTCAAAACGCTGCCTTGAAGCTGCGCCAGCAAGTGGCTGGCGACTTTGCCAACGCGCAGGCCATGTGCCGTATTGGTTCCAAATTTGGTGGCCAACCGTTGTACCGAGCGCTCGCGCACATCGGACTGGTCTTGCGTGGCGCCCATCAAGTCAAACAACAGTCCGTGCCGCAGGCCGCCCGTGGTCTGCTGCATTTGATCGATTTCCAGCAAGTCGAAAACCGCCCGCAAAACGCTCAAGCCTCCACCGATGATGGCGCGCCGGTCTTCCCGCATGCCCATCAGCCGAAGACGATCAGCGCTTTGGGCGCTGAGCAACTTGTCTTGCAGCCAGTCCAGTCCTTCGCGGCTCACGTAGCCTGTCGGCCAGCCCGCCGCGGCCAACGCATCGGCAACCGCGTTCACGGTACCCGCCGAGCCATAAGCCACGTCCCAGGCGTCACGCCGGTAGGTGTTGAGCGCCTCGTCCAGCACCGCCTTGGCCGCAATTTCCGCCATTTCAAAGGCGCGCCTGGTGAATTGGTTGTCGGCAAAATAGCGGCTCGACCAGGCAACGCTGCCAACCCGGTACGACTCCATCTGGCTGGGCTCCAGGCCCTGACCCAGAATCAGCTCGGTCGAGCGCCCGCCAATGTCAACCACCAGACGGCGCTCGTCCCCGTGCGGCAGCGCCTGGGCCACGCCCTGGTAGATCAGACGGGCTTCTTCCCGGCCCGAGATGACGTCAATCTGGAACCCCAGCAGCTTGTTGGCGGGCTTCAAAAACTCGACCCGGTTACGCGCTTCGCGCAAGGTTTGTGTCGCCACGGCGCGTACCTCGGCCGCACCAAAGCCAGCCAGACGTTCGCCAAAACGTGCCAGGCAATCCCAGCCACGCTGCATCGCCTCAGGCGTCAAATTTCGGTCAGGATCCAGGCCGTTGCCCTGGCGCACGGTTTCCTTCAAATATTCTGTGCGGAAGAACTGACCGTGTTCAATCCGTCCAATTTCAAGGCGAAAGCTGTTGGAGCCCAAATCGACAGCCGCCAGGCGCGTTCCTTCTTGCATCGGTAATCTTCCTGTGTTTGGGCGTGCAGCATAGCATTCGGGTTGGATGGCCCGGCGACGCTTGTCATTTGCTATATTTATAGTAGCTATACATGCCTATTTTACGGGGGCTGTAGCCTGATTTGTCGTATACTTATCGGTGGTCAGGCAGCGTTCGTTTCTGCCTTTCTACTCCTTGTTGGTATGTCCGTGAACCGGTCGGGCCATCGGGCGCTGCTGGCGCCAGCGTGGCGGCATAAAGCCCTTTTTGGCCGGGTGCCGGGCGGCTGAGGTCGTGAAGGCGGTGTAATAGCCGCTGTGCAAAATCAATCCAAACAACCCAATCAGGAGTCATTCGCTTGAGTACCGACGATCTGGCGGGCCTGTCGCTGGCCGCTTTTGACCAGATGGTGGACGCCACGGCGGGTTTTCGCTCCCGCCCCGGCCAGCGTGACATGGCGCAGCAGATTGCCAGTGCCTTGTCGGGCGTGACGCTGGGCGAGCATGCCGAGCCCAACAAGTCTATTGCGGTCATTCAGGCCGGCACCGGCGTGGGCAAGTCGGCGGCTTACCTGGCCACTACCGTGGCGCTGGCGCTGGCGCGCAAAACCCGGGTCGTCATTTCAACCGCCACGGTGGCGCTGCAAGAGCAACTGATGACCAAGGACTTGCCCGCGCTGGCCGCGGTGCTGGAAAGCCCTTTTGTCTTTGCGCTGGCCAAGGGGCGTGGCCGCTACGTGTGCAAGTTCAAGCTGGAGCGCCTGGCCGGTCCGGGCGGCGATGAACTGAACGAGGAGCTGTTTGGCGTGGATGAAGACACGCCACCCACGCGCGCAGCGTTTGCCGCCCAGCTGCAGGGTGTTGACCCTGAAGAGCGGCGCATGAAGCTCTATGACGCGCTGGCCACTGCCTTGAGCCAAGGCAAATGGGACGGCGACCGCGACAAGCTCGCCGAGCAGCCCGACGCGCGCGACTGGTCGGCGGTGGCGGCGGAGCGCCACAGCTGCACCGCGCGGCACTGCCCGCGTTTTCGCGACTGCAGCTACTACCAGGCGCGCACGCAACTGGCCGAAGCGAATGTCATCGTTGCCAACCATGACCTGGTGCTGGCCTCGCTCGGCATGAATGCGCTGCCCGAGCTGGAAAAATGCCTGGTGGTGTTTGACGAAGGGCACCACCTGCCCGCCGTCGCGCTGGACCAGTTTTCCAGCAGCATGGACCTATCAAGCCTGCGCTGGCTCGACAAACTGCCCAAAATCTTGCTGGAGGTGAGCGAGAAGATCAGTCGGACGCCTGATCAGGACGTCAACACCCTGGCCCAGCAGCTCAAGACCGCCTTGCTCGATGTCAGCCGCATCGCCATGGATTTGTTGCGGACCGGCGGCACTGGCTACGACGGCACCCAGCGCTTCAAGAACGGCGTGCTGCCGGTTGTCTTGCTGGAGCCGATGACGCTGATTCAGGGCCACGCCAGGGGCTTGTCCGGCGTGCTCGAAGCCCTGGGCGCCGAGCTGAAACGGCGCGCCAAGGAAGACCCGGCGCTGGCCTTGAGCAGCTCCCTGCTGTACGCCAAGCTCGGTCCGATGGCGCCCAGGCTGGGCAGTGTGCTGGCCACCAGCGGCATGCTGCTGCAACAGGGGCCGCAACCGCTGGCCAAGTGGCTCAAGTCCGACACCAGCTCGGGCCTGGTTTTTATGAGTGCCCACGCCTGCCCGATTGTGCCGGGCGAGCTGTTGCAGCAAAGCCTGTGGCGCCAGGTGCGCGGCGCCGTCATCACCTCGGCGACGCTGACGAGTTGCGGCAGTTTTGATTTTTTTCTGCAGGAAGCCGGGCTCGACAACGACGAGACGGTGTCCACGCTGGAGGTCGCCAGCCCTTTTAATTACACCGCCCAAGGTCGCTTGATCGTGGTCGAGACCGTGGCTGACCCGAAGAACGTCGAGGCCTACACACGCGAGCTGGTGGCGGAGTTGCTGCTCGATCTGAGCCAAATCGAACATGGCGCGCTGGCCCTGTTCACCTCGCGCGTGCAGATGAAAGCGGCGGTCGACGCCCTGAGCCCCACGCTGCAGGACGTGGTGCTGGTGCAGGGGCAAATGGCGCGCACCCGGCTGCTGGCCACGCATCAGGCGCGGGTGGAGGCGGGGCGGCCTTCCGTCATTTTTGGCCTGCAGTCGTTTGGCGAAGGGCTGGACTTGCCCGGGCGGCTGTGCGAAACCGTGTTGATTGCTAAATTGCCCTTCAGTCCACCGTCGGACCCGGTGGAAGAAGCGCGCTCCGAGTGGCTCAAAAGTGTCGGGCGCGACCCGTTTTCCGAACTGGTGGTGCCTGCCACCGGTATCCGGCTGCTGCAGTGGACGGGGCGGGCGATTCGCACCGAAGAAGATGTGGCGACCGTCATCTGTTATGACCGGCGCCTGCTCACCATGGCGTTTGGGCGGCGCATGCTGCAGGGCTTGCCCGCCTACGCGGTGCTGCGCCGCTCGGCGGGTGTGCTGCGGGCGATGTAGCTTGACGAGCCCTTGCCTTGCATTCGGGGCCCGCGACCGCAGTTGAGGTCAGGGCAGAGGTAAAAGTTAAGGACAGGCGTTTTGAATTGAAAGCGATGATGAATACGATTTTTGGTTTTGTTGTGCGGGTGGTGCTGCTACTGGCGGGTTTGATCTTCATGGCCAGTCTGCTGGTTGCCGCCTTGCTGGTGTTGGTGCTGTGGCTGCTGCGCGCGTTGTGGGCCAAGCTGACCGGTCAGCCGGTGCGTCCCTGGACGTTTCAGGTCAATCGGCAAGCGATGTGGCAGCACTTTTATCGCCCGCCAGCGCACGGCGCTGCGCCCCGGCGCGACGACTCCGATGTGATTGACGCGGAGGTCAAGGAAATCAAGGAAGACAAGCGGGCGGGTTCTTGAAGGGCTTGGGATTTTTTGGCGTTCTTGCCCCCACTCATACCCCCAACCCCTTTCTCGCCCCGCCGGGCGAAAAAGGGGAGCTTCATGTGGCCGCGTCTTCAAAGGCGGGAACTACATGCGCGACTGCGCGTTGGCCTCGAAGTGGTGACAACACACCTCGAAGCCATTCAATCAGTTGAAGGTCAACGTGCCATTGCGTGCCAATTTCCCACCTAAATAGACGCGGCCACATGGGGCTCCTCTTTCCGCCCCGGCGGGGGTGGAAAGAGGCGGGGGAGATAGGGGGGAATACCGCGCCGGAAAAAAGAATTGCGCTGGAAGAATTGCGCTAGTGGCTCTGTCGATGCCCAACATAAAAAAATGAAGCACTAAGAAAATCAAAGCGCATCACCCATATAGGACGGTGGCTAGAGCCCTGTTTTGTCTACAAGAAGTCAGCGCGACGGCGTTTCGGCATCGATGACGATCTCTTTCGAAAACAAGTCGATTGCCGTCTTGGCCACTTGTTGCGTGTCAAAGTAGGCGTAGGCGCTGACGCCGACTGCGCCAAGCAAGGGCACAAAGCGGCTCGCACTCTTGCCAATGATGCGTTGCGTCACCTTGACGCCCAGCAGCCGCGCGGCCGATTGAATAAACCCCAGCGACGCGGTTTGAACCACATAGCGCTCGCCCACGCGCACCACCACATCGCGAAACAACTGCACCGAGACGTGCTTGAACAGGCAGTAAATCATCTGCTCCCGGCCCAACGTGGCCTGTTTGCCATAGACCGCCGCGATGTCTGACACCAGTTGCGCTTGCAGCTTCCATACCCCCACCAGTTCTGGCAGCACCGTCAGCCAGCCCAGAAAGCCCGGCGGCAGTGCCAGCGAACCGGCCATCACACCAGCCTGGCGGGCGGCGGCGCGGCTCAGCGCGCGGGCGCGCTTTTCGGGCTGTTCAATTTCTCTTTCGCTGGAAGCGGGCACGCGCAACACCAGCCCCAGAATGGCGTCGCCGACTTTGTGGCGCAGACCGGTTGCTGGGTCGGTGGTGACTGCCACGGGCAGATCAAGCGTGGAACGTGCAGATTTGGACATGGTGCGTCATTATGTGACCCATGTTGCCTGATGGGGCACGTCATGACGTTGTTGCGCCGCTTTGCCCGCGCCCTGGCTTGGGAGCACGGCTGGCGGACAAGGCAAAATGTAATGATGAGAAACAATATGTTAGCGCCGACCCTGCGTCTATTGGGTGCCCTGATCTGCCAGCTTGGCAGCCTCGGACTGGCCATTGCGCAGACACCTGAGCCCGTCAGCGTCAGCGCCGCGAACGCCACGGCGCTGTCCGAGACCGATTTTCTGACCGAGATGCCGCTTGTGTTGTCGGTATCCAGGCTGCCGCAGCGCCTGGACGAGACGCCGGGTGCCGTGACCATCATCGACCGCGACATGATCCGGCTCTCCGGCGCACGCGACGTGGCTGACCTGCTGCGTCTGGTGCCCGGGTTCCAGACCAGTACCTCGTTTGAAACCGGCGCGCCACTGGCCAGCTACCACGGTAGTTTTGACGCCTACTCGGCACGCATGCAGGTGCTGGTGGACGGGCGCTCGGTCTACTCGCCTTATCTTTTCGGCGGTACTGCCACCGGTTTGCAAAGCGTGGCGATGGCCGATATTGAACGCATCGAGGTGCTGCGCGGCTCCAACTCCGCTGCCTACGGTGCACGCGCCATGCTGGGGGTGATCAATATTGTGACGCGCCACACGGTCGATACGCTGGGTCGGCAGGCCGCCGTGACGACCGGCGAAAACGGCATTCGCGATGCGCAGGCCAGCATTGGCTGGGGCCAGGACGGTGCCACCTTTCGCCTCGGGCTTGACCGCCGCGGTGACGACGGTCTGAGCGGGTCGAACGGCCACAACCTGATCAATCGCGTGAACCTTCGCGCTGATCTGCGCGCCAGTGCGAGGGATGAAGTTGGGCTGCGCGCGGGCGGTTTAACCATCGATTCCGGCGAAGGCTACGTGGGCAAGCCTGACAATCCACCGCACGATCGTTCTTTCGGCGCTGGCTATGCGCAACTCGACTGGCGGCGCAGTCTGGGCGCGGATGAAGATATGGCGCTGAGTTTGTCGCACACCCAAGAGTCCCTTCGGAACAGTTTTGCGTATTCGCTGCTCTCCTACAAAAATCAGGTGGCGGCGTATCCGGACGGCGGAAACGCGGCGCTGATTCAATTCAAGAATCTGGTGGCGGGTATTGATGACAGCATTGACATTGATACCAGTGGCCGCGCGAGCAGCAGCACGCTGTCCCTGCAGCACACCCTGCGCCACAGTTCTGCACTTCGGGTGGTACTGGGTGGTGAGCTCAGGCGTGAGGAGGTGGTGTCGCGGGCGCTTTACAACACCGATGCCGTCCTGCGCACCGATTACACCCGCCTGTTTGGTAACGCAGAATGGCGATTTGCCGACAACGCCCTGTTGAATGCGGGCGGCATGTACGAAAATAACAATGTCAGGGGCGACAATTTTTCGCCGCGGCTGATGGTCAACTGGCACGTCGCCCAGGGTCAGACCTTGCGTTTTGGGGTGTCGAAAGCCTATCGTTCAAACAGTACTTTCGAGCAATTTGCCGACGCGCGCTACACCTCGAATGGCGTTTTACTGAAGGTAACCGCGTTGGCCAGCGGCGCCGTCCAGCCTGAGAGTTTGCTGGTGCGCGAGTTCGGTTACCTCGGTGACTTCCCGTGGCTGCGCGCGGGCCTGGATGTACGTGTGTTTCACGAGCGGATTGCCGGTTTCGTGCGCGGGCGCAAGTCTGTTTTGCCCGCTGGCACAACCCTGTTGGCATCAGCGCCGTGGGACTATGTCAACGATGAGGATTTCACCATCAAAGGCTTTGAATACCAGTTGAAATGGCGTCCTTGGCGAGATGCCCAGTTCATTTTCAATCAAACCTATACCAACATCAATTCGATTGATACTGGTACCGTTCTGCCAGCGCCGGAAGTGGCCAGTTCTCTGACCTATCTTCAGAAATTGCCGGGCGGCGTTGATCTAAGTTTGATGCACCAGGATAGCGGCCCGGTTGTTTTGACGGGTTCATCAGGCAGTCACCTGGCGATGACCCGCACCGATTTGCGGCTGGCCCTGCCAGTGCAATTTGGTGCCACTCGGGGCGAAGTCGCCTTGGTCGTGCAAAACCTGGGCTCGCCATACCTCGATTTTGATCAGCTATTCAGGTTCCAACGCCGCGCCTTCGTGACCCTGCGGCTGGAAAACTAAGTCTGGTCCGGTCCCATGTTGGCGCGCCTGCGTTTACTGTTGCTGACGTTCTGGCTCGGCTGCCTGACGGCACCAACGGTGCAGGCCGTCACGGTCGTGATCGTCAGCAGTGAACGCAGCCCGGCTTATGCGCAGGCGGCTGACACCTTGGTGCGCGAACTTGAGCGCACAGGCTGGTCGCGCCACGACATGCTGCAGCTCACAGCCGCCGAGTTGGCTGGCGCCGGTGTGTTGACGCCCAAGCTGTTTGTGGCACTGGGTGCCCAAGCCGCCAATGCATTGGCACTGGCGCCATTGACTACGCCGGTGCTGTGCGCGCTGCTGCCGCGCAGCAGTTTTGAGCGGGTCTTGCGCAGCAGTGGGCGCAAGGCGTCGAGCCAGTTCTCGGCGCTCTATCTGGATCAGCCCCTGAGCCGACAACTGGGGCTGATTCAGTTGGCCTTGCCCGAGGCGCGCCGCATTGGCGTGCTGTGGGGGCCCGAGTCGAAAACGCAGGCGCCCACTTTGAGAGCGCTCGCGCAGGCCAGGGGCTTGAGCCTGCTGGAGGCGGACGTCGGGCAGGGTGAATTGCTTTTTCCGGGCCTCAAGGCCGCGCTGGAAGGCGCCGATGTGTTGTTGGCGCTGGCCGATCCGCAGGTCTTCAACAGCAGCAGCATTCAAAATGTCCTGCTGACTTCGTTCCGGGCGGGTGTGCCTCTGGTGGCTTTTTCACCCGCCTATGTACGGGCTGGCGCCCTGCTGGCCCTGCATGTCACGCCTGAGCAAATCGGTCAGCAAGCGGCCCTCATTGCCGGTGGCGTCTTGCAGGGCAAGACCTTGTCGGCCACGCCGCTGTATTCGCAGGACTTCAGCGTTGACGTCAATGAGCATGTGGCCCGTTCGCTCGGACTGAGGCTCGACGCTGCTGTTTTGCGCACACTGTTGCGCCAGCGGGAGGCGGCACCATGAAACTGGGCGGTATCCGTCACCGGATGTTGTTGGCCGCGGTGTTGCCGGTGGCCTTGATTGCCGTCTTGCTGGCAGCGGTGTTTCTGTTCACCCGCTTCGATGACATCAATGCGGCGCACCGCCAGCGCGCCCGGTCCCTGGCCCGCCAACTCGCCACGGCCAGTGAATATGGCCTGTTTTCAGACAACGTCAGCCAGTTGCGAACCCTGGCCGGTGGCGCGCTGCGCGAGGCTGACGTGCGCTCGGTCGCCATTGTGAACGCGCAGGGCAAGGTGTTGGCGCACGCGGGCAAGCCCAGCTATCAGACACAGCCGTTGCTGGATCGGCAGGAACGTGAACAGTATGAGCCCGGCGCCGATCTGGACTTGTTGCTGCAGCCGGTTGCGGCCACCCAGGTACCACTGGACGACCTGTATCAAGCGCAGTTCGACACCGCCGGCGGCGCCGGTCAAGCCATGCCGGCGCCGCTCCTGCTCGGCCATGTGTTGATCGAGTTTTCACGCGAGTCGCTGAACCAGAGAGCGCGCCAGATGCTGTTGGCGGGCATTGCCATCACCCTGGGCGGCCTGTTGTTCGGCGCCTTGCTGGCGGCGCGCTTGGGCCGTGGGGTGATTCGGCCCATTGCGCGGGTCTCCCGACTGATTGAACGCATCGGTGCTGGCGAACTGTCGGCGCGCGCCGAGGTCTTGCCGGGTGACCCCTTGCGTGAGGTGCAGCAGGGCCTCAACGTGATGGCGCAACGGCTGGAGTCCGGCCGGGATGAGCTGGAGCAGCGGATTGCCACGGCGACGCAGGCCTTGCGCGAGAAAAAAGAAGAGGCCGAGACCGCCACGCGGGCCAAGTCGCGCTTTCTGGCCGCGGCGAGTCATGACTTGCGCCAACCGATGCACGCGCTGGGCCTGTTTGTCGCCCGACTGGCACAGTTGCCGCACGATGCGCCGACGACGCATTTGATCGGCAACCTGGATGCGTCGGTGCAGGCGCTGCAGGAGCTGCTGGATGGCTTGCTCGATGTCTCAAGGCTGGAGGCGCAGGCGGTGCAGGTGCAGTTGCGCCCCTTCCCGCTGGCCGATCTGTTTGAGCAATTGCGGGCCAGTCTGGCGTTGACCGCCCAGCAAAAGGGTTTGCGTTTGCGCGTGCGCCCGACGCAGGTTTGGGTGCTGAGCGACTCAGCCCTGCTGCACCGTGTTCTGCTCAATCTGCTGAGTAATGCCTTGCGCTACACGCAGACTGGGGGCGTATTGCTGGCGTGTCGATCTGGCGCTGACGGCCAGCACGTCCGCATTGAGGTGTGGGACAGTGGTATTGGCATCGCGCCAGAGCATCAGTCGGCGGTGTTCAAGGAGTTTTACCAAATTGGCAACAGCGAGCGTGACCGCAACAAGGGCCAGGGACTGGGGCTCAGCATTGTGGAGCGCAGTGCGCAACTGCTCGGCTACCCCTTGCAAATGCACTCCAGTTTGGGCCGTGGCACGCGCTTTAGCCTGTGCGTGCCAGTGGCGCCGCCCGGCGTTGCCCTTGAGCGGCGCAGTCCGCTGCGACCGCGCAACTTTGAAGACATTGCCGGCCTGCGGGTGCTGGTGATTGAGGACGATCAACTGGTGCGGGAGGCGCTGGTGAGCTTGTTGGATTCGTGGCGGGTCGAGGTGGCCGTAGCAGAGGGCTTGGCCATGGCGTTGGCGCTGCTCAAAAGCGGCGTTGCGCCCGAGGTGATCGTGGCCGACTACCGTTTGCGTGATGGCGAAAACGGCATTGAGGTCATTCACCAGCTGCGTGCTGCTGCCGGCCAGCCGATACCGGCCTGCCTGATCAGCGGTGATACTGACGCCACTCTGATGCAGGCGGCTGCGCTCGCATCGCTCACCCTGTTGCAAAAACCGGTGCGTCCGGCCAAGCTGCGCAGCTTGCTGCGGCGTTTGACCCGGTCGGTTCAAGCTGACGGCGGGGAGGCGGTGTAGCCCTGGCGGCTGGCAGCCAGCACCAGCTGGGTGCGGCTTTTGACGTCAAAAGCGCGCAGCAGGGCGGTTACATGGTTCTTGGTGGTGTCGTCGGTCAGCGCCAGCGCTTCACTGATTTCCTTGTTGGAGCGGCCGTCCAGCAGCAGGGCCAGGACCTCGGCCTGGCGCGGCGTGACTTGGGGCGCCGACTTGCCCGGGGAGGCGCCTGGCGTGAGCAGGTCCATGGGCACATAAACCTCGCCCGCCAGCACCAGGCACACGGCAGCCAGCAAGTCGGCGCTATGGCCGTTCTTGGACAGAAAACCGGCCGCGCCGCTGGCCAGCGCCTTGCGCACCATCTGCGGATTGGCCATGCCCGAGAGCATGAGGATGGGGAGCTCGGGATGCGCCTGGCCCAGCACCTTGAGTGCTTCCAGGCCGTTCATGCCGGGCAGGTCGTAGTCGAGCAGCACCAGATCAAGCTCAGGATGCAGGGCGGCCAGTTCAAAAGCACGCTCGCAGTCAGGAGCCTCCAGCACCTCAACCGGTTCGTTCAGCCCCTGCAGAACCTGGTGCAAGCCTTCGCGCACCAGGGCATGGTCATCGACAACGAGGATTTTCAGGCGATTCATTTTTTTTGTTCGAGTATGCACCCGTCTGATGCCGGCAAAACGTGCGCTGGGTCAAGACCTGGGAAAAGGAGCACGGATTCGCGGCGGTCAGTCCCGCAAATTAGAATGAACCATGTTTATCCACCTTCGTTTGCACACTGAATTTTCCGTCGTTGACGGCACCAACCGTATTGGCGACAGCGTCAAGGCCGCGGCCGCTGATGGCCAGCCGGCTTTGGCCATTACCGACCTGAGCAATCTGTTTGGCGCCATCAAGTTTTACAAGGCGGCGCGCAAGTGCGGCGTCAAGCCGCTGATTGGCGCCGAAATCTGGCTCGAAGGGCTGGGCCAGGATGCCAGCGCGCTGTCGCGGCTGCTGCTGCTGGTGCAAAACAAGCAGGGTTACCTCAATTTGTCGGAGTTGCTGGCGCGCGCCTGGACGCAGCAGGGCAACAAGGCGCAGGCCAGCGTCAAGCTGGACTGGCTGAAAGAGCTGGGCGAGGGCTTGATCGTCTTGTCCGGCGCCCAGGCCGGGCCGGTGGGGCAGGCGCTGCTGCAGGGCGATGTGGCGCGCGCGCTGGACGCTGCACTGCAGTTGGCGGGCGTATTTACCCATCGGTTTTACCTGGAGTTGCAGCGCGCCGGTCGCCCCGACGATGAGGCGCATGTCGTGGCCACGGTGCAATTGGCCGCGCGCGCTGGTTTGCCGGTGGTGGCGACGCACCCGATTCAGTTTGCCGGGCCGGATGATTTTGAAGCGCATGAGGCGCGCGTGTGTATTGCCGACGGTGAAATTTTGAGCAACCCACGCCGGGTGCGCCGCTTCACGCGCGAGCAGTATTTCAAGTCCAGCGCGCAGATGCAGGCGCTGTTTGCCGACGTGCCTTCGGCACTCGCCAACACGCTGGAGATTGCCAGGCGTTGCAACCTGACCCTGGTGCTGGACAAACCGCAGCTGCCTGACTTTCCGACGCCCGAGGTCAACGGCCAGCGCATGACGCCGGATGATTACTTTCGCTATGCCTCGCACGAGGGCCTGAAAGAGCGCATGGCCCATCTGTACCCGGATGCGGCGCAGCGCGGCCAAGAGATGCCGCGCTACCTGGCACGGCTTGAATTTGAGCTCAATACCATCGTGAAGATGGGTTTTCCGGGCTATTTTTTGATTGTGGGCGACTTCATCAACTGGGCCAAAAACAACGGTTGCCCGGTCGGGCCGGGACGGGGCTCCGGCGCGGGGTCGCTGGTGGCCTACTCGCTCAAAATCACCGACCTGGACCCCTTGCGCTACAACCTGCTGTTTGAGCGCTTTTTGAACCCGGAACGGGTTTCGATGCCCGACTTTGACATCGACTTTTGTCAGACCAACCGCAACCTGGTGATTGACTACGTCAAGAGCAAATACGGCAAGGACGCCGTCAGCCAGATCGTCACTTTCGGCACCATGGCCGCGCGCGCTGCGGTGCGCGACGTGGGACGTGTGCTGGACATGAGCTACACCTTTTGCGATGGCATCAGCAAGCTGATCCCGAACAAGCCGGGCGTCAGCGTGAGCCTGCAGTTGCCGCCACCGGATCGAAAGAAAGACGACAAAACCGTCTATGCCGTCGAGGCCGAGCCGCTGCTGGCTGAGCGCGAGGCCAAGGAAGAAGACGTCAAGACCCTGCTGGAACTGGCGCGCAAGTTAGAGGGCTTGACGCGCAACGTCGGCATGCACGCCGGCGGTGTGCTGATCGCACCGGGCAAGCTGACCGACTTTTGTCCGCTTTATCAGCAGCCCGGTAGTGACTCGGCGGTGAGTCAGTTTGACAAATACGACGTGGAAGCCATTGGCCTGGTCAAGTTCGACTTTTTGGGCCTGGCCACACTCACCATTCTGGAGATTGCGCGCGACTTCATCATCGAGCGTCACCGGGGCCAGGAAAACTTTGCCTTTGAGAACCTGCCGCTGGACGACATGCGGGTCTACAAGCTGTTTCAGGAGGGCAAGACCGAGGCCGTGTTCCAGTTTGAATCGCGCGGCATGCAGGGCATGTTGAAAGACGCCAAGCCGACCCGCCTGGAAGACCTGATTGCGCTCAACGCCCTGTACCGGCCCGGCCCGATGGACCTGATCCCCAGCTTTGTGGCGCGCAAGCATGGCCGCGAGGTGGTCGAGTACCCGCACCCGCTGGTGGCCGAGATGCTGAGCGAGACCTACGGCATCATGGTCTACCAGGAGCAGGTGATGCAGACGGCACAGATTCTGGGCGGCTATTCGCTCGGTGGCGCTGACATGCTGCGCCGCGCCATGGGCAAGAAAGACGCCGATGAAATGGCCCGCCAGCGCCAGATCTTCCGCGACGGTGCGGCCAAAAACAACATCAATCAAGCCAAGGCCGACGAGGTATTTGACTTGATGGAAAAATTTGCCGGCTATGGCTTCAACAAGTCGCACGCGGCCGCCTATTCACTGTTGGCCTACCACACGGCATGGCTCAAGGTGCACTACACGGCCGAGTTCTTTTGCGCCAACATGACGGTGGAAATGGACGACACCGACAAGCTCAAGGTCTTGTACGAAGACGCTTTGAAAATGGGCTTGACGTTTGAGCCGCCCGATGTGAACCGGGGTGGCAGCCGCTTTGAGCCGATCTCCGACAAGGTCATTCGCTATGGCCTGAGCGCCATCAAGGGCAGTGGCCAGCAAGCGATTGAGGCGATTGTGGCGGCGCGCGAAGGCCGTGGTGTCGGGCCCTCGGGCGATGTGGCGGGGCCGTTCAAAAGTCTGTTCGATTTTTGCGTGCGGGTGGACCGTTCGCGCGTCAACAAGCGCACGGTCGAGGCGCTGATCAAGGCCGGTGCGTTTGATGCCATCCAGCTCAACCGCGCCAGCCTGCTGGCCTCGACCGACCTGGCGTTCGAGTTTGGCGCCGCCGCACTGGCCAACGCCAACCAGGGCGGTTTGTTCGACATGGACGATGACGCGCAAGGGTCGAGCACGCAAGAGCCGGAGCTGGTGCAGGCTGTGCCGTGGGGTGTGAAAGAGCGCCTGACGTTCGAGAAAACCGCCGTCGGCTTTTATTTGTCGGGCCATCTGTTTGACGAGGTGGCTTTGGAAGTGCGCCGCTTTGCCAAGCGTCAGATCGACGACCTGATTGACATCCGCGAGCCGCAGTTGCTGGCCGGCATCATCACTGATTTTCGGGTCATCAACGGCCAGCGCGGCAAGCTGGCGCTGTTCAAGCTCGACGATAAATCGGGTGTGATCGAGGCACGAGCCGATGAAGCGCTGATCAACGCGCACAAGAATTTGCTCAAGGACGACGAACTGGTGATCGTCATGGGCCAGTTGAAACCGGACCGTTTTTCAGGCGGTATGCAGCTCACGGTGACGCAGATTTGGGATTTGGAGCAGGCGCGCTGCCGCTTTGGCAAGTTTTTGCGGCTGGTGGTGAGCACGCAGCCCGGCCAGGCGCCCGATATCGCCCGCATGGCCCGGGACTACCCGCCGCTGCGCGAAGTCACCGAGCAGGGCGAGCTGCTGCGCGGCCTGGGCGTGCGGCTGTCGGTGACCTGCCAGGGGGAGGGCGTTCGGGCTGCGGCGGAGTTGCAACTGGGGGAACGTGCCAAGTTTTACCCCAGCAACGCGGCGCTGGCGGGCTGGCGGGTGCAGGCGGGGGCGGGGAAGTCTGACATTGTTTATGAGTGAAATAGGGTTCTAGCCCCCGTGTTTTGTGTCTAAGTAGCTATTGGATTTATAGCTGTTTTTTCCCCACTCACTCCCCCAACCCCTCTCTCGCCCCGCCGGGCGAAAGAGGGGAGCTTCATTTGGCCGCGTGTTTGAAGGTGGGAAAAGAGAAGTTCAACCGCTCGCTGGCCTCCAAGTGGCGGCATGGTATGACGAGACCGAGCACCCAGGCAGATGCTGCGCTGGTTTTCAGCTTAGGCTTGGCATCGAGTTAACCTGACAATTAGCTGGATCGGCCGGTTCATGGGTTACCGCCTTTTTGAGACCAACGCGCCGTCAAGAACCAATTTCCCACCTTAAGGGACGCGGCCAAATGTGGCGGTTAGCTCCCTCTTTCGCCCGGCGGGGCGAGAGAGGGCGGGGGGAGTGAGTGGGGGAAGAACAGGCGTGAGCAAATGACAAAAGTCTTGACGTGAAATAACGTTCATCTCGCCCGACGGCCTGAAATCCTTGAAATTCAGTGAGATACAGCCGCTGCTTCCACCTGCCCCGACAGCGTCAACCACTGCTCTTCCAGGAGCTGCAGTTCGTCGTTGACCGCCTTGAGCCGGTTGCCCAGCTCGGCATAGTCGGATGGCGGCGGCGATTTGGAGAGCAGGCCCTCCAGCGCCGCGCCTTCGCCGTTGAGCACCGCCATACGGGCTTCGAGCTGTTCGAGTTGACGTTTGGCGCCGCTGGACGCCACCTTGACCTTGGGCTTGGCCGCTGCTTCTGCCTGTGCTTTGCGCTCGGCTTTGGCCGCTGCGCTGCTGGCCTCCTTGATGGCTTCGCGCTGGCGTTTGGCTTCGTCGAGCAAATAGCGCTGGTAGTCGTCCAGATCACCGTCAAAGGGCTCAACCCCACCGCGCGAGACCATCCAGAACTCGTCGCAGACGGCGCGTAAGAGAGCGCGGTCATGGCTGACCAGCATCACCGTGCCTTCAAACTCGTTGAGCGCCATGCTCAGGGCTTCCCGCGTGGCCAGATCCAGGTGGTTGGTCGGCTCATCGAGCAGCAAGAGGTTGGGGCGCTGCCAGACGATCATGCACAGCACCAGCCTTGCTTTCTCACCGCCGCTCATGCTGCCCACGGCCTGCTTGACCATGTCGCCGCCAAAGTTGAAGGTGCCCAGGTAGCTGCGCAGGTCCTGCTCGCGTGTCGCCTGGCCGGCAATCTTGCCCAGCGCGGTCAGGTCCTTGACCAGGCGAATCATGTGCTCCAGCGGCGTATCTAGCGGGCGCAGCACGTCGAGTTCTTGCTGCGCAAAGTAGCCGATGTTCAGGCCCTTGCCTTCGGTGATCTCGCCTTCGAGGGGCTGCAGCTCGCGGGCGATGGTTTTCACCACCGTCGATTTGCCTTGCCCGTTGGCACCCAGGATACCGATGCGCTGACCGGCCAGCACCGAGCGGCTGACGTTCTTGACGATCACGGTCGGCGGCGTGCCAACTGGCGCATCGTCGGGCGGCGGGTAGCCAAAACTGACCCCCGTCATCGACAGCATCGGGTTCGGCAGGTTGGCGGGCTCCTTGAATTCAAAGGTGAAGTCAGCCTCACTCAACAGGGGTGCAATTTTCTCCATGCGGTCCAGCGCCTTGACCCGGCTTTGCGCCTGTTTCGCCTTGCTGGCCTTGGCCTTGAAGCGGTCAATGAACTTCTTCAGGTGGGCAATCTTGTCCTGCTGCTTGGCAAACGCGTTTTGTTGCAGGTTCATCTGCTCGGCGCGCATGTCCTCGAACTTGCTGTAGTTGCCGCCGTAGCGCATCAATTTTGCCGCGTCGATGTGCAGCGTGACATCCGTCACGGCGTCCAGAAACTCGCGGTCATGGCTGATGACGATCATGGTGCCGTCATATTTTTTGAGCCACGACTCCAGCCACACCAAGGCGTCCAGATCCAGGTGGTTGGTGGGCTCGTCGAGCAGCAGCAGATCCGATGGGCACATCAGCGCACGCGCCAACTGCAGCCGCATGCGCCAGCCGCCCGAGAAGCTGTTGACCGGGTTGTTGAGTTCGGTGGTCTTGAAGCCCAGCCCCAGGATCAGCGCTTGCGCGCGCGCCGGCGCGTCGTGCGCACCGGCATCCTGCAGCGCCATGTAGGCGTGGGCCATGCGGTCGTAATCGTCGGTGGCCTCCGATGCGGTGACTTCCTGTTGCGCGGCCAGCAGCGTGGTGTCGCCGTCGACCACATAGTCGGTGGCGCTTTGCTCGGTCTCGGGCATGTCCTGCGCGACCTGGCCCATGCGCCATTGGCTGGGGATGAAGTATTCGCCGCCGTCTTCCGGCAGCGTGCCGTTGAGCAGCGCAAACAGCGAGGACTTGCCCGCGCCGTTGCGGCCCACCAGGCCGACCTTTTCGCCTGGATTGAGGGTGACGGAGGCGCCGTCAAGCAGCACTTTGGCGCCGCGGCGCAGGGTAACGTTTTTTAGAGTGATCATGCAAGAAGAGTGTTTGTGTCTGGGCCGGATTGGCCGAGCGGCAAACCGAGAAAAACAAGGTGAGCTTTGGAAGGCTCTCTGAAGGATGAAATGGGTGTGAAGCCCAGCTGTTGGTAGAGCGCGAGGGCCTGCGTGTTGTGCGACCAGGTGCAGATGGCCGCTGTCGCGTAGCCCGCTTGCCTGGCGCGGCTGATGAGCGCCTGGGTCAGTGCGCGCGCCAGTCCCTGACGACGAAAGCCGTCCCGGACATAAACGCGTTTGATTTCTGCAATGCCGCTGTGCGCCGTGGCCGTATACGCGCCGCAACCCGCCAGTTCACCGCCGACGGTTGCCAGCACCACGGCGCCAACGGGCGCTGCGTAGCGTCCCGGCAACTGCTCGATGTCTTTCCAGATGGTGCTGTTTTTGGGGTCGTCGAGGTCGCGCGCAGCGTACTCCAGCAGCAGGCCTTTGAAAATCTCATAGTCTGCCGGGGTCGAAATATTTGTCAGCTGGAACAGTGCCTGCATGGTCTTGGTACTAGTCCTGCCGGGCTTCCTGGTTGGCCCTCAGGGCCTCCCGTGTCAGCAGCAGCACCTGGTCTTCACCGGCGCTGGTTTCCAGCCAGATCGCTTCCAGCCTGGGGAAGGCCGCTTCAAAGTGTTCGCGCTCGTTGCCGATTTCCAGCACCAGCACGGCGTCTTCATTCATGTGCTGCGGCGCCTCACGCAAGAGTCTGCGGATGAAGTCCATGCCATCCTGGCCGCCGGCGCGGTTGCCGTCCAGCGCCAGCGCGGGCTCGGCGTGAAATTCAGGCGGCAGTGCGGCCATGCTCTGCAAGTTGACGTAGGGCGGGTTGCACAAAATCAGGTCGTAGCGGCCCGGCAGGCGAGCAAAGCCATCCGATTCGATCAGGGTGATGCGCCCGCCCAGGCCATGTTTGTCAACGTTGATGCGGGCCACCGCCAGGGCCTCCTTTGACAAGTCAGAGGCATCCACCGTCACGTCCGGGTAAGCCATGGCCGCCAGCACGGCCAGACTGCCGTTGCCGCAGCACAGGTCCAGCACGGCGTGGGTGGCATCGCTGAGCCAGTAGTCAATGCCGCCGTTCACCAGCAACTCGGCAATCAGCGAGCGCGGCACGATGGCGCGCGGGTCGACGTAAAACGGCACGCCCATCAACCAGGCTTCCTGCGTCAGGTAAGCGGCGGGCTGGCGGGATGTGATTCTTGCTCTTATAAGAGTAGCTACCTGCTCCTGTTCCACTGGGGCTACAGGCCGATTTGCTGCAAATTGCGGCGCATCGGGCGCATCTGCTGGCGGTGTATCGAGTGGTGTATCGAGCGGCAGCCCGAGTTGCCACAGCACCAGCCAGGCGGCTTCGTCAAAGGCGTTGTCGGTGCCGTGGCCAAATGCCACCCCCGCCTCAGTGAGCTGGGCGGCAGCTGCTTCGATCAGTTCCAGCACCGTCATGCGCTCAGCCCCGCACTCAGGTTCTCCAGCACGCGCCGGTAGATGTTTGTCAAAGGCTCGATATCGGCAACGTTGATGTGTTCGTCGATCTTGTGGATGCTGGCATTGGGCGGGCCGAACTCGATGACCTGGGGGCAAATTCTGGCAATAAAACGGCCGTCGCTGGTGCCCCCGGTGGTGGAGAGAACGGTGGTCAGGCCGGTCTCTTGTTTGATCGCGTCCACCACCGCGTCGACCAGTGTGCCGGGCTCGGTCAGGAACGGCGTGCCACCGAGCGTCCACGCCAGCTCGTAGTCGAGCTCGTGGCGCTCCAGCACCGCAGCCAGCCGGGTCTGCAGCGACTCGGGTGTGGACTCGGTGGAAAAGCGGAAGTTGAAGTCAATCACCACCGCGCCCGGAATCACATTGCTGGCGCCGGTGCCGCTGTGGATGTTGCTGATCTGCCAGGAGGTGGGCGGGAAGAACGCGTTGCCCCGGTCCCATTCGACGCCCACCAACTCGGCCAGCGCGGGTGCGACCAGATGAATCGGGTTTTTGGCCAGGTGCGGGTAGGCGATATGGCCTTGCACACCTTTGACGGTCAAGCGGGCGCTGAGCGTGCCGCGGCGGCCGTTTTTGATCATGTCGCCGGTGCGCTCCAGGGAGGTGGGCTCACCGACGATGCAGTAATCGATGCGTTCGCCGCGCGCCTGCAGCGCTTCACAGACTTTGACCGTGCCATCCAGCGCCGGGCCTTCTTCGTCGCTGGTGAGCAAAAAACCGATGGCCAAAGCCGTGTCCGGCTGGGCCGTCAAAAACTCTTCAACCGCGACGACGAACGCCGCCAGCGAGGTTTTCATGTCGGCCGCGCCGCGACCGTACAACTTGCCATCGAACTGGGTGGGTGTGAACGGATGGCAGCGCCATTGCTGCACCGGGCCGCTGGGCACGATGTCGGTGTGGCCGGCAAAAACTACTAATTTGGTAGTGTGTTGCGCAGATTTGACGGGGGCTGCAGCCCGTTTTGCCCACAAATTGGTGACGCGGAAATCAGCCGGGCCGCTGGTGATGGTTTCACAGCTAAAGCCCAGCGGGGCGAGTCGTTCAGCGATGATTTGCTGGCAGCCGGCATCATCGGGCGTGAGCGAGGGGCGGGCGATCAGTTGTTCGGCCAGGTGCAGAGTTTTTGGCATCAGCTTCAAAATGGGTGGTTCACGACCCGTGTTTCACGTCGAACGTGATTTCGGTGAAGGAGGGTTGATCATCCGGGTCTTCGGCGGGCTCGGACGCTTGTGTCCGGGCGTTGAAGTCGTTTTGCAGGCGCCACATCAAATTGGTCGGTGAATCCGAGTTGAGCAGACCTTCTTTGCGGTCCACCACGCCTTCCAGGATCAAGCGTGCGATGTCTTGCTCGAAGGTCTGGCCACCTTCGGCCATCGACTTTTCCATGGCGTCCTTGACGCCGGAGAAATCGCCTTTTTCAATCATTTCGGCCACCAGATTGGTGTTGAGCATGATTTCCACCGCCGGGATGCGTCCGCCGGCTGTGGTGCGAAGCAGACGCTGCGACACAATCGCCTTGAGCGAGGCGGACAGATCGCCCAGCATGGTCTGGCGCACTTCGACCGGGTAAAAACTCAGGATCCGGTTGAGCGCCTGGTAGCTGTTGTTGGCGTGCAGGGTGGCCAGGCACAAATGACCGGTCTGGGCGTAGGCAATGGCCGCCGACATGGTCTCACGGTCGCGGATTTCGCCAATCATGATCACGTCGGGGGCCTGGCGCAAAGCGTTCTTCAGGGCGATATGGGTCGACTGGGTGTCGGTGCCAACCTCACGCTGGTTGACCACCGAGCGCTTGTTTTTGAACAAGAACTCCATCGGGTCTTCAATCGTCAGGATATGGCCGGTGGCGTTGGCGTTGCGGTGGTCAATGATGGAGGCCATGGTGGTGCTTTTACCGGCACCGGTGGCGCCCACCATCAGCAGCAGGCCACGCTTTTCCATGATCAACTGGCCCAGAATCAGGGGCACACCCAGCGTATCAAGCGCTGGGATGTCGACCGAGATATAGCGGATCACCGCCGCGATGGAGCCGCGCTGGCGCATCGCGCTGATGCGAAAGCGGCCGACGCCCGCCAGCGACCAACCGATGTTGAGCTCATTCAACTCTTCGAGTTCTTCGAGGCGGTTGGGTGGCAGTATTTCGGCCAGCAAATTGCGTGGCGCCTCGGGCGGCAGCATCTGGCTGTTGATCGGGACGCATTGGCCGTTGATGCGGATCAGGGCTGGCGAGTTGGAGGACAAATAAACGTCGGACGCTTTTTTCTCGCTCATCAGGCGAAGAATTCGCTCCATGGTGCCGGAGGTGCCCGGTGTTGCGTTTGGTGCGCTGGTTGCCATGCTTGCGTCCCGGTTTCTATGCGTGTGGGGGTCGAAAAAAATCAGTCGCGCAGCAGGTCGTTCAAGCTGGTTTTGGCCCGTGTCTGTGCATCCACCCGTTTGACAATGATGGCCGCGTACAGGCTGTATTTGCCCTCGTTCTTGGGCAGGCTTCCGCTGATGACAACCGAGCCGCTGGGGATGCGGCCATAGCTCACGGTGTCGGTGGCGCGGTCATAAATGGGCGTGCTTTGCCCGAGGTAAACGCCCATCGAGATGACCGAGTTTTCTTCCACGATCACGCCTTCCACCACCTCGGAGCGGGCGCCGATGAAGCAGTTGTCCTCGATGATGGTGGGGCCGGCCTGCATTGGCTCCAGCACGCCGCCAATACCAACGCCGCCGCTCAGGTGCACATGCTTGCCGATCTGCGCGCAGGAGCCCACGGTGGCCCAGGTGTCGACCATCGTGCCTTCATCGACATAGGCGCCGATGTTGACGTAGGAGGGCATCAGGATCACGCCCTTGGCCAGGTAACTGCCGCGCCGCGCCACCGCCGGTGGCACCACACGCACGCCCGAGGCCTTCATGGCTTCTTCGTCGAGGTGGGCAAATTTGGTTGGCACCTTGTCATAAAAGCCCAGGTCACCGGCTTTCATGACCTGGTTGTCGGTGAGACGAAAGCTCAGCAGCACGGCTTTTTTGATCCACTGGTGCGTGGTCCATTGGCCCACGCTCTCGCGGGTGGCGACGCGCAAGCGCCCGGCGTTGAGGTCGGAGATGACGTGCTCGACCGCATCAAGCACTTCTTTGGGGGCGGCGGCGCTGGACAGATTGGCACGGTCTTCCCAGGCCGCGTCGATGATGGATTGCAGTTGTTGCGTCATGAAAATTCTTCTCGGGAGGTGAAACCGTTTCGGTTTCAGGTTCTGGATTTGACAAATTGCGCGATGCGCCGGGCGGCTTCCACGCATTCGGCGGTTTCGGCCACCAGCGCCATGCGGATACGCCCGGCACCGGGGTTGCCGCCTTGCGCTTCACGCGCCAGGTAGGAGCCGGGTAAAACCGTCACATTGTAAAGAGCGAACAAGTCGCGGGCAAAGTCGGTGTCATTGCCCTTCACTTTGGCCCATAAATAAAAGCCGGCGTCGGGCAGCGCCACGTCCAGCACCTCGGCCAGCAAGGGGGTGACCTGGGCGAATTTGCTGCGGTACAGCGCCCGGTTCTCGACTACATGCTGCTCATCGCGCCAGGCCGCCGTGCTGGCGGCTTGCACCACCGGGCTCATGGCGCAGCCGTGGTACGTGCGGTAGAGCAAAAACTGCTTGATGATGGCGGCGTCACCGGCCACAAAACCGCTGCGCATGCCGGGCACATTGCTGCGTTTGGACAGGCTGGTGAGTGAAATCAGGTTCTTGAAGTCCAGCCGGCCGAGTTGCGCCGCGGCTTCCATGCCGCCCAGCGGCGGTCCACCCTGGGCGTCGTCGTGGAAATAAATCTCGCTGTAGCACTCGTCGGAGCCAATGACAAAGCCGTGCCGGTCGCTCAGTTCAAACAGCATTTGCCACTCCGACAAGGGCATCACCGCGCCGGTCGGGTTGCCCGGCGAACAGACGATCAGCAGTTGGGTGCGCGCCCACACGCTAGCTGGCACAACGGCCCAGTCGGGTGCAAAGTTACGCGCCGGGTCGCTGGCGACGTAGTAGGGCTGGGCACCGGCCAGCAGCGTGGCGCCTTCGTAGATTTGGTAAAACGGATTGGGGCAGACCACCAGCGGTTTTTCATGCCCAAGCTGGCGAGCGCCGGGGTCAACCACGGTTTGGGTCAGGGCGAACAAGGCTTCGCGCGAGCCGGTCACCGGCAGCATCTGCGTGGCCGGGTCGGCGTGGATGGCATAGCGTTTCTTCAGCCACTGGGCAAAGGCTTCGCGCAGGGCGGGCTCGCCCTGCGTGGCCGGGTAGCTGGCCAGGCCACTGGGCGTGCGCCCAATAGCCTCGATCATGGCTTGTTGAATGAAGGCGGGGGTGGCGTGTTTGGGTTCCCCCAGCCCGAGGCTGATCGGCCGCAAGGCTGGATTGGGGGTGACGCCGGAGAAAAGTTGCCGCAGCCGCTCAAACGGGTAGGGCTGCAAAAGAGTGAGCAGTGGATTCATGGGCAGCGATTATCCCGCCTGAGCGGCGGGCCTGGCTGTCGCGCCACCGACCGGCGAGCAAAGACGGCTTATTTTCTGGTTTTTTTGCGCGCTGGCGCCGATTTAGCTGCTGATTTGGCTGCGGGTTTGACGGCTGGCTTGGCGACAGGCTTGACGGCTGAGGCCTTGGGGACGTCGCCGATCAGGGACTTGACCGGGCAGATTTTGAAGACCGGGCATTTCTTGCAGCCGACGGCAATGGCGATGGGGCAGATGGTCATTATTTTCCTGTCTGGGTGCTGGTGTTGAGCTTGCAGTATGCCCCTGCACCCGGTATGAATCCATACCGCTCGAAGGGGAACGCCCCTAATTCCGTCAAAACCCCAGCGTTTCAACTTCGCTTGAAACCGCCAGTTTGCTGTTGGCAAACTGCGCCCGGTACTTGTCCAGCCGCTTCAGGTCGTACAGGTAATTGACCATCATGCCGTAGGATTGTTTGAAGCCTTTGGCCGAGAGATCTCCGCCCCAGTTCAGCCGCTCGACGCGTGCGCCATTGCCCAGATGGAAACGCGTCACCGGATCCAGTGGCTTGCCTTGCGCCAGCTCGTGGCCCAGGTAGTGGGCGGCGCATTGCATCAGGAAGTGGCGCAGCGGCGATCTGGCGTCAAGTGACTGCGCCTGCTCGGCGGCGGCCAGCAGGTCCGCTGCCGCCAAGGGCTGCGCGCCCACGGCACTGGCAAGCGCGGCTCGGGTCTTTTCATCGAGCCGAGCCAGCATGGCGGTGACGTTCTTGCCCAGCCAACTGCGAAAACCCGGCATCGGCGAGAGGGTGGCAAAAGTGCGCAGGCGGGGAAACTCGGCCCTGAGGGTCTCCACCACGCGCTTGATCAGCGAGTCGCCAAAACTCATGCCGCGCAGACCGGTCTGGGTGCTGCTGATGGAGTAAAAGATGGCGGTTGTGGCTTTGGCCAGGTCGGCCGGTGCCGCCGCTTCGTCCAGCAGTGGCGAGATGGCGCAAGGCAGTTTGTCGAGCAGGGCCACCTCGACAAAGATCAGTGGTTCATTGGGCAACTGAGGATGGAAAAAACCGTAGCAGCGGCGGTCCGAATCAAGCCGGTTCTTGATGTCGTTCCAGCCGCGAATGTCATGCACCGCTTCGTATTTGATGAGCTTTTCGATCAGCGACGCGGGCGAATCCCAACTGATGCGGCGTAACTCCAGAAACGCCACGTCAAACCAGCTGGAAAAAAGGTTTTCCAGCTCGCCGTCCAGGGCCAGCAGGCGCTTTTCGGCTTTCAGGTGTGGCAGCAACTCGGTGCGCAGGCCAAGCAGAAATTGCATGCCTTCGGGGAACGCTGCAAAGCGTTGCAGCAAGCGGCTGCGCGGCGACACCAGCGCCCGGCGCAAGCTGATCTCGGCTTGCCCGGCGTCGGGCGTGTTTTGGGCCGCCTCGTAGTGTCCGCGCGCGGTCTCGACAATGTCGGGGTCGGGCGCAAACTGCTCGCTCATCAGCAGCCAGCAGTCGCGCCGCTGCGCGGGCGAGGCGGTGGCATACCAAAGTGCGAACTGACTGGCGCGGCGCCCGCCTTCGACCTCGCTGACCTGGCTGTCGACTACGGTCTGCAGTTCGGTCAGTGTGCGACGCAGCAAGCGCGGTGAGAGCGCCTCGTCCTTGTGGCGCAAGGTGCCTGCCAGGCGTTCGCGCAGGGAGCGGGAAGTCGATCGCTCACTCGTGCTGGTCGACGTTGACGGCTGGTTCACGGCCGCGGCGGTCGGTGTCGGCCTCGTTTCAGCCGTCGACACGTTATTATCTGCTCCCATATAAATAGCGCTTTGGCTATATTCCACGGGGGCTAGCGTCACTTTTTGCATTGAACCTGCGGTGGGCAGCAGTTTGGATACGCTGCGGGTGATCCAGTCGGAGGTATTCATGGTAAGTGCCTTCCTTTTATGCGGACAGCCTGAGACCGCTGGTCTACTAACTTGCCATTTGCGCCAGTTGCTTGGCAAGCGGTGGCCGAATTCTCTCTGTATAGTACTGAGCATTCCGTGCCAAAGCAATTGCAGCTTGCGCCTGTTTTGTTGCGAGATGCGCCATTTTTTGTCGAAACTTCGTGGGCCATCGCGGTGGCAACCCCCTATGCGCAATCCGAGCCCCACCATCCCGATGTCATTTGTTCAGAATCTGCTGATGGGCGCCACGCGGATGCTGGCGCCTGAAGCGATTGATGAGCTGCTTCGTCAGGCCGGTATTGCGCCCACGCTCCTCCCGCAGCGCGGCGCCCGCGCGACGCGTGAACAGTTCGTGCGGCTTTACCAGATCACTGCTTTGAGCATTGGCGACGAGATGCTCGGCCTTTGGTCGCGGCCGATCCGCGCCGGCACACTCAAGTACCTGGGCCTGAGCCTGCTCGATGCGCCCTCGGTATGGGTTGCCATGTACCGGTTCACGCGGTTCTGGAACCTGCTGCTCGACGACTACGCGCTGCAACTGTCACGCCAGAACCAGTGTGTGACCATTGCGCTCAAGCCGCTGGGCGCACTGACCACACCAACGATCTTTGGGCATGAGCTGATGGTCAAACTCATCCACGGCGTTGCCTCTTGGCTGGTGGGGCGCGAGTTGCCGATTGAGACGCTTGGTTTCGGCTTTGCACGTCCCGCGCACTTTGCCGAGTACGCCCAACTATTTCCGGGTCCGGTGAGCTTTGATCAAAGCTGCACATCGGTCAGCTTTGCCGAGCAGGTGTTGCGGCAACCCTTTCATCGCACCAAAATCGAGTTGGTCAAGTTCGTCAAACGTGCGCCCGATGATTGGCTATTTGTGACTTTCGATCACGGCCCGACCAGTACCCGCGTGCGGGAATACCTCCTGGCCCATTCCGGTGCCGATCAGTCATTGGATGCGGTGGCCGCAGCACTCTTCATGTCGGGTCGCTCCCTGTCCAGAGGGCTCGCCCTTGAGGGGGGCACATTTCAGAGAATCAAAGATGAGATGCGTCGTGACCTGGCGATTGAACGCCTGGTCACGACGCGCGAATCCATTGACCGGATTGCCGCGCTGGCCGGCTTCGACAACACACCCGCGTTCCATCGTGCCTTCAGGGCCTGGACCGGCAGCACGCCTGGGGCCTACCGGCGACCAGCGGTGATTCCTTCTGCGTGATCCGGGTCAGGTTGCGCGACAAATCGAACGAAACGCAAACGGGTCAAGGCCTCAGTTGCGCTGCATGCCCGCCACCAGCTGCGTCACGTTGTGGTGCATCATCTTCAGGTAAGTTGAACCGGGCTCGTTGGGGCCGGAGAGCGCATCCACATACAGCTTGGGGCCGAGCGTGACGCCCGTGTCCTGGGTGATTTGAGCCAGCAGCTTGGGGTTGCTCATGTTTTCCACAAAGACGGCCTTGATCTTGTCACGCTTGATCTGCCGGATCAATTGGGCCACCTCTTTGGCGCTGGGCTCCACGTCGGCGTTGATGCCTTGAGGCGCCAAAAAAATGATCTGGTAGCGCGCTGCAAAATAGCCAAATGCATCGTGCGAGGTGATGACCTGGCGTTGTTTGATACTCAAAGGCGCGAGCTGGTCTTTGGTGAACTGGTCCAGCGCTTCCAGTTCCTTGATGTAGGTCTCGCTATTTTTTTGATAGTTGCTTGCGCCCGCTGGGTCGAGGCTGGCGAGTGATTTGGCTATATTTTTGACATACACCACCACGTTGCTGGGGTCTTGCCAGCCATGCGGGTCGGCATCGGCGTGCTGGTGGTCTTTGTCGAGTGGCAGCTTGCGCACCTTGATGCCTTGGGAAGCGACCAGGATCTCCCCCTTGTAATTGGCTGATCGGGCCAGTTTTTGCGCCCACGGCTCATAGTTGAGCCCGTTGATGACAAACAGGCGTGACTGCAGAATAGTTTTGGCGTGCGCTGGTTTGGGCTCAAAGGCATGCGCATCGGCATCCGGCCCGACCAGCGTCGTGACCTTGACGCGCTCGCCGCCCACCACTTGCACCAGGTCGCCCAGAATACTGAAAGACGCCACCACCGGCAGCGGCTCGGCGGCGGGGCTGATGCTGGGCAGAAGACCATTGACGACCAGTGTTGAGATGGCCAAAAATTTGACAGTTGCGCGTTTCATCGAGATTCAGTCAGGTAAAGAAAAGTTCAGCCCACCCGGTGCGGGCGCTTGAGCACGGTGGGCAACCAGCCACCGGGCGATAGCAACAAGGACAGGCCGTACAACACCCCGGCGCAGCCGATGATGGTTGGCCCGCTGGGCGTGTCCAGGTGATAAGACAGCAGCAGCCCGGCCACGCCCGCCAAAGCTGCTTGCGCGCTGGCGTTGAGCAGTTGGGCGCTTAAAGAGTCGTGCCAGAGCCGGCTTGAGACGGCGGGCAGCATCATCAGGCCCACTGCCATCAGCGTGCCCAGGGTCTGAAAACCCGCCACCAGGTTGATCACCACCAGCATCAAAAAACTTTGTTGCCAGATCCATCCCCGGCGGCTCCAGCCGCGCCCGGCGGAGGCGGCCAGAAATACCGGGTCAAAGGTTTCCAGCACCAGCCCCCGGTACAGCGCGGCCAGAGCGATCACGCTCACACTGGCCACGCCAGCCACCAGCAGCAGCCCTTGCGCATCGACGCCCAGCGCGCTGCCAAACAAAATATGCAGCAGGTCAAGCTGGCTGCCCTGGCGCGAGATCAGCGTCACACCCAGGGCCAGCGCCACCAGGTAGATGGCAGCCAGGCTGGCATCTTCCTTCAGGCGGGTGGCGCGGCTGACCACGCCGGCAATCGCCGCGACAGCCAAGCCCGCCAGCACACCGCCCAGCGCCATGGCGGGCAGCGACAGGCCAAACAGCATGAAGCCCACCGCCACGCCCGGCAGCACCGCGTGGCTCAGCGCGTCGCCCAGCAGGCTCATGCGCCGCAGCGTCAAAAAAACGCCCAGGGGTGCCGCGCTGATGGCCAGCGCCAACGTGGCTACCAGCGCGCGACGCATAAAGGCAAATTCGGCAAAGGGACCGACCGAAAAGTCCCAGAGGGTTTGGTACCAAGCCATCATGGGGTTGCGCCGTGCAAACGGACCGGCTCCGTGTTGGGCTGCGTTTTGAATGCGATGTCTGCTAGCGGATCTTTTCCACCGGACTCATCGGTGTGGCAAATGTCGGCGTTGTCGTCCCAGGCCTCGGCCAGGGCGCGGGCGCGCTGCAAATTGGACTCGGTGAGCACCTGTGCGGTGTCGCCCCAGGCCACCAGCTCGCGTGCCAGCAGCACCGTTTGCCCAAAGTGCGCGCGCACCTGCGCGTCGTCGTGCAGCACGGCAATCACCGTGCGGCCTTGTGCGTGCCATTGGTGGATCAGTGTCAACAGTGCGGCCGTGGTGCGCGAGTCCATGGCGTTGAAGGGTTCGTCGAGCAAGATCAGGTCAGCGTCTTGCATCAGCAGGCGGGCAAACAGCACGCGCTGAAACTGCCCGCTGGAGAGTGACCCCACCGTGCGACGCTCAAAGCCTTCCAGCCCCACGGTGCGAATGGCCGCATTGGCGCGGGCCATCAGGTCAGCGCTGACCCCACCCCAGGCACCCACGCTGCTCCAGCAGCCCAACAGCACACAGTCGTGCACCGGCATCGGAAAGTCGCGGTCAATCTCGGTCATTTGCGGCAAGTAGGCCATGCGCGCGCGCGCTGTGGTCAGCAAGACGCGCCCACCTTCGGGCTTGATCAAGCCCATGATGCTTTTGAGCAGCGTGCTTTTTCCCGAGCCGTTGGGGCCAATCACCGCCGTGAGCGCGCCGGGCGCAAACCGGCCGCTGATGTGGTGCAGGGCCGGATGCTGGCGGTAGCTGACCGTCAGGTTGTCGACCGTTACCACGCGGTCACTCCCGCGCCTGTATTGGCCCACCACACGGCCAACCACAGTGCCAGCAGCACCGGCAACACAGCCAACACGCGCAGCCAGGCGGGCCAGGCCAACACGCTGCGCGTTTGGGCGGGCTGTTGCGCCTCGTGGTCTGATCCCGGGGCGTGCGGGTGGCCGTGCTCGTGGTCGTGCGTCGGGTGTGACATCTTTGGGTGTGTTCAAAAAATAGCGATTGCGGCGATAATGCAACTGAATTGCGATATAGTTTAACGCAACTCAATTGCAATAATTGCCTGCCTTCCAAAAAACTTTGACCTGGTCATGCCTGCTGTTACCCGCTTGAGTCCACCTGATCCGATTGACGCTTTGCTGTCAGCCCACGGCCTGCGCCGCACGGGCGCCGCGCGTCTGGTGTTGGGCTGGCTGCTGGCGCATCCTGACACCAGTTACACCCACGCCCAGTTGCAGACGGCGTTGCAGGATGCCAGTGCTGCGGATGGACAAGGGGCAGGCGAGGGCGGTGGCACACTGGACCGCGTGACGCTGTACCGCCTGATTGACCGGCTGACCCAAGTCGGTCTGCTGCTGTGCCGGGTCGACGTCAATCGGGTGCGCCGTTACCAGTCCATGCCCGCCAGCGTGCATGCGTTGCCGCACTTTGAGTGCCAGAGCTGCCACCGCGACCAGCCTTTGGAAGGTGCGTTGCAGGGCAATGCGCTTGATTTGGAGGTGGCGGCACAAAACGCTTTGCAAGCCCTCAAAGCCCTGGGCTACCAGGGCCTGAGCCTGGATCTGGCGGTGCGCGGCGTGTGTGCGGACTGTGCAACTGCAGCCTCAATCGCACCGACTCCTGCAGTCACGCCCTGATGCTGACGCCTGGTGACTGGCTGTCTGATACGCTGGAATTAGTGCTCCGATACTTGATCTGAATCAGGATGGCAGATTTCCTGGCAGAAGATACTTGACGTTTTGTTTTCAAATTAGTCGATCACTATCGGCGCCCAGGTTGTCATGCCAAGCAGCCCGAGACCGGGTGCGCCACACCAACAACGCGGGCCACACGCTTTGCTACCTGAAGCCATGCCATTTATTCGTCAACGCATCGGCGCACTAGTCAGGCTCAATCACCATGTGCCGATCTGGTTGCTGGCCGCGTTGGTGTTTGCCGCAGTCTGGCTGCATACTTTTCGTCTGATCAACGATGACCGCGCCAAAGCCATGGGCGGCGCAGAAAACGAAATAGTCAATCTGGCGCGGATTGGCCAGGAACATGCCGAACGCATCTTTTACAGCGTTGACCAGACCTTGCGCCTGGTTCGTTCTGAATATCAGGAACATTCAGGTGGTCTTGACCTTGGCACGATGCGTGTCGAGGGGGTTTTTGATGAGAGAACCATTCGTCAGGTCAGTATCGTTGACGCGTCGGGGATTCTTCGGTTGAGCAGCCTGCCTCTGAGCGATCATCGTGATGTGTCGGATCGGGACTACTTCAAGGCCCAGCGCGAAGCTGCCAGCGACACGCTTTTCATCTCAAAGCCCGAGTTCGATCTGGCTTATGGGGTGTGGTCGGTCCGGGTTTCGCGTCGGATCGTGGGCAATGACGGAGAATTTGCTGGTGTGGTTGTCGTGTCGCTCGATCCCACCTATTTCACCCGTTTTTACGGCGAACTCCAGCTCGGTCATGAGGGTGTCGCGGCGCTGTATGGATTGACCGGATCCTTGCTCGCCCGCAAGACCGCGCATACGGAGACATTCACTGGCAATGCCGTGTCGAGCCCGGTCTTTGCACGTATTGCCCGCGGCGATACCAGCGGCACGCTGACCTTTCAAGCCCAGACCGACGGTATCGAACGCCTTTACCACTTCAAACAATTGGCTTCTTACCCGGTACTGGTATTGGTCGGGCTGGCCAGCAAGGACGTGTTTGCCCAGCAAGAGGACACCCTGCAGCATCGCGTATGGGAAGCCGTCATCCTGAGTGTTCTCCTGCTCGTTCTTGGCGTGCTTCTATCCTGGTATGTGGTCATCAGGCGGCGCCATTCGACGGCGCAGCGGCAAGCCCTGGTGCAGTTGCAAAGCCTCACCCACCATGTGCCGGGGGTGGTATTTCAGTACCTGCTGCGCCCCGATGGCAGTTCCTGCTTCCCTTTTGCCAGTGCTGGCCTGCACAAAATCTTTCGGCTCAGTCCTGAAGCTGTTGCGCAGGATGCTGCGCCGCTTTTTGCCTTGATGCACCCAGATGATGCGGCTGGTGTGGCGGCATCGATCCAGGCCTCATCCCGTGCGTTGACGCCTTGGGTCGATGAGTATCGCGTGAAGTTTGGGGATGGCACGGTGCGCTGGCTGTCGAGCAAGGCCGCGCCGCAAAAACTCGATGACGGTTCGGTCTTATGGCACGGTTTCGTGTCCGATGTCACGGCGCACAAACAGGCAGAAGAGTCCTTGATCACCTTGTCGGCGGCGGTCGAACAATCGCCGGTTTCCATCGTCATCAGCGACCCCCGGGGGCTCATTGAATACGTCAATCCGATGTTCGAGCAGGTCAGTGGTTACCGGCGTGCCGAGGTCATGGGGCAGAACCCCCGCATTTTGTCGTCGCACGAAAAGTCAGAGGATGAGTACCGCGAGATGTGGGCCACATTGCTGGCGGGAGACATCTGGCATGGTGAGTTTCACAGCCGCCGCAAGGATGGCTCGCTGTTCTGGGAGCAGGCAGCGATTGCCCCTATTTTTGACGATCACGGCAGGCCGATTCATTACCTGGCGATCAAGGAAGACATCACCAAGCGCAAGGCGGCCGAGGCCGAAATCGAGCATCTGGCTTTTTATGACTTGCTCACCGGGCTGCCTAATCGGCGCCTGCTGAACGACCGGCTGCAACAGGTGCTGGCGGTCGGCACGCGCAGCCGTCGCCATGGCGCCTTGCTGTTCATTGATCTGGACAATTTTAAAAACCTGAACGACACCCAGGGTCATGAGCAGGGTGATGTGTTGTTGCAGCAAGTGGCCCAGCGGCTCAACTTTTGTGTGCGTGAATGCGACACGGTGGCGAGGCTGGGGGGTGATGATTTTGTTGTGATGCTGCAGGATCTGAGCGAGCAGCAGACTGAGGCGGCCACGCAGGCCGAAGGCGTGGGCCAGAAGATCCTTGATGCTTTGCACCAGCCTTACCCTTTTGGCCACTTTACGCACCACGGTAGTGCCAGTGTGGGTGTGGCGCTGTTCAACGCCAGCCAGGACACGGTCGAAGAGCTACTCAAACGGGCTGACCTGGCGCTGTACCAGGCCAAGGATGCCGGGCGCAACACGCTGCGCTTTTTTGACCCCGACATGCAGGCGGTCATCAGTGCGCGCGCCGAGATGGAGGCGGATATGCGCCTTGGCCTGCAGGAAAACCAGTTCCTGCTTTATTACCAGCCGCAGGTGAACCACGCGGGCCGTCTGATCGGTGTTGAGGCGTTGGTGCGCTGGCAGCATCCACTGCGTGGCTTGGTGGCGCCAGCGCACTTCATTCCCTTGGCTGAAGATACCGGCCTGATCCTGCCCTTGGGCCAATGGGTCATGGAGGCCGCTTGCCGCCAATTGCAGCTCTGGCGGACACAAGCACATACTGCGCAGTTGACGATCGCGGTGAACGTCAGCGCGTTGCAGTTTCACGGTGAGAGTTTTGTGTCGGATGTACTGGCAACGCTGGCGCGCACCGGGGCCCCGGCGGACCGGCTCAAGCTGGAGCTGACCGAGAGCCTGCTGGTCAAGGACGTTGATGGCGTCATCGCCAAGATGGTGGCACTCAAGGCTCACGGCGTCGGATTTTCGCTCGATGATTTTGGTACCGGCTATTCATCGTTGTCCTATCTCAAACGCTTGCCGCTGGACCAGATCAAGATTGACCAGTCGTTTGTGAGCGATGCCTTGAGCAACCCGAAAGACGCTGCATTGGTCCGGGCCACCGTGGCGATGGGGCGCGGCCTTGGCATGATGGTGATTGCCGAAGGCGTGGAGACCCAGATGCAGCGTGATTTTCTGGAGGGCGAGGGCTGCCTCAATTTCCAGGGCTATTTCTTTGGTCGCCCGGTTCCGGTCGCCGAGCTGGCGTGTTTTTTAGTCGCTGAATAAATTTGCATGATCAATCCTGTTCTCTCTTCCCTGCTGCCGGTGGTGCTGTTGGTTGCTATTGGTTTTATAACTGGCCGCGCAGGCTGGATAAGGGCTGAGGCCATAAAAGACTTGTCAAACCTGGTCTTCATGGTGCTCACACCGGCGCTGCTGTTTCGCACCATGAGCACGGTGCACGTGGAGCAGCTCAACTTCAAACCGGTGCTGATGTACTTTGTGGCGGCCATGCTGCTGTTTGGCTTCGTTCTGATTTGGCAAGGGGGAACGCGCCGCGCGGCGGTGCTGGCGCTGGCTGCCACTTTCAGCAACACGGTGATGATTGGCATCCCGCTGGTGGGGCTGGCTTATGGCCAGGCCGGCTTGGTGACACTGTTCACCTTGATCTCGGTCCATGCGCTGATGCTGTTGACGTTTGCCACCGTGGTGCTGGAACTGGCAGTCGCCCGCGAGAAAGTCGCGGCCGGTGGCGGGGGCGGTCAGCACATGCTGTTGACGGTGCTGGGCGCGGTGCGCAACGGCATCATTCATCCGGTGCCTTTGCCCATCATCGTGGGCTTGCTGTTTGCACAAACCGGCCAGGTGATGCCAGCGGTGGTGGATCGCCCGCTCCAGTTGTTGGGCAACGCTTTTGGCCCGGTGGCCCTGGTGCTGGTTGGGGTAACGCTGACCGCTGTGCGCATCGGGGACCACTTCAAGGCGGCACTGGGTTTGAGTCTGATCAAGAACCTGGCGTTCCCGGCGCTGGTGGCGCTGCTGTGCTGGGGTTTGGGCTTGAGTGGCTTGCAGCTGACCGTGATGATCGTGACAGCGGCGCTGCCGATCGGTGCCAATGTGTTCATGTTTTCGCAGCGTTACCAGGTCGCTGAAGAATTGGTGACGGCCAGCATGGCGGTGTCCACCGGCCTGGGGCTGGTGACGCTCTCCTTGGTGATGGCGCTGGCGAGCTTGCTCTGACCGCTATTTAAAGCCCCAGCAAACCCAGCCCCAGCACCAGGGCGGTGCCCCACATCAGCAAAGCCACCAGTGCGTCCAGCGCCCGCCACACGCCGGGTTGACGCAGGCGCGGGCCCAGGCACAACAGGCACACGCCCAAGCCTGTAAACCAGATCACCGAGCCGGTGGCCGCGCCCGCGCCAAACACCGCGTTGCCCGGCTGGCCCCAGGCCAGTGAGGCGGTGCCGAGCAAGACGGCCGTGTCGAGCCAGACATGCGGGTTGAGCCATGAAAAAGCCAGCGCGGCCAGGATGGCCTGGCGGCGTGTCATGACGACCTCATCACTGGCGTTGGCCTGCGACATGGCAGCGGCCGCGCCGCTGCGAAAGCGCGCAAACGCCTGGGCGCCATAAACCAGCAGGAACAGGATGCCACCGCCCACCAGGGCGTTCTTGATCGTGTCAGACAGGCCGCCCAACTGACCCAGGCCAAAAATGCTCATGCCAATGAACAGCACGTCCGACAGAATGCAAAGGCCAATCGTCAGCCACAGGTGCTGGCCCCGTAAACCCATGCGCAGCACATGCGCGTTCTGGGGTCCCAAGGCCATGATGAGCGAGAGGCTGAGCAGCAAACCCGCGTTGAAAGCAGGGGTCTGGGCCAGGGCGTGAGAGAGAGGCAGCATGGTGTGTCGGCGCAAGGTGCTCGGTGCAAAGATGCCAGTGTGTCGCCAGCGCCGAATTTATTAAACCAAACTAAATTAAACTAACTAATGATAAAAAATACTTGATGGAAGGTGGGCGAAATGCTGGATGCGAGGCAACTGGAGGCCTTGGCGGCGGTGCTGGAGCACGGGGGCTTTGGTCCGGCTGCGCAGGCTTTGAACTTGACGCTGGCGGCCGTCTCGCTGCGTATCAAGGGCCTGGAGTCCGCGCTGGGGCAGCGTTTGCTGGTGCGCGGCAAAACGGTGCGCGCCACCGCCGCGGGGCAGGCCTTGCTGGCCCACGTCAAGCAACTGCGTCTGATGGAGGCCGATCTGGTCGGTGGGCTGGGTGGTCACAGGCCGGGCGCCGCTACCGCCTGGCAAACCCTGTGTGTCGCTGTCAACGCCGATTCCCTGGTCAGCTGGTTTTTGCCCGGTGTGGCGGCTTTGCTGACACGGCACCGGCTGCTGCTGGACCTGGTGATTGACGACCAGGATCACACCCATGAATCGCTCAAGAACGGCGATGTCGTGGGCTGTGTGAGCACGCAGGCGCAGCCCATGCGCGGCTGTCTGGCCGAAAATTTGGGTGTGATGCGCTATTGCTGCATGGCGGCGGCTGCGCTGGTCGAAAAGTGCCACACCAAGACCGGGGCGTTGTCAGTGCACCGCTTGCTGGCCGCGCCAGCGGTCATCTTTAACCGCAAGGACGGCTTGCAGGATATCTTTTTGGCACAGAACTTTCAGTTGACGACGCCCCAGTACCCGCGGCATTTTGTTCCCGCTGTGGACGCGTTCGAAAGCGCGCTGGCGCACGGTTTGGGCTGGGGCATGGTGCCGGAGTTGCACCTGGCGGACCTGTCGGCGCGCCCGGGGCATGCCGCGCTGGTGGAGGTATTGCCCGGCAGCGCGGTGGATGTGGCGCTTTACTGGCACCACTGGGAGCGCGAGCCTGCGTCCGCGCAACGGCTGACCCAGGCCGTCAAGCAGGCCGCGCGCAAAATTTTGCGTTGATTGGGTTCTCAGGGCGCCAGACGTTCGCGAATCCACACCGGTTTGGCATCGGGCAAGGTGCTGGCAGGTTCGATCAAGGTGTAGCGCAGCCGGTCATGCAGGCGGCTCTTGCGGCCTTGCCAGAATTGCCAATGGTCGGGCTTGAGGCGGTAGCCGCCCCAGTGCGGCGGGCGCGGCGGGTTGAGCAAAAATTTTGCCCCGTATTTGGCCGCGTTGGCCACCAGCACGCTCCGCCCCGAGATCACCTGGCTTTGCGGGCTGGCCCAGGCGCCGATGCGCGAGTCCAGCGGTCGGCTGTGAAAGTAGCTGTCGCTTTCTTCCTCACTCACTTTTTCAACAATGCCTTCGATGCGCACCACCCGTTCCAGCTCCACCCAGTGAAACTGCAGCGCGGCATAAGGGTTGCCCGCCAGCTCCTGGCCCTTGCGGCTGTCATAGTTGGTGAACCAGGTGATGCCGCGCTCGTCATAGCCCTTGATCAGCACCACGCGGGTGCTGGGGCGCAGGTTACTCGCTACGGTGGCCACGGTCATGGCGTTGGGCTCGGGGATTTCAGCGGAAATGGCTTCTTTCAACCATTTCTCAAACTGCTGGAGCGGGTCAGCGTGTGAGGCGTCTTCGCTGAGTTCGGCGCGTTCGTAGCTTTTGCGGAGGTGGGCGATGGAGGTCATAGGGGAAAGAGTATAGGCAGGTTGATCTTTGGGTCTTATTGTCAGAACCTTGTCCTTTGACTCGGGTGGGAGTTGATTTTTGATGCTTTGTATTCCCCCCCCCCTCTCCCCCAACCCCTCTCCACCCCCGCCGGGGCGGAAAGGGGAGCTAACTGCCACATTTGGCCGCGTCTTTAAAGGTGGGGCGTACACGCGCCATTTGGCGTTGAGGTATCAATTGATTTGAGCGACCCGTTTCTAAGTTGCGTCCACTTTGAGGCCAGCGGCCAATCAAGAGCCAATTTCCCACCTTTGAAGACGCGGCCAAATGAAGCTCCCCTCTTCCGCCCGGCGGGGCGGGAGAGGGGGTGGGGGTGTGAGTGGGGGAAGATCGGCAAAAATCAGTGCAATGGTCAAAAACCATACACCGCGCAGACCGGGTAACATAGCCAATGTAATTAAGTTACCAACATTTGACAAAATCATGAAACTCAACCAAACCGTCGAAGCCGTCACGCAGCGCATCCGCCAACGCAGCCAGCCCACGCGCAGTGCCTACCTGGAGCGCCTGGCGCTTACCGCGCAGCGCAAACCCGGTGCGCAGCGGCTGGGCTGCGCGAACGTGGCGCACGCTTTTGCCGCACTCCCCATCAATGACAAATTCCGCGTGGTGGCCGAGCGAGCGCCCAATATCGGCATCGTGAACGCCTACAACGACATCCTGTCGGCCCACGCCCCGATGCAGCATTACCCTGAAATCATCAAGGTGGAAGCCCGCAGGCTGGGTGCCACCGCCCAGGTGGCTGGCGGCGTGCCGGCGATGTGCGACGGCGTGACGCAAGGCACGCCGGGCATGGAACTCAGTCTGTTTTCGCGCGACGTGATCGCCATGGCCACCGCGGTCTCCCTGAGCCATGACGTGTTCGATGCCGCGCTGATGATCGGCGTGTGCGACAAGATCGTGCCCGGCCTGCTGATCGGCGCGCTGCATTTTGGCCATTTGCCGACCGTGTTTGTGCCGGCCGGCCCCATGACCTCGGGTCTGTCGAACAACGAAAAATCGAAGGTGCGCGAGAAAGCCGCCCAAGGTCTGGTCGGGCGCCCCGAGTTGCTGGAAGCCGAATCCAAGGCCTATCACGGCGCGGGCACCTGCACCTTCTACGGCACCGCCAACAGCAACCAGATGCTGCTCGAAGCCATGGGCCTGCATGTGCCGGGCACCGCTTTTGTCAACCCGGGCAATACGATCCGCGACGAGCTGACGCGCGAAGCCGTGCGCACCGTGCTCGACATCACCAAGGCGCGTCGGTTTGCGCCGATTGGCGAAGTGGTGGACGAGCGCTGCATCGTCAACGCCATGGTGGCCTTGCTGGCCACTGGCGGCTCCACCAACCACCTGATTCACTGGGTGGCGGTGGCCCGCGCGGCCGGCATCGTGATTGACTGGGATGATTTCTCCGAACTGTCGGAAGTGGTGCCCTTGTTGACACGGGTCTACCCCAACGGCAGCGCGGACGTGAACCAGTTCCAGGCCGCCGGTGGACCCGGTTTTGTGATTCGTGAGTTGCTGGATGCGGGGCTGATGCACGCCGATGTGTTGACGGTGCGCGCCGGCGGTCTGCGGGAATACACCGGCATCCCCGCCGGCACACCGGACGGGCAAGGGGCGCTGCATTGGGTCGATGCCGGTGCCAGCAAAGACGACAGCGTGGTGCGGCCGGCCAGTGCGCCCTTCAGCCCGCACGGCGGCCTCATGTTGCTCAAAGGCAATCTGGGGCGCAGTGTGATCAAGGTCTCGGCCGTGCCGGACGACCGCCATGTGGTGGAAGCCCCGTGCCGGGTGTTTGACTCGCAGGAAGCTTTGCATGCAGCCTTCGGCGCAGGGGAGCTGGACCGCATGTGCCTGGAAAACGCCGCCGGCGGCGTGGTGTGTGTGGTGCGCTGGCAGGGTCCGCACGCCAACGGCATGCCCGAGCTACACAAGCTCACGCCGCCGCTGGCCGTGTTGCAGGGCAAAGGCTTCAAGGTGGCGCTGGTCACCGACGGGCGCATGAGTGGCGCCTCGGGCAAAGTGCCGGCCGCCATTCACGTCTCGCCCGAAGCCGCCGCCGGCGGTCCGCTGGCCAAGGTGCGCGACGGCGATGTGATTCGCCTGGACGCCACGACGGGCACGCTGGAGGTGCTGGTTGCTGCCGACGCGTGGGCCGCCCGCACGCTGGACGACATGCCCGAAGCCCTGCGGCACGCGAATGGCATTGGCATGGGGCGTGAGCTTTTTGCCGGCATGCGGCGCAATGCCCTGAGCGCCGAGCATGGTGCTTGCACCTGGTCTTGAATCAACACCCCCTATCAATCTGGAGACGCCGATGAGTACAAACCCAAAATTTTCAGCCCTGCAAGTGATGCAGGACGCCCCGGTGATTCCGGTCATTGTGTTGAACAACATCGCCCATGCCGTGCCGATGGCGCGCGCTCTGGTCGCAGGCGGCATCCGCATGCTGGAGGTCACGCTGCGCACGCCACAGGCGCTGGCCTGCATTGAGGCTATTGCCAGGGATGTGCCCGAAGCCGTGGTTGGCGCCGGTACCGTGCGTACGCGCGCCGATGCCCAGGCGGCCGCCATGGCCGGTGCCCGTTTTGCGGTGAGTCCCGGCTTTACCCCCGCCGTGGGTCAGGCTTGCCGCGATGTGGGCTTGGCGCTGTTGCCGGGCGTGGCGACCGGCAGCGAAATCATGCAGGCGCTGGAAGCTGGCTTTACCGAGTTGAAGTTCTTCCCGGCCTTGCAAGCGGGCGGACCGGCCATGCTCAAAGCCTGGAGTGGTCCATTTTTTGACGTCAAGTTCTGCCCCACCGGCGGTGTGACCTTGCACAACGCCCCCGACTTTCTGGCACTGCCCAATGTGGTGTGTGTCGGTGGTTCCTGGCTGGTGCCGGCCGACGCCCTGACGCAGGGCGACTGGGCACGCATCACACAGTTGGCGCGTGCCACCAAAAGTTTATAAGAATATGGCCGCTAGCCACCGTCGCATCTATCTTATAAGCTATTAAAATAATAGCTTATTGGCAGCGTATGTCTTTCGATCTCCATCGAAAGACTTGAGCAATGCCTTGAATTCGGGAGACTCCAGCAAAATGTGGCGACCTGCCTCAACCAGGCGACGCACGTCAGCTCGCACAATTGACAATGCAGTAGGAATCTGGAGAAGTGCCTTGCGCTGAAGTAATTCGGGTGCGTCGCGCAGGTTGACGTTGACGACGTAGATTTGCGCGTCAGGCGTGAAAGTGTCATTGTCCTGCGCCGCCGAGTGCTTGAGCTCGCTACGCCACACCTGCGCGGTATCGGTCAGCAAGCCGAGCGTTTCCTGTGTGACGCGGGCGCCGGCGCCAAACAGCAGTGCATCAAAAACTTGTAAGGTGTCAGGCACCTTGTCGCTGGCGTCAATGCGCTCGGACGGGTCACGCTCGGCATTGATGGCAATGATCACGAGCTTTTGAATGGCATTTTTTGATGTGCGACGCGCGGCGTTGCGGATACCGCCGGCGGCCAACGATTGCTCCAGCAAGGTGCGCAGTCCCAGGTTGTCAGCCAGGCCACCATCTACCAAGTGGATGTACGGCCGCGTCTTCGCGTCCAGGTAGGAGCGCTGGCTGTCCCGCAGCAAGCGCACGCGGTAATCGGTAGGTGCTGCACCGTTGAGGCTGTTTGGCGGGCGTGGGCAAACGTCATTGTGGTTTTTGAGTGTTGTAGGGCTGAGTGCAATGGGCACGGCCGACGATGAGGCCACTGCGAACGACAGCGGCACACTGGCCAGATCCGAGCAGATCAGCTCGAACTGCTCCTGACTGAATACAAAGCTGGAGCCCAGTGACAGGTCCGTGGCCGAGATCAACAGGCCGGGGCGGGCGGCCAGGTCGCCGAAGGTTTTGCCTTTGAAAAGTTCATCTAGCCGACGCGCGAGCAATTGCGTGCGGCCAAACCAGGGCGAGGACAATTCGTACAGGGCGGCCGGGCGCAGCACGTTGCTGATCAAGGTGTCCTGGAAGTTCTGGTACAGAAAATCCTTTTCAAAGGCGGGGAAAGTTCGCTGGCCAAAAGCAGCGTAGTAGGCAGCGATGAAGCTTCCGCCCGATACCCCGCTAATCACGTCCAGCTCGTCAAGCAGCGCTATGTCGCGGCCATTCCAATGCACCTGGGTTTGCCTCAGCGCATCCAGCACGCCGTAGCCAAACGCGGCTGCGCGCGCACCGCCGCCCGAGATGGTGATGGCGAACAGCATGGAGCTGTCTTGCTTGACTGGAGGTCCCACGTCCGGGGCCAAGCTGCTCGCGGCGGGCAGCGCCACATCGGGCGGCAAAGGCAGGTTTTGCCATGGACGCACGCTGGAGCAGGCAGTCAGAAGGAGCGCCAGCAACAGAGCGAAGCCGTGGCGCAGTTGCTGTGTCAACATAGCACTTCCACCAGTTGGGCCTTCTCGTTCACTGCTGCGTCGTGTCGTTGATCAATTCCCAGTCATCATCTACCGGCGTTGGCCTTGTTGCGCGTGCTCAGGCTGGCAATCAGGCCATCAATGCCTTTGCCATTGATTTCCTGGGCAAACTGGCTGCGATAGGTTTCCACCAGCCACACACCCATGACGTTCAGGTTGTAAATCTTCCAGCCAAGCCCCTCGCCAGAGGTTTTTTCCAGCCGGTAGTCCAGCTGAACGGGGTCGCCCCGGCCTTTGACCTCGGTGCGAACCACGGTCTCTTTGTCGTCCGCTGCCACACGCAGAGGCTTGACGGCAATGGTCTGGTCGCTGACCTGGGTCAACGCGCCAGCATAGGTGCGCAGCAGCAAAATCTTGAACTCATCCTGCAAACGTTTTTGCTGTTCCGGCGTCGCCTGCCGCCAGGCCGGACCCACGGCAGAGGCCGTCATGCGCTGAAAATTGACATTGGGCATGATCTTGGCATCCACCAGCGCAGCGATCCGGGAGGTATCCCCGGCACGGATGGCTTTGTCGGCCTTGATGCTGTCCAGCACCTCGGTGAACAGGCGTTTGATCAGGGTGTCGGCGGCTTCATCCGCTGCGCGCGCCGGCAGGGCCAGCAGGCTGGCGGCGCTCATCAGCAGCGTGACTAACAGGCGTGCCCATAAGCGACGGTTCATGGTCTAACTTCCTTCTTTTGCAGCGCCGATTTTTCTACCGCATCCCGGTCGGATGCACCGCCTCCCAGCGCCTTGTACAAGGTGACCTGGTTCTGCAAATACGCGAGTTTGGTTTGCGCCACGCCCTGCTGGATGGCAAACAGCGAGCGTTGCGCGTCCAGTATGTCCAGGTAACTGGCAACGCCATTGCGGTAACGCAGGTCGGCCAGGCGGAAGCGGTCGGCTTCAGCGTCAAGCTGCACTTGCTGGGCTTGCACCTGCTCGTCCAGCGTGGCGCGCCCGGCCAGCGCGTCCGCCACTTCGCGGAAGGCGCTCTGGATCGCCTTTTCGTACTGCGCCACGGCGATGTCGCGGCCCGCGTTGCTGGCATCCAGATTGGCCTGGTTGCGCCCGGCGTCAAAGATCGGCAACAGTGCTTGCGGCGCCAGCGTCCAACCCCAGGAACCGTTTTTGAACAGGCCGGAGAGCTCGCTGCTGGCGCTGCCGGCACTGGCGGTCAGCGAGATGCGCGGGAAGAACGCTGCGCGTGCCGCCCCAATGCTGGCATTGGCCGCGATCAGCTGCTGCTCGGCCTGGCGGATGTCCGGGCGGCGCGTCAGCAGGTCGGACGGCAGCCCGGCCGGCATGTCGCGGAAAACCGGTGCAGTGGCCGAGGTGGCCAGCAGCGTGTCGGGCAGCGGCTGCCCCACCAGCAGGGTGAGCGCGTTCACGTCCAGCGCGCGCAGGCGCCGCTGTTGGGCCAGGGTGGCGCGCGCTTGCGCCGTCAGCGATTCGGCCTGGCGGAAGTCCAGTGCCGAGGCGGCGCCGTTGTCCAGGCGCAGCTTGGTCAGGCGCAGCGAATCGTCGCGCGTGACCAGCGTGCGCTGCGTCAACGCCAGCAATTCGTCGTTGGTCTGCAGGCTCAGCCAGGTGTTGGCCACGGCGGCGATCAGACTGGTCTGCGCCGCCTGGCGCGCCTCATCTGAAGCCAGGTACTGCGCGAGTGCCGATTCCTTCAGGCTGGCGACGCGGCCAAAAAAGTCGATTTCCCACGACGCCATCGCCAGGCCTGCGGTATAGACGCTGCTGATGCCACCGCTGCCATTGGTACTGGGCTGACGCAGGCCGGTGGCCGCCAGGTTCAGGGTGGGAAACTGATCAGCGCGGCGGATCTGGTAGGCCGCACGCACCTGTTCCATATTGAGCACGGCCACGCGCAGGTCGCGGTTGTTCGCCAGCGCCAGGCGGATCAGCTCGCGCAAGGGCGTGTCGCCGACGAAGTCCTGCCACGCCAGATCGGCGGCGGGCGTGCTGGCCTGGTTCTTCGTCGCGGTCGAGGCATCGGGCCATTGGGCAGCGATGGGCGCTGCGGGGCGCTCGTAGGCCGGCATCATCGAGCAACCCGCCAGCAGGGCGGCTGCGGCCACCGCGGCCAGGGCCAGGCCATGCGTCACCGGTCGTGCGAGGGAAAGGTGAGGAGTCTTCATGGGCAGTGTTTGTGAGCGGTGATTATTCATTTCCGGCCTCTTGGTGGTGCAGATGAGCCGCTTTGAGATCTCTTTCGTGCTGACGCTGGCTGCCTTTGAAGAAGGTGCGAACCAGCAAAAAGAAGGCGGGCACGAAAATGACGGCCAGCACCGTGCCGGTGAGCATGCCGCCAATCACGCCGGTGCCAATGGCGCGCTGACTGGCGGAGCTGGCGCCGGTTGAGAGGAACAGCGGCAGCACACCCAGCGTGAACGCTGTGGAGGTCATGATGATGGGGCGAAAGCGCAGGTGGGCTGCTCCGAGCGCAGATTCCATGACGCTTTTGCCTTCGGCCTGCAGGTCCTTGGCAAATTCGATGATCAGAATCGCGTTCTTGGAGGACAGACCGATGATGGTGATCAAACCGATCTGGAAGTACACGTCGTTGGACAGGCCGCGCAACAGGGTTGCCAGCACCACGCCGAGCACGCCCAGCGGCACCACCAGCAGCACCGATAACGGGATCGACCAGCTCTCATACAGCGCTGCCAGACTCAGGAGCACCGCCAGCAGCGCGAAGCCGTACAGGACCATGGCCTGCGCGCCTGCAAGCTTTTCTTCGCGTGACTGGCCGGTCCATTCGAAGCCGAAGCCTTCAGGAAGTCTGGCGGCCAGTTTTTCCATTTCGGCCATGGCGTCCCCGGTACTGAAACCGGGCCCGGCATCGCCGGCAATTTTCATGGCTGGATAGCCGTTGTAGCGAACGGTTTGCATCGGGCCGTTGACCCAGCGCGTGCTGGCGAAAGCCGAGAGCGGCACGATCTGATTGCTGCTGTTGAGCACGGGCAAGTCCAGTACTTTTTCTGGTTGCATCCGTGCGCTGGCATCGACCTGAACGACCACGCGTTGCAACCGACCTTCGTTCGGGAAGTCGTTGACATAGGCCGAACCGAGTGCTGTTGACAAAGCGCTGTTGATGCTGTCAAACCCCACGCCCAGCGCACTGGCCTTGTCGCGGTCGATGTCAATTTGCATCTGGGGCGCGTCTTCCAAGCCGTCAGGTCGCACGCCAGCGAGGACTTTGCTTTGGCTCGCCATGCCCAGCAACATATTGCGTGCGTTGAGCAGCGCGACGTGTCCTTTGCTACCGCGGTCCTGCAAGCGGAAGGTAAAGCCGGTGGCATTGCCGAGCTCGGGAATGGGAGGCGGGCTCAGTGCGAAGATGAAGGCATCACGGACCGCCATCAGGGCGCCAAATGCGCGCCCAGCGACCGCTTGCGCCGAATGCTCCGGACCCGCACGTTCACTCCAATCCTTGAGAATCACAAACGCCAGTCCGGCATTTTGTCCCTGACCTGAAAATGAGAAGCCGGCCACGGTGACAATGTTGGCGATCTCAGGTTGCTTGAGCATGTAGCCTTCGACTTGCGTGAGCACCGAGCGAGTGCGCTCAAGCGTTGCGCCGGCGGGCAATTGCACGTTGGTAACGATGTAGCCCTGATCTTCATTGGGCAGGAACGAGGTTGGCAGGCGCATGTAAATCAGCCCGACCACGCCAATCAGCATGACGTAGACGATCATCATCCGGCCGGCACGCTTGAGTAGCTTGGCCAAACCGCCTTCATAGTTCTTGGCGGTAGATTTGAAGCCGCGGTTGAACCAGCCAAAGAAACCGCCTTTTTCCAGGTGGTGTCCGGCCTCGACGGGTTTCAGCAGCGTGGCGCATAGCGCTGGGGTCAGTGACAGGGCCAGAAAGGCCGAAAAGGCGATCGAGGTGGCCATCGTGGCGGAAAACTGGCGGTAGATGTTGCCCGTTGAGCCCGCAAAGAAGGCCAGCGGGACAAATACCGAAATCAGCACCACGGTGATGCCAATGATGGCACCCGATATCTGACCCATGGCCTTGCGCGCGGCCTGCAACGGGGGCAGGCCTTCTTCGCTCATGATGCGCTCCACGTTCTCCACCACCACGATCGCATCATCGACCACAATGCCGACAACGAGCACCATGCCGAACATGGTCAAAACATTGATCGAGAAACCCATGGCCAGCAAGGCGCCAAAGGTTCCCAGCAGCGCCACCGGCACCACGATGGTCGGAATGATGGTGTAGCGAATGTTCTGCAGAAACAGGAACATCACCAGGAACACCAGCAACATGGCTTCCAGCAGGGTTTCAACCACTTTTCCGATCGACGCCGAGATGAAAATGGAAGTGTCATAAGGGATGGTGTAGCTCACCCCCTGCGGGAACAAGGGCTGCAATTCGGCCAGCTTGACCTTGACCGCTTTTGCTGTCGCCAGTGCATTGGCCGTGGGGGTGAGTTGTACGCCCAGGCCGACAGCCGGTTGGCCATTCAATCGCGCGCTGGTGCTGTAGCTCTGGGCGCCCAGTTCGATGCGGGCGACATCCTTGAGTCGAACCGTGGAGCCGTCGGTATTGGCGCGCAGCACGATCTTGCCAAACGACTCCACCGAGGACAGCTGTCCCGGTACGACGATGGTCGCGTTCATGGTCTGGCCTGGTGCGCTGGGCAGGTCACCAAGATTACCCGCTGATATTTGCGCGTTTTGTGCACGGATGGCCGCATTCACCTGGTCCAGCGACAGATTGAATCCCCTGAGCTTGCTCGGATCAATCCAGATGCGCATGGCGCGTTCCGAACCGAATTGCGTGACCGTGCCAACGCCTGTGATCCGCTGGAGCTCAGGCAACACGTTGCGAGCCGCGTAGTCATTGAGCATGTCCAGGGTCACGTCGGGGTTCTTGGACGACAACATCGTGAACAACAAAAAGTTGGCGCGTGATTTCTCGACGCGCACGCCCTGCTGGTTCACGATGGTCGGCAGTCGCGGTGTGGCGCGCGCCAGTCGGTTTTGCACGTCAACTTGCGCCAAGGCCGGGTCAGTTCCGGGCTCAAAACTCAGTGAGATGGAGCCGGTGCCGTTGGCCTGGCTAGTCGATTCCATGTAGGCCAGTCCGGTAGCGCCGTTCATTTCACGTTCGATGACGGCTAGCACGCTGTCTTCCAGCGTCTGCGCCGTGGCACCGGGATAGGCGGCGGATATCTGAATGGTCGGCGGGGCTACCGTGGGGTACTGTGCAATCGGCAACTGCTTGATGGACACGCCGCCAAGCACCATGATGAAAATGGCAATCACCCACGCAAAGATGGGGCGTTCGATAAAAAATTTGGCCATGGCTCGGGTTCCTTAGCGGGCAGCGCTGGATGCTGCGCTGGCCGGGGCTGCCGGTGCAGCCACGCTGGCGGCGCTTGCGGGCTTGCCGCCCTGCGATTGCCATGGCACGGGCTTGACGACGATGGGATCACCCGGTTTGCCGCGTGGCAGCTTCTGGAAGCCTTCGACCATCACCTGTTCACCAGCCTTGAGACCTTCGAGTACAACCCATTTGTTGTCTTGGGCAGAACCCAGTTTGATCGGGCGCGGCGTGAGGTGGTTGTCGGCGCCAACGACCATGACGGTGTCGCCCTGCTCGCCCCGTGTGACGGCTTGTTGCGGCAGCAAAATGGCGCCGTTGACTTGCGCCTGTTCCAGCTTGACGCGCACGTACAGGCCGGGCAAGAGTGCTTTCTCGGGGTTGGGAACTTCAGCGCGCAAGGTGACTTGACCGCTGGTGGCATCCACCGTCAAGTCGGTAAACAGCAGGCGGCCTGTGTGTTTGTAAGTACTTCCGTCTTCCAGGATAACGGTGACGCTGGCGGCACCTTTGCCCGCCTGCTTGTATTGGCCGTTGGTCAAACCGGCCTTGAGCTTGAGCACTTCGGAGGCCGACTGCGTGAAGTTCACATACATGGGGTCGATTTGTTGGATCACCGCCAGCGGTGTCGCTTCCCCCTGGCCCACCAGCGCACCTTCGGTCACCAGTGAGCGGCCGATACTGCCCGAGATCGGAGCGGTGACGGCGGCGTAGTTCAGGTTGATGCGTGCCGTCTGCACCGCGGCTTTGCCGATGGCGACGTCGGCCTCAGCCTGTTTGCTTGCCGCCTGGGCGTTTACGTACTCCTGTTGACTGATGGCTTTGGCTTCGACCAGGGGTTTGTAACGCTCGGCTTGCGCACTGGCTTGCATCAGGTTGGCTTCGGCTTTGGCCAGGCTGCCCTGGGCACTGGCAAAAGCGGCCTGGTAGGGGCTGGCGTCAATTTCGAACAAAGCCTGACCGGCTTTCACGTCGCTGCCCTCGACAAACAGCCGTTTTTGCAGAATGCCGGCGGCCCGTGCCCGCACCTGGGCCACGCGTGAGGCCTCCAGTCGGCCGGGCAGTTCGGTGATCAAACCCACGTCACCCGGGGTGACGGTGACCACGCCCACCTCGGCGGGCGGCATACCGCCCGCGGGGCCCGCCGGTGCGGTACTGCTTTGGCCGCAGCCCGCCAGCAGGGCCGCAAGACTCAGAGAGGTCAGGGCAAGGTGGCCGCGCAATGGCGACCGGTGGGGGATGGGGGTGGCGATGGAAAGTCGGGCGCGTGGTAAGGACATGGTGCACTTCCTGAAAGAAGGGGAATCTTGGTTTTTTTTGCTGCATGGTATTAAAAACCAGCAGGTTTCTCAAAGTATACATACAATCACGGATGTATGTTGCCTGCATTTCATTTTTACAACGTTATTTGAAAGAAGCCCGTCATGGCTCGCTGTACCAAGGAAGAAGCCCTCGCCACCCGCAACCGTTTGCTGGATGCGGCGGAGCATGTGTTTGCCGAAAAGGGCGTTTCCCGCACCTCCTTGCATGACATTGCAGAAGCCGCTGGCGTGAGCCGGGGCGCGATTTACTGGCATTTCAAAAACAAGGCGGATTTGTTCAACGCCATGATGGAACGCACCACCCTGCCTTTGGAAGATGCCTTGCATCAAATTGGGGATGATCCCGAGTTGGACCCGCTGCATGAGTTGCAGCGCGCGATTCTGGACACCATGCGAAAGATCACCTTGGACGAACGCACCCGTCGTGTTTTTGAGGTGGCCACGCTCAAGGTGGAGTACGTTGATGAACTGCTGGCCGTCAAGGCGCGCCATCTCCAATGCTATGTTGAAGGGGTCGGCCAGATGGAGCGTAGCCTGCGGGAGGCCGCCTTGCGTCGGGGGGCGCCCTTGCGGGTGTCGCTTTCAATGGCGGCGCAGGGTCTGCACGCGCTGGTGGTGGGGCTTATCCATAGCTGGTTGCTGGCGCCGCAAGCCTTTGAGCTGGTCGGCGTTGCCGAAATGGCGCTGGGCGTGTATCTGGCCGGTTTGGGGCTGGTGCCGGCGCCTGAGCAGCAGGCAGCCCCGGCCCCGTAAATCCGTCACACCGGCGGCCATGGTGTCTTTCACGTGGCTGGTGTCACCGGCGTTGCTGAACACAACGATGGGGCGGCGCGTGTCGCGCGTGGGCATCCCCTAAACTCCGTCCCTATGGCAAAAAACTTGCGGGTATTGGGCATTGAGTCCTCGTGTGATGAAACGGGCGTGGCGCTGGTGGAGGTGCGGGGCAGTGTATTGCCGGTGCTTCTGGCCGATGCCTTGTACAGCCAGATCGAGATGCACCAGGCCTACGGTGGCGTGGTGCCCGAACTGGCCAGTCGCGACCACATTCGCCGCGTGCTGCCGCTGACGGAGCAGGTGCTTGCGGCATCCGGTCGAACCTTGGCAGACATTGATGTGGTGGCGTTCACGCGCGGCCCGGGTCTGGCCGGGGCCTTGCTGGTGGGCGCGGGGGTGGCGTGCGCGCTGGGCGCGGCCCTGGGTAAACCGGTGTTGGGTGTGCATCACCTGGAAGGGCATTTGCTGTCACCATTCTTGAGTGCTGATCCGCCCGAATTCCCCTTCGTGGCGCTGCTGGTGTCGGGCGGCCACACGCAGTTGATGCGGGTGGACGGGGTCGGGCGTTACGAATTGCTGGGCGAGACGATTGATGATGCCGCCGGCGAGGCGTTTGACAAGTCAGCCAAGCTGCTGGGGCTGGCTTATCCGGGAGGGCCGGCACTGTCGAGACTGGCCGAGCAGGGTGATGCCACGGCGTTCAAGTTGCCTCGTCCCTTGCTGAAAAGCGGCAATCTTGATTTTTCATTTGCCGGCTTGAAAACGGCGGTGATGGTGCAGGCCAAAAAGCTGGCTGCCGCGCAGGACGGGTCGGTCGAGGCCTTGCCGGTGCAGGTACTGGCTGACCTGGCGGCCTCGACCCAGGCCGCCATTGTCGAAGTGCTGGTCAAGAAGTCGATGACGGCTTTGAGTCAAACCAGTCTCAAACGTCTGGTGGTGGCCGGCGGTGTGGGCGCCAACCGCAGCTTGCGCGCGCAGCTCAATGCGGAGTGTGGCAAGCGCGGCGTGCGGGTGCATTACCCGGAACTGCATCTGTGTACCGACAACGGCGCCATGATTGCCATGGCGGCTGCCATGCGCCTGCAGTCCGGCCAGCAGGCAGCCAGCGAGGTCTATGCTTTTGACGTCAGACCGCGCTGGCCGCTGGGCGATCTGACAGCGTCGGCGTGAGACTGGCCAAAATGTAGACGAAATTGACCGCTAGCCCCCGTATTATAAGGATCTGTTGCTATTATTAATATAGCGTTATTGGGCTGCCCAGCCGCCGTCCATATTCCACGCGACGCCGCGCACATTGTTGCCTGCCGGTGAGCAGAAGAACACCGCCAGCGCACCCAGCTCTTCGGGCGTGGTGAATTGCAGCGACGGCTCCTTTTCACTCAACAAGTGTTTGATCGCCTCGGCATTGCTGATGCCGCCCGCTGCTGCTTTGGCATCGACCTGTTTTTGCACCAGCGGCGTGAGCACCCAGCCGGGGCAGATGGCGTTGCAGGTGACGCCGGTGGTGGCGTTTTCCAGCGCGGTGACTTTGGTCAGTCCGACCACGCCGTGCTTGGCCGTGACGTAGGCTGATTTTTCAGCCGAGGCCACCAGGCCGTGCACGGAGGCGACGTTGATGATGCGGCCCCAGTTGGCCTTCTGCATCGCCGGCAGCGCCAGCCGGGTGGCATGAAAGGCGCTGCTCAGGTTGATGGCGATGATGGCGTCCCAGCGTTCCACCGAGAAGTTCTCGACCCGGGCCACGTGCTGGATGCCAGCGTTGTTGACCAGAATATCCACCCGGCCAAACTGCGCCGCGGCAAATTTCAACATGTCTTCAATTTCGGCCGGTTTGCTCATGTCGGCGCCGTGGTAAGCCACTTTGACGCCGAGTGCTGCCACTTCGGCCTTGGGGCCTTCAACGTCTCCAAAACCGTTCAGCACGATGTTGGCACCCTGGGCGGCCAGGGCTTTGGCCAGCCCCAAACCGATGCCGCTGGTGGATCCGGTGACGAGCGCTGTTTTACCTTTTAACATGATGTTTCTCCGTGTAGTGTTGGGGTGAACTGTGGTTGAATTAGGATGTTGTTACTGTGATGGCGCACCGGGTTGAGAGAATAGTCCCGCCCGTGCGCTTTGCGCCGACTTTATCAAACCCCTAACTCCCAACATGACCGAGCCTTCTTTGAATTACGTCCTGTGCCCCGACACCTCTGGTGGACACCGCATGGCTTATTGGCAATGGGGCAACCCAGAGGCTGGCCATGTGGTGGTTTGCGTGCACGGCCTGACGCGCCAGGGGCGTGACTTTGATGTGCTGGCGCAGGCCTTATGCGAGCGCGCGGGCGACAGCCTGCGCGTGGTGTGTCCGGATGTGGCGGGCCGGGGCCAGAGCGATTGGCTGAAGGACCCGCAGGGCTACCAGATTCCCGTCTACGCGGCCGACATGCTGACGCTGTTGACGGCACTTCAGCCCACCACGCTGGACTGGTTGGGCACCAGCATGGGGGGCTTGATTGGCATCGTGCTGGCCGGGCAGCCCGAGCTGCCGTTACCGGTGCCGGTGCGCCGCCTGGTGCTCAATGACGTTGGGCCGGTGATGGAGTGGCAGGCCTTGCAGCGCATTGGCGAGTACCTGGGCCAGACCGGCCGATTTGACTCGCTGCAGCAGGCCGCCGATGCCCTGTGGGTGATCGCCAGCAGTTTTGGGCCGCACACAGCGGCACAGTGGCTGGCCTTGTCGCAGCCGATGGTCAGACCGCTGGGCGACGGGTCGGGTGCGCTCACATTGCATTACGACCCGGCGCTGGCGCTGGCGTTTCGCGCGCTCACTCCAGAGTCTGCCGCGCAAAGCGAAGCCCTGTTGTGGCAGTTGTATGACCAGATCACCGCCCGCACCCTGCTGGTTCGCGGTGCTGTTTCAGACCTGCTCACGATGCAAACCGCGCGGGCCATGATGGCGCGCGGCCCCCAAGCGCGGCTGGCCGAGTTTGCCGGCGTGGGCCACGCCCCCACGTTCATCGCCTGCGATCAGGTGAAAGCGGTCGCCTCTTTTTTACTGGATGACTAGCCGGTGTATTGCACATGAAAACCCTGTCCGCCGAGCCAACGGGCGCGGCATCTTTGGCGCAGCCCTTGCCGCAGTTGCTGACCGCCACGGCGCAGACTTTGCCGGAGCAGTCCCATGCGCTGGCGCGTGCTCGCGCGTTTGCCGAGCCGCTGCTGGCCAGCGAGACGCTCGACACCGGCGAGAACACGCTGGCCCATGCCGACGCGGTCGCGGCCATTCTCAGGATTATTGGCGGTTCCGAGGCGATGCAGGCCGCCAGTTACCTGGTTTATGCCTGCGACCACTTGAACAAACCCCAAGAGGTGATCGCCAAGGCGTTTGGTGACAACTTTGCCGCGCTGGCGGTAGAAACCACCAAGCTGGTGCGGGTGCAACGCCAGGCGCGCCAGGCGCAAGTGGCCAGCGAGCGCGCCGCCACGGGCATCCCGATGGCGCAAACAGCGGCCGCCCAAACCGAGAATGTGCGCAAGATGCTGCTCGCCTTTTCACGCGACTTGCGCGTGGTGATGCTGCGGCTGGCCTCGCGCCTGCAGACTTTGCGCTTTTTTGCCGCTGCCCGCCAGGCCGCGCCGCCCGGTGTGGCGCGCGAGGCCTTGCAGGTGTTTGCGCCGCTGGCCAACCGGCTGGGCATATGGGAAATCAAGTGGGAGATGGAAGACCTGGCGTTTCGTTTCCTGGAGCCTGATGTCTACCGCCAAGTGGCGCGTCTGCTCGATGAAAAGCGCTCCGAGCGCGAGTTGCACGTTGAGCAATTGCGGCAACAACTGGAGTCGGACCTGAAGGCGCAGGGCATGAGCGTCACGGTGCAGGGGCGACCCAAACACATCTTTAGCATCGTCAAGAAGATGCGCGGCAAATCGCTTGCATTTGACCAGGTCCATGACATTCGGGCGCTGCGCATTGTGGTTGCAGACATTGCGGACTGCTACGCCGCCTTGAGCTGGGTACACAGCCAGTTCACACCGATCGCCGAAGAATTTGACGACTACATTGCCAAACCCAAGGCCAACGGCTACCAGTCCTTGCACACAGTGGTGCGCGATGCGGCGGGGCTGCCGATCGAGATCCAGATTCGCACCCAGGCCATGCACGACCATGCCGAGCACGGCGTGGCGGCGCATTGGGCCTACAAGGAGGCAGGTGTCAAAGGCTACGCTGGCGTCTCGGCCACCAGTTCCTACGACGCCAAGATTGCCGTGCTGCGCCAGTTGCTGGCGTGGGAGCGTGATCTGTCGGGCACTTCGGCGCAGGATGTCGGCCTGGATGACCGTATTTATGTCTTGACGCCCGAGGCGGCCATTGTGGAGCTGCCGCAAGGCGCCACCGCCGTCGACTTTGCCTACAGCGTGCACACCGATCTGGGGCACCGCTGCCGCGGAGCCCGAATTGATGGCGTGATGGTGCCTTTGAACACGCCGCTAAAAAATGGCCAGACAGTGGAAGTGACGGTGGCCAAGGAGGGCGGGCCGTCGCGCGACTGGCTGATGGCAGAACAAGGCTACCTGGTGAGCCACCGGGCCCGTTCCAAAGTGCGCGCCTGGTTCAACGCCCAGGCCCTGCATGAAACGGTTGCCAAAGGCCGCGAGGCGGTGGAGAAACTGCTGCAGCGCGAGGGTAAGACAGCGCTCAAATTGCAGGACCTGGCCGCGCAACTGGGGTTTAACTCGGCCGACGATCTGTTTGAAGTGGTGGGCAAGGACGAGTTCTCGCTGCGTAATATCGAGACCCTGCTGCACCCGCCCGAGCCGGTGCAGGCCGACGATGGGCCGCTGCTGAAGAAGCCGCGCAGCGCCAGCAACCCGGCCAAGGGTGGCTTGTTGGTGGTGGGTGTTGATTCATTGATGACGCAGTTGGCCAAGTGCTGCAAACCGGCCCCGCCTGACCCGATTTGTGGCTTTGTCACCCGCGGCAAAGGGGTCAGCGTGCACCGTGCCGATTGCTCCAACCTGCGCGAGATGATTGCCCAAAATGGCGAGCGTGTGATCGAGGTGGAATGGGGCCAGCCCCCAGGCAGTGCGAATGGATCGGCGGGCAGCGCGGTGTACCCGGTGGACGTGGCGGTGCACGCCATGGACAGGCAGGGCTTGCTGCACGACATTTCCGAGGTTTTCACCAAGGAAAAGATGAACGTGATCGGTGTGCAGACGCAGTCCGTCAAGGGCATCGCCTTGATGACTTTCACGGTTGAAGTGTCGGATGCCGGACGGCTGCACAAGGTGCTGGGTGTGGTAGCGGAGTTGCCGGGCGTGCGCTCGGCGCGGCGGCGTTGAGGGGTGCGGTGTCGGCCACCAACGGCCTCGCGATAATGAAACAATGAACCAACCCATTTTCATCGCTGGCCGCCAAAAATGACCCCATCTCCCTCCCATCACACCTTCCTCTGGCACGACTACGAGACCTTTGGCACCAACACCCGGCGCGACCGCCCGGCGCAGTTTGCCGCCATTCGCACCGATGCCGAGCTCAATGTTATTGGCGCCCCCCTCATGCTGTATTGCCAGCCGGCTGGTGATTTTTTGCCGGATCCGCAAGCATGTCTGATCACCGGCATTACGCCGCAGCTGTGTCTTGAAAAGGGAATTCCCGAGTACCAGTTTGCGGCGCAGATCGAGCAGGCCTTCAGTCTGCCCGGCACGGTGGGGGTGGGCTACAACACGATCCGTTTCGACGACGAGATCACGCGCTTCATGTTTTGGCGCAACCTGATCGACCCGTATGCGCGCGAGTGGCAAAACGACTGCGGCCGCTGGGACTTGCTGGACGTGGTGCGCACCGCCTATGCCTTGCGACCCGACGGCATGGAGTGGCCGCTCAATGCCGAGGGCAAACCCAGCTTCAAGCTGACCGATTTGAGCGCGGCCAACGGCTTGCTGCATGAAGCGGCCCACGATGCCTTGAGCGACGTGCGCGCCACCATCGCGCTGGCGCGCTTGATCAAGACGGCGCAGCCCAAGCTGTTTGACTTCTGTTTTGGCCTGCACAAGAAAGACCGCGTGATGGCCGAGCTCGGCTTGCCCACCACCTTGACCCAGGCCCGGCCTTTTCTGCACATCTCGGGCATGTTTGCGCCCGAGCGCGGCTGCCTGGCGTTGATGTGGCCGCTGGCCATGCACCCGGCCAACAAAAACGAGCTGCTGGCCTGGGATCTGGCGTTTGACCCGCGCGAGTTGGCGCAGATGAACGCCGAGCAGATTCGCCTGCGCCTGTTCACCAAAACGGCGGATTTGCCCGAGGGTGTGCAGCGCCTGCCGGTCAAGTCGATCCACCTGAACAAATCCCCGACGGTGATTGGCAACTACAAGACCTTGTCGAGCGCCATGGCGCAGCGCTGGGGTCTGAATCTGGACGCGCAGCTGGCCAACGCCGCGCACGCGCAAGCCTTGCCCGACATGAGCGGCATCTGGCCGGCGGTGTTCAAACGCCCAGCGGCCGCGACGCCGGACGTGGACGAAGATCTCTACGGTGGTTTTGTTGGCAACGCCGATCGCCGCCGCCTGAATGATTTGCGCCAGCTCAAGGCCCAGGAATTGGCCAGCGCGCGACCTGCGTTTGACGATGCGCGTCTGACCGAACTGCTGTGGCGCTACCGGGCGCGCAATTTTCCACAAAGCCTGAGCGCTGACGAGCTGGCGCGCTGGGAAGCCCACCGCAGCGCGCGTTTGTTCGACGGCGAGGGTGGCGCACTCACCATTGAGCAACTGTTTGAAGAACTCGACAGCTTGGCCGAATCCGCCGATGAGCGGGGTGAGGCCATTTTGGGTGCCTTATACGACTACGCCGAGCTGATTGCGCCACAGCGGGTGTGATGTTGGTCGCCCACGCGTCAGCATGAGTTGCTTCCAAATATGTAGCTTCCTACGTAGGAATCACGGGGGCTTGAGCCCGATTTTGCATATAAAGAATAAAACTCACTGCGTGCCAAAGATCCGGTCACCGGCGTCACCCAGGCCCGGCAGGATGTAGCCGTGGCTGTTGAGCTGGCGGTCGATGGCTGCGGTGTAGATCGGCACATCCGGGTGCGCTTTGCGCAGTGTGGCGACGCCTTCGGGGCAGGTCAGCAGGCAGACGAACTTGATCGACTTGGGGTGGGTCGCCTTGACGCGTTCAATCGCCGCCACGGCGGAGTTGCCGGTGGCGAGCATCGGGTCGACCACCACCACGTCGCGTTCCTGCATGTCCTTGGGCATCTTGAAGTAGTACTCCACCGCCTGCAGCGTCTTGGGGTCGCGGTACAGGCCAATGTGCCCGACCCGGGCGCCCGGCACGACACTGAGCATGCCGTCCAGAATGCCGGTGCCCGCGCGCAGGATCGACACCAGCACCAGTTTTTTGCCGTCAATCACTTTGGCGCTCATGGTTTCCAGCGGCGTCTCGATTTCGACTTCTTGCATCGGCATATCGCGCGTCACTTCATAAGCCATCAGCATGCTGATCTCGTTGAGCAGGGTGCGAAAACTGTTGGTGCTCGCTTCTTTTTTGCGCATCAGCGTCAGTTTGTGCTGCACCAGCGGGTGGTTGATGACGTGAACTTGAGGGTCGTTGTTGGGGCTGTTCATGGGGGTAGTCTTTTTACTTCGTGGTTATTGGGTTGCGGTTGTCAGGGTTTCAGGGTGGCCATTGTGCGCGCGTGGCAACTAGCGTTTGCCGCCAAAAATGCCACCCAGCACGCCGCGGATGATCTGGCGACCGACTTCGCGGCCAACCGAGCTGGCGGCACTGCGGATGAGTTGTTCACCGGCCGAGGTGCGCGTGCGGCGCACGCCACCGCCAAAAATGGAGCCCAGGCTGTCGAGCAGACCACCGCTGGCCTGTGCCGCTGCCGCGCTGTCGTTGTGCGCTTCGGCCGGCGCCCTGGCCCGGCCACTGCTTCGTGGCTCGGTGTCGCGGGTGGCTGCGCTGGACGCGCCGGTCGAACTGGCGGCTGCGTCCAGTCGTGCCGCGGTGCGGCCCTTGATTTTCTCGAACGCTGATTCCCGGTCCAGCGTCTTTTCATAAACCCCGGCGACGATGGAGTCTGCCATCAGGGCTTTGCGTTGCTCAGGCGTGATCGGCCCAATCTGGCTGGCAGGTGGCAGCACGTAGACCCGCTGCGTGATGCCGGGGCGGCCTTTTTCGTCCAGAAAACTCACCAGTGCTTCGCCCACTGCCAGTTCCGTGATGGCAGCGCCGATGTCCAGGTCGGGATTCGGGCGCATGGTGTCGGCGGCCGATTTGACGGCTTTCTGGTCCCGCGGCGTGAAAGCGCGCAAGGCGTGCTGCACACGATTGCCCAATTGGGCCAGCACCGAGTCCGGAATGTCGAGCGGGTTTTGCGTGACGAAAAACACGCCCACACCCTTGGATCGCACCAAGCGCACCACCAGCTCAATGCGCTCAATCAGGACTTTGGGTGCGTCAGCGAACAGCAAATGCGCTTCGTCAAAGAAGAACACGATCTTGGGCTGGTCCAGGTCGCCCACTTCGGGCAGATTCTCGAACAGTTCGCTCAGCAGCCACAGCAAAAACGTGGCGTACAGGCGCGGCGCGTTCATCAGCTTGTCGGCCGCCAGGATGTTGATCATGCCGTGCCCGTTGGCATCGGTTTGCAGAAAATCGGCGATGTTGAGCATCGGTTCGCCAAAGAACTGATTGCCGCCCTGGGCTTCGATTTGCATCAGCCCGCGCTGAATGGCGCCAATGCTGGCGGCGCTGATGTTGCCGTATTCGGTGGTGAACTGGGACGCGTTGTCGCCCACCAGTTGGCACATGGCGCGCAGGTCTTTCATGTCCAGCAGCAGCAGGCCGTCGTCGTCGGCGATCTTGAACACCAGTTGCAGCACGCCGGCCTGGGTCTCGTTGAGGTTGAGCATGCGACCCAGCAACAGCGGGCCCAAATCGCTGACGGTGGCCCGCACCGGGTGGCCCTGTTCGCCAAAGACGTCCCACAGGGTGGTCGGAAATGCTGCGAATTCAGGAGCGGGTAGTGCACGTTCAGTCAGGACTTTGGCCAGTTTTGATCCCAAAGCGCCGACTTGGGAAAGGCCGGTCAGATCGCCCTTGACGTCGGCCATGAACACCGGCACGCCGATGCGCGAGAAGCCCTCGGCCATGGTTTGCAGCGTGATGGTCTTGCCGGTGCCGGTGGCGCCGGTGATGAGTCCGTGCCGGTTGGCTTTGTCAGGGCGCAGAAAGCATTCGGTGTTGCCATGTTGTGCAATCAGAATCGGATCAGACATAAGATTCCCAAAAAGTACAATCGAACCAATAGCGTAACGAACTTTTGAAGGATTCCCCGTGGCAGGACACAGTAAATGGGCCAATATTCAGCACCGCAAGGGCCGCCAGGACGAGAAGCGGGGCAAGGTCTGGACCCGAATCATCCGTGAAATCACGGTGGCGGCGCGCGCCGGCGGCGCTGACCTTGGCACCAACCCGCGCCTGCGCCTGGCGGTGGAGCGCGCCAAGGCGGCCAACATGCCGGCGGACCGCATCAAGTACAACATTGACAAGGCCAGCGGCACGCTCGAAGGGGTGCAGTACGAGGAGATTCGCTACGAAGGCTACGGCATCGGCGGTGCGGCGATCCTGGTGGACACCATGACCGACAACAAGGTGCGCACCGTGGCTGAAGTGCGCCACGCTTTTGCGAAATTTGGCGGCAACATGGGCGCGGAAGGCTCGGTGGCGTTCCAGTTCAAACACTGCGGCCAGTTGATTTTTGCACCCGGCACCAATGAAGACAAGGTGATGGAAGTGGCGCTGGAATCGGGTGCCGAAGATGTGATCACCGATGACGATGGTGCCATCGAAGTGCTGACCGCTTACCCGGATTTTGAGGCCGTCAAGAATGCGCTGGAAGCCGCGGGCTTGAAACCGGAGGCGGCCGATGTGACCATGCGCGCCGAAAACCCGATTGAACTCACCGGCGACGATGCGGTGCGGATGCAGAAATTGCTCGATGCGCTGGAAGATCTGGACGACGTGCAGGAGATTTATCACAACGCAGAGATTGACGCCGAAGCCCTATGAATATTCTCGTGATTGGCGGAGGTGGCCGTGAACATGCCATGGCCTGGAAGCTGGCGCAGTCGCCCAAGGCGCAGAAGGTGTTTGTCGCGCCGGGCAACGCGGGGACAGTGCTGGACAAACGCATTGAGAACATCAACATCACGGATGTGCAGCAACTGCGGGCCTGGGCTCTTGACAACAAGATTGCGCTGACGGTGGTCGGACCCGAAGTGCCGCTGGCCGCCGGGGTGGTTGATGAGTTTCGCAAACACGGTCTGCGCGTGTTTGGGCCGACCCAGGCTGCTGCCCAACTGGAGAGCTCCAAAGCCTTCTCCAAGGCTTTCATGAAGCGCCACGGCATCCCGACGGCTGAGTACGAGACCTTTGTTGACCCGGTGGCTGCGCATGCCTACCTGGAGCAAAAGGGCGCGCCTATCGTCGTCAAGGCCGACGGCCTGGCCGCAGGCAAGGGCGTGGTGGTGGCTCTGAGTCTGGCCGAGGCGCACGCAGCGGTCGACTTCATGCTGGCAGACGGCACTCCGGGTGTCACCCACAACCCGGGCGCGGACGGTCCAGCCGTGCCGCGGGTCGTCATCGAGGAATTTTTGCTCGGCGAAGAAGCCAGTTTCATCGTGATGGTGGACGGCAAAAATGTGCTGGCGCTGGCCACCAGCCAGGACCACAAGCGCCTGCTGGATGATGATCTGGGGCCCAACACCGGTGGCATGGGTGCGTATTCACCGGCGCCGGTGGTGACGCCCGATGTGCACGCCCGCACCATGCGTGAAATCATTTTGCCGACCATCCGTGGCATGGAAAAAGACGGCATTCCGTACACCGGTTTTTTGTACGCCGGCTTGATGATCAATGCCGAAGGCCACCCCAAGACGCTCGAATTCAACTGCCGCATGGGCGACCCCGAAACCCAGCCGATCTTGCTGCGCCTCAAGTCTGATCTGGTGGAGGTGATGCTGGCCGCCACCGAGCCGGGTCCGCACGGCAAGCTCGACCAGATTGAGCTGCAGTGGGATCGTCGCACGGCACTGGGCGTGGTGCTGGCGGCGCAGGGTTACCCGCTGCAGCCGCGCAAGGGCGATGTGATTACCGGCCTGCCCAAGGAAACCGAAGATGCGGTTGTGTTTCATGCCGGCACCGCGATGCAGGGTGATGACGTGGTCACCGCCGGTGGCCGGGTCCTGTGTGTGACGGTGCTGGCGGACAACGTGCGCCAGGCCCAAGCCCGCGCCTACGAAGTGGCGCTGGGGATTCACTTTGAGGGCATGCAATACCGCAAGGACATCGGTCACCGCGCAGTCAAGGGAGCGGCGGCGTGAGCGCAGTGGCCGTGGGCAGCGCGCACACCGAAGCGGTCAGCAGTTATCTGCAAGGTTTGCAGGCGCGTATTACCGCGGCGATTGCGGACATCGACGACACGGCATTTTTGCTTGACGCGTGGCAAAAGCCAGCGGGCGAGTTGTTGCAAGGCAAGGGCATCACGCAGATTCTGGAAGGGGGTCCGGTTTTCGAGCGGGCCGGCTGCGGATTTTCCAAAGTGAGCGGCCCCCGGTTGCCGCCTTCGGCTACACAGCATCGCCCCGAGTTGGCGGGTGCGCCGTTTGACGCGATGGGCGTGTCGCTGGTGTTTCATCCGCGCAACCCTTTTGTGCCCACCGTGCACATGAACGTGCGCATGCTGGCGGCAAAAGCGGCTGACGGCACGCAGGTGTGCTGGTTTGGCGGCGGCATGGACCTGACGCCGTATTACGGGTTTGAAGAAGACGTGCGGCATTTTCACAGCACCTGCAAAGCCACGTTGGCGCCGTTTGGTGACGACAAATACCCGCGTTTCAAGACCTGGTGTGATGACTACTTCTACCTGAAGCACCGCGCCGAGCCGCGCGGCGTGGGTGGCATCTTTTTTGATGATTTTTCCGAGCTGGGGTTTGAGGGCAGTCTGGCCATGATGCAGGCAGTCGGCGATTCGTTTTTGAACGCCTATTTGCCCATTGTCGAACGCCGAAAAAATACGGTTTATGGTAAGCGCGAGCGCGAATTTCAGCTTTATCGGCGCGGTCGCTATGTCGAGTTCAATCTGGTGTGGGACCGTGGCACGCACTTTGGCCTGCAGTCGGGCGGGCGCACGGAATCCATTTTGCTGTCGATGCCGCCGCTGGCGAGCTGGTCGTATCAGAACGTGCCCGCAGCGGGTTCGCCGGAGGCCGAGTTGTACACCCGCTTTCTGCTGCGCCGGGATTGGGTTTGAGGTGAAGCGCATCGGTGTCTTTGGCGGTGCGTTTGACCCCCCGCATGTGGCCCATGCGGCGTTGGTCAAGGCGGCGCTGGCCGAGTTGCAACTTGATGAGTTGCGCGTGGTCCCGACCGGCGAAGCCTGGCACAAGACGCGGACTCTGAGCCCGGCGCCACACCGCCTGGCCATGGCGCAACTGGCATTTGCCGAGCTGCCGCACGTGGTGGTTGATCCGCGAGAACTCGAGCGCGTCGGCCCGAGCTACACGGTGGATACTTTGCGTGAGTTCAAGGCGCTGTGGCCGACGGCCGAGTTCTTTTTGATTCTGGGCGAAGACCAGGCGCAAGCCTTGCCAAGTTGGCATGATTGGCAGGAGATTTTGCAACTTGCTATAATTTGCGTAGCTACCCGCGCTTGTTCGACGGGGGCTGGAGCCAAATTTGATCTAGAAACTACGCATAAATCGAGATTCCGGCGACTCCTCATGCCCGCTTTAAATGTCAGCGCAACCGACATTCGGGCCCGATTTGCCGCACATCTAAGCGTTGCCGATATGGTTTTTGAGCCTGTTGCACGTTATATTGCCCACCACCACCTTTACCAGACTGCTTGATGACTACCACTACCTTCTCCACCATCGCCAAAAAAGACATCCAAAAACTCCAACGTGCCATAGTTGATGGCCTCGAAGATGTCAAAGCCCAGGACATTGTGGTCTTTGATACCGAACACCTGTCCGCCTTGTTTGAGCGGGTCATCATTGCCTCGGGCACGTCGAACCGGCAAACCAAGGCGCTGGCCGCCAGCGTGCGCGATGCGGTGCGGGATGCCGGTTTTGCCAAGCCACGCATGGAAGGCGAGACCAATGGCGAGTGGATCATTGTGGATTGCGGCCAAGCGGTGGTGCACATCATGCAGCCCAATTTTCGACAGTACTACAACCTGGAAGAATTGTGGGGCGACAAACCGGTGCGACTCAAATTCGGCGCGGCAAAGCCGGTCGTGAAGGAAGCGGCCAAACCGGTCAAAGAGGTGAAGGCTGTTAAAGCCGTTAGAGCAGTCGCTCAACCGATAGCGGATATCAGGCGCTCCAACGCCGCCAAGAAGGGTGTGGCCGAGGCATTCCCGTCCAAAGCACAGCTGCAAAAGGCGGCGTTGGCGGCCAAGTCGGCGGCGGCAAAGGTACCGGCAAAAAAAGTAGCTGCCAAAAAGGCGCCAGCCAAAGTGAGCGCTGCGGTGACCACTCCGAGAGTCGCTCCCAAACCCGCTGCCAAGGTGGCTGTGAAGAAAGTCATCGTCAACGATCCGGCCAAGAAAGTGGCTGCAAAGAAGGTGGTGGCCAAAGCCGCAGTCGCCAAAAAAGCACCGGCCAAGAAGACGGCTGTGCGCAAAGCCTGACGGATTCTTGTGCGGTTGGTGATTGTTGCGGTCGGCCAAAGGGTGCCGGACTGGGCGCAGACAGCGTGGGACGATTACGCCAAACGCTTTCCCTTCGAGCTCAAAGTTGAACTCAAAGCCGTCAAGACTGAGCCGCGCGGCTCCAAGACGGTAGAGGCCTTGGTTGCGGCAGAGCGGGGGCGCATAGAGGCGGCATTGCCCAAAGGCTGCCGTATCGTGGCGCTGGACGAACGCGGCACCCCTTTGACCACTTTGGCTCTGGCCGCCAAGCTGCAAAACTGGCAGCTGGAAAGCGACGACGTGGCGCTGGTCATTGGCGGGCCCGATGGGCTTGACCCGGCGTTCAAACAGGCAGCGCATGAGCGCATTCGCCTGTCCGACCTGACGCTGCCGCACGCCATGGTCCGGGTGTTGTTGATTGAGCAGCTGTACCGTGCCTGGTCGATCAATGCCAACCATCCCTATCATCGTGAGTGATATTTCAAGGTCTTTGCCGTGAGTAGTTTCAGTGAGTGAGTTTATTTACCTCGCCTCGCAAAGCCCAAGGCGCAGCCAGTTGCTGGCGCTGCTGGGCGTGCGCCATGAGCTGCTATTGCCTGATGCCGATGAAGACGCAGAAGCGCTGGAAGCCGTGTTACCCAACGAGGCTCCGGCCGCTTACGTCAAACGGGTGACGCAGCTGAAGCTGGACGCGGCGTTGCAGCGACTCAAACGTCGGGGTCTGCCGGCGGCGCCGGTGCTCTGCTCGGATACCACGGTGGCCCTGGGGCGCAAGATTTTTGGAAAACCCACTGATGCTGCTGACGCCACGCGCATGTTGAAGGAGCTTTCCAACACCACGCACCGTGTCTTGACCGCAGTGGCGCTCGGCACCGCACGCAAACGCGAGCAGGTACTGTGCGAGTCGCGCGTGACTTTTTCGGCCATGAGCTCGCGCCAGATTCAGACCTATGCCGCATCGGGTGAGCCCTTGGGCAAGGCGGGTGCTTACGCCGTGCAGGGCAGGGCGGCGGCGTTTATTTCGCACATGAGTGGGAGCTACTCTGGCATCATGGGGCTGCCGATGTTTGAGACGGCACAGTTGCTGCAGTCATTCGGTTTCAAGGTTTAAACAGGCCCTCCATGCAAGAAGACATTTTGATCAACTGGTCGCCGCAGGAAACCCGGGTTGCCATTGTTGAAAACGGCGCGCTGCAGGAACTGCTCGTTGAGCGCACGCTGGAGCGTGGGCTGGTCGGCAATGTCTATCTGGGCAAGGTCGTTCGCGTGCTCCCGGGCATGCAGTCGGCGTTTATCGACATCGGGCTGGAGCGGGCTGCGTTTTTGCATGTGGCCGATGTCTGGCACCGCCAGCCCGAGGGTGAACCCCCGAGCATGGTGCGCAACACGCAGCCTCAGATCCCGATTGAAAAGCAGGTGTTTGAGGGCCAGGTGCTGCTGGTGCAGGTCATCAAGGACCCGATTGGCACCAAAGGCGCGCGGCTGTCCACGCAGATCAGCATTGCCGGGCGCATGCTGGTTTTCTTGCCACAGGATGACCATGTCGGGGTGTCGCAAAAAATCCCGCAAAACCAGCGCGACGAACTGCGCACGCGCCTGCAGCAGCTGGTGGGCACCGAAGGTGGCGGATTCATTTTGCGCACCAATGGAGAAGACGCCTCGGACCTGGAGCTGTCGGACGACATCGGTTATTTGCGTAAAGCCTGGGCCCGCATCAAGGGTGCCTCGGTACGGCTGCCGCCTCTGTCGTTGTTGCACCAGGACTTGAATTTGCTGCAACGGGTGCTGCGGGACCTGGTGTGTGAAAACACCCAGACCATCAAGGTCGATTCACGGGAACAGTTTGAAGCGCTCAAGGCCTTTGGTCTTGAATTCATGCCGGCCGCCGCCGAGAAGTTGCAGCACTACAAGGGTGAGCGGCCCATCTTTGACCTGTATGCCATTGACGAAGAAATTGCCAAGGCGCTGGGGCGTCGGGTGGATCTGAAGTCCGGCGGTTATTTGATCGTGGACCAGACCGAAGCCTTGACCACGGTGGATGTGAACACGGGCGGTTTTGTTGGCGCGCGCAATTTTGACGACACCATTTTCAAGACCAACCTGGAAGCCGCTCAGGCGATTGCACGGCAACTCCGATTGCGCAACCTGGGCGGCATCATCATCGTGGACTTCATTGACATGGTGCGCGAAGACCATCGCGAGGCGGTGTTGGCTGAAATCCGCAAGCAGCTGTCGCGCGACCGTGTCAAGACCATGGCCGGTGGTTTTTCGCAGCTCGGCCTGGTCGAGATGACGCGCAAACGCACCCGTGAATCGCTGGCTCATATGCTGTGCGAACCGTGCCCCACCTGCGAAGGCAAAGGCATCGTCAAGACTGCGCGCACAGTGGCCTACAACATCTTTCGCGAGATTTTGCGCGAGGCACGCCAGTTCAACCCGCGCGAATTTCGGGTGATTGCTTCCCCCAAAGTGATTGAGCTGTTTCTGGATGAAGAAAGCCAGCACCTGGCGGGCTTGAGTGAGTTCATTGGCAAGCCGGTGTCGCTGCAGAGCGAGAGCGCCATGGGGCAGGAGCAGTACGATATTGTGTTGCTTTGACTGGGCCAGAAGAAAGCGGCTTGCCCACTATGGGTACCGGAGACAATCAAAGATCAAAAAAACCCTACCGAATAACGTATTCTTAATTCATGAAAAAAGTTTTTATTACCGAATATGTTGGCCTCAGCACACGGCTGGAAGCGCTGGCGATGGCCTTCATGATCTCGGAGTATTTTGGCCATGAGGTATGCCTCGATTGGCGTGAGCTCGATGCGCTACACGTGGTGGGAGCGCACAGACGCGGTCGTGGGCTGTTGGGTCGGCTTAACAGCCTCAAACTACTCGGCGACGCCTCGGAAGGCTTCGACCGCATCCAAAATCACGCCAACGTTAACCTGCGCACCCATCACGGTCCGCGCCATCTGCTGCGCAAACTGTACCTGCCAACGGCCCAGCGCGTGAAGCTGCGCCCGGACCTGATCGCCGTGATACGCGACACGTTCAGCCGGTACGAGAACCGTCCGCTGGTGGGTGTGCACATTCGACGTGGCGACTTTCCATTGATCAGCCCGGATGTGTTTGACGTGAACGCCTTCGTCTGGCCCGCCGTGCCCGATTGGTGGTACGAGCATGTGATGAGGCAGATTCAGCAGGCTGTGCCCAACGTGGCCTTTTTTGTGTCGTGCTCAGGAAGCCTCGACGCTTTCCCGAACCTGCAGAAAAACTTTGATATCTTTGACATGCCCGCTGAATCTCCTTACACCCATTTTGGCGCCGGCCATGTCTCAGCCCGTCACCCCGCTGCCGACCTGTTTGCGCTGGGCTGCTGCGACACGCTGATAGGTTCACCCTGTTCCACTTTTACTCACTATGCGGCCAACATGCTTGGGCGTCCCACCCAGATTTTCGTGCCACCGGCATACAAAATGTTTAAATCTCAGCCGGAGTTCTCGAAGGTCAGCCTGCATGGTCATGGCGCCGCCGACTGGTACGCCGCCTGTCGCACCGGGCAGGGCCTGGAGACGGTGACAGACGCTGGCTCATTACAGATCACGAACGGTGCGTTCGTGGACTGGATGTGATGGCATTCGTGTTCAGGGTGTTGCAATGGGGTTCACAAAGTCGTCACCGACTTCGCTTTTCATCGGCAAGCCGGTGTCACTGCAGATGGAAAACGCCATGGGGCAAGAGCAATACGATGTGGTGCTTTTGTAGGCCGCGTGGCCTTATTGTTTGATGCCAAATCTTCTCACCGCCAATCTGTCGTCGATTCCCATTCTGATGTACCACCAGATTGAGACTGCGCCGCCCAAGGGCGCAGTCTTTCGAAGCCTGTGCGTTTCACCCGGCGACTTCGCCCGCCAGATGGCTTTATTGGACCTGCTGGGCTACCGCGGACTTTCCATGTCGGCATTGATGCCCTATTTGATGGGCAAGCAGACTGGCAAAGTGGTGGGCCTCACGTTTGATGATGGGTATCTGAACAATTTGACCAATGCCTTGCCGGTTCTGACTCGACATGGTTTTTCGTCGACTTGTTATGCAGTAAGCCAGCAACTCGGTAAGAGCAACGAGTGGGACCGCAAGGTTGGCATCGCGCAAACACCGCTCATGAATGCCTCGCACCTGCGGCAGTGGCTGGCTGGCGGGCAGGAAGTGGGTGCCCATACCCGTCATCATGTGCGCCTGACGCAAACCGATATGGCGACCTGCATGAAGGAAATTACCCTGTGCAAGTCGGAACTGGAACAGATGACCGACTCCCCCGTGCGGCATTTTTGTTATCCCTATGGCGACTACACGGCAGATCATATTGCGATGGCGCGCGCGGCTGGTTTTGACTCCGTGACCACTACGCAGCGCGGCCGTTGCCAGGCGCAGGAGGATACGATGCAATTGCCGCGGATACCGGTCGTTCGTTCCACCAGTCTGCTAATGCTGTGGCTTAAGGTGGCCACACGCTACGAAGATCGGCGGCGCGCGTGACGTCGACAGCACAGGGGCGTGGCGAGACGCCGTGCCAGTCAGTGTCTGAGCCAGTGGCGCCGCCTGGAGGTGAAAAGCGCCTGCGTATCGCCGTGCTGAATCGTGTTTTTTCACCCACCGGCGGTGGAGCGGAGCGGTACTCCATCGCATTGGTGGAGCAGTTGGCGCAACGTCACGAAATTCATGTCTTTGCCCAGCAAATCGACCATCAATGGCCGGGTGTTACCTACCATCGGATTTCTGCGCCATTTCTCAAGCCGCGCTGGATCAACCAGCTCTGGTATGCCACAGCGACGTGGCTGGCCACGCGTCAGGGTTTTGATGTTGTGCATTCGCATGAGAATACGTGGCATGGGCAGGTTCAGACCGTGCATGTTTTGCCGGTGAAGTACAACCTGTTTCATGGGCGAACAGGGTGGCGATTGGCAATGCGTTGGATGAAGGTGTTGACGAGTCCGCGTCTGCTGGCCTATCTCTGGCTGGAACATGTGCGTTTTTCAGGCCGGCACAGTCGCTGCATCGTCGTCACATCCAACATTTTGATGACCCAGATGGCCAACACGTATCCTGTGACCGCTCGCGCATTGAGGGTTGTGGCGCCAGGCGTCGCAATAGTTGGCGATAGCGCGACACCAGCACTGCAACTCGCGGCGCGCCAGAGATTGGGATTGCCCGAAGCCGGGTATGGCATTCTGTTTGTGGGGAACGATTATCGGAAGAAGGGGCTGGAGACTCTGTTCAGGGCATTGCGACAGCTACCCCACAACACCTGGCTGGCCGTTGTGGGCAATGCTTCGCAAATTCCTGAATTTCGGGCGCAGGCGAAGGCGGCTGACATTGAGGGCAAGGTTATTTTTCTGGGCGCCTTGAATGATGTCCACGACGCCTATGTTGCGTCGGATTGCCTGGCACATCCGACGCTGGAAGATACGTTTGCCATGGTGGTGCTCGAAGCCATGGCACACGGACTGCCTGTCGTTGTGAGTGACGAGCGGCATTGCGGAATATCGGCGCTTCTGACGAACGGAGTGAACGCGTTGATTCTCGACGACCCTAAAGACACAAAAAAACTTGCAAGAGCCTTGGATCAACTGCTTCAAGATGATTTACTGCGACACCGTTTAGGTGAAGCCGCGGTCGCTTTTGCTCGTTTGCATCAGTGGCCAGCGATAGCTCATCAGCAAGAAGAGATTTATTTTTCCGTATGCAAGGCCGCCGGTTGTGTTGCGACAGGTTCTTCGTCGTGAGCGATCACGTTTTAATTCAATTTATGGGGGCTGCATATGGCGTCTGCGAAGTCTTCAAGTCAATTGCCAATTCAAACCCACTCAAGCACTGATCCATCGCATTTTCCCTGCATCGTCATTCCATAGGCCGACATTTCCTCATCTCGCCAAGCTCTTAATTGCCTTTTGCGATTGAATTTATTCATTTTCCGTGTCAACCAGGATTGTTGAAGGAGGCGATGGTTATAGCGATAGGCGAGATCGTCATCTTCTCTCAGTCCGCGCTCTCTCTTCATGGCTGATTGTGTGATCGAGCCGTAATGGTGCAACCAGGAGGCCCCGGTTGTGGCATTCGGGATCTTGGCTTTATCCATTTCATTGAAAAACAGGGCATCCTCGTAGCCCAATAATTTGGGTACTGCCTGAAAATATCCAATATTCAACCAGACGGATTTATGCACTGCCAGACAGACTGCATGGCACCATCCCTTGCGGACAGCCAGTTTCATGTTTCTACTGGCATCTGGCGCAAAAGCCTCGAAATCATAGCCAAGCTTGCCTTCAATCATGGCCGGTGAGATGACGGAAACATTGTTCTCTATCGCAGCGCCAATGAGATTTTCAATCCAGTTTGCGCTGACCAGAACATCGTTATTCATGACAATGGTCCAGTCTGCCTGCAATGCCAAAGCCCCTTGATTCCATGCAACGCCGCAGCCGAGGTTTTCAGAGTTATAAATGCGTCCGCCCAACGGGAGTTTCTGCAAATATTCACGCGTATCGTCACGTGACCCATTGTCGACCACGATTAAGCGATCCAGTGGCGTACCGTGCTTAATCATGCTGTCAATGCATTGACGGGTATATTCAACCTGGTTGTAGCAAGCGAAGGTTATGGCGTAGCTATTTTTGTTCATGGTCAGTTATTGCAGAGCCGCAAAGTAATGCATTCATCGGCGCGTGGAAGTCGGTCTTACGTTCAGGTCGCCGTTTCAATTTGATAATGCGGCCGCCGTGTTACGGGTCAAGGATTCATGTCATGGTCAAATTTGTGCATCGACCTGACCACTCGCACGGGCCATCAAGATTTTTGGGGCGCGCGGAAGTTCCTTGATCACGCTAGTCTTCAGATAAGGGAATCCGGCCGATAACAGTTGCTCCCATCGGGACGCAGTATCGTTAGAGTTATAGAAATCGTTGGACAGGGTTGGAAATAGCGCCTCAAAACGCAGGCCTAGCGCGCAGAGCTGCTGGGTCAATCTGATTTCATAGATATCCACCACCTGCCCCTTTTCTGGGAGGTTTTGAATGCTAAGTATTCGCTTGTTAAATGCGTGACTGAGAAGCGCGTTTCGATTGAATACCAGAAAGTAGCTTTGCAAATGCCTTGCTGGTGCCAGACTTTCAGTTAATCCAATGAAGTCAGCGCTGCTGGCCTTGATTCGTCCCATCATGCGGGCGAACTCGGTTTGGCCGAGTGGGCCAACAATGCTGTCGTTGATAAGGTAGAGCCTATGCCACAACTTACGGTCAAGCAGGCTGTAGGCGTGAGCCCATGCCCCAAAGTCAAAACCGGTGTTCTCGCGCACTAGCACACCGCTCAATCGCGCCTCCAAGTCCGCATCGATGGTCAGTGTGTCGGTTGCCAGGTTGGTGTTCACAATCAGAATCACCTGTATGCCCGCGTCCAGCAGATGTTCAACATGGTGAATGACGTGTGTTTTGAGCACTGGCTGAGCGGCGTGGGTCACGAACAGACAGACTTCACCTTCCAGGTTTTGTGCCAGGGGTTTGCGGATTTCCACTCTTGCCTGGCTTGCCGGTGTCGCCAAGCCATCAAGAGATTCGATCAGTCGTGCATTCTTGTTCAGCAGGATGCGGTAGGTACGGCGCCGTACGAATGGCGCGCTGGATTTAATCTGACGGCGCCAGCGGCGCCAAATATCTGCCAACGGTTGCATATTAATGTCTCGTTAGGGTACGGGTTTGACGCAGGCGAATTCCCACACAAGGTGAGACAGGCGGCCTGAACGCTTGAGGCGCCAGCGCCGCAGCCTGCGGCGCCAGCCCAATATTGTGCCGGGCACAAAGTCTTCGGGGTACATGGCCCAGTCGTTGCGCAGTGCTTCGAAGCTGCCGTGATAGCCGTACATGCGGGCAAGGGGTTGGTCACCACAAAAATACATTGATGTGATGTTGGTGATGACGTTTACATGGGTAGGGTCTTGAAAGGTTGCCGCATGTGGGTAGGCTGGAGTCAGTGCATAAAGCAGGCCGCCGGGCTTAAGCGTACGATGAATTTCATTCATCAATTCGATGAATGGAAAGCGAGTGCCCCGGCCATCGGCTGCAGTCAGAACCCGCGGGATGTGCTCGATGAAATCGAAAGCAGAGATCGAGTCAAATGTTGAATCCGGGTGCGGGATCGGTTCCAGGCTCAAGTTGGCCTGCCGGAATAATCGGGGCTCCATACCCTCAGGCGCAACAAGGTCGACCGCATGCACTTCATCGCGGCTGTAAGGGTTTCGCGGACACGGACCGCAGCCCAAATCCAGGTGTTTTGTGATCATGGTCTCATCAAAATTAGTATGGTTCAAGGTGTCGCATGGACAATCCCGTGTAGCCCATGCATTTTAAAAAAATTTGGCGGGCAAACGAACCGGGTGAGACCACCAACCCACGCATCGGAGTGTCTCGTGGTGGCGGGATATCAATCGGGTGGTACATGAGGATGGGAATGCTCATCCCTGCAGCCGACTCAGGTTGGCGTAATAGCTGCCAGCCCGTAGCAGCTCGGCGTGGGTGCCCGTCTCAACGATGCGCCCTTGGTCCAGTACCAAAATGCAATCAGCGTGTTCAATGGTGCTGAGCCGATGGGCGATGACCAGGGTGGTTCTATTTTTCATGAGGACGGCTAGTGCGGCCTGCACCTGACGCTCGGATTCTGTATCGAGCGCCGAAGTGGCTTCGTCGAGTATGAGAATGGGTGCGTCCTTGAGCAAGGCACGAGCGATGGCGAGGCGTTGACGTTGACCACCAGAGAGCTTGGCGCCATTTTCACCGATGGGCGTGTCCAGGCCATTGGGCAACTGCTCAATAAAGTCCCAGGCGTTGGCCGCGCGCGCGGCCCTGATCACATCATCCCGACTGCAGGTCTGGAGTGATCCGTAGGCAATATTGGCTCCGACGGTATCGTTAAAAAGTATGACATTCTGGCTGACTAGCGCGATGTTTTGGCGCAGGCTGGCCAGCGTGATGTCATTGATGTCAATACCGTCAACCAGGACTCGGCCTGATGTGACCGGGTAGAAGCGCGGAATCAAGGCGCTGATCGTGCTCTTGCCGCCGCCTGAAGCACCAACCAGTGCCACGGTTTGGCCTGCAGTAATCCGGAAACTGATGTCATTCAGGGCAAATCGCTCTGCGCCCAGGTAACGAAGGCTGACATTGTCAAAACAGATTTCCCCTTTGCTGCGAAGCAACTGCCGCTTGCCGCGGTCGTCTTCCTGCGCTGCGTCCAGAAGCTCGAAGATGCTCTCCGATGCTGCCAAGCCGCGCTGGATTGTCGGGTTCACGGTTGCGAGTTGCTTGACTGGGGAAATCAGCATCAGCATGGCCGTGATAAACGAGATGAAGCTACCCGCTGATGCGCCAGCCTGACCCGTAGACTGGCTCAAAGCCAGGAAAGCAATGATCGCAACCGCCACCGATGCAGCGATATGCGTGATCGGGGTCATCGCCGACGCGGGGATAGCTTCTCGCATTTGGGCGCGGCGGAATTGTTCCGTGGCCTCAAAGAATTGTTTTTGTTGCCGCTCCTGCCCACCAAAGATCTTGACCACCTGCTGGGCCGAAATTGTTTCCTCAATGGTGTGCGAGATGAAACGCATCGCCTGCAGGCTTTTTTGGCTTGCCGCCCTCATTCGCTTACTGAATGATTTAACAGTGAAAGCGATCACGGGCCCGATGGCCAAAGTGATGAGCGTCAACTTCCAGTCCAGGTAAAGCAGATATCCAATCAGTGCGATAGCCGTCAACGATTCCCGCACCAGCGTAATTAGAGCGCTGGTAGCCGCATCGGTTACGTTGCTCACGTCGTACACCAGCCGCGAGATCATCTGCCCCGCCGAATGCTCGTCATAGTGATGGGTCGGTAGCGCGAGGAGTTTGGCAAACATGGTTCGTCGCAGGTCGGTGACGAGTCGACTGGAAATCCACGTCATCAGGTAGCCGGTGCAATAAACAATGACACTTCTTACCAAGAACAAAGTCACAATGCCCATGGGTATGAGCCAAACCATTCGCGCGTCTTTGGCTTGAAAACCGTTGTCCAGCAGGTATTTCATGATGGCTGGAAACACAGGTTCCGTAGCCGCAGTTCCCACCATTCCTATGACAGCCAGAAAAACTGCTTTCCAGTAGGGCCGCACATACGACAGCAACCGGGCGTACAAGGCACGATTACTCAGAGAAATCGGTTTTGTCATTTGTCGATTTGCCTGGGCGCCTGCCATTGGGCGCCTTTTTGAATTTCGATGGCTTTCACATAGCGATAAAAAGTTCCCTCAAAACTTTGAAGCGCGATGACAAAACCGGCCCAGCCATCCATAAATCCAAGCTTGAATAGGTAGTGCTTCACAAACGCCCAAATGCCATGAGACAAGGCGCTACCCATCGATAGCCGACGCTCCGCAATGCGCTGTGCACCCAATGTGGAGTAGCGGTTGGCTTTGTGCATCACCTCACTCATATTCTTGAACGGGAATTGCCAAATCGCATTTTTGAGATGACCAATGGGCTTTGACGTGTTGAGCAGGTAGCCCTCGTGCACCGCCTTTTGATCGTAGCTCATGTGATCTTTGCGAAACAACTGCGGCTGACGATAGTTGGGGTACCAGCCTGAATGTTTGATCCAGCGCCCCATAAAAAAATTCCGCCGGGGTACACGATAAACGTCGGCTGAATTCGGATCGCTCATGAGACGACGAATCTCTGTTGCTACTTCTTCAGTGCATCTTTCGTCTGCATCGAGACTGAATATCCATTCATGAGAACAGGCTGCAATAGCCTGATTGCGCAGGTCGCCAAATCCTTTGAAATCGACTTGAACTACCCTGGCACCAAGACTGGTGGCAAGTTCGGGCGTACCGTCTGAACTCCAGGAATCAACCAACACAATTTCGTCTGCCCAACGGGCGCTTTCAATGGTCGCTGTGACTTTTTCGACTTCGTTGTAGGCAATTATGTATACAGATATCTTGCTCATTGGCGTTGGTGGTACTTGAAGACAGTTGCGACTGGGCTACGTGAGTAGACCGCGTTAGGCGAGATGACTTGTGGTAGTCTAGTTTAAGATGACCACGAGGTCTGGAACTGGGGTCCAGGTAGCTGCTTCAAGGTGTTCGTAAACGCGTGTCAATGACGATATTGTCATTGTGAGGCTGGGATAAAATGCAAATGATGAAAAAGCGGATTTTGTTATGTTTGTTGGTGGGTATGACTTGTCTTCCGGTCCTGGCACAATTTCGCGTCGAAGTCTCCGGTGTAGGCCTAACGCAGTTGCCAATCGCCGTCTCGGCCTTTCGCGGTCAAGACAGCGTACCGCAAAAAATTGCTGCCATCGTCCAGGCCGACTTGGAACGTAGCGGGCAGTTTCGTGGGGTGGATACGGTTGGAGCGGCACTCGACGAGGGCACTCGCCCCGATGTGGCTCTGTGGCGGCAAAAAGGGGCTGACTCGCTGGTGACTGGCAGCGTGAGCCGTCTGGCTGACGGCCGGTATGACGTGCGCTTTCGTCTGTGGGATGTCGTGCGGGGGCAGGATCTTGGTGGTCAGAGCTACGCCGTGACCCAGGCAGATTTGCGCCTGTCAGCGCATCGCATTGCCGATTTCATTTATGAAAAACTGACTGGCGATAAAGGTGCATTTTCAACGCGCATCACCTATGTCACCAAGGCCGCTCAGCGGTATCAGCTGTGGGTTGCGGATGCTGACGGTGAAAATGCCCAATCGGCGTTGGCCAGCCCCGAGCCCATCATTTCGCCAGCTTGGTCGCCTAACGGCAGCCAAATCGCGTACGTGTCGTTTGAATCCCGCAAGCCGGTTGTCTATACCCACGACGTCGCCACTGGCAAGCGGCGTCTGATTGCAAATTTCAGGGGTTCCAACAGTGCGCCGGCCTGGTCGCCCGATGGGCGCACACTGGCCGTTACGCTGAGCCGCGACGGAGGCTCTCAGCTGTATGCCATTGACGCTGGCGGAGGGGAGCCGCGCCGGCTGGCCCAGAACAGCAGCATTGACACGGAGCCGGTTTATGCACCCGATGGTAAAAACATTTATTTCGTCAGTGACCGGGGCGGAGCGCCGCAAATCTACAGGATGCCAGTCACGGGTGGCGGCGCGGAACGGGTGACTTTTACCGGCACTTACAACATTTCTCCGGCCATCAGCCCGGACGGTCGCTGGCTGGCCTATATTTCCCGGGTGAGCGGCGCCTTCAAACTGCATGTCCTGGAGCTTGCAAGTGGCGCAGTGACCGCGATTACCGACACAACCGCAGACGAAAGCCCCAGTTTTGCGCCGAACAGTCGCTTGATTGTTTACGCAACCCAGAGCCAAGGCCGGGAGGCACTGATGACGGCGACAGTGGACGGTAAGGTAAAAGCTCGTCTGGCGGGTCAAAATGGCGATATTCGCGAACCGGGCTGGGGTCCGTTCCAGAAGCAATAAATTAAAAAGGGGTAATTTGATGAAACGTATTTTTTTGATTCTCGCTGTGACTGCCTTGATGGCGGGTTGTGGTTCGACCACGAATCTTGACGAGGTGCCGGTTGTAGACAAGACCGGGACATCGGTGCTGCCGCCTGGCGCTAACGGTTCCGGGAGCGCGGTTGGCAAGGGTGATGTGACCTCGGTGGATGTGGGTGCGTCGTCGCAAAATGCGGCCATTGTTGGGGGGCCTCGGGTTGTTTATTTTGATTACGACAGCTATGTGATCAAGCCGGAATTCCAGTCTCTGATTGAGGTCCATGCCCGTTATCTCAAGGCTGACAAGAGCCGCAAAGTGGCGATTGAAGGCCACACTGACGAGCGTGGTGGTCGGGAATACAACCTTGCCCTGGGGCAGAAGCGGGCCGAGGCGGTTCGCAGTGCGCTGGGCCTGCTCGGTGTCGTCGACAGCCAGGTTGAAGCGGTCAGTTTTGGCAAGGAAAAGCCAGCCGTGCAGGGCTCTGACGAAGCTGCCATGGCCAAAAACAGGCGTGCCGAAATTAGATATAAATAGCAGTGATGGAAGTGGATGCTGTGAAAATAGTCCGTCGAATTGCTGCGTTCGTCTTACTTGGTTTGGGTGCAGCAACGGCCGGTGCGGGGTTGTTCGATGACGAGGAGGCGCGCAGGGCCATCCTTGACCTGCGCCAGCGTATCGACGCCGTTCGCGTGGAGTCAGGGCAAGGCGTAAGCCGTGTCAGTGAAGACACTGCTTCGTTTCGGCGGAGTCTGCTGGACCTACAAAGCCAGATCGAAACCTTGCGCTCAGAAGTGGCAACGCTCCGGGGCTTGAATGAACAGCTGGTGCGTGATGTCGCGGAGTTGCAGCGTCAACAGAAAGACACCGCCCAGGGGGTGAATGACCGCCTGCGTCAGTTTGAACCCACTAAAGTCACCGTTGACGGTCGTGAATTTACGGCCGAGCCTGCTGAAAAGCGCGACTTTGAGGCGGCGTTGGCAGTGTTCAGAAAAGGTGATTTTTCTGCCGCACAAAGCGTTTTCTTGGAGTTTCTCAAGCGCTATCCTGCAACGGGTTATGGACCGTCTGCGTTGTTTTGGCTTGGCAACGCGCAGTATGCAACTCGTGACTACAAAGAGGCGATGATTAACTTCCGCTCCCTGATTGCCAGAGAGCCGGAGCACGTGCGGGCTCCCGAGGCGGTGTTGTCCATTGCCAACTGCCAGATTGAACTCAAGGACACGCGCGGTGCCCGCAAAACACTGGAAGATCTGATCAAGGCCTATCCTCAGTCAGAGGCGGCCATAGCTGCCAAAGAGAGACTGCCACGGCTCAAGTAGTGCGCTGCGACGGGTCCCATCAGGGCATGGCATGACGACTGATCGACGCTTTACCGGGTTGGCACGTCTTTATGGTGTCTTGGGAGCGCAACGTATCGCTGCAGCGCACGTGGCAGTTATTGGTATTGGCGGTGTCGGTTCTTGGGCTGCGGAGGCGCTGGCGCGTAGCGGGGTGGGTCATTTGACGTTGGTTGATCTCGACCACGTGGCCGAATCCAATATCAACCGTCAAATACATGCTGTCGAGGCAAGTTTGGGACAGGCCAAGGTGCTGGCGATGCGAGACCGGATTCTTTCCTTTAATCCGGCGTGCCAAGTGACGTGTATCGAGGAGTTTGTGGAGCCGGGCAACTGGCCCACGCTGTTACCCCAGGGCGTTACAGCAGTCATTGATGCCTGCGATCAGGTGAAGGCGAAGACGGCAATGGCGGTGTGGGCGCGAAATACCCGTACCCTTTTTATCTCAGTCGGTGCGGCAGGGGGCAAACGCCAAGCCCATCTGGTTGACATTGATGATCTCACACACACAACCCATGACCCCTTGCTGGCGCAGTTGCGCTACCGTTTGCGCAAGGAACACGATGCGCCGCGTCAAGGAAGAAAAATCGGGGTTGCCTGTGTTTTCAGTCGAGAGGCGGTGAAAGCCCCTGACGCATCCTGTGCGGTCGAGGGGGACGGAACACTCAATTGCCATGGCTACGGCTCAGTGGTGAGCGTGACTGCCACCTTTGGTCAGTGTGCCGCAGGCTGGATTCTTGACCGACTGGCGGGTTGATCCTGCGGCGCTGCTTTTACTTGAGGTCGTCGGCGATAACATTCACAATTCGTTGTGCATTGGCGGATGTATCAGGTTTTCCACCAGCATCGAGCACCGAAACCGTCGTTGACGCTCCTTGGCTGATGACCGTAATGCGGTATTTCAATGGCGCCGCATCTGCTTTTGATGCGCCAAAGAGTTTACCCAGGAAGCCTGGTTCTGCCTTGTCAGCCGTAGGGGCTACGTAGCGGACAAAGTAGACGCCCTGTGCACGATCGCGATCTTCGACCGTGAATCCGGTACGGTCAAGCGACAAGCCAACACGGCGCCAAGCCCGGTCGAACCCATCGTCGATTTGGACCACGGGTTGTCCGTTGATCGCAGCCGCGCGGGAACTGCTCGGGCTGGCGCCCGCCGCCAACAGTGCCTTGGACTGCTCTTGGCTTACCCCCAACTTGACCATCAACCGACGCAAGAATTCCGCCTCAAGCTCTGGGTCGGCGGCGCGGGGCTGCCATACGGTGGTGTCTTTAGCGCTACTGTTGTACACCTCAATCATGCCTCGATGACTGATGAACACATCGGTGCCACCGCTTGCATTACGTTCCAGCCGGGTGCGAAATTTGTCGCGTTCGCCGGTTGAATACAGGGAATCAATTACCTTACCCAGTGTGTTGCGAATAAAGTCTTGTGGAATTTTGGCCCGGTTTTCGGCCCAGTCAGTTTCCATGATGCCAAGGTTGGCTTGATCGATGGCCAGCAGAAAACCATTTTCTTGCCAGAAATCGCGCACCGGCTCCCAAAGTTTGTCGGCCGGACGGTTGATCACCAACCAGCGCTGGTTGCCCGAACGTTCGATATGCACATCTCCAAGCGAGGTGGTTGCGGTCGGTACCGTTTGAGTCACTTGACCCAACTGGAAACTCGATGCCGACACAGCACCACCAGGCACCGCATAACGGGTTTCGCGCGACAGTTGGGTTAAGTCTGGGGGCACTTCAAGCGAAGTGCCTTTGCTGGCGCTTTTGTAATTGATTTTGTCGCCATCAAGCACCGTGCATGCTGCTAACGCCAATGAAAGGCTTAATAGTGAGAGTCTGGAAAAATGATTCACAAATAGGTTCCCAAGGGTAATAAATGATGGCGGACCGAGTCGATCAGAGCAAACCGCTGGCGTGCAAAGCGCTCTCAAGCGCCGCTTCGTTGGCTGGGGTCAAAGGTGTCATGGGCAGACGCAGGGTACCGCCGCACAGCTTAAGCCGCGCCACCGCCCACTTGACGGGGATCGGGTTGGCCTCAATAAACAGATTTTTGTGCAAAGGCAGTAATTTGAACTGAATTTCCATGGCGCGTTTTGTGTCACCGGCCATCGCGGCCACGCACAGCTCGTGCATCAGTCGGGGTGCAATATTGGCCGTGACGCTAACGTTGCCATGGCCACCACACAACATCAGGGCAACCGCCGTTGGGTCATCGCCGGAGTAAATGGCAAAGCCCTTGGGCGCTTCGCGGATCAACCATTGCGCCCGATCAATTTGGCCGGTGGCTTCCTTGATGCCAACGATACCAGGCACCTGAGCCAGGCGCAGCACGGTATCGTGTGCCATGTCTGCCACGGCACGACCGGGAACGTTATAGAGAACCATTGGCAGATCAACTGCTTCTGCAATCGCTTTGAAGTGCCGGTACTGACCCTCCTGGGTTGGCTTGTTGTAATAGGGCACTACTTGCAGCTGGCAATCTGCGCCGACTTTTTTGGCAAATTGGGTCAGTTCGATCGCCTCGGCCGTGCAGTTGGCGCCGCAGCCGGCCATGATTGGCACGCGTCCTGCGGCCTGCTCAACCGCGACGCGGATGATTTCGCAGTGCTCCTGCACGTTGACTGTGGGCGATTCACCGGTGGTGCCCACCACGCCAATGCAGTCGGTGCCTTCCGCGATATGCCAGTCGATGAGTTTGCGCAGGGCGGGGTAGTCCACGCTGCCATCATCAAGCATGGGGGTGACAAGCGCCACGATGCTGCCCGTAATTTGGCTGGTTGAGGATGTCATGTCAGAGGGGTAGTTAACAGTAAGCGTGCATTCTACCTAGAGCGTGTATCGCGCTGGTGTCTGCTGGGTTTCTTCGCCCAAATCAAGTCGCACCGCGGCGATCCGTTGTACATAGCGAGGCGGGTGATCCAGAAAACCATCTTCAAAAGCGACGATCTGCAGGCTCTTGAAGGCTGTCAACAACTCGTTCGGTCGCAACAGAAAATCAGGGTTTGAGGGCTTGCCGACGGTTTCATGGCCTTGGGCAAACGTTTCGTAGATCAGCACGCCGCCCGGCGCAACGCTCTGGGTCATCACCTCAAATAGCGGGCGCCATAAGTAGTTGGTGACAATCACGGCATCAAATTGGCGGGCATGGCCTCTGTGCATCAGCGGCCAGGACGCGTTTTCGATATCAGCCAGCACCGCCTCACCAATTCGACTCGCCGCCCGAATTGCATCGGGTGAGCGATCAATACCGGTAACCGCGTGGCCTTGTTCGGCAAACCATTGCATGTGACGGCCCTGCCCACACGCGATGTCCAGCACCGACCCATGGCGCGCAACAAGGTGAGACCAGCGTTGCACCCAACTGGATGCAGGCCCCAGGCCATGCGCCGTAGCGGCGGATAATTTATCCAAAATGATGATCTGCTTTAAAAACAGGCCCAAACCTGATTGGCCAAGGTGACCAAAAAATCAGGCCGGGTGTACAGGGCAAACACAGCCAATAGCACGCAAATGGCGCCCGCATAGAGCAGAATTTTGAGGCCGGGTTTCATGACGCTTTATGTGCCCTGCATGGCCTGGCTGCGAACAATGGAGGCTTCCTTGATGGGCAGATTGACCAGTGCCGCCAGCACGCCTAATCCAATGGCGATGTACCAGACCAGGTCGTAGCTGCCGGTGCGGTCATACAGGTAGCCGCCTAGCCAGACGCCCATGAAAGAACCGATTTGGTGGCTGAAAAAAACAAAACCGCTCAGCATGGAAAGATGCGTCACGCCAAATATCTGCGCTACTGTGGCGTTGGTTGGCGGGACCGTGGAGAGCCACAGCAAACCCATGACACTGGAAAATATGTACACGCTAACCGGCGACAAGGGCACAAGCAGAAAGATGCTGATAGCAAAAGCACGGGCCAGGTAAATGAACGCCAGAATGTTTTTTTTCTGCATCCGCTGCCCCAGTACCCCGGCCGCATAAGTGCCAAAGACGTTGAACAAGCCAATCAGCGCCAGCGCATAACTCGCCACCTGGGGCGACAGACCCTTGTCCCGCAAGTAGCTTGGCATGTGCACTCCGATGAACACGACCTGGAAGCCACAAACAAAATAACCCGCCATCAGCAACTGGAAGCTGGGGTACTTGAAAGCCTCTCCCAATGCCTGAAGTATGCTTTGTTCCCGGCGCACGGCAAAGCTGCCCGCCAGCGCCGGTTCGTGCAAACCCCAAGCCAGCGGTACCATCATCAGGGAGGCCGCACCCAGCACCATCAGGGCTTCTTGCCAGCCCACACTGCTGATTAACAGGCCCTCGGTGGGTACCATTAAAAACTGCCCAAACGACCCCGCTGCCGCTGCCACACCCATGGCCCAGGAGCGCTTGTGGGGCGCGATGTTGCGCCCGATCACCCCGTAAATGACAGCGTAGGTCGTGCCCGCCTGCGCCATGCCAATCAATACGCCAGCGGTCAAGGCAAAGATCAGTGGCGTGGTGGCAGTCGCCATGCCCACCAATCCAAGCGCATACAAAACGGCACCCGCCACAATGACCTTGAAGGCACCAAAGCGGTCGGCCAACATGCCGGCAAAAATGCCAGTGAAACCCCAGACCAGATTCTGGATGGCAATGGCGAAGGCAAAGGTCTCCCGACTCCAGTTCTGGCTTTGTGTGATCGGTTGCAGCCACAAGCCAAAGCCGTGGCGTATGCCCATGGACAGCGTCACGATGGCGGCGCCGCACAGCAGCATTTGTGTCGCGGAAATTTTTTGGGTGGTAATCGTCATCGGGTGTGTCAGGTTGGTTCAGACCGACCTCAGGTGCATCTGAGCACTTCGGCGCTATCGAGATGGCCGCACCAAGGTGCCGCTCGCCTGGCTTGAAGTGTCTTTGACGTCAAAGTAGATTCACTGAGTAATTCCCATGCGGCACCGAGAAAGGCGCACGCATCCGGTGCTGAGACAGTTGCCGTTTGGTTCAGTTGGCGGGAATGATTTTATTCAGTGCAGTGTGGGTTCAATTGGCGGCATAGCCTCAGGCTCAAGGGCAGGCGCAGGCGCAGGCGCATCAGGTGCGGCAGTTTGCACTCGACGAGCGCCATCAAAGCGATGCTTCCAGTAAGCCACGCCCATGTCTTCCACCCGCACTTGAGCGCCTGGTTTGGGGGAATGAATGAATTTGCCTTCACCAATGTAAATGCCCACATGGCTGAAGGCGCGTCGCAGTGTATTAAAGAACACCAGATCGCCGGGCTGCAGGTCGGTGCGTTTAATAACCTTGGTGGCTGCCGCCTGTTGTTCCGCTTTGCGCGGCAAGATCAAGCCAACCGTTTGCTGATACATAGCCCGGACAAAACCGCTGCAGTCAAAGCCGGTTTCTGCCGTGTTGCCGCCGCGCCGGTAGGGAACACCCAGAAAACCCATGGCCGTGAAGACCAATTCAGATGCTTTCAGGCCGACCGACTGTCGAACTTGATCAATGCGTGCCAGCAGATCTTCATTGATCAAGAATTTATCCAGGTCATCACTCGCCCCTGACGGACTGGCCTGCGCACTGGCAGCAAACAAAAGGGCGATCAGGAGGGCAAGGGTGGCTGAAATTCTCATGGCGCGCAGGATACTGGCAGTTCAGGCGATCTGTCAAGCCGATTTCGATGGCAGTCGGCTCCACGCCTTGCTTCGAGTGTGCGGGCCAGACCCGCGTCAATCGGCAGCGGCTCGCCGCTCCAGCGCGCCGCCAGCAATTCGGCGCAAAGCATTGAAAAGCTCAAGCCTCTGGACCCCATGCCAGCACACATCCACAGGCCCGGGTGGTCAACCTGATCGAGTGGGCCCACTGCTGGCAACCGGTCAGCGGTGACGCAACGCGTGTTTTTCCAGGCGTTGACAGCACCTGCGGCAAACTTGCCCGCCAGCGCTTGTCCCAGCTTCGGGCTTAGCTTGTGCAAACGGGCCAGGTTGGTCGCATGATTTTTTTCGTCTGGTGCAGGTGGCTGGCTGTCGGGTTGGTAACTGGCGCCAACAAACCAGGCCAGATTCTGACCGCAATCCTCATCGACCGGAACCCAAGGCACTATGCTGCCTGCGCCATTGATCGGAAAAGGGGGGAACGTCTCATCCGGCAGCCCAGTGTGCATGGCCCAAGACACCTGGCCCCGTACGCCCTGCATGACCGGAAATTGATTGACGCGAATGTTCAAGGCCGGCAGTCTCGCTTGCAGTGTGTCAAGCAAGGCCATGGCACCACCCGCGTTAGCGAAAACCACCCGGCTGGCACGGTGGAGCATACCGCCGTCTGTGTCCAGCAATTCCCATTCATCCCCACGCTGACGAAGGGCCGCCACCTTGGCGTCACCCTGAAAAGTAATACCGAGCTGCGCCAGCCAGGCGCGCACCAATTGGGTTGGCTTGAGCCAGGCGGCCTGTGGGTGCCAGATATCGGGCACGCCCGGCGGGCCGTCCAGCCTGCGCTCCAAGACCCCGGTGGCATCCCAGTCTTGTCCCTGCCGCAAAAGGCTGCGCGCTTGCTGCAGCATGAGTCGCACGCCACTGCGTGACAGGCGCGACAGTACGCAGTCGTCGGCCGACACATGGGGCACCACCAGGCCCACCGGTAAGCCGGACGCGCCAGCGGCGGGCGTATGAGCCTGGTCGAGTACCTGTACCTGCCAGCCGCGTCGAGCCAGTGAAGCTGCCACGCTGGCCCCCGCCAGCCCCGCCCCGATGACGGCACAACTGCTGACTGCCATGGCGCGCGCGGGCAACGTGTTGCGGGTGTTTTTGATCGTCCAGCGAGGGTTGAACTGAGCGCGAAGTGATATGTTTGTCGGCGCTGCCTCTGGGCCGGTCGGTTGACCCGCCTGGATGGTCGATAGCTCAAACCCGCATTGCGTCAAGTCAGCATACAAGTGGTCGGCATCCACCGGGGCCACCAGTGTGGTGCCGCGTCGGCAGCAGCGTGCCAAGGCCTTGGCGGTCCAAACACGCCAGTTCGAAGCTGCGCAGCGGTCTGGGCAGTCAGTAGGATCGGGAGTCAGGTAAATCGAATCAGCCGCGAACTGCTGCGCCCGCAACATCGCTGTCAGGTCGCCTACGCACAGGGTCAATAAGACGTGGCCCCCATCGAAAGTCAAACGCTGAAAACCAGTCGACAAGCCCAAGCACTGTGGCGCCAGCTCTTTGGCCAACAACAGGAGTTCGGGGGATGACGCCATACCGGCCAGTAACTCATCGATATCAGGCGGCGCGGCGGTTACTGCAACATAGTGCAGCATTCTGGGGCGCTGCGGGTCGTTGCGCCAGGCCTGCCAAGTAGTCAGAAAATGAAGCCCCTGACCAAAACGGGTTTCCAGGATGCGCCAGGCTTCTTGCTTACACCAGGCCTGTGGTAGGCCGCATTCATGCAAGCAAGTGGCCGCCGCAAGCTCAACCATGCATAAACAGCTTCAAGCGCTGGGCGGTACGTAACCCTGGGCGGCGTCGGCACCGCCACCAAAAAAGTGATTTTCCATCTGACGCGCCAAGTACTGACGGGCCCGGGCATCCGCCAGATTGAGACGGTTTTCATTCACCAGCATGGTTTGATGCTTGAGCCAGTCGGCCCAGGCTTGTTTGCTCACGCTCTCCCAGATGCGTTTGCCCAACTCACCAGGGTAGGGCGGAAAGTCCAGTCCTTCGGCTTCCTTGCCGAGTTTGATGCAGTTCACAGTGCGTGCCATTTGAGCCTTTTCCCGATTTTTTTTGCGAAGCCACGACTTTAGCAAGCTTTGAGTGGCCATTGCTTTCATCCGGTCAGAATCATGGGTAAGTCACCGTGTCTTCTGCCACTGAAGTAAAATACACGCTATGGCAAAAGCAGACACAAAAACCAAAATGCTGGCCGATGGCCTGCGTTACAAATCCAAAGTATCGGGTTCTCCCTTCACGGCGGCAACGTCGTTCGGGGCTGCGACCATGTCGTGCTTTCTGTGTGGCAAGCATCGCGCTCGCTCCCAGATGGTCACACGCAAGATACTTGGCAAATCCCAGGCGGTGTGCTCGCCCTCCTGCAAAGCGGCAGACGAGGCGGCAGCGGGCTGATCATCTGAATTCAGACGGATTTGCGGGGACGCGGGAACTTATTTCCTCAAGCCGCCCCAAATCATCGGGCGTTTCGTCCCATGATTTTCTCCATGAAGGATAGCGATGAGTTTTCAGGTTGTGACCGGCTGGCTGGATAATTCTCCGCGCCGCATCTTCGCGTTTGTCAGTCTGGCAAGCATCGGCATGTTGGCGTTCGGTCAGTACCTGCAGCATGTGGTGGGGCTGGAACCCTGCCCGATGTGCATCGTCCAGCGCTATGCTCTTGTTTTGGTAGCAATCATCGCAGGATTGACGGGGGCTAGCGGTAGAAAAGGCCTGCATCTGGGGGGGGCTGTGCTGATGTTGGGCTCCAGCGGCTTTGGTGCTTATGTGGCGGCCCGGCAAAGCTGGTTGCAGTGGTATCCGCCCGAAGTGGTCAGTTGTGGCCGCGACTTCTATGGAATGATCGAGACTTTTCCGCTGCAGCGCGCTATTCCCATGATTTTCAAAGGCAGTGGCGACTGCAGCAAGGTCGATTGGACTTTTCTGGGCGGCTCGATTGCCAACTGGACATTTGTGGTTTTCGGCCTCATCGTCTTGTTGTCCCTGGCGCTGATCTGGCGGCGAGTCAGTCGCCGCGTTTCCTGATCAACAAGGTTTCAGTCAGCTCAGATTCAATTCATTGAATCTTGCGAGCTTCTGGCCCTCAAGCATTACCAAGTTTTTTCACCAGGACCTGGCTTTTCCGGTCCCAGTTGTATTTGCGTTTGCGGGCTTCAGGTAGCCAGTCCGGGTCGACCAGCACAAAGCCGCGTTTCAGAAACCAGTGCGTGGTGCGGGTGGTCAACACAAAAATGCTCTCCAGCCCGGTGACCCTGGCGCGTTGTTCAATGCGTTTTAGAACCCGCTCGCCATCGCCTTCGCCCTGCACCTGGGGCGACACCGTGAGGGCGGCCATTTCGCCGGTGCGCGCTTCCGGGTAGGGGTAGAGCGCGGCGCAGGCAAAAATGACGCCGTCGTGCTCAATTACCGTGTAGTTGCCGACGTCACGCTCGATCTCGGTGCGGCTGCGCTTGACCAGCGTGCCGTCTTTTTCAAACGGCTCAATCAGTTGCAGGATGCCACCCACGTCGTCCACCGTGGCTTCGCGCAGGCTCTCCAGTTTTTCGTCCACCACCATGGTGCCAATGCCGTCATGCACATAGACCTCCAGCAGGATCGCGCCATCCACTGCAAACGGGATGATATGGCTGCGCTCCACACCGCCTTTGCAGGCCTTGACGCAGTGCTGCAGGTAAAACGCGGTATCGGTGGGCTGGTTGGCCGCAGGCAATTCAGTCAACATTTTTTCGGCTGTGACGAGCGGCAACTCGGTGTCAATCGGGTTGTCTTCACTCTCTGGCTGCCCCGGGTGGATACGAATGCCCGGGATTTCTGTCACAAAAATGAGCTTATCGGCCTGCAAGGCCGTGGCCACCGAGGTGGCGACCTCTTCCATGGTCAGGTTAAACGCCTCGCCGGTGGGTGAAAAACCAAACGGGGACATCAACACCAGCGCGCCCATGTCCAGCGAGCGCATGATGCCTGCGGTGTCAATCTTGCGCACCACACCCGAGTGTTGGAAGTCCACGCCATCCACAATCCCAACCGGTCGGGCCGTGAGGAAATTGCCTGAAATCACGCGCACGGTAGCGCCGGCCATCGGCGTGTTGGGCAGGCCCTGGCTGAAGGCGGCTTCGATCTCGTAACGCAATTGGCCAGCGGCCTCTTGGGCGCAGTCCAGCGAAACCTCGTCCGTGATGCGAATGCCATGGGAATAGCGCGCCGCATGGCCCTTGGCCTTGAGCTGCTCGCTCACCTGGGGTCGAAAGCCATGCACCAGCACAATCTTGACGCCCATGCTCTGGATCATCGCCAGGTCTTGCGCCAGGTGTTGCAACTTGCCGGCCGCAATCGCCTCACCCGCAATGCCGACCACAAACGTCTGGTGGCGAAACTTGTGGATGTAAGGTGCCACCGAGCGAAACCAGGGCACAAAGGTGAAGTTGAAAACAGAGGTCATGCGAATGCAGCGGGGATAAAGGGGGGACAAGGGCTGGGATAATCCTCGATTCTCTACGAAGTTTATTGCCTTGACTGCTTTGCCCCTCCAAATCGAGTTTCCAGAATCCCTGCCCGTGTCGGGTAAACGCGACGAGATCATGGCCGCGCTGGAGCAGCATCAGGTCATCATCGTGTGCGGAGAGACCGGCTCGGGCAAAACGACCCAGTTGCCCAAGATCGCCCTGGCCATGGGGCGCGGCAAGCTGAACTACCCTCCCGGTAGAGGTAAATTGATCGGCCACACCCAGCCGCGCCGCATTGCCGCCAGCAGTGTCGCCAAGCGCATTGCCGAGGAGCTGAAAACGACGCTCGGCGATGTGGTGGGCTTCAAGGTGCGGTTTCAGGACCGGCTCAGCCGCGATACCTCGGTCAAGCTGATGACCGATGGCATCTTGCTGGCCGAAACACAAACCGACCCGCTGCTCAAAGCCTACGACACCATCATCATCGACGAGGCGCACGAGCGTTCTCTCAACATTGATTTTCTGCTGGGCTACCTGCGCCAGATCCTGCCGCGTCGTCCCGACCTGAAGATTGTGGTGACCTCGGCCACCATCGACGCGCAACGTTTTGCTGATCACTTTGCCAGTAGAAATGGTCCAGCGCCGGTCATCATGGTGTCGGGCCGCATGTTCCCGGTGGAGCAGCGTTACCGGCCGTTCGAAGAATCACGCGACTACGACCTCAATAGTGCGATTGCCGATGCGGTTGATGAGTTGTGGCGCGACGTGCACAACAGTGGCGACATTCTGGTGTTCCTGCCCGGCGAGCGCGAAATCCGCGAGGCGGCGGATCACCTGCGCGGCCACCTGAGCCACCAGCCTGTGTTTCGCAACGCCGAGGTGCTGCCGCTGTTTGCGCGCCTGTCGCAGGCCGAACAGGACCGCATTTTCGACGGCCATACCGGGCGGCGCATCATTCTGGCCACCAACGTGGCTGAAACCTCGCTCACCGTGCCGGGCATCCGCTACGTGATTGACGCCGGCACGGCGCGCATGAAGCGCTACAGTTTCAGAAGCAAAGTGGAGCAGTTGCTGGTGGAGCCGATCAGCCAGAGTTCTGCCAACCAGCGTGCCGGGCGCTGCGGCCGGGTCGCCAATGGCATTTGCATCCGGCTCTATGACGAGAAAGACTTCAATGGTCGGCCGCGCTTTACCGACCCGGAAATCCTGCGCTCATCACTGGCGGGGGTGATTCTGCGCATGAAGTCGCTGCGCATGGGTTTGGTGGAAGAGTTCCCCTTCATCGAGCGCCCGTCGGGCCGTGCCATTGCCGACGGCTACCAGTTGCTCAATGAACTCGGCGCCGTCGATGATGCCAATGAGTTGACCACCATGGGCCAGGAGCTGGCCAAATTGCCGCTGGACCCGCGCGTCGGCCGCATGATTCTGGAAGCACGGGAGCGCGGTGCCTTGGATGAAGTGCTCGTGATTGCCTCGGCGCTCAGCGTGCAGGACGTGCGCGACCGCCCGATGGAAGCGCAGCAGCAGGCGGATCAGGCACACGCCAAGTTCGACGACGAAAAGAGCGAGTTCAGCGGTTATCTGAGGCTGTGGAAATGGATTAATGACGGCAAGGGCGGGGAGGGGCAGCACAAGTTGTCCAACCGCCAATACGAGCAGTTGCTGCGACAAAACTTCGTCAACATCCGCCGCGTGCGCGAGTGGCGCGACATTCATTCGCAACTGCACACGGTGGTGGCCGAGCACAAATGGCGCCTCAACACGCTGCCCGCCAATTACGAACAACTGCACCTGTCGATGCTGTCCGGCCTGCTGGGCAACATCGGCTGCAAGCTGGAAACTGAAGGCGATAAACCGGGAGGAGGGGGCGAGTACCTGGGTGCACGCGGCATCAAGTTTTATCCGCATCCGGGCGCACATCTGGTCAAGAAACCAGGCCGCTGGATCGTGGCCGCCGAGCTGGTGGAAACCACGCGCCTGTTTGGCCGCGGCATTGCGGCCATTGAGCCGCAATGGCTGGAGCAGGTGGGCGGCCATTTGCTCAAGAAACAACTGCTTGATCCGCACTGGGAAAAGAAGGTGGCCGAGGTCACGGCGCTGGAACGCGCCACGCTCTACGGCATCGTCATCTACAGCGGGCGCCGGGTCAACTTCGGCCGGGTAGATATGGTCGCGGCGCGCGAGATATTCATCCGCCAGGCTCTGGTGGATGGGCAGTGGGAAACCAAGCTGCCGTTTCTGGAATCCAACCAGAAGCTCATCAAACAGGTGGAAGACTTGGAGCACAAGGCGCGCCGGCAAGACGTGCTGGTGGACGAAGAGCTGATTTTTGCCTTCTACGACCAGCAATTGCCGGCCGATGTGTGCAGCGGCCACAGCTTCGAGAACTGGTACCGCGAGGAGATCAAGAAAAACCCGAAGCTCCTGCTGCTGACGCGCGAAGAGCTGATGCGCCATGAGGCCGCCGGCATCACCACCCAGTCCTTCCCCAAAACCATCCGTCTGGGTGGCGTGGACTGCGCTGCTGCTTATCTGCACGAACCGGGCGACGCCAAGGACGGCCTGACCGTGACGGTGCCGCTGTTTGTGCTGAACCAGGTTAACGAAGAGCGTTGCGAGTGGCTGGTGCCCGGTATGCTGAAAGACAAAATTCAGGCACTCATCAAAACCCTGCATCAGCGTCCGCGCTCGCGCCTGGTGCCGCTGCCCGACACGGCCAGCAAAATGGCCGAAACGCTGAACGCCCCCGAGGTCTTTGGTCACGGCTCTTTGCTGGATGCGGTGATGAAACTGGTGCGCCTGGCGACCTCGATCGATATTGTTCGCGCCGACATCAAGGTCGACATGCTCAGCCCGCACTTCTTCATGAACTTCCGGGTGGTGGACGAACATGGCCGCCAGCTCGGCACCGGGCGCAACCTGGGTGCGCTCAAGGCCGAACTCGGTGCCAAGGCGCGTGGTGCGTTCCAGGCCTTGGCCGGCCTCAAAATGGCCAAGGACGCCGCCGCACTCCCAGTCTTTAAGGAAAATAAGCCTATAGCCCGCGTCCACAGTACAAAGGAAGCTATTAAAAATATAGTAACACCGGTCGCCCCCGCAGGTCAGCGCCACACCGCCTGGACTTTTGGCGAGTTGCCCGAACTGCTTGAAATCCAAAAAGGGGGCCAGACCCTGATCGGCTACCCGGCGCTGATCGATGCCGGTGACGCCGTCATGATCGAGGTGTTTGACGAGCCCGACGTGGCTGCCGCCAAACACCGCGCTGGCCTGCGCCGCCTGTTTTCGCTGGCGGTCAAGGACGCACTCAAGTACCTGGAAAAGAACATTCCCGATCTGCAGAAAATGGCAGTCACCTTTATGCAGGTGGGCAAGGGCGCCGACGGCAGCGGTGGCGGCACCATTGAAGAACTGCGTGAACAGATCCTCGCCGTGGCGTTGGACCGGGCCTTTCTGCTCGATCCATTACCCACTGACGAGTTTGCGTTCAAGCGGCGGGTGGAAGAGGGGCGGGGACGCCTGACCCTGATCGCCAATGAAGTGGCACGCCTGGCCGCCACCATTCTGCTGGAGTACTCAGTAGCAGCCCGCAAGATCAAGGACACCAAGAATGCGCCGGAGGCCACCGCGGACGCCGCCCAACAACTGGCCCGCTTGATGCCCAAGCGCTTTCTCATCCTGTCGCCGTGGGGCCCGCTGCAGCACTTTGCCCGCTACCAGAAAGCCATCACCGCGCGGCTGGAAAAATACCGCGCCGACCCGGCCCGCGATGCCGCCCGCCTGGCGGAGCTGCGCCCGCTGGAACAGCGCTACTGGCGCCTGGTGGCCGAGCGCAAAGGCGTGCTTGATGAGCGCCTGCAAGAATTCAGATGGCTGCTCGAAGAACTGCGCGTCAGCTTCTTCGCGCAGGAACTACGCACGCCGCAACCGGTGAGTGTGAAACGCCTGGAAAAGGCTTGGGGACAATTGCAATGAATGAAAAAACTTCCACTGCCGGGCCCAAGCTGGGCTTGGCGCGGGCCGGCTTCAGCTCCGGCTTTGGCGTGCTGGCGGCCACCCTGGGCTCGGCAGTCGGTTTGGGCAATATCTGGAAATTTCCGTACCTGACCGGCGCCAACGGGGGGGCTGGTTTCCTGCTGGTTTACGTGCTGGCCACGCTGCTGGTCGGGCTGCCGGTGATGATGGCCGAGATTTCGCTCGGGCGCGCGGCCAAGGCCAACCCCATTTCCACCCTGCAAGCCTTGGCGCCCAAGCGCCAGCCTTGGTGGCTGATTGGCGTGGCGGGCATGCTGGCCGCTTTTTTGATTCTGTCTTTCTATTCCGAAGTGGTGGCCTGGGTTTTCGCCTATGTGTTCAAGGCGATGCGCGGCTCCATTCTCAGCAGCGATCCGCAGGTGACCGAGGCCGCCTTCAACGCGCTGATCAGCGACCCGCTGCAGTCGCTCTTGTGGCAGTGGGGTGTGCTGGTGTTTATTGGTGGCATCCTGCTGTTGGGCGTGACCAAGGGCATCGAGGCCATGACCAAGAAGCTGATGCCCATCTTGTTTCTGCTGCTGTTGCTGCTGTGCGCGGTCAGTCTGTCGCTGGACAAGGCACTGCAAGGGCTGGCCTTTCTGTTTCAACCAGATTTCAGCAAGATCACCGCGTCGGTGGTGCTGACGGCCATGGGATTGGCATTTTTCAAGCTGTCGATCGGCATGGGGACCATGATGACCTACGGCAGCTATTTCCGGGACGATCAGAACATCCCACTCACCACGGTGCGCGTCATGAGCGCCGATTTGTGCATCTCGATGCTGGCGGGTATCGCCATTTTTCCGGCGGTATTTACCTTCGGCTTTGCGCCCGCCGCCGGACCAGCGCTGGTCTTTATCACGATTCCGGCCGTGTTTTCCCAGATCCCGATGGGACAGTGGCTGATGGTGGTCTTCTTCGTGCTGGCGGCCATCGCCGCCACCGGCGCGATGCTGTCGCTGATGGAAGTGCCGGTGGTCATCTTGCACGAGCGTTTGGGCCTGTCGCGCCCGAAGGCCACGCTCTTGACCATTGGCTTGCTGGTTGTGCTGGGCGCCAGCTGCGCGCTGAGCAACAGCGCGTTGGCTGACTTCAAGCTGTTCGGGATGAGCATGTTTGATTTATTCGACTTCGTCTCGTCCAACATCATCCTGCCCGCCGGGGGAATTTTTATTGCGCTGTTTGTCGGCTGGGTGTGGGGTGTTGACAAGTTCAGCCGCTCACTGACCAACCACGGTCAACTGCACAACCAAAAGTTGGCACAGGCGGTGTTTTTCTTGCTGCGCTATGTCTCGCCCGCGTTGATCCTGGTCGTGATGCTCAAGGGCTTGAAGTTCTTCTGACTTCGCCCCGGCCCCGTGGGTCAAGCTCGTGCGTCCAAAGGATGCCGTCGGGGGCTGCGGCGGGGCCTTGGACGTTGCGATGGCCGTAAGACGGGCGCCTGGTGGCCGAGCGCAAAGGCGTGGGCGCAACTGGGCTGAAAGTAAAGCGCCCCATGAGATCAGCTGCAAAGCACGACGCCCGGGCCAACGCATTGAAGGCGCCGGCTCGTGCCAATCCCCTTATTTCTTCTTGGTATCGACCTTCTTTTCAACCCAGGAACTGGTGTTATCGTCCCACTGGTGCGTGCGATGAAACTGGCGAGCCTCTTCGCGAACTTGTGCGCGCGTCATCGTGCTCCTGTCCCGCGGCTTCTCGCTTGCTACCCATGTGCCACTCACTGGCTCGAAACGATGGGCGCGCAGGAATGCATCACGCTCAGCCTTCACCTCTGCGCGCGTTTTCATGCCACTGGGCGGCTCCATGCCTTTCTTCAGAACCCAGTTTTCAGTGACAGGGTCATAACTGTGAGTTCTGACGAACTCATCGCGATCTCTTTTGACTTGTTCACGCGTCAGCTGCGTCGCGGCCGGGGTGTCAGTCTGCGCGGTGACCAGAGTAGCCGTGGAGCAGAACAACAGACTGAACAGCAACGGGTAAATGTGCAAGCGTTTCATTGCGAGCTCTCTTTCTTCATGTGATAGTGGAGGGGCAAGTGGCCATTAATCGTATAAAGAAGAGAACTTTCGTACTTGCGCAAACGCAACTAGGCTGATGATTTGCCTCACCACCTGATATTCAAACTTCAGAGCGCAGGAGACGAAATTGAAATCAACGCGGCGCCAGCCGTATGAGCTGTCCCCGTGCGTTATCAGTCAGCACATAGAGCAGGCCGTCCGGCCCCTGGCGCACGTCGCGGATGCGCTCACCCAGATCGGCCAGCAGCTTGTGCTCGCGCACGACTGTTCCTTTGAACGGCTCTGACAGCTCGATGCGGTCCAGGTAGCCAAACTTGAGCGAGCCGACAAACAGATTGCCGGCCCAGGCATGGCCATAACGTTCGCTGGTCAGAAACGCCATGCCCGAAGGGGCTATCGACGGCACCCAGTAGTGCAACGGCTGCTTCATACCCTCTTTGGCGGTGATGCCGTCACCAATGGGGCCGCCGCCATAGTTCTCGCCATAGGTGATCACCGGCCAGCCATAGTTGCTGCCGGGCTGAATCAGGTTGATTTCGTCCCCGCCCTGTGGGCCGTGCTCGTGCGTCCACAGGGTGCTGTCGGGGGCGAGGGTGGCGCCTTGGATGTTGCGATGGCCGTAAGACCAGATTTCGGGCAGGGCACCGGCGCGACCGACAAACGGGTTGTCTGCGGGTACGCGGCCGTCCTTGTGGATGCGCACGATCTTGCCCAGGTGGTTGTCCAGCTTCTGCGCGTCGTCCTTGCGCACAAAGCGTTCGCCCAGCGTCAGAAACAGCATGCCGTCGGCTTTGCCGCCGTGTCGACTCTCCACGACGCGGCAGCCAAAGTGGAGGCTGCTCGCCACCTTGGGCTTCTGGCTGAAGATGACCTTGACCTCTTCCAGCCGTGTGCGGTCGTCCGACAGGCGCGCGCGGGCCAGGGCGGTGCTGTTGCCGGTCTGGCCGGGCTCGGAGAAGCAGAAAAACAGCGTGTGATTGCGGGCAAAGTCGGCGTCCAGCAGCAGGTCAAGCAAGCCACCTTGCCCCCCCGCGGCGACCGTGGGTACGCCGGCCAGCGGGGCACCCACTTTGCCGTTCGCTTCGATCACCCGCATGCGCCCAGGTCGCTCGGTCACCAGGTAGCGGCCTTCGGGCAGGAATGCCACCGCCCACGGGTTTTGCAGGCCGGAGGCCACCACGTCGGGGAGCACCGTTTGGGCGCCAACGTGAGCCATGCTTGCCACCAGCAAGATTAAACAAAGCGCGCTGGTCCTGACAGATCGAGGCATGTTGAACTTCCATCCGGATCCAAACAGTCAGGGCATTGCGCCAGCCCTTTAATGCTGGCCGGCCGCTCTGGCGGGAACCGTTTGCAGGAAAGCAAACAAGGCGCGCTTGTCAACATCATTCATTTTCGAGAACGACCCAAACGGCATCACCGCGATCGGGCTTCCATCCGGGCGTTTGCCGGTTCGCAACATGGTCACAAAGGCATCGACGTCCTTGTAGCGCACCATGGCGCTGCCTTCACCCGGTGTGATGTTCGCTGCCGCGGGCCAGTCCGGCGGGCCGCCCGCAATCCTGCCGCCAGAGAGTTTTTCGCCGTGGCAGCCGATGCACATATTGGCCACATAAGAGCCGTGCTCTGGCGTCACACCGGAGGCGACTGGTGTCGAGGGCGGCAGCGCGTGGTTGATGCGCTGCGCCGCATCCGGGATCATGTCAAAGCCATACAAGACGCGCGCCGGCAGGGGCAAGTCCACGATGGCCCCGCCACCGGCCATCGGCGGCAAACTGCGCACATAAGCAACGACCGCTGCCAGATCAGTGTCGGTGAACCGGTTGTAGTCTTCGCTGGGCATGACCATGACCGGTCGCCCATCCGGCTTCACCCCGTGGCGGACGGTGCGAACCCAGTCCTCGGGTGTGTACTTGGCCACCCGACCGGCCGGCGTGATGTTGGCGCCGACGATGCGCGTGCCTTTGCCATCATTGACAAATTCACGGCCGGCCCCGTTCGTACCGTGGCATTCGGCACAACCACGCGTCTGGAACAGGTAGCGGCCACGTTCCAGCGCAGCAGCGTCCGTGGTGTACGGCACAGGAGCGACCTGGACCGCGATGACGCGCATGCGCTTGCGTTCGCTCATCTGCAGGCCAATCAACACAGCGCCAGCCAGCAGCAGGACCAGCAAGGCCACAATCCACAGAAACCATTTGAGTGAACGTTTCATGATCAATTCTCCTGGGCGCATTGAGACTGCTGTCGCAAGGATTGTCTGTCCGCTGGCTCAGACCCGGGCAGTCACCATTTGACAAATGGTCGTGGATTTTGGAGTGCTCGACTGCGACCGACCTTGTGTTTTATCAATGCCCGCTTGTGGTTGGTCTTGTGCCAGGGAAGTGGAAATGTGGCCAGCGCGCTGCGCTTTGACCCTGTTCTGCGTATCAGCTGCGGTTGGCTGCACAAGCAGAAAATGGAACAAGCTTTGCGGCAGCTGGGGGCAGATCGTGGGGCCGTTGTGGCAACTGCCTGACAATTTATACCAAATAAGGCTCTTGCCCCTGTGCAATAGGCACTTGCAGCTATTGTATTTATAGCGTCTGTAGGCGCTGCAGGGCCGCGTTCAGCGTTTCATCCTTCTTTGCAAAGCAGAAGCGAACCACACGCTGATCAAAGCCGTTGCCATAGAACGCGGACAGCGGAATGGCGGCCACGCCAATTTCCGAGGTGAGCCATTTGCAAAAATCGGTCTCGCCCAAGTCGCTGACATCCGAGATGTCCACCGACTGGAAGTAGGTGCCTTCGCAGGGCAGCAGCTTGAACTTGGTGCGCTCCAAGCCCTTGCGGAAGAGATCACGCTTGTGCTGGTAAAACGCGGGCAGCTCCAGATAGGGTTTCGGGTCGGCCATGTAAGTCGCCAGGCCGTATTGCACCGGCGTGTTGACGGTGAACACGTTGAACTGGTGTACTTTGCGAAACTCGGCGGTCAAGGTGGCGGGGGCGGCCACGTAGCCCACTTTCCAGCCTGTCACATGATAGGTTTTGCCGAAGCTGGAGACGATGAAGGCACGCGCTGCCAAGCCGGGAAAGCGCGAAGCACTTTGGTGTTGCTGGCCGTCAAACACCATGTGTTCATAGACTTCGTCGCTGATCAGCAAGACGTTGGTGGGCGCGAGAATTTCCTGCAGGCGCAGCATTTCGTCCGCCGTCCACACCGTGCCGCTGGGGTTGTGCGGCGAGTTGATGATGATGGCGCGGGTTTTCGGCGTGATGGCTGCCGCGATTTTGTCGAAGTCGGGGCGGAAGGTGCCCGGTGTCAAAGGCACGCGCACCGGCACGCCGCCAGCGAGATCAATATTGGGCACGTAGCTGTCGTAACAAGGCTCCAGCACGATGACCTCGTCGCCCGCGTGGACGACCGCCAGGATGATGGTGATGATGGCTTGCGTGGCGCCGGCCGTGACGGTGATTTCGCTCGCAGCGCTGTAGTCGCGCCCGTGCAGCGCCTTGATTTTGGCCGCAATCGCATCGCGCAATACCGGCACGCCGGTCATGGGCGGATACTGGTTCAGGCCTTGCTTCATGGCGTCGGTCACCACATCGACCAGCTTGGGGTCGCAGTTGAAATCGGGAAAGCCCTGTCCCAGGTTGACGGCATTTTTTTCCGCCGCCAGCGCGGACATGACGGTGAAAATAGTGGTGCCAACGTTGGGCAGTTTGGTCTGAAGAGAGGGGGTTTTTGTGATGCCCATGGTATTTACTAGTTCGAAATGGAGTGGTTTTTACAGTTCGTAGTCATCAACATGACCCAGCATGGCACGTGCCACCAGATCACGGCTCAGCCGGTCGCTCAGCAATTCGGCAAATTTGTAAACAAAATTGCGCAGGTAGGCGCCACGTTTGAAGGCGACGCGCGCCACATTCTGGCCAAACAAAAGCCCGGCGGGGCGCACGACCAGATCGCTTTGGGCGCCCTCGGCCACCACGTCACGCACCGACATTTCCGCGGCAATGCCGATGCCCAGGCCCAGGCGCACATAGGTCTTGATCACGTCCGAGTCAATCGCCTCCAGTGCAATGCGGGGCTCCAACTTGCGGGTGGCAAAGGCGTGGTCAATCTTGGTGCGCCCGGTGTAAGACGGGTGGTAGGTGATCAGGGGTTCGTGGGCAATATCTTCCAGGGTCAGGTGCTCCTTCAGACACAAGGGGTGGCCCACCGGAAATACGAGCACATGCTGCCACTCGTAGCAGGGTAAGGTCACCAGCTCGGAATAGCTATCCAACGATTCAGTGGCAATGCCGATCTCGGCCACTTCATCAATCAACATTCTCGCCACCTGGTCCGGCGAGCCCTGATGCAGGCTGACATTGACCTTGGGGTAGGCTTGGCGCAGCTTGGCCACGGGTTCCGGCAGCACATAGCGCGCCTGCGTGTGGGTGGTGGCGATCGACAGGGTGCCGCTGTCTTCGGCACTGTATTGCTCACCGATGCGTTTGAGATTGCTCACCTCCCGCATGATGAGCTCAATGCTTTTGAGAACATGCTGACCCGGCTCGGTCACTCGCTTGAGGCGTTTGCCGTGACGGGCAAAAATTTCAATACCCAGCTCTTCTTCCAACTCAATGATGGCTTTGGAGACGCCTGGCTGGGACGTGTGCAGCGCCTTGGCCGCTTCGGTCAGATTGAGGTTGCGCCGGACAGCCTCTTGCACAAAGCGGAATTGGTGTAAGTTCATATCGAATTTCAACTAAGAATGAAATTTATTATGCCCTACCCAATCGCGTTAAAACGCATCATCGAAGGCCAAATTCTCACGAAAGGGCTATTCGTGCGATCAACTCAATGACTTGTGCGTCCTCTCCGATCGCTGGCTTCAGATCGAACGCCAACTGTGGATGGCTGGCCTGCAGCGCCGCCATCAGCAGTGGCAAATCGTCCCGTGTGTGCTTGCCGAGGCCAAAAAAGACCGGAACCACCGTGATCGACGTGACACCCAGGGCTGCCAATTCTGTCGCGCTGTCGGGCAGACTGGGAGCCGAGAGTTCCAGGTAGGCGCAGCGCACTTGCACCGCAGGGGCCACGGCGCGCATCCGCTGGGCCACCGCTTCAATTGGCTTGCGCCATAGGGGGTCGCGCGAGCCGTGCGCCAGCAGGATGGTGCCGCGCACCATAGGAGGTTGCATCAAGATGTCACTCACATTGACCGCTGCGCCGACGTCAGCGCCGCAGGACCAGCCACCCAAAGGCAGTCAGGGAAAGCACGAGATAGATCATGCCCGGCAGCGCCGCGGTTAGCCATGGTTGCCAGTTTTGCAGGTTGCCCATGTAGCCAAAGACGTTGTTGAGCAAGAAGAAACTGATGCCCGCCATGACGCCGCCAAAGACATAGGTGGCAATGCCACCCGAGCGAAAGTGCAGGTAGGCAAAGGGCAGGGCGAGCACCACCATGACCAGGCAACTCAGGGGATAGAAAACCTTTTTCCAGAACTCGATTTCGTAGCGCTGAGCCACTTGCGAGTTGGCTCGCAGGTGCTGGATGTACTGAAACAGGTCAATCGTGCTCATGCGTTCGGGTTTGAGCAGCGCCGCCGCCACCATCTCCGCGCTGATCTGGTTGGGCCACCTGAAACTGTCCAGTTGGGCGCGATCAATGCGTGCCGTGTCGGCATCACGCGGCGGGAACTCGGTTCGGCTCACGCGGCTGAGGTTCCATGCGTCATCGGCTCCAAACTGGGCGCTTTCGGCCTGCAAGGTGGACATCAGGAAACCCTGGTTGTCGAATTCGAAAACCCGCACGCCGCGCATGCTGCCATCCGGCGCCATGGCGCTGACGTTGACGGCGTATTGCGCGTTGGTCTGCTGTTCCTTGAGCCAGGCACCGGTTTGACCGACCGTGATGCTGCCCTGGTAACGGGCCTTGAGGAGCTGCCCCGCGCGGTCTGCCGGAGGGGAAATGTAATCCCCAATGGCAAACGTCAACACGACAAATCCCAAACCCAGCAGCAACAAGGCTTTCAAGGCACGCCACGGTCCCAGCCCACTGGTGCGCAATATGGTGAATTCAGAGCTTTGCGCCAAGCGTGCCATGACAAAAATAGTGCCAATGAGAACGGCAATGGGCAATAGCTCATACAAGTGACTCGGAATCATCAGCGCCACAAAAGTCAGGGCATGGACGAGCCGGTAGCCCGCTTCCGAATAACGTCCAACCGCCTGGATTTCTTCAACAAAATCAAAAAAGAAAAACAGGGAGAGAAAGCCGAGGGTGACAAAAGCCACCGCATAAAGCACTTCGCCGTAAATCAGGCGCCGCAGGGTCTTCAAGTGGGTGTCTTTCGCAACGTTGAGGTGGACAAAGTGGGCGCGCCCGGCAAAGAGCGCCAGCGCCAGTTGTTATGCCCCTTGGCCAGCCAGAGGATGCCCAGTACCAAGGCGCCACCATGCACCACCGCTAAAAACCAGCCGAAGGTGAACTTGCCGGAGGCTATCCAGCTTTGGCCAAGGCTTAACAGGTTGTAATACAAGACGAAGGCAAACAAGGAAAACACCAGGTTGGCGCTGCGCCCAACGCGTGGATTAACGCCTGAAACGGCAATGCCAATGATTACAAAATTGATGGCCGCCAAAATCAAACCGATGCGCCATGACAATTCCGCCAGGTTCGGCAGGGTTTGATTCTTGAACAATGCCAAAGTAGGCTGGGTATTGATGGGGACGTAATTGCTGCCACTGAGAACGTCTTTCCCGACCTTGATGCCGTATTCTTCAAACTCACTGATTTTCAGGTCCGACGTGCCAAGCACGCTCTCCAGTCGTTGTCCGTTGCTGAGCATCAAAAACCGGTCTTGTCCAATGGTCTCGATCCGGCCGCGGCGAGCGGAAGTGATGGTCTCCTTGCCGTCTTCGTTGGTCGCGATGAACACGTTGTTGCCAGCCTGCTTCCCGGTGGCGTCCTTTTCAACAAAGAACACCCTTTTACCGCCGGCCGACTCCTGAAATTGACCGGGTTCAATACGTTCAATATCGCCCCGTTTTTCATATTGATCCTTCAGGGTTTCGATTCGCTGGTTCGACCAGGGCAGCACCAACAAGGCCAGAGCCGCTACCACCAGCAACACGGGCCAGGCAAAGCGGAACAAAGGGCCAAGCAAAGCAGCCAGACCCTTGCCACTGCTGAACCAGATCACCATCTCACTGTCACGGTACATGCGTGACAAAGTGGCGATGATGGCAATAAACAGGCTCATGGTGAGAATGGTCGGCATGTAGGCGAGCACTGTATAACCCATGACCAGCATCACGTCAGACGGATTGAAGCTGCCACGCGAGGCCTGCCCCAAGGTGCGAATCAGTGTCATCGTCATGACCACCGTCGCCAACACAATCAGCGTCGCACCAAAACTGCGCGCCAGTTCCTTGCGGATGGAAGAATGGAATAACATCGGTTGCGATTTTGTGGGACAGACTGCAGCTGCGTAAAGCGAGCCAACGCTCTCTTGGACTATTGTGAAACTTTGCGGGACCGACTGCAGCTACGCCTGGAGAGCCAGCTCTGTCCTCAACTGATTAAAAGTATGGATTATGAACTTTGAACTTGAAACCCTCGACCTGAACGGTGCCGCCAAGGAGAAGTGCGACGCTCTGATTGTGTTGCTCGCGACTTCCTTTAAGCCGGGGAAAGACAATTTATCCATATTGGTGGCGCAAGCATTGAAAGCGGGTGACCTGGAGAGTCAGTCTGGCAAAGCGCTGGTTTTGTACCGCCCAACCGGATTGGCTTGCGCACGCGCTGTGTTGGCGAATGTTGGGGAAGGCTCAGCCAATGAGGTCAGCAAGGCCGTGAAAGCAGCCGTGTTGGCGGTCAAAGCGGGCAACGTCAAAAAGCTCGTGATTTGTTTTGCCGCCTTACCGCAAGAAGCGCCACTGCGTGCCGCCGTGACCGCCGCCGCTGAAGCCAGCTATGTGTTTACCACGACCAAGTCCAAGCCGGAGGGCCGGGTGATCCAGCGCGTTGTCGTGGCTGTGTCAAATTCATCCGGGTTCAAGCCGGTTTTTGATCGGGCCGTGGCCGCCGTCACCGGTATTGAGTTCGCCAAAGAATGGGCCAATCGACCCGCTAACCACGCCACGCCTGCGCTGCTGGCGGGTGCCGCGCGTTCATTGGCCAAGCTTGCGAACATCAAATGTGAAGTGCTGGGCCCCAAGCAGGTGGAAAGGCTGGGGATGGGCGCTTTCATGGCGGTCGCTCAAGGCTCGGAAGAACCGCTGCGCTTCATTGTGTTGCGCTATGACGGTGCACAAAAGTCCGCGGCGCCGACGGTCCTGCTGGGCAAGGGCATCACCTTTGACAGCGGCGGCATTTCCATCAAGCCCGCAGCTGACATGGACGAGATGAAGTTTGATATGTCGGGTGCGGCCAGTGTGCTGGGCGTCTTTCTGGCGTTGGCGCAGCTCAAGCCCGCGATTAACGTGATCGGTTTGATTCCTTCTTGCGAAAATTTGCTCGATGGCCGGTCAGTCAAACCCGGCGACGTGGTCACCAGCATGAGTGGTCAGACCATTGAAATTTTGAATACCGATGCCGAGGGTCGTTTGGTGTTGTGTGACGCATTGACCTATGCCGAGCGCTTCAAGCCGCGTGCCGTGGTTGATATTGCCACCTTGACCGGCGCCTGTGTGATTGCGCTTGGTGGCGTGCGCAGTGGTCTTTTTTCGGCCGATGATCAATTGGCTGCGGCCCTGGTGTCGGCCGGGGAATCTTCGCTTGACTTGTGCTGGCGACTGCCGCTGGACGACGATTACGCCGAAGGTCTCAAAACCAGTTTTGCCGATGTTGCCAATGTGGCAGGGCGCGCGGGTGGCGCCATTACCGCCGCCAAGTTCCTGCAGCGTTTTGCAGGGAAATTTCCTTGGGCGCATCTGGATATTGCCGGCACGGCCTGGAAAAGCGGGACGGCCAAGGGCGCCACGGGTCGCCCTGTGGCGCTGCTGCTGGAATACCTGCTCACTTCAGCCAAATAAAAAAAGTGACATGACCAATGACTGAGGTGGCCTTTCACTTCAATGCACCCGACCGGGTCGCCTATGCCTGCCGTCTGCTGCGCAAGGCCGCGGCAAGTGGTGCCAAGCTTGTGGTGATAGGTTCGCCGGACGTGCTGCAGCAACTGGACCGCGCCCTTTGGACGTTTTCAGCCGTTGATTTTGTGCCACATTGTTTTCTGGAGAGTGAGTCACACGTCGTTGCCGCTTCGCCCGTGATTTTGTCGACATCCACCCATGCGGTGCCCCACCAGCAGGTGCTTCTCAACCTTGGCCAACTTGTGCCCGAGGGGTTTGAGCGCTTTGAGCGTGTCATCGAGGTGGTCGGCCAGGAGGACGAAGATCGTCAGTCGGCGCGAAGCCGCTGGAAAAGTTATGCCGATCGTGGCTACGTCATCACACGTCATGATCTGGCTTTGAAAACGTCGTACTGATGAACACAATACCCCGAAATTTGCCTCGTTTTGTACCCACCCTGACGGAGGTGGTAGAACCAGCTTCATTGGTCAGGACAGCGCCGTCGACAGGCCGGGACGTTGATGAAATCATCCAGTCCGTGATGCAGCGGGTCGATCGGGTGCTTGATTGTCGTTTGCGCGAGGACGCCGACGCCATGCTTCGCAACCTGGTGACGGAACAACTTCACACCTTGCAGTTGAGTCTTCGGGCAGAACTGGCGCTTGTCGTGCAACAAGCCGTGGCTGAGGCGATGGCGTTGCGAGAAGATGATCATTAGCAAAAATTATGTGGCATTAGCAGACCGGCTCGGTGTCTACCCTATGTTTCTGGCGCAGAAATTGCGTTATCGTGGTGGGTGTGGAGTTATTTAATTCACATTTTTTTTAAATTAATGGAGTTGTCTATGCAAATGAAATTGAAAATTACTGTGGTGGCTGCCATTGCAGCCGCTGCCGGTGTTGCCATGGCCCAGGAGACGGTCGTCAAGATCGGGCACGTTGCTCCGATTTCCGGTGCCCAGGCGACTTATGGCCGGGACAACGAGAATGGCGCCCTGATGGCAGTTGACGATCTGAACGCCGCAGGCGTCGTGATCGCAGGCAAGAAAGTCAAGCTGCAATTGGTGGCTGAAGATGATGCGGCCGATCCCAAACAAGGTGCAGCGGTTGCACAAAAACTGTGCGACGCCAAAGTAAATGGTGTGGTCGGTCACCTCAACTCGGGCACCACAATTCCCGCATCCAAGATTTACCATGATTGTGGTATTCCCATGGTCACGCCATCGGCGACCAACCCCAATTTGACCAAACCCGGCTATAAGACGACATTCCGCTTGCTGGCCAACGACAACTCGCTCGGCGCGGGCCTGGCTTTCTACGCCGCTGACACTTTGAAGCTCAAGCGCATCGCCGTGATTGATGACCGTACGGCTTATGGCCAAGGGGTCGCTGATATTTTCAAGAAAACAGCCGCATCCAAAGGCATCACGATTGTTGATGAGCAGTTCACCACTGACAAGGCGGTTGACTTCATGGCGATCCTGACGGCCATCAAGGGCAAAAATCCGGATGGCGTGTTCTTTGGCGGCATGGACGCACAAGCTGGTCCCATGTTGCGTCAGATGGAGCAACTCGGTCTCAACAATGTCAAGTATTTTGGCGGTGATGGTATCTGTACCCAGGATCTGATCAAACAGTCCGCTGGCGCCAAGACACTTGAAAACGTGATTTGCGCTGAAGGCGGCGCCTCTCTGGCCAAAATGCCCGGTGGTGTAGCCTGGAAGGCACGTTACGACGCCAAGTATCCCGGCCAGTTTCAGGTTTACAGCCCTTATGTCTACGACGCCGTGAATGTGATTGTTGACGCCATGAAGCGCGCTGGCAGTGCAGACCCCAAGGTCTATCTCCCCAAATTGGCTGAGACCAATTACAAAGGTATTACCACCAATGTGCAGTTCGAGCCGAATGGCGAGTTGAAGAATCCGGCTATGACAATCTACACCTACAAGGGTGGAAAAAAAGCAGCCTTGAACTGATCCAGTTCTGCAGCGGAAAAAAAAGCCATCTTCGGATGGCTTTTTTCTTGGCCCTTGGGCTCGTGCAGGGGAAATCAGACTTTGCTCGGTTAAAATTGCGAGTGCTGGAGCGGTGGATGAGTGGTTTAAGTCACACGCCTGGAAAGCGTGCGAGGGGTCAAACCCTCCGGGGGTTCGAATCCCCCCTGCTCCGCCAGTTGATAAGTGAATACGGGCCTTTTGAGGCCCGTATTTCATGCGGCTTTTGCCGGGCTCACATTCACAGACGTCCCAGTAACAGGTACTCCATGAGCGCCTTTTGCACGTGCATGCGGTTTTCTGCTTCTTCCCACACCACCGATTGCGCGCCGTCAATCACCTCGGCTTGCACTTCTTCACCCCGGTGCGCGGGCAGGCAGTGCATGAATAGCGCGTCCGGCTTGGCCGCGTGCATCATGTCCAGGTCCACGCACCAGTCAGCAAATGCCACTTTGCGGGCCTCGTTTTCGGCCTCAAAACCCATGCTGGTCCAGACATCGGTGGTGACCAGGTCGGCACCGGCGCACGCTTGCATCGGGTCCTGAAACACCCGGTAACTGTCACTCGAGCGCAGGCCGGCGATGGACTGGTCAACTTCATAGCCACCGGGCGTGCTGACATGCACCTTGAAGCCGAGAATTTCGCTCGCTTGCAGCCAGGTGTTGGCCATGTTGTTGCCGTCACCGACCCAGGCAACCGTCTTGCCCGCAATGGAGCCGCGGTGTTCGATGTAGGTGAAGATGTCGGCAAGAATCTGGCACGGGTGGAATTCATTGGTCAGGCCGTTGATGACCGGCACGCGCGAGTGTTGGGCAAAGCGCTCTATCTTGGTCTGCTCAAAGGTGCGGATCATCACCAGATCGACCATGCGGCTGATCACCTTGGCGCTGTCTTCAATCGGCTCGGCCCGGCCCAGCTGGCTGTCGCCGGTGGTCAGGTGCACCACGCTGCCGCCCATCTGGTACATGCCGGCCTCAAAGCTGACCCGCGTGCGGGTGGATGCTTTCTCGAAAATCATGGCCAGTGTTCGATCAGCCAGCGGGTGGTGCTTTTCGTAGGCCTTGAACTTCTTCTTGATCAGGGCGGCCCGCTCAAACAGGTAGGCGTAGTCGAGGGCAGTGAGGTCGCTGAATTGCAGGTAGTGTTTCATTGCGGGTACTCGCAGGGCAGGGTAGGAAGCAGTGGGCGGTTGTCGGCGTTCTTCAGCTGGCGTCAGTCAAAAGCTGCTTGATCAGCGGACACAGGATGCTGACCACTTCATCGGCTTCGGTCGCGCTCATGATCAGTGGCGGCACCAGGCGGATGACGGTGTCGGCGGTAACACTGATCAGCAGGCCGTTGTCGGCACATTGCTGGACCAGGGCGGAGCAGGGTTTTGCCAGTTCGACCCCGATCATCAAACCCATCCCCCGAATTTCCTTGATGGCGCCGGAGGTCAGCTCGGCAGACAGCGCAAGCGCGAGGGCTGCCGCCAGATGCTTGCCCACCTGTGCTGCGTTCTCAAGCAGACCCTCTTCTTCCATGATGCGAATGGTCTCGACCCCCGCCCGCATGGCCAGCGGGTTGCCGCCAAAAGTAGTGCCGTGGTTGCCGGGCTGAAAAATGGCGGCGGCCTTGGGGCCTGCCACCACCGCACCGACTGGCACACCCGAGCCCAGGCCCTTGGCCAGGGGCATCACGTCAGGCACGATGCCCGCCCATTGATGGGCAAACCATTTGCCGGTGCGGCCCATGCCGCACTGCACCTCGTCAATCATCAGCAGCCAGTCACGCTCGTCGCACAGCTGTCGTACCGCCTTGAGATAGTCCATGTGCATGGGGTTGATGCCGCCTTCACCCTGGATGGCCTCAAGAAACACGGCCACCACGTTTGTGTTGCCTTCGGTCGCGGCTTGAAGACTTTCGATGCTGTTGATCGGCACCCGGATGAATCCTTCCACCAGCGGGCCAAAACCAGCCTGCACCTTGGGGTTGCCGGTGGCGCTGAGGGTGGCGATGGAGCGGCCATGAAAGGCCTTCTCGTAAACCACAATCTCAGGCCGCTCAATGCCCTTGTCATGGCCAAATTTGCGCGCCAGCTTCAAGGCGGCTTCGTTCGCTTCCAGACCGGTGGAGCAGAAAAAGACATTGCTCATGCCCGACAGCTCGACCAATTTTTTGGCCAGCACTTCCTGGTTGGGCACGTGGTAATAGTTGCAGCTGTGGATGATTTTGCCGATCTGGTCTTGAAGCGCTGGCACCAGCTTGGGATGGTTGTGGCCCAGGGTGTTGACGGCAATGCCGCCGAGCGCGTCCAGATACGACTTGCCATTGACATCCCAAACGCGGCAGCCCTGACCATGCGACAGGGCGATGGGCAAACGACCGTAGGTGTTCATGACGTGGGGCGATGCGGCTTCAATGAAAGATGCATTCATGGTTTCAAACTTCATCCAATCAGTTGGGGACAGAGCCAGCTCGTGCTGCGACGCTGCGGACTGTTCCTCCAAGGCTCAAAAATAAAGCGGCCCAACGTGGGTTGGGCCGTTGAAGCGTGATTTTATGGCCATTGGCCTGTCTGCTTTTTTGACAATTTGACATCACTGCGATGCGTTCGATGTTTCAGACAGGTGTTCCAACAAAAAAGCCGTCTTTCGACGGCTCTTTTGCTTTTGCTGACAGCGCACCCGTTACAAACGGCGGATCGACTTTCTAGAAAATCAATCCGTGCGATTTGCCTGAAAAATCAGGCGGCGATTGCGGCCAGGGCTTTCACCTTGGTCGACAGACGGCTCTTGTCACGAGCAGCCTTGTTTTTGTGGAAGATGCCTTTGTCTGCCACGGTGTCAACCACGGCTTGCATCTTGGCAAACAACTCGGTTGCCTTGGCCTTGTCGCCAGCGACAACCGCTTTTTCCACGTTCTTCACCGCAGTGCGGTATTTGGAACGCAGCGAGGTGTTTGCAGCGTTGATTTTGACGTCCTGACGGACGCGTTTACGGCCCGACGCCAGGCGCGGGTTCTTTTTCTTGGGTTTTCCAGATGCCATAATTTAGTTCCTTGTGTCTGAGGATGTTGCCAGCAAAGCCTGCGATTCTAACAGGTGCTGGTCTGACGCAGCTACACTTCGGGCGGTGAGTCTCCTCAAATCTGCTTCTATTGTTTCCCTGCTGACACTGGTGTCACGCATTACCGGGTTGGTGCGCGAACTTCTGATTGCATCGACCTTTGGCGCCAATGCCATGACGGACGCGTTTAATGTCGCGTTTCGTATCCCCAACCTGTTTCGCCGCTTTTTTGGCGAAGGCGCCTTCAGTCAGGCCTTTGTGCCGGTGCTGGCGGCCTCCAAAGCGCAGCACGGCGAGGCGGCCACCCAAACCGTGATCAACCATGCCGCCACGGTCCTGACCTGGGCTCTGTTGGTGCTCAGCGTCATCGGCGTGGCGGCAGCGCCGGCCCTGGTGTGGGCCATGGCCAGTGGCCTGCAACAGGACCCGCGCGGCTTTGAGGTGGCTATTGTCATGACGCGCTGGATGTTTCCCTACATTGCCTTCATGTCGCTGGTGGCGCTGGCCGCGGGTGTACTCAATACCTGGAAGCATTTTGCCGTACCGGCCGCCACGCCGGTGTTGTTGAACCTGTGCATGATTGTCGCGGCGTGGCTGGGTGCGCCCTGGTTCAAGACCCTGGGGCTGGAGCCGATTTACGCGCTGGCCGGTGGCGTGTTGCTCGGTGGCGTGCTGCAACTGGGTGTGCAGTGGTGGGCCTTGAAAAAACTCGGTCTCGCCCCCGCCATCGGTCTGCGCTGGCGTGTGTTGCGCGCGGCTTGGGCTGATCCCGCCACCAAGAACATCCTGCGCCTGATGGGACCCGCTTTGTTGGGGGTGAGCGTGGCGCACATCTCAATGCTGATCAACACCCAGATCGCCTCGCATCTGGCGCCCGGCAGCGTGAGCTGGATCACCTATGCCGACCGCTTGATGGAGTTCCCCACGGCCATGCTCGGTGTCGCCATGGGCGTGGTGCTGATGCCCCAGCTTGCACTGGCCCGCGCAGCGGGAGACAAGGCGAAATATTCCGCCATGCTGGACTGGGGGCTGCGCCTGGTGGTGCTGCTGGCCGTACCGTGCGCGGTGGCGCTGATCGTGTTCCCGATGCCGCTGGTGGCCGTGCTGTACCACTACGGTGCCATGACTGACTTGGACGTGCAAAAAATTACTTACGCACTGATGGGGTGGGGCGTCGGCTTGATCGGGATCGTGGCCATCAAGGTCCTGGCGCCGGGGTATTACGCCAACCAGGATACCAAAACGCCGGTCACCATAGCGGTTGCCGTGTTGATCATCACGCAGTTGCTCAACGTTGTGCTGGTGCCTGTGTTTGCCCATGCCGCGCTGACGCTGTCAATTGGCATCGGCGCCATGATCAATGCCGGCTGGCTGCTTGTGGGCCTCATGCGGCGTGGCAGCTACAAGCCCGAGCCGGGTTGGGGCGCTTTTGTGTTGCAGGTGATTGCCGCCTGCGCTTTGCTGGCTGTCTTTTTGATGTGGGCCAATAGTGCTTTTGCCTGGACCCAGCTGCGTAGCGAGAGTTTCAAGAGAATTTGGCTTCTAGCCCTCGTCCTTATTGGCGCTGGCGCTATATATTTTGCAGCTATCTGGGCGGCGGGCCTGAAGCTGCGCCAGTTCTTGCGGCGCTGAGCGGGGTCAGTGCTGTTGGGCCTTCAACGCCAGGAAGCCGTCGTTTTCGAATGGATGCGACGGCTTCCTGCTTTTGACAGTCGCTTAAGCCCGCTGGACTTGCACCATTTTCATGGCCGAAGAAATCAGCGCTGACACCTCGGTCATGTTGCTGGGCACAATCAGCGTGGTGGTGGCCTCTGCCGCCACTTTGGAATAGGCGTCTACCGCTTTTTCGGCCACCTTGAGCTGCACCGCCTCAGCACCGCCGGGCTGGCGAATGGCCGACGCGATACGTTCAATCGCCTGGGCGGTGGCCTCGGCGACGGCCAGAATGGATTGCGCATCGCCCTGGGCCTTGTTGATCACCGCCTGCTTTTCGCCTTCAGAACGGGCAATAAAGGCTTCACGTTCACCGGTGGCTATGTTGATCTGCTCCTGGCGCCGACCTTCTGAGGCGGCAATCAGTGCCCGCTTTTCACGCTCGGCGGTGATCTGCTGCTGCATGGCGTGCAGGATTTCTTTCGGTGGCGTCAAGTCCTTGATTTCATAACGCAGCACCTTGACACCCCAGTTCAATGCGGCCTCATCAATCGCCTGCACCACCTGGGCGTTGATGATGTCGCGCTCTTCAAAGGTTTTGTCGAGTTCGAGCTTGCCAATGACGGAGCGTAGCGAGGTCTGCGCCAATTGAGAGATGGCCACGATGTAATTGCTGGAGCCATAGCTGGCGCGCATCGCATCGGTCACCTGGAAATACAAAATGCCATCGACCTGCAACTGGGTGTTGTCACGCGTGATGCAGACCTGGCTGGCAATGTCCAGCGGCACTTCCTTGAGCAGATGCTTGTAGGCTACCTTGTCGACAAAGGGCACCAGAAAGTTCAAACCCGGCATCAGGGTACCGTTGTATTTGCCAAGCCGCTCGACGACCCACGCGTGTTGTTGGGGAACGACCTTGATGGACTGCGTGACAAAGATCACCGCGATCACGAACAGGATGACTGCAACTTCCATTTAACTCTCCAAAAAATAGCTAACCGAATTCACACTTTCTCGACCACCAGGCGGCTGCCAGTCACCTCAACGATGCGGTGCAGACCCGGGGTCGCCACGGCACCCGCCTTCAGTGAGACGCTCCAGGCGGCACCGCGGTACTTGGCCGTGCTGGTTCCATCTGCGTTCCACGCCTCGATCTGCAGGGTTTCCCCAATATCCAGATTGACATCCCGGTTGGCACTGGCAGGCAGTGCAGGCGGCTGGTGCTTCCTGTAACTGCGCCAAGCCACAACAAAACCACCACCCAGCACGGCCGCCACCACCAATTGGGCTGGCACCGGCGCCCCCAGATGGGCGGCGACGGCTGCGCCGGCCAGCCCCAGCGACAACATGAGCAAATAAAAGGTGCCGGTCAGCAGTTCGGCCGCGATAACCGCCCCCGCCAACAGCCACCAGATCGTCGATTCAGCCATGTTTGTTTCCAATTGTGTTTCCCTTGCCACATTCTGCGGCAAAAGTCGCCATACGCAAGGGCTGAGAATGGATTAGTCCTTACACTTCGCGCCTCATTCCTGAAATTGTTTTGTAAGTGGCTGGAGTTACCAATGAAATTTCGCTTTCCCATCATCATCATTGACGAGGATTTTCGCTCTGAAAACGCCTCCGGCCTGGGTATACGGGCGCTGGCCCAAGCCATCGAGTCAGAAGGCCTGGAAGTGCTGGGTGTGACCAGTTATGGTGACCTGAGCCAGTTTGCGCAGCAGCAAAGCCGCGCCAGTGCCTTCATCATGTCCATTGATGACGAGGAATTTACCCCCGGTCCGGACCTCGACCCGGCCGTGGTGAACTTGCGCCACTTCATCGAAGAGGTGCGTCGTAAAAATCTTGATGTGCCAATCTATATCTACGGCGAGACCAAGACCTCACGCCATTTGCCCAATGACATCCTGCGCGAGCTGCATGGTTTCATTCACATGTTTGAGGACACGCCCGAGTTCGTGGCGCGTCACATCATTCGCGAAGCCAAAGCTTATCTGGAGAGCGTGCAGCCGCCGTTTTTCAAGGCCTTGTTGGACTACGCCGAGAATGGTTCCTACTCCTGGCACTGCCCGGGGCACTCCGGTGGCGTCGCCTTCCTGAAAAGCCCGGTCGGTCAGATGTACCACCAGTTTTATGGCGAGAACATGCTGCGTGCCGACGTCTGCAACGCAGTGGAAGAACTGGGCCAACTGCTGGACCATGATGGTGCGATTGGCAAGAGCGAGCGTAATGCGGCGCGCATCTTCAATGCCGACCACTGCTTTTTTGTCACCAACGGCACCAGTACCAGCAACAAGATGGTGTGGCACCACACGGTGGCGCCCAATGACGTGGTGGTGGTGGACCGCAATTGCCATGTGTCCATCCTGCACGCCATCATCATGACCGGGGCCATTCCGGTGTTTTTGAAGCCCACGCGCAACCACTTCGGCATCATCGGGCCGATTCCCAAGAGCGAGTTTGAGCCAGCGTCCATCAAGGCAAAAATCAAGGCCAACCCCTTGATCAAGGAGCATCTGCCCGACGTGGACCTGAGCCGGATCAAGCCGCGCGTGCTGACGCTGACCCAGTCCACCTACGACGGTGTGCTGTACAACACCGAGACGGTCAAAAACATGCTGGACGGCTATGTGGAGAACATCCACTTTGACGAAGCCTGGTTGCCACATGCGGCATTTCACCCGTTTTACGGCACCTACCATGCGATGGGTAAAAAGCGCTCGCGCCCCAAGCACGCCATGGTCTATGCCACGCAATCGATCCACAAGCTGCTGGCCGGCATCAGCCAGGCCAGCCAGGTGCTGGTGCAGGATTCGCAAACCGTCAAGCTCGACAAGCACCTGTTCAACGACGCGTATCTGATGCACACCTCTACCTCCCCGCAGTACAGCATCATTGCCAGTTGCGACGTGGCTGCCGCCATGATGGAGCCACCCGGCGGCACCGCGCTGGTGGAAGAAAGCATCGCTGAAGCGCTCGATTTCCGCCGTGCCATGCGCAAGATCGACGAAGAATACGGCACCGACTGGTGGTTCAAGGTGTGGGGACCTGAAAAACTGGTGGAAGAAGGCATTGGCCGCGCCGACAGCTGGATCATCAAAGGCGAGTCAGCCAAAGCCAAGGCGGGTGTCAACTGGCACGGTTTTGGCAAAATGGCCACCGGCTTCAACATGCTCGACCCGATCAAATCGACGGTGGTCACGCCCGGCATGGACTTGAACGGCAAGTTTGCCAAGACCGGCATTCCGGCCAGTATCGTCACCAAGTTCCTCGCCGAACACGGCGTGGTGGTCGAGAAAACCGGGCTTTACAGCTTTTTCATCATGTTCACCATCGGCATCACCAAGGGCCGCTGGAACAGCATGTTGACCGCCTTGCAGCAGTTCAAGGACGACTACGCCAAGAACCAGCCGATGTGGCGCATCCTGCCCGAGTTTTGCCAGAAGTACCCCAAATACGAAACCATGGGGCTGGCTGACCTGTGCCAGCACGTGCACCAGCTCTACGCCAAATATGACATTGCGCGCCTGACGACCGACATGTATTTAAGTGACCTGGCGCCGGCCATGAAGCCCAGCGATGCTTATGCCCACATTGCGCTACGCAAGACCGAGCGCGTGGCGATTGATGATCTGGAAGGTCGCATCACGGTTGGCCTGGTCACACCTTACCCGCCCGGCATTCCCTTGCTGATACCGGGTGAAGTGTTCAACAAGAAAATCGTGGACTACCTGAAATTTGCCCGCGAGTTCAATACCCAGTGCCCCGGTTTTGAAACCGACATTCATGGACTGGTGGAAGAACAGGAGGCTGACGGGCAGCGGCACTATTACGCGGATTGCGTCAAGTCCTGAATCGGAAAATAAAATAGGTAGCTATAAATATTATAGCTACCTATTTAACAGGGACGGGGGCTACAGCCCTATTTTATCAAGACTCCACGACCGCCACGGCGGTCTGGCTGACGCCGCAGTCGACATAAGAAATCTGCCCGGTCATGCCGGACGCCAGGTCGCTGAGCAAGAAAGCGGCCACATTACCGACCTCTTCAATCGTCACGTTGCGCTTCAAAGGTGATGCGCTGGCTGAAATGGCCAGCAAGCGGCCAAAGTCCTTGATGCCGCTGGCGGCCAGTGTCTTGACGGCGCCAGCGCTCAGGCCGTTCACGCGCATGCCGCGTGGGCCAATCGCATCGGCCAGGTAACGCACCGACGACTCCAGTGATGCCTTGGCCAAACCCATGGTGTTGTAGCTGGGCACCACGCGCACGCCGCCCAGGTAAGTGAGTGTGAGCAAGGACGCCTTGTCGTTGAGGTAGGGCAGGGCGGCCTTGGCCATGGCGGGGAAGCTGTAGGCACTGATGTCGTGCGCGATGCGAAAGTTTTCACGCGTCAGACCGTCCAGGAAATTGCCGGCAATGGCCTCGCGCGGCGCGTAGCCAATGCTGTGCACAAAGCCATCAAATTTGGGCCAGTGCGTGGCCAAATCGGTGAACAGTTTTTCAATCTGGGCATCGTCTGCCACGTCGCAGTCAAACACCAGCGTGGAACCAAAATCGGCCGCAAACTCAGTGATGCGCTCCTTGAAACGCTCGCCGACGTAGCTGAAGGCCAGTTCCGCGCCTTGTTCATGGCAGGCTTGCGCGATGCCGTACGCGATCGAGCGTTTGGACAATACGCCGGTAATCAGCAATTTTTTTCCTGTCAGGAATCCCATAGTGGTCTCTTCTCTCAGTTCTTGATATGCAGTTAAATCGTCGCCGTGTCGGAATCGGCTTGAAAAGCCGTTTATAGCGGCTTTCATCACACCCGCCTGACGGCAGGTGTTGTTGATGCAGAATTGTCGCATGCGACGTTTGTTTTTTTTATGCTTGTCTGTTGTCTGCAATCCGTTGTGGGCGGCGCATGGGTACGCGCTGTGGGGTGATCTGAAGTACGGTGCCAATTTTTCCCACTTCAATTATGTCAACCCGAACGCGCCCAAGGGGGGTGAACTGCGGCTGGTGAGCAATCTGCGCGTGTCCACTTTTGACAAGTACAACCCGTTCACGATCAAGGGCTCGGCCCCGGCGTATCTGGCGGACTTGATGTTTGACTCGCTGCTGACGGGCGCGCTGGATGAAACCGGCGCCGGTTACGGCCTGCTGGCGCGTGATGTGGACGTGGCGCCAGATGGCTTGAGCGCCACCTTTCGCCTGGCGCCCGAGGCCCGTTTTCACAACGGTGACCCGGTGTTGGCCCAGGACGTGAAATACAGCTTTGATACTTTGATGGGGCCGTACACGTCGCCCGCCTACAAGAGCCTGCTCGAAGATGTGGCGGGTCTGGAGGTGCTTGATGAGCGCACTGTGCGTTATCGCTTCAAAAAACCGAACCGGGAACTGCCCCTCACCGTCGGTGGTCTGCCGGTGTTCAGCCGGGCCTGGGGCAGGGTGAATGGCAAGCTCAAGTCATTTGATCAAATCGTCACCGACATCCCGATTGGCAGTGGCCCTTACAAAATTGGCCCGGTGCGCTTTGGCAAAGACATTACTTATGTGCGTGACCCGAACTATTGGGCCAGGGACCTGAATGTGAAGCGTGGCAGCAACAACTTTGACCGCATCACGGTCAAGATTTACAAGGATGGTACGGCGCGACTGGAAGCGCTCAAAGCCGGTGAGTTTGATTTGATGCGGTTTTTCTCGGCTGGCGATTGGGCGCGCCGGGTGAACGGCAAGCGTTTTGACACTGGTGAGTTGGTCAAGGCTGAGTTCAAACACCGTTTACCGACCGGCTTTCAGAGCTATGTGCTCAACACCCGGCGCGACAAACTCAAGGACATACGCGTGCGCCAGGCGCTGGGCTTGGCGCTGGATTTCGAATGGATGAACCGGCAGATGTTCTACAACGCCTACCAGCGCGTCAATGGCCTGTTCGGCAACACCGATTGCCAGGCCAGCGGGATGCCCAGCGTGCAAGAACTGGCGTTGATGACCCCTTGGCGCCAAGACATCCCGCCAGCCGCTTTTGGCCTCATGGCGGTCGCGCCGCGCACCGATGGTGATTCATCCCTGCGCGCCAACCTGCGCCAGGCCCAGTCCCTGCTGAAGGCCGCAGGCTGGGAGGTGCGCGATGGGGCCTTGCGCAACGCCCAGGGCCAGGCGTTTGAAATTGAGTACCTGGACAGCAACGAGAGCGGTGCCCGCATGGCGTCGCCGTGGGCGCGAAATCTGGAAAAAATTGGCATCAGTTTGAGCTTTCGCCCGGTGGACTTTGCCCTGTACCAGCAACGCCTGCAGAAGTTTGAGTTTGACATCACCTCGATCGCCTACGGCGGCACCCACAACCCGGGGCAGGAGTATGCGGACATGTTTGGCTCCAAGGCGGCCGACCAGGAAGATTCCGGCAATTTTGCGGGCGTCAAGAACCCGGCCGTCGACGCGTTGATCAGCGCGATGACCAGCGCCAGGTCCAAGGCCGAACTGCTGCCCGCGTGCCGTGCGCTGGATCGTGTCATCAGTCACAGTCATTTTCTGATTCCCCAATGGAGCGCGGGCACACATCGCATGGTGTACAACAGTTGGCGCCTGGCCAAACCCGAGTCGATGCCGCCCTATGCGGCGGGCGAGGGCTGGGCGATCGACACCTGGTGGGCCAAATAAACCATGCTGAGTTACATCCTCAAACGCTTGCTGCTGATGATTCCCACCTTGCTGGGGGTCTTGCTGATCACTTTCATGGTGGTTCAATTTGTGCCCGGTGGCCCGGTAGAACAATACCTGGCTGAGGCCAAGGCGGGCAGTGGCAAAGGGTCTGGTGCTGAAAGTGGCGGCTTGAGTTACCGCGGCGCGCAAGGGGTGGACCCGAGGCGCATCGAGCAGATCAAGGCGCTCTACGGTTTTGACAAACCCGCGCACGAGCGTTTCCTGCAAATGCTGGGGCAATTTGCCCGTTTTGATCTGGGGCGGAGCTTTTTCCAGAACAAAAGTGTGTCGGAGCTGATTTGGGAGAAGCTGCCGGTCTCCATCAGTCTGGGACTGTGGACATTCTTTATCAGCTACTTGATTGCCGTGCCGCTGGGCGTGGCCAAAGCGGTGCGCGCGGGTTCGCGTTTTGACTTTGTCACGACCCTGCTGGTGCTGTTTGGCTACGCCATTCCCGGCTTCGTCCTGGGGGTGGCGCTGCTGGTGATTTTTGGCGGACAGCTGCAGTGGTTTCCGTTGCGCGGCTTGACGTCGGGCAACTGGGATGAGCTCAGCTGGGGTGCGCGCGTGGTCGATTACCTGTGGCACATCGCCCTGCCGGTCACCGCCATGGTGCTGGGCAGCTTCGCCGTCACCACCATGCTAACCAAGAACGCGTTTCTGGAAGAAATCCGCAAGCAGTACGTCGTCACGGCGCGTGCCAAAGGCCTGGACGAGCGCCAGGTGCTGTGGAAGCACGTTTTTCGCAATGCGCTGATTCCTATCATCACCGGCTTCCCGGCGGCGTTTATTGGCGCTTTTTTTACCGGCTCCTTGCTGATCGAGACGCTGTTTTCGCTCGATGGCTTGGGGCTGCTGAGTTACGAGAGTGTGATCCGGCGCGATTACCCGGTGGTGCTGGGCACCCTTTACTTCTTTACGCTGATTGGTCTGGTGACCAAGCTGATTTCAGATTTGTCTTATGTTTGGGTCGATCCGCGTGTCAAATTTGACTAACCCCCCCGAAGCGGCCTCTGGCCGCCTCCCCCCTGAGGAGGCGCCGCCAGCGACCCGGCAAAGCCGGTTCCGCGGCGGCCCCGCGAGCACGCCCCCGAAGTCTCCATCGCCGGGCCGTCGGGCCTGGTTGCGGTTCAAGCGTAACCGTTTGGGCTATTGGAGCCTGCTGGTTTTTGTGACGCTGGTGCTGCTCAGCCTGCTGGCTGAAGTGATCTCCAACGACCGCCCGCTGCTGGTGCGCTACCAGGGCACGACCTACTTCCCGATCGTCAAGGAGTATTCGGAGAAGACTTTTGGCGGAGATTTCGACACCGCCACCGACTACCTCGACCCTTTCATCCGCGAGCGCCTGTCCCAGGCAGGCAACTGGGCGCTGTTTGCCCCCAACCCTTACGGCTCGAAGACCTTGAACTACTTTGCCAAAGAGCCCAACCCGTCAGCGCCTGGGCGTGACAACTGGCTGGGCACGGACGACCGCGGGCGCGACCTGCTGGCGCAGCTGATTTATGGCTTTCGCGTCAGTGTGCTGTTTGCCCTGGCGCTGACTTTCACCGGCACGCTGCTGGGTGTCATCACCGGTGCCATTCAAGGGTTTTTTGGTGGCAAGACGGATCTGGCGTTTCAGCGTTTCATTGAAATCTGGGGCTCCATGCCCGAGTTGTACCTGTTGATCATTTTCAGCGCCGTTTTTGCCCCCAGTCTGGCGCTGCTGCTGATTCTGCTCAGCCTGTTCGGCTGGATGGGCTTGAGTGACTATGTGCGCGCTGAATTCTTGCGCAATCGCCAGTTGGACTATGTGCGCGCAGCGCGTGCGCTGGGGGTGAGCAACTGGCAGATCATCACCCGCCACCTGCTGCCCAACAGCATGACGCCGGTAGTCACGTTCCTGCCGTTTCGCATGAGTGGTGCGATTTTGGCGTTGACGTCGCTGGATTTCCTGGGCCTGGGCGTGCCACCGGGTACGCCATCGCTGGGGGAACTGCTGTCGCAAGGCAAAAACAACATTGATGCCTGGTGGATTTCACTCGCCACCTTCTGTGTGCTAGTGCTGACCTTGCTGCTGCTGACCTTCATGGGCGATGCCTTGCGTGACGCGCTGGACCCACGCAAGGCTGAGAAATGACCCCCACGCTTGTCGCTTCGCGTACTGCGCTGCCCCCCGAGGGGGCTGTTCCGCCTAAGGGCGGCCTGTCGGCGGAACCTCGTCATTGCGGACCGACACCGTTGCTCGATGTCCGTGGCCTGCGTATTTCGTTTGCCGGCCAGGAAGTGGTGCGCGGCATCGACTTTTGCATCGCTGCGGGCGAGAAAGTGGCGTTGGTCGGTGAGTCAGGCTCTGGCAAAACAGTCACTGCCTTGAGTCTGTTGCGGCTGGTGCAAAACGCCGACGTCAGCGGCCAAGCCGTGTTTCAGGGGCGTGATCTGCTGTCAATGCCGGAGCAGGCCTTGCGCGGCCTGCGCGGGCAGGCGATCTCAATGATTTTTCAGGAACCGATGACGGCGCTGAACCCTTTGTTCACGGTGGGTGAGCAGATTCGCGAGGTTTTGGAGCTAAAACAGGGTCTAGCCCCCGTTCAGTCTGCTCAAGTAGCAATTAAATTGATAGCAGACACCGGCATCTCCGAGCCGCAGCGGCGCGTCAACGCCTATCCGCACCAGCTCAGCGGCGGCCAGCGGCAACGCGCCATGATTGCCATGGCGCTGGCGTGCCAGCCCCAATTGCTGCTGGCCGACGAGCCAACCACCGCGCTGGATGTGACCTTGCGCGGCCAGATCCTTGATTTGCTGGCCAGTTTTCAGGCCCAAAACGGCATGGCCGTGCTCATGATCACCCATGACCTGAATCTGGTACGGCGTTTTGCCGACCGCGTCATCGTGATGGAAAACGGCTTGATCGTGGAGCAAGGCGCTACGGCAGACGTGTTTGCCCGGCCGCAGCATCCCTACACCCGTCGGCTGATTGACAGCAAACCGGTGCGCGACGGGGCGGAACAATTGCCGCCAGCCGGTGCGCCTGCGCTGATGACCGCACAGGGACTGCGGGTGGTTTACCCGATCCCGCTGCCAGGCTTCAAGGGCTGGTTCAGACATGGCGAGTTTGTCGCAGTACAGGGCGCAGATTTCAGTCTGCCAGCGGGGCAGACGGTGGGCGTCATGGGAGAGTCTGGTTCGGGCAAATCCACGCTGGCGCTGGCGGTTTTGGGTTTGCTGCCCTGCAATGGCAACCTACAGGTCGCGGGCCAAACCTGGGGCATCAGTGCGGCCAGCAACCGGGCCATGCGCCGAGAAGTGCAGGCGGTGTTTCAAGACCCTTTTTCCTCGCTGTCCCCGCGTCTGAGCGTTGAGGAAATTGTCGGCGAAGGTTTGTCTGTGCATGAGCCGGACTTGTCGCGGCAGGCGCGTCGTCAGCGCGTGGTACAGGCACTGGCCGACGTCGGCATGGATGAGGGCGTCAGTGCGGCCCGGCTGGCCGAGCTGCTGCAGCGTTACCCGCATGAGTTTTCTGGCGGGCAGCGCCAGCGCCTGGCGATTGCCAGGGCACTTATCATCAACCCCCGTGTGCTGGTGCTGGACGAACCGACCAGCGCGCTGGATGTGACGATCCAGAAGCAGGTGTTGCTATTGCTGCAGCGCCTGCAACGCGAGCGCGGTTTGAGTTACTTGCTGATCACGCACGATGTTGATGTGATTCGGGCCATGGCGCACCATGTCCTGGTCATGAAAGAAGGCCACATTGTGGAGTCCGGCGCGGCAGCCCGCCTGTTGGCGGCGCCGCAGCACGAATACACATGCGCTTTGCTGGCAGCCGCCAGTTAAAATCACTGAATATTCTTCAATATTGGGCTATAATTCGCCCCTCACGACCAAACGGGCGGGTATCTACCGCCCGTTTTTTTTGGTCGATTGTTTTTTATGGGACATTTGGACTGACGTGGCGCTGAAAGAAATTGTTGAGCAAACCGTAGCCGGTCTGGGTTACGACTTGGTGGAAATCGAACGTTCCGCTGGCGGTTTGCTGCGCATCACGATCGATTTGCCTTGGGTACCCGGCACGGCGGGTAGCGAGGCTGAGCAGTTTGTCACGGTTGAAGACTGCGAGAAAGTGACCCGTCAGTTGTTGTTTGCGCTGGAAGTGGATGGTGTCGATTACAAGCGGCTGGAGGTGTCCTCGCCCGGTATCGATCGTCCCTTGCGGCATGGGCAAGATTTTGAACGCTTTGTGGGGCGAGAGATTGATGTCACCTTGAAGGCGCCCATTGGCGCGGCGGCGGGGGCCCTGGTGAACGCCACACGCAAAAAGTTTCGGGGTACGTTGGAGCGCACGCAAAGCAGCAACGGCGAGTCAGGGGTGGTGCCGGGTTGGCAAATCGTCTGGAGCGATGCGCCCGAGGTCAAGCCCGGCCAAAGAGTCAGTAAAAAAAGATTGCCCGCGCCGCTGCAGGCGCTGGGTTTTACGCTTGACGAGTTGAAAGAGGCGCGCCTGGCGCCAATTGTCAGTTTTAAGGGTCGAGGTGCCAAGGCTGGCACTGAGCCGAATTTGGATTGAATTGAAACAGGAGAGTCATGGCATGAATCGCGAAATGTTAATGCTGGTAGAAGCCATATCCCGTGAAAAAAACGTGGAGCTTGATGTGGTGTTTGGCGCAGTTGAAGCGGCGCTGGCGCAGGCAACAAGAAAGATTTACCCCGGTGATGTCGACATCCGGGTGGCGCTTGACCGCGACAGTGGCAACTACGAAACATTTCGTCGTTGGCATGTGGTGCCCGATGAGGCGGGCTTGCAGTTGCCCGACCAGGAAATCCTGTTGTTTGAAGCCAAAGAACAGATTCCCGACATCGAGGTCGACGAATACATCGAAGAAACGGTCGAGTCGCTGCCGATTGGCCGTATTGGCGCCATGGCGGCCAAGCAGGTCATCCTGCAAAAAATCCGCGACGCCGAGCGTGAAATGCTGCTCAATGACTTCATGTCGCGTGGCGACAATATTTTTGTTGGCACCGTCAAGCGCATGGACAAAGGCGACCTCATCGTCGAGTCAGGCCGCGTTGAAGGCCGCCTGCGTCGCACGGAGATGATCCCGAAAGAAAACTTGCGCGTTGGTGACAGGGTTCGCGCCATGATCATGGAAGTCGATCTGACCTTGCGTGGTGCGCCGATCATTCTGTCGCGCTCGGCGCCTGAATTCATGATCGAGCTGTTCCGTCAGGAAGTGCCCGAGATTGAGCAGGGCTTGCTGGAGATCAAATCCTGCGCCCGTGATGTCGGTTCCCGCGCCAAGATCGCCGTGTTGTCGCATGACAAGCGGGTCGATCCGATTGGCACTTGTGTTGGGGTCCGTGGTACCCGCGTCAACGGTGTCACCAACGAGTTGGCGGGCGAGCGCGTTGATATCGTGCTGTGGAGCGAGGACCCGGCCCAGTTTGTGATCGGGGCGCTGGCCCCGGCCAACGTGTCGAGCATTGTGGTGGACGAAGAGCGCCATGCCATGGATGTGGTGGTCGACGAGGAGAATCTGGCGATCGCGATCGGCCGGGGCGGCCAGAACGTGCGCCTGGCCTCCGAGCTGACCGGCTGGAAGATCAACATCCTGGATGCGGCCGAGTCGGCCCAGAAACAAGCGAGCGAAACCGATTCGGGTCGCAAGCTGTTCATGGAACACCTCGATGTGGACGAAGAAATCGCCGATTTGCTGATTGCCGAAGGCTTTACCAGCCTGGAGCAGGTGGCTTACGTGCCGCTGGAAGAAATGCTCGAAATCGAGAGCTTCGACGAAGACACAGCCAACGAATTGCGCACCCGTGCCAAGGATGCGCTGTTGACCATGGAAATCGCGCATGAAGAGAGTGTGCAGGCGGTTTCGCTGGATTTGCGCGACCTGCAGGGCCTCACCCCTGAGCTGATTGCCAAGCTGGCAACAAGCGGCGTTAACAACCTGGACGACCTGGCTGACCTGGCCGTTGACGAATTGACAGAAATCACCGGCCAGTCTGCGGACGATGCCAAGACCTTGATCATGAAGGCGCGCGAACATTGGTTTACCAATGACGCCGCTTCTCAAGAGTAATGGTCATGAAAGGTTACCCAACAAATGTTCAGTACGACAGTCGCCGAGTTTGCAAACGAACTCAAAAAATCAACCGCTACGCTGCTTGAGCAGCTCAAATCGGCGGGCGTTGCCAAAACGGCAGCTTCCGACAAGCTTAACGACGCTGACAAACAGCGTCTATTGAGTTACTTGCAGTCCACCCATGGCGCGGCGGGCGCCGAGCGCAAAAAAATCACCTTGGTCAAGAAGTCGACCACCGAAATCAAGCAGGCGGATGCCAGTGGCAAGGCGCGCACCATTCAGGTCGAAGTGCGCAAGAAACGCACCTTCATCCGGCGCGACGATGGCGTAGAGGTGAGCGCGGAGGCTCCCGCGCTTGAGACCGAACAGGAAGTCGAGGCCGCGCCGCAGGTCGACAACCTTGAGTTGGCACGCCGGGAAGAAGAAGCGCGCCGTCAGGCTGAGTTGATTCGACGTCAGGAAGAAGAGCTGTCTGAGCGCAGGCGTCAGCGTGAAGAGCAGGAAGCGCGCTCACGTGAAGCATCTGAAAAGGCTGCGGCAGTAGCCGCAGAAGCTGCAGAAGCCGCAGCAGCACAAGCGCTCAAGAAAAAAAGCAAGCCGGTGGCGCCCGAGCAACCGGCGCCAAATCCGACTGAAATTGAAACTGCCAAGGTTTTGGCTGCAGCGGAAAAAGAGCAACACCTGGCCAAAGAAAAAGGGCTGGCACGCGAAAAGGAATTGGCGGAGTCCAAGGCTCGGGCGGCTGAAGATGTGGTTCGTGCCGCTGATCTGGGGGACCGTCGACGCAAGGCAGAGAGCGAAGCGGCTGCCATTCGCCTGATGATGTCCTCGCCGGCCAAAAAAGCGCCGCCTCCACCCAAGAAGCCGGAAGAAGTCAAGCCGGCCATGAAGGGGACGCTGCACAAACCAGCTGCTGGCGCCGTGCCTGCGAAACCGGCCAAGCCTGGGGCACCTGGTGCACCTGGTGCACCGGCGGCCGGAGCCGCTGCGGGCGCTGGCAAAGAAGTCAAGTCAGCCAAGCTGTCCAGCAGCTGGGCCGGCGATCCAGCGAAGAAAAAAGGTATTCCCACCCGTGGCGCCACAGCGGCACCGGGGGCGGGTCGCAGTACCAATTGGCGCGCCCCGGCTCGTGGCGGCAGACGCGGCAGCAGTGATCGCGACCGCGATGACCATCGGGTGCAGGCGGCGCCGGTTGAGCAGCGTGTGATTGAGGTGCATGTGCCGGAGACCATCACGGTGGCCGAGTTGGCGCACAAGATGGCCGTCAAGGCGTCCGAGGTGATCAAACACCTGATGAAACTCGGCCAGATGGTCACCATCAACCAGCCCCTGGACCAGGACACCGCCATGATTTTGGTGGAAGAAATGGGTCACAAGGCGATTGTGGCGGCGCTGGACGATCCAGAAGCATTTACCGTCGATGAAGTGTCTCAGCAGCAGTCCGAGTCGCTGCCACGTGCACCGGTGGTCACCGTCATGGGTCACGTTGACCATGGCAAAACCTCCTTGCTGGACTACATTCGTCGTGCCAAGGTCGCCACGGGCGAAGCCGGTGGCATTACCCAGCACATTGGCGCTTACCACGTGGAAACCGATCGCGGCATGATCTCCTTCCTGGATACCCCCGGTCACGAAGCCTTTACGGCCATGCGGGCCCGGGGCGCCAAGGCCACCGACATCGTCATTCTGGTAGTTGCCGCCGACGACGGTGTGATGCCGCAAACCAAAGAAGCCATCAAGCACGCACGGGCGGCCGGTGTGCCGATCGTGGTCGCCATCAACAAGATCGACAAGCCCGATGCCAACCCCGAGCGCGTCAAGAACGAGCTGGTGGTCGAAGAAGTGGTGCCCGAGGAATTTGGCGGTGACTCGCCGTTTGTCCCCGTGTCGGCCAAAACCGGTCAGGGTATTGACGCCTTGCTGGAGCAAGTGCTGCTGCAGGCTGAAGTGCTGGAACTCAAAGCACCTGTCGACGCCATGGCCAAGGGCCTGGTGATCGAGGCGCAGTTGGACAAGGGCCGTGGCCCGGTGGCCACCGTGCTGGTGCAATCGGGCACTCTCAAGACCGGCGACATTGTGCTGGCGGGTTCGACCTATGGCCGCGTGCGCGCCATGCTGGACGAAAACGGCAGAACCATCAAGACGGCAGGCCCTTCGATTCCGGTCGAAATCCAGGGTCTGACTGAAGTGCCGCAAGCCGGCGACGAGTTCATGGTGATGGCCGATGAGCGCCGTGCCCGTGAAATTGCCACTTACCGCGCGGGCAAGTTCCGTCACACCAAACTGGCCAAGCAACAGGCTGCCAAGCTCGAGAACATGTTTACCGACATGGCCGCGGGCGAGGTCAAGATGGTGCCGATCATCATCAAGGCCGATGTGCAGGGTTCCCAGGAAGCGCTGGCGCAGTCCTTGCTCAAGCTCTCGACCGACGAAGTCAAGGTGCAACTGGTCTACACCGCGGTGGGTGCCATCAGCGAGTCGGATGTGAACCTGGCGATTGCCTCCAAGGCCGTCATCATTGGTTTCAACACCCGCGCCGATGCCGGCGCGCGCAAGCTGGCCGAGAACAATGGCGTGGACATTCGTTACTACGACATCATCTATGACGCCGTGGATGAGCTCAAGCTCGCCATGTCGGGCATGTTGACGCCGGACAAGAAGGAAGAAGTCATTGGTACCGCCGAAATTCGCCAGATTTTCAAGGTGTCGAAAATTGGCTCGATTGCTGGCTGTATGGTCACTGCCGGCGTCGTGCGGCGCACCGCGCGGCTGCGTTTGCTGCGCGACAACATGGTCATCTTCACGGGTGAACTCGACTCGCTCAAGCGCTTCAAGGACGATGTCAGGGAAGTGCGTGAAGGCTTTGATTGCGGTTTGAATATCAAGAACTACAACGACATCCAAGAGGGTGACGTGCTGGAATTCTTTGAAATTCGCGAAGTCGCGAGAACGCTTTGATGTTGCTGTGATGGACCCGACGTAAATCGTGCGTAAAAAGTCAAAAACCCCCAACCGCGCCTTCAAGGTCGCCGATCAGATCCAGCGGGATCTGACCGAGCTGATTGCGCGCGAGCTCAAAGATCCGCGGGTGGGTATGGTGACGATCCAGGCGGTGGAAGTCACGCCTGACTATGCGCACGCCAAGGTGTACTTCAGCCTGCTGGCGGGAGATCCCAAAGCCTGTACGGAAGGACTGAATCAGGCTGCCGGCTTTTTGCGGGCGGGCCTGTTCAAGCGGCTGCACATTCATACCGTGCCCACACTGCATTTTTTGTTTGACCAAACGACCGAGCGCGCCGCCGACATGAACGCCTTGATTGCGCGTGCTGTTGCCTCTCGCGCCAAAGAGGATTGATCCGATGAATGCGCCGCGTGCACGGGTTGCCAGGCGCCCCGTGCACGGGGTGCTGTTGCTGGACAAGCCTTTGGGACTGTCGAGCAATGACGCCTTGCAAAAAGCCAAGTGGCTGTTGCGGGCTGAGAAGGCCGGCCACACCGGCACGCTCGATCCACTGGCCACGGGTCTGTTGCCGCTGTGCTTTGGTGCCGCCACCAAGTTCAGCCAGCTTCAGCTGGATGCGGACAAAACGTACGAGGCGGTGGCGCGGCTGGGTGTGAAAACAAGTACTGGCGACGCCGAGGGCGAGCTCATTGAAGAGCGGTCGGTGAAGGTGACAGAGCAAGACCTGAGTGATGTGGCGATACGCTTCACCGGGCTGATTCGGCAGATACCGCCGATGCACAGCGCCTTGAAAAAAGACGGCAAGGCCCTGTACGAATACGCGCGGGCCGGTATCGAGGTGGAGCGGGAAGGTCGTGACGTCACAATTTATAAGCTAAATATGGCTCTAGCCCCCGTGGATACTGAATATTTAACTATTAAAATGATAGTTAAATGCAGCAAAGGCACTTACATCCGGACCCTGGCTGAGGATATCGGTGAAGCCCTGGGATGCGGCGCGCATCTGACGGCGCTACGCCGGGTTGAGACGGGTGGCTTCGATGTGGCGCAGTGTGTGACGCTGGCGGCATTGGAGGCGATGACGGATGAAGAGAGATTGAGCCAGCTGCTGCCGGTGGAGTCGCTGCTGAGCGAGCACACGGTCGTCACGCTGGACACTGAAAATGCAGGGCGGTTCCTGAGCGGCTTGCGCCGCCGGGGAAATTGGCCTGACAACGGGCAAGTTGCCGTTTATGGCGAAAAACCGCGTGCCTTATTGGGCACTGGCCATGTTGTGGCAGGTGAGTTGATACCAGGGCGGCTATTGAGTCCGCTTGAGATTGAGAAAATAGTGGGAGATTGCGAATCGGGGTCCAGCGTGCTGCACGCAGCCCCGCCCTCAGCCCTCCAGACGACAGACTTTGACGAGATTTAAGAGAAAGTGAACTATGTCCCATAAGCAAATCCGAAACATCGCCATCATCGCTCACGTCGATCATGGCAAGACCACCATGGTCGACCAATTGCTGCGCCAGTCTGGCACCTTTGCCGAGCACGAGAAGGTGGTTGACACCGTGATGGACAACAACGCCATCGAAAAAGAGCGTGGCATCACGATCCTGGCCAAGAACTGCGCCGTGACCTGGCAAGGCACACACATCAACATCGTTGACACCCCCGGTCACGCCGACTTCGGCGGCGAGGTGGAACGCGCATTGAGCATGGTCGACGGCGTGGTGCTGCTAATCGATGCGCAAGAAGGCCCCATGCCCCAAACGCGTTTTGTGACCAAAAAGGCCCTGGCCTTGGGACTCAAGCCAATCCTGGTGGTGAACAAGGTGGACAAGCCCGGTGCGCGCCCCCAATGGGTGGTCAACGCCGCGTTTGATTTGTTCGACAAGCTCGGCGCCACGGATGAACAGCTGGATTTTCCCGTGGTCTATGCCTCCGGCATCAACGGCTGGTCGTCGCTGGAAGAGGGCGGTCAGGGTGAACAGTGGGGTCCCGACATGTCGGCCCTGTTCAATACCATTCTCAAGCATGTGCCGCACCAACAGGGTGACCCTGCAGCGCCACTGCAACTGCAAATTTCGGCGCTCGACTTTTCGACCTTTGTGGGCCGGATTGGTGTCGGGCGCATCAGCCAGGGCACGATCAGGCCCATGATGGACGTGGTCGTGATGGAAGGTCCGGATGGCAAGGCCGTCAAAGGTCGTGTCAACCAGGTGTTGACCTTCCAGGGCCTGGAGCGCGTGCAGACCACGGATGCCGGTCCAGGCGAAATCGTGCTGATCAACGGCCTGGCTGACATCGGCATTGGCGTGACCATCACCGATCCCGTCAATCCGGCACCGCTGCCCATGCTCAAGGTGGACGAACCGACCCTGACCATGAACTTCTGCGTCAACACCAGCCCGCTGGCGGGCCGTGAGGGCAAGTACGTCACCAGCCGCCAGATTTGGGATCGTCTGCAAAAAGAACTGCAACACAACGTGGCCTTGCGCGTGAAAGAAACCGATGAAGAAGGTATCTTTGAAGTCATGGGTCGCGGCGAACTGCACTTGACCATTCTGCTGGAAAACATGCGGCGCGAAGGTTTTGAGTTGGCAGTCAGCAAGCCGCGCGTGGTGCTCAAGGAGGTCAATGGCGAAAAGTATGAGCCGATCGAGCTGGTGACCATCGACGTCGAGGAGCAGCACCAGGGTGGTGTGATGCAAGCCTTGGGCGAGCGCAAGGGCGACCTGATCAACATGGAACCCGATGGCCGTGGCCGGGTCCGTTTGGAATACCGCATTCCGGCGCGTGGTCTGATTGGTTTTACCAATGAATTCTTGAACCTGACGCGCGGCTCGGGCCTGATCTCCAACATTTTTGACAGCTATGAGCCCCACAGGGGTGACATCGGCGGGCGCAAAAATGGCGTACTGATCTCCATGGATGCGGGTGAAATCTTCAACTACGCGCTGGGCAAACTCGATGACCGCGGCCGTATGTTTGTCACGGCCAATGACCCGGTATACGAAGGCATGATTGTGGGCATCCACAACCGTGACAACGATCTGGTGGTCAACGCCACGCGCACCAAACAGCTGACCAACTTCCGCGTCAGTGGCAAGGAAGATGCGATCAAGATCACCCCGCCGATTCAATTGACGCTGGAATACGGCGTGGAATTCATTGAAGACGACGAACTGGTCGAAATCACGCCCAAGTCGATTCGCCTGCGCAAGCGTTATCTGACTGAGAGCGAGCGCAAGCGGGCGGGTCGCTAATTTCCGATTAACGACGCGTGAGGCTCACCCACAACCGGGCTGTTCTCTTGATGGTGGCGGTGACCCTGATGTGGTCCATCGCCGGGGTGGTCACGCGCCATTTGGAGCAGGCCCGCAGTTTTGAGGTGACCTTTTGGCGCAGCTTCTTCACGGTGCTGTCGTTGCTGGTGATCCTGCCGCTTTTTCTCGGGCGTGGCGTTTTCAGCCGGATGCGCAGCGGCGGCTCAGCACTGTGGATTTCCGGCGTCTGTTGGTCCGGCATGTTCACTTTTTTCATGCTGGCGATCACGCTGACCAGCGTTGCCAATGTGTTGATTACCATGGCGCTGGGGCCCTTGTTCACGGCGCTGGCCGCGCGCCTGTTCATTGGTCACCGCATTGCTTTGCGAACCTGGGTCGCCATTGTGGTCGCCGGCGGCGGCATTGCCTATATGTATGGCAGCCAGATCACGCAAGGTGGCAGCCTGCTCGGCACCTTGGTGGCTCTGTGTGTCCCCATCTCCGGCGCCGCCAACTGGACCGTCACGCAACATTCCCACGCGCAAGGACACGACGTCGATCTGATTCCGGCTGTGTTGATCGGCGCCGTGCTCTCATCCCTGGTGACCCTGCCCATGGCTTTGCCTTTTCAGGCCTCGGCGCACGATCTGGTCTTACTGGCCGGGCTGGGCTTGGTGCAACTGGCTATTCCCTGTGCACTGGCGGTGCTGTGCACCCGGGTGCTGAAGGCGCCTGAAGTGGCGCTGCTGGGCTTGCTGGAAGTGATTTTTGGCATTTTGCTGGCCTGGGTCGGCGCGGGCGAGGTGCCGGGCCCCAATGTGCTGTTGGGCGGTACGCTGGTGATCGGGGCATTGGCAGTCAATGAACTGATTGGATGGAGAAACCGCGCATGACGAACGCTGGACTGAATGTACAAAACCCTGCAGCAAGCGATGAGGCAGCCCTTGTGCTGAGCGAGGTACGCGGCCAGGTTGGCTTCATCACGCTGAATCGGCCCAAAGCCCTGAACGCCTTGTCGCTGCCCATGATCCGCGCCTTGACCCAATGCCTGCTGGCTTGGCGCGGTGACGCTCGGGTCAAGGCGGTGGCCATTCGCGGCAACAGCAAAACCGGCCCTTTTGGCGCCTTTTGCGCCGGTGGTGACATCCGTTTTTTTCATCAGGCTGCGCTGGCGGGTGATCCTGAGCTGGAAGACTTCTTCACCGAGGAATACAGGCTCAATCATTTGATCCACACCTACCCCAAGCCCTCAATGGCCTTCATGGATGGCATTGTCATGGGCGGTGGCATGGGCATTGGTCAGGGCACCAAGATCCGCATCGTCACGGAACGTACCAAAATGGCCATGCCGGAAACCAACATTGGCTTGTTCCCGGATGTGGGTGGTGGCTATTTTCTGAGCCGCTGCCCGGGGCATACCGGCGAATGGTTGGCCTTGACCGGGGAAACCCTTGGCGCCGCCGCGGCGCTGACGCTGGGTCTGGCCGATGTCTGTTTTGACGCCACCCAGTTGTCGTCAGCTTGGGAAGCTTTGGCCCAGCTGGACTTTGATCGCGATACAGCCATCGATTCCTGGACTGCTATGTATTCAATAGCTGATGCCGCTTATTCCATGGGGGCTAGAGGCCAAATTGATCAATATTTTGGACTGGACTCTGTGGTCGCCATGGTGCAGGCGCTGGAGGCTGCTGACGACGAGTGGTCGCAACGCACTGCCGCCACTTTGCGCCAGCGCTCACCGGTGATGTTGCAAGTGACGCTGGAACAGATTCGCCGCGCCCGCTCCTTGAGCCTGGCTGATGACCTGCGCATGGAGCGCGACATGGTGCACCACTGTTTTGCCCCCCGGCATCTGGGGCGCAGCGCCAACCAGAGCGAGACGGTCGAAGGCATCCGGGCGTTGGCTGTGGACAAAGACAACACGCCGCACTGGAACCCGGTCCGAATTGAAGACGTGACCCCGGCGATGGTGGCGCCATTTTTCACCAGCCCGTGGACGCCTCAGGCCCACCCGTTGCGTGAGTTGAGATAGTCGCTGATCACACTCAGCCCGTTGTCAAGTTTTTTTCCAAAAAAAAGGGCTGATCTTGCGACCAGCCCTTAAGGAGTCCCTGAACCTGTTGGTTTCGAAAGGACCCGAGGAGACAACCAGTAAAAAACTAAATGTTTTTCATAAATCCAACTGGTATGAAGTATCTCAGGGTTTGCCCTAAGTTTTGTAGAGATGTTGCTCCAGAAAGACGATTTATCTCTAACTTACTTCACAAGTTTTATTAATTAACGCTTTTTGCCGGCGGGCTTGGCTGCATTCACAGCGGTCGCTGAAACTGCGTTGAAGTTGGCTTCAGCCACTTCAGTTGCTTGCTGAACCGCTTTTTGCACTGATTCCATTGCGTTGCTGGCTGCAGCTACGGCGCTTTTCATGACGGCAACAGCCGACTCAGAGCCAGCCGGTGCGTTCTTGGCGACGTTGTCCACCAAACCCATGAACTTTTGTTGCGCTTCGGCAGTCTGGGCTTCAAAAGCCTTGCTGAATTCAGCGCTGGAGCCGGTCGCGATGTCATACAGATGGCGGCTGTAGGCGGCTGTTTTTTCAGCCAACGGTTGCATCAGGCTCGATTGCAGCGCCAGCAGCTCTTGTGCATCTTTTGCGCTCAAAAAGGCTTTGGCAGTTTCGCTGGTTTCGGCCAGGGCTGCTTTGGAAGCGGTCATGTTCAATTCAACGATACGCTCCATACCTTCGAAGGCTTTGGAGGTCAGACCCAACAGGGTTTCGACGTTGGCTTTTTGTGAGGCCAGGACTTGTTCGACGGTCAACATGGTAATTTTCCTTTGAAAGTTAGGATGAAAAATATCTGCCCCGTAACCCTGCTTGAATTTGATTTATGTTGCAGTGCAGCATGTTTCAAATTATAGGGTGATCGCGGGCCCATGCAAGTGTTTTTTGCTGCGTTGCAACAATTTAGAACAAAATTTCTAAAAAGTTCAGTGATTGGGGCCTGACATACGCCTGACATGAAAGCCTTTGCGGAAATGGGCCGCCGCACTGGCAAAATCAGGCCCATGAGTGAAGCCAGATCCGACAAGCCCCAACCCGCGTCGCGCAGTGCCTACAAGGTATTTCGCAGCATCAGCACACGCTGGATGGACAACGATGCCTACGGTCACGTGAACAATGTGGTCTATTACAGCTGGTTCGACACGGCTGTGAATGCCTACCTGATCGAACAGGGCGTGCTTGACATCCACCACGGCGACACCATCGGATTGGTGATTGAAACCCAGTGCAACTACTTCTCGCCCCTGGCCTTTCCGCAGACGGTGGAGGCCGGCATTCGTGTGGCCCGGCTGGGCGCGTCCAGCGTGCGCTACGAGGTCGGCCTGTTTGCGCAGGGTGAGCCTCTGACCGCGGCCAGGGGCCATTTCATTCACGTCTATGTGGACAAGCAAACCCGTCGCCCGGCACCCTTGCCCCTCAATCTGAAAACTGTTCTGGAGACACTGTTATGACCCCATCCGGCCTGGACGCCGCGCTCGTGGACGCCGCCATCAGCTCGCGCATGTCCGCGCGTGCCTTCACTCAAGCGCCGGTGTCGCGTCAGACCCTGACGGCCTTGCTGCAGGTGGCGAGCCGCGCGCCCTCGGGCACCAACACGCAGCCCTGGAGGGTTTATGTGTTGCAGGGGGAGAGTCGTGCTGCCTTGGTGGAGAAGGTATGCGCTGCGCACGACGCCGTGCGCGCCAATCCGGTATTGGCCCATGAATACCGCGAAGAATATGACTATTACCCCGAAAAATGGGTCAGTCCCTACATCGACCGGCGGCGCGAGAACGGCTGGGGCCTGTACAACCTGTTGGGCATTGGCAAAGGGGACAAGGACAAGATGCATTTGCAGCATCAGCGCAATTACAGGTTTTTTGACGCGCCGGTGGGTTTGATGTTCACGTTGGACCGGGTGATGGGCCGCGGCTCGCTGCTGGACTACGGCATGTTCCTGCAAAACATCATGGTGGCGGCGCGCTCTCGTGGCCTGCATACCTGCCCGCAGGCGGCGTGGAACGGCTTTGCCAAAATCATCCTGCCGCACATCGGCGCCGGGGCCGACGAGATGCTGGTCTGCGGCATGGCGCTGGGTTACGCCGATGAAGACGATGTGGTGAATACCTTTCGTACGCCGCGGGTGCCGGTGGCAGAGTTCACGCACTGGCTGACTTGATCCGGGGTACACATCTAGGGTTATTACGCTGGGCGCCAGGCAAGTTAAGCCTTAGAGTCAAGCCATGCGCATCCCGGCCATGACAAATCGTCATCAAGGTGGTGCGCCGCAAAGGCCCAACTACTTGTCGATTTCTGCAATTCGCGGTCCAAGGACATGCGTGGCGACGCGCATGCCAGATTGACTTACGTCAGGGTTTTGACATGGCACGGCCTGCATAATCAGCGCGCTGCTATTTTTATTGAAGTTCTATTGAGATTTTTCCCCCGAGGTACCCCATGATTGCCGCCATCTCCGTCATTTTTGTCTTGTCCTACCTGGCGATTGCGCTGGAGCATCCGCTCAAGATCAGCAAGTCAGCCTCCGCCCTGATGGGCGCGGGCTGGTTGTGGACCATTTATGCGCTGGCCAGCGGTGACGTGAACCAAGTCAATGCTGACCTCGACCGCTCGCTGATGGGCACCGCGCAGATTGTTTTCTTTTTGATGGGGGCCATGACCATTGTCGAGGTGGTCGATGCGCATGAGGGCTTTCTGGCCATCACCTCGCGCATCAAGACTACCCGCCTGTCGACGCTGATGTGGATGATCGGTTTTGTGTCGTTTTTCCTGAGCTCGATCTTGGACAATCTGACCACCACCATCGTCATGATTTCACTCGTGAAGAAGCTGCTCGACAAACGGGATGACCGCCTGTTCTTTGCCGGCATCATCGTCATTGCCGCCAATGCCGGCGGTGCCTGGACGCCGATTGGAGACGTCACCACCACCATGCTCTGGATCGGCGGCCAGATCACCACACTGGCGATCATGAAGGGCCTCTTTCTTGCATCGTTGACCAATCTGCTTGTGCCGCTGGCAGTCACCAGTTTCGTCCTCGGCGCGCGTCCGGTGGTGCCGCCACCGCGCAGGCAGGACGCGGACACGCTGCACTCGACCGCTTTCGAGCGCAACCTGATGTTGTTTCTCGGCCTGGCTATTCTGGTCGGGGTGCCGGTGTTCAAGACCGTGACGCACCTGCCGCCCTTCATGGGCATTTTGTTTGGTCTTGGCATGTTGTGGATGGTGGGCGATTTGTTGCACCTGAAAAAGGAAGAAAGCCAGAAGCAACACCTGACGCTGGTGCGCGCGCTGACGCGCATTGACATGAGCTCCATCGTCTTCTTTATCGGCATCCTGATGGCCGTGGCGGTGCTGGAGCACACCCACATCCTGACCGCCCTGGCGAAATCACTGGATGAGTTGGTTGGGCGCCAGGAAATCATTGTCATGGTCATTGGTCTTGCCAGTGCCGTGGTGGATAACGTGCCGCTGGTGGCTGCGTCCATGGGTATGTACACGCTGGCACAGTACCCCACTGACAGTTTCCTGTGGGAGTTCGTCGCTTACTGCGCCGGTACCGGTGGCTCAATTCTTATCATCGGCTCGGCCGCGGGTGTGGCCGCCATGGGCCTGGAAAAAATTGATTTCATCTGGTACATGCGCAAGATCAGCGGGCTGGCACTGATTGGTTATTTTGCGGGCGCGGCGGTTTACATCGTGCAAAACCAGTTGCTGCATTGAATCGGCAGCTTGTTTTAACCGCACCAGATTGTCAGTTATGAAACCCAAAATATTGATTGCTCGGGCTATCTTCCCAGAAGTTGTTGCCAAGCTGGCGCAGCACTTTGAGGTCACGTCCAACCAAGCCGATGAGCTCTGGACATCGGCTCAGTTGATTGAGCGACTGAAAGGCAAACAGGGCGTGTTCACCACCGGTGGCGAGCGCATTGACGCTGCGTTGCTGGCCGCCTGCCCTGAGTTGAAAATCTGCGCCAACATGGCCGTGGGTTACAACAACTTCGACATAGCGGCCATGACGGCAGCCAGAGTGTTGGGCACCAACGCACCGGATGTGCTGACCGAGACCACTGCCGACTTCGGCTTTGCCCTATTGATGGCGACGGCGCGTCGCATGGCCGAAGCGGAGCATTTTTTGCGCGCCGGCCAGTGGACACGCTGGCGCTACGACATGTTTGCCGGCGCCGATATTCATGGCAGCACGCTCGGGATTCTGGGTATGGGCCGCATCGGCCAGGGCATCGCCAAACGCGGCGCCCATGGCTTTGGCATGCAGGTGATTTACCACAATCGATCGCGGCTGGATGCCGCAACCGAGCTTGAATGCAAGGCAATTTACGTCAGCAAACAGGAGTTGCTGAAAACCGCAGACCATCTGGTGCTGGTGCTGCCGTATTCGGCGTCTTCACACCACGCCATCGGTGCGGCCGAGCTGGCGCAAATGAAGCCCACTGCCACGCTGGTCAACATCGCGCGCGGTGGCATTGTGGACGATGCCGCGCTGGCGCTGGCCTTGCGCAACAAGACGATAGCCGCCGCCGGTCTCGATGTGTTTGAAGGCGAGCCCGCCGTGCACCCTGATTTGCTGACTGTGCCCAATGTGGTGCTGACCCCGCACATCGCCAGCGCCACCATGCCCACGCGGCTGGCCATGGCCAATCTGGCGGCTGACAACCTGATTGGATTTTTGACGCAGGGCAAACCCGTGACGCCGCTGAACCCCGCGGTGCTGGTGACGCCATAAGCTGTTTGCTGTTTGCTTATCCCGTGTCAAGTCAACGTAGCTTCGCCTGTTGGCAGCCCAGAGTCGGATTGCACATGCGGGCCGGCCTCGTCTTTCTTGCACTGTCCGTGCGCTGATGGCGGGTCCTGGCGCGCTTCAAACATCGTGCGTCGCCTCCGCCAGATGGGCGGCCAGCGCTTTGCGCGCCGCATCGCGCAGTTCAAGCGCGCGGCTCCAGCCTGGACCCGTCGCAGGGATCGCCTCGCCAATCGTCAACTGAATAGCGCAGCGCAGCGGCAGCCAGGCCCCATCGCGCAGCAGCGAGCGGGTGCCGTTGAGCGCCACCGGCACCACCGGCGTCGCCGTTTCGGCGGCGATGACGAAGGCCCCGAGCTTGAAAGGCTGCAGGCCACTGGCCCGCCGCAGCCGGCCTTCGGGGAAGAACACCATCGATTCGCCGGCACGCACACGCGCTTGCAGCGCCTTGGTGTCCTCGATCCCCTGCGCCGCGTCCACGCGCTCGACGAAGGCAATCCCTAGCCGGCGCAGCGCCGGGCCGATCAGCGCCGCGTCGGCCAGCTCGCGCTTGGCGGCGAAGGAGAACTCGGGCGGCAGCACGGCACCCAACAGCATCGAATCGACATAGCTGGCGTGGTTGGCCACCACGATGCGCGGCCCCGCCGCCGGCAGCCGCGCCAGCCCCTCGACCCGCAGCGGCAGGCCGATCAGCCGGATCAGCAAGCGCGTCAGCGCGCGCGTGACCCGTCGGCGCCGGGCCACGCCGGGCAACACCATTACCGCACCCCACGCCAGTGCCGCCAGCGTGCAGAACACGGCCCAGGCCCACAGCCCCCAGACCAGTCGGCCTGTTGTGCGGATCGCGCGGCGAACCCGCGCCGCCGCCGCCGTCGCGGCCAAGGCCGCCCATTGCTGCCAGGGCGGGCGCTGCGTCGTGCCGAGCCGGCCCTGCTCGTACAACTCGCGGCAGGCGGCGCGGCGGGTCTTGCCGCTGGACGTCTTCAATACCGAGCGTGGCGGCGCCAGCACCACGTCGTCGGCCGGCGCGCCCAGCAGCGTGGCCGACAGGGCGGTGATGGCCCGGATCATTTGCGCACGTTGCGCCGGCTCACGGACCCGGGTCTCGGCGAGCACCACCAGCCGTTCGGTGCCGCTGCGACGATCGGTCGCCGCGAACACCGCCACGCCCCCCTTGCGCACGCCGGCGATGTTGGCCACCGCGCTTTCGAGCTCCTGCGGGTGGATGTTGAAGCCACCGCGGATGATGATGTCCTTCTCGCGCCCGGTGAGGAACAGTTCTGCGGCTGCGATGTAGCCGAGGTCGCCGGTGTTGAGCCAGTCGCCGTCGAGCAGGCGCTGATTGGCAACCGGATTGTTCAGGTAGCCCTGGGTGCTGGACGGGCCGCGGAACTGCACGCGCCCCTGCTCACGCTCGGGCAATTCGCGCCCGCCGGCGCCGACCACGCGCAGTTCGTGACCGGGCAGCGGCGAGCCACAGGAGACGATGCGCAGCGCTTGCGCGTCGTCGGGCCGCGCCGGCTCCGCCACGCCGTCGCGGGCGAGCGCGGCCCGATCGACGCGATCCACCAGCGGGCCGCGGCCCACCGGCCCAAAGGCCAGGCCAACCGTGTTTTCGGCCAGGCCGTACACCGGCGTGAGCGCCTCGCGCTTGAAACTGCAAGGCGCGAACCGCGCCGCAAAGCGTTCCAGCGTATCGGGACTCACCGGCTCGGCCCCGTTGAACGCCAGCCGCCAGCAGGACAGGTCCAGTCCAGCCAGTTCAGCGTCCGTCAGTTTGGACAGGCACAGCTCGTACGCGAAGTTGGGTGCCGCCGACACCGTGCCACGATGGCGGTGGATGGTCTCCAGCCAGCGCGCCGGTCGGGCGAGAAACGCCAGCGGCGACATCAGCACCAGATGAAAGCCCAGGTACAGGGCGCCCAGGCAGGCACCGATCAGCCCCATGTCGTGGTACAGCGGCAGCCAGGAGACGAAGGTGTCGCTGCTGCCGACCTGCGAGGCCCGCCACATCGCGCGCAGGTTGGCCAGCAGGTTGGCGTGCGTCAGGATCACCCCCTTGGGATCGCCGGTGCTGCCCGAGGTGTACTGCAGGAACGCGATGTCCGATGCCGTGAGCGCGGGCTGCATCCTGGGGGCGTCCGCCAGCGACAGGTCGGCCACCGTGCGGACGAACTGCAGGGCTTCGGCCTGGGCCCGCAACAGCTGCGACAGCGGCTTGGCACGCTCGACGGTCACCAGCACCCGCGCCTGGGCATTGCGCACAATGGCCGCGATCCGTTTCAGGTGGTCCTCAAGCTGCGACGGCCGTGCCGGCGGGTACAGCGGCACCGGCACCAGCCCTGCATACAGCGTGCCAAAGAACGCGGCAAAGAACTCGCGCCCGGTGGGCAGCATGATCGCCACCTTGTCGCCCTTGTCCAGCCCGAGCGCGCGCAAGCCCGCAGCCAGCGCGACCGCCTCGCGGTGCAATTCGGCGTAGCGCAGATCGACGGCCTGGTCACCGTTCTCGTACAGGGTGATGAGCACGCGGTCGGGGTGGTGCTGCAGGTGCCATTCGAAAACATCCACCAGCGTCTGGACCGAGTCCGGCGGATAGTCGTCACTCACCGCCTCTCGCGACGTGAGCGCCTGTGGTGCGCGCGCCGGTGCGGCACCGCGCCCACTGACGGGTGTGATGAAACGCAACAGGTCGCGCGGCGTCTCCGCCTGCGTGATCGCCGCCTCACCCAGCGACACGCCAAGATCGCGGTCGAGGCGGGCGATCAGCTCGACACGGGCCAGGCTGTCCAGGCCGTAGTCGCGCTCCAGTGAATCGTCCAATCCCAGGGTGGCGGCGAGCCGCGCCTGTGGCCGCAACTCGTCGGCCACGCTGCGCACCGTCGCCAGCAAGCGCGGTGCCAGCGACTCGGAATCCAGCGTACAGGCAATCCCGCGCCCCCCAAGGGGGGCCGATCGTTTTGTTTCGCTGGAGGTTTGTTCATCGCTCATCGACATTCGCCGATTCAATGACAAGCAGCCTTCGGCCAATTGACAAATAACAAGCAGGAGAGCGTTCACAGCCAGATGGCCTGAGCCGGTCCGCCGCGGGTGCTTGCGGCTATAAGCGGGATGCCCGTTCGCGGCGCCACCGAAGCCAGGCCAGGCCCAGTGCGACAAGCGCAACCCCGGCAGCCGAGAGCAGCAACACATACTGTCTTTGCAAGAAGGCGCTACCGAGAAAAACCGTACCCAGCGCGTACGGAATTTCGGTGAGCATCAAGGCGCCGAAATAGACGCGCAGCGGGTAGCCGAGCAGCCCGAAGAAGTAGCCCGAAACGTCTGACGGAACCGCCAGTTGCACCAGCACGGCGGTGACGAAGGAGCCTCCTTCGGGAATTCGTCTTTCATAGCGGTTGATCACTCCACCGGACAGCATGCGCTGCACGGCGGGGCGTTTCAGGCGGCGGCCAATGGCGTAGGTTACGAGTCCACCCAGACACCAGCCGCTCCATAACATGAGGAAGCAACCCGTCTCGCCCCAGGTCTGAACGCCGATGGGAACAAGCAGCACGCCGGAGAAGAACACCAGCATGGCCGAGAGCGCCGCCAGCCCCATGAAAATCAGTGCGCCCAGAACAGGGTGCTGGGCAATAACCGGTTCGGCCAGCGCAAGGCCGGCGACGATCTGGTGGTGAACAGTGTCAGACAGGGCCAGCAGCCCGGTGACGAGCAGGACGGCGATCACGATTCCAGCGCGCCGCGAAATCTCGGTTGACGAGTCCCAGCGCCCCGCATGTGCGACAGCGGTGTCTTTGGTCAGGCCCTGAGGCTGCGGTGGAGGGCGCGCGGGTGGTGTGGGCATCAAGCGTTCGGGTTGCAGTTCCTGTCAGGCATTATCCGTTGAACCACGCAACCATCAGCGCGCGGTCCCGTTTTCGGTGTGCGGGAACCCGAACTGAAACGATAGCGTCAGCGCTTGCCAGAGAGTGTCAGGCGGGCGGAGGCTCTCGCACCTGGACATTGTCCGCGGCCCATTCGCGCCAGAGTGCCAACAGAATCGCCAGAATCACCGGCCCGACAAACAGGCCGATGAGCCCGAACGCCACCAGCCCACCCAGAACGCCGAACAACACCAGTAGAAACGGAATTTTGGCCACGCCGCTGATGACGAGCGGCCGCACCAGGTTGTCAATCCAGCTCACGGCCAGCGCGCCCCAAAGCAGCAGGCCGACGCCCGCGCTGATCTGGCCTTTTAGCAACAGCCAGGCACCGATGGAGCCCCAGATCGCCGGGGCGCCGAAGGGGATCAGGGCCACCACGGCAGTCGCCGCGCCCCAGAAGGCTGGCGCCCTGACCCCAACCGCCCAGTAACCCAGGCCCGCCAGCAGCCCTTGCGCCAAGGCAGCCAGCAACAGGCCATAGACCACGGCGCGGGTGGTGTCGCCCACCGCCTTGAAATAGGCATGGACCCGATTCCCGAGCAGGCCGTACAGGACGCCGCGCAGTTGTTCGAGCATCTGATCACCATCGAGGAACAGGAAAAAAGATGTCAGCAAGGCAAAAAAAAGGCGCAGCGCATTCAAACCAAGATCACCGACCATGCGCATGGCGTGGCCACCCCATTGATCGGCCAGGTCTGACAGCGGTGCGCCCCAGGCGGCACGGTCGCCGCTGAGCGCGCTCAAGCGCTCTTGCAGCCACGGCCCCAGCCACACAATGCTCAAGATTGCCTCTGGCAAGCGCACGCCGCTCTCCAACAACGCAGCTGCCTCACGCACGGCCGCTGCCCCCTCGCTGCGCAACAACAAGCCTGCCCATAGCAGTGACAAGCCAAGAACCAGGGTCAGCACGAGGGTCATGGCCAATGCGGCCCAGGTCCGGCGACCACCCAGCCACGCCAGCATTTTCAGATGCAGCGGCCACGCGACATAGCTCAGGATGGCTGCCCAGGCGATGGCCGCCACGAATGGCTGCATCACCACAAAGCCCGCCAGCAACAGGCCGCCCAGCAAGCCGGCGAGTACGGTACGGCGCAACCAGAGCGGTGTTTGCTGTTCGGTCATGGTGGCTCCTAGTGACGATAGACAAGATAAGCACAGTGTGCGCTTTTTGGTTCGGCGGACAACAGCATCGACCCGCAGTCAGCACCTGCAGTTGACGATGATCAAACTCGAGTTTTGAAAATCATGGAGCATCAAACCAAGAGCGTTTGATTGACGGTGACGCAGGGGCTTGGGACTCATGAGGAGATACGACCATGACGCCGATTCGCAACATTGTGGTGGCTACCGATTTCTCACCGGGTTCCAACGCGGCCGTCGATCGGGCGGTGCTGTTGGCCCAGACCCATGGCGCGTCGCTGCGCCTGCTGCATGCGTTCGATGTGAGTGCCTGGCACAGCCTGCAGGGCGTCTTTGATCCGCATCGTCTTGCCAGAGAGCCACCGCCGGATGTTCAGATACAGCGGCGTCTGACCGAGGTGGCGGCATCGCTGGCCGCCAAAACCGGGCTGCAGGTTGAAGCACGCTTCACCGTTGGCAAGGCAGCAAGTGCCATCAACGCCTACGTCAATGCCCACGACACCGCATTGCTGGTGATCGGTTCACGCCCCGAGCCGGGTCTGTTGGGACTGGGCAGCACCGCCTCCAGGCTGCTGCGCTCGCCGACCTGCCCAGTGCTGACCGTCCGCTGGGGTCATGCCCGGCCTTATGCCAAGGTGCTCGTCGCAGTTGATTTGGGCGCGGATGCGATGCGCGCGGCAACTTTTGCCGTCGCCGGGTTTCCGGCGGCACAGCATCATTTGGTCCTGGCGCTCGCCCCTGCACTGGAGCGCGCCGCGTGGCTACAGGCCCTGGCACAGGAGGAGTTAGCGGGGCCTCACGATTCGATGCGCGCGCAGGCGCTGCGCCAACTGGAGCAACTGGCGCTGACACTGACCCGGCAAACCCAACATCCGGTGATCGCGGAGGTACTTGAAGACTCGCCCGCACGCGCCATCCTCGAGCGCGCCGCCGCACTGCCTGCGGATTGCGTAGCCGTGAGCCATCATGGCCAGGGCGCAGGCGCTGAGCGTCTGCTGGGCAGCATGGCCCAACAGGTGCTGCAACACACCCTGCGCGATGTGCTGGTCGTGCCATGAAATATGCGCTGGCAATGGCAATCATGGCGATTGCCTTGTTGGTTGCCGCGCAGGAGCGTGTGGCAACACCGGATAAGCCGGTGCCGCGCGCTGTCGCTGCCGCCGTGCCGCTGCTGACGGTGAACGGCCCGATAGGACCGGCCACGGCCGACTACATTGCGCGCGGTCTGCACAAGGCCGCCAATGAGCATGCACCGCTGGTGGTGTTGCAAATTGACACGCCGGGCGGGCTCGACAGTTCGACCCGCCAGATCGTCAAGGACATCCTGGCGTCAGTCGTGCCAGTGGCTGCCTGGGTGGCCCCCGGCGGCGCGCGCGCGGCCAGCGCGGGCGCCTACATTGTCTACGCCAGCCATGTGGCGGTCATGGCGCCGGGCACCAACCTGGGTGCTGCCACACCGGTGCAAATGGGTGGCTTGCCTGGCGCGCCACAGCAACCACAGCCCACGCCTGCCAACCCGGCCGCGCCGCAGGGCAAGGCGAGTGAACCCAAAGACGCCACAGACACAGTACGCCCGGCGGCAGACGCCATGACCCGCAAAATCGTGCATGACTCGGCGGCCTATCTGCGCTCGCTGGCACAGATGCGAGGGCGCAATGTTGAGTGGGCCGACAGTGCCGTGCGTGACGGGGTCAGCCTGTCGGCCGAAGAAGCGCAAAACCAGCGGGTGATTGATTTCATCGCTGCTGATCTGCCCACGCTATTGCAGCGGGCACATGGCCGTACCGTGCAGATGAGCGACGGTGTTGCGCGCAGCGTGGTCAGCAACGGGATGCGGACGGTCGCCATGGAGCCTGATTGGCGAACCCGGCTGCTTGGAATCATCACCGACCCAACCGTGGCCTACCTGTTGCTGCTGCTCGGCATCTACGGCATCTACTTCGAGCTGATGTCGCCGGGTTTCGGCGTGCCTGGGGTGGCGGGTTCGATCTCGCTCCTGCTGGGCATGTTTGCGCTGCAAATGCTGCCAGTGAGCTATGCCGGGGTCGCATTGATCGTGCTCGGTTTTGTGATGCTGGTGGCTGAGGCCTTGCTGCCCAGCTTTGGTGCGTTGGGGATTGGTGGCACCATTGCCTTTGTCATCGGCTCGATCATGTTGATTGACACTGACGCGCCGGGTTTCGGTTTACCCGTGGGGCTGATTGCCACCGTGGCGGTCGTGAATGGACTGTTTGTGCTGGTTATGTTCCGGCTCGCGCTCAAAGCCCGCAAGCGGCCAGTAGTCAGCGGGTCGGAGGAACTGATAGGCGCGACCGGCGAGATTCTTGAGGCCTCGCCCCATGACGCCTGGATGCGTCTGCACAGCGAGCGCTGGCGTGTGCGCTCGGACTCGGCGCTGCACCGGGGCCAGCGTGTAAGGGTGACCGGACGCGAGGGGCTGGTGTTGCAGGTGGAACCCATGGCGGCTGCGCCCACCGCGGGCGCTGCGCCAAGGAGATCATTGAGGGCTTCGGGCCCGTAACGTCACATGAAGGAGACCTCTATGTACTGGGAACTCGGATACGGCTTCATCCCGATTGTGCTGATCATGCTGGTGGTCGCATCGGTGCGCATTCTGCGCGAGTACGAGCGCGGCGTGGTGTTCCAGTTGGGGCGGTTCTGGAAAGTCAAAGGCCCGGGTTTGATCATTTTGATGCCCGGCGTCCAGCAGATGGTGCGCGTGGATCTGCGCACCGTGGTGATGGATGTACCGCCGCAGGATGTGATCACGCGCGACAACGTGTCGGTCAAGGTCAACGCCGTGGTCTACGCCCGCGTGGTGGATCCGCAGCTCGCCATCATCCAGGTCGAAAATTACATGCTGGCCACGTCGCAGCTGGCGCAGACGACCTTGCGTGCCATTCTTGGCAAGCACGAGCTTGACCAGTTGCTGGCCGAGCGCGACAAGATCAACCAGGCACTGCAGCAGGTGCTTGATGTGCAGACTGACGCCTGGGGCATCAAGGTCTCGAAGGTGGAGATCAAGAACGTCGATTTGAACGAAAGCATGGTGCGCGCCATTGCCAAGCAGGCCGAAGCCGAACGCGAGCGGCGCGCCAAGATCATTCATGCCGAGGGTGAATTGCAGGCGTCCGCCAAGCTGCTGGAGGCGGCGCAAAAATTGGCGCAGGCCCCGCAGGCCATGCAGTTGCGCTACCTGCAGACGCTCACGGCGATTGCCGGGGAAAAGAGTTCCACCATCATTTTCCCGATGCCGATTGATCTGATTTCGTCGGTGCTGGATCGCCTGTCTGAGCGGCCAAAGTCAGCGGCGCCTGGCTGAGCCGCTGCGCTGCATCGGCTCAGCCGGGCGAAGGCGTTTGTGGGTCCGGCAGCACCGACCACTGCGGCTCTTCAAATTCGCCAATCACCGTGATCTCGCAGTTTTGGGCATGTTTTTCGAGGATGGCGCGCACGGTGTCGTTGCGGCTGTCGTCCTTGGCATCGCGGTGCGCCTTGGACTCCCAGGTGGCAATCGCCAGCAGGGTGTCGGGCGAACCGATCTTGCGGTGCAGGAAGGTGCCGCGCGCGCCGGGCGTACGCTGGATGATTTCGCTGGCACGGATCCAGGCCGCAGCGTACTCGTCCACGGTATAGCCGGGCTTCATCCGGACTTCAAAAATGAATTTCATGGTGGCTTCATTGTGCGACGACCAGCACATCCGCGCGCGCACGGCCCGGACGCCGTATCTCAATTGCAGAGCATCCGATGCCCGTACCGGTCACGGCAATCGTGATGGCCCGCACGAGGCACTCGCACGGCTGAAAGATTTTTTCTGCGCACCACGGGTGGTGTGTGAATGGCCGCAAAATCCTGTCAAGAAAACTTGGATTTGATCACGATGTTTCGTCAACTGATAAACAATAACACCGCCCAGGACTGGGTCTACGCGCTGCTGGCCGCTAGCGCCTTCATGCTGCTGCTGCACATCCTGCGGCGGCTGGTTTTGCACCATCTGGAGCGCGTTGCCAAGACCACCGATACGGTGATTGACGACTTCCTGGTCGAAGTCCTGTCGGCCACACGCATTTTGCTGGTGGCCGCCACGGGCGTCTACCTTGGCACCCATTTTTTGACGCTGCCCGCTGCGCTGGAGAAATTCGTTGACCGCGCCTTCATCACCCTGATCATTTTGCAGGCTGGCTTTTGGGCCAACCGGGGCCTGATGTTCTGGTTGAAACACCGTTTTTCCCAAGGTGAAAAGGAAGACGAAGGCGCGCGCGCCATGACCTTGTCGCTGTTGTCCTTCCTGGGCCGGGTGGTGGTCTGGGTGCTGGTCTTGCTGCTGATGCTCGACAACCTCGGCCTCAACGTGACGGCCCTGGTCACCAGCCTGGGCATTGGCGGTATTGCGGTGGCACTGGCGGTGCAAAACATTTTGGGTGACCTGTTTGCCTCGCTGTCGATCGCCATCGACAAGCCTTTTGTGATTGGCGACTTCGTGATTGTGGATGACCTGATGGGCAGCGTGGAACACGTCGGCCTGAAGACCACCCGCATTCGCAGCCTGGGCGGCGAACAAATCATTTTTTCCAATAATGATCTGCTGAAAAGCCGCATCCGCAACTACAAGCGCATGCAGGAACGCCGCGCCGTGTTCGCCATCGCAGTCACCTATGACACCCCGGCAAAGAAACTTGAGCAGATTGCGGCACTGATTCAGCAAGCCATTGAGGCGCAGGCCGATGCCCGCTTTGACCGCGCCCACTTCAAGAGTTTTGGCCAGTCTTCGCTGGATTTTGAGGCGGTCTATTACGTTTTGAAACCCGACTACAACGTCTTCATGGACGTCCAGCAGGCGATCAACCTGCAACTGGTGCGCCGCTTAGCCGAGCATGACATCAAGTTTGCCTTCCCGACCCAGACGCTGTACCTCAATCGCAGCCCGTCCCAAGTCAAGACGGAAGATCCAGTGGCAGCGAAGGTTGAATAGTATTTATGCTTTTTAGGGCTATAGCCACCGTGAAATAAGCGTTAGTAGCTATCAATACAATAGCTAATTGCAATCCCACACCAGGTTGTCAATGTGACCCCGATGCAGGTTCTGCCAAACTACTTCTTATCCAAAAGGGGGAAGCCATGGAGACGCACGGCTAACATGCGGGCATGACCTCTTCCTGGTTCGAATCCATGCTGCAGGTGATGCACGGCCTTGCGCCCCTGCTGGCGTCCCTGCTGCACTTGGGTTGCGCGGCGGCTGTGACGGTGCATGCCTTGCTTAACAAGCGGCACGTGCAGACCGCCATCGGCTGGATCGCGCTGGCCTGGCTGGCCCCGCTGTTGGGTGCCTTGCTGTACCTGATGCTCGGCGTGAACCGTATTCAGCGTGCCGGTGTCGCACTGGGGCTCAAGGACCCGTGGCGGGGGGAGGGGGGAAGCGCTGATGCTTCCGTCGAAGCCGATGCCATCTGTTTGCCTGAACTGGCGGGCATCAACCGGCTGACGCGTGAGATCACAGGGCGATCCTTGCTGGCTGGCAATGCGGTGACGCCGCTGGTCCATGGCGATGAAGCCTACCCAGCCATGCTGGCCGCGATTGACGGGGCTCACCGCTCGGTCACGCTGCTCAGCTACATCTTCAATAATGATGTGGCCGGGAACGCCTTTGTGGACTCCCTGGCGCTGGCGCAGGCGCGCGGCGTGCAGGTGCGGGTGCTCATTGATGCGGTCGGGGCCCGCTACAGCCGTAGCAACATGGTCAAACAACTGCGCCATGCGGGTGTGCCTGCAGCGGCGTTCCTGCGACCGCGCCTGACCCGCCTGCTGGCTCAGGCCAATTTGCGCAACCACCGCAAGATCATGGTGGTCGATGGTGAGCTCGGCTTCACCGGCGGCATGAACATCAGCGCGGTGCATTGGCTGTCAACCCAGCCGAAGCGGCCTGTTCAATGCCTGCATTTCGCCGTGCGAGGTCCCGTGGTTGCTGATTTGCAGCGCACCTTTGCCACCGATTGGACCTTTACCACCGGCGAGGCATTACACGGCAGTCCCTGGTTTGCCGCCAACGAACCCTGCGGCCCGGTGCTGGCACGCGGTGTGACCGACGGCCCGGATGCTGACATCGACCATATGCGCCAGGTGATCCTTGGCGCTTTGGCCATCGCCCGGCGCCGGGTGCGCATCGTCACGCCGTACTTCCTGCCCGACGAAGTGTTGCTCACCACCCTGCGGGTGACTGCGCTGCGCGGCGTGGTGGTGGACATCGTTTTGCCCGCGCGCAGCAACCTGCCCTTGTTGGACTGGGCCATGCGACCGCAGTTCGCCGGCCTCGTCTCCAGCGGCTGCCGCGTGCACCTGAGCGGACCCGGGTTTGACCACACCAAACTGTTTCTGGTGGATGACGCGTGGTCGCTGATCGGTTCCACCAACTGGGACGCGCGCAGTTTGCGGTTGAACTTTGAATACAACCTGGAGTGTCACGATGCCCAGTTGGTGCAGCAACTCGATGGCCTTGTCGATGAACGCATCTGCCATGCGCACCGCCTCACTGCCGCTGAGCTGGCGGGCCAGTCTCTGGCGGGGCGCCTGCGCGACCGGCTGGTCTGGCTGCTCTCTCCTTATCTGTGAAGGCCGGGGCGTGCTATAAAGAACTTATATTTGATGGCCTGTTTCGGCCAATGTGCAAAGCCCAACCAAGGAGAGACAGCATGCAAATACAAGTCAACACCGACGACCACATCCAGGGTGGCGAATCCCTGGCCCAATGGGTGCGAGACGAGGCGAGCGGACGTCTGGGCCGGTTTCAAGACCATATCTCCCGCCTGGAGGTTTTTCTGACCGACGTGGATGGTGGCAAATCTGGTGTCAACGACAAACGCTGTCGTCTTGAAGCGCGCGTGGTCAATCGCCAGCCGGTGACTGTGACGGCCGAGGCCGACAATATGAACAACGCCTTCATCGGCGCTGTGGACAAGCTTGCACGTGCGCTGGACACCGACCTGGGCCGCGTCAAGGACCGCAACGGGCGCGACACGATCCGCGCTGCGCAAGAGTAAGTCTGGTCTCCGGCACAGACAGCTGGGGTGCGTCAAGTCAGGCAAGGGGCGGCACCTTGATTCTCAATTCGGAAGCTGCCTCCTTGTGGCAATCAGGTCTGGTGGAGCCCTGGCAGGGAGCGAGTAGTTTTTGCCGCCACGAAGTAAGGAGCTCGCGGACATGAACGCCAAAAATCCAAGCTCTGAACAACTTGACGTGAAACCGGCCCGCAGCGTGGTGGTGGAAGAAGCGCTTGCCGGTGTGCAGGCGGGCCGACGTGCCGGGTTTGGCATGGTCGTCGGCGTGGACCGTAGCGGCCATGCACAGGAACTGAAAGACGCCGGCGCGCACATGGTGGTGACTGATCTGGTGGAGGTCAGCGTAGCGCAGGAAGTCGCACCTGCCCGACGTCGCAGTGACGAACTTCCTTCCGCTCTGGCGGCGCTCGCAGACATCAAAGCCCGTATGAAAGGCAGAAGCCCTGCGGTTTTTCTTGACTATGACGGCACGTTGACGCCGATTGTGCAAAGCCCCGAGCTGGCACTGCTGTCGGACGACATGCGTGATGCGGTGCGCACACTGGCCCGGCGCTGCACGGTGGTCGTGATGAGTGGCCGGGATCTGCCCGATGTGCAGGCAAGGGTGGGTTTGAAAGACATTGTTTATGGTGGCAGCCATGGCTTTGAAATCTTCGGCCCCCAGGGCATGCACTTCGAGCAGGAGCAGGGCGGCGAATTTCTGCCCCAGCTCGACCGGGCCGAGCTGGCGCTGCGGGAGCGACTTGGGCACGTTCCCGGCCTTCTGGTCGAGCGCAAGAAATACGCCATCGCAGTCCATTTTCGCCTCGTGGGGGAGTCTGACCTGGAGGCCGTGGAGCCCGCTGTGAATGCGGTGCTTGCAGCACATCCGAAACTGCGCAAAACCCACGGCAAGATGATTTTTGAAGTGCAGCCGGATATCGACTGGGACAAGGGCCGGGCCATGATCTGGCTGCTCGGAAAGCTCGGCCTGGCGCAATCCGATGTATTCGTGCTTTATCTTGGGGACGACATCACCGACGAGGATGCATTCAGGTCGCTGAACGCGCAAGGCAACGGCATCGGCATCCTGGTGCGCGACGAGCCCCGCGACACCGCGGCGCAGTATGCCCTGGGCAGCATTGAGGAAGTTCGACGTTTTCTGACTGAACTTGCCACCCTGACAGAGGGGACAAGGGCATGAGTCAGTGATGGACAGCTGAATGAATTCACGCTGCAAGAAAGCAGGACTGCGTCAAGTCGGACCGAGCAACGCGGCGGCCGGCAGGCGCGCGAATGCTGCGCCCAGCTTGATGTGCCCGTGTTCGACGATGAGTGTCTCGTCGGTCAGTGCATTGGTCAATCGCGTGCCGTCGGGCAGATTGATCGCAACTGTGGTGTCGGCCCAGACGGACTCGCCCAGTGGTGGGAGGATCGCTTCCCCGAGCAGCCGGGCGAACAAGCGTCCGGCAATGACCACCAGCGTTGCGCCTTCATGGCGACGCGTGAACGCGACCACGTGCTGGGCATGCGCGCCGCTGACCTTGAGCGCGGTGTAGTCGCCATCGCGAAACAGCGCCGGCCGCTCGCGCCGCAGGGCCAGCAGACGCCAGGTGATCCACAGCTTGGCGCGGCCGTCCTGCGGCGCGGTCATCAGCGTTGGCAACTGCGTTGGATCGAGGGACTCCAATGAGGCAAGACTTTGATTCAGTGCCTCATAGTCAACGGGCCGGCGATTGTCCGGGTCCACCAGCGTCAGCCCGATGGTCTCGTGGCCCTGATAGAAGTCGGGCACACCCGGGGAGGACAACTTGAGCAGGGTCGTGCTCAAGCTGTTGAGCGCGCCGAACCACGCGAGCGTCACGCCGAGCGTCTGCAGTTCGGTGAGGAAGGTGTTGTTTTCAATGTGCCCCAGCAGCGCCCGCACGAAGCCTTCGAGCGCGGCCTCGTAGTTCTCGTCCGGATGGGTCCAGCGGGTATGGAGCTTGGCTTCGCGTGCTGCCTTCTGCATGTAAAGCACCACGCGTTCGCGGTAGGGCGCCAGCGTCGTCTCGTTCAAGTCGCCCACGGGCAGCGTGCCCAGGAGCGTCTGGTACAGCAGGTACTCGTCGGCGTGCGAGGGCGCCCCCACTGCTGCACTGGCCGCCTCCAGCTTGTGGCGCAGGCCGCGGTGCTGGCTGCGCCAGCGGCGCAAGGCCAGGCGCCAGCGCGCCGGCATTTCGGACAGCACGTTGATGCGATTACGCACGTCCTCCGAGCGCTTGTTGTCGTGGGTGGATGTGGCCAGCATGTTGTGCGGCCAGTGCTCTGCTCTTGTGGCGTTGTCGGCGTGGAAGGCGGCCACCGTGACGCCGAAACGGCTTGGGTCGCCGCCGACTTCGTTGAGAGAACACAAGGGGAAATAGCGGTAAAAAGCGGTGTCCTCGACGCCCTTGGCCGCCACCGGCGCACTGAATTGCTGGAACCGGTTGGCGAAGCGGCGCACGCGCTGGCGCAGGCTGTCCGAGGCATCGGGCAGCGCCTGCCCGAGCAGGGTCTGGCGCACGAAGCCGAAGATCGACAGGTCGGCGTCCTGGCTGTGGTGCTCGGCATCACGCACGGCCCAGTCCACATAGCGCTGGTCCTGCGCCGAGGCCTGGTCAATGAAGTAGGTGCGATAGACCGGCAGGCAGGCGGCCACCTCGGTCAAGGCGCGGCGCAGCGCATTGAGTGTGTAGTCGCGGGTGCGCCGGTCGGCGCGGGCGATGCGCAGCAGTTCGGTTGACAGGACATTGAGTTCGGAGGCCAGCGACGTGCGAATGATGTCGCGCTTGCCGGCATAGGCCAACTCGTCGAAACTCTCGCTGATTGCGGTGAAGTTGCGCCAGATCAGCGCGAATTTGGCCGCCGCCGAGGGGTCAACCAGCAGCCCGTTGACCGAGTTGGCAAAACGGTAGCCGGTCATGCCGTGGATGTGCCAGTCCAGCGGAATCTCCTCGTGGAGCGCGGCGATTTTTTCCGCCACGACATACAGCGGTCGCGCTGGCCGACCCTGCTCGTCCGGGCCTTCCAGCAGCAGGCCGGCGCGTCGCGCGTAGCCCTCCTGCAACTGCTGGAAATAACGTGCCGGATCATACAGCCCATCCGGATGATCGATGCGCAGCCCATCCACCAGGCCGGCTGCCGCGAGGTCCAGCGCGAACGACTGCGTGGCTTCGAACACGTCTTCGCGCTCCATGCGCAGGGCGGCGAGCTCATTGATGTCGAAGAAGCGCCGGTAGTTGATCTCGTCGACGGCGACGCGCCAGTAGGCGAGCCGGTAGGCCTGGGCTTCGATCAGCGCATGCAGCGCGTCGCGGGCGCCCGCCAGATTGAGTTCCGCCACCGCGCTGGCGATGGCCTGCGCCACGCTCGCCTGGCGCGCCGCCAGCCGCGCCAGGCGGGTCTTGAGCAGTTCCTTGTCACGCGCGCGCTCAGTGCGCGCGCCGGGGTCGCTGGCGTCGCGTCCGGGCAGGTGACCGAAAGCGGTGGCCGTGCTGGCCAGGCTGGCGGCCAGGTCCACATCACCGAGCCGCGCCTGCGCCAGCATCAAGACCTGCGGGTAGCTCTCGGGCGCCAGCGGAAAACAATGGTCAAAGTAACGCAGCGCCAGGCTGCCCGTGCTGTCTTCAAAGTGCAGCACGATGTTGCCACTCATGAGGACGTCGCCATAGTGGTCGCTCAGCACCGGGAGCAGCACTTTGCCGGTGAGTTCGGGGTTGAGCGGCTGCCAGTCGATGTCGAAGTGCTGGGCATAAAGCGAGGCCGGCCCGTTCTCCAGCACGTCCATCCACCAGGCGTTGTCACCGCCCATGACGCCCATGTGGTTGGGCACCATGTCGAGCAACATGCCCATGCCGCGTTCAAGCAAGGCTGCGGCGAAGCGCTCGAAGCCTTCGCGTCCGCCCAGCTCGGGGTTGACCTCACTGTGATCCACCACGTCGTAGCCGTGCATGCTGCCGGCGCGCGCCCGCTGGATCGGCGAGCAGTAAACATGACTCACACCCAGGCGCGCGAGGTAGGGCAGGATGCGGATGGCATCCATGAAGGTGAAATCTTTGTGGAACTGAAGCCGGTAGGTGGCGCGCGGCACCGTCGCCCGGGCACGGCTGCGGTTGGAGGCCCCACCGGACCAGCGTGGCCGCAGCCCGGACAGGGTACGGCCCAGACTCAGCATCACCTCGTGGGTGGCCAGTGCGGCCAGGTCCAGCGGCAGCTTGCGCCGCCAGTTGGGTTGCTCATCGGTGGTGCCGGGCATGTTGATTTGCTCCGCTACGCCGAGCGCGTCCTCGAGCTGGACGGTCATGAGCGCGCACGGCGTCGCCGCCAGAAACGCGTGCACCGCTTGCACGGCGTGCGCCGACAGGTCCGGCCCGGCCAGCGCATCGGCCACTTCGGCCGCCGACAACAGGCCGGCGCGGTGCAGCGCTGACAGGAGCCGCACGCGCTCCTGGGCGCGGTCGAGCAATTGGTTCTCGAAGACCTGCAGGTCGGGGAACAGGCCGAGCTGCAGGCGCAGGCGCAAGTCCAGCCCCCACCACCAGCCGGCCAGTGTCGCCAGGTCGTGCGTGCTGACGGCCACCAGCGCATTCGCCGGGTAGTCGGTCGCCGGTTTGAATTCGCCATTGTCCTGGCGTTCGAAGTACAGCAGGCGATAGGACAGCACGTCAAAACGCGCCAGCGCCGAACGCACCTCGCCGGCCACGGTGCCCAGGTCTTCACCGATCACCATGCAGCGGTTACGCTGGCTCTCCAATGCCACGATGGCCAGCATCTCGTCCAGCGCGTAATGCACGTAAGTGCCTTCGCGCGCGGTCTGCCCAGGGGGTAGCCAGAACAGGCGCATCAAGCCCATCACATGGTCAATGCGCAGCGCGCCCGCACCGCGCATATTGGCGCGCAAGGTGTCGATGAAGTACCGATACTGGCTGGCGCGCAGGCGGTCCGGCCGCAGCGGCGGCAAGCCCCAGCCCTGGCCATTCGGATTGAACTCATCGGGCGGGGCGCCGATGCTGGCATCCGCGGCAAAGCACGCGCGCTCGCACCAGACATCGGAGCCCGCTCGATCGACCGAGACGGCGAGGTCAACATACAGGCCCACACCCATTCCCAGCGCCTGGCAGTGGTCGCTCGCGCGTGCCAATTGGCTGGCCGCCAACCATTGCAGGTACAGGTGGTACCGCACACGCTCGGCGTGTTGCTCCGCGAAGGATTTCACCTCAGGACTGTCGGGATCCTGGTACGCCAGCGGCCATCCCGGCCAACCGCCAATGGTGGCATCGTTGGCATGGAAATGCGCCTGCAGCGCTTCAAAGAGGGCATGGCGGTACAACGCTTCGCCGCCCTGCACCACGAACGCGAGAAAGGTGCGTCCGGCGTCGTCGCCCGCCTGCAGACCGTCGGGGGTCAGATGGTGTTCTCGGAAATGACTGAACAGCAATTCGAGCGCCTCGAATTTGACTGCGGCAACCCCAACATAGTCGACCAGTGGCGCCTCGCGCAAGCGCGCCAGCCGGCCCTGGAATTCGGCGGAATGGACAAGCCGTCCCAGCGCTTCACAGCTGGCGTAGTCATCGACCGCATCGACATCGATGTACAGCACGTTGAGCTGCAGGCGCGAGGAGGGGCTGTAAGGGCTGGCATGGGCCGGGTTATGCACGAACAGCGCGTGCAAGGGGCTGAGTCCAATGATGTCGGCACCGCGTTCGGCCATCTGTCCGACCAGCTGCGCCAGATCGCTGAAGTCGCCAATGCCCCAATTGCGCCGGGAGCGCAGCGCATACAGTTGTACGGTCGGTCCCCAGACTTTGCCGCCGTTTTGCAGCGCTGCCGGACGATAGCAACGCTCGGGCGCGCTGATCACCAGGGTCTCGCCGGCCAGGTCCGCCACGCTCAGGCGATGGTAGCCAGCGGCCAATCGCAAGCTGAAAGACAGCTGGCGCTCGCACCAGGCGACACCGTCGAGTTCGGTGCGGGCGATCTCGGGCAGCGCATCGGCGGCGACCTCGCCCTGGTGCAAGGTACCGGTTTCGTCGCGCAGTTGCCAGCGGATGTGGGTCAGCGAGGCGGGCAGGCGCAGTGACACGTCCCACGCCGGCGCCGACGCCTGAATTGTCACCACTGGCGGCAGGGCCTGGCGCCAGGCACAGCGCAGCACGGCATCGAGTGCGTCAGGCGTGTCCGATTCGTCAGCCAGTGTGACGCCGAAATCCGACAGCAGGGCCAGCAAGCTCGCGTGTGCTACCGGGTGGCGCGTGCCCCAGATGTCATCGTAGTCAGTGGCAATGCCAAAGTGTGCGCACAGTTGATTCAACGGCTGCGCGTTGTGCTCGGTCCACGGGCTAGACAAGATGGCTCTCCTGTAGCGTTAGAACGACTGCGCCGGGCGCGAGCCGTAGCGCGGCACCCGCCTCGGGTTCAAGGCCGGTGCCATAGAGGAGTTCGCCCGGCGGGGCCATCACGCCGACGCGCGGCTGCGGGCCGAAATGCGCGAGCAGATGCAGGCACGCACCTTTCGCTGGAGTGCCCGCGTGGTCGAGCGGCCATTGAACCGACAGCGTCTCGCCCTCGCAGTGAAAGCGGCCAGCGCCTAGTTGGCCGGCCAGCAGTGGTATCAGTCGGCGTTGGCGCAGGTGCAGCAGGTGGCGTACCTCGTCCAGCCAGTCCTTGTGTGGCGCGGTGTCACGCTCTTCCCAGCGCAGCTTGGACGCCAGAAGGGTGGATTCCATGCTTGGGTCCGGAATGTTTGCCTGGTCAGCTTCACTGGCGAACCCGGCGAAGCGGCCGAACTCGGCACGCCGTCCGCGCGACACCGCATCCGCCAACGCCGGACCGAAATCGCAGAAGTACAGAAAGGGCGTGGAGGCTGCGAATTCTTCACCCATGAACAGCATGGGTATGTGCGGTGACAGCAGCACACAGGCGAGGGCGGCACGCACCAGCACCGGATCGCCCAATACATGGATGCGTTGGCCGAAGGCGCGGTTGCCGACCTGATCGTGCGACTGCAAAAAAGAGACGAAGGCCGCCAGTGGCAGCTGTGTGCTCGGCTCGCCGCGTCGCTCGCCATGACGAAACGGCGAGGACTGCCCCTGGAAGATGAAGCCCTGCGCCAGTGCCCGCCCGAGTTGGGCCACCGGTGCGTCGGCGTAGTCAGCGTAGTAGCCGTCAGTCTCGCCGGTGGTCAGCACATGGACGGCATGGTGCAGATCGTCGTTCCATTGCGCTGTTGCGGCGAGCGGATCACCGCTGGCGTCGCGCGATAGAAAAGATGCCTGGTTGGCGTCGTTCTCCAAAATTACATGAACCTGGCGCTCACGACCGGGGCCGGCGCGCAGTGCTTCGCAGATCTCGCGCACGATATGGCGTTCGGAGTCATCACGTATGGCGTGAATGGCATCCAGACGCAAGCCGTCGAACTGGAATTCTTCCACCCAGTAAATTGCGTTGTGGATAAAAAAGTCGCGCACCGTGCGCGAATCGGCACCGTCGTAGTTGATGGCCGCGCCCCAGGGCGTCTGGTGCGCCGGGTTGAAAAAATGCGGGCAGTAGGCGTGCAGGTAGTTGCCCTCCGGCCCGAAGTGGTTGTACACGACATCAAGCAACACCATCAAACCGAGCTCGTGGGCGGTATCGATCAGGGCTTTGAGCTCGTCCGGGGTGCCATAGGAGGCATCGGGCGCGAAGGGGAGTACGCCGTCATAGCCCCAGTTGCGCCGACCGGGGAATTCAGCGAGCGGCATTAGTTCCACGGCGGTGATGCCGAGCGCGGCCAGCGCCGCCAGGCGGCTTTGTGCTGCGGCAAAGGTTCCCTCGGGCGTGAAGGCGCCAACATGCAATTCGTAAATCACGGCCTCTCGCCAGGGGCGGCCGCGCCAGGTGTCGTGCCGCCACAAATAGGCGTGCGGGTCAATCACCTGGCTGGCGCCGTGCACATCGCCGGGGTTGTAGCGCGAGGCCGGGTCCGGCACGCGCAGGCCGTCGGGCAGGCGGTAGCGGTAGTGGTCGCCGGCCTGCGCGCCGGGCAGCGTCAGCTGATGCCACCCGTCGGCGCTATGCGCCATCGGGTGTGCGAGCGCGCCAGCGTCTGGCCCGTTCTCAAGCATGATTTTTCCAACCCCCGGCGCCCACAGCGCAAAGTGCACGCCACCGCCCGGCAGCACACTGGCGCCAAAAGGCATGGTATGGGCGTGTTTCATGGTCACTTCATACAAGCGTCCTGGCGCGGGTCAGCAGTACCAGGGAGCGAGATTGCAGCGGATAACTCGCCTGCCCCCACGCTGGCGGCGAAGCGAGCGGCAGACCGTTGTCGGCCGGTGGAATGGTCTGGGTCGCGGTGTCAAGCAGCAGCAGCCATTCGCCCCCGCGCACCGGCGGCAGGGCAAAGGGTATCTCGGCATGGTGGCTGTTCAGGAGCAGCAGAAAGTCATCGTCGTGCAGTGTTTCGCCATGTGCGCCGCGCTCCGAAATGCCACTGCCCGACACCAGCATCGCCAGGCATCGTGCTTGGTTGTCGCTCCAATCCTGCCCCATCATCTCGCCGCCGTCGGGTTTCAGCCAGCACACATCCTTGTCCGTGTCGCCATCCTGCGGCTTACCTTCGAAGAAGTTGCGCCGACGCAGAGACGGGTGCTCCCGGCGCAGTTTGATCAAGCGCTGCACAAAAGTATGCAAAGCATCGCGCTCCGGACTCGGGGTCCAGTCCAGCCAGGCCAGCTGGTTGTCCTGACAGTAGACGTTGTTGTTGCCCAGTTGCGTGTGGCCGCGTTCGTCACCAGCCAGCAGCATGGGCAAGCCTTGTGACAGCAGCAACGTGGCCAACAGGTTGCGCTTCTGCCGCTCCCGCAGCGCCCGAATAGCGGGGTTGTCACTCTCGCCCTCGGCGCCGCAGTTCCAGGATAGGTTGTGGCTGTTGCCGTCGCGGTTATCTTCGCCATTGGCCTCGTTGTGCTTGTCGTTGTAGGAGACCAGGTCGTGCAGCGTGAAGCCGTCGTGCGCCGTGACGAAGTTGATGCTGGCGTGGCTGCGTTTGCCCGACCAGCCGTAGAGGTCATGCGAGCCGGTGAGGCGCTGTGCAAGCTCACCGATCTGCCCGTCGTCACCTTTCCAGTAGGCGCGCATGCCGTTACGGTAGCGATCGTTCCACTCGGCCCAGCCGTGCGGGAAGTTGCCAACCCGATAACCACCGCTTCCCAAGTCCCAGGGCTCGGCGATCAGCTTGACGCGGTTGAGCGTCGGGTCCTGGCGGATGGCATCGAAAAAACCGCCCAGGTTCTCTACCTCACCGGCTTCGCGCGCCAGCGCAGAAGCAAGGTCGAAGCGAAAACCGTCGACATGCATTTCTTCAACCCAGTAGCGCAAAGAGTCCATCATCCACTGAAGCGTTCGCGGGTGCTCAATGTTGACGGTGTTGCCACAACCGCTGAAGTCGTCGTAATACCGGTGGTTGCTGGCGTTGGCGATGTAGTAGGACGCGTTGTCGATGCCGCGCAGGGAGAGCGTGGGCCCAAGCTGATTGCCTTCGCAGGTGTGGTTGTAGACCACGTCAATGATCACCTCGATGCCGGCTGAGTGCAGCGTCTTCACCAAGGTCTTGAATTCCTTGACATTGCCCGAGGCGCTGTAGCGCCTCTCTGGGGCGAAGAAACCCAGGGTGTTGTAGCCCCAGTAGTTTGAAAGCCCCTTGATGGCCAGGTGGCGTTCACTGACGTAGCTATGTACGGGCAGCAATTCAATCGTGGTGACCCCCAGGCGTTTCAGGTAGTCGACCACCGGGGCACAGCCGAGCCCCGCGTAGGTGCCGCGCAACTGCGCTGGCACCTCCGGATGGGTCATGGTGAAGCCGCGCACGTGCAACTCATAGATGACCATGTCCTGCCACGGTACCGTGGGCCGGCGGTCGTCGCCCCATGTGAAAGCGGGCTCGACCACGCGGCTCTTGGGCACCAGTGGTGCACTGTCGCGGCGGTCGAACGAGAGGTCCTCGCGTTTGCTGCCGATGGTGTAGCCATAGAGCGCATCGCCCCATCGCAATTGGCCGATGAGGTCTTTGGCATAGGGATCAACCAACAACTTGTTGGGGTTGAAGCGGTGGCCCTCTTCGGGTTTGTAGGGGCCGTGCACGCGGTAGCCGTAGGCCAGACCCGGGCGGGCCTCGGGCAGGTAGCAGTGCCAGATGTCGTCGGTGCGTTCGCGAATCTCGATGCGTTGACGTTCGTGACGACCGGTCTCGTTGAACAGACACAACTCTACTTTCTCGGCATGTTGCGAGAACAGCGCGAAATTGACGCCCTCACCGTCCCAGTGGGCGCCGCGCGGATAGGCGTGCCCAGGCCAAACTGCCGTGATTAACTCATTTGTTTTCATGGTCGAGGGTGTCCCTGGCCTTCTTGTCGCGCGGCCACCAGTGCTCAATGCGTTCGGCCGCCCAGTCCCTGCCACCCAGACCAAAGGCGAGTGCCAGCGCAAACACGATGCCGGCAAGAATTACCAGGAAGCTCTCTCGAATAATGTCGCCTCCGACCTTGATCTGCTCCAGTGCAATCAGGACGACGAAAGCCATGATGGCGTACTGCGCCAGCTTGCCCAGGAGGCTGGCATCGGGCAGCTTGAGGCTGCTGACGACAGTGTTTCCGACGAAACGCGCGAAGTAAGAACCGAATGCCAGCACCCCCAGCGCAACAAAGACATTCGGAATAAACCACACCACACGCGACAGCAGATCGGTGATGTAGGTCAGGCCGAGTCCGTTGAAGGCAATCAGCAGGGCGGCCAGGATGACCAGCCAGTACAGGAGCATGCCGAACAGGGAGGTCGTGTCGCCGGACATGCCGCCCTGGCGCAGGAAGTTGTCCAGGCCCGAGCGCTCGGTGAGGACGTTGAAATTAATCGCACGCAATGCCTTGGTCACCGCAATACGTGCTACCTTGGCAAGCAGCCAGCCGCCCAGCACCACCACCACGGCGATCAGCAGGCGTGGAAGGAACGCACCAATCTGAAAAAGGATGGCCCGCAAGGGTTCGAGCTGAATGTCCAGTTTTTCCATGATCTCTACTCCAGTTGGGGTTGCAGCTGCAAAGGCGACCTCAGCGTGTCAGGCCCGTATCAGGATCAATCAGGGCCAGGATACCTTGCAAAGGCACCTGGATCCAGTCGATGCGATTATTGAGCTCGTATCGGAGTTCGTAAAGTGCCTTTTCCAGTTCGAACAATGCGAGCAGGTCCAGGTCAACTGGCTGCGCCAATTCGACCGACATCATGACGTGCTCGTAGGCCGCCAGGAAAGCCTCGCGGGTGCTGCGCTCCCATTCGCGCACTGCGGGTTCCAGTTGGTCAATCTCGGCAGTATTTTGTGCCACGCGCCGCAGCGCTGACCAGTGTGCATAATTGAAAGACCGCAGCATGCCCGCCACGTCGCGCAAAGGTGAACTCTTGGTGCGGCGTTCTTCAAAGCTGCGGGCTGGCTCACCCTCGAAGTCGATAATCACGAAATCGTTGCCGGTTACGAGGACCTGGCCCAAATGGTAGTCGCCGTGGTAGCGTGTTTTGATGCTGACTTTCCCCTCGGTCTTGACGGCGGCGATGCGAGTCTGCAGGCGGTCCTGTTGCAACAGCAGGGCTTGGGCTACCTCTTGGGCGGCTGCGGGCAATTGCGCCTGGCGCTCGCGCAGCAGTGACAATGTGGCGGTGGCCTCTCTAGCCGCCCGGTCCTTGAACGCGATGACATCTCTCGACAAGAGAGGTTCGGGGTCGAAGGCTGGCTCTGCTGTGTGTTGCGTCAGTGCGAGGTGAAGCTCCGCAGTGCGCTGGCCAAGTGTGGCGGCAAAAGCCAGAAAGCCGCCATGTGTTTCGCCTGCGGTGGCATTGGCTTCGCCCGAGATGCGCAGCTCTTCCAGGAAGCGCTCGACGTAACGTGATGTGTAGTCCCAGCCGTCCCCTTGGTTGGCCACGTAACCCTGGACCAGGGCCAGCGTCATGACGTTGCCATCGCTCATGAAGTATTCGAGTGCGCCCAGCACCGGAACGCAGTTCGGGAAGTGTACGACTTCAGTCAGGAAGCGACCCATCTCCAGTTCGGGATTCAGGCCCTGGCGCAGACGACGGTAACCCTTGAGAAAAAGCGTGTCATCCAGTGTCACAACCGTGTTGCTGCTCGTCGTGCTCGGACGCGATACCGTTAGCGCGGCGATGTCTGAGGTAAAGTTTTTGAACACCGTCGTGGGTTTGAACTGCAGACGTCCGGCCGCAGTGGCAATTTCCATGTCGGCGCCGATCGCCTGGACCAAGGCGCGGCAGAAGGCCGGGTCGTAGAAAGCATCGCCCATGATGCCAACGTTGGCCTGCTGGCGTACCTTGGCCAGCGCAGCGGGCGCGAGGTTGGCGATGCGCTCTTCGTCGCGCTCCTCCCACGCCAGTGCCAGCGGCATGAAATAGGTCGATTCCCCGACGGGTCCGTCCAGTTTCAGAATGGGCAGCATCCAGCTGAAGTTGCCGGCCTCCCACACTGCATGATCGACCAGCCGTGCGCGTTCAATGGGCGTGCCTTTGGAGGCGTACCAACGCTGGATCTCAATATGACGCGGCAGCGTGTCAGTTTCGAATTGCGTGCGCATGCGGTCGGCCATTCCGATTCGCCACGGCATCACGCGATCGCGAAAGAAGCTGGTCCAGCCATCAAACAGCACCAGCGTCGGGCGGTCTTGCAGTGCCACATGCTCCTGATGCCAGCTCGGAACTTCAGCGTCGGCGGCGAGCCGGAACCAGAAGAAACCGAATGACGGCAGCGTCAGCGGATAGGGCAGCTCGCCAATCGGCGGGAAGGAGGTGCGTCCCAGCATCTCGACCGGCACGCGGCCCTTGTAGACCGACAGCTCCAGCTCCACCGGCTGCGCCGCGCGTGACAGATTGAACACTGCCAGGATGGTGTCGTCCTCGTACGTGCTCAGGTACGCCAGGATCTTGCGGTTGCCAGGCTTGAGGAAGCTGCGTTTGCCGCGGCCGAAGGCCCGGCTGCTTTTGCGCACGGCGAGCATCCGTTTGGTCCAGTTGAGCAGCGAGCTGATGTCGCGCGCCTGGGCCTCGACGTTGAGGGCCTCGTAACCGTACATCGGATCCATGATGGGTTGCAGGTACAGGCGTTGCGGGTCGGCACGGGAGAAACCGGCGTTGCGGTCGGGGCTCCACTGCATCGGTGTACGCACGCCGTTGCGGTCGCCGACGAACATGTTGTCGCCCATGCCGATCTCGTCACCGTAGTAGATGATGGGCGAGCCGGGCATCGACAGCAGCATTGCGTTCATCAGCTTGATGCGATCCGCGTCGTTCTCCATCAGCGGGGCGAGGCGGCGGCGAATACCCAGGTTGATCCGGGCCCGCGGGTCAGTCGCATACATGCGGTACATGTAGTCCCGTTCCTTGCTGGTCACCATTTCCAGGGTCAGTTCATCGTGGTTGCGCAGAAAGATGGCCCACTGGCAGCCGTCGGGAATTTCCGGCGTTTGCTGCATGATTTCGATAATCGGGTGACGGTCTTCCTGAGCGATGGCCATGTACATGCGCGGCATCAGCGGGAAGTGGTAGGCCATGTGGCACTCGTCGCCGTCGCCGAAGTATTCTCGAACGTCCTCGGGCCACATATTGGCTTCAGCCAGCAGGAAGCGGTTCTTGTATTGCGCGTCGATGGCCGCGCGCAGCTGTTTGATCACCGCGTGCGTCTCCGGCAGGTTCTCGTTGCTGGTGCCATCACGCTCGACGAGGTAGGGAATGGCGTCGAGGCGGAAACCGTCAACGCCCATGTCGAGCCAGAATCGCATGGTCTTGAAGATTGCTTCGAGCACTTTGGGATTGTCGAAATTCAGATCAGGCTGATGACTGAAGAAGCGGTGCCAGAAGAAGGCCTTGGCCACCGGGTCCCAGGTCCAGTTGGAGGTCTCGGTATCGGTGAAGATGATGCGCGTGTCTTTGTACAGCTGATCGCTATCGCTCCAGACATAGAACTCGCGCTCGGGCGAGCCCGGTGGCGAGCGTCGCGCTGCCTGGAACCACGGGTGATCGCTTGATGTGTGATTCATGACGAGCTCTATGATCACCCGCAAGTCGCGCTTGTGCGCCTCGGCCAGCATTTCACGAAAGTCGTCGAGCGAGCCGTATTGTGGGTGAACGTCTTCATATTCCGCAATGTCGTAGCCGTCGTCGCGCATCGGCGAGGGATAGAAGGGCATCAGCCAGATGGTGTTGACCCCCAGGTCCCGGACATAGTCGAGCTTGATTGCGACACCCTTGAAGTCACCCATACCGTCGTCGTTGCTGTCGAAGAACGCTTTGACGTTGAGCTGGTAGATGACCGCGTCGCGATACCACAGCGGATCGTCGCGGCCATCAATCTCGACAGTTTCGAGCGTCAGATTGGTTGCAGGTGCATTCATCGGTGCCCGGTTTCAAAAATAGTAATCGAAGTCGCGTTCATCGCGGACGTGCCGGCGCACGACGAAGACGTGTGCTGGCGCGCTGTGCGGGTCGAGACGGATATAGTGATGCCGGCCTTGCCACACAAAGCGCTGGTTGCTTAGCAGGTCGTGCATCTGAAACGGATGCGAGGCATCCACTCCGATCGATTCGGGGTCCAAATGAACCATGCCTGACTGGACATTGTGGGGGTCAAGATTGACCACCGTGACCACCACGTTGTTGCCGTCATCCGAGGTTTTCGAGTAGGCCAGAAGCTGGTCGTTGTCGATGGGCAGGAAGCGCAGGCTGTGGTCCGCATGAAGCGCGGCGTTGTCGTGACGGATCTGATTGATTCGGGTAATGAAGGGTGCAAGGCTATCTGGATCATTATTGTTCCAGTTGCGCAGTTGATATTTTTCCGAGTTGAGATACTCCTCACTGCCGGGCGACTTCGGCAAATGCTCGCGCAACTCATAGGCCGGGCCGTAGATACCATAACTCGCCGCCAATGTAGCGGCAAGAACCAGACGGGTCATGTACATGGCGGGCTCGCCGCTTTGCAGCTGTTCGTGCAGGATGTCCGGTGTGTTCGGCCAGACATTGGGGCGGAAGTAGTCAACACCCGGACCGCCTGAAAGCTCCTTGAAATAATTGGTCAATTCCTGTTTATTGTTGCGCCAGGTGAAATAGGTGTACGACTGTGTGAAGCCGAGTTTGGCCAGCCGGTGCATGACCTTTGGCCGGGTGAAGGCTTCGGCCAGGAAGAGAACATCGGGGTGCTTGCGCTTGATTTCGCAGATGGCCCACTCCCAGAACGGGAAGGCCTTGGTATGCGGGTTATCCACGCGGAAGATTTTCACACCTTCAAGAATCCAGTAGTCGAACACGCTTTTGAGCTCCGCCCACAAGCCGCGCCAATCTTCACTTTCGAAATTGAACGGGTAGATATCCTGGTATTTCTTCGGTGGGTTCTCGGCACACTGCACGCTGCCGTCAGGGCGCCAGCGGAACCAGCTCGGGTGCGCCTTGACGTAGGGGTGGTCGGGCGCGCACTGAAAGGCGATATCGAGTGCGATCTCGATCCCAAAATCCGCGGCCCTGGCCACCAGGTGCCTGAAATCTTCCGGTGCACCCAGTGTCGGCAGGATCGACTTGTGGCCACCCTCGATGGCACCGATCGCCCAGGGACTGCCGACATCACCAGGCTCACTGGTCAGTGCATTGTTTTTGCCCTTGCGCTGCACCAGTCCGATGGGATGGATCGGTGGGAAGTACAGAACATCGAACCCCATCGCTGCGATCACAGGCAGGCGGGCCTCCACATCTTTGAAAGTGCCGTGTCGGCCAGGCTCAGGCGCGGCAGAGCGAGGAAATAACTCGTACCAGGTGCTGAAGCGCGCGCGTGCGCGGTCCGCGACCAGCGGCAACTCCTGATCGGAGTTTGCAGCCAGACTGCGGTCGGGATAACGTGCCGCCAATTGAGCTAGAGCCTCATCCAGCGCCAGTGCCTTGAGGAGTGTCGGGTCGACCGTACGGTCGCTTGCTGCTGCCTTTAGATCCCTGGCCCAGTTGGACAGCGTCTTGCAGTCTCTGCCGCGCGCGCGCTGTGCCGCTGCAGCGATCTCAAGCGCGCCTACCTGCGACGCCATGCGGATGTCGTCAACATCGGTGCGGCGCGTCATCTCGTAGCGCCACGACTCGAACGGATCTACCCAGGCGGTGACCGAGTAACGATAGTGTCCGACCGCAGTGGGTGTGAACTCGGCGGACCAGACGTCGTTGCCTAGCGGCTTCATGGGGACTTCGTGCACTTCGGCCTGCTCTTCCTTGCGCCAGCGCAGCACCACGCGCAACACGTCGTGGCCATCGGTGAAGCAATGGGCCGTGACCACCATGCTCTCACCCGCCACCCGTTTCACCGCGAAGCGGCCACCGTCCACATTGGGAAGAACGGCGTCAATCACGGCGCGAATGCGCCCGTCCTCGACCGAGGCGCAAGGCAAGGGTGTCTGGGCTGTGGCGGATTTAGGCATGGGGCACGTGTTCAAAGATGAGTGTGGACAGTGGTGGCAAAGTCAGGCACACCGAATGGGGTCGGCCGTGGAATCGCACGGGAGATGCTTCGACCCCGCCCAAGTTGCCCCAACCCGAGCCACCAAATTCGCTGGCGTCGCTGTTGATCACCTCACGCCAGAAACCGGCCAATGGCACGCCGAGCATGTAATTGGTGCGTGGCACCGGCGTCATATTGCTGACGATCAGCACCGGTGCTCCATGTTCACGCGGCTTGCGCAGGAAGGCAAAAACGCTGGTGTCAGCCGCGTCGGCCTCCACCCATTCAAACCCGGCGGGAGAAAAATCCAACTGGTAGAGGGCTGGCAGGCTGCGGTACACGCGGTTAAGCTGCGCCACGTAGCGTTGTAGCCCGGCATGGCCCTCCAGCTTTGTGACCCACCATTCCAGCTCGCCGTCGTGGGTCCATTCACGCCGTTGGCCGAACTCTCCGCCCATGAAGAGCAGCTTCTTGCCAGGATGCGCCCACATGTAGCCGAACAGCGCACGCAGGTTTGCAAACTGCTGCCAGGCGTCGCCGGGCATCTTGCCCAAGAGCGATCCCTTGCCATGCACCACCTCGTCGTGTGATAGCGGCAGGACAAAATTCTCGTTGAAGGCATACACCAGCGAGAAGGTCAGCTTGTGATGGTGGTATTTGCGGTGGACCGGCTCTTGCTGCATGTACGCCAGGCTGTCGTGCATCCAGCCCATATTCCACTTCATGCCAAAACCCAGCCCGTCCATGTCGGTCGGCCGCGACACGCGCGGCCAGGCGGTTGACTCCTCGGCGATGGTCAGCGTGTCGGGATACTCACGGTAAACAGCCTTGTTCAGTGTCTGCAAGAAATCGACGGCTTCCAGGTTTTCTCGCCCACCATGGCGGTTTGGAATCCACTCGTCCTCCTTGCGGGCGTAGTCAAGGTAGAGCATGGAGGCGACGCCGTCCACCCGCAGGCCGTCCAGGTGGTACTTGTCCAACCAGAACAGCCCCGATGAAATCAGGAAACTGCGCACTTCATTGCGCCCGTAGTTGAAGATGCTCGAGTTCCATTCGGGGTGGAAGCCCTGCCGCGGATCGGAATGTTCGAACAGATGGGTGCCGTCGAAATAGCCAAGCCCGTGCTCATCCGTCGGAAAATGCGAGGGCACCCAGTCCAGCAACACACCGATTCCGCGCTGGTGCAAGTGATCGACGAAGTGCATGAAGTCCTGCGGTGTGCCGAAGCGCGAGGTAGGTGCGAAGTACCCGGTTGTCTGGTAGCCCCATGAGCCATAAAACGGATGCTCGGTCACCGGCATCAGCTCAACATGGGTGAAGCCCATCTCGATCACATAGTCGGCCAGCGAATGCGCAAGTTCGCGGTAGTCGAGGAAGTGTCCGTCCTGGCGCCGCCAGGAGCCAAGATGGATCTCATAGATGGACATCGGTGCATCGAGCGCGTTCTTTGGACCGCGCGATGACATCCACTGATCGTCTTTCCAATCGTGTTCAAGGCTCCAGACGCGCGAGGCCGTTGCGGGGGGTGGTTCCGCATAGAACGCGAACGGGTCCGCCTTGTCCACGCCATAGCTGCCATGACTTGACTGAATGCGGTACTTGTAGCCCTGACCGCGAACCGCGTTCTCGACGAAACCCTGCCAGATGCCGGAGCCGTCGTCGCGCAGATCAAGGCGATCCACATTGCCGGACCAGTAATTCCAGTCGCCGACGACAGAGACGGATTCAGCGTTTGGTGCCCAGACTGCGAAGTTCGCGCCGCCGTTGGACTGCAAGTGGCAGCCCAGCTTGTTGTACAGCTTCGCGTGTGTTCCCTCACGGAAGAGATAGATGTCGTGATCGCTCTTCATATAGTTTTCAGCTTAGCACACAGGGCTCATTCATGGGTATTCCCTATCGCAAGGCAGACGATGTCTGCAAGCCGCCTTCAGTCCCATGGAAAGCGGCAAAGCGCGTCTCTATTTCACAGGGGCGACGTGCCTGGCTGATCAGTCACCCGACTGCGCCGACGTTTGGTGGCGGCATCGAGCAGCATGCGCCCGGCCCAGCGGAAGACGTTGAATTCGGCCACCAGACCGCGCATGAGTCGCATACGGTCGCGCTGCTCGGCCTCGGGCATGCTCAACGCCAGGTGCAGGGCAGCCGCGCACTGGTCGGCATCGTACGGGTTGACGGTCAGGGCTTCGGGCAACTCCCTTGCGGCCCCGGTGAATTCGGACAGTACCAAGACACCGCGTTCATCGTCGCGGGCGGCGACGAACTCTTTGGCCACCAGGTTCATGCCATCGTGCAGGCTGCTGACAAAGCACAGATCAGCGGCGCGGAAATATTCGTAGACCTGCGGTGGCGCGTGCTGCTCAATCTTCAGCAGGATGGGGGCGGGTCCGCGGCTCCTAAAGCGCGCATTGATGCGCGCTGCCAGGGCACGCACCTGCGCCTCGTGGTGCTGGTACTCGTCGATGCCTGTGCGTGTCGGTGCGGCAATCTGAACAAACGTGAAGTGGCCGATCCAGTTCGGATTCAACTCCAGCAGACGTTCAATGGCCCGAAAGCGCTCCAAGATGCCTTTGGTGTAATCCAGACGGTCAACGCCGATGCCCAGCTTGTGTTCGGGTGGCAAGTCGTTGAGCTGGCGAATGTGGCTGCGGCAATCGGGCACGGTCTTTTGCAGCAGTTCCGGGTCCGGTGGCCAGGCGATGGAAATCGGGTAACGCCGCACGGCGGTGAGTTTGCCCCCAAAAGAGACATTGAACGATTCGCGGTCGACCCGCGCTTCCAGAAAGCGGTCCACCGTATCAACAAAATTGTTGCAATGGGACTGGGTGTGAAAACCCATGATGCTGCTGCCCAGCATGCCCGCCAATATCTCCTCACGCCATGGGCAAATGGCAAACGATTCGGGGTTAGGCCAGGGGATGTGCCAGAAGCTGATGATGGTGGCATCAGGCAGCTCGTCGTGGATCATCTTGGGCAACAGCGCAAAGTGGTAGTCCTGCACCAGCACAATCGGGTTTTTGGTCTTGGCCTCACTCACCACCGCCTTGGCAAACTTGCGGTTAACCGCTACGTATTGCGTCCAGTCGCTGGAGCGGAAAATAGGCCGAACGTGGGCGATGTGGCACAGGGGCCAAAGTCCCTCATTGGAGAAACCGTAGTAGTAGCCCGCTTCTTCCTCAGGCGTCAGCCAGACACGGCGAATATGGTATGCGGGGTTTTCGGGTGGCACGGCTACGCGGTCGTTTTTGTCAACCACCTCCGCGTCGGCCGAGCCACTGCCGTGTGCAACCCAGGTGCCCGAGCAGGCGCGCATGATCGGCTCCAGCGCTGTCACCAGGCCGCTCGCGGGGCGATGCACCTCGATGCGCTCACCGCGGCGTTGGTGGATGTAGGGTTCGCGGTTGGACACCACAATCACGTCCTCGCCACGCAGTTCGCCATGCAAAATGGTACGCAGGGTCTCCGCCGTCCAGGTGAGCTGGCTTTCATCGCGAGCTCGGGTCTCGGCCTCCAATTCGCTGATGAGGCGTTGCAGGTCGCGTGCAATCGGCTTGAAGCCGGGCAGGTCGGGTGGGGCGCTGATTTCAGGCCGGCGCAGCAGCCCCTCGCCCCGCAGCAGAGCGCGCACACCGGCCATCCAGCCGCGCCATGAGAGCTGGGCCACGATCACCGTGATCAGCGAGACTGCCGCCCCCAATGCCATAAAGACATAGAAGAGGTAGCGTTTGGTTTCTTCGCTGCGCCGGGTGATGAAGCTCATGTCGTGCACCACAACCAGCTGACCGGTCGGTACGGCCTCAGTGCCCATGGGTTTCACTGCCACGTGCAATGGTCCCTGGGCGCTTGGTAACAGGTGATCGCTCGGGGCGTTCCAGCGGTCAAGATTGTCACAACGAATCTGCGCCGGAAGCTGGTAGCTGGCCAACATCGGGGCCGTGGGCGTGGCGCAGTACCCCACCGCGAAAATCCGTTCATCCTGCGTGACGCGGTTGAAGAATTCTGTAATTTTTGCCTTCTTGCCAGCAGCGAGTTGCTCCTGCAGCGGTTCCTGAAAGGTGCTGGCTATCAACGATGAGCGGCTGTCGAGATCGCGCACAAACCAGCTCAGCGTCAATCGGTCGATCAGAGGCGCGACGGCGTAGGCAATGCCCGCCAGCACCAGCAGCAGTGGCAGAACGAAGCGTAAAGAGAGTCGCATATGTTTCCTTGTAGCGCTGTTTCAAGCACAGACCGGTTTTATTTTTACAGTTGGGCCAACGGGATGCCCGCGGCCTTTTCATCTGCTTTGAGCAGTGCAACCAATTCGCCCAAATCCTGATCCAGTCGCAGCAAGCTTGCCGCAGACAACTGGTTGAGGGCCTGCGGCAACACGCCTTCAAACGGTCCCGGCACCTGGCTCAAAATAGCCAGGCCGGATGGCGAAATTTGAAGCTCAACCTGGCGCCGGTCGGCGCTTGCTTTGTGCATGCTGATCAGCTCTTTACGCAGCAGCAGCTTGACCAGGTTGCTGGCGGTGGACTGGTGGATATCCATGTTTTTTGCCAGGGTGCCTACGCCAATGCCGGGATGATCCCTGACCACATTCAAAGCCCAGACCTGAGCGCCACCCAAACCAACCCGCTTTTCAATTTCCTGAAAATGACCGCGCACGGCGTTGAAGACGACCCGAAAGCGCCGCAAAACCTGCGCTGCGCTGGTGGGGGTGTCATCAGGTTGATGGTCGCGTGGCATGGTTTGCTTAGCGTGGTCCGCTGCTGAACACGTGCGCCACGGCCTGGCCCGCTTTGCCATGACTCGTGAGCCCGACTTTGATCATGAATTCTTCCTGTTTGCGAGTCCCGCTTTTGCAGAACGCTTTTGATGATTACATCCGGACCAGCACAACAAAATTGCATTTGTTGCAATGTATTTCAAAAAATCAGTTTTTTCATTATTGGTGACAAACCTGAGTCAGCCCACGAGTCCTGGGCGGCGTGATGGCCGTGTCGGTGCACGGCAATGCCGCGTACTTTGGCGTCATTCGGGTTGAGAACTTCAGCATGGCTTTGTTGCTGCCGGGGTTGTTGGTAGCGGTTAGCTGCGGTCTGGCCGGTGGTGGCGTCGCTGGCGATGGGCGGGGCCTTGGGTAATGACATCGCCCAACCGACGGCTTACGCCAGTGCGCCGACGCTGATGGCCTTCATCATCGTCATGAGAATGGTGGCCCAAAAAAAAAAGAGCCCCAAAGGGCTCTAAACTCGTTTTGTTGATCTCGCCGCTTAAAACAAGAGCAACGCCTTCATTGTCTTTGATCAAATGCAATTCCTGAAATAGGGATTTCCCTTGCCACGCCGTCCAGTTGATGGTGTCGATGCGCCGGGTGTGCCGTTTTCACAAATCAATTTACTACTCATTTAATAGCATGTTGCCAAGTATCCATGGGGGCTACAGACCGATTTGTTATATAAAATCCGGCATGGGCCGCGCCTGTGCAGACCAACAATCGTTTTGCTCAACAATAGCCCCCAAGGAGAATCTTCAAGCGTGAATGAATTGCTACTCTGGGCCGCACTGGCCCTGGCCGTGCTCAATGCCGGCTTGCTGATTTGGATCGTTCTACAGCGCGGCGGCGCGCGGGACCAGGCCGAGCTTGACCGGCTGTCGCGGGAGACAGCACACCAGGCGCTGTTGGCACTGGTCGCAAACAGCTCGGAGCGGCTGGAGCGCGAGCTGCGCCGCGAGATCAGCGAGTCAGCACGTGGTGGACGCCAGGAACTGACGCAGAATCTGGCCACGTTTCAGCAAACGCTGGTGCAGCAGGGAGCACAAGCCACGCGCACGCAAAACAGCCAGATAGACGCCTTTGCCCAGCAGTTGGCCCTGCTGCAAAAGACGCTGTCGGATACGCTGACGACGCAACTCTCATCCCTGAGTGAATCGAACGCGCGGCGGATGAATGAAATTCGTGAGACGCTGGAAAAGCAGTTGGCGCAGCTGCAAGTCACCAATGCCGCCAAACTCGACGAGATGCGCGCGACGGTTGATGAAAAGTTGCAGACCACGCTGCAGACCCGGCTCGGCGAGAGCTTCAAGCAAGTGGCCGATCGATTGGAGCAAGTCCACAAGGGCCTGGGTGAAATGCAGACGCTGGCCGCCGGCGTGGGCGACCTCAAACACCTGCTGACCAACGTGAAGACCCGCGGCATTTTTGGTGAGGCGCAACTGGCCTCGCTGCTGGAACAGGTGTTGGTGGTTGATCAATACGCGGCGCAGGTGGCGACGCGTCCAGGCAGCAAAAACGTCGTCGACTTTGCCATCAAGCTGCCGGGCACGTCTGCGCATAGCGAGCCGCTGTGGCTGCCGATTGACGCCAAGTTTCCCAATGAGGACTACGAGCGGCTGCTGGACGCGCAGGGCAGGGCGGATATCTCTGGCGCTGAAGCCGCCGGCAAGGCGCTGGAGTTGCGCATCCGGCTGGAGGCGAAATCGATTGCCGACAAATATGTGGAGCCGCCGCACACCACCGATTTCGCCATCCTGTTTTTACCGACTGAAGGGCTGTATGCCGAGGTGCTGCGCCGGCCCGGCCTGATGCAGGCCCTGCAGCGCGAGCATCGCATCACGCTGGCTGGGCCGACCACGTTGCTGGCGATGCTGAGTTCCTTGCAAATGGGCTTTCGCACGCTCGCGCTGGAGAAGCGATCCAGCGAGGTATGGCAGGTGCTGGGTGCGGTCAAGACCGAGTTTGGCAAGTTTGGTGACGTGCTGGCCAAGGTCAAGTCGCAAACCGAGACCGTGCTCAAAACACTGGACAGTGCCGAGACCCGCAGCCGCGCCATGGGCCGCGCGCTGAAAAAAGTCGAGGCGCTGCCCGACACGCAAGTGCAGGCCCTGATCCCGATGGACAAAGACTTTGACAGCGACGTGGAGGCAGAGCGGGCGTGAGCCTCGCGCCTGCCCACCTGCCAGCCCCCCGCTTTGCGCTGGCGCGCCTGATCGCCGGGCAAATCTGCCTGCATGCCTGCATGGCCGGCATGCGCATGGCGGCACCCTTGCTGGCATTACGCGCGGGATACAGCGCCATGGCGGTCGGTTTCCTGCTGGCCCTGTTTGCCTTGACGCAGGTTTTTCTGGCCTTGCCGGCGGGCCGCTACGTGGACCGGCACGGGCTCAAGCGCCCGGTTGGTTTTTGTGTTGTTGCCGCGGCGCTGGGGGCCGCTCTGGCGGTGGCGTTCCCGGTCTTTCCCGTGCTGTGCCTGAGCGCCCTGATGACGGGTGGCTCAACGGGCGTGGCCGTCATTTCGCTGCAGCGCCATGTGGGGCGGGCCGCGCAGAATGCGACGGAGTTGAAGAAGGTGTTCAGCTGGCTGGCCATCGGTCCGGCGGTGTCGAATTTTGTCGGTCCCCTGACGGCTGGTCTGCTGATTGACTACAGCGGCTTTCGCGCGGCCTTTTTGTTGATGGCCTTGTTGCCACTGGCGACCTGGTTCTGGGTGCGCCGCACCGTGGAATTGCCTCCTGTAGCCGTGGTGCAGGGTGCTGCGCCCAACAAGGCGTGGGACTTGTTGCGCGAGCCCCTCATGCGCCGGCTGATACTGGTGAACTGGCTCTTGTCATCGTGCTGGGATGTGCACACCTTTGTGGTGCCGATTCTCGGGCACGAGCGCGGCCTCAGCGCTTCGGTGATCGGCATGATTCTGGGCGCATTTGCCATTGCGGCCGCCTTTGTCCGGGTGTTGCTGCCGGTGTTTGCGTCACATGTGCATGAGTGGTTTGTCGTGACTTCTGCCATGGTGATGACCGCCGTGCTGTTTGGTGTCTATCCCCTGATGACAACACCGCTGGCGATGGGGGCTTGTTCCGTTCTGTTGGGCTTGGCGCTCGGTTCGGTACAACCCATGATCATGAGCACCTTGCACCAGATCACGCCGGAGGCGCGCCATGGTGAAGCGCTCGGTCTGCGGCTGATGACCATCAATGCGTCGAGCGTGATGATGCCGATGTTGTTTGGCACCGCTGGGGCAGTGGTGGGGGTGTCCGTGGTGTTCTGGATCGTGGGATTGGCCGTCGGTGTTGGGGCACGCACAGCCTGGCGACTCAAACCGGTGTCGAGTTTGACTGCGTCGCCTGGCACAACAGAAACCTCAGAATGAACGTCGAACCGCATCAAACAGCCGGACCGTACGCCACGCGGTCGCGCTTGCTCTAAATGATGGCCTGCATTTCACCCGACAGTAAAACACGCGTGCCGCGTTCAGTACTGTGTACCGCGCTGAGCAATGCGTTAGCTACTTGCGCGGCCGCAACGGGTCTGTAGTTGGCGGGAATCAGGGGCTTGAACAGCGTCATCGCGAGCAAACCCAGTTTCTCAGCTGGCCGTGCGGCTTGTCCGAGGGCATCGCGGTTGCCGACCAGCAGCGATGGCCGCGCCAGGATCAAGACCTGGTAACCCAACCGGGCGAGGGCTTGTTCCATTTCACCTTTGACCCGGTTGTAAAATACATTGGATGCCGGGCTGGCGCCCATGGCGCTGACGACTCCCAATTTTGTAGCGCCTAGCGATTTACCGACGCGGGCTAGTGCCACAACAGCCTCAAAATCAAGCGCGCGAAAAGCGGCCTGGCTTCCGGCCACCTTGAGGGTTGTGCCGAGTGCGACAAAGACGTCGTCAACGTGCTTGATGCCGGGCAGCGCAGACAGGGTGGCGAAATCCACCACGTGACTGAAAAGCTTCGGGTGTTCGAGCGTTAACGGTCGACGGCCCACACAGTGGACCGCCGCATAGCGCTTATCGGTTAAAAGAGCCGCGAGAACTGCCCGGCCCACGAGACCCGTTGCCCCCGCCACCAAAGCCACCCGCGCCGCCGGAGCGCCCACCTGATCCCGCATAAGAACCTCCCGTACGGTTGCCGCCACCGAAACCACCGCCACCACGGCGGGCACCACGTTCAGCCATCATGTCGACGCTGGTACGCATGGGGTCGGGCTGGCTCGACGGCGACCGCGAGGGTGCCGAGTTGCCGCCGCCGTAAGCACCACTATTGCCACCGCCATTGCCACCTGGATACCCACCCGCATTGCCAGCGCGCCCTTGTGCGGGGCGTTGGCCGGGGCCACGTGCGGCCTGTTCGCCCGCCGAGGCGTGGCTGCGTGGTGCCGCCGAGCGCTGTCCGCCGCCGTTGCCACCCCGACCCGCACCGGCGCGGCCACCGCGCTCACCCTGCGGGCCCTTGTTCTCGCGCACCCGTTGCAGCATCTCGGTGCGTGCCGTTCTGGCCGCTGCCTGCATGACATCGCGGCTGGGCGGCTTGCCTGCGCCACCCCAAATGGTCTGGCGACCCATGGCGATCGGTTCAGCCTGTTCGCCGGGCTCCGGCATGAAGCCTTCTACGATCTGGACTTCAATGTCCTGCTTGGTAAAGCGCTCAATCGCCTGCATGAAGCCTTCTTCGTCCAGGCACACCAGGTTGACGGCAGCACCGTCAGCGCCCGCACGCCCGGTGCGGCCAATGCGGTGCACATAGTCTTCGCAAACGTTGGGGATGTCGTAGTTCACCACATGCGGCAGGTCGTCAATGTCAATGCCGCGGGCGGCAATGTCAGTCGCCACCAGGGCCCGAATGTCGCCGCTCTTGAAGCCGGCCAGCGCCTGGGTGCGCGCCGCCTGGCTTTTGTTGCCGTGCAGGGCCATGGCATTGATGCCGCTTTTGGTCAGGAATTCGGCGACGTTGTTGGCGCCAAATTTGGTGCGGGTGAACACCAGCACCTGGCTCCAGTTACGCTCTTGAACGATGTGCGCCAGTAGCGCTTTCTTTTTGCCGCGACCGACCGGGTGAATCAGCTGCGTGATGCGCTGCACGGTCGTGTTGCGCGGCGTGACCTGGATGGTGAGTGGGCTTTTGAGCAGTGTGGCGGCGAGCTCACGAATTTCTTCACTGAAGGTGGCCGAGAACAGCAGGCTCTGTTTGTCTTTGGGGACCACGGCCAGCACTTTTTTGACGTCATGGATAAAGCCCATGTCGAGCATACGGTCGGCCTCGTCGAGTACCAGGATTTGCACCTGACTCAAATCCAGCACGCCTTGTTGCAGCAGGTCCAGCAGGCGACCCGGGGTGGCCACCAGAATGTCGACGCCTTTTTTGACGCGGCTGATCTGCGGGTTCATGCCGACGCCGCCGAAAATCACGGTCGACGTCAGTTCCACGTATTTGCCGTAGGTCTGCACCGATTCTTCGACTTGGGCGGCGAGTTCACGGGTGGGTGTCAGCACCAGGGCGCGAATGCCAATGCCGCCGAATTTGTTGCGGGCCGCTTCACTCTGGCTCAGCTTGTGCAGCATGGGCAGTACAAACGCGGCTGTTTTACCGGTACCGGTTTGGGCGCCGCCAAGCAGGTCGTGGCCGTCGAGCACGGCCGGAATGGCTTGCGCTTGAATCGGGGTGGGGGTCTCGTAGCCCTGCTCAAGCACGGCTTTGATAATGGCCGGAGCCAAATTTAGTTCTTCAAATTTCATGGTTTGGCGCCTATCCTGGGCGCTGTGGCATCGGCCTGCTCGGTGCTTGAAACACTGAATCAGTCAAAGGCAGATGGGGTACAAAGGGTGAACGTCCGCGCGAGGCATGGTTCCCAGCAAGGTGCTGGCGTAGCGGGCAACTGACGCTCCGCAACTGATGCATTGTCGCATGATCTCGATGTTTTGCCCATCGCCTCATGGAATTCAATGGATTAACCAGTGTCGGACATGTGGTCTGGACTCCCGCACACCACAATTGATTTCGTCACGGCAGGCCGATTGGAAACAGTCTGTTACCGAGACAGTCTCTGCCTGGTGGCAGCGGGGAGAATTGGTTCGACGAACTGAATCTGCAATGAGGGGCCATTCCTGATGAAGAAATTTCTGCTTCGGCGTATCGGTGCGGCGCACGATCAGGCCAATGGTCGTGCCTCGCTGCGGGAATGCCTGGAAGTCGTGCTGATGCAGGCCGACAACCTGATGGATGATGTGCTGGAAGGATTGGCCGCAGCGGCCACCACGCCCAAGAGTAAAAGGTCTTTTGGGCAACACTTCGCCGTCAGCAAAACCGTGACTGATGCGCTGCGTATGCAGGCCGCGTCCGTCAAAGCGACGTTCAAAGCACAATTGCGGCTGGGTTTATACAACACCGGTTCCCAACAAATCGCGGCGCATACGCTGTTGCGTTTTGACGATTTGCAGCAACTCGACTCCCACCAAATTGATGCCAGCATTGAATTTGCGCTGGCGCAGCAGGAGGTTATCCGCTGTGTTGATGACCTGCTTCCAGCCTTGAATGGCCTGGTCAGCAGTCTGTTGGGTTGGATCACGGTTCAGCCGCAGCTCAACCCGCTCAAACCCGAGGTTTTTGTGAGGGCACTGCAAGCAAGCCTGGCGGAGCATGCGCCGGACGAGCAGGCGCGGGCAGCGCTTATCACGCCCGCTGCAGGATTGCTAGGGGTGAGCCTGCATAAGCTTTACCGTGAAGTCTGCATTTGGTTGCGCTCACAAGGCATCGAGCCCGCCTCGCCTGTGGGCGCTTTGCCGGGTGGGCGTGCAGCGGCCGGAAAGGGTACCCAGAACGCGGTTTCGCGCACCTTGGTGACGCTTGACAAACTGCGCAAGCTGCTTTCGGGCGAGCTTGACGGTGCGCAGGGCAACCCGGCCGCGCAGGACTTTTTGCAAACGGTGCCCGCCTGCTATGACGCACTGGAAGACATGAAGTTGATAGAGCCCATGATGAAACGTCTGGCGCAGCGCGCCAGTTTGCCTTCGAACCCGGGCGTGCCGGTAGAGACACCTCAGCAGATGGTCGTGCGTGAGCCGACGCAGGGCAAGCAGTTGGGCAAGCAACTGGGTGCCGAAGTTGTACGCCTGATGCTGGACAACCTGATGCAAGACGAAAGACTGCTGCTTAAAGTGCGTGCACTTATCAAGACGCTGGAGCCGGTGCTGTTGACGCTTTCCGATGCCGATCCCCGGTTCTTCAGCGAACGTCAGCATCCGGCACGCCAGTTCCTGGACCGACTGACGCACCGCAGTCTGGGTTACACGTCTGAAAATGATGACGGGTTTTCCCGGTTCTTGGCATCCATTTCAGAGGCGGTTGGCGTTTTGACCGGTGGCGATGGTGATGCCGCATCGTTTGCCCAGGTGGGGCACGTGCTTGAAACGGGTTGGGCTTTGGATGAGGTCAAGCAGCGGCAACAACAAGAAGAAGCAGCGCGCGCGTTGCTGCACGTGGAGCACAGAAACCTGCTGGCGCAGCGGCTGGCAGACGAGTTCCAGGAACGTCAAAAAGACAAGCAGATTCCTGAGCTGGTGACTGGTTTTCTGCGTGGGCCTTGGGCACAGGTGGTGGCGGAGTCGCAGTTGGGGTGTGCCGACGGCAGCACCGACCCCGACGGCTATCTGGCGTTGGTGGACGATTTGATCTGGAGCGTCCAACATCAATTGACCCGGCGCAATCGGCTCAGACTCGTGCAACTGGTGCCTAATTTGCTGGTCAAGTTGCGTCACGGCCTACAGCTGATTCAATATCCACAGGAGCGTATTCCGGTCTTGTTTGACGCCTTGGTCACGCTGCATGAAAAAGCATTTGAAGGTCGCCGTGTTGGACCCGTTGCCGGAGCGGCAGAGCCCGCGGCTCAGACAGCTGGCGACCTGTTGGATGTCGGCAGCCTGATGGATGTGCCTGACATGCTGGACGAGGAGGGTCTTTGGGGCGCCGATGATCAGGCCCAGGAATCGGCTTATTCGGAGCCTGATGTTCAACATCTATCAGCTACCGACGTTCAGCGCCCTTGGTCTGTTGTGGAGCTCACCCCAGGGGTTTGGGTGGAACTGATTGTGGATGATGTGTGGGTGCGCGCGCAATTGACCTGGGCCAGTCCGCACCAGACTCTTTTCATGTTTATTTCCCGCGGCGGGATGGCGCATGCGTTGTCCCGGCGCACCATGGAACGCCTGCGGATGAAGGGTCGGGTGCGCTTCATCTCGGATGGTCATGTGGTTGACAACGCGCTTGACGCCGTGGCCCAGATGGCTTTGGAAAATGACCTGGGTCGGGTGGAGAAACAACCTTAATCCAGGCTGGTGGCGCCGCCGCGCCGGGCGAACCGTCGATAATAGCGGGTTTCCATTTAGAAGTACCCCGCACGACCCATGGCTCAATACGTATTTTCCATGAACCACCTCGGCAAGATTGTTCCGCCGAAAAAGTTCATTCTCAAAGACATTTCCCTCAGCTTTTTCCCCGGCGCCAAAATTGGCGTGCTGGGCACCAATGGCTCCGGCAAGTCCACCCTGCTAAAAATCATGGCCGGGGTCGACAAGGAGTTTGAAGGCGAAGCCATTCCCATGGCCGGTCTGAACATTGGCTACTTGCCGCAAGAGCCGCAACTGGACCCCGAACAGACGGTACGTGAAAGCGTGGAAGCCGGCATGGGTGATGTGTTCAAAGCCAAAGCCCGGCTGGAAGAAATTTACGCCGCTTACGGCGACGAAGATGCCGACTTCGACGCTCTGGCTGAAGAACAAGCCCGGATGGAAGCCATCATTGGCAGCACGGGCGCGGATACGGAGCACCAACTTGAAATAGCGGCTGACGCGCTGCGGCTGCCTCCGTGGGAGGCGAGGGTCGGCGTGCTCTCCGGGGGCGAAAAGCGCCGGGTCGCCCTGTGCCGCCTGCTGCTGTCCAAGCCGGACATGCTGCTGCTCGATGAGCCTACCAATCACCTGGATGCCGAATCGGTGGACTGGCTGGAACAGTTCTTGAAGCGCTATCCCGGCACCGTGGTGGCCATCACCCATGACCGCTATTTTCTGGACAACGCCGCCGAGTGGATTCTGGAGCTCGACCGGGGCAATGGCATGCCTTACAAAGGCAACTACAGCGCGTGGTTGGAGCAAAAGCAGGAGCGCCTGTCGCAAGAGCAAAAGGGCGAAGAATCTCGTGCCAAGGCACTCAAGAAAGAGCTTGAATGGTCACGCCAGAACCCCAAGGCACGCCAAGCCAAGAGCAAGGCCCGTTTGGCCCGCTTTGAAGAGCTGTCTGACTTTGAATATCAGAAACGCAACGAAACCAACGAAATCTTCATCCCCGTCGCTGACCGCCTCGGGAACGAAGTGATTGAATTTGTCAATGTCAGCAAGTCGTTTGGCGACCGCATGCTTATCGATAACCTGAGCTTCAAGGTGCCACCGGGTGCCATCGTCGGCATTATTGGCCCCAACGGTGCCGGTAAATCGACCTTGTTCCGCATGATCGCGGGCAAGGAAAAACCCGACAGTGGCGAGGTCAAGATTGGCTCCACCGTCAAGATGGCATTTGTCGACCAGCACCGGGATGACTTGTCGAACGAAAAAACCGTCTGGGAAGACGTGTCCGGCGGGCTTGACATTCTGAACGTGGGCAAGTTCCAGATGGCCAGCCGCGCGTATTGCGGACGTTTCAATTTCAACGGCGCGGACCAGCAAAAACGCGTGGGAACACTGTCGGGTGGTGAGCGCGGGCGACTGCATTTGGCCAAGACCCTGATTGCTGGCGGCAATGTGTTGATGCTCGATGAGCCTTCCAACGACCTGGATGTGGAAACTTTGCGGGCGTTGGAAGACGCCTTGCTGGAGTTCGCCGGCTCCATCATGGTCATCAGCCATGACCGCTGGTTCCTGGACCGTATTGCCACCCACATTTTGGCTTGCGAAGGCGACAGCCAGTGGACCTTCTTTGATGGCAACTACCAGGAATATGAAGCCGACAAGCGCAAACGCCTCGGTGAAGAGGGCGCCAAACCGCATCGCATGCGGTTCAAAGCCCTCAAATAAGCGCTGTGAAGCGCACCAAAAACCTCAAGGTTTGGGGTTTTTGGTGGCAATGACGATCTGGAAGTTGCCAAAGAACACGGTGCGGCGCTCGCAGGTAAAGCCACCCATCGCTTCAAGTTGATTCAGCGGGTCGTGAGAATCCCAGAGTGCCAGACCCAAGGGTTCAAACACCTTGAAGTAAGTCCAGCTCAGCGCGCGAAGTACCCATAGATCAGGCCGATGAAATTCGGCCAGATAGAGTTTTCCGCCCGGTACCAGCACGCGCATGGCTTCACTCAAGGCCACGCTCTTGAGGTGGTGCGGTAACTCGTGCAGTAGGAAAAAAATCACATTAGCGTCAACCGACTCGTCCGCCTGCTTCATCGATGTGGCGTTCTCTTGCAGAAATTCAAGTTTGCCCGCGAACTCGGGGAGCTTGCTATTAGCGTGCACCAACTCGTTCTTGATGATGTCGGCAATCAGCACGCGTTTGGCGCCTGATTTGACGGCCGCGGTGACCACGCGGGGAATCACATTGCCAAAAGCACAGGATGTGATCAGCACTTTTTTTCCACGCAAGTCCATGTGGTGCAGCCCGCTGGTAATGGCAGAGACCAGCCGGTCGTATTGAAACAGCAAAATGGCAGCAATGACTGGCTGAAAATCGATCAATTTGATCAGCCGCATGTTCGAGTAAAGGGGGTAGACATGGGCTGCATCGTCTTCCAAATTGCCCATAGCGCCGCGCACGATCAGCGTGCCGCGGGTCAGCGCGAAGAAGAAGAGGGCCGTGCTGGAAAGAACGACAAACACGCCGATAAACGTATATAAAAACCAGGCAGACATTGCTTTCCTTAGAGGGTCAAGATGATTCTTGAATCATAACTGACGGGTTTCCCCGGGGCCCCCTTGGAAGATTGACCTCGCTCAATAGATTGGTGTTCAGGCGCTGACAAACCTTGGGTGCAGCCACTTGAAGCAGGCGCACAGTAGCGCCGCTGGCCAAGTGGCAATCAACTGGCTGCCAGTTTGGCTGCCAGTTGACTTAGCGCCTGGTAAGCCTCGCCCGCCGTGGTATTCCACTGCGCGATGGCCTCGCCTTGGCGCTGTACCAGGGCCGTGTCGCCCCGGGCGGCAGGGCCGGTCAAGGCGCAAACGGGGCCGAGTGCCAGGATGTTGTTGACCGCATTGCGCAGTAGAGTGGTGCTGAGCTGCGCCACCATGTCGGCGGGCACTCCGCTGTCGCGCCACAACTGCTGTGCCAAGTCTTGTAGCACCGGCAGAAAATTGGTCGAAAATACGGCCCCCGCGTGATACAGCAGTTTGTGCTCGGCCGCCAGCGGGAAGCAGCGTGTGCCAATGCGGACAAATGCGGGCTCAAGGGCCAGAGTCGCCGATGGGTCGCCTTCAAGCGCGCAGGGGGAACCTGCCAATTGTTGCAGTGCGGTGCCGGGGTCGGCAAAACTGAGCAGGCAGTGTGCGCTGGCCAGTTGCCAGCCCAGGGAGCGCAATGACGCCAGTTCGGTAGAAGAGAGGGCGCCGCTGCAGTGAAAGGCGATGGCGGGTGGCTTGCCGGGGTTGGTTGGGGCGGATTTGGCCCAGTTTGCGGCGGCTTGTGCCAGTGCCACAGCAGTCTGGGCAATCTGGTCGTCGGGCACCGCCAGCATCCAGACATCGGCCGGGCGCAGATCTGCCAGACGGGTTGTGGCTCGTCCCGCGCCCATAAAAGCCACCGCCTGCTCGGCCGACGCCAGCGAGCGCGTCAGCACATCCTGTACGCGATAGACGCCGCTGCTGTGCCAGGCACGGCCCAAGGTCTTGCCTACCCGACCGCAACCAACGATGTTGATGGATTTCATGGCGCCAATGATAAGTGCTATAAAAAAAATAGCTGCTTACGCCCGTTCTACGGGGGTTAAGCAGCTATTTTGTCTAAAGTTTTGGATTGGCTTAAATGACCTTGGCAATCGACGCGCAGACGTAGTCAATGTTCTTGCTGTTGAGCGCGGCCACGCACATGCGCCCGGTATCGGTGCCATACACACCAAACTCACTGCGCAGGCGCACCATCTGGTCCTTGGACAGGCCTGAGTAGCTGAACATGCCGATTTGCTGGGTGATGAAGCTCATGTCTTGCTTGATGCCAGCGGCTTTCAGGCCGTCGACCAGCTTCTGGCGCATGGCTTTGATGCGCACCCGCATTTCGCCTAATTCTTTTTCCCACAGGGCGCGCAGCTCGGGTGTTCCCAGCACGGCGGCCACGATGGCGCCACCGTGGCTGGGCGGGTTGCTGTAATTGGTGCGAATCACGATCTTGAGCTGGCTCAGGACCCGGCTGGCTTCTTCCTTGTTGTCGCACAGCACGCTCAAGGCGCCAACACGCTCACCGTACAGGCTGAAGCTCTTGCTGAAGCTGGTCGCCACAAAAAACAACAGGCCAGCGGCAACAAATTTACCGATCACCGCACCATCTTCGGTCAAGCCGTAGCCAAAGCCCTGGTAAGCCATGTCGAGGAACGGCACCAGGTTTTTGGCCTTGACCGCGGCAATCACTTGATCCCACTGGGCCGGGCTGATGTCATAGCCGGTCGGGTTGTGGCAGCAAGCGTGTAGCACCACCACGGTGCCAGCAGCGGCGGCGTTGAGGTCGGCCAGCATGCCCGCAAAGTCAAGGCTGCGTGTGGCGGCATCGTAGTAGCGGTAAGACTCAACCGTGAAGCCGGCATTGGTGAACAGCGCGCGGTGGTTTTCCCAGCTGGGGTCGCTGATCAACACCTTGGCCTTGGGGTTGAGTTTCTTCAAAAAATCGGCTCCCACCTTGAGGCCCCCGGTGCCACCCAGCGCCTGGATGGTGGCAATGCGGCCACTCTTGACGGGCTCACTGTCAGCGCCAAACACCAAGGCCTTGACGGCTGCGTCGTAAGCGGCAATGCCGTCAATTGGCAGGTAACCGTGGGGTTTTGGCGCATCCATCATGGCTTTCTCGGCTGCCAGCACACATTGGAGCAGGGGCAGTTTGCCGTTGTCGTCGAAGTACACGCCCACGCCCAAATTAACTTTGGCCGGGTTGGTGTCGGCATTGAATTGTTCGTTGAGACCCAGAATCGGGTCGCGCGGGGCCATTTCGACAGCGGAAAAGAGAGACATGGGGGTTCCTGTTCAGAGTGGTATTGGAAAAAAACCGAGAATAAGGGTTTTGCCGGATTGCAAACGGTTATTTTACCGAGCGCTTGCGTGCTGACTGACCTTTTTTATGACTGTACCCACTCCCGCCGCTCTTGTTACGTCCTCTGATGCCGAGCCGGTTCGCTCCGGCACCTTTGTACGCTACCCCGACTCACCCTTTGAGCTGTATCAGCCGTACCCACCCGCTGGCGACCAACCAGAGGCCATCAACCAACTGGTGGAAGGCGTCAATGACGGTGAGGTGTTTCAAATCTTGCTGGGCGTCACCGGCTCGGGCAAAACCTTCACCATGGCCAATGTGATTGCCAGACTGGGGCGGCCCGCCATTGTGTTTGCGCCCAACAAAACACTGGCGGCGCAGTTGTACAGCGAGTTCCGTGAGTTTTTTCCCAAGAATGCTGTGGAGTACTTCGTCAGTTATTACGACTACTACCAGCCCGAGGCCTATGTGCCGCAGCGCGATTTGTTCATTGAAAAAGACTCGGCCATCAACGAGCACATCGAACAAATGCGCTTGAGCTGTACCAAAAGCGTGCTGGAGCGCCGCGACGTGGTGATTGTGGCCACGGTGTCGGCCATCTACGGCATTGGCCAGCCCGAGGCGTATCACAAAATGGTGATGACGCTGCGGGTGGGCGACAAGCTGGGCCAGCGCGACATGATTGCCCAACTGGTGCGCATGCAGTACCAGCGCAACGATGTGGATTTTTCACGCGGGGCGTTTCGGGTGCGCGGTGACACCATTGATATTTTTCCGGCCGAGCACAGCGAGATGGCGATCCGGGTCGAGCTGTTTGACGACGAGATCGAGTCACTGCAGCTGTTTGACCCACTCACCGGGCGCATCCGGCAAAAAATACCGCGCTTTACCGTCTACCCCAGCAGTCATTACGTGACCCCGCGCGAGCAGGTGCTGTCTGCGGTGGAGGCGATCAAGATCGAGTTGGCAGAACGCATCAAGGAGTTTGTTGGCCAGGGCAAGCTGGTGGAGGCGCAGCGCATTGAGCAGCGCACGCGGTTTGATCTGGAGATGCTCAGCGAGGTGGGGCATTGCAAGGGCATTGAAAACTATTCTCGGCACCTGAGCGGTGCCGCCCCCGGTGAGCCGCCTGCCACGTTGACAGATTACCTGCCGAAAGACGCGCTGATGTTTCTGGACGAAAGCCATGTGCTGATCGGCCAGTTTGGTGCCATGTACAACGGCGACCGCTCGCGCAAGACCACGCTGGTTGAATACGGTTTCAGGCTGCCCAGCGCGTTGGATAACCGACCGCTCAAGTTTGAAGAGTTCGAGACCCGCATGCGCCAGGCCATTTTTGTCTCCGCCACGCCCGCGCAATGGGAAAAAGACCATGCCGGAAAAATTGTTGAACAACTGGTGCGCCCGACCGGCCTGGTTGACCCTGAAGTGGAAGTGCGTCCGGCGGTGAATCAGGTGGATGATGTGCTGCAAGAAATCCGCATTCGTGTCGAAAAACATGAGCGCGTGTTGATCACCACGCTGACCAAGCGCATGGCCGAACAGCTGACCGATTATTTGAGTGACAACGGGGTCAAGGTGCGCTACCTGCACAGCGACATCGACACCGTGGAGCGGGTCGAAATTTTGCGCGACCTGCGTTTGGGCACGTTTGATGTGCTGGTGGGTATCAACCTGCTGCGCGAGGGACTGGATATTCCCGAGGTGTCGCTGGTAGCGATTCTGGATGCCGATAAAGAAGGCTTTTTGCGCTCCGAGCGCTCCCTGATCCAGACCATTGGTCGTGCTGCCCGCAATCTGGAGGGACGTGCGATTTTGTATGCCGATAAGGTGACCGAGTCGATGAGAAAAGCGATTGGCGAGACTGAGCGCCGTCGTGTCAAACAGGTGACGCACAACCTGGCGATGGGAATCACACCACGCTCCATCGTGAAGCAGGTGAAAGATCTGATCGACGGTGTTTACAGCGAAAAAGCCGGCCAAGAGGCAGAAAAGCTGGAGCGCGACGCGATGCAGCGTGCTCAGGTGGAAGACATGAGCGAGAAAGACATCTCCCGCGAGATCAAGAGGCTGGAAAAACTGATGATGGAACACGCGCGCAACCTGGAGTTCGAAAAGGCGGCGCGGGTGCGCGATCAGCTGGGTATTTTGAAGGAACAGGCCTTTGGCGCAGCGGGCAGGGACAACGTGGTGGTTATTGCTGCAGGAACAAAAGACTAAAAAATACTGATCAGTCTAGTTACCCGAGTAAATTACTTGGTTTCTTGATATACTCAACTATATTAGTCAAGTAAGTACGATTCAGCTTCAAGGAGTATGCGATGCGTCTCACCACCAAAGGCCGTTTTGCGGTCACTGCCATGATTGATTTGGGTCTGCGTCAGAGCAACGGGCCGGTCACTTTGGCGGCCATAAGTCAGCGCCAGCAGATTTCGCTGTCATATCTGGAGCAGTTGTTTGGCAAACTGCGACGCCATGAGCTGGTGGAGTCCACCCGCGGCCCCGGAGGGGGCTATACCTTGGCGCGCAATCCAGCCGAGATCACGGTGGCAGAAATCATCACGTCTGTGGATGAACCGATTGATGCCACCCACTGCGCAGGCAAAGAGAACTGCTTGGGTGAGGGTGCACGTTGCATGACCCACGACCTCTGGACGTCATTGAATACAAAAATGGTGGAGTTTTTGGACTCTGTGACACTGCAAAAACTGGTGGACGACCAATTGGCCAAAGGGCTTCAAATTGAAGACAAGCCGACGGTCAAGCGTGCCATTTCCAGTATGCCGACGATCAAGCCGATTCGCATGAACATACCGAATTCAGTGTTTGCGCTGGGCAATGCGTATTCGAAAGTGTAAAACTGGCCGGTCGATAATTCAGCCTTTTCAAAATAGCAGTAACGAGCCCGCCATGGATACCACACCGCATTTCCCGATTTATATGGACTACAGCGCGACCAACCCTTGCGATCAGCGGGTGGTGGATGCCATGATTCCCTGGTTGCGCCAGCACTTTGGCAACCCCGCATCCCGCAGCCACGCTTGGGGCTGGGAAGCCGAAGCCGCCGTGGAAAAAGCGCGTCAACAAGTTGCAGACCTGGTGGGAGCCGATCCACGCGAAATCGTCTGGACCTCCGGCGCCACCGAGTCCGACAACCTGGCCTTGAAGGGCGCTGCCCATTTCTACCAGACCAAGGGCAAACACATCATTACCGTCAAGACCGAACACAAAGCGGTGCTTGATACCTGTCGCGAATTGGAGCGACAAGGCTTTGCGGTCACGTATCTGGATGTGCAGGAAGATGGTTTGATTAATCTTGACGCATTCAAGGCCGCCATTCGTCCTGACACCATTTTGGCAAGTGTCATGTTCGTGAATAACGAGATTGGTGTTATCCAGGATATTGCCGCCATTGGTGCGCTTTGCCGCGAAAAAGGCATTATTTTTCACGTTGATGCGGCGCAGGCGACTGGTCGGGTCGAGTTTGACCTGACCCAGTTGCCGGTCGATCTGATGAGCCTGACTGCGCATAAAACCTACGGTCCCAAAGGCATCGGTGCCCTGTTTGTGCGGCGCAAACCGCGCATCCGCATTGAGGCGCAAATGCATGGTGGCGGGCATGAGCGCGGGATGCGCTCCGGCACCTTGCCGACGCACCAGATTGTTGGCATGGGTGAGGCCTACCGCATTGCCAAAGAAGAGATGGCGGGTGAAAACATCCGCATTCAGGCGCTGCACGACCGCATGCTGGCGGGTTTGAAAGATGTCGAACAGGTGTTTATCAACGGCCATCTTGAAAAACGTGTGCCGCACAACCTGAACATGAGCTTCAACTATGTCGAAGGCGAGTCTTTGATGATGGGCATCAAGGGCTTGGCCGTCTCCAGCGGTTCTGCCTGTACGTCGGCGAGTCTGGAACCCAGCTATGTGTTGCGCGCCTTGGGGCGCAGTGACGAGCTGGCACACAGCAGCCTGCGCATGACGATTGGCCGATGGACGACTGAAGAAGAGATTGATTACGCGGTTGAGACCATCAAAGTCAACGTGGCCAAGCTGCGTGAATTAAGTCCGCTCTGGGATATGTACAAAGAGGGTATCGATATATCCACGATTCAGTGGGCAGCCCATTAACCGTATCGTCATGGATGCTGGAACAGGCCCGGCACGACAAACAGGAGAAAGAAAAATGGCATATTCTGACAAGGTTGTTGACCACTACGAAAATCCCCGCAACGTCGGATCCTTCGACAAGGGCGATGAGTCGGTTGGTACCGGCATGGTCGGCGCACCGGCTTGCGGTGACGTGATGAAGTTGCAGATCAAGGTCAATTCAGAAACCGGCGTGATTGAAGATGCGCGCTTCAAAACCTACGGCTGTGGCTCGGCCATTGCTTCGTCGTCTTTGGTCACCGAGTGGGTCAAGGGCAAGACGCTGGATCAAGCGGCGGCGCTTAAAAACAGCGAAATCGCTGAGGAATTGGCTTTGCCACCGGTCAAAATCCATTGCTCCATCCTGGCTGAAGATGCCATCAAGGCAGCAGTCGATGACTATCGAAAAAAACACGTCGCTGCGCTGACGAACTGAACATGGCTGTTACGCTAACTGAGGCCGCCGCACGGCATGTGACTCGCTACCTTGCCAAACGGGGCAGGGGTGTGGGCGTGCGCTTAGGTGTCAAAACGACGGGTTGCTCGGGCCTGGCTTACAAGCTGGAGTATGTCGATGAAATTGAGCCCGAAGACATGGTGTTTGAAGACTTTGGCGTGAAGGTTCTGATTGAGCCCAAAAGCTTTGCTTATCTGGACGGCACCGAACTTGATTTCGTGCGTGAAGGTCTCAATGAAGGCTTCAAGTTCAACAACCCGCGAGAGCGTGACCGTTGCGGCTGCGGCGAGTCGTTTCGGGTGTGAATCTCCAATCCAACGATTTCGAACTGTTTGGTCTCGCGCTTCAATTTGCGCAAGACCGTGTTGCGATTGACGCACGCTGGAAAGACTTGCAGCGCGAAGCGCACCCCGATAAGTTCGCCGCGCAAGGGGCTGCCGCGCAGCGTGTGGCCATGCAGTGGTCGGTGCGTATCAACGAGGCTTACCAGCGGCTCAAAGCCCCGCTCAAACGCGCGGCTTACTTGTGTGAACTGCGTGGTGCGGCGGTGAATGCCGAGAACAACACCTCGATGCCGCCTGAGTTTTTGATGCAGCAAATGGACTGGCGCGAAGCGCTCGATGATGCCAACAGCCTTGAAGATTTAGATGATTTAGGCCTCCAGGTCAAGCTGGCTATGCGTGACGGGCTATCTAAATGCGAGCGATTTCTGGATCATCAACACGACTATTTGCAGGCCGCGCAACAGGTGAGGGCGTTGATGTTCATCGAGCGCTTTGAGCGTGATGTGCAAGCCCGCCTCGATCAGATGGAAACCGTGGAGCGAGGACAATAGCGTCTCTATCCTGAACAAAGAAATCATGGCGCTTCTACAAATTTCCGAGCCCGGTCAGACACCCAATCCGCACCAGCGGCGCATTGCGGTAGGCATTGACTTGGGGACCACCCATTCACTGGTGGCGTCCGTGCGCCATGGAGTCGCTGAATGTTTGCCAGACGCGCAGGGTCGTGTCATCCTGCCTTCAATCGTCCGTTATCTTGAAGGGGGTGGACGCCAGATCGGCTTTGAGGCACAAGCAGCGTCAGCCCTCGATCCTGAAAACACCATTGCCTCGGTCAAGCGCTTCATGGGTCGCAGCGCGTGCGATGTGATCGGGCGTGAGAAATTGCCGTACCGCTTTGTGGACCATCCCGGCATGCTGGGTTTGCACACTGTGCAAGGTGAAAAATCGCCAGTTGAGGTCAGTGCCGATATTTTGGCGACCTTGCGTTACCGCGCAGAAGACACTTTCAATGACGACCTGTATGGCGCGGTGATCACGGTGCCAGCCTATTTTGACGACGCCCAGCGTCAGGCCACCAAAGACGCAGCGAAGCTGGCGGGTCTGAATGTGCTGCGCCTGATCAATGAACCCACAGCTGCTGCGATTGCCTATGGGCTCGATAACGCCAGCGAGGGCGTTTATGCCATTTATGACCTTGGTGGTGGGACCTTTGACATTTCCATCTTGCGGCTGACAAAAGGTGTATTTGAAGTGCTGGCGACCGGTGGCGACTCGGCTCTGGGTGGTGATGATTACGACCGCGCACTGGCCGATTGGATCCTGACTCAGGCTGGTGTTCGCGCCAAAACACCGCAGGACAAGGCGATTGCCATCATCGCGGCGCGCGCTTGCAAGGAAGAACTTTCGGCGACGCATTGTGCCGCCTGCCACGCCTGTATTGGCGGCGAGAACGTTAAATTTGAGGTGGTCGGCGAGCAATTTGAAAAGCTGACGGCAGAGCTGACACAACGCACCATGCGAGCGGTGCGCAAGACGCTGCGCGATGCCAATCTTGACAAGAACGATGTCAAGGGTGTGGTCATGGTGGGCGGCTCCACCCGCATGCCACAGATTCAGCGAGCCGTTGCTGATTTTTTTGGTCGAGTGCCCCTCACCAACCTCAACCCCGATGAAGTGGTTGCGCTTGGCGCCGCCATACAGGCCAACCAGTTGGCAGGCAATAACGCCGGTGGCGACTTGCTGTTGCTCGATGTCATTCCCTTGTCGCTTGGCATCGAGACCATGGGTGGTCTGGTTGAGCGGATTGTGCCCCGCAATGAGACCATTCCGACCGCAAAAGCGCAGGATTTCACCACCTACAAGGACGGCCAAACCGCGCTGGCGTTGCACGTGGTGCAGGGTGAACGTGACCTGGTGGCAGATTGCCGGAGCCTGGCGCGTTTTGAGTTGCGTGGCATCCCACCCATGGCCGCAGGCGCCGCGCGTATCCGCGTCACCTTCACGGTTGATGCCGATGGGCTCTTGAGCGTCAGTGCGCGCGAGCAGCTGAGCGGCGTTGAAGCCCGAATTGATGTCAAACCCTCTTACGGACTGGGTGACGAGCAGATTGCCAACATGTTGCAAGACAGTTTCACCAAGGCCGATGTGGACATGAAAGCCCGTGCCCTTGTCGAGGCCCGCGTCGATGCCGAACGTATGGTACTGGCGACGCAAAGCGCGCTGGATGCGGATGGTGACCTGCTCACCGAGTTGGATCGTGCCGGCATTGATCGGCTGATGGTTGCCGTGCATGTGACAAGCCTCCTGGAAGATCCGGCCCGGATTGAAGCGGCGACGCAGGCGCTGGCCAAAGGCACTGAGGCCTTTGCGGCAATGCGGATGAATAGGGGCATACAAAAAGCATTGGCTGGGAAAAACATCGCAACGGTCTGATCCCGATTCAACGAGTAAACATATGCCTGTCATCAAAATACTGCCGCATCCCGAGTATTGCCCACAAGGGGTCGAAATATCGGCACCGGCTGGCACCTCTATTTGTGAGGCCATGCTGGACAACCACATCCATATTGAACATGCCTGCGAGATGAGTTGCGCCTGCACCACCTGCCACGTCATCGTGCGCGAAGGGTTTGCGTCACTCAATGAGGTCGATGAGAATGAAGAGGACATGCTCGATCGCGCCTGGGGCCTGGAGCCCCAATCACGCTTGGGCTGCCAAGCCATTCTGGCGCGGCAAGATGTGGTGGTGGAGATACCCAAGTACTCCGTCAATCACGCCAAGGAAACTCACTAGCTATGCGTCAAATTTTTCTGGATACTGAAACCACGGGTCTGTCAGCCGACACGGGCGACCGCATTATCGAAATTGGTTGTGTCGAGTTGTTCAAGCGCAAACTCACCGGCAACAACAAACATTTCTACCTGAATCCCGGGCGTGAAAGCCATGAAGATGCACTCAGAGTGCACGGTATTACTTCTGCGTTCCTGAAGGATAAACCCAAGTTTGAAGCCGTGGCCGATGAGCTGCTGGCGTACGTGAAGGATGCTGAAATCATCATTCACAATGCCCCGTTTGACCTTGGTTTTTTGAATAAGGAACTGGCCCTGCTGGGCCGCCCCCGGTTCAAGGAATTTGTAGGCAGCGTGACCGATACCTTGGTCATGGCCAAGGAGATGTTCCCCGGCAAGCGCAATTCACTCAACGCGCTGTGCGACCGTCTCGGTGTTGACAATTCGGGCCGGGCGCTGCATGGCGCCTTGCTGGACGCCGAACTGCTGGCCGACGTCTACATTAACCTGACGCGTGGGCAAGATGCCCTGCTGATGGAGGCTGGTGCGACCGAGAGTGAAAGCTTGCAGGTGGTGCAGATCGACCTTGGCAGCATTGTGTTGCCGGTGCTGGCCGCGAACGACCAGGAGTCGGCCGCGCATGATGATGTTCTCAATCAGATTGACAAAGCCAGTGGTAACAAGACAGTGTGGCGTAAATCAGCCTGAAAATAGGGCATAATCCAACGCTTTCCTGAATCGAATTCAGGGCGGTTAGCTCAGGGGTAGAGCACAGCATTCACACTGCTGGGGTCGGAGGTTCGAAGCCTCCACCGCCCACCAAATAGTTGGATGTAAAAAAAGGACTTGGCCTTATGGCCAAGTCCTTTTTTCTTGGGTACGCCCGCTAGAGCGAGGCGGCGGCTGATCAAATATCTTCTGGCACCATCTTGATCGCGCCGCAAGGGCACTCTGAGACGCAGATGCCGCAGCCCTTGCAGTAGTCGTAATTGAAATCAAAACCCTTGCCCGGGCCGTGCTTGATGACCGCATTGTCCGGGCACACGCCGTAGCAGTTGTCGCATTCAAAGCAGTTTCCGCATGAGAGACAGCGGCGCGCCTCAAACAGCGCATTGCTTTCGTCCAGACCGCCTTGCACTTCCTCAAACGTCGATTGGCGACGGATCATGTCCAGCATCGGGCGCACCGTTTTGGGTGCGTCGCTGTAGTACCAGGTGTTGAGCTTGTCAAAGCTGGCCAACTCACTCTTGGGTGCAGCGGCATAGACTTCAGCGCGCAACCAGGCATCGATGTTACGTGCTGCTTTTTTGCCGTGCCCAATCGCCACCGTGACGTTGCGCTCGGCAGGAATCATGTCGCCACCGGCAAAAATACCAGCGTGACCGGTCATCATCTGGGCGTCGACCACCACCACACCGTCCTTGACGACCAGACCTGGTACCCCTTCAATCAGCGACAGATCCACGTCCTGACCTAGCGCCAGTACCAGAGAATCCGCTTCCAGGGTTTCAAACTCGCCAGTGGGCTGTGGAAAGCCCTTGTCGTCGAGCGCCATTTTTTCGACCGTAATGGATGACTCACCAGCTTGCTTGATGGTGGACAACCACTTGATCATCACGCCTTCTTGTAGCGCGTCTTCCACTTCCAGGTCGCTGGCGGGCATTTTTTCGCGATTGCGCCGATAGACAATGATGGATTCGGTGGCGCCCAGGCGCTTGGCGGTGCGCGCCACGTCAATCGCCGTGTTGCCCCCGCCATAAACAATGACCCGCCGACCGAGCATGGGTTTGTCTTCGCCCTCCATGGAGCGCAGCACCGAGACTGCATCGAGCACCTTGGCTGAGTCACCGGCTGGAATGTAGGCGCGCTTGGCAATGTGGGCGCCGACTGCCAGAAAGACGGCCTCAAAGCCGCCTTGCTCTTTGGCTTCCAGCACGTTGCTCACTTTGGTGTTGTACTCAATGTTCACACCCAGATCGACAATGCGCTGCACCTCGGCGTCGAGCACCTGACGCGGCAAACGGTATTGGGGAATACCAAAACGCATCATGCCGCCTGGCATGGGGCCTGCTTCAAACACCGTGACTTGATGACCCAGGCGTGCCAGTTGATAGGCCGCTGACAAGCCAGACGGTCCCGCACCCACTACCAGCACCTTCTTGCCAGATGCCACAGAGGGACGTTCGAATTTCCAGCCGAGCGCAATCGCCTCATCGCCCAGAAACCGTTCCACCGAATTGATACCTACAGGGGCGTCAAGCTGGGCCCGATTGCACGCTGCCTCGCAGGTGTGATAGCAAACCCGCCCCATGATGGCCGGAAACGGATTTTGTTCGACCAGTTCGCGCCAGGCTTTTTCATAATCACCCGACTCGGCGTGAAACAGCCAGGCCTGGATGTTTTCGCCCGCCGGGCACTGGCTGTTACAGGGCGGGATGCGGTTCAGATAGACCGGCCGCTCGGTGCGCCACGAGCCCGTGTGGTTAGCCAGCGAGGTGCCAACATCTAGCGTGATTGCAAATGGTTTTTCCATAATAATCTCCTTGCGGGACAGACCGCAGGTACACGAAGTGAGCCAGCTCTGTCCTCAACTAATTAAGAATCCAGCAGGCCAAAGCGGCGGATGTTGCGGTCGGCCCTGGCTTGCAGCCGTGCAATGGTTTCAAGGTCAGGGGTTTTGCCAAACAGGTGAGCAAAACGCTTTTGTGGTTTCAGGTAATCCTCAATCGGCACCCGGCGCCGGATTTTCGCCACGCCGGTCACCTCGCCGCGTTCGGCTTCAAAGACCGGAAATACACCGCTCTCAACGGCCAGCCGTGCGAGCCGAATGGTGTCGTGTGAGGCGGCGCCCCAACCGAGCGGGCAGGGGACAAAGATGTGGATGTAACGCGCGCCGTGAATCGACATGGCTTTCTTGACCTTGTATTCCAGATCCCGCAGGTCGGCCACCGTCGCGGTGGCTACATAGGGGATTTCATGCGCCATGGCAATCTGCGGCACATTTTTTCCCTGGCCAAATTCATTGCCTGGATGCGGTCCCACGGGCATCGTGGTAGCGGTGCGCGCTGCCGGTGGCGTGGCCGATGAGCGCTGTACGCCAGTGTTCATGTAGGCCTCGTTGTCGTAACAGATATAGAGCACATCGTCGTTACGCTCAAACATGCCCGACAAACAGCCAAAGCCGATGTCGGTCGTGCCACCGTCACCGCCCTGGGCGACGACCCGCACCTCACTGCGACCTTTCACGCGCATGGCGGCCGCGATGCCGGTTGCCACAGCGGCCGTGTTGCCAAACAGCGAGTGAATCCAGGGCATTTGCCAGGAGGTTTCGGGGTACGGGGTGGAGAACACCTCCAGGCAGCCGGTGGCGTTGGCAGCTATCAACTGGCCGTTGGTGGCCTGCATGGCGGCGTCGATGGCGTAGCGCGCGCCGAGCGCTTCGCCGCAGCCCTGACAGGCACGGTGGCCGGAATTGAGCGAGTTGCTGCGCTGGGTGTTGGCCTGTACGCTGCGCTGCTCGGGCGCGAGCAGGCGGTTACCAACCGTAAAAGTACCGGTTTGGTAAAACTTGACTAATGTTTGTTCCATGATTTTCCTAATCGGTTGAGGACAGAGCTGGCTCTTTGATTGGTTGAGGACAGAGCCGGTTCGCTTTGCGTAACTGCGGTCTGTCCCGCAAGTTTTCAGGCCAGGTGTGACGCGACCGTGCCGATGTCACGCAAAATGCCTTCGGCCACCGGACCGGAGCGACGTTTCTTCTTCTCGCGATCAAGCACACGGTTGACAATGTCCCAGTCGAGGTCCAGGAAGGTCAGCAGTTCAAGCTTGTCAGCAATGGCGTCAAGCAGCAATTTGTTCAAAGAGGCCTTGGTGATTGGCCGTCCACCCAAGCCGGCAACCACCGTCAGCACTGGCTGCGGCCGGTTACGCACGGCGCTGCGCACATCACGAGAAACGATACCGCCAATGCCGACGGCAAAACATTTCTCAATGACCACGATGCGCTTGGCGTTTGCTGTCGCCTCCCGAATGGCGTTAATCGGGAACGGGCGATAGGAGGTAATGCCGAGCACGCCAATCTTGATGCCCTGTTTGCGCATGTCGTCCACGGTGTCCTTGATGGTGCCCAGTACCGAGCCCAAGGCAATCACGATGGTCTCGGCGTCTTCCAGACGGTAGGTCTTGATCAAGCCGCCGGAGTCACGCCCAAAAATTTGTTTGAATTCGTCGGCAATTTGCGGAATCAGGTCGAGCGCCTGCATCTGCTTGGCATGCGCCAGGTAGCGCACCTCGGTAAACGCCTCGGGGCCCACCATGGCACCAATCGTGACGGGCTCGTTCGGGTCGAGCACCTGACGGGGTTCATAGGGCGGCAAAAATCGATCCACCTGGGCTTGGTCCGGCACGTCGACCCGCTCGTAGGCGTGCGTCAAAATGAAGCCATCCATGCACACCATCACAGGCAGCGATAATTCTTCGGCAATTTTGAAAGCCTGAATGTGCAGGTCCAGTGCTTCCTGGTTGGTTTCGGCAAATATCTGCAGCCAGCCGGCGTCTCGCATCGACATGCTGTCGGTGTGGTCGTTCCAGATGTTGATGGGCGCGCCAATCGAGCGATTGGCCACCGTCATGACAATTGGCAGGCCCAGCCCGGAGGCGTTGTAAACCGCTTCGGCCATGAACAGCAGGCCTTGGCTGGCCGTTGCCGTATAGGCCCGAGCCCCCGCAGCGGAGGCGCCAATGGCAACGCTCATTGCGGCAAATTCGGACTCGACATTGATGAACTCACAGTGTTCGAGGGAGCCGGACTTAACCATCTCTCCCAGGCCTTCAACGATGTGGGTTTGGGGTGAAATGGGGTAGGCGCAAATAACTTCAGGGCGGCTCATGGCCACCGCCAGAGCCACCGCATGCGAGCCTTCACATTGTTTAAGCATGGTGTGCCTCCCTCTTGGCTACGTGTTGTTTGACTATTTCATAGGCGTCCCGAGCGGCATCCTTGTTGCCTTGCGCGACCGCACCCTTGAATTTTTGACTGATGGCCGCCTGCACCGCTTCGAGCGTGATGAGTCCAGTGGCGGCCGCGAAGGCCCCCAATAGCGGCACGTTGGGTACCGGGCGCCCGACATGTTTGATGGACAGCTCGGTCGCGCCAACGGTCAGCAAATGGTCCCTCTGGAAGTCTCTGACGAACTCGCCCAAACCCAACTCCCCGAATGTGCGGGTGGTATTGATCAGGATGTAGCCATCTTTCTTGAGTCCGCTAAAAACATCTACCTGATTCAACAGAGTCGGATCCTGAATGATGATCGCATCGGGCTCCATGACCGGTTCGCGCAAGCGGATTTCCTGGTCGTCCATGCGGCAATAAGCCACCACCGGCGCGCCGGTGCGCTCTGAGCCAAAACTGGGAAAGGCCTGCGCATGCCGACCTCCCAAAAAACCTGCGATCGAGAGCATTTCTGCACCGGTCACCACCCCTTGCCCCCCACGTCCGTGAATTCGTACCTGAAACATCGTTGGCCTTTCGTGTTGCGGTCATGCAAAAGAGCGGGTTTGCGATCTGCATAATTCCGTCAGACGAAATTTTGCACCACGATATAAATTTTTAACTTGTTTTAGATCAATATTCGCGTAGACGCAAAAACCAGATGCTGACGCCGTGAAAGGTCAATTCAGGCCGCAATACAGGGATCGTTCGAGCCGTCTGTCGCTTTCGCTACCCGCGTCTGTATCGGCTCGCGCTAGGATCAGTCGGTTTCAATTTCCGGAGTTTTTCATGCCAGCACTTGCCACCTTGACCAATCACCAGATTCGCCTGGCCTCCCGTCCTGTCGGCCTACCCACCCGCGCCAACTGGCAAAGTACCCTTGAGGCGGTCGCGGAACCGGTTGAGGGCGGTGTGCTGCTCAAAACACTGGCACTTTCGCTGGACCCCGCCATGCGCGGCTGGATGAATGAAGGCAAAAGCTACATTCCTCCCGTGGCCATTGGCGAGGTGATGCGCGCTGGCGGGGTGGGCAAAGTCATTGCTTCCAGAAATCCGCAATTTGCCGTGGGCGACTACGTTTCGGCAGGATTCGGCGTCCAGGAGTACCTGACGCTGGTGCAAGCCGACTTCAAACGCAGTGGCCTGGTCAAAATTGACTTGAGCATGGGCACGCTGACGCAGTGGCTTAATGTGCTGGGCATGCCAGGCATGACCGGTTACTTTGGCCTGATGGACGTCGGCCAACCCAGGGCGGGCGAAACCGTGGTGGTGTCCGGTGCGGCCGGCGCCGTCGGTCAGACCGTGGGCCAGATGGCGAAGATCAAGGGTTGCCGCGCGGTTGGCATTGCCGGCGGCCAGGCCAAGTGTGACTGGGTAGTCAAAGAGTTGGGTTTTGATGCCTGTATTGACTACAAGGCCGGTCCCAGTGCTGTCAAGGACGGTTTGAAGCAACATTGCCCGGCAGGTGTTGACGTCTACTTTGACAACGTCGGCGGCGAGATTCTGGATACCGTGTTGACGCGTATCAACCGCGGCGCCCGCATCATCATCTGCGGTGCCATCAGCCAGTACAACAACACGACGGCTGTACAAGGTCCCAAGAACTACCTGAGCCTGCTGGTCAATCGCGCCCGCATGGAAGGTATTGTGGTGTTTGACTACGCCGACCGCTACCACCTGGCGGTGACCGAGATGGCGGGCTACCTCAAGGACGGGCGCATGAAAAGCAAGGAGGACGTCGTCAAGGGGCTGGATGCCTTCCCTGAAGCCCTCAACAAGCTCTTCAGCGGCGAGAACTTTGGCAAGCTGGTGCTGCAAGTCGCCGAAGATTGAGATTGATAACCGCTACTATATGTATAGCTAACTATGCTTATTTCACGGAGGCTAGAAGCCGATTTATTATAAATTTATAGAATAGTTGATTCAATCAATCAGCGTGGCGTAGACCAGATCACGAAACAGCATACGGTAGTACTCGCGCTGGTTGGGGGCCTGCAGCATTAGAACGGCAAACAGGTCTTCGGCCGGATCCACAAAGAAGGTGGTGCCTGCCATGCCGCCCCAGAAATAACTGCCGACCGAACCTGGCACCGACGCGACGCCCAGATTCTTGCGGACCGCAACACCCAGCCCGAAACCATGACCCGGCGGCAACAGGGCGCGCGATGCACCACTGTTCACAGGGATTTCCCCAAGATGGTCCGCGGTCATGAATTCGACCGTTCTGGGCCCCAACAGGCGCACGCCGTCGAGTTCGCCCTTGTTTAGCATGAACTGCAAAAATCGCGCGTAATCCATAGCCGTTGACGCCAGGCCACCGCCACCGGATTCCAGAGCCGCGTTCTCGCGCACATCGATCAGCCGCATTTGCACCCCGCCTTCGGGGTCGCGGGCAAAGGGTTCGGCAATGCGAGCGTGCTGTTCGGGTGGCACGGAAAACCCGGTGTCGGTCATACCCAGCGGCTTGAAAATGTGGTCCTGTAGATACGCGCCTAGCGTCTGGCCGCTGACTATTTCCACCACGCGCCCCAGTACATCCGTGGCGCGGCCATACTCCCATACGGTACCGGGCTCAAACAGCAGCGGCAAAGCGGCCAGTTGATGCGAAAGCTCGGCATTGCTGCGTCCACGCGAGCCGATTCTGATTTGCGCGTACTGCCGCTGCACCGATGCATTGCCCATGAATTCATAGGTCAGGCCGGCCGTGTGCCGCAACAAGTCCTGCAGCGTGGCCGCTTGTCGCACGGCTTGCAGTTGGACCGCCCCGTCAACCAGATGGGCCACCTTCTGCATCGCGTATTCGGGCAGGTATTTGGCCACCGGGTCATTCAACAACAGTTGCCCCTGTTCCATCAACATCATGGCGGCCACCGACACAATGGGCTTGGTCATGGAATAAATGCGGAATATGGCGTCCCGCGTCATGGGGGAATTCGTGGCTGGGTCCAGCGCGCCCAAACTGTCAAACAGGGCCAGCTTGCCGTGCCGGGCAATCAGAACAACGGCGCCGGGCAGGCGCTGGCGATCCACCTCGGCTTGCAGTACCGCCATGACGCGATTCGTGCGCTGTGGGCACAAGCCGACCTGATCCGGTGACAGACCGGGTAACACCTTGCCGCGAGGGTCAACCATCTGCTGATGCGTCCCGGCAAGCTTGGCCGACTTTGGCAGGCCACCCGCAATAGAGTTTTGAAACAAGTTGATCTCCAAAAAAGTAATGTCAATTTGTCGGCATGCCAACTCAGGTGGCGTTGGCGATCCTAGTCCAGCGCCCGGCGCGTGTATCGACCTCAAAGATGATGGTGTCAAGCCGCAATCGCCAGCCGGTCAACGGCTGGCCAAGGATATTCTGGTTTGAATCGGTCATGGTTCGATCGTTGCCCTGCGCGCAGGGTAATCCAGTTGACATCCAGGGCCTGATTGAAGCAAATCAATAGGCCAGGCGTTCCGGTCTGATTTCCTGCAGGATGGTGGTCGATATTTCTTCAATCGATTTGGTGGTGGTGGACAACCACCGGATACCGCTGCGGCGCATCATGGCTTCAGCTTCACTCACTTCCATGCGGCAGTTCTCCAGCGAGGCGTATTTGGAATTGGGCCTGCGCTCGTTGCGAATTTCGCTCAAACGTTCAGGCTGGATCGTCAGACCAAAAAGTTTGCTTTTATGAGCCTTTAGCGCGGGGGGCAACTGTTGGCGCTCAAAGTCGTCTGGAATCAGTGGGTAGTTGGAGGCTTTGAGCCCATATTGCATCGCCAGATAGAGTGAAGTCGGCGTTTTTCCGCTTCGGCTGACGCCAACCAAAATAATATCGGAGTGCTCCAGGTCGGTGTTGGATTGCCCATCGTCATGAGCCAGTGAGAAGTTAATGGCTTCAATGCGCGATTGGTAGGCGCTGCTTTTGCTGGCATCGGTGAAGCGGCCAATGCGGTGGCTGGACTTGAGATTGAGCTCGGATTCAAGGGGATGGACAAAAGTGCTAAACATGTCCAACACCATGCCGTGGCAGTTGTCTGTGATGACTTTGAGCACCTCCATATCAACAAGCGTCGTAAAAACAATGGACTTGTTGCCGTCCACGATGCCGGCATGGTTGATTTCCCGGACCGCTTGGTGCGCTTTGTCGACAGAGTCGGTAAATGGCAGCCTGACATGCCGGAAATTGGTTTCAAACTGGGCCAGGATGGCGTTACCGAAGGTTTCTGCGGTGATGCCGGTGCCATCGGATATGAAAAATACAGTGCGTTGCGACATGGTGTGTGAGGATTAGGTTGTCTTGTGGCATTGTGCACGGGCCAGCTGCGCCCGGCCGACTCGCAGCCTACAATGGCAAAAATTCAACCCAATTCTTCCATGTACTGCACTGACCGATTAGAACAACGACAAAGTCAAGCTGTTGACATGGGCATGGCCTGCGCACCAGAGCGCCCGGGCTTGTGCATTGATCCATTTTTAACTTCTGGAGCTTTCCCATGTCTGACCTTTTTAGCTCGACCGCCTTGGTCGTTCCGTTTGAAAACCTGAGAATGACCGACGTCGAGTCGGTTGGCGGCAAAAACGCCAGTCTCGGCGAGATGATTTCAAACTTGCCAACCGGCGTGAAAGTGCCCACCGGTTTTGCGACCACAGCCCATGCGTTCCGCGATTTTCTGGCTTATGAGGACCTCGCCGGGAGGATCAATGCCCGCCTGGGTGCCCTCGACACTGACGACGTGCGGGCGCTGGCGCAGGTGGGTGCGGAGATTCGGGCCATGGTTGAGGCGCAGCCCTTTCCGGCTGACCTTGAAAAGGCCATTCGTGAATCCTTCATTACCCTGAGTGCCGACAATCCGCATGCCTCCTTTGCCGTACGTTCGTCCGCGACGGCCGAAGATTTGCCGGATGCCTCCTTTGCCGGCCAGCAAGAAACTTTTTTAAATGTGATCGGTATCGACGAGATCCTGCACAAAATCAGGGAAGTTTTCGCCTCTTTGTACAACGACCGTGCCATCAGTTACCGGGTACACAAAGGCTTTGCCCACGAGCACGTGGCCTTGAGCGCGGGCATTCAGCGCATGGTGCGTTCAGACTTGGGCGCAGCGGGCGTCATGTTCACCATTGACACCGAGTCCGGTTTTCAGGATGTGGTGTTTATCACCTCCAGTTACGGCCTGGGAGAGACCGTGGTGCAGGGTGCTGTGAATCCGGACGAGTTTTATGTGCACAAGCCGATGCTCAAGGCGGGCAAGCGGGCCGTGATCCGCCGCAGTTTGGGTTCCAAGTTGATCCAGATGCAGTTCACAACGCCCGAGGAAAAAGCCCACGGCGGCAAGCTGGTCAAAACCACGGATGTGCCGACCGAGATGCGCAACCGTTATTCATTGACCGAGGCCGATGTTGAGAAGCTGGCTGCATATGCGTTGGTGATTGAGGAGCACTATGGCCGTGCCATGGACATTGAATGGGGCAAAGACGGGTTGGACGGCGAACTGTACATTTTGCAGGCCCGTCCGGAGACGGTGAAGAGCCAGTCCGCAGGCAAGGCCGAGTACCGTTACAAGCTCAAGGGCAAGGGCAAGAGTGCCGTGATCGTCGAAGGGCGGGCCATTGGCCAGAAGATCGGCACGGGCCCGGTTCGCATCGTGCACAACATCAGCGAGATGGACAAGGTGCAAGCTGGCGATATTCTTGTGACAGATATGACCGATCCCAACTGGGAGCCGGTGATGAAGCGGGCCTCGGCCATTGTGACCAATCGGGGCGGACGCACCTGTCATGCCGCCATCATCGCGCGCGAGCTGGGTATACCGGCGGTAGTCGGGTGTGGGAATGCGACCGAGGCGCTCAAGGACGGCATGCTGGTGACTGTCAGTTGCTCAGAGGGTGACACCGGTTTTATTTATGATGGCTTGCTGGAAGCCGAAATCACCGAAGTTCAACGCGGCGAACTACCCAAAACTGCCGTCAAGATCATGATGAATGTCGGCAACCCGCAGCTGGCGTTTGATTTTTGCCAGTTGCCCAATGAAGGCGTCGGTTTGGCGCGCCTCGAGTTCATCATCAACAACAACATCGGTGTGCATCCCAAGGCGATTCTGGACTACCCCAACATTGACGCAGATCTTAAAAAGGCGGTCGAATCCGTTGCCCGTGGCCATGCCTCGCCGCGCGCTTTTTATGTGGACCGGGTCGCCGAAGGTGTCGCGACGATCGCTGCCGCGTTTTGGCCCAAGCCCGTCATTGTGCGTCTGTCCGATTTCAAGAGCAATGAATACCGCAAACTGATTGGTGGCAGCCGCTACGAGCCCGAAGAAGAGAACCCCATGCTCGGTTTCCGTGGCGCCGCACGTTATGTCAGCGCTGATTTCGGTGAGGCCTTTGCGATGGAATGCGAGGCGCTCAAACGTGTTCGCCAGGACATGGGCTTGAGCAACGTCCAAGTGATGGTGCCGTTTGTCCGGACGTTGGGACAAGCCAAAAAGGTGACCGAACTGTTGGCCACCCACGGACTCAAACGCGGTGAAAACGGTCTGAAGATCATCATGATGTGCGAGATCCCCAGCAACGCCATTTTGGCAAGCCAGTTTCTTCAGTATTTTGATGGCTTCTCGATTGGCTCCAATGACCTGACCCAGCTGACCCTGGGACTCGATCGTGACTCCGGCCTGGAGTTGCTGGCGGCTGACTTTGATGAACGCGACCCTGCTGTTACCGCGCTCATCAGCCAGGCTATCAATGCCTGCAAAGCCGAAGGCAAGTACATTGGCATTTGTGGTCAGGGGCCCAGCGATCATCCTGACTTTGCGGAGTGGCTCGCCAAGGAAGGGATTTCATCGATTTCCCTGAATCCGGATTCCGTGATTGCAACCTGGCAGAGGCTGGCCGGGCAATAGCAAACCCCTATGGCCTGAGCCTTCACAGGCTGTCATGATGCAGCGATGTTGAATCCAGCGGTGGAGGTAGGTGAATTCAAGCCAATACCAGGCGGTTTTCGCTTGCATGGCTGGCTTCTTGCGATCTGGTTTGCGGCGTCGTTCGGCGTGGTGTTCTTCGCACGCGACCTGCAGATAATCGTCGCTGGCTGGCCCTTGGGCTACTGGTTCGCGGCCCAGGGCAGCGTGTTTATTTTTATCGCCGTCGTGGCGGTGTTCGCCTGGGTTGCGAATCGGCGCGACAGAGAAATTACGACGGCCGATGCTGCATACACCGCCTACAAGCACCGGCTTCATTGGCGATTCTCCGCGTACGTTGTTTGCTTGCTGCTGTTCTTGCTGGCTCTGGCCCTCGCCGAGAGGTTGGGGCTGAAGAAGATGTGGGTTGGTTCCATTTTTTTGTTCGCCACAGTCGCCTTGTACGCAGTGATAGGGATCTACGGTCGTACTTCGGATGCCTCGGAGTATTACGTTGCCGGACGCAGCATCCCCGCTGTTTACAACGGCATGGCGGTTGCCGCCGACTGGATGAGTGCTGCCTCGTTTATCAGTATGGCGGGGGGGCTCTACCTGCAGGGGTTTTCAGGGACACCATCGCAGCCTGGAGGGCTGGTCTATGTGCTGGGCTGGACGGGGGGCTTCTGCCTGGTTGGGCTGCTTGTCGCGCCTTATCTGAGAAAGCTCGATCTGTACACAGTTCCGGACTATTTTGGCGTCCGTTTTGGGGGCCGTTGGCCACGGATGATTGCGGCTTTTGCGGCGGTTCTGTGTTCTTTTACCTATGTCGTGGCACAGATTTACGGCGTAGGATTGATAACGTCCCGTTTGACTGGTGTTCAGTTTGAAATTGGCATTTTGCTGGGGTTGGGCGGCGTTCTTGTGTGCTCGTTTTTAGGCGGCATGCGGGCTGTAACCTGGACGCAGGTGACTCAGTATGTTGTACTGATTCTGGCTTTTTTGATTCCTGTTTCATGGCTGGCCTACAAACAATTGGGCAATCCATTGGCGCCGTTTGTTTACGGGCAGCAACTGCAAAAAATTACGGAATTGGAACGGCAACTTATCGATTCGCCGGCCGAGCTGCAGGTGATCAATGAATACGCCCGGCGAGCGCGGGACTATGAGCGCAAGCTGCAACACGTGGAAGCATCGCTTGAGAGTGAACGAAACACGATAAGGGAAAAGATTCGTTTTCTGAACGAACATCGAGTGGATGAATCGATTGTCGTTGCCGCAAGACGTGAGCTTGCGGCGCTGCCAAAGGACACCGTCAGCGCGCGTGAGCGCTGGATGCATGCGATGCAAGATAACCTGGATCGAGCGCAGCCCTTGGGCGGCATGCCAGCACACGCCAAACCATTTGCTGGCGATCCGCAGGGGAGCGCTGATGAAAAGAAGGCGTTTGATGTTTCGCGGCGCAACTTTCTGGCATTGACGTTTTGTCTGATGGTGGGGACCGCTGGTTTGCCTCACTTGCTGACGCGCTTTTATACAACTCGCACGGTGGCCGAGGCACGTACATCCGTCGTCTGGTCGCTTTTTTTTATTGCGTTGCTGTATTTGTCTGCCCCCGCCTTGGCCGTGCTGGTGAAATTTGAGGTCATGAGCCAACTGGTCGGGCAGAACTTTGATTCATTGCCCGTGTGGATCGCACAGTGGGCGAAGGTAGACCCGACGCTGGTGTCTGTCAGCGATGTCAATGGAGACCACATTCTCCAGTTTTCAGAGCTCAAACTGGGAGCGGACATTGTGATGCTGGCCACGCCTGAGTTGGGCGGCTTGCCTTATGTTGTGTCCGGCCTTGTGGCTGCGGGTGGACTTGCTGCTGCACTCTCAACGGCGGATGGCTTGTTGTTGACGATTGGAAATGCGCTGGCACATGATCTTTTCTATCGAGGCGGGAGTAGCCAGTCGGAGGCGGTCAGACGGGTCATGTTGTCGAAGTTTGCGCTGTTGCTGGTCGCCCTGGTCGCTGCCTATGTGGCTGCGCAGCGGCCTGCAGATATCCTTTATCTTGTCTCGGCTTCTTTCTCTTTGGCTGGGGCCGCATTTGTACCGGTGATGGTGTTGGGAATATTCTGGCGCCGTACGACACGGTTGGCCGCCGTCGTCGGGATGATCACAGGTCTTGGACTAACGATCTACTACATGGCCGTGAATTCCGTAGCGCTTAGATCGGTATTGGGCTTGAGTGGCACGGGGTTATGGCTCGATATTCAGCCTGTTTCTGCCGGAGTATTTGGCGTTTTGGCGGGTTTTGTGGTCACTGTGCTGGTCAGTCTTCTGTCTCGATCAGAATCTTCGTCGCCCGGTTGATGTAACGTTACCGGTCGGTCTGACATTGGCATATAATGCGAGGCTTCGCCTTACCACACCTCAATTAGACGCTGAGGGTGGTTTTTTCTGCCCAATGTGGGCCATCCACAAGGAGTATCAATGCGTCATTACGAAATCATTCTCATGATCCATCCGGATCAGAGCGAGCAGGTTCCCGCCATGCTGGAACGTTACAAGGGCATGATCACTGCCGGTGGCGGCAAAGTGCACCGTGTTGAAGACTGGGGCCGTCGCCAGTTGGTCTACATGATCAACAAGCTTGCCAAAGCCCACTACCTTTGCGTCAACATCGAAGCTGACCAGGCTGTCATGGCAGAGTTGGAGCACGCGTTCAAGTTTAATGATGCTGTGCTGCGTCATCTGACTGTTTTGAAGAAAAAAGCCGATACCGGTCCTTCTTCGATGATGAAAACTGTCGAACGTGAAGATGCCCGCAAGACCCAGCAGGCCGAGTACCAGGCTTAAGGGCTTCTTTGCCTGCAAAGGGCGTGAACCACGTTGCCAACCAGCTTGTTTTGACTGCCTGTATCGCCGGAATTGATTCCCTGCGGTACACACCAGCCGGTTTGCCGGCGCTGAACATCAGACTTGAGCATGAGTCAGAGATTCAGGAAGCAGGGCAGATAAGACAAGTGAAGGTGACACTGAAAGCGGTGGCCTTTGGTGCAATGGCTGAGCGGCTTGCAAAACAAGCCATAGCCAGTGCCTGGAGATTCAACGGTTTTCTGGCGACACCTCGCAATGGCAAGCACGTCGTGTTTCACATTCAAGAATTTCAGCAAGATTAACGAATTCATAAATATTTAAGGAGTCCATCATGGCCGGACCAAAACGTTTCAATAACAAAGACAAGCGCCCCAAGCGCCCAGCACAGAACCTGCTGTTCAAGCGCAAGCGCTTTTGCCGCTTTACCGTGACTGGCGTTGAAGAGATCGATTACAAGGACATTGATACCTTGCGCGATTTCATTGCCGAAAACGGCAAGATCATTCCCGCTCGCCTGACTGGCACCCGTGCCATTTTTCAGCGTCAGCTCAACACCGCTATCAAGCGCGCACGTTTCCTTGCGATGCTGCCGTACAGCGACCAGCACAAGATTTAAGGAACACAATCATGCAAATTATTCTGCTCGACAAGGTTGTGAACCTTGGTAATCTCGGTGAGGTCGTGCGCGTTAAAGACGGTTATGCCCGCAACTTCCTGATTCCCTCTGGCCGCGCTCGTCGCGCCACGGCGTCGGCGAAGCAAGAGTTTGAAGCCAAGCGCGCTGAACTCGAAAAAGCTGCCGCAGCCAAATTGGCTGAATCGCAGACTGTTGGCGAAAAGCTTGCAGGTACCACCTGCAAGCTGACCCAAAAGGCCGGTGTTGATGGTCGTCTCTTTGGTTCTGTGACCAATGCCGATATCGCTGAAGAACTGACCAAGACGGGCTTCAAGGTAACCAAGGCGCAAATTCGCATGCCCAATGGCCCGATCAAGGTGGTTGGCGACAGTAAAGTCAGCGTCGCCTTGCATACCGACGTGCTGGTGGAAATCACAGTTTCGGTTTACGGCGAAACGGCTTAAGCCAACTGAGGCTCCACTTGGAGTCAAAAGCCCTCTAGCAATCGAGCAGAGGGCTTTTTTTTCGGTCAACGCTGTCTGCTGACCTCTTTTTGACGCGGCGCCGGTCGTCAAATCGGTAGAATGGTCAAGTTGACGCTGTCCCGGCCTGACGGACCTGTCTGGACGCGGACCAAGGGCTCACGGCGAACAAATGTCTTGCTGTAATGTGATGCCCGCATCACACATGCTGACGCAGACCATGTACCCGACAGTCCCCCTGGGAAAAGCGCACGACCTGGAATCAAGTATTCCCTAGAATTTAGGAACAAATAATGACCCAAAAAACTCCCTCACGAACAAAGCCAATCCACGCCCTTGCCCCCCAGCCCATCAGCGAAGAGGTTCTGATTGAGAAGTACAGCAAAGGGTCCGAAAAAACCATTGTTGACGTCAATCAGCGTGTTGCACATGCTTTGGCTCAGGTAGAGGCGCCAGAGCAGCAAAAGCAATGGGAAACCAAGTTTCTGCAGGCCCTGCAAAACGGATTCCTACCCGCCGGACGCATTCAATCCGCGGCTGGCACTGATCTGGCTGCCACCTTGATCAACTGTTTTGTGCAGCCCGTCGGCGACTCGATCGCCCATGTGGAAGACGGACATCCCGGCATTTACACCGCGCTGACCGAGGCGGCCGAGACCATGCGTCGTGGCGGTGGCGTGGGTTATGACTTCTCCCGCATCCGCCCGCGCGGCGCCTGGGTTGGCAGCACGCAAAGCAGTGCGTCAGGCCCCGTGAGCTACATGCGCGTGTTTGATCGGTCCTGCGAAACGGTCGAATCCGCTGGCGCCCGGCGTGGCGCACAAATGGGTGTTCTGCGCTGCGATCATCCTGATATTGAAGAGTTCATCCATGCCAAGGACACCGGTGACCTGAAGAATTTCAATATTTCAGTGGGTATCACCGATACCTTCATGCAGGCGGTGCAAAAAGACGCGGCATTTGCCCTTGTCCATCGTGCTGAACCAGGACCTGCGCAAAAAGAAGCGGGGGCGCATCATGTGACTGACAGTGGTATCTGGGTCTACCGGACCTTACAAGCGCGCGAATTATGGGATCAAATCATGCGCTCGACCTATGATCATGCCGAGCCCGGTGTCTTGTTCCTGGATCACATCAATCGCGACAACAACCTCTCTTATTGCGAGACTATTGCCAGCACCAATCCTTGCGCTGAGCAGCCCTTGCCTCCTTACGGTTGCTGTTGCCTGGGCTCGATTGATCTGACACGCTTCATCAAACAACCCTTTGAAAAGGCTGCCAGTTTTGACAAGGCGGCTTTTGTCGAAGTAGCGCGCGTAGCAACGCGCATGCTCGACAACGTACTTGACGTGACGGTCTGGCCCTTGCCACAGCAACAGGAAGAGGCGCGCAGCAAGCGCCGCATTGGCCTGGGTTATACCGGGCTCGGTGACGCTCTGGTGATGCTCAATTTGCGCTACGACACGCAAGCGGCACGCGACATGGCACGCGATATTTCCGAATTGATGCGCGACACCGCCTACGATGCCTCGGTCGATCTGGCGCAAGAACGCGGGGCCTTCCCCTTGTTCAATGCTGATCTTTACCTCACCGGCCAGAGGTTCGCATCGCGTTTGCCACCCGCCCTGAAGGAACGCGTTCGTACGCATGGTCTTCGCAACTCGCATTTACTCTCGATTGCGCCTACCGGCACCATCAGCCTGGCTTTTGCGGATAACGCCAGCAACGGCATCGAGCCCGCGTTCAGCTGGAGTTACACCCGCAAAAAGCGCATGGCTGACGGCAGCTTCAAAGAGTATGCTGTGGAAGATCACGCCTGGCGCCTTTATCGCCACCTTTATGGCAAGGACACCGCACTGACCCCGGCATTCGTTACCGCGCTGGAAATGAGTGCCCAGGCCCATGAAGCCATGGTGGCCGCAGTTGCGCCGTTTATTGATACCGCCATTTCCAAGACGGTCAATGTTCCGGTTAACTATCCCTATGCCGACTTTCAGAACCTGTATATGGAGGCCTGGCAGTCGGGCTTAAAGGGCTTGGCCACCTATCGACCCAACTCGGTGCTGGGGTCGGTGTTGAGCGTGACGCCTGCCTTGGGCTCATCCTCCGCCCCAGCCGCCGCAACAGCCTTGCAAATTGACAGCGCGAACCAGCGACTGGCGCTGGAGCGTCTGCCAGCCGCTGTGCTGTCGTCCTTGCGCTGGCCGAGTCGCCCCGAGCTGCCTGCGGGCAATCCGGCTTGGACGTTCATGGTGCATCACCCTTTTGGGGACTTTGCATTATTCGTTGGTGAGTTGGCCCCCGAAGAAGGCGGCGCGCCCAAACCCTTCGAGGTGTGGGTCAATGGCACAGAGCAGCCGCGTGGTTTGGGCGCACTCGCCAAAACGCTTTCCATGGATTTGCGCGCCAATGATCCGGCCTGGTTGCAGTTGAAGCTCGACGCATTGGCCACGGTCGCCGAGGAGCATTCGTTTGAGATGCCATTTCCGCCGCATGGCCAACTCCGTCTGTTCCCGGGTGTGGTGGCTGCCACGGCGGCGGTCATTCGCTGGCGCTGTGATCAACTCACGGCCTTGGGCGGCAACGACACCAAAGTGCCAACGCCCGTGCTGGATGCCATGTTCAGCCGGGGCGAACCGCAGACTGGTCCCTCGGGCACGCTGGCATGGTCGGTGGATGTCGACAATCCCGCGACTGGCGAGGCATTCACTGTCACACTCAAAGAGGTGAATTTGCCCGGTCCTGACGGTGCCATTGTGACCCGACCTTGCTCCGTCGGCTTTTCAGGTAATTACCCAAGAGCACTCGATGGATTGGCCCGACTGCTCTCGCTGGACATGCGAGTGATCGATCCGGCGTGGATCGGCATGAAGCTGCGCAAGCTGCTCAACTATGCTGAACCGTTGGGCCACTTCATGGCATTTGTGCCGGGCTTGCCGCGTGGGGAGCGCCGCCAGCAGACCTGGCCTTCAACGGTTGCGTATGTCGCGAGACTGATTATTCACCGCTATGCCATGCTTGGGGTGCTTGACGAGGAAGGTTTCCCCTTGCGTGACATGGGCGTGCTTGATGCCCCAAAAAATCAGGGAGCACCAAGTACCATGGCCGGCAAAATCTGCCCGGAATGCGGAAATCCAACCGTCATTCACAAAGATGGA